>CAWBVL010000001.1:0-749717 GCA_963792215.1 uncultured Actinomycetes bacterium
ATCAAGGGGATCGTGGGCGAGAAGGTCGGCATGACCCAGATCTTGGACGACACCGCGTCGTCCCGGTCACCGTGATCAGGGTCGGGCCCTGCGTCGTCGCAGGTCAAGACGCCGGAGCGCGACGGCTACAACGCCGTGCAGGTCACGTTCGGACACGAAGCCCGCGCAACGTACCAAGCCGAGCCGGGCCACTTCGACAAGGCCGGCGTCGAGCCGGCCCGCAACCTCGTCGAGCTGCGGCTCGACGACGTGGCGGGCTACGAGGTCGGCCAGGAGATCAAGGTCGACGTGGTCGCCGCCGGCGAGCACGTCGACGTCACCGGCGTCAGCAAGGGCAAGGGCTTCGCCGGCGACGATGAAGCGCCACGACTTCAAGGGCCAGGGCGCAGCCACGGCAAGCACAAGCAGCACCGGGCGCCCGGCTCGATCGGCGCCTGCGCCTCCCCGGCCGGGTGTTCAAGGGCATGCGGATGGCCGGGCCACATGGGCGACGAGCGGGTCACCACGCTGAACCTCGAGGTCGTCGCAGGCCGACGCCGAGCGCGGGCTGCTGCTGGTGAAGGGCGCGGTGCCCGGGCCCGAACGGCGGCGTCGTCCTCGTTCGCAACGCCGTCAAGGCGCCGGCAAGCGGGGAGCGGCCTGATGCCGACGATCGACGTCCTCGACGCCGACCGGCAAGAAGTCCGGCAAGCGCGACTTCGACGACGGCGATCTTCAGGCGCCGGCCAACGTGCCGCTGATGCACCAGGTCGTCACCGCGCAGCTCGCCGGCAGCCGGGCCGGCACGCAGAGCACCAAGACGCGCGGCGAGGTCCGCGGCGGCGGCGCCAAGCCGTGGCGCCAGAAGGGCACCGGCCGCGCCCGCCAGGGCTCCATCCGCGCGCCCGCAGTGGGCCGGCGGTGGCGTCGCCCACGGCCCGAAGCCGCGCGACATACGCCCAGCGCACCCCCAAGAAGATGATCAAGCTGGCGTTCGCTCGGCGCTGTCCGACGCGCCGCCGAGCGGCAAGCTCGTCGTCGATCGACGAGCTCGGGGGATCGAGGCGCCGAAGACCAAGCAGGCGGCCGAGACGCTGTCGGCGCTCGGCGGCGAGGGCCGCGCGCTCGCTCGTGCTCGGCGAGCGAGGACGACGGCGCGATCGACAAGTCGTTCCGCAACCTGACGCACGTGAAGATTGCCTACGCGGGCGGCTCGGCACGTACGACGTGTTGCTGGCCGACCACGTCGTCTTCACCGCCGATGCGCTGGACGCACTGCGAGGGGTCCAGCGACGGTTCGGGCGAGAAGCCCGCCGACCGAAGGCCGACGACCGGCGAAGGACGAGGCGAACGCCGCGGACGAGAAGGACGCCGAGTCCGATGACACGGAAGAGGGCGATGAGGCATGAAGTCGCCGCGTGACGTGATCATCCGGCCCGTCGTGTCGGAGAAGTCCTACGCCGGGCTCGAGCTGAACACCTACACTTTCTTGGTCCATCCGCGGGCGAAGAAGACCGAGATCCAGGAAGCCGTCCAGGCGATCTGGAACGTGCGCGTCACCTCGGTGAACACGCTCCGTCGCAAGGGCAAGGTCAAGCGCCGCGGCTGGACCACCGGCAAGCGCGCCGACCAGAAGCGGGCGATCGTGACGCTCGCGCAGGGCGATTCGATCGAGATCTTCGAGGCAGGGAAGTAACCATGGCCGTACGCAAATGCAAGCCCACCAGCCCCGGCCGCCGCGGCGCGAGCGTGTCCGAGCTTCGACGAGCTCACGCGCGGCAAGCCCGAGAAGTCGCTCGTCGCCAAGGGGCGCAACAAGGCCGGACGCAACGTCCACGGCCGGATCACCGCGCGACACCAGGGCGGCGGCAACAAGCGCCGGTACCGCGTCATCGACTTCCGCCGGAACAAGGACGGCGTGCCGGCGACGGTCGCGCACATCGAGTACGACCCGAACCGCACCGCGCGGATCGCGCTGCTGCACTACGCCGACGGCGAGAAGCGCTACATCATCGCGCCCGACGGCGTCACGCGTCGGCGACAAGCTGATGTCCGGCCCCGACGCCGAGATCCGTCCCGGCAACGCGCTGCCGCTGCGCAACATCCCGGTCGGCACCGTGGTGCACACGATCGAGCTGAAGCCGGGCGCCGGCGCCAAGATGGCCCGGTCGGCCGGCGCGAGCGTCCAGCTGATGGCCAAGGAAGGCCAGATGGCGACCCTGCGGCTCCCCTCGGGCGAGACACGGCTGGTTCCGGCCACCTGCAAGGCGACGGTCGGCGCGGTCGGCAACGCCGAGCACGAGCTGATCCAGCTGGGCAAGGCGGGCCGTGACGCGCTGGCAGCGCAAGCGTCCGTCGGTGCGCGGCGTCGCGATGAACCCGGTCGACCACCCGCTGGGCGGCGGCGAGGGCAAGTCCTCCGGCGGCCGGCACCCGAGCTCGCCCTGGGGCAAGGCCGAGGGCCGCACACGCAAGAAGAACAAGGCGTCGAACCGCTACGTGGTGCGTCGCCGCGGGAAGGGGCGCAGCTAGATGCCGCGGTCGCTCAAGAAGGGACCGTTCGTCGACGGCCATCTGATGAAGAAGGTCGAGTCGATGAACAAGAAGAACGAGAAGAACGTGGTGCGCACGTGGTCGCGCCGCTCGACGATCATCCCCGACATGGTCGGGCACACGATCGCCGTGCACGACGGCCGCAAGCACGTGCCGGTGTTCGTCTCGGAGGCGATGGTCGGGCACAAGCTCGGGGAGTTCGCCCCGACGCGGACGTTCCGGTCGCACGCACGCGATGAGCGGAGGGCCCGATAGCGATGCCCGAAGCACGCGCGACCAGCAAGTACAACCGCACGTCGCCGCGGAAGATGCGCCGCGTCGTCGACCTCATCCGTGGCCAGCACGTGATCGAGGCCGAGCGGCTGCTGCGGTTCTCGGGCCTCGGCGCCTCGCATGACATCGAGAAGCTGCTGCACTCGGCGGTCGCCAACGCCGAGCGGAACCCCGGTGTGGTCGCGGAGAACCTGGTGGTGTCGCGCGCATGGGTCGACGAGGGCCCGACGCTGAAGCGGTATCGCCCGCGCGCCTACGGCCGCGCGACGCGGGTGCGCAAGCGCACGTCGCACGTGACCCTGGTCGTGCGCACGATGAACGACGAGCAAGGAGCCCTCTAGTGGGACACAAGATCGACCCGTACGGGTACCGGCTGGGGGTCATCTACCCCTGGAAGAGCAACTGGTACGCCGGGCGTGACTACGCGGAGTTCCTCCACGAAGACATCTGGATCCGCAAGCACGTGAAGTCCCGGCTGACGCGCGCCGGCATCTCGTCGATCGACATCGAGCGCAAGGGCGACCAGATCTGGGTGTTCATCCGCACCGCGCGTCCCGGCATCGTGATCGGGCGCAAGGGCGCCGAGGTGGATCGCCTCCGCAAGGACATCGAGCGCTACACGAAGAAGCGCGTCGACGTGAAGGTCGAGGACATGAACCAGGCCTCGAGTGAGGTCAGGCCCGAGACCGACGCCATGCTCTTGGCGCAAAACGTCGCCGAGCAGCTGCAGGGCCGCGTGGCCTTCCGCCGCGCGATGCGCCGCGCGGTGCAGACCGCGATGCGCTCCGGCGCGCTCGGCGTCAAGGTCGCGACCGCCGGACGGCTGGGCGGAACCGAGATGGGCCGCCGCGAGTGGTACCGCGAAGGCCGCGTGCCGCTCCACACGCTCCGCGCGAAGGTCGACTTCGGCACCGCTGAGGCGAAGACCACGATGGGCGCGATCGGCGTGAAGGTGTGGATCTACCACGGCGACGAGGTGCCCTACCGTGAGCAGGAGACAGAACGAGCTCGGGCTCGCGCGACTGCGCGTGCGCGTGGCACCGGCGCCCCGCGAGGCGAGCGTTCGGCGCCCGAGCCCGCGAAGGCCGCTGAGCCCGCGAAGGCTGCTGAGCCCGCGAAGGCTGCTGAGCCCGCGAAGGCTGCTGAGCCCGCGCCCGAGGCGACCGAGCAGCCCGTCGAACAGGACACCGAGGTCACGCCGGCCGCCGCTCCCGCCCCCACGGGATCGGGAGGTGAGAGCTGATGCTCGCGCCCAAGCGGATCAAGCACCGCAAACAGCACCGCGGCAACATGCGCGGCAAGGCAAAGGGGCACACCGAGATCATGTACGGCGATTACGCGATCGTTGCGATGGAGCCCGGCTGGATCACGAACCGCCAGATCGAGGCGAGCCGTGTCGCGATGACCCGCCACATAAAGCGTGGCGGCAAGGTGTGGATCACGATCTTCCCCGACAAGCCGGTCACCAAGAAGCCGGCCGAAACCCGCATGGGCTCGGGCAAGGGCAACCCGGAGGGCTGGGTCGCCGTCGTGCGCCCCGGTCGGGTGATGTTCGAACTCGCCGGCGTGGACGAGCGGCTCGCGCGCGAGGCGATGCTCCGCGCGCAGCACAAGTTGCCGATCAAGACCAAGTTCATCACGCGGGTGGGTGGCTGAGCATGGCGAGCAAGGCCGCCGAGCTGCGGGAGCTTCCCGACGAGGAGCTCTACGTGCGGATCGAGAACGCGAAGGAGGAGCTGTTCAACCTCCGGTTCCAACTCGCGACCGGTCAGCTCGACAACTCCTCCCGCCTGAAGGAGCTCCGCCACGACGTGGCGCGGGCGCTGACGGTGCTGCGGGAGCGTCACCTGGAGGCAGAGCTCGAGGCCGAGCTCGCCCGGGTCGACGCCGACATGCTTGAGGCCGGCCGCATCGCCCAGATGGAAGACGAGACGCAGGAACAGCCACAGGATCAGGAAGAGGACAAGTGAGCGACGCCCAAGCAACCACCGACCGTTCACGCCGCAAGGTGCGCACCGGCGTCGTCGTGTCCGACGGGATGGACAAGACCGTCCTCGTGCGGATCGACCGCCAGGTGCGCCACGGTCTGTACGGCAAGACGGTGCGCCGCAGCAACAAGCTCGCGGCGCACGATGAGGCGAACGACGCGCACGTGGGCGACACCGTCCGCGTGATGGAGACCCGGCCCATCAGCAAGTCCAAGCGCTGGCGTGTGGTCGAGATCGTGGAGCGCGCGAAGTGATCCAGCAGGAATCCCGGTGCAAGGTCGCGGACAACACAGGGGCCAAAGAGGTCCTGTGCATCCGCGTGCTCGGGGGTTCCGCGCGCCGCTACGCCGGCGTCGGCGACGTGATCGTCGCCACCGTGAAGGACGCCCTGCCGGGCGGGGCCGTCAAGAAGGGCGAGGTCGTGAAGGCCGTCGTCGTGCGCACCGCCAAGGAGCGCCGCCGCCCCGACGGCTCGTACATCCGTTTCGACGACAACGCGGTCGTGATCCTCACGACCGACGCGAAGAACCCGCGCGGCACCCGCATCTTCGGGCCCGTCGCGCGCGAGCTTCGCGAGAAGCGCTTCATGAAGATCATCTCGCTCGCTCCGGAGGTGCTGTAGATGCCGGCCGTTGATATCAAGCGCGACGACCTCGTCCGGGTGATCTCGGGCAAGGATCGGGGCAAGGAGGGGCGCGTGCTCCGCGTGCTGCCGATCGAGGGCCGCGTGATGATCGACGGCGTCGGGATGGCGAAGCGCCACAGCCGCACAGGCGCCAAGCGCACCCGCACGGGCCAGCAGTTGAACCAGGGCGGGATCATCGACATCGAGACGTTCATCGACATCTCGAACGTGCAGCTCGTGTGCCCCAACTGCCACCAGCTCACGCGGGCGGGCCACAAGACGACAGAGGACGGCAAGATGCGGATCTGCCGCAAGTGTGAGGCGGTGCTGGCCGGTGGCTGATACCTACGTGCCCCGCATGAAGACGCGCTACCGCGAGGAGCTCGTGCCGTCCCTCAGGGACGAGCTCGGCTTCACCAACGTGATGCAGGTGCCGCGGCTGGAGAAGATCGTCGTCAACATGGGCGTCGGCGACGCCTTGAAGGACGGCCGTATGCTTGACGCGGCGGTGGAGGACCTCACGACCATCACCGGCCAGAAGCCCGTGATCACGCGTGCGCGCAAGTCGATCGCGGGGTTCAAGCTCCGCGAGGGCAACGCGATCGGGGTCAAGGTCACGCTGCGAGGCGACCGGATGTGGGAGTTCTTCGACCGGCTCGTCTCGCTCGCGATCCCCCGGATCCGCGACTTCCGCGGGCTGGACCCGCGCTCGTTCGACGGGCGCGGCAACTACACGTTCGGGTTGACCGAGCAACTGATCTTCCCGGAGATCGACTACGACAAGGTGCTGAAGGTGCGCGGGATGGACATCACGATCGTGACGACCGCGCACAACGATGACGACGGCCGCGCGCTGCTGCTGGCCCTCGGGTTCCCGCTGGTGCGGGGCGAGGCCGCGGCGAGCTAGGCAAGGACCAAGGGACTAAGGGACGAGATGGCGAAGAAGGCTCTGATCAACAAGCAGCGCAAGCAGCCGAAGTACCGCGTGCGCGCCTACACGCGGTGCAGCCGCTGCGGGCGCTCGCGCGCCGTCTACAAGCGCTTCATGCTCTGCCGCATCTGCCTGCGCCAGCTGGCGCACCTGGGTGAGCTCCCGGGGGTGACGAAGTCCTCATGGTAGCCACGAAGAAGATCATCTCGATGAACGTGACCGACCCGGTCGCGGACCTGCTCACGCGGATCCGCAACGCGAACATCGCCTACAAGGACGAGACGCTCGCGCCCGTGTCGAAGCAGTCGCGCGCCATCTTGCAGATCCTGCAGGAAGAGGGGTACATCAGCGGCTTCGAGCAGGAGGGCGAGGGCGTCCACCAGGCGTTCCGCGTGAAACTCAAGTACGGCCCGCGCAAGCAGCGGACGATCACCGGCATCCGCCGAGTCTCCAAGCCCGGTCGCCGCATCTACAAGGGGCGGGGCAACCTGCCACGGGTGATGGGCGGCCTCGGCGTTGCGCTCGTCTCGACGTCGCGCGGCGTGATGACGGACCGGTCGGCGTCCAAGCAAGGGATCGGCGGGGAGATCCTCGCCTTCGTGTGGTGACAGATAGATGAGTCGGATCGGCAAGAAGCCCGTCGAGATCCCCAGCGGGGTCGAGGTCGCCGTGGGCGACGACAACGTCGTGCGCGTGAAGGGCCCGAAGGGCGAGCTGACGCAGCCGATCCACACGAACATGCGCGTGACCGTCGCCGACGGCACCGTGGTGGTGGAGCGCCCCGACGACGAGGGCTTCAACCGCGGACTGCACGGCCTGTCGCGCTCGCTGATCGCGAACATGGTCGAGGGCGTCACGAATGGCTACGAGAAGCGCCTGACGATCATCGGGGTCGGCTATCGCGCCGCGCTGAAGGGCAAGGACCTCGAGGTGCAGGTGGGCTACTCGCACCCGGTGCTCGTGTCGCAGCCCGACGGGATCGAGTTCGAGGTGCCGGCGCCGACGCAGATCGTCGTGCGCGGCAGCGACAAGCAGCTCGTGGGCGAGGTCGCCGCGAACATCCGCAAGATCCGCAAGCCCGAGCCGTACAAGGGCAAGGGCATCCGCTACGAGAACGAGTACGTGCGCAAGAAGGCCGGCAAGGCCGCGAAGGGAGGTGCCGCCTGATGGAGGCGAAGGCCAAGCAAGAGGCCCGGGTCCGGCGGCACGCCCGCGTGCGCAAGAAGGTGCAGGGCGAGGCCGAGCGGCCGCGCCTGGCGGTGTTCCGCTCGAGCCGGCACATCTATGCGCAGCTGATCGACGACCGAGCGGCGCGGACGATCGCGTCCGCTTCCGACGCGGAGGTCAAGGCCGACAACCCGACCGAGCGCGCCAAGGCGGTCGGTGCGCTGCTCGCGACGCGCGCGAAGGACGCCGGGGTCGACACCGCGGTGTTCGACCGTGGCGGGTTCCAGTTCCACGGACGGGTGGCGGCGGTCGCCGCCGGCGCCCGTGAGGGAGGTCTCGAGATCTGATGGTGCGACGCTACGAATCCAAGAACGACGACAAGAACCCGTTCGAAGAGCGAGTCATCTCGATCAACCGGGTCGCCAAGGTCGTCAAGGGCGGCCGCCGGTTCTCGTTCGCCGCGCTCGTCGTCGTGGGCGACGGGGCAGGCCGGGTCGGCGTCGGCTACGGCAAGGCGAAGGAGGTGCCCTCGGCGATCGCCAAGGGCGTCGAGATCGCCCGCCGGTCGATGTTCGAGGTCCCGATGATGGGCTCGACGATCCCGCACGAGGTGATCGGCGTCGCCGGCGCCGGCGAGGTGTTGCTGAAGCCCGCCGCCCCGGGGACCGGCGTGATCGCCGGCGGCTCCGTGCGCGCCCTCGTCGAGTGCGCCGGGATCAAGGACATCTTGTCCAAGTCGATGGGCTCGTCCAACCAGATCAACATCCTGAAGGCGGCGGTGCAAGGGCTCCAGTCGCTCCGCACGCCACAGATGGTCGCGAGCGTGCGCGGCCGCGACCTGCACCAGGTCGCGCCCAAGCCGATGGTCGACGCGGTCGCGGCGGCGCAGGACCGGGTCAACGCGGCGCGGGCCGAGGCGCTCAGCGAGCAGTACGGCGTCGAGGGCGGCCAGTGATGGCCAAGCTCAAGGTCACACAGGTCCGTAGCGCCATCGGGCGCCCGAAGGACCAGAAGGCGACGATCCGCCGCCTGGGGATCCATCGGATGCACGACAGCGTGGTCAAGGACGACCGTCCCGAGATCCGCGGCATGATCGCGAAGATCCGCCACCTCGTCACGGTGGAGGAGGTCTAAGAGGTATGAAGCTCCACCATCTGCATCCCGCCGAGGGCTCGAAGAAGGAGCGCACCCGCGTCGGACGCGGGCGTGCCGGCGCGCGCGGCAAGACCGCGGGCCGCGGCACGAAGGGCACCGGCGCGCGCAAGAACGTCCCCGCCTACTTCGAGGGCGGCCAGATGCCGTACCAGCGGCGGGTCCCCAAGCTGAAGGGGTTCTCCAACCCGACGCGGGTCGAGTACGCCCCGGTCAACGTCGAGGTGCTCGCGACCTACTTCGACGGCGAGGTGTCGCCCGCCGAGCTCTACGCACATGGGTTGGCGCACAAGGGCGCGAAGGTCAAGGTGCTCGGTCGCGGCGAGATCTCCAAGGCGCTCACCGTGAAGGCGCACGCGTTCTCCGCGACCGCCAAGGCCAAGATCGAAGCGGCCGGCGGTACCACGGAGACCTTGCGGTAAGGCGAAGGTAGGCTAGCCGGACGTGCTGAAGGCGTTCCTCAACTCGTTCCGGGTCCCGGATCTTCGAAACAAGATCCTCTTCACGCTGTTCATCATCGTGGTCTTCCGGTTCGGGAACCATGTCCCCGTGCCGGTCGTCGACACCAGCGTCCTGGAGAACCAGGCGCACGGCGGCTTCCTCGATCTGCTGTCGCTGTTCTCCGGCGGCGGCATCGGGCACTTCTCGGTCTTCTCGCTCGGGATCATGCCCTACATCACCAGCTCGATCATCATCCAGCTGATGACCGTGGTCATCCCCAAGCTCGCCCAGTGGCAGGACCAGGGCGAGGCGGGCACCAAGAAGATCAACCAGACCACCCGCTACGTCACCGTCGCGCTGGCGTTCCTCCAGTCGGCGGGCCTTGTGTTCCTGTTCCACAACGGCGCGAGCCAGAACATCCCCGACCTGTTCGCCACACACCCGGGCTCGTTCAAGCCGACGAACGTACTGCTGATCGTGCTGACCATGACCGCCGGCACCGCGCTGATCATGTGGCTCGGCGAGCTGATCACCCAGCGCGGCGTCGGCAACGGCATGTCGATCCTGATCTTCACCGCCGTGATCAGCCGGCTTCCGTTCGAGGGCTCGGCGATCCTGCGCAGCGGCGGCCCCGGCAAGTTCGTGGTCGTGCTCTTGATCGGCATCGCGATCATCGTGGCGGTCGTCTACATGGACCAGGGGCAGCGGCGGATCCCCATCCAATACGCCAAGCGCGTCGTCGGCCGCAAGCAAACGATGGGCGGCTCGACCTACCTGCCGTTGAAGGTCAACCAGGCCGGCGTGATCCCGATCATCTTCGCGAACTCGATCCTGTACTTCCCGGTGCTGCTCGCGAGCGTGATCCACGCCCAGTGGTTCCAGGACTTCGTGAACCGCTACATCTCGAACACGGCCAACTGGGTGTACATGGCGTTGCTCGCCGGGCTGATCGTGTTCTTCTCCTACTTCTACACGGCGATCCAGTTCGACCCGATCCGCACGGCCGACAACCTGCGCAAGAACGGCGGGTTCGTGCCCGGCATCCGGCCCGGACCGCCGACCGCCGACTACCTGAATGCCATCTTGGTGCGGATCACGCTGCCGGGGTCGCTGTTCCTGGCCGCGATCGCGTTGATCCCGACGATCGTCCTCGCGTACTGGCATATCGATCAGTTCCCGTTCGGCGGCACCTCGATCCTGATCGCCGTGGGCGTCGCGCTCGAGACCATGAAACAGATCGAGTCGCAGCTGATGATGCGCCACTACGAGGGGTTCCTGAGCTAAAGGAGGAGGCGGCCCCATGCGGTTCGTCTTCCTCGGATTGCCGGGCGCGGGCAAGGGCACGCAGGCGCGGGTTCTTTCCGAGCGCCTCGACATCCCGCAGATCTCAACCGGCGACACCCTGCGCGACGCGGTGCAAGAGGGCACGCCGCTCGGTATCCAGGCGCGCATCTACATGGACCGCGGCGAGTACGTGCCCGACGGCGTCATGATCGCGATGGTCGACGAACGCCTGCACGAGCCCGACGCGAGCAAGGGGTTCATCCTCGACGGGTTCCCGCGCACGGTGCCGCAGGCGCGCGCGCTCGACGAGGTGCTGACCAAGGCCGGGACGCCGTTGGACGCGGTCGTGCAGTTCCTGATCCCCGACAACGTCGCGATCCGGCGGATCACCGGACGCTTCACGTGCCCGGTGTGCAAGCGCACCTACCACGAGGAATGGCGGCCCCCGACGAACGACCGCGTCTGCGATGTCGACGGCACGCCGCTCGAGAAGCGCGACGACGAGGACTCGCTGACGGTGAAGCGGCGGCTCGCGATCTACCGCGAGCAGACCCAGCCGCTCGAGGCGTTCTACGCCGAACGCGAGCTCGTGCGGTCCGTCGACGCTGCGGCGCCGCTCGATGTGGTGAGCGACCGGATGTTCGAGGCGCTCCGGGACCTCCTGTGAGACCCCGATGATCATCCGCAAGTCCGCCGGCGAGCTCGAGCTGATGCGGCGCTCGGGCGCGATCCTCGCCGAGACGATCACGCGGGTCGTCGAGGCGGTCGGTCCCGGAGTCTCGACGCTCGACCTCGACCAGATCGCGGCCAAGATGATCGCCGACGCGGGCGCCGAGCCCTCGTTCCTGAACTACGGCGGGGGCGGGGGCCGGATCCCATTCCCCGCGCACATCTGCGCGTCGATCAACGACGAGATCGTGCATGGCATCCCATCCGCCGGGCGAGTGCTCCGCGACGGCGACCTCGTGTCGCTGGATTTCGGCGCGATCTGGCAGGAGTTCCACTCCGACTCGGCGGTGACGGTGTTCGTCGGCGCGCCGCCGGATGACGACGCGAAGCGGCTGGTCGAGGTGACCCAGGAGGCGCTCGACGCCGCGATCGGGGTCGTGCGCCCCGGCGGCCGCCTGTCCGACATCGGGCACGCGATCGAGCAGACCGCAGACGCCCACGGGCTCGGCATCGTCCGCGAATACGGCGGGCACGGGATCGGCCGCGCGATGCACGAGGATCCGTTCATCCAGAACTGGGGTGCCGCCGGCCGCGGGCCCGAGCTGAAGCCCGGCCTGGTGGTCGCGATCGAACCGATGCTCACCCTTGGGGCCGACGCCACCCGGGTGATGCCCGACGGATGGACGGTCCGGACCGCCGACGGTTCCCTCGCAGCGCACTTCGAGCACACGGTCGCCGTCACCGAGACGGGCGCCGAGGTCTTCACCGCCCGCTGACGCGTCGGTCAAGGCACCCGGCCATCCGGCCGACAACCCAAGGGTGACTCGAGCCCCCCTCGGTTCCTTCCGGCGCGCGTGCCGGCTCATGACCGCGTCCGCGGTCGCTGCCGGCATGGTCGTTCTCGCGGCGGGGGCGTCGATCCCTGCTTCTGCGGCGAGCCAGCCGCTGACCTATACGGGGATGATCGGCCGTCCGAGGCTCATGGCTCCCGAGGGCGTCGCCGTCGACGCGAACGGCGACATCTTGGTGGTCGAGCCCAACGCGCCCGCGGACCCGAGCGACGATCGCCTCGCGAAGTTCAGTCCTAGCGGCTCGTTCCTCGACGTGATCGCAGGCCCGGGGAGTGGCGCCGGACAGATGTATGACCCTTCGGGGGTCGCCGTCGCGCCGAACGGAGACATCTGGACGGTGGAGAAGGGAGTTGACCGCATCCAGCGGTTCGACCAACTCGGCAACTACCTCGTCT
This sequence comes from uncultured Actinomycetes bacterium, assembly GCA_963792215.1. Lineage (GTDB taxonomy): Bacteria > Actinomycetota > UBA4738 > UBA4738 > HRBIN12 > AC-51. The sequence goes on from CAWBVL010000001.1 coordinate 12,309, forward strand.
CCATCGGCGGACTCCAAGGGAGCGGGAGCGGTCAGTTCAAGAACCCCGAGGGGATCGCGATCGACGCACAGGGCCTGGTGTATGTGGTCGACACCGGCAACTTCCGTGTCCAGGTGTTCGACCCGTCGCTCCTGCCCAGCGACCCGTTCGTCACCTCCTGGTGCATCATCGACAACGGCGTGTCCGGCTGTTCGGGATCGGCCACCGGCATCGCGGTCTTCGGGTCGACTGTCTACACGGTGGGCGGCAACACCGTTCGGACGTACGACAGCTCGACCGGGACACCGGGGCCGTCGTGGTCCTCGACCGGGGGCACGGGCGTCGCGGTCGATCAGAACGGCAACGTGTGGGTGACGTCCACGCAGAACATCGTCCGTGAGTACTCGCCGACCGGCGCAGCACTCGCCACGCAAGCGTCGGGACTGTTGAACGCGCCGCAAGGTCTCACGTTCAAGAACACGACGATCTACGTGGCGGACACCGGGAACGGCCGGATCGCGCGGTTCTCGGTCGGCGTGCCTGAGCTCTCGTGGTCGGTCCCTGGTGCCGTTGCGACCGCTGTTGCAGGCGGGACCGTGTTCGTGATCGACGGGTCGAGCGTCCAGACGTTCGACACCTCGGGGACGCCGGGCCCGTCATGGAGCTCGACGGGCTCCGCAGGCATCGCCGTGGACGGCTCGGGCAATGTGTGGGTGTCGAGGTCGACCGGGGTGGTCACTGAGTACGACTCGTCCGGCTCTGTTCTCCAAACGGTGGGCGCGACCTACCTAACCTCGCCGCAAGGGATCGCCATCGCGTCGGGCAAGTTGTTCGTTGCGGACCCCGGTGCCAGCAAGATCTTCCGCTTCTCGACCGCCGGCGGGGCGCCCGAGACTTCGTGGGTGCAAGGAGGAGTGACCGGCGTCGCCGTCAACGCAGGCGTCGTGTACGCGGTCACCGCTACCAGCGTTCGGACGTACGACACGGCCGGCGTGGCCGGTCCCACATGGTCCTCCACATCCTCGTCCGGGGTCGCCACCGACGGGTCGGGCAACATCTGGGTTTCCTCCATGGCCGGTCCTGTGATCCGGGAGTTCGATGCCAGCGGCAACCTGCTCGCGACCGAGGGCGGGCCCGGGCAACTGACGACACCGGGGGGCATCGCGATCGCGGGATCCAAGCTCTTCGTCGCCGATAGCGGTGCGGGCACCCTCGATCGTTTCAGCATCGGCGCCTACGACCTCGAGTGGGGGGCCTTCCCCGACAACGGGGTCATGGACTCGCCGACGGGGATCGCCGTCGACGCGTCCGGCGACACCTACGTGACCAACGCGAGCCAGAACCTGATCCAGAAGTTCGCGCCGGATGGCACCTACGCGACGGCGTTCGGGGGATCGGGGCCTACCCTCCTGTCGAACCCCGCGGCGATCGCGATCGGCCCTGGTGGCAACGTCTACGTCGCGGACAAGGGGAACCATCGCATCGAGGTCTTCAGCCCGACGGGTACCTACCTGGACCGATGGGGAAGCTTCGGGTCCCTCGCGGGCCAGTTCAGCAGCCCGTCGGGGATCGCGGTCGATGCGAGCGGCAACGTGTACGTCGCCGACACCGGGAACAACCGGATCGAGATGTTCGACCTGTCGCACGCGGTCGTGTGGACCCGGGGCACGTTCGGAACGAGCGGCGGGCAGTTCAAGGCGCCGAAGGGGATCACGCTCGACGGCTCGGGCAACATCTGGGTCGCCGATTCCACCAACAACCGGATCCAGGAGCTCGACTCGGCCGGCAACTTCATCAAGACGTGGGGAACGGTCGGCCCCGACCCCGGGCAGCTGTCCGCCCCCGCGGACATCGAGTTCGGCGCGGACGGGCTCGCGTACGTGTCCGACAAGGGGAACGACCGCATCGAGATCTTCACAGCGGGCGGAACCTTCCTGTCCGTCCTGGGGAGCACCGGCCTCGACACCGGCCAGTTCTCCGTCCCGATGGGGGTCGCGGTCGACCCGACGTCGCTCGCCACCCGGCTGCTCGTCGCCGACTCGGCCAACAACCGCGTCGAGACATTCATCGATCAGAACGGGCCCGACACGACTCTGCAGTCCTTCCCCGCGGTCGCCACCACCCAGACCACGGCGAACTTCACCTTCACGGCGGCCGACATCGGCGCGACGTTCGAGTGCAAGCTCGACGGCGCGGCCAGTTGGGATCCGACCTGTAACGGGTCGTCATCGGGGAGCGCCTCATACACATCGCTGTCGGCGGGGTCGCATACGTTCGCGGTCCGGGCACGGGATGTGGCGAACAACGCGGGGAACCCCACCACGTACTCCTGGACCATCGACCTGACGCCGCCGAACGTTTCGGTGACCGGCGGGCCGGCGGAGGGCTCTACCAACAACAACACGAGCCCGTCGTTCTCGTTCAGCGCCGACGAGCCCGTGCTCGGGTACGCGTGCTCGCTCGATAGCGCCGCCTACGCGGCGTGCGCCTCGGGTGACCAGTTCGCGGTGACCAACGGCTCGCATACGTTCACCGTGCGGGCGACCGATCTGGCCGGCAACACGGGCGTCAGTGCGACGAGGCACTGGACGACCGACACGACGCCGCCGAACGTGAACATCACGTCGGGACCGAGCGGGACCACCGTTGCGACCACCGCATCGTTCGCGTTCACGTCGCCCGATCCCAGCGCGACGTTCACATGCGACATCGATGGCACCGGGTTCACCGCGTGCACATCGCCTTGGTCGTATCCGTCGCCGCCCGTGCCCGGCGGACAGCACACGTTCAAGGTGATCGCGACCGACACGCTGGGCAACTCGAGCGCGCCCGCGCAGCGGAAGTGGACGGTCGACACGTCGCAGCACCGTCCCGACGCGTTGATCGCGACCGGGTCCTCCTACATCGGCAACGACGTCTACAACACCACCGGGAGCGGTCAGACCAAGACGCTCAATACCAAGGTCGGGGCGACGGCAAGGTTCACCATCGAGATCCAGAACGACGGCAACGACACGGACCCGATCTCATTCTCGGGCCCCTCGACGGGCAACGGGTACACCGTCTCGTACTTCGACGGGTCGTCGAACATCACGAGCGCGGTCAAGGCCGGGACGGTCAACTTCGACCTGAACGGCGGCGCCTACAAGGTGATCACCGTGAAGGTGAAGGTGGGTTCGTCCGCGAGCGCGTCCAAGAGCCTGCTTATCAAGGTCACCTCGGGGCACGATCCCACGAAGGTCGACGCCGTCAAGGCGGTCGTGAAGAAGGCCTGACGAGCCGTTAGGCCGCGGCGCGGCCGAGCACCCACGAACGCGCGCGCCGGCTGGCCGCGAACACCACGAACGGCGCCAGCAACAGCGCCATCGCCGCGTACGCGGGCATGCTCACCGGACTGCGTGGCGCCGTCATAACGAACGCCGGCACGACGGCCATCGGCGCCGTCGCCGGCGCCGGCCGTGGGTGGACCGCGGGCGGCGTCGCGACCTCGGCGGCTGGCGGGGTCGGGACGCCGTGCCCGTTGGACGGCTTGGCGCCAACGCGCTTCTCCGCCTGGTGCAGCCACCCGATCAGCGCGTGCATCGGGTTGCGCGCGTCCAGCCCGGCCGTGAAGTACGAGAAGTGCAGGTGCGGCACGGTCGCGTCGCCCGTCTCGCCGCACGCCCCGATCACCTCACCGGTGTGGACACGCGCACCGTCGGTGAGCCCCTTCGCGTAGCGCGATAGGTGCGCGTAGTACCAGAACGACCCGTCGTGGAGCGTGAGCTCGATCGTCGTGCCGCCGAGCGGATCGCTGCCGAACCGCACCACGCCGTCGGCCACGGCCAGCAACGGCGTCCCAATGGCGCAGAGCAGGTCCTGGCCGTGGTGGGGGTGGTAGCCGCCGGCGTACCGCGGCGCGCCCCACGTGTCGCTCCACACCGCGAGCCCGCCGACGGGGAACGGCGCGAACGCCCGTCGCAGCGCCGTCCGCGCTGCGACGCCCCGGCGCTCGAGCCGGCGCTCGGCCACCACAAGGCGCTGTGTCGAATAGGCGCCCCATCTCGGGTTCGGGGACCACGAGCGGTCGCGACGACCCCGCGTTCGGCCGTTCCGCCGGTGATCCGCGCCCACCTTGGCCCGCAGCACGGGATGCCCGGTCCGGAGCAGCCCGTCGGCGTGCGGCCGCTGGGACGGGCTCGGCAAGGGGCTCGGCAGGGGGCTCGGATGGCCGCTCGGAGAGGGGTCCGTGGTGGGGCTGTCGCTCGGGCTCGGCGAGTCCGTGGGCGTCGGGGTCGCCGTTGGGTCCGGGGTCGGCGTGGGGGTCGGGGACGGGTCGGCGGTCGGGGTGGGGTCCGGAGAGGTCTGGGCGAGGGCGGCGACCGGCATCATCGAAAATGCCAGCACGGCAAGGATGATGACTGCGATCCCTCTCCCGATCCGCATCCGGAACAGTCTCCCAGCTTCCGTGAACACGTAAGGAAACCCCGTGTGAACGCCGGGCGAACGGGCCTGGAACCGCTCCCGCGGAACGGTTCCGTGACATACCGGCTGACCTGCTCTTATACTGTCGGCTCCCCGGATCGGAGGCGCGTTGTGGCGTGCGTCCGGGAACGGGGAACAACCCAACGGGAGAGACCTGGAGCGTGGCCAAGGACGATGTGATCGAGGTGGAGGGGACGGTCGTCGAGCCCCTTCCCAATGCCATGTTCCGGGTGGAACTCGAGAACGGGCATACCGTGCTCGCACATATCTCCGGCAAGATGCGGATGCACTACATCCGGATCCTGCCGGGAGACCGCGTCAAGCTGGAGCTGTCGCCCTACGACCTCACCAGGGGCCGCGTGGTCTACCGATTCAAGTGATCTGAAGAACCGAGGGAACCAACGATGAAGGTCCGTCCAAGCGTGAAGAGGATCTGCGACCGGTGCCGGGTGATCCGGCGTCGCGGCCGCGTGATGGTCATCTGCACGAACCCGCGCCACAAGCAGCGGCAAGGCTGAAAGGAAGCTCATGGCTCGGATCGCCGGCGTCGACCTTCCCCGCGACAAGCGGCTCGACATCGCCCTGCGCTACATCTTCGGCATCGGCCCCACGCGGGCGTTCCAGATCGTGGACGGCACGGGCATCGACGGCGGCACCAAGGTTCGCGACCTCTCCGAAGAAGAGGTTGTGAAGATCCGCGCCTACATCGACACGAACTACAAGGTCGAAGGTGACCTCCGCCGCGAGGTCGCGCAGGACATCAAGCGGAAGATCGAGATCGGGTGCTACCAGGGCATCCGCCACCGCCGGTCGCTCCCGGTCCACGGGCAGCGCACGCACACCAACGCGCGCACCCGCAAGGGCCCGAAGAAGACGATCGCGGGCAAGAAGAAGGTCAAGGCGAAGAAGTAGGAGACCCATGGCGAAGCCCAAGGCCAAGAAGACCAAGCGCAAAGAGAAGAAGCACGTCCTGCACGGGCAGGCGCACATCAAGTCCACGTTCAACAACACGATCGTGACCATCACCGACCAGCAGGGGAACACGCTGTCGTGGGCGAGCGCCGGCAACGTCGGCTTCAAAGGCTCGCGCAAGTCGACGCCGTTCGCCGCGCAGCTCGCCGCCGAGAAGGCCGCGCGCGCCGCGCAAGAGCACGGCCTGCAGAAGGTCGACGTGTTCGTGAAGGGCCCGGGTTCGGGCCGAGAGACGGCGATCCGCTCCCTGGCCGCGGCAGGGCTCGAGGTCGCCGGGATCCAAGATGTGACGCCGGTGCCGCACAACGGCTGCCGGCCGCGCAAGCGCCGACGCGTCTGACGCGGCGGACCCCGGCCGCACCATCGCGGTCCGGGACACCCAAGAGGTGGGGAGTACTGGATGATCCCCCGCCGAGGAGGGATGCACGTTGTTCATCGTCGCACGACCGCAGATCGCGGAAGAAGTCGTCACGCCTACCCGCTCCCGGTTCACCATCGAGCCGCTCGAGCCGGGGTTCGGCTACACGGTTGGGAACTCGCTCCGCCGCACGTTGCTGTCGTCGATCCCCGGGGCGGCGATCTCGTCGATCCGGATCGATGGGGTGCTGCATGAGTTCTCGACGGTTCCTAAGGTCACCGAGGACGTCACCGACGTCATCTTGAACCTGAAGGAGCTCGTGGTGCGCTCGGACCTCGAGGAGCCCACCACGATGTACCTGAAGGCCAAGGGTCCTGCCGAGGTCACCGCGGGTGACGTCGCGCCGCCCGCCGGCGTCGAGATCCTGAACCCCGACCTGCACCTGGCCACCATCGGCAAGGGCGGCTCGTTCGAGATGGAGATGACCGTCGAGCGTGGCGTCGGGTACCGCATGGCCGACAAGAACAAGAAGCCGCGCGATCCGATCGGCGTGATCCCGGTCGACTCGATCTTCTCGCCGGTCCGTAAGGTCAGCTACACGGTCGAGAACACCCGCGTCGAGCAGATGACCGACCGCGACAAGCTGATCCTCGACGTCGAGACCGACGGCTCGGTGACGGCGCGCGAGGCGCTCGCCTCCGCCGGCGGCACGCTCCTCGAGCTGGTCAATCTGTTCGCCGACCTGGCCGAGGCCGCCAGCGTCTCGGTCGGTCCGGCTGAGGCCGACGAGCTCCCGAGCGACTACCAGATCACGATCGAGGAGCTGAACCTCTCGGTTCGTTCCTACAACTGCCTGAAGCGCGAGGGCATCAATACGGTCGGTGATGTCGTGCAGAAGTCGGAGTCCGAGCTGATGGACATCCGCAACTTCGGCCAGAAGTCGATCGACGAGGTCAAGCTCAAGCTCGAAGAGCTCGGTCTGGGCCTGCGGGAGGAGTGAGGGCGCGGTGCCGACCCCCAAGAAGGGACCGCGCCTGGGCTCCGGCCCCGCGCATCAGAAGTTGATGCTGTCGACGCTCGCCTGCCAGCTCTTCATCCATCAGGGGATCAACACCACCGAGGCCAAGGCGAAGATGCTCCGCCCCTTCGCGGAGAAGCTCATCACCAAGGCCAAGAAGGGTGACCTGTCCGCGCGCCGCGAGGTGCTGAAGGACATCCCTGACCGCGACGTGGTGGCGCTGCTGTTCCACGACATCGCGCCGCGGTTCGAGGAGCGTCAGGGCGGCTACACGCGGATCCTCAAGCTCGGACCGCGCAAGGGCGACGGCGCCCAGATGGCGCGGATCGAGCTTGTCGAGCAGAGCTAGGCGTTAGGCAGCGCCGGCGCGCTCGCGCTCGCCGAACGACCACCGGAACCCGGTGGCCGTCGCGGTGAACCCGAGCCGCTCGTAGAACGGGTGCGCACCGTCGCGGTGGTTCGACGACGTCAGCTGCAGCTTGTAGCAGCCGGCGTCGTCGGCCACGCGGACGGCGTGCTTGAGCAGGGCCCGTCCAACGCCGCGCCGTCGCCATTGGGGATCGACCACCACGTTCTCGACGAGCGCCCACGGCGCGCCGTCGTGCGTGAGGTTCGGTACGACCAGCACATCGGCGGTGCCAACGGCGAACTCGCCCCGATCCTCGGCGACGAGAACGGTGCGGTTGGGGTCGCCGAGCATGCGGCCCCAGGTCGCGGACGACCAGGCAACGTCGCCGGGCCGGTCGTGTAGGTGGCCGAGCAGCGTCCGGACGGCCGCCAGGTCGCCGGTGGTCGCGGGTCGAGTGTCGATCGCCATGCACCAACCGTACCGACCGGGACCGACGCGGCATACTCCGTCGCGTGAACGTTCCTCGAACGATCCGTTTGGATCTCGCATACGACGGCACCGACTTCCATGGATGGGCGGCGCAGCGCGATCCCCACGTGCGGACGGTCGAGGGCGTATTGACCGCGGCCCTCGAAGAGTTGCTGCGTGAACCGGTTTCGCTGTCGGTCGCAGGCCGCACGGACGCCGGCGTGCACGCCAATGGACAGGTCGCGTCCTTCAGAACCGAATCTTCACGAACCCCCACACAGGTCCGTGACTTCCTGAACGGACGATTCGCGCCAGAGGTTTCGCTCCAGGACGTGCGTGACGTCCCCGATGGGTTCGACGCGCGTTTCTCTGCCAGCGCTCGCGAATATCGCTACGTCATCGACACATCGGAGACGCCCGACCCGTTCACGGGCCGGTACACGTTGCACAGGCCGGGCGCCGCCCTCAACGCAACCGCGATGCGAAGCGGGGCCTCGATGCTCGTCGGTTCGCACGACTTCGCGAGTTTCTGCAGGCACCCCGGCGGAGGCAAGCCGACGGTCCGTGAGCTTCAGCGGCTCTCCGTCCGGCGTGAAGGAGACCTCATCGTCTTCGGACTCCGTGCCAACGCGTTCCTCCATCAGATGGTCCGGATCGTCGTGGGCACGCTGGTCTCCGTGGGGGAGGGGCGGCTGGATGCGGCGGACGTTGCGCGGATCCTCGCGGCGAAAGATCGGTCGCAGGCGCCGAAGGCTGCACCTGCCCGAGGGCTCACACTCGAGCGCGTCGTCTACGGCCGACGGGCATAGGGACGCCCGGAGGGGTGGCCAATCCCCCCGGACGCGGACCCGATCAGCAGCAGCCGAGCGGGCAACAGGGCTCGTTGCCGTACCGCATGCGTGCCTCCTTCCGGCGTCGTGAGCGAGATATCGACGTCCATCGATGTCTGCTCGCACGGCAGGTTGCCACGAGACATCGATATCTGTCAATGTCTGGTTCCATGCGTCAACCAGTCGCCGTCCTCGAACCCACGTCGGCGGTCGCATGCTGCGCCCCGATCGCCGACCCGGGATTCAGCGATGACGAGGCCGTCGCGACCGCCGAGTTGTTCCGCGCATTGGGCGACCCGGCCCGCGTGCGGATCCTCCACATCCTTGCCACCCAAACGGACGAGGTATGCGGATGCGATCTCGAGCAGCCGCTTGGCCTATCGCAGCCGACCGTCAGCTTCCACCTGAAGAAGCTCGCGGAGGCCGGCGTGCTCGATCGCGAGAAGCGAGGTGTCTGGGTGTATTACTCCCTGAACCGCGAGGCCCGACGCCAACTGGCCGACGTCCTCCGCCTTGAGCGGCGAAAGGCGCGCTGACCGCTACCTTACGCGCCCTTGGGATCCGGGCTCGGGATCGCGGGGTTCGTGTTCTCCGGTGGGTCGGTCGTCCAGCGTGACGGGACGGAGGCGACGAGAAACGTTGCGGCGCTGGGGGCCATCGCGTCTACGCTCACGATCTGCCTCTCGTCCATCTTGCTTTGACGGCCTCGCAACGGCGCAGGTAACCTGGGTGGCCGGTCGGCCCTGCCGGGCCGACATCCTTACGTTATGAAGACCTACTCGCCCAAGCCTGAGCACATCGAGCACCGCTGGTACGTCGTGGACGCCAGCGGTGTCGTGCTGGGCAGGCTCGCGTCCGAGGTCGCAACCATCCTGCGGGGCAAGCACAAGCCGATGTACGCGCCCCATATGGATACCGGTGATCACGTGGTTGTCGTCAACGCCGACAAGATCGAGCTCACCGGCAATAAGGGCGAGGACAAGTACGCCTACCGCCACTCCGGTTATCCGGGCGGGATCACGGCGGTCAAGTACAAAGATCTGATGGCGACCCGGCCGGTCGCGGCGGTGGAGAAGGCCGTCCGTGGCATGCTGCCCAAGAACACGCTCGGGCGTCAGATGCTGAAGAAGCTGCACGTCGTGCCGGGTCCGGAGCACCCGCACCAGGCGCAGGCGCCCGTTGTGTTGGCGCTCGGCGAGCGTCCGGCGTGGAACGGCTTGCCCGCCAAGCCCGCGCCCGAGGCGCCGAAGCCGAAGGCCAAGCCCGCTGCGAAGCCCAAGGCTGAGACGGCCAAGCCGAAGACCACGGCCGCGAAGCCGAAGGCGAAGAGCGCCACCAAGGCGAGCGCCGCCAAGCCGAAGGGCAAGAGCGCAACGAAGGCCACCAGCAAGAAGCCGGCGGCCAAGAAGAAGACGGACTCCGAGGAGTAGACGTGGTCGCAACCGCACCGACGCTGTCGACGGGTCGCCGCAAGGGCGCGGTTGCTCGTGTCCGCCTTTCATCCGGCGAGGGTGGGTTCACCGTCAACGGTCGCCAGATCGATGATTATTTCCCGACGCGGGTGCACCGGATGGTCGCGCGCGGGCCGCTGACCGCGATCGACCGTGAGCGCGACTACGACGTGGCCGTCACGATCCGCGGTGGCGGCATCTCCGGCCAAGCCGGGGCCGTCCGATTGGGCATCGCAAGGGCGCTCGTCGAGCTCGACCCCGAGCTCCGATCGCAACTCAAAGCCGAGGGGTTCCTGACACGCGACGCCCGCGAGAAGGAACGCCGGAAGTACGGCCTCAAGAAGGCCCGCAAGGCGCCGCAGTACTCGAAGCGCTGACCATCTCGGTCGTGCTCCGGGTTGCGGCCCGGACACGAACGAAGGAGTCAGCACCATGCCGAACGAGATCGCACCGAACGTCCTTTCGTGGGCGAGCGAGCTCGACGAGCTCACCACCGAGCAGGCGGCTCGGACCGCACGTCTGCCGATCCTCGCCGGCCACCTCGCCCTGATGCCCGACGCCCACTATGGGATGGGCGCCACCATCGGGTCGGTCCTCGCGACCGAGACCGCCGTCATCCCGTCCGCCGTTGGCGTCGACATCGGCTGCGGCATGGCCGCGCGCCGGCTCGACCTGCGGGTCGACCAGCTTCCCGACGCCGGCCTCGACGGCTGGGTCGACCGGATGCGCCGCGATGTGCCCGCCGGGCTCGGCAACTGGCACGGCACGACCTCGGATGAGGCACTCGCGTGGATGACGGCGAACCCGCCTCCGCCGACGCTGCGGAAGCCGGGCCGGGCGGCGGAACAGCTCGGCACGCTCGGGTCAGGGAACCACTTCATCGAGCTCGCCTCGGATGAGGAGAACGCCGTGTGGATCTTGCTGCACTCAGGATCGCGCGGAGGCGGGAACAAGCTCGCGACGCTGCACACCGGCGTGGCCAAGCGGCTGCACGAGGGCCTCGGCACGGAGCTCGAGGACCCGGAGTTGGCCTGGCTCCAGCAGGGGAGCGAGGAGTTCGACGCATACATCCGCGACCTCGGTTGGGCGCAGGCCTATGCGCGCGAGAACCGGCGTCAGCTGCTCACGGCGACGCACCAGACGCTCGAGCGGACGCTCGGCCGTGATATCGCGGACACCGACGAGGTGAACTGCCACCACAACTACACCCAGCTCGAGGAGCACGACGGGCGTTGGCTCTGGATCACCCGCAAGGGCGCGATCCACGCTGGGGTTGGGGCGCGCGGGCTGATCCCGGGCTCCATGGGGCAGCAGTCCTACCTGGCGGTCGGGCTGGGGAACGAGGCCTCGTACGCGTCGAGCTCGCACGGCGCGGGCCGCCGCATGAGCCGCGGTCAGGCGCGCAGGACGCTCTCGGTCGAGACGTTCGAGCGGCAGATGGCCGGGCGTTCCTGGCAGGCATGGGACGCGCAGGCGCTGCTGGACGAGGCGCCCGATGCGTACAAGCCGATCGACGTGGTGATGCGCGACCAGGCCGACCTGGTACGGATCGAGCACGCGTTCACCGCGCTCGCGAACTACAAGGGGGTCGAGCGGATCAAGCGTCGCTAGGAGGCGGGGATTGATCCGCTTCCTCGACGTCTTCGTCGTCGATGGCGTACGCGCCGGATTCGATGGCTTCGATGATCGCGCGAGCGTCTTGCTCCTGCTCGGCCTTCACGAAGAGATAGCTCGGTCCGACGGGATACGCGCTGGACCCACCCATGCTGCTCTTCACAAGGACGTCGATACCGGCGTCCTCCAGCCGGGCGCGGGTCATCTCCGCGGTCATGGCGTCACCCGTGGACCAGACCTGGACGAGTTCGTCCTTCATGCCGGTCATCTTCGCATGCCCGGCGCCGGGCCGGCCGGGGCCTACTTCCGGAGCCGAAGCAAGGCGGGCGTGAGGACTACCGCGAGCACGATCACGGCGCCGATCACGAGCGGCATCCGTCCCGAGTCGTCCAAGGTCTGGATCTTCTCGAGGGCGGCTGCCTTGATCGGCTTGAGATCCGCCTGCGTCAACGTGTCCGGCACGTAGGTCGTGCCGCCGGTCGTCGGGTCGGTGCCCGTCGTTCCGGTCGTTCCGGTCGTTCCCGTGGTGCCCGTCGTCCCGGTCGTCCCGGTCGTTCCCGTGGTGCCCGTCGTCCCGGTCGTTCCCGTGGTGCCCGTCGTTCCGGTCGTCCCTGTGGTGCCTGTGTGCCCACTGGAACCGTACGTCTTCGTGCCGAGGTCGGTGTATGGGAGAACGTTGTCCGCCGCAACCGAGCTGCCGAGCTTGAAGTCACCGGTCAGCGTCGGGTTCGGACACGCTGAGCCGGTGATCGCCGGCGGGTTCGGCGCGCCGGGGATCTTCTGTTCGGCCGCGAATGCGAACTGCACCAGCGTCTTCGGCATCGGGCTGTACCCGAGCGGCGCGGCCTCGCGCTGACCGCCGCACGCGATGTAGTTGATGAAGGCGCCGAGCACCGCGCCCTTCGCGGGGTCGAGCTGCTCGGTCGGCACGATCAGGTACGAGTACGACGAGATCGGGTACGCGAACGCCTCGGGCGCTGTGTAGACCTGACTGAGTTCCTGGGTGCTGTTCGAGTTCAGTTGCGCGTGCTGCAGGGCGGTTGCGACGTTCTGCGCCGTCGGCAGCGCGTAGTTCCCCGACTTGTTCTTCACGCCGACCACGGGCATGTGCCGCTGGAGCGCGTACGAGGCCTCGACGTAGCCGATCGCGCCGAGCCCGAGGCCGGGGTTCGTCACGTAGTTCGAGACGCCATCGGAGCCTTTCTGCCCGATCGCATCGGGCAGGCAGCCGGACCGGCCGTACGGGTAGTAGGAGATGCCGTCAGGGGGGGTGCTTACTCCACATGCCTTGGTGAACGCGTTCCACACCGACGGGACCGTTTCGTGCAGGAACCTCGTGAACTGGGCTGACGTGCCCGAGCCGTCGGACCGGACGACGAGCCTGATCGGCAGGTGAGGCATGTTTGGGTTGTCGTCGCCCTTGATCCGCTTGTCGTCCCAATACTTGATCTTGCCGGTGAAGATCAGCGCGATCGTCGTCGGGGAGAGTGTCAGGCTCCTGATCTGCTGGTGGTCCGGCGTTTGCACGTTGTACATCAGTGACGTGCCGCCGGCTACGTCCGGGAGGTACGCGTAATGGCGCTTGGGCTGCGCGTCCTCGGGCTGGTAGGGGATCTCGCTGGCGGCGAAGTCGATCGTGCCGCCGGCGAACAGCTGGCGCCCCTGGGTCGAGCCCACGCCTTGGTAGTTGACGCTGATGCCCTGCGGGCTGACATCGGACGCCCATTGGCGGATCGCGATCTCCGACCACGTCGAGCCGGCGCCGAGGATCGTCGGGCCGCTCGCGGACGCGGGGCCCGCGAGCCCGAGGACGCCGGCGGCGACGAACGCCACGGCGAGCGCTGCGCGGACCACCCTGCTCATCCGAACCTCCCGAGCACGTAGTCGGCGGTCCTGGCGTCGATCGGGTCTTCGAAGATCTGCTCGGTGGTCCCGGTCTCGACGATCCCGCCGGGCTGCCCCTCGTCGACGATGAAGAACGCGCAGTAGCTCGAGACACGCTGCGCCTGCTGCATGTTGTGGGTGACGATCACGATGGTCACGTTCTCGACGAGCTCGTGCATCGTCTCCTCGATCCGGCGGGTCGAGGTCGGGTCGAGCGCCGAGCACGGCTCGTCCATCAGCAGCACCTGCGGGCGCACGGCCAGCGCTCGCGCGATGCAGAGGCGCTGCTGCTGACCGCCGGACAGGGCGCCGCCGGGCTTGTCGAGGCGGTCCTTCACCTCGTTCCAGAGGCCCGCCGGTGCAAGGCACTCCTCGACGAGCGCGTCCTTGTCCTTGCACCTTGATGCCGGAGAGCTTCAGGCCGGCCAGCACGTTCTCGGAGATCGACATCGCGGGGAACGGGTTCGGCTTCTGGAAGACCATCCCGATCCGCTTGCGGACGTCGGTGCGCGCGCATGTCGCGGCCGTAGATGTCGCTCCCGTCGAGCGGGATCGACCCGGCGAGCTGGGCGCGACGGGCACGAGCTCGTGCATCCGGTTCAGGATCCGCAGGAACGTCGACTTGCCGCAGCCCGACGGGCCGATCAGCGCGGTGATGGAGCGGGCCGGCATCTCGAGTTCGATGTCACCGAGCACGTGGTGGTCGCCGAACCAGGCGTGCACGCCCTCGGCCTCCAACGCCGCAGCGGCCTGCGCGTCGCCGAGCGACCGGTCGATCACATCCGCCTGCGCCGTCGCCATCTCGTCTCCTTGCATCGTCCCGACCTTCATCGCCGGACCAGCTGCCGTTGTGCCGAGCGACGGGCGGCCACGAACAGCACCAGCACCATCGCGATCAGGACCAGTGCGAACACCCATGCTCGGTCGACGTCCGCCTGTTGGGATGACTGGAACAGGTGGAAGGCCGACAGCGGCATCGACGCCTGCGGCCCGGTGAATGGGTTGAAGTTCGAGGGAGTTGCTGCCGAACGACGTCATGATCAGCGGCGCGGTCTCGCCGACGACGCGCGCGACGCCGAGGAGCACCGCCGTGATCACGCCGGATCTGGCCGTCGGAAGAACGACCTTCGCGGTGGTGCGCCACTCGGGCGAGCCGAGGGCCAGCGACGCTTCGCGCAGCCCGTCGGGCACGAGCCGCAGCACGACCTCGGTGGCGCGGGTGACGGTCGGCAGCATCAGGACCGACAGCGCGAGCGCGGCCGCGAACCCGGAGAACCCGTGGGTGCTCGCGAACAGAGCGAAGATGAACAGGCCGGCGACGATCGAGGGCGTTCCGCTCATCGCGTCGACGAAGATCCGCACCGGTCGTTGCAGGCGGCCGCGGACCTCGTTCAGGTACACAGCGGTCATCACGCCGAGCGGCACCGAGATCAGCACGGCGATCCCGACCTGCTCCAAGGTGCCGACGATCGCCTGCAGGCCTCCGGTCTGGCTGGTGGGCGAGAGCGGTCCGACGTCTTCCATCGTGGTGGTGAAGAAGGCGACCCGGATGAACTGGATGCCCTTGAGGGTCACGTAGCGCGAGGATCAAGACCAGAGGGATCGTGATGCCGATCGCGACGACCGAGATGATCGCCGCCATCACGCGATCGCGCGCGACGACCTTCCCGTCCATCTCGCGGACCGCGATGTAGTACATGAGCACGAACGCGACGGCCCACAGGATCAGGAAGCCCTGCGCGCCCTGCAGCGGCAGGAGCTGCGTGAACAACAGCCACACCAGCCCGAGACGAGCCGCCCGCCGCTCCGATCAGGACGCACGATGTCCTTGGAGTGGAAGTTCCGAGGAGCGACCGGCTTGCCGGGGGGCCGCATCTCGGGCTACCGATCCGGCCGCGAACGGCGTCCATGACCATCAGATCTCAACTCCCGCCCCCGAGCGCGAGCGGTTGATCACGGTGGCTGCGCCCACGTTCACGAGGAGCGTCATCACGAACAGGACCAACCCGGCGGCGAGCAGCGCCGACAGCGCGAGGCCGTTGCGATTCGCCGAACGCGTTGGCGATGTGCGCGGCGATCGAGTTCGCGCCCGCCTCGATCGATGTTCGCCCGGATGTAGAAGATCGGGCTGATGATCAGCAGGATCGCGATCGTCTCGCCGAGCGCGCGGCCGAGGCCGAGCATCGAGCCGCCGATGATCCCGCCCCTGCCGAACGGGAGCACGACCGCTCGGATCATGCCCCAGCGCGTGCCGCCGAGCGCGAGCGCGCCCTCCTTCTCGCCCGGCGGGACCTGCGAGAACACCTCGCGCATCACGGACGTCGCGATCGGGATCACCATCAGCGACACGACGACGCCCGCGACGAACGCCGACGGACCGTAGATCGGGAACGGGTTCGTCGGTTTGAAGATCGGGATGAACCCGAGGTGGGTCGGCGAGCCACTCGGAGGTCCCGACCATCCGCGAGCGCAGGAACATCGCGCCCCACATCCCGTAGATCAGGCTCGGGACCGCGGCGAGCAGGTCGATCAGCGACGTCAGCGGGCCCTTGAGCCAGCGCGGGCGCGTACTCGGTGATGAACAGCGCCGCTGCGATCGAGATCGGCACTGCGATCACCATCGCGATGATCGCGATGGTGATCGTCCAGTACAGGAGGGCGAGGACGCCGTAGGTCCCGGATGTGCCCTGCGGCGGCGGCGTCCAGTCCTGCTGCGTGAAGAACGACCACCCGGCGTCCTTGAACGCCGGCATCGCCTTGATCAACAGGAACGCGCCGATCAGCACGAGCAGGATGAGTGTGAACGAGCCGGCGCCGGTGGCGACGCCCTCGGAAGACCCGGTCGCCTCTCGTGCGGAGTGTCGCCACGTTCGCGGCGGCGGAACCGTTCGGGGCGGTCCGTCGTCGATCCGGGTGGCCACGGGCTCCTTCCTAACCGCTCGCTTGGCTCGTGTTCTGTCGGCGCGCTGGACAGCCGCCGTTCGGTGACGCCCGACGCATCACCGCGGTTCGGAGCAAGTGTCAGGAGTCGGAGTGAACGGAAGGTGAACCGGTTGGGGCGGATGGACGAACCCTCGCCGTCACAACTCATTTCGCATTGACAGGCATTCGGGCTGCTTCTCATCCTGAGGTCGCCTATGCGTGCGAAGCGGCGGATGCTGCGCTCGATCCTTGCGCTGGGCATGGTCGCCGCGTCCGCGGTGGCCTTGCCCGCGTGGTCTGCGGGTGCCGCGACACAAGGCCCGTCGGCGACGATCTCGCCCAAGACCGGCATCTCCGACCCCTTCAGCGACGGCTCCTACGTCACCGTGACGTGGAAGGGCCTCACGCCCAACGCGCCGGTGGCCGTCCGCGAGTGTCAGCACGGCGCGACGTCGCTCTCGCAGTGTTCGAAGAGCACCTTGTACTCGACGTGCGGCATCTCGTGCCCAGGCGACTCGCTGATCGGGACCTCTGACAAGAACGGGAGGGGGTTCGGCTCCGCGCCCGTCGCGACAGGACTGATCAACACGTCGGCTCAAGGGGACGGTGTCATCCCGGGCTCGACGTTCTCGTGCGGCCCGGCCGACCCGTGCGATCTCTGGATCACCGACGTTGACCCCGACCCAACGCTGACGTCCGGGGTGTTCCTGCCGATCGGGTTCCAGCCGGCGATCGACGCCTGCTCCGGGGGGAGCGGGCCGTCGCTCCGAGGCTCCGGACCGGCGTCGGGCAATCAGCAGTTCCGGAACTTCGCGATCGACTCGTGCCAGCCGCCGGACAACGTCGACCTGAACTACACGATGCAGAACTCCTCCGCGGCAGCGATCGCCGACTACGAGGCGGGCGCTCCGTTCGCCGTTTCGACCGTTCGGATGGACGCCGTGCAGCAACAGGCGCTTGAGACGGCCGGGCTCACGGCCGGGTACGCGCCCATCCTCGCCTCCGGGGAGGTGTTCGGGTTTCGGCTCTTCGACCCAGTCACGCACAACCAGATCACGCGCCTGACGTTGACGCCGGATCTGCTTGCGCGGATCTTCACCGGGCAGCTGAAGTACTGGAACAGCCCTGCGATCAAGTCCCTGAACCCGGGCGTCCGCCTTCCCGGCACGATCGCCGCGATCGGCCGCGGTGAGGCGACCGAAGAGACGTACCAGGTCACGAAGTGGCTCCACGACACGGCGAAGTCGGCGTACGAGGACGGGGGGCAGTACGGACCGAAGAAGGCGAACCCGTACACCGCGCCTGCGACCATCCTGCCGGTGCTGGCGGGCGCGCCGAACCCGGTCGCGCTCGTCACCGGCGAGCGGGCCGTCGCGTGGACCGTGCGCACCGGCGGGTCCGACTACACGTCGCTGATCTCGTACGGCACGATCGGCTACATGGACTCGTCGTTCGCGGCGCAGTATGGGTTGCCGACGGTGACGATCAAGTTCCCGAACGGCAAGAAGGTCGCCGCGACCCCGGGAACGATCTCGCGGGCGATCGGCACGATGCACGCCGATCGCTACGGCGTGCGACACATGAACGACATGGTCGAGAAGGCCGGCGTGTGGCCGATGCCCGTCGTGTCGTACATGGTGATCCCGCGCGGCGCGAAGAAGAGCAAGAACCCGCCGGATCAGGCGACGGGCGACGCTGTGGCGGCTCTCGTGAAGCTCGCGGTGAGCAAGCAGTCACAGGGTGGGCTCGTACATGGCTACGCGCCACTGCCCGCCGACCTCGTCAAGGAGGCGAACACAGCCGCGAGCCAGATCTGGACCGCGCCGCCGTTGCCGCCGCCGCAGAACGGGGGGCAGCACCAGGATGGGGGAAGCGACCCGGGCAACGTCCCCGGCGGGAACCCCGGCGGTAGCGGCGTCCCGACAGGCAGCGGTGGAACCGTCCCGCCGGTCATCCCCACCGGTCCCGGGCCGTCCGTGGGGCCGTCGGTCGCGCCTTCTACCGCGCCGGTCGTGCCTGTGCTCCCGGTGCTTCCCGCACCGTCGATGCTCGTCGCCTCATCGTGGAGCAAGGCGCTGCCGCTCATCGCGGTCGCCGGCCTAGGGTGCTTGATCGTCGGCGGGTTCCTGCTGTTCGGCGGCGACGTCCGGGGCTCGATCAAGCGCTCCGCCGCGAAGGTCAAACAGGTGTCGCCGCTGAAACGCAAGCACAAGCAACCGCTGCACAGCGTCGATGGACCGGGTGAGGGTCAGGAGGCCGCATGACCACCGTGCTGCCGGCCCCGTCGAGCTCCGACGACATCGTCGATCTCCGGCATCCCGCGAAGGGGCCCGTCGAAGCACCGGCGCCTCGACCGAAGCGCACGCCGCGGCGGATCGCCGGCGCCGTCTTCATCGGGCTCGGCGTGGTGGTCGCCTTGTTCCTCGTGTTCCAGTTCTTCGCGACCGACCTGGTGTACCACCGATCGCAGTCCCTGCTCCGCCAGCAGCTCCAGGCGCTCGTCGCGTCCAAGGAGGCGACCTCAACCTCGTGGATCCCGGCCGACGGCCAACCGGTGGGCGTGCTGACGATCCCCAAGATCGGCCTGTCGACGGTGATGGTCCAGGGTTCGGACGCCGAGATGACCGAGCAGGGCCCCGGCCACCTGCGCGGGACGCCGATGCCGGGCCGGTGGGGCAACTCGGTATTCCTGGGACGTCGGAGCACGTACGGCGCACCGTTCGAACGTCTCGACGAGCTTCGCCCGTTCGACACGATCGATGTCGCGACGGGCGCGGGAGAGTTCACGTACCTCGTGGCGACGATCGCAGTGATCCGTCCGGGTGAGGCCGATGTGGTCGGGCCGAGTGACGACTCGAGGCTCACACTGATCACGTCCTCGCCGCGATACCTGGCAACCGGGCGCCTCGTGGTCACCGCCGTGCTGAAGGGCAAGCCGGCCCAGCAAGGGACGCCGGCCTCCGTGATGATCACGCCGACCGAACTCGGACTGCAGGGCGACACCGGCGGCGTGGGTGGCGTGCTCCTGTGGGGTGAACTCGCGGCCGTCGCGCTGCTCGGGACCCTCTGGCTCAAGCGCCGCGTGTCATGGCGCGTTGCGTGGCTGCTCGGCACACCGCTCGTCGTCGCCTTGCTCTGGGCGGCGTTCCGTGCCGCCGATCGTTTCTTCCCGGCCACGCTCTGACCCACGGCCGCGGCCACTGAGGAAGCGCCGTGCGTTCATCGCGCGTTCAACATGTTCACCCCACGTTCAGCGCGCTGTCCCGAACTGGTCACTAGCGCTTGCCACGCTTCTGCTGGCCCGGAGCGACCGTCTCCGGTCGGGATAAGGGAGGGCACATGCGTGGAACACTGCGCGCGATACTCGGCGCGGGTGTCGCTGTAGGCCTGGTCGTGACGATGAGCGGTGTCGCGTCGGCTGCGCCCGATACGACCCGGGTCTCCCGGACCGTCGTGGGGATCGGGTCCGACACCACGTACGAGGTGATGAACGCGCTCGACCAGGTCTACAACCAGTCGGCCGGCTGCGCGATCATCCCCGCGAGCGGTGGGACGTTCACGACGTACAAGCAGACCTGCATCGCCGGCGGGTCTCTCTCGTATGACGGGCCGCTGATAGAGACCGAGAACGAGTACCACGACCGGATCGTCGAGGCGTACCCCGTTGGATCTGGCAACGGCGCGACCGCGCTGTTCCAGTACGTCAACGGCGGCTCCGGCGTCGCCCTGCCCGCCGACTTCTCCCGGTCGTCGTCCAAGCGGACGCTCACGCCCGAGGCCGGCATGACCCAGTTCGAGAGCGCCTATGCGCGCGACGGCATCAGCTACTGGGTGGGCAGGAACAACACCAACATCACCCGGAGCAAGAACGGGGCGACGCCGACGCCGAACATCACGTCGGCTGATCTCAAGGCGGTCTTCCTGGGCGACGGGAACCCAAACTCGTCCAACACGGGATGCGCCATCAACTGGAAGAAGCAGCCCAACGGAACGAAGCTCCCGAACGTCGACTCGGTGGGCAACGCGACCGGCACCCCCGGCAGCGGGAACATCGTGGTCTACGCGACCCAGACAGGGTCGGGCACCGGCAAGGACTTCGCGAACTTCCTGCAGGCGGGGAAGGTCGCGGCGGACCTGCAGAACTGCATCAACCCGAACTTCACCGACGGCACGGGCGTGCAGCATGTGATCTTCGAGAACAACGCCACGCCGATCTGCGGTGACGGGAACGGTTCCAAGGCGATCTTGCCGTACTCGTTCGCGCGGTTCACGCAGAACCATGGGGCGACGGGCACATGCGCAGGCGCACTCGGCGCGATCGACCATGTGAGGCCGAACCTCGCGAGCATCGCGAAACTCGCGACCTCGGGAGGCTTCCCCTTCGGTCGGTACGTGTACAACTACGTCTACGTGCCGAACACGGTCGACCCGACCGACCCGACGACGTGGGGCAACGACCCGCAGACCAGGTCCGTCCTGGACTATCTCGACGCCAGGAACGGCTGGCTCTGCACGTCGACCCACTCGAAGGATCCGTTCCCCGGTTCCAACCACGGGGTGAGCTACCGGACGATCATCACGAACACGCTCAAGCACTACGGCTTCGCGCCGTTGTCCTTGAGCACGACGGGCACCCCGTACGGGATCGCCCAGTCGTACTGCCGTACCAACGCGGTGACCTAACCCGGTCACGGCGCGCAGCCGCGCTCGCGCGACCGTCGGACGAAAGGATGGGCCCGGCCTTCGGCCGGGCCCATCCCGTTCGGTTGATTCGCGCCGTTGGACCGGTCCCGTTCCTCCCAGCGACACTGTGCCTTCGCTGTGGCGCTCCCGGACATGCACGGAGCGTTCGTTGCGGGTTCAACGTGCTGACCCGAACCCGTTGATATCGACTGGCACGCTTCTGCTTGCCCGGAGCGGAGGTCTCCGGTCGAGAAAGGGAGGGCACATGCGTGGAATAGTTCGCGTGATACTCGGCGTGGGTATCGCCGCAGGCCTCGTGGTATCCATGAGCGGAGTCGCGTCGGCCACGCCGGATACCTCACGGGTCTCCCGGACCGTTGTGGGGATCGGCTCCGACACCACGTACGAGGTGATGACCGCACTCGACCAGGTCTACAACCAGTCGGCAGGCTGCGCGATCATCCCGACCAGCGGCGTCACGTTCACGACGTATAAGCAGACCTGCATCGCCGGGGGGTCGCTCCCGTACGACGGGGCGTTGATCGAGACCGAGAACGAGTACCACGACCGGATCGGCGAGGCGTACCCGGTGGGGTCGGGCAACGGTGCGACCGCGCTCTTCCAGTACGTCAACGGTGGATCCGGTGTGGCGCTACCTGCCGATTTCACCCGTTCGTCGTCGAAGCGCACGTTGACGTCGGAGAGCGGGATGACCCAGTTCGAGAGCGCCTATGCGCGCGACGGCATCAGCTACTGGGTGGGCAAGACCAACGCTAACGTCACCCAGAACGCGGGCGGCACGCTTCCGACGCCGAACATCACCTCGGCTGACCTCAAGGCCGCCTACCTCGGCGACGGCAACCCGAACACGAGCAACACGGGCTGCGCGATCAACTGGATCGCGCAGGCGAACGGCACGGCGCTGAAGAGCGTCGACTCGGTGGGCAACGCCACCGGGGCGCCGGGCGCCGGCAGCATCGTCGTCTACGCGACCCAGACGGGTTCGGGCACCGGCAAGGACTTCGCGAACTTCTTGCAGGCGGGCAAGGTCGCGGCGGACCTGCAGAACTGCATCGACCCGAACTTCACCGATGGCACGGGCGTGCAGCATGTTATCTTCGAGAACAACGCCACGCCGATCTGCGGTGACGGCAACAAGGGCGACGCGATCTTCCCCTACTCGTTCGCACGTTTCACCCAGAATCAGGGGGGCACGGGCTCGTGCGCGGGTGTCCTCGGAGCGATCGACAGCAAGAAGCCCACGTTGACCACCATCGCGAAGCTCGCGACGAACGGTGGATTCCCGTTCGGTCGGTACGTGTATAACTACTTCTACGTGCCGAGCACGGTCGACCCGACCGACCCGACGACGTGGGGCAACAACCTGCAGACCCAAGCTCTTCTCGACTACCTGGACGCGAAGAACGGCTGGCTCTGCAAGTCCACCCACTCCAACGATCCCTTCCCGGGCCCCAATAGCGGGGTCAACTACCGGACGATCATCGAGAACACGCTGAAGGCCAACGGCTTCGCGCCGCTGGCCTTGGGCACGACGGGCACCCCGTACGGGATCGCCCAGTCGTATTGCCGCACCAACGCGGTGACCTAACCCGGTCACGGCCCACGGTCGCGCTCGCGCGACCGTGGGCCGTCCAGACGGGCCCGGCCTTCGGCCGGGCCCGTCCCCGTTGTGAGGTGGGTTGGACGTCCGCCGTTCACGGGCGGGCGTCCGTGGGCGGCTCGTTCACCTTGCGTTCGCATAGCCGTCGCGCTCCGGTCGGCGGCCGCCGATACCGTGAACGCCGCATGCGCGTTGCGACCGTCACCAACCCGAATCGCCGCCCGGTGTTCATCGCCGTCGCGGTGGTCGCGGCGGCTGCCGTTGCCGGCATCTGGTGGGTGTCCAGGCCCGGTGACTCGTCGTCGGCCGTCGCTGGTCCCTCGATCGCGGCCTCGGTTCCGGTTCCGGCGACGACGTCGACGGTGCACCCGGTTCGATCGGGGCGTGTCACAACCTGGCAGATCCCCGAGGCGCTCGTGGGGCTCCGAGGGATCGCCGCTGCGCCAGACGGCACTGTCTGGGTCACCGAGCAGAACCGCGGTCAGGTCGACGCCCTCCAGGGGAACCAGTTGACGCGCTATCACGTCGAGAAGGTCTTCTCCGGCGCGGGGGCGTTCTCCTTCGGGTGGGGTCCCGGCGATGCGCTGTGGTTCACCGGCTATCCGGGCGGAACCCTGGGCCGCGTGATGCCGGACCGGACGGTCAACCTGTTCCAGGCGCGCGGTGACGGCGCCACGACGCTGGGCATCGCGCAGGGTCCCGACGGCACGATGTGGACGACCGACCCGAACCTCGGCGCCGTGGTCAAGATCGGCACGAACGGTTCGCTGACCCCGATCTTGGTCTCGCACGACGGCGGAGGGACGCAGCGGCCGGGGTTCATCGTCGACGGCGGCGACGGGAGCATGTGGTTCGACGATCCCCGATACGGGCCAGGTGGCGTCGGTGCCGGCGACCGGGGACACGACCGTGACGCGCTACCGCGTGCCCGGCAACGTCACTCCTCGCAACATCGTGAACGCCGGCGACGGTACGCTGTGGGTCTCGCTTGAGGACCGAGCGGCGCTCGCGCACGTCGACGAATCGACGGGCCATGTCACGATCGTGCCGCTGCACGACGGCGTGGTGCCGACGAGCGGTCTGAACGGCCTGGCTCTCGCCTCGGACGGAACCTTGTGGATCACCACCCCGTCTGCGACCGTGCTCCACGTGGACAGCCACGGGCGGATCCTCGACGAAGCGAAGATCGCCGGCGCGTTGTACGCCGATGGCATCACGGTCGCGCCCGACGGCTCGGTGTGGGTCGCGGCACGCAACGACCTGATCGCCAAGATATCGTCGTGAGCGCGCGGCCGTCGGTCCTGTTCGTCTGCGTGCATAACGCCGGGCGTTCCCAGATGGCCGCCGCGTTCCTTCGTCGTCGCGCCGGCGACGGGGTTGAGGTCCGTTCGGCAGGGACGACGCCCGCCGATGAGATCGAGCCGACGGTCCGTGACGCGATGGCCGAGGTGGGGATCGATCTCGGCGACGTGGTGCCGGTCATGCTCGGGACCGAAGCCGTTGAAGGACGCCGACGTGGTGATCACGATGGGCTGCGGCGACGCGTGTCCCGTGTTTCCCGGGAAGCGATACCTGGACTGGGAGCTGCCGGATCCCGCGGGCAAGCCGATCGAACGAGGTTCGTGCGATCCGGGACGAGATCGACCGACGCGTCGCGGACCTGGTGGCGGAGCTCACCGGGTAAGGTGCCGCCTTGATGGGGCGGCTGTTCGGCACCGACGGCGTTCGCGGGGTCGCGGGGAAGGACCTCACCGCAGAGCTCGCGGCCGAGACTCGGCCGGGCGGGCGTGACCGTGCTCGGTCGGCACGGCGCCGATAAGCCGGTGTTGGTCGTCGGCCGGGACCCACGTGCGTCCGGCGTCTGGCTCGAAGAGGCCCTGGTCGGTGGCATCCGGGCCGCCGGGGGAGATGTGATCCTCACCGGCGTCAAGCCCACGCCCGCGATCGCGTACATGACGGTCGACCTTGGTGCGTCGGCCGGCGTCGTGATCAGCGCGTCGCATAACCCGGCCGAGGACAACGGGATCAAGTTCTTCTCTCGCGACGGACGGAAGCTGCCCGACGCGATCGAGGATGAGATCGAAGCGGCGCTGGAAGCGACCCGCGGCGGACGCGCGCCGCACCGGGTGAGGCCCGCCCAGGCGGCAACGCGATGGAGCGATACCTCGCAGCACCTCGTCGATGCCGCGCTAGCGCCGCTCGACGGGATGCGGGTCGTCGTCGACTGCGCGAACGGATCGGCTTCGGCGGTCGCGCCCGGGTTGCTTGCGCGCCTGGGCGCCGACGTGACCGCGCTCAACGCGGAGCCAGACGGCGTCAACATCAACGACGGCTGCGGCGCATTGCATCCTGAGGTCGTCGCGGAGGCGGTCGTTCGGCTCGGGGCGGATGCCGGCGTGTCGCACGACGGCGACGCCGACCGCGCGCTGTTCGCGTCCGCCGACGGCGCGGTGATCGATGGCGATCAGGTGCTCGCCGCGTCGGCGATCGCCCTGCACGAGGCGGGCGAGCTCGCCGGCAACACGGTCGTTGCGACGGTCATGTCGAACATCGGACTCGAGCGTGCGATGCAGGAGCACGGCATCACCCTGGCCCGCACCCGCGTGGGCGACCGGTACGTCGCCGAAGAGATGGACCGGGGCGGCGCGGTGCTCGGCGGTGAGCAGAGCGGCCATGTGATCTTCCGCAGGTACGCGACCACCGGCGATGGCTTGTTGACCGCCGTCCGGTTCCTATCGCTTGCGGCCTCCCGCGGAATAGGCCTCGGCGAGCTGGCGTCTGCGATGCGCCGCTACCCGCAAGTGCTGGTCAACGTCCGGGTCGACGATCGCGATGCGGTGTCGGCGTCGCCAACCGTTGCCGCCGCCGTGCGGGAAGCAGAGGAGGCGCTCGGCGATGGCGGGCGCGTGTTGCTCCGCCCGAGCGGAACGGAGCCGCTCGTTCGCGTGATGGTCGAGGCCGAGACGAAGGATGAGGCCAATCGCCACGCGCGCGCGATCGCGGACGTGGTGTCGGCGGCGTAGCTAGTCGTCGGCGACCTCACGGTCGACCATGACCCAGCCGCGTTCCCGACCGTCGGCGTCGGTCAACGGCATGCACTTGGTTTCGATCGAGATCTCGTAGCCGTCGGCGTCGCGGTGGACCGACCGGCCACGCCAGCCTTGCATCGCGTCCACGAACGGATCCCAGATCGGCGCGACATCGGCTTCGTCGCGACGGATCTCCTCAGGAAGCGGTCTGCCCAGCACGTCGTCGGCAGCGAACCCGTACAACGATTCGGCGGCACGGTTCCACGCGGTGACGTTCATGTCGGTGTCGTATGCGATGACCGCGTCGCTGATGCTCTCGAGCAGCCGCGCCTGGAAGTCCCGCTCCTCGACGGCGCGCTTGCTGTCGCTGATGTCGTACAGGACGCCTTGAAGGCACAGCGGCGTGCCGTCCTCGTCGTGCACGACGGTCGACTCATGGCGGATCCACAGCATCCGGCCGTCCTTGGTGAACATCCGGTACTCGATCGTGACGAGCCGGTCCTCGGTGCCGTCGGCCGCGGCGTCGAGGGTCTCCTCGGTCGCACGGTCGATGTCGTCGGGATGCACCGATGCTTTCCACGGGCCTGGGTGCGCCATCCACTCCGCGGGGGTCCAGCCGAGGATCTCCTCCATCTTGGGACTGACGTCGAGCCAGTTCCCTTCGGTCCCGATCTCGCAGGTGTAGACGATCGCCGGCAGGTGCTCGACGAGTACGCGGTACTTCGCCTGTGCCTCTCGGAGGTCGTGCTCGCGGTCGTGCTGTGTGGTTGTCATCTCACGCTCCGCAACAAGGTGGTCTCCGTACGTGGTCGGGGCGAGGGTGAGAGACCTGTAGCTCCCACCTGCTGCCCCGCTGGATCGACATCCATCGATGGATGGTGCTACCCTTTCATCGAGGTTCATCGATGAAGGATAGGAACGTCCGATGTCAACTCTTTTGCAAGAGATCTCGATAGCTCCCGTTGCGTGCTGCACCCCGGTCGTCGCACCGGGGATCACGGCCGAGGAGGCTTCGAACATGGCCTCCGTCTTCAAGGCTCTCGCCGATCCACACCGCGTGCGCATCGTGAACCTGCTCGCCAATGCCGAGGAGCCGGTGTGCGTATGCGACTTCATGCCGCTGCTCGGCTTGTCGCAGGGCACCGTCAGCTTCCATCTGAAGAAGCTCCTTGATGTCGGCCTGCTACAGCGTGAGAAGCGCGGCACTTGGGCCTATTACGCACTCAACCGTGAGGGCCTAGCCGGGCTTCGCGACGTGTTCACCACCAAGGAGGCATGAGATGAGCGATACCGAGCTTCGCGAAGAGGTCCGGGCGCGATACGGCGAGGCCGCGTCGGCCGTGCTGACCGGGACGGGCGTGGCCTGTGATTGCAGCCATCCCGGGACGACGTGTGCCGAGGAAGGACATCGGTTCGGCCCGGAGTTGTACGAGGCACTCGAAAGCGAGGCCCTTCCTGAAGGCGCCGTCCTCGCGAGCCTGGGGTGCGGGAACCCCACCGCCGTTGCGGATCTGCATCCCGGCGAGACGGTGCTCGACCTCGGGTCGGGCGGCGGCATCGATGTGCTGCTGTCGGCCAAACGCGTCGGCCCGACCGGCAAGGTGTACGGGCTCGACATGACAGAGGAGATGCTCGCGCTCGCGATCCGGAACCGTGACGAGGCGGGCGTCACCAACGTCGAGTTCCTCAAGGGGTACATCGAGGACGTGCCGCTTCCCGCGAACACCGTCGACGTGATCATCTCGAACTGCGTCGTGAACCTGTCGATCGACAAGCCGAAGGTGTTCGCGGAGATGCAGCGCGTGCTCCGGCCCGGCGGTCGCATCGGGATAAGCGACGTGCTGGCGGACGATGCGCTCACGCCGGAGCAGCGAGCGGAGCACGGATCCTACGTCGGATGCATCGCCGGTGCCTTGTCGTTCAGTGAGTTCGAAGCGGGGTTGCGGGCGGCCGGGTTTGAAGCGGTTCGCATCATCTCGACCGATGAACCGACCGAGGGCATCCACTCCGCGATCATCCAGGCGACTAAGCGGATCGACGCCGACGAGCGGCATGAGCAGCAGCGAACGTCCATCCCGCTCACCCAGGCATCCTGCTGCTAGCGGTTCACCGGTCGCGGCTTCGGCGCTGTTACCCTCGAGCGACACATGTGCGGCATCGTCGGCTACGTAGGGCCCGACGAGGCGCTCCCCATCGTGCTGGAGGGTCTTCGGCGTCTCGAATACCGCGGCTATGACTCCGCCGGCGTCGCCGTGCTCGCCGAAGGGCTCGAGGTCCGGAAGCGTTCGGGGAAGCTGGCAGAGCTTGAGGGTCTGCTCGACACCGAGCCGCCGCTGCGAGGCCGTGTGGCGATCGGTCACACCCGCTGGGCGACGCACGGCGCCCCGACCGACGCCAACGCGCACCCGCAGACCGATTGTCCCGGCGATATCGCGGTGATCCACAACGGGATCATCGAGAACCATCACGACTTGCGCGCGGACCTCGAGAAGCACGGACACGGCTTCGCCTCGGAGACCGACACCGAGGTGGTCGCGCACCTCATCGAAGACGCGCTGGGGGAGACAGACGACCTGACCGAAGCGGTCCGCGCCGTGGTCGCGCAGATGCACGGCGCGTATGCGCTGGCCGTGACGTCTTCCGGCCATCCCGGTGAGCTGGTTGGGGTGAAGGTGTCCTCGCCGCTGATCGTCGGCTTGGGGAACGGCGAGACGATGCTCGCCTCCGACATCCCGGCGGTGCTTGCGCGCACGCGTGCGGTGGTGCCGCTCGGGGAAGGGCAGATCGCGACGATCTGGGCCGACGGGTGCGCGATCACCGACCTCGAGGGCCGGCCGGTCGATGTCGAACCGATCGAGGTCGATTGGGATGTCGCGGCCGCACAGAAGAGTGGCTACGACTGGTTCATGCGCAAGGAGATCGACGAGCAGCCCGACGCGATCCGCGACACGCTCGTCGGCCGTGCCAACGCCGGTGGCCTCGCGCTGGACGAGTTGCGGATCCCCGATGACGTGCTCCGCGAGGTCTCGAAGGTGTTCGTCGTCGCGTGCGGCACCGCGTTCCATTCGGGGCTCGTCGCGAAGTACGCGATCGAGCACTGGACGCGGCTGCCCGTCGAGATCGAGATCGCGAGCGAGTTCCGGTATCGCGACCCGGTGCTCGGCCCGGACACGCTGACGCTCGCCGTGTCGCAATCGGGCGAGACGATCGACACGCTCGAGGCGGCACGGCACGCGCGCCGGCAGGGCTCGCAGGTGATCGCGGTGACGAACACGGTCGCGTCGTCGCTGGCGCGCGAGGCCGACGGCGTGCTCTACACGCACGCCGGGCCCGAGATCGGCGTCGCCTCGACGAAGACGTTCGCGACCCAGATGGTCGCGCAGCAGCTCGTGGCGCTCTACCTCGCGCAGGTGCGGAGCACGATGTTCCCCGAGGAGATCGCGGGGGTGCTCGGCGAGCTCGACGCGCTGCCCGATCAGGTCTCGCGAGCCGTCGAGCTCGACGCCCAAGTGCGGGCGATCGCGGAGGCGTTCGTCGACGCGCGGGACTACCTCTTCATCGGGCGGCACACCGGCTACCCCGCGGCGCTGGAGGGCGCGCTCAAGCTGAAGGAGCTCTCCTACATCCACGCGTCGGGCTACCCGGCCGGTGAGCTCAAGCACGGGCCGATCGCCTTGGTCGACCAGGGTGTCCCGGTGGTCGCGATCGCCACCCGCTGCCACGTGTATCCGAAGATGGTGTCGAACATCCAGGAGGTGAAGGCGCGCGGGGCCGCCGTGATCGCGGTCGTCACCGAGGGTGACAACGAGGCGGCCGGTCTCGCGGATCATGTGGTCGAGGTGCCCGATACCCCTGAGCTGCTGTCCCCGGTCGTCGTGACGGTGCCGCTACAGCTGCTGGCGTATCACGTCGCGGTGTTGCATGGGTGCGACGTCGACCGGCCGCGGAACCTCGCGAAGTCCGTCACGGTGGAGTAGCGCGCGTGGGCCGGCTCGCGCGCGTGCTGATCGCGGCCGCGATCGCGGTCCCGCTCATGGGATCCGCCGCCGGTGCCGCCTCCACGTGCGCGTGCCTTCCGATCGCTGCGAAGGAGATCGTGCACGAGGCCGACGCGATCATCTCGGGCCGGATCGAGAACGAGATCACGCTCGACGCGACCCACTCACGCGACATCGTCAAGGTCAAAGGTGTCTATCGCGGGAACGTGCCTACCTCGACGATCTACGTGGATACGGACCTCGGCCCCGCCGGCGGCCAGACCTGCGCGGTGCTCTATCCGGTCGGTTCGGAGGTCGACCCGATGGTGTTGCAGAAGCTCCCGACCGGGAGCTACGTGATCGACCAGTGCGCGATCGGTGTGATGCCGAACCTGCGGGCGTTGCTCGGGGAGGCCCGGCCGCCGCCGCTCGCGGCGTCGTCGCCGAGTCCGGATGGAAGCGCCGTTCCGATCCCGGTCGCCACGTCCACGCCGATGTCGGGGATGAGTTGGGGCGCGGTGGCGCTCGGGCTCGTCCTCGCTGTCGTGCTGATCGCGGCGTTCTTCCGGTGGTCCGGCCGCCGCGCTGTAGAGACGGTGTCGCCGTTCGACGACCTCGGCGAGGCGCCGTTCGAAGAGGGCGGTCCTCCGGACGAGGGCGCGCCGCAAACGCCGGGGCCGGACGCGAGCGGCTAGCCTGCATCCGTGGAGATCGTCGGCCTTGGCGTCGATATCTGCGAGATCGCCCGGATGGAGCGAGCGCTCGCCCGCCACCCGACGATGCGCCAGCGCGTGTTCACGCCCGACGAGATCGCGTACTGCGAGTCCAAGGCCCGTCCGGCCGAGAGCTTCGCGGGCCGCTTCGCGGCCCGCGAAGCGGTCATCAAGGCGATCGGTGGCTACCGCGGACGGATGTGGCAGGACATCAGCGTGGTTCGGCATCCGAGCGGCGCGCCGTCGATCGCGCTAGCCGGCAACGCCAAGCGGCGGGCCGACGTGCTCGGCGTGTCCCGTGTGCTGCTCACGGTGACCCATGAGAAAACGAACGCGATCGCGTTCGCCGTGGCGGTGACCGACGGATGAAACCGCTGCTTACGCCCGATGAAGCTCGGGCGCTCGACGCCGCGACCCGGGATGGGGGCACGCCCGCCGCGGTCTTGATGGAGCGCGCCGGCACAGAGGTGGCGCGCTCGTGCCTCGACCTGCTCGGTGGAGCCTACGGCCGACGTGTCGTTGTGGCGTGCGGCAAGGGCAACAACGGCGGCGACGGCTTCGTCACGGCGCGGCAGCTCGCGCGTGCGGGTGTTCGCGTCGAGGTGTTCGCCGATGAGACCGGCGGTCTGGCGGGGGAGATGCGCGACCGGCTCGAGCGGGAGAGCGACGTGCGCGTGCGGCCGCTCGAAGCCGAAGGGATGACGCGTGCGCTTTCACGGGCGGACCTCGCTGTCGATGCGATCGCAGGGACCGGGCTGCGCGGCACTCCCGAGGGATCGTGGGCGGCGGCGATCGACGCGCTGAACGCGTCGGGTCTGCCGATCGTCGCGGTGGACATCCCCAGTGGTGTCGACGGCGCGACGGGCGCGACGCCCGGCGCCGCGATCCGCGCCCAGCTCACCGTGACGTTCGGCGCGCCGAAGCTCGGGGTCGCACTCTTGCCCGGAGCGGAGTTCGCCGGCGCGATCGAGGTCGTCGACATCGGGTTCGACGATGACGCGATGCAAGCGACGGCATGGCTCACCGAGCCGGGCGATGTTGCGGCTGTCCTGCCCGCACGACCGCTCGAAGGACATAAGAGGACGAGCGGCAGTGTGGTTGTGGTCGCCGGCTCGCGGGCTATGACGGGGGCCGCGCGCCTCGTCGCGCGCGCAGCGATGCGCGTCGGTGCCGGGTACGTCGTCGTGGCGCTGCCGGCATCGATCCTTCCGATCGTGCAGACGGATCTGACCGAGGCGGTCTTCCTGCCGGTGGCCGAAACTGCCGACGGCGCGATCTCGCCCGATGCCGTCGAGGCGGTGATCGATGCCGCGTCGCGTGCGCACGCGGTGGCGATCGGGCCGGGTCTCTCGCGCGATGCCGGAACCGCGTCGTTCGTACGCGACGTGGTGCGCACGTCGCCCGTGCCGCTCGTCGTCGACGCCGACGCGCTCAACGCCTTCGCGTCGGAGGCGGGTTCGATCGCGGACCGCAAGAACGACGTGGTGCTCACGCCCCACGCGGGCGAGCTCGCGCGCCTGCTCGGCCGCGAGCTCTCGACCGACCGACTCGCCGATGCGCGGGCATTGGCAGACGCTGCGCGCGCCGTCGCGCTGGTGAAAGGAACGCGGACGGTCGTCGTCGATCACGCCGGGGTGGCGCACGTGAACCCGACCGGATCGACGGCGCTCGCGACCGCCGGGACGGGCGACGTGTTGACCGGCACGATCGGAGGCCTGTTGGCGCGTGGCGTTGACCCGACCGCCGCAGCCTGGGCCGGCGCGTACCTGCACGGGCTCGCGGGCCTCGCCGCCGGTGAACGCACGGGCGACGGCACGGTCGCCGGCGACGTCGCCGATCGCCTGCCGGAAGCGATGGCACGCGTGGCGGAGGACGCATGACCGAGACGAGGTTCCGCCCGACCACCGTCGAGGTGGATCTCGATGCGGTCCGCCACAACGCGGCGGCGCTCAAGCCCGACGACGCCGAACTGATGGCGGTCGTGAAGGCGAACGCGTACGGCCACGGCGCCGTTGCCGTCGCGCGAGCGGCGCTCGAAGGCGGCGCGACCTGGTGCGGCGTCGCGTTGGTCGAAGAGGGCCTGGAGCTGCGCACCGCGGGCATCGAGGCGCCCATCCTCGTGCTCTCCGAGTTCCCGCTGGGCGCCGAGGCGGTCGCCCTTGCGCATCGCCTGACGCCGAGCATCTACTCCAAGGAGGGCCTCGAGCGGCTCGCTGCCGTTGGACACGGTGCCCTCGGGGTCCACGTCAAGGTCGACACCGGGATGCACCGCGTTGGCGTGTGGCCGCCGGAGGACCTGCCGGCGTTCCTCCAAGAGGTGTCCGGCGCCGGTCTCGAGATCGAAGGGATCTGGACCCACCTGGCGAAGAGCGAGGACGACGCCGAAACGACGGCTCGCCAGCTCGCGACCTACAACGCTGCGCTCGACGCCGCGAAGGCGGGCGGGTTCGTGCCCGGACTCCGGCACGCAGCGAACAGCGGCGGCGTGCTACGGCACCCCGAGTCGCACTACGACCTCGTCCGACCGGGGATCGCGCTGTACGGGATCGGACCCGCACCCGACGAGGGCGAGGGCCTCCGCCCCGCGCTGACCTGGCGTTCCACCGTTGCGTTCGCTCGCCCGCTCGCCGCAGGCGAGCGGGTGAGCTATGGCCTCCGCTATGAGCTGGACAGGGACGCGATGGTGGCCACGGTACCCGTCGGCTACGCCGACGGGTACCCCCGCGCGGCCTCGAACCGAGCCGACGTCTTGATCCGCGGCCGCCGCTGCCGCGTCGCCGGCAGCGTCACGATGGATCAGCTGATCGTGGACTGCGGCGACCTCGCCGTGAGCGCCGGTGATGAGGTCGTGCTCCTCGGCCGCCAAGGCGACGACGAGATCACCGCCTGGGAGTTCGCGACCAACGCAAACACGATCGCTTACGAGATCGTCACGCGGATCGGCGAGCGCGTGCCACGGACCTACACCGGAGCGAGCGCGTGACCCGATCCATCGATGTCGTCGCCAACGAGGCCTCGACCTGCACGAAGTGCCGCCTCGCATCGACCCGCACCCACGTCGTCTTCGGCGTCGGCAACCCCAACGCCGATGTGCTGTTCATCGGCGAGGCGCCCGGGCAGCACGAGGACAAGCAGGGCGAGCCGTTCGTCGGCGCGGCGGGGCAGCTGCTGACGCGGATGCTCGGCGAGATCGGCCTCACCCGCGAAGAGGTCTACATCGCGAACATCCTCAAGTGCCGCCCGCCCGGCAACCGCGACCCGCAGGCAGACGAGATCGAGACGTGCACGCCGTGGCTCGTCGAGCAGATGTCGCTGATCCAGCCGCAGGTCATCGTGACGCTCGGCAACTTCGCGACGAAGTTCGTCCTGCAGACCCAGACGGGCATCACGCGGATGCGCGGCTCGGTCTACCCCTGGCACGGCCGCACGGTGATCCCGACGTTCCACCCGGCTGCGATCCTTCGCGGCGGCGGCGAGAAGAGTAGGCAATTCGGTGAACTCCAGGAAGACTTCGCGCTGATCAAGCGCACGCTCACCGAACCCGAACCGCCACCGCCGCCTCCTCCGGTCACGTCGCTCATCGAACTCGAGCGAGCGGTCGAGGAGCAGCCGGTGACCACCGACGATCAGCTGGAGCTGTTCTGACCGACCCGCTAGTGCTCGAGGCACGAACCGCCGACGACACGCGTGCCGCCGGTGCGGCGCTCGCTCCGCTGTTGCGCGCGCGCGACGTCGTCGTCCTCACGGGGGAGCTCGGCGCGGGCAAGACGACGTTCGTGCAGGGGATCGCGAAGGGAGTCGGGGCGACCGAGCACGTCGCCTCGCCGACCTTCACCCTCGTCCGCGAATACGTCAGCGGACGCGTACCCCTTGCCCACGTCGACCTCTACCGGCTCGACCGCGAACAGGATGTGATCGACCTCGCGCTCGATGAGCTCGAGGACGGCGAGCGCGTGCTTCTGGTCGAGTGGGGCGACCCGGTCGCGGAACTCCTCGCCGAGGACCGCCTCCGCGTCGAGTTAGTCGGCACCGACCCGACCGGCGCCGACGAGACGAGAAGGATCACGCTCGAACCGAGCGGCGATGCCTGGACCGAGCGGCGGGAGCGGATCGAAGCCGCGCTTGAGCGGTGGTCCCCGTGATCGTCGTCGGTATCGACACGGCAACGCCCCAGGTCTCGGTCGCGATCGGCACCGAGACCGAGATCCTCGGGCGCATCCAGATCGCCGGGAAGGCGCGCCAGGAAAGCGTCACCCCCGCCCTCCATCAGTTGCTCGCGTGGACCGGCATCGACCTCGAGCACGTCGGCGGGTTCGCCGTCGGCATCGGCCCGGGCCTGTTCACCGGCCTCCGCGTCGGCGTCGAGACCGCGAAGACGCTTGCCCAGATGACCGGCGCGCCGCTGATCGCGGTCCCCAGCATCGATGCCGTCGCGTACGCCGTCCGGCACACCGAGCGCACGATCGCCGCCGTCATCGACGGCCGGCGCAAAGAGGTCTTCGCCGCGCTCTACCGCCCGGTGCCCGGCGGGGTCGTCCGCCTGAGTGAGCCTGCGGTGCAGCGCCCCGAGGCGCTCGCCGCCGACCTGCAGGCCGCGCCCGGAGAGGTGTTGGCCGTCGGCGATGGTGCCATCCTGTACCGGGACGTGCTCCGAACGGTGGGCGCCCGGGTGGAATTCGCCTCGCCCGCGGCCGCACACCCCGACGCGGCCTCGCTCGTCGAGCTGGCCGTGCCGAGGTTCCTCCGAGAAGAACACGACCAGGTGTTCGACGTCGTGCCGATGTATCTAAGGAAATCAGATGCTGAGATCGCGTGGGACGACCGAGGCCGGGGCAGCCAGCCTTGAGGTGACGAAGATGCGCCGCCGCCACCTCCGTGGCGTGATGGCGATCGAGCGTCAGGCGTACGCGCGGCCGTGGACTCCGAATCTGTTCGTCGCGGAGATGTCCGAGCCGAACAATCGCAACTACCTCGTGGCGCGCATCGACAAGGACGTCGTCGGGTACGCCGGGCTGATCTGTTACGGAGACGAGGCGCACATCACGAATATCGCGGTCGATCAGATGCTCCAGGGCCACGGGATCGCGCACCGGCTGCTCGCCGAGGAGATCGTCGCGGCGCGCGAGTTGGGCGCGACGGCCGTTTCGCTCGAGGTCCGCGTGACCAACTGGCGCGCCCAGCGTGTCTACGCACGGTTCGGGTTCCATCCGGTTGGGATCCGGCGGAACTACTACGCGGAGCTGCACGAGGACGCGCTGATCATGTGGACGGACGACGTCCGTGACCGCGCCTACCGCCGGCGCCTGAACGCGATCGTCCAGAAGCTCCCCGAGGGCATCCGCCCGCAGGCGGGCACCGTGTGATCACGCTCGGCATCGAGACCTCCTGCGACGAAACGGCGGTCGCGATCGTCGAGGACGGCTTCACGCTTCGAACCAACCTGATCGCGCGTCAGGAACACCTGCACGAGCGGTTCGGCGGCGTCGTGCCCGAGGTCGCGGCCCGCGCCCATGTCGAGGCGCTCAACCCCCTGCTGGCTCAGGCCTTCGACGGGACCGGCCTCGACCATGGCGACCTCGACGGCGTCGCGGTCACGGTCGGGCCGGGGCTGGTCGGCGCCCTGCTGGTCGGGATGGCCGCGGCGAAGGCGGTCAGCCTCGCCACCAAGAAGCCGCTGGTGGGCGTGAACCATCTCGAGGCCCACTACTGGGCCAACTTCCTGGAGCACGGGAAGCCCGAGCCGCCGTACGTGACGCTGATCGTGAGCGGCGGCCACACGATGCTGGTCCACGTGCCTGCGTTGTTCCGCAACGAGGTGCTCGGGCAGACGCTCGACGACGCCGCGGGGGAGGCCTTCGACAAGGTCGCCCGGATGCTCGGGCTCGGGTTCCCTGGCGGGCCGGCCCTCGACGCCGCAGCTCGTACCGGCGATCCCAACGCGATCCGGTTCCCGCGCGCGATGAAGGACTCGGGCGATCTCGACTTCTCGTTGAGTGGGTTGAAGACCGCGGTGCTGCGGTACGTCAAGGCGGAGCGCGCGGCCGCCCGTGACATCGACGTGCCCGACCTGGCGGCGAGCTTCCAGGAGGCGATCGTCGACGTGCAGGTCGACCAAGACCATCGAGGCGGCGCGGCGCACCGGCGTCGAGCGCGTGTTGATGGGCGGCGGCGTGGTCGCCAACACCCGCCTGCGCGAGCGACTGATCGCCGATGGTGCCGGCGCCGGGCTCGAGGTGTTGGTTCCACCGCTCGCGCTGTGCACGGACAACGCCGCGATGGTCGCGTGCCTGGGCGCCGCACGCCTCGAACGGGGCGACCGGTCCGGGTTGGACATCGCCGCGGACCCCAACCTACCCTTGGCGCTGTGACCACGATCCTGGTGACCGGGGGCGCCGGGTTCATCGGCTCGAACCTGGCCGATCGCCTCCTGGCCGAAGACCACCGCGTGATCGCGGTCGACGATCTCTCAACCGGCCGCATCGCGAACCTCGGCGACGCGCGCACGTACGGCAAGGCCTACACGTTCTTCAACATGGATGTGCGCGCGGGCGGCCTACTGTCGTTGTTCGAACGGCACCGTCCCGAGATCGTGTTCCATCTCGCGGCCCAGGCAGGCGTGCGGCCGTCGCTCGACGCGCCGGTCAACGACGCGGGCATCAACATCATGGGCACGCTCAACGTGCTCGAGTGCGCGATCAAGGTCGAGGCGCGCAAGGTGATCTACGCGGCGAGCGGCGGCACGATCTACGGCGAGCCGAAGCGCTTGCCGGCCAAGGAATCCACCGCGCAGGGCTCCTACCCGCTCAGCCCCTACGGCATCTCGAAGAAGGCCGTGCTCGACTACCTCGGCTTCTACCAGCGGTACCGCGGGCTGGACTTCACCGCGTGCGCGCTCGCGAATGTCTACGGGCCGCGACAGGATCCGTTCGGCGAGGCCGGCGTGGTCTCGATCTTCACATCGTCGATGCTCGCGGGGAAGGTCCCGACGATCTACGGCGACGGGAACCAGACGCGCGACTTCGTGTTCATCGACGACGTGGTCCACGCGTTCGTGCAAGCGATGGAGCGCGGCTCGGGCAAGCTCGTCAACATCGGGACCGGCCTGGAGACGAGCGTCAACGGGCTCTACGGGCTGCTCGCGCAGATCATCGGGTTCGAGGAAGAGGCCACGCACGGCCCGCTGCCGCCCGGGGAGCTCCGGAGGATCGCCCTCGACATCTCCGTCGCAGCCAAGGCGCTCGCGTGGAAGCCGTGGACCCACCTGGAAGACGGCCTGGCCGAGACCGTCGCCTACCTGAAGGGGATCTGATGGCAGACGCCCGCATCGCCGCGGTCAACGACGCCGCGGGCAAGCTCGCGGAGCGCGTCGCGGCGTTCGTGAAGAAGGAGCGCCTGCCGGGCGCCGCATGCGGGGTCGTCGTCGACGACACGCTCGCGTGGAACACCGGCTACGGCTACGCCGACGTCGAGGCGAAGCGGAAGCACGACGAGCAGACCTTGTTCCGCATCGCGTCGATCACGAAGACGTTCACCGCCACGGCGATCATGCAGCTCCGCGACGAAGGGAAGCTCCATCTCGACGACGCCGCGGTCGCGTACCTGCCCGAGCTCCGCGACGCGACGAGCCCGTTCGGCATGATCGAGACGGTCACCATCCGCCGGATGCTGTCCCACGAGTCCGGGCTGATGGGCGACCCGCCGGGCGCTCGGTGGTTCCATGACATCTACGAGGCCTCGCCCACGGCGAACCTCGCGAAGGGCGCGCAGATCTCGACCAAGATCCCGCCGAACATCCAGCAGAAGTACTCGAACCTGGCCTTCCAGCTGCTCGGCGAGATCGTCTCGCGGCTGGACGGCCGGCCGTTCCCCGACGCGATCCGTGCTCGGATCCTCGATCCGCTCGGGCTGGCATCCAGCGGCTTCCACCCGCTGCCGCCGGAGCTGCTGGCGCGGCGGGCCGTGGGCTACAAGCCGCGCTGGCTGTCCGACACGTTCGAGCCGTTCAGCTCGACGTTGACCGAGTTCCCGCTGGCCGAGGGCGGCCTGCAGTCCAGTGTCGAGGACGTCGCCAAGTGGCTGTCGGCGCAGTTCCCGATGGAGAAGGCCGCCGAGGGCCACACGACGGTCCTGCCGGATGCGAGCCTCCGCGAGATGCAGCGCCCGCGCTATCTCGAGGGCGAGAAGTGGGAAGAGGCGTGGGCGATCGGCTGGTACGCCGTGCGCAAGGGCGAGACGGTCTGGCTCCAGCACTCCGGCGGTCTGCCCGGCTTCATCACCAACGCGTGCTTCCGCGCGCAGGAGCGCGTCGGTGCGGTCGCGCTGCTCAACGGGGTGGCCAGCGCGTCCGACCTGGCGATGGAGCTCGGTGCGATCGCCCTCGAAGCGGTCCGCGGCGCGGCCGTCGACTACGAGCTCCCCGACGCGATGCCCACCGCGTACGCGTCGCTGCTCGGGATCTATGGGGAGCCGGTGGAAGCCCTGCTGATGCGCCTGGAATGGCGCGACGGCAAGCTCGTCCTGCGCAACCCTGAGGAACCCGACGAGACGCTCACGCTGCTTGCGACCGACGATCCGATGCGCTTCACGGTCGACTGGTTCGCCCGCGAGTCAGGAGAGCCCGTTGAGTTCCACGCGGGCGCCGACGGCCGCGTGACCGGAGTCACGGTCGGTCCGTACACCCTGCAGCGGTTCGAGCCGATCGGCGAGCCGGCGGTCTCGTAGCTGCGATGGCGGTCGACGCCCGGTATCGCAGCGCGTACGCCGACGCGTCGTGGACGCCGTTCTGGCTGGATCGCGCAGACCGTCCGCCGGCCCGCCCAGGGCTCGAGGGGGAGCGGACAGCCGACCTGGTGATCATCGGCGCCGGGTTCACCGGGCTCTGGGCGGCGGTGCAGGCGCTCGAGGACATGCCGGGCCGGGAGATCGTCGTCCTGGAAGGGGAGCGGATCGCCTTCGGCGGTTCGGGCCGTAACGGCGGTTTCTGCGACCGGTCGCTCACGCACGGCCTCGAGAACGGCCGGTCGCGGTTCCCCGACGAGATCGAACGGATCGAACGTGAGGGGCAGGAGAATCTCGACGGCATCGCGGACACCATCGCCCGGGAGGGGATCGATTGCTCGTGGGAGCCGAGCGGCACGCTGATCGCCGCGACCGCGCCGCACGCCGTGCCGTGGTGCGCGAGCGCGGTCGAGAGCCTGACCGGGTTCGGGTACGACGCCGAGCTGCTGGACCATGAAGCCGTGCGCGCCGAGGTCGACTCACCGACGTACCTCGCCGGATTCTGGAAGCGAACGGGCGCCGCGCAGCTGGATCCGGAGCGCCTGGCCTGGGGGCTGGCGGCGCTGGCCGAGCGGCTCGGCGCCACGATCCACGAGCACTCGTGCGCGACCGCGATCGAAGAGGACGGCGACACGCTGGTGGTGCGTACGCCGCTCGGACGGGTGCGCGCGCGGCGCGCCATCCTCGCGACCAACGCGTTCCCGCCCCTCGCGAAGGAGATCCGCCGCTACGTGCTGCCGGTCTACGACCACGTGCTGATGACCGAGGCGCTTTCTGCCGAGCAGATGGCGTCGATCGGGTGGGCGCATCGCCAGGGCCTCGCCGACATGGCCAACCAGTTCCACTACTACCGGCTCACCGGCGACGACCGGATCCTGTGGGGCGGCTATGACGCGATCTATCACTGGAACAACGGCCTCGATCCGCGGTTCGAGCGGCGCGACGCGACGTACTCGATGCTCTCGCAGCAGTTCTTCGAGACGTTCCCGCAGCTCGAAGGGCTGCGGTTCACGCACGCGTGGTCGGGCGCCATCGACACGTGCAGCCGCTTCAGCGTTTTCTTCGGACGGAAGTTCGACGGCAAGCTCGCGTACGCGGCCGGCTACACAGGACTTGGGGTGGGCGCGACCCGCTGGGGCGCTCGCGTGTGCCTCGACCTGGTCGACGATCTCGGAACGGCGCGTACGCAGCTGTCACTCGTGCGGAAGAAGCCCTTGCCGTTCCCGCCCGAACCGTTCCGTTCCGTCGGCGTGTGGGTGACTCGCCGCGCCCTCGCCCGCGCGGACCGCCGCGAAGGCAAGCGCGGCCCGTGGCTCAAGCTGCTCGACGCGGTCGGCCTCGGCTTCGACAGCTGACCGCGTCAGATCCGCCTGCGATGACTGTCCCCCCGTTCGGGCGCAAGGATAGGACGCCCGCCGCGAGACGTTCTACGCTCCTCGCCATGGAGACGTGGGATGCGATCCGATCGCGCCGGAACACGCGCGGATACCAAGACCGGCCCATCGATCCGGCGGATCTCGACCGGATCCTCGAGGCGGGCCGCCGGTCGCCATCCTCGATGAACACGCAGCCGTGGGACTTCATCGTGGTTACCGAACGCGCGACGCTCGAGCGGATGGCGGACCTGTGGCGGTGGGGCGCACACATCCGCGGCGCCGCTGCCGCGATCGCGCTGCTCACGCCCTCGTCCACCGATCCTGAGGAACGCGAGACGTTCGCCTTCGATCTCGGGCAGGCCTCGATGAGCATGATGCTTGCGGCGGCAGACCTCGGGATCGGTAGCTGCCACTCCTCGGTGGGCGAGCAGTCCGATGCGCGCGAGGTGCTCGGGTTCCCGGACAGCCGCGAGGCCGTGATCCTGCTGTCGCTCGGCTATCCGGTCCGGCCGCTCGCGCCGGTCGAACGCCCGAAGCGCCGGCCG
Source organism: uncultured Actinomycetes bacterium (assembly GCA_963792215.1). GTDB lineage: Bacteria > Actinomycetota > UBA4738 > UBA4738 > HRBIN12 > AC-51. The sequence continues at coordinate 53,340 of CAWBVL010000001.1, forward strand.
CCCGACGAGGTCATCCACCGCGAACACTGGTGAACCGGTGACCGTCATCCCGTTCTACGGGGCCGACGATCCCGCGATGTTCGCGATCGAGCGGGCCGCGATGGATCGCGACGGCCTCGTGGTTCGGGCGTTGGACGAACTCCTCCCGCACGACCGCGTGCTCGACGTGGGCGCCGGCGACGGGTTCACCGCGGACCGGTTGCGCGCGTCGCGGCGGATCGTCGCGCTCGAGCCGAGCGCCGGGATGATCGGCGAACGGCAGCTGACGTGGGTCCGTGGTGACGCCGAGCATCTGCCGTTCGCCGACGCCAGCTTCGACGGTGCCTACGCCACCTGGGCGTACTTCTTCTCGCGCGATTGGGATCCGACGCCTGGGATCGCGGAACTCGACAGAGTGGTCCGACGAGGCGGTCCACTCGCGATCGTCGACAACCTCGGCGGCGACGCGTTCGCAGCGATGGCCCATGCCGATATCAGCGCCGACCCGGCTGGTGGGAAGCGCGCACGGCTTCGAGACCAGTGTGATCGAGACCGCGTTCCGATTCGACGATCTCGACGACGCGCGGCGACTTGCTCGGCTTCTTCTTCGGCGATCGCGGTGTCGACGGCGCCGCGCTCGAGGTGCCGTTCCGGGTCGGGCTCTTCACGAGGCTCAGCCTCGGCGCTTGACCGGGCCGCAGTTGGCGGGCATCATGCGCGACGACGTGCCAAGGCTCTAGCGACATACCACGACCGCGCACGGACCATGACGGGTCCGTGTTCCGCCGACGCGTGGCGCCGCCGCTGGAGCCTCTCGCTTGCTCCGTCGCTGCGCGCACCCGCGTCCGTCCGAAGGACCTCCGATGAGGCAAGACGCTCCGACCGCCTACGCGATCTACGTCGCCGGCGACGGGTTCCTGTTCCGCATGATCTTCACGGTCTACTCGATCTTCGTCGTGCTCACGCTCGGCTTCACGCCGTTCCAGCTCGTGCTGCTCGGCACGATCCTCGAAGGCACCTACCTGCTGTGCGAGGTGCCGACCGGCGTGGTCGCCGACACGGTCAGCCGACGGCTGTCCGTGGTGATCGGCCTCGTCGGGTCCGGGCTCGCGTTCCTCATACTCGGGCTCTCGCACTCGTTCCTCGTCGTGGCGCTGACGCAGGTGATGTGGGGACTGTTCGCCTCCTTCCAGAGTGGTGCCGACGTCGCATGGCTCACGGACGAACTCGGGGAGGAGGCAGCGCGCCCTCACTACCTTCGCGGAACGCAGATCGGCAACGTCGCCGCGCTCGCCGGCATCCTCGTCGGGATCGCCCTCGCGACGATCGACTATCGGCTGCCGATCATCCTCGCCAGCATCGGGATCATCGTGTTCGGCATCGCGATGCTGTTCGTCATGCCGGAAGAGGGATTCGAGAAGAAGACGCGCGCGAAGGGCGAACACATCCACACAGGGATGGTCACCACCTTCAAGGAAGGCATCCGACAGGTGCGGGCGCACCACGTCCTCGGCCTGATCCTGCTGACCGCAGCCCTGCACGGCGCCTCGACGGAGGGGTTCGACCGGCTCGCCGACTTCCATCTGCTGAAAGACATCGGGCTGCCCGCGATCGGCAGCCTCAACCGGATCGTCTGGTTCGGGATCATCGACGGCGTCGCGCTGATCGTTGGCATCGTCGGCCTCGCGAGCTTCAAGCGCCGCTCGCACCTGAACGGCCATGCGCACGTCGCGCGCGTCCTGCGGGTGATCGACGTCGTCCTGATCGCCGCGGTCGTGGTGTTCGGCCTCTCGGGCGTGTTCTGGCTCGCGGTCGTGATGATGTGGCTCGTCGTCGCGGCGCGGAACATCCGTGAGCCGATCTTCGATGCTTGGGTGAACCAGGGCCTGGATCCGTCGACGCGCGCCACGATCAATTCCATGGGCTCGCAATCCGACGCGATCGGGCAGGCGGCGGGCGGCCCTGCGCTCGGCGTGATCGGCAACGCGTCGGTCCCTGCGGCCCTTGTCGTCTCAGGATTGCTCCGCTTGCCGGCGCTGCTGCTCTACGCCCGCGCGATCAAGCGTGGAACCGTCGGGACGGCTGAGCCGACCGAGGACGCACTGGAGCTCGAGGAATGACGGAAGCCGCCCAAGCGTTCAGGCTGGCGTGATGGACGAACCGACCCGCATGCCGACGGTCTACCTCGGCCACGGCGCCCCGCCGCTGCTCGACGACAAGCTGTGGGTCTCGCAGCTCCAAGGCTGGGCCAAGGAGATGCCAAAGCCCAAGCAGATCCTCGTCGTCTCGGCCCACTGGGAGTCGGCGCCCCTCACCGTCGGCGCGACCGACGGCAAGACGCCGCTCACGTATGACTTCTATGGATTCCCGCAGCGCTTCTATGACATGACCTATTGGTCGCCGGGCGCGCCGGAGCTCGCGGCGAACGTCAAGGCGATGATGCCGGACACCGAGCCGGTCGCCGAGGCGCCCGACTACGGGCTCGACCACGGGGCGTTCGTGCCGCTCCTCGTGATGTATCCCGAGGCCGACATCCCGGTCCTGCAGATCTCGATGCCCGACCTCGACCCGGAGCATCTGTTCTCGATCGGCCAGCGGCTGCGACCGCTCCGAGACGAGGGCGTGCTGATCATGGGCTCCGGGTTCATGACGCACGGGTTGCCGTTCCTCCGCGATTGGCGGCCGGACGCCGAGCCGCCCGGCTGGTCCCGCGAGTTCGATCTCTGGGCCGCCGAGTCGCTCGACCAGGGTGCGATCGACCAGCTCATGGACTTCCGGAAGGCGCCGGGCATGCCGTACGCCCATCCGACCGTCGAGCACTTCGCGCCGCTGTTCGTGACGCTCGGCGCGGCGAGCGACCCCGAGGCCAGCCCCGAGACGGAGATCGACGGCTTCTTCCTGGGCCTCGCGAAGCGTTCGTTCCAGATGGCCTGAACCCGGCGGCCCGGACGCGCCGATACCCTGTCCCGCATGCGGACCGAGGTGGACGAGCTCGTCGCGGCCGGCTGATGGTCGTCCTCGACCGGAAGAAGATCGGGCAGTTCTCCGACGAGGAGCGCGCCCAGGCCGCCGCGTTCGCGCACAGGCGGTACGTCCGGTGGGTCTGGCGTCAAGGGCTGTACGCCGTCGCATTCATCGGGGTGTACGTCTCGGGCCTGGCTCGGACCATGTCCACGCAGGCGTCGGACACCCAAGCGGTTTGGAACATCGCGGCGGCGTGCCTGGCGATCGGATGGGCGCTGTCCCTCCCGGTCGCATTCATCGGTGCCCGTGACGAACGGGAGCAAGGCCTCACGCACGGGTGGCGGCGGATCCCGGTGCGGTCGCTCGTGTGGGGCTTGCTCCTCATCTTCATCGGACCGGCGTGGCTGCAGCAGGTTTGGGACGTCGTCGTGTACGGCTACGGGCAGATGACCTCGACGCTGATCTGGCTTCCCGTCGGGATCCTCGTCATCCCGTTCCTCGTGGCCGCGTCCGCACACAAGGTCGACGACCCGCCGACCGCCGCGCGGCTGGCGAGCTTGATCCGGCGCTCGCGCGTGCAGCTCGACGGCGTTCGCATCCGCAAGGTGATGCAGGGGACGCGCCGGCAGAACGCGTTCGTGATCGGCGTGTGGCCGACGCGGCGGCTTGGTCGTGTTCGACACGCTCGCCGCCGACGGCCCGATCTCCCTGGACGCCGCCGTCGCGCACGAGCTCGGGCACATGCGGCTGCATCACACGATCAAGCGGCTGGCCCTGTTCATCCTCGTGTTCGGCGCCGTGTTCGTGGCGACGGTGATGCTCGTCGACCGCCTTCCCGACGTGACGCTATGGCGGATCGGCAACGTGCCCTTCCACCGCGGGTTCCTCCCCGGGTGGGTCCCGTTCCGTGCGGCCGATCCGACCTACGTCCCGTTGGTGCTGCTGGTCTGGGGCGCGCTCGGGATCGTGCTTCGGCCGATCCTGGTGGGCTTCATCCGGAACCAAGAGCGTGACGCGGATCTGTTCGGCGTACGGCTCACGCGCGACCCGCTCGGATTCGCGCTGCTGCTCCAGCGATTGGCGCTGTCCAACATGGCCGACCTTGACCCGAGCCGGGTCTCACGGCTGCTCTTCGCAACGCACGGCAGCATCCCGGATCGCATCGCGTGGGTGCGTGCGGAGCCGCTCCCTGCGCTGACGGAGCCGCCGCCACCTGTCGACAAGCCGGCAGTGAGGAACCAGTCAGAGACGATGCCCGCGCCGCCGAGCGTGCGCTAGGCGGTTCCCGACGCGGTGCACGTCGGTCCGTTCCCACTTTCCGAATCGAACTGGATGGTGTGGCCCTCCCACTGGATCCGACACGTGATGAGCCCGCCGCTCGAGCCGCCCGCCGTGACCGAGAGCTGAGAGCCGTCGGGCACCGTGAGCGTGGTCGACCACGGGAGCGTGACCGTCTGCCGGTGCTGGCCATCGGGTGCCGTGTAGACAACCTCCGCCGTCCCGCTGCCGGTGACCTGATACGTGATCGAATGCGGGCTCGTCGACGTCAGGTACGAGATGAGCCACCGGTTGGCGTAGGCGATGCCGGCGGTCATCACGAGGAAGATGCCGATCAGCACCAGCGCGAGCTTCAGGCCCCTCGGCATCCCCTGCTTCGCGGGAGCGCCGACCGGCGCCGGTGGGATCGGAGGTGGCTGCATAGGGCAGTCTTGGTCGCCCTCCCGGCGGGGTCAACGACCTCGCCTTGTCGGCTGGCACTCGCCTGGCTATCCTGTTAGCACTCAAGACCGGGAGTGCTAATGACGTCCCGGGCACCCAGTCGGACCCAACAGAAGGAGGGACCCAGGAGATGGCGGACTTCAAGCTCCAGCCGCTCGAGGACCGGATCGTCGTCCAGGCGAACGAGGGTGACCAGACCACCGCGTCGGGCCTCGTGATCCCGGACACGGCGAAGGAAAAGCCGCAAGAGGGCACCGTCGTGGCCGCAGGCCCCGGCCGGTGGAACGAGGACGGCGACGGCCGCGTCGCGCTCGACGTGAAGGTCGGCGACGTCGTCATCTACTCCAAGTACGGCGGCACCGAGGTCAAGGTCGACGGTGAGGAGTACCTGATCCTGTCGGCCCGCGACGTCCTCGCGACGCTCAAGAAGTAAGGAGGCTCCTTTGGCTGCGAAGTTGCTGAAGTTCGGCGAGGAGGCTCGCCGTGGCCTGGAGGCCGGCGTCGACAAGCTCGCCGACGCCGTCGCCATCACGCTCGGGCCCAAGGGCCAGAACGTGGTGCTCGACAAGAAGTGGGGCGCTCCCACGATCACGAACGACGGTGTCACGATCGCCAAGGAGATCGAGCTCGACGACGCGTGGGAGAACATGGGCGCCCAGCTCACGAAGGAGGTCGCCACCAAGACGAACGATGTCGCCGGTGACGGCACGACGACCGCGACCGTGCTCGCGCGGGCGATGGTCAAGGGCGGCATGAAGAACGTCGCGGCGGGTGCCAACCCGATGGCGCTCAAGCGAGGGATCGAGAAGGCCGTCGATGCCGCGGTCGAGGCGATCAAGAACCAGGCGAAGGACGTGGAGTCCAAGGACGAGGTCGCGCAGGTCGCATCGATCTCTGCCGCTGACGCCACGATCGGCGCGACGATCGCCGAGGCGCTCGACAAGGTCGGCAAGGACGGAGTGATCACCGTCGAGGAGTCCAACACCTTCGGTATCGAGCTCGAGTTCACCGAGGGCATGCAGTTCGACAAGGGCTACATCTCGCCGTACTTCGTCACCGATCCCGAGCGGCAGGAAGCGGTCATCGACGACCCCTACCTGTTGATCGTGAACAAGAAGATCTCCAGCGCGCAGGAGCTCCTGCCGGTCCTCGAGAAGGTCCTGCAGACGGGCAAGCCGCTGGTCGTCATCAGCGAGGACGTCGACGGCGAGGCGCTCGCCACGCTCGTGGTGAACAAGATCCGCGGCACGTTCAACGCGATCGCGATCAAGGCGCCCGGCTTCGGCGACCGCCGCAAGGCCATGCTCCAGGACATCGCGATCCTCACGGGTGGTCAGGTGGTCTCCGAGGAGGTCGGCCTGAAGCTCGAGAACGTGACGACCGACCTGATGGGGCACGCACGCAAGGTCGTCGTGACCAAGGACGACACCACGATCATCGAGGGCGCCGGCTCGTCCGACGACGTCGCGGGCCGGATCAACCAGATCAAGGCCGAGATCGAGAACACGGACTCCTCCTGGGACAAGGAGAAGCTGCAGGAGCGGCTCGCGAAGCTCTCCGGCGGCGTGTCCGTGATCAAGGTCGGCGCGGCCACCGAGGTCGAGCTCAAGGAGAAGAAGCACCGCATCGAGGACGCCGTCTCGGCGACCCGCGCCGCGGTGGAAGAGGGCATCGTCCCGGGCGGCGGCGTCACGCTGATCCGTTCCGAGGGTGCGCTCGACAAGCTCGACCTGGAGGGCGACGAGGCAACCGGCGCGAGGATCGTTCGCGCCGCCCTGCAGGAGCCGGCGCGGCGGATCGCGCAGAACGCCGGCTACGAGGGCGCCGTCATCGTGAGCCAGATCCGCACCGAGGGCGACGGCCGCGGCTTCAACGCCGCGACCGGCGAGTGGGTCGACATGATGAAGGCGGGGATCGTCGATCCCACCAAGGTGACGCGCTCGGCGCTCCAGAACGCGGCCTCGATCGCAGCCATCGTGCTGACGGTCGAGTCCGCGGTGGTGGAGAAGCCGGAGGACGAGGAGCCGGAGGCCGCCGGCGGCCACGGACACGCGCACTAGCTCGAACTCCTCACCTGCGTTCCCGAAGGGGCGGCCCGAAGGGCCGCCCCTTCTGCGTGGGTTCCCACGTGCCACTCACCTGATCTTCAGCTGCGCTTTGTGTGCTGGTCGGCGAGAGGGAAAGGAGGTGATCGGGATGACCAGCACGATCCGCAAGGCGGCCGTCGCGGCCGCACTCGCGAGCGGGTTGGTGATCGGCGGCGTGGGCGTCGCCCAGGCGTTCGCGCAGAGCGAGTCACCCTCGGCAAGCTCGACGGCTACCAGCGCCAGTGGGTCCAGCTCCGGTTCGAACGCGAACAAGTCGGGGAGCACCGACAACTGTCCGCAGCACAACTCGAGCAGCTCCAGCTCATCCAGCAACACCAGCACCTGATCCGGCGGGCGGGGCCGTCCTCGGATGGTCCCGCTCGCCGCTCCTTTTGCCGGGTCGACGGTTCATCCTCCACCCGGTCACGGCCCAACCCGGTAGCGGGTGGCTCGGCCTACACTGCAGCCGTGTTCGAGGAGCGCCTGCAGGCCTGGGGCGGCGAGGAGCTCGTGGTCCGGTACGACGAGCCCAACTCGACGTGGATGTTCATCGGCGTGCACTCCACGGCGTTGGGTCCGGCGATGGGCGGCACACGGATGAAGCTGTACCCGTCGCCGGACGACGCCGTTCGGGACGTGCTCCGCCTCTCGCAGGCGATGAGCTTGAAGCAGGCGGCCGCCGGCCTCCCGTACGGCGGGGGGAAGGCCGTCCTAGCCGTTCCGGCAGTGCCCGATCGGGGGTCGCCCGAGCGCGCGGCGGTTCTGGGCGCCTACGCCGACCTGGTCGACTCGCTGCACGGTACCTACGTCACCGCCGCGGACATGAACACGGGGCCGGTCGATATGGACGCGATCGGCGATCGCACGCCGCACGTGCTCGGCCGGTCGCAGACGAACGGTGGCGCGGGCGACCCAGGAGAGGGCACCGCGATCGGCTTGTTCCACGCTGTCCGCGCCACGTGCCGGCATGCCTTCGGAACCGACGATCTCTCCGCGCGCACGGTCGCCGTCCAGGGCGTGGGGTCGGTAGGCGCCCGGCTGATCGCCGAGCTCCTCGATGCCGGCGCGAAGGTGATGGCCGCCGACTACGACCCCGCTCGGGTCGAAGCGACAGGAGCCATCCCGGTCGACCCCGAGGCGGTGCTGACGACGCCGTGTGACCTCCTCGCGCCATGCGCGACCGGCGCGGTCCTCAACGCAGAGACGATCCCCGAGCTCGCGTGTCACGCGATCGCGGGCGCCGCGAACAACCAGCTCGCCACACCCGAGGATGCCACGCGCCTCGCGGCGCGCGACATCCTCTACGCCCCCGATTACGTGGCCAACGCGGGCGGCGTGATCTGGCTCGCCGGCTACGAGACGCTCGGCTGGGACGACGCCCATATGCGAGCGCGTCTCGCTGGGATCGAGCAGACGCTCGACGAGATCTTCGCGACCGCAGCAGACGGCGGCATCACGACCGCCGAGGCGGCCGACCGCATCGCGCTCGATCGGATCGCCGCCGCGCGCTAGCCGATCGACCTAACTGATGGGGTGGTCCTGGCTGGCGCGCGTGAGCCCAATGATCAGCCAGATCGTCAAGACGACGCTCACGCCAGCGAATAGCCACCACAGCGCGGTCCCTGCGCCTTCGGGCACATCCAGCAAGAGGTGCAACAAGGTGATCGTCGCGGTCAGACCGGTCGCGATCGCGAAGGCCCACGCCCACCACCAGGCGTCGTCGCGGCGCGACACCATCACCGCGAGCGTCGCGAGCGTGATCGACGCCGCGCCGGTCACGCGGACGTACGTGTAGTCGGGGTAGCGCGGCTGGTTGAAGACGTCGGTCAGCAGCCAGCTCGGAACGACGATCAAGGCGATGCCGCAGCCGGCCCAGATGGCCGCGAACGCTTGCAACGCACGTCGAAGGACCGTCATGTCGAAGGCGCTTGGGCTACAGGCGGCCCGGAAGCGGCTGGTAGGATACGCGAACCGCGGATGCAGCCCTGTTGATGCGTGCGCAACGCGGCCGTCTGTCCGTATCCATGAGGAGTCTGAGATGCAGCAAGGTCCCCGGGTCGTCGTGGTCGGACTCGACTGCGTGACCCCCTCGATGGTGTTTGAGGATCTGGCAGGCGAGGTCCCAACGCTCGCCAAGGTGATGAGCGAGGGTATGCACGGCAAGCTCGCGAGCATCACCCCGCCGATCACGGTACCTGCGTGGGCCTGTGGTTTCACGGGATCGACACCGGGCCAGCTTGGCCTTTACGGGTTCCGCAACCGCAAGGACGCCAGCTACGACGGTATGTCGATCGTGCACTCCGGTTCGGTCAAAGCGCCCGCGGTGTGGGACGCGCTCGGCGCCCAGGGGAAGCGTTCGGTCCTGATCGGCGTCCCGCCATCCTTCCCGCCGCCGAAGGAATTCCCGGGCTGGCGCGTCGGCTGCTTCTTGACCCCGCCGTCGGCTGATCGCTGGGCCTATCCGCGCGAGCTCGAGGTCGAGATCGAGGAGGAGCTTGGCGGGAAGGGCGAGTACATCTTCGACATCCCGAACTTCCGCAAGGCCGGATACGACGTCACGCTTGACCAAGTGTTCAAGATGACCGAGCGTCGGTTCCAGGTCGGCCGGCGGATGCTCCGGTCGAAGCCGTGGGACTACTTCATGATGTGCGACATCGCGCCGGATCGGCTGCATCACGTGTTCTGGCAGTTCTACGACAAGCGGCACCCGCTGCATGAGCCGGGGAACAAGTACGAGACGGTGTTCCACGACTACTACCGATTCCTGGATAGGCAGCTGGCGGACTTCCTTGAGTACGTGCCCGAGGATGCCGTGACGATCGTGATGAGTGACCACGGGGCGCGGCCGATGATGGGCGGGTTGTGCGTCAACGACTGGCTGATACAGGAGGGATATATGACCCTCAAGGAGCCGGTCACCGACGGCCCCATCCCCATCAAAGACGCGGACATCGATTGGTCTCGCACGCTCGTTTGGGGCGACGGGGGCTACTACGCGAGGCTCTTCTTCAACATCAAGGGTCGGGAACCGCAGGGCCAGATCGAGCCGGCCAGGTACGAGGCGATGCGCGCCGAGCTGACCGCGAAGCTTGAGGCGCAGCTTGGGCCTGACGGCGAGACGTTAGGCACGAAGGTCCTCAAACCACAGGACGTGTACACCGAGGTACGAGGGGTCGCACCCGATCTGATCGTCTACTTCGGCGACCTCGAATGGCGGTCGGTCGGATCTGTAGGCAATCCGAGTCTGTACACCTACGAGAACGACACTGGCCCCGACGGGGCGAACCACGACCGGGACGGGATCTTCGTGATGAAGGGGCTGCCTGGTCAGCAGACCGGCCCGGTCGAGGGGCTAAAGCTGGTCGACGTGGGACCCAGCGTCCTGGACATCTACGGCATCGACTCCACCCGGGCGATGCCCGATGCGGTCGGAAGGAGCTTCCTCACGTGAGCGACAGACAGGGATTCACCGTCTGGTTCACCGGGCTGTCCGGATCGGGCAAGTCGACGATCGCCGAGATGCTGTACCACGAGTTCCAGGCGCGCGGGCATGAAGACCGAGATCCTCGACGGCGACGTCGTACGGCAGAACCTCTCGAAGGGCCTCGGGTTCTCCAAGGAGGACCGCGACCTCAACATCATGCGTATCGGCTTCGTCGCGAACCTGCTCACCCGCAACGGCGTCGCGACGATCTGTTGCCCGATCAGCCCCTACAAGGAGACGCGCGACGCGAACCGCGAACTGATCGGCACGTTCGTCGAGGTCTACGTGCACGCGACGGTCGAGGAGCTCGCCGAGAACCGCGACCCCAAGGGCCTCTACAAGAAGGCGCTCGCGGGCGAGATCACCGGCTTCACCGGCGTCGACGACCCCTACGAGGTGCCGGAGAACCCCGAGCTCGTGGTCGACACCATGACGGAGACACCAGAGGAGTCGCTCCAGAACGTTCTGACCGCGTTGGTGAAGGTGGGCTACCTCGACTCCGACGCGGTCATGGTTCAGGGCGACCGGATGCACTCCGGCCTGACCGACCTCCGCGTCGCCGAGACGGGGCACGTCGTCAAGGAGAGTTGAGCGTCCCACCGGCGAGTCCCCGGCGAGGTAGCCGATGTTCCCGCGGAGCGGCTGTCTCGTTCACGCGTCGGCGCGGATAGTAGCCTGGCTCCGTCCGTGCATCGCGAATGAAGGGGGACCGACATGGGCAAGAACGATCCTGTAGCGCTGTACATCGCGGCCTACGATGACCCGAACGCGGCGAAGGACGACTACGACGCGTTGAAGGAGCTCGTGAAGGCGGGCGCGATCTTCGTCGACGTCGCGGCGCTCGTCGCGCGTGACGACGACGGCAAGCTGTATGTGAAGGAGAACGCGCACGAGGTCGCCGGCGGCACCATCGTCGGCGCCGCGGCGGGCCTGTTGATCGGGCTGATCTTCCCGCCGGCGTTCCTCGCATCGGGCGTGGTCGGCGGCGCGGTGGGCGCGGGCGTCGGCAAGCTCGTGAAGATGGACCGCACCTCCGACATCAAGAAGGAGGTCGAGGACGTCCTTCCGCCCGGCACCTCGGGGATCATCGCTCTGTTCGACATCACGTGGAAGCCGAAGGTCGACGATGCACTGACCAAGGCCAAGACGATCGACAAGGAAGAGGTCAGCCCCGAGAGCGCTGAGGAGCTCAAGAAGGCTGCCGAGAAGTCCTGATCCACCTGCTTCCTGATCCACCTGCTTCCTGGAACCACCCGCGGCCGCGGGGGAAGATGCGCCGATGAGCGCAGATGCCCCCGCGGCCGTCGGCGTTCGGCGCGACAGCAACGCGTACTCGCTGTTCATCTTCGTGCTCACCGTGCTGTCGCTGCTGATCATGGTGGCGCTCGTCCTGCCGGGCGTGAGCGATGCGACCAAGACCCTGCTGAACATCTACGACAACGCCATCTGCCTCGTGTTCCTGGTCGATTTCGCGTGGCGGATGCGGCGGGCGACACACAAACGCGACTACTTCATCGGGGAGCGCGGGTGGCTCGATCTCCTGGGCTCGATCCCGAGCTTCGGGCTCTTCGCCGACGGGGCGCGATACACCTCGTTGCTCCGACTGGCCCGGTTGAGCCGTCTCGCCCGGATCGCCCGGCTCTTGCGTGGGCAGAGCAAGCGCGAGCTGATCAACGACGTTTCGAAGAACCGGGGCCAGTACGCCGTGGTGATCACGCTGCTCGCGATGATGGTCGTCCTCGTGTTCGCGAGCGTTCTGGTGCTGCAGTTCGAAGGCAACGACCCGAACGGGAACATCAAGACCGGCGGCGAGGCGCTGTGGTGGGCGTGGGTCACGATGACGACCGTCGGATACGGAGATTTCTATCCGGTGACGCCTGGTGGGCGGATCGTCGGCTCCGTCGTGATGCTGACGGCCATCGGCATCATTGGGGCGCTGGCCAGCATCTTCGCTGCGGTGCTCGTCTCGGGGGACTCGGACGACGATGAGGAGGAGCCATCGTCCTCGTCGGAGTCAGCCGAGATCCGCGACGAGCTCCGCGCGATCCGGCTGGAGCTCGCGGCGCTTCGCGCCGCGAGCGGTCGTGACGACGAGCCGGGGTCCTAACGTCCGAGCCGGTGCTACCCTGAAGTGCATGCAGCTTCCGGACGCTCATCCCGAACGGGGTGGGCGTTCTGCGTTTTCCACATCGTCCACCGGCTGACCAGGGAGGCACCCCCGCATGGAGTTCGAGATCGGCATCGGGAAGACGGCACGGCGCGCTTACGGGTTCGATGAGGTCGCGATCGTCCCCTCACGGCGGACACGTGACCCCGAGGACGTGAGCATCGAGTGGGAGATCGACGCGTACACGTTCCAGCTCCCGATGATGGCGAGCGCGATGGATGCCGCCGTCTCGCCGACCACCGCGGTCGAGATCGGCCGGGTCGGAGGGCTCGCCTGTCTCAACCTCGAGGGCCTCTGGACCCGCTACGAGGACCCGCTCCCGATCTACGACGAGATCGCCGGGCTCCCGGACGAGAAGGCCACCCGCCGGATGCAGGAGCTCTACGCGGAGCCCATCAAGGAAGCGCTGATCGGCAAGCGGATCGCGGAGATCAAGGAGGGCGGCGAGGTCTCCTGCGCATCCCTCACGCCCGCCCGGGTCGAGCGGTACGCCTCGCTTGTGCTCGAGGCCGGGCTCGACATCCTGGTGATCCAGGGGACGGTCGTCTCCGGGGAGCACGTCTCGTCCAAGGCCGAGCCGCTCAACCTGAAGGAGTTCATCCCCGCGTTCGACATCCCGGTCATCGTCGGCGGATGCGCCTCATACTCGACGGCGCTGCACCTGATGCGGACCGGTGCGGTCGGCGTGCTGGTCGGGGTCGGGCCGGGCAACGCGTGCACCACCCGCGGCGTGCTCGGGGTTGGGGTGCCGCAGGCCACGGCCATCGCCGACGCGGCGGCCGCTCGCCGGGAGCACATGCACGAGACCGGCCGCTACTGTCACGTGATCGCCGACGGTGGGATGCGTACGGGCGGCGACATCGCCAAGGCGATCGCGTGCGGTGCCGACGCCGTGATGATCGGTTCCCCGATGACGCGCGCCTACGAGGCGCCCGGTCGTGGGTACCACTGGGGGATGGCGACGTTCCATCCGACGCTGCCGCGCGGCGCTCGGGTCAAGACCCAGCAGGTCGCCTCCATCGAGGAGATCCTTATCGGCCCCGCGCACGAGAACGACGGCACGTTCAACCTGTTCGGGGCGCTCGCGACCTCGATGGCGACGACGGGCTACGAAACGATCAAGGAGTTCCAGAAGGCGGAGCTCGTGATCGCGCCGTCGATCAAGACCGAGGGCAAGACCTATCAGACGCAGCAGCGCGTCGGGATGGGCCACTAGGGAGGCCATGACTGAGCCGCGGCCCGTCCTCGTCGTCGATCTCGGGGCGCAGTACGCGCAGCTGATCGCGCGGCGGGTCCGTGAGGCCCACGTCTATTCCGAGATCGTCGCGCACGACCTGAGCGCGGCCGAGCTGGCGGTGAGGCGCCCTGCCGGAATCATCCTGTCCGGCGGCCCGCTCAGCGTCTACGAAGAGGGCTCTCCACAGGTCGACCCGGGCCTGTTCGAACTCGGCGTCCCGGTCCTTGGCATCTGTTACGGCCACCAGCTGATGGCCAAGGACCTCGGCGGCGAGGTCGCGGCAACCGGTGACCGTGAGTACGGCGGAACCCAGCTCCACGTCCAGGAACCCGGCACGTTGCTCCAGGATCTTCCGGCAACGGACACGGTTTGGATGAGCCACGGCGACGCGGTTACCCGCGCGCCCGACGGGTTCCGCGTGACCGCGACGACCGACCGGATCCCGGTCGCGGCGATGGAGGACCGCGAGCGTGGACTCTTCGCCGTGCAGTTCCACCCTGAGGTGTCGCACACATCGCACGGTCAGGCGGTGATGAAGCGATTCCTCTATGACGGCTGCGGGCTGCTGCCCGACTGGACGCCGACCAACATCGTCGACGAGCAGGTCCACCGGATCCGCGAGCAGGTCGGCGACGCGCAAGTGCTCTGCGCGCTGAGCGGCGGGGTCGACTCCGCCGTGGCCGCGTTGCTTGTCCACAGGGCGGTCGGCGACCAGCTGACCTGCGTCTTCGTCGATCACGGGCTGAACCGGGAAGGGGAGCCCGAGCAGGTCGAGGAGACGTTCGCCCGGCACTTCCACGTGCCGCTGGTGCACGTGAAGGCCGAGGACCGGTTCCTCGCGAAGCTCGTCGGCGTCACCGACCCGGAGGTCAAGCGCAAGGCGATCGGCGAGGAGTTCATCCGCGTGTTCGAGGAGGTCGCACGCGACCACGCCGGCGCGCGGTTCCTCGTGCAGGGGACGCTGTATCCGGACGTGATCGAGTCGGGGTCGAAGACCGCGGCCAACATCAAGAGCCACCACAACGTCGGCGGCCTGCCCGAGGACATGGACCTTGAGCTGGTCGAACCGCTCCGCGACCTGTTCAAGGACGAGGTGCGAGCCGTTGGCGCAGAGCTCGGCCTGCCGGAGGAGATCACCCAGCGTCAGCCGTTCCCCGGGCCCGGGCTCGCGGTCCGGATCGTGGGGGAGGTCAACGCGACCAACCTCGCGAAGGTGCGCGGTGCCGATCACATCGTGCGCGAGGAGATCCGGCGTGCGGGCCTGGAGCGCGAGACGTGGCAGGCGTTCTGCGTCCTGCTCGCCGACGTCGCCAGCGTCGGCGTGATGGGCGATGGACGCACCTACGAGAACCCGATCGTCGTGCGCGCGGTCACCAGCGAAGACGCGATGACCGCCGATTGGGCGCGCTTGCCGAACGACGTGCTCGACACGATCGCGTCGAGGATCGTGCGCGAAGTGCCCGGCGTGAACCGCGTCGCCTACGACATCACGTCGAAGCCGCCCGGCACCATCGAGTGGGAGTGAGCGGCCGCTAGGCCGCGGCCGCAGCCGGCGCCTGCAACTGCTTCGCGGGGACCCTGCGAGACGCGAACAACCCCAGCAGCGACAGCGCCGCGAGGATCGACAGCGCCGCCTTCAACCCATCGAGCCGAGCCTGCGAGTTCTCGTCGACGATCGCCTGGCTCGTCTCCGGATTCACCCCGGCGTCGGCGAGGCCCTGGGAGAGCTGCGCGTCCGACACGAACGGGATCCCGCTCGCGAGCTGGACGCTCGCCTGCGCGGACACGGCGTTGGGCACCGCCGCGTTCCCTTGGATCCCGGTGAGGAACGACGTCGTCAGGACCACGATCAGGAACGAGCCGGCGAGCGCGACGCCGATCGACGCGCCGAGGTTGGTGGCGGTGTTCTGCAGCCCGCCGACCTCCGGGCTCTGCTCGTCCGGCACGGCCGAGACCGTCACCGCGCCGAGCTGCGATGCCAGCGCCCCGATCCCGAGCCCGACGAGCAGCAACGGCATCGTGACGATCTCCGGGCCGGCGTCGATGTCGATCGCCATCAGCAGGATGACGATACCGGCGAACATCGCGAGGATGCCGAGACGCACGACCAGCCGGGGGGACGCGCCGGGGAAGTACCGAGGGATCCCGACCGCCGCGACGAGCAACGTGATCGACAACGGCATGATCCGAAGGCCGGTGTCGATCGCCGACAGCCCGAGCGCGACCGACAGATACAGCGGGATCACGAAGAACACGCCCGCCTGGATCAGGAACTGGAAGAAGAACATGATGAGTCCGCCCTTGAGCTGCGGGATCTGCAGCATCGACATCTGGATGAGCGGTTCCTTGCCGAGGCGCTCGCGGCGACGCTCCCACTCGGTGAACAACCACAGCACGAGGATGCCGGTCGAGATGAACACGATCGTGGGGGAGACGCCGCCGATCGACGGGCCGCCGGGCTTCGGCAGCACCAGACCCCATTCGCTCGAGCGAAGCACGCCGAACACCGCCAGCCCGAGCCCCGCCGCCGACAGCACGGCGCCGAAGACGTCGAGCTGCGGCCGATGCTCGACGGGCGCATCCACGATCTTGCGCGAGAACAGCAGGATCACGATCACGACGAGCACCTCGCCCGCGAACACCCACCGCCACGAGGCGTACGTGGTCGCAAGGCCGCCGATCAGCGGCCCGACCGCGACGGCGACCGCGCCGGCGGCGGCGACCAACCCGTACGCCCTCGGGCGCTCTTCCGTCCGGAAGTTCGACGCAACGAGTGCCACGATCGCCGGCATGATCAGCGCGGCGCCGACGCCCTCGAGGAACGACCAGCCGAAGATCAGCACGCCGAGCGTTTTCGCGATCGACGTCGTGAACGAACCACACCCGTAGATCACGCAGCCGATCGCGAACGCGCGCTTGCGCCCGATCATCGAGCCGACCTTGCCGCCCGTGATCATGAGCATCGCCATCACCAGCGTGTACAGCGTGATGGCGGTCTGGATGCCGGTCACCGTGGTGCCGACGTCCTGGGCGACGGTCGCGATCGACACGTTCATCACGGAACTGTCGAGCGTCATCAGGAACTGCCCGGCCGCCAGCGTCAGCAGGACGATGCCGGTGCCTTTGGCGGCGGCGGTCGCCGCGTCCGTGCGCTCCATCCGCCGGATGCTACTGGCCGGAGCCCGGCGGCGCGTGGAGCAGCTTGGCCGTCACGATCAGGCGCTGGCTCGAGGCGTACTTCGGGTTGCAGGTCGTGAGCACCAAGGTCGGGTCGTGCGTCTGCGTCAGCACTTTGCCGGCGGTTGCCTCGGGCAGCGCGAAGTTGGCCGTGACCTCGTAGTCGTAGCGGCCGTAGCGGGTGATCAGGCTGATCGTGTCGCCCTGCTGCACCTGATCGAGGTTGAAGAACGGGTGCAGGTAGGTGGTGCGGTGCCCGGCGATCCCGACGCGGCCGGTGCCGTCCCATGGGTTCGCGGTGTCGACGTAGTGACCCGGGCCCTTCTTCAGGTCCTCGTAGTCCGTCCCCTGGACGACGACCATGTCCACGCTGATCCGCGGGATCAGGATCACCGCGTACGCATCGCCGGGAAGGATCCGCGGCGCTGTGCCGATCGGTGGCACCGCTTGCGGGTGCTGCTCCCAATGCTGCACCGTCGGCTGGAAGGAGTTCTGCGCCTGCTGCGTCTGGATCCCGGTTCCCCACAGGAGCCATGCGACGTACCCGCCGAAATACGCCGCGCCCATCAGGCAGAGCACGCCGAACCACCGCAGCGCGGTATGCCACGTGAAGCGCTTCTTCGAGGTGTCGGCCTCGGCCGGGACGCTCGCCATCCGGACCACGCTACCCGCGAGGCTGCGGGACCACCATCGACCGGAAGTCCCTGCTCATCTGCCGTCTGGTCCCTGAGGCGGTCTCGGTCGCGGCCGGTGCGTCCGCGACCCCGCCTACACTGCGAACGTGGACGTCCCCTCGCCGTTGCTCGAAGGCCTGAACGACATCCAGCGCGAGGCCGTGTTGCACACCGAAGGGCCCGTGCTGATCATCGCGGGCGCGGGCAGCGGCAAGACGCGGGCCCTGACGCACCGGATCGCGTACCTCGTACGGGAGCGCGACGTCGCGCCGGGCCAGATCCTCGCGATCACGTTCACCAACAAGGCGGCCCGCGAGATGCGCGATCGCGTCGAGGGCTTGGTCGGTACCGGCGCGGCCGGCGGGATGTGGATCCTGACGTTCCACTCGATGTGCGCCCGGCTGTTGCGCCGCGAGCATGCCCATCTGGACATCCCGTCGAGCTTCACCATCTACGACGACGGCGATACCGAGCGGCTCGTCTCGCAGATCGTCCGCGACCTCGACATCGATCCGAAACGGTTCCCGCCCAAGCAGCTCGCCTCGGCGATCGGGCACGCGAAGGACCGCGTGCTCGGGCCGGATGCGTTCGCAGGGATGGCCTCGAACTTCTACGAGGAGATCGTCGCGAAGGTCTACCAGGCCTACGAGACGCGCAAGCACGCGGCCGGCGCGCTGGACTTCGACGACCTGATCAGCGAGACGGTGCGCCTGTTCCGCGACCACGAAGAGGTGCTCCGGTACTACCAGGAGCGGTTCCGCTACCTGCTGGTCGACGAGTACCAGGACACGAGTCGCGCGCAGTACGAGCTGGTGAACCAGCTCGCGAACCGGTACCGCAACGTCTGCGTCGTCGGCGACGCCGACCAGGGCGTCTACTCCTGGCGCGGCGCGACGATCCAGAACATGCTCGACTTCGAGCGTGACTATCCGGACGCGCAGGTGTTCCTGATGGCGCAGAACTACCGCTCGACGGGCAACATCCTTGCGGCCGCCAACGCGGTGATCGCCAACAACGCGCAGCGCAAGCCCAAGGAGCTGTGGACCGAGGCCGCGCCCGGCGAGCTGGTCACGACCTTCCGCGGCAACGACGAGCACGAGGAGGCCCTGTTCGTCGCGAGTGAGATCGAGCGCCTGCGCGAAGAGGAAGGGTTCCGCAACCGCGACGTCGCGGTCTTCTACCGGACCAACGCGATGTCCCGTGTGATCGAGGACGTGTTCATGCGCGTCGGAACGTCGTACCGCGTGTTCGGAGGCGTGCGGTTCTACCAGCGCCGTGAGATCAAGGACGTGCTCGGGTACCTGCGGCTGCTGCTCAACCCGCAAGACGTCGTCTCGTTCCGCCGCGTCGTCAACATGCCGAAGCGTGGGATCGGCGACGCGACCGTCGGCGCGATCGAGTCGTTCGCGGCGACCGAGGGGATCGACGTGCTCGAGGCCTGCCGCCGCGTCGATGAGAACACGTTGCTGGCCAATCGCGCCAAGGGCGCGGTCGCCGCGTTCAACCAGGTGATGGTCGCCCTGCAAGCGCACTACGACGAGGGCGCCGGCCCGGCGCGCATGATCGAGCTCGCAGGGCAGGAGTCCGGCTACCTGCTCGAGCTCGAGACCGAGCGGACGATCGAGGCGCAGGGCCGCATCGAGAACCTGCAGGAGCTCGCGGGCGTCGCGATGGAAACCGCCGCGCGCGAGCCCGATGCCACGCTCGCGGAGTTCCTCGAGCTGGTCTCCCTCGTCGGCGAGCAGGACGACTACGAAGAAGAGGACTCGAGCGTCACGCTGATGACATTGCACATCGCGAAGGGTCTCGAGTTTCCGGTCGTGTTCATCGTCGGGATGGAGGACGGCATCTTCCCGCATTTCCGGTCGATGACCGACACGAACGAACTCGAAGAGGAGCGGCGGCTCGCGTACGTCGGCATCACCCGCGCGCAGCAGCGCTTGTACCTGACGCACGCGTGGAGCCGGACGCTGTTCGGCCAGACCAATTACAACCCGCCGTCGCGGTTCCTCGGCGAGATCCCGGAGGCGCTCGTCAGCGCGCGTGAGTCGGAGACGGGGGTGCAGCGGACGTCGCACTACGCCAGAGCGGGCCGGCCTGGCGGCAACGGCGGAGCCGGCTACTCGGTGATCGGGCTTCCGGGGAAGGGCGAGGTCGAGGTCCAGCCGGGGTGGACCCCTCCGTCGGTGCCCGGCGTGACCAGGCGTGAGGTGCCCGCGATCGTGGCCGGCGACACCGTGCAGCACGAGCGCTGGGGCGAAGGCGTCGTGGTGACCACCAGCGGCTACGGCGACGACGCCGAGGCGACGATCCGGTTCGGCGAGGTGGGGGAGAAGCGCGTGCTCCTGTCGTACGCGCCCATCACGAAGGTCGGATAACCGCGGCCTCCCCGCTGCTTCCGATCCGTGGCAGTATCGATCGAACGCTTCAGGGAGAGGAGCAGCTCGTGCGCGGCATGCAACCCGACGACGTCTACCGGCTGACCAACGCAGGGGATCCGCGCCTGTCGCCCGATGCGCGCATCTTCGCCTACGTCCGCTCGTGGGTCGACGAGGAGCACCAGCCGCGGAGCGCCGTGTGGTCGGCGCCGGTCGACGGCAGCGAGGAACCGCGGCAGCTGACCGCCGGCGCCAAGCGCGATGCGAACCCGCGATGGTCGCCCGACGGCCGGTGGCTCGCGTTCACGTCGGCGCGCGGTGACGATCCGGCGCAGCTGTTCGTGCTCCCGGCCGACGGTCCGGGCGAATCGCGGCAGCTCACCAAGCTGCCCGAGGCGGTCGAGTCGCCGGTGTGGTCGCCCGACGGCTCGCGGATCGTGTTCACCTCTCGCACGCACGACCCCAATGACGATGAGGAGGATCAGTCGAAGCGCCCGCCTCGGCGGCTGACCCGCCTCCAGAACCGGCTCGATCACGAGGGCTGGACCGAGGGCCGCGCGCACCATCTGTACGTCGTCGGGCTCGATGGATCCGAGCCCGTCCGGCTGACCGACGGTGACTTCGAGGACGAGTGGCCGGCCTGGTCGCCCGACTCGACGACGATCGCGTTCACCTCGGCGCGGCATCCCGACTGGGACCGCGGCACGGCCAATGACGTCTTCACCGTGCCGGCGAGCGGCGGCGAGCCACGACGGATCACGAGCACCGATGGCGGGCACCTCGCGCCGGTGTGGTCGCCCGACGGCGCTCGCATCGCGTACCTCTTCTACCCGGGTGAGTTCAACGACCCTCGGAACGCGAAGCTCGTGGTGATCGACGTCGTCTCCGGCGACCGGACCGTGCTCACCGAGGGGCTCGATCGAACGGTCGCGCCCTATCCGATGGTGCGCGCGCCGATCTGGGACGGCGACCGGATCGTCTTCCCGATCGAGGACGAAGGTCGCGTTCCGATCTACGCGGTTCCTGCCGATGGATCGGGCGCCCCGGCGCCGATCGCCGATGTCGCGGGCCTGACAGGGTTCGACATGGTCGGGGACACACTCGTGCACGGCGAGACCACGCCGACGAGTCTCGCGGAGATCCGGGTCGGCGATCGCCGGCTGACCGACGTCGGCGCCGCGTTCACCGGCGACGTCACGCTCGGCGAGCCGGAGCCGTTCACCGCGATCTCGCCGGACGGCACGGAGGTGCCCGCCTGGATCGTGCGGCCGGCCGGCTTCGACCCGAACGAGAGCTACCCGGCGGTGCTGTCGATCCACGGCGGCCCGTTCACCCAGTACGGCGAGCGGTTCTTCGACGAGTTCCAGGTGTACGCGGGGGCCGGGTACGTGGTGCTGTACGCCAACCCGCGCGGCTCCTCCGGCTACAGCGAGGACTGGGGTCGCGCGATCCGCGGGCCGGTCGGCGACGCCGGGCCCGGCTGGGGCTCCGTCGACTACGACGACCTGATGGCCGTCACGGACGAGGCGATCAAGCGCTTCGGGTTCATCGACGCCGAGCGGATGGCGGTGATGGGCGGGTCCTACGGCGGCTACATGACGTCGTGGATCGTCGGGCACACCGATCGGTTCCGCTGCGCGGTCTCGGAACGGGCGGTGAACGACATCGCGTCCGAGGACGGCTCGAGCGATATCGGCGGCTTCTTCAAGGGCTACATCGGCGCGTACCCGTGGGAAGCGCCGGAGGCGTACCGCGCGATCTCGCCGCTGACGTATGCCGCGGAGATCACGACGCCGCTGCTGATCCTGCACTCCGAGGAGGATCTGCGCTGCCCGATCGAACCAGGGGGAGCAGCTGTTCACGATGCTGCGGGCGCTCGGACGCGAGGTCGAGTTCGTCCGGTTCCCGGCCGAGAGCCACGAGCTCACGCGGTCGGGAAGCCCGACGCACCGCGTGCAGCGGTTCGAGCTGATCCTCGAGTTCTTCGGGAAACACCTGCGCAGCTCGATCAGCCGAGGCGGTCCAGCATCGTGCGCGTGATCCGGTCGATGACCGGGTCGCCCAGCCCGTAGGTCCAGTCGGTCACGCCGACGTTGACGATCGTGCCGCCGGAGGCCGTGGTCCACACCCCGAGCACCGCGTGGTTGTACGCGATCTCGTCGATGTGGTCGCGCCAGGCGTCGCCCCACAGCGCGAGCGCGGTGTGCTCGAGCTCGCCGGGCTCGTGCGCGTACCGGGACGGCTGATCGTGCTGCGCCCACAACCGCGCCGGCGCGGTCGCGAGGATCTCGAGCGTGTCCGGCGCGCCGTCGACGTGGGTCGGGACGGGCCGGCCGTCGGCGCCGAGCGTCATCGCGCACCCGTCGACCTCGTAGGCGACGATCGTGTCGGCGAGACCGAGCGCGTCGCCGTACTCGAGGTCGGTGCCGTCGAAGAGCCAATGCTCCGGGCGGTGCACGGTGTAGGCGCCGGAGCGCGCGGCACGCCGAGCCCGTAGCGCGAGTAGCCGCCGCGGGTGAACGTGAGTCCGATCGTCGAGGTCTCGGGATGGCCGACCAGCCGGTGCGACCACGGCCCGGTCAGGAACCGCTCCTCCGCGGTCCCGACCACCGGGTCCTCGTCGGCGTCGTACTTGAAGCACGTCATCGTCCCGGCGTCGTGGTCGAAGCGCACCTGCCAGTAGCAGGTGTTGCCGCTCAGGATCACGGCGTTGCCGCCACCGCCGGTGTGCGCATCGAGCGCGTCGCGCATGCCCCACGACCAGTACTCGTCGTGTCCCGCGCACACGAAGAGCGCGGTAGCCGTCGAGCACACCGGGCACCGTCTCGAGGTCCGTCGAGATCGCAACGTCGAACGCGTACCCGTTGCGCTCCGCCCAATGGACGAACGCGCGCTCCCAGTTCCACCAGCCGGCGCCGCCGCTCCACACGGACAGGCCGAGCGGCTCGGCCCACTCGAAGAACCACAACGCTTCGCGGTCTGGTTCGGGCTGCATCTTGCGGCGGTGCGGTTCAGGTTTGACCAGGAACCCCGGCGCCATCGGGCGCCGCATCGAGACCTTCGTGCCGCCGGTGTACAGCGACGGGCCGCCCCAGTCGTTGTAGGCGTCGTACGTCGAGGTTGAAAGGACAAGCAGGATCGGCGCGCGCTCGCGATCACCGGCGCGAACGACGAGGAAGGCGTCGGCGCGTTCGTCGCCGGCGGTGACCGTCACGGCGTAGTACCCCGACCGCCAGTCGCCGACCGGGATCTCCAGGGCGACCGGCCAGTTGCAGCCGTTCACGCTCGCGTCCGCCGGCGTCGCGTGCGAGCTCGCGGCGACCCCTTCGACTTGCCAGACGTCTGCGGGCTCGCGGCCGTCGCGCGTCACGGTGACGGTGACGGTCGGCGCGTCGCCGGAGAGGTGCAGGGCCACGCGGTCACCGGGCACCGCCGAGCGTGGCCAGCAGTAGGCCTCGAGCATCAGCGGGCGAGCGCCAGGTAGCCGGCGACGAGGATCAACAGCCCCACGACGACCGGCGCGATCACCCATGCCAGCCCGAGGCGTCCGCGGTAGGGACCGAGCGTGCCGACCTTCGTCGTCGGCTTCAGGCCGGGCGGCCGGATCGTGATCTTCTTGCGGGCCATCGCGCCAAGAAGTCTACGGACCGGGCCGACGCACGAACGGGCGCAACCTGGGCGTTCGATAGACTCGCCCGCATGCCCGAGAAGTACCGCGTGATCGTCGCGAAGCCCGGCCTCGACGGCCACGACCGCGGCGCCAAGATCGTCGCTCGCGCGCTCCGCGATGCTGGGTTCGAGGTGATCTATACGGGGCTGCACCAGACGCCGGAGCAGATCGTCGAGACCGCGATCCAGGAGGACGCCGACGCGGTCGGGCTCTCGCTGCACTCCGGCGCGCACATGACGCTCTTCCCACGGGTGGTCACGCTGCTGCGTGAGCGGCGCGCCGGCGACATCGTGGTGTTCGGCGGCGGCATCATCCCCGCCGACGACATCGCCAAGCTTGAGCACGAAGGCGTCGAGAAGATCTTCACGCCCGGGGCACCGACCGGCGATATCGTCGCGTGGCTCCGCCAACGGCTGGAGGCCGCCACCCGCAGCGGGTGACGGCCTCTGGGCGTCGAGCCTTCCGAACTACCTGAGCAGGTGCAGGTTGACCTCGTTCACGTTGCCCTTCAACGGCCAATCGGTGGGGACCACGGCCCGCAGCGTTCGCGCGCCGCGCATCCGGATCTCGATCGTGAGCTCGTTGCCGAGCGGCACCTTCTGCAGTGCGACGATCGTCTGGTCCAGCGTCAAGGTGCGCCGCGTGTAGAAGTAGCCGCGGCTCGGATACACCTCGAGCCGTCCCGACCCGCGCACCGTGCTGGGGATCGTGAAGCTCGCGGTCGCGGTGTAGGTGTCCCGAGAGCTGACCTGCTGCACCGGCACCCTGACGTCGACCGTGTCGCCCCGGTGCACGCCAAGGGTCGTCCCCGTCGTGAACCCGGGTTGCGTCGTGCTCTGCGTGCGCGGCTTGTGGATCAGCGCGTAGGCGGCCCTCCCGGTGACGGTGCCCTGGATCTGCACCGACGTGACGCGCGCCGGACCCTTCGCGTTGCGGATCGAGCGGAGCGTGGCGTACACGTCGTAGGCCGGACGGAACAGCGCGTCGTAGCCGGTGTACGCGTTCGTGATCGAGAACTCGAACGGGGTGCCCTTCGACACGCCGTTGACGGTCCATGTGATCCAGTCAGTGCCCCTGCGCGCGTCGAGCGCGGCGAGGATCGAGCCGTAGACGTGGTCCTCGGCGATGAACGCCAGGTATCGGGGGAGCGCGACCTTTGTGGTCGCGGTGTGCGTCTGGCCGGTGTCGAGGTTCTCGATCGAGCTGGTGAGTGTCGTGAGCGGCGGGTGCTTGCCGAGCAGGCCGCGAACACCGTTCAGGCGGTCCTGGTCGAGCGTGCCGCGCAAGCCGCCGATGTTCGCGATCTTGAACGGCGTGCCGCCGAACCCACCCGTGCCCGCGGGGATCGTGGCGACGACGTTGCCGTCCAGCATCGCCCCGTCGAGGCCGGCCCCTTGGAACAGGAAGGGGTGCCCGAACGCGACGACGTAGTCGCCGCAGACGATCGTTGTGGTGCCGATGCCCGCGTAGGCGACCGAGCCGTAGCTGAGCGCCGCCGTGAAGACACCGCCCGGCACCATCGGGTCGCCGCCGGACAGCTGGCCCGATGACGTCGAGCTGCTCGCCCGGTACGGCTCGACGACGATGCCCTGCTTCGCGAGGCGCTTCTGGAGCAGGGTGGCGCGCTGGTCGGTCGCGCCGGCCACCGCCAACGGCATCGGGATCTGCGTGAGCGACGTCCCGACCGTGGAGAGCGCGGTGCCCGCGTCGTTCGCGACGAGGCGCCGGTCCGCACGCGTCAGCGGCACGCGGGTGGCGGACGTCGCGGTGTGCGCCCGCGGGTTCATCAAGACGTCGACGAGTTCCTGGCCCGGGGTGAGCGCGCCGTAGTGTGCGTCCCCGTCGCCGAGGCCGTACGACACGGACCCGACGAGCTCGTTGTTGATGTAGACGGGCGAGCCGGAGAAGCCCGGGCCCATCCCGCCGATCGCGTCGATATTCGCACCGTGGGCCTTGACCAGGATCAGGTCATCGCCGGGAGCGATCGCGTCGGGCAAGACGCCGAGGATCTTGACGCCGAACGACTCGGGCTGCGTGCCCTTCAGCACGGTCCAGCCGGTGGCTTGCATCCCGTCGGTTAGCTGATCGATCGGGTAGACGGCCGGGGGGTTGGTGCACTTGTGGATCGCTGCCTGTGCGCCGGGCGGCACAGCCAGCAGCAAGGCGGCCATCGCAACCGTCACCGTGGTGACGGCGGCGCGCAGCCGACGGGTGGTCCGGACCTGTGCCCGCATCGGTTCCCCCTCCCACCGGGATGTCCCGGATAGGTCGCGTGCTTCGGGCGCAACGGAACCTACACCCGCCTTCCAGGGTTGTGAAGACGGGAAACATGCGTGTTCCGTCAAGACCCTGTGGCGGTCTTGGGTAGACTCCGCGCTCGTTCACGCGGTTCCCGGTTCCGGAGGGTCTGTTGGATCTCTACGAGCACATGGGCAAGGACCTGTTCCGCGCCCACGGGATCCCGACGCCGCGCGGGATCGTCGCCGAGACCCCCGATGAGACGGCCGCCGCGACCGATCAGCTCGGCGGAAGCTCGGTCGTGAAGGTCCAGGTCCAGGTCGGCGGTCGTGGCAAGGGCGGCGGCGTGGCGCTCTGCCGGTCGGCGGACGAGGCGCGCGATGCCGCGGCGCGCATGCTCGGATCCGACTTCAAAGGACATGCGGTCACGAGGGTGCTCGTGGAAGAGCTGTTGCCGATCGCGCACGAGTTCTACACGTCGGTGCTGCTCGACCGCTCCGTCGGCGAGTACCTCTGGATGCTCACGGCCGAGGGCGGGATGGACATCGAGACGCTCGCGCGCGAACGGCCCGAAGCCCTCCGGCGCGTCCATGTGAACCCCGGGCTCGGCCTGCGCGCCTGGCACCAGCGCCAGCTGGTCGGCGTGTTGCCCGCGGATGCCCGCGACGGCGCCTCGCAGGTGTTGCGCGCGATGTGGTCGGTGGTGCAGGAGGCCGACGCGACGCTCGTCGAGATCAACCCGCTCGTGCAGCTGGAAGGCGGCGAGGTCGTCGCGCTCGACGCCAAGGTCACCGTCGACGACAACGCGCTGTTCCGGCATCCGGACATCGAGGCCTTGCATGATGCCTTCCCCGTCGACCCGGTCGAGAAGCGCGCGAAGGACGCGGACCTGCAATACGTGAAGCTGGACGGCTCGGTCGGCATCATCGGCAATGGCGCCGGCCTGGTGATGTCGACGCTCGATGTGGTCGCGCAGGCCGGCGGACGCGCGGCAAACTTCCTGGACATCGGTGGCGGTGCGAGCGCCGAGAAGATGGCGACATCGCTGCAGGTCGATGCTGTCCGACCCGTCGGTCCGGTGCGTGTTCATCAACATCTTCGGGGGCATCACGCGGTGCGACGTGGTTGCCGAGGGGATCCTCGAGGCGCTCGAGCAGGTCGAGCCGACGGTGCCGATCGTCGTGCGGCTCGACGGCACGAACGCGGAGGAGGGCCGCAGGATCCTGCCGAGGCGGCGCACCCGCGGATCGTTCCGGTCGCGACGATGGACGCGGCCGCCGAAGAAGCGCGCACGGCTGGCCGGCGTCGCATGAGTGTCCTTGTCGGCGCCGACACGAAGCTCGTGGTGCAGGGCATCACGGGATCGGAGGGCACGTTCCACACGCTTCGGAACCGCGCGTACGGCACGGCGGTCGTGGCGGGCGTGACGCCCGGCAAGGGTGGCCAAGACGTCGAGGGCATCCCGGTGTTCGACACCGTCGCGGCTGCGGTCACGACGACCGGCGCGAACACATCGATGATCTTCGTGCCGCCGCGGTTCGCCGCCGATGCGATCTTGGAGGCGGCCGACGCGGGCGTCGGCGCTCACCGTCTGCATCACCGAGGGCATCCCGGTGCGCGACATGGCGGCGGTCGCACGCCTACCTCGCAGGCACGCAGACCACGCTCGTCGGGCCGAACTGTCCCGGGCGTCATCTCGCCGGCGATCGCGAACGTCGGCATCATCCCGGGCGAGGTGTGCACGCCGGGCCGCGGTCGGATTCGTGAGCCGGTCGGGCACGCTCGTCGTATCAGATCGTCCACGAGCTCACGACCGCAGGCATCGGACAGTCCACGTGCATCGGGATGGGCGGCGACCCGGTGCACGGCGTCGGGTTCATCGAGTGCGCTGCGGCTCTTCGAGGCCGACCCCGGACACGGACCGATGATCATGATCGGCGAGATCGGCGGCGACGACGAGGAGCGCGCGGCGGCGTTCATCACGGAACACGTCACGAAGCCGGTGGTCGCGTACATCGCCGGCTTCGAGGCGCCGCCCGGCAAGCGGATGGGGCACGCCGGCGCGATCGTCACCGGGTCGGCGGGCACCGCGGCGGCGAAGGCGGAGGCGCTCGAAGCGGCCGGGGTCGCGGTCGGGCGCACGCCGTCGCAGGTCGCCCGGATCGCTGCGGAGCGCCTTCCGCGATGAGCACCACGCAGGTCGCCGGCTCGGAAACACCGCCGGCGACCGCGCCGGGCGACCTGCTCATCTCGGGCCTGCGCCGCGGCGCATCGGTCGTGTTTTTGCCGGTTTTTGTCGCCGGTCAGGCGCTCGCGTGGCTCACGTACGCGGCGAGCCAGTGGTACCACCCGTACTCCTGGTTCAAGATCGGCCTGGCCGAGACGCTGTCGAGCGTTCGCGTGCCATTCACCGCGTCGGGCCACACGGTGGGTTCGCTCTCCGGTTCCGGCGTCGGTTCCGGCAAGCTGGTCGTCGCGACCGGCGCGCTGACCATCCTGGTGCTCGTGCTCGCGTATCGCGCCGGTCGCGAGCAAGCCCGAGCGTTCGAACGCCGGCCGGGCGCTGCTGCGCTCGCGGGCGCGACGGTGGCGCTCGGCGTGGCGATCCCGATGATCGTCATCGCGTTCCCGGTGACGCTCGGCTTCCCGCAGTTCGGGATCCAACGGCTCGAGCCCGTGTTGTGGCAGGCCTTCGTGATGCCGCTGGTGGTCTGTGGTGTCGCCGGCGCGGCGGGCGGCGCGGCGGTCGCACGGGACGCGCTCGAGGAGCGCGTCGGCGGCCCGGTTATGGGAGCCGTCGTCGGCGGCGCGACCGCATTCTGGTGGGGGATCGTCGGCGCCTTCCTCGCCGTCCTGCTCGTGGGCGCGGTCTCAACCGGTCCGACCGGCGCCTACGCGCGGTTCGTCTCGCGGACGGGCGGCAGCGGCGCAGCGACGGTGATCGAGCATGCCTCGCTGTTGCCCAACCAGTCCGCGCTCATCCTGCCCGTGACGATGGGCACGCACGCCACGCTCAGCGTCGCCGGTCAACCTGCCGTCGTCTTGTGGCGCACAGGGATCGACGCGAGCCAGGGCGCCGGCGTGCTGCTCGCGGGCCTCGCCGGAGCGATGGGGAACACGGCCACGTTCCCCGTGTGGTTCTGGGCGTTCCTCTTGGTCCCGCTGATCGCGACGCTGCTCGGCGGCCGGGCGGCGGCTGGGCCGGTGCGCAGCACGAGCGAACGTGCGTTGCGCGGCGCGGCCGGTGGCGTCGTCTTCGCGATCTTGTGCGTGCTCGCCGCGTGGGCGGCGGGGATCGAGCTGCCCGCCTGGGCGGACATCGCGAACGGTGACGCAACGCTCGGTGTGCCCTTGCTCGCGACCGGCGGCCTCGCGCTCGCATGGGGTGTGTTGGGCGGCGCGATCGGCGCCGTGCTGCCGTGGCCGAAGCGCGTCAGCGCTGGCTCGGCGACACCTCGGTGAAGTTGTTCTCGATCTGCGTGTAGCGCCGCCAGGCCTGTCCCCAGCCGTCGTCGCTGCGCGGGAAGCGCTCGACCGGCGCCATCGGGTTCTGCCGGTCCCAGATCCCGAAGAACGTCTGGCCGTACCCGAGCAGGTAACGCGTGCCGGTGTGCGTGTATTGCAGGACCTGGGTGTCGTTCGAGTCCATCTGCAGCTGCGGCGCGTTGTTCGTCATGGGCGTGGTCGTCGCGCCGGTGACGGCGTCGGGCACCGGCACCTGGTTCGGCTCGAGCGAGACGAACTTCGCCCACGCGTCGCGCCAACCCTGGTCGGTGCGTGGGTAGCGCTCGGTCGGCATCGTCGGGTTGTCGCGGTTCCAGATTCCGAAGAAGTCGGCACCGTAGCCGAGCACGTAGCGGTAGCCGGAATGGGTGTACTTCTGGGCGGTGCCGCCGCCTGGTGCAGTCATCGAGGAGCCCATCGGCGCCGTCATCGAGCCCGGCAGCGAGGCGGGGGCCGGCTGCGTGGTGGAACCCATCGGAGCCGGCGCGGTCGATGTGCTGCCCCACGCGGTGGGCTGGGCGCTCGTCGTGGCCGATCCGCCGGCGCCGGAGTCGTTCGAAACCGCGTCGCGGGAGCTCGATCCGGAGTCGCTCGAGCCTGAGTCCGATCCGGTTGTTGCGGCGCTCGGCTGCGCCTGGCCGGCACTCCCCGCGGACGAGGAGCTCGCGGACGGGGGCGGGACCGTGAGGTCGCTGTGGCAGTAGCGGCACTTGATCGCTTCGTCCTGGATCTCTTCCGCGCAGTACGGACACTTCTTCACGCGTTGCCTCCACCGGTCGGACGGACGCGTCAGCTTACCGCCCCTGTCCTGCGAGGATGCACGCTCGGCTAGCATGGCCGCCTCCATGGGCGGGCGTGTCGCGGTGCTGGTCTCCGGCTCCGGTACCAACCTGCAGGTGCTCCTGGACGACCCTGCGATCCGCCCCCACATCGTCCTGGTCCTCTCCGATCGTCCCGGCGTCCGGGCGCTCGAGCGAGCCGACGAGGCCGCGATCGAAACCCTGGTGATCGAGCCATCCGGCGGCCGTGCCGCGCTGTCGGCCGCGGTCGCGGACGCCCTCACCGAACGCGGCATCGACGTGATCGTTAGCGCCGGGTACATGCGGGTGCTCGGCTCGCCCGTGGTCGAGCGCTGGCGCGACCGATGGCTGAACGTTCACCCGGCGCTCCTTCCCGCCTTCCCCGGAACGCACGCGGTCGCGGATGCGCTCGCCGCGGGCGTGAAGGTCACCGGTGTCACCGTGCATCTGGTGGACGCCGGCGTGGACACCGGTCCCGTCGTGCTGCAAGAAGCCATCGAGATCAGGCCCGACGACGACTGGGACTCGCTCGAACCGCGTGTCCACGAGGTCGAACATCGGCTGCTGCCGCGCGCCGTCCGGGCGTTGCTGGAAGGCCGGCTCGCGATCCACGATCGAGTGGTTGAGATCAGGGAGGATCCGTGAGCACGAGGCCGATCCGCCGGGCGTTGCTGGCCGTCTTCGACAAGGAAGGGATCGTCGAGCTCGCGCGAGCGTTGCGCGACCGCGATGTGCAGCTGGTCTCGAGCGGCGGCACGGCCGCCACGCTCCGCGAGGCCGGCATCGACGTCACCGAGGTCGCCGACGTGACGGGCTTCCCCGAGATGCTCGGCGGCCGGGTCAAGACGTTGCACCCCGCGATCCACGCGGGGCTGCTGGCGGATCAACGCGACGAGGACCATCTGCGCCAGATCGCGGGCCAGCGCATCGAGCCGTTCGACCTGCTGATCAGCAATCTGTATCCGTTCCGCGAGACGGTCGCGTCGGGCGCGGGGTTCGAAGACACGATCGAGAAGATCGATATCGGCGGCCCCGCGATGGTTCGGGCGAGCGCGAAGAACTTCGAGTCGATGACGGTCGTGGTGAACCCCGAGCGCTACGAGGCGATCCTCGAAGAGCTCGACCTCGAGGGCGGGATCACGCGCGCGACTCGGTTCGCGCTCGCGGCCGAGGCGTTCGCGCACACCGCGGCGTACGACGCAGCGGTCGCCGGATGGTTCGCGCAGCAAGAGACCGACGACGACGCGATCCCCGGTTTCGTCGGGCTCGCCTACGAGAAGGTCGGCGACCTCCGCTACGGCGAGAACCCGCACCAGCGCGGGGCATTGTTCGTCGAAGCCGCAGGCCCCGGCGTACTCGGAGGTGCCGAGGTGCTTCAGGGCAAGGAGATGTCGTTCAACAACTGGCTCGACGCGTGGGCGGCCGCCGACCTGGTACACGCGCTCCCCGATGGCGCCTGCGTGATCGTCAAGCACAACAATCCCTGTGGGGTGGCGGCGCTCGGCGATCCTGCGGTGTCCTATCGGGGCGCGTTCGCCTGCGACGAGGTGAGTGCGTTCGGCGGCATCGTCGCGTTCCGCAGGACATGCGACGAGGCGGCGGCCGGCGCGATGCGCGAGGTCTTCACCGAGGTGGTGATCGCGCCGTCGTTCACCGATGGCGCGCTCGGTGCGTTCGCCGAGCGGCCGAACCTTCGCGTGGTGCGCGCGCCGTTGGATCAGCCGAGCGGGTGGGACGTGCGCACGCTCCCGGGCGGCGCGCTGATCCAAGACCTCGACGTGGTTCGTGAGACGCGGGCCGACTGGAAGGTCGTGTCGAGCCGCGAGCCGACGGCGCAGGAGTGGCGCGACCTCGAGCTCGCGTGGACGATCTCGTGGCGCGTCAAGTCGAACACGATCGTGTTCGTGAAGGACGGCGCGACCGTTGGGATCGGCGCCGGGCAGATGTCACGCGTGGACTCGTCGTGGATCGCGGCGCGTAAGGCGGGGGAGCGGGCTGAGGGCGCGGTGTGCGCGTCCGATGCGTTCTTCCCGTTCCCCGACGCACTCGAGGTTGCGGCCGACGCCGGCTGCAGCGCGGTGATCCACCCAGGCGGTTCGAAAGGTGACGAAGACGTGCTGGCGGCTGCCGAGGGACGCGGGATGGCGGTCGTCCTCACCGGGACCCGCCACTTCCGGCACTAGCAGTCGTCGGAATCCTCGAACGAGAGCACCAGGGACCGCAGCAGCGCGTTGAGCTGGCGGTGCTGTGTGTCGCTCAACGTCGAGAAAAGCGCGTGCTCCTCTTTGCCGGCGGTTTCGACCGCGTTGACGAGTGTTTCCTGGCCCTTCGGCGTCATCGCGACGAGCACGCTTCGGCGATCGGTGGCCGCGCGTTCCCGGGTGATCAATCCGTGCTCCTCCAAGCCGTCGAGCCGGTTGGTCATCGCGCCGGTCGACAGGTCGAGCAACTCGGCCAGGTCCCCCGCCGTCATCTGTTGGTCCGGTGCGACGCGAAGCTTCAGCAGCGCGTAGAACTCGCCCGAATTCAATCCGAACCGCGCCACCACGCTCTCGGTCGAGCGCTTGATGCGCTTCGACAGCATGTGGATCCGGTCCACCGCCGCCTCGGTCTCGGGATCGACCCCGGGGAACAGAGCCAGCGAGGAGTCGACGAACCGGTCGATGTGGTCCTTCCGTGAGGTGGGTGGGGTCATCGTGCCTGCTCCTTCCGTATACCTTCAGCTCAAATATCTTGACATCAAACTTTGAGATGGAGTATCTTCACGTCAAGATGAATGATACCCCCGACCGGAGGAGGTGCGCAAGATGATGCCCCCGTCGTCCTGGTACCGGCTCGAGGAGTTCACCCAGCTCGAGTCCTCGAGACGGCGAGCAGCCGCTCGGCATCGCGATCACAGCTCAACCCGGCGCCGCAAGCGCCGCCGCCGTTCCGGGCGCTGATCCGCCGCGCCCGGTTCGGCGGTGCGCTGCACGGCTCGTGGCGGTGCAGACCATCACCGGCCGGTAGGATGCTCGCCGTGACCGCCCGCATCCTCGATGGAAAGGCCATCGCGGCCCAGATCCGCAGCGAGGTGGCCGAGCGGGTACGGGCGCTCGCCGAGACCGGGATCACCCCCGGCCTGGCCGCCGTCCTGGTGGGCGACGACCAGGCCTCTCGCATCTACGTCGGCCAGAAGCACAAGGCGTGCGCAGACGTCGGGATCCGCTCCGAGCAGGTCGACCTGCCGTCGTATGTGACCGAGCACGAGCTGCTCGCGACGATCCGTCGCTTGAATCGCGACCCCGAGATCCACGGGATCATCGTGCAGCTGCCGCTGCCGAGCCATCTCCACGAACTCGAGATCCAGCGAGCCGTCGCGCCCGAGAAGGATGTCGACGGCCTGCACCCCTGGAACATCGGGATGATGCTTCGTCAGGGCCCATGCTTCCTGCCGGCGACGCCCTACGGGATCGTCGAGCTGCTGCTCCGCGCCGAGATCCCGATCGAGGGCGCCGAGGTCACGATCGTGGGGTTCGGCGAGCTGGTCGGCGCGCCGCTCTCGGTGATGCTCACGCAGGATTCGATCCGGGGGAACGCGACCGTCACGTCGACCCACATCCGGACCAAAGACCTGAAGGCGCACACGCTCGAGGCGGACATCGTGGTCGCGGCGGCGGGCGTGCCGCACCTGATCACGGCCGAGATGATCAAGCCCGGCGCCACCGTGCTCGACGTCGGCGTCCACCGGACCAAGGACGGGCTGATCGGCGACGTGAAGTTCGACGAGGTCGCGGAGGTCGCGGGCGCGATCACCCCCGTTCCGGGCGGCGTCGGTCCGATGACCGTCGCGATGCTGATGATCAACACGGTGCAGGCTGCCGAGGCGCAAGCCTTCGCACAGGGATGACCGCCGCGGTCGGCGGCCACCTGGCCGCGCTGTTCGCTCGGAACGCGTTCACCGTCACGGGCGAGATCGTCCCGCCGGCAGGTGGATCGCTCGCGCCCGTCCGCCAGCACGCGGTCGCGCTCGTCGGATCGATCGACGCCGTCAACCTGACCGACAACCCGACCGCGTCGGCGCACATGTCGCCGCTGGCCGGGGTCGCGGCCGCCGCTGCGGCCGGGATCGAGCCGACGGTCCAGCTCACGGTCCGTGACCGGAACCGACTATCGTTGACGAGCGATCTGCTTGGCGCCTGGGCGCTTGGGGCTCGCAACGTGTTCTGTCTATCGGGCGACCCGCTGCACGTCGGGGACCATCCCGACGCGGTCGTCGTGGGCGATCTGACCGTGAATGACGTGGTCGCATTGGCGAAGCGGCTCCGCGAGGACGGCACGTCGCTCGCCGGCGGCGAGCTCGCCGATCCGCCTCGCTATCTGATCGGCGTCGCCGACGTGCCGCTCGCCGACCCGTACGACCCGGCCAAGCTCGGCTCGAAGCTGGATGCCGGAGCCGACTTCGTCATCACGCAGATCGTGTACGACGTCGCCGCGCTCGCCACCTGGGCCGACCGGATGCGTGACTGGGGCCTGTTCGAACGCGCGAAGGTCGTGATCGGCGTGACGCCGCTGCGGAGCGCGAAGCAAGCCCGCTTCATGGACGAGAAGCTTCCCGGTGTGTCGGTTCCGGCGGACATGATCGCCGCGCTCGATGCCGCGGGTGGCGACGCTGCCAGCGTCGGGGTCGAGCTCGTCGCGCCGCTGATCGACCAGATCCGGGCCATCCCCGGCATCTCGGGGATCCATGTGATGGCGATGGGTCACGATCAGGTGACCTGGGATCTCGTCACGCGCGCGGGCCTGCTGCCACGCCCGGTCGTCTGACGGAGGCGCGAGCCGCGCTACACGCCGTTGATCCAGCCCGAGTTCGGCGCGTAGTCGATGACCGGGCCCCCAAGCGTGAGCCGGATGAACATCGAGGCCTTCCAATGCAGCCGCTTGAAGCGGATGCCGTTCGTCGAGAAGCGGCATGTCGCCGTGTGCCGGTCGGGCCGGCGCAGCCTCCCTTGGCGGATCACTTTCTGGCTCGGATGGCGGAGCTCGCAGTACTGCCCGCGCTTATGCGGGTCGGTGAAGATCGCGACCGTGTAGTCGGGCGCCGTCGTGCCGCTCGTGTCGAGCTGCAAGGTGAGCGGGCTCTGTGGGGACGGCGCCTTCTTCCAAGCTCCCCATGTTCGGATCGTCCACAACAACGTGTGCGGAGCAGGACGCGCGAGCTTCGTGTACCGGATGTCGTACGTCGTGCCGTACTCGTTGCGGTCGCTGACCGAGTTGGCCATCGCCACGGTGGGCGATAGCGTTGCGACGACCATCGCGAGGGTGACGACGGAGAGGGTTCGACGCATTCGCGTCACGCGCGGTCGTCGATCGGGATGTACGTGCGATCGCGCGGGCCGACGTAGGTCGAGCCGGGCCGGATGATCCGGTTGTCCGCGTATTGTTCCCGCACGTGCGCCGTCCAGCCGGCCATCCGCGCGAGCGCGAACAGCGGCGTCATCAGGTCAGTCGGGATGCCGAGCATGTGGTACACGCCGGCCGCGTAGAGGTCGACGTTCGGGTACAGGCGCTTCTGTTCCAGCGTCGTCTCCTCGAGCGCGCTGAAGATCTCGTACCACTGCGGCTGGTCGACGCGCTCGCCGAGCTGGCGGCAGAGCTCCTTCAAGATCCGCGCCCGGGGGTCCATCGTGCGATACACCGCGTGGCCGAACCCCATGATCTTCTGATGGTTCGCGAGCCGCTCGCGGACGTACGCCTCGGCGTTCTCGGCCTTGCCGACCTCCTCGGCCATCTTCTGCGACTCTTCGTTCGCGCCGCCGTGCAGCGGACCCTTCAGCGCGCCGACCGCGCCGGTGATCGCCGAAAACATGTCCGACAGCGTCGACGCGATGACGCGCGCGGTGAACGTCGACGCATTCATCGTGTGGTCCGCGTAGAGCACGAACGTCGTGTCGAGCACTTTCGCGTCGTCGGGGTCGGGCTCGACGCCGTGCAGCATCCACAGGAGGTTGCCAGCGTGGCTGAGCTCCGGGTTCGGCGGGATCACCTCACGGCCGGTCCGCAGCCGGTCGAAGGTCGCGATCAGGGTCGGGGTCTCGGCGATCAGGCGGAGCGCCTTGCGGTACTCGGCCTCGGGGGAGTCGTCCCATCCGTCCGGGTCGAAGGCGCTCGAAGCCGAGAGGCCCGTGCGAAGCATCGACATCGGTGAGGCGTTCTGCGCCAGGGTCGGCATCAGCCGGGCAAGGAACGGATGGAGCTCTCGTTCCCGCACCAAGAAGGTGTTGAGCTGTTGCAGCTGCTGGCGGTTCGGCAACTCGAGCCTGTGGAGCAGATGGGTGGTCTCTTCGAACGAGGCATGGGCGGCCAGGTCTTCGATCGTGTAGCCCACGTACCACAGGCGGCCTGCCTCGCCGTCGATATCGGAGATCTGCGTATCGGCGGCGTTGATCTCCCGCAGGCCCTTCTCACTCATCCCAGCCAGGATAGAGGGTCGTTGGGCGCGAACCCAAACCGACGTCGTGACCGCTAGGCTCCCGCTCGATGGCGACCCGAGTGACCCTGATCCCCGGCGACGGCGTGGGTCCCGAGGTCACCGAGGCGGCGCAGCGGGTGCTCGACGCCACCGGGGTCGATATCGAGTGGGACGTGCGGCCGATGGGCGCGGGCGCCTTCGAGTCCGAGGGCACGCCGCTGCCGGCCGAGACCCTCGCGGCGATCCGTTCGTCGCGCGTGGCGTTGAAGGGGCCGATAGAGACGCCGGCGGAGAGCGGGCTGCGGAGCGCGAACCTCGCGCTGCGTCAGGAGCTGGATCTGTTCGCCAACGTGCGGCCGTGCCGTCGGTACCCGGGCGTGCCGTCCCGGTACGAGGAGGTCGACCTCGTCGTCGTTCGTGAGAACACGGAGGGCATGTACACGGGCCTCGAGCTCGAGCGCGACACGCCCGAGGTCAAGGCGCTGATCTCGTTCATCGCCTCGACGCAGGGACGAACGGTGCGGCCGGACAGCGGCATCTCGGTGAAAGAGATCTCGGCCCCGGCGTCGGAGCGTGTCGTGCGGTTCGCGTTCACGTGGGCGCGCGAGCACGGACGGAAGCGGGTCACCGCTTCTCATAAGGCGAACATCATGAAGTTCTCCGACGGGCTGTTCCTCGAGGTTGCGCGCGCCGTGGCGCAGGACTTCCCCGACATCGCCTTCGACGACCGGATCATCGACGCGTTGTGCATGCAGCTGATCCAGGCGCCCGAGCGGTTCGACGTGCTCGTGATGCCGAACATGTACGGCGACCTCGTGGCGGAGCTCGGCGCTGGGTTGATCGGCGGCACCGGCGTCGCCCCCGGGGCGCATTTCGGTGGGGAGGACGGGCGCGAGCTCGCGGTGTTCGAGGCGACGCACGGCACGGCGGCGCGACTCGCCGGCACGAACCGAGCCGACCCGGTCGGTGTGATCTTCTCCGCGGCGATGTTGCTTCGGCATATCGGCGCGGTCGAAGCGGGCGATCGCGTGGAGGCGGCGACGGCCGAGGTTCTTGCGGACGGAACGTGGGTCACATTCGACCTTCGGGAACCTGACGACGATCGGCCCGCCGCGGGCACGTTCGGCGTCGCAGACGCGATCGTTGCGCGTCTGTAGAGACCTACACTCCGCCTATGAGCGGCCTGCCGGCCGCCCCACAACCATCGCCTGGGCCGTTCGCGGCTGCGTGGTCGCGGATCTGGGTTCGCGCCGCGATCCTGTTCGGTGTCTGGATCGCGATCGCGATCTTCTTCTATGCGATCAGCTCGGACCACGTCAGACCGGCTCACCAAGCGTTGCTGATCGTCTCGTGGGGGATCATCGGGGTTGCGTTCGGTGCGTGCTGGCTCCTGATCGAGGGCGCGCTTGCGCCATGGATGGATCGCACCAGCACTGCGCGTACGCGGTTCATCGCGGTGGGCTTCTACCTGGCCTTCCTCGTCGTGATGATCGTCGTGCTGACCGTCGTCGCGTCTGGCGCCGATCCCGAGGACTGGCACTTCATGGCATACCTTGCGTTCCTCGTCGTGGCAGGTCTTCCGTCGGCGACGCTCGGGGAGCGGCTTGGCGGTTGATGACACGCATGGCGATCTTCACCGGTCGGATCGCGCAGAGCGCTCTTCCGCTTGTTCTTCCTCGGGATGGCGACGCTCGCGGCCGCGCTCGGGTTCCCGGTGAAGGTGGTGCCGCCTCCGAAGCGGCGAACGCCCTCGAGGTGTTGGGGGGACGAACGCACCTGCGTGCCCGGTGGCGTTCGGTAGCCTGGGTCGTTCCCGAACGCAAGGAGTCGCTCCGCCATGAAGATCACCGTCGTGGGCAGCGGATTCGTCGGCCAGACGGCCGCGATGCGCCTGCTCGAGAAGGGCCTCGGCGAGGTCGTCCTGATCGACATCATCGAGGGTAAGCCGCAGGGGCTCGCGCTCGATCTGAAGGAGGCCGCGCCGGTCGAGGGGTACGAGCCCACGATCGTGGGCACGAACGACTACGCGGACACCGCCGGCAGCGACGTCGTCGTGATCACCGCCGGGTTCCCGCGCCAGCCGGGGATGAGTCGCATGGACCTGCTCGGCAAGAACGCGGCGATCATGTCCGACGTGGTCGCGAAGATCACGCCCGGCTCGCCGAACGCGATCCTGATCATCGTGTCGAACCCGCTCGACGAGATGACGTTCCTCGCGGCCGACACGTCCGGGTTCCCGAAGGCACGGGTCATCGGGATGGCGGGCGTGCTCGACTCCGCGCGGTTGCGCTACTTCATCGCCGAAGAGCTCGGCGTGTCGACGACGGGCGTCGAGGCGATGACGCTCGGATCTCACGGCGACGCGATGATCGCGCTGCCGCGCCACGCGACCGTCAACGGGAAGCCGCTACCCGAGCTCGTCGACGACGCGACGCTCGAGCGACTGTTCCAGCGGACGCGCGACGGCGGCGCCGAGATCGTGGCGTTGCTGAAGACTGGATCGGCGTACTACGGGCCGAGCGCCTCGGTCGTTGCGATGGTCGAGGCGATCGTCCGCGACACCAAGACGGTGCTGCCGGTATGTGCGTGGACGACGGGGGAGTACGGGATCAGCGACGTCTACGTCGGTGTGCCGGCCAAGCTCGGGCGCGGCGGCGTGGAGGAGATCGTCGAGCTCGACCTCAATGACGACGAACTGAGCACGTTGCGCGGCGCTGCTGAGGGCATCCGGAAGAAGTGCGCCGACCTGGCGAAGCTGTAGTCAATCGAACGACGTTTCGCCGTCGTCCTTCGCATCCGGCACGGCGGGCATCGGGTCGTCCGCCGGCTCGCCGTCCTGGGGAGTTTCGCGGTATTCCTCTGCCTCGCTGGTGCCCTCTTCGTCGGTCGCGGCGTGGTCGGCGCTGAGGCGCGCGGCCCAGCGAACGGTGAGCACGCCACCTACGGCGACCATCAGGCCGCCGGCGATCACGATCCATGGGCCCGCGCTTACCTTCGTATACGGCCCGAGATCGCTCGAGACCGTTGCGAGCGCGGCCCGCACCGCGTCCGGCGGCTGGTGGAGCTGGGCGGCGAGCGCATCGACGATGGACTCGCTGTCGATCGGTGAGTAGTTGGTCGACGCTGAGCTGATGAACATCGCGCCGGCGACGGCGGCGAGCGCGCCGACGACCACCAACACGCCCGCGAGCACGGCGCGCGCTGTGTCGGACACGACTCGGCTCACAACCACGAGGATCAGGGCCACGACGGCGCAGCCAAGCGCCACCTTCCCCTCGTTCGTGTCGATGCCTTTGGTCACGCTGGTGAGCTCGGTGAGCCCGAGTTTGGTGAACCCGGCGCTCACCCACGTGAGGACCGAGCCGACCCCGACCGCCAGCGCACCGATCGCGATCAGCGCGAACGCTGTCAGCCGAAGGTTCGACGGCGCGGATGCATCCATGCGGGGTTCGGCTTCCATGTCGGCGTGGGGTTCCATCCAAGGCAGTCTCGCATCCGCCTTGCCGACAACAAAGCATGGTCGGCGTACGATTCCAGCATGGCCGCCTTCCGCGACGAGCTCCGAGAGCACGTGGCGATGTTCTTCACCAACTGGCGGAACCCGAACTACACCGTCCCGCAGAAGGTCGGGCTCACGATCAAGAACCGGGCGATCGGTCTGTTCAACCGGGGGTGTTGCGGTCATCACGGAGAACCTGGCTGTTGACGCACCCCCGAGTGGGACCTCGGTCGAGGGCCCGGCGAACACCACGAGCACGGCGAGCACCACGAGCACCACGACGGCGAGGAGAACCACGATGGCTGAGGAGCCGATCGACGGTCAGGCCGGGTGGCACCGGCAGGTCGCGGTCGACGCCTTCAACCGTGCGTGGGAGCTGATCGAGCTCGGCGTCCGGACGCCTGAACAGGACCGCGAACTCCTCGCGCTCGCCTTCACGTCTCGCTACCACTGGGGCTGGGTCGGCGGCGACGAGGAGGCGATGGTGGGGGATTGGCTGATCGCCCACGTCGCGAGTCTCGAAGACCTCGGCGAACTCGCGCATCGGTACGCGACCGTTGCGCTCGACATCTGCCGGGCGAACGGGTGGACCGACTGGCGCCTGGCCTCGATGCTCGAAGGCATGGCGCGCGCGTCGGCGGCGGTCGACGACGACCACGGACGCGACCGGTACGCGGCCGAAGCCCGGCGGGTGCTCGCGACGCTCGAGGACAAAGAGGACCGCGAGCTGATCGCGTCGCAGCTCGCGTCGATCCCCGGGCTGGCGCCCGCCTAGCTCGGGCCGTGCTCCCAGGCGACGGCCTCGGCCGCGATCGCCTCGGCGAACTGCATCGTGTTGGCGGACCCGCCCAGGTCGGGCGTCCGCACCTCTTGCTTGCGAAGCGTCTCGTCCACGCCCCACTCGACGTTCTCGGCAGCGTCGATCTCGCCGATGTGGCGCAGCAGCATCGCGCCCGACAGGATCATGGCGACGGGGTTCGCGACGCCTTTCCCGGCGATATCCGGCGCGCTTCCGTGCACGGCCTCGAAGACGGCGTACTCCCACCCGATGTTCGCGCCGGGGATCAGCCCGAGCCCGCCGACCAGTCCGGCGCAGAGGTCCGAGATGATGTCGCCGTACAGATTCGGCAACAGGAGCACATCGAAGTCCTCAGGCGTCCGCGCGAGCCGCGACGACAGATGATCGATCTGGATCTCGTCCCAGTCGATGTCTGGGAACGTCTTCGCGTCCTCGATCGCCGCGTCGAGGAAGATCCCGTCGGAGTAGCGCATCACGTTCGCCTTGTGGCCGACGGTGACGTGCTTGCGCTGGTGCAGGCGCGCGTATTCGAACGCGAAGCGGACGATCCGGTGTGCCCCGGTGACGCTGATCGGTTTCAGGGTGATGCCGGCGTCGTCGAGCAACTCGAGCCGCCCGACATCGTGGAGCTGGCGCTTGAGCGCGGCCGTATCCTCCGAGCCGCGCTCGAACTCGATCCCCTGATAGAGGTCCTCGGTGTTCTCGCGCACGATCACGAGGTCGACGTCGTCGTGACGCGTCGGCACGCCGGGCAGGGAGCGGGCCGGCCGTACCGCGGCGAACAGGTCGAGGCCCTGGCGAAGCGCGACGTTGACGCTTCGGAACCCGGTGCCAACCGGGGTCGTGATCGGGCCCTTGATCGCGACGCGGCACGTCCGGATCGCGTCGACGGTCTCATCGGGCAGGAGCGCGCCGTGCGTGTCGAGGGCGCCCGCGCCGGCCGGCATCTCGATCCACTCGATCCCGACGTCGGCGGCGTCCAGGACGAGTTTGGTCGCGTCGGCGACCTCGGGCCCGATCCCGTCGCCCGGGATCAACGTGATGCGGTGCTTCGCCATGGCCTGCAGGGTATCGGTCCGCCGGTCGCCGCCCGACCAACGGACCGAAGGTCGAGGCCGAACGACGGTTGTTGTGTTTCGGCCCCGCATGTCATCGTTGCTGCGTGCTGAAGCGTTCGATCCTTGCAGCGACCATCGCGGTCGGACTCCTCGCGTCTCCGGCCTTCGCGGCTGCGGGTCTGCATGGCCGCGGTCCCGACACCCAGGCCGCGATGCTCGCCCTCGTGACCCCGACCGCGAGCACGAGTGGACACTCGGTCCAGGTTCTCAACCAGCTGTGCGAGAACCCGGTCCACGAGCGCCACTGCACGCCGATCAGGTCTCGGTTGCAGGTCGCGCTCGAGGCGGCCATCAGCCAGCGGATCACGTGGGTCTCGCAGCGAGACCGGCACGGAGATCAGTTCTGGGTGTTCGCGCCGGTGGGGTTCGGCTCGGATCCGGTCCACGCCCAGTTCGCGTGGCGGGACCCGGGGAAGTACGGCTGCTACGGCTGGACCGAGCTGGACTTCAAGCGCCAACACGGAAGCTGGCAGCCATACCAGGGGGTCGGTGTGGTGGGGTGCTCGGTGAGCTCCTAGCGCGTTCGGTTCCGCGCTAGGAGCGCACGACGCGACCGTCCCGCATGGCGAACGACAGATCGGCGACCGCGCCGGATCCGCCGGTCGGGACCTTCTTTCCGTTAACCGTCAGCACCACCGTTCCCGCATCGCCGAGCCGGAGCTCGAACGTCCGCGTGGCGCTGTACCGGAGCACGATGCCGGGCAGAACGGTCTTCTCATGAACGGTCCTGCCGTTCACGATCGCCTGCATCCACGAGGGTCGGTCGGTCGTGCGCACGACGGCAACGATCTCCTGCGTTGTTGGTGGCGCGGGCTTCGGCTCGACCAGCGGGGTGAATGCAGCGGTGCGCGGCGTCCTCGGGACCGTGGCGGACGCCGGCGGTTCAGCCGGGGTGGCGCGCAGATATCCCCTGGACCACGTGGTGCTCGCGATGAGCAGCGCGATCAGG
The DNA here is from genome assembly GCA_963792215.1 of uncultured Actinomycetes bacterium. GTDB lineage: Bacteria > Actinomycetota > UBA4738 > UBA4738 > HRBIN12 > AC-51. The sequence goes on from CAWBVL010000001.1 coordinate 96,234, forward strand.
ACGATCACCCCACCGATCGCCCATCGACCGGGATGCACCCGTCGTGAGCGAACCGGCGACAGAGCAGGGAGAACCGGCGGAACCGTGACCTCCCGGTCGAACCGGCGCACGAGCGGCCGCGGATCGATCCCGAGGTGCTCCGCGTAGTCGCGGAGGAAGTACCGCGCGTACGTCATCCCCGGGAACGGATCGAACGCCGAGGCTTCGTCGTGTTCCAGAGCTCGAAGGTAGGGGATCTGGATGTGGGTGAAATGCGAGGCTTGTTCGAGGGTCTCGCCGCGGGTCAGCCGCGCGCCGTGCAGCGCGTCGCCGACGTCGAGGGAGACGCCGACGTCGAGCGACTCTGTCTCAGGCTGCGTCGCACCGCAGAAGGAGCAATGGGAACCGTCTGCGGCGATGTCGACGTGCTCGGCGTCAAGCCGGGCGCCACAGAGGGTGCATGCGAACGCCGCGGACGCGACGCTGTGACGCGTCTCCGTCTTCATGGAACAACCCGTGCTCGCTTCCGGCCTTTCCGAGAGGGGAAAGGGCTCCCGGCCATGGGAGATATCCCTTGTATGCCTGTTGGTCGCGACGCGTCAAGTACCGAGGTGGCGAATGGTCGACGCGGAGGAGAACGCTCTAGAACCGCTCGAACAAGATCGCGCGCTTCACTTCTTGGATCGCCTTCGTCACCTGGATGCCCCGTGGGCAGGCGTCGGTGCAGTTGAAGGTCGTCCGGCAGCGGAACACCCCGGTCTTCTCCGACAGGATCTTCATGCGTTCGCGGCCGGCCTCGTCGCGCGAGTCGAAGATGAACCGGTGTGCGTTCACGATCGCCGCCGGCCCGACGTAGCCGCCGTCGCCCCAGAACACCGGGCACGAGGTCGTGCAGCAGGCGCAGAGGATGCACTTGGTGGTGTCGTCGTAGCGGTGTCGGTCCTCCTGTGACTGGCGGCGCTCCTTGTCGGGCTCGCCCGAGTCGTTGATCAGGAAGGGGAGCACGCCCCGGTACTCGTCCATGAACGGGTCCATGTCGACGATCAGGTCCTTGAGAACGGGCAGGCCGCGGATCGGCTCGATCGTCACCTTCGGGCCGACGTCTTCGGCGAGGACCTTGCAGGCGAGCTGGTTGCGCCCGTTGATGAGCATCGCGTCTGAGCCGCAGATGCCGTGGGCGCACGACCGCCGGAAGCTGAGCGTGCCGTCATGGTGCCACTTGATCTGGTGCAACACCTCGACGAGCCGCTCGAGCGGCTCGCACTGCACCGTCCACTCGTCCCACCACGAGTCCTGCGACACCTCGGGGTTGAAGCGGCGCACTCGGACGGTGAGCGTCATCGTGCCGGGCTTGGTCCCCACCTGCTGGTCGTCGGAGGCGTTGAGTGCCTCGGCCGCCGTCGCCATCAGTACTTCCTCTCCATGGGGATGTAGGGGCCCATCTTCACGGGCTTGTACTCCAGGCGGATCGTGCCGTCGTCGTTGCGATACGCGAGCGAGTGCTTGAGCCAGTTCGCATCGTCACGGAGCGGATGATCCTCCCGGTAGTGGCCGCCCCGGCTCTCGGTGCGCGCGCGGGCGCTCCCGACCAGCGCCTCGGCGCAGTCCAGCAGGTACCCGAGCTCGACGGTCTCCATCAGGTCGGTGTTGTACAGGGCGCTCTTGTCGGTGATCGCGACCCGGTCGTACCGCTCGCGCAGGCCGCCGAGGATCGACTCCATCTTGCTCAGCCCCTCCTCGGATCGGACGACGAACGCGAGGTCGAACATATTGTCCTGGAGCTCTTTACGGATGTCGGCGGCGTTGTCGCCGCTCGTGCGCCCGAGGATCCCGTTGAGCTGCTCGAGCACGTGCGCGTCGGGCTTGTCCGGCAGCGGCGCAAGCTCGGCTTCCTTCGCATGGCGAGCGGCGTCGTCGCCGGCGCGCCGGCCGAACACAACGAGGTCCAGCAGGGAGTTCGTCCCCAGTCGGTTGGCGCCGTGGACGCTGACGCAGGCGCACTCGCCCGCCGCATAGAGCCCGGGCACGACGGCTTCATCGGGACCGGTCACGACCCGGCCCTCGGTGTCGGTCGGGATGCCGCCCATGGCATAGTGCGCGGTCGGCTGGATCGGCACAGGCTCCTTCGTCGGCTCGACCTTGAGATAGATACGCGCGAATTCGGTGATGTCGGGAAGCTTCTCCTCGATGATGCGCGGATCGAGGTGCGAGATGTCGAGGAACGCCCAGTCGCGGTTGGGACCGCCGCCGCGGCCCTCCTTGATCTCCTGGTAGATCGCGCGGCTCACCATGTCGCGCGGTGCGAGGTCCTTGATGGTGGGGGCGTACCGCTCCATGAAGCGCTCGCCGTCCTTGTTCAGAACGATCCCGCCCTCGCCGCGCGCTGCTTCCGACAGGAGCACGCCGAGGCGCGCGAGGCCCGTCGGATGGAACTGGAACATCTCCATGTCCTCGAGCGGGATCCCGCGGCGCCATACGACCGCCGGCCCGTCGCCGGTCAGCGCGTGTGCGTTCGACGTGACGCGGAACATCCGGCCGTAGCCGCCGGTGGCGAACACGATCGACTTCGCGCGGAAGATGTGGAGTTCGCCGGTCGCGAGCTCGTACGCGACGATCCCGGCGGTGGTGCCGTCCTCATCGCGGAGCAGGTCGAGGCAATAGAACTCGTTGAAGAAGCGAACGTTCCGCTTCACGCACTGCTGGTACAGGGTCTGCAGGATCATGTGGCCCGTGCGGTCAGCGGCGTAGCACGCGCGCCGCACCGGGCGCTCGCCGTGCTCGGCGGTGTGCCCGCCGAACCGGCGCTGGTCGATCCGCCCGTCGGGGGTCCGGTTGAACGGCAGGCCCCAGCGCTCCAGCTGGTAGATCGCCTGGATGGCCTCCTCGGTCATCAGCATCGCGGCCGGCTGGTCCACCAGGTAGTCGCCACCCTTGATCGTGTCGAAGGCGTGCCACTCGGGGTGGTCTTCCTCGGTGTTGCCGAGCGCCGCGCAGACCCCTCCCTGCGCCGCACCGGTGTGCGAGCGGGTGGGGTAGAGCTTCGAGATCACCGCGGTCTTGACCTTGTCGGAGAGCTCGATCGCGGCGCGCATCCCCGCCCCGCCGGCGCCGACCACGAGCGCGTCGTACGTGTGGGTGGTCGTCATCTAGACGGCACCCGGCCACTTCGACGGATCGAACGTCACGACGATGATGGTCCCCAGCACCATCAACGTGAACCCGATCACGTACGACAGCATGTTGATCGCGAGGCGCAGGCCCGGGCGGGTGACGTAGTCGAGCGTGATGTTCCGCAGGCCGTTGATGCCGTGGACGAGCGCCAGCATCAGCAGCATCCAGTCCCACGTGCGCCAGAACGGGCTCGCCCAGCGGACCGCGACGAACCCGAAGTTGATGCGTTCGGCGCCGGTGCCCATCAGGTGCATGACGACGAGGTGGCCGAGCGCGAGCACCATCAACAGCAGACCGCTGATCCGCATGAAGAGCCACAGCCAGAGCTCGCCGCCGCCGATCGGCCGTTCGCGTCCCAGGCGACGGTCGCGCGGGTCGGGGTTGTGCTGGACGGGCCGGGGCGTGGTGGTGGTCGCCATGTCAGGCCTTCCAGAGGTCCCAGGTCTGCTTGAGCATGATCACCGTGGTCGGGATCGCGGTGAGCGCGAACACGATCGCGAAGGCGAGCGAGATGCCCCGGATGTAGGTGACCAGCTTGGGGAAGAAGTCGATCAGGGTGATCTTGAAGCCGTTGATCGAGTGGTACAGCACGGCGATCACCAGGCCGAGCTCGAGCAGATGGACGATCGGGTTCTGATAGGCGCGGAGCACCCGGTCGTACGCTTCGGGACCCCACCCGATCAGGGCGGTGTCCACAACGTGCATGAACAGGAACAGGATGATGGCGACCCCGGTGATGCGGTGCAGGATCCAGGAGTACTGGCCCGGGTGGCCCTTGTAGATGCCGCCGTAGTCGCTCTTGTTCTTCCGCACCGTTGCCACGCGCTTCACTCCTCGTCGGTCGCGATCGCCCTTCCAGGCTAACGCCGGAAGGCTGGGGGAAGGTGGCCGGTACGTCCACCGAGCCGCGCGGAGTCTACTCCGGAACGTTGAGGCGCTCTCCATCCCGCCCCGGCCGCTGTTCGGCCGTTCGACCGGCGCTGATGCCCGGCGTAGCATCGGCGACCATGGACGTCGCGGCGGTGTGCGGGGCGTGCGGCGCCTCCAACCCCGCGGACGCCAGGTTCTGCGGATCCTGCGGCGCCTCGCTCGGAGTCGTGTGCCCGACCTGCGGTCGGCGGAACCCGTCGGACGGGAAGTTCTGCACGGCGTGCGGCTCGCCGCTGTCGGGGACCGCACCCGCCCCGGCACTCCGTTCGCGGCAGTCGTTCATGCCGGCCGAGCTCGCCGACAAGGTCCGGGCAGGATCGGCCGCCCTCGAGGGCGAACGCAAGCTGATCACCGTGCTGTTCGCCGACGTCGCCGGCTACACGGCCCTGTCGGAGCGGCTCGACCCCGAGGAGATCCGCGCGCTGATGCATCGCGCGTTCGACGTGATGCTCGACGCCGTGCATCGCTACGAGGGAACGGTCGCGCAGCTCCAGGGCGACGGCCTGCTGGCTCTGTTCGGGGCGCCGATCGCGCATGAGGATCATGCCGTTCGGGCCACGCTCGCGGGCCTCGAGATCCAGGAGGGGCTCGAGCCTCTGCAGGCGGAGTTGGCCGGCCGCGACATCGACTTCCGGGTGCGCGTCGGGCTGCACTCCGGGCTGGTGGTGTTCGGCCGGATCGGCAGCGATCTGGAGTTCACGTTCCAGGCGGTCGGCGACACCGTCAACACTGCCTCTCGGGTCCAGGGGCTCGCCGAGCCCGGCACGGTGGTGATGAGCGAAGCGACCCAGCGTCTGGCGACCGGGTACGTGGTGCTCGAGGACCGCGGCGCGTTCGAGGTGAAGAACAAGGCGGAGCCGGTGCACGTCTACCGAGCGCTCCATGCGGCGGGACCGCGCTCGCGGGTCGACGTGTCGGCGGAGCGTGGGCTCGGGCCCTACGTCGGTCGCGAGCGCGAGCTCGCCGAGCTGCGCACGCGCTTCGAAGAAGCGGCCCGGGGCAGCGGGCAGCTCGTCTTCATCACCGGAGAGGCCGGACTCGGCAAGTCGAGGCTCGTCCACGAGTTCCGCGAGCGGCTCGAGGACGAGCACCTGTGGCTCCTCGGACGGTGCATCTCCTACGGGGCAGACATCCCGTACGTGCCGATCGTCGATCTGGCGCGCTCCGCCTGCGGGGTCGAGGAAGCCGATCCCGAGGACGTGATCATCGAGAAGCTGACGCGTCGCGTCGAGGGGCTCGGGGGAGACTCGGCGAACCTGCCGTACCTCCGGTTCCTGTTGTCCGTGGATCCCGGCGATGCGTCGGTGCTGGACGAGGATCCGATGCTCCGCAAGCCGCGGGTGTTCGAGGCGTTCCGCGATGTCCTCCTTGCGGGGGTTCGCGATCGCCCCGCCGTGCTCGTGATCGAGGACCTCCACTGGATCGATCCGCCATCGGTGGAGCTGTTGTCGTTCGTCGCCGACGCCGTGCCGAACGAGCGGCTGCTCGTGTTGCTCACGCATCGGCCGGATTGGGACTCGCCGCTTGGCGAGCGGCCCTTCTATCGGCGGCTCGTCCTCGAGCCGCTGTCCGCCACCGATACCGCCCTGGTTGCCGGGGGTGCTTCCGGCGCGCAGACGCTGCCGCCCGCGATCGCCGAGGAGATCTACCGCAAGGCCGAGGGCAACCCCTTCTTCATCGAGGAAGTCACGAAGTCTCTCGTGGAGTCGGGGGACCTGCTCGCCGGCGACGACGGCTTGTCACTCGGTCGACCGATCGACGAGATTCGCGTCCCGGACACCGTGCAGGACGTGATCATGGCCCGACTGGACCGACTGAGTGACGAGCCGCGACGCGCGTTGCAGACGGCCTCGGTGATCGGTCGCGAGTTCACGTCGCGGCTCCTCGAGCGAACGGAGGGTCGCGCGCTCACCGAGGGTGCCGTGCGTCAGCTCAAGGCCGTGCAGCTGATCTTCGAGCGCTCGCTCTATCCCGAGCTCGTCTTCATGTTCAAGCACGCGCTCACACATGAGGTGGCGTACGAGAGTCTCCTGCTCGAACGACGGCGTTCGTTGCACGGCGCGGTGGGCGATGCGATCAAGGAGCTCTACGCGGACCGTCCGGCCGAGGTGGTCGAGATGCTCGCCTATCACTACGAGCGCGCGGAGCGGTGGGACGATGCGGTGCCGTATCTCGCCGCCGCCGCCGACAAGGCGATGGACGGGTTCGCGCTCGGCCAGGTCGTCGCATACGCGGATCGCGCGCTCGCCGCCGTCGATCGAACTGGAGTCGCCGACCTCTCTCTCGTGGCGCACTTGCACCAGCTGCGCGGCCAGAGCTTCGAGCTTCGCAACGAATGGAAGCCTGCGATCGATGCCTATCAAGCGATGGCCGACACCGCCGAGCGAGCGGGGGACGACATCACGCGGGGGTTCGCACTCGCGCTCGTCTCGGTTGCGCAGATCTACGCGCACGAGCTCGCCGCGGGCGCCGAGACCGCAACGCGCGCGAGCACGATCGCCGCCGAGACCGGCGATCCAGATCTGAGAGCGCTGACGTTGATCTCGATCCTGTTCAATCGCGTATGCCAGGGCGACCTCGACGAACCGTACCGTCAGATCCCCGAGCTCGAGGCCGCAGCGAGCCTCGCGACCGACCCGTTCGTGCGGATCTTCGGACTCGATCTCTCCGGGGAGCTGCACCACATGCAGTCGCGGGAGACGGAGTCGGCCGCCCGGCTCGACGAGGCGCTCCGACTCGCCGAGGAGGCGCAGATCGCGCAGGTGCTTCAGTGGGTCTACTTCGACGTCGCGCTGACGACGACGGCGCTGGGCCGCTACGACCAGGCCTTCGACGCCGCGCGGAAGAACGTGGCGCTGTGCCGACGGCTCGGCGACAAGGGATTCTGGCTCTGCCGCGCGGAGAACACGCTCGGCCGCATCTACATCGAACTCTGCGACTTCGAACGGGGGGCGCGTCACAACGAGGACGCGATCGAGCTGGGGCTCGCGTTCGGCGATCGCGAGACGCTCCGCAACGCCCAGCTGAACGTCGCGGATTGCATGCTCGGACGCGACGACGCAGCCGCGGCCCTCGCGATGTTCGAGGAGCTCGAGGCGGCGTTCGCGGCCGACACCGACCCCGGCGAATGGATGAAGTGGCGATACACGATGCACCTGACGATTGGCTTGTCGCAGTCCTACTGCGCCCTCGGCGATCCGGCGCGCGCGCTCGGATACGCCGACCACTGTCTCGACCAGGCCGTCCGGACCGGCACGACGCGCTACGTCACCAAGGCCCACCGAGGCAGGGCGCTCGCGTTGAGCGCGCTCGGCCGGCACGACGAAGCACAGGCTGCGGCATCGGCTGCCCTCGACGTTGGGGGCGAGATCGGTGGTCCGGAGCCACTGTGGCGGGCGCGCTCGGTCCAGGCGCAGGTTCTTTCCGCAGCGGGTCGCGACGACGACGTGAGCGCCTCCGCCGAACCGGGGCTCCGCATCGTCGAACAGATCGCGGCCACGGTGCGCGAGCCCGGCGCCGGCGAGACGCTGCTGGCGTCCGGGGACGTGGCCGCGCTGCGCGCGATGGCTGGCAGCTGACGTCGACGAACGTCTGCTAGCTGACCCTGAGGGCGACGTACACGCCGTCGCGGGTCGGCACGATGGTGTTGATGAATCGGTCGTCGTCGGCGATCAGCTGGTTGTGCTCGAGGATCGCGCTCGTGTTCCGGTCGGGTTCGGGCTCGACAACCCGGCCCGACCAGAGCACGTTGTCGCAGATATAGAGCCCGCCGACGCGGATCCGCTCGCGGCCGGCGCGCCACGCGTCTGGATACCCGTGCTTGTCGATGTCGTCGTAGACGATGTCGAACTCGCCTGCGACGGTCGCCATCTGCTCGACCGCGTCGCCGACGTGATACGTGATCCGGCCCCAGAGGCCGGCGCGTGTCAGGTAGTCCTCGGCCTTCGCGGCGTTGTCCGGGTCGCCGTCGGTGCAGTGCACCTCGCCGTCGGCGCCGACCGCTCGCGCGAACCAGTAGGCGCTGTAGCCGAAGCCGCTGCCGAGCTCCATCACGCGGCGCGCGTTGATCGACCGCGCCAGGACCTCGAGCGTCACGCCGACGTTGCGTCCCACGATCGGGAAGTTGCGTTCGCGCCCTTCCTGCTCCATCTCGAGCAAGACCGGCTCGTCGTGCCGAGCCTGCAGCGACGCCATGTACTCCTCGACCTGCGGGTTCACGATGTCCATGGGCGCACCCTACTCGGGCCGGCTCGCGCGACCAACGGCTAGGCTCGACCGGTGACCGATGACCGCTTCGCGACCGATTCCGGGATCGAACTGCAGCCCGTCTACGACCGGGATCCGGACTTCGATCCGGACGCGCAGTTGGGCGAACCGGGCGCGTTCCCGTTCACGCGCGGGCCCTATCCGACGATGTATCGCAGCCGGTTGTGGACGATGCGCCAGTACGCCGGCATGGGGACCGCCGACGACACCAACCGCCGGTTCCGGTACCTCCTCGACCACGGGCAGACGGGCCTGTCGACCGCGTTCGACCTGCCGACCCAGATGGGGTTCGACTCCGACCATCCACGAGCGGAAGGGGAGGTCGGCAGGACCGGCGTCGCGATCGACTCGGTCGAGGACATGCGCCGGCTGTTCGCGGAGATCCCGCTCGACGGCGTCTCGACATCGATGACGATCAACGCCACCGCGCCGATCCTGCTGCTGCTCTACGAGCTCGTCGCGGAGGAACAGGGGATCGGGCCCGGGAAGCTGTCGGGCACCGTGCAGAACGACATCCTCAAGGAGTACGCGGCCCGTGGGACCTACATCTACCCGCCCGCACCATCGATGCGGTTGATCACGGATCTGTTCGCGTACTGCAACGAGCGGATCCCCAAGTGGAACACGATCTCGATCAGCGGCTACCACATGCGCGAGGCCGGCGCGACCGCCGCGCAGGAGATCGCGTTCACGCTCGCCGACGGGATCGCGTACGTGCAGGCGGCGCTGGACGCCGGGCTCGCGGTCGACGATTTCGCGCCACGGCTGTCGTTCTTCTTCGCGTGCCATCAGCACTTCTTCGAGGAGATCGCGAAGTTCCGCGCGGCGCGGCGGCTGTGGGCGCGGATCATGCGCGAGCGGTTCGGCGCGAAGGATGAGCACTCGCTGATGTTGCGGTTCCACACGCAGACCGGTGGCGCGACGCTCACGGCGCAGCAGCCGGAGAACAACATCGTGCGGACGACGCTCGAGGCCCTATCGGCCGTGCTCGGTGGCACGCAGTCGTTGCACACGAACTCCTACGACGAGGCCCTCGCCTTGCCGACCGAGGCATCGGCGAAGATCGCGTTGCGAACCCAGCAGGTGATCGGGTTCGAGAGCGGGGTTGGGGAGGTTGTCGATCCGGTGGCGGGATCGTTCTACGTCGAATCCCTGACCGACGAGCTCGAACGGCTTGCCACGGCCTACATCGAGAAGGTGGACGGGCTGGGCGGGGCGGTGGCTGCGATCGAGCAGGGCTTCTACCAAGACGAGATCCACGAGTCGGCGTTCCGGATCCAGCAGGCGATCGAGCGAGGCGACCGGATCGTCGTCGGCGTGAACCGGTTCCAGGCCGACGAGGATCGGGAACCCGAGCTCCAAAGGATCGGTGAGGACGAGGTGGCGGCGCAGGTTGCGCGGGTGCGGGATCTCCGTGCCTCTCGCGATCAGGCTGCCGTCGACACTGCTTTGGGCGATGTGCGGACGGCCGCCGACGGAACCGGCAACCTGTTGCCGCCGATGCGCGAGGCGCTGAAGGTCCGCGCGACCCTCGGCGAGGTGTCCGACGTGCTCCGCGACGCGTTCGGCGAGTATCGGCCGTCGTACTGAGCGTTCAGCGGACCAGCGTCAGGGCCGCGTTGACCACCGCGGTGATGCCGGCGACGGCCAGGATCACGCTCATCACGCGAAACACCGTGGAGCCCTGGCGCCAGCACGGCAGCGCGATCGCGATGCACGCCGCGCCGACCAGCAGCTCGATCACCGCGGTCACCGAGGTCACGATGCGGGAGGCTACCGGCTAGGCTCGCGCGTATGGACGTCGCGATCATCGGTGGGACCGGCGCGGAGGGGTTCGGCCTGACGCTGCGCCTCGCGAAGGCCGGGCATCACATCACGATCGGCTCCCGCGATGCCGGGCGCGCGGAAGCCAAGGCGGACGAAGCGAAGGGCATCCTGGGCGCTGACGCCAAGGTGGACGGCGCCGAGAACCCGGCGGCAGCCGCGGCCGCGCCCGTCGTGGTCGTGACCGTGCCCTTCGAGGGCGCGGCCGCGATCTACGAGTCGATCGCCTCGTCGATCAGGCCCGAGACGGTCATCTGCGACTGCACGAGCCCGTTGATGGCCTCCGTGGGCGGCCGCGCCTCGCACTCGCTCCACCCCTGGCACGGCTCCGCCGCCGAGTTCGTCCGAACGCTGTTGCCGCGCGGCACTCGGCTCGTCGCCGGGTTCCACACGGTGAGCGCCGGCGTCTTGCGTGCGCTGGATAAGCCCGTCGACTCCGACACGTTCGTGATGGGGGAGGACGCCGAGGCGAAGGCGACGATCGGTGCCCTCGCCGACGACATCGATGGGATGCGCTGGGTCGATCTGGGCGGGTTGCAGATGGCTCGGATCGCCGAGCAGATGACGCCGCTGCTGATCTCGGTGAACGCCCGGTACAAGATCCACGACTCCGGGTTCCGGATGACAGGCCGAGAGCCGTGGGGCGCGCCGGGTAGCTGACCGCGTTCAGCCGATGGCGGCCTCGACGATCGCAACGGCCGTCATCAGGTCCTCACCCAGGTAGCGCCCCGGCACGGCGTGGCGCGCGCGCGTGGTTGCGAACGCATCGCCGGCGTACAGGACATGCACCTCTCGCGATCCGTCGACGGCCTGGAGCGTCCTGATGGCCGCGCGACGCGCGGTCGTTCGATGCGCCGCGATGATCACCGCGCGGGCGCGCGTGGTTCGCACCGCCGCCAGCACGGCCTCCTCCGGCGTGTCGGCGCCGAGCATGCGCGTCGCGAAACCTCGAAGCGCGAGCAGCGACGAGAACGCCTCGAGTCCGAGTGTGTGGCGCTCCCCATGAGCGCATGCGAGTACGACCAGCGGGCGGGTCGATGGTGGTGCGCCATCGAGCAGATGCGCGAGCCAACGCCGGACCGCCGACGTCGCGGCGTGCTCGGCCGCCACGTCGAGCTCGCCCGCGCGCCAATGAGTGCCGATCGCCCGCATGGCCGGAAGCGCCAACTCGGTCGTCGTCCGAACGCCGCCGATCGCAGCCTCGTGCTCACGGAGCCCTCTGTCGATCGTCGGGATGTCGATCGCGTTCGCCGCATCGACGAACGCGTTGACCGCGCCCTGAAGGGGTGACGGAGCTTCGAGATCCAGCTCGCGCACCGCATCTATCGCCGTCCGCGTTCGGTCTCCGCGGACGATGCGGTCGCGCACGGCGCGGAGCTGCGCGACTTCGACCCGCGTGTACCGGCGATGATGTCCGTCCGTGCGCGGGGGAGACGGGAAGTCGTAGCGCCGCTCCCACGACCGGATGGTCGGCACCGGGATGCCGAGGTCAGCCGACACTGCCGATATCGAAGACCCCCGTCTTGGCGCTGTATGACCGGCCATATGCACAGGATAGGAGCAGTTGCGGGAGCATAGTTGGCGTGTGCTACCGCAAAAACCTATGCAAATCGTGTCTAAGGATTGTCGAGGGTATGGATCGCACCTTACGGTCCTCTCCAGCGCGATCCAAGACGGATCCGGGACGGAAGGAGAAAGGCGATGCGGAAGAGGCTCCTCGGACTGGGGCTTGTTGCAGCGCTCGCAATGGGCCTGCTGACCGGCGGCGGGCCGGCGGTTGCGGCAGGGAAGGCGAGGTTGAACGTCGTGCACGGGATCCCCGGGGTCACCGTGAACGTCTGCGTCGACGGCACGAACGCGATCCCCAACTTCGCGCCCGGCGATGTGGTGAAGAACGTCAGCCTGGCGGCCACCAGCCACACGTTCAAGATCGTGGCGAAGAGCGACACCACGTGCTCGACCGCCGGGATCCTCGTCGTGACGACGACGCTCAAGGCAGGCAAGGACTACACCGCCGTCGCCGCCCTGAACGCTAAGGGCAACCCGCGGCTGCTGCTGTTCACGAACAACGTCAAGCCGACGAAGTCTCACCACGGGCGACTCGCGGTGCGCCACACGGCGGATGCCCCTGCCGTGAACGTGTGGGCCAACGGAGCCAAGCTCGTCGGCGGCAAGAGGTTCACGTTCGGTGACCGCGCGGCGCTGCAGGTCAAGAAGGGCGTCTACGCGGCATGGGTGTCTCTGCCCGGCCACTACGCGCCGGTCATCGGCCCGCGGGTGCTCAAGCTCGACGCAGGCGTGGCGTACCAGGTGTACGCCTGGGGCGACGGCAGCCACGGCTACCACCTTGCGGTCGTCTCGCTCAAGGTCGGTACCAACTGAGATCCGGGTGTCAGGGCCGGCGGCGAGAGCCGCCGGCCCTTTCGCGTCAAGACGGAACGAGCCACGCCTCGACCGGAAGGATCGCGGCGGCGGAACTCCGGTCGTTCGGACTTAGTCGATCACGGCGAGCAAGGCGCCGGTCTCGACCACCTGGCCGGGTCGGATCGGCAGGTCGGTGATCTCGCCCTCGCGCGTCGAGGCGATGTGGTTCTCCATCTTCATCGCTTCGAGGATGCAGACGACCTCGCCAGCACGGATCGCCTGGCCCTTCTCGACCAGCACCTTCACGATCGTGCCCTGCATCGGGGCGCGGATCTCGCCGTGGACGTGTTCGCCGCCGTGCCCGCCGTGGCCGGCCGGCGCCTTCGGGGCCGCTTCGCGCCGCTCGTCGAAGATGCGCACCGGGATCCTGCGACCGTCGACCTCAACCAGGATGTCCTGAGGGCGGGTCGCACGACCGCCGCCTCCCTGCGAGAGGTCCCCTTGCGCGGGGAGATGCGCGTCGGCTAACGCCTTCTCGAGCCAGGTCGTCGTGTGCGTCGAATCGCGGAACGCCTCGGTCTCGAGGATCCACTGGTGCACCGGGATCGTCGTCGGAACCCCTTCGACCGTGTACTCGCCGAGCGCGCGGAGCATCCGGTGGCGCGCCTGCTCCCGGTCGGCGCCGGCCACGATCAACTTCGCGAACATCGAGTCGTAGTCGCCGGGGACCTCGCGGCCCTCGGTCACGCCTGAGTCCACCCGCACGAACGGACCGCCGGGCTCGACGTACCGCGTGATCCGCCCGGGCCCGGGCAGGAAGTTCCGGCCGGGGTCCTCGGCGTTGATCCGGCATTGGATCGCGTGGCCGCGCGGCGCGACCTCGAGCCCGGCGAGCGACCCGCCGAGCGCGACGTCGATCTGCAGCGCGACGATGTCGAGCCCGGTCACCATCTCGGTGACTGTGTGCTCCACCTGGAGCCGCGTGTTCATCTCCAGGAAGTAGAACGAGCCCTCCTCGTCGAGGATGCACTCGATCGTGCCGGCGTTGATGTAGCTGGCCTCGCGGACGAGCGACGTCGCCGCCTCAGAGAACCGCTCGCGCAGGGCGTCGTCCACCAAGGGCGACGGCGTCTCCTCGATCAGCTTCTGGTGGCGCCGCTGCACCGAGCAATCGCGCTCGCCGAGGAACACGACCTCGCCGTGCGTGTCGGCGATCACCTGCGCCTCGATGTGGTGCGCGCGGTCGACGTACCGCTCGAGGAACACCTCGGGCCGGCCGAAGTACGACTGCGCCTCACGCGCCGCGCGTTTCAGCGAATCCTCGAGGTGTTTCGGATCTCGGACGACGTGCATCCCCTTGCCGCCGCCGCCGAACGCGGCCTTCACCAACAGGGGGTAGCCGACGCGCGGCGCCTCCTTCTTCGCGGCGTCGATGTCGACGGGGTCGCGTGTCCCGGGCACGATCGGCATGCCGGCGGCGTCGGCGATCCGCCGCGCGGCCGCCTTGTCGCCCATCTGCTCGATCGCGGTCGCGGACGGCCCGACGAACGTGAACCCCGCCTCGTCGACCGCCTGCGCGAAGTGCGCTCGCTCAGCAAGGAACCCGTAGCCGGGGTGCACGAGCGTCGCCTTGGCCTTGCGTGCGGCCTCGAGGATCGCGCCGATAGACAGGTAGGAGTCGCTGGCGAGCGCAGGTCCAACGCGGTAGGACTCGTCCGCGAGGTCGACGTGCAGGGCGTCCCGGTCGGCGTCGGAGTAGATCGCGACGGACGTGATCCCCATCTCGCGGCACGTGCGGATGATCCGGACGGCGATCTCCCCGCGGTTCGCGATCAGGAGCTTCTGCTTCGTCACTCGCGTATCGTGCCTTCCATGAGAGCCCGGCGCCACTCGGTGACCACGTGCTGACCGACGACGACCTGCGGGCTGCCCTAGGTGCGATCCCGATCGCGGCGCCCGTGCGTGCGGAGGAGGTTACCGGGTCGACAAACGCGCTGGCGGTTGCCCTGGCTGGCGAGGACAGTCCCGAATGGACGCTGGTATCTGCTGGGCACCAGACCGAAGGCCACGGCCGCGTCGGCCGCACCTGGATCGACGTGCCCGACCGGGCGCTCCTGTTCTCGCTGGTGCTCCGTCCGTCGATCCCGCCGTCGCGCGCCGGCCTGCTGTCGCTGCTCGCGGGCGCGTGCATGGCCGACGCGATCCGCGATGTCACCGGACGCCGGGTGTCGTGCAAGTGGCCCAACGACATCCTGCTCGACGGCGCGAAGGTCGGCGGCATCCTGCTGGAGTCGGGCGTCGAGAACGGCGACCTGCGCTACGTCGTGGTCGGCGTTGGGGTCAACCTCGAGGCGCCGAAGGACATCGAGGGGGCCGGCGCGATCGGCGACCGTACGGGTCAGCGCGAGCTGCTGATCGCGTTCCTCAAGCAGTTCTCGTCGGTCTATCGCACGGCTGACGCGTCGTTGCCGGAGCGTGTGCGTCACGCATGGCTCCCGGTGTCCTCGACGATCGGTCAGGTCGTGCGGGCGCGCACGCTCGACGGCAAGGAGACGACCGGACGGGCGGTCGGCATCGACGATTTCGGCTCGCTGCAGCTGTCCACCGACACCGGCGAGGCGCGCGTCGCGTTCGGCGACGTCGAGCACCTCCGGCCGTCGGTCTGAGCCGGATTGCCGGGCTCGGAACGCCGCGATAGCGTCCCGCCATGCCGTTCCCCAGGAACCTGCTGATCGAAGGCGAGGCTCTCATCCTCGACCTCCGGCCGCACCCCATTCAGCTCTTCCTGCCGGCGCTGTACACGATCGTCGTCACGGTCGCGGCCGGGTTCCTCGCCAACGGGCTCGGCGGCCCGTGGTGGCTGTGGCCGGCGATCTGGATCGCCGCGATGCTCGTCTACCCGGTGCCCCGGCTGATCCGCTGGCTGACATCGAACTTCGCGGTCACGAGCGAGCGCGTGATCCACCGGCAGGGCTGGATCGCGAAGCGCTCGATGGAGATCCCGCTCGAGGCGATCAACGACGTGCGTTTCGCGCAGGGCATCTTCGATCGGATCGTGGGCGCCGGCACGCTCCGCATCTCGTCGGCCTCCGAGTTCGGGACCAACTCCTTCGACGACATCCGTCACCCCGAAGAGGTCCAGAAGACGATCTACCACCAGGGCGAGATGAACAAGAAGCGTATGTACCAGGGCGACCAGGCAGCTCAGGCCGCTGCTCCGCCGCCGCCCGCACCCGCGGTCCCGCCCGCGGCGCCCAGTGCGACCACCGAGCTCGAACGGCTCGCGAAGCTCCGCGCCGACGGGGTCCTCACCGAGGAGGAGTTCCAGGCGCAGAAGGCCAAGATCCTCGGCCAGAGCTGACGGTCCTCCCCGGTAGCATCGGGGCGTGATCGTCGACCACGTCTACTACTGGACCCGCGACATGGGGCGGGCGCTTGCGTTCTACACCGATGTCGTGGGCCTGGAGCTGCTGCGTCGCGACGGGGACGAGTGGGCCGAGCTCGACGGCGGTCCGGTGAAGATCGCGCTGCACGGGACCGACGACCAGCCGCCGACGAGCGGCACCGTGGTGCTGCGGGTCAACGACCTCGACGAGATGCGCTGGACGCTCGAGCAGCGCGGCGCGGTGTTCGACGCCTATGTCGGCGAGGTCGAGGGGTACGCCCGGTTCGCGACCTTCCGCGATCCCGACGGCAACCCCGTGCAGATCATCGAGTACGCCGGTGGCCGCTGAGCCGTGCCCGCGGTGCGGGCGGCCGCTGCCGCCCGGCGCTAACTTCTGTCCGAACTGCGGCGCGCCGGTTGCGGTGCCGGCGGCGTCGGAGCGCCGGATGGTCTCGGTCGTCTTCGTCGATATGACCGGGTCGACCGAGCTCGCGTCGCAGGTCGACCCCGAACGGTTCCGCGAGATCTTGGCGGCCTTCCACGGGATGGTGGCCGAGGAGGCCGCGTGGTACGGCGGGGTCGCGGAGCGCTTCATCGGCGACGCGGTGCTCGTCGTCTTCGGGATCCCGTCGGGACGCGACGACGACGCGGTACGCGCGATCCGTGCGGCGCTCGACATCCGCGAGCGAGCGGCAGACCTGTGCGACGACCTCGGGTTGCGGATGCCGCTCGAGGTGCGGATCGGCGTGCGGACCGGCCAGGTCGCGGTGGGCACCGCCGAGGACCGCACGATCGTGATCGGCGCAGAGGTGAACCTCGGCGCGCGCCTGCAACAAGCCGCGGCGCCGGGCGAGATCCTGGCGGGCTCCTCGACGAGGCAGCTCGCACGCGATGCCGTCGACTTCGGCGAGCCGCGCACGATCGAGGCCAAGGGGTTCGAGCGCGCGATCACCGCGTGGCCGGTGGTCGGTCTGCGCCGGCGGATCGTCGACCGGCGGCGGATCGCGTTCGTCAACCGCCGCCGCGAGCTCTCGCTCTTGAACGACGTGTTCGATCGTGCGGCTTCGCGCGAACGGGCGCACCTCGTGACGCTGCTCGGCGAGCCGGGGATCGGGAAGTCGCGCGTCGTCACGGAGTTCCTCGCCGGCCTGCCCGAGGGCACGAAGGTGCTCGCCGGCCGCTCGAGCCCGTTCGAGGAAGACGTGGAGTTCTGGCCCGTCGCGCAGATGCTGCATCGTCAGCTCGGCGACGACGGCGCCGAGCCCGCCGCGGATATCGAGGAGCGTCTGCGCCTCGCCGTCTCGGAGTGGGTCGACTCCAGCGAGGTGGAAACGGCAGCACACCGGCTCGGCATCGCGCTCGGGCTGCATGTCGACGGTGAAGACGACAGCCGCTATCAGCTCGCCGAGGTCCGCCAGGGGGTGCTCGCGATGCTCACGGGGCTCGCGCGCAGCGGCCCGGTCGTACTGGTGTTCGAGGATCTGCATCAGGCAGACCCGCTGTTGCTCGACCTTATCGAGCAGCTGGTGAAGGAGGCGCGCAAGGTTCCGTTATTGGTCCTGTGCGTCGCGCGCTGGGAGTTCCTCGAGGACCGGTCGAACTGGGCGGGCGGCCTGCCTGACGCGGTGACGCTCTGGGTGGAGCAGCTCTCGCCGGATCACGCGACCCGGCTCGCCATGGATGCCGGTGGCCTCGAGCGTGCCGACGCCGGGCGGGTGGCCGAGCACGCCGGTGGGAACCCGCTGTTCATCATCGAGATCACGGGGATGCTGCACCACGAGGACGGCACCGCGCGGCATACCGGGTTCGGCGACGCCGCAGGGTTGGCGCTGCCGGCGACCGTTCAGGCGGTCGTCGCCGCCCGTATCGATCAGTTGTCGCCGCCTGCGCGCGAGCTCGTCCGGCGAGCATCGGTGTTCCCGCGCGGCCGGTTCGACACCGACGAGCTGTCGTTGATCGCCGACCCCACGCCGGAGCTGCTCGAAGAAGCGCAGAACGAAGAGTTGCTCCTGCCCGACGAAGAGCATCCCGGGGTATGGCGGTTCCGCAGCGACGTGATCCGCGACGTCGCGTACGACACACTCGCCAAGCGCGAACGGCGCCGCCTACACCTGCGGGTCGCCGACCGGTTGTCGGAGCCGGAGCTGATGGAGCGATACCCTCGGACGATCGCGTTCCATCTCGAGCTCGCCGCGCGCGCGTCGCTCGACCTGAGCCCGGACGACCGGTCGATCCCGGACCGCGCGGTCGACGCGTTGACGCGCGCGGGCGACGCCGCCCGGCGGCGTATCGAATCCCGCGCCGCCGTCGATCTCTACGAGCGCGCGCTTGCGCTCGCCGGGCCCGAGAGCGGCTGGGGTGTGCGCGAATCATGGATCGTGAGCATGCTCGGCGAGGCACGCTACTGGCTCGGTGATTTCGACGAGGCTGAGGCGCGGTTCCGCAAGGCCATGGCGCTCGCGGAGGGCGACGACCGCGTGACGGCGCACGCCGCGCGGTTCCTCGCCGACATCACGCTGACGATCCGCGGCGACGATGCCCTCGCCGCCGGCTTGTTCGAGCGGTCGCTCGCGGCCGCCCGCCGGCTCGGCGATCCGCGCGTGCTCGCGCGAACGTTGCTGATGGCGGGCTGGGTGCCCTATTGGCGCAGCCGGCTGGACGACGCCGAGGCACTGTTCCAGGAAGCGCTCGACGTCTCGCGCTCCGGCGAGACGCCCGACGCCTGGGCCGAGGTGCGTGCGTTGGTCGGGCTCGCCGGCGTGACGTCGCCGCGCGGGAGCGAGGCAGACGTGCTGAAGATCGCGAACGACGCGCTCGCCACCGCGGAGGCGAGCGGCCAGCAGTTCTCCGCCGCGATCGCGCATCAGCTCGTGAGCGCGGCCTCGTGCCGGATGCTCGAGCTCGACGACGCGATCTCGCACGCCGACACCGCGGTGCGGATCCTGCGCGAGCTCGGCGCCCGGTGGGAGCTCGCGAGCGTGCTCGGCGACCGGGGCACCGCGCACCGCGTGGCCGGGCGTCTCGATGCGGCCGAGCTCGACCTCCGCGAGGCGTTCGTCCTGTGCCGCGATCTGAACGAGCGCGCCCTGGTCACCTGGACGGCCTCCGAGCTCGCCCGGACACTCGCGATGCAGGGCGACGTCGCCGGCGCCCGCTCCGTGCTGGCCGACCCGATCGCCCGCACGGCCGAGAGCGAGCAGGGCGGATCCACGGCGCTCCTCTACGCGGAGGTGGTCACGGACCTCGCCGAGGGCGACCGGCCTGGCGCCCGGACCCGTTCCCTCGCACTGCTTGCGGCCGAGACGGGGGAGCGGCAGCAGCCCAATCGCCGGGCCGCGGCGGTGTGGTGGACGGGGTCCCTGTTCGGCCCCGAGGCCGCCGGCGGTGAGAGGGCGATCGAGGAAGCT
Source organism: uncultured Actinomycetes bacterium (assembly GCA_963792215.1). GTDB lineage: Bacteria > Actinomycetota > UBA4738 > UBA4738 > HRBIN12 > AC-51. Next base: position 115,560 of record CAWBVL010000001.1, read on the forward strand.
CGGAAGTCGTTGGAGCGCAACGAGTGGCGGCAGGCACTGGCCGAGCCGGACCTGATCGAAGACCTTCGGGTGATTGCAACGCCTTGAGGCGCAAGGGAGGCTAACTCTCCCTTTCACCTGGCGTCGGTGACCGCCGATGTCTGTACGGTGAGGCGTTCCCCCATGACCAGATCGGACCGAACCTTCCCCGTCGGCCCGCGGCTGCTGGCCCTAGCTGCTGCGATCGTCGCCCTGCTCGTCTCGGTGCCCATCGCAGGCGCCTCGAGCCCCGCTCCCACGAAGAACCAGGTGAAGAGCGCGCACGCCGCCTACCTCGCCGCCGAAGCGCAGATCCGGCAGTACCGCTCCCAGATCGAGTCGATCCAGATCCAGCTGAACGCCGCCGTCGAGAAGCTCGACCGGCTCCAGGCGCAACTCGCCGAGATCGAATCGCAGATCGCCGAGACGAAGGCTCGCATCGCCGACGCCCAGGCGCGCTACGACCGGATCCGATCGCGCCTGGAGGAGCGCGCGGCCCAGGCGTTCATCGCCGGGCCGGCCTCCGACCTCGAGATCTTCCTCGGCGCGACGTCGATGGGTGACCTCTCCGATCGGATGGTGTTCGTCGACGCAGTCACCCAGGCCGACGCCACGCTCGCGCAGCAGGCGTCGAACCTCAAGGTCGTGCTCGAGATCGAGCAGAAGGCGCTCGAGGATCTGCTGGCGAAGCAGCAGGACCAGGTGGATCAGCAGACCGCGTTGCGCAACCAGATCTTGAACAGTCTCTCCTCGATCAGTCAGCTTCGTGATGCAGCGGTCGCGTCGGCGCAGCGCACGCTGCAGCAGTACAAGACCATGAACAAGCAGCGCCAGAACTACCTGGAGCAGCAGGCGCAGTCGACGGTGTCGCCGCCTGCACCCGACGTGCAGTTGCCGGCCGGGTTCGTCAACCCATTGAAGGTGTGCCCGGTCGATCCGCCGCGCGCGTTCGGCGATGGCTTCGGCGCGCCGCGCTACACGGGTAGCTTCCACCTGCATGCGGGCGACGACATCCTGGCCGACTTCAGCACCAAGATCCGCGCGCCGTTCGATGGGATCGCGAAGCCGACGTACAACACGCTGGGCGGCAACGGCGAGTACGTGTACGCACCGGACGGGAGCTACGTCTACAACGCGCACCTCCAGGGGTACTCCGCGAAGTCGAACGGACCGGTCAAGGCCGGCGACGTCATCGGCTACGTCGGCGACACCGGCGACGCGAAGCCCACGCCGCACGATCACTTCGAGTGGCACCCCATCGGCGGACCGCCGGCGAACTGGCCGGCGAGCTTCTACGGCTATGTGACGATCCCGGGCACGAGCGCGGTCAACCCGTACCCGGTCCTGAACGACGTCTGCAACCACTGATCACGGCGTGACCTCCGTCTGCCACGTGAGCTGATACGCCTGCCCGTCCTTCGTCGTCGCGACGGCGTCGATCGTCCACGTCCCGGGCGTGAGCGTCGGGCTCGCCGTGAAGTGCCCGGCCGAGAACCGCTGATCCTGGAGGTGGATCGGCGGACCCGTCGCTGGGCTGGCGGCGAGCTCGAGATCGGACAGCGGCAGCTCCGTGCCGTTCGACGCGAACGCCGTCAGGTGGATCTGGGTCGGGGTCCCCGGCGAAGAGGTCCCCTGCAGGCGGACGCCGTCGGGGAACGCGGCGTTCGCGACGGTCTCGTCTGGCGCGATCCCGGCCGAGATGGTCGCCGTCGAGCGCGTGATGAGCGTGAGCGGCACCTCGGTCACCGTGTCGCCAGTTCGGATCTGCGCCTGCATCGCGAACGTGCCGGGCGTCGCGGGGTCGAGCGAGTTCGCTACCCAGCCGCCGCTGCCGTCGGGCTTGAACGTCACGGAGGTGCCCGGGAGGTTCGGCTGGGTGACGGAGTTGAGCTGCAGCGTCAACGCGTCGGCCTGCACGGGCGTGTCGGTGCCGTACGCCGTCACCGTGGCCCGATAGAGGTTCGGCCCCGGCTGCGCCGGCGTGACGGTGAGGGCCACGGTGGCGGTGGTCGCCACGTCGCTCCCCGAGATGGCGACGACGTCGCTCGGCGTCTGCGGGCCCGGGGAGCCGGTGCTGGTCGGCGGTGCATAGCTGGTGAGCGTCGCGGTGAGCAGCAGGATCCCGACCGCCGCGACGATCTCGGTGCCCGCGATGCGCAGGAGCGGTGATGCGTCGGTCTCGAGCCGGCCGACGGACCGATAGCGGTTGATGGCCCCGAGCCCGATCACGACGAGGACGACCGCGACCTTGATCGCAAGCGTGCGCCCGTACGACGAGTCCCAGATGTGAACGAGCTGCCCGATCCCACCGAGCTCGGCGATGCTTCGAAGCAGCCCGGTCGCGACGACGACCGCGATCGCGGCTAGGGCGATCGTGGAGTAGCGCCGTGCCTGCATCACCGGAGGGTCTGCTCGGTGCTCGCGGATCAACAGGAGCAGGAGCACGAGTCCGCCGGCCCAGCAGGCCCCGGCGATCATGTGAACCCATTGCTCCGCCTGGCTGAGCACCGGCGTGGAGGTTGCCGTCGCGTGTCCGCCGTGGGCGCGCAGCGCCATCGCGATCACCGCCGCGATCCCGGCGGCCCAAGCGAGCCACGCAGCCGGCCGTCGGGCGGCGACGAACGCGAACACGGCCGCGACGACACACATGAGGACGAGCGCGATCGGGGTTCGCGCGACCTGCGACGCGAGGAACGTGCGCATCGAGGCGTGTGTGCCTTGTTCCTGCGACAGGAGCAGACCGATCGACCCCACGACGGCGGCGAGGCCGGCCCAGGCTGCGATCAGGGGGCGCGCCTTCGGCGCGCCCCCGAAGACGCCCTCGCCGACGATGGCGACGGCAACCACGAGCATCAGGCCGGCGTACAAGAGCGCCTTTCCGGCCACGGCAAGCACGGTCGGCCCCGAGGCGGTCGGAGGCGGTGCGGCCGTCGCCGGCCCCGTCGGCGGCGCCTTCACGCCGACGCCGAACGAGAACGAGTCCGTGGTGGTGTGTCCGTCGTCGACAGACACGGCGCTCCAACTCACCGTGTACACGCCGTCGGGCATGTCGCCGGTGATCGGCACGACCAGCGTCGTCTTGCCCTGGAGCGTCGGCGTGCCGGTGGCAACCGTCGCGCCCGAGCTGTTGAGCAGGTCGACCTGCGAGAGCTGTGGGTCCGGTTCCTCGGAGTAGTTCAGGACGATCTGCGTCGGTGGCGTCTGCATCGTGGATCCGCCGGCCGGGTTGGACGACAGCAGGTTGGCGTGCGCGAGCGCGACGCCCGTCATACCGACGAACGCGAGTGTCGCGATCGATGCGGCAACCACGGATCGAACGGCGCGCTTCATCCCGATGTCCGATCGAACGTGACCGACGTCGTCACCGGCGGGTCGAACGGAAGGTGGTCGGCCGCGACGAAGTCCGCCGTGAGCGTGTGCTGCCCCGAGGCGACGTTCCGCAGGTCGAGCACCTGCAGCGTGTCCCCGCTCATCGAGATCAACGTCCCGTCCAGGCTCAAATGGATGTGACCCGTGTCGGGCGTGATGACCGTCGTCGTCAGCGGCGTCAGCGTCGCGTTCTGCAGGTTCATCCGGACGGTCATGGTGTCGCCCGATTCCTTGGCGTCCGCGTTGGGCTCGACGAAGCTCAGCTTGGCCGGCGACGACGGGCGCGGAGCCCCGGGGACCGCTGTTGGAACCGCCGGCCCGATGAGCATCCTGGGGACGAACGTGGCGGTGATCACCAGCGTCGTCGCGACGCCGATCAAGCCCCATGCGCCCCACTGCGGGAGACGGGGAAAGCCCGTTCCCCGCAGGTGAGACCAGCCGATCCAGCCCACCCATATGCCGGCGAAGAGCATGACGAGACTCATCGACTCGTCGGCGCCGCTCCCGTGTGCCAGGAGCGGGTTCACGCGGTGGTGATCCTTGCCCGGCGCCAGCCGACTACGGCCAGGATGATCGCGATCAGCGCGATGACGACGGCGATGATCGCCACCGTCTTCGCCGAGTTCGCGGCGGCCTGCGCCGACGAGATCGACGCGTCGGTGCGGGTCGACGCGGCGTCGAGTTTGGCGTTCAGATCCGTGGTCGTCGGCGCGTCGACCGGCGGGAACATTGCCGGTGCGGGGTCCTCTACCTGACTGAACGTGGATGGACCCGACGTCATCGAGTACTTGATCTGTTCGCCGGCGACGGTGCCGTCGACGGTGAAGGTGTACGTGCCGGGCTGCGTGGGGATGAACGAGGCGATGTAGTCGCCCGGCGTTCCCCATTCGCCGATCTCGAAGTTCGGCTGCAGACTGAGGGCGGTGCTCTGTCCGCCGAACGACACCCCGACCTTCAGGTCTCCTTGCCCCACATCGGTAACGGGCTTGCCGCCCTTCGTGATCTCGAGCTCGACGGCGTTCGGCTGGCCGACGTAGGCCGGCTCGGTCTGGAACCCGGTTGCGATGGCGATATCGCCGTGGTCGTACTCCCCGTGCGCGAGCGCGGGTCCCGCCACCAACAGGACGAACGCGCCCGCGAGCGCGGAGATCAACAGAACACGTCGCATCGGATGTGCTCCTTCCGTTCGTTCGTGGTCCGGCCGCGCGCGATGCGCGACCTCGTGTTACGCAGCGACCACGAACGACGGGGGAGCGCGGCCGGGCGGTGAGCCGGCCCGGTCGTGCCGGCGCGACTCGGCGGATGCGCCGACCAGCGCGACGGCGGTGGCTGCCCACCCGGGCGTTGGCGCGAGCCGATCGGCGATCGCCGCCGCAACCCGAAGGAGGAGCCGCGCGACGAGCGCAACCAGGACCGCGATCAGAGCCTGGACCGGCAACCCGACCAGCAGAACGGACGAGAGGTGTTGCGTGCCGCCGCCGGACGCGAGCCGCTCGAGCACCTCCATAGCCAGGAACGCGGCCACCTGGAACGCGATGAGCCGGGCGGCGAGGTGCTGCGGGACGGCGTCGTGCATCCGCATGACCCCGCCGAGGAACAGCGCGGCGAGCACGATGATCGCTGCGACGAGGCCGAGGGCGTTCGCCCCGCTGAGGTAGCCGTGGCCGGAGGCCGCCAGCTCGAGCGCCCGGCTATGGGCGTCGGGAACCAGGAGGCGGTAGGCGACCGTGTGCCCGAGGAGCACCCCGCCGAAGGCGAGGCCGAGCACGAGCGACGGCCGAGAGGACCCCCGGGACGACATCTCGTCTATCGTACGCACCTTCCGAGGGGGAGGGTCGCGTGAACGCGCAGGATGTCCGGCATATCGGGGTCGTCGGCTGCGGCCTGATGGGTTCGGGGATCGTGGAGGTCTGTGCCCGCGCCGGGCTCCGGGTCACCTTCGCCGAGGGGAACGCCGAGCTGATCGAGGCCGGTCGCGCCCGGATCGAGCAGTCACTTGATACCGCCGTGTCAAGGGGGAAACTCGGAACCGCGGATCATGACGCCGCGCTCGACCTCATCGACGCGGTCGACGACGTGGGCGCACTGATCGCCGCCGATCTGGTGATCGAGGCCGCCACGGAGGACCCCGAGGCGAAGCGCGCGATCTTCCAACGGCTCGGCGAGACGATCCGCGACGAGGTCGTACTGGCCTCGAACACGTCCTCGATCCCGATCTCGTCGCTCGGCGAGGCCTCGGGCCGACGCGACCGCGTGATCGGGATGCACTTCTTCAACCCGGTGCCGGTGATGGGGCTGATCGAGCTGACGCCGTCGGCCGCCACGAGCGAAGAGACGTTCGCGCTCGTCGAGGCCTTCGGCACCGAGGTCCTCGGGAAGACATGCGTCCGGTCCTCCGACGAGGCCGGGTTCATCGTGAACCGGTTGTTGATCCCGTACCTGTTCGACGCGATCCGGCTCTACGAGCGGGGGTTCGCGACGAAAGAGGACATCGACACCGCGATCCACCTGGGGCTTGCGCACCCGATGGGCCCCTTGCGCCTCTCAGACCTGATCGGGCTCGACACGGTAGCGGCGATCGGCGACGTGTTGCATCGAGCGTTCGGTGAGCCGCGGTACGAAGCGCCCGGGATCCTCCGGTCGCTCGTTGCCGAGGGCAAGCTCGGCCGCAAGACCGGCGACGGGTTCTACACCTACTGAGGGTGGACGCGACTTACTGAGGGTGGACGCGGCCGGTGAGCCGGTCCACGAGGCCCAACACATAGCCGCACATCTTCGCGATGTCCGTGAACCCGAGGAGCGCGGGCACCGCGACGGTGGCGAGCGCTCGGTCGCGTGGATCGGTCAGGCGCGCGTGTGCTCTCGCGACGGGGGTACGCGCGTACGCGACCGCACCGCCGGTGGCGAGGAGCTTCGGCCAGGTCCGGCGCGACCCGAGCCCGGCGAGCAGCCCGCCGTACACGGCGAAGCGAAGCGCGTGGCGCTCGGGGTACATCCCGGCCTGAGCGTCCCCGCGCGCGTACCGGACGTACTGCGTCCAGATGTCGCCGAGCGAACCACGCGGGTGCCACGACGCCACGGCGCCGGGCGCCATCCGCATCGCGAACCCGCGCTCCCGCCACCTGTGGTTCACCCACATGTCCTCGCCGATCGGGAGCCACTCGGGGTATCCGCCGACGGCGTCGATCGCTTCACGCCGGAACGCGACGCTCCGCGCGCTCGGCATGAACGTCGTCTCATCGACCTCCGTCGCGGCGAGCGGGAATCCGAGCGATGCGACCCACGCGTCGAGCAGCGAGCCGATCACCGGCTCCGTCCAGCCCATCGCGACGTCGGCGCCGTCCTCGAGCGGTGCGACCAATGCGGCCAGCCACCCGGGGCCGTACGCGCAGTCGGCGTCGGCGACCGCGATCGCGTCGTGCGATGCGGCGGCGATCGCGAGGTTGCGGCCGCGAGCGATGTTCGCGCCAGGTTCCTCGATCAGCGTGATCGTGTCACCGGCCTCGCGAATGCGTTGGAGCGTCCCGTCCGTCGACCCGCCGTCGATGACGATCACCTCGTCGGGCACGCGCTCCTGTGCCGCGATCGATGCGAGGAACGCGCCGATGTGGTCGTCGGCGTTCAGCACGGTGGCGATCACAGAGATCTTCATGGTCGAACCCGTTCCATCGCGGTGCGGTATGCGTCGAGGGTAGCGCGGGCGGTCGCCGCCCAGGAGAACGACGCGGCCCGCTTCGGACCCTTCTCCGAGAGTTCGGCACGAAGCGCGTCATCACTGAGGATCCGCACGAGGCCGCCCGCGATCGCGTCCTCATCCTCGGGGTCGACCAGGACTGCGGCATCGTCCGCCACCTCGGGGATCGCCGAGGTCGTCGACGACAAGGTCGGCTTGCCGTAGGCGAGCGCCTCGAGCACCGGCAGGCCGAACCCTTCGTAGAGCGATGGGTACGCAACGGCGTCGGCGCCCCGATACAGCGCGTCGAGCTCATGGGCCGCGACCCGGCCCGGCACGTGCACCAGACCCCCTCCGTCGGCGGCGAGCTCGTTCGCGAGCGGGTCCTGCTGCCACCCGGTCGGCCCGGCCAGCACCAGCTGATGGGGGAGCGACGCGTCGCGAACCGCCGCCCGGAACGCGCGGACCAATCGCGGCAGGTTCTTTCGCGGTTCGAGCGTTCCCACGAACAAGACGTACGGGCCGTCGTACGGCGACGGTGACCCCGATCCAACATCGGCCGGCGCGTCGGCGGCCAGCGGCGTCACGTGGATGCGCTCGCGCTCGACGCCGCGCGCCGCGACGGCCGCCGCCGTGTCGCGCGAGGGCGTGAGCACCGCGTCGGCTTCGCGTAACGCGATCTCGAGCCCGCGTTTGTATAACCGCAGCCATCGCGGCGGATACAGCTCTGGGAAGCGTTCGAACGCGAGGTCGTGGATCGTCACGACGAGCGCCTGGCCGGCTCGCGCCGGCGGGATCGCGGCAGGGTTCGTCGCGTGGATCACGTCGAGATCGCCGAACCGCGCCGGCAGGCAGGGTCGCCGGCTCCATGCCCACATCGGGTAGAGCGCACGGATCGGCATGCCGACCGACTGCGTCGCGGTCGGCACGCCGTCGGGCGTCGGCCGTCCCGCCCACGATGCCGAGAACGGCACGAGCTCGTCGTCGGCCGTGCCCGCGGGGAGCTCGGTGGCCAGCCGCGACACATAGGTCCCGATGCCGCCGGGAGCGGCGAACCACAACTGGTCGACGTGGAAGGCGACCCTCACCGCGCCCACGCCTCCACACACGCGCACCCAAGCGGTCCGACCGTCGCCGCGTGCTCAGTGCCGGCCGGCAGGTCGAGGCGATCGCCCGCGTCAAGCGCTACATCGCCTTCATCGGTGTGGAACACGATCGAGCCCCCCAGGCAGAACAGCACCTTGGCGCGCGGGTGATCGTGACGGCTGTACGTATCTCCCGGACCGTTGCCCCACGCGCGCGGTTCCGAACAGCCCTCGCGAGCGAAAGCGGCGAGCGCCTCGTCGCGGGTCACCGCACCCGGCGTGATCGACGCGGGCACGCCGCTATCCGTCGTAGGAGCTGCCGTCGAGTTCGAAGCCGGATCCCAGGGACGTCGACGCGAGCTCCGCGGCGCGATCGAGGTCGGCCGTCGGCCACCGCTGATCGAGCCGCGGATCGTCACGGGGCAGCGTCGCGGGATCGATCGGATCGACCAAGGGATGCGTCACCGAACGTCGCTCCGCCCGTGCATCGGCGGCACGCCCTTGCGCGCGAACTCCACCCACTGCCCGTGCCATGGCTCGCGCGCGAACCGCCGCACCTGCAGCGCGCCGAACCCGGTCGCTTCGATCCGTCCTTGCAGCACCCAGGGGGCCGGCTTCGGGTTCTCGGCGACGAAGTAGCGTTCGAGCGCCATCAGCACGGCGCGCTCCTCCTCGAGGGTCAGTCCCTCGGGGACGTCGATCTTCCGTCCGTCGTCGGTTTCGAACACGCCGGCTCCTCGCTGCTTGTTCGTTACAGGGGGATGTTGCCGTGCTTGCGGGCGGGGACCGCCTCGCGCTTGGTGGAGAGCATGCGCAACGCCTTGATCAGCCTGGGCCGCGTCTCCGCCGGCTCGATCACGTCGTCGATGAACCCGCGCTCAGCCGCCGCGTACGGCGTCGAGAACTTGTCGCGGTACTCGGTGATCAGCTCGGCGCGCCGGCCGGCCGGATCGTCGGCTTGGTCGATCTCCTTCTTGAACACGATGTTGACCGCGCCCTCGGCGCCCATCACCGCGATCTCTGCGGTCGGCCACGCGAACGAGACGTCCGCCCGCAGGTGTTTGGAGTTCATGACCAGATATGCGCCGCCGTAGGCCTTCCGCGTGATCACGGTCATCCGAGGAACGGTGGCCTCCGAGAACGCGTACAGAAGCTTCGCCCCGTGGCGGATGATCCCGTTGTACTCCTGCGTCGTTCCCGGCAGGAACCCGGGCACGTCGACGAACGTGAGGATCGGGATGTTGAACGCATCGCAGAACCGGACGAACCGGCTGGCCTTCTCGCTCGCGTCGATGTCGAGCGTGCCGGAGAGCACCTTCGGCTGGTTGGCGATGACGCCGACGCTGCGCCCGTCCAGCCGTGCGAACCCCGTCACGATGTTCGCCGCCCACAACGGGAACACCTCGAGGAACTCGCCCTCGTCCACGACGTAGCGGATCACCTCGTGCATGTCGTACGCCTCTTTCGCCCGGTCGGGCACGAGGTGGGTCAGCGCGTCGGTGACTCGCTCGGGGTCGTCCGTCGTCGCGTACGCGGGCGGATCCTCGAGGTTGTTCGACGGCAGGAACGACAAGAGGTACCGCACGCGCATCAGCACGTCCTCGTCGTCCTCGCCGATGAACGAGGCGACGCCCGACTGCGTCGCGTGGGTCATGGCCCCACCGAGCGCTTCCATCGTCACGTCCTCGCCGGTGACGGTCTTGATCACGTCGGGACCGGTGATGAACATGTGCGACGTCTCCTTCACCATGAAGGTGAAGTCGGTGATCGCGGGGGAGTAGACGGCGCCGCCGGCGCACGGGCCCATGATCACGCTGATCTGCGGGATCACACCGCTCGACCGGACGTTCCGCTCAAAGATGTAGCCGTAGCCGGCGAGCGACGCGGCGCCCTCCTGGATGCGCGCCCCGCCGGAGTCGTTGATCTGGATGAACGGCGCGCCGGTCTGCAGCGCGAGGTCCATCACCTTGCACACCTTCTGCGCGACGACCTCGCCCATCGATCCGCCGAACACGGTGAAGTCCTGCGACGCGACGAACACCTTGCGCCCGTCGATCGTGCCGTACCCGGTGACGATGCCGTCGCCCGGGGGTTTGCGCTTGTCCATCCCGAAGTCGTGGGAACGGTGGACGGTGAACGGGTCGGTCTCCACGAACGAGCCCCCGTCCATCAGGATGTCGAGTCGCTCACGGGCGGTGAGCTTGCCCTTGTCGTGCTGCTTGTCGGCGGCCTCGGGGCCGGCGGGCATCAGGGCGGCTTCCCGCCGTTCCCGCAGCTCCTCGATCCGATCCTCGACGGTCCGCTCGTCGGCGGGAGGCTTCTCGGTCTTGGCCATGGACGGAGTCTAGGGGAGCGGTCCGGCGGGAGCGCTCAACAGCCTTTGACGCGCCAGCCTGCGTCTTTCCAGCCGCCCACGGCATGCACCATCCGGATCGTGACGATCGCGTTGGAGCGCCCGTTCTTCGCGTTGGTGGAGAGCTGCCAGGCGTTCTGCGTCCAGTTCTTGTACCGGCCGGGCCACATCTTGGACGACTGCTGGAACAGCCCTAGGTACTCGCCCGTGGCCGATGACGCGCTCGGATCGAGCCCGCTCTCGCGCTTCGCGATGCAGATCGCGCGCGTCGCACCGCCGCCGACCGGGCCGAAGCGGTCGACGGAGCACGTGATCCGCCGTCGCATGAAATGCGCAACCGACTCACCGGACTTGGCGGTGAGGTCGCAGGGCCCGACGCCCGGCTTGGCGTGTGTCGGCGCCGTCGTCACCAGGATGAGGATCAGGGGGAGGGTGACGACGGTCGCGAGGAACCGTCTCGGCACCCGCCGACCCTAGCAGGCGCTAGTCGACGTCGACTCGGCCGCCCGCCCGCCAGTACACGCCGTGATCGCGGTCGAGGAACCCCTCGTCGACCAGGTATCGGCGCAGCGCGGCATGGTCGTTGAAGAAGGCGCCGACGATCGCGTTGACCTCCTTCTCGTCGTAGCGACGGCCGGGATCGAACTCGAGCGCAACCCGTTCCAGCACGATCCGGCGTTTCGACTGCTTCATCGGGATCTCGGTCAGGCGACCGTTGCGGAAGAACGTCTTGAGGACATGCTCCTCGTCGTCGGTGGCGGCGCCGAGCGCGAGCCCGGCCTCGCGCGGAGGCCCGACGATCTCGGCCGCTTGGCGCAGGGTGTCGGCATCGAGCCGGTAGGTCCGCCGGTCGTCGCCGATGGCGACGACCCCGGCGGCGGTGAGCTTCCCCAGCTGCGCCATCACGTGCCGCGGCTCGAGCCCGAGCTCCTCGGCCAGCGCATCGGCTGTGCGGTCGCCGCGCGCCAGCAGGCCCGCGATCGCGACCCGCTCCGGATCGGCGAGCGCGCGCACGATGTCGTCCGGGTTCCCTCGAGATGTCGGCATCGCCTCCTAGCATGCTGGCATGCAGCTGACCGAACCACAGCAACGCACCCTCGACCAGCTGATCGGCACCGAACGCCCCGTCTTCCCGACCGACCTCTCGCAGCGACTGCGTGACCGGATCGAGGAGGCCGTGCGGGGCCTCGAGCTCGGCGATCCCCTCTGGCTCGGCAAGGAGCGGCTGAACGACCTCGATCGGTGCGAGGGCACCTTCTGGTCGAGGTTGGCGGGGGAGGGGCCGCCGTTCGCGCACAGCCGTGCGACCGCGGTGGGGGTCGTTCAGCACCGCGCGATCGAGGTCGTCGTGGGCGCGCGCGAGTCGCTCGAGCCGCACGACGCCGCGTCGATCGCCGCCACGAGGACCGCGGACCGAGAGGAGCGGTTCGCGGAGTACTGGCGCGACCTGAGCGCCGCCGAACAAGACGACCTGTTGATGGAGGTGGCGCGACGGACGGCGCTGTTCGAGGGTTCGTTCCCACCGCTCCGCGATCTGCGACGCGAGCTCGCACCGTTGGTCGAGCTTCCGATGAAGGCCGAGCTGCTCGGCGGGTCGCTCGTCGTGTCCGGCAAGGTCGACCTCGTGATCGGCCGGCCCGACCGCATGCAGCCGATGCGCGCGCAGCGGTTGCTGATCGACCTCAAGACGGGTGGCGCGTACCCCGAGCACGCCGAGGACAATCGGGCGTACGCGCTGTTGCACACGCTGCGGTTCGGCGTGCCGCCCTATCGGGTCGCGTCGTTCTTCCTGGAAGGCGGGACGTGGCAGTCGGAAGACGTCCACGAGGAGTTGCTGTTCCACGCGGCCGACCGGGTGATCGCCGCGGCCCGCTCCGCCGCTGCCATGCGTGGAGGCCGCGAGGCGACACTCAACCCGGGCCGATGGTGCGCGTGGTGTCACCGCGCGCCCGAGTGTCCGGTGGCCGACCCGGAACCGCTCCTGGTGATCGCCGCGGAGTAGTGGGCGCCGCGGTTCGGTGACGATTGCTAGGGTTCCCGCTCTGTCCGTATCGATCCGAAAAGGGTGAGAACCATGGGGAAGGACGTCTACGACATCGGCGAGTTGCCGCCGATCGGCGAGGTGCCGCCGCACATGCACGCGCATGCTCGTGCGGCCCGATCGCTACGGCGAGCCGCGCGATGCGATCCGCGACGAGGTGATCGACGTCCCCGAGCTCGGGCCGCATGACGTGCTGGTCGCGGTGATGGCGGCCGGCGTCAACTTCAACAACGTCTGGGCTGCGCGCGGCATCCCCGTTGACGTCACCAAGACCCAGGCCCGCTGGAACGAGCCAACCGACTTCCACATCGTCGGGATCCGACGCGAGCGGGATCGTCTACGCGGTCGGCTCGGAGGCGACGGGGGTGCAGGTCGGTGACCACGTCACCGTGCACCCGGGGCAGTGGGACCACGACGACCCGTGGGTGACGGCCGGCAAGGATCCCGGCCTCGCGGGCAGCTTCCGCGTCTGGGGCTACGACACGTGCTGGGGCTCGATGGCGCAGTTCACCAAGGTGCAGGACCACCAGTGCATGCCCAAGGCCGAGCAGCTCACCTGGGAGGAGGCCGCCGCCCCGACGCTCACCGGCGGGACGGCGTACCGCATGCTCTTCGGCTGGCCGCCCAACGTCGTCGAGCCGGGCGACCCCGTCCTCGTGTGGGGCGGCTCCGGCGGCTTAGGGTCGCTCGCCGTGCAGCTCGTCACGAACGCAGGCGGCCGCGCGGTCGCGGTCACGTCGACCGACGAGAAGGGTGAGTACGCGAAGCAGTTGGGCGCCGTCGGCTTCATCGATCGCAAGAACTTCGACCACTGGGGCGTGCCGCCGGCGTGGGACTCGCCCGACTGGAAGGGTTGGCTCGACGGCGCGAAGGCGTTCGGCAAGGCGTTCTGGGACGCGCTGGGCGAGAAGACGAACCCGCGGATCGTGTTCGACCACCCCGGGCAGGACACGATCCCCACGTCGAACTTCGTCTGTGACCGCGGCGGCATGATCGTGATCTGCGCCGGCACCACCGGCTACGACACGGTGATCGACGTCCGCTACCTCTGGTTCCTGCAGAAGCGCTACCAGGGCTCCCACCTGATGAACGACGAGCAGGCGCTCGCGTTCAACGACCTGGTTCGCGCGGGCAAGATCCTCACCACGTTGGGCCACACGTACGCGTACGGCGAGATCCCGGAGGCGCACCAGCTGATGGGCGATGGACAGCTTCCGGAAGGCAACGTCAGCTGTCTGGTCGGCGCGGCCGAGCCCGGTACCGGCGCCGCGTAGGGGTTACTCGAGCAGGTCGAGCGCGCCCTCCGGGTAGAGCGGCGCGAAGCGCCCGGCCGGAAGGTCGGCGAGCGAGACGACCCGTGCGGTCTCCACGTCATCGTCCTCTTCGACGATGGAGGCTCCGTCGAGGGCCTCGAGCGCTTCGGGCGAGAGCCATGCCTGGTAGATGAAGTCGATCTCGTGATACGGCTGGTCTCGAAGCTCGAAGATCTCCTCGCGGACGTCGAGGAGCGTGAGGTCGTCGAGGGTGACGCCCAGTTCTTCCTGGAGTTCGCGCCGCGCCGCGGCCTCGGCGGTCTCGCGGAACTCGATCCCGCCACCAGGTGGTCGGTAGAAGAAGCGGTCCGCGCCGTTCACCATCTCTGACACCAGCACCCGGTCGCCGGAGCGGAGGAACACGAACGCGCAGGGACGCGTGGTGTTGGGTGGCACTAGCGCTCCTGGACGAGCTCCACGAGCACGCCGCCCATCGCGTCCGGATGCACGAACGCGATCAGCGTGTCGCGCGATCCAGATCGCGGCGTCTCGTCGACGAGATGTGCGCCCTTTGTGTGCAGGTGGTCGAGCGCGGCCGCGACATCCTCAACCCGAAACGCGACGTGATGTACGCCTGGACCGCGCTTCTCGAGGAATCTGCCGACCGGCGTCTCCGGTCCGAGCGCGCCGAGCAGCTGGATGAAGGAGGAGCCGACGGCGAACAGCACCTCCTCGACCCCTTGATCCTCGACACGCTCCCGGTGAGTGGGCGTGACGCCGAGCAGCCGTTCGTAGGTCGCGACGGCCTGCTCGAGATCACTCACCGCGATACCCACGTGATCGATATCGGTGAGCTCGATCATCGAGCCGCGCCCGCGACCGGCTGCATCTTCGCGATCAGCTCGCGCGCCGCCGCCACGTGGTAGGCGGGCAGGTCGAGCGCGCGCGTCACCGCCGCAACCCCGTGCGCCCGAAGGTCGGCATCGGGCTTCGCGTCCACGCCGCGCGGCGCGTCCAAGACGAAGAACGAGACGAGCTCGAGGAACTGGGGGAGCGAGGGGCTCATCGCCCCGCGCTCGTACTGATAGATCGTCTGGCGCGACGCCGGGCAGCCCTTCGTCTCGGCTGCCGCGTCGACCGAGCGGTAGCCCGCCGCGCGCCGTAGATCCCGCAACAGAGCGCCGATCACGGCTCGATCACGCTGCGCGATGGGCGGTTTCTTGGTGCGGGCCATGGGCAGCGGAGCCTATCGCGACGCCACGAGAGCCCGGTGACCGCTTGCGGGCCAGATGCTCTGCCCGGACGCGCCGTCCGCCGGCGCCGCTCGGTCCCCTGCGTTCGAACCCGCCGACACCGCCGGAAGTCTGATGCGTCGCAAACCGCATCCGATGTAGCGTGGCACTCACGAACGACCCCGGCCGATGCCCCGATCGGCCCATACGCGCGAGGAGCCGACGTGCGCAACGAGGAAACGACCGCGCAGAGTGCACTGTTGGCCGGATCCCAGCTGACCACCAATGGGCGCGCGGACGTGTTCCGCCAGCGCGAGCGCACGCGCCTCAAGAAGGTGCTCCGCGCGATCATCGTCGTTGCCCTGATCGACTACCTCTTGTACCGCCTGTGGTCTTCGGGTTTCTCGCTCGGGATGCCGCACTTCGGCTCCGACTCCATCTTCTTCATCCCGCCGTTCGTGATGCTGATCGCGATCATCGGGATGCCGCTCATGATGTTGATGAACGGGCGTTCGCCGCACATCACGGTGTACCCCGAGCAGGTCGAGGTCGGCCTCACCGACATCAAGGGCCTCGACAACCAGGTGGAAGAGGTCATGCGTTCGCTCGACGTCTTCCTCGGCTACGCGACCTTCCGCGAGGAGCTCGGCGGCACCCCTCGCCGCGGCATCCTGTTCGAAGGTCCTCCGGGAACCGGCAAAACGTTCCTCGCCAAGGCGATGGCCAAGCAGGCGGGCGTGCCGTTCCTGTTCATCTCGGCGCCGGCGTTCCAGTCCATGTGGCAGGGGATGACGGCGTTCCGGATCCGGTCGTTCTTCCGCAAGCTCCGCAAGGCGGCGCGCAAGGAAGGGGGCGCGATCGGCTTCATCGAGGAGATCGACGCGGTCGGCTATGACCCGTGGCGGCGGGTCTCCGGCCGTTCCCGCGCCGACGGACCTGTCGCGCACGACATCCGCGTTCTTCGGCGGCGGCGACTCGGGCAACATGGTGAACGAGCTGCTGATCCAGATGCAGTCGTTCGACCAGCCGCCGCTGGCGGCCGCCGGATGCAAGGCGAAGATCGATCTCTTGGGTCAACGGCTACCTGCCCGCCGACATGGCAGATGACCGCCGATGCGCGCGGAGTACTCCAACATCCTGCTGATCGCGGCGACCAACCGCGGCGACTCGCTCGACCCCGCGCTGCTGCGGCCCGGGCGCTTCGACCGCCGGCTGTACTTCGACGTGCCGACCAAGCAGGAGCGGCGCGAGCTGATCGACTTCTTCCTGGAGCGGAAGGCACCACGAGGCTGAGCTGGACGACGAGCGAGACGCGCGACCGTGTCGCCTCACGAGACGTTCGGCTACACGCCGGTGATGATCGAGCACCTCTTCGACGAGGCGCTGCTGGTCGCGCTGCCGCGACGGCCGCCGCGAGATGAGCATGCGACGACGTGATGGAGGCGAAGCTCGACGAGGAGATCGGGATGAAGCAGCCCACCGTCGTACACCGGACACGACCGCGAGGCGGTCGCCACCCACGAGGCCGGCCACGCCACGGTCGCGTACTTCCTCGGGAAGGGCCGGCGGCTCGAGGTGCTGTCGATCATCAAGCGGCGCGGCTCGCTCGGCCTGCTCGCGCACGGCGACGAGGAGGAGCGGTTCACCCGCACGCGGTCCGAGATCGAGGCCGGCATCGCGATCGCCCTCGGCGGCCTGGTCGGCCGAGGAGATGTGCTTCGGCGAGTCCGGGACCGGCCCGGCGCACGACCTCGCGCACGCGACCAGGCTGGCCGCGCAGATGGTCGGGCTCGTTCGGGATGGCCGGCTCGCTGATCTCCTACGAGGCGCGTCGCCGCAGGGCCCGTTCGGCGACGACGAACCTGGTGGGCAAGGTGCTCGCCGACGCCGAGGGCAAGCAGCGCGTCGAGGACATCCTCGACGGCGCAGAAGGAGCGGGTCGCGCGCGGTGCTCGAGGAGAACCGCGACGTCCACGCCGCGCTGCGCGACGCGCTGATCGAGCGCGACGAGCTCGTGCGCGACGACATCCTCGAGGTCATCGAGCAGGCGATCGCGGCACGCGTCCCTGACGCGTCGGCCGGGGTCGGCGTCTCGGCCGCTAGACTCGGACTGCATGACCGCGCTCCGTGACTCGTCGCGGGCGCCCGCACGCCCATCGGCAAGTTCCACGGTGCGCTCGCGGCGTTCAAGGCCGTCGAGCTCGGCGGCGATCGCGATCCGCGCGGCGCTGGAGCGCGCCGGGGTGGCGCCCGACCAGGTCGAGTACGTGATCATGGGCCACGTGCTGCAGGCGGGGCAGGGCCAGATCACCGTCGCGGCAGGCCGCCATCGCCGCCGGCATCCCCAAGGAGGTCCCGGCCATCACCGTCAACAAGGTCTGCCTGTCGGGCACGTCGCGCCATCGCCATCGCCGACCAGATGATCCGCGCGGGCGAGATCGAGGTCGCGGTCGCCGGCGGCATGGAGTCGATGACGAACGCGCCGTACGTGCTGCCGAAGGCGCGCGAGGGCGCGCGGCTCGGCGACAGCCAGATGGTCGACGCGATGATCCACGACGGCCTGTGGTGCGCGTTCGACGACCAGCACATGGGCGAGGGCACCGACGCGGTCAGCGCGCGAGCTCGGCATCACCCGCGAGGAGCAGGACGCGTGGGCGGCGCGGTCGCACATCGCGCGCGCCGACGCGTGGGAGCGCGGGCGGCTGGCCGACGAGGTCGTGCCCGGTCGAGGTCCCGCAGCGCAAGGGCGACCCGGTCGTGGTCGAGCGCGACGAGGGCATCCGACCCGACACCACCGTCGAGGGGCTCGCCAAGCTGCGGCCGGCGTTCACGGCGGACGGCACGGTCACCGCGGGCAACGCGTCGCAGATCTCCGACGGGGCGCGCCGCGGTCGTCGTGATGAGCGCGGAGCGCGGCCGACCAGCTGGGGCTGGCGCCGCTCGCGCGAGATCGTGGCCTACGGCATGTCGGCCGACCGGTTCGCCTCGCTGCACACCGTGCCCGCGCTGGCGCTGCAGAAGGCGCTGAAGAGGGCCGGCCTGCGACGGCCGGCGACCTCGGACCTGGTGGAGATCAACGAGGCGTTCGCGGCGGTGGCGCTGCACGCCGCGCGGATGCTCGGCGTGGACGAGGACATCGTGAACGTGAACGGGGGCGCGGTGGCGCTCGGTCACCCGATCGGCGCGAGCGGCGCGCGGCATCGTGCTGACCGCTCGCGCTACGAGATGCGGCGGCGCGGCGTGGAACTGGGCGGCGCCGCGATCTGCGGCGGCGGCGGGCAGGGCGACGCGCTGATCCTGCGCCGCCGCTGACCGCGCCGTCGGCCACGCTCAGTTCTCCTCGGCGGTCGACGAACCGGCGCGAGCTCCTGCCCGAGCATCGTGGTCGCGCCGCCTCGTGCCTCCCAGGTCGTCTTCCCGCTGTTGCCCCTGCTCCACCTCGACCTTGCGTCCGCGCGTGATCTGCAGCTCCGGCTGACGCGCCGGTGCCGGCGCCGTCGGGCAGGAACACCGGAACGCGGAGCCGCCGTCGATCCCGGCCCTCGACCTTGGCCCAGCCGCCCTGCACTCTCGGCGAACGTCTGCACGACCGGGCACAGCGAGGCATCGGATGAGCGGCCCGGGTCCTCGACCGAGATCATCGCGCCGTCCTCGTGCTGCTGCAGCCGAACCGCGATGGTCTTCTTCGCCGGCGTGCGGTCGCCGCTCGACGTCTGCAGCAGCCGGCGAGGATCTGCTCGGTGCGCAGCGGGTCGACCGGCACTACCAGGCGGGCCGGCGATCGATCGCGGACCTCGTGGTCGGCGTCCACGCCGGACTCCTCGACGACGCGGCGGACGAGCGCCTCCAGATCGGTGCGGCGGATCGTGAGCTCGATCGTGCCGTGGACGAGCTTCTCCGCGTCGGCCATGTCCGACACCACGTGGTCGAGACGGCGGGTGTAGGTCGTGAGCTGACGCACCAGCTGCGCCTGCTCCTTCGCGTCCTTCTTGTGCTTGAGGATCTGCGTGATGCCGTCGATCTTCGCGAGGGACCGCTTCGCGTCGACGGACAGCTCGCGGAGCAGCGGTGACGTCGACCGCCGGTCCTCTAGGGAGCCGGCGTCGATCGCGGCCGACGTCGCAGCCGATACCTCACGCTGCGTCACGGCGTCGCGGGTCGTGGCGACGTCTTGCTCGCGCATCTCGCGCAGGGCATCCGACATCTGGTGGGTCCGGTTCTCGGCCTCGGCGACGTCGGCGCGCTCGGTAGCGGTCGCCACTTCCAGCTCGAGCGCGCGGACGCGATCCTCGGCCGTGATGAGCTTCTCGGTCTGCCCGGCGAGGCGCTCCTGGGTAACGCGCAACAGCTCGTCGATCTGCGTGCGACCTTGGTCGTCGGCGAGCTCGAGCTGCCGGCGCGCCTCGAAGTCTTGCAGGCGCCGGTTGGTTTCCTGGTTGTCGGCCGCGGCGTCGTCCAGCTGGCGGATCAGCTTGTCGACGCGCTCCTGGAGCTGGTCGCGCTCGCGCGCAGCCGACGTCGCGGCCTGATCGGCCTGGTCGGCGCGCTGGCGCTCCATCTCGAGCTCGGCGCGGGCTTCGTCGATCGCGCCGTCGGCCCGCATGAGGTCGGCTTGCGCGGCCGCCAGCGAGCGACGGATGTCGTCGGTGTCCTTGTGCGCCTGCGCGACGGTGGTGGAGCGCTCCTTGATCTACCTTCGCGAGGTCCTTGGTCTCCTGGCGCGCCTTGAGCAGTTCCTCATGCGCCTGGAGTACGCGCTGCTCGCGGCTCTCGGCCTCGCCGCGCGCCGCCTGGAGGTCCTCCCGCATCGCGTCGAGGTCGACGCGCGCGGTCTCGAGCTCGGCCGCGGCTCTGCGGGCCGTCGCCTCGGCCTCCAAGATCCGGTCGGCCAGCTGGGTCTCGGCCTGCTGGACCTCGGGATCGGTAGAGCGCCTCCATGTCGGTCAGCTGCTGCTGGAACGCCTCGCGCGTCTCCCGAACCTTCTGCTCGAGGTCGGCCTCGCGCTCGACGAGGTCGCGCGGTAGGACGCCTCGCGGCTCTCGAGCTCTGCCTTGGCGCCGCGCAGCTCGTCCTCGAGCATCGCCGCGCGCTGTTCCTCATTGCGGAGGGCGCGCAGCTCGGTGCGTGCGTCGTCGAGCTCGCGGCGCGCCCGCTCGGCGATCGTGTTCGCGGTCGTCAGGTCGTCCTTGGTCCGAAGCAGCTCGACGTGCACGGTGTCGAGCTCGGCGCGCACCTCCGTGTGGTCCACCTCGGCGTCGGGCCGCTCCGCGCGCACGATCGCCTCGCGGAGCTCGGTCCGGGCGAGTTCGAGTTCTGCGCGGAGCTGCGTCGACTCGGTTTGGAGCTCTTCGTATCCGGCGTGCATCCTCGCCGTCAGACGCACCGGCGCGGTCGGCGTGCAGGATCACGATTCCCGGAGTTCGTTCGTCGCGACGTCGAGCTCGGCGCGGAGGTCGACCGCCTCTGCCTCCAGCGCGGCGACGCGGCCCGCGTCGGCGTCGACCGGCACGCGCAGTGCGTCGCGCAGTTGCTCGCTCAGCTTGCTGCGCTCGCCGTCGAGGGTCTGCACCTTCTGCTCGAGGTCGCGGACGATGCCTTCGGCACGAAGCGCCCGCTCCTCGAGGTCGGCGTCACTCGGGCCGCGCGGCTCGCGCGCGATGTCGCGATAGTTCTGCAGCTCCTCGAGCGACTTGCGGTACTGGTCCTGGAGCAGCGCGAGCCGCTCCTCCGCGGCGCGGGCACGGTCCTCGGCCTTGCGGCGCGCCTCACCTTCCTCGCGCAGACCCGGCTGCGGCATCGAGCGAACCACGGGCGGGGCCGGTGCCGCGGTCGCCTTGGGGAGGTCGGCCGCTCGCGGCCTGCGCCGTTGCCATCTGCGGCCAGGCGCGCGACGCCGAACACAGGCGAGCCCGAGCACGATCAGCATGCCGAACAGGAACATCGCGTTCGTGTTCCACGGGTTTCGGCGGCTGCGATCGGCGCGTCGGAGCGCGTGAGCTCGACGGCCGCGCGGGGCGCCGACGCCGGAGCGGAACTGGAAGGAAGCAGGATCGAGACGGTGCCTTGATAGGTGCTGACCTGCGGGTTGCCCTTCAGCGCCTCTTCTGATCTGGTCCTTCTCGCCCGGGAGCTCGTTCCCGGTCCGGCCGGCCGCTCGAGTACAGGATGATGCCCCTCGGGCCAGTACATCGTCACGCTGTCGAAGTCGCTCGGGTCGGTGACGACGCTCTTGATCTGGGTGGTCGAGGTCCCCTGCGCGCGCGTCGCTGACGGGAGCGGTCAGGTCGCAGGCTGGAAGAACAACGACAGCGAGCTGTCGGCGATCGCCTGGGCCTGCGTGACCACCATGTCCTGGGCGTCGCGCTTCGCGCGGAGCGCGCCATGTACACGGACCCGATGATCCCGATGATCGCGGCCCGCCCAAGGTCCGAGCAGGATCCGCGCGATACGGCGGCCTGCTACCCCTTCAATGGCACGCGATCATCGCACCCTCGCTGCTTCCTGCCACCCTGTTCGGTGCTCGCGTCCGGCCCCCACCGGCCGTTCGAGCTGGTCTCCGTGAGCGGTAATCGGCAGGATGTCGCGCGGGATCAGTGGTCGGCGGAACTTCGGCGTCTGCCGGGTGGCCGCCCTACGGCGTCCCCGTTCGCCGGACGGCGCGAGTCGTGGCGCCGGAGACGATCCGCGACGTCGCAATTGCGTGCTGTCCTTATCGAGAACGATCGAGGTCCTCGATCGAGCGCGTGCACTCCTGCTCGACGTGCGACACGAGGATCACGAGCCGGTCGGCGCCGTGACGAGATGCTCGACGCCGCGCATCGAGAAGCTCGATGTGTTCGGGGTCAGACTGCCGCAACCCTTCGTCCAAAAAGAAGGAGTCGAGCCGGCTGCCGCCGCCGGTGACCATCTCGGCCAGCGCCAGGGCGAAGCGCGAGCGATGCGAGGAACGTCTCGCCGCCGAACAGCGAGTCCGGGGCGCGGACCGTTCCGCCGGCGTTCACATCGACGATGTGGAAGGTCTCATCGTCGGTGAAGCGGAAGTCGCCGTCGGTCAGCGCCTCGAGATGCACGCTCGGCGGAGTTCGGCGAGCGCGGCGCGTCTTCTCCGAGGAGCCACGCGAGGGACCGGGACGGCTGCAGGTCGTCCCGGAGGCGTTGAGCCAGTGCGAGGTCGGTCCGCGCGGCCTCCATGCGCTCGCCGAGGTCGGCGCCGGCCTCGAGCGTGCGCTCGATCCGGCCGACCCGCTCGGTCGTCTCGGCGGCGCGGATCTCGGCCTGAGTCAGGATGGCCGCCAGGTCGGCGTCGGGTTCGAATCCGGCGACGTCGAGCGCTGCGGTGCGTTCGCGCACCGTCACGTCGGCAGCCTCGGTCGCGGCCGTGCGCTCGGCCGCGGCCGCTTCGGTGCGGTCTTTGAGCATGCGACGTGATGTGCGCGGCGGCTGTCTCCAGGTCTTCATCCAGCGACTCCTCGCCGAGCGCGCCCGACGCGGCGGCGAGCCGCTCGCGGACGGCGGACGCCCTGGCGGCCGCCTCGGTCGCCGCGCGTCGCGCGGTGTCGAGCCCGTCGCGGCGGCGCGCTCCCGATCGGCGGCGGCGCGTGCCGCGGCCTCCGCGTCGCGGAGCTCGGCCTGGCGCTCGTCGAGCAACGTGGCGGGGTCGCCCTCGCCCAGTTGATCGACCAGCGCGCTCTGGGTCGCGGCGAAGCGCGGCGTCTGCGTCGCGCGCGGCGGTCTCGGCCTCGTCGAGGGCAGCTGCCGCGCGGTCGCGATCGGCGAGCGCGGCGACGGCCGCCGCCGCCGCCTTGGACGCCGCGATGTTCGCGCGCTCGTTCGCCTTCGCCGCCTTGTCGTGCCGGGTCGCGGCTGCCGCCCGTGCGCGCTCCGCGCTTCTGATCCCGGCCGCGGCGCCCGTGCGCGGCTTGGTCTTCACGGGCTGGGCACAGACCGGGCACGGTTCGCCGGCGACCAGCGTTCGGCGGAGGGTCGTCGCCATCTCTGCGTGCTGGGCCTCGTGCACGGCCTCGTCGGCAGCGGCAAGCTCGTCGGCGGCGTCTCCGAGCGCGGTTGCAGCGTTCCTCGCCGCTTCGTCCGCCCCGTCGCGCGCGGTTGCGGTGCGGGTCACGACCTCGTCTGCGTGCTTCACGGTCTCGGTCGCTTTGGTGAACGCAGCGGCAGTGGCCGTGACCTGGGCAGCGTGCGCGTGCATCTGCGCGACGAGATCCGCGAACGCGCGCAGGTCGCCGATCCGTTCGTCGGCGGCGTCGCGCGCCGCGTCGGCGTCCCGACGCTGGGCCGACGTCTGCTCCGCAGCCTCGGTCGCGGACGCCACATCGCGCTCGGCCGCCGAGGCCGCCACGAGGACCTCGGCGAGGGCATCGTCGTCCGGCACGCCGGCGGCGACCTTCTGGACGAGTGCGAGATCGCGGTCGGCCCGCTCGGTGCGCGCCGCGGCCTCGCGCGCCTCCGTGTCCAGCGCGTCGATCGTGGGCTTCAGTTGTGCGACCGCGTCGCGCCGAGCGACCGCTTCGTCCCGATCCGCACGCGCGGTCTCCAGTTCGGTGCGAGCGTGGACGAGCCTTGCCCCGTCCGCATCGAGCATCGCGACGGCGGTTTCGGCGCGCGCCACCCGCTCGCGCGTGGCGCCGAGCGCGGCATCGAAGCGCTCGTATCCGAACACCCCCTTGAGGACGGCGTTCCTCGGCGCGTCCGAAGCGAGCAGGAACTCTGCGAACCTGTTCTGTGCGAGCAGGACCGACCGGCCGAAGGTGTCGAAGTCCATCCCGAGGAGCCGCTCGATCCGGTCGCGGACCTGCCGGTCGAGGACCACGGTCTCCTGATGTTCGGAGTCCGGATCGTCTGCTGCGAGCCGAACGAGCTGCACCTGTCCTTGGCCCTTGCGTTTGAGCACGCGGGTGACTTGCCAGATATCGCCGTCGACCTCGAATGTGAGCTGCACATGCGCGGCATCGGACAGTTGGTTCGATCAGCGAGCGGGTGTCGCGCTGTACGCGCGGCGTTCGGCCGAACAACGCGAACGCGATCCCGTCGAGGATCGTCGATTTCCCCGCGCCGATCGGACCCACGACGCCGACCAGCCGGCGGCCGCGGAAGTCGAACGTGACGTCGTCCCGGTACGAGCGGAACCCACGGAGTCTTCAGTTCACGGGGCCGCATCAGCGACCTCCTCCATCGTGTCGCGGAAGAGCTGCGCGAGCTCGGCCGGCGCGTCCTCGCCTGTGGTCGCGCGAACGAACGCCGCGTACAGCTCGTCGTCGGACGG
This sequence comes from uncultured Actinomycetes bacterium, assembly GCA_963792215.1. GTDB lineage: Bacteria > Actinomycetota > UBA4738 > UBA4738 > HRBIN12 > AC-51. Next base: position 139,865 of record CAWBVL010000001.1, read on the forward strand.
CCGCGCGCCGATGGAGCGCTCGCGGCGGGCCTGGATGGGCCGCTCTGCCCGGACCCGCACGAGATAGGGGAACAGCGCCGCCGCGCGCCGCCCGAGCTCGGGGTCCGGACCGCCGACCGAGATCGTGAGATCGAGATAGCTGTCGGCGAGCTCGTTCGCGCGCGCGGCGACCTCTTCCCATGTGCCGCGAACCTGCTGAAGCGGCCGGCCAGCGTGGATCGGCACGGACCGCAGCGTGGCGAGCCGCCCTGGTTCGACGTCGACGATGACGACCCGCTTCGCTTCGCCCGCCTCACCGAAGTCCATCGGGAGCAACGACCCGGCGTATGCAGCGGGCACCGGGGCGCCCGGCACCGGCTGCGGGGCGTGGATGTGGCCGAGAGCCACGTACTGCGGTCCCGCGGGGATGGCCTGCGCGGTGGCCGTGTACGCGTCGCCGATGTGGAGCTCCCGCTCGCTCCGTGAGACGCGGACGCCGCTGACCATGAAGTGCGCGACCAGGACCGGCACGAGATCGGTGCCCGCGCGCTCCACAAGAGCGGTGTTATACGCGTCGGTGAGCGTTGCGATCTTGTCCGCGTAGGTGCCGTACCACGAGCCGGCTTCCGTCATGAAGTCGACGACCCGGCCCTCGCGAAGGAAGGGGAAGCCCGCGACGACGGCCGGGACGCCGAGCTCGTCAGGTCCCAGAACGCCACCCGCCCTCGGGCTCCGGATCCTGCCGATCAGATGCACGCCGCGATCGCGCATCAGCGGCGCCAGTGCGTCGAACAGGTCCGGCGCGTCGTGGTTGCCTGCGACCACGACAACCGGCCGCCCCTCCCCGAGGCGCAGCAACGCGCTGAGTCCGACCGAAAGAGACTCGACCGGTGGGGTCGCGCGGTCGAACACGTCACCCGCGACCAGCACGAGGTCGATCTGTTCCTCGTCGGCGATCCGCGCGACCTCGTCGAGCGCGTCGCGCATCTCCTGGGTTCGGTCATGCCGCCCGAGCCGGCGTCCGACGTGCCAGTCGGCGGTGTGCAGGATCCGCATGCCGCGACGCTACAGGCCCGAGAACGGGTCCTCGCCGTCGGTCGCGACCTCCTCGCGCCGGGTCGCCCACGGCGGGAAGGGGAAGGTCACGACGAGAGGGACCGGAACGGCGGGCTGACTCACGACCATCGTGCCCGGCTTCAGCAGGCGGGCGCGGGCACGCGTCGAGGGCAGCATCCAGCCGTATTCGGCGCGCTCGGCCTCGGCGGCATCGAGCCGGCCGGTGATCCGGATCGACGCGTTCTCGAGCACCTCGGGGGCGACCCGGCTCGCGCTCTGCTGCGCGCCCACCAGGAGCACGCCGAGCGACCGGCCCCGCTGGGCGATGTCGATCAGCATGTCCTTCAGCGGGCTCGTGCCGTCGCGCGGGGCGTACTTGTTCATCTCGTCGAGCACGATCACCGACAACGGGAGTCGCTGCCCCGTCGCCTCCTTCTGATGGAAGGTTTCCTTGAGGAGCGCGCCGACCACGAAGCGCTGCGCCTGTTCGTGCAGCGACTGGATCGCGACCACGGTGACGTTGGCGGCGTCGCGGTCGATCCGGGTCGAGGCGCCTGCACGCACGAGATGACCGAGGCGGGATGACGCCGCGTGCAGCCGTCGCAAGAACGCCGACACCGTCGAGAGCTGCACACGCCCGGTCCACGCCTGGTCGGGCTCGTCGTCATCGGGATCGAGGATCGTCTCGAGCTCCTCGACAAGGGACGGCAGGTCGGTGATGATCGGCCGCCTGCGCGGCCGTGATCGGACCGCGCCAGCGCCCGTCCGGCTGGTCGCGCGGATCGCGCAGCGCGATGCCCCGGCCGGCCCTCGATGTCGACCGCGAACCGCTGGAGCTGCTGCTGGACGCGCTCGCGGATGAACGGCAGCTGGTTCTTCGCGTCGTTGGCATCGGTGAAGCAGAACTCCAGCAGCCCGAGATCGACGAACTCCCGGGGCGTCCAGGCGAACACGTCGATGCCCTCGAGCCGGCCGCCGGTGTCGGGCACGAGGTCGGCGACGCCGCGGCGCGGCGGCGCCCAGAACCGGACGCTCGGGAACGGCGCCGGTTCGACACCGATCGCCGCCCATCCCTCGGCGGCGCCCTCCGCCCCTGCGAAGCGCGCGTTCGGCTTGTCGAGCCACAGCAGGTCCTCGCCCTTCACGTTGAACACGAGCACGCGCAGATTCGCGGCTCCCTCGCCGACCACGTCGGGCGAGGCGGTCAACACGCGGAGGAAGAACAACGCGAACGAGGTCTTCGTCGCGACGCCGGAGATGCCGGCGATCGACATATGGCCGCCCTTGCGCCCGTCGAAGAAGTCGAGGTCGATGTGCACCGGCGCGCCGTCGCGACCGAGTCCGACCGGCAGCGGCCGCTCCATCTGATCGGTGTAGAGCGCGCGGCTGCGTTCCTCGCCCGTGGCGCGTTCCACCGGTTCGCCGGGGTCTGCCGATACCCAGATCTCGGGGTCGACCCGGGTCACCGCGACCGCCGCGGACCGGACCTTCTGCGCGGGCATGATGCCGAGCTCGGCGATGCGGTGGGTGTCGGACTCGTACCGCGCGCCCTCGTAGATCGCCTCGGCCTCGGTCACGACGCCGTAGGTGCGCACCTCGCCGACCTTCGGCACCTCGGTCCGCACGACAACCAGGTCGTCCAGCTGGAGGAACTGGTCGTCGTCGACCACCACACGGAACGTCGCGGTGCTCGAATGCTCGGATCCGAGGACGCGTCCGACCTGCTCGTCGCTCATGACGCCCTCCGCTCCGAGACCGCCGCTCGAAGCGCCCGGTAGACCAGCCCGGGGTCGCCCATCCGGTGGCGAAGCTCGCGCTCCAGGGCGCCGATCGGCACGAGGTTCTGCGGCGCGCGGGGATCGAGGTGCGGCTGCGACGCGACGAGCGGCAGCACGGCCGCGGCGCGGTCGGCGATCGTGCGCACGGCCTCGAGAGGCAAGTGCGCCGACGCCTCGCACCGGACGAGTCCGCTCCAAGTATGGCCGTCGTCGATCGCGGCGAGCCGCACGTACCAGGAGTACCGGCCGTAGTCCTTGATCGCGAACAGCGGCGTGCGCTGACCGGCGCCGAGCGCGGCGATCACCGCGTTGCGCGCCGCCTCGAGGTACGTGACGCGATGGCTCTTCACGACGCCGACGACCTCGTGCGGCCCGAGCTCGTGCAACGGACCGTCGGCGAACACGCAGCGGTCGGTGGCGAGCGACGTTGCGAGCGAGCCTTCCGTCGCGCGCATCCGCGATTGCAGCGCGTGCACCAGCGCGTCGCCGTCGCGGGTCGCGATCGTCATCGTTTCGTAGGGCGGGGTCAGGCCGACGGTGGGGAACAGCTCCTCGCGGCCGCCGGCGAGCACCGCCCAGCGCTGAACGTGTTCTCCCGCGACCTCGGACCGCACGGCAGACCGGTCCCAGAGCACGGCGCCGATCGCGATCGTGCCGCAGAGCCCGGGGATCGGTCCGGCGACGGGATCGTCGACGGTCAGGCGGGCGTCGATGCGTCGCACGCCGTCGACGAAGGCGATGCGCTCGCAGCCGTCGTCGAACCCGTCGAGCGGCGCCCACGCGACGCCTTCGACCGAGTCGTCGACCGTGCCTTCCGCCGGTTCGAGCTCGGCCGCGTCGAGCGGTGCGCCGTAGTCGGGCGACCACCCCTCGACGAAGATCTGCGCCATACCGGCCGGATACTACGTCCGGCCCCCGACACCTTCGGATAGGCGGCGCTAGGGCGTCGTGATCTGGGTGCTCGCCGTCTGCCACGTCCCTCCGTCGTCCACGAGCACGGTCGTGCGGACCTTGCTTGGACAGCAGTGCGCGTCGCCGGGGCGGAAGACCGCCTCTCGGACCAGCAAACCCGGCGGGTCGGCGTTCGGGTCGACCGAGCGATCGCATCCGGTGGACCGATACACCACCGCGCCGGTCGCAAGGTCGACCACCGAGGTCGTGCCGCACGCCCGGAGCCACCGGTCTCGGCGAGGATCATGGCGTCCTGCGAGCCGTTGCCGGTCACGTCCGCGATCTGCGCGCTGACGTTCTCCACGGGCGTGCGGCCGGCCGGATACGCATGGCCCCACACGGGCCGCCACGGTGCGCCGCCGTCATCGAACCGCCGCCAAGCCGCGGATCCGCGATCGGTTCGGAACGGGTCGCCGCCCGGCATCTCCCACGCGACGACGATCGCGTCGCCGGCCTCGGTCGACGCGCGCCACGACCCCGTCACCTGGGCTTTGAGCGGAACGAGCGCCGCCACCGGCACGTCCCCCGGGCCGACGGCGTCGCCGAACGACGGTGGCAAGCCCGCGGGCAACCCGTTCGGGTACGGCGACGGCGATGGTGTCGTCGGGAAGGAAGAGGAGGCGGTCGATCCGGTGCATGCGGCCGCAGCGACCAGGATCGCTGCGAGGAAGGGGCGGCGCATCGGCGCGATGGTAGCGGTGTGGGATACGTCGGCTGGGAGCGTGATGAGCGCGACCGGGAGCGGGAGGGTACCGGGAGGAACTGCGAAGGGGGTTTCCCGGCGGGTGCCCCCGGCCGCGCTCAAAACGTTTTGCCCGTTCACGGTACCGCGCCTCAGGATGGGTGACACGTGCACGTAGGATTTCGCTCAGTGACCTCTCAGGAACCGAAGCCGGTCAGCGCGTCACACGTGACGTTGACCCAGCTGATGGAGGTCACGGACGCCAACGTGGCCGGCAACGTGCACGGGGGCGTGATCATGCGGCTGGCCGACACCGCCGCCGCGCTCGCCGCGATCCGCCACGCCGAGGGCCTCTGCGTCACGGTGAGCGTGGACGAGCTCTCGTTCCTCGAGCCGGTCCATGTGGGCGACGTCGTGCAGCTCCGCGCCTCGGTGAACGACGTCGGCACGACCTCTCTGGAGTGCGGCGTCCGCGTCGAGGCGGAGGACCCGATCACCGGCCGGAGCGTCCACGCGGCGACCGCCTACTTCGTCTTCGTCGCGCTCGACGATGCCGGGCATCCGCGGCCGGTGCCGCCGCTCGAGATCGAGACCGAGATCGAACGCCGGCGTCAGCGCGCCGCCAAGCTCCGGCGCGAGGCCCGCATGCAACACAAGGAAGCGTTGCGGGCCGAACACCAGTCCTCCTCCGCCTGACCGGCGCCTCATCGCGTATCGGCGCCTGACGGGTCGTCGCGACCCCGTGGGAGGATGGATACACACGACGAGGAAGGACCACGGAATGGCGACGATGTTCGACGGTGCGCGGCGACGCCTGACCGTGGCCGGTGGCGAGCTGGGATTCGCGCGGCTCGCATGGCTCACGGAACAGGGGATCGGCGACGTCGAACGGCTGCCGCACACCGTCCGGATCCTGCTCGAGAACCTGCTGCGGCGAGCCGGCACGCGCGATGTGGCCGACGAGGACGTGCGCGGCGCTCGCCGCGTGGCCCGGACCGGCGAAGGACATCGCCTTCATGCCCGGCCGCGTCCTGATGCAGGACTTCACCGGCGTGCCGGCAGTGGTCGACCTGGCCGCGATGCGCAGCGCTGTCGAGCGCGCCGGCGGCGACCCCGCGCGCGTGAACCCGCTGGTGCCGGTCGACCTGGTGATCGACCACTCGGTCCAGGTGGACCTGTTCCGCACGCCCGAGGCCTACGAGGCCAACATCGACTTCGAGTACCGCCGCAACGGCGAGCGGTACCGCTGCTGCGGTGGGCGCAGCAGGCCTTCGACAACTTCCGCGTGGTGCCGCCGGGCGCTGGCATCTGCCACCAGGTGAACCTCGAACACCTCGGCCAGGTCGTGGCGGTGCGCGACGGCGTGGCGTTCCCCGACACGCTCGTGGGCACCGACTCACACACCACGATGATCAACGGCCTCGGCGTGCTGGGGTGGGGCGTCGGCGGGATCGAGGCCGAGGCCGCGATGCTCGGCCAGCCGATGTTCCTGCCGCAGCCGATCGTCGTCGGCGTTCGCTTGACCGGCGCGCTGCCGGCGGGGACGACGGCGACCGACCTCGTCCTCACGCTGACGCAGATGCTCCGCGCCCACGGCGTCGTCGGCCGGTTCGTCGAGTTCTTCGGCGACGGTCTTTCGACGCTGCCGGTCGCCGACCGGGCCACGCTGTCGAACATGTGCCCCGAGTACGGCGCGACGCGCCGCGTACTTCCCGGTCGACGAGCAGACACTCGCGCTACCTGCGCTTCACCGGACGAGGCGAGGCCGTCGATCTGGTCGAGCGCTACACGAAGGAGCAGGGCCTGTTCCGGGCGGACGGTGACGCCGGAACCCGACCTTCAGCGAGATCGCTCGAACTGGACCTGCGGCCGATCGAGCCATCGCTGGCCGGCCCGAAGCGGCCGCAGGACCGCGTGGCGCTGCCCGAGGTGTGGGCAGTCGTTCGTCGCGGCGTTCCGCGAGCACGCTGGATGCCCGGACCCGAAGGCCGAGCGAGATCGGCGCGTTCGTGGCCGAGGGCGGCACCGTGCGGCAGGAGAGCGGCTGCCCGGTGGCGACGACCTGTCGGATGTCGCGGTCGAGACCGACGGCGATGACGTTGCGCGACGGCTCCGTCGTGATCGCCGCCATCACGTCGTGCACGAACACGTCGAACCCCTCGGTGATGGTGGCGGCCGGGCCTGCTCGCGAAGACGCGCGGTCGAGGCCGGCCTCGCAGACGCAGCCGTGGGTGAAGACCTCGCTGGCGCCGGGCTCCCGCGTGGTCACCGACTACCTCGACCGCGCCGGGCTCACGCCCTACCTGGACAAGCTCGGGCTTCGCGCTGGTCGGCTACGGCTGCACGACGTGCATCGGGAACTCCGGCCCGCTGATCGAGGAGGTGGCGCGCGCCGTGGACGAGGGCGACCTCAGCGTCGTCGCGGTGCTCTCGGGCAACCGGAACTTCGAGGGACGCATCCACCCGCAGGTGCGCGCGTCCTACCTCGCGTCGCCGCCGCTCGTGCGTGGCGTACGCGCTCGCCGGGACGCGTCGACATCGACCTGACGACCGAGCCGCTCGGCGACGGCGCGGACGGCGCCGGTCTACCTGCGCGACCTCTGGCCCGCGCCGGACGAGGTCGCGCGAGGCCGTCGGCGCCGCGATCACGCCGGAGCAGTTCTCCGAGCGAGTACGGGCGGATCTTGGACGGCGACGAGCACTGGCGCGCGCTCGACTCGCCGAGCGGGCTCGATGTACGCGTGGGACGCCGCGTCGACGTACGTGCAGGAGCCGCCGTTCTTCGCCGATCTCGACGCCCGCGCGCCGCTCCGCCGACATCGAGGGCGCGCGCGTGCTGGTCAAGGTCGGCGACTCGATCACGACCGACCACATCTCGCCGGCCGGCGCGATCAAGGCGGACTCGCCGGCGGGGCGATACCTGTCCGACCACGGCGTCGCGCCGGCGCGACTTCAACTCCTACGGCTCACGGCGCGGCAACCACGAGGTGATGATGCGCGGCACGTTCGCGAACATCCGGCTGCGCAACGAGCTCGCGCCCGGCACCGAAGGGCTCGTGGACGACCCACCTGCCCGACGGCGAGGTGCTGTCGATCTTCGACGCCGGCGAGCGGTACCGGGCCGAGGGCGTGCCGCTCGCGCGTGATCGCCGGCAAGGAGTACGGCAGCGGGTCGAGCCGCGACTGGGCGGCGAAGGGCCCGATGCTGCTGGGCGTCCGGTTCGTGCATCGCCGAGAGCTTCGAGCGGATCCACCGGTCGAACCTGGTCGGGCATGGGCGTCGCTGCCGCTGCAGTTCGCCGACGGGCGACACCGCCGGCGTCGCTCGGGACTCACCGGCACCGAGACGTACACGGTGCGCGGCTTCACCGGAGACATCATGCCGGGCCAGGACGGTCACGGTGGAGGCGAAGCGCGAGGACGGCACCACGCTGTCATTCCCGGCGACGGTGCGGGTCGACGGCGCCGGCCGAGGTCGAGTACATGCGCCGCGGGCGGCGTGCTCAACCTGGTGCTCACGCAGATGCTCGCCGACTGAGTCGGCGAGCATCAGGACAGAACGGTGGGCCCGGCCTTCGGCCGGGCCCGCACCGGGTGAGGTGGGTCGCAGGGGAACCTCTAGTAGAGGAAGTGACGGTCCTGCACCCAGGTCTGACGCTGCCATGCTGACCGGGCCGATCGTGAAGTAGGGGTCAGGCGTCGCGCGGGCCGGTGGCGGCCCGCGCGATGTCGGACAGCACGCCCGCGAGCTCGCGGGGTCGCGACCACATCGGCCAGTGGCTGGTCGGCAGGTCGATCCACGTGACGTTCCGCAGCTCGGTCAGCCCACCGAGCCACCCGTAGCCCTCCTCGACCGCCTCCTTCACCTGTTCCGACGAGAACCCCGTGCAGATCACGGTCGTCGGCACGTCGAGCCGGGCGTCGTTCGTCAGCTTCGGGGGCTCGCGCAGGATGGCGCCCGGTTGCGGGACAGCACGCTCTTGGAACGTCTCGAGCGGCTCGTCAGAGAGGCCGTCGAGGTTCTCCCCGGCGGCGAGCTCCTCGGCCGAGGGAAGTGGGAGCTCGTCGCCCGTCAGGTCGGGGTCGAGGGCGCCGGTCGCCGGGCCCGAGTCAACGTAGACCATCGCCGCGATCCGGTCGGGAACGCGGTCGCTCGCGGCGTAGCCGGCGCCGCCCGCCCCGCTGTGCACGGCGAGGAGGACGGGCTCGTCGTGTGCGCGCACCGCGTCGCAGATCGCATCGACGTGGTCGGCGAGCGTGACGGAGGCACGATCGGCGTGGATCGACTCCAGCCCGGGGAGCGTCAGCGCCGTCACCTCGTGGCCGTCCGCGCGCAGCGCCGTCACGACGTCGTCCCAGGCCCACGCGCCGAGCCAGAAGCCGGGAACGAGGAGGATCGGCGCTCCGGTCATGGATCGCACCCTACGGGGTCGACGAGATACGGCTCGCACTAGGCGGCCCAGCGGGCGGTGACCGTGGTGCCCGTCGACGGATCGCTCGCGATCGTGAGCGTGCCGCCCATCGCCGCGACCCGGTGCGCGAGGTTCGTGCGGCCCATGCCGTCGCGCGGCGCCTCGACGTCGAAGCCGTGGCCGTCGTCGTCGATCTCGAGCTCGGCGCCGCCGCCGGCCGCCCGGCGCACCCGGACCCCGACGGTCGTGGCATCCGATCGCGCGCGCGAGGGTCGGGCGCCGGCGTCATGGGCCGGAGCGTAGGTCGGTCGGACTCAGCCGGCCCGGTTGCTGGAGAGACCCCGCACGGCGCCGCTCAGGATGTCGGCGAGCGTCGTGCCTGAGCCCGGCTCGTACCGGGCGGTGCCGACGCCGAGCGCCAGCGCACGAGGCTCGTCGCTCCGGGCGTCGTGGGTGGCGATCGCCTCGACCAACCGCGAGAGCACCAGGCTCTCGGCCCCGTCGGCGGCTCCCGTCAGGAGCACGCAGATCGTGTCGGGCGCGATCCGCGCGGGCAGGTCCGAGTCGCGCACCGCCTCGAGGATCACGCCCGCGGCGTCGCGCGCGAGCGCGTCGGCCGCGTCGGCGCCGTCTTCGCGGAGGATCCGGTCGTGGTCCTCGAGCCGCACGAACACGAACACGACGGGCTCGTTCAGGCGGTCGGCCATCCGGACGTGATGCTCGGCGATCGCGGCGAACCCGCGGAGGTTGGGCATGTCGGTGACGTCGTCCTTCGTGGCGAGCTCCTGCCGCACCCGCCGCATCCCGACGGCGTAGCCCACGGCGCGGGGGAGCAGGGTCGCCAGCGTTGCATCGCGGGGAAGCTGGTCTTCCGCGCCGGCGTGGAGCGCGACCGTCGCGTCGGCGGCGTGCGCGTCGTCGCTCACGACGACGATCGCGGCGTTGGGTGCGAGGCCGCGTGCGCGTCGCAGGGCCTCGAGCGGCCCGTCGCCCTCGAGGGCGAGGACGACGGCACCGGCGTCCGGCACGGCCGCCGCCTCGTCGAGCGAGGCCGCCCGCGTTGCGGTGAAGCTGTCGTCGTCCAGGATCGATGCGGCTTCGTCGTCTGTCAGACCGACGAGCAGCACGTCGATCGGCTCGGTGATCATGTTGGGCGTTCGCTCCTTCGGTCCGACAGGTCCAGCGGCTCGGCGCGGGGCGCATCATCCCACGGGGGAGCGGGCGGTGCCACGGAACCGCAACGGGAACGCCACAGCCGCTCCGCCCCTGCGGTGCAGTGCGCCCCGTAGGCTGGCGAGGTGGCCGCGTCGCATCGACCCAACCGCATCGCTCGGATCGTCATCGCCGTCACCGCGTCGCTGGCGATCGTCGTCGGCCTCGGCATGGGCGCGTTCGCCGCACGCTGGTATTCGCTGCGGCACGTCGGAGTCGATCCGGTGCCGTTCCAAGTCACCGGCCCCCACAAGTCTTCTCCGCCGCCCGGGGCGTGCACCAGCCGCCCGTGCAACGTGCTCTTGCTCGGCTCAGATTCGCGCTCCGGTCTGTCCGCCAGCCAGCAAGTGCAGAACGGGACCAACCAGGACCTCGGTGGAACCACCCGTGCCGACACCATCATGCTGGTGCACCTCGATCCGTCCACCAACGAGACCGTGGTCCTGTCGTTCCCGCGCGACCTCTGGGTGAAGATCCCCGGTCACGGCTCCGACAAGGTCAACTCCGCGTTCGAGGGAGGCGTGGAAGGCGGCGGACCGGAGCTGATGGCCAAGACCATCACTGCGCTCACACACATCCCGATCGATCACTACCTCTACGTGGACCTGAACGGGTTCCAGCATGCGGTCGACACGCTCGGTGGCGTCAACATGTGTATCCCCCCGTACTACGTGGACACACCGGGAGATCTCGAAGCGGTCGATCCGTCCGGGAACATCGTCTACATCCACTACAGCGAGGCGGACCACGTCGCCGATCCGTATACCGGGCTCGACGTGCTCCCCGGGTGCCAGCACCTCGGTGGCACGCAGGCGCTGGCGTACGTCCGCTCTCGGCACAACCTCCCGTGCAGCCCGATCCCGGACTTCGCGCGGATCACGCGTCAGCAGCAATTCATGCGGGCGTTGATCAACCAGATGCTGAAGCCCTCGGAGCTCGCGAAGGCACCGGGTCTGGTCGGTCCCGTGCTCTCGAGTCTGCACCGCGACTCCGGGTTCTCGCCCGCAGACCTCGTCTATCTCGTCGGTCAGATGCGGGGGATCAGCACGGGCGCGGTGCAGTTCCGTTCTGTCTCGGGGTCGCAGGCCGTCGTGACCCAAGGGGGGATACCGCTCGACATCGTGAAGCTCGATCCCGCGGACGAGAAGCTGTTCGCCGCGATCAGGAACGGCACGCCGCTCCCCGATATCGGGACCACACTGCCCGTCACCCCCATCACCCCGGCGAACGTGACCGTCGAGGTCATCGACGCCGGGAACAGTCCGTCCGCCGATGACGTCGAGAGCACCTTGTCGGAGGCGGGGTTCGACGTCGCCCCTGGGATCGTGCGGGCGAACATGCCCAAGGGTGTGACCAAGGCTGCCGTCGTGTACGCGCCCAACCGGCTGTCGGAGGCGCAGGTCGTGCACTCGTTCTTCCCGGGGCTGCCGTTGATCGAGGTGAAGAACCTCGACGCGCCGGTCGCGGTCGTCGTGCCGCACGGCTATCAGCCCGCAACCCCGACCCCGTCCGGTGGGCAGTCGTCACCGCCGCCGCCCGGTACGCAATGCCCCAGCTTGACCCCATAGACTCGCGCGCATGCGTGCGCTGGTGCTCGCCGGCGGGGAGGGGTCGCGGCTCCGGCCACTGACCCATACCCAAGCAAAGCAGCTCATCCCGATCGCGGGGCAACCCATCCTGTTCCACGCCCTCGACGCGATCCGCGACGCCGGCATCGATGAGGTCGGCATCGTGATCGGGCAGACCGGCCCGGAGGTGCGCGCGGCGGTCGGCGACGGAAGCGCGTGGGGCGTGCGCGTCACCTACATCGAGCAGGAGGCGCCGCTCGGCCTCGCGCACGCGGTGCTCACCGCGGCCGACTTCGTGCGGGGGGAACCGTTCCTGATGTACCTGGGCGACAACGTCCTGCTCGAGGGCGTTCGGCGGTTCGTCGGCGCGTTCGAGGAGGCAGGCCCGGATGCGCAGATCCTGCTTGCGCGCGTGCCCGACCCTTCGCAGTTCGGCGTCGTCGTGCTCGACGGGGAACGCGTGACGAAGCTGGTCGAGAAGCCCCAGGTCTTCGTGTCGGATCTCGGATTGGTGGGCGTGTACCTGTTCGACGACTCGATCCTGGAGGCGTGCGCAACCCTCGACCCGAGCTGGCGCGGCGAGTACGAGATCACAGAGGCGATCCAGTGGCTCGTCGACACGGGGAAGGTCGTGCGTGCCGACATGGTCGATGGCTACTGGAAGGACACGGGGCGCCCCGAGGATCTGCTCGATGCGAACCGGATGCTGCTCGGGACGTTGCCGCCGAACATCGCGGGCTCGGTCGACGACGGCACGACGGTCGACGGGGTCGCGGTGGTGGCTCCCGGTGCGAAGATCACCGGCTCGCGGCTGGTAGGACCGGTGTGGATCGGCGCCGACTGCGTGATCGAAAGCTCGACGATCGGGCCGGACGTGTCGATCGAGCCGGGGTCGACCGTGCGGGGGAGCACGATCCGCGACAGCATCGTGATGGCCGGCTGCACGGTCGACGGCGTCGACGCGCTCGAGTCCTCGATCCTTGGCCGCAACGCCGACGTGCGCCACGCGGGCGGCGGTGGCGCGCACCGGCTGGTCGTCGGCGATCAGAGCCGCGTCGAGGTCGACTGAGTGCGCGTCACGATCGACGCCCGGCCGGCCGTCGACCCGCACCGCACCGGAGTCGGCATGTATGCGGAAGCCTTGCTCCGTCACCTGCCCCCGGCGATGCCCGACGACGGGTTCGTGGCCTGGTACCTCGATGTGCGCGGCGTCGGGCGGCGCCCACGCCGCTTCGCGGCGTGGGCGCCCAACCTGCGAGAGCGGGCCTCCCGGATCCCGTCGCGACTCTTCGGCCCGATCGCGACGCGAACGGGCCTGCCCAAGGTGGAGTGGCTCGCCGGCACGTCCGACGTCGTCGTCGCGACCAACTACTTGCCGCCGCCAACCCAGTCGGACGGCGTCGTGCTCGTCGTGCACGACCTTGCGTTCGCGGCGATGCCCGAGACGGCGCCGCATCACGACGCGCGGTGGCGCCGGTCGTTCGCCCGCCGGTTGCGTGAGGCCGCCGGGGTGATCGTGCCGAGCAAGGCGACGTATGACGATCTTCTCGCGACGCACGATGTCGAGGCGAGCAAGGTGCACGTCGTGCTGCACGGGACCGACGCCGACCGGTTCGCGCCCGTGACGCCCGTGGAGGTTGATGCGATGCGCGGGCGCCTCGGGATCGCCGGACCCTACATCGCGTTCCTCGGCGGCCTGGAGCCGCGGAAGAACCTCGAGCACCTCGTGCAGGCGTTCGGGATGCTGGCCGAGACCGACGTGTCACTCGTGATCGCGGGCGGAGCGGTGCGGTGGGCTCCCGACTATGCATCTCGCGTGGACGACGCGATCGGCGCACTGCCGGCCGAGATCCGCGACCGCGTGATCCGCGTCGGCTACGTCGAGCACGAGGAACGCCGGACGCTGCTGTCGGGCGCGGAGATCCTGGCCTACCCGTCGCGTGCGGAGGGGTTCGGATTCCCGGTGCTCGAAGGATTCGCCGCGAACGTGCCCGTTCTCACGTCGAACACGTCATCGCTGCCCGAGGTCGCGGGCGAGGCAGCCGTGCTGGTCGACCCGGACGACCCGGCAGCGATCTCGGCGGGCCTGCGGGAGCTGCTCGGCGACGAGGATCTCCGCAACGTGCTGCGCGCGGCGGGGACGGCTCGGGTGGCGTCGTTCACGTGGCAGCGCTCGGCGCGCGAACCGCGGCCGTGTTGCGCCATGCGGCGCAACACGGCCGCTAGACTGCTCGCCGCCGGGGTCCGCCGGCGCCTATGACCGCCGACCACGTCCTCGTCACCGGTGGCGCTGGCTTCATCGGCTCCCACCTGGTGGATGCGCTGCTCGCCGACGCGAAGGCGCGCGTCACGGTGCTCGACCGGCTGTCGATCGGTGGGTCCCGCGCCAACCTCGAGCAGCACGAGAGCGATCCACGGTTCACGTTCGTGCAGGGGGACGTCAACGACGAGACGCTCGTTCGCGAGCTGGTCGGCGGCGTGGACGCGGTGATCCACGCGGCGGCGGAGTCGCACGTCGACCGGTCGATCGACGCGGCGCGCGGGTTCCTCGAGTCAAACGTGATGGGCACGCAGGCCGTGCTTGAAGCGGTCCGCGGCGCCGGCGCGCGGATGTTGATGATCTCGACCGACGAGGTCTACGGCGAGGGCGCGCGCGAAGGCGGGACCTTCACCGAGGACGCCGCGATCGCGCCACGGTCGCCGTACGCGGCGAGCAAGGCGGCCGCCGACCTGCTCTGCGCCGCGTATCGCACGACCTACGGCGTCGGCGTGACCGTCGTTCGCGGCACCAACGCGTACGGTCCCCGTCAGATCGAGCGGGTGATCCCGACGTTCACCATCTCGGCGCTGGAAGGACTGCCGATCCCCGTCTACGCCGACGGAACGGAGCGCAGAGAGTTCCTGCACGTGCACGACTGGGCGCGCGCGGCGATCACCGTGCTCGACCGGGGCGAGCCCGGCGTGCTTTACAACATCGGGGGTGGCACCGAGCTCTCGAACCGCGAATTGGCCGAGAAGATCGTCGCGCTCGTCGGCGTCTCGGACGACCTGATCGCCTTCGTGCCGGACCGGCCGGGCCATGACTTCCGCTATGGCGTGTCGGCCGACCGGTTGCGCGGGCTCGGATGGTCACCGTCGATCGCGTTCGACGACGGGCTGGCCGACACCGTGTCGTGGTACCGGGATCACCGCGAGTGGCTCTACCGGGCACACGACCACGACATCGTGACCGCCCCCCGCCCGCCGCAGGGGGTCGCGTGAGGATCGTCGTCACCGGGGCGGGCGGGGGGCTCGGCCGAGCGTTCGTTGCCGCAGCGGGCGCACATCACGACCTGATCCCGCTGACGCACGCCGACCTCGACATCGGCGACCATCACGCGGTGCTCGGCGGTGTGCCGTCACTCGGCGCCGACCTGATCGTCAACTGCGCGGCATTCACGAACGTCGACCGGAACCAGAACGACCAGGTCCGGGCGTTCCGCGACAACGCGCAGGGCCCGCAGTCCCTCGCGCTCGCCGCCCGGATGTGCGGCGCGACGCTCCTGCACGTCTCGACCGACTACGTGTTCGACGGGTCCAAGGCGGATCCGTACGACGAGACGGACGAGCCTCATCCGATCAGCGTGTACGGACGCGCCAAGCTCGCGGGGGAGCGGTTCGTGGCGTCGACGGTGCCCGAGCACTTCGTCGTCCGCACCGGCTACGTGTTCGGCGGCGGCACCGACTACCTCTCCGGACAGCTCGCGCGGCTGCGCGCCGGGGACGATGCCGCCGGGCTCGAGGATCGCGTGGGGTCCCCGACATTCGTCGAGCATCTGGCCGAACGGCTGCTGCCGCTCGCGCTGACCGGCCGCTTCGGCACATACCACCTCGCCGGGCCCGAGGCGGCCAGTTGGTTCGGCGTCCTCCAGCGCCTCCGGGACCTCGGCGGGTTCGGCGGCACCGTCACGCCGCAACGCGCCGAGGAGCTCGGGTTGCCCGCGCCGCGGCCCGAACGGTCGGCGCTCGCGAGCGTGTTCGTTGAGAACCTGTCGCTTCCGCCGTTCCCACCGTTGGACGAGGCGTTGCGCGCGATCCTCGGCCGATAGGCTGAGGGCCGCATGGCCCGCCGCTCTCCCGTCCGGCTCGCCGCCGCAGCCATCGTCCTGATCCTCGTGGCGCTCGCGTGCGCGTCGACATCATCGCCTGCGCAGCAGGCATCCTCGCCGACACCGACGACGGCGCCCACGAACCCACCCAAGGGGACGGTCGATCCTGTGACCGGCCAGCAACTGAACGCGCCTCCCGATCCGATCACGGCGGCGCTCCCCGCGGCCGTCGACGCGACCAGATACCGGACGCGCACACCGATCAAGCACGTCGTGTTCCTGATCCTGGAGAACCGCAGCTTCGACAACATCTTCGGGACGTATCCCGGCGCGAACGGCGCGTCGATGGCCGACGACCACGGCGTGATGCGACCGCTCACCCGCGCGTCGACTGCAGCGAGCCCGACGACCTGCCGCATTGCTACAACTGCACGTCGCGTCGATCGACGGCGGCCTGATGGACGGGTTCAACCAGACCGACGCCGCCGATCAGTACGCCTTCACGCAGTTCCACCGCTCCGATGTCGAGGCCTACTGGTCTTGGGCGAAGCACTACGTGCTCGCGGACAAGTTCTTCGCCTCGGCCATCGGCCCCTCGTTCCCCAACCACCTGTATTCGATCGCGGCGACCTCGGGCGGCGCGCTCGACAACCCGTGGCAGCCGCCGTCGACCCTGGTCCAGATGCAGCAGCAGGGCTACCGAAGTCGTGGGGGTGCGACATCGCGCGCGACGGCTACGTCGAGATCGTCGACCCCGAGGGCTACATGGTGAAGGTCCCGCCGTGCTTCGACTTCCAGACGGAGGGCGACCTGCTGAACGCGCAAGCACGATCCCATGGGCGTACTACGCGGCGACGAACGACGCAGAACGGGTACATCTGGTCGGCGTACTCGGCGATCCGACCGCTACCGCGAACGACCCGGCGCTGTGGGCCAAGCACATCTTCCCGGTGGACGACGTCGTCCGCGACATCCGCGCCGACCGGCTGCCGCCCGTCACGTGGATCACGCCGCGGTTCGAGCTGTCGCGAGCACCCCGAGTACAACTTCTGCCGCGGGCGAGAACTGGACGACGAGGTGGTCAACGCGATCATGCGCTCGGCCGCCATGTGAAGAACACACTGCGATCTTCGTGACGTGGGACGACTACGGCGGGTTCTACGACCACGTGCCGCCGCCGCAGGCTCGACGACTTCGGCCTCGGGATCCGCGTGCCGGCTGATGGTGATCAGCCCATACGCGAAGCCGGGCTAGATCGACGACACGAGCTCGGTGAGTTCTCGAGCGTGCTGCGGTTCATCGAGGACAACTGGTCGCTCAGGCCGTTCCTCACGAGGCGCGACCGGATCGCCGACGGCCTGCGCAACGCGATGGACTTCTCGCAGCAACCGTCGGCGCCCGATCCGCAGCCCCTGCGCACCGACTGTCGTGGATCGATCTGGAACGCACCGCCGCCGGAGAGCTGAGCCCGCGCACGGATCGCGCCGGACCGGTGTTTCCCGAGGACTGACATATGTGTGCGTCGACCGGCTCGAGAGCCACTGCTACGCTGCGCGCCATGACCCCGGACGTTGACCCCGAGGCTGCTCCCGAGCCAGAAGACGAGGGATACCTTTCGCTCGTGCGGCACCTCTATTGGAGCCAGGAGGCCGGCGCGAGGCCACAGGCGGGCACGCGCCAGGTGCGCGAGCAGATGCTCGAGTTCGTCGCGAAGATGCGAACCGACGAGCGTGCGACGACGCCGCTGGGGGAGCCGCACCTCGCGGCTCCGACGCCGCTTCGCCGCAAGGTGAAGTACGCGTTGTTCCGCAGCGGCCGGTTCGCGACGCGGCGCTATGACCGGCTGCTGGGGGACGCGATGGACCTGTCGGTGGCGCTCAGCGAGCGTGTGCTCGAGCTCGAGCACCAGGTGGAAGAGCTGCAACAGCAGGTCGGCGATCTCCGGCACGGCGGCTCCGGAGGCGACGCGTGAGGATCGCCGTTCTCAATCCCCAGACCGCGTTCGTGCGAGGCGGCGCCGAGATCCACATCGAGGCGCTCACGCAGGCGCTCCGCGACGCCGGCCACGACGCCGAGATCGTGACGATCGCCGGCAAATGGTATCTCGCGAGCGAGATCGTGCATCAGATGGCGGTCTGGCGTTCGTTCGACATCACGGAATCCAACGGGATGCGGATCGACGCCGTCATCGCGCTGAAGTTCCCTGCGTATCTCGCGTCGCACGACCGCAAGATCGTGTGGCTCATCCACCAGCATCGCTCCGCCTACGAGCTCTGGGATCACCCGGACTTCGGCGACCTCTCGGTGCAGGAGGACGGTGCGACGGTGCGGGATCTGATCCACACCGGCGACCGGCTGGCGCTCGGCGAGGCCAAACGGATCTTCGCCAACTCCAAGAACGTAGCCAAGCGCCTGTGGGACGGCCTGCAGATCCCGGCCGAGCCGCTGTATCACCCGTCGCCGGCCACCACTGCGATGCTCACCATGACGCCGGGCGACTACGGCGACTACGTGTTTTACCCGAGCCGCCTCGAGCCCTTGAAGCGTCAGAACCTCGTGATCGACGCGATGCAACACACGAAGAGCCGCGTGAAACTCGTGCTCGTCGGACGGGGGCCCGACGAGCGGGCACTCCGCGACCAGATCCAACGGCTCAACCTCGGCGACAAGGTTTCGATCGAGATCGGTGTCTCGAACGAACGCCTGCACGAGCTCTACCTCGGCGCCCGAGCCGTCTACTTCGGTCCCTACGACGAGGACTACGGCTACGTGACGATCGAGGGGTTCGCCGCCGCCAGGCCCGTCGTCACGACGACGGACGCCGGGGGGCCGCTCGAGTTCGTGCAGGAGGGCGTGACCGGTCTGATCGCCCAGCCCGATCCGCGCGCGATCGCGGCGCGGTTCGACGAGCTCGCCCGCGACAACGACGGCGCGCGACGGATGGGCACGGTGGGCAACGAGCTGGTGCGCGAGGTCGTGCCGACCTGGCCGCAGATCGTCGCCCGGCTGTTGGATTGATGCGCTCGCCGTTCGGGCGTGCGCGCCGGGCCGTGAACGAGCGGCTGACCGCCCCGCGCGCGATCGAGCGAGTCGCGTCGCTCGGGCCGATGCCTCCGGCGCCGACGGGCATCGCGACGTATCACCGCGCGGTCCTCGACGGGCTCGCGCGCATCGGGTTCACCGAACGCATGCCCGTCGATCCGGTGTGGCCGGTCCGCGACGCCGACTTCGCGACCGTGCCCGCGTGCCGCCTCGGGATCTTCCACCTCGGGAACAACGCCGACTTCCATCTGCCGATCTACCGGATGGTCTGGCACGCGCCCGGGCTGATCGTGCTGCACGACCTGTCGCTGGACGACTTCGTCCGCGGGTTGATGACGAGCGGCGACAAGCTCGGGTTCGTCGCGATGCGCGAGGCGCTCGAGGCGCGCGAGCAGATGTCGCTTCCCGAGGCGCTCGCGAACAAGCCGCTCCGGATCCCGTGGATCGCGGCGGTCGCTCGCCGCGCGCGCGGGATCGTCGTGCACGCAGACTTCTGCCGTCGGTACCTCGAGGACATGGGCTGTCGGACGCCGGTGTTCGTCGTCCCGCATCCGCCGGTTGAATCCGCGCAGGTGCTCGCGGCCGCAGAACCCGCCGGACGGCGGCTCCGGGAGTCCACCGGCGCCGGCACGCTTGTCGTCGCGCCCGGCGACATCAACGAGGCCAAGCAGCTGGACGCGCTCCTCGCCGCTGTGAAGACGCTGCCGGACGACGTCCATGTCGCGATCGTCGGACGAACGGTCGAGACGTACGACTTCGAGCCGATCGCACGCGCCGCGGCGCTCGGGAACCGGCTCCATCTCGAGCGCGACGTGACCGACGACGCCTTCCTCGCGTGGCTCGCTGCCGCCGACATCGTGGTCGATCTTCGTCACCCGCATCGCGGCGAAGTGTCCGGATCGCTCACCCGTGCGATGCAGGTCGGCCGCCCGGCGATCGTGTCGGCGACCGGGACCTACCTCGACAGCCCGGACGGCACGGTGCTCACCATCGCACCGGGGGAGACTGACCCAGAAGAGCTTGCGGCGCGGATCGACGAGCTTGCCCACGACCCCGAGCGACGCGAGCGGATGGGCGCGACCGCCCGCGCCTATATGGCCGACCTCGCCGCGCGCGAGGCGACCGCCCACGGGTACGCCGACGCGATCGACACGACCATGCGCGTGGTCGACGACCCGGTCGGCCAAAACATGCGCCGCTGGGCCGACGCGCTCGCCGACCTCGGCGTGACCGAGCCGGAGCTCGCCCAGGGCTACGGCTTGGAGTTCGCGCGGGCCCTGGAAAGCTTCACGCATCCGTCATGACGCTTGCCGGAGAGCGGGAAAGGGCCTTGCTAGACTCGCCCTGAGCAGCGTGTTTCGCTGCACCCCGTCCTTCGCGCAAGGAGTCTCCCGATCGCCGTCGTGACCGACGTCACCGAGCGCACCTCCGAGCCGCCCCGGCTGCGCGTCGGCGTGCGCTTGCGCGAGCTCGCCGGCTACCGCGAGATCTTGTGGAACCTCGTTCGCAAGGAACTGAAGGTCAAGTACACGGCGTCGGTGCTCGGCGCGGTCTGGTCGCTGCTGAACCCGGTCGTGTTCCTCGTCGTGTTCAGCTTCGTGTCGAAGGTGCTCGGCGGCGCGGTTGTCCCGTATGCGCCCTTCCTTCTCGCCGGGCTCCTCGCATGGAACCTCTTCAACGTCTCGGTGCTGAACGGCGCCCAGTCGGTGATCGCGAACGCGAACTTGGTGAAGAAGGTCTACTTCCCGCGCGAGATCCTGCCGCTCGCGACGGTTGGGGTCGGACTCGTCGACTTCGTGCTGCAGTCGGCGGTGTTCCTGCTGTTCCTGCTGGTGTTCGGATACGGCTTCCAGGCCGACATCTGGCTGTACCCGTTCGCGTTCGTCGACCTGCTGTTGTTCTCCGTTGCGCTCACGATGTTCGTGTCGTCGCTCAACGTGCGGTACCGCGATGTCCAGCATCTGATCGGACTCGCACTCCTCGTCTGGTTCTGGCTGACGCCGATCGTCTATCCGATCGGCAAGGTGTACGAATACCTCGTCATCAAGTCGACGAACCCGCTCGGGAAGACCGCCTGGTACGTCTACCTCGCGAACCCGATGACGTGGGTCGTGAACGGGTTCCAGAAGGCGCTGTTCCACTCGGCGGACCCGAACGTGAAGCCGCCGCCGCTCGCGCCGTTCACCGCTGGGCAGCTCGGCATCGCTCTCACGGCCGGCGCGCTCATCCTGCTCGTCCTGGTGTACCTCGCGTGGCGGCTGTACTTCTCGATGTCGGGCGACTTCGCGGAGGAGCTGTGAGCGCGCCCGCGATCGAGGTCGTCGACGTCTCCAAGCGCTTCCGCCTGTACCGCGAGAAGCCGACCTCGCTGAAGCAGCGCTTGCTGAGCAGGCGCACGCGCGCCGAGGACTTCTGGGCGCTGACCGACGTGTCCTTCGAAGTCGCGCAGGGCGGCACCCTTGGGCTCATCGGCCACAACGGGTCCGGCAAAACGACCATGCTGAAGGTGATCGCGGGCATCCTCAGGCCGACGAAAGGCCTCATTCGAGAGCGGGGCCGGATCGCCGGGTTGCTCGAGCTCGGCGCCGGCTTCCACCCGGAGCTGACGGGCCGAGAGAACGTCTATCTCAATGCCTCGTTCCTTGGGTTGTCTCGCACCGAGACCGATCGTGTCTACGACGACATCGTCGCGTTCGCGGAGCTCGAGGAGTTCATGGACACCGCGGTGAAGTTCTATTCCTCCGGCATGCTCGTGCGGCTCGGTTTCGCCGTGGCGGTGAACGTCGAGCCGGAGATCATCTTGATCGACGAGGTGCTTGCGGTCGGCGACGAGGCATTCCAGGCTCGGTGCATCGATAAGGTGCGGTCGTTCCAACGCGACGGCCGCACGATCGTGTTTGTCACGCACGCGCTCGACCAGGTGCGCCACTTATGCGATCACGCGGTCATGCTTGATCACGGGCGGGTGCACGCCACCGGGTCGCCCGACGATGTGGTCCGCGAGATGCGACTGACGATCCTCCACCACGACCTCGAGTTCGCGCGCGAGGAAGGCTCGAAGGAGGTTGAGATCGTCGGCGTCGAGCTGCTCCACGGGGGAGCACCGTTGAACGGTGCGGTTCCCTCAGGCGACATCCTGACGATCCAGGTCGACGTGCTGGCGATCGACCCGGTCGACGACCCCGTCGTGTCGTTCGCGCTGCACGATGCGACGAACGCGTTCGTGTTCGGCTACGACACCGTCGCCAGCGGCTTGGCACTGGGAACCCTCCAGGGCTCACGTCGGATACGCTTCGACGTCGGCCCGATCCCGGTGACCGGTGGCAAGTACTGGCTCACGCTCGGCGTGCACTCCCGCGACAACGCGCGCGTTTACCACGTGCAAGACGAGCGGTACTCCTTCGACGTACAGCAGGCCGACGGCCGCCGCGACCAGCTGACCTTCCCCGTGACCGCCGAGATGGAGGCGCTGTGAACGATCCGGCTCCGACCACAACAACTGTGCAAGAGAAAGGTTCCCGACGCATGACCATCGGTCTGATCCTCATCTCCGTGACGCTCGCCGCCGTGGCGCAGGTCACGTTGAAGGCGGGCATGAACCACGTGACCGACGCGAACGGCGGTCAGCTCGCGCTGAACGGCGATTCCTTGAAGCAGATCGCCTCCCAGGTCTGGGTCTGGGCCGGGCTCGCGATCTTTGCTGTCTCGGCCGTGTTGTGGCTGTTCGCGCTCTCGCGCGCGAACCTGTCGTTCGCCTATCCGTTCGCGGCGCTCGGCTACGTGATCATCGTGATCGCGTCGATCCTGTTCCTAGATGAGCACGTGCAGCCGCTCACCTGGGTTGGTGTGGCGCTGATCATCGGCGGCATCCTGTTGATCGCGCAGGGCGCGCCGCAGGGATGACCGGCATTTCGGCCGCGGATCTCGCGGTCGTCATCGTCAACTACAACACGGGCGACTGGCTGGCGCGGTGCCTGGCGTCGATCGAGGCCGCCCGGGGCGACATCGCGCTCGACGTCGTGGTCGTCGACAACGCCTCTCGTGATGGGAGCGTCGCTGCCGCCGAGGCCGCCGGCGTCCGGCTGATCCGCAACCCCACCAACCGCTACCTCTCGCCGGCGTGGAACCAGGGCGCGGCAGAAACCGACGCCCCGTTCCTGCTCTTCCTGAACCCCGACACCGAGTGGTTCACGGGAACGCTCGCCGACCTGGTCGCCGTCGCACGCGCGACCCCTCGCGCGGGCATCGTCGGGCCGATGATCCGCAACTCCGACGGCACCGTCTACCCGTCGGGCCGGCGCTTCCCCAGTCTCGCCAACGCCGTCGGGCACGCCTTCGTGTCGCCGATCACGCGCGACAACCGGTTCACGCGCCGCTATGAGATGGAGGGATGGGACCGGACCAGCGAGCGCCAGGTCGACTGGGTGAGCGGCGCCTGCATGTTGTTCCCCCGCAGCGCGTTCGACGCCGTCGGCGGCTTCGACGAGGGCTTCCCCCTCTATGCGGAGGAACTCGACATCGCGACGCGTCTGCGTGAATCGGGCTGGAGCGTGGTGTTCACGCCCGACGTCGAGGTGATCCACGCGGTCGGCATCTCCACCGGAGGCGACCGCCGGCCCCACCGGCTCGTCGTCATGCACTCCGCGAGCCTCTACCGCTACTACCGGCTGCACCGGGCGGCGGGGTGGCGTCGCGTAACCTTGCCGCTGGCGTGGCTCGCCCTGCGCGTGCGGGCCGAGGTGGCGTGGCTGATCGGGAGGGTGCGGGCATGAAGGCGGTCGTGTTGGTCGGCGGGTTCGGGACGCGGTTGCGCCCGCTCACCGAGACGATCAAGAAGGAGCTCCTGCCGCTCGTCGATCGCCCGATCCTGGACCACACGCTCGACCGCCTCGTCCGCCACGGGGTCGACGACGTCGTGATGTCGTCTCCGTATCTGGAGGAAGCGTTCCACCCGTTCATCGAGGCGCGGCACGACGAGCCGCGCATCACCTGGGTCACCGAGCGCGAGCCTCTGGGCACCGGCGGCGCGATCGTCAACACGCTCGCCGAGGTGGGCGACCAGCCGTTCTTCGCGTTGAACGGCGACATCTGCACCGACCTCGACGTGAGCGCGATGCGCGCGTTCCACGAGGAGCGCGGCGCGGCGATCACGATCGCGCTGCACCATGTCGAGGATGCGCGCGCCTTCGGCCTGGTCGAAACCGACGACGACGGCCGCGTCACGGCCTTCCGCGAGAAGCCCGAGGATGAGATCCCCGGCGATGTCAACGCGGGCACCTACCTGATCGACCCGGCGGTGCTCACCTCGTGGATCGCCGATCACGAGATCTCGATCGAGCGCGAGATCTTCCCCGCGGTGATCGACGCGGGACACCCGGTGTACGGCTTCGTCGCCGAGACGTATTGGATGGACCTCGGCACGCCGGAGAAGTACCTACAGGCGCATTACGACCTGCTGGCCGGCGCGGTGCAGGGCGTGACGTACGAAGCGCCATGGATCGCCCCGACCGCCGACGTCGAGCGGGGTGCGACGCTCGGGGCGCGCAGCACCATCGGCGCCGAGGCGCGTGTCGCGGCCGGCGCCACCGTCGAGGACAGCGTGCTCCACCCCGGGGCGGCGGTGGGTGTGGGCGCGGTCGTGCGTGCCTCGATAGTCGGGCCGGGGGCGAAGGTCGGCGCAGAGGCGAACGTATCCGGATGCGTCCTCGGGGCGGGCGCGACCGTGCCCGACGGCATGACGATCGCCGACACCAAGGTGCCCACCGACGGCATAGCCGCTGCCTCGTAAGCCGTCCGGCGTCGCGCGAAGACGCATCCTCCGACCGGCCTACTCAATAGGGCCGCCGCGCGCGTCGATGCACCCTGGAGTCCAAGGAACGCCGGGGGATAGGGTCGAAGCGATGCGCCGTCGGGTCTTCCGCGCCACGTTGCCGTGCGCGCTGCTGCTGACGATCTCGTTGTTCGCGACGCCCGCGTCCGCGAGCGGCGGATTCACCTTCTACGGTTCCGGTGACGGTCACGGGATCGGTATGTCGCAGTGGGGCGCGTACGGCCTGGCGAAGATGGGCTGGACCGACGACCGAATCATCCAGCACTTCTACAAAGGCACGAAGGTCGTCACGGGCTCGTCGTTGCCGGGCCGGATCCGCGTCGGGCTGACGTCGGGTCGCACGGTGGTGCATCTCCGTGCGCAGGCGGGCAAGGTGCGTCTGTGGCAAGGACACGCCGGCGGCACGCTCATAGGCGCGATCCCGTCGGGTGACACGTGGACGGTGCTGGCGCGAAAACACGATTGGGGGATCAAGCGCCCGAACGGCACCCTCGTCGGTGGGCACGGCTGGGGCGGGCCCAACACCGACCTGATCGTCACGTATCAGGACGAAGGTTCGCGGGTGTTCATCCCCGAGGCGGACGCGATCTGGTACCACGGCTTCTCGTACAAGCGCGGCTCCATCGAGATGAACCTCACGAGCTGTGGCGACGCGAACGGTTGCGTCGAGCGGCTCATCGCGCGCCTGGACTTCGAGGACTATTTGCTCGGGCTCGGCGAGGTGCCGGCGTCGTGGCCGATGGCGGCGATGCAGGCGCAGGCGATCGCCGCACGTTCCTACGCCGCCTACGACATGCTCCACTACCAGTTGCGGAGCGATTGCAACTGCGATCTCACCGACGGCGCGTCAGACCAGACGTACATCGGCTACAACCGGGAGGCCGGCACAGATGGAGACCGGTGGGTCAAGGCGGTGCGCTCGACCGCGCATCAGGTCGCGACCTACGGCGGGAAGGTGATCCAAGCCTTCTATGCGGCCTCGGACGGTGGCCACACCGACAGCGTGCAAGACGTGTGGCACGGCGGGAACCCCGCCTACAAGATCCCGTGGCTCACCGGCGTTTGCGACCCGGGGGAATGGACCGACGCGAACCCCTGGACCGACTGGAAGAAGTCCTATAGCGCGTCCGACGTCACCTCACGGCTCGCCCCGTACACGACGTCGATCGGGACCATCAGGCGCTTCCGCTCGATCCATCGGACGGAGGGCGGCCGGATCATGTCCGCGGTCGCCGTCGGCAGCTCGGGCTCGCACCGCGTCAGCGGCGACGAGATGAAATACGCGCTCGGCTGGTACGACGGGCGGGTCTGGGTCAACAGCGACCACACGATCCGCGGGGCGATCCGGCACCGCTACGACTCGCTCGGCTGCAAGCCGGGCCTGCCGACCTCGCCACAGCGCGCAGTCTCGGGCGGCGCCGGCGCACAGCAGTTCTTCGCCGACGGCGGGATGTACCGCAACAACGGCGCGGACCTCACGCTGTGGTTGCACGGCCCCGTCGATCACGAGTTCCGCGCGGTCGGCGCGGAGAATGGCGTCCTCGGCTTGCCGACATCCAGGGCGACGAGCCTCACGGGCGCGACCAAGGGCACCTCGTGCACCGGCTGCCGCCGGTTCTCGTTCACCGACGGCCGGATCTACGTCGGTCCGTCCTCGGGGGCGCACGCGCTGTGGGGCAACCTGCTCGATGCGTACCTGAACCACGGCGGCGCGGGCGGTGCGCTCGGGATGCCGACCACGCGGGTGCAGCCCCGCGATGGCGGGGGCGTTCGCGCGGGTTTCGAGCACGGGACGATCGCGTGCCGGCAGGGCACCTGTCACGTCACGGCCGGCTAGGCGTCAGCAGCCGTCGCCGAGCTTGCCCTCGGGCGCGTTGTTCGTGCACGCGAAGGAGTCGATGAAGCCCTGGGCGATCGCGGCGGCTTGATCCGGCGAGACCTTCTCCGGGCATGTCAGCAGCTTGTTCCAGGCGGTGAACGCGAGCGCCGTGTCCTGCGGCAGGTCTGGGTACGGGATCAGGTAGGACGCCCTGTTGTTCTGCGCGATCGGCGCGAGCCGGTTGACGACCTCTTGCGATAGCCCGCCCTGATCACCGGTAGGCCGGTAGTACATGATCACCGACCCGTGTTCGAGGCTGTGCACCGCCATCGTCTCGTGGTAGTTCGCGAGGTCCGCGGTCGTGTAGACGCGCGGCTGGCCCGGCAACGGTGTCGGGTCGTGATAGCCCGACGTCGCGGGGTGCTGGTCGTAGGTGTAGGACTGGCCTCCCTGGAGGTGGAGCCCGCCGGGCGCGCTTGCGGCCGGTGTTTGCAGGTCACTGCAGCCGCCCGCCAGCGCCGCCTCCTTCGCTGCATCGGACAAGGGCGTGGCGTTCGGCGCGCGGCTGGTGAAGTACGAGAACCCGACGAACACCAGCAAGCCGACCACGCCGCCGATCGCGGCCCGGCGGAAGGCGCCGCGGCGAGCTGCGGCCTTGACTTCCTTCTGCTTGCGCTCGCGCGCGGCGTCCCGGCGCTCTCGCTTCGCGGTGGTCGTGGCAGAGGAGGCGGGCGTGGCGTGTTGGGTCTCGGGTCGAGGTGTCGCCGGGCGCTTGCGCTTCTTCTTGTTGGCCACCGCGGGCGCTACCCGGCCGTGGGGAACGAGGACGGCATCGGCTTCGGCAGCTGGTCCTCGGTGCCGTACGTGATCACGACCGCCGTCAGGTCGGTGAGCGGCATCAGCGTGGGATCGCCGGTGTACAGCTGGCCGTTCTCATAGACCCGGACCTGCTTGTCGCCCTGGTTGCACTGGTCCCCGAGGCAGTCTTTCGTGAAGTACACGCCCCATACGTCCATGAACTGGCCGAGCACCGGCGCGAAGTTCGGGTCGGCGGACTCGACATGCACGAGGCCGGTTTCGTCGTGCGTATGCAGCGGCGATGCAGCGGTGCCCGACAAGCCGATGTTCATCGGAACGGTCACGGGCTGGCCATCGAGATAGATGTAGAGCTGGACATGATGGTGGAGCGCTCCTGCCGCATCGCTCAGTTCCGGAAGGTTCAACTGCGCGAGCCGGGCCGGCAGCTGCGCGGTGTTGTTGGGCCACGGTTGCGCCTTCATGATGCCGTCGAGCGAGTTCGGGTCGGGGAGCGCGACCGGTGGAGGCGTCGAGCCGGCGCCGGTGCTGCCTCCATTGCCGCCAAGCACGACGACCAGAGCGACGATCGCGGCAACGGCGACCACGCCGACGACGATCCCGATGTTCCGGTTGCGGGAGCGGCTGGCCTGTTTGCGCTGGATCTGCTCGCGCTCCAGACGGGCCTGCTCTTTGCGCTGGGCCTTCGTCGGCCGCCCTTGATCGGTGTTCGCCACGTGATTGGTCTCCGATCGCCGACACCGTTGGGGTGCCTACGTGCGGAAAGGGTACCGGACGCACCTGTGTTCATAGGGGAACTATCTAGCTGGCTGATTGCGCGCGGTCGAGCCGGTTCCTATGCTCGCGATGCCTTCCCCGGGTGGCCGGCCCCCGTACGGCCGGCGGAGCAGAGGGGGGTGGTGCAGTGGCGCAGACCTCTGAGGGGCAGACGGTCAAAGTGCCCGACGCATCGGGCCCAGGCGGGCTCGACGGCTACTTCAAGATCACGGAGCGCGGTTCGACGATGCGCACCGAGATCCTTGCCGGGCTCACGACCTGGCTGACGATGGCGTACATCCTGTTCCTGAACCCCGCGATCCTCGGGTCGATCCCGGATCACTCAGGCACGCAGCTTGCCTTCCCGCAGGTCTTGACCGTCACGGCCCTGGTAGCAGGGGTCATGACTATCGCGATGGGTGTCGCGGGCAAGTATCCGTTCGCGATCGCCGCGGGGCTCGGCCTGAACGCATTCGTCACCTTCACACTCGTCGGCCAGCTCGGCTTGACGTGGCCGCAGGCCATGGGCGTCATCGTGATCGAGGGTCTCGTGATCTCCGTCCTCGTGCTGACCGGCCTCCGCCAGATGATCATGGACGCGATCCCGATGGACCTGAAGCTCGCGATCGGTATCGGGATCGGCCTGTTCATCGTCCATCATCGGCTTGGTCAACGGCGGGATCGTCGTGGCTGGCCAGGGGACCGTCGTCACGATCAACCCGACTCTGACGACGCTCCGCGTATCCTGGTGTTCCGTGCTGGCGCTCGGACTCACGGCCGCGCTCGTCGCACGCAACATCCGAGGGTCGATCCTGATCGGCATCGCGTTCGGCACGGTCGCTCGCGATCCTGATCAACGTCATCTGGGGGCACAAGCACATCTGGGACTCGGTCGGCCCGGGCATCGCGCAGATCCCGCACGCGTCGTGGCGAGTCCCGATTTCAACCTGGTCGGGAACTTCAACTTCGGGTGTTCTCTGTGCTGGGCTTCTGGACCGCGATCGCGGCGGTCCTCGCGGTCATGCTGTCGGACTTCTTCGACACGATGGGCACCGTCGTCGGGCTCGGCGACGAGGCGGGGCTCCTGGACCAGCGAGGGCCGGCTGCCCGGGGATCAAGCGGGTACTGCTGGTGCGACTCGCTGGCCGCCGCCGCGCGGCGGCGCCGCGTCGGCCTCGTCGAACACCACCTACATCGAGTCGCGCGCGGGCGTCGGTGACGGCGGGCGGACCGGCCTGACGTCGGTCGTGGTCGGCGTGCTGTTCCTGGTGGCATGTTCTTCTCACCGATCGCCGGCGATGGTCCCGCCTGAGGCGACGGCGCCCGCGCTGGTGATCGTTGGCTACTTCATGATGACAGAGCGTCGGGGACATCGACTGGCGCGACTGCACCGATCGGCATCCCGGCGTTGCTCACGATCGCGCTGATGCCGTTCACGTACTCGATCACGAACGGCGTGGCGGCGGGCTTCGTCTCCTACACCCTGATCAAGGTGCTCCAAGGGAAGGCGCGGGACGTCCATCCGCTCACGTACATCGTGGCGGCCATGTTCGTCTGGTACTTCGTGCACGGGCTGCTCGCCTAGCGCCAGCGCAGGAAGTCGCTCGAGATCGACGGGGGGCGGGGCCGCGAGGCCCCGCCCTCGGCGCATCGCGGCCACAGGCCACCGTGCCGAGCGCGTGCCACTCGTCGTCGACGCCGAGCGCCTCGCGGGTCTCCTCCTGGCAGAACAGCGTCGAGGAGATCCAGCACGATGCGAGCGCCTGCGCGTGCAGCGCGAGCAGGAGGTTCTGGATCGCGGCGCCGCCCGACAGGAGGAACATCTCTCGCTCGGCGCGCGGCTCGTTCGGCGTCGGCGTAGGGGTGCGCGCCGCGCGAACCGAACGAACGGCACGATCAGACGCGGCGCCTGCGCCGAGCAGCGTCGTCGCTCCGCGCGATGCGGCGTTCGATCGTCTCCTCAGGGGTGCCGTCGCCGCGGCAGGTCCGCCCGCCAGGCGTCCGCGATCGCCGCGAGCAGCGCGCCGCTTGGCGGTCGGGCCGTCGAGCGCGACGAAGAGCCAGGGCCGCGTGTGGTGCGGCGCGGGGGCGGTGCACGCGGCGCGCGACCGCCTCCGCGACCGCGTCCCGCGGGACCGGCGCCGTCGCCGAAGCGACCGGATCGTGCGTCGGGCGTGGAGCGCCTGGAGCGGCGACTCCCGGAACAGGTCGTCGCTCGGGCGGGCCGCACCAGGTCGCTGCGCGGCGCCGTCGGCTGCCGCCGCCACGACGACGCCCGCGCACGATCGCGGCCGGCACGCGCGCGGCCTTGCCCATGACCGAGCCCGCTCGCGGCGGCGACCTCGTCGGCGAGCGCGACGACCGTCGCCTCGAGCGACCGGCCGCCGTGGTCGGGCGTGCCCGCGCAGGTCGACCATCGCCGGCAGCCCGGCGACAGCCGATCGCGACGTTGACGAGCCCGTCGCGCCACGGCGCGGCCGAACGTGTCGGTGATCGACCACGCCGAGGCGATCGACGCCGCAGCGCTCGAGCAAGCGCCTCGCTGCATGCGCTCGGCGCTGACGCGTCGGGGTCCTCGGGCAGCAGCGTCAGGAGCCCGTCTCGCGACGTTCGAGGCGTCGACGCCGGCGTTCGCGCACACGAACCCGTGCCGGGTCTCGGCGATCACGAGGTCGTCGCGGCGCGGCGACGACGCGGACGGTCTCGCGGCGACGACCGCGGCGTCGCGGTCGTCGGCTCGGGAACCACCCGGCCCTCGGCCTTCGAGACGACCTTCTGCGTCACGACCACGACGTCGCCGTCGCGCGCGATCCCGCCGCGCGCAGCGCGGCGTCAGCAGCGCCGCGAGGTCGTCGCCGGGCCGATCTCCGGCAGCCCTGTGATGGGGATCGACGCTCGATCGGGTCACGTCGCCAGGCAGCTCCAGCGCGGCTCGCGCGAGCGCCTCGGCCCGGGCGTCGTCGGCCATGATCGTGTCGGTGACGGCCGACCGCGGACGCCCAGCGCCTCGATCGCGCTCGGCGAGCGCCGCGGTCGTCGTCGTCGATCACCCAGGCCGCCAGCAGGTCCGCGTAAGCGGTCGGCCGACGCCGGCCGCGCGAGACCTCGACGCCGACCGCCGGCATCAGCCGGTCGGCCATCCCTGCCACGGGCGCGCCGCCGACGATCGCCGCTCACGCCCGACCGACGATCGGTCGCGGCGCGCGGCGACCGCCTCGCGGATCCCCGGCACCGCGAGGATCGGCCCGATCGAGACGACCGGGTTGGACGGGCAGATCACGACGGCGTCGGCGCCGCGCGATCGCCTCCAGCACGCCCGGCGCGGGCCGCGCGCGCCTCCGCGCCCTCGTAGCGGACCGCCTTCACCTCGTCCGCGCCGCCGCGCCGCACCCAGTACTCCTGGAAGTGGAGGTCCAGCCGCGCTCCGCCGGCGTCCGACGCACGTCGATCCGGGTCGTCGACCGGGTCGTCGCTCATCGGCAGCAGCGCGCGCGCCGACGCCGAACCGCGCCGCGACGCGCGCCGTGACCTCCGACAGCGGCACCCCGTCGGCGAGCAGCTCGGTCCGGAACAGGTGGGTGGCCGAGGTCGAGGTCGCCCGAGGCCGAACCACGACCGCGTCGGCGCCGAAGCGCCGCAGCTCCTCGGTGGCCCGGAAGGTCTCGCCCCGACGGCCCCAGCCGCGCTCGCGGTCGAACGCGCCGCCCAGCCAGTACGTCACCGAGTCGAGGTCGGGAGAGACGTGCAGCCCGTGGACGACGATGTCGTCGGCGGTGTTCACGACCACCGTGAGGTCCTCGCCGGGCACGACCCGCGACAAGCCCGCGCAGGAACTTCCCCGCGCCGATGCCACCGGCGAGCGCCACCACCTTCATGACGGGTACAGCGGTAGTAGGCTCGCGCGAGATGGCCGACGCGATCGTCGCGACGAGCCGACCAGCGTCCGCGCGGCGAGCGCTCGCGCGGGCCGATGCCGGCAAGGCGCTGTCGCTCGACGAGGCTCAGGCGCTGCTGCGACGCGCGCGGCGAGGAGCTCGACGACCTGATGGCGATCGCGGCGCGGCTGCGCGACCTCGGCCACGGGCGAGGTCGTCACGTACTCGCGCAAGGTGTTCATCCCGCTGACGATGCTGTGCCGCGACCACTGCCACTACTGCACGTTCGCGAAGCCGCCCGCCGAGCTCGACGCGCCCCGTTCCTGACGCCCGAGGAGGTCGTCGCGATCGCGGACGCGGGCGCGGCGGCACGGGTGCAAGGAGGCGCTGTTCACGCTGGGCGACCGGCCCGAGGACCGCTACCCGCGTGCGCGCGCGAGTGGCTCGAGGCGCGCGGGTACGCGTCGACGCTCGACTACCTGCGCGCGGTCGCGATCCGGGTGATCGAGGAGACCGGCCTGCTGCCGCACCTCAACCCCGGCGTGATGTCGTGCGAGGAGCATGGCGCGCCTGAAGCACGTGAGCGCGTCGATGGGGATGATGCTCGAGACGTCGTGCGACCGGCTGACCGAGCCCGGCGGCCCGCACTTCGGCTCGCCCGACAAGGTGCCGGCCGTGCGGCTGCGCACGATCGAGGACGCCGGACGCCTCGCGATCCCGTTCACGACGGGGATCCTCGTCGGCATCGGCGAGACGCTCCGCGAGCGCGCCGAGTCGCTGCTCGCGATCCGCGACGCTCCACCGGCGGTACCGCCACGTCCAGGAGGTCATCGTCCAGAACTTCCGCGCGAAGCCGGGGACCGCGATGCACGGCGCGCCCGAGCCAGCCGACGAAGAGTTCCTCGCGGCCGTCGCCGTCGCGCGGATCGTGCTCGGGCCGCGCGATGCACCTGCAGGCGCCGCCGAACCTGTCCGACGAATCGCAGCGGCTGCGGCTGCTCGACGCCGGCATCGACGACTGGGGCGGCGTCTCGCCGGTCACGCCCGACCACGTGAACCCCGAGCGGCCGTGGCCGCAGATCGACCGGCTCGCCGCGACGCACCGCGGAGCGCGGCAAGCAGCTCCGCGAGCGGCTCGCGATCTACCCCGAGTACGCGACCGAGCCCGATCCCTGGCTCGCCGGCGAAGATGCGAGCGGCCGGTCGAGGCGCTCATCGGCGCCGACGGCCTCGCGGCCGACACGAAGCCCGCGCCCGTTGCATGGCAGGACGCCGCGATCGCGTTGAAACCTCGGACGATCGCCCTCACGTTCACCAAGGCCGACGCCGCCGGCCTCCGCGAGGACGCCGAGCCGGTGTACGGCACGTTCGCGAACGACAACGCCGTCACCGCCGCCTGGGCCGCCGATCGGCCGCCGCCCGAGCGCATCGACGCCGAGATCCGGAGCGGCGCTCCGCAAGGCCGAGCGTCATGAGCCCATCACCGACGACGAGGCGCTCGCCCTGTTCCGCGCCGAGGGGAGCGCGTTGGATGCGCTGTGTCGCGTGGCGGACGACCTTCGTGCCGAGGCCGTCGGCCCCGAGATCACCTACGTCCGTAACCGCAACATCAACTTCACGAACGTCTGCTACGTGGGCTGCCGGTTCTGCGCGTTCGCCCAGCGCGAGGTCGACGCGGAGTCGTACACGCTGACGCTCGACGAGGTCGCCGACCGCGCGGAGGAGGCGTGGCTCGCGGGGGCGACCGAGGTCTGCATGCAAGGCGGCATCCACCCCGACCTGCCGGCTTCCTTCTATGGAGACTTGATCCGCACGGTCAAGGCGCGCGTGCCGGGCATGCATGTCCATGCGTTCTCGCCGATGGAGATCATGGCCGGCGCGGCCAAGCGTGGCGTCTCGCACGCCGATCTCTTAGAAGAACTTCGCGACGCGGGACTCGACACGATGCCGGGAACCGCCGCCGAGATCCTCGACGACGACGTGCGGTGGCTCCTCACGAAGGGGAAATTGCCGGCAGATACGTGGGAATCGATCATCCGGACGGCGCACGGACTGGGGATCCGATCCAGCTCCACGATCATGTATGGACACGTGGACGCCCCGCCGCACTGGGTTTTCCACATGCGGAGACTAGCCCGCATCCAACGCGACACCGGCGGCTTCACGGAGTTCGTCCCGCTCCCGTTCGTGCATCGGAACGCGCCGATCTTCCTCGCCGGTGCGGCGCGTCCCGGGCCGACGTTCGACGACACGCTGCGCATGCACGCGGTCGCGCGGATCTTGTTCGACGGAGTTATCCACAACGTGCAAGTGTCGTGGGTGAAACTGGGAGTCGGTGCGTGCCAGCAGATATTGCAAGCAGGCGCGAACGATTTCGGCGGCACATTGATGGAGGAGACCATCAGCCGGATGGCCGGTGCGGAGTGGGGCATCGAGATGACACCCGAACGGTTCGACGACGCGATCCGCGCGATCGGTCGCATCCCGGCGGTGCGCACGACGACCTACGAACGCGTCGCGATCGACGCGAAATAGCCCTCAAACCGCCATATCGGTCAACCTCACTGACGGTTTCCGTCAACCAGATTGACCGTGCGGAAACGTCTCTGAAACGCTTGCGCCGCGCCGATAGACCCGCCACGATTGCTGCGAAGCTCGAACCAGAGGATGAAGGAGAGGCAGAGATTCCTCCTGAAAACCCCTTGTCATCGGGGAGGATCTTCCTTCAGAATCACACGCGTGTGATTTCGGGGGGAGTTGAGGAGTGCACCACTACATCCCTTGGCAAGAGCGAGCACGGTGTCGCGACCACGACCCGGAGATCTTCTTCCCCGAGAAGGGAGGCTCATCGAGGGAGGCGAAGAGGATCTGCAGCGAGTGTTCCGTTCGCATCGAATGCCTCAACTACGCACTTCGGCGAGATGAACGCTACGGCGTGTGGGGTGGCATGAGCGAACGGGAACGGCGCCGCTTGAAGCGGATGGCGTCGTAGGGGCCTCTGCGAGAGCCCGCACCACCAAGCAGGTACCAGGAAAGGGAAGGGGGCAGCATGGCAGCCAAGAGAGGGTCGGCCAAGAAGCGGTCGACCGCCAAGCGCAAGCCAGCCAAGCGCAAGAGCGCGGCGAAGAAGAGCGCGGCGAAGCGCAAGACCACCGCGGCCAAGCGCAAGACCGCAGCCAAGAAGGGCGCGGCCAAGCGCAAGTCGACGACGGCGAAGCGTAAGGCAGCCGGCAAGAAGGGCGCGGCCAAGCGCAAGTCGACGACGGCGAAGCGTAAGGCAGCCGGCAAGAAGGGCGCGGCCAAGCGCAAGTCGACGACGCGGAAGCGCAAGAGCGCGGCCAAGAAGTCGACGGCCAAGCGCAAGCCAGCGAAGCGCAAGTCCGCCGCCAAGAAGACGGCAGCCAGGCGCAAGCCGGCCAAGCGGCGCAGCGCGAAGAAGCGCTGATCCGAGCCTCGCGCGCTGAAGGGGGGCCCAGCCGGGCCCCCCTTCCGCTTTCTATGGGAGGGCCCGTGCTAGGCTCGCCGCCGCGCGATTGTCGCGCTTCCCCATGACCGCATCCAGCCCGTCCGTCGCGCCGGCGAGCGCGCCGACCCGCACGCCGTCGGTGCTCGCGATCTTGGTTGTTCGGTCGGCAGAACCGGCACTGCGCCCCTGTCTGCACGCCCTCGCGAGCCAGACGTATGAGCAGTTGGGCGTGCTCGCGATCGACGACGCAACCGACGACGACACGCACGAGCTCCTCGAACGCGCGCTCGGCGCGTCGCGTGTGATCCGCAACGATGACCGCCTGGGCTACACGCGCTCCTTCGCGGCGGCGCTCCAACAGCCGGCCGTCGCCGCGGCCGACCACGTTCTGTTGCTGCACGGCGACACCGTCTTGGACGAGGACGCTGTCGCCTGCCTGGTGGAGGCGACCTCGTTGCAGGCCGAGTCGCCGGGCATCGTCGGCGCGAAGGTCGTCGACCTCGACCACCCGCGCGAGCTCAGGGATGTCGGCCGCGCCGTCGACCGGTTCGGCCACGCGATCTCCCCGCTCCAGCCCGGCGAGATCGATCAGGGGCAGTTCGACCGGATCCTCGACGTACTCGCCGTCCACGGGTGCGCGATGTTGATCGACCGCGCCGTGTGGCAGCGGATCGGCCTGTATGACGAACGCCTAGGTGTCGATGATGTCGATCTGTGCTGGCGGGTCCGGATCGCCGGCTGGCCGGTGTTGATGACGCCCCGCGCGCGTGTCCAACACGGGCCAGAGCATGAGGACGTCGATCCCCTCGACGACGACGCGCGCAGCGCGCGCTACATCCAAGATCGCAACGCCCTCGCCTCCGTGCTGAAGAACTACAGCCTGCCGTCGCTGTTGTGGGTCCTGCCGGTCGGCACGCTGCTAACGCTCGTGCGGCTCCTCTATCTATGCCTCGGCCGGCGCTTCGAGGAGGCGTACGAACTGCTGGCCGGGATCGGCTGGAACATCACGCATCTCGGGGGAACGCTCCGCCGGCGTCGCGACACCCAGCGCGCTCGCTCGGTGCGAGACCACGCGTTGAGCCGCTACACCGCCTCGGCCGGCCTGCATCTGCCGCGGTGGTTCCAGACCGCCGAGCGGATCTTGGAGGAGCAGCGTGAGGTCGGCGAAGAGGACGCCGCCCGCCCGGCCGCGCAGCGCCTCCGTCACCGAACGGCCTCATTCGTCTCGGAGCACCCGGTCGTCGTCGGCGCCTTCGTCGGGGTCCTCGTCTGGGGATTCTCGGCTCGCGCCCTGGTGTCGCCCAACCCGCTCGTGGGCGCCGTGCTGCCGGCGTTCCCCTCCGCGCCCGGCGGCTTCTTCTCCGAACTGGTGTCCGGCTTCCGAACGACGGGCTTGGGCGGCACGGCCGCCGCGAGCCCGGGGCTGGCGGCGCTGGGCGGCATCTCCTATCTCTCGCTCGTCAACACGGCGCTGGCGCAGAAGCTGATCGTCATCGTCGGCCCGGCGCTCGCGACGGTGCTGTGCTACCG
The DNA here is from genome assembly GCA_963792215.1 of uncultured Actinomycetes bacterium. GTDB lineage: Bacteria > Actinomycetota > UBA4738 > UBA4738 > HRBIN12 > AC-51. The sequence continues at coordinate 176,725 of CAWBVL010000001.1, forward strand.
CGCCGTCGTCCGGCGCACCGGGAAGCCGGGCGCCGCGGTGGTCGCCGCGGCCGCGTACGCGTCCTCGGCACTGATGCTCTGGTCGGTTTCGGAGGGCCGCGTCGCGCAGCTGTTCCTCATGGCGGTCATGCCGCCGCTCGTCGAACGGATGGAGGCCGCGTTCGCGCGCGCCGAGCCATCGGATGGACGCGTGCGGTTCGGGGCGGGGCTCGCGGTCACGATCGCGGTCGGTGCGGCGTTCGTCCCTGGGGTGGCGCTCGCGGTCGGCCTGCTCGCGCTCGCGGGCTTGATCCTGGCGCCCGGACGGATCCGCGGCGTGACGCTCGTCGCGGCCGCCTCGATCGCGGCGGCGATCCTGCTGTTCCCGTTCGTGCCGACGGTGAGCGCGATGGGCGGCCGCGGCCTGTGGTCGGGCATCGGACAGCTGAACGCCTGGAAGCTGCTGCGCTTCTCCCTCGGCCACGCCCCTGGTGATTGGACGCCCGCGTTGGTGCTGCCGATCGCGGCGTTGCTCGGGCTCGCGCTCGCGCGCGGCGACCGGCGAGGACCCGCGGCGCGGACGGCGATCGTCGGGGTGATCGCGCTCGGCCTCGCGTGGCTCGCCGGCGCGGGCTACCTCCCGCTGTGGGCGTCGAACGCGCCCGTCTTCACGACGGTCGCGGCGGTCTGCGCCGCGTTCGTCCTCGGCGACGGGCTCGCGTCTGCGTTCGGCGGGCTGGAGCGGACGTCGTTCGGGTTCCGCCAGATCGGCAGCGTCCTGCTCACCGGCGTGCTCGCGATCGGTTTGTTCCTGCAGGCGCTCTCGGCGATGGCGGCGACGTGGGGCGTCGGCGGTCCCGCCCGGATCCCGCCGTCGTGGGCCGTGCTGTCTTCCGCGACGCACGGCGCATACAACGTGGTCTGGCTCGCGAACCGCGACGGTGAGCCGTTCCCCGCGCCCGGCGGCGATCCCGAGGGCGTCGTGACCGCCGGCGATGCGACCGCGGCGTACACGATCACCGATCGCACTGGCACGCTGGCGATCGACACCGGCCGCCCGCTGACCGGCGGCGGGGTCGATCCGCTCGAGGCGACGCTGCAGGAGATCTTGTCGGGCACGACCGTGCACGGCGGGGCGTTGCTCGCGCCGTTCGGCGTGCGCTTCGTCGTTGTGCCCGAGGATCGGCTGAGCCCGTCGGCCGAGAACGCGGTGCGCGCGCAGGTCGACCTCGAACCCGTGCCGTCGGCGGGCCTCGCGATCTGGCGGAACACCGCCGCGATCCCCCCGGCGGCGGTGCTCCAGGCCGACGACGAGACGCTCGCGATCGCGCGTTCGAACGACGCCGACGCGATCCAGCGGCTGCGACCGAACGTGACGGGCTCGCTGGACGAGACCGAAGGCGGTTGGTCAGGCGCGAGCGACGGCGGCAACCTCGCGACGGTCGCGAGCGCCTACGACCCATCGTGGGAGCTCGTCGGAAAGGACACGAGTCCCGAGCGCTCCTTCGGCTGGGCGACGTCGTTCACCAGCACGTCGGGCGACGTACAGATCCGGTTCGGCGATCAGTTCCCGCGCACGCTCGCGATGTGGGTGTTGGCGGCGGTGTGGGCAGTGGCGCTCTGGGTGACGCGGAAGCCGGTGCGTCGGTGATGCGTGGCGGCCGCGGCTGGCTCGCGATCGTGCTGGCCGTGCTGGTCGTCGTCGGGGCGGAGGCGGCGACGCGCCTCGGGCCTGCGACGCCGGCCGCCGCGACGACGGGCACCGCGCCGTCGACGACGTGGCTGTGCCCGCACGGGGGCGGCCCGGGATGGACGGCGATGATCGAGATCGCGAACCCGACGGGGGCGACGCTCGATGCCCGGCTCACGTCCTACGCCCAAGGTCCGGTCGGCGATCCGAAGGACGTGTCGGTGCCGGCGCACGGGGAGGTTCTGCAAGAGGTCGACGCCTCCACGCGAGAGGCGTCAACGCGCGTGGACGTCTTCGGTGGCTGGGCCGCGGTCGGCTGGGCGGTGCGGGGCGGTGCGACGGAGCCGGGCCTCGGCGCGGAGCCGTGCACATCCACACCGGGGGCCGACTGGGACGTGGTCGACGGCGTCACGACCCAGAGCTCGCATTCCTTCTTGGTGGTGATGAACCCCTTCTCGATCGACGCCGTGATCGACGTGACGCTGTACCTGCCGGAGGAGCCGCCGGTCCGAAGCAACGCTTGGACCGACCTCACCGTGCCCGCCGGGTCGGCGATGGCGTTACCGGTGGGGTCCCAGAAGGTGGGGGCGCTCGGGCAATCGATCGTCGGCGCTGAGGTGACCGCCGCACGTGGCCGGATCGCGGTGGCGTCGTCGGTCGTGCGCGACGCCGGCGGCATCCGGTCTTCGCTAGCGGTGCCCGGCCAGGCGTCGCGATGGGTGTTGCCGATCACCGGTGGCGCCGGCGGGGCGACGCTGTCGCTGCTCGTGACGAATGACACCGGCGTCCGGTTCACCGCGGAGGTGCTCGCGCGCGGCGTCGACGCGAGCCCCGTCGGGGATCTGACCGACGTCCGTCAGGGCGGGTCATCCACGATGTCGGCGCAGATCCCGACGGACGGCGCGTCGGCGGTGCTCGTGCAGTCCGAGGACGGCACCATCGCGGCGGGCCTGCGGGCCGCCGGGCACGGAGGGGACGACGCGGCGAGCGGCGGCACGGCGACGGACTCGCCAGCGTGGGTCGTGCTGCCCACCGCGTTCGGACAGAAGCCGGTCCCGTCGATGGTGCTGGTCAACGACGGGACCACGAGGGTCCGCGCGACGGTGACGCTCATCCACGAAGGGGGCGGGAGCCTTGGGGACACGGTGCAGGTGACGATCCTCGCCGGACAGACGGCGGCGGTGCCGCCGTCGTTCCTCGCGAAGGATCACACGGCCGCGGCGCTGGTCCAAGCGACCGGCCCGATCGTCGCGCTCGGCGCAGGCACGGCCGGATCGAGCCGGTACGCGATGGCGCTCGGTGTGCCGGTCCCCGCCGGCGCACTGCCCGCCGGGCCGTAGCCAGGCGGTATCATCGGGCGACCTTCCCTCCCAGGTCTGGAGCGATTTTCGAACATGGCCAAGGGTCGACACATCCATCGCCGCCGACGTTCCGCCGTGCTGCTCATCCTGGTCGCCGTGTTCGTCGCGGTGGGGCTGCTGACGGCAGGCGCGGCGTACGCCGCGATGCGCTACGAGCGTTCGCACGCCGATCGCATCATGCCGGGCGTCTCGATCGAGGGTGTCGACGTGAGCGGGATGACCCGCGAGGAGGCGATCCAGGCCGTCCGGACCGCGGCGCACGGCGAGCTCAGCGCGCCGCTCACCGTCTCGGTCGGCCACGACCACTGGACCGTGTCGCCGGCCACGCTCGGGCAGCGGGCGGCGGTGACGCACGCGGTCGCGCGGGCGTTCCACGCCGGCCAAGATCTGGGCACGCTCGACCGCGCGTGGCACCGGTTGCGGGATGAGTCGCTCGGCGTGAGCGTCTCGCTCGACGTCTCCTCGAGCGGCACCGGGGTCGCCGATTTCGCGAGCATGATCGCGAAGCGCACGTACGTCGCCCCTGTCGACGCCTCGATCGGCATCACGCCGTCGCAGAACGACATCACGATGATCCACGCCCAGCCGGGTGTGAAGCTGGACGCCGCTGCGGCGAAGACGGCGATCCAGAACGCGCTCGCCGCGGGACGCAGCAAGGTCACGCTGAAGATCGCGCCCGTGCAGCCCAAGGTGACCGATGACTCGCTCGGCCACACCGTCGTCGTGCGGCTCAACCAGAACCGCCTGTATCTGTACGACGGGTTCAACATCGTGCGGTCTTACCCGGTCGCCACGGCGAAGCCGGGATTCATGACGCCCACCGGCATCTGGCGCATCTACGACAAGAAGGTCGACCCGACCTGGTACAACCCCGCGGTGAATGGGTGGGGAGCCTCGGAGCCGGCCGTGATCCCCGGCGGACCCGGCAACCCGATGGGGCCTCGGGCGATCTACATCACGGCGCCGGGCTTGATCCGGATCCACGGCACGAGCGACGAGGCCTCGATCGGCCGCTACGCCTCCCACGGGTGCATCCGCATGCACAACGACGAGGTCGTCCAGCTCTATCCCCAGGTGCAGGTGGGGGACCACGTGGTGATCGTGGGAGCTCGCCCCGCGAGCGCTGCCTATTGGAGCTTCCCGCCGGGCTAGCCGACCTGGCCGGCTGCGCCGATCTCCTGGCCCGGCTGCTTTGAAATCACATCGATGTGATCTAGGCTGCCCGCCATGCGAACCTGCGCCAAGATGCGTTGCGCCAATGACCCGACCGCCACCGTCGCCCTCGTCTACGCCGACCGCGCGGTCGTGATCGTGGGCCTGCTCGCCGAACGGGACCCGAACCTACTGGACCTGTGCGACGAGCACGTCGACCGGATGACTCCGCCCGTGGGCTGGGTCGTGCGGGACGAGCGCAGGTCGGCGCCGATCGCGGTCTGAGCCGGCCGATCCTCGGCCTTGTGCCCTCGGCCATCAGGCCGGGGCGCGCGTCCCCCAGGGTCCCGGCATGAAGAGCCTTCGGGGGGTGGGGAAGCCATCGCACGGCAGACTCGAGAGATGACAGACCGGTGCTATGGTCTCGCGACCCCCGGCCACCGAGACTGAACGCACGATGCCTGAGACCACCCCCGGGACCTGCCCCGAGTGCAAGCAGGGCGACCTCATCACGATCTCGATGTCGGTGAGCGAGCGCGACCTCATGTTCACGACCTGCCACATGTGCGAATCGAAGTGGTGGTTCCGTGACGGCGAGCTCGTCCCGCTCACGTCCGTGATCGACATGGTCGTGCGTAAGTAACCCACCGGTCGGCTTCGCGCTCGCTCGGTAGGATTCCTCGACCGTGACCGAGCGCGACCTGGACCGCATCTTCAAGGCCTACGACGTGCGTGGGGTCGTGCCAGACGACCTCGATGACGACCTCGTCCGCGCGATCGGCGGCGCGTACGCCGACAGATCACCGACAACCGCCCGATCCTGATCGGCCGCGACTGCCGCTTGTCCTCGCCCGATCTCGCTGCGGCGCTCGCCGACGGCATCACCGCGCAGGGCATCCGACGTCGTCGACCTCGGCCTCGCATCGACCGACCTCCTGTACTTCGCGAGCGGCTCGCTTGACCTCCCGGGCATCATGATCACGGCGAGCCACAACCCGAAGCAGTACAACGGCCTGAAGTTCTGCCAGCCGGGTGCACGACCGGTCGGGGAGGAGACCGGCCTTCGGGACATCCGCGCGATCGTCGAGGCCGGCGTCACGCCGACGGGCGATCGCGGCTCGGTCGAGCACCGAGATCTCCTCGACGCCTACGTCGAGCACGTCCTGCGGTTCGTCGACGTCGACGCGATGCGGCCGATGACGGTTGTGGCGGACACCGCCAACGGCATGGGCGGGCTCGTGGTGCCGGCCGTGCTCGAGCGGCTGCCGGTCACCCCCCACTACCTGTTCCGAGACCTCGACGGCACGTTCCCCAACCACCCGGCAGACCCGCTCAACCCCGAGAACCAGAAGGACCTGAAGGCGGCGGTGCTGGAGCACAGCGCCGACGTGGGTCTCGCCTTCGACGGCGATGCCGACCGTGTGTTTCTGGTGGACGAGCGCGCCGAGGACGTCAGCGGGTCGCTGCTTACAGCGATCGTGGCGGTCTCGATGCTCCGGAAGGAGCCGGGCGCCAAGATCGTGCACAACCTGATCTGCTCGTGGATCGTGCCCGAGACGATTCGCGCGAACGGCGGGGAGCCGGTGCGCACACGCGTCGGGCACTCGTTCATCAAGCAGGTGATGGCCGACACCGGCGCGATCTTCGGCGGCGAGCACTCGGGCCACTACTACTTCCGGGAGAACTACCGGGCCGACTCGGGGCTGATCGCCGCGGTGGTCGCCCTCGCGGAGCTCTCGGCGTCCGGCGGATCGTTATCGGAGCTGCTCTTGCCGTACCGCACGTACTGGGACTCCGGCGAGATCAACTCGACGGTTGCCGATCAAGCCGGCAAGACCGAGGAACTGGCGGGCATGTTCGCCGACGCGAAGCTCGACCGGTTGGATGGGCTCACGATCGAGTACGAGGACTGGTGGTGCAATGTCCGCCCGTCTAACACGGAGCCGCTGCTTCGGCTCAACGTCGAGGCTCGAACCAAGGAACTGCTCGACGACCGCACCGCGGCGTTGCTCGCGGTGATCCGTGACGAAGGAGGCGCCGGATGACGTTGGACCCCGAGCTCGTGCAGATCCTGGTCTGCCCGAACGACCGCGGCGAGATCGACTACCGCGAGGACGAGCAGGTGATCGTCTGCCGGACGTGCGGGTACCGCTACCCGGTACGCGACGACATCCCCGTCATGCTGATCGACGAGGCGGAGAAGCCCTGAGCCCCGCGCGCGTCGACCTCGACGATGCCGCGGCGATCGCCGCGCTCGACGCGAGGGACATGCTCGGCACCGTCGCCGGGCTCGGCGACCACATCGAAGCGGGCTATGCGTCCGGCCTCGCGACAACGGGCCTGCCGTCGCTGGACGACGTCACCAGCGTCGTCTTCTGCGGGATGGGTGGGTCGGCCGTTGCGGGCGACGTGCTTCGTCAGACGTTCCGCGACCGGCTGTCGGTTCCGGTCGACGTGAACCGCACACCGTTGTTGCCCGAGCATGCCGGTCCGCGCACGTTGGTGATCGCGTCGTCGTTCTCTGGCGAGACGAGCGAAACGCTGTCGTCCGTCGAAGAGGCGATCAGGCGTGGATGCCGGATGCTCGCGATCACCTCGGGAGGCCGGCTCGGCGCGCTGTGCGACGAGCACGGGATCGCCAAGGCGGCGGTCCCCGGTGGGTTCCAGCCGCGCGCCGCGCTCGGCCACCTCACGTTCGCGATGCTCGGTGCCCTCGAGGCCGCGGGACTCGTGCCGTCGATCACAGACGACGTGCAGGAATCGGTCTCGTCCATGCGTGGGCTGATCGCCGGGATGACGCCGGACGTGCCGATGGCCGACAACCCGGCCAAGGAGCTCGCGGACTGGCTCGACGACCGTGTCGCCGTCGTGTGGGGGGCCGACGGGATCGGCGCCGTCGCCGCGATGCGATGGAAGACCCAGCTGAACGAGAACGGCAAGGTCCCGGCGTGGCATTCGGCGATGTCGGAGCTCAACCACAACGAGGTGGTCGGGTGGGTCAAGCCCTTCGGGTCGATGCATGCGGTGATCGCGCTTCGGTCCGATCACGAGCACCGCGAGATCGCGGCGCGCTTCCCGTTGTCGCTCGATATCGCGCGGGACGCCGGCGCCGAGGTGCGCGAGGTCACGGTGCCGGGGCGCGGGCCGCTCGCGACCCTGTTGTCGCTCGTCACGATCGGCGACTTCGCGAGCTGTTACGTGGGGCTGCGCCATGGAGCAGACCCCACGCCGGTCGAGGTGATCCAGGGCCTGAAGGCCGCGCTCGCGGCTATGGATCTGGGATGAGCGCCGGTCCCACCGGCCCGCCCGATCGTCTCGCCGAGTCCGCCGCCGCGGTCGTGCGCACGCCGGTCTCTTGCCGAGCCGCGCGTCGGCATCGTCCTCGGGTCGGGACTCGGCCCGGCGCTCGGCGACGCGCTGCAGGTCGAGGACACCATCCCGTACGCCGACTTGCCGGGGTTCCCTTCGATCACGGTCCCCGGCCACACCGGCGAGCTCGTCCTTGGGGAGCTCGCGGGCGTGCCGATCGCCGGGTTCCTCGGACGGTTCCATCTGTATGAGGGGCACGACGTCGACGTCCCTGCGCTGCTTCCTCGCCTCGCGAACGCCCTGGGTGCCGACACGATGGTCCTGACCGCCGCCGTGGGGGCCGTCGTGCCCGACCTCGCCTCAGGCACCGCGGTCATCCTTCGTGACCACCTGAACTTCAGCGGGGCGGTCCCGTTGCTGCGCTGGCGCTTCGCGGACGGCTCGCCCGCGTTCGTCAGTGGGCAGGTGTACGACGCCAAGCTGCGGGCGCTTGCCCTGGAGCGCGCGGCCGCGATCGACGTGGCCGCGGCCGAGGGCGTCTACGGCGCGATGCGGGGCCCGGCCTACGAGACCCCCGCCGAGGTGGAGATGCTCGCGCGTGCTGGCGCGACGGTGGTCGGCATGTCGATGGTGCCGGAATCCCTTCCGGCGCATGCTCTCGGCATGCGGGTGCTCGGCATCTGTAGCCTGACGAACGCACTGGGCGAACCGGTGACGCACGAGGACGTGCTCCGCGTCTCGCACGAGACGGCGGCCGCCATCGGGAGGCTCCTCGTGGACCTGTTGCCACGCCTCCCCCGGAAGGAGCTCCACGATGGCTGACATCAAGGACCCGGGCCTCGCGCCGGAGGGTCGTCTACGGATCGAATGGGCCGGCGGCGAGATGCCGGTGCTCGCCCAGATCAAAGAGCGGTTCGAGAAGGAACAGCCGCTGAAGGACATCCGGATCGCGGCGTGCCTGCATGTCACGACCGAGACCGCGAACCTGATGGAGACCCTCGCGGCGGGCGGCGCCGAGGTCCTGCTCGCCGCATCGAACCCGCTTTCGACCCAGGACGACGTCGCGGCCGCGCTCACGGAGCAGAGCGGGGTCGAGACCTTCGCGATCAGGGGCGAGGACAACGACACCTACTACAAGCACCTGAACGCCGTGCTCGATCTCAAGCCGCAGGTGACGATGGACGACGGCGCGGACCTCGTGAGCGTGGTGCACACCCAGCGCGCCGACCAGCTGGAGCACGTCCTCGGCGGCACCGAGGAGACGACGACCGGCGTGATCCGGCTCCGCGCGATGGCGAACGACGGCGCGCTCGGCTATCCCATCGTGTCGGTGAACGACGCCGACACGAAGCACCTGTTCGACAACCGGTTCGGCACCGGGCAGTCGACCCTCGACGCAGTGATGCGCGCGACCAACCGGCTGCTCGCCGGGCGGACCGTCGTGATCGCGGGGTACGGGATGTGCGGACGGGGCGTCGCCTCGCGGTCGCGCGGCATGGGCGCGCACGTGATCGTCACCGAGGTCGACCCGACCGCGGCGCTCGAGGCCGTGATGGAGGGCTTCCGCGTGCTGCCGATGCGGGAGGCCGCGCGGATCGGCGACCTGTTCATCACGGTGACCGGCGACACGAGCGTGATCCGCCGCGAGCACATGGAACTGATGAAGGACAACACGATCATCTGCAACAGCGGGCACTTCGACGTCGAGATCTCCAAGGAAGACCTGAAGGAGCTCGCGACCGGTGGGGTGCGCCGGCTCCGCCAATCGGTCGACGAGTACACGCTCGCCGACGGCCGCCGGATCTGCCTGCTGGGCGAAGGCCGCCTGGTGAACCTGGCCGCGGCCGAAGGACACCCCGCGGCCGTGATGGACATGTCTTTCGCGAACCAGGCGCTCTCGGTCGAGTGGATGGTCAAGAATCACGCCACGCTCGAGAAGCGCGTGTATCCGGTGCCCACCGAGATCGATAAGGAGGTCGCGCGGCTCAAGCTCCGTGCGATGGACGTTCAGATCGACGAGCTCACCCCCGAGCAGGTGCACTACCTGAACTCGTGGGAGCAGGGCACCTGAGGACGGGCTAGGCTCGAGCCGATGGCCGATCTCGTCGCGATCCGGGCGAAGTACGAGCGGTTCCCGGCCGCGGTGAAGGGTGCGCTGCTCCTGCGGGGCGCCGATGGGATGCCGCACCAGGTGCGTCTCGAGGCCGCGCACGCCGCCGAGCTCAGCGGCGGAACGCCGCAGCCCGTCGGGGTCGAGTCCGTTGTGTTGGAGGTCTCGCCGACGCAGGAGACGTTCGTCCCGTTCGAGGTCTCGACGATGGACATGGCGGCCGGCTGGTATCGGTTGGAGTGCGACATCGTCGTCGACGGCGACCACGAGGTGGTCTGCCCGGGCGACCGGTTCGCGATCCCGTGGCCGCGCGCTGCGGTGCGCCGTGGACGCGTCACGATCGGCACGAAGGTATCGAGCGTCGCGCTCGAGACGCTCGAGTGCCTCGGCGACACGATCCGGTTGGCGTTCGCCGCCGACGCGGAGCCGACGCTGGCGCTCGCGGTCGATGCACGCCGTCATACGATGCTGGACCTCGATTTCGACGAGGAGACCGGCAGGGGCGTGCTGACGGGCTATCCGGTGCTGCGGTCGGACCGGACGCTCACGATCCAGATCACGGGAGAGGCGCCGGTCGAGGTGCCGCTGCCCTAGGCGACCGGCAACGGCGGCGCCGGCGGGATCGGCGGCGTCGCCGGACGCGCCCGGTCGCCCCACGCCATCGCGCACCACACCGTTGCGATGGCGCCCACGGCGATCATCACGCCCCACCCGATCCGGTTGCCCACGCCGGGGTCGACGCTGCTCGTCGCAACAAGCGCGATCCATCCCAGCTGGACGGCGACGCCGACGCCGACCATCGTCCGCCAGAACCCCGCGTGTCGCGCCCCGCGATACCCGAGGTTCGCCCCGATCGCGATCGCGGACAGCACGGCGGCGGCGCACGCAAGCAGCCCGAGCGAGCCGATGACGAACAGCGTGATCGTGATCCGGTGGCCGCCGTCTGAGAAGAAGCTGTCCATGATCCCTCCGGCGAGCGAGCCGATGAGGAGGAAACTCAACGCGAGGCCGGCGGCCGCCATCGACTGGAAGCTCAAGACCACGACGAGCGCGATCGTTCTGATCGGGGCCCATCGCATGGTTCGCATGTGCGCACCGTAGCGCGTCGTGTCGGTGGCCGTGGGTAGGGTCGCGCGATGTCCGGCGGCATGCTCGACGCGCTGTTCCCACGCTCGTGCGCGGGCTGTCGCGCGGGGCCGTGGCCGTTCTGCGCCGACTGCTCGTCGCGGCTGCGTCCGATCGAACCGCCTTGGTGCGAACGCTGCGGCACGCCGACCGACGAGCCGCAGACGACGTGCGAGGATTGCCCGTCGCCGTCGCTGACGACCGCGCGGTCTGCGTTCGTCTACGACGGTCCCGCGCGACGTGCCGTCCTCCGGCTGAAGTTCTCTGGGTGGCGTGACGTCGCGCCGGCGTTGGCCGACGCGATCGCGAGCGGAGGCGCGATCCCGGATGTCGATGTCGTGACGTGGGTCCCGCTCGCGCGTGCCCGGCGCGCCGAGCGCGGATTCGATCAGGCGCGAGCGTTGGCCGTGGCGCTGGCTCGACGGGTGGAACGTCCGGCGCGGCGACAGCTCCGCCGCCCGGTGTCCACGACGCCGCAGGCGCGTCGCTCCGGCGCCGAACGCCGCATGGCGATGCACGGCGTGTTCCGTGCGAGCCGGCCCGCGCCGGCGCGCGTGCTGCTCGTCGACGACGTGCTGACGACCGGCGCCACCATGGGGGCGGCGGCCGACGTTCTCCGTGACGCCGGCGCCACGGAGGTCCATGCGGTCACCGCGGCCCGATCGATCGCCCGTCGCAGGCCGGCATTGCGCGGCCCGGCGCGGTCTGCCTATCCTCAGGCGGGCTCTCGTCCGGGTCTGTGGTTGCCCGGGGATCCTCCCCGGTAGTCGATGCCAGCCGCGGGCGAAACGACCCACGTAAGGCCACCGTTGGTGGCTGAGCATGGCGCGGTTTAGATGTCAGTCCTGCCTCGGGTGACCGGGAGAGGGCGGGAGTTCGGTGCCGTGGACGTCCAGGCGGCCGGGCGAGCGCTCCGGCAGGCAGGTGTGGGGCAAAAGACCAGGTCAGCCGGACGAGAGCCCGTCTCGCGAAGGAGGACCCGGGACATGGACATGACGTTCACAGGGCGCGGCCTACAGGTCACCGACACGATCAGAGGCATGGCCGAGCACAAGCTTGCACCGCTCGCTCGGATCGAGCCCCGCGCCACCAGCCTCGACGTCGAGGTGATCGATGAGCACCACCCCCGAGCGGGCGGGCTCAAACGGGTCGAGGCCTCATTGCGGATACCGCGAAAGACCTTCCGCGCACATGCCGAAGCTGACGATGTGCCCGCGGCGATCGATCTGGTGCGCGCCAAGCTCGAACGGCAGCTCCGTGATCATCACGGCAAGAAGCGTCCGCCGCACAGGAAGGGTGCCGTAGGATACGCCGAGACCGAGGCGCGGTCGGAGCCGTGAGCAGCGGCGGAAGGAGCCCGGGGTGACGAAGAGCGACGGAGAGCGACTCCGGGTGATGGTGGTCGATGACCACGCCTTGTTCCGCCGAGGCCTCGAGATGGTTCTTGGCAACGAGGAGGACCTGGAGCTCGTGGGCGAGGCCTCGGACGGCCAGGAGGCCGTCGAGAAGGCCCAGGACCTCATGCCCGACGTCGTGCTGATGGACGTCCGCATGCCCCGGCGCTCGGGGATCGAGGCGACCGCCCAGATCCGCGACATGCTGCCGCACGTCAAGATCTTGATGCTGACGATCTCCGACGACGAAGCCGATCTCTACGACGCGATCAAGGCCGGCGCCTCCGGCTATCTGCTCAAGGAGATCCCGATCGAAGAGGTCGCCGACGCGATCCGAAGCGTCTGGGCCGGCCAGTCGCGTATCTCACCGTCGATGGCGTCGAAGCTGTTGACCGAGTTCGCGGCGATGTCCAAGGCGACCGACGAGCGGCCGCAGATGCCGTCGCCGCGCCTGACCGACCGCGAGATGGAAGTGTTGAAGCTCGTCGCGCAGGGGCTGAATAACCGCGATATCGCCAAGCAGCTGTTCATCTCGGAGAACACGGTCAAGAACCACATCCGCAACATCCTCGAGAAGCTGCATCTGCATTCGCGCATGGAGGCGGTCGTCTACGCCGTGCGCGAGAAGATGATCGAGATCACCTGAACGTGGCCGACGCCACGATCGACGCCTTCCGCGAAGTGCTTGACGAAAGCCTGGGCGAGCTGCGCAAAGGTGTGGCTGGACTCAGCGTCGAGCGGCTGAACGCGCGGCCCGCCGGCGGGGACACCAACTCTGTTGCGGTGATCGTGACGCATGCGCTCGGCTCGACGAGGTCGTGGCTCAGCCTCGCGATGGGCGCGCCGATGCCGGACCGGGACCGCCCGGCCGAGTTCCGCGCGGTTGCCGACGACGGGTTCGCCGCATGGACCGATTCGGGGATCGCCGAGTGTTTCGCGCTGCTTGACGGCGCGACATGGGAGCCCGCGCGAGTCGGGGTCGCGAGCTGGACCCAGTCGCAGGAGACGCGGACGGCGGCCTACGCCGCGTCGCACGCCCTGTCGCATCTCGGCGAGCACGTCGGGCACCTGCATATGACGCTCGAGCTGCTCCGGGACGGCGCCTAGGCCTTGTAGGCGACGCGTGCCTCGTCGGGCCGCAGCGCGAGCTGGAGGAATCCGACCGCCGCGACCGCCGTGAGCGTTCCAACGAGGATCGAGGCTTGGGCCGTCGGCGCGCCTTGCGCAGACAGCAACAACCACGCTACGACCGTGATCAGCAACGCGTTGCCGGCGCGCGCGGCTGTGCCGATGGTGACGAGCTCGGCGGTCGGGTCGCCGGTCGCGCGGAGCCGTACGAGCATCCATACGATCGCGGCGGTATCGAGCGCGATGACGAAGACGATTTCAGTCGGCGGTCGGATCGCGAGCACGATGACCGCGACGCCGGCCGTGGCCGCTGCGATGCTGACGACGCACGTCGCGCTCTTCCCGAGGCGCAGCAGCATCGTCGGCTTGTCGTGAGCGGCGTCGCCCAGCCGGTCGCGGACGTCTTTCAGGATGATCCGGGCGAAGAAGAGGATGCAGAGGCCTGCGACGAGTGGAGCGTCTGTCGTGGTGCGCCACGTGCCGTGGGCCACGATGATCCCCAACAGATAGGGAAGCGCGACGTAGGCGACCGTGAGGACGAGCGGGGCGAGGGTCCAGCGGCGGGACAGCCGTGCCGGCGTCGCGGAGTAGGCGACGTCGACGGCGAGACAAAGCCCGATCACGGCGAGCCCGGGCGCGCCGAGCGGGATCGCGGCTGCCACCGCGACGACGCCGGCCGTCGCTGCGGTCCACCGGAGATCCGTTGGTGAGGCCGCACCCGTCGCGAGCGGACGGCTCCTGTCGCGAAGCCCGTTCGTTCGGTCGATCTCGACGTCGGCGAGGTCGTTCACGCTCGTCGCGACCGCGTAGCTCGCGGCAAGGGCGATCGTGGCCCACACGAGGTCGGTGGAGATCGTCGGACCGGCGTGGCGCGCGAGCCCGATCACAAGGAACGTCCACATCGTGATCGCCGCGCGCGGACGCACCATCAAGCCGAGAAGTCGCAGGCGGGCGGTCATTTCGGCGTCACCGACTTGAACGGCCAGATCGCCACGATGGCCAGGAGGAACACGATCCACAGCACCTGGAAGACCAGCAGGAATGCGATCGCCACCCACAAGACGGTCATGTACATAGACGCCTTGCCGAGTGCCCTAGATCGGGCAGCGGTTCCTTGGAACGCGACGGCGACGAGCCCGCGCCGCCAAGAACAGCGCCAGGGCGATGCCGCCTGCTTCGAGGCCGGTAGTCGCCCAGCCGACGTATTGGATCGCCGCCGACGACAACGAAGAATCCAGTGAAGAGCGTCGCGGCGGCGGCGAGCGACGAAGAGACCGATCGCGACCTTCGCGCTCGGTCCGTCCGGTGGCGTGGCGGGCCGGAACACCACAGCCAGCAACCAGATCGCAGCGAGATAGAGCCCGCCGACGACGATCGCGATCAACACGACCAGGTCGCCCGACGTCCCAGGCCACCGCGTTCTGGATCAGGATCGACCTGGTTCCCCTGGAACAGGGCCGTGGGCCCCATGCCGAACTTCGCGAGCGCGATCGCCGCGAATCCCCCGCCGAGCGCGATCGCGGCACGCCACGTCGTACCGGCGGCGTGCGCGGCCAACGCGACAGTAACGATCGCAACGGCAGAGATCGCGATGGCGGCCGCCGCGAAGGTCGACGTCGGCGGCACCTTGCCGACGTGGTCTTGGATCTTGAGCACGACGGCGATCGCGACAAGGCACCAGTCCGGCAGCGGCAACGATCCACGCGAGCGACGCGAAGCCGGGTAATGCTGAGGGTCTGCGGATGTCGGGCCTGGCCGGTTGAGCCGCCATCGGGTCGGACGCTAACGCGAGGCCCCGTGGCGGGCAAGGGTAGGCTTCCTCGCATGACATCCGGGCCGGAGCGAAACGTCGCGCAGCTCCTCGTCGCGTGTCTGGAGAACGAGGGCGTCGAGTTCGTGTTCGGCCTGCCTGGCGAAGAGAACCTTCATGTGATCGACGCGCTCGCCGACTCGCCGATCCGCTTCGTGACCACGAGGGACGAGCGCGGAGCTGGGTTCATGGCCGACATCTACGGTGCCTTGACGGGACGCGCAGGCGTCTGCCTGGCGACCCTCGGCCCGGGCGCGCTCAACCTCGTGCTCGGGATCGCCGACGCGCAGCTCGACTCGCATCCGCTTGTCGCGCTGATGGCGCAGGCCGGCCTCAACCGGCTCTTCAAGGAATCGCACCAAGTGGTGGACCTCGTCTCGGTCTACCGGCCGCTCACGAAATGGGGCGACATGATCACGCTGCGCGACGCGGCGCCCGAGATGGTGCGGAAGGCCTTCAAGCAGGCCGAGACAGAGCGTCCGGGCGCGACGTTCCTCGTGCTGCCGGAAGACGTCGCGGAACGCACGACCGACGCGACGCCATTGAAGGTGAACGTGCCGCGCGACCCGTCGCCGTCGGAGGACCAGGTGCAGCGAGCCGCGCACGCGCTCGCGGCGGCGTCGCATCCCGTCGTGTTGGCAGGCGCTGGGGTCGCACGCGACCGGGCGGTCGGCGCGCTCCGGCGCTTCTCGGAGCGGCTCGGTATCCCGGTGGCGACGACCTTCCAAGGCAAGGGCGTGATGCCCGACGACCACCCGAACGCGCTCGGCACGATCGGATTCATGGTCAAGGACTACGCGAACTTCGGGTTCGACCGGGCCGACGTCGTGGTCGCCGTGGGGTACGACATCGTCGAGTACGCGCCCGCGCGCTGGAACCCGGCGGGGGACAAGCGGATCGTGCACGTCCACCGCACCGTCGCCGAGGTCGACGCGAACTACCCGCTGGAGGTCGGGCTCCAGGGCTCGATCGGCGAGGCGCTCGACGCGATCGCCGACGCGGCGCAGATGCACACGCTCACCGTCAGCGTGCCGCCGGTGAAGGACCTGCTGCGCGCGGAATGGGAGGAGGGCGCGGCGGACGCATCGTTCCCCGTTGCACCTGCACGGATCGTGCACGACGTGCGCGAGGTGATGGGCCGCGAGGACATCGTGCTGTGCGATACCGGCGCGGCCAAGATGTGGATGGCGCGGCTGTACCCAACGTACGAACCCAACACGTGCCTGATCTCGAACGGCCTCGCGACGATGGCGTTCGCGTTGCCGGGCGCGATAGCGGCGAAGATGGTCTACCCCGACCGCAAGGTCATGGCCGTGATGGGAGACGGCGCCTTCTTGATGAGCGCGGCCGAGCTCGAGACCGCTGTTCGTGAGCACGTGCCGATCGTGATCCTGGTCTGGGTCGACGGGGGGTTCGGCCTGATCGGCTGGAAGCAGGACCTCCACTTCGGCCGTCGTTCCGCTGTCTCCTTCGGGAACCCGGACTTCATGACGCTCGCGGCGAGCTTCGGGGCGGAGGGCCACACCATCACGAGCGCCGATGAACTCCTGCCGACCCTTCGGGCGGCGCTGGACCGGGACGTCGTCAGCGTGATCGCCTGTCCGGTCGACTACGCGGAGAACGCTCTGCTCGTGGAGCGCTTGGGGGAGCTGGAAGGCTCGATCTAGCTCCCCAGGGTCTCGGACGGCCGCGGGTACGATAGGAAGCCCAGGTGGTGCGCGCCTCAGGACGCGTGCCCGAACGACCGAAGGACCGACCGTGCCGATCATCGACAAGATCTCCAACCTGGGCGAAGGCCGCAAGCTCAAGCGGCTAGAGGAGCTCGCCCGGCTGGTCAACACCTACGAGCCCGAGATCGAGGAGCTCTCCGACGAGGAGTTGCGGGGCAAGACGGCTGAGTTCCGGACCCGGATCGAGAACGGCGAGTCGCTCGACGACCTGCTCCCCGAAGGGTTCGCGGTCGCCCGCGAGGCCGCGCGGCGCACGATCGGCCAACGCCACTTCGACGTCCAGCTGATGGGCGGCGCCGCCCTGCACCAGGGCAACATCGCCGAGATGAAGACCGGCGAGGGCAAGACCCTCGTCTCGACGCTTCCCGGCTACCTGAACGGGCTGAGCGGCGGCGTCCACATCGTCACGGTCAACGACTACCTCGCGAAGCGCGACTCCGAATGGATGGGCGGGATCTACCGGTTCCTTGGGCTCGAGGTCGGTTTGATCCAGGCGTCGATGACGCCGGAGCAGCGCCGGCCCGCATACGACGCCGACGTGACGTACGGCACGAACAACGAGTTCGGGTTCGACTACCTCCGCGACAACATGGCGATGCGCCTGGACCAGTGCGTGCAGCGCGGGCATGCCTTCGCGATCGTCGACGAGGTCGACTCGATCCTCATCGACGAGGCCCGGACGCCGCTGATCATCTCGGGCATGGTGTCCGATTCGGCGAAGTGGTACCAGACGTTCGCGCGCGTCGCGCCCCGACTGACGATCGACGTCGACTACGAGGTCGACGAGTCGAAGTACCAGGTCGCCGTCACCGAGGCGGGTGTCGCCAAGGTCGAGGAGATCCTCCAGCTCGAGAACCTCTACGACAACGTCAACACGATGCTCGTGCACCACCTGCACAACGCGCTTCGCGCCAAGGAGCTCTACAAGCGCGACGTCGCGTACGTCGTCACGAGCGGGGAGGTCAAGATCGTCGATGAGTTCACCGGCCGCGTGCTCGAGGGCCGGCGCTACTCCGAGGGCCTGCACCAGGCGATCGAGGCCAAGGAAGGCGTGAAGATCAAAGAGGAGAACCAGACCCTCGCGACGATCACGATCCAGAACTACTTCAAGATGTACGAAAAACTCTCGGGCATGACCGGAACGGCCAAGACCCAGCTGACCGAGTTCGAGGAGACCTACAAGATCGGGGTCGTCGAGATCCCGACGAACCGGCCGAACGTGCGCGACGACCGCACCGATCTGGTCTACAAGAACGAGGATGAGAAGTGGGACGCGGTTGCCGACGACATCCTCGCGCGCAACGAGCAAGGCCAGCCGGTGCTGGTCGGCACGGTGTCGATCGAGAAGTCCGAGCGGCTCTCGGGTGTGCTGAACCGCCGCGGGATCGAGCACAACGTGCTGAACGCGAAGAACCACGAGCGCGAGGCGCAGATCGTCGCGCAGGCCGGGCGACGGGGGGCCGTCACCGTCGCGACGAACATGGCCGGCCGCGGCGTCGACATCCTTCTCGGTGGCAACCCGGAGTACCTGGCGCGCCAGGAGATGGCGGCGCGGGAGTTCGACAACGACAGCTACTTGCTGTTCGAGATGGACGAGGATGACCGCTCCGCCTACGAGGAGACCTACGAGCCGGTCTACGACAAGCTCAAGGGGCAGACCGACGCCGAACACGATGAAGTGGTCGAGCTCGGCGGCCTCTACGTCCTCGGCACCGAGCGGCACGAGTCACGCCGCATCGACAACCAGCTGCGCGGCCGCGCCGGTCGCCAGGGCGACCCCGGCGAGTCGCTGTTCTACCTCTCGCTCGAGGACGACCTGATGCGGATGTTCGCCTCCGACCGGGTGAGCGCGATCATGGAGCGCTTGAAGTGGCCCGAGGGAGAGCCGATCGAAGCCAAGATGGTCAACAAGGCCGTCGAGAACGCGCAGAAACAGATCGAGGAGCTCAACTACGAGCGCCGCAAGAACGTCCTGAAGTACGACGAGGTGATGAACGGGCAGCGCGAGGTGATCTACGCCGAGCGCCACAAGATCCTCGAGGGTCAGTCGCTCAAGGAGCAGGCCCAGGGCTTCGTCGAGGAGGTCGTGCTCGCCACCGTCGACGAGTGGGCGCCCGCCGACGCCTACCCCGACGAATGGGACCGTGCCGGGCTGCTCATCGCGCTCGGCGAGGTCTTCCCTGTATCGAGCACCGAACAGGACATCGCGGGCATCACCGAGCAGCACGAGCTGGGGGAGCGGTTCGTCGAGGAGGCGCTCGCCGCCTACGACGAGAAGGAGGGCGCGGTCGGCGCCGAGGTGATGCGCGAGCTCGAGCGAGTCGTCCTGCTGAACATCACCGACACGAAGTGGCGCGAGCACCTGTACGAGATGGACTACCTCCAGGAGGGCATCCACCTGCGGGCGTACGCGCAGCAGGACCCGCTCGTCGAGTACCAGCGCGAGGCGTTCGACATGTTCGAGGCGCTGACAGCCTCGATCCGCACCGACTTCGTCCAGTACATCTACCGGGTCGAGCTCGTGCGACAGGAGCAGCAGCAGGCGGAGGCGCCGAAGGTGCAGCGGCTGCAGGAGAACCGCGACGAGGTCATTGCCGGCGCGGCCGGCGAGGGCGGTGGCTCAGCCGCTGGGGGCAGCGGCGGCGGCGCGCAGCCCGGCAACCCGAACCAGGCCATCAGCGATAAGACGCCGCGGAACGCCCCGTGCCCATGCGGCAGCGGGCTGAAGTACAAGAAGTGCCACGGCGCTGCGGCGTAGCGCCTCTAGGGCTCCCTCAGCGGTTCCACCGGCAGGCCGGCGTCACGCCACGCCTCGAACCCACCTTCGACATCCGCAACGTTTCGCATCCCAAGATCGCGGAGCCATGCCGCCGACAGGCTCGACGAGTAGCCCTCCTGGCACACGACGATCACGCGCGTCTCGTGCTCGGAGACCTCCGGGATCCTCCACGGGCTCTGCGGATCGAGCCGCCAGGGGACGACCGTCATCGACATCCTCGTGGCGCCGGGGATGTCGCCGTGCTCCCGACGCTGTTCGAGCGTGCGCTGGTCCACGACGATCGCCGACCCGGTCGCGAGCTCCTCAGATGCTTGTGCCGCCGTGACCCGCTCGCCGCCGGCGCGCGCGGCGACCAGGAGATCGTCGACCGTCGGCGCCGCGCTGCGTTCGGGCGGCCCCGAGACGGAACGCACGAGCAGCAGGGCGGGGTTCTCCGGGCCCCAGATGTCGAGTATCCATCAGCGGCAGGAACCCCATCGCTTCGTAGAACGCGCGCGTTTCCGCGTAGGGCGGGTAGAGATCTCGATCAGAAAGCGTCTTCACCGCGAGGAAGCGCGTGCCGTCGTCGTGCAGCGTATGCACGAGCGCATCGACGAGCGCACGGCCGTGGCCCTGGCCTCGATGACTCGGGTGCACCGCCATCCAGCTGATCTCCGCGACGTGCGACCGTGGACGCGTGACAGTGAGGAAGCCCGCGACCGTGTCGTCGACCGTCGCGACGAGGCCTTGTTGCGTACGGACGGCCTCGGCGCATCCGCGGATGCCGTGTTCATCCCCGAACCAGTCGGGGAGCGCCGCGATGATCGCGTCGCACGCCGGCGCGTCGTCCGCGTGCAGCGGCCGAACGGTCATCAGCGCAGGCTGAGCTTGCAGGACGCCGGCACGAGCGCGCCCCGATCGATCCGCTCGACCGAGAACCGTTCGTCGTTCAGGTCGACCGCCGTCGCGATCTCGAAGCTCACCCAGAGCTCGCCCGGCGAGGCCTCGGTCAGCAGGTCGGGCAACTCCGCCAGCGTTGCGCCGACGAGCTCGGCTCGATGGCAGTAGCCCGACACTGCAGCGCCGCGGACGGTGCCGTCCGTCCAGGCTGCCAGCGTGAGCCACGCGCCGACCGCGGCGGCGGGGTTCGTGAACCGTGCCAGGGCGCCCGTATCGCGGGTCTTCGCGACGGTGCCGGTCATCTGCTCGACCGCCTCGGGAACCAAGGCGTCCTGGTCGGCGGCCGGCGCGTCGATCAGGAGCCAGGTCACGGGCTCCGCATCGAGCACCACGAGGGATCGCAGGTCGTCCTCAGCGTCGGACAGCAGCGCGTCCAGCACGGTCACCCCCATGACGTTGCCCAGCATACGGTCCGAGGGCGAGGGGGTCGGTAGCGCGGACGGGTCGTCAGGCCGTCGGTCGGTACACTCGCGCGATGAGCGAGTACACGGAGCGCCTCGCGGCGATCGCCGACGGCCTGCAGGCCGCACGGGGGTTCCTTTGACCTCGATACCAAGCGCACGCAAGCTGCCGACCTCGAGAAACAAGCGGCGGATCCCTCGCTCTGGGACGACCCCGCGAAGGGTCGCAGGGTCACGTCCGAGCTGGCGCGGCTGAACGCGGAGCTCGGCCGCGTCGACGACCTCCAACGGAAGCTCGACGACGCGCTCGCGCTCGAGGAGCTGTTGAGCGGCGCCGATGATCCCGACCTGGAACGTGAGCTCGCCTCCACGGTTGAGGCGCTCGAGCGTGCGCTCGACGCATTGCGGCTCGAGGCATTGCTCGGCGGCGAGTACGACGGCCACGATGCCATCGCAACGATTCAGGCCGGCGCCGGCGGCACCGAGTCCCAGGACTGGGCCGAGATGCTGCTCCGGATGTATCTCGCGGTGGGCGGAGCGGCGAGGCTTCGACGTCGAGCTCGACGAGGTGCACCCCGGCGAGGAAGCGGGGATCAAGTCGGCGACGTTCAGCGTCCGCGGCCGACAACGCGTACGGCTTGCTCTCTGCCGAGCGCGGCGTGCACCGTCTCGTCCGCATCGTCCCTTCGACGCGCAGAAGCGCCGGCACACGTCGTTCGCGTCGCTCGACGTATCCCCGTCCTCGACGGAGGAGGCCGAGGAGGTCGAGATCGACGAGGAGGACCTCCGCATCGACACGTACCGGTCGAGCGGCGCCGGGCGGGCAGGGCGTGAACGTCGAC
Organism: uncultured Actinomycetes bacterium; assembly: GCA_963792215.1. Taxonomy (GTDB): domain Bacteria; phylum Actinomycetota; class UBA4738; order UBA4738; family HRBIN12; genus AC-51. The sequence continues at coordinate 198,474 of CAWBVL010000001.1, forward strand.
CGACTCCGCGGTCCGGATCACGCACCTGCCGACCGGGATCGTCGTCTCGTGCCAGAACGAGCGGTCGCAGCTGCAGAACCGCGCGACCGCGATGAGATCCTCAAGGCGCGTCTGGCCGCGCTGCGAGCGGCGGGAGCGCGACGAGCAGATGGACGAGATCCGCGGCGAGCGAGCAGCGCCGTCGACTTCGGCTCGCAGATCCGCTCCTACGTGCTGGCAGCCGTACCAGATGGTCAAGGACCACCGGACCGACGTACGAGGTCGGCGACGTCGAGCGGGTGCTCGACGGCGATCTCGATCGGTTCATCGAGGCGGAACTCCGCCACCGCGCATCCGGCTAGGACGCAACCGGCGTGAAGGACCCGTGAACGGCTCGCTTTGCGCTGGAGCCTCCACGGAACCGTGACAACCCTCTGCTAGGGTTTTCGCATCCTCTTCCCCGACTCTCAAACGTCATGATCAGCCTCGAACACGTCACCAAGACGTACAAGGAACGACGTCTCCGCCCTCGACGACGTCTCGATCGAGATCGAGAAGGGCGAGTTCGTCTTCCTCGTCGGGCCCTCCGGCTCCGGCAAGTCCACGTTCATGCGGCTGTTGCTGCGCGAGGAGGAGCCCGACGCACGGGCGAAGTCTTCGTCGCCGGGCAAGAACATCGCCAAGCTCTCGCGTGGAAGGTGCCCGAAGCTCCGGCGCAACATCGGCACGCGTGTTCCAGGACTTCAAGCTGCTGCCGAACAAGACCGTGTTCGAGAACGTGGCGTTCGCGCTCGAGGTGATCGGCAAGCCCAAGCACGTGATCGACCACGCGCGTGCCCGAGATCCTCGAGCTCGTCGGCCTGGGCGAGAAGCTCAACAACTACCCGGACGAGCTGTCGGGCGGCGAGCAGCAGCGCGTGTCGATCGCGCGGGCGTTCGTCAACCGCCCGCTCGATCCTGCTGGCCGACGAGCCGACCGGGAACCTCGACCCCGCCACGCGCGTCGACATCATGCGGCTGCTCGACCGGATCAACAGACCGGGACGACCGTCGTGATGGCGACGCACGACCAGCGCGATCGTCGACGCGATGCGCAAGCGCGTGATCGAGCTCGACCGCGGCAAGGTCGTCCGCGACCAGTCCCGAGGGGTGTACGGCTAGGCGTGCGGGTCGAGTACTACTTCCGCGAGACGGCGTCCGGGATCCGGCGCAACGGCATCGATCGCCTTCGGCGCGGTCATGACGGCGTTCATCGCGCTGTTCCTGTTCGGGCTCGCCTTGCTGATCCGGCGAGAGATCGCGTTGGTCATCGAAAGCATCACGGGCAACGTCCAGGTCCAGGTCTACGTCGACGACAACGCGAGTACGGAGACGATCGACCAGATCCACACGGTCCTCGCGCAGCTACCGGCGGTCAAGAGCGCCGACTTCGAGGACAAGGCTGCGGCGTGTGCTCGTGCACAGGCGATCTTCCAGTCGAACCCGACCATCATCGAGAACACGACGTGCTCCACCTGGCCCCGGTCCTTCCGGATCACGCTCGCCGACGCCAGCCAGTACGCCCAGATCCCTGCGGCGCTCGGCTGTGAGCCTGACGCGACCCGGCAGCTGACGTGCACCCAGCCGGGCGTCTCCACCGTTCGGGACTGGCGCGACGTGCTGGACCGGCTGTCGGCGATCACCACCGCGGTGTCGCTCGGGCTGTTCGGCTTGTCGGTGATCATGCTGATCAGCGCCGTCGTGCTCGTCTCAAACACGCTGCGGATGGGGATGTTCGCCCGACGCAAGGAGATCAGCATCATGCGCCTGGTCGGCGCGACCAACTGGCGCATCCGCGTGCCGTTCCTGATCGAAGGAGGCTCCGAGGCCTTGCTCGGCGCCGCGCTCGCGGTCGTCACGCTGTTCCTCGGGAAAGTCTTCGTGGTCGACCAGCTCGCAGGCAAGATCGTCTGGCTCCCGCTCGTGCGCAACAGCGACGTGTTGTCGGTGCTGCCGTGGGTGCTCGTGGCCGCGATCTTCGTGGCCGCCGTCGCCGGCACCGTCGGCATGCGTCGCTACCTCGACGTGTAGCCTGCGCCCGTGGCGCACACCGAGCACCGCTCCGACGACAAGACGGTCGCGACCAATCGCAAGGCGCGGCACGACTACACGCTGGTCGAGATCCTCGAGTGCGGGATCCAACTCACCGGCACCGAGGTGAAGTCGCTGCGCCTCGGCCAGGCTTCACTCGTCGATTGCTTCGCCCGCTTGCGCGGAGGCGAGCTCTGGCTCGAGGGCATGCACATCCCGCCGTACGAGCAAGGGGACAAGCGAACGCATGAGCCGACGCGGCCGCGGAAGCTCCTGGTGCACGGCCGGCAGCTGGGTCAGCTTCAACGCGCGACGACCGAGAAGGGGCTCGCGCTCATCCCGCTCCGCGTGTATTTCACCCACGGGATCGCGAAGGTCGAGATCGCCACCGCGAAGGGCAAGCGTCAGCACGAGAAGCGCCAGGCGATCGCGAAGCGTGACGCGCAGCGAGAGGCGGAGCGCGAGCTGGGCCGTCGCCGTTAGGCGACGTTGGTGGAGAGCCAGTCCATCAGCGGCGCCATCTTCTTGTAGTGCGCCGCGCAGAACGACGGGAACTTCGCCATCTTCGCCTCGGCCGGCACCTTCATGTCGGTCCCGACGTAGATGCCGGCGTGGCGAAGCAGGGCTTCACGCGGATGATCCGCATCGAACCCTGCGGGCACCCGCTTGTAGTGCTCGCCGCCGACGCCATAGCCGGCTCGCTCTTCCTTCGTGACGATCTTCGCGAGCTCGACTCCGGAGGGATCTGCGTCGACGGCTTTCCGGTACCGCTCGAGCTCGGGTTTATCGAGCATGTGCATCCCGGCGCCGAGGATCAGTTCCTTGGTCGTGAGCCGGAACCAATAGCCGGGGGAGGTCTTGGCGGCGCCGACCCGGAACATCATGTCGAGGTGGTCCTTGTACGGTCGCTTGTCCTTCGAGAAGCGTATATCCCGGTTGATCCGCATCATCGAGCCGCCGATCTTGGGTTCCGCCCGGATGCCGGGGGAGAACTTCGCGAGCAGCGCCCCGATCGCCTCGATGAACGCCATCGAGGGCTCGAGCAGATCGTCCTCGTAGGCGGATCGATGCGCCTGGAACCAGCCCTTGTCGTTGTTGCGCTCCAGATCCCGCAGGAACCGGAACGTGGCGTCGCCGAAGCCGTTGAAGGCCATGCGCCAACCCTACGTCGCTTCAGTGATGTCGGAACCCGGCCGTATACTCCCGTGACAACTACATATGGGGGTGTACTGGCTTCGATCCGGACGTTTTGCCGTCTGGGCGAAGCGGGCCGTGATCCCGGATGTCACGTTAAACGCCGGACAAACACAAGCGCCAACGACGAGTTCGCGCTCGCTGCTTAACTTCGGTTAAGTAGCTGCTCGCCCCGTGTGCCTACGGTCGGGGGCCGAGTATCACCTAAGTAGGCTGACCCCGCCGGTTCCGACCGGAGGCCGGCGGGGGACACCGCATCCGGTCTGGCCCCGAAGCGGTCTGCCGATGGACGGCCGAGGGGTGAGATCCAAGCATCGGCTGCGCCCGGAGAAGTCCCAGTCGGTCGCCCGGAGACAAGGGTTCGATTCCCTTCACCTCCACTTAGGCGTTGGTTACGGCACCTGCAGCTCGCCGACCATCCCCATGCTCTGGTGGAACCGGCACACGAATTGTGTCGAGCTCGACTTCGGGAACGTGACCTGGACGGTCTGCGACGTGCCCGGCGCGAGCAACACGTCGATGTTCTCGCTCGCGATCGTGAACGTATGGGTCGCGGCTCCCTTGTTGGCGATCGTCAGCTGGAGCTTCTGCCCTGCAGAGCCCGTCAGCGTGTTCGGGCTGAAGAAGGTGTCGTACGTGTCGATCGTGAACGACGACTTCCCGGTCACGTCGGCCGGCGGCGCGGGCGAGGTCGGGATCGGGGATGTGGTGGCGGTTGGGGTGGGGCTCGAGCTCGTTGCCGCGGCGCTCGAGCTGGTTGAGGTGGTACAGGCAGATCCCAAGACGGCCAACACAAGCACCGTGGCAACGATCAGGGTTCGGTTCCGCATGGTTCCCTCCCGGTCGATGGTTCGCATGGGCTACGCGCCAGCGAACCCTACCCGGTTCGCGCAGGCGCTACGCCTCGGCGATGCGGGCGCTGGCCAGCACGTGACCGTGGGAGGTGATCAGCAGCGTGTCGTAGTGGGTCAGGTCGTCGTGGGTAACCAGCCACGTCGAGGCCTCGCCGTCCGAGAACTTCAGCGGCGGAAGCTGCATCGACTCCCCGTTGGGCCCCGTCAGCACGGCCTGCGCATCGGTCAGATCGGTCGGTCCGTGGGCGAGGACGATGCCCCAGGAATTCCAGCCCTGGTTCGGGTCACCGTCGTACAGGATGACCTTCCCGCTCACCCCGGTGTCGGTGCTCGACTGGAGCTGACCCAGACGGAACTCCTTGCCGCCGAGGGTCGACAGGAGCGCCTGATAGCTCGAGGCGTCGGCTTGGACGCGAGCCGCGTGCTGGCCCTGCGCCACGGCGAAGCCGAACGAACCGACGATCAGGATGAACGCGGCTGCGACCGCGATCAAGCGCACCGGCGAACGGCGGCGCATCGGCACGACGTTGCTCTTCGCCGGCTCGTCCTCGGGCGCGTGCCACTCCTCATCGAGCACGGCGAGTACGTGGTCTCGGAGTTCCTCCGGCGGGTCGGCCTCGTGCGTCGCATAGGAGAGCGCGGCCACCCCGTCCTCGAGACGAAGCTGTTCGGCACGGCAATCCGTACACCCGCGGAGGTGGTGTTCGACGCGCGAGTCCGCGTCGTCGTCTAGGGATCCGAGCAGGTGCTCGGGAAGCAGTTCACGCACCTGTTCACACGTCATCGTCGGCCTCCTTCGCCATCTCGGCGCGGAGCTTGAGGAGCGCGGCGTGGATCCGCGTCTTGGCCGTGCCTTGGGGGATCCCTTCCAGAGCGGCGACCTCAGCGGTCGTGCGGCCACCGAAGTAGGCGAGTTCCAGGGCGGACCGTTGCTCGTTGCTGAGTTTCGCCATCGCGCGGCGGGCGCGGGCCGCCATGTCGGCGGTCGCGGCCAGGTCGTCGGGTCCGGGCGCGGGGTCGTGAACGGGCGGGGGTCCGAGCTCCTGGAGGGATCGGGACTCGAGCACGCGACGGCGCAACAGGTCGATCGCGAGCGACCGAGCGGTCAACAGGATCCAGGTTTCCAGGCGCCCGCGTTCAGGTTCGAACCGGGCGGCCGTCCTCCAGAGCTTGACGAAGGTGTCCTGCACGAGGTCTTGCGCTGCACCGTCATTGCCGAGCATCACGATCCCGAGGCCGTAGACGCGCGAGGCGAACCGGTCGTAGAGCGTGCCGGCCGCGCGCTCGTCGCGAGCCACGAAGGCCGCCATCAGCGCCTGGTCGGAACTCGGGTCTTCGATCTTCACGTGTCGCACGGTACTCCCAGGGAAAGGGACAGGTTGTCGCAGGTTCTACGGAGGAGCTGCCACATCGGTTCGGCAGCTCGGGAAGCCTTGGGCGGGCTCGTCCGGGCCGCCCGATAGGCTCCAGCGCCATGCCCGAGCCGCGTGTGGAGATCTCGCGCCGGCGGGCGCGCGAGCTGGTGGTGATGGGGCAGCGCCTCGACGCGCCCCGGCCGCGTTCGATCGACGAGGTGCTCGGCGCCCTGGGCGAGATCCAGATGGATCCGACGTCGGTTGTTGCCCGGACGGAGCACCTGCTGCTGTTCAGCCGGCTCGGGCCGACGTTCCGGGTCTCGCAGCTCGAGCGGCGGATGTGGACCGACCGCGCGATGTTCGAATATTGGGCGCACATCGTGCCGATGGGCGACCTGCCGCTGCATCGGATCTCGATGAAGCGCTACCCGCACGGCCATCGGAAGCGGCACCAGTACGTCCGGGATTGGCTGGTCGCGAACGATGCGTTCGTCCGGTATGCGCTGCGTGAGTTGCGCGCCCGCGGGCCGCTCCGCACCCGTGACTTCGAGAACCGGGCCGCCGAGGGCTGGGAGACCGGCGGGTGGAACGACGAAGGGCAGAACGCGGCGATGCTCCTGGACATCCTGTGGTCGCAGGGGAAAGTGATGATCGTCGGCCGCGACGGGCAACAGCGGCTGTGGGACCTCGCGTCCCGCTGGTTCCCCTCCGTGCCGGCGCGGTCTCGCGCCGTGATGTCGGCGGATCTGGTCGAGCGGCAGGTTCGCGCTCGGGGGATCGGTCGCCTGGACCGGTTGGGCTTCCTGTTCGACGGCGCGATGCCGGGCCGCGAAGAAGCGGTCGAGCGGCTGCTGCGAACCGGCGTGATCGTGCCGCTGCGCGTCGAGTCGTACCCGGGCCGGTGGTACACGCATCGCGATCTGCTCAACCGCTCGTTCCGCGGCAGGACGGTTGCGCTGTCGCCGTTCGACGACCTGATCAGCGATCGCACCGCGGACCGAGCGGCTGTTCGACATGTTCTACCGGATCGAGATCTACGTGCCGAAGGCCAAGCGCTGGGGGTACTTCGTGCTGCCCGTGCTGCGCGGCGACCGGTTGGTGGGGCGCCTCGATCCTTCCTGGGATCGCACGGAGCGGGCGCTCACCGTCAAGGCCTGGCAGATGCAGTCGGAGACCGACGCGTCCGACCGCGATGCGGTGCACGAGGCGATCGACGAGCTGGCTCGTTGGCTCCGCGCCGAGCGGGTGACGCTGCCGAGAACGAAGCTCTAGTGCGTGCCGGCGCTGTAGGCGTCGGGCACCATCCGGTCGGTCGCGAAGCGGTCCGGCGCGAACGGACGGATCAGCTCGGGCATCACACCGGTCACGATCCGTTCGGCCATCAGCTTGCCGAAGATCGGCGAGCCCTTGAACCCCCAGGTGCCCATCCCGGACATCAGATAGAAGCGCTCCACCTCGGTCTCGCCCAGGATCGGCGACGAGTCGGGTGTCATGTCGCACAGGCCCGTCCACTGCCGCATCGCGCGCGCGTTCGCGATCACCGGGAAGATCTGGATCGTGCGCTTCGCGGCCTCGGCGAGGAACCCGAACGTCGACCGCGTCGAGTACGTCGGGTACGGGAGCACCTCGGCGCCGACGAGGAGTTCGCCGCGCGCGGTTTGCGATACGTAGACGTAGAGGTCCATCGAGCTCAGGAGGCCGTTCAGCACGTGGCGGTACGGCTCGGTCACGAATGCCTGGAGCGCCATCGTCACGATCGGAAGCCGGACGCCCGCCATCGCCGCAACCTGCGAGGACCAGCCGGCCGTCGCGCTGACGACCATGCCCGCCTCCATCGTGCCGCGGTCGGTCGTGACGCCGCGGCACACGCCGTCGACGACGTCGATCCCGGTGACCGGCGTCTGCTCGTGGATGTGCACGCCGCGGCGCGTCGCGCTCGAGGCGTATCCCCAGACAACGGCGTCGTGCCGGGCGAACGAGCCTGGGGGATGGAACGACGCGCCGACGATCGGGAACTCGCCACCACCTGTGAGATCGACGAGCGGGTTCATGCGGGCGATGTCGTCCGGGGTGAGCACGTCGGTCTGCACACCGTACGCGCGGTTCAGCAGCGACTTGTCGCGCTCGACCTCGAGCGAGTCGTGCGTGTGGCACAGGTCGAGCTCGCCTTGCGTCGAGAAGAGCACGTTGAAGTCGAGCTCGGCCGAGAGGTTCCGCCAGATCTCGAGGCTCGCCTTGTAGAGCGGGACCGTCTCGGGCGTGTTGTAGTTCGCACGGACGACCTGCGTGTTGCGCCCCGACCCGCCGCTGCCGATGTAGTTGCCTTCGAGCACGGCGACGTTGGTGATGCCGTGGTGCGCCGCGAGGTTGTGTGCGAGCGACAGACCGTTCACGCCGCCGCCGACGATCACGACGTCGTAGCTTGACTTCACCTCCGGCCGCCGGAGGAACGTACGGTGGCGAAGGAGGCCGGTCATCTCGGGACCGCCCCTGCGTCCTCGATCGCCCGCGCGCGGAGGTACTCGCCCCAGTAGGCAGGCACGAGCATGAGCAGGCCGTCGGGTTCGCGCAGGATCTTCGCCGCGACGCGAGAGACGTCGCCCTGGACGAAGTCGTCCGCCTCCGGCGGCTCGAGCGCGGACAGGTACGAGAGGGCGCGGTCGGCGTCGGGGCCGGTCAGCGCGATGGCCGTCCACCCTTCGGAGATGTCCACCACGAGTGCGTCGTCATCGAGGGCGGTGATCCTGTCGTGGAGCTCCCGGCGGATGTCTTCGATGACATCGCGCTTGGCCACCGCCATCGTCTCGTCGGGCGCGACGCGGAGCATGCGCGCGCCGTGACCCGGCGCAACCAGCCGATCGAGCGCCGACGGTTCGGCGGCGCACACGATCACACCGATGGGTCGCTCCCGAACCTCAGGCACGGAGCCGCGCTCCTTCGGGGTCATAGAACGGCGTGGGAGACACCGTCGCGGTCACGTTGCCGGCGTTCAGGACCGTTGGGAACTCGCCGCCGACCGCGCGGAGCCAGCCAAGGCCGACGGCGCCGCCGGCCGCGTTGGATACGGCACACGAGGTGATGCGGCCGACGATCGCGTCCTCGAGGGCGAGCGGGTGTCCACGCTGGGGCGGCCCGTCGAACCGCAGACCGACCAGCCGTCGTTCCAGCGGGATCGTGTCCATCCGCTCGAGCGCGCGCTTCCCGACGAACTCCTCTTTATGGGCGGCCACCGCCCAGCCGAGGCCGAGCTTGGCTGGGTGGTCGTCGGGCATCGTGTCCTGTGCGAGGTAGACGTGGCCTTTCTCGAGACGCAGGACGTCGAGCGCGTCGAGGCCGTGGGGCCGGATGTCCCAAGGCGCCCCCGCCTCGAGCAAGGCATCCCAAAGTTCGACGCTCCGACCGCGCCGATGGTGGAGCTCGAACGACAGCTCGCCGACGAACCCAACGGCGATCGCTCGGCACCGGACACCGGCCACCGTGATCTCGGCGTGGCCGGGATACGGGAGCGCGCTGCGGGACAGATCGTCGTCGCTGAGCGTCGAGAGGAGGTCACGTGCGTGCGGTCCCGCCACGTTGATGGCGCCGAGATGCGCCGTCTGGTTGACCAGATGGACGTGCAGGTCAAGTCGGTCCATCCAGTTGCGGAGCCAGGCTTCCATCTTGTCGGCGCCGCCCGACGTCGACGTCAGGAAGTACGAGCCTTCGTGCAACGCGGCGAGGAGACCATCGTCCATCACGTAGCCGGCTTCGTCGAGCGCGAGCAGGTAGCGCGCGCGTCCCGGTGCGATCGCGCCGACGTCGAGCGGGAATACCCGGTCGAGCAGGGTCCGCGCGTCACGTCCGGCAACGAGGAACTTCCCGAGCGTCGAGACATCCATCACGCTCACGCGCTCGCGCACCGCAAGGATCTCGTCGTCAACGTCGCCGTACGTGCCGGGACGGAGCCACACGCCGGAGGGATCCATCCGCGCGCCGGCGGCGACGTGCCGGTCGTGCAGCGCGGTACGGCGCTCTACCTGTTCGTGGACGCCGCCCGTCAGGTCGCCGAGCCGCGGCCCGCGCACGGGGGGACGGGCGGTGGTTCGTCCACGTGCCGCCGGCGCGGCGCCCTTCGCGCGGGCGTGCTCGGCAAGGTGCCGGGAGCACAACGCGCCCTGGCAGGGGCCCATGGTCGCCGTCGTGTATCGCTTCAAGATCTCCGAGGACGTCCAGCCCTCGTCCCAGGCGTGCTCGAGGTCGTGCATCGACACGTCCTCGCAGACGCAGACGTAGCCCTCGCGCTCCGCGATCGGCCACGGGGCGGCGTCGTGCGGTTCATCGGCTTGGCCGCGCGCGGCGGCACGGCCGGACGCCTCGGCTTCCGCGAGCGTGCATCCCGGCCGGACCACGTCCCCGGCGCCGACCACCTCGGGCTCGGCCGTCATCCGCAGGAGCGTGTCGCGTGGCGTCCAGCCGAGCGAGAGCACGAGCGCATCGCACGCGAGGGCGCGGCGCCCTTCGAGTGTGAGCACGCTTACGGAGTTGACTTGGCGCGTCCCGCGCGCCTCCAGGATCCGCCCGGCGATGAGCGTCACCTCGCTGCCGGCCGCTCGCAGCGCCTCGGCGAGCAGTTCGCCCTCGTCGGTGTTGGCGACCACGACCGCTCGGTCGCCGACCGAGACGCCGTGGGTCGCGGCCATCCGCGCTGCGCCGCGGCCGAGCCAGACACCCGGGAGGTCGTTGCCGGGGAACACGCCGTGGGCCTCGATCGCGCCCGTCGCGACGATCACGTGCTCCGCCTCGACCTCGACGAGCTCGTCGGGGCCCAGCAGCGCGGCCGACGGCCCTTCGTAGATCCCGATCGCGGCATGGCCTTCGAGGATCTCGGCGCCGGCGGCCCGCGCTTCGGCCGCAAGACGTGCGATCGCTTCGCGCGCCGCCGGATCGGTGGTCCGAGCGCCGAGCGCTGCTTCGTCGGCGACCAGCACCGAACCGTCGCCTGCGGCGGTCGCCGCCGCCGCCGATCCCGCGACCCCGCCGCCGATCACGAGTGTGCGGACATGGACGAACCGCGTCGGTGTGCGTCGCGGCGGGGCGTCGACCGGGAGCGTGCCGGTTCCCGTCGCGCGACGGATCACGCGCTCCGCGATCGGCCACAGCCACCGCGGCCGCGCGAATACCTTGTAGTAGAAGCCGACCGGCATGAAGCGCTGGAGCCGGTCGTTGATCCCCAGCGCGTCGCGTTCCACCGATGGCCACCCGGTCTCGCGGTCGACGCGCATCCCATCGCGCGCGGGCGTGACGCACGCACGCTCGCCGGGTAGGCCATCGACCGTCACGAGACAGTTCGCGCAGTCACCGGTGCCGCAGTACAAGCCTCGGCGGCGGTGCGACTTGAGCGACCGGCTGAACGTGCGGACGCCGGCGCGGAACGCGGCCGCCGCGATCGTGTCGCCATCCTCGATCTCCAGGCGACGCCCGTCCAGTCGCAGGGACGGCATCGGTCAGGCCTCGACGCGGTTCGTGCCGGTGTCGCGCGTCAGGGTCACCCACCGGCGGCAACCCAGGAGATGGAACCAGCGTTCCTCCTGCGGACCCGCCGCGTTGTCGTGCAGATAGACGCGCTCGAAGTCGCTGGCGATGTCGGGCGACGCGACGTCTCGGAGCTCACCGCCGAACGAGAACTCCGTGGACGGCCGCGGGCCGCACGTCGGACACGGAACGAGCATGCTCACCGAACGGAACCCCCGGTCACATCCATGGTCCGAGGATGCTAGCCGACCTGCACCGGAGCACCGAACGGCGGTCGTGACCCGGCGTCACGGGAAGCGCCTAGCCTGGGAGCCATGGAGCGACGCTGGGTCCTGGAGCGGCCGGCCAACCCGAGCGTGGTGCGCGTCCACGTCGACCACCAGCTCACGGACCGCACGATCGTGACGAGCCCGCCGGCCGGGATCGCGCGGCCGCTCACGGGCCTGCTCGAACTAGGGGCGGTGCGCACCGTCGACCTTCACCGGTATCACGCGCGCGTGAATCTCGCGTACGGCGCCGATCGAGAAGGAGCGGTACGGCACGTCGAAGACATCCTGCGCGCCGCCTGGGGCCACGAGGCGGACGACGGCGCGGAGTCCGATCCGCGCGCGTTCGAGATCGACTACGCCGGCCCGCGGGTGGTGGCGGAATCGGCGGAGATGGCGGCCGGCCGTGATCTGCTCGTCCGGCTCTTCAGGGTGACCGGCGTTCGCGAGGCGATCCTCGGCGATGGCCTTGCGCTCGTGCGGATAGGCCGCCTGTTCACATGGGCCGTCGTCGAACCGGCCGTGACCGCCGCACTCCGCGCGACCTAGCTGTACAGGTCGGGCGTGGGGATGCCCTGGTCGACGCCGATGCCGGTATAGGCCGTCGAGCCAGACCATCCCGTCGACCCGTGCGACAGGATGTAGTCGCTCGAGAACACCGCCGCGAACTCGCGATCGTCGAGCAGCTGCGCCTCGATCGCGCTGGCCGGGACATACGGCCCGAGGTTCTGGCGATACGTGAGGTTCCGCAGGGCCGCAGCGACGTCGTCGACGTTCGCCCCCGCGTCGCCGAGCGCCGAGCGGTTCAGGTAGACCTCCGACGGCGCGGTGTACTCGACGGCTTCGCCCAGCCCCGCGCCGAACGCACGCTCGATCGTGGAGGCGAGCTGGATCGGGTCGAGCCGCACGCCGCCCATCGAGTCGGGCAAGGGGCACTGCCCGTGGTCGGCGGTCACGAACAACGCATACTCACCCGGGAAGCGCTGGTCGAGGAACCGAACGATCCGGCCGAGCTCCTGGTCGACCGCATTCAGCATGTAGCCCTCCCATTTCGACAGCATGCCGTAGACGTGTCCCGTGTAGTCCGGCGACTTGAAGGTGGTGTAGAGCAGCGACGGGTTGCCTTCGCCGATCGGCTCGTTCGTCAGCGTGGCCTCGAGCAGGTCGCCCTGATACCCGGCGATGGGCGGCACGCAACAGTAGGTCGTGCGCCACGGCTCGAACTCGGGATCCCAGCTGGGCTCGGTCGGCTCGAACGTCTGCATCCGCGCGTCGAGCACGTCCATGCCCGGCGACCCTTCGGGCACGCGGAACAGCGCAGGGTTGTGAGGCTGCCACCCGCCGCCACCCGGCTCGTCGAAGTACACGCCGACCGGAAGGTCGGTCGCGGGCCGGTTGGTGCCGCCGGCGCCGATCATCCCCATGTGCCAGACCTGGTAGCCGATCTGGCCGACCCATGCGCCGGTCGCGTCGTGGTACAGGTCCGATAGCGTCGGAACAAGGATGTCGCTCGGGTCGGCGAGCCCCGGCGTCCGATACGCCTTCCGGGCGACCGCGCCGTCACGGATGTTGTGACCGGTGATCCCGTGCTGGCGCGGGAACGTGCCGGTGCCGATCGTCGCGTGTGCGCACGCGGTCACTGCCGGGAACGAGCCGGTGAGCGCGTTCCGATAGTGCATGCCCTCGCGCATCAGCTTCGCGAAGTGTGGCCAGTCGTTCGGCCATTGGCGAAGGACGTTCCACCCGCCGCCGTCGAACACGTAGGTCACGACCACCTTCGGCGTCTTGCCGGTCGTCCGGAAGCCCGGAAGGCCCTTGCCCTCGCGGTCGCCGGGCCAGTCGTTGAACCCGATCAGCCCGGCGGTCGTCGGCGCGAGGTCGGCGAGCGACACGCGGTCCTCGTTGTCACCGGGCTCGATGATCCCCGGGCCGTACGCGACGAGCGGGATGCGCTCGAGGTACATCCACACCGCGGCGTGCGAGGTCCGCGGATCGCGGGGGTGCAGGCTCAACGACTCGAACGAGTAGTTCGCGGAGTTGAACGGCGCGAGCAGCAGCTGGATGTCGCCCGAGCGCTGCGCGTTCGCCGCACGCGCCACGAGTTCCATGTACTCCGCGCCGAGATCGTTGGCCGCGGCGTCCTGCACCGCGATCGCGTCGGGCCGGATGGCCTTGTCGACCCCGCGTCCGATGGCCGCGCCCACACCGACGAGCGCGACGCCGCCAAGTCCCACCTGGAGGAACCGTCGGCGTGAGCCGTCGGCCGGCCCCGGGGTTCGGGGGTGCCGGGCGATCCAGGCGAGCAGCGCAAGCGCAACGACCAGGACGGCCAGGCCGGCGACGATCCCGACCTTGATGCTGCCGAGGAAGGTGCACACGATCGCGGTCAGCCCAGCGACGCATGCGGTGAGCAGCACGACCCCGGGGAGCGGCATCCGGGTCGAGGTGGGCGGAGTGTCCCGATCGGCGGCCGGCCGGTCGGCAGTTGCGGGCGGGTGCGCCATCGCTCCTCATGGTCGCAGACCGCCGGCCGTTGTCGGCCGTTGCAGGGGTTGCGTTCTTGCGATGACGCAGGCTAGGTGCGCTTGCGATGCAGGTCGAGGAATGGGAGAGGAACCACCGTGGCGCCGACCTTGCCGCGCTCTCCCTCTACGCTGTACTCGACCGAGACCCGGCTGCCGGCCTTGTCGAGGGCCTTGTCCACCGACCCGAACCCGACCATCTTCTTGATCGTCGTGCCCCAAGTGATCGACGTCGCGCGGCCGATCTGCGTGTTGTCCTTGTAGACGGGGACCGGCGATCGGTCGACGAACGGCGAGATCATCGGCGCCAATCCGTGCTTCGCGAACATCCCCTCGATCCCGGCCCAATCGAGCTCCAGGCCAATCAGCCGCCGCTCCGGGCCACCGGCCTTCTGCTCGTCGAGGAGGGCTCGGCGCCCGTTGAAGTCCGCCGCCTTGCCGAAGTCGACGAGCCGGCCAAGACCGATCTCGAAGGGTGAGTAGGACTGCTCCTCGCTGATCGCGTGGCGCGCGCTCGTGTACTCGGCCTCGATCAGGATCAAGCCTGCCTCGACCCTGCACACATCCAGCGCGCGGATCCCCGCGGGGAAGATTCCGAACGGCGCGCCGGCCTCGAAGATCGCGTCCCACACCTCGAGCGCGCCATCCGTCGGGATCCAGAGCTCGTAGCCGCGGTCGCCCGGTGTAGCCGGTCCGCGTCACGCTCACCTCGACCCCGCCGATCTCGGTCCGCCGGTGGCGGAAGTACCGGACGTCGGTCCAGTCCTGGCGCGGTCGCAGCCTCGAGCACCTCGCGGCTGAGCTGGCCCTGCAGCGCGAGCCGCCGCGAGCGACTCGGACACGTCCTCGACCTCGACGTCGAGCCCGGTCGCGTTCATCAGGAACCAGCGCGCGCACGGGTCGGCGGCCGTGATGCGGTACTCGCTGTCGGCAGATCCGGGTGATCGTGCCGTCGTCGAGGACCTTGCCGGCCTCGTCGCACCAGGGCGTGTAGTAGACCTGGTCGACCTGCTGCTTGGAGATGTCGCGGGTCATCACCCGGTCGAGCAGGCGACCCGCGTCGGCGCCGCGGACCACGTACTTGTAGAGCGGGCTCGATGTCGATCGACCGCGGCCGCCTCGCGGATCGCGTTGTACTCGATGTCGTGGAAGTCGGCGTACACCGCCGGCGGCGAAGTAGCCTGCCCACTCGCCCCAGGCCAGCTTGACGTTCAGCTCCTGCTGGCGCGGATAGAACGCGGTGCCGACCGACACGGGCCTCCTGGTGTAGTGGCGTCGGGTGGGGTTCCGGCGGCTCAGCGTAGCCGTCGGGACCCCAGGCGGCATCCCCGGCCGGGTGACCTCAGGTCAGAGTGGCCGTTGGCTGGGCAACAAGGCCGTCGGCTAGCATGAGCGACCGTGCCGGCAGGGCCCTCGCACGGGTCGCCGGATAACCTCGAGTCACCCCCGAGCTGGCCGCCGTCCGCGGTGCGCCGAGGAGGGCAGGCATGGCCAAGCGGTACGACGCGGTCGTCATCGGCGGCGGCCACAACGGCCTCACGAGCGCCGCCTACCTCGCGAAGGCCGGGCAAGAAGGTCCTGGTGCTCGAGCGCCGGCACGTGCTCGGCGGCGCCGCCGTCACCGAGGAGATCTTCCCGGGGTTCCGGTTCTCGGTCTTCTCCTACGTCGTGTCGCTGCTGCGCCCGGAGATCATCCGCGAGCTGCGAGCTGCCGAAGCACGGCCTGGAGATCCTGCCGCTCGACGGCACGATCACGCCGCTCGACGACGACTACCTGTGGCGCGTGAACGACCACGGCAAGACCGATGCGCGAGCTTCGCCGCTGGTCGAAGAACGACGCCGAGGCCTACGAGGAGTACGGCCAGCTGATGGCCGAGATGGCGCGGTTCATCAAGCCGATCCTGTCGGTCGTCGCCGCCCGACCCCGGCAAGCTCAACCCGATGGAGTGGCTGCCGCTCGCCGGCCTCGCGAAGGGCTTCCAGCGACCTGCCCGACGCGCACTGCAGACCACGTTCATCCAGCTGATGACGATGAGCGCCGCCGACTTCCTCGACCAGTGGTTCGAGACCGAGCCGCTGAAGGCGACGATGAGCGCGTCCGGCATCATCGGCACGTTCCAGGGCCCGCGCTCGCCCGGCACCGCGTACGTGCTGCTGCACCACTACATGGGCGAGATCGACGGCGCGTTCCGCGCGTGGGGCATCCCGAAGGGCGGCACCGGCGGCGATCGCGCAACGCGATCGCCGACGCCGCGCTCTCGCTCGGCGTCGAGATCCGCACCGAGGCGCCGGTCGCGCGGATCGACGTGACGGACGGCCGCGCCACCGGCGTCGATCCTGGAGAGCGGCGAGGAGGTCGAGCGCCGACGTCGTGCTCTCGAGCTCGCTCGACTCGCACCTGCACGTTCCTCAAGCTGCTCGAGCCCGGGCACGCTCGATCCCGACGTTCCGAGGCCGAGGTCACGCGCTACAAGTACCGCGGCTCGAGCGGCAAGGTGAACCTGGCGCTCGACGGCCTGCCCGAGCTCGCGTGCAAGCCGGGCGTCGGGGCGTGGCTCCGCGGCGCGATCAGCTTCAGCCCGATCGCTCGACTACATGGAGCGCGCGTACGACGACGCGAAGTACGGCCGGTTCAGTCGAGCGCCCGTACATCGACTGCATCATGCCGACGCTCGTCGACCCGACGATGGCGCCGCCCGGCAAGCACGTCATGAGCTGCTTCGTGCAGTACGCGCCGTACCACCTCGAGCCGACGGCAAGGACTGGGACGACGCGGAGCGCGAGGCGTTCGGCGAGAACGTGATCGACACGCTCGAGGAGCGGTTCCCCGACATCCGCAGCAAGATCCTGCACAAGCAGTTCATCACGCCGAAGGACATCGAGGACGTCACCGGCCTGACCGAGGGCAACATCTTCCAGGGCGAGCTCTCGCTGGAGCAGCTGTTCTTCAACCGGCCGGTGCCCGGCTGGGCGCGCTACCGCACGCCGGTCCAGGACCTGTGGATGTGCGGCTCGGCCACGCACCCCGGCGGCGGCATCATGGGCGCGCCCGGGCGCATCGCCGCGCTCGAGTACCTCAAGGAGAAGAAGCGCGGCGGGAGCGGTGGCCTGATGGCGAAGGCACGCTCGACGTGCATCGTCATCGGCGGCGGCCACAACGGCCTGGTCGCCGCGGCGTACCTCGCGAAGGCCGGCAAGGAGGTCGTCGCTGCTGGAGCGCGAGCGACGTGGTCGGCGGCATCCTGCGCGAACAGCGAGATCGCGCCCGGGTTCACCGCGCCGGGCATCGCGCACACGGTCGGCCGGCTGCGCGCAGTCCGTGATCAAGGACCTGAAGCTCGCCGCGTTCGGCCTCGAGCTGATCGACGCCCGACGGTGCGGATGTTCGCGCCGCAGCCGGACGGCTCGGCCGTCACGTTCTGGGGCGACGCCGCGAAGACCGCCGAAGGAGCTGAAGCGCGCGCAGCGCGCACGACGCCGCGGCGTACCCGACGTTCGACAAGAAGGTGCGCGCGGTCGCGAGCTTCCTCGCCTACATCAACGCGATCACGCCGCCCGACGCCGAAGTCGCCGTCGATCGCCGACGCGATCGCCGGGCTGAAGCTCGGCAAGGCGTTCCGCGACCTGGGCGCGAAGACCGGCCGCGAGGCGATCCGCGCGCTGCCGATGGCCGTCGCCGACCTGGTCGCCGAGGTGTTCGAGGACGAGGCGATCCGCGGGCCGCTCGCGACGCGTGGCGTGCTGTACACGGCGATGGGACCGTGGGCGGCCGGCTCGGCGGCCGTGTTCCTGATGGACTCGGCCGGCAACGACGGGGGCGCGCCGGGCAGAGCACGATCGCCGAGGGGCGGGACGCGGCGCGCTCGCCGACGCGCTCGAGGCAAGCGCGCAGGTCGTTCGGCGTGCACGATCCGCACCGGCGCCGACGTCGCCGAGATCCGCTCGCGCGACGGCACGCGCGCGTCGGCGTCACGCTCGCCGACGGCGAGACGATCGACGCGCGCGACTGGTCGTCTCGGCCGCCGACCCGAAGCGCACGCTGGCGCTCTGCGACCCGGTGGAGCTCGGGCCCACCATGGTGTGGCGCGCCGCGCAACATCCGCCAGCCGGGCGCGACCGCCAAGGTGAACCTGGCGCTGTCGGACCTGCCGTCGTTCAACGGCGCCGACGACGCGGAGCGGCTCAAGGGCCGGATCGTGATCGGCACCGTCATCGACCACGTCGAGCGGGCGAAGGACGCCGTGAAGTACGGCCACATCGCGGAGGAGCCGTGGCTGGAGGCGACGATCCCGACGCTGTCCGATCCGTCGCTCGCGCCCGAGGGCAAGCACGTGATGAGCGTCGCTGGTCGAGGCCGCGCCGTACGGCACCTTCGCGACGGCGACTGGTCGACGCGAACGTGACCGCGCTGGGCGACATCGCCGTCGAAGGCGCTCGAGCAGTACGCGCCGGGCCTGGGCGAGCTGGTCGAGGCGCGGCAGGTCATCACGCCCGAGGACATGGAGACGGACTACGGCCTGACGCGGCGGGCACGTCTATCACGCGGAGCCGGCGCTGGATCAGTTCTTCATGTGGCGGCCGTTGAACGGCCAGGCGCGCTACCGGTTCGTGCTCGACGGCCTGTATCCTGGCCGGATCTGGCGCGCATCCCGGCGGCGGCATCACCGGCGGTCCCGGCGCGAACGCCGCGCGGCAGATCCTGAACGATCTGAAGAAGTAGCTCGTGCTGCGCGAGGTCGGGTCCCGTCGGCGGACGCCGTCCTGATCGCGGACGGCGTCCGCGCTGCGTAGACTCGCGCCCCATGAGCCAGGCGCCCGACTTCCGGTTGGAGAACTCCGAACTCCGCGGCGAGAACGAGTTCGAGGAGTTCGCCAGCGAGGACCTGCCGTACTACTCGGATTGGCATGGGTCATTCGAGAAGCTGCCGTGGGCGTTCACGGACGAGACGCTGCGCGCCGCGAACGCCGACGTCGCCATCGTGGGCGCCCCGTTCGACGAGGGCGTGTCGTCGCGGCCGGGCGCGCGCTTCGGACCGCGTGCGATCCGGATGGCGCCAACCGCGTGGGGGAGCGACGCCTGGTCGATCCAGCTGCTCACCGAGCCGTACGAGAAGCTGACCGTGGTGGACGCCGGCGACGCGCCGGTGGTGCCGACGCGGTTCGAGCGAGCGCTCCGCGTGATCCACGAGAAGGTGTTCCGAGTCGCGAGCATCGGGCCGGTCCCGATCGTGCTCGGCGGCGACCACTCGATCACCTATCCGAGCGCGGCCGCGGTCGCGCGTGCGGTCTGGCCGCGGACCGTCGGGGTGATCCACTTCGACGCGCACGCCGACACAGGGTCCGATCAGTGGGGCAACCTGCACGCGCACGGGGAGCCGATGCGCCGCTTGATCGAGGAAGGCTGGGTCGCGGGTAAGAACTTCGTGCAGATCGGATTGCGTGGATACTGGCCCGACCGCCTGACGTTCGACTGGATGCGCGAGCAGGGCATGCGCTGGCACGCGATGACCGAGATCGAGGAACGGGGGAGCGAGGCGGTGCTCGCCGACGCGATCGTCGAGGCGCTCGACGGCCCCGAAGTGATCTATCTGTCGGTCGACATCGACGTGGTCGACCCCGGGATGGCGCCGGCGACCGGCACACCGGAGGCAGGCGGCATGCTCGCGCGCGAGCTTCTGCGCGCCGTGCGGCAGATCGTCAGCCAGGTCGAGCTCGCCGGGATGGACGTCGTCGAGGTCTCACCCGCCCTACGACCACGCCGAGGTGACCGCGATCCTCGCGCACCGCACGGTGATGGAGGCGATCAGCGCGCTTGCAGCCAAGCGCTGGTAACGCCGCGTCGATGAGGTCCAGCAGATGAGTGGCCATGAACAGGAGATCGCCGACAACCAGAAGCTCTGGGATGCCTGGATGGCGATCCATACGACAGGGTCCTTCTACGACGTCCAGCGGTTCCGCGACGACTCCGGCGATGTGCGGATCGCTGCGTGGGAACAGACCGAGGTCGGCGACGTCACGGGGAAGACCGTGCTCCACGTGCAGTGTCACTTCGGGTTGGACACGTTGTCGTGGGCGCGGCTCGGCGCGGCGTCCGTCACCGGCGTCGACTTCAGCGGGTCCGCGATCGCCTTCGCGAACGAGCTCGCGGCCGAGACCGGGCTCGCCGATCGCTCGCGCTTCGTCGTCTCCAACGTGTACGACCTGCCAGGGCCGCTCGACGGCGACACCTTCGACATCGTCTACACCGGCCGGGGCGCGCTCAGCTGGCTGCCGGACCTCGAGCCGTGGGCACGCGCCGTCGCGGGGTTCGTCCGACCGGGCGGCATCTTCTATATCCATGAAGCGCACCCGGTGTTGTGGGCGCTGGAGGATGAGCAGCCGCCCGGCGAGCTGAAGCTCGGGTACGACTACTGGGGCGGCGAGACGCTGACGTTCCCGGTGGAGGGGTCCTACGCCGATCCGACCGCGGACGTTGACGCCGAGGTCGAGCACGGCTGGAACCACTCGCTCGGCGAGATCGTGACGCTCCTCGCAGCCCAGGGGCTGGTGATCGAACACCTGGATGAGAAGCGCGTGCTGGATTGGCCTGCACCGTTCCTCCAGGACCTCGGCGACGGCTCGTTCGGATGGCCCGACGGCACCGGGGGATCGCTTCCGCTGATGTACTCGCTCCGAGCGCGCAAGCCGGCTGGCTAACCGCGCGTATCCGCACCCTCGGCAGTTGCCGGCCCGGCCGAGCGCGTTGGGGCTCAAGGCTTCCCGGTCGTGCGTCGAAGCCTCAAACGTGCTCGAGCCGCACGTGGAGACCGGTGCGGCCTCCCAGGCATACCGCCGGGTGGTCGACAACGTCCGGCGAGTGATCGCCGGTAACGATGACGCCGTTGCGACTGCGGTGCTGTGTCTGTTCGCCGACGGCAACCTGCTGCTGGAAGGCGTCCCGGGCGTCGGCAAGACCACGCTCGCACGCGCACTGGCGACGTCCATCGGCGGCGCCTTCACGCGGATCCAGGCGACGCCGGATCTGCTGCCCTCCGATCTCACCGGCATCAGCGTCTACGACCAACGCGAGGGCGTCGTTCCGGTTCTTGCCGGGGCCGGTATTCGCGAACGTGGTGCTCGTCGACGAGATCAACCGCACGCCTCCGCGCACGCAGGCCGCGCTCCTCGAGCCGATGGAGGAACGGCAGGTGACGGTGGACGGCCTGACACATCGACTGCCCGCCCCGTACGTCGTGATCGCGACGGAGAACCCCCTGGAGCAGCACGGGACGTATCCGCTGCCCGAAGGACAGCTCGACCGGTTCGCGTTGTCGGTGCCGGTCGGGTACCCGGACCCTGGAAGCGCGGCCGACGTCGTGAAGCGGCAGCTCGAGCGGCATCCGCTCGGCGACCTCGAGGTTGTGTTGGAGCCCGGCGAGGTGCTCGACGCGCAGACGGCGGTCCGCGGTGTGTTCGTCGACGACGCCGTGGTCCGCTACGCGGTCGAGCTCGTCACCGCGACGCGGTCGGCGCCGGACGTCGCGCTCGGCGCCTCGCCTCGCTCGTCGGTCGCGCTGGTGCGATGCGCGCAGGCCCGCGCGCTCGCCGAGGAACGCGACCACGTGTTGCCCGACGACGTGAAGGCGCTGGCGGTGCCCGCCCTCGCGCATCGCATCGTGACGACGCACGGCGGCCCTACCGCCGCGCGGGCCGCCGTCGAGCATCTGCTGGCGACCGTACGCCGTCCCGCTGCACGCGGCGCGGGAGCGCTGAACCATGCGCCTGCGACGAGCGCGCCGCAGGCCTCACGGTCGGCGCCGTGATCCTGTTCCTCATCGGGACGAATGCGGAGGCGGGCTGGCTGTTCGTGCTCGCGGCGCTCCTGCTCGGCGCGGTGATCGCAGGCGTCGTGGTGCCCTTCGTCGCGCTCCGTGGCCTCGGCGTCGAGCTCGCGACGCCGAGGGAAACGCGCCAAGGCGTGGACACGCTTGTGCAGCTCACCGTCGTCAACCACGGCCGCGCCGCCCGCTGGGGCATCGTCACCCGCGATGAGCACATCGGCGGCGCGACGACGTACCTCGGGACGATCCGGCCGGGTGAGCGGGTTGAGGTGGGGACGGTGCGGGCTGCGCCTCGCCGCGGCGAGGCGCACACCGCCTGGGTCGAGCTCCGTTCGGCGGCGCCGTTCGGCGTCGCCGAACGGCGCCGCCGCCTCCGGGCGGACGCGACCACGTTGGTGCTGCCGCGCGTCGTGCCGCTCGGCACCGTGCCGTTCGTCGACCTCGCGTCGTCTCGGGAGGCGGCCACGGAGACCGACGGCCGGCGCGGTCAAGGACCGGAGTACCTCGGGGTACGGGAGTTCCGTCCCGGCGACCCTGTCCGGCAGATCCACTGGCGCCTGACGGCGCGCCACGGGGAGCTCGTGGTGCGTGACTTGGAGGAGCACCGGGTCCCCCGGCTCGCGATCTGGGTCGACACCGGTGCAGGCGATGAGGCGTTGGACGATGCGTGCTCGGCGGCGGCGTCGATCGTGTCGTCGGCCTCTAGGACCGGCGTCGGCGTGCGCTTGGCGGCGGCCTCCACGGACGGGCCGTCCGTCGTGTCCCGCGCGAGCGCCCTCGCGCTGCATCGGTGGCTCGCCCGGTTGGCTGCGTCCGATGTCTCGTTGGAGAAGGCGATCGGCTGGCTCGCCGGGGACGGGGTCCGCGGGGTGGGCACGCTGGTCGTCATCTCGCATGGCGAGGCGTTCGGACCCGACGTGCTCGCCGCACTTGATGCGCTCGCGCGGCTCGTGCCCAGGGTCGTGCTCGTCACGACGGGCGAGGACGACCGCGACCGCACCGTCGCCGGCGGGATCCAGGTTCTGCCGTGGCTCGGCGAGGACGGGTTCGGCGGGGCGACGCCGGGCGAAGCGCTGCGTCCTTCAGCGGATGTTGGAGCAAGGGCATGAACCTGCGTCTCGCAGGTGCCAAGGCGCTCCCGGAAGACGGTTTCGGCATGCGGATCGCCGTTGCCGCCGCGGTCGAGATCGGGTTGCTCGCCGTGGCCGCGCAGAACGTCTTGAACGACCGGACGGCGCTCCTCGCGCTCGCGCTCGCGCCGATCGGCTATGTCGTCTCGTATCGCCGCCGGCGGTCGAACAACGTCGGCATCAAGGTCCTGCTCGCGTGCGGGTTGTTCATCGCAACGGCGCGGTTCTTGGGGCAGATCGGCTACGTCACGTCGCCCGATGCCGCCCGCGCGCCGCTCGCTGCGCTCTTCCTGTGGGTGCAAGTGCTCCACGCGTTCGACGTGCCGCGACGGCGCGACCTCGCGTTCTCGATGGTGTCGAGCACGACGATGATCGCGGTCGGCGGCGCGCTCGCGCTGTCGACGTCCTATCTGTGGTGGCTGCTCGCGTGGGCGGTCGTGTCCGGCGCGTGGTTGTGGATGTCGTCCCGGCCGCTGGCCGGCGACCTGCAGGCCGCGACCATCGTGCGCACGCGGTCGCGTCAAGACCGGGTCGCCGCCACGCGGTCGGCGGTGGCGATCGCGGTCGCCGCGTTGGTCACCGCCGTGGCGGTGTTCGCGATCATGCCCCGGGTGCCGGTCACGATGGTGCGGTCGCTCCCGTTCCGCATGTCACCCGGCGCGCAGCCGGCGCCGACCGACCGGGTGCAGAACCCGGGGCTCCCGCAGGCGACGACCGACGGCCAGGTGGTCGATTTCTCGTCGAACGGCTATCCGGGGTTCAGCGATGTGATGGACCTCCGTGCGCGCGGGCAGCTGTCGGACGACATCGTCTTCCGTGTTCGCGCCGCGTTCCCGCAGTTATGGCGCGCGGAGGTGTTCGATACCTACGACGGAAGCCTCTGGACCGAGTCCCGGCACCACATGACGTCGCTCGTGAGCAACGACAGCGGCGGGTACGACGTCCCGGGCGCGCAGAGCTTCAACGGGCCGACGAAGCCGCTCGTCCAGACGTTCTTCCTCCAGCAGACACAGCCGAACGTTCTATTCGGCGCCGCACAACCGCAGACGGTGTACTTCCCGAGCGGCGCCCTCCAGACCAACGCAGACCTGTCGATCCGAGCGCCGTTCTTCCTCGATCAAGGCCTCGTGTATTCGGTGGAGTCGTCGGTCCCGGCGATGTCCGACAGCGCCTTCACGCAGTTGCCGCCCATGCAGCAGCTGCCCCAGCACGGGTACGACGGGCGCTATCTCCAACTGCCCACGGATCTGCCGCAGCGGGACCGCGACCTCGCCGCCCAGATCACGGCGGGTACGCACAACGAGTACGACGCCGTGATGGCAGTGCAATCGTGGCTCCAGGCGAACACCCAGTACGACCTCGACCGTGCCGCGGGAGCCGCCGGGCGTCGACGCGGTCGATCACTTCCTGTTCGTCACACGGCGTGGCTTCTGCGAGCACATCGCCTCGGCGATGGCGGTCCTGCTGCGGGCCGAGGGGATCCCGACGCGGATCGTGACCGGGTACGGACCGGGGGAGCGGAACCCGTTCACCGGCTACTACGAGGTCCGGTACTCCGACGCGCACGCGTGGGTGGAGGTGCTGTATCCGGCACATCGGGTGGGTCCCGTACGACCCGACGTTCGGCGTGCCGGCGGTGCCGGGCGGCTGGGGCTCCCCGATGGGAGCCGGCCTCGTCTCGTGGGTCACCGCGCAGGTCGGCGCCGCCGTCCCGGCCGGGGTGCGGACGGCCGTCGGTGCCGCGGCGCACCGGTTCACGTCGGTGGTGGCCGCGGGGCACGCGGCGATGTCGCTCGTCACCGCGGCGGTCGTGATGGCGCTGGCGATGGCCGGGTTCCGGCGACGCCGTCATGGGTCGAAGCCGCCTCCCCCGCGTGATGCATTCGATCTCGCGTACGCGCAGCTGCTCGACGGGCTGTCGGCGGCGGGCCAACCGCCGGATCCGAGCTGCACGCCCGATGAGGTGCTGGCGGCGGTGCGCGCCGACCCTCGGTTCGACGAGGAGCTCACCTCGCACGCGGCCGAGGTGGTCCGATCGGTCCGCCGGGCGCGGTTCGCGAGGCCCGAGGACCGGCCGACGGACGCCGACGCCGTGCGCGCCTTGGCGTCCGCCACGCATGTGCGCGAGCGTGCCCGGCACCTCTGACAGGCCCCGCGGTAGGGTGCCTGCATGTGCCGAAGTATCAAACGATTGCGTGAGGGCGCCGATGTCGTGCCCGACGATGCAGATCCGCGAGGCCGCGCTCCAGTACGTTCGGAAGGTGAGCGGGTTCCGGGAACCGACCGCTCGGCATCGCGAAGCGTTCGACCGGGCGGTCGATGAGGTGGCCGACTCCTCCAAGGAGCTGCTGGACACCATCGCGCGAGCCTTGGCGTGAGTGTCGAGCCGCTGCCGGTCGCCGGCGGCCTGCCGCTCGACCCCTCGCCGGAGGAGATGCGTGCGATGGGCGCCGCGGTCACCGAGGTGCTCGTCGCGTGGATCGGCGGGCTCGACGACGCGCCGGCGGAGGCGACCGAAGGTGCGCTCGAGGTCGCGCAGCGGCTTGCGTCGGCGCCCTCAGAACGGGGCAGCGACGACTTCGCCGCCCTGCTCGACGAGGCGCTGGAGGCCGCGCGCCACACCTTCGAGTACAGCGGACCGGGCTACCTCGCGTACATCCCCGGCGGCGGGCTGTTCACGGCCGCGCTCGCGGAGTTCCTCGCGCAGGGCCTGAACCGCTACGTCGGGCTGTGGCAGCCGAGCCCCGGCCATGGTCCAGCTCGAGGAGAACGTCATGCGGTGGCTCTGCGACCTGTTCGCCTTCCCGCCCGAGACGTCGCAGGGCGTCCTCACGTCCGGTGGGTCGATGGCGAACTTCTCGGCGGTCGTGACGGCGCGGCACGCGAGGCTCGGCGAGGACTTCCTCGACGGCACCTACTACGTGAGCGAGCAGGCGCACGCGTCCAACACGAAGGCGGCGAAGATCGCGGGCTTCTGCGCGCGGAACGCTCCGGCTGGTCCCCACCGACGCCGAGCTGCGGATGGACGCGGACGCGCTCGCGCGGCATGGTCGGCGGCAGGATCGCGCGGCCGGCATCCGTCCGTTCCTGGTGGTCGGTGCGGCCGGGACGACGAACACCGGCGCGATCGATCCGCTCGACGACGATCGCGGACGTCGCGGCGCGCGAGGGCATGTGGATGCACGTCGACGCGGCCTACGGCGGGTTCTTCCAGCTGACGGACCGCGGCCGCGCAGCGGTTCGCGGGCATCGAGCGGGCCGACTCGATCACGCTCGACCCGCACAAGGGGCTGTTCCTGCCGTACGGGACCGGTTCGCTGATCGTGCGCGACGGCGCGGCGCTGCGCGACGCCCACTTACGAGGGCGCCGCGTACCTGCAGGACCTGCCGCCGAGCGGGGAGCTGCCGAACTTCACCGAGTACTCGCCCGAGCTCTCGCGCGACATCCGCGGGCCTGCGCGTGTGGCTGCCGCTGAAGCTGCACGGCGTCGCCGCGTTCCGCGAGGCGCTCGACGAGAAGCTCGACCTCACCGACCACGCTGTACGACGGCGCTCGCGGCCGATCCCGCAGATCGAGATCCCGTGGGATCCGCAACTCACCGTCGTGCCGTTCCGCCTCCGCGGCGCCGACGAGGCCGCGAACCGCGGTTCCTCGGAGCGGATCAACGCGTCGAAGCGCGTGTTCCTGTCGAGCACGCTGATGCGCGGGGAGTACGTGCTGCGCGTCTGCATCTGTCAGCCACCGGACGCATCGCGGACCGGATCGACGAGTGCATCGACGATCGTGCGCGACGCGGCCGCCGCTGGCGGGGGCGTGAGCCCGTGCCGGAGATGCCGGAGGTCCTGGCGCTGGCCGAGCGCGCTGCGATCAGGTGCGGCCGGGCGGCACGCTCCGCGGCGCTCGACATGCTGCAGTTCTCCTCGCTGAAGACGTACGCCCTCGGCCCGACGAGCTCCTCGGCGCGCACGATCGAACATGTCGGGCGAGCCGCGGGAAGTACGTGGTCATGGAGCTCGACGACGGGCGTCGGCTGCTCGTTCCATCTGTCGCAGGGAGGCCGCGTCGACGTCGAAGTCGCCGCCGAAGTCGACGAAGCCGCGCGGCGGCGTCGTGCGGCTCCGCGTCGACGACCGGCCAGCGTCCTCCTGAAGGAGTTCGGCAAGCAGCGCAAGGCCGGGTGGTGGGTGCTCGCGCCGGGCGACGACGGGCCGCTCGGCGAAGCTCGGTCCCGAGGTGCTGACGCGACGAGGCCGACGCGCTGTTGCGTGAGACCGACGACAAGCGCCGCGTGCACACGATCCTGCGCGACCAGCGCACGATCGCGGGGGTCGGCCGCGGCTACAGCGACGACATCCTGCACCGGGCGCAGCTCTCGCCGTACGCACGCTGCTCGGCGAAGCTCGACGACGCACGAGCGCGACGATGCTGATCGCGGCGGTCCACGACATCCTGAGCGACGCGCTCGAGGCCGAACGCCCGCGGACCGGCGGGCTGCCGACGAAGATCGGCGATCACTTCATCGTGCACAACCGTACGGGGCAGCCATGCCCGCGCTGCGGAGCCGACCTCCGGCGCGTCAGCTATGAGTCGCACGAGGTCACGTACTGCCCGACGTGCCAGACCGGCGGCAAAGTGCTCGCCGACCGTCGATTGTCGCGTCTGCTGCGCTGATCCTCATCCGGTGTCGGTGAGCGCCGGCGGATCGTGCGTCGGCGCCGGGCCGGCGACATACGCGGTGCCGTCGGGCCGATACCACCGAAGGTCGCTCTGCGCGCTCCCCTTGATCCACCACCCGTATTCATGGACCAACTTGTGGTGCCACGAGCACAGCGTGGCGAGGTTGTCGAGATCGGTGGCGCCGCCTTCCCGCCAGAACACGATGTGGTGCGCTTGCGTGAACGCCTTCGTACCGCAGCCGGGGAACCGGCAGCCACCGTCGCGGTAGCGGACCTGCCGAAGGAGCCACGGCGGCGGCACCCGCGTGATGCGGCCCATGCCGATCACACGCCCGTCGGCGGCCTCGTGCACGGTTTCGACCCGAGCCGCGCAGAGCAACCGCTCGAGGGTCGACGGCTGGGCCACGCCGCCGCCCTCGACCTCTGCGCCCGCCCCGATCTCAGACGTACCGACGCGAGCGTGGATCACGACCGTGGCGCGATCCGGATCCGGATCTTCGGCGAGTCGAGCCGAGCAGAGCCCGACCAACGCGTCGGCGCGTCGGGCCGGGAGGTGGATGCCGCCGTGCTCGTGCGGCATCTCGGGGACCGACGCCGCGACCCGGTCGATCGCGGTTGCTACGACCGCTCCCTGCGCGGCGGGGAGGTCGGCGTGCAGTTCGAACCGGCGTCCCTCGTCGCGGAACGCCCACGTCACGGAGCGCATCGCGTCGTCGTTGGCCGCCTCGTCGGGCTCGCCACGACGCGCAATGTCGGCCTCGTGGCGGATCCGCGCCGCGGAGACCTTCTGCGCCCATGGGATCAGGCCGTCCTCGGTGTCGGGCTGTGCGAAGCGCGCCAGCTCGACCACCTTGTCGACACCGAGCTCGCCTCGATCGAGGGCGCGCGAGACCGCGGGGAGATGGGGGAGCGCTCCGGCCGTCTCGATCAGGCGCCGCGCTTTCCAGTCGGACATCCCATAGCGCATCCACAACCACTGCGGCAGGTCACGAGCGCCGTCGTCCGCCCACGCGCCGGTGCGGTCCACCTCGTCGACGGCCTCGAAGAACTCGATCTCGGCGTGACCGATCCCTACGTGGGCTTTGTCGCACCGGTCGATAGCTGCCGCTCGTACATCTCTCTCGTCCACCGTGGCGTCGCACCGATCCGGGGGAGGAAAGGTTGCGAGATGTTCCCTTCACCATACCCGAACATATGTTCGACTGTCAAGCGTATCCGCAGGCGGTGCTAGCCTTCGCGCGATGTTGAGACGTCTGGCCGCCGCCCTGCCGATGGTTGCGCTCGTGGCGGTCACCTTGCCGACCTCGGCCGGCGCGACGGCCCCGACCGTCGTCAACGTGTCCCACCGCACCACCAATCAGTCGGAGGCGGCGGTCGCCGCGAGTCCGCTCGACCCGAACGACGTCGTGATCGTGTCCAATGTGGAGCACGGCTACGGCATCTTCGTCGCGGTGAGTCACGACGGCGGCGCGACCTGGTCGCGCGACGTGATCGGCGACGCGGACGCGTTCGGGCGCGCGTGCTGCGATCCCACGATCTCGTGGGACCACTTCGGCAACCTCTTCCTGTCGTGGCTCGGATACGGCAAGCTCCGCTACCCGACGGTCGTGCCGATCCTGCTGAGCACGGACGCAGGCGACGACTGGTCGCTGCTCACGAGGATCAAGCCGCCGGCCGCGGTGCCGGCGACCGCGGCGCTGGGTGTGCGGGCGCCGCTCGCCTCCGAACGCGGTCCGAAGGACGACGAGGAAGACCGAGGCCCGGGATTCCTCGATCAGCCGACGATCGCGACGGGCGCGGGTTCCCTCTGGGCGACCTGGAACAACGAGGGACAGATGCAGACCGTCGGCGCGCGCGTCCGCGGTCTCGGCGATGTCGCGCCCTTCAAGCCGGTACGCGACGTGCCGGGCGGGCACAACTGTACCTTCGGCGACGTGACCGTCGGACCGGGCGGCGCGGTCGCGGAGGTCTGTCAGAAGGACCAAAACCGGTACAACCCCGTCCGATCGGTGCTCCGGTTCACCGTCGATCCAGACGGGCTCCACCCGCGCCCGTTCCGCCCGACGACGGTGGTCGCGCGGACCGATGTGTCGCTGTTCGAGCCGATCCGGCCGCAGCGCGTCCGGACGATCGACGCGGAGGCCGGGCTGGCGTGGATCCGCACGGGCGGGCTCCGCGGCAGGCTCGTGCTGATGTTCACGGTCGAGACGCCCGACCAGAGCGACAACACGGACGTGTACGCGAAGACCTCGAACGATCGCGGCAAGACCTGGTCGGATCGCATCCCCATCACCACCGCGCCGCGGGCCCAGTTCCTCCCACGGATGGCGATGGACCCGGCCACCGGACATCTCGTGGTCGGCTGGCACGACGCGAGCCTCGACACCGGATCCGGCCCCTACGACACCGACGGTCGTGCCAATAGCGACGCGATGTACGCGCTGTCGTTCAGCGCGGATGGCGGCACGACCTGGACCACGCCGCAGATGATCAGTGGCGGGGCATCCAACGCGAAAGCAAGCGGCAACGGGATCGACTTCGGCGACTACACGGGGATGTCGTTCGCCTTCGGCGTCGCGCATCCAGGCTGGGCGGACAACTCCAACAGCACGGGCGACAACCCGGACGGAACGCTGCACGCGTTCGACATCTACTCCGCCGCGGTGCCTGAGACCTGAGCCCGTCGCGCTAGTGCGCGGGGATGGGCTCCGCCTCGGGCGCGTCCGCTGCGGCGTGGTGCTCGTCGATCGTCTCGCGCCCCGGGATCAGCCGGTTCGACACCAGCGCGGCGATCAGCAGAACCGTGCCCGCGAACAGCAGCGCGGGCCGGAACCCCTGCATGAAGGCCTCGCGGAACGCAGCGCCCACCCCGCTGATCTGCTGCGGCGTCAGCCCGAGGGCGGCGAGGCTCTCCGGCGTCAGGACACCGTGCTTCGCGCTGTCGCCGATCGCCTGGAGCTGCGTCGACGACAATCCAAGGCTCTGCACCGCCGGCGCGAACGAGCTCTTCAGCTGGGTGGTCAGGATGGCGCCGAGGAGCGCGATGCCGAGCACGCCGCCGACCTCGCGGCTCGTGTTGGTCATCGCCGACCCGAGACCCGCGCGCTCGCGCCCGACGCTGTTCATGACGGCGGCGGTCATCGGCGCCATGGTCGCGCCCATGCCGTGCCCCATCGCGAGGAAGATCGGGAACATCACCCAGTACGACGTCGTGGGTGTGAGCAGCAGGCCGAGCAGGAACAGGCCCCCGCCCGCGAGGATCAGTCCGTACGTCATCGGCGCCGCGCGAGCCGTGTCGCGACGCGTAACTGCCCGCGTACGGTGCCGTGACGATGATCATCAGGGTCAGCGGCAGGAACGAGGCGCCCGCCTGGAACGGTGAGTACCCCTGGATGTTCTGCATGTAGAGCGTCAGGAAGAAGAACGTCGCGAACATCCCCAACGCGATCGAGAACGCGACGCTGTTCCCCGCGGAGAACGCGGGGATCCGGAAGAACCGCAGCGGCATCATCGGATGCTCGGTCCGCAGCTCCCACCACAGGAAGGCGACGAGTAACACCGCGAACAAGACGAGCGACGCGATGATCCGCGCGTCGCTCCAGCCCAGCGCGTTGGCCTCGATCAGGCCGTACGTGACGAAGAACAGGGCCGACGTGCCCAGCACGAGCCCGACGATGTCGAGCTTGCGCTCCTGCTCGGAGCGCGACTCGCGGACGGTGATGGTCGCCACGATGAAGGCGATGATCCCGATCGGCACGTTCAGGAAGAACACCGACTCCCAGCCGAGGTGCTCGACCATGTAGCCGCCGAGGGTCGGTCCGAGCGCCAGCGCGATGCCCGAGACGCCCGCCCACAGGCCGATCGCCTTGGCGCGCTCGTGCGGCGGGAACGTCACCGTGATGATCGACAGCGTGCCCGGGATCAGCAGCGCGCCGCCGACGCCCTGGAGCGCGCGGGCTACGATCAGCTGCTGCGGTGTGCTGGCCAGCCCGCACGCGAACGAGGAGAACGTGAACACGGCGAGGCCGCCGAGGAACATCTTCTTGCGGCCGTAGCGGTCGCCGAGGATGCCGCCGGTGAGCAGGAGAGACGCGAACGCCAGGACGTAGGCGTCGACGATCCACTGGAGCTCCGAGAAGCCGGCGTTGAGGTCCTGCTGGATCCGCGGCAGCGCCACGTTGACGACCGTGTTGTCGAGCATCGCCATCGCGAGCGCGAAGCACATCGTCAGAAGGACGATGACCTTCTCGCGGGCGTTCTCGCCTTCGAACCCGAGCATGGACCCTCCTCGTCGGCCGTATCCGCTGCTCAACGCACGCGCCGACAGCCTTGTTCCCGGTCGGACCAGCCTACCCCGGTCTCAGGACATGCCCGAGATCACCGATGAGGGGCCGTATCCTGGCCGAGCCCGTGCTTGAGCTCGTCGAACTGCACCGCCGGTTCCGTGACGTCGTGGCGCTCGACGGCGTCTCGTTCACGGTTCCCGAAGGCCGGATCGTGGGTTTCGTCGGACGCAACGGCGCCGGAAAGACGACGGCGATGCGGATCGCGCTGGGCGTCTTGCAAGCCGACGAGGGGGAGGTGCGGTGGCGCGGTGGTCCCGTCGACACCGCGGTGCGCCGCCGGTTCGGGTATATGCCCGAGGAACGCGGCCTCTATCCGAAGATGCGCGTGCTGGAGCAGCTCGTGTATCTCGCTCGCCTGCGGGGCACGCCGAAGGCGGAGGCGCGGTCGAGCGCGGAGCAGCTGCTCGCGACACTCGAGGTGGTCGGCGATCCCGGCGCGCGCGTCGAGTCGCTGTCGCTCGGCAACCAGCAGCGTGTGCAGCTCGCCGCGGCGCTCGTGCATCGGCCCGAGCTGTTGGTGCTCGACGAACCGTTCTCCGGCCTCGATCCGGTCGGCGTCGACGTGCTCTCCGGCGTGCTGCGGAGTAACGCGAACGACGGCGCCGCGGTGGTGTTCTCGAGCCATCAGCTCGAGCTTGTCGAGCGTCTCTGCGACGCGGTCGTGCTGATCGACCGCGGACGGATCGCCGCGCAGGGCACCATCGAGGAGCTGCGTGCCTCCCGCGCGCGGAACCTCTGGCAGGTCCGGCTGCGTGGGGCCGCGCCGACGTGGTGGGAGGTCATCCCCGGCGCGACCCCCTTGCAGCGCGACGACGGAGTGGTCGTGCTCGAGCTCGCGTCGTCGACCGATCCCCAGCGCGTGCTCGACGTCGCCCGCTCCGCGGGCGACGTCCTGTCGTTCGGTCCCGTTGAGCCATCGCTGCAAGAGCTGTTCCGAGAGGTGGTGTCGTGAGCGGCGCGGCCGATCGTGGCGCCTGGCGGCTGATCGCAGCTCGCGATTTCTGGGTGCGGCTCCGTGAGCGGAGCTTCCTGATCTCGACGCTGCTGAACGTCGGCGTCATCTCGGTGTTGATCCTCGCTCGTGCCAGCGGCGGGTTCGGCGGCCAGCCGTCGTTCGATCTCGGCGTGGTGGGCGGGCCGGACGTGGTCGACATCGCGAACCAGGCGGCCGCTGCTGCCAACCAGCCGCCCACCGATGGGAACGTGCACGTGACGATCCGCGTCCAGACCTATCCGGATGAGGCCGCCGCCGTCGCCGGCCTGCGGGACGGCTCGATCGACGCGTTCATGACCGGGACACAGCTGGTCGGACTCGAGTCCGTCGATCCGACCCTGCAGGCGTTCGTGCAGACGAGCGCCCATCAGGCGGCGGTCAACGCAGTCTTCACCGAACATCACGTGCCGGAGTCCGAACAAGTGGTGGCGAGCAACGACCATCCGCTTTCGCTCGAGGCAGTGCAGCCCGCGCCGCCGGACCGGCAGTCGAACGCGGGCGTCGCGTTCATCGGGGTGTTACTGCTCTACGGGCAGCTGTTCGGTTACGGCCTCTGGGTCGCCACCGGCGTGATCGAGGAGAAGGCGTCACGGATCGTCGAGATGTTGCTGTCGGCGATCCGCCCGCGGCAGCTCCTCGCCGGCAAGATCATCGGTGTGGGCGTGCTCGGGCTGGCGCAGCTGATCACGATCGCCGCCTTCGCGATCTGTCTCGCCTTCGCGACGGGGACCCGATTCCAGACGAGCACTGCGATCTGGGCGGCGCTGCTCGTGGTCGGCTGGTTCATCCTCGGCTACGCCTTCTACGCATCGCTGTTCGCCGCGGCGGGGTCACTCGTCTCACGCATGGAGGAACTGCAGAACGTCATCGTGCCGATCAACCTCACGATCCTCGTGTCGTTCATCATCTCGATCGGCTCGCTGCAGGATCCGAATTCCACGCTCGCGATCGTCGCGTCCATCCTTCCCGTGAGCTCGGCGCTCGCGATGCCCGTCCGGATCGTGCTCGGCGCGGCGACCGGCTGGCAGATCGCGCTGTCGCTCACGCTGTTGATCGGCAGCGCGGTCGCGTTGGTGCCGGTGGGCGCGCGCTTGTACGCCGGCGCGGTTCTCCGCACGGGCTCGCGCGTGAAGCTTCGCGACGCCTGGCGCGCCGCCTGACCTCCCGTCGCGTGATCTCGCAGAGCATCGGACCGCCCGGCGCGGGTACCGTGCACTGCATGAGGAGCGGTGTCACGACGGCGAACCTCCGGCACGCGGCCGGGATGCTTCGGTTCGGGCGCAACCCCGCCTCCACTGTCTACGACTCGATCGGGTCGGAGTTCTTCCTTGCGCTCGACGACGGCTGGCTGAACCTCGGGCTCTGGCAGGGCGACGGCAGCGATCCGAGCGAGGCCGGCGTCGCGGTCCGCAAGCTCGTCACGCGCATGGCCGAGGACCTCCTGCCGGGGGGCGACGTCCTCGATGTCGGGAACGGCCTCGCGGCGCAAGATCCCGTGATCGCCGACGTGTCGCAAGCGCGCAGCCTTACTGCGCTCAACATCACGCTGTCGCAACTCCGTGCCGGTCGCGAACGACTCAGCGCCGCGCACGGGCACCCGGTCAACGGAGACGCGAGCCGGATGCCGTTCGCGCCGGAAAGCTTCGACGGCGTGATCAGCGTCGAGGCGGCGTTCCACTTCCCGTCGCGCCTGCAGTTCTTCGCCGAAGGGTTCCGTGTGCTGCGCCCCGGCGGCGTGCTCACGTTCAGCGACGTCCCGGTATTGCGGTTCCCGGCGACGCCGCGCGAGCTCATCGCCGGCGTCTCGATGCTTCGACTGTGGGGCATCCGCGCGCAGGCCGCGGCCACCCCGTTGGAGATCGAGCGGCAGGTATCCGCCGCCGGGTTCGACGACGTCCGCAGCTCGCTCGAGGGCGCGCGGGTGATCGCGCCGGCGTTCCGGTCGGTGCATGCACGACTCGACGAGCCGAGTGCCGGCAGCGTGCCGGAACGGCTCGCAGCCCGCGCGATGCTGCGCGAGGCAGAGCTTCTCTGGGAGCACGGCGTGCTCGAGTACCTGTTCCTCGTGGCGCGGAAGCCCTAGCCGCGAGCCCTGCGCGTTCGCCCTTGGCGCGCTGCGTCAGTCCATCGAGAAGACGCGCCGGAACGACGGCAACGGGATCTCGCCGAGCTCGAGCACGCGATCGTGGAAGTCGCGGAGCGAGAAGTCGGCGCCGAGCCGCGCGGACTCCGACTCGCGGGCTCGCTGGATCTCGATCATCCCCGTCATGTAGCAGAGCGCCTGTCCCGGCATGCCGATGTAGCGGTCGACCTCGATGCCGGCGTCGGTGCCCATCTGGCCGCTGTCGATCAATGTCTGCACCGCCTGCTCGCGGGTCCACCCGAGCGCATGGATCCCCGAGTCGGTCACCAGCCGAGCGGCGCGCAAGCCCTGGTTCTCGAGCATGCCCATGCGCTCCCACCCGTCGAGGTACAGACCCATCTCGTCGGCGAGGCGCTCGGCGTACAGGCCCCACCCTTCCGCGAACGCCGCGGCCGCCAGGGTCGCGCCGAACCGGCGGAGGGGTGGCCGCTCGGGCATCTCCTGCTGGAGCGCGAGCTGGAAGTGATGGCCCGGGTTGGCCTCGTGGTAGGTGACACTCGCGACGTGGTGCAGCGCCCGGTCGGCGAGGTCGTAACAGTTGATGTAGTAGATGCCTGAGCGCGAGCCGTCGTCGGTCGGCGGGTAATAGAAGGCCATCGGCTCGTCTGCTTCGCGGAACTCCTCGACACGGCGCACGTCGCAGTTGGCGGACGGCAGCCGGCCGAAGTACTGCGGCGCGAGGTCCCAGCTCCGTTGCACCTGGTCCTCCGCGAGCGCGACAAGCTGCTCGGCGGTGGTCGCGGTGTTGGCGCCCGACGCGGTGTGCGCAGCGATCGCAGTGGCGGCATCTGGATGACCGAGCTCGCCCGCGAGGACACGCCGCTCCTCGTTGATCGCGTTGAGCCGGTCGACGCCGAGCTGGTGCACCTCACGGGGATCCAGGGGGAGCGACGTCCAGCCGAGCACTTCGGCCGCGTACATGCCGTCCCCGCCGGGCAGCGCGGAGATCCCGATCGTGTCGGTGGCCGCCGGCAGGTAATCGTCGATCAGCACCTGCCGGAAGGCGGCGAGCGAGGGCTGGACCGCGTCGGCAACCGCGGTTGCGATCGTTTCGCGTGCATCCCCTTCGACCTGCGCGACCACCGGGGACTGCTCGGGCGCCAGCTCCAACAGACGGTCCACCTGTCCGAGCGTGCGCTCCGCCACCACGCGCGGCGCGGTGACCTGCTTGGCCACGCCCTCACGGAGCAGGTCGCTCGAGGCCTCGAGGTACGCCGGGAACGCACGCAGCCGCGCGTCGAGGCGGGCGACGCGCTCCGGTGTGTCGGCGCGCTGCAGCGTCGCGATCTGGCCGAGCGTTGCCACGGCGCCGTTCATGTGGTTGGCGACGTCGAGCAGGTCCAGTCGGTGCTCGAGCCGCGCGATCGAGCGGCTGCAGATCGCCTCGTAGATGTCGGCGGTGAGCTGCCGGGCCTCATCGAGGTCGGCGCGATCGAGCTGCGCCAGTTCCTGCAGGCCGGCTCGCGCCGCCGTCTCCTCGGCCGAACGCCCGGCCTCGGAGGGGTCGCCCAGGCGGTCGTCGTACCGCTCATCGCCCACGAAGGTCCCGATCAACGGTTCGCGCTCGAGCAGGCCTTCCCACGCATCGTTCGTCAGCTGATCGAACCGTTCTTCCGTCTGCACGATCGGCGTCCTTTCCTCTGTGGTCAGCGTGTTCGGGGGCTCACAAGAGCCCAAGCGTACCGGCGCCGTCGACCTGCAGCGCGACCCCCGACAGGAACCCCGTGTGGACGGAGCAGAGGAACGCAGCGATCCGTCCGAAATCTGCCGGGTCGCCGGTCGGCCCGGTGTGACCGAGCGCACGCACTCGGTCGGTGTCGTGGAGTCCCGGGGCAAGCACGTTCAGCGTGATGCCGTCGTCGATCAGGTCGTGCGCGGCGCTCTTGGCCCACGCCCATAGGCCGGTCCGCGCGGCGCTCGACGCGGCCAGGTCGGGGATGGGCTCCTTGATCGCGACGGACGTCAGCAACACGATCCGGCCCCACCCCGCCGCTCGCATGTGGGGAACCGCAGCGCGCACCAAGCGCACCGAGGTCAACAGGTTCGCCTCGACCGCGTCCAGGAGCGCGTCGTCGGTCGCCTCGAGGGCGCGCGCACGAGGCGGCCCGGGCGCGTTGGCGATCAGGATGTCGAGTCCGCCGAGCCGGTCGACTGTCGATGCGACGAGCGACGCGGGCGCGTCGGGATCGGTGACGTCGATCGGCAGCGTGAGCGCGTCGCCGCCGAGCGTCGCAGCCGCCGCATCCAGTCGTGCGGCGTCGTGGCTGTTGATCGCGACGCGGCAGCCTTCTGCCGACAGAGCCTTGGCGGTCGCGAACCCGAGGCCGGCCGACGCGGCGGTGACCAGCGCGACCTTCCCCTCGATCCCCAGATCCATCGTCCGCATGCTAGTGCCCGGCGTTGCGGGGCCTCCGGGCCGAGGCTAGGCTGCCCGACCATGCTGCTCGACGGCAAGAAGCTCGTGATCACCGGCGTGCTGACCCCGCAGTCGATCGCGTTCGCCGCGGCGACCTCGGCCCAGGAGCACGGCGCCGAGATCGTGCTCACGAACTTCGGCCGGGCGGTGAGGCTCACCCAGAAGGTCGCCAAGCGTTTGCCCGAGCCGTGCGACGTCTTGGAGATGGACGCGAACGACCGACACAGATCGAGGCGGTGCAGCAGGATCTCGCGTCGCGGTGGGGGAGGGTCGATGGCATCCTGCACGCGATCGCGTTCGCGCCGCAGGACGCGCTCGGCGGGAACTTCCTGCACACGCCGTGGGACTCCGTCGCGACCGCCATGCAGACGAGCGCGTTCTCGCTGAAGGCGATCGGCGTCGGCCTCCTGCCGTTGATGCGCGAGCACGGCGGTTCGATCGTGTCGCTCGATTTCGACGGTCAGGTCGCGTGGCCGGTCTACGATTGGATGGGCGTCGCGAAGGCCGGCCTCGAGGCCGTGACGCGGTATCTCGCGCGCGATCTCGGGTCGATGGGCATCCGCGTGAACACGGTGAGCGCCGGACCGATCAGGACGATGGCCGGTAAGGGCATCCCCGGGTTCGATGAGATCACCGGCTCGTGGGGCGAGCGCGCGCCGCTCGGATGGGACGGCCAGGACCCCTCACCGGTCGGCGACACCGTGACCTTCCTGTTCTCCGACCTCGCGCGCGGGATCACCGGCGAGCTGATCCATGTCGACGGCGGGTTCCACGCGATGGGCACGACGCCGATCGGGCCGCGCAACTAGCGGCCCTCGAACGTCAGCGGAGGTCCACCTCGACGGCGAGCGCCTGCTGCTCGCGGCGGATCGTGTGGAACGCCTCCCGGAGGCCGCCGCGCTCGATGGGCCCGAGGTCTTTCGGATCGACGAAGTCGTCAACCGGCGTGCCCGCCCGCACCTGCG
Organism: uncultured Actinomycetes bacterium; assembly: GCA_963792215.1. Lineage (GTDB taxonomy): Bacteria > Actinomycetota > UBA4738 > UBA4738 > HRBIN12 > AC-51. The sequence goes on from CAWBVL010000001.1 coordinate 236,716, forward strand.
CCGCCTGATGGCGAAGCCGGAGATCCAGCAGGAACCGGAAGGCTTCGTCCAGATCGGTGCCGGATGGCGCCTCGATCGAACCGCCGCGCACGGCAGCCGCCAATCGTCCGAGGGTGTCCTTGGCGGACGCGCCGACCGCAACGGCGCGCGCACGAGCGATCGAGGTCACGATCGTGATCCCGCCGTGTTTGAGGTCGAGCGTTCCGCGATGGTCACCCTTGGACTCGACGACGAGATGGTGGACGAACCCGGTCGGTGGCTCGTGCCGAAGCGCGCCCTTCGTGAGGAGCCGCACGAACCCAGGATTGGTACGCGCCTTCGCGACGGCGGCGTCGAGCGCGTCGTCGGCGGGCAGCGATCCGGCGACGGCGCGGAAGTCGAACCCGATCGAGGACAGGATCATCGCGTCGGCGCCGGGCTGACGGATCCAGGTCTCGAATCGCTCCTGCCACTCGGTGAGGGGCGCACGCATCGCGGAGTGCACCGCCATCGCATCGCCCTTGCAACGCGGGAACCCGATCGCCTCGAGTCCGGCGGTCACCCGTTCGGCAAACGTCGCGAAGTAGTCGCTGTGCTCGGCTGCAACGAACCCCGGGCCGAACGCGAGAGCGTGATCCTGGTCGGCGTCGAGCGCCGGTTCGCGCCGAGCGGCGCTCCCGAGCGCGATCCACGCGAACGCGCACGGTGCCTCGCCCAGCTCGTCGCCCGCGAGCCTCACCAGTCTCGCCGTGGCCGCGTCGATGATGATCGACACGATCCGGCACACATCGATCGGGTCCGTGCCCGCGTCGACGAGCCCGGCCACGACGCGGGGATGTCCCCGTGTGGCGGCGATGACGTCCTCGACCGTCCCGGCGCGCTCGATCGCCCCGCGCATCGAGAACGCGCTCCCGTCCTCAAGGCCCATCAGATCCGTGTCGGTGACGACGCCCACGATCCGCCCGCCGTCTGTGACCGGCAGGTGGTGGATGCCGTGCGTGAGCATCTCGACGATCGCCTCACCCGCCGTCATCGACGAGGGCGCGCGGCGCACCGGGCTCGTCGCGATGTCGACGGCCGGCGCGTCGAACGATCCCCGTTCGGCGACGACCTTGGTCCGCAGGTCGCGGTCAGTGACGATCGCCTCGGTGTCACCGGCCTGCAACAACAGGCTCGACACCCGCTCATCCCGCATCACCGTCGCCGCCTCGGCGACGGTGATGCTGGGGTCGGCGGTCACCAGCGGCCGGCGGACCAGGGAGCCGATCCGCGCGAAGCGCGGATCGGCGGCGCGCGCGGACCGTGCGACCGCGTCGGCAGCGCGGATGCGCTGCCGCGCGATCGCCCAGATCGTCGCGACCCCGCTCGGGCTGGCGAAGACCCGGCGCGCCACGTCGGCGGGGACCAGGTAGCTGAGCGTGTCCTCGGCTGCTCGGACGGTCATCGACGGAGGCTGCTTCGACATCGCGGAGGGGAACCCATATGTATCGCCGGGCTCGAGCTGGTCGACGAGGACGTCCCCGGTCGCGAGCTCGAGCGCACCCTTGCGGATCACCCCGACCGCCTCGGCGACGGCACCCCCTTCGGTCAGGACCGTCTCGCCCGCCGGGATGAAGACGATCTCGAGCGACCCTCCGACGCGCTCGAGCGCGTCGCCGTCGAGCTCTGAGAACGGGTGATACTGACGGAGGAACTCGAGCGGTTGCACCGGCAGCAGTATCACCCGCTGCGGCTACACTCGCGCGCGTCTCCCATGCGTCGACTTCGTTCATCCCTGCCTTGTGCGCTGCTGATCGTCGCGGCGGCGTGCACAGGCGCGACGACGACGAGCACCCCACCACCGACGACCATCCCTGCGCCGTCGGCTTCCGGCGTCGACCCGCTCGTGCCGTACTCACCGTCGCCGACGCACGTGGTCGAGCGCACGACCGGATTCATCCCGGACACGCTGACCGCGCCGACCCGACGGTGGCAAGCTCGATTCAGCTGACGCCGGTCACCACCACGATGACCACTCGCCTACGTGCACGAGGCCCGCGCGCTCGCCGTCTATCTGACGGCGAGAACCCCGGAGAAGCACGCCTGGACGGGCGCGACCGGGACCGACGCTGAGGTCACCGACCTGAACGGCGCCGTCTTCCGGCCGCGACCCGACCGGCATCCGGCGACCTCCATCCCCATCCCGGGCGCTACGGCGGGTCGAACCAGGCCGTCCAGCGGCCGGTCATCGATCGCGCCCGGTTCGTCGGCGCGCGGGGCGCTCGTGTTCCACGTGACCGGCGGGAACCGCCCGATCACGCTTCGGATCAGCCTGGACGGCGGCACGACCTGGGTCGAGTGGGCGACGAACCTGGGGACGTTCTGAGATGGCCATCGCCGAACCGATCCGTCTGACGAGCCTGAGCCACGGCGCCGGCTGCGCGTGCAAGCTCGGGCCGAGCCAGCTCGCCGACGTGCTCGAGCTCCTCGGGCCGTCGGTGCCGACCGAGGACGTGATCGTGTCGGAGGCGAGCGGCGACGACGCGGCGGTGTATCGGCTGCCCGACGGTCGCGGTGCTGATCGTGACGCTCGACTTCTTCACGCCGCTCGTCGACGACGCCGTTCGACTGGGGCCGGATCGCCGCCGCGAACGCGCTGAGCGACGTCTACGCGATGGGCGGCACGCCCACGCTCGCGCTCAACGTCGTCGGGTGGCCGGTCGACGTGCTGCCGCTCGAGACTGCTCGCCGACGTCCTGCGCGGCGGCCGGGCGATCGCCCAGGCCGCGGGCGTGCCCGTGATCGGCGGCCACACGATCACCACCGAGAAGGAGCCGCTCTACGGGATGGTCGCGGTCGGCGATCGCGGACCTCGACCGCGCTGCTCCGCAACACCGAGGCGCGGCCCGGGATGGGCGCTCGTGCTCACGAAGCCGATCGGCGTCGGCATGATCACGACCGCGGCGAAGCGCGGCGTCGCCACCGCCGCCCAGGTCGACGAACGGCGGTCGCGACGATGACGCACGCTGAACGCGGCGGCGTCGCGAGCGGCGGTCGCCGCCGGTGTCCGTGCCGGCACCGATGTCACGGGCTTCGGGCTGCTCGGCCACCTCCGCAAGCTGCTCGAGGCGAGCGGCTGCGCCGCCGACGATCGACGCCGCGGCGGTGCCGCTGTTGGCCGGCGTGCTCGAGCTTGCGCAGCGCGACGTCGTTGCCGGCGGCACCAAGCGGAACCACGCGTGGCTCGGGCCGACGACGGGCTGGGGCGCGACCACGCTTCCCGAGCAGCTCTGCTCGCGGACGCCCAGACGAGCGGCGGGCTGCTGCTCGCGACCGACGATCCGGAGGCTGCTCGATGCGCTGCGCGCCGGCGGGGCGACGCCTGGCGCATCGGCGCGGTGGTCGGAGCGGGGACGCCGGGCGCGATCCAGGTCGAGGGCCGCCGACTGACTCGGCCGTCGATCCGCAGCCCGTCCGCGCGCAGGGCCCCACCGTCTTCGGGAATAACGACCCCGCTGGTAGCATTTGCACCTGCAACAGGCGCGCGCGCGCCTGTACCGGCGACCTCTCCGGGAGCGAGGTGTGGCTGAGCTGGACGGTGTCATCTACAAGGAGATCGTGGAGCACGGGCTCCGCGAGTTCCCGAACGAGTGCTGCGGCCTGATCGCCGCCGCCGATGGCGTGCCGCCAAGGTCTTCACGATGACGGAACGCCGACGCGAGCCCGGTCACCTACCGCCTCGACGGCATCGAGCAGCTCCGGGTCTTCGACCAGATGGACGACGAGGGCCTCGAGCTGTGGGCGATCTATCACTCCCACACCCATTCCGAGGCGTATCCGAGCCCGATACCGACGTGCCAGCTCGCGTTCTACCCCGACGCCCGATACATCTTGCTGTTCCCTCGAGGACCGTGCCGAGCCGGTGCTGCGGTCCTTCTTCATCGTCGACGGCGAGGTCACCGAGGAGGAGCTGACGATCACATGAGCGACCCAGCCGAGGTTCACCGAGGAGCAGGTCCAGCGATACGCGCGGCACATCATCCTGCCCAACATCGGCGGGGCCGGGCCAGCGCAAGCTGCTGGACGCAAGCGTCCTGGTGATCGGCGCCGGCGGCCTCGGGCTCGCCGATCGCGATGTACCTCGCCGCGGCCGGGCATCGGCAAGCTCGGCGTCGTCGACTTCGACCGCGTGGACGTGTCGAACCTGCAGCGCCAGATCCTGCACACCGACGCCGACGTCGGCCGCCCGAAGGTCGAGTCTGCGGTCGAGCACCTGCGCGCGATCAACCCGACGATCGACGATCGTCGGCCACGACACGCTGCTGTTCTCGACCAACGTCTTCGACGTGTTCGACGGCTACGACGTGATCGTCGACGGCACGGACAACTTCCCCGTGCGCTACCTGGTGAACGACGCCTGCCAGTTCATGGGCAAGCCGCTCGTCTACGGCTCGATCTATCAGTTCGAAGGGCAGGCCACGGTCTTCATGCCGGGCCAGGAGACGCCGTGCTACCGGTGCCTGTTCCCGGCGCCGCCGCCGCCCGGCACCGTGCCGAGCTGCGCCGAGGGCGGCGTGTTCGGTGTGCTGCCCGGCGTGATCGGCTCGATCCAGGCGACCGAGGCGATCAAGCTGATCACGGGCGAAGGGCGAGACCCTCGAGGGGCGGCTGCTGCTCTACGACGCCCTGCACATGGAGTTCCAGGAAGTGAAGATCCGCTGGGACGCGGACTGCCCCGTGTGCGGCAAGGAGCCGACGATCACCGAGCTGATCGACTACGAGCAGTTCTGCGGCGTGCCTGCCCGACCCGAGTGAGGAGTGCTCGATCCATGGCCGTCACCGATGAAGCTCCCGACGATCCTGCGCAAGCACGCCGGCAACGAGGCGCAGGTGAGCGCCGAGGGCGCGACGCTCGCCGAGGTGCTGAAGGACCTCGAGTCGCGGTACCCCGGCATCACGAAGAACGTGATCGCCGAGGACGGCGGCCTGCACCGGTTCATCAACGTCTACTGAACGACGAGGACGTGCGCTACCTGGGCTCGCTCGAGACGCCGGTCGAAGAGGGCGACACGGTCTCGATCCTGCCCGCCGTCGCCGGCGGCTGACCCCGCGGCGCCACCTCCGCCCTTCGATCCCGTCGACCTATCGGCGCAGGTGTCCTGCGGACGTGCATTCACCCTGGATTCTGATCCCCGTACCGTTCGACGGGCGCATACATCCGGCGTCACTTCGATCACGAGTCGTCTTGAATGTCACGCGTTGGCGTGGCCGTGGCGCCCGGGAGCTCGATCGAGACTGTGAGCCCGCCGCCGGGCGTCTGAGACAGGCCGACGTGGCCGCTCTGCGCCTCGACCCACGCTTGTGTGAGTGCGAGCCCCAGGCCCGCCCCACCGGTCTCGCGCGCGCGGAGGGATCGGCCCGGAAGAACCGGTCGAACGCGCGGCCGTGGAGGTCGAGGGGCAGCCCCGGCCCGGCGTCGGCGACGTCGATCACGACCTCGCCGTTCTCGCGATACCCGCGCACCTCCGCGGACCCGCCGCCATGACGCGCGACGTTCTCGAACACGGCGTCGAGGGCGATCTCGAGCGCGGTCGTGTCGGCCATCGCCGTGAGCCCGTCGATGCCGTCGACGTGCAACCGGAGCCCGAGCGCTCGCTCGCTCCGTGCTGCCGCCTGGCGGATCGCCGTGGCGACCGCGACCGGCTTCAGGTCGAGCGCGGGTCCGCTCTCGGCGCGAGCGAGCAGCAGCAGTCGCTGCGACAACCCGGCCATGTAGTCGACCTCGCCGAGCACTTGGTCGCCGAGTGCTGGATCGTTCGCAGCTAGCACCTCCACGCCCTGCCGGATGAACGTCAGTGGCGTCCGAAGCTCGTGCGAGGCGTCGGCCGCGAAGGCCGCGCGCGCCTCGTAGGCGCGCTCAACCGGCCGGACGGCTCGGCCCGCGAGCCACCAACCGGCGCCGAGGCTCGCGACCACTGCGAGGAGCGAGCCCGCGAGCAGCAGCATCCGCACGCGGTGCATGAGGACGTCCTCGGCCAGCATCGAACGGCCGGCGACGACGATCACCTCACTGTTGTCGCTGAGGGTTACCGGGACGGTGACGACACGCACCCGCTCGCCGCTGACCTCGAGGTCGGTGACGGGCTGGGTGCCGGGTCTCAGCCACGAGGGGGGCTCTTTGGGCTCGCCGACCAGCGCGCCGTTCGGCTTGTAGACGGCGAGCTGCGTGGCCGCGTTCGACGGCACGTCGGAGTCCGCCAGCGCTACCGGCTTCTCGGCTTCATCGATCCGTGTGGTAACGCCTTGCGCGGATGCCCGCAACTGGCTCGTCACCGATGCGTCGAGCGTGCGGGCGAGGACGTATTGCAGCGTGACACCGAGCGCCACCAAGATCACCAGCAACACGAGCGCGTGCGACAGCGCGATCCGCACCCGCAGCGATCGGAACATCAGCGACCGACCACGTAGCCGACGCCGCGGACCGTCTCGATGATGTCGCCCGCCGGCCCGAGCTTGCGCCGGAGGTAGTGGACGTAGAGGTCCACCACCTTCGTCTGCGCGTCGAACGAGAAGTCCCAGACGAGCTCCTTGAGCTCGATCCGCGACAGGACACGTCCGCGGTGTTCCATCAAGCATGCGAGGAGGTCGAACTCCTTCGCGGTGAGATCGACGGTCCCGCCGTCGACGATGACGAGCCGAGCGCGCGGGTCGAGGCGAACGGTGTCGACCGTCATGATCCCGTCGTCGCCAGCACGCGGCGCACGGCGAGCGAGCGCGTCGATCCGCGCGACGAGCTCCTTGAACGCGAACGGCTTCACGAGGTAGTCGTCGGCGCCCGCCCGGAGCCCCGCGACGCGGTCGTCGACCGTGTCGCGCGCCGTCAGCATCAGGATCGGGGTGTTGACACCCCGCTCGCGAAGGGTACTCGCGACGTGCAACCCGTCCATCCCGGGCAGCATCACGTCGACCACGGCCATGTCGAACCGGCCCGAGCTCGCCAGGCGAAGGCCCTCGTCGCCGTCTGCGGCGGTCTCGGCGGTATGGCCTTCGCCTCGCAGGCGGTCCGCCACGAGGGCCGAAAGTCGGGTGTCGTCCTCGATCAGCAGGATCTGCACGGTCCTCATCGTCCCAGGTCAGGAACGGTGTGCCGTGCATCCTTACCGATCTCAAAATCGGCAACCGAACGGTATCCAACCGGGGTGGCCGAACATCTCCCGACATGCAACGGACGCCGTGACAGCAGATGCCCCAGCGGCTGGATGCCTATCGGCCCGACTCACGGGTGATGACGCCCGTCTCGTTGGAGACGTCGTGGCGAGAGATGCCCTGGTCGCTGCGGATCCTCCGCGCGTTCCTCGGCGTGACGTTCGTCTACGCCGGGCTGCAGAGGTTTCTCGACCCCGGGTTCCTCCACGCGGGAAGCCCGACGTACATCGGGACGCAGCTCGAGGGGTTCGCGCGCGCGACGTCGCCTGCCCCATTGAGGCGCATGCTCGAGCACGTGCCATGGCTCGTCGGGATCGGTGTGGCGGTGACCGAGATCGCGGTCGGCATCGCTGTGCTGGCCGGGATCGGGCTCATCACGGCGTCCGTGATCGGGATGTCGATAAACGTCGTGCTGTGGCTTTCGGCCACCTGGCATGTGCATCTCTACTTCCTCGGATCGGACTCGATCTACGCCGTCGCGTGGCTCGCGCTGATCATCGGCGCGTGGGAGGTGGCCAAGGCGCGGCCGACCCCGCACATCTCGCGCTTCCAGCCGGACCCCGATGCGGTCATGCGGCGCCCGATGTTGCCGGGCCTCGTCGCCGGCCTCGCGATCGCGCTCCGGGGCGTCGCCAACGCGCTCGCCGGCTCGCCGGCGAGCGCCGCTTCGTCGGGGATCACGGCGGCCGGTGGCACGGATCGCGCGCAGCGCGATCCGACTCGGGCCGTCGAACCGCCGCCGGCGACTCGATCGCCGTCGCCGCAGCCCACCCCGACGATCCAGGGCCGGACGATCACGAACCTCGATTCGCTTCGGGTCGGGCAGGCCCTCGGCTTCACGGCGCCGGGGGTCGGGCCCGCCGCGGTGGTCCGCCTCGCGAACGGCAGCGTCGTGGCGTGCAGCCGGATCGTACCCACGCGGGGTGCACGGTCGGCTGGGACAGCGGCTCGCAGCTGTTCGTGTGTCCGTGTCACGGCGCCGAGTTCAACCCCGCCCAGCACGCCGATCCGACCCCGGGCAGCCCGACCTCCACACCGCTGCAGATGATCCGCGTCGTCGTCGACAAGACGACCGGCGACGTGATCCTTCCCGTCCTGACGGCCACCTCCGTCGGCGGCTGCGCCCGCGCGGGCCTGGGATGATGCTCGGACCGTGCGCTATGACTCGATCCTGGACGCGATCGGCGACACGCCGCTCGTGGGCATCCCGCGGATGTCGCCGAAACCCGGCGTGCGCCTGTGGGCCAAGCTCGAGGGACAGAACCCCACCGGCTCGACGAAGGATCGGATCGCCCTCGCGATGATCGAGGCCGCCGAAGCGAGTGGCGCGCTTACCCCCGACCGGACCATCCTGGAGCCGACGAGCGGCAACACGGGCATCGCCTTGGCGATGGTCGCCCGGCGCAAGGGCTACGACCTCACCGTCGTGATCCCGGACAACGCGAGCGAAGAGCGGATCGGGCTGCTGCGCCTGTTCGGTGCCGAGATCGTGTACTCCGATGGCGCCAAGGGCACGAACGGCTCGATCGAGGTCGCTCGCGCGCTCGCGCAGGACGACCGGTACTTCATGCCGTTCCAATACGGGAACGCAGCCAACCCCGAGGCGCACGAACGCGGAACCGCGCAGGAGATCATCCGAGATCTGCCGGAGGTGACGCACTTCGTCGCGGGCATGGGCACCGGAGGAACGCTGACGGGCACGGGGCGAGGTCTGCACGCGTATCGCGGCGACATCCAGGTGATCGCGGCCGAGCCCGAGCTCGGCGACCTCGTCTACGGGTTGCGCTCGCTCGACGAAGGGTTCATCCCGCCGATCTTCGACCCGACGCAGATCGACCGGAAGTTCCTCGTGAACGCCGCCGATTCGCTGCGGGCGACGCGGGCGCTGACGGAGAGAGAGGGCATCTTCGCCGGGATCTCGAGCGGCGCGGTGATCCACGTCGGCCAGCGCGTCGCGCAGGAACTCGACGCCGGTGACATCGTGTGTCTGCTGCCCGACGGTGGCTGGAAGTACCTCTCGACCGACGCGTGGCACGAGGACGTAACGGCGGCGGAGAAGGGGATCGAGGGGTCGCTGTGGTGGTAACGCGTGGGGGATGACCGCCCGATCGGGGTCTTTGACTCCGGCGTCGGCGGGCTCACGGTCGCGCGGGCGATCTGGGAGCTCTTGCCCAACGAGTCGGTCACCTACGTCGGCGACGGTGCGAACTTCCCCTACGGGCCGCGGCCGGTCGAGGAGATCCGCCGGTTCGCGATGGGGATCGCCGCGCACCTTGTGGCCGGCGGGGTGAAGCTGCTCGTCGTCGCGTGCAACTCGATCGAGGTCTCGGCGATCGGCGACATCGCCGCGGCGGCCGAGGTGCCGGTCGTCGGCGTGATCGCTCCCGGCGTGCGTGCGGCGCTCCGCGCGACGCGCAACGGGAAGGTCGGCGTGATCGGGACCGAGGCGACGATCCGGACCGGGGGCTATCAGCGCGCCGTCGGCTCCGGTGCCACCCTGGTGGCGGCCGCCTGTCCCGTCTTCGTCGAGCACGTCGAGCGGGGCGACACGACGAGCGCCGCGCTCCGGGAGGCCGCGGCACGGTATCTTGCACCGCTGGAAGAGGAGGGCGTGGACACGGTGATCATGGGCTGCACGCACTATCCGCTGTTGTCGGGGTTACTCCAGCTGGAACTGGGTCCCGACGTGGTGCTGGTGTCGTCGGCGGAGGAGACCGCCAAGGATGTCTATGCCGAGCTCGTGCGCGGCGACGCCCTGCGTGACGCGGCCGAGCCGCCCGCCCACGCGTTCTCGACGACCGGCGACCCGGAGGCCTTCCGCGACCTCGCCGAACGTGTGCTCGCGCTCGAGATCCCTCGGGTCGAGGCCGCTGCGATCGGGAAGGACGCCGCGTGAGGCTGACCGTGCTCGGGTCGCAAGGCACGTGGCCCGGCGCCTCGCGTGAGTGCTGCGGCTACCTGTTGACCGCCGACGGCTTCAACCTCTGGCTCGACGCCGGCACGGGGACGTTCGCGCGGCTTCAGGAGCATCTGTCGGTCGGGGACCTCGGTGGGTTGCTGATCTCGCACGGCCACGCCGATCACTTCCTCGACATCATCCCGGCGTTCTACGCGCGCCATTACGGCGGGCTCGGCACGCCGGGTCTGCCGTTCCACTCGCCGCCGGGGTTCACCGATCTGGCCGCGTTGCTCGTATCCGAGGCGGGCCGCAACGTGATGGGCGAGACCTACGACTTCACGAAGGCGACGCCCGGCGGGGTCTTCGAGGTCGGTCCGTTCCGGGTCACGCCGTACGAGATGACGCACATCGGCGTGCCGTCGCTCGGCTACAGGATCGAGGCCGACGGGAAGGTGCTCGCCTACACGGGCGACACCGGGCCGTGCGACGAGGCGATCGAGCTCGCGCGAGAACGCCGACCTGTTCCTGTGCGAGGCGACGTACCAGAACGACTCCGAGCTTTCGTACTTCCATCTGAGCGCGTTGCAGGCCGCGGAGCACGCGGCTTCAGGTGGCGTGGCGCGGCTCGTGCTTACCCACATCACCCCGAACCTCGACCCAGGTGTGTCGCTCGAACAGGCGGCGGTCGGGTTCGACGGTTCGATCGACATCGCCGTGCCGGATATGGTGATCGAGGTCGGGGCGTGACCCGTCCCGACGGACGGGACGCGGGGACGCTGCGGCCGGTCGCCTATGAGCTCGGCTACCAGGAGTGGGCCGCGGGCTCGATCCTGTTCTCGATGGGGAAGACGCGCGTGCTGTGCGCCGCGTCGGTCTCCGACGACACGCCCCGCTGGCTCCGCGGGACCGGCAAGGGCTGGGTGACGGGCGAGTACTCGATGCTGCCCGCCGCCACTACCGAGCGGTCGGCACGCGAGGTGAACACGCGGACGTCCGGGCGGGCGCACGCAGGAGATCCAGCGGCTGATCGGGCGGGCGCTTGCGCAGCGTCACCGATCTGCGCGCGCTGGGGGAGCGGATGATGACGATCGACTGCGACGTGCTGCAGGCCGACGCCGGCACCCGCACCGCCTCGATCACCGGCGGATACGTCGCGCTCGCGACGGCGCTCCTGCGCGGGGTCGGCGTCGAGTCGTGCGCTCCGTGACTCGGTCGCCGCCGTGAGCGTCGGGATCGTCGAGGGCGAAGCCGCGGCTGGACCTGTGCTACGAGGAGGACGCCGGGGCCGAGGTCGACTTCAACGTGGTCATGACCGGCGGCGGGCGCGCTCGTCGAGGTGCAGGGGACCGCCGAGGGTGCGCCCGTTCATCGCGGGCGCAGCTCGACGCGCTGCTCGACCTGGCGGCGGCCGGCATCGCCGAGCTCACCGAGATCCAGCGCGCCGCGCTCGGCGCCGTGACGCGGCTTCCCGACTGCGGATCGCGCTCGCCACCCACAACCCCCACAAGCTCCGCGAGCTGGCGACGGATCTGCGCCGGCTGGCCGGTCGGCTGGGTCAGCGTCGAGAACCACGACCCGCGGCCTTCCCCGATGTGGAGGAGACCGGCGAGACCTACCTGGACAACGCGCGCCTGAAGGCGCGGGCGGTCGCCACGGCGCTCGGGTTGCCGGCGCTGGCCGACGACTCCGGGATCGAGGTCGACGCGCTCGGCGGGCGGCCGGGGCCCCGCAGCGCGCGTTACGCGGGCGAGCACGCCACCGACGAGGAGAACCTCCGGGCGCTGATCCAGGGCGATCCGGGGGATCCCGGCTCGCGGCCGGACGGCGCGGTACCGGTGCGTCGCGGCGCTTGCGTGACCCGGAGGGCGAGGTCGTGCACGCCGACGGCGGTCTGCGAGGGAACGCTTCGCACGTCCCCGGCTGGCTCGGGTGGCTTCGGGTACGACCCGATCTTCGTGCCCGTCGGCTGGGACGTGACGATGGCCGAGCTTACCGACGAGCAGAAGGACCGGATCAGCCACCGCGGGCGGGCGTTCCGGGCGCTGCCGGGAGCTCCTGGAGGGAGGCTGAGCGTTCACGGGGCTACCGAACTCAAGGTAGCCCGCCCCGGAGCCGACGTTCCATCCCATGAAGGCGCATACCGCGCGGGCCCAGCCGCGCCGTGGAACCGCCGCTGTCGCGGTTCCTCGGTGCCGACGCCCGGGCCGTTCGGGATCGTGCTGAGCATCGTGTTCGTCATCACCGTGGGGGTGGTCGACCACTTCACCGGGCCCGGGCGTGTCGCTCGCGCCGTTCTACCTGATGCCGGTCGTGCTCGCGACGCGGACCGGCGGCCGCGCGTGGGGGCTCGGATCGCGCGGGCTCGCCGCCCTCGCGACCCGGCTCGCGGATCCGCTCGAGGGGTCCAACGTCTTCGTGCACTCCTGGAACGCGATGGTGTGGTTCATCGTGTTCGGCGCGATCGTGTGGCTCGTCGACGCGCTCGACGCGACCGTGCGGAGCCAGGGGCGACAGCTCGCGCGCGAGACCGAACGCGTCGACGACCTGCGCCAGCAGAACGACATGCAGAACACGTTGCTCCACGCGGTGTCGCACGACCTGAAGGGACCGCTCGCCGGCGTGCTCGGCGCGATGCAGACGATCCGCCGCGCGGAGAAGCTGCACCTGACCGACAAGGAGATGGAACGACCTCTACGGGGTGATCGAGCAGGCGGGTGCGAAGGCCGCGCGGCTCGTCGAGGACCTCTTGGACCTGGACCGGCTCGACCGCGGCCAGTTGGAGCCGCAGCGCGAGCCGACCGACATCGTGCCGATCGCCGACAAGCTCGCGGGCGAGCTGCCGACGCTCGCGGGCCATCCAGTCCGCGTCGACGGGCCGCGCGTCTTCGTTGACGTCGACCCGACGATGACCGAGCGGATCATCGAGAACCTGATGAACAACGCGGCGCGCCACACCTCGCCGGGGACGCCGATCCACGTCGAGGTCATCGAGCAGAAGGGGGGCGTGATCGTCGTCGTCGAGGACGAGGGGCCCGGCGTCGACGACGTCCTGAAGCCGACGATCTTCGAGCCGTTCCAGCAAGGCGAGAACGCCCGCGGCGGTGTCGGCATCGGCCTGTCCCTCGTCGGACGGTTCGCCGATCTCCACGGCGGCTCCGCTCACGTCGAGGATCGCGACGGCGGCGGGGCGCGGTTCGTCGTCGTGCTGCCGGGCACGATCTCGGCGGCGCCGCCACTCGAGTCGCCCGTCGACCTGCAGGCCGTCTGAGCCGCTAGCGCTCCGGCGGCGGCACGCGATCGAGGAACGACACCACGTCCGCCGGCGGGCGCAGGCAATGGTTGCTCGCCATCGACAGGTTGTAGGCCCCCACGTTGGGGATCGCGAGGACGTCGCCCTCGTGTACTTCGGGCAGCGCGATATCGGTCGCCCAGAGGTCGTCGCCCTCGTTGATGTGTCCCGCGATCGTGTACGTCCGATCCGGCTCGGCGTCGGCGGCGCGGCACACGATCGGGTGATAGGGGATCTCGTAGACGAACGACTCGTTGGCCGTGCTCCAGCCGGCGTCGACGCCGACGAACACCGCGCCGCCACCCCGCTCCTCGACGGTGACGACCTCGGCGAGCAGGGTGGCCACCTGCTTCGCGATGAACTCCCCGGGCTCGGTGGCGACGACCAGATCGAGGCCGGCATACGCCCGGGCGAGCGCCTCGGACCACGCCTCGATGTCGAGCCCCGTCGCCGATTCGCGGAACCGCACGCCGAGCCCGCCCCCGGTGTTCACCTCGCGGATCGGACACCCGCGGTCGCGGAGTTCGCGCACGATCTGGCCGACGCGGGTCGCCGCTTGCTCGACGATCGGGATCGATTCGGTCATGTAGAGGTACCCGGTGTGGTAGTGGACGGTGTCGATCGTGAGGTCGTGCGCCGCGGCGATCGTGACGGCCTCGTCGAGCCGCTCGGGCAGGATGCCGAACTTGGTCGGCTTGGTCCCGGCGTACTTCGTCTCGGCGCCGCCGTGGATCGACGCGCCGATCCCCGGGTTGACCCGGATCCCGACCGCGCTGCCGGGCGCGGCGCGACCGATCCGCTCGAGCTGCGACAGCAGATCGACGTTCACGTGCACGCTGGCCGGCAGGATCGTCGCCAGGTCGCTGTCGGAGACGTTCGTACCCGTGTAGCTGATCTCCTCGGCCGTCCAGCCGTGCTCGAGCGCCCACAGCACTTCGCCGGGCGAGCAGACGTCCATCCCGACGAATGGCGCCTCGGCACGCAGGAACCGCAGGAAGTCGGGGTCGCGTTGCGCCTTCAACGCGAATCGGATCCGGTGCGTGAGGCCGGCTGCCGCCATCGCGTCGCGCAGCGCGACGGCCTGCTCGCGCGCCGACACCAGGTCATGCGCGAAGACCGGGGTGCCGCTCGTCCGCGCGACCTGTTCGGCATCGCGTCCGGCGATCCGGAGCCGGCCCTCGCGCACCTCGAGCCCGGGTCGCTCCCACCATGTTCGGCGCCCGGTCTGCATCGCGGGCGAGCGTAGCAGCGGGCGGTTCACCGCTGGGCGAGGCTCCTTGCTACGCTCCGGCGACCGACCGGAGGGGATGCCCGATCGACCCGTTCCGTACCGAGGGGGTGTGGCTCAAGGCGCAGTTCCACGCGCACTCGCTCCGCTCCGACGGCGAGCTCGAGCCCGAGGAGATGGCCACGCGCTACCGCGACCTCGGGTACGACGTCCTCACGATCTCCGACCACTGGACCATGACGAAGATCGACGCACCCGATGGGCTCTTGCTCGTTCCCGGCGCCGAGCTGATGGTCGATCCGGTCGCAGGACCGATGTGCCCGGAATTCCTCGCGATCGGGATCGACGACGTGCCGGACAACCCGAGCGGCGACCCGGCGAACTGGTACCCGTACGAGCACTCGACGATCCGCACGTTCGCGACGTTCGACGACGGGATCGCGTTCGTCGAAGGGTTCGGCGGCGCGACGATCCTGTGCCATCCCGCGTGGAGCGGGCTCCCGGAGGCGGCCGTTGCCGCGGCTCGCCGGATGCACGGCATCGAGGTCTGGAACGCGTCGGCGCATCGCGAGAACGACCGGGGCGACAGCGCGTACGCCTGGGACCGACAGCTCGACGAGGGCGCGTCGCTCGCGCCGTTCGCGACCGACGACGCGCATTACGCGGCGACCGACCTGGGCGATGCATGGACGATGGTTCGCGCTGCAGACCGGTCTCGCGAGGCGGTCGTCGCAGCGCTCCGGGGCGGCAAGGTCTACGCGTCGAACGGACCGGTGATCCTCGATGTGGAGCGCGACGACGACGTGCTTGAGGTCCGATGCTCACCCGCCCGCGACGTGTGGCTCCACGGTTCATGGGAGAGCGGCCTCGGCGTTTCCACCGGAGACCGCGCGCCGAGCGAGGGCGGAGAGATCCTCGAGCGCGACGACGCGGGCGCGATCACGCGCGCACGGTTCTCGCCCGGACCCGACGAGTGGCCGGCCAAACGCGACCACCGGTGGTGGCGGCTGGTCGTCGAAGACGCGGCGGGCACGCGCGCCTGGAGCGCGGTGGTCTAGGGCGCGCCGGCACCCGGCGCAACCGGCGGCGGAGGTGGAGGCGGGGGATCCAAGGGCTGCATGTTCGCGTACGTCGGCACGGTCTTCCGTGGAATGACCAAGACGATGATCAACGCGAACAGCGGTACGACCAGCGCGAGCAACGCCCAAGCCATCGACCGGCCCTTGGATCGCGCGATGAGCGCACAGACGACCGCGAACAGCACATCGACGGCGACGATCGTGGTCAGGTCGGCAGCGTTCACGCAGGCTGGGCCTCGAGCTCCGCGGCGATCGATCCTGGGGGTGGGTCGTCGCGCATCCAGCTCTTCTTCCGGCGCCAGATCACATAGGTGAAGGCGCCGAGCGGGATCTGGATCCCGTAGGTGAGGAGCCGGAAGATCAGGACGGCGGCGACGATCTGCGCCTTCTCCGCGCTGTCGAACGCGGTCAGACCCGCGATGTAGCCGAGGTCGATCACGCCGACGCCGCCGGGTGTGATCGGGATCGCCGACAGCAGTCGGCTGAACGAATACACCGCGAAGATCTCAACGGCAGGTAGCTCGGCCTCGGACACGCCCATGTGCCGGAGCGAGAGGATCAGCACCGCGCACAGCGCGATCTGGCTGAGCAGGGTCGTCCACGTCAGCATGAACCAGCGGCGGCCGGCGAGGATGATGGTCTCGCGCCGAAACGTCACGAGCTTGTCGCCGACGTTGTCTGCCGGGCCCTTGCGGAAGAGCTTCCGGAACCACGACAGCACGCGTCCGAAGAAATCGCCGATCCGCCGAGCCATCGCTTCACTCCGGAACACGAGGATGAGGATCCCGACGGCGATCGCGAGCGTGACGACCCCGATCACCGCGGCGGTGACGAGCTTGGGGTCGACATGGCCGCTCAGCACGAGCAGCGCGAGGGCGATCACCGGCAACCCGAGCTTGGCGAAGATGTTCCAGATCCCGGTGACGCCGACGAAGAGGGTAATTTCGCCGGCGGTGAACCCCCACGAGTTGAGCATCGCGGCGGTGACGCCGATCCCGAGCGCGCCGCCGGCGGGCAACGTGTTCGCGACCGACGTGCTCGTCTGCGTTACGACCGCGGACTGCCAGATGCCCATGCCGATCAATCCGGCCTCGTTCGCGATCCAGTACGTCCACAGGTTGAAGACCATCACCGCGATGAGCGACCAGAACTCAAGCGGCGTGAGCGTCCGCATCGCGTCCCAGATCGCGCCGTAATCGGCGAACTTCGGGATCGCGAACACGAAGATCCCGACCACGATCACGATGCCGAAGATGAACGCCACGATCTGGCCCGTCGTGACGTGATGCGTACGCTGGATCTTGTCGCTTGCCGGAGCTACCACGTCCCCTCCCTGTTGGCCGCCCATTCGCCGCGGCGCCGGACCCCGGCCCCGCGGCCGCGAGCCCGATGGTCACACGGACGCCAGCACTCCGTCCAACGGGCGCGGTACGCAGCAGAGATCCAGCGCGCCGACCAGCGCAGGGGCGGCGCCGATCTTGCGGCCGCTGTGGGTGCCGAGGAACCGGCGAAGCTGGTCGGCCGGCTCGCCGCCGCGCCAAGCCGGTTGGCGCTGGAACGTCCGGAAGGCGCCCAGCTCGTTGCGATCGGTGAGGACCCGCTCGACGGCTTCGACGCCGAGGGCAGCGATCAGCTCCCCCTCGAGGTCCGGCTCACAGACGAAGAAACCGAGTGACTCGAGCGCGTCGCGCGTCCCGACGGCGCCGAACCCCCCGCGCTCGAGGCCGAACCGGTAGTCGGGCTCCTCACGCTCGTCGCACAGGCCGGCGAGCCGGGCGCTCGTCCCGTTGAGCAGCGCCAGCGCGCGGCCGATGTTCTTCGATCCGCCGATCGCCACGACGGCGACGGACTCGTCCGCGAGGTCGCGGCCGCGCCGGCGTGCGAGCGCATCGAGGGCCGCAGCGTCGCTGACGCCTTCGACGAGGATCACGGCTCGCGCGCCGATCGTGCGGGCGGAACGCTCGCCGAGCGTGTCGCCGGGCATGGGAGGGGCTACTGCGCCGGTCTCGACTCGAGCCGGCGCACCCGCGCAGCGAGCTCGGCCATGATGCCTCGCGCGATCTCGGGGTTGTCGTCGACCGCTTTGGAGAACTCGCTCCGCATCAGTCGAACGGTGACGAGTGGGGTCGTCGCGACAACGCTCGCGGAACGCGGTTGTCCGTCGAGCAGCGCCATCTCGCCGAAGAAGTCGCCGGGCCCGAGCGTCCCGATCGTCCGCGTCCCCTTCTTGACGGCCGCCTCGCCGTCGGCGATCACGAAGAAAGAGTCGCCCCGCGCCTCCTGACGGACGACGGTTCGGTTCACGGGGTACCGCACGACCTCGCACCGCGACGCGAGCTTCTTGAGGTGGCGCGCGGAGAGGTTCGCGAACAACGGAACCTGCTTGAGCAAGGCCGGACCGCCACGACCGAGTCCGTGGCGCTTCGCGGGCGACACCTCGGCGACGGTCTCGCCGACGATGCTCGTGAGCGTGGGCCTTCCTGACGTCTTCGCCAATGCGGTCCTCCGGCCACATCGTTCCACACCGTCCGTATCCTGTCGCCGCCGGATGGATGTGGAGGGGGAAATTCGATGGCCAGCGTGGGGGAGGCGATCGACGACGCCGCGGGACGGATCGGGTTCTCCGGGGTCGTTCGGATCGATGAGCCCGATAGGGCGACCTGGGCGGCCGCGTACGGCGACGCCGATCGCGCGCACGGCATCGCCAACACGACGGACACCATCTTCGGGCTCGCGAGTGGCGGGAAGGGCTTCACGGCGCTCACCGTCGCGTCGCTGATCGACGACGGGGTGCTCGGGTTCGAAACGACCGCGCGATCGCTCCTCGGCGATGACCTCCCCTTGATCGCCGACGACGTGACGGTCGAGCTCTTGCTCGCACACCGGTCGGGGATGGGCGACTACCTGGACGAGGAGGAATGGGACGTCACCGACATCGTGATGCCCGTCTCGGTGCACCGCTTGGCGACCAGCGAGGACTTCGTTCCGATCCTCGACGGGTTCCCGATGGCGTTCGAGCCCGACGAGCGGTTCGCTTATTGCAACGGCGGGTTCGTCGTGCTCGCGTTGCTGGCGGAGCGCGCGACCGGGACGCTCATCCACGAGCTGGTCCGCGCGCGCGTGTGCGAGCCGGCGGGACTGGTTGACACGGGGTTCCTTCGTTCGGACGAGCTGCCGGGGCGGGCCGCGCTCGGCTATCTCGGTGAGGGACCCCGCACCAACATCTTCCACCTGCCGGTGTTCGGGAGCGCTGACGGCGGCATCTACAGCTCGGCCGCCGACATCCGCGCGATGTGGATGGCGCTGTTCGACGGTGAGATCGTTCGTCCGGAGACGGTGGCCACGCTGGTCCGGCCGCGGAGCTTCGTGCCTGAGGACGAGCGCCGGTACGGGCTTGGGTTCTGGCTCCACGAGACGAGCGACGTCGTGATGCTCGTCGGCTACGACGCCGGCGCCTCGTTCCGTTCGTTCCACGACCCGACAGATTCGCGCACGCGCACGATCATCTCGAATCAGACAGAGCTCGCGTGGGACATGAGCGACGCGTTGGATGACATCCTTGGGGTCATGTAGCACCACGCACATCCCGGCCCGGTGATACGGTGCGCCGATGGTGGACTCACAGCTGCGCGACGCGTTCGATCACCACGTCTGGGCCTCGCTCCGATTGATGGACGTCTGCCTCGAGCTCTCGCCCGAACAGCTGGAGACATCCGTGCCCGGAACCTACGGCTCGATCCTCGAGACGATGCGTCACCTGGTCGCCGCCGACGTCTCGTATCTGACAGTGATCAGCGGCGGGACGTTCTCCCCGATCGACGAGGACGCGATGGGCTTGGCCGAGCTCCGCGCCCAGATGGCCACGCACGGCGACGCGTGGCGCGGCGTCCTCGACGGAGATCCCGACCCGGCGACCGTGCTGACCCGCCATCGCGATGACGGCTCGTCCACGGAGGCGCCGGTTGGGATCCGTCTCGCGCAAGTGGTCCACCACGGGACCGACCACCGCAGCCAGATCTGCACCGCGCTCACCACCCTCGGGATCGAGCCGCCCTACATCGACGTGTGGGACTTTGGCCTCGAAGCCGGCACGGTGATCGACCACCCGGCCTCCTAAACGCCCGCCACCCGGCTCCGGTACGCCGGTCTCACCCATTCCGGACCGAACTTCTCCTGCGGCAGCATCGCTCGAGGGAACGCACCGGAACCGGGGGCCGCAAGGCCCCGGTTCTCGTTTCTTAGGCGGCCGGTTGACCTCGGCGCGGCACGTGTGTGACGGTGAGTCTTCGGCCCCGTTGGGGGGCGCATGGCGAAGGAGGGAGCATGCGTCGCGTTCTCATCGCGAGCCTCGCGCTCGGACTGGCATCGTTCATGGCGATCATGGTGGAGGCAGGCGCCGCCGAGGCAAAGGTGCCGTGCACGATCACCGGAACCCCACATCACGACGTGCTCGTGGGCACAAGCGGGCGGGATGTGATCTGCGGCCTCGGCGGCAACGACACGATCCGAGGGCTCGGCGCCAACGACATCCTTCGAGGGGGCGGCGGCAACGACCGGATCTGGGGCGGGAACGGACGCGATCAGGTGTTCGGTGGGCTCGGGCGCGACCGACTTTACGGCGGCAACGGCAACGACCTGGTCGAGGGTGACAACGGCAACGACATCGTTCGTGGCGGGCCCGATCTCGACCTCGTGAACGGCGGCCGCGGCGACGACCGCGCGTTCGGCGGGCCGGGGAGCGACATCGTCACCGGGATCATCGGGAGCGACGTGATCCACGGCGGAGCCGGCAACGACCGATGCCTCGACGCGCTGGACGGAGTCCGTGGCAACGACACGGTGTTCGGCGGTCCTGGGATCGACCACTATCAAGCCGACCCAGGCGACTTCCACCATTCGGCCGAGGTGCGCGGCCCGTGCATCCCTGAATAACACCTGGTCCACGGCTCCTCACCGCTGCACGGGGTCGGCGCACGCCCGTCCGTGACATGCTTCGCCGACCATCACGACCGGGAGGGGACGGGCAGATGGGCGAGAAAGCCGACGCACTCTTAGATCGCCTCGTGGGGTCCTTGATCGGGACCGCCGAGCTGATGAACGTGTACCTGGGCGACCGGCTGGGCCTGTACGGCCCGCTGGCGGAGGGGTGGCTGACCTCGACCGAGCTTGCCGAGCGGGCCGGTATCGCTGAGCGGTACGCGCGCGAGTGGCTGGAAGAACAGGCGGTCGCCGGATTCATCGAGGTCGATCATCTGGCAGCGTCGGCGTCGGACCGCCGGTACACGCTGCCGTCCGAGCATGCGCAGGTGCTCCAAGATCGCGACGCGCCGACGTACCTGGCGGCGTACGCACGGATGCTCGTTGCAGCGGCACAACAGTTGCCCGCGCTGATGCAGGCGTATCGCGACGGTGGTGGCGTCAGGTGGGGTCAGTACGGCCCGGACATGAGCGAAGGCCAGGAGTTCGGCAACCGGCCGACGTTCATCAACGCGCTCGCGGAGTGGTTCGGCACGATCCCCGATGTGCACGAGCGGCTGTCGGCCGGCGCACGGATGGCGGATGTCGGCAGCGGCGGCGGTTGGACGTCGATCTCTCTGGCGAAGGCCTACCCGGCGCTCACCGTCGATGGGTTCGACCTCGATGAGCCGGCGGTCGAGCGGGCGCGGGCGAACGCCGAGGCGGAAGGTGTCGGCGACCGCGTGCGGTTCCACGCGATCGTCTAGCGAGGGGATTCGGCTGGCGCTGCTGCCTCGTCGAATCAAAACTCGCAGTACCGGCATTTGCGAGCGGCAGCGCGTATCGATTCTGCGCAGTCAGGATAGAGATGTTGTTGTTGACGCTCAAGACGACCTGGTCCAGTCCGTGAGCCTCCGCTGTCCGTGGACGTCCACAACCGGAGCCGCCCGAATTTGTCAGCGCCTTGGCTTCGAGAAGGTCGCAAAGGACGGTACCCGGACGATGGTCGCGAATCTGTGAGGACAGGCTCAGGCCTCGCGGCGGGCGTCGAGCTCCGCGTACTCGGTGCGCACCTTTCGCCACCGCAGCGAGACGTACACGATGAGCCCGACGCCGAGCGCGGCGAGGATGAGTAGCGTGAACGGCGCCAGAGCCCGCAAGGCCTTCTCCCACCTGCTGCCGAGCGCCCGCCCGATGAACGCGAGCGCGACCACGAACGGGGTCACGCCGAGCAAGGTGTACAGGGTGAACTGATCCCACCGCATCTTCGCCACGCCGGCGGGCAGGCTGATGAAGGTCCGGATGACGGGCAGGAGCCGCGCGATCAGCACCGCGGGCGCGCCGCGTCGTTCGAACCACTCGTGGGCCTTGTCCACCTCGTGGGGACGGATCAACAGGTACCGACCGTAGCGGTTCGCAAAGGGTTTCCCGCCACGGGCGCCGACCCAATAGGCGACCCACGAGCCGACCAGGTTGCCCGCGATCCCTGCGATCGCGACGACCCAGATATTGAGCTCGTTGCCAGGGCCGGCGACCGCCCCGGTGGTGAGCGCGCCGCCGAACAGCATGGTTACCTCGCTAGGGATCGGCACGCACGCCGACTCCAAGACCATCAGCACGAAGATGGCCACGTAGCCGTAGGTGCTGAGCAGCTTGGTGACGGTCTCAGTGGTGGAGGCGAGCATGGGTACTCCTAAGGCGGGAGGGGAACGTTGTGGTGCTAACACCGGCATATTGCGGTCCCACTGCTGGGCCGGGAGTGGCTGGACTCAGGTGGATCGGGCGGTCAGAGCTGGGTGGCACACGGTCCCGCAGCGGGTCTGGGCCCGTGCTTATCCCGGGGACCTGAACCCCAAACTTGCGGATCACGTGCCACGCGGGTCCGCCACCCTGGATGGTTCCGAGCCGCAGCCGGTCGGAGGATGAGCCATGCCTGCGGTCGCCCGGACGGGTCCAAGATGCCGTGCCCTGATTGGATGATCAAGGGAGCGCCGTATGGCTGAACCGGATCGGGCACACCTACCCATCCGTCGCCCGAGCCTCGCTGGCCTCGTCAACCAAGCAGTTGGCCTAGCCCCTCGTCACGGTGCTGCTGAAGTTCTCCGGAAGGACGGTTCGTCTTGAATCACGCATGGCGTCTTCCACCAGACGACGCGCTTCCTCCTCGGCCTGAGTGGCGTCGTCGGCTTGGACATGCACCATGGCCAGGACCGATCCATCTTCTCGAACATGCAGCGATACGTTCCCGTGGTTTCGCAGGAACTGGTCTTCCGCAGCAGGGTCGGACCCGAAGCCCGGCATGGACGGTGCTCCTGTATCAACTGTGACGACGAACTCGCTCACGTGCGCTCTATATCGCTCCGGAAGGCATCTACACATGCCCGACCTCCAGGCATGTGGTCCTCTCTTGAACCCTGAGGCCCCGGGTGCAGCACTCCTGCCACCGGAGGTCACAACGTTCGACTCAATGGCCTCCAGCCTCGAGCACTTGCCGACTCCCCGGGGGCAGTCGCCTCCCGACTGAACGACGACGAGCGCGGTCGTCAGCGCTTCATCCTCGGCCTTATCCCGGTGCCGGTCGCACGAGGCCGTCTAGTTCCAGACACCCCAGTCGATCGGGTCGCCTCCCGCGGCTGCTCGGACAGCAAGGCCCATGCCGCCGCGTTACCGCACCCCGGTGAGCGACACGGGTAATCGCTCATGCCGCGACCCTACGTCACCGCTCAAAGGGGCGCGAGTCGTGCGCCTCGATCAACGATCGGGGGTGGAGCTACACCTTTGGAGGTGCCGTGGTGGTGTTGGCGGGGACCGTGGCTGCCGATCCGGTCACCCGGCGCATAGTGTGCCCGGGTCCCTCCAAGCTATCGTCGATGTGTCGGCAGAGACGCAAGGAGCGGAGCGCTAGTGGGCGTGAGGTTTGATGAGATCGTGATCGATTGCGCTGACCCAAAGTCGTTGGCTTCGTTCTGGTCGGCAGTCACGGGCTACGAGCTGCAGCCAGCATCCGACCGTTGGGCCGCGATCGTCGGCGAAGGAACGAGAGACATCTGCATCGCGTTTCAGCGGGTTCCTGAGGGCAAGGTCACGAAGAACCGTGTTCATATCGACCTCTCCGCCACAGACGAGAACGAAGAAGCGGCACGGATCGAGGGGTTGGGAGCGACGAGGCTCTGGGTTTCAGACAAGCCGGACGATCCCTTCGTCGTCCTCGCGGACCCAGAGGGGAACGAGTTCTGTGTGGTCCGGCAAAGCGACTGAACGTTCCATGGATGACCAGCCGGTCTCATGTCACCTACGAGATACCTGAGGTCGCCAAGCGGCTCTCTCGGCCTGAAGGGACTCACCCCTAACGTAGAGTTCCTCTGTGCAACCGTCGACAACGAACCGGGCCAACGCGGCATGGCTCGTCGCTTGGACGGCAGTCGGGGCAGCATATGCGTTAGGAGTCCTCGCCATCCTGTCGATCGGCATGTTCCTCCTCGCTATCGCAGCGGTAGCGACATTCTTCCTCGGCCGGCAACCAAAGGCGCGTTCAGGGATTGCGGGTCTCGTCTCTGGGGCCGGCCTTCCCTTATTTTACGTTGCCTTCTTGAATCGATCTGGGCCTGGGACCGTCTGCACGGGCCATTCGTGCGTCGACGAGTGGAGTCCATCGCCATGGCTCGTCATTGGAGTGGCCCTTGTCGTCGTCGGGGGCGTTTGGTTCGCCCTGAGAACCAATCGAAGCGAAGCGGCCGACGCCGTCTGAAAGACGATTCCTGCCTCATGTCACCTTGACGACACCTGAGGTCACCGAGTGAACGACGGCCAACCAACAACCGTTGGGCGGAACCGCACGGGCGTGCCCCTAGTCTTTCGAAGATGAAGCGAGCACTGTGCGCGTTAGCGGTGCTGTGCGTGGTCTTCCTTGCTGCATGTTCATCTCAACCAACCGCCAGCGTCGATACCGCCGAATGCTACCCGGCGACGGACAAGAGTGAGGAGATCACGACGCCAACTCAGTTCGTCAAGCTCACGATGTCATCGGACGACCGCGTCGCGGCGGTGGTTGACGTGATCCTCTACGACTCCTCTGGTAACCAGATCGACCGCATCGGGATAGCGGCTGGGCCCGTCTTCCAAGGAGAGCCGAACCTGAAGGTGATCCCTCTGAACACGAACAGGAGAATCACGGAGGCGACGGAATCATGCGCTGCCTCAGTCGTCGGTTACGGGGTCCCTTCGCCCGAGGGCATTGGCTAGGGTTGCTGAGGTGAGCGAGATGCGTCCAACTAAACTCCGGGGATTTCGCTCGCCGATCTCGCGTTCGCCCGACGCGGTAGCACACCGCTCAATCCGAAACACTCCAGAGTTAGTTCGTCCACGGTATGTGCCGACCTGGTGAGCAAAACACTAGGACGGATGACGGCGCCACCGTTTGTGAGCACGTGTGAGCAAGAGGCCCATTTGCGACATGTCGTCCACGATGTGAACGCACGAAAGTACGCAGGTCAGAGGGGGTGCGAGAGGGGAGACTTGAACTCCCACGCCCTTTCGGGCACTGGATCCTAAGTCCAGCGCGTCTGCCAATTCCGCCACTCTCGCGTTGGCATCTGCGGTCGAGCCTACATGCGACGCGCGCGAGAACTCACGCGGTGCGACCGAACAATGAGAACGCCGCGCGAGGCACCCGCGCGAGGAAACCGTCGAGGGTCCCGACAAGGCCCGCCGCAACATCGGGCTCATCGCGATGGCTAACAGCCATCGGCCATGGGCCTCCGAGGTCGAAGGACACGATGGGTTCCTGATCGAGCAGCCATAGCATCATCCGTTGGTCCACGACCGCGCTCGCGAACCGAGGATCATCCGTCCGGACGCGCCAGAACCGATCGAACTCCGACTCGAGGGCGAGCTCTTCGTAGACCTCGCGTTCGTCCAACGACAGATGGCGAGGGCAGATCTGCACACTCGGTCCGTCGAGTTCCGTCGTCGTGGCGGCGCAGAAGGACCATTCGGTGGTCTCGTAGACGTCCGGGGTCCACGACCTGGCGAACACGAGGAGCGGCGCTCCCTCGTGGTGCCCTTCTATCCCGTCGAGGACCGACCAGGTGCCCGATGCCATCAGCCGGGAACGATGGAAGAGCGTAGATCGCGTGTGGAAGAGCCACCCTCCGGCGACACGGCATATCGAGATCGGCGCCCAACCGGATGAGCTCGCGTGAACGAGCGTTCCGCGGAAGCGTCGAGTAGACGGCATACCCGGCCCCCATGGCGGCGAGGACGATCCCGATCAGGACCAGGCCGGCTCCGGGAAGGCCGTGGGCGCCGAGCCAACCCGCGAGGAACGGACCGCAGATGAACAGGATGAGCACGAACGCGTACAGGATGAGGGAGCGCGTTTCGCCACCGAGGAGCCGATACCGCGCCCTGCCCATGCGGCGATGCTAGGGCGCAGGCTGTGCCCTTCGCGTCAGCCGGAAGGACCTTCTCGGCGCCGGGTTCCGATGATGGTGTGCAGGCCGTCTGGGAGCCTCTCGCTCCCGAACGCGGTTCCGACCCTCGCATCGACGCCGTGCTGAGCGAGCAGCGCCGGCACTCGGCTCGTGTCGATGAGGACGTTGTCGTGGCGCTCGTCGTCTCGGCGCCATGTTCCGTCGTCGTTCTTCGTGAACATCGTCATCTCTCGGATGAACGAGTCCGGTGCGGGTGCGGAGCGCCGGGTGATAAGCGCCCAGTCGTCCTCGACCCAGGTCTTCACGTCGGGGACCTGCTGCGCCTCGACGTACCGAGGTCGCACAGATCGATGGCGAACACACCGCCGGGCCGAAGCGCCTCGGCTGCCGCGATCAGCGCTCGATCGATCGCGTCGGCCGTGGGCAGATAGCTGAGCGTGTGCCCGACCGACACGATCGCATCCGACTTCGGGATCGGGTCGTCGGGCAGCACGAGCTGGCGGATCTCCTGGGCGCCGGCCGCGTGCTCGCGAGCAAGATCCAACATGGCGGGAGAGGCGTCCGTCGCCATCACCATGTGGCCGGCCTCGACCAGGTATCTCGTGAGCAGCCCGCTGCCGCATCCGAGCTCGACGACGAGGCCGCCGCGCACCGGCTCGAGCAGGGCGAGGATCCCCGGTGCGCATGCCTCCGCGTGGAACCCGAACCCGAGATGGTGGATCCGGGCCAGGTCCTCGCGGTAATAGGGCTCCGGGTCGGTCATCGCCCGCGCATCTTGTCATGCGTCGTGCGCCGGACAGCCCTCGCTACGATGCGCCGGTGTCCGACGTCGAGCTGGCCGCCGAGCCGGCCGCCACGCCCGAGCGGCGATCGTTCGCCGATCGGGTCCGCAACGCTCGCCCGTGGCTGAAGGGTCTCGTGGCGTTCCTCCTATACCTGGCGCTGACGTGTGCCATCTACCTACCGCCGATCGGCGCCGCGATCGGGACGCGCTACGTCGGCGACGGATGGGCGGACGCACGCCTGTACCGGTGGGGGCTCGCATGGACGCCGTGGGCGTTGCTCCACGGGCATTCGCCGCTGTTCGCGTGGGACGTCTTCGCGCCCGCGGGCGTGAACCTCACGTGGGTCACGTTCGTTCCGAGCCTCGGGATCGTCTCGTACCCGCTGCAGCGTCTGTTCGGGTCGTTGGTAACCCTGAACATCTTGATGTTGCTCGCGCCGGCGCTCGCGGCGTGGGCGACCTACCTCGTGTGCGTTCGAATCACGAAGCGGTTCTGGCCGTCGGTGCTCGGTGGGCTCTTCTTCGGATTCTCGAGCTATATCGCGGGGCACATGGTCGACCACCTCAACCTGGTGATGATCTTCACGGCCCCGCTCGCCGTCTACCTCGTGATCCGCAGGATCGAGGGGTCGCTCTCGCCGGTCTGGTTCGTGCTCTTGCTCACGCTCGACCTCGTCTTCGCGTTCGGCGTGTCGACCGAGCTGTTCGCGACCACAGCGTTCTTCGGGGCGATCGCGTTCGTGATCGCGTTGCTCTTCGCGGGGCACGACGTCTGGCGCGTGCTTCGAGCGGGCCTGCTGGTCACCGCGAGCTACGTGATGGCTGGGGTCCTGCTGCTGTCGTTCCTGACGAACGCGCTTAACCACGAGCCGACGCAGGTGCTGCGTCCGGTCGACAAGACGTCGATCGACCTGGGCAGCTGGGTCGTGCCCAGGCAGCACACCCGGATCGGCGGCGAGTCGTTCACCAACATCACGTCCCGCTTCACCGCGTCGGCGCAGGAGGACGCCGGCTACGTCGGCATCGCCGCGCTCGTGATGCTGGTCGGGTTCGCGATCACCGAATGGAAACGGCGAAGCACCTGGGCGTTGCTCGCGTTCCTCGCGATCGTTGCGGTGCTCGCGTCAGGACCCGTGCTCCGCATCCTCGGGCGACCGACGACCGGCTTGCCGGGGGAGTGGCTCACGCATGTGCCGTTGTTGCAGCACGCGACGCCGCAGCGGTTCCCCGCCTACGCGGCGCTCGGGATCGGCGTGATCGCGGCGATCTGGGTCGCGCGCGGCACCGGCTGGACCGCATGGATCCGTTGGGTGGTTGCGGGACTCGCGGCCGTCGCGATCTTGCCGGCGCCCGATCCGAGCGCGTTCCACGCGTACGGCCAGACGCCGGCGTTCTTCACCAACGGCGAGGTCCAACAGTGGATCACGCAGGACGAGACGGTGTTCTCGGTCACGGAGCGGCCGGCATCCGAGCTGCAATGGCTTGCAGCGTCGGGCTTCTGGTACCAGATCCCGCAGGCCTACATCGGCCCCATCCCGCCTGCGTACGGGGGTCAGCCGATCTACCGCGGGCTCGCCGTCGATCAGTTGAACCCGTACATCCCGGCGCCGGCCGACTTCGCCACATTCCTACAGGCCAACGGCGTCACGGCGGTGCTTGTCGACGATGACGCGGTGTGGAAGTTCGGGCCGCTCCTCCACGCGGTCGGTCTCGTCGAGCAACATCAAGGAGCCGGCGTCAGCGTCTGGCGCACAGGGTCGGCCGGTTACGTGGTCCACGACCCGGCGGCGGTGGTGGTGAACGGCGACATCGATCACGTCGGTGGTGAGTTGCGCGCCTTCTCCTTCCCGAGCATCGGGAGCCCGAGGCGCGTGACCGGGCCCGATCATCGCACGACGCTGTTCTCGTTCTACGGTCCGACCTGCGACCGGAGCTGCACGGCGAACCTCCAGCAGCTCGACACGTGGGCCGCCGCGCACCAGGACGTGCGCGTCATCGCGGTCTCCTCGTGGGATGCGTCGGGTCGGTCCAACGAGAACGTGCGCGCGCTGAACCTCGGTTACGAGGTCGCGTTCGATCCGCTCGGACGGATGGCGACCGCAGCCTACGGCGTGGTCCTGCCGGTGCTCACGCCGCCCACGCCGTTCTCGATCGTGGTCGGTCCCGACGGGATCGTGCAGGGCTCCTATCCGGGCCCGTGGACGGGTCGCAACACGGCGGCGATACCCTCCTACTCCGGTCCATGAGGAACGGTTCCCGCATGAAGAAGGTGTCCCTGCTCGGCGCGCTCGTGCTGGCCGTCGTGTTGCCCGCGACCTCCGCGACGACGACCCGCGCATCGACGTCGTGCACCGCGGCGATCCCCGACGCGACCGTCACCGGCGACCTCTTGCTTGCGGTCACCGGGCCGCCGGCGCATGCGACCGCGGTCGGCGTGCACTACATCGGCGGTGATGGGGTGCCGTTGGTGACGCGCTGGACGGGGAACGCCTGGGACCGCATCAACGTGCCGGTGACGCCGGGCGCCAAGTTGATCCAGTTCCAGGCGGCGACGACGGCGGGCGCACGGACCTGGGCCGCGGGCGCCTTCCGCAACGCTCGTCCTGAGGCCGGCTTCGTCATCGACGGCGGATGGCACTGGACCCATCCGATCGATCCAGGCCCCGAGGAAGATGAGTTCCTCGGGGTCGCGGCGGCGCCCGACGGGACGGTCTGGGCGGTCGGCAAGCACCAGGTCGGCGCCAACTACCAGCCGCTGATCGAGCGCTGGGACGCCACCGGATGGAACGTCGTCGCCACACCGACGGTGCAGGGCAGCTCGGTGTTGAACGGCGTCGCCGTCGCGCCCGACGGCTCGATCTACGCGGTCGGGTGGAGCGTCCTGACCGACGGCAAGACGGTCCCCCTGGTCGAACGGTTCGACCACGACGCCTGGTCGGTCGAGCACGCGACCGGGACCGGGCTCCTCAGCGCGGTCGCGATCCAGCCCGACGGCGTCCCACTCGCGATCGGCTGGCAACCCACCTACGGTGGCGACACGATCCTCACGATGCAACCGAGTGGCACGTCATGGACGCCGGTGGCCGACGCGACGGGCGCCCCGGGCCGCCTTCAGGCGATCGCGGTCGGACGGTCCACCGTCGCGGGCGGCCTGACCTTCAACGACGGCATCCCGCAGCTGCTCGTCGCACGGCTCGATCACGGGTGGACGCCGATCGACGTCACCGGTGAGCCCGCGCCCGAGACCGGCGGTGATCAGCTGCTCGGCGTGACCGGCGAGCCCGGCTCGTTCCGGGCGGTCGGGATCCGCGACGAGGTCGAAGCGTTCGCTTCCCTCAGCGCGGCCGGCACCTGCACCGGCTAGGCCGTCGGGTTCTCCGGGATGTTCGCGATCGGCGTGACCGGGCAGTTCCGCTGTTGCAACACGAGCGGCGGGATCGGCTGCCGCGTGAAGTCGAACGCCCCGAGCATGTCGCTCGCGTTCGCATCGCGGCTCGTCATCGGGGGGACGTTGAAGATGGTCTCGATGAAGTGCAGCACCGACGCGAACTCATAGGTGGTGTGGTCCACATAACCGGGCCGCGCGTACGGCGAGATGATGATCGCCGGCACGCGTGGTCCGAGGCCGTACATGTCGACGTGCGGCGGCGGTACATGATCGTAGAACCCGCCGAAGTCGTCCCACGTCAGGACCACCGCGGTCGAATCCCAGTACTTCGACTGCATGATCGCGTTCATCAGCCGCACGGTCCAGTTCTCGCCCCGGCACACGCTGAGCGGCGGGTGATCCGACAGCGGGAACGGTGGGGTGACCCAGGACACCGACGGCAGCTTGCCGCTGTGCAGGTCGGGGATGAACTGGTCGCTCGACACGACGTCGTTCCACATCGGGCTGAAGCGAACGTGCTGGATCATCCGCAGCGGCTGCACCCACTCGTTCGGCCCGCGGTAGTCCTTCCAGGAGATGCCGGCCGTCTTGAGCTCGTCGGGCAGTACCTTGATGTTGGTGCACGGCCACCGCGCTTCCCAGTAGGAGGGGATCTGCGCCGCGCCGCTCGCTCCCTGCTGTTCGAGTTGGTAGACCTTCTCCTGGTCGGCGCGCGAGAGTTGCCGGAACGAGAACGCGGTCTCGACCGGGTCGTCGCAGTACTGGCGAGTGCCGACCCCGAGCTGGCCGGGCCGCTCGTGATCGACGAACCGGTCAGACTGCGCCGCGAACGTCCACAGGTGCTCGACCCCGGTCGGCCCGTAGATCGAACTGAAGAACTCGTCGGCGAGGGTGAAGTGCTGCGCGTACGCCCAGTAGTTGGGGATCTGGTTCTGGTGGAACTCGACGTAGCCGACGTCGGTGAAGCAGTTCATCTGGCCGCCGTTGATCGCGGTGATCCCATCGGTGAAGCTGTGACCTGCGGCGAACCCGCGGTCGGGCGCTTTCTTCAGCGGGATCGTCTGGCCGTCACAGGTCTGACCGGTCGTCGTGCCGTTCGCGCCCGGGAACAGCCCGAAGTAGTTGTCGAACGTGCGGTTCTCTTTGACCACGAAGATGACGTGCTTGATCTTGCTGCGCGCGAGGTTGACGAGCGCCGGATCGCTCGGCGTCGCGGGCGGCACGTTGGTCGCGTCCGTGGGCTCCAACGCCGAGGGGAAGCTCGTGCTGCTGTTCCGCGTGCACGCGACGAAGACGGTCACGGCGGCGACGAGCGCGAGCGCGGAACGCACCCAGAGACGGCGGGAACGCATCCCGCGGAGGGTATCGGACCGACCTGAGCGCGCCCATCGAGCGCGCGTGAAGCGCTTCGGTACCCTGTCGCGGCCGATGCTGCCGACCCCGTTGCGTCTGTTCCTCGTCGTTGCCGCGTCCGTTGCGTTGCTCGCGGTCGCCGCATCGGGCGTGTTCGCGGCCGGCGATCTGTCGGCGTGTTCGCTCGTCGCGAGCGAGGGCGCCGACCCGAACCCGCTCGGCATCATCCTCGAGGGGGTCGACGCCGTGGACGGGCAGGCGTGGGCGGTAGGCGGGCACGTCGCCGGGCCGGTCAGCGATCCCGTCATCTGGCAGTGGAACGGCTCGTGGAGTGATCAGAAGCTTCAAACGCCACCCGGCCCCATCGGGATCTCGTCGTTCTACTCCGTGAAGGCGTTCTCGCCAACGGACGTGTGGGCGGTCGGATCGTGGATGGGCCAAGACGCGCTCGTTGAGCATTGGGACGGTCATGCGTGGTCGCTGGTGACCGTGCCGAGCTTCGGTGGGGCCGAGAACATCCTCACCGGCGTCGACGGGACGAGCTCGACCGACGTGTGGCTGGTCGGACAGCGCCAGTTCGACCGCCAGATGCACGGCGTCGTGCTGCACGGCGGCACCCAGGGATTCCAGATCGTCACACCGCCCGACGTCGCGATCCTGCACGACGTCGCGATGCTGAACGGCGAGCCGCTCGTTGAAGGGTGGCGGATCGCGGGCGACGGCTTCGCTGCGCCGGTGATCGCCCTCGGCACGACGACCGGCGCCTGGCAGGAAGAGCAGGTTCCCGCGGAGAAGGGTCGCAACGTGTTCCTGACGGGCATCGCGGTCGGCACGGGCGGCGCGGCGTGGGCGGTCGGCTGGTCCGACAACTCGCCGAACGGCGACACGCCGGTCACATACCAACGGAGCGCGAACGGATGGACGACCGTCGCGGTTCCCGACCAGGGGGGATCGACGCGGTTGGTCTCGGTCGCATCCGATCCACATGGGACCGTCGCCGTCGGCGCCCTCTCGACCGGCGGTTCCTCACGCGCGATCGCATTGCGCGCGACCGACGGTGGCTGGACCGCGGTGCCCGGCGCCGGCTCACAGCCTCCCGACACGCTTGCCAGCGTCTCGCTCGACGGGGGCGACATCTGGGGCGTCGGGCGCGCCGTCGTGGTCGGTGCGACCTACGGCGTGCCGTCGGCTCGCGTCTACTCCTGCGGCTGAGGCGTCGGCCCCGTCGGACACGACCGCTGTTTCAGGATCAACGGCGGCAGCGGCTGTTGGTTGAAGTCGAACGCTTCGAGCATGTCGTCGGCGTTGGCGTCGCGGCTCGTCAGCGGCGGCACGTTGAAGATCGTCTCGATGAACCGTAAGACCGACGCGAACTCGAGCGTGGTGCTGTCGATGTACCCGGGCTTCGCGTACGGCGAGATCACGATGGCGGGAACCCGCGGCCCGTCGCCGTACAGGTCGACGTGCGGCGGCGGCACATGGTCGTAGAACCCGCCGAAGTCGTCCCAGGTCAGCACCACCGCGGTCGACTTCCAGTACTTCGATGCCATCAGCGCGTTCAGGTACTGAACCGTCCAGTTCTCGCCCTGGCACATGCTCGTCGGCGGGTGATCGGACTGCGCGAACGGCGGAGTCAACCACGACACCGAGGGCAAGGTGCCGGCCTTCAGGTCGTGGAGGTAGTCCTCGGGCGTGACCACGTTGTTGTACATGGGGCTGAACCGCACGTGCTGCACCATCCGCAGCGGTTGCACCCATTCGTTCGCGCCGCGGTACTCCTTCCATGAGACGCCGGCCGCGTCGAGCCGGTCGGGGAGCACCGTGACGTTGGTGCAAGGCCACCGCGGCCGGTAGTAGGACTCGATCGCGCTTGCGCCCGTCGAACCCTCGTTCTCCAATCGATAGAGGTGCTCTTGATCTGTGCGATCGAGCGCCGGCAACGAGAACGCCAGTTCCTGCGGGTCGTCGCAGAACTCGCGGCGGCCCGTGCCGAACTGCCCCGGCCGTTCGTGGTCGACGAAGCGATCGGACTGCGACGCGAACGTCCACAGGTGCTCGACCCCGGTCGGCCCGTAGATCGACGAAAAGAAGTGGTCGGCGAGCGTGAAGTGCGAGGCGTACCGCCAGTAGTTCGGGATATCCGTGCGGTGGTACTGCACGTAGCCGTCCGGCGCGAAGCAGTCCATCTTGCCGCCGTCGATCACCGTGATGCCGTCGGCGAAGCTGTGGCCGGCGTCGGGCGTGCGGTCCTTCGCGCGGGCGAGGGGGAGCGTCCCGCCGTCGCAGGTTTGCCCGGTCGTCGCGCCGTCGGCGCCCGGGAACGTCCCGAACATCGTGTCGAAGGTGCGGTTCTCCTTGACCAGGAACACGATGTGCTTGATCTTCGCGCGCGCGGCCGCGACCAGTGCCGGGTCGCTCGGGGTCGCGAACCCCGTCGGCTGCGCCATGCCGGGGTCGAGGTTCGCGGGGAACGGGCTGCTTCCGTGGCCGCCGCCGATGCACGCCGCGGCGACGGCCGCCAGCACGACGGCGCCGATCAGGATGCGTGCGGGGCGCGACATCTCGGCGAGGGTAGCCGAGAGACCTGTGCGTCGTGGAGGATGGGGGGCATGCGCCGGTGGCTCCCCCCGTTGCTCGCGCTCGCGCTCGCGGCATGCTCGCATCCGAGCCCGTCCGCGCCTGCGCCGATCGCGCCGCCGCCGCCGTCGCCATCGGTGGACGCGACGGTCACCGGCGCGCGCGTCCTGGCGCCCGGTGGCACCACGGTGGTGCGCGCCGACGGACGCCGATTCCTCTTGTATGACCACCCGGGGCCGGGGGCACAGCGCGTCGGCGCGCTCGCGGCGACCAACGACTGGTCCCAGCCGCTGTGGTTGCCCGCGGTCTCCGGGTTCGTCGACGACGAGGGCACGACGTGGTTCCACGTGCGGCTGCCGATCCGCCCGAACGGGTCGACCGGCTGGGTGCGCGGCGACCAGGTGCGGGCCCAGATGCGGCACGAACGGATCGTGGTCGACCTGTCGGCGCATCGGCTCAGGCGGGTGGAGGCCGGTCACACGGTCGACGACCTTTCGGTGGGGGTCGGCGCGCCGTCGACGCCCACGGCGCCCGGGCGCTTCTTCGTGTGGGCGCGCGTGCCCACCGGCGATCCGACCGGTCCGTACGGCGTGTACGTGCTCGGGCTGTCGGGGTTCTCGAACGTGATCACCGAGTGGGTGGGTGGCGGCCGGATGGCGATCCACGGCACCGCGGACCCGAGCGATCGGGGCCACGATGTCTCGCACGGGTGCGTGCGCGTCTACAACCGACAGATGAAGGAGCTCGTCGACGTGCCGCTCGGCACGCCGGTGTGGATCCACGCGTAGGTCCTGCCCACCTGGCATGATTGGCCGGTTGACGCAGAGCCCGGGGGGCGCCGATGAGCACCGAGCAACGAGCCGGCACGCGAGCCGAAGACCTCCTTGAGCTCGCCGAGCGGTACGCCGCGCACAACTATCACCCGCTGCCCGTGGTGATCGCGGAGGCCGAGGGCGCGTGGGTCACCGACACCGAGGGCGAGCGCTACCTCGACATGCTTGCGGCATACAGCGCGCTGAACTTCGGACACCGGCATCCGCGGTTGGTCGAGGCGACGCATCGGCAGCTCGATCGCCTCACGCTCACGTCACGGGCGTTCCACAACGAGATGTTCCCCGTGTTCTGTCGGGACCTCGCGTCGCTCGCCGGCAAGGACATGGTCCTCGCGATGAACACGGGCGCCGAGGCGGTCGAGACCGCGATCAAGACGGCACGGCGGTGGGGCTACGACGTGAAAGGCGTCGCACCGGACCGCGCGAAGATCGTCGTGGCCGACGGCAACTTCCACGGCCGGACCGTCACGATCGTGAGCTTCTCGACCGACCCGACGGCGCAGGAAGGGTTCGGCCCGTTCACGCCAGGCTTCGAGGTTGTGCCCTATGGCGATGCGAACGCGCTCCGTGCGGCGATCGACGACGACACCGTGGCGTTCCTGGTCGAGCCGATCCAGGGTGAGGCCGGAGTCATCGTTCCGCCCGAGGGCTACCTGCGCGCGGCGCGCGAGATCTGCACCGAGCGCAACGTGTTGCTGATGGCAGACGAGATCCAATCCGGGCTCGGCCGCACCGGCACGACGTTCGCCGTCGAGCACGAGGGCGTGGTGCCCGACGTCTACATCCTCGGCAAGGCGCTCGGCGGCGGGATCATGCCGCTCTCGGCCGTCGTCGCCGACCGCGATGTGCTCGGCGTGTTCAAGCCCGGCGAGCACGGCTCGACCTTCGGCGGGAACCCCCTCGCGAGCGCGATCGGCATCGAGGTGATCGACATGCTGCGTGAGGGCACCTATCAGCGGGCGTCGGCCGAGTTGGGGACATGGCTCCTCCAGTCCCTGCGCGACGCCACCCTGCCGCAGATCACCGAGGTTCGCGGCCGCGGCCTGTGGATCGGGATCGACCTCGATCCAGCCGTCGGCACCGCGCGTGAGATCTGCGAGCGCTTGATGGACCGCGGCATCCTGGCGAAGGACACGCACGAGGCCACGGTGCGGCTCGCGCCGCCGCTCTGCGTGTCGCGCGAGGATCTCGGGTGGGCGCTCGAGCGCATCGTCGACGTGATCGGCAGCGCCTGAAACACCGCCTCCATCCCATCGCCTAGGCTTCGCACGCGATGACGCCTTCCGAGCGTGGCCCCACGCCTGCCGAGCGCATGACCGTCGCGATCGTCGGCGATCTGATCTCCACGCGTCCGATCGCGTCGATGCTTGACGCCGATGCGGGCTTCTCCGCGGCGGTGGACCGGTTGCGCGCGGCCGACGTCGCCGTCGGGAACCTCGAGTTCGCAGCGGCGGACCCGGACGATCCCGAGGCGTGGGTCTGGTCGATACCGAACGACTGGTCGATCGCATCGGGTCCGCGCGCGGTCGGCGATCTGCTGGACCTCGGGTTCGGCGCGGTCGGCCGGGCGAACAACCACGCGATGGATCGCGGCCCGGCGGGCCTGCGCACGACAAGCGCCCTGTTGGACGAGTCCGGGATCGATCACGCGGGCGCGGGGGAGGACCTCGCGCGCGCGAGCGCTCCGAGCTACCACGAGACCGGCCGCGGCAGGCTCGGGATCGTCAGCGTCACGACGAGCCCGTCGCCACCGGACGTGGCGGCCGCGCTCGACGGCTTCGCCGGACTTGCGCCGCGTCCGGGCATCCACGCGCTCGCGATCCAACCCGTGATCACGGTGCCACCGGCGGCTCACGAAACCCTGCAGTCGGTGCACGACCGTGTGCCCGACGCGATGGGTGGATGGCTGAGCGGCGATCCCGCGCTGCGCATGTTCGCGGCTCGGTTCGAACCCGGCGACGAGGTGTCGGTTCGCTACGACGTCGATCCCGAGGGCCGCGCGCGTCTGATGCGGTCGGTCCGCCAGGCGGCGCAGCACGCCGACATCGTCGTGATGATGGTGCACGCGCATCAGGGCGACGCCGATCCCGCCACGCCGCCCGCGTTCCTGCGTGAGCTCGCTCGTGACGCGGTCGCCGCCGGCGCCGACGCGGTCGCGATCAGTGGGCCACATGTGCTTGGGCCGGTCGAACTCGTCGACGGCTGCCCGGTGTTCTACGGGCTCGGCGACTTCATCTGGAGCGACCTGGGCGGTCCGTTGCCGGCCTACTTCTGGTCGGGAACCCGCGCGATGCTCGGCGCCGATATCGATCCGACGCGGATGACGGAGGCAGATCTCGTCGCCAGGCTGAACGACGACGGGTTCGCCGATCCGTGGGTATTCCGCGCGGTGCAGGCCGAGCTCACGGTCGGCCCGACCGGCGTCGAAGCGGTGCGCGTGCATCCGGTGGATCTGGGGCAAGACGAGCCGATCACGCGGCGCGGCATCCCGCGCATCCCCGAGCCGGCTGCCGGCAAGGAGATCCTCGAGCGCCTCGCGACGATGTCGGCGCCGCTCGGCGTGCGCGTCGACATCGCGGACGATGCCGGCATGATCCGCAGCGCCTGAGACCGTCCGCTGAACTGCGGTGATACAACTCCCGCATGGCGTGCCCCCACTGCGGCGAAGCGATCGATGACGGCGTGACCACCT
Source organism: uncultured Actinomycetes bacterium (assembly GCA_963792215.1). Taxonomy (GTDB): domain Bacteria; phylum Actinomycetota; class UBA4738; order UBA4738; family HRBIN12; genus AC-51. The sequence continues at coordinate 274,390 of CAWBVL010000001.1, forward strand.
GTCCGCGGTGCGGACGTGAGATCGCTGCCGCCGTCTCTGGCCCGCCCGCGTCGACCGCGGAGGACCACGCTCTCGACGCGCCGGCCGTGCCGCCGGTCATGCCGGTGCAGCCGCCCCCGCAACCCGCGAGCGCGGGTGGTCCCGCCATCGCCGCGCTCGTGCTCGGCATCGTCGCCGTCCTCCTGTCGGTCACGGTCGTGTTCGGGTTCGTGCTCGGCGTGTCGGCGATCGTCTTCGGCGGGATCGCGATCTCGCGGGCGCGCACATCAGGGCGTGGGAGCAAGGGGATGGGCATCGCCGGGCTCGTGCTCGGGATCGTCGGGATCGGCTTCGCCGTGCTCATGATCGTGTTCCTCGTGAGCCTCGGCGGCCTCGTGAACGATCCGTCGACGAACGTTCGGTACTGCATCGATCATCCGCATGCGCCCTCCTGCCGGGACCCGTTCCTTCCGTGAATCTGGCCGTGACCCCTCGGTGAACTATTCTTTCGCATCGCTCGGGCGGAGGATGGATCGATGCGGTTGTTGCCGAGGCCGGCCCCGCTGTCGCTCGAAGAGGTCGAGGGCTGGCGCGCGTGGAGCGTCGTCGAGCGCGACGGCGCGTTCGTCCTTTCATCGCTGACGCGCGCCGAGGCGTGGGCGCCGGGCGAGCCCTTCGTCGCGACCTGCACGCGCAAGCGCCATGACGCCCCCGGCGCGCGGTGCTCGTGCGGCATCTACGCGGCGGCCGACCCCAACGAGCTCGCCCGCCTCGGTCGGATCGCCGGCGCCGCGATCGGCCAGGTGTCGCTGTGGGGACGGCTGGTCGAGCACAGTCGCGGATACCGCGCCGCAGCGGCATACCCGACGCGCCTCCGCCTCGTCTGCGTCACGTGCCTGAGCGGGGGGACCGGCGAGCCCGCGGCCGTCGTGGAACGCGACTCGTCCGGCGAACGCACGCGGCTCCGGCCGCTCTGCGAGACGCACGCGGGAAGCACGTCCTTTCCGTCGGCGCATCCCTTCGAGGCCGCGCTCCTCGCGAGGTACCAGGTTGACCTCCTGCCCGACGCGCCGGTCCGCCAGATCCGCCGCGCCCCGAAGCGTCGCCATGTGCGACGCCTCGTGGCGATCGCGGCCGCCGCGGCGATCGTCGTGATCGGAGCGCTCGCGTTCACTCGAGACCCGTCCGCCCCGAACGCGGTCGCGTTGCTTCCCCCACCAGGGCTCGTCTCGCACGCCGGGCGGCAGACCGGCCCGATCCCGCGCACCGGCGACGGTCTTCGCACGGTGACGCACGCGAAGCTCTCGGCGCTCTCTCCGTTCCCGACGGTGCACTGTGGAACGATCACCGCGACCGGCGTGAGACGGACGCTGTCGTGTGCAGATCCGGCGTCGAACGTATTCGTCCAGAACGTGGGACCGGCGGACGAACACCGCTTCGGCACGTGCAACGCGGACACGCTGGTCGTCACGCAGCATCGCGACCATCTGTTGTGCTGGCGGTCGCTTCCCACGGCGGGCGCCGGTTAGATCGAGCCGCTGAACGTGTCGCACGCGCCGGGGGCGCCTGCCTGATACCCGGTCGAGAACCAGTGCTGTCGTTCCTCGGATGAGCCGTGCGTCCACGTCTCGGGGTTGACCTTCCCCTGGAACTCCTGTTGCAGCCGGTCGTCCCCGACCGCCGCGGCGGCGGAGAGCGCGTCGGCCACGTCCTGGTCGGTGATCCTGGTGATGAACCCGGTCTGCACCGCGTTCGCGGCCCACACGCCGGCGTAACAGTCCGCCTGCAGCTCGAGACGGACGGACGCGCTCTGCGGACCCTCGCTGTTCGCACCGCCTCGGTCGATCGTGCCCTGCAGGTCTTGGACGTGATGGCCGTACTCGTGCGCGAGAACGTACGCCTGCGCGAGCGGACCGCCCGAGGCGCCGAACCGGTTCGTGAGCTCCTGGAAGAACCCCAGATCGATGTAGACGTGCTGATCGGCAGGGCAGTAGAACGGGCCGATCGCGGTCGTCGCGGTCCCGCAGGCCGTCTGCGTCCGATCCGTGAACAGAACCGTTCGCGCCGTCGTGTAGTTCGGGAGCGTATGCGACCAGTAGTCCTGGATGCTGTTCACATACGCGACGACCGTGCAGTCCTGACTCTGTTGGGCATCGGCGCCGGTGCGGCACGCGGACAGGTCGCTCGAAGGGGCCGCTCCGCTCGACGAACCGCCGCCGATCCCACCGTTCAACAGCAGCAGCACGACCGCCACGATGAGGCCGATCGCGCCACCCCCGACCGCGAGCGGGGCGCCCCCGGACATGCCGCGGCGGTCGCTGATCTGCGACGGGTCAAGGCGTGCGCGACGACGGATCCGCATCCAGACCTCTCTACCCGGAACACGGCGAGATGATGCGTTCCCCGCGGAACGGGCGAAGGCGCGGGCGTTTCACAAGACGTGCGGCGGCCCGATGAAGAGCAAGACCAGGAGCAGCGCCATCACGACGATCGCCGATGCGATGAGCCATTCAGTGCGAGTCGGTTGCGTGTTCGGCGGGTCGGTGCCGTTGGGCGGGCGGCGACGCGCCCGGTGGCGAGGCTTCCGGTGGTGCATCGCCATGCGTCATGGAGCCAGATGGGACAGCTGGGTGGCATGGCGCCCTCCTTCCTCTGTCACCCAAGAACGTAGCGGCGCACGCCGCCGCGAGGCAGGGCCGAGGGTCTCTGCAGGGAGGGGACGTTGCGGAGATCCGTGCGGGAGCGCGAAGCCAAGCGCATACTTCGTTGGTCGGAGGAGTGGGCCCCCGGGGATTCGAACCCCGAACCTGCGGATTAAGAGTCCGTTGCTCTGCCGGATTGAGCTAGAGGCCCGCCGCAGCTTACCGAGTGCGGGCCTCGAGTGATTCAGCGTGCGTGATCGTCGCCGTAGACCACCTTGTTCAGGTAGGTGTCGACGTCTTCGAACGTGCTCATCATCTTCTGGAACCACTTCGGACCGGTCGGCTCCTGTGCGTCCGCGTCGTGCTCTTCCTCGCTCAGGTCCGGATCGTCGTCGACGTGCGCGAGCGCGGCCAGGTGCGCCGCCCCGACCAGGTCCCCGGAGGCACGCTTGAGCTCCATCAGATCGGCGGTCGAGGCCACGCGCGCGACCACGCCGTTGCCGAGGTCCTCGGTAGTGGCGCGCTCCGCAAGGCCGTCGTAGGCCTCGCCGAGTTCGATCACGTCGAGTTGCCCGGCAGCCGTCAGGTACGAGCTTCGGTGCGCGTCGTCCGCGCCGATCGGCTCGGCGCCCAGGTTCGCGAGCGCCAGACCGAGGTTCCCCAGGTTCTCGTCATCCGCCGGCGGGATCACGATGTCCACGTCGTCGAGCGTGATCGTGGATCCGCGGGCGGCCGAGGCCAGGCCCCCGACCAAGACGTAGGAGACCCCGTGCGAACGGAGCCCCGCGAGCAGGCGCAGCGGGTCGAACTCGTCATCCATCGCGATACCCCCTCGGTGCGTATCCCCGGAAACAGGTATCGGCTGGAGGGAGGGGGAGGCTTGAAGGGCGACCGACGGGGCTCGAACCCGCGACCTTCTGGACCACAACCAGACGCTCTAACCAGCTGAGCTACGGCCGCCATGCGCACGATCGCGTCGTGCCTGCTCACGATACCAACGGCGATCTGCCTGACCGGCCTTCAGGGGCTGAGACTTGCCTTCCTAGCCCTCCATCCGGCAGAATCTTGAACGGCCGTTCAAACGCTTATCGACCCGGGCGGCCGCAGGAGGCGACAACCACCCATGGCAACGACCGAGTTCGACCTCGGCAAGATCGACGAGCTGATCGCCACAGAAGAGGCGGTGCTCGAGCCACGGCACAAGGAGTCCATCGCGTATCGCGAGATCGCAAACCGTCACGTGGCCGGAGGTGTCGCCTCGAGCTGGCAGGACTCGCCGCCGCACGCGATCTTCATCGACCGCGGCAAGGGCTCCCGCATCTGGGACATCGACGGTAACGAGTACATCGACTTCCACCTCGGCTACGGCGCGATGGTGGTGGGGCACGCGAACCCGACGATCGTCGAGGCGATCAAGCACGCGGCCGACCGCGGCACGCACTTCGCCCAGCCGACGAAGGACCTCGACGTGATCGGCCAGAACCTGACCGACCGGTTCAAGCTCCCGCTCTGGCGCTTCGCGAACTCGGGCACCGAAGCGACGCTCGAGGCGCTCCGCCTGATGCGCGCCAACACCGGCCGCGACATGCTGATCAAGATCGAGGGCTCGTACCACGGCCACCATGACTCGATCATGTTCAGTGTCGCGCCCGACCGCTCCGAGATCGGGCCGCGCGAGCACCCGGTCACGGTGCCACAGGCCATGGGCATCCCGCAGGCGTTCGCCGACCTCGTGCGTGTCGTGCCGTTCAACGATCTCGCCGAGGCCAAGCGCGCCTTCGACGAGAACCCCGGCAAGATCGCCGGCATGATCGTTGAGCCCGCGATGATGAACTGTGGCGTGATCCTGCCGGAGCCCGGCTACCTGCAGGGCCTCAAGGATCTCTGTCACGAGAACGGCGCCTACCTCGCGTTCGACGAGGTGAAGACGGGTGCCACCCTCACCTACGGCGGCGCGGTCGAGGCGTTCGGCGTGGTGCCCGACGTGATCTGCCTCGCGAAGGCGATCGGCGGCGGCACGCCCTGCGGCGCGATCGGGTCGACCGAGGACCTCTACGGCCCTGTGATCCGCGGCGAGTACGACATGGCCGGCACGTTCAACGGCAACCCGCTCACCATGGCCGCGTCGCGAGCCACGCTGACGGAGGTCCTCGTGCCCGAGGTCTACGAGCACTTCAACCGGATCGACAAGGTGATGAAGGACGGGCTGAACGTCGTCGTCGAGAAGTACGAGTTGCCGTGCTACGTCACGGGGCTCGGCGCGAAGGGCTCGGTGATCTACTCGAGCCAGCCCGTCCGCGAATACCGCGACGCGGTCGGCATCGACGAGCGGATCAGCTACCTCGCGTGGCTCTTCCAGCAGAACCGTGGCGTGTTCAAGTCGCCCTGGACCAAGCAGGAGACCTGGACGCTGTCGGTCGCGCACACGGAGGACGACGCGTCGCGCTACATCGCGAACTTCGAGGAGTTCGCAGCCGCGGTCACTTCGTAGGCTGGCGGCGACCGCAGGTGGCCTTCGTCCGGAGGGTTCAGCCATGAGCGACACGATCCAGATCGACCTCGGCCTCGTCGAGGAGCTGACCAGGCGCGAGACCGAAGCGCTTGACCGCAAGCACGCGAAGAGCCTCAGCTACCGCGAGACCGCGAAGGCGCACCTGCCCGGCGGTGTCTCGTCGTCGTGGCAGAGCTGGCCGCCGCACCCGATCTACGTGGACCGGGGCGAGGGCTCACACGTGTGGGACATCGACGGCAACGAATACGTCGACTTCCACAACGGCTACGGCGTGATGGTGATGGGCCATGCCCACCCAAAGATCGTCGAGGCGGTGCGGACGCGCGTCGCGCTCGGCACGCATTTCGCCCAGCCGACCGAGGACGCCCTGCCGGTAGCCGAGCAGCTGACCGAGCGCACCGGCATGCCGTTCTGGCGGTTCGGGAACTCGGGCACCGAGGCGACGCTCGACGCGGTGCGGATCATGCGCGCGACGACCGGCCGCGATCTGCTGGTGAAGATCGAGGGCACCTACCACGGGCACCACGATGCGCTGATGGTGAGCGTGTTCCCTGACGAGAAGGACGCCGGCCCGCGCACGCGGCCGCACTCCGTGCCGCAGACCGCCGGGATGATCCCCGGGACCACCGACTGGACGGTCAACGTACCGTTCAACGACCTCGAGGCCGCGCAGAAGCTGTTCGCGGAGCGCAGCGACGAGATCGCGGGGATGATCATCGAGCCGGTGATGTCCAACTGCGGCGTCGTGCTCCCCGACGCCGGTTACCTCGAGGGCCTCAAGGAGCTCTGCCACACCCACGGCGCGATGCTCGCGTTCGACGAGGTGAAGACCGGGTTCGCGGTCGGCTGGGGCGGCGCGATCGAGGTGTTCGGCGTGCAGCCGGACCTGGTCGCGTTCGCGAAGGCGCTCGGCGCAGGGCTGCCGTGCGGCGCGATCGGCGGCACCGAGGACGCGATGCGCCTGGTGATCGCCGACGAGCTGCATCAGGTGGGCACGTTCAACGGGAACCCGCTCACGATGGCGGCGGCAAGGGTCAACCTCGAGGAGGTCCTGACGAAGGACGCGTACGCACGCCTGGATGAGATCAACACGATCTTGCACCGCTGCGACGACGTGATCGCCCGCTACCATCTGCCGGCATCGATGAAGACGCTCGGCGCCAAGGGCTCGATCGACTGGAGCGAGACGCCGATCCACGAGTACCGCGACCTGTGGAAGATCGACGACCGCATCCCGCAGCTCGCGTGGCTGTGGCAGCTCAACCGCGGGGTGTTCAAGAGTCCCGGCTCGAAGTGGGAGAGCTGGACCACGTCGATCGTGATGAGCGACGCGGACGCGGATCGCTACGTCGAGAACTTCGAGGAGATGGCCGAGGCCATCACGCGATAGTCATCGCGGACAGGTACGTGTGTTGCCCCGGGAGGCGGGGTAGCCTCCGCCCGTGAGCGACGCCCGGTCCGACTCCGAGTCGCCGCGGCTGCCTTGGCTCCCGGAGGTTCTCAAGCTCGGTGGCCGGCGGCTGTTCTTCGTGCTCGTCGCGGCCGCGCTCGCGGTGCTCGCGATCCGGTGGCTGACGCACGAATTGTCGAGCTTCCTCACGATCATCTTCATGTCGCTGTTCCTGTCGTTCGCGCTCGAGCCCGCCGTGCAGTGGCTCGTGAACAAGGGATGGAAGCGTGGCGCGGCGACCGGTCTGATGCTCGCGCTCGTGTTCTTGACGGGTGTGTTCCTGCTCGCGCTGATCATCCCCGCGGTCGTCACCGGGTTCAAACAACTGGTCGAGAGCGCTCCCCAGCTCGTCGACCGGTTCACGGGATGGTTGCGGATCATCCACATCGACGTGTCGAGCGAGCATCTGATCCAAGAGCTCCAGGCCAACTCGGACAAGGTGATCGCCGCAGCGCAGGGCATCGCGGGTGGGCTGATCCTCGGCGTTGCGACGAGCATCCTGGGCGCATTGTTCAAAGTGGCCACGGTGGGACTGTTCACGTTCTACTTCGTTGCAGAGGGCCCGAGGCTCCGCCGGGCGATCTTGTCGATGACCCCGCCGGCCCGGCAGGAGCGCCTGCTGTTCGTCTGGGAGCACGCCATCATCCAGACCGGCGGCTACTTCTATTCCCGGCTGCTCCTCGCGGTGATCAACGGAACCGGGATGTACATCGTGTTGCGCGCCAATGGCGTGCCGTTCGCAGCGCCGCTCGCGATCTTCGAGGGGATCGTCGCCGAGTTCATCCCGATCGTCGGCACGTATATCGGTGGTGCGCTGCCGATACTCGTCGCGTTTCTGACCGCGACGTCCGCCGGCATCTGGGCCGCCGGGTACATCGTCGTGTATCAGCAGCTCGAGAACTACGTCCTCAGCCCTCGACTAACCGCGAGGACGATGTCCTTGCATCCCGCGGTCGCGTTCGCGGCGGCGCTGATCGGCGGCGCCCTCGGCGGCCTGCTCGCCGCGTTCCTGGCGCTGCCGGTGGCGGGAGTGATCCAGGCGGCGATCCTCGAGTACTCGAAGCCGTATGAGGTGGTCGTCGCCCCGAAGGACGGGCTCGAGGTCGCTGCCGAAGTGATCGAGGACGGGACCGGTGGTGACGATCACGACGGCGACGCCGAACCGTAGACTCCGCGCATGGCGCAGCCCGTCGTCGGCGTGATCATGGGTTCCCGGTCGGACTGGGAGACGATGCAGCACGCCTGCACCACCCTCGATGAGCTCGGCGTCGTGTATGAGACGCGCGTGGTGTCGGCGCACCGCACGCCCGACCTGATGGCCGAGTATGCCTCGGGCGCAGTCGATCGCGGGCTCCAGGTGTTGATCGCCGGCGCCGGCGGGGCCGCACATCTCCCGGGCATGACGGCCGCACACACGCATCTGCCGGTGCTCGGCGTGCCGGTCGAGTCGCACGCGCTCAAGGGGATGGACTCGCTGCTGTCGATCGCGCAGATGCCGGCCGGCGTGCCGGTGGGCACGCTCGCGATCGGGCGTGCGGGCGCCGTGAACGCGGCGCTGCTCGCGGCGTCGATCGTCGCGTTGCACGACGACGGTGTGCGCGAGCGGCTGCGCGCGTTCCGGTCGGCGCAGACGCAGACCGTGCTCGACAACCCGGATCCCGCCGGGTAACGCGGTGCGGGTCGCGATCGTTGGCGGCGGCCAGCTCGGCCGGATGCTGGTGCAGGCGGGGGAGCGGCTCGGCGTCGCGTGCGTGACGCTCGATCCCGCTGCCGATTCTCCCGCGGCGCAGGTCGGTCCCGCGATCGTCGGCGCCTACGACGACCCCAGCGCGCTGGCGCTCTTGGTCGACGGCGCCGATGTCGTCACGTATGAGTTCGAGAACGTGCCCGTTGACGCGATGCGTGCGCTTGGCGGGCCGCCGGTGCTGCCACCGCCAGGAGCGCTCGAGGCCGCGCAAGATCGGATCGCCGAGAAGACGTTGTTCACCGACGTCGGCCTCCCGGTGCCGACCTTCGCCGCGGTCGACGATCCGGCGTCGCTCGCGACCGCCGTCGAGGCGGTCGGCCTGCCGGCGGTGCTGAAGAGCAGACGCTTCGGCTACGACGGCAAGGGCCAAGCCGTCCTGCGGAGCCCGGAGCTCGCAGCGGACGCGTGGCGAGCGGTCGGCGAGGTTCCGTCGATCCTCGAGGCGTTCGTGCCGTTCGACCGCGAGTTATCGATCGTTGCGGTCCGCGCCGCGGACGGCGAGCTTCGCTGTTACCCGCTCGTGGAGAACCATCATCGCGAAGGCATCCTTCGCGTCTCATACGCGCCGGCGCCTGATCTAACAGACGACCTTCAGGCTGCGGCCGAGGCGCACGCTCGAGCGGTGGCCGAACAACTCGACTACGTCGGCGTGTTCGCGATCGAGCTGTTCCAGACGGGGGGAACGCTCCTCGGCAACGAGATGGCGCCGCGCGTCCACAACTCGGGTCACTGGACGATCGAGGGCGCCGAGACGAGCCAGTTCGAGAACCACCTCCGAGCGGCGTGCGGGCTGCCGCTCGGTGAGGTTGGCGTCCGCGGCCACGTCGCGATGGTCAACGTGATCGGGCAGGAGCCCGACGCCGCAGCGATCTTGGCCATCCCCGGCGCACACCTTCACAGCTACGGCAAGCAGGCGCGCCCGGGGCGCAAGCTCGGCCATGTGACGCTCCTGGCCGACGATCTCGACGCGTTGCGGGCGCGGGTCCTTCAGGTTTTCGGTCATCTGACCGATGCCTGACCCCAGATGGCCTACCTGACCTGTCCCGACTGCATGATGCCGAGCCCCGTCGGCGACGACGCCGTGAAGTTCGCCTGCATGTCCTGTTGGACGGAGATCGTCTTCGAGACATGCTCGGAATGCGGCTATAGGCAGTCGATCCCGTCGCGCTGGCACACCGCGTACACCTGCGGCAAGTGCGGCATCCGGTGCGAGTTGCCCCGCAGTCGGATGTACTCCGCATCGACGAAGGCGCTCGGCGTGCAGGGCTACGGGTACGTCTACCCGAAGCTCTGACGAACGGCCCTGGAGGCATCACTCCGGCCGAGGCCGAACGGACCCCTCCCTCCGCCCGTTCCGGGGCCGCCATATGCCCGTTACCCTGGGGCAACGATGCGACGCCTCCCCATCGTCGGTCTGGCGATCTCGATCCTGCTCGTGCCCGTCGCGGCTTCCGCGAACGTCCCCAACGCTGCCGTGACGAAGGATCTCGTCGGCGGCTCGGGGCCGGCCGCCGTGTCGACCGCGATCGGTGATGTCACCGGCGACGGCGTTCCGGACCTGATCGTCGCGCGCGCCGCCGACGCCGGACCGGACGCGTACACGGTTGCGGTGTTCGACGGCCCGCTCAGCGACCCGCTCCCTAGCGACCCGTCGTTCGCGGTGATGCCCACGGCGCGGAGCGACGCGTACCAGGTGGTGGTCGGAGACCTGAACCACGACGGGTTCGGGGATCTTGCTGTCGCCGACGTGAACGGCGTCGATGGCGTCGGCACCCCGATCCCGAGGATCGACGTCTTCCTCGAGCCGAGCGGCGGGGGCGACATCCCCGCCACGGCGTCGGACTTCATGAGCCCGATCCCGGTGATCAAGCTCGCGGTCGCCGACATGAACGGCGACGGACGCGACGATCTGTTGTTCACGCGGCCGAACACGAACCCGATCGAGGTGCGGCTGCGCACCCAATTGCCCGGGGGCGGCTTCGCAGCAGCGACGGCGCTCCTGTCGAACGCGCCGACGAGTGGCCTCGCCGTCGGTGACGTGAACCAGGACGGTCTGAACGACTGGGCGCTCGACGGGACGCTGAGCGGCTCGATCCCTGTCTTCGTCCAGCAGCCCGATCACACGTTCACCGAGACCGACGTGTCGCTGCCGCCCGAGATCACGGCGGTCACGGGCGTCGTCCTGACGGACCTGAACAACGACGGGAGCGACGACCTGCTCGTGATGACCGACACCGACGACCTTGCCTGGGCGCTCGCCGACGGCAGCGGTGGATTCGGCGCCTTCTTTTCAGTGATGCCGGCCGCGGACGTCTCGGCGAAGGAGGTCGCGGATCTCAACGGCGATGGGCTTCCCGACCTCGCAACCTTCGGGAACGACGGGTCGCTCCGGATCTATCTGCAGCAGAGCGGCGGCGGCCTCGGCGCGCCGTGCATCTTCCCCGGCACGGCGTCGCCCGGCGGCGACGCCGCGACCTCGACGGGCGACCTGACAGCGGACGGCGCCACCGACATCGCCGATGCCGATGTCGGCGGCACTTCGGGCGGCGCGTGGCTGTTCCGGCAGCTCACCGGCGGCGCGAAGCTGTCGACCTCGGTCGACGCATCCGCCTCAACCGGCTCCGTCCCGTATGACCACGCGATCGACATCACCGGCTCGTTCCACACCCCGGGCGGTGGCTGCCTGCAGGACGACACCGTGTCGCTACAGCGGACCGGTCCGGCCGGCACGTTCGACCTCGGACCGACCCAGGTCGCGGCCGACGGATCGTTCAGCTTCAAGGACGTGCCGCCGAGCGCCGGCGCGTTCGACTACCACGTCGTGTTCGCGGGAGACGACACCCACGAAACCTCGTCGAGCACAACGATGCACGTCGACGTCAGCAAGCTTCCGACGTCGCTGTCGTTGGCCGTGTCGAACACCATCATCACCTACGGCTCGACCACGACGCTTCGCGCGACGATGCATGGTGGCGCGTCGACCTCGGTGGTGCGCTTCGACCGACACACCGCGAGCGGTTGGAAGGCGGTCGGGACCGACACGGTCGGCGGTGACCATGCCGCAACACTCGATGTACAGCCGTCGGCGCAGTCGAAGTACCGGGCGGTGTTCGCGCCGACGACCAACCGGTCGGGAAGCATCAGCGGCATCGTGACCGTCCAGGTGCACGCGGTATTCGACAGCGACATGATCGGGAAGGGCACGACCGACGGCGGATACACCGCCTACAAGTGCTGTACCGCCTACTTCTACGTGAAGCTGAAGCCGGCGCACCCCGGGTCGACTTGGGTGGCGACCGTCCAGTACCACGGCAAGCGGCGGTGGCGGCCGCTCGGGCAGGCGACCTACACGTTCGAGCACGACGGCGACGCGGCGATCTACCTGAGCGCGGTCCAGGGCTACCACTACCGCGTGCGCGGCCATTGGAAGGGCGACGCGGATCACCTGGGCGCGACGAGCCCCTGGCAGTACTTCCGCTACAAGTAGCGCACACGCCGCAGCTCGTTGGCGCCCCGGGCAGGATTCGAACCTGCGACCTCGGGATTAGAAGTCCCTTGCTCTGTCCTGGCTGAGCTACCGGGGCCAGGGCAGAGCCTACTGCCGAGGCTCCGTCGTTCTGGGAGAGCGGGTGACGGGAATCGAACCCGCATAGCCAGCTTGGAAGGCTGGAACTCTGCCATTGAGCTACACCCGCGGATCGATGCCCAGCATAGCCCGCGGCTAGGCTCTGGCCGATGCGGATCCCGTTCCGATTGGTCGACGTGTTCGCCGACGCGCCGTTCGGCGGCAATCAGCTGTGTGTGGTTCCGAACGCGCCGGCCGATCTCGACACCGTCACGATGCAATCGCTCGCGCTCGAGATCGGCTTCTCCGAGACGACGTTCGTGACCGCCGTTCGCGCCGACGGGTACGACGTGCGGATCTTCACGCCCGAGGAGGAGTTGCCGTTCGCCGGGCATCCCACGCTCGGCACGGCGTTCACCCTCGCCCGCGAGGGGATGATCGGGTCGCAAGCCGTGCAGCGATGCGCTGCCGGTGAGATCCCTGTTGGGATCGATCTCGAGACGGGCTCCGCGACGATGCGGCAGCTCGCGCCGGAAGTCGGACGCGAGGTGACGGATCGAGACGCCGTGGCCGACGCCGCCGGGCTCGAGCCGCACGACCTCGTCGAAGATCTCCCGGTCGTCCCGGTCTCGACCGGCATCCGGCACACGATGGTCGCCGTTCGGGACGACGAAACGCTCCGCCGCGCCGTCCGAGACGAGCGAGGCTGTGCGGAGGTCTGCGCGAAGGCCGAGGCCGAGTCGCTCTATCTCTTCGCGATCAGAGGCGACGGCGACGTTCGGGCTCGCATGTTCGACAAGGGCGTGACGATCGGTGAGGACCCGGCCACCGGCTCAGCCGCCGGGCCGCTTGGCGCCTATCTCGCGATGCACGGCCTGATCGAAACGCCTGGGTCCGTCGTCGTCGCGCAGGGCGAGCAGGTCGGACGGCCGTCGTTCCTCCGAGTCTCGGTCGACCGGGACGCCGACCGGTGGGTGCTGGATGTCGCGGGCGGCGTGCGCCCCTGGGGCGACGGCGCGTTCGAGATCTAGTTGCGGATATCGGCGCACGTCACCAGCGGCGGACCGACGCCTGTCGCCCCGCCGACCGGGGTGACCACACTCTGCACGGTCACCTGGTTGCCGGCCTGGAGGTACACCATCGTGCTCGACGACGTCCCCGCCGTGAACGACGCTTGACCGGCCGCCGTCGACGAGACGTTGCACAAGAAGTTGGCCGCCGCCGCTCCGGCGTTGTGGACGACGTTGTCGAAGCACACGCTGCCCGGAACGGCAGGGTGGCAGTGCGCCGGCTCTTGGATGGTCGAAACCTCGGCGATCGCCGACTGCTGTGCCGGCCGCACGGCCATCGACACGATGAGCGTCACGGCCGTGAGGATCAGGACCAGGAGGACGGCGACCGCGACGTGATAACTGGTCGACGGTCGCTGCTGCGCTCCCTCCATCTGTGCGGAGCGTACCCGCGGATGCCGAACCTCTGCAGGTAGGCTGGTCAGACGGGGCGTAGCGCAGCCTGGCTAGCGCGCGTGCTTTGGGAGCACGAGGTCGCGGGTTCGAATCCCGCCGCCCCGACCGGCCGCCGCGACCGGCTCAATGGCAGGACGTCGTGCCGGAATCCGAGTACGACTTGCCTGCTTCCGGAAGGAACTTCCAGTCGTAGGCGCCGGAGCGAAGGGTCAGCTGAAGGACCCCGTACGTGGTGTTCTGCGACGCCTGGCTGTTGGTGTCACGGGAGTCGCCGAGCCCGGTGAAGAACGCGCCACCGGTTCCGACGATGAACTGCCGCAATCCGTTGCTGATGTCCAGATGCCCACTGGCGTCCTGCGGCGCGAACCGTTCGTAGTCGTGGCTGTGCCCGCTCAGCAGGATCTCAACGCCGGCGTTGGAGAGGTCGGCCCACATGGGCTGCATGAAGGTGTTGTCGCCGTCGTGGCCCGAGCTGTATCGGCCCTTGTGCCACATCGCGATCGTGCACTGGGCAGGATGCGCCGCGAGATCGTTCCGCAACCACGTCTCTTCGGCCGAGCCGGTGCCGCAGCCGCCGATCCGATCGCACTCCGAGTTGATCGCGATCATGTGCCAGCTCCCGAGGTCGAAGCTGTACCAACCCTTTCCGGCGGGACCCGCGCGGGTGCCGAAGTACTGGAAGTAGCCCGAGGCGTTCGACTGCCCGTACTCGTGGTTCCCGACCACCGGGTACGTGATCGACTTCACGCGGCCCCACGAAGGGTCGTACACCTCGTTGAAGTCGCTCAACGAGCCGCTGTTGTACTGCAGGTCTCCCAGCGCGAGCACCGCATCGAAGTCGCTGTTGACCAAGAGGTTCGAGGTGTAGAGCTGGCGGCACGCCGTCGAGGTGCCGGTGCCGTTGTGATAGTTCGGATCGTCCGGGCCGCATGCGACATCGCCCGCCGCGGCAACCACGACGTCGCTCGACGCGGTCGCGATCAGCTTGCGGCTGATCTTCGACCGGTTGCCGGCCGCGTCACGCGCCCGCACGCGGTAGGTGTACGTGGTGTCGGAGACGACCGAGGCGTCGCGGTAGGTCGTCGTCGGCGCGGTGACGCGCGCGAGCCTGGTGCCGTCGCGGACCACGATGTACGCGGTGACGCCGACGTTGTCGCTCGAGGCGTCCCACGCTAGGTCGATCTCGGATGACGACGAGTTCGTGACGCGCAGGTTCTTGGGCGTCGAGGGCGGCGTGGTGTCCGCCGCCGAAGCAGGGGTTGATGCCACCACCGACAGGATCAGGAAGTCGGCAAGGATCGCAGCTGCGATGAGCGACTTCCTTCGCAACCCGCGACCCCCCTTGTCGTGAACGCAACCGTACCCGGGTTCCCACAGACGCGCGAGTTGGCGCCGTCGGTGTTCTTTCAGGGTTCACGAGATGAAGCGAGGAAGCCTTTGTCAGGATCGGTGCGTGCGTACGCCCGGCGGGCTCAATTGCCGCGCGTTGCGCGCGGGAACCGCACGGTGAGCTCGGTCCATCGCCGCCCACGGTATCGCGTTGTGCGTGCGAACCCAAGACCGCTGGTGGGGCGACGGCCGAGTGGCCGACACACGATCACGACGTGACGTGCGTACGCTCGATCGAGCAGACGTGTTCTCTGAAAGTAATGGCCTCGTGAGCGCCGAAGCGTGGCGACCGATGCAGTCGACCGGGAAGATGCGCATGGTTGATCTTGATCCGGAACAACGGGATGTCCTCGCGTGGATCCTCGACCAAGGATCCGGCGAGGTGGTGATGGTGCCGGTCGCCGACGCGGACGAGGTCGACCTCGTGATCCCGAAGGGGCCTCGCCGCCGCGTGGCCGAAGACGACATTGCGCGTCTCGTCGACCTGCTCCTCCTGCAGCACGTCCAGCGGAAGGTCTACCGGGTCACCGGGCTCGGCCGTGACGCGGTTCGGCCCTCCTAGTCCAGGAAGGGCGCCTCCCGGCGCCGCTGCGCTCCACGAAGAAGACCCCGTGGAGCGCGGGCAGCTCCACGGGGCCTTGGGGCCTATGCAGAGGGGGGACCTGCAGCACAGGCCTGGGAAGTGATGCCCAGCCCGAACGGTTCGAAACCTGACGTTCAGGCGAGATCGCGGGGCGCTTTGGCGATCGAGACGATGCTCTCGATCTGGAGGCGGGCGACCTCCGAGCCGCCGAGGAGGAAGACCCAGTCGTCTCCCTGGCGCTCGTAGAAATCGGCCGACACCTCGTCGTCGGTGTTGTCGGTCTTCTGGATCAGATAGAGGTTCGGCATCTCTCGAGACATATCGGTCGGGGAGAGGGGTCATTGAGCCTCCGCCGCAACGGATGTCTTTGGGTGCAACCGCAGGGCGGAGACGGTTCGGGTTGCCTGCCAGGGGTCGACCTAGGAGAATCGCGGCGATGCAACGTTGGCTGGCGGCGGTCGCGATCCCCTTCATGCTCCTGGTGGCGTGCTCGAGCACGTCGTCGACAACCTCGACGCCGCCCGCGACGCTGCCACCGACCGCCTCGGGCTCGCCCTCGTGCGTCAACAAAACCGACTTCGACAACGCGATCCAGTCGGCCCAGGACCACGTCTCCGCCGCCGTCACGTCGGCCGCGTCGCTCAACTTCGGGACCGCAAAGGACGAGCTGCAGCAAGCGAGCCAGTCCGTCCAGGACGCGGCCAACATCGTCGGCGAGGCCTCGCCCGAGGTGAAGAACGAGCTGCAGTCTGCGAGCGACAGCGTCAACCAGGCGATCACCGACCTGCAGAACAACAACGGGGGAGCCGCGGCGACCGACCTCGCCGCCGCGGGGGCAGCGCTGACGCAGGCCACGCAGACGAACGCCAACGACTTCTTCTGCTGAGCGCGTCGGGTTAGACGGGACCGCGGCCGTAGCGCGTCATCGCGTCGACCAGCGCGTCGTGCGGCAAGGCGTACGCCGTGATCCCGTCGCGGCCCGTGAGCGTCTGTGCCGCCACGAGCGCATTGCAGATCGCTTCCTCGGTCGACTCGATCGCGCCCCAGAACAGCTCGGAGATCTCGCCGTCGTGCAGCATCGAGATCGTCAGGGGCTCGCCCGCCGACTCCGCCTTGTAGCTGGTCAGCGCGCCGGCGTTCGCCGTCGAGAACGCGAGGAAGATGTCGCCGCTCGAGTGCCCGCCGTTGCCGCCCATCCGCGCGATGCCAAGGCCAGCACGCTGGGCGAGCCGCGTCAGCTGATGGGGAAGCAGCGGTGCATCGGTCGCCAGCACGACGATGATCGAGCCGGCGCCGGCTCGCGCGACGGCCTCCTCTTCGTCCCACGCCGAAGGCACGACCGAACGAGGGATCGAGCGCCCGACGGGGACGCCGTCGATCGCGAGGCGATCACGGTCGCCGTAGTTCGCCTGGACCAGCGCGCCGACGCGCCAGGTGCCGACGACGCGGGACGCCGTGCCGGTGCCGCCCTTGAACTCGTGGCAGATCATGCCGGTGCCGCCGCCGACGTTGCCCTCGGCGACCGGCCCGTCGGAGGCGTTCGCGAGCGCCTGGTGGACGTGATCCGTGGTGACGTGCATCCCGTTGACGTCGTTCAGCGCGCCGTCGTAGGTCTCCGCCACGACCGGGAGCGACCAGAACGAACCGCGGGCGTTGCGCTCCGCCATGTCGGCCGCGACGAGCGCGTCGCGCACCGTGCCGACCGAGTGCGTGTTGGTGATGCCGATCGCGGTGGTCAGTTGGCCTGACTCGCGAACCCACTCGAGGCCGGTCATCTCGCCGTTGCCGTTGAGCGTGTGGGTGCCGGCGAAGACGGGGGAGAGCCCGATCCGTTCGTGCGGCACGATGACCGTGACGCCCGTGCGGATCGGACCTTGGCCTACCATCAGCGGCCCGTCGCCCTCGATCAGCGACACCGAACCGACGCGAACCCCCACGACATCGGTGATCGCGTTCAGCGGCCCGGGCGGCAGTTGGCCGAGCGAAAGGCCCAGGTCACGGAGCCGTGTCATGGGGTCGGAGGGTAGCAGCGGCGATACAACGGAACGCCCGTAGCCTGTGGGCCATGGACGTCACGTCGAAGGTCCCAACCATGCCGGTTGGTGATGTTCGGCGCGCGATCGCCGGGTTCCCGCACCCCGATGGCTACAACCTGGCGGTGATCCCGCTGCGGTACCGAGGCGACAAACCGCACCTGTCCGCCTGGACCGACTTCGCCGACAAAGGCATCACGATCCAGATCCCGGACCCGTTCCTGCCGTTCGGCGAGATCGTCCCGTATGGAGCGAAGCGCCGGCCGGGCAAGGGGATGCGGTTCATCTGGCTCACGGAGGGCGTGACGTTCCGCGCGCCGCGCGAGGTTCTGCGCTTCCTCTACCTGCACGAATGGATGCATTGGTACCTGAAGGAACAGCGGCATCGGAAATCGCAGGCGGAGACCACGTGCGACCGCTTCGCGCTCTACAACTACCGGAAGCGCACCGTCACGCTGGACGACGCCTGCGACGCGCTGCGTCGTCGCCGCGACTACTAACCGACCTCTGCGGCAGCGACGGCAGCCCTCGCGTCGTGGTCGGACCCGATCGCGCTTTCGAGCAGCACCGCGAAGTGGTCCAGCCGCATCCGCTGGCGCTCGGGCTGGCTCCGCCACCGGTGGAACAGACCAGGGTCGAGCTCTTCGGTCACCAGCGCGTCCTGGATGGCGAACGACGTCCAGTCGACGAGCGACACGATCGTCTCGAGGTCGAGGTCGGCCCGGACCTCGCCGCGCTGCTGCCCCCACTCGACGAAGTCGAGCGTCCCGTATGGATCCTCGCTGACGAGGAAGCGATTCAGCTCCCGCTTCAGCTCGAGGTCCGTGCCGTAATTGCCAACCAACACCACGCGGTTGGGAACCCAGTCCTCTTCCACGAGGTGCTGTGTGCGCCCGAGCCAGTAGCGGACGACCGAGAAGAAGCCCTCGCCCTTGACGTCGTCGGGGGCGTCGAGCCACGCCGGCAGCATCGAGACCGCGCGCTTGTAGCACTCGAGGAACAACCCGGCCTTCGACCCGTAGTGCTGGAAGACCGAGCCCTTCGCGATCTGGAGCTCGGCGGCCATGTCCTCGATCCGGGCGCCCTGATAGCCGTGCTCTGCGAAGTGACGCATCGCGCAGGTCACGATCAGTTCGCGCTTCGCCTCGGCGCGCGCACTCCTCCGTCGTGACTTCTGGTCAGTTGGCATGCCGGCTCCCGTCGCCGCAGGTAGTGCCGGGAGCGTACGCCCTGCAAGAGGGCCAAGGATGACCGGGGGTCAGGCCAACGAGGTGAGGGTCTCGCCGGCCAGCGAGAGGCCCTTCAGCGTGTGCTGGATGTCGTAGCCGAACCCGAAGCGGATGCCGTTGTCGATGCCGAACATCTCGCCGGGCACGAGCAGGACGCTGCGGTCCTGTCGGATCCGCTCGACGACCTCGCGCGTCGGCATCGGTAGGTCGACCTCGGTGAAACAGATGGCGCCGGCGACCGGCCGGACGTAGCGGAGCATCGGCTGGGTCATGAGCCACGCCTCGAGCTCAGGAAGGTTGGCACGGATGATCCCGCGCGTCCGCGCGAGGATCTGCTCGCGCCGGGTCGGCTCCATCGCGACGGCGGTCAAGCGGTCGCTCACCGCGCCGGGGGTGAGGGTCGTGTAGTCGTGTCGGTCCCAGATGCGCGCGATCACGTCGGTCGGCGCGACGGCCCATCCGACGCGGAGGCCGGGCATCCCGAACGCCTTCGACAGACCACTGGTCACGACCACCTTGTCGTGGCGACCCCAGAAGGTCGGCGATGCCACGTCCGTGTCGACCTCGGCGCCGCGGTAGATCTCGTCGGCGACGATCCACGCATCGGCGCGCGCCGCGACGTCGACCACCGCGTCCATCTCGGCGCCGGTGAGCACCGTGCCCGTCGGGTTGTTCGGGTTGCAGACCATCACGACCTTCGTTCGCGGGCCCACGGCCCGGTCCAGCGACTCGCGGTCGAGCCCCCACCGATCGCCCTGTCGGATGAGGCGGAAGGTGTCGACGGCATCTGCGAACACCGGGCCGAGCCCGAGTGCCTGGCAGTAGTTGGGGACCATGAATGCGAGGCGATCGCCGGGTTCGAGCAGCGACCACACCGTGAGGAGGTTCGCCTCGGAACCGCCGTTCATCATCGTCACGTGGTCGGGCGTGGCCTCCGGATACCACAGCGCGATCGCGGCGCGCGACTCGGGGGAGCCCTCGGAGAGCGGATAGCCGAGCGGTGTGTCGACGAACCCCGCGGCGTCGGGCCCAAGGAGCTCCGCGATCGTGAGCGGCGACACACCTGACTCCGACAGGTCGTAGTCGACGAGGTGCCAGTAGCGGGACTGGTAGCGCTCCATCTCGAACCGCTCGATCGTCATGGCGCCACGCTAATGCGGTCGCGTGGTCCGGCTCAAGCCCGTGCGGTTGACCGCCGGGCACCTGGACGCCAGGCTTCGCGCGTGACGAAGGTCCGGATCCTGCGCGAGGCCGATGTGCGCGCGGCGCTGCCGATGGCGGTGTGCATCGAGGCCGTCGAGGCGGCGTTCATCGCGTACAGCAGCGGGGAGGCGGAGCTTCCGGCGGTGATCCACCTCGACGTCCCCGAGGCACGAGGCGAGATCCACGTGAAGGCCGGGCACATCCACGGCTCGCCTGCATACGCGGTCAAGGTCGCGAGCGGGTTCTATGGGACCGACCCAGCGGCGATCGACGGCCTCGTGTTGGTCTTCGACGCGGCGACGGGCGCGCCGGTCGCGTTCCTGCTCGACGGCGGCTACGTCACGGATACGCGCACCGGCGCCGCAGGCGGGGTTGCCGCGCGCGCGCTCGCGCCCGACGACGTCGCAGTGGTCGCCGTGATCGGCACGGGGATCCAGGCGAGACGCCAGATGGAAGCGTTGCGGTGCGTCCGCGAGGTCGGCGCGGTTCGCGTGTGGGGCCGTAACGGCGATCACGCGGCGGCGGCCGCCGTGGATCTGGGCGGCGTGGTCGCAGCGACGGTGGAGGCGGCGGTCGATGGCGCCGACGTCGTGATCACGTGCACCGCCGCGACCGAACCGCTCGTGCGCGCCGAGTGGATCGCGCCGGGCACGCATCTGACCGCCGTGGGCTCCGACGGCGCCGGCAAGCAGGAGCTCGACCCCGAGCTGCTGCGTCGCGCCGACGTGCTCGTCGTCGATTCGCTGGAGCAGTGCCGTCGGCTGGGCGAGCTTCAGCACGCGCTCGACGTCGCCGACCGAGCGGTGGAGATCGGCGCCGTCTGCGCGGGCGAGGCGCCTGGCCGGACGACCTCGACGCAGCTGACGATCTGCGACCTCACCGGCGTCGGCGTGCAAGATGTCGCCGCCGCCAACGCGGTGCTTGCGAACGTGGGCGAGGCCGGCGAGTCGATCGACCTCTAACGGTCGCCGAGCCGCCGCAGCACCTCGTCGTGCATCACGCCGTTCGTGCTGAGGACCGGCCCCTTGTGCGACGGCGGCTCGCCCTCGAAGTTCGTCACGCGTCCGCCGGCCTCCTCGACGATCGGCACGAGTGCCGCGTAGTCCCAGATGGCGAGCGACGGCTCGAGGCAGATCTCCGCCGCGCCTCGCGCCACCAGTAGGTGTCCCCAGTAATCGCCGAAGCCGCGCTCCCGTGCGCTGTCGACCACCAGCCCGACCACCGCTTGGTTCCGCGTGCTCGCGAGCAGCGTGTCGAGCTGTGAATAGAGGAACTGTGCGTCGCCCATACGCGCGGTCTGGCTCACCTGGATGCGCTTGCCGTTCATGGTGGCGCCGCCGCCTCGGACCGCCGCGTAGCGCTCGCCCATCGCGGGCGCGTTCGCGAGCCCGAGGACGATCTCGCCGTCGACCTGCAGCGCGATCAGCGTCGCCCACACCGGGATCGCCCGGGCGAAGTTGGCTGTGCCGTCGATCGGATCGACGATCCACACGCGACCGGCGCCGTCCCAGGTGCCGCCCTCTTCCTCGCCCATGATCCGGTCGCCGGGGAACATCGTCGCGAGCCGGTCGCGGACCATCCGTTCGATGCCCGTGTCGGCGGCGGTCACCAGGGTCTTGTCGGCCTTGTGCCGGATCTCGAGCCCGTCGTCTGCGAAATGATCCAGTGCGATGCGCGCCGCGGCATCGGCGAGCCCGTGCGCGAACGCAAGCTCGTCTTCGTACATGGCGTGCAGCCTACCTGCGGGTTCGGGACGCGCCGCCAGGTTTGTCCGGTAGCCTGGGTCGCGAGATGCAGACCATCGTCGAAACCACCGAGAAGCACACCGTCAAGCTCACGATCGAGGTTCCGCCGGACCAGGTCGACAAAGATCTGGACCGCACGTACCGCGCGATCGCGCGTGACATCAAGATCCCGGGGTTCCGTCCTGGCAAAGCGCCGAAGCCGATCATCGACGCGCAGGTCGGCCGCGACGTTGTGCTGGAGGAGTTCGTGCACCAGCTGGTGCCCGACTACTTCCGCGAGGC
The DNA here is from genome assembly GCA_963792215.1 of uncultured Actinomycetes bacterium. GTDB lineage: Bacteria > Actinomycetota > UBA4738 > UBA4738 > HRBIN12 > AC-51. The sequence goes on from CAWBVL010000001.1 coordinate 296,215, forward strand.
CGTCACCGACGAGGAGCTTGCGCCGATCGGTGATCCCGAGGTCGACGTCGAACAGCTCGAGCCCGGCAAGGCATTCATCTTCACCGCGACGGTGGAGGTGCGGCCCCGTCTGGAGCTGACCGAAGCGCAGTACACCGGCGTCAAGGTCATGCGGCCGAGCACCGAGCCCACGGAAGCGGAGATCGACTCCTGGATCGAGCGGCTGCAGCGGCAGTTCGCCGAGCTCGAGCCGGTCGAGCGGCCCACGCAGGAATCCGACCTCGTCACGCTCAGCCTGAGCGCCTCCCGCGCCGGCGAGCCCATCGACGAGCTGACGCGCGAGGGCTACCTCTATTCGGTCGGCTCCGGCGAGTTCGGCGAGACGCTCGACGTGAAGATCCTCGGCGCGAAGCCGGGCGACATCATCGAGTTCGACGAGGACCTGCCCGCGGAGCGCTTCGGTGAGGAGCTGGCGGGGTCCGCGACGTTCAAGGCGCTCGTCAAAGACGTGAAGGCGCTCCGGCTCCCGGAGCCCGATGACGCGTTCGCCGCGACCGCGTCGGAGTTCGACACGATCGCCGAGCTCCGTGAGGACCTCCGCGAGAAGCTCCGTGAGGTGAAGAGCCGTGAGGCCGACGGCATCGTGCGCGACCGGGTGCTGCAGGCGATGGTCGATGACATCGACGTCGATCTGCCCGAGTCGCTGATCGAGGGCGAGACGGAGCACCGGGTCCGTCATGCCGAGCAACAGGCGGCCCGCTACGGCCTCACGCTCGACCAGATGCTCGAGATCCAGGGATGGGATCGCGACCGGCTCCAGCAGGACAGCCGGGAGCATGCGTTGCGCGCGATCCGGTCCGACCTGGTGCTCGAAGCCGTTGCGCGGGCGGAATCCTTGGATGTCACCGCCGAGGAGCTCGGCGCCGAGATCGGCCAGATGGCGCAGGCCTACGACCGCGATCCCAAAGAACTAGCCAAACAGCTAGACCGTTCGGGGCAGGTCGTAACGCTGGCCGGGGATATCATCCGTTCGAAGGCGCTCGACATCCTGGTGGGGCGCGCCGACATCACTGAGGAGAGCCCCGAGGCTGCCGCGGAGGACGCGCGGCCGGCCGACGAGGCGGAGGAGCAGGCATGACTATCCAGCCCGTATACGACTACCTCGTCCCCACCGTCGTCGAGCAGACGAGCCGCGGCGAGCGCGCGTACGACATCTACTCGCGCCTCCTGAAGGACCGCATCATCTTCCTCGGCACGCCGATCGACGACACGGTCGCCAACCTGATCATGGCCCAGCTGCTGCACCTCGAGTCCGAGGACCCCGACAAGGACATCACGCTCTACATCAACTCGCCCGGCGGCGAGATCACCGCGTCTGTTCGCGATCTACGACACGATGCAGTACATCAAGCCCGACGTGTCGACGATCTGCATGGGCTCAGGCGGCGTCGGCGGCGGCGGTGCTGCTCGCCGCCGGCGCGCCCGGGCAAGCGCTTCATCCTCCCGCACGCCCGGGTGCTGATCCACCAGCCCCACGGTGGCGCGCCAGGGCCAGGCGGTCGACATCGAGATCCAGGCCAAGGAGATCGTGCGCATGCGCGAGCTGCTCGACGAGATCCTCGCCAACCACACCGGCCAGCCGGTCGAGAAGGTCGCGAAGGACACCGACCGCGACTTCATCATGAGTGCCGACGAGGCCAAGGAGTACGGCATCGTCGACGAGGTCATCACCCGCCGCGGACTCGCTGCGCAGGTAGCTGGCGTCAGCTCCAACGGCGCGTGATAATCGCCCGACGCGGCCGACCGCCGCAGGGCACGAGAGGGCAACGGTCGTGGCGAAGTTCGGTGACGGCGGCGACCTGCTGAAGTGCTCGTTCTGCGGGAAGAGCCAGAAGCAGGTCAAGAAGCTGATCGCCGGTCCCGGCGTCTACATCTGCGACGAGTGCATCGATCTCTGCAACGAGATCATCGAGGAGGAGCTCGCCGAGACCACCGAGGTCAACTTCGACGAGCTCCCCAAGCCCGCGTGAGATCTACGAGTACCTGAACGACTACGTCATCGGGCAGGAGCAGGCGAAGAAGATCCTCTCGGTCGCGGTCTACAACCACTACAAGCGGGTGCAGGCCGGCGCGTACGGCGACCCCGACGTCGAGCTGCAGAAGTCGAACATCCTGCTGATCGGCCCGACCGGCTGCGGCAAGACGCTGCTCGCGCAGACGCTCGCGCGCATGCTGAAGGTGCCGTTCGCGATCGCCGACGCCACCGCGCTCACCGAAGCCGGCTACGTCGGCGAGGACGTCGAGAACATCCTGCTCAAGCTGATCCAGGCCGCCGACTACGACGTCAAGAAGGCCGAGACCGGGATCATCTACATCGACGAGATCGACAAGATCGCCCGCAAGGCCGAGAACCCGTCGATCACGCGCGACGTCTCCGGCGAGGGCGTGCAGCAGGCGCTGCTCAAGATCCTCGAGGGCACGCACCGCCTCGGTGCCGCCGCAGGGCGGGCGCAAGCACCCGCACCAGGAGTTCATCCAGATCGACACCACGAACATCCTGTTCATCTGCGGTGGCGCGTTCGCCGGGCTCGACAAGATCATCGAGTCGCGCGATCGGCCGCAAGGGCGTCGGCTTCGGCGCCGACGTCCAGAGCCGCGACGAGAAGGACATCGGCGAGCTGTTCGCGACGGTGCTGCCCGAGGACCTGCTGAAGTTCGGGCTCATCCCCGAGTTCGTCGGCCGCCTGCCGGTCATCGGCGCCGTGCACAACCTCGACAAGGACGCGCTGATCGACATCCTCTCGAGCCGAAGAACGCGCTGCGTGAAGCAGTACCAGAAGTTCTTCCAGTTCGACGACGTCGAGCTCGAGTTCACCGACGACGCGCTCGACGCGGTCGCCGACCAGGCGCTCAAGCGCGGCACCGGCGCCCGCGGGCTGCGGGCGATCCTCGAAGAGGTGCTGCTCGAGGTGATGTACGACCTGCCGTCCCGCGACGACGTCGTCAAGTGCGTCGTCGACCGTGACGTCGTGCTGACCGGCGTGAACCCGACGCTCGTGCCGCGCGAGACGAAGAAGTCGCGGGAGCGTCAGCAGCGCACCGCCTGACCGTTTTCGCCGGCCAGCGTTCACAACTTTTTGACGCCACCCCTTGGGTTCTGCGATGCAGTCCATCACGCACGGAACGCCGAGCCGGCCGGCGCGCGAGCGTTTGAGTCTTGTGACGTTTCTTAAGTCGGACGCCTGAACCGCCGACCTAGTGTTGGAGCGGAAGATGGGCGTGCCGTGGGCAGCCGACGGCGCACGCTTCACGGAGGTGGGGGAACGTATGAAGAGACTCGGTATGGCACTGGTGATGCTCCTCGTATCCTCGTCGCTGGTCGGACAACCCGCTCACGCAGGATTCCCGGGCATGGTGGTTTCTTCACCCACTGCCAGATCGCCCACTTCGGGCAGGTGGATCCGATCGTGAGCCCGGGAAGGGTGTCGGCGCACGAGCACGAGTTCTTCGGGAACAGGACGACGAACGGTGACTCCACCTTGGCGTCGATGCTGGCCGGCGGGACGACGTGCAGCGCGACGGGGGATACCGCGGGGTATTGGGTGCCCGCGCTCATCGGGCCGCGTGGTCATGTCATCAAGAACGCCGTCGCGAGCATGTACTACCGGACCGGCGGCGCCGCACACGTGGCTCCGTTCCCGCAAGGTCTCATGATGATGTCGATGCGATCGTCGTGGCATTGCGGCGTAGGCCCGGCGAGGGCAACACCTCCTACGTGTCACCATAGATTCTTGCGCGCTTCGATCGAATTCCCGAGCTGCTGGAACGGCACGGACCTCGACAGCCCGGACCACATGTCGCACCTCACGTTCGACCGAGGAAGCCGTTGCACAGGCGTATCGGTGCCGAAGCTCGAGGTGGATGTGCGGTACCCGATCCATGACGGCAGGGGCTACACGCTCTCGAGCGGCCCTCCGAAGACCCTGCATGCGGACTTCTGGAATACCTGGCAGCAGGGTCAGCTGGCGGCGCTCGTCACCGCGTGCCTGAACGCCTCCAGCTCGTGCGGGCGCATCACCGGCTCGGCGCCGTAGCCGCTCGCTCGTCTCCGATCGGCTCGAGACGTTCGGCCGGTTGACACTAGACCGGGCTGGCCGCGACCCTTTCACGGTGCGCGACGACAGGAAGAGCGTCGACGCCACCGCGGTCCGTTGGGTGAAGGTGCAGAGCGGGGCTTCCGGCCCACACACGCGCTCCGTGCTCGACGGGGCGCGCGTGGCGCTCTGTCACGAGTGGACGATGCAGCTCGCGGGGTCCGAACGGGTCGCGTCCGCCATCGCGGAGGTGGTGCGCCCAGACGCGGTCTTCACGCTCGGAGCCAAGCCGGAGATCGCAGCCCGGGTGTTTCCAGGGTGCGAGGTCTGGGTCCCCCGGTTCGGCCTTAACGCAACCGTGCAGCGGCACTGGCAGGAACTCCTCTTGCTCTTCCATGCGGCCTGGGCATCGCTCACGCTGGAGGGGTTCGACGTCGTGATCACGAGTTCCCATTCATGCGTGAACGCGGTCCGCACGGGTGGCCGGCCGCACGTGGTGAGCTATTGCCACACACCGATGCGCTACGCCTGGGCGTGGCAGGAGGAGCGGTCACGCGTCCCGGCGCCGCTTCGACCGATCTGGCCGGCTGCTGCGGCCGCCCTCCGCGCGGTCGATCGGCGCGTGTCGCGCAAGGTCGATACGTTCATCGCGAACTCGGCGTTCATCGCCGGCCGCATCACCTATGCCTACGGGGCCGAGAGCACGGTCGTGCACCCACCGGTCGACACATCCTTCTATACACCACCCACATCACCGGCGGCGCCGTCCAACGACTACGTGCTGTTCGCGGGTCGAACGGTCGGCTACAAACGGCCCGACATCGCGGTCGAGGCGGCCCGGCTCGCAGGCGTGCCGATCGTGGTGGCGGGCAGCGGGCCGCTGATCGAGGAACTCCGTCCGGCCGCGCCTGAGGGAGTGACCTTCGTCGAGCGGCCGAGCGATGCGGAGCTGCGGGAGCTCTACCGGGGTGCGCGGGCGTTGATCTCGCCCGGCGTGGAGGACTTCGGGATGACGAACGTCGAGGCGATGGCGTGTGGCACGCCTGTTCTCGCGTACGACCGCGGAGGCGCCAGAGACTCGGTCGATCCCGGGTCGTTCCGGGGTGCTGGTCGACGAACAAACGTCGGCGGCGTTCGCTCGCGCGTTGACGGAGCTTCCGACATCGTGGGACGTCGACACGTGCCGCGAGGTGGCGGAGGGCTTCAGCGTGGCCTCCTTCCGGGATGGGATCGCGGGCGTGCTCGAGAAGATCGGCGCGCCGGGTTCGCTCGACGACGTTCGCGGCTAACCGTCGGGTCGGCGCCTCAGAAGCTGTACGAGTCGGCGTCGTACCAGGGCTCGCTGACCTCGCCGCAGTACTCGTAGATGCGCTTGCGCTGCTCCTTCGGCGTTCGTTCCACCGTCGCTGCCGTGATGTGCGCGCTGTCGCGGACGAACTGCCGGGCCGGGCCTTCGGTCTTCGGCGCGGCGACCTCGCCGCTCGTCATATGGACGATCAGCCGCTCGACGCGTGCTGACCACGGGAGCGAGAGATCGGCGTAGAGGCGACGGAACGCGTCGACCGGCGTCGCCGACAGGTCTTCCAGACGGTGGATCGGCGTGCCCGTCGCGGTCGCCTGGTGGCCAAGCCCGCGCCAGAGCATCCGCCACAGCACCGCCGCCGCCGATCCGCGGATCGTCGTAGGTGGTCCCGATGAGCTTCTTGTCTTCGTCGGTGAGGAAGTCCGACACGAAACCGGGCTGTCCGCGGAGCTCCGCGAGTCCTCGGTTCGCGTCGATCGTCAGCCGGCTGAAGCTGTCCGCGACCCCGATCGGATGGCGAAGCACGACGAGGCCCTTGAAGTCGAAGCGCTCGACCAGGTATCCCGTGAGGAGACACCCCACGGGGTCCTTGACCACGCAGAACTCGTGCCAAGGGTTGTACCGAGCGAGGCGATAGTAGAACGGCCCCCGGGAGCCAACGAAGGGCTTGATCAGCCGGGCGAGGCGGCGGTCGTTCTTGTAATGGCCGGTCCGGATCCGAGCGCGATAGTCCCGGAGGCTCCGCACCGCCTGGGCGACCGCCGGCTCGTTCGGAAGGCCGGCCCGCGTGTAGACGTAGAGCTGCTCCATCCCCTCGATCGAGCAGTCCGGGTTGAACGGCTCGTGGATGAAATCAACCGACAACGGCGCGCTGAGGATCTTGCCGACGAAGGTCGTGCCGCCACGCGGTATCCCGGTGACCCAGATCCACCGGTTCGGGACGCTCGATCCTTCGCATTCGCCGCGATCCGGGCACGGGTCGTGACCGGTCCGTCGCGGTGCGCGCACCGCCGTCAGCCATCGCCCGGTCCAACGGCTCCGGTTGAGACCGGCTGGGCGGCCTTGAGGTCGGCGGCGGCCGTCTCCGAAACGAGCTCGCCGCTCCTGATGACGCCCACCGCCTTCATGTAGATGATCACGTTCCGGCAGGCGACCGTGGCCGCGTAGCCGAGCGCGGCCCCCACGACGCCCCAACGGGCCCCGAGGGCGAGGGACGCCCCACCCATGAAGATGACGCTCACTCCCGTGGCGGCGACGACGAAGTCCTCCGTGTTGCACATCGCGAGCAGCATCGGCGCGAGGCCGGTGAGGGCGTTGACGAGTTGCCCGATGCCGAGGATGCGCAGCGCCAAGGCCGTCTGCGCGAAGTCAGGTCCGAGGATGGGGACCAGGTGCTCCGGCAGGACGATGAACGCGATCGCGAACGGGATGTAGAGCCCCATCACCCAGCGTTGTGATTCCCGGAGCGCTTGATGCAGTCCTGTCCGGTCTTCCGTGATGGCGAGGCGGGCGAACCGCGGCGCGAACACGCTGGACAGCCCGACGACGAGCACCCCGGGTACCGACGTGATCCGGATGGCCGCGCCGACCCGGCCTACGTCGGCGAGCGACATCACGAGCGGCAGCATCACCTGGGGAAGGCTCGGCGCCGCGGTCGTCAACAGACTCGTGAACCCGAACGACAGCACCGTTCGGCGTTCGGACCGGGTCCGAGGGGGAACGGTGCCGCCTCCGTGATCGAAGTCACCGAAGCGTCGGCGATGATCCAACGAAGCATGACGAAGCTGATCACCGCGCTCGCGACGGCTCCGACGGTCTGCGCCGCCGCGAGGCCCAAGATGGCCGGGGAGCCGCCGGTGAACTTGACGCCAACCGCCCACACGATCACGCACAGCGGCGTGAGCGAGAAGTCGAGGAAGAGGCCCCGTTGGATCATGCCTCGTGCCTTGAGCCCGTCCACCCCGATATCGGTGTAGGCGTAGCCGCCCACCCCCAGCACGCCGAGCACGATGAGCGCGACCGTTTCGGCGTCGAGGTGCGCCCGCCCCAACACGAGGATCGCCCCGGGCACTCCAAGGGCTATCGCGATCAAGAAGTTCCGAGTGACCGCACGAACGCTTCCGAGGAAATAGATCCGGCTCTTCCCGGGGTCACCCAGCTCGTCGGCTTGTGGGATCGATCGCAGCGCCACCCAGGGTTCGCCGAAGCTGACGGCGGTGCCGATCAGCCTGACGGCTGCAGAGAACACGAGGTACGCGCCGAGGGTCCTTGCGTCCGCCGTGCGCGCGACGACGATGACGACCCCCAGCTGGAGCGCCGCACCGACGGCCCGGTTGCCGAGCACAACCGCGTTGCTGCGCTTCAGTCGTGCAAGGCGCACGCTCGAGCGGCTATCGCTCATCGGATGCGGTCACGAGCTCGGGTGAGGGGGTCGCGAGATCGGGCTCGGGCTCGAGCCGCGCGGCCGCCATCACGAAGACGAAGACAGGAAAGCACAGCGCGGGGGAGATCATGGCGTTGCTCGTGAAGAGCGTACCGACGCACAGGGCGATCAACGCGAGGGTCGGGCGCGTGACGGCGCCTTTCCGGCGGACCCGCTGGGCGATCAAGACCCATGGCGCAGCGAGCAGGAAGACGCCGATGAGCCCGGTTTCGGCCGCCACCTGCAGAACGAGGTTGTGCGACCCGAAGCCGTTTCCGTTCACCTGGACACCCTGCGTCGCCACAACGACGATGCCCGGGGTTCCGACCTCTTGGCGATCGATGTCGTTGAGCCTCCACGGGCCGATCCCGATCAGCGGGCTCTTCACGAACTCATCTAGGCTCGCGCGCCACACGCCGAACCTGATGATGATGTTTGCGAGGGAAGCCCCAGGAGCGACACCGATCGTGACCGACTTTCCAGATTCGGGCGACTCCGGCTGAGAGAACTGCGCTGAGGCATCCTGGAGGAACGCGGTGGATCCCAGATACCGAACGGTCGTCAAGACGCGACCCGAGAGGATGGCCGTGACCACCAGACCGACCGCGATAACGGCGATCATCCGAGCTCGGTTCCGCGGAGACGGCGAGCTGATGATCAGATACGCGGCCGCCAGCAGGAGGCCGGCCAGCGTGGTCCTCGATCCAGAGGCGACAACGATCCCAAGCGCGACGATACCGACGATCACGTCGAGCCGTGTTCGTTCGTAGAACGCCGGAACGAGCAGCACCAGCGCGGCGGTGGCGAAGAGGAAGCCGGCGGCGTGGTGCGAGGAGGTCAAACCTGCGAAGTTGCCTCCGTTGCCGAGCGGTCCGCGGAGCCCAACCATCCACAGTCCCAGCAGCGCCGCGCCCCCAATGACGCACCATCGCATCAACGTGCGCACCGCCAGCAGATCCGCTCGGTTGACGTTCACCGTCGCGATGACCAACAGCGGAAGGAACGAGATGTAGATCCTGCCCTCGAATCCCAGGAACGCCGGGATCTGCCTGATCGGCGGAGCCGCACCGACCAAGATGCCGTAGACGGTGATCGCCGCCAGGTAGATCAGCGCGAACCAGCCGATCCGATCGATCCGCCGAAGCACCAGCACGCGCACCAAGAAGATCGCGATCGAGACAGCCGACACCGCGATCGCCGGGTAGTTCCACCGAGCGAGGAAGACGGCGGCGATGTAGGCGCCGCAGAGCCAGATCAGCCACCGGTGGGCATGTTCGTCGGGGGCGGGACGGACCACCGGAGACGGAGCCTCCACCTGGAACGTGCGTGGCGCGATCGCGGTGTCAGCCATGGACCTCGTATCCATATCGCCGCAGGAAGGGAAGCGCGATCGCGGTGGTGATCAACCGTTGCTCTCGCGGGAGGCGCTGGATCCATTCGTCGTCCAACCGCAGCCGCAGCGGCTGGGAGTCGAATCGGTTCAGGTTGCCTGCGATCGCGTGCGTCACAGGGTCGCCGGCTCGCGGCGTGAGCCCCATGGTCGCGAGCAGCCGTGCGACAGCTTGATCGGGCGCGGTCACGAGGTCCTCGTACCGGATGCGAACATCCGGTTTGACCGCGAAGTCGGTGAAGGCGTTGCGGGCCGTCCATCGCACGGCGACGTAGGGAGCGGAGTGCGGTGGCATGCTCCCCGCGACGACACCGTCGGGGACGTGCCGCTTCCGGCCGTGACTCCAGACCACCGCGCGCGGATCTCGGACAAGGTGCAGGATCGTGACGTCGAGGTTGGTCCTCCTCGCGAGGAGCGCATACCCGCCGTGCTTCGATGTGTCGACGATGGCGGTCGCGCCTGAGACGTTCGCGATCTGTTGGTAGAGGCGCCGAAGCGACGCAACGTACCTCCCCGCGTCCTTGGCGTTATCGATGCCCAGCGTGCGCCGCAGCGGGGCCGATGCGCGATGCCCAAGGGCGTCGAGCTCCGCCGCGAGCGTCATCGCATCGACGCCCGCCTCGCTCGCGAGGCGGCCGACGACTGGTTCCCACAGGGCACAGGTATCCCAAGGTTCGCCGCAGCTGCAGGTCTGGCGCTCAAGCACGCCGCGGCGCCAAAGCCACCGCAGCTCCCCGACCCCGATGACGTCGGGGCTCGCCAAGAGCCGATTGACGACCGTCGTGCCGGAACGGCCCCAGCCGGCGACGTAGAGGACGCGCGGGTCACTTGGCACGGGCCGCTCCTGAGTCCTGTGGACTGTTCGATCCGAGCGGTGACCGGTAGCGGGGCCATGCCGACAGGAGGTCGATGCCGGTGAGGCGGCTCGAGAGGGCGATCTCGGGGCGGAAGCGACTCTCGAGACCCGTCACGTCGACGTTCGCGCTCTCCGCTTCGCGCGGCAGCTCACGATAGAGGAGTCGCTGCACGGCAGGATTCCCTTTCGTGCGCCCAACGATCTTCGCTCCACCGAGGTGGCGAACCGCCATCGCTGCCTGCTTGGCGACGGCGGCCGCGGCGCCATTCCGAGGAGCAGCCGCCGTCAAACGTGGCTCGAGAACCTCTTCGCTCACGTCGTGAGGGGCGAGACCGAGGCGATCGTATAAACAGGCAGCGAAGACCGCGGCATCCGCAACGAGATCGTCGAACATCACGACCACGATCCGGTCCGGGCCGAACACGTCGTACCAGCGGGAAAGGTGTGTCCCGTAGTCACCGTGCTCGAGTATGTCCGCGAATGCCTGCGTTGCTTCGGCGAACGTACCTGTATAGCCGTGCTTGCGGCGATGCTTCCATGAGCTCACCGCTCGGTCGATGGGATCTCGCAGACACACGATCACCCGGACGTCATCATCGAGCTCCTTACGGATCCGTTGCGCACAGTCTTCGTCGTAGAGGTAGTCGTGGCAGACCTCGGCCACCACTCGATCGCCAGGCTGAGGGACGAACTGACGCCGGTACCACTCGATCCCTCGGTGGTGCTCCGTCGTGAAGTAGTACGTGTCCTTGGCGGGGGTCACGTGTACCTCGGGATGGTCGCCGAGGATCGCGCCGATGCTGGTGGAGCCAGCCTTGTCCGCGCCGATGTACAGGAGGTTGGGGAGCCTGAGGTTCGCCATTCTCAAGGTGTCATCGGGGGTGAAACCCTTGTCGAGGAGCGCGAATCGTAGCAGAGGGTAATTCGGCGGGTCGATGTACCAAAGGTCGGTGCTTCCGCGCGATGATGCTCAACCTTCTGTTCTTCCCGAACATCTCCGGAAACAAACATCGCGTATCGGGGTCCCGATCCGAGCGTTTGCGCGCCGCTCGGGCCGGCTAATACATCGAAGCGATGTGCAAGCATTCAGACTCCCCGTACGGGCGTGGATAACTGAACTCCCAGGTGACGGCCGGGGGACGGAACGAACTACCCCTGTGTAGTTACCTAGATCCCCTGAGTCTGAACTCCGCCCACTACTTGACGTAGCCCGTTTGAGCGACAGAAAATGACCGCCATGTCTCAGAGACCTGCGATGCAACCTGACCCGGACGACCCTGACTGGGTCCTGGAGGTCCCAGATACGGTAGTGAGGGTCCCCGACCTGGAGAGAGAGGTTCGCGACGGGGCGTGGTCTGAGCCACGGCAAACCAAGCCGCGCCCTCTATACGAGGTGTCCAAGCGGATCTTCGATATCGCGTTCGTGGTGGCACTGAGCCCGCTCTGGCTCCCGATCTACGCGTTCATCGCGCTGACGATCCTTGTTACCGACGGTCGGCCGCTCCACTTCCGGGATAAGCGCGTCGGCAGAGGAGGCGACGATCTTTCCGTCATCAAATTCCGGACGATGCACGCGTCGGCGAAGAGGGATCTCGAGGCGCTGCTCGCTGCGAAGCCCGAACTCAAGGCGGAATTCAGCCAGTTCGCGAAGCTCCGATCCGACCCGAGGATCACGTCGGTCGGGCGCATCCTTCGACGATTGAGCCTCGACGAACTCCCACAGCTCTTCTGCGTCCTGAAGGGAGACATGAGCCTCGTGGGGCCACGACCCCTGGCGCGGTGGGAGCTTGAGCATTTCTACGCCGGGGCGATGACGCTTGTCTTGTCGATCCCCCCGGGCCTTACGGGCTTATGGCAGATATGTGGCCGTTCGGCTCTATCGCTAGAGGAGCGCGTGCCCTTGGATATACGGTACGTGGCCGAACGAGGCTTCTTCCTCGATCTGTCGATCCTTCTCCGGACGGTTCCGCTGGTCCTCCGGGGTAGCGACGCCGTGTAGGCGCCGGCCGGGATCGGTCGGGATCGTTCGGATGAGATAGCGATAGGGTGCCGAGAGATGAGCATGTCGAATCCACAGCCTTCCGACGACCTGGACATCGGCGCCTACGTGGCCGGTGTCCGTCGGCAGAAGTGGATGATCGTCGCCGCGGCGATCATCGGCGTCGTCCTGGGACTGACCTACGCGCTGGTCAAAACTCCCTCGTACACGGCGACGGCGACCGTCCAGATCAACCCACCCACGTCGGGTGGGTCGAGCTCGTCGAGTTCGTCGGGGATGCTGTCGACCGAGGAGATCGTTGCCCACTCGAACGATGTGGCCACCGTGGCCGCGGGCGTGATGGGTTCCGGCATCGATCCCTCGACGCTGCTCAAGCACCTCACGGTGTCCAGGGGCGTTGGCGATGCCAACGTCCTCGATTTCAAGTACTCAAGCACGTCCGCGACATTGGCCGCTACCGGCGCGAACGCGTTCGCCCACGGCTACGTGAGCTACAAGGAGCAACAGCAGGCTCAGGCCTATAAGGATCTTCAGAGCTCGATCCAGCCGAAGATCGACCAGCTGAACAACCGCATCGACGCGATCAACCGGAGACTCGCCGCCGCTCCTCCGAACTCGGGCGGACATCAAGCCGATCGCGCGGCCTTGGACCGGTACTCCACGCAGGTGAGCCAGTACACCGACATACTCAATGCAGCCCTTCCGGATGCGACGGCGCCGCCGGCGCAGGTCGTCCAAGACGCGACCGCGCCGTCAACGCCGACCAGCCCCGTCCCTGCCATCGATGCCTTCGCGGGATTCTTGCTTGGACTGTTCGCCGGGATCGTGATCGCGCTGTTCCGCAGCCGACGCGGAGATCGCTGGCGGCCGGCGACCGACCTGGAAGGGTGGCTCGCTGCGCCGGTCCTCGGGACGATCCCCAAGACGTCCGATGGCCTCGAAGTCGTGACGGTGACCGACCCCGCGAGCCCTGCGGCGGAGGCGTACCGGAAGCTGCGAGCCCGCCTGTTCATGATCGGTCATGGGACCTCGACGTGGAGGACGCTGATGGTGACCAGCGCCGCCGCCGAGGACGTGAAGAGCGTTGTCGCAACGAACCTCGCGGTGACGCTGGGCCAAGCCGGGAAGCGGACGATCCTTGTATCTGCCGACTTCCGACGCCCCGGCGTGGAACGCTTGCTTCAGCTCCGATCTTCGCCGGGCTTCTGCGAGGTCCTGTCGGGAGAGAGCCCGCTCAGCATGGCGCTGCAGCCCTCGGGGGTGCACGATCTTTGGATCCTCGCGAGCGGTCGTTCATCGAGCGCGGACATCGACGTTCTGCACTCGGGCTCCATCGACGAGTTCCTGCGCGCCAGCGATCTCGTCGACTACGTCATCATCGATGCCGCGCCTCTGGTCAGCGTCGCCGATGCGTTGGTCATCGCTGGATCCGTCGACGGGGTGGTGATCGCGGCGGATGGTCGCTCCGTGAAGCGCGAGGACGCGATCAGGGCGCGGGAGGAGCTGGAGCAGGTGGGCGCTCGCTTGCTCGGAAGCATCGTGACCAACGCTCCGAAGGTGCGGGCGAGTGCCGCCTACCCACGGTCGCGTCAGGAGCCGGCCGGAGCGAAGAAGAAGAAGAAGAAGAAGCAGAAGAAGAGCGAAGGCGCTGCCGGCGGCTTCTCACCCGATCGTCCGACGGGAGTCGTGACAGGAGCCCAGGCCGAGCCGAACGGGCGGAAGGCCGACGAGCAGGACGACGCGCAAGCGTGGCTCGAGCGCACGGAGAACGCGCCCGGTCAGGACCACCCGGTCGCGCGCTAACTTGGGTCCGTCAGTCGAAGGGCCAGATCTCGAGCCCGTGGACACAGTTGCGCACGTCCATCGAGACATTGACGGCCTCGATCGTCTTTTCGTCGTCTAGGTCGTAGAGGGTGATCGTGGAGGGCGACGACCCGCCGACCACGAACCGGTCGCCGAGCGTCGTCAGCCCCCGCGCGAAGCTCTCTCGCGCGAAATCCCTCGGCAGGTCTGCGTTCTCGAGGCTCGCACGGTCGTACCGCGGAACGTCGATGCCGTGGACCAGGCGTCCCTGCCGGCTGAAGAGCGCGACCTGGTCTTTGGAAGACCAGTTCATGAGGACGCCGTCGCGGAACGGTTGCGCATTGTGCGTCCAGTAGGGGATCCGCGCGTACGACGTCAGGCGCGAGTCCTGTATCCGCCAGAGATTGCCGAGGCCCATGCCGGAGAGGTAGATCGCGGTGCCGTCGGCATGCACGTTGTTGATGTGCGAGGTGTCCGCGGGCGAAGGGCCGCCGTCGTCATTGGGGTCGAACGTCGACAAGCGGGGCCGCGGCCGCAGCATCGTGAATCGCGGACGGATCTGGCGATTGCGCCACATCCCTGAGAACCGCACGCAATGGCCACGCTCGAACGACCCCGTTGTCAGGTCGATCTCTAGGATGGAGTCGAATCCGGTGGAGGTCGCGAACAGCCGGTCGCCGAGGACGAAGATCTCGTGGCAGTGGCGAAGGTACCGGTTACGCAGCGAGCTCTCGCGGCGGAAGCCCTTGTCATAGATGAAGATCTCGTCGCTCGCTGCCAAAAGGATGCGATCTCCGTAGAAGGCGATCCCGCGGAGTCCGCGGTCGCCTCCGCGCCCTTCCCAATCGATCGAGTCGTCGTTCCAATCGAGCACCTGTTCGACGGACCGGTCGTTCAGGTCAAGGAGGAAGACCCCTCCGTGGCTCTCACCCTTGTGTGCCGACCGGACCACCGACGTGTGCACGACCCTCGGAAGTCGCTCGCTCACAACAGACATCGACAGAGGATAAACCATCGACCGGCCGGCCCACTACCTCCATCCTTCGCTCGGGGCATGGCCACCCGGCCTATTCCGGACGGCTGATCGCTCGCGTATCCTCAGCGCTGATGACGTTGGGCACAACGCGCCTGGTATCTGCACTCGTCAGCGCCGTCGCGCTGATGCTGGTGACGATGACCATAGGCCCGGCCCCGG
Source organism: uncultured Actinomycetes bacterium (assembly GCA_963792215.1). Lineage (GTDB taxonomy): Bacteria > Actinomycetota > UBA4738 > UBA4738 > HRBIN12 > AC-51. The sequence continues at coordinate 311,256 of CAWBVL010000001.1, forward strand.
TTCATGCATCACCGATCATCGTCGCCGCCGCGGGTGACATCGCGAGAGCTGCCGTCGGACGCCCGCAGCAAGATACGGCCGCACTCATCGCCGCGATGAACCCCGCGAAGGTGCTCGCGCTGGGCGACGAGCAGTATCCGAACGGTGAGTACGAGAACTTCCTCGCTTCCTATGACCCGACATGGGGCGCCTTCAACCCGATACTCGCACCGGTGCCGGGCGACCAGGACTACGGCACGCCAGGCGCGGCGGGCTACTTCCAGTACTTCTCGAACGTCTTGTCCCCATATGGTCAGTCGGCGACCGATCCGACGCGCGGCTACTACAGTTTCGATGTTGGCGGTTGGCACGTCGTGGCTCTCAATGCGAACTGCTCGCAACCGGGGCTGAGCTGCACGGCAGAGCGGAAATGGCTCGCGGCCGATCTCACCGCCGATGCACATACGTGTGAGATCGTGTTCTATCACCAGCCGGGGCAGAAGGGATTCGCGACGACCGCGGCGAACTTCGGCGTAGAGATGGTGCTCTCCGGCCACCACCACGTCTATGAACGTCGCGACCACGTATACGGGTTGAACCTCCGTCAGATGATCGTGGGAACGGGAGGCAAGTCGCTGGGAACTCCCGAGGAGGGAGCCGACGTCGCGGTCAAGGCGTTCGGCGTCCTCGAGCTGGCGCTCGACGCGACGAGCTATTCGTGGGAGTTCATCGATCGCTCCGGGACGGTGCGGGACTCGGGCAGCGACGTATGCCACGCATGAACGATGTCTGGGGGATCGGGACGGTCAGTCGACGTCGTCCCCATCCGGCTCCTTCAGGAGCCGGATGTTGCCGTCTTCCACCTCGAGCTTGGTGAGGGAACCCCGCCCCACTGGGATCCGCCAGCCTTCGCCGCGCCGGCCCAAGAGCGCCGCCGCCAGCAACCGGATCATGACGGCATGGGTGACCCCCGCGACGCGTTGCCCCTTGTGGTGCTCGCCGATCGAGCGGAGCGCCTCGATGATCCGGTCGCGCGCGTCCTGCAGGCTCTCGCCGTTCGGGCATACCGTCTCGAACGGTGCCGACACGTACTGTGCGAACATCTTCGGGTCGTGCGCCGCGGCCTCCTCAGCCGTCATGCCTTCCCAGCTACCGTAGTCAAGGTTGTACAAGCCGTCCTCGATGCGGACTTCGGATATCCCGCACTCGTCGGCGATCACGCGGGCCGTATCGATACATCTTTGAAGCGGTCCGGCATAGACGGCGCGGATACCGAGCGGCGCGAGTTCCCGGCCGGCCCCTAACGCATCAGCCCACCCTTGCGTGTCGAGTGGCACGTCGCGACGGCCCCGGTACCGGTTCGATACGTTCCACGTGGTGGTGCCATGCCGAACCAGATACAGTTCCGCAACGTTCGGGCGGACCGGCGGCTCGCCGTGCGGAGCCAATTGGGTCGCCTTCTCTTCCGCGCGTGTGCTGTCGCCCATGCGTTTCGGCCCTCTCCAAGCTCGTCGTTCCCTCGCCTTCCCGCCGAGTCCGGACGTCGTACTCCATAGCGAGGCTGTATACGGATGAGGCAACGTACGATACGGCTGACATCGAAGTCAACGGCCGCTCGGTCGCTCCGTGGCGGCCGTTCGGTCGATCCTCAGGCCGGACGGGATCGAACGTTCGCTTTCCACCGCCTGATCGCATGTGCGGCAGCGACGTTCCTCCTCGGCACAACCGCGTGCACGATCCCGAGCACGCACTCGTCGCCCGCACAGCCCGTCGGACTCCTCGGCATCGACTGGGTGTTGGACGACGCGTCGCTCGCGACGCTCGTCCATGCCGTTCCGGCCGGGATCCACATCGACCTGACGTTCTCGGGGGACCAAGCCAGCGGGTCGGCGGGCTGCAACGGCTATGGGGCGAGCTTCCAAGCGATCGGCGGGTCGATCTCGTTCGGACCGATCCGCTCGACCCTACGGGCGTGCGCCCACGAGGTGATGGCGGCGGAGGCCGCGTACTTGCGCGCGCTCGAGGGCTCGACGGCGTATCACGCGACCCATTCGACGTTGCATCTGACCGGCGGTCCCGTGGATCTGACGTTCACGGCGGCGTCGCCGGCGTCGGGAACGGCGTCACCCAGCCAGTAGCGCGTCCACCGTCGTCAGGTCCAGCACCGCGCCGAGCCGCTCGAACGTCGCACGCGCATCGGTCCACGACGCCCGTGCCGCGTCGACATCGCCTAACGCCGCCTGGGACCGCCCGACGTCGACGAGGGTCAGTGCACGCTCCCACGGAGCGCCGAGACGCTCGAACACATCGATCGCTCGCGTGAGCGAGGCGTGCGCCCCGGCGGGGTCGCCCTCGGCCGCTGCCATCCGCCCCGCAAGCCGCTCGGCGAAGGCTTCGGTCGAAGGAGCGCCGTTCTCCGAGGCGTGCCGGCGCATCTCGTCGACGAGCTCCGCTCCGTTGCGATCCCGAACCGCCCATGCGAGCTCGCTCTCGGCCTCGTAGGCCTCGGTCGCGTGCACGCGCCATGCAGTGGGCCGCTCGAGCGCGCGAGCGGCGTCGAGCTCGCCTCGCAGGACGTGCAGTCGAAGCAGCCAGGGGTACAGACGCGCGGATGCCTTCGACATCAACGGGGCGAGGATCTGCACGATCTGATCGCTCGCGACGGCTTCCCCCCGCGATGTATAGATCTGCGCGGCCGTTCCGTAGGCGTGGGTGGCGAAGTACGGGGGCTGGTCCCTGCGGTCGTCCAGCGTGCCGCGGATGTGCGCGTACAGCCCGACCGCCTCGTCCCATCCACCGATACGATGCAGCGTGGCGATCTTCCAGGCCCTGAGGTGGACGTCGAGGTTGCTCGCCCCGATGCTCGCGATCGCGTCGAGCCCTGCATCGAGGCACCTGAGCGCCTCCGGGTAGTCGGCGAGCGCGTAGCACATCCAGCCCCCCATGGCCCAGAAATCGCCGATCTCGAACGCGTCCGTCACGTTCGGGATCACTTCACGTCGCCGCTCCCACAGGCCCGGAACCCTCGAGTAGTCGCCGGTGGCGGCCCAAGCGGACCCCGCGTTGTCCAGCACGCCGCTCGCGAGGTTGAACATCCCGAGCCGGATCGCCATATCGGCCGCCTCGAGCCCCGCCTTCACGTATGCGTCCGGCTCGACGCCCTCCGTCATCGGGAAGGTGAAGAGCCAGCCTGCGTGGACCCCGAGCAGGCGGATCCGCTCCTCGCTGTCGCCCGGCGGGACGTTCGCGAACCCTAGGTCGAGCACCGCTCGGACCTCCGTTTCGGCGGGCACCGTCGTCATCGAGCCCGGCCAGCGGATCGTGATGTCGCACGCGCGAGCGGCGAGGTAGGCCACGAGCTGTCCGTCCGGTGGATCGATCGATGCGCGCAGGATCGCCGCCTCGCGGAAGTACCGCCACGCGAGGTCGCCGATGTAGTCCGTGAAGAATGCGTCCGCGAGCGTCGTCAGTGCGCCGACGCGCTCGAGCGGCTCGATCGCGAATCCGAGCGCCTCCTCCGCCAGGCGCTCGGCCTTCTTGACCACGAACCGGCGTCGGGCGTCTTCGGAAGCGCGCTGCAGCCACTCGAGTGCCGACCGGCGGAGCGCCGGGTCGGCCGACAGGCCGGCGTCGCGCTCGAGCCCGGCAGCGGTTCCGTAGTGGTATGCCAGCACCTCGGCGAACTCGACGGCTCGATCGCCGGCGGTTCGCTCGAGCCACGCCGCGACCGTGGCGTGCGCCGGCGGACGCTCCCGACGAGGGAGCGACTCGTACGCGACGTCACGCGTGAGCACGTGCTTGAAGATGTACTCGGGCTGACCTGCCAGCGACGAACCCGGGCGCGAGAGCACCAGCTCGCGGTCCTCGAGGCGACGGAGCGCCTCGTCGAGGTCGCCCGGCTCGGCGCCCGTCAGACCCGCGACCGGACCCGGCCAGAACACGCGGCCGACGACGGCTGCCGCCTGCGCGATCCGCTTGTCGGTCGCGTCGAGCAGGTCGATCCGCGCGGCGAGGACGCCCTGCACCGTGTCGGGGATCTCCACCTCCTCGATACCCTCCGTCGCGCGCCAGCGGTCGTCGATGTGCTCGATCAGGCCGCCGTCAACCAGTCGGCGGACGATCTCTTCGAGGAAGAACGGGTTCCCTTCGGCGCGCTCGAGGATCCGGTCGTGCACCGAGGGCGGCAGGTCGTCGACCGCGAGCAGCGCGCGGATCAGCTCGTCGGACTCCTCCGCGGTGAGCGGATCGAGGGCCACCGACGATGTGTTGCGCCGGCCGCCGCCCCAGCCGGGCCGCGTCGCCGTCAGATCGGGGCGTGACGGGCATAGGAACAGGACGGGACCCGCGACGCGGTCGGTCAACTCCTCGAGGAGGTCGAGCAATGCGGAGTCGGCCCAGTGGATGTCTTCGACCACGACGATGACCGATCCCCGCTCGCCGAGCGCCGTGAAGAACGAACGCCAGGCGGCGTGTACCTCGGCGCGCACGTCCTTGGGATCGAGATCCGCGAAGGAGATGTCCGGATCCTTCAGACCGATCGTGTAGGCGAGCGCCGCCGTGGCGCGCGCCGGATCGGGGGAGAGGTCGAGCGTGAAGAGATCACGTCCGGACTTGCGCACCTTCTCGATCGCGAGGTCGGTCGGGTCGGAGTCGAGGATGCTCGCGTGCGCTTTCAAGATCTCGGCGAGCGGCCAGTAGGTGATGCCGTCGCCGTACGGAAGGCAGCGTCCGGCGAGGGTCGTCGGCTCCGGCTCCCGCGATGACGACCACGCGAGGAACTCACGCGTGAGGCGCGACTTCCCGACGCCGGCCTCGCCGTAGATCGTGACGAGGTGCGGCCTGCGCTCGTTGGACGCTCGCTCATAGACGCTCTGCAGCAGATCGAGCTCGCTGTCGCGCCCGACCATCGGCGCGTGGAACCCGGGCAGGCCGCGTGCCGGTGCACCGGATCCCTCCAGTACCGCGAACGCGCGCACGGCTTCGGACTTCCCTTTCAGGTCGAACGAGCCGCGATCCTCCGCGACGAACACGCGCGCCGCGGCGACCGTGCGCTCGGACGCGAGAAGCTCACCGGGTTCCGCCGCGGTCTGTAGGCGCGCCGCGACGTTCACGGGGTCGCCGGTGACCATCGCCTCGCCCGGTTTCGGATCGACGGTCGCGAGGACCTCGCCGGCGTGGACGCCGATCCGGATCTGCAGGCTGACGCTGTGCTCACGCTCGAGCTCGCGGTTCACCTCGGGGAGCCGCGCTAGCATGCGGAGACCGGCGCGGAGCGCCCGAGCGGGGTCGTCCTCGTGCGCGACCGGCACCCCGAACGCCGCCATCACGGCGTCGCCGATGAACTTCTCGACCGTGCCGCCCTCGGCCTCGATCTCGACTCGCATCGCAGTGAAGTACGTCTCCATCACAGCACGGAGCTGTTCTGGGTCGAGCTGTTCGCCGAGCTGGGTCGAGCCGGTGACGTCGGCGAACAGGACCGTGACGAGCTTGCGTTCGGCCCCGGAGGCGGTGGGCGTCTCGTCGAGCGCGGTGCCGCAGGTTGCACAGAACCGCTGGTCCTCCGTGACCGACGCGCCACAGTTCGGGCAGCGCCGGCCCAGGGGGGTTCCGCACGACGGGCAGAACTGCGACCCGTCGGGCGCGCTTGCGCCGCAGGTTCCGCACGTGATCACGGCGCGAGTCTAGGCGGCCAACGAGCCACGGTGGTTCCGTACACTCAGGCATCTATGCAGGTGCCCGAGAAGCCATCGCTCGACGGTCTGGAGGCCAAGTGGGGTGAGTGGTGGGAAGCCTCGGGCACCTACCGCTTCGACCGGACGAAGACCCGCGAGCAGATCTATGCGATCGACACGCCGCCCCCCACCGTGAGCGGCTCGCTGCATCTCGGCCACGTCGAGAGCTACACGCACACCGATCTGATGGCGCGGTTCAAACGGATGCGCGGGTTCGAGATCTTCTATCCGATCGGGTGGGATGACAACGGGCTGCCGACCGAGCGCCGCGTGCAGAACTACTTCGGCGTGCGATGCGATCCCACGCTTCCGTACGACCCGACCTTCGACGTGTCGGCGCTCGAACGGCCCAACGACGAACCGGTGCCGGTGTCGCGCGGGAACTTCATCGATCTGTGCGAGCGCCTGACGATCGAAGACGAGAAGGAGTACGAGGATCTGTTCCGTCGGCTCGGCGCCTCGGTCGACTGGACGTACATGTACACGACGATCGGCGAGCGTGCCCGGCGGATCTCGCAGATCGGGTTCCTGCGGATGCTGGCCGCCGGCGTCGCCTACAAGGCGGAAGCGCCGACCTTATGGGACGTCGATTTCCGCAGCGCCGTCGCCCAGGCGGAGATCGAGGACCGCGAGATGGACGGCCTGTACTACCGGATCGCGTTCGATCGCGGGGACGGCTCAGGGACGATCGAGATCGAGACGTCGCGGCCAGAACTGATCCCCGCGTGCGTGGCCCTCGTCGCGCACCCCGAGGACGAGCGGCACGCCTCGTTGGTCGGCACGACCGCGCTCACGCCGTTGTTCCGCGTGCCGGTCCCGGTGGTCGCGCACGAGCTCGCCGACCCCGAGAAGGGGACCGGCATCGCGATGATCTGCACGTTCGGCGACATCACCGACGTCACATGGTGGCGCGAGCTCGGGCTCCCCGCACGCGTCGTGGTGCGGCGCGACGGCACGCTCGCGCCCGGACGCTTCGGCGAGCCGGGCTGGGAGTCGCGCGACCCCGAAGCGGCCAACGCCGCGATGGCCGAGCTCACCGGCAAGGCATCGAAGCAGGCGCGGCAGGCGGATCACCGAGTTGCTCCGCGAGAGCGGCGCGCTCATCGGCGAACCCCAACCGGTTCGCCACGTCGTGAAGTTCTACGAGAAGGGTGACCGCCCGCTCGAGGTGATCAGCAGCCGCCAGTGGTTCGTCCAACTGCTTCGTTTCAAGGACGCCCTGCTCGAGCGGGGTCACCAGATCGCGTGGCACCCCGCGTTCATGGGCGGGCGCTTCACGTCCTGGGTGGAAGGGTTGAATCAGGACTGGGCGATCAGCCGGCAGCGGTACTTCGGCGTGCCGTTCCCGGTCTGGTACCGGCTGGACGCCGATGGCGAACCCGACCTCGACGATCCGATCGCCGCCGACGAGTCGTCGCTGCCGATCGATCCGCAGGTCGACACGCCGCCGGGCTACAGCGCCGAACAGCGCGATCAGCCGAACGGCTTCATGGGCGACCCCGACATCATGGACACGTGGGCGACCTCGTCGCTCACGCCGCAGATCGCCGGCGGGTGGGAGGTCGACCCCGACCTGTTCCAGCGGTTGTTCCCGATGGATCTGCGTCCACAGGCGCACGACATCATCCGGACGTGGCTCTTCTACACGGTGCTGCGCGCGCATCTGGAACACGACTCGCTGCCGTTCACGAACGCGGCGATCAGCGGGTTCATCCTCGACCCCGACCGCAAGAAGATGTCGAAGTCGAAGGGCAACGTCGTCGTGCCGACCGAGATCTTCGAGCGGCATTCGTCGGACGCGGTGCGGTACTGGGCCGCGAGCGCACGGCTCGGCTACGACGCCGCGATCGACGAGCAGCAGATCAAGGTGGGCCGCCGGCTCGCGATCAAGATCTTGAACGCGTCGCGGTTCGTGCTGAGCTTCGAGGCCGACCCGGGGGAGCCTTCGGAGCCGCTCGACCGCGCGATGCTCGCGACGCTCCGCGGCGTGCTCCACGAGGCCACCGCCGCCTTCGACCGCTACGAGCACGCGCGCGCGCTCGATCTGCTCGAGCGGTTCTTCTGGAGCTTCACGGACTTCTATCTCGAGCTGGTGAAGCAGCGGGCGTACGGCGACGGGGACGGCGCGGCCAGCGCGGTCGCGGCGCTGCGGCGGGCGCTCGACGTGCAGCTGCGCGCGTTCGCGCCGTTCCTCCCATACGTGACCGAAGAGGTCTGGTCATGGTGGCGGGAGGGCTCGATCCACCGCAGCGTCTGGCCGGAGCCGGAGGAGCTGGCTGTTGCCGACGACGGCGACCCCGAGGTGTTCGCCACGACGGCCTGGGTGCTGCGTGAGGTGCGCAAGGAGAAGGCCCTCGCCAAGGTCTCGCTCAAGGTCCCGGTCCAGCGCGTCGTGGTGCGTGCGCCGGCGGACGACCTGGCTCGGCTCGAGCTGGCGCGCGGCGACCTCTCCGAAGCCGGCGCGATCGAGTCGCTCGAGCTCGTCGAGGCGTCCGAGCGCAGCGTGGAGGTCGAGCTCGGAGAGCTGTCGGTAGCCGGCTGATGCGCTACGAGGAGGCCGTCGCCCATCTCGACGCGCGGCAGCCGGAGCACATGCCCGGCCCGTCGCTCGACCGGATCCGGGAGTTGGTCAACTACCTTGACCATCCCGAGCGGACGTACCCCACGATCCACGTCACCGGCACGAACGGGAAGTCGACCGCTGCGCGCGCTGCCGCCGCGGTCGCGTGCGCGAGTGGCCTGTCGACCGGCCTGTACCTCTCGCCCCACCTTGTCGATCTGACCGAGCGGTTCTCCGTCTGCGGCCGGGACATCTCACGCGCGATGTTCGTGGAGGAGTGGGAGCACCTCGAGCCCTACCTGGAGATGATCGACGGCCTCGGGTTCGGTCAGCTCACGTACTTCGAGGCGATCACCGGGCTGGCGTTCCTGTGGTTCGCCGACAAACCCGTGCAGCTCGGTGTGTTCGAGGTCGGGATGGGTGGCTCGTGGGATGCGACCAACCTGATCGCGAGCGACGCCGCGGTGATCACGCCGATCGGCATGGACCACGTGGCGGAGCTCGGCCCGACGCTCGCCGACATCGCCGGCGAGAAGGCGGGGATCATCAAGGAAGGGAAGGTCGCGGCGATCCGCGATCAGGACCCGGTCGCGGCGGATGTGTTGCGCGCCCGCGGCGCCGAGGTTGGCGCGACGCTGCTGTGGGAGGGGGACGCCTGGGAGGTGCTCGACCCGCTCATCGCGGTCGGCGGCCAGGCGTTCGGGCTGCGAACGCCGCTCGCGACCTACGAGGATCTGTACGTGCCGGTCTTCGGACGATACGCGGCGCGGAACGCGGCCGCCGGCGCCGTCGCGTTCGAGGCGTTCACCGGTGCGCCGCTCGACGAGGCGGTGCTGCGAGAGGGACTCGCGGCGCTGCGCACCCCCGGCCGGCTCGAGGTGGTCGGGCACGAACCGACGCTGGCCTTGGACGGCGCGCACAACCCGGCGGGCGCCGAGGCGCTCGCCGGCGCCCTCGGCGAGTTCTTCCGCTGGGACACGCTGCACGTCGTGTTGGCGGTGAGCGCCAACAAAGACGTCGAGGGCGTCGTACGACCGCTCGCTTCGATCGCCGACGTCGTCTACGCGACGCGCAACGACAGCGTGCGGAGCGCCGAGCCCGATGAGGTGGCGCGGGCCGCGAGCTCGACCACCGTCGAGGTGTCGCCATCCGTCGCCGATGCGATCGCCGCGGCCCGCGCGGCCGCCGGACCGGGCGACCTCGTGCTCGTCACGGGGAGCTTGTTCACGGTGGGTGACGCCAAGCGCGTCTTGGCGCGGGCGTAACGGATCAGGCTTCCGCCAGGACCCACATCTCCTTGAACGGCGTGGTCACGTGCCACGTCGTCGTCATGCCCGCTGGGATCGTCGCGAGGTCGCCGACCCCGAGCGTCACGTCGCTGCCGTCCTCGAACTCGATCCGCACGCCGCCCTCGAGCACGATCAAGATCTCTCGTTGCTCGGGAGTCCAGGTCATCGGCCCCGGCGCATCGTCGACCCGCGTCATCCCCGCCCAGATCGGCCCGTCGTGCACGAGCTCATGCATCGTCGAACCCGGGACATCGGGGTCGGCCTCCCACTCGTCGGTCGTTCCGCGTGACACGAACATGCCGGGCTTGATCTCCACGGGTTCCTCCCTCGGTCGGTCTGCCGGACCGTAGCCGACCGCGCGACGGGTGGCAGAGCCGACGTAGGTAGACTGCCGCGACTCGACCGACCCGACCTCGACCGAAGGAGACCTCCCCGCCGATGGCCATCGAATCGACCCTGCTGATCGTGAAACCGGACGGCGTGCGCCGCGGCCTCGTCGGCGAGGCCATCCGCCGTGTCGAGGCGAAGGGCCTGACGATCGACCAGCTCGACCTTCGGACGATCGAGCGGAGCGTCGCCGAGGAGCACTACGGCGAACACCGCGACAAGCCGTTCTTCGACGAGCTCGTCGACTTCATCACCGGCGGCCCAGTCGTCGTGGCGAAGATCACCGGCGAGGACGCGATCACCTGCTGGCGCACGCTGATGGGCCCGACCAACCCCGTCGAGGCAGCGCCCGGGTCGATCCGCGGCGATTTCGCCACGCTGATCGGCGAGAACATCGTCCATGGCTCGGATTCGCCGGCGTCGGCCGAGCGCGAGCTGAAGCTCTTCTTCGGATAGCGGCGATGGACGGGCTCGAAGCAGCGTTCGAACGGATCGGCACGTCTGCCGAACACCACCTCGAGGTTTCGCATAGCGCCGGCCTCGCGCTTGCGGTCACCGACGGCGAAGAGGTGCTCGGGGTGGTCTGTCGCGGCCTGGCAGACGTCGCGGCAGGTACCGCCGTCCGGCCCGAGACTCGCTTCCACATCGGATCGATCTCGAAGTCGTTCGCCGCGATGATCGCGATGCAGGAGGTCGCCGCCGGCCGGCTCGACCTGCACGTGTCGGTGAACGAGATCCTTCCGTGGCTCGAGCTTCCCGAGCCGTTCGGCCCGATCACGATGCACGACCTGATGACGCACACCGCGGGGCTGCTCGTCGGCACGGAGGACGCACCGACCGGTCCGGGGGCGCTGCACCGGCTGAAGACCAACCCGGCCACCACCAAGCCCGGGGAGCGGTGGTTGTACTCGAACGACGGCTGGAAGGTCGTCGGCGCCTGCCTCGAGGAGGTGACCGGCGAGCCGATCCACGAGCTGCTCCGCACGAGGGTCCTCGGGCCGCTGGGGATGCGCGACTCGGGCGGCGTGATCGACGACACCACCTATCAGAACGTGGCGGTGGCATACGAGCCGCTCTACACCGACCGACCGGTCCAGCTGCGGCACCCGCTCGTGTCCGCGCACCGGATCATCAGCAACACCGCCGACGGCTCGATCATCTCCAACGTGGTGGACATGAGCGCCTACGCGCGGCTGTTCCTCGCGCGCGGCGACGTCCCCGGCCACGACGGGAAGCGGACGCTGAGCGAGGAGAGCTTCGAAGCGTGGATCGAGCAGCGCGTTCCCGACGACGAGAACGGCACGTACGGCTACGGCCTCTGGGCCGAGGAGTACGACGGCGCGCGGTGGATCGCGCACTCGGGCGGGATGGTCGGCTACACGGCGATGTTCGCGGTCTCGCCGTCCGACGGCCTTGGGTGTGTCGTCCTGCAGAACGGGTACGGGGCCGGATTGCGCAACCTCGTGCGGGCCGCCTTCGCGTGCGTGCGCGCCTCGCTCGCCGGCCAAGAGCTTCCCGAGCCGGTGGTCCCGCCCTCAGCGACGTCGATCCCGAAGGCGGCCGAGTACGTCGGCACCTACACGGGCGAGGACGGCCGGGTGTTCGAGGTCTCAGCGGAGGGCGACGGCCTGCGCCTGACCGCCGGGCCGGTGTCGGCGATGCTCGAGCGCGATCCGCTCGGTGAGCCGACCGACGGATTCTTGGTGCCGCACGACGCGCTCGATCGCTACGCGCTGGTCTTCGGCCGCGACGAGAGCGGTGCGGTGGTCGAGGTGTTCCACGGCGGCACGTGGTTCCGTGGCGAGCGCTATGCCGGTCCCGATCCCGAACCGGTGCCAGAAGGATGGCTGCGCTGCACTGGGTTCTACCGGAACAACGATCCGTGGGCGCCCACGCTTCGTGTCGTTGCGCGCAAGGGCGTGCTCGCGATCTCGTGGCCGAACGCGGCGAGCGACGACGCCGAGGATGAAGAGCTGCTGCCGCTGGACGACGGGTGGTTCGCCGCGGGCGCCGAGCGAGACCCGCGCAGGATCCGGTTCTTGGGCAACGGCGCGGGGAACAAGGCGATCGTCGCGGAGTTCAACGGCGGCTCGTGGTTCCGGTCGTTCGAGGACTAGCCCCGACCCACATCGTCGTGTTCAGAGCGATCGCGAGGGCCACGAGCCACGTGCCGCCCGCCACGCATCCGAAGGTGGCCCATCGCCTCCCGGGAGATCTTTCGACGTAGGCGAACAGGAACCAGCCGACGATCGCCCCGACGCGCGAGAGCAGGAAGACGCCCCCGCGATCGTCGAGCCTGCCTAGCTGGTCGTTCTGCCGTCCGGCGATCGCCAGCGCGATCCAGACCGTCATGAGCCCGGCGAACCAGATGCCGAACCCGATCAGCAGGTGAAGCACCGCCCACCCAGCTCACCCCCTGCCGCCACCCCGGACGACCATCGAGGGAGCGGCTGTCTGGCTCCGGCGGTCGTCAGGGTTGGAGCGACCCGTACGGCGGCGGCGGGAGTGGGGGCGGCGTGCTTATCCCGATCAGCCTGTCACGCAGCGCGCTAACGGTCGAGCGCGCGGAACGCGATGCAGGCGTTCTGCCCGCCGAACCCGAAGGAGTTCGACAAGGCGAGGGTGACGTCGAGATCGCGTGCTTCGTTCGGCGTGATGTCGAGGTCGCAGTCGGGGTCGGGCGTCGCGTGGTGGACGGTCGGTGGGATCCGGCCGTTCACGATCGCGAGTGCGCACGCCGCACCCTCCACGGCGCCGGCAGCGCCGAGCATGTGTCCGGTCATCGACTTCGTCGAGGAAACGGCGACGTCGTGCGCGTGGTCCCCGAGCACGGTCTTGATCGCGACGGTCTCCGACGCGTCGTTCAGCGGCGTCGAGGTGCCGTGCGCGTTGATGTAGCTGACGTCCGTCGGTTGGGCGCCGGCGTCCTGCAGCGCCCACCGCATCGCGAGCGTCGCGCCCGAGCCCTTCGGGTCGGGCGCGGTGATGTGGTACGCGTCGTCGGAGGCGCCGTAGCCGGCGACCTCGCAGTACGTCCGCGCGCCGCGCGCCTTGGCGTGTTCCTCCGACTCGAGGATCAGCGAGGCGCCGCCTTCCGAGAGCACGAACCCGTCGCGGTTCGCGTCGAACGGCCGTGATGCCGTCTCGGGGTCGGGGTTCTTCGTCAACGCCGTCATCTGCGCGAACGCGGCGACGGTGAGCGGCACGGTGGCCGCCTCGGAGCCGCCCACGATGCACAGGTCCAGGTAGCCGTCGCGGATCAGTCGCATGCCCTCGCCGAGCGCGTTGTTGGACGAGGCGCACGCCGACAGCGTCGCCATGTTGTGGCCCATCAACCCGAACTTCATCGCGAGATGTCCGGCAGCCGCGTTGGCCATCAGCATCGGCACCATGAACGGCGACACGCGGTTCGGACCCTTCTCGAGCAGGACCATGTGCTGCTGGATCAAAGTCTGGATGCCACCGATGCCGCTCGCGAAGATCACGCCACCGCGCTCGGACTGGATCTCGGGCTCGCCCGCATCTGCCCACGCGAGCGACGCGGAGGCGATCGCGTAGTGCGTGAACGGATCGGTGCGCCGCGCCTCCTTCGTCTCGAGGAAGTCGGCGGCCTGGAACCCGTCGACCTCGCCGGCGACCTTCACGGGCAGATCGCTCGTGTCGAACCGCGTGATCAAGCGGACGCCGTTGCGTCCGGCCGTGAGGCCGGCCCAGAAGTCGTCGACCCCGATGCCGACCGGGGTGACCGGCCCGATGCCGGTGACGACGACGCGTCGGCGGTCGCTCAGGTCAGCTCACCCCGAGCTTGGTCGCGACCATGTCGACGGCCGCGCCCACGGTCTTGATCTGCTCCATCTCGTCCTCGGGGATCTCGATGTCCCACTCCTCCTCGAGGGCGAGGACGGCTTCCACCAGGTCGAGCGAGTCGGCGTTGAGGTCCTCCGCGAAGCGCGCGTCCGGCACCACCTGGGCCTCGTCGACGGCGAGCTGCTCCGCGAGCACCTTGCGGACGCGGGTCTCGATCTCGGCGCGGTCGGTCATATCTGTGTTCCTCCTCTTTCTGGCTCTTATCTTTCTGGCTCTTATCGTGGCTCTTGCCTGTTCGTGCAGGTCGGGGGTCCGTCAAGGGTAGCGGCCCGGCCGCCGGCTCGCCCGTTACGCGGTGAGTCCTCCGTCGATCGGGATCACGGCGCCGTTCACGTACGAGGCCTCCTCAGACATCAGGAAGCGGACCACGCTCGACACCTCCTCGGGCCGGGCGGCGCGTTGCAGGGGGGTCTGATCGATGTAGATGGCTCGGGCCTGGTCGTCCAGGTGCGAGGTCATCTCGGTATCGAGCAAGCCGGGGCAGATCGCGTTGACGGTCACGCCCTTGGGCGCCACCTCGCGCGCGAGCGACTTCGTCATGCCGACGAGCCCGGCCTTCGTCGCGGCGTAGACGGTCTGGCCGGCGTTCCCGTGGAGCGCGACCGCGCTGGAGACGTTCACGATGCGGCCCCACTTCTCGCGGAGCATGCCGCGCAGCGCCGCGCTCGCGCACAGGAACGCGCCGCGCAGGTTCACGTCCATCGTCTGCTGATACACGTCCATCGGGTACCGCAGCAGCAGGCCGTCCTTCGAGTAGCCCGCGTTGTTCACGAGCCCGGTGACGTGACCGGCTTCGTCGGTGACCTGACGGAACGCTTCGGTGATGCTCGCTTCGTCGGTGACGTCGAGGCTGATCGCGAGGCCCGGGGTGCCGGTCGCGGCGAGCGCCTCGAGCGTCTCCTTCGCGTCCTGCTCGTTCCTGCGGTAGCCGATCGCCACGGTCCACCCGGCCTCGGCGAGCGCGACCGCGCACGCACGACCGATCCCGCGTGACCCGCCGGTGACGACAGCGACCTTCGACGTCATGCGTCCACTCCTGGCATCGTCCAGCGCATCGCCGTCGCGCCCCACGTGAGGCCGGCGCCGAACGAGGTGAACACGACGAGGTCGCCCTCGCGCATCCGGCCGGCGCGGTAGGCGTGGTCCAGCGCGATCGGGATCGACGCGGCCGACGTGTTCCCGACCTCGGCGACATCGATCACCGCCTTCTCCGGCGGGATGTGCAGGCGCTCGGCGACCGCTGCCATGATCCGCGCGTTCGCCTGGTGCGGGATCAGCAGGTCGACGTCGTCGGTGCTGTGCCCGTTCTTCTCCAGGACTTCCCGGCACGCGGCCGCCATCTCCGTGACGGCGCGCTTGAACACCTCGCGGCCGTTCGGCATGAACACCTTGTGCCTACCGGCGGCCACGGTCTCGGCCGTCGGCGGCTCGCGCGAGCCGCCGCCCGGCATGATCAAGATCTCGGCAGCGGAGCCGTCGGCGCCGAGCACGGTGCCCTCGATCCCCGGGTGGTCGGCCGCTTGCACGATCGCGGCGCCGGCGCCGTCGCCGAACAGCACGCAGGTCTGCCGGTCACTGAAGTTCAAGATCCTGCTGAACACCTCCGCGCCGATCAGCAGGACGGTATCGGCCATGCCCGCCTCGACGAAACCGGTCGCGGTGGCGAGCGCGTAGGAGAACCCCGCGCACACCGCGTTCACGTCGAACGCCGGGCACGACAGGCCGAGCTTCTGCTGTACCCACACCGCGGTCGATGGGAACGGGGTGTCGCCGGTCACGGTGGCGCAGACGATCAGGTCGACCTGTGCCGCCGAGACGCCGGCGGTGCCGAGTGCGCGGTTCGCTGCCTCGACCGCGAAGTCGGAGGTCACGACGCCGTCCTCGGCGAAATGCCGGGCTTCGATGCCCGTGCGCTCGCGGATCCACGCGTCGGTCGTCTCCACCTTGTCCTCGAACCACGTGTTCGGAACGCGGTGAGAAGGAAGGACGGACCCGACGCCGGTGATGGTGGCGTGCCTGGTCACGGGCCTGAGGATATCGGACGGGCCAGGCTCAGGCGACGACCGAGCCGGCGTCCTCGGGCGACGCGACCGCGACGCCGGTGAGCGAAGGATCGATCCGTTTCAGCAGCTTGGTGAGCACATCGCCGGGCCCGGCCTCGACGAACCGCGTCGCGCCGGCGGCGGCGAGCGCGCGCACGCCGTCCTCCCACCGCACCGGCGACACGACCTGTCGCCCGACGAGCTCTCGAAGCGTCGATGCGTCGGTCACGAGCTCACCCGTCACGTTCTCCGCGATCGGGAACACCGGATCGGAGACGTCGATGCGCGCGAGCACGTCGAGCACCGGCTGCACCGCCGGACGCATCAGCGCCGAATGGAACGCACCGGCGACCGGCAACCGCACGGCGCGGATCTTCGCGTCCTTCGCCGCAGCTTCGAGCCGTTCGATCGCGGCGACCGATCCGCTCACCACCGACTGCACGGGGGAGTTGCGGTTCGCGACGACGAGCTCGTCGCCCTCACGCGACGTGGCGCACAGCGCTTCGGCCGCGTCGGCGTCGACACCGAGCAACGCGGCCATCGCGCCCGGACGTTCCTGGCCCGCGCGCTGCATCGCGTCGCCGCGCACCACGACGAGTTCCAACGCATCGGCAAGCACGACGGCGTCCGCCGCGACCAACGCCGCGAACTCTCCGAGCGAATGACCCGCGACACCCGCCACATCCGTCAGCCCCGACGCGTGTAGCACGCGGAACGCGGCCACGTCGCAGGCCAGCAGCGCCGGCTGCACGAAATCGGTCGTCTTCAGGGCTTCCTCGTCATGGCAACCCTCGACGATCGAGCGACCGAGGGCCTCGGATGCCGCATCGAGTACCGCCCCGCCGGCGGGATGCGTGGCCCATGCATCGGCCATCCCGATCGCCTGAGACCCCTGCCCCGGAAACAACACCGCGGTCGTCACGGTCCCGGAGCCTATCGCCGGCTGTGACGGTCGCGTCACGAACACAGCCGTAGGTTGCCAGCCCCGGTGCCGCTCCTGTTGAATGACCGGGTTCCCATGGCCGAACGGGTGCAGCGCGCTCCTTCCCCGACGTCCCGATCTTCCCAAGGGACGGAAGGGGTTCTCGGGTTCCTTGGCCGCGATATGGCGGTCGATCTTGGAACCGCGAACACGCTTGTCTACGTTCGGGGCCGCGGCGTGGTGCTCAATGAGCCTTCGGTGGTCGCGATCAACACCCTCACCGGCACGGTCCTGGCGGTCGGCGCCGAGGCCAAGCGGATGATCGGCCGCACCCCGAGCCACATCCAAGCCGTGCGTCCGTTGAAGGACGGCGTGATCGCCGACTTCGACGTGACCGAGAAGATGCTCCGCTACTTCATCCAGCGCGTGCACAAGCGGCGCCTCCTCGCGAAGCCGCGCGTCGTCGTGTGTGTGCCGAGCGGCATCACCGGGGTCGAGCAACGCGCGGTCGAGGAAGCGACGATCGCGGCGGGCAGCCGCCGCGCCTACATCATCGAGGAGCCGATGGCCGCTGCGATCGGCGCCGGGCTCCCTATCCACGAGCCGACCGGCAACATGGTCGTCGACATCGGCGGCGGCACGACCGAGGTCGCGGTGATCTCGCTCGGCGGGATCGTCACATCGACGTCGATCCGCATCGGCGGCGACGAGCTCGACGAGTCGATCATCCAACACGTCAAGAAGGAGTACTCGCTGCTGCTCGGTGAGCGGACGGCGGAGGCGATCAAGCTCGCGATCGCGTCGGTGTTCCCGATGCCCGAGGAACTGGTGGCCGAGATCAAGGGCCGAGACCTCGTCACCGGCCTGCCGAAGACGATCACGATCAGCGCCGAGGAAGTGCGGCGCGCGATCGAAGAGCCGGTGAACGCGATCATCGACGCGATCAAGACGACCCTGGACCGGACGCCCCCAGAGCTCGCGGCAGACATCATGGACCGGGGCATCGTCCTGACCGGCGGCGGGGCGCTGCTGCGGGGCCTCGACAAGCGCCTGCGCCACGAGACCGGCATGGCCGTGCGCATCTCCGACACACCGCTCCAAGCGGTCGTGCTCGGATCCGGGAAGTGCCTCGAGGAGTTCGAGGTCCTCCAGCGCGTCTTGGTGAGCTCGAGCAACCGGCGGTAGGCGCGTGGCGGCGCGCTCGGGACCCAGGAACACCCGCCTCTTGGTCGTTGCCCTGGTGGTGGCGTCCCTCACGATCATCACGATCGATTACCGCGAGGGGGACTCCGGGCCGTTGGCTGCGATGGGCCGCACCGCCCGCACGGTCATGGCCCCACTCCAGGAGGCCGTCACGAACGTCACCCGCCCGGTCGGGAACTTCTTCTCCGGGGTCGCGCACCTCCCGAGCCTCGCGCAGGAGAACACCGACCTGAAGGCACAGGTCGCCGACCTCTCAGCACGGATCAACGCCACGTCGCAGATCGAGGCTCAGAACCAGGAACTGCTCAACCTGTTGAACCTGAAACAGAGCTTGCAGCCCCCGTCGGTGGCCGCCGTCGTCATCTCGAACGGGATGTCGAACGTGAACTACTACATCACCATCGACCGTGGATCCAACGACGGCGTCCGCGTGAACGATCCCGTGGTGACGGGGAGCCAGGACGGCGCACGGCTCGTTGGGATCGTCGTGTCGGTGACGTCGATCTCCGCGGACGTCCGTCTGCTGATCGACCAAGGGTTCAGCGTGCCCGGACGGCTCGCGACGTCGGGCGAGACGGGCTTGGTTGTGGGCAACGGCGATCAAGACATGACGATGCAGGACATCCCTGCGACGACGAAGTTCCCGTCGGGCACCTCGACCGAGTCGGTCTTCACGATCAGTTATTCGGTCGGCGACCAACATGGTCGGTTCCCGCCGAACATCTTGATCGGGACCGTGTCGTCCGTCGTGCAGGGCGGCGTCGAGCCCGATGCACAGGTGTCGGTGCGTCCGGCCGTCGATTTCTCATCCCTGGAGGCCGTGTTGGTCCTGCAGACCGCGAACGGAGGCTCGGGCTGATGCGGCGCGTGCTCGCGCTCATCGCCGTCATCGTCACCGCGATCCTGCTGCAGTCCACGGTGTTCTCCCAGCTTCGCCTGCTCGGCGTCCGACCGGAGCTGCTCTACCTGGTCACGATCCTCATCGCCTTGCAGGAAGGCCCGAACGAGGGTGCCATCGTCGGGTTCACGTGTGGTCTGGCGCAAGACATGCTGCTCGACCAGCCCATGGGGATCACCGCGCTCACGCTTACGCTGCTTGGCTATGCCGTCGGGATGGCCCGCCAGTACATCGTCTCTCCCTCGCCGCTGGTCCCGACCATCGTGGTCGCGATCTCCACAGCGCTGGGCGTCGCTTTCTACGAGATCGTCACATTCCTTTTGGGGCAGTTCGAGGCCGGCTTCACGTACGCTGTCAAGGTTGCGTTGTTGACCGCGCTGTACAACGCCGTCCTCACCCCGATCCTCGCCCCCTTGTTGCGGAGGATCGTCGAGGGTTCCCGACCGCGCAGGGTGGTGCGCCTGTAGATGGACAAAGCCACGTCTCGCCTCCGCGTGCTCGCGTTGCTCGTGGTCGTGATGTTCCTGGCGCTCTCCACCCGTCTCTGGTTCCTCCAGGTCCTCGCTGCGCAAGGCTTCAACAAGGAGGCGCACGCGCAATCGGTCAGAACCGTCTACACGGACCCGCTGCGCGGGCAGATCCTCGACGCGACGAGCACCCCGACGCATCCGGTCGTCCTCGTCGGGAACCGGGAGAGCCTCGAAGTGCGGATCACGCCGAGCAAGCTGGGCACACAAGGCGAGGCCGTCATCCTGCGCGTCGCGCAGATCACCGGCGTCCCCGTCGGCGAGATCGCGAAGACGCTGCAAGATCCGAAGTACCTGCCCACGCAGGCGATCCCCGTGGCGGAGTTCGTCTCGAAGAAGGTCAAGTACGCGATCGCGGAGCATCCGCAGGAGTTCCCCGGTGTGTCCGTCGAGAGCACGTTCGTCCGGTCGTATCCGACGGGAACGACCGCCGCGCAGGTCCTGGGCTACACCGGCCTCATCGACGCGACCCAGTACGACGCCTGGCAGAAGAACGGGTACAGCCCGAACGACATCGTCGGCAAGAACGGCGTCGAACTGTCGTACGAGCAGTACCTCCGCGGCGAGCAAGGGGTCACGAAGATGCTCGTGAACTCCGACGGCGAAGCGCTCGGCACCGTGTCATCGACGAAGCCGACCCCCGGAGACGACATCCAGCTCTCGTTGAACGACCACGTTGAGAAGCTGGCGCAGAAGGCGCTCTTCGCTGGGATGCAACACGCACGGGGCTACCACGATCAGAACGGCTATAGCCTTCAGGCCAACGCCGGCAGCGTCGTGGTGATGGACGCGCGCACCGGCGCCATCGTGGCGATGGTGTCGACCCCCAGCTACAACCCACTCTGGTATCAGCGAGGCCTCACCCCGCAACAGACCAAGTATCTGAACAACGGCGACATCGGCGCGCTCCAGAACCGTGCCACCCAGCTCGCGTACACCCCCGGCTCGACGTTCAAACCGATCACCGGCTTGGCTGCTGTGAAGGAGAGTTACGCGTCCCTGGGCGGCTACTACCCATGCGTTGGGACGTACAAGCAACCTGGAGACACGTCGGGAGCGCAGTTCGTGAACTGGACGACGGCCAACCTCGGGTACATGTCCATCGCGGAGGCGCTAAAGGTGTCGTGCGACACGGTCTTCGACGCGTTCGGTTCGAGCTTCTACAGGGCGTGGGCGAATGACCCACTCGGCACGAACTCAGATCCTCTCCCGGGTGACCTGCGGCAGTGGGGGTTCGATCAGCCGACCGGCGTCGACCTGCCGGCTGAGGCGACCGGGTTGGTCCCTGATCCCGCGTGGGCGAGCACACAGAAGACGCTCTTCCCGTATGGCTGGGTGCCCGGCGGAGACATCCTCACGATGATCGGATCGGGATACGTACAGGTGACACCGTTGCAGCTCGCACGGGCGTATGCCGCGATCGCGAACGGCGGGCACCTGTGCACGCCGCACGTCGTTGACCAGATCGTTGCGTACGACGGGTCGGTGGTGAAGAAGATCGGCGGTGATTGCAGCGACACCATCCCGTACACCGGCGATCAGCTCAGCTACATCCGTGGCGCGTTGCGCAGCGTCGTGCAGGGCGGCACGGCGACCTGTGCGTTCCAGGGGTTCCCGTTCTCACAGGTGGCCGTCGCCGGCAAGACTGGCACCGCCGAGCGCGGCGGCACCAACAAGGACGGCGTGCCCAAGCAGGACACGTCGTGGTTCGCGTCGATGGTTGGCCCGAACCCCGATAAGCCCGACTATGTGATCGTGACGATGGTGGAGCAGGGGGGGTTCGGCGGTCAGACCGCCGCCCCGATCACCCGCCAGGTGATCGATGGCCTCTACCCCAAGATCGGCGACGCGAGCAGCCCAAGCTGCGTGACCCCGGACCGATAAGCGATGGATCTCGTCGCCAGTCGCACGTTCGCGCAGGAACGACGTCCGATCCGCCACGTCGACTGGTTCCTCCTGCTGATCACGCTCGGCCTGTCCGTGGTCGGCCTGCTGCTCGTGTACTCGGCGACCAGCCAGACGCTTCGCAACATGGGCCTCGACGCGTTCGACCGCACGGACAAACAGGCCATCACGATGGTGCTCGGCGCGATCTTCGCGATCGCGATCGCGGCGTTCGACTATCGGTTCCTCAAGATCTACGCCGGGTTCATCTACATCGGGTCGGTCCTGTCGCTGATCCTTGTCCGCATCCCCGGGATCGGGTCGACCGACGTGACGGGCACGGCGCAGCGCTGGTTCGCGGTCGGTCCCTTCCAGATCACCCCGTCGGAGTTCACGAAGCTCGCCGTCATCCTCGTGCTGGGCGCGGTCCTCGCGAACATCCGCACCCCCGAGCCGACGATCCGCGACATCGGCAAGGTGCTGTTCCTCGCGGGGATCCCGCTCGCGCTCGTGTTCCTCGGGCCGGACATCGGTACCTCGATCACGATCACCGCGATCGTGGTGGGGATGCTGATCGTCGCCGGCACCAAGCTCCGGCACCTCCTCGTGCTGGTCGCCGTCGGGATCATCAGCATCGCGCTGGTCTTCCAGACCGGCGTGATCAAGGACTTCCAACGGCAGCGGCTGACCGCGTTCCTCGATCCCGCAAGTGTGCCCGCCGACGTCCGCTACAACCTCGACCAGTCGTTGATCGCGGTCGGATCGGGCGGGATCTTCGGGAAGGGGTACCTGGAGGGGATCCAGACGAACCTGGACTACGTGCCCGAGCAGCACACCGACTTCATCTTCACGGTCGCCGGTGAGGAGTTCGGGTTCGTGGGAGGGCTCGCATTGCTCGGGCTCTACGCGATGCTCATCTGGCGCGCGATCCGGATCGCGTGGCTCGCGAAGGATCCCTTCGGCACCTACGTGGCGGCCGGGATCGCATCGATGTTCGCGATCCAGATGTTCGTCAACGTGGGGATGGCGATCGGCATCATGCCGATCACGGGCATCCCGTTACCGTTCCTGTCGTACGGGGGCACGTCGATCCTCGCGAGCTTCGGCGCGATCGGGCTGCTCGAAAGCATCCACATGCGCCGCTTCACCTGATCGTCAGCTCACCGCCAGCGACCAGAGGAACGTCGATCCCTCAGGGCCGGTCTGTTCGAGCGTGACGTCGCCGCCCATGGCGTGGGCCGACAGCCGGGCGAGCGAAAGCCCGATCCCGATGCCCTGATGGGTGCGCGTCGACAGATGCTCCGCCTGCTCGAGCGGTTCGAAGATCCGAGCGAGCGCTGCCTCTTCGATGCCGGGCCCTTGATCGATCACACGGACCTGAACGCCGTTGCCGTTGGTGACCTTGATGGTGACCGTCCCGTCCGGCGGACTGAACGCCAGCGCGTTCGCGACGAGCTCGTCGAGGATCCGCATGCCCGCGGCCCGGTTCGAGGTCGTCATCGCCGGAACGACATCCGCCTCGGCGACGATCCGCGGGTCGCTCGCGGCGATCTCCCGGACGAGGTCGGTTACGTTGAGCCACTCCGTCAGGCCGGTCTCGATCACACCTTCGAACCGCTCCACGAGCCGGGCCAAACCTTCGGAGCGCTGGACGAGGGTCTCGAGCGCCTCGTCGACTTCGTCGGGAGGCATCTGGCCGCGCCGCATCGTCTGCGCGATCGCCAGGATGACCGTGACCGGCGTGCGGAGCTCATGGCCGACGCGACCGATCAGCTGCTGGCGATGGGCGGCCCGCTCGAGCAGCGCCTCTTGCGCCATCTCGAGCTGGCGGGCGCGCCGGCGCTCACGGTCCAGGGCGTCGGTCAGCTCCTCGATCACCACGGGGGTGACCTCGGGGGAGAGCGGGGCGCCGCCGCTGACGGCCTCGCGGACCGCGTGCACGATCGCGTCGCCGTCGGAGTCCTTGAGGACGTATCCGGCCGCGCCCGCGACGAGCATCTCGCGGACCGCACGCTGCTCCTCCATGCTGCTGAGCGCCACGACACCGACGCTCGGTCGCGCGGCCTTGAGCCGGCGGGTGGCCTCGATCCCGTCCATCTCGGGCATGCGGACGTCCATCAGAACGACGTCGGGCATCAGGCGGACGGCCATCTCGACCGCTTCGGGGCCGGTGCGGGCCTGACCGATCACCTCGAGGTCCTCACCGGACAGCAGGAACACCAAAGACTCTCGGAACCCATCGTTGTCGTCGACGACGAGCACGCGGATGCGTTCCGAGGCGCCGAGGGGGGCGGTCGCGCTCACCTCGGGAGCATCGGCCCCACGACCGCCCGGGGCTATCCAGCCGATGCCCGGTTCCGGCGGGGGACACGGGCGTGGGCCGCATAGCCCACACGGGCTACCTCCCAGGTCCCGGCGGGCCCGCTGGTATGCTCGATACAGATGTGACTGCCGGGTCCGCTCGAGGATCCGTGCGGTGCAACGAACCAACGTCGAGGCGGCGCGCGATCGCCGATGGCAGCCACCCGGGCGCCTCAGCAGATCGCGAACGCCGGAACGAGGAACGTACTTGGTGCGACACGCACGTCGCCCGGCGCGCGGGACATCCCGCAGCGCGGGTCCACACGCAGCACCCGCCGCAGCCGCCCGCTACCCGCGGAGCGAACAGGCGAACGTTCCCGATCCGACATACGCCCCTCGCGCGACGCGAGAGGAGTGATCCGTTCCATGGATCAGGAAACAACCCCCGCGGCAACGACCGCGGAACCGTCGGACGCACCAACGCGCACCGACGAAGAGTCGGCCACCGCACGCCGCCGCAACTCCAGTTGGGGCAAGGTGCAGGTGAGCACCAAGACCGAGGAGCCGGCGAAGCCCGAGCGGTCCAAGCCCGAGCGGTCCAAGCCCGAGCGGGCGAAGTCGGCGCCGACGAAGAGCGAGCCCGCGAAGGCGGAACCGACGCGGGGCCGTTCGCCGCGATCGGTCGCGACCGACGCAGCCACGACCGACGCCGCCCCGACCGAGGCCCCCGAGCGGCCGAAGCCGCAACGCCAGCCTCGCCAGCCCCGACCGGCAGACGACGGTGACGCCGCGTCCTCCGACGCCGGCGGCGTGGAAGGATCGGAGGCGGCCGAAGGAGCGACTACCACGCCGACCGGGACACGCCGGCGACGGTCTCGCGGCGGCCGTGGACGTGGCCGCGGCGGAAGCGGCGGCGGCGGGAACGGCACCGCGACCGCGGAGGCAACAGACGCGGACGCACAGGCCGAGGAAAAGACGGAGCCCAAGCCCCGTCAGCAGAAGCCCCGCCAGCCCAAGCCTGAGCCAGCCGCCGGCGACGAGAACGCCTCACAGCCCGACGCGGCGGCCGGGCAAGATGGCGAGACGTCGACGGGACCGAAGAAGCGGCGTCGTCGCGGCGGCCGTGGTCGCGGCGGCAAGAAGCCCGCGGCGACCGAGACCGACACGGAAGCCACCGAAGCCCAGCGCGACGAGGCGACGCCCGACGCCGACGAGGCCGGCGCGGCGAAGCCGCGCCGGCGCAGGAGCGGCAAGCTTCCCGATCAGCCCGCCCCCAAGGAAGCGACCAAGAGCAAGAAGCCCAAGACGATCGAGGAGCAGATCGCTGCCGGCGGCCCGACCCGAGGCATCCGCACCACCCGCAGCCGCACCGGTCGCGACGGACGTCGTCGCCGCGAGCAGGCGCCGCCGCCGCCCCGCATCACCGACAAGCTCATGGCGATCACCGAGCACGGCGAGCGCGACCAGATCGCCGTCCTCGAAGAAGACGTCCTCGTCCAGCACTACGTGACCCGGGCCGGCGCCACCTCGATGGTCGGCAACGTCTATCTCGGCCGCGTCCAGAACGTCCTTCCTGGCATGGAGGCCGCGTTCGTCGACGTCGGCCGCGGCCGCAACGGCGTGCTCTACGCCGGCGAGGTCAACTACAGCCTCGAGGACATCGAGGGCCCGGCGCCGCGGATCGAGCAGCTGCTCAAGGCCGGCCAGTCGGTCATGGTCCAGGTGACCAAGGATCCGATGGGCGGCAAGGGCGCGCGCCTGACCGCGAACCTGTCGCTCGCGGGCCGCTACCTGGTCCTCGCTCCGAACCAGAACCTGCAGGGCATCAGCCGCCGGCTCGGCGACGACGCCCGCAAGCGCCTCAAGTCGATGCTGAAGCGTGTGAAGCCGCCGGAGCACGGCGTGATCGTGCGCACCGCCGCAGAGGGTGCAACGGAAGAAGCGCTCGAGGCTGACCTCCGCCGCCTGCTCGATATCTGGAACGACATCCAGAAGAAGGCGAAGAAGGGCAAGGCGCCGACCGGTCTGTACGAGGAGCCCGAGCTCACCGTGCGGGTCGTCCGCGACCTGTTCACCGACGAGGAGTTCAAGGGCCTCGTCACCGACTCCCGCCGCGTGTACGACAAGATCGAGGGCTACCTCTCCGAGGTCGCGCCCGACCTCGCGCAGAAGGTCACGATGCACGAGGGGTCGCTCCCCGTGTTCGAGGAGCACCGCATCGTCGAGCAGATCCACAAAGCGCTCGACAAGAAGGTATGGCTCCCCTCAGGCGGCTACCTGTTCATCGAGCGGACCGAGGCGATGACGATCGTCGACGTCAACACCGGCAAGTCGGTCGGCAAGACCAACCTCGAAGCGACCGTCGTCAACACCAACCTCGAGGCCGCCAAGGAGGTCGCGCGCCAGCTGCGGCTGCGCGACATCGGCGGGATCATCGTGATCGACTTCATCGACATGCTCTTGGAGAAGAACAAGAAGCAGGTCGAGGACACGATGCGGGAGGCGCTCGCGCTCGATAAGACGCGCTCGCAGGTGTTCGAGATCGGGCCGCTCGGCCTCATGCAGGTGACCCGCAAGCGGGTATCCTCCGGGCTGGTCGAGTCCTTCTCCGAGACCTGCCCCACCTGCGAGGGCCGGGGCATCGTCCTCACCTACGACGTGCATTGACCCACCTGATCTGGATGCGAAAGGAACCCTTCCCATGTATGCGGTGATCAAGACGGGCGGCAAGCAGCACAAGGTGCAGGAAGGCGATGTGATCGAGGTCGAGAAGCTGGTCGGCCCCGACGAGACGCTGACCTTCACGCCGCTGTTGGTCGTCGACGACGACGGGAAGGCGCACACAGGCCAGGCTGCCTCCAAGGCGACGGTCACGGCCAAGGCCGTCGGCGAGAAGAAGGGCGACAAGGTCCACGTCGTGAAGTACCGCCCCAAGACCGGCTATTCGAAGAAGACCGGCCACCGCCAGCAGTACACGTTGATCGAGATCTCGGGCGTCAAGCTGGGCTGACCGGCGCGAGGCTGATTGGTACCCTGGGGAACCTATGGCACACAAGAAGGGCGGCGGCTCGTCTCGGAACGGGCGCGATTCGAAGGCGAAGCGCCTCGGAACGAAGGTCTACGGCGGCCAGGTGGTCACGGCGGGCTCGATCATCGTGCGCCAGCGCGGCACCCGGATCCATCCCGGTGAGGGCGTCGGCAAGGGCGGCGACGACACACTGTTCGCCACCCGGGCCGGCCAGGTGCGCTTCCACGAGTCGCGCGGCCGCACGTACGCGGCCGTCGACCTCGTCTCGGCTTAACCGCCGTTCTGTCGTGCCGCGGCGACCGCGGCGCGCGTCTCCTTGACCCACACCTCGAGATCGTCGCCGACGACGTTCACCGCGTTCGCGAGGTAGCCCGCGTTGCGCCGGCGCTGCTTGCGCCTGGACGGCGCGCGGTTGCGGTTGAAGGGTCCGATCAACGTCGGCGGCGGTTCGTCCGGCGCGGCCTGGTCGGGATGCAGCGGCGGCGGCTTACTGAAGTAGAAGGCGGTGACGCGCTTGTCGCCGTCCTCCACCGAACGGACGAGGAGTACCGGCGATCCCCAGATCCGCTTCACGCGCTCGACCGTCGTGAGCCCGATCGACCGGATCCCGAGGCTCGGCGAGTCGAAACGGATCGCCTTCTCCTCCAGCGTGAGCGTGCCCTCGACGTCGTCGGGCGAGCGGTCCAGCTGGACCATCCACACCCTGGTCGGCTCCGGCATCCGCCTATCTTGCGCTCCGGCGCCCGCGGCGACCACCTACCCTTAGCCCATGGCGTTCGTGGACGAGTGCACGCTGCTCGCCACCTCCGGGAAGGGTGGTGACGGCTCCGCGTCGATGCATTCCGAGCCGTACAAGGCCCGGGGCGGGCCCGATGGCGGCAACGGTGGCCACGGCGGCTCCGTGATCCTGGAGGTCGACACCGGCGTCCACGATCTTTCATGGCTCGCGGACCACCCACACCAGCGGGCGGTCGCGGGGAGGTCGGGTCGCTCGGCGAAGCGTGAGGGACGAGACGGTGACGACCTTGTTCTGGCCGTGCCCGACGGCACCGTCGCCTTCGACGAGCGCGGGCTGGTCGCGGATCTGGTCGGCGACGGCGCCCGGGCGGTGGTCGCGACAGGCGGGCGCGGCGGCCGGGGGAACGCGGCGATCGCGACCTCCCGCAACCGAGCGCCACGGGTCGCCGAGCCGGGAGAGTCGCCGGAGGAACGGACGCTTCGTCTCGAACTTCGGACCGTCGCCGACGTCGGGCTCGTCGGATTGCCCAACGCCGGCAAGTCGACGTTGCTCTCGCGTCTGACTGCGGCCAAGCCGAAGATCGCGGCGTACCCCTTCACGACGCTGACGCCGAACCTTGGCGTCGCCGGTGGCGACGCGGAACGGTTCGTGGTTGCCGACGTTCCTGGGCTGATCGAGGGCGCGGCGTCAGGCAAGGGGCTCGGGCATCGGTTCCTCCGGCACATCGTTCGGTGCCGCGCGCTCGTGCTCGTGGTCGATCTCTCCACCGAGGATCCTGCCGCCGACCTGGCGGTGTTGCGAGCCGAGCTGGAGGCATACGATCCGGCGCTCGCCGCCCGACCTGCCGTGGTGGTCGGCACCAAGGCCGATCTCGTCGACGATGCAGACGAACGCGCTGCGGCGCTGGGCGGCGGCGCGACGGTTGTCTCGGCGATGACCGGCGACGGGATCGACGCGTTGTCGGAGCGGCTCGGGCTGCTCGCACGAGAGGCCGCGGCGGCGGAGCCGCCGCGGCAGGCGACCGTGGTCCTTCGCCCGGGCCGTCCCCGGTTCACCGTGACCAGGACAACCGCCGGCTGGGAGGTGCAGGGGGCGAAGGTCGAGCGCTTGGTCATGGAGACCGACCTCGACGACGACGAGGAGGTGGCCCGTCTCCAGGCCCGACTGAAGAAGGAGGGAGTCGACCGAGCGCTCGCTGCCGAGGGGGCGAAGCCCGGGGACGACGTCTCCATACGCGGCCGGGTCTTCGAGTACCAGGCCGACCCGGATCCGGGGCAGACTCCTCCGAGCCAGGAGGAAGAGCCCGCGGATGCCTGACCGAAACCGACTGCTCGACGCCGAATCCGCCGGCGCCGCTGCGTTCGATGCGGTCGTCGCCAGGATCCCCGACGAGCGATGGGACGAGCCCACAGTGACGCCCGACGGCTGGACACCGGTCGTCGTCCTCGCACACGTGGCAGGCTGGCTCGACGAGTGTTCCGACGTGCTCGAGGCGATGCGGGCCGGCACCAGGGATCCCGACGCGCCCGAGGACCCGGTCGAAATGATCAACGCACGGCAGGCGTCGCGGGCGGCCGCGCTGACCCCGTCAGAAGCACAGGCGCGCGTCGCGGCCGCCCGCGTGCGAGCTCGGGCCGCCTGGGAAGCGCTGCCGGCGCTCACGCCCGATGCGTGGAGCTGGTTCGAGGAATCCGTGCCCAACCACTACGCCAAGCATGTGCACGACCTCTCCGCGTGGCTCGCCGGCGCCACATCCGATCCCGATGTCGGCGCGATGTTGCAAGACGACGCTGAGGGCTGGGTCGCCTTCGGTGCGCTGGTCGAGGCCGTCGACCCATCGGTGCGCGACGGGGAAGGCTGGACGGTGACCGATGTCTGCTTCCATCTCGCCGCGTGGTTCGGCAAGGGCGCCGAGTGCGTGGAGCACGGCGCCGGCTGGGGACCGCCGTGGGAGACCGACGCCGTCCTTCCCACCCAGGAAGTGAACGCAGCGTTCCTCGCGCGGTCCCGCCAGATGACCTCCGCTGAGGCCCGCACCGCCCTGAATGACGCCAGGGATCGCCTGCGCGCCGCCTTCTCTGCGCAGACGCGCCCTTCCGACGCCGTGAAGGACGTCTTCAAGGAATGCACCGTGGATCACTACGCGGAACATGTGCCGATGCTGCGTCGCCTCACCGGTTCCGAGGGGTCCGTAGCCTAGACTCCGCCCGATGGGAACACGCCTGGGCGTCATGGGCGGGACGTTCGATCCCATCCACGTCGGTCACCTCGTGACGGCCGAAGAAGCCCTCCACCAGTTCGCGCTGGATGAGGTCGTCTTCGTGCCCACCGGCCGTCCGTGGATGAAGGAGCACGTCGTCGTCGCCTCCGCGGAGGATCGGTACGCGATGACCGCGATCGGGATCGAGCCCGAACCGCGGTTCCACGTGTCGCGTCTCGAGGTCGACAGGGGCGGCGCGACGTACACCGTCGACACGCTGCGGGCGCTGCGTGGCGAGGTTCCCGGCGCGGAGCTGTTCTTCATCACCGGCGCCGACGCGATGCTCGAGATCATGCGATGGAAGGAGCCCGAGACGGTGTTCGACCTGGCCCACTTCATCGCGGCGACGCGGCCGGGCTACGACGTCGCGGCGTTCGACCCGATGCCCGACGTCGCGGTGATGCAGATCCCGGCGCTCGCGATCAGCTCGACCGATATCCGGGCTCGTGTGCAGGAGGGCCGCCCGATCCGCTTCCTCGTCACTGAAGGCGTCGAGGGGCACATCCGCGCACAAGGGCTCTATCGATGAGCGACGACCAGTCGCAGCCGTCACGCGCCTCGAGGTCCGCCCGCGTCGAGAAGCGCTGGCGCGTCCAGGCGGCCGTGGTGGTCGGGCTCATCGTGCTGCTGATCGTGATCGCGATGCTCGCCGGCAACGACGGGAGCACGCCGTCCGCGTCACCGACACCAGTCCCCTCCGCAGCGCCGAGCGGCGCCGCGAAGCCGGGCGATCTGCTTGCGTTCTCGATCGGGGGAGCGCCGAGCGCCCTGGCGGCGACGATCGCAGGCGGCGAGGCGGATGCGGCGGTCGTCGTGCCGCCCGACCTGACGTTCGTGATGCCGGGCGCCGGCGAGATGAACTCCAACAAGATCCAGGACCTGCCCGGCAACGAGGTGCAGATCGGCCTGTCGAACATCGGCGGCGCGTGGGACGGGCACTACGCCACGATGGACCTCGACCGGTTCGGCGGGGTCGTCGACCGGCTGGGCGGACTGAACGTGAACCTCTCCGACGCGTACCCGTCGGGCAATGAAGATCTCGGTCCGGGCCCCACGCAGTTGAGCGGCGCGCAGGTGGTCTCGTTGCTCAAGACGCGGGCCGACGACACCTCGTCCCGGTTCGCCGACGTGCTCACCGCGTTCCTCGCGGCGAAGCCCGCGATGTCACCGACCGACTTCAGCAGCACCGACGACGCGCAGGCCGCCTCGGCGCTGCTGGCCGCCGGCGAGACGCGCGTGGAGATCATGCCCTCGGCGGTGGTCGGCGGGTCGATCCTGTCGGTCGCGCAGCCCGATCTCGACCAGCTGATGACCGAGCTCTTCGGCACGACGCCGCCGGCGCGCGCCGAGGTTCGCAACGGGAACGGGAGCCCCGGCGTCGGCGGAAGCGTCGCGACGCAGCTGATCCCGGCCGGTTTCCGCATCGTGCTGAGCGAGAACGCCGACACGTTCAACTACAAGACGACCGAGGTCGTCGCGAACGGCACCGACAACGAAGCCGAGGCGGCCAAGGCGCTCGACGCGCTTGGGGTCGGGAGGATCACCGTGTCCCAGATATCATCGGGACTGGCCGACGTCTCTGTCACGGTCGGCCAGGACTATCACGCATGACGGACGTCGGAACGGTATCGCGGGCGATCGCCCTCGCAGCGACGGAGGCCGCCCGCGACAAGCAGGCGACCGACGTTGTCGTGCTCGATGTGGCCGAACTCCTGTCGATCACCGACTACTTCGTGATCTGCTCGGCGTTGTCCGACCGCCAGATCAAGACCGTGATCCAGGCCATCGAGGAGAAAGTCCGCCGTGATCTCGACCTTCGTCCGGTCCGGCGAGAGGGCGAGAGCGACGCGGGCTGGGCGCTCCTGGACTATGTCGACGTGGTCGTCCACGTCTTCGGTGAGGAAGAGCGCGCGTATTACGACCTCGAACGGCTCTGGAGCGATGCTCCTCGCCCGGGTTGGGCGGCGGAGAGCGCCGCGCGTAGCGCCGGCTGAGCTCTACTGCAGGTACGCGTCGAGCGCGTCGGCGTCGTAGGGCGTGAGGTACAGCAGGGCGATCCGGCCGGCATCGTCGAACCGGAAGACGCAGTGGATCGTGTTCTCGAGCGTGGGGGCTGGACACCCGCTGCGGTGAACGTCGCCCGCGCGACCACATCGAGGTTCTCGTCGGAACCCGTCAGCTCGTCGACGCGGATCGAGCCGGGTTGGATGTGCGCCGCGAGCTCGATCGCGACGCGCGTCGCGGCAGCGACGCCGAGGTGAAGCCCGCCGAGCGAGCCGCCGCCCGACCCTGGAGCACCGTGTTCCGCGTGAAGATGCCGGGGAACCGCCCGGCGTCGAGCCGCATGATCGAAACCAACGCGGGGAGCCACCGGCGGGGGATCGGCCCGCCGGCGACGGTCTGCGCAGACGATGCGAGGATGCCCTCGGTGAGCTCGGCGATCCGGGCGCGCTTCTGCCGCTCGCGCACGTCCGGCTCGCGCACCGGCGTCACGACCGCCGCAGCCTCACGGGGGCGCGCGAGCGCCAGCGTCTCGCGCAGCTCTCGGCACCGTGCACGCGCACGGACGAGTTGGGCTTCCGCCTCGACGATCTCTTCCGCGAGGCGCGTCTGGGTTCCCAAAAGCGCGCCCACGAGCGCCTGGGTCACGAGGACTCCTTCCCTGACCGGACGGACGCCTGCCCGCCCGAGCTGTGGGCTCCTTCCGGTCCTTCGCGAGCTCGGGCACCACGGTCACGCCGTTGGGCTGCTCAGGGCGGGACATCTGTGGGAGCGGCATCTGGCTCTGCCTGCAGCGTCGCTTTACCGACGGCGATCAGCTCCTCGAGCTTGCGGCAGTACTCCTCGGTGCGGGCTAGTTCGACCTCGGCGTCCGCTATACCCGCCTCGAGCTCTCGCTTCGTGCTCGACACCCCTTCATCAACAGCTCACTCATTACGGAACCCCCTGAGACGAGCCGACCGGGCCTCGGCTCCATTGGAAGACGGTAGGAATCGGTCGGGTGATGTCGCATCGGCCTTCTGGCCGAAAGTCGAACAGCGGAGGATCGGGACTCTTGGGCCCGGGGTAGACTCTGCGCTTCCGGGCCCATAGCTCAGCTGGTAGAGCGCATGGCTGGCAGCCATGAGGTCAGGGGTTCGATCCCCCTTGGGTCCACTCCCACACGTGCCTATAGGCTCGCCTAGCCGAACAGGCTGAGCACTGGTCCAGTGCGGACCTCGAGCCCCACGGTCGACCAAGCGGCTGACTGAACTCTCGCCACGTCACGTTCGTCGATGGTTAGCCAAAAGTCCGTTGAAATGCGGACCCCTGGGTGTGCACGCTCCGAGTCGCGGACTGCTCGACGACGGGAGGAGAGACGATGGCCGAGCCAGCGGCGGACGGAACTGATGCGACGGAGACGTGTTCCTTCTGCGGAAGGCGGCTCGAAACGCAGATCGACCTTGCTGTGCACATGATGGAGGATCACCCGTACGAAATGCTTGCAGAGATTTCGGAGGACTGAGCGAGGCAGTGCGGCTATCGACAACGGCAGCGATCCGCTCTCTGTCACGGCGCTGGTGAAGTTCTCCGGAAGGACGGCTCGTCTAGAAACGCGCATCGCCTTCCTCCACCAGATCGCGCGCTTCGTCCTGAGCCTGGTCGGCCTCGACTGCTTGGACATGCACCGTGGCTACGGCCGATCCATCGTCTCGAACATGCAGGGAGAACGTTCCCGTGGTTCCGCAGGAGCTCGTTTTCCGCATCAGGGTCGCACCCGAAGCCGGGCATGGACGGTACGCCTGTAACAACTGTGACGCCGAACTCGCTCATGTGCGCTCTATGTCGTCCAGGGAGCCCTCTACACCTGACGATCGCCGATCGCCCTGACCAGCAGAACACGCTGATTGCAACGAGAAAGCACTAACCCGATCGGCTGGCCGGGTTAGCCCGAGCCGGACTCCTTAGAGACCCGGTCCGTCGGCGGTTCTGCCACCTACGGCATCGACGTCATGCAGTCACCGTGCCCATGCCACATCCCGCCGGCTTGCTCACACGCCGCGGCGCGTTGCTCGTTGGTCAAGCGATCGGGTGCGGGCACCGGTGCGGGCCACCAACGGGTCGCGATCAGAAACATGGACACGACGAGCAAGACGCACACGGCGGCTACGGCGAGGCGACCCGCTGAGATCGAACGATCCCCCATGGAGGAAGTGTTCGACGGCTTAGGCTTGGGGCTTTATCTCAGCCTGCTCCTTGCGGGGCCTCCGACCCTTGGGTGTACCCATCCCGCACACCAATCGCCGCGATCGCCTTGTACGTCGCGAATGTCTCGAGGATGCACTGGGAGAGGACGCGATCGAGCTAGTGGGTGTCTGGAGCGGTACGACGACGCTGGAGCGTCGGGAGGCGCGTCATCTGGTCGGCGGGCGCGGCAAGATCCGCGCCGGCTCACTGCCGGCGACTGGCGTGCGAGGCTTCCGATAATGAGGGCTGCTCGCTAGTCTGCTTCCGCGTGACCGAATACCAGGTCGGATCCATCGTCGTCTCGCTTGCGATCCTGCTCGCGGCCGCCCATGTGCTGGGCTTCGTCGTCGTACGTCTCCGCCAGCCACGCTTCGTAGGCGAGATCTTTGCCGGGGTCCTCGTCGGGCCGTACGTGCTCGGCCGTCTCATCCCACCAGCAACCGAGTCATTGCTCGGATCGACAGGGAGTCCCACGGCTTTGGTCCTGGGGTTCGTTGCCTGGCTCGGACTGCTCCTATTGATGTTCATTGCCGGCGCGGAAGTGAGGCGAGTGCTCGCTCGCGAGCAATGGGCGCCGACCGCATGGATCCTTTCGATCGGGACCACGATCCCGTTCGCGATCGCCTTCATCTTCGCGGTCCTCGTCCCGTTGACGGCACTTTGGGGGCCCAACGGTGGCGAAGGGGCGTTCGCGGTAACCCTTGCAACCGCCACCGCGATCACATCGATCCCCGTCATCTCCCGGATATTCCACGACCTGAAGATCCTTCAGACTCGTTTCGCGAGCCTCGTGCTGGGGACCGCGATGATGGAGGACGTCGGCCTGTTCACGGCCCTCGCAGTGGCGACCGCGCTCGCGCATCTCCATCCGGGGGAATCACTTACCCGAGTGCTGGTGATTCACGTCGGCAAGACCGTCGCCTTCCTCGTCTTCGGGCTGCTGGTCGCACCACGGATCCTTCGGTGGCTGGGGTCGTTGCGCGTGAATGTGCTGGCGAGACATGAGCGCGTGGCGTATGCCTTGCTGTTGATGCTCGTCTATACCGCGGCCGCTGTGCTGTTGGACGTGAACATCGTCTTCGGCGCATTCCTCGCGGGTTTCGGGCTTGTGGGCGGGTTCAGCGGCAGCGAACGCGAACGATTCGCGTGGCCGCTCGACGCGATCGGGCGGGTGGGGTTCGCAACCTTCATCCCGCTGTATTTCGTGCTGGTCGGTACGAAGCTCGACCTCGGCGCCGGATTCTCGCTGACCGTGCTCCTGGTGTTTTTGGTCGGATCGTCCGTCCTGCGGATGACGTTCGTCGGGATCGCCGGCCGAGTCGCTAGGTTCGATCGCCGCGACGCCACCGACCTGGCCGTTGCGATGAATGCGCGAGGCGGTCCGGGGATCGTGCTCGCAACGATCGTGTACGAAGCGGGGATCATCTCCGCCTCCTTGTTCACAGCACTGGTGATCACGGCCGTCGCCACCTCCCAGCTGGCGGGGTGGTGGCTGGACAGGGCGATCCGAACCCGACAGGAGCTGCTCGGGGAACCGGTGCGGCCGAACGAGCCTCAGAGAGCGTCGCGGGGACCCCGTCCTCAAGCGGCCGGCGGCACCTACGGACCTACCTAGCCGAAGAGCCTGTTCAGGTTCGGTCGGTTCCGGATCTGTCAGGCATCGAGGTCGTCCAACTTGCGCACGTCCCGTCCGTGCGCGGTCAGCGCCCAGATGATCGCGATGTCGACGGCGATGATGATCGTGTTCCACACGGGCTGGAGCTGGATCGTGGTGAACGCGCCGAGCGCGCTGACCGTCGCCGCGATCACACCCACGGTCCGAGCCAGGGCGTTGCCACTGAAGACCGCGAACCCGGAGAAGAACAGCAGGGCCCCGACGATGATGTGGAACCAGCCCCAGGTGGAACTGTGCTGTTGCAGGACCGCATCGACGCCGGGGAAGTTCGTCTTGTGGATCAACATGCCGAGTCCCTCGAGCATCGCGAACCCGCCGCCGATCACCATCATGAAGCCGGCGAACGTGATCCACCCGACGGCGCCCTTGCTGATGTCCTCGTTGTTCGACATGTCCCCTCCTCGCAGCGTCGGCGGATGCTGACACGCGAGGTGGGGGTCCGCAACCTCGGTTGGGAGGAGGGTCAGGTCCCGACGAGCTCGTAGCCCTCGACCGCGCGGAGCAGGTCCTCGGGCTTGTACGGCTTCTGCAGCACGGCGCGAACGCCCATGTCGTGGCAGCGCTGCTTCACCTCGGTCGAGGTGAGGGCCGACAAGATCACGACCGGGATCGTCGCGGTGCGGTCGTCGCTCCGCAAGGCCTCGAGCGTCGTGAAGCCGTCCATGACCGGCATCATCAGATCGAGGACGATCACGTCGGGCGCCTGGCGCTGGGCCGTGGCGTATCCGCGGGAGCCGTCGTTGGCGGTGATGACCTCATGGCCGCGGAACTCCAAGAGCATCCGCAGGACGTCGGCGATCGCCGGTTCGTCATCGATCACGAGGACCCGTGCCATCCCTTTGATGTTCGGACCTGTGGGCTCGGCGATTGATGGGCCGCCCTGGATACCGTCACAAGGAACCAGGCGGGGATGGCTCCGCGGTAGATACCTCTCTTGGAGTAGACGAAGCGCGGTTGCTCCGATCAGGCGGCTCGACGAACATGGTCGGAAGGAGGATCCGACCGCATGTGGCCCGAGGGCAAAGGCTTCGCTGTCGCATTCACGTTCGACTTCGACGCCGAGGAGGGCATCATCGGCGGCGATCCAGCCAACGCCGACCGGCCGGGGATCCTGTCGCAGGGCACCTACGGCGCGAAGGTCGCAGTGCCGCTGGTGCTCGAGCTGCTGGCGGCCAAGCGCGTCACCGCGACGTTCTTCATCCCGGGACGCGTCGCCGAGCGGCACCCCGCCCGGGTCGAGGCCATCGTCGCGGCGGGACACGAGGTCGCGCACCATGGGTACACGCACACGTCGCCGACGTCGCTCAGTCGCGACGAGGAGGACCTGGAGCTCGCGAAGGGCTTGGAGGTGCTCCGGTCGTTCGGGACCGAGGTGGTCGGTTACCGGTCGCCGGCGTGGGACTTCAGCGCGAACACCGAGGAGCTGCTCGAGCGGCACGGGTTCGTCTACAGCTCCAACTTCATGGACGACCTACGTCCGTATCGGCGCGAGGCGAGCTCACTGATCGAACTGCCGATCCAGTGGACCCTCGACGACGCGGCACACTTCTGGTTCGACGCAGAGAATTGGAACAAGAAGATCTCGACCGCCGACGAGGTCCGCACGATCTGGGAGGGGGAGTTGCGCGGGTACCGGCGGCTCGGCGGCGCGTTCATCCTCACGATGCACCCGCAGATCATCGGGCGGCCCTATCGGATGGAACTGCTCGAAGGCTTCATCGACCACGTGCAGGGGATGCCGGACGCGTGGATCACGACGTGCCGCGAGATCGCGGGGAGGGTCGCGTGACGTTCCCGCACGTCCGCGTCGAGGCGGACCGCGCGAGCGGGGTCGCGGCTACGGCGAGCAGGTCGCCGAGCGCGTGCGCCGCTCGATCGACGCGTACCGCGACGTGTTCCGGTCCTACGCCGGGTGGGATTGGACGGCGGTGACGGAGCACGCGCGCGCCTACGCCGATCCGATCGAGCAGTTCGACTCGGTCTATATGGAGGAGATACGCGCTCACCTTCCCGGACGACGGCCTGCTGCTCCACACGAATCACTTCGCGTCGGGACAGCTGTCGGGCGCCGACGTCGGCCTCTGGGTGATGCCGGACAGCCCGTTCCGGCTCGAACGGCTCCGCGAACAGCTCGGCGGCGCGCCGTCGCTGTCGCTCAAGGATGTACGGCAGGCGCTCGTCGATCACGCCGCTCACCCGTCGGGCGTCTTGCTGTCATCCGGATGAGCGGTGGGACCCCCTCGAGCAAGGTGAAACGGTGGCGTCGGTGCTGATGGACCTCGACGAGCGGCGGATGTGGCTCGCCGACGGCCGTCCCTGCACGGCCCGGTATTGCGAGCTGGACTACGGCGACTTCCTCGCCAAGCCCGCGGGTGTGCCCGCGCTCCCGGCTTGACCGCCGGTATCGTTCGCAGCGTGGACGACCGGCCGACGCTCGAGGCGATCGTGCTTTACCTCGATCCGAGCGGCATCAGGCACGTGTATCCGCACGGCCGCGAAACGTTGCGTGGTCCATGGGAGCCCGATCTCGATCCGACCGAGTCGATCGTCGACGCGGTCGCGGGGGTCGGGCTCGCGCCGGTGATGGTGCACTCGACGTCGTGGCGGGTCGTGCGGCGGCAGCTGGTGTTGACCTTCTTAGTGGTGGTTGATCTGCCCGGCTCGTTGCCGCCATCGTGTGAGGTCGAGCAGGTCACGCGGGCCGAACTTGCCCGCGGCCGGGCGACCGGCGCGCCCGAGACCGTGCATCTGTCCCAGGTGGTCGAGCACGGGCTTCGGCACCTCGCGTGGCTCGTCGCGGAGGACCCCGCGATCCACGATGCGCTCGCACCGTGGGCCGAAGCGCTCGGCGACTACGCGCCCGAGCCGTTCCGCGCGTTCGGCCACGATCCCTCGTAGTGCGCCGGTAGGGTGACCGCATGACGATCGCCTACACCTGGCGTGGCGACGTGACCAGCACGGAGCTCAACGTGCTCCACGCCGAGGCGTTCGGCACCCGCGAGTACGGCGACGCCGAGTGGGACTGGGGCGCGCAGCTCGAAGGGCACAGTCTCGGCTGGGTCGTGGCGCGAGACGGCGACGCGCTCGTCGGGTTCGTCAACGTGGCCTGGGACGGGCTCGTGCACGCCTGGATCCAGGACACGATGGTCACGACAGTGGCGCGGCGCCGCGGGATCGCCACCGAGCTCGTCGCCCGAGCGGTGGAGGAGAGCCGCGCGGCCGGGTGCGAATGGCTCCATGTCGACTTCGAGGACCACCTGCGCCCGTTCTACCTGGATACGTGCGGATTCACCGAGACGAACGCCGGGTTGATCCAACTGTAACCGCCTCGTCGTCCGTCCGAACGCGCAGGGCGAACCGGGCTCGCGCTCGCCGCGGCGGCCCGTAGACTCGTGCGACCCAAGCTCGAGAGAAGGACTCCCGATGAAGATCCTGGTCGTCGGCTCCGGTGGCGTCGGCGCGTCGTTCGCCCCCATCGCGGCCCGCCGTGACTTCTACGAGCACATCGTCTTCGCCGACTACGACGAGGGCCGCGCACGGAGCGTGGTCGACCGATACGACGGCGGCACCGGACGGTTCAGCGCCGCGCAGGTCGACGCGTCGGACGCGTCGGCCGTCGCGGGGCTCTGCCAACAGCAGGGCATCACGCACGTGCTGAACGCCGTCGACCCGCGCTTCGTGATGCCGATCTTCGACGGCGCGCTGGAGGCCGGCGTGACCTATCTCGACATGGCGATGTCGCTGTCGCATGCGCACCCCGACGAGCCGTACGAGCTGCCGGGCGAGAAGCTCGGCGACGCCCAGTTCGCGAAGGCTGGCGACTGGGAGGCCAAGGGCCAGCTCGCGCTCGTCGGCATCGGGGTCGAGCCCGGCCTGTCGGATGTGTTCGCGCGGTACGCGCAGGATCATCTGTTCGGCCATATCGACGAGGTGGGCGTTCGCGATGGCGCGAACCTGGTGGTGAGGGGGTACGAGTTCGCACCCGGGTTCTCGATCTGGACCACGATCGAGGAGTGCCTGAATCCGCCGGTCGTGTGGGAGAAAGAGCGAGGCTGGTTCACGCTCCCGCCGTTCTCGGAGCCTGAGGTGTTCACGTTCCCCGAGGGCATCGGCCCGGTCGAATGCGTCCATGTCGAGCACGAAGAGGTGCTGTTGATCCCGCGGTGGATCGACTGCGACCGGGCGACGTTCAAGTACGGGCTCGGCGACGAGTTCATCGAGGTTTTGGAGACCCTGCACAAGCTCGGGCTGGACAAGACGGAGCCGGTGACGGTCCGTGGCCAACAGGTCAGCCCGCGCGACGTGGTGGCGGCGTCCCTGCCGGACCCTGCGACACTCGGCCCCCAGATGTCGGGGAAGACGTGCGCCGGCACGTGGGTCACGGGCACGGGGACCGACGGCGAACGTCGCGAGGTGTACCTCTTCCACGTGGTGGACAACGAGGAGACGTGGGGACGTGACGGGGCGCAGGCGGTCGTGTGGCAGACCGCGATCAACCCGGTCGTCGCGCTCGAGCTCCTCGCGAACGGCACGTGGTCGGGCGCGGGCGTGCTCGGACCGGAGGCGTTCGTCGCCGACCCGTTCCTCGACCTCTTGACGGACTACGGCTCGCCCTGGGGGATGGAGGAGCGCACCCCAGCCTGAGGGGACGCCGCTTCATCCGTCCAACGCGGTCAGTGGACGCGCCATCTGGCAGGGATCAAGCTCCTGACCCGTCGCAGACTCGAACGTACAGGCGTCCGGATGCGAGGCTAGATCCGCCCGGGCCACGCTCCCCGGAAGTTGGCACCGCAGTCGCCGGTAGCACCTAGATCTACGCGACAACGAGCGCGACCCAGAGGTGCGGATGACGCGCCGGGCGTGCTGGGTCGTCGTTCGGGTTCGTCGCCACATGCCAGTCCCCGCGTGTTGTGCGAGCCTACGCTCGCCCGATCACCGAACGACTAGACACCATCGGAGAAGCCGGCCCGGCATCGGTCGGCGCCCCACACGGTCACACCGCGCCGCTGGTGTCGCCCGGGTGATGCGCCGGCGACGTTCATGACACGTGGACCCAGCTGGCTACGGAAGGGACGCCCGTACTGTCGACGAGGAACATCATGTACCAGCCCGGGGGTGCCTTTGTGCTCGTGGGAGGGCTGACCGTGAGGCTGCTAGGCCCCGCTGTGTATTGAAGCAGCACGGACCGCTGGTCGAACTCGACGCCGTGCGTAACCGTGGCCGGCCGGATCAGCTCGACGGTCGCGATATCGCCGGAGCGGTCCGACCCCACCGTGAACGTGCCACCGCCGTAGGCGACGTTGGTGGGGGCCGACGTGATGATGGGACGCGGGCCCCGGAACAGGTAAGGAGGCGAGTAGATCTCTCCGGTCATCTCGAGCGGCCCATCGGTCTGTCCCGATGACAGGACTCGCCCATCCGGCAGGAGCACCGCCGTCGAGTGGTATGCGCGCGGCGCGACCTGCGACGGGCCGAGCGTCCACTTCCCGGTCGCGGGGTCATAGATCTCCATGCTGAATACCGGGTCGTCGTAGTTGTGGGTGCCGCGGTTGCCGCCGATCGCGATGACCTTTCCATCCGGCAACAGCACCGCGTTCAAGCTTCGGCGCGGTTCGTGCATCGAACCCGTGTAGGTCCATGTCGGATTACCCGCGGCGAGGTCGATCGTCTCTGCCGTGTTCGTTGTGACGTTGTTGGGCGCTCCCCCAACGGCAAGGACGGTGTGACCGTCCTGCAGCAGCACCGCGCTGCCGCGGTTCCGGTCCCCGATGTTCATCGACGGTCCCGTGGACCACGTGTCGTTCGACGGGTCGAAGAACATGGTCTGCGACTCTCGACCGACGCGCGCGATACGGCCGTCCGCCATCAGGAACATGCGGGGATAGTTCTGCATGCTGAGCGTCGCCGAGCCGGGCAACGTCGAGATCGCGCCGGTCGCCGCGTCGTAGCGTTCGACCTCGGCCGCCTGTTGGCCCGGGACGATCTGTCCACTGAAGATGAGCGAGTTTCCGTTTGGAAGCTCGACCGTCGTGTCATACCACCGTTGCTCATCCATAGGAGGACCGACGCTCCACTGCTGCGTGACCGGATCGAAGAATGCGGTTTGGTTCGTCCCGTCGGGCGTGCCATCCGACTGACCCCACAGCGTCCCTCCGGTTACGAAGACGCCCCCGTCGGTGCGAAGCGCGAGCGACGAACAGAACAGGTTGTGGTTGTAGCCGTCGGGAACCCGCACGTCCTCGATCGCGCCTGTACTCGGGTCCCAGAGCTTCGCCGCGGTGCTTCCTTGAGCCGCGTCGGTCCCCCAATACAGCAGCACCTTCCCTGTGTAGAGCATCGCGGCGTGCATCCCGACCACGCCGAGATCGAACGGTTGGCTCCAAGTTCCGATCGTGGCTGCCGGATCGGCCCCGGTCGTGCCGGTCGCAGGGTCGCTCGATGGCGACGCGTTTCCCGCAGCGTCGTTCGCCACGACGGTCCACCAGTAGGTCGTATCCGGCGCAAGCTGCGTATCAATGAACGCCTCTGTGGGTGATGAGCCGACCTCCGAGTAGCTCGCGCCGTCGAGCGAACGGAGGACCGTGTAGCTGGTGACTCCTGTGTCGTCGCTCGAGGGATCCCACGTGAGTGACGCGGAGAGGTCGGTGCCGATGGTGGCCTTGAGGCCGGTCGGTTGGG
Organism: uncultured Actinomycetes bacterium; assembly: GCA_963792215.1. Taxonomy (GTDB): domain Bacteria; phylum Actinomycetota; class UBA4738; order UBA4738; family HRBIN12; genus AC-51. The sequence goes on from CAWBVL010000001.1 coordinate 353,454, forward strand.
TGGGGTCGCTCGTATCCGCAGGCGCGTCGGTGGTGGCCGAAACGTCGTCGAACGCGACGTCGTACGTACGCCCGGAGAACGTATCTCCGACCTTGAGCGCGGCGATCGATCGACGGCCTAGATCGCTTGATGCGCTGAGGGTCGCGACCGGTACGCCATCGAGCGCCACATCGAAGCCACCCCCGGATCCGGTCTTCAGGTGCAGCTGCAGTTTGTGCCAAAGTCCATCTGTCGGGATGACCTGACTCTTGTATGTGGTCTTGGTGGTCGTGAATCGAGCGATCAGGAGGCCTCGTCTGTTGAGTCCAACAAGCGCGAGGGCACCGCCCGCGCTGTTCCGGAACGACGTGAGCCACACTGGCCCTTTCCTGCCGTTCACGTTGAACCACGCCGTTGCCCAGAGCTCCGGCTGTCCCGCGAAGGTCTCGGTGACGTTCGATCCGACCCCGGTCGAGCGTGCGGCGCCGGCCCATGCCCCGGAATGCACGGACGTGTTTTGCACCGCAAAGTTGCTCGAAGTTGTCCACCCGGAAAGGTCGCCGCTCTCGAACCCATCGGTGAAGATGGGTGAAGCCAGCAACGGCATCGCGAAGACCATGGTCAGCAGCAAGAACCCGGCCGAGATTGAAGCGATGACCGATGTGTTCGTACGTCGTGTTCGCCTGCTCATCGGCCGGACGCCTCCTCTCCCGTGCATCAACCGATGTACTGCACCCCAGGGAACCCGCCCCGTAGCACGAGGTGAGGATGATACGGGTAGCACGATGTGTCAAGCGGAAACGGGCGGTCGACCTACGAGATATCGCGTACCTCCTCGGGTAGCCGGGAACGGATCGGCTTGGTCCCGCTGAGGTCGCGTGTTGGGCGACCCGAGGAATGGAACGGTTTGACGGGCCCCGTAACGGGCTAGAACGCACCGGAGTTCGTCACGTCGGGATGCCCGACGAGACGATGACCGATTCGCGTTGCGTCGAAGATGTGGTTAGCGTCGTTCGAGTCTTCGCGCGTGCCGGCAAGGGTTTGGCTGCCCGGATCGGCGTGACGGCGTCAGATGGGAGCCGTGAGATGGGAGAGGAACGGACCGCGGTCCGCTGTCCGACGCACACGAACTGCGTGGCGATCCTCACGACGGTGCCGAGCGGCGACGTCGACGGCCGCGTCCCGCCTGCGGCCGCGCGCGACTTCGCCGCCTTGGCCTGGCTCCATGCCATCGATGGCCACGTCATCGACGTGGCACATGAGCCCGCCGTTCCGGGCTTGAGCCTCGGCGCCTACCTGCAGGTCCCGGCAGAGGTGCGCATGGGGCTGGCGCGCGCGGGCGCGAGCTTGGCCAACCTCGTGGACGAGGCTCGAACGCTCGCCGAGCGGATCGCCGAGCTCGGGGAGTGGACCGCAGGCATCTTCGACGGCCTGCAACGGGCTGATCCCCGTCAGGATCCACAGGTCCTTGCCGTGGTTGAAGACGTCCCAGATCAAACGGAGTCAGCTCGAGACGGCATCATCTGGGCGCCACCGCTCGAACGCTCAGATGTCCTCGTGATTTCGGCAGCTCCGTCACCGTTGGTGTCCTCGGTGGAACCGGCTGGCAGCGCGAACGCGCAGCCTCCGGACCACCGGTCGTCCACGCCCCTCGATCTCCCCGTCTAGGGTTCCAGGGCACCAGCTCAGGTCCCGCGCGCAACCGTCCGAAGCCTTCCATGTACCCCTTTGCGAAGGGAAAGGCAGACGTATGGCACGGGCGATTGAGACCGCCCCACGCGACGACGACGACCTGTTCGGTCGCGTTGCAGCGCACCTCGAACCGGGGCCCCTGCTGGAGGCGACCCCCGAGTGCCTCGTCGTCACGCGCGGCAACGGTCAGATCGTCTACGCGAACCATCGCGTGCAGTCCCTGACCGGCTTCGCCCGCGAGGAGCTCGTGGGCGGCACGATCGAGCTCCTCGTCGCAACGGACCTCCTCGGCCTGCCGCCCGAGGCACGGGTGGAGGCCCTGTGCCGCCGCAACACCGGCGAGCAGTTCCCGGTCGAGGTCAACGTCGGCGCGATCGATGCCGGGGAGCCGCTCCTCGTCGTGACGCTTCGCGACCTGTCCGAGTTGCAAGCGGGGCGCGACGCGCAGTTCGAGGCGGAGGCGAAGTACCGTGCGCTCGTCGAGCACATCCCCGCGGTCGTCTACCTCGACCCGGTCGACGAGGACGACACCTCCATCTATGTCAGTCCGCAGATCCGCGACCTGATCGGGATCGAGCCGGACGAATGGCTGACGGACCCCTATTCGTGGCGCCGTCACGTCCACGTCGACGACATCGAGCGGGCGTGGGAGGAATACCAGGCGGCCTACAACGGACACACGCCGCTCAACCACGAGTACCGGATGGTCAACGAGGACGGCACCGTGCGCTGGGTGCTCGAGCAGGCATTCCCGATCGACGACGAGAGCGGGAACCCGTGGCTGATCCAGGGCGTGATCTTCGACATCACCGAGCGGAAGAACGCGGAGGAACAGGTTGCGTTCCTCGCGTATCACGACAAGCTGACCGGCCTGCCCAACCGAGCGCTGTTCGAGGAGATGTTGGAGAACGCGATCGCGCGGGCTCGGCGCAACGACAGTGCCGTCGGTGTCCTGTTCCTTGACCTCGACAACTTCAAGATGGTGAACGACACCCTCGGGCACCACTCCGGCGACCTACTGCTCGCCCAGCTTGCAGACCGGTTGCGCACGTGCACACGCGACACCGATCTGGTCGCGCGGCAGGGCGGCGATGAGTTCCTGTTGTTGCTCGGCGATCTGGCGCGCGAGGGCGACGCCGCGGAGCACGCGGCCCTGGCGACTGCCGAAGTGGTCGCGAATCGGGTGCGTGAGGCGCTGGCCGAGCCGTTCGACCTCAACGGCACCCAGTTCCTCGCCGCGGGGTCCATCGGCATCAGCCTGTTCCCGCACGACGCGCAGGACGCCGAGACGCTGATGAAGAACGCCGACGCGGCGATGTACAAGACGAAGCGGACCGAGCCCGGCAGCTTCACCGTCTTCACGACAGGCGATCTCGACCCCGCGCAGCAGTTCTCGCTCACGACGCGGCTGCGCGAGGCGGTCAAGGAGGAGCGGTGGGTGCTGCACTGGCAGCCGATCGTCGACGTGGCGACCGGCCAGATCGAGTCGCTCGAGGCGCTGATCCGCTGGCGCGACCCGAAGGGCGGGTTGGTCCCGCCGCTCGAGTTCATCCCGCTGGCCGAGGAGCTCGGCCTGATCGAGGCGATCGGTGACTGGGTGCTTGCGGAGCTCGTCCGGCAACAGTCGGAGTGGCGCGATCAGGGCCTGGACCTGCGGCTCGGGTTCAACCTGTCGCCGCGGCAGCTCTGGTCCGCTCGCCTGGCCGAGAAGGTCATGGCCGCGATGCGGGCCGGCGGCGTCGACCCGAACCGCGTCGTCGTCGAGATCACGGAATCGACCGCGATGGCCGACCCCGACCGGACACAGAAGATCCTCTCTGAGCTGCACGCCTGGGGATTCACGCTGGCGCTGGATGACTTCGGGACGGGCTATTCGTCGCTCGCGCGACTCAAGCACATGCCGGTCGACGTGTTGAAGATCGACCGCGCGTTCGTCCACGAGGTGAACAACGACATCTCACAGGCGAGCATGGTCCGCGCCATGATCCAACTGGCGCAAGGTCTCAACATGATCCCGCTCGCCGAGGGCGTCGAGACGCCCCAGGAATACGAGTTCCTGCGGGCCAACGGATGCCGGCTCGCGCAGGGCTTCTTGTTCTCCAAGCCGGTCCCGGCAGAAGAGGTGCCCGCCCTCGCGGCACGCACCGAGGGTTTGCTGCCCGTAGCGTCTAGCGGCTGACCCGTAAGCTTCTCCGCCGTATGCGCCGCCTGGTGATCCCTCTGTTCGCTGTCGTGCTCGCCGCCCTCGCGATCGCTCCTGCCGCGAGCGGCGCCGCGGAGCCGAACGTGCGCGACGTCGGACCGATGGTCGGGTTCCGGCGGCACGAGTCCAGCTACACGATCGCGGTCGCCGACGTGAACGGCGACGGCTGGGACGACGTGCTGATCGGCCACCACGGGTCCAGGCCCGCGGAGCTGTTCATGAACCAGGTGCTGGACGGCCGTTCGATCGGGTTCGAGCCGGCGCACCAGTTCGTCGACACCGTGCACGACCGCCCTGACCGACACGGCTGCATCTGGGGCGACCCGAACCTCGACGGACTGCTCGACCTCGTGTGCGCCAAGGGAGCGCAGCAGGGCACCGCGAAGAAGTGGAACGAGTTGTGGATCCAGAGCCCGCCGGGCGTCTGGCACGACCAAGCGCAGACGTGGGGGATCGAGGACGTCTGGGGCCGCGGCCGCCACCCCGATTGGATCGATCTGAACCACGACAAGTACCCCGACCTGTTCATGGGCAACGACGAGCCGCGCGCCGACAGCCACACGTCGCCGAACCGCACATACGTGAACGTCGGCGGCACCCACTTCCGACAGGTCAACCTCGGGATGACGAGGCAGGACGGATCCTCGTGCGAGCAGACGGTCGACATCAACCACGACGGCTGGGACGACCTGCTGCTGTGCGGCGACAAGCGCACGATCCTGTACGTCCGCAAGGGCAACCGGTTCGTCGACGAGGGTGCCCGTTACAACGTGCCGCCCGAGCCGATCGTGAACGGCGCCGAGATCGCCGACGTGTCCGGCGACGGGATCCCCGACTTGATCCTCGTGTCGATCCACCGGCTCACGGTGCAGCTCGGTACCGCGAACGGTTCGTTCGGCGCGCCCGTGCTGTCGATGCCGATGGGCCACGGCCACGGGCTCGCGATCGGAGACGTGAACGGCGATGGCTCGCCCGACATCTACGCCGTCGACGGATGCAAGAACCGCGTCAACCGGCCCGACATCCTGTTGCTGAACAGCGGGAACGGCCGGAACTGGACGCAGCTCTCGCTGCCGCCGTTGCCGCCCGGTCCGCTCGCGGGCTGCGGCGATACGGCGGCCATGATGGATTTCGACCACGACGGCGCGATGGACATCGTGGTGCTCAACGGGGGCGGAAACGACCAGCCGCTCGACCTGAACGGGCCCGACCAGCTGCTGACCCTGGGGAACTGGCAGCCGCTACGGTGAGGAAGACGCCGATGGCGTCGGCGAGCCCGACTCCGACGTCGGTGTGCCGAACGATGACCACGGCTCTGGCTGCTTCCACGGCCAGGGGTTCAAGATCAGCGGCGGCAGCGGCTGCTGGTTGAAATCGAACGCCTTATTGATCGGGTTCGCGAGCGCGTCACGCACCGTCGGTCGCGAGTCCGGGCGTCCGTCGGTCTTCGGGTTCAGACGCTGGCCGCCAGTGAAGCGGTCTTCGATCAGGCGGAGGTACGAGTCGAACGACAACACCGTGTGGTCGATCGCGCCAGCGCGCGCCCACGGGCTGATCACCATCGCGGGGACCCGCAAGCCGTAGCCGTTGCCGTCGATCTGTGGCGGCATGACGTGGTCGTAGAACCCGCCCCAGTCGTCCCACGTGAGGAAGATCGCGGTCGAGCCCCAATCGGGGCCCTGCATCACCGCGTTGATCAAGCGTGTGACGTACGCCATCCCCGTACGCGTCGTCGACGGACTGTTCGGGTGCTCGCTGGTGGCGGCGGTGGGGAAGATCCAGGCAACGGAGGGCAATGAGCCGTTGGCCGCGGACGCGAGGTAGTCGTTGACCGGACGGATGTTGTCGGCAACCCCGTTCGCTCGCTCGCCGTCGTAGAAGCTGGTGAACCCCGGGAGTACGTTGCGGTTGCTGGTGGTCTCGTACGTGCGGCCTTCCGCAGCTTGGCACGTCGCTTGCCGCCAGCAGGTGCTGTTCCCGACGTACGTGCGCCACGACACGTGGTCCTTGTCGAGGAGCCAGGTCACGTCCGTCCACGCGTAGATGGGGCGTTCCCCGTAGTCCCACCGATGGTTGTCGCCTTTCAGGCTGACATCGCTGACGCACGACATGGGGTCAGTCCTCGGGCAATACGCCGACCAGCCCGACACCAGGAAGAGGTGCGAGGGCATCGTCCAGGAGTCGACCGACGCGAACATGTGATCGTCGAGCGTGAAATGGTCGGCGTAGGACCAGTAGTTCGGGATGTCGGCGCGCGTGAGCGTGCTCATCACGTCGGGCTGGCCCTGTGGTCCGAGACGCTGGCTGCACACCGGCTGGTGCGGATCGACCCAGCACTTCCGAGGGTCGGCGGGGAGCGAGGAGATGAACCCGTTCATCTGGCCGTTGTTCATGTCGCGTACCGCCGAGGCGTTCGTGTGGGGTCCGCCGTCGAACGTGTAGGCCTTCGTTCGATAGGGCGGGACACACGTCCCGCCCTGATACGGGTCCGGGGCACACACCGAGAACGAGCCGTCGGGGTTGGTCGGGATGCCGTCGGCGCCGGGGTACGTGCCGAAGTAGTGATCGAAGCTGCGGTTCTCCTGGACGATGAAGATCAGGTGCTTGAGCGTCTTCAGGCCGTGCGCCTGCGTCGTGGGCGTCGAGCTCGAACTCGAACTCGAGGTCTGCGTCTGCGGCAACGACGTCGTGCTCGCCGACGTACAGGCGATGGCGAGGACGAGCACGCCGGCGAGCACGAGACGGAAGGGGGAACGCATCGGCCGCGGAGTGTACCGACGGGCGATGCTCTCAGAAGGAGGGGTACGGCTCTTTCTGCTTCCACGGCCACGGATCGAGGATCAGCGGGGGGTCCGGCTTCTGATGGAAGTCGAAAGCGTGGAGAAGCGAGTCCGCGGTCTTCTCCCGGACGGTCGGTCGGCTGTCGGGCCGGTCCATCGTCTTGGGGTCGAGCCGGTTGCCGCTGAGGAACCGGTCCTCGATGAACTTCGCATAGGAGTCGAACGACAGCACGGTGTGGTCGATGTAGCCCTGCTTGGCCCAGGGGCTGATCACGAGGCCTGGTACGCGCAGCCCGTAGCCCATCGCGTCGAACTTCTTCGGCATCACGTGGTCGTAGAACCCGCCCCAGTCGTCCCACGTGAGGAAGATCGCCGTGGAGTCCCACTCCGGACCGCGCATCGCGGCGTTGATCAAGCGCGTCACGTAGGCCATCGCGGTGCGGATCGTGCTCGGGCCGCCGGGATGGTCCGAGACGTTGGCTGCCGGGGCGACCCACGCGACGGCCGGAAGGGTGCCGTTGGCCGCGGCGGACAGGTAGTCGCTGTCCGGCAGGATGTTGTCGTTCCAGCTCCCGCCGTCGCCCTGGCGGTCAGCGAAGCTCGAGAACCCCGGGAGCGGGTTCCGGTTGTAGCTCGTCGCGTAGTACTTCCGCCCCGTGGACGGGCACGGCGGCGCGTCGCAGGTGTCGTTGCCGACGTAGTACCGCCACGAGACGTGCTGCTCGTCCATCAGCCACGTCAGGTCGGTCCAGGCATAGACCGGCTTCTTGCCGTAGTCCCAGCGCAGCGTCGGGCTGCTCAGGTTGATGTCGGTGTGGCACGACATCGGGTCGGTCGGGTTCGAGCACGCCGCGGACCATTCCGACACGAGGAACAGGTGGGAGGGGAGCGTCCACGAGTCGACCGGCGCGAACATGTGGTCCTGCAGCGTGTAGTGGTCGGCGTAGGCCCAGTAGTTGGGGATCGCCGCGCGGCGTTGTGTGCTCATCACGTCTGGCTGGCCCTGCGGCCCGAGCTGGACGTTGCAGTCCGGCAGGGTCGGCGTGGTCCAGCACTTGGTCGGCCTCGGCGGGAGCGAGTCGATGAAGCCGTCCATCTTGCCGCCGTTCACGTCGCGCACCGAGGCGACATGGTTGTGCGGGCCGCCGTCCTGATCGATCGAGCGCGTGATGTAGGGCGGCATGCACTGCCCCCCCTGGAACTTGTCGGGCACGCACACGGAGAAGGAGCCGTCGGGCTTCGTCGGGATGCCGTCGGCGCCGGGATAGGTGCCGAAGTACTGATCGAAGCTGCGGTTCTCTTGGACGATGAAGATGAGGTGCTGGAGCTTGTCCATGCCCGAAGTGGTCGTCGTCGACGCCGGGGGAGACGATGACGTGCTTGTCGTGGTGGTGGGCGTCGAGCGCGTGCACGCGACCGCAACGAGGCTGACCGCCATCAGGGCGAGCGCGGCCCGGCGCAGGAACATGGCCGCGGAGTCTACCGGCGGCCCTTCCGCGCACCGGCCTATGTGGCCGCCGCGTGGAGCGGCGCAGCGGTTCCTCATGGCGGTTCTCTCAGGTCGCACGAAGTCGTTCGATACGATGCCCCGTCATGAGCCGCCGCTACGACGCCGCCGAGATCGAGCCGCGATGGATCGATCGCTGGGAAGCCGAGGGCTTGTATCGCGCCGACGACGACCCGGCGGATGAACGGCCGAGGTTCTATGCGCTGGATATGTTTCCGTACCCCTCGGGCGACCTGCACATGGGTCACGCCGAGGCGTTCAGCGGTGGGGATGCCGTCGCACGGTACCAAGCGCTGCGCGGGCACAACGTCATGCACCCGATCGGGTGGGATGCGTTCGGGCTGAACGCCGAGAACGCCGCGATCAAGCGCGGCACGCCGCCGGCACCATGGACGTACGCCAACATCGAGCAACAGGCGGCGTCGTTCCGCCGGATGGGGATGTCGTTCGACTGGTCGCGGCGCGTGCGGACCTGTGACCCTGAGTACTACCGGTGGACCCAATGGCTGTTCCTGCGGCTGTTCGGGCAGGGACTGGCCTACCGCAAGGGCGCGCAGGTCAACTGGTGCCCGAAGGACCAGACGGTGCTGGCGAACGAGCAGGTGATCGGCGGCGCGTGCGAACGGTGCGGCACGCCGGTCGAGCGACGCGAGCTGACGCAGTGGTTCTTCAAGATCACCGACTACGCGCAGCGTTTGCTGGACGATGTCGAGCTGTTGACTGACTGGCCCGACCGCGTCGTCACGATGCAGCGGAACTGGATCGGGCGCTCCGAGGGCGCGGAGGTCACGTTCACGATCGAGGAGACCGGCGAGGACGTCGCGGTCTTCACCACGCGTCCGGACACGCTTTGGGGCGTGACGTTCTTCGTGTTCGCGATCGAACACCCCGACGTGCAGCGGCTGGCCGAGCTGGGTGGCACATGGAAGGACGTCGAGCCGCTTGTGCGCAAGGCCCAGCAGACGTCGCTGGTCGACCGCGAGGCCGCGGACACCAAGGAAGGCGTCTTCCTGGGCGTGCACGCGGTGAATCCGGTCAATGGCGAACGGATCCCGTGCTTCGCGGCGCCGTATGTGCTGATGGGGTATGGCACCGGCGCGATCATGGCGGTGCCCGCGCACGACGAGCGCGACTTCGCGTTCGCCCGCGCGCACGACCTGCCGGTCCGTGTTGTGATCCAGCCGGAGAACGAGCCGGCCGCCGACGGCGACACGATGACCGAGGCGATGCCCGGCGAGGGCGTCATGGTGAACTCCGGCCCATTCGACGGCGAGGTGTCGCCCGCGTCGATCGGCAAGGTGGTCGAGTGGCTGCAAGCCGAGGGTCGCGGCCGCGCGGCGGTCAACTTCCGCTTGCGCGACTGGCTGATCTCGCGCCAGCGCTACTGGGGGGCGCCGATCCCGATCGTGCACTGCCCCGAGCACGGCGAGGTGCCGGTGCCCGACGACCAGCTGCCGGTGCTGCTGCCCGAGGACGTCGACTTCCAGCCCGGCGGCGAATCGCCGCTGGCGCGACATCCGACCTGGAAGCACGTGCCGTGTCCGACGTGCGGCGCCGAGGCGACACGCGACACCGACACGATGGACACGTTCGTCGACTCGAGCTGGTACTTCTTCCGCTACTGCTCGCCGGGATACGAGGGCGGACCGTTCCGCCGCGAGGACGTCGACCGGTGGATGCCGGCGAACCAATACACCGGCGGGGTCGAGCACGCGATCCTGCACCTGTTGTACTGCCGATTCTTCACGAAGGCCCTCTACGACATGGGGATGATCGGGTTCGTCGAGCCGTTCCCGCGCCTGATGAACCAGGGCCAGGTGATCTACGGCGGCGCGTCGATGTCCAAGACGAAGGGCAACATCGTCGAGCCGATGCCGATCGTCGAGCGCTGGGGCGCCGACACGATGCGGCTGATCATGCTGTTCGCCGGCCCATTCGAGGACGACATCGACTGGAAGCTGATCGCGGGCGACCCGGACCGGCGCCCGGGTGTCCATCAATGGCTGGGTCGCGTATTCGCGGCGGTGGATGACGCGATGGCGAGTGACGCTGCCGAGCCTGACTCGCTGATCCGCCTGACACACAAGACCGTAAAGGGCGTCACCGACGACATGGAGCGGTTCCGGTTCAACACGGCGATCTCGAAGCTGCAGGTGCTGACCAACGAGATGCGTGCGTCGCTGGATGCCGGCGGAGGCGCGCGGGATGCGGCGCGCGCGTTGGGGGTGATGCTGGCGCCGCTGGCGCCGTTCGCCGCGGAGGAGCTGTGGCGGGAGGTGATCGGGGAGGGGCAGTCGGTGCACGTTTCGTCGTGGCCGGCCTACGACCCCGACCTCGCCGCCGACGATACGGTGACGATGGTCGTGCAGGTGAACGGCAAGGTGCGCGACAAGATCGAGGTATCGGCAGACATCTCCGAGGCAGACGCCGAGGCGACCGCGCGCGGGAGCGATCGCGTCGCGCGCGCGCTGGACGGGCGCGAGATCGCGAAGACGATCGTACGCGCGCCGAAGCTCGTGAACCTCGTCGTACGCGACTGAGCCGTTCGTTCCGTCTGTGTGACGCTCCGCACGGCGTGCTTGATCGTGCGCCCGTAGCCTCGCGCCATGGACATCCGTGAACGGTTGGACGGGCTGTCGCGTGGCGAGCTCGTCGGTCTGATCGTCGTTGTGGTCGCGCTGCTCGCAGGCGTCGGCCTGTGGTACACGCGGTCGCTGCCTCGGCCGGTCGACGTCGCGACGACCGCCGGGTCGGCGGCTCCCGTCGTGCAGGTGTCGTTCGGCGCGTCACCCGGCGCCCTGCCGGCGGTTGCGGTGGCATCAGGTTCGGCCGCTGCACCAGCGTCGGTGAGTGCGGCGCCGACGTTGATCGTCGACGTCGCAGGCGCGGTGCGGAAGCCCGGCGTGTTTGAGTTCCAGCCCGGCGACCGGGTGATCGACGCGGTCGAGCGGGCCGGCGGCGCGCTGGAGAAGGCCGACCTCACCCTGCTCAACCTCGCGGCGCCGCTCACCGACGGTCAGCAGATACTCGTGCCGAAGAAGGGGGAGACGCCGAGCGGTACGCCGGTCACCGGCGGGGTGCCCGGTGGACCAACGGCGCTCATCAACATCAACTCCGCCGACGAGGCCACGCTCGAGACGTTGAACGGCGTCGGACCCGTGCTGGCTGCGGCCATCATCCAGTACCGCACCGAGCACGGGCCATTCGCGTCGGTCGATCAGCTCGATGAGGTATCGGGGATCGGGCCGGCGACGCTCGAGGATCTCCGCTCGCAGGTGACGGTGTGACCGGTCGATGCGGGGCTGGGGAGCGCCGCTGGTCGCATCCGGTTTCTGGGCGGGGCTCTTGCTGTGGGACCTCAGGCCCGCCGCGTCGACGACATGGCCGTGGTGGGTCTGGGTCGTGCTCGGGTGCGTGGCCCTCGCGGGAGCCCTTGCCGCCGCTCCCGGACGGCGGAGCGAGGACCCGATCCACGGCGCAGGTCTCGGCGAGGGTGACCGGCCCGCCGTAGCGGCGGTCACGTCGACGCCGGCCGACCCGAGCCGAAGCCCGCTCAAGGCGATCGCGCTCGTCCTGCTTGGCGTGATCTTGTGCGGCATCGGCTGGGCGGGGCTTAGCGCGCTTCGCGCTGAACACTCCTTGCTCCATCGGCTCGCGCCGCGGACCGTGACGCTGCTCGCGACGCTTCGCGAAGACCCCGAGCCCAGCGCCTTCGGATGGCACGCGATCGTCGATGTGAGCGAGGTCTCCTGGTCCGGCGGCGCGGCGAGGCTCCGCGAGACGACGTGGGTGAGCGGCAACGATGCGCTGCCGACGGCGGTGCGCGGCGATCAGCTCCGGATCGAGGGCACGCTGCAGATCCCGGACGACGCCGGCTTCGCGGCGACGCTCGCGCATCGAGGACTCGCGGTGAGTCTTCGGGCGGTCGAGGTCGAGCGCGTCGGCGGGTCGCCCTCGCCGTTCGTTCGGATGACGCAGGTCGTCCGCGCGTTCGTGGGAAGCACGATCGAACGGATCTTCCCACCGCGCGAGGCGGGGTTGTTGCTCGGGCTCGTGCTGGGCGACGCGTCGAAGCTCGATCCGGTCACGACGCGTGATTTCCAGACGACCGGGCTCGGGCACCTCCTCGTCGTGTCCGGCGAGAACGTCGCGATGGTTCTCGCGCCGATGATGGCGTTCGCGGGTCTGCTGAAGATCGGGCCCGTCGGGCGGTTCAGCATGGGGTTCGGTGTCGTCGTGCTGTTCGTCGTGCTCACCGGGGCCGAGCCGTCGGTTCTGCGCGCAGGCACGATGGCGTGCCTCGCGCTCATCGGCATCCTGCTGGGCAAGCCCCGCACGACCGGCACGCTGCTCGCGGCCGCGGTTCTGGCGCTGCTGATCCTCGATCCGTGGCTGGTGTATGCGATCGGGTTCCAGCTCTCGGTTGCGGCGACCGCCGGCATGGTCATCCTCGCGACACCGATCGCGGAGCGCCTGGGGAACATCATGCCGTCGCCGATCGCGCTGGCCGCCGGCACGACGATCGCGGCGCAGCTCGGGGTGACGCCGTTGCTCTTGTTCCACTTCCACGAGGTCCCGGGGATCACGATCGTCGCGAACCTCGCGGCCTTTCCTGCGGTCTCGCCGGCGCTGCTGCTCGGGATCGCGGCGTCCGGGCTCGGGCTCGTGTGGCTCCCGTTGGGGCATGTCGTCGCGGTGGTCGCCGGGATACCGATGCGCTACCTGGAGACCGTCGCATCGGCGCTCGCGAAGGCGCCCGTCGCGTGGGTCACCTCGAGCGGCAGCCCGCTCGTGCTCATCGGCGGCGTCGTCCTGTTCGTCGCGATCACAGCGTGGTTGCGAACCGGCTGGCGACCACCGCGTCGAGCGATCCTCGCGGCGTTCGCGCTCGCACCGGTCCTGGTGTGGCAGATCGCGCTCGGCGCCGGGCCGCCGAGCGGCCTCACGGTTCGCGTGCTCGACATCGGCCAGGGCGACTCGATCCTGATCTCGAGCCCGGCGGGCGCCACCGTGCTCATCGACGGGGGCCCCGATGACCAACTCGACGCCCAGCTCCTCGTCTCATACGGGGTGAAGCGGCTTGACGCCGTGGTCGCCACCCATCCGCATGCCGACCACATCGGTGGCCTGCCGCAGGTGCTCGCGCGCTTCCCCGTCGGAGTCTTCCTGGAGCCGGGCTGCCCGGACGACACTGCCTTGCAGGCCGAGCTCCACGATGAGATCGATGCCGAGGGCATCCCGGTGCGTATGCCGCGCGCCGGCGACACCGTGACCGTCGGCGATCTCTCCTTCGCCGTGCTGTCCCCAGATCGCTGCTGGGTCGATTCCCATTCAGACCCGAACAACGACTCGGTCGTCTTGCTCTTGCAGGACGGTTCCGACTCGATGTTGTTCACCGGCGATGCCGAGCGTGAGGCCCAGCAGGTTTTGCTCGACACCTGCCGGCTCCAGGAGGTGGATGTCTTGAAGATGCCCCATCATGCAGGCGACACCTCGTTGCCCGACTTCTTCCCGGCCGTCAGTCCCGAGGTCGTCGCGATCTCCGTAGGCCAACCGAATCCGTATGGCCATCCGAACCCGAACGCCCTCGCCGAGGCGGAAGCGACGGGCGCCGACATCTGGCGGACCGACGAGCACGGCACGCTGACGATCACCTGGGATGACCAGGGAGAGCCCGTGGTGACCCCGGAACGCTGAAGATCCCTATCGAGCTCGAAGGACCCGCTCGCCGTCTTCGCGGACGATCCGGCAGATCGGCGTTGGGGGAACGTGCGCGGTTGCAAGCGTCAGGCCCTCCGACTCCGCTCGGTCGAGCCACGCTGTGCGTACTCGACTGGCCTCCACCGGATCCGTTTCCCCGGGCGCGAGGAACCCCGGGTGGTTCAGCTCGAACGTGAAATGCAGCAGGTCGCCGGTGAACAGCACCCGCTCACGGCCCGTCTCGAGCAGGACACAGCGGTGCCCCGGGGTGTGCCCGGGCGCATGCCGCACGCGCAGCCCTGGCGATACCTCTCGGTCCTCAACGGAGGCATCGAGCTGACCCGCTTCCTCGAGAGGGGCGATCACCTCCCCGAACTCGCGCACACTCTCCTCATCGTCGAAGCCCCGCATCCACACGACGTCAGCGCCGTGGAGGTGATACCGAGCGTTCGGGAACCGCGGGACCCAGCCGCTCGCGGTTGGCTCGGTGCTCCACCCCGTGTGGTCGGAGTGGACGTGGGTGAGGATGACGTCGTCGATGTCCGCGGGCACCACACCGAGCGCCTGCAGCGCACGCGGCAGCACACCAGCGGCGCCGACCCATCGCCCGAAGGCCGACTCAGCAGGGCCAGCGCCAGCGTCGATCAACGTCAGTCGGACTGGGGTGCGGACGAGGAAGCAGTGGGCACGGAAGCGCCATACGTCCGGCGTGAACTCGTCCGGATACCGAGCGGCGAGGCCTTCGGATCCTCCGGGAGGCGGATGGCTCCCGTCGAACATCTCGGAGAGTGGGATCGCGGTGTCGACATCGAGGATGGCTGTGATCTCCGCGGTTCCGAGGGTCTGCGTCGCAGCGGGCATCGACGCACCCTATCCGGCATCCCCCGGGCGCGTCGTCGAGGGCGGAGGTCGAGGGCGGAGCCTGAGTCGGGAGCGGTGACGGTGGCGCGCCGTACGATTGCCGCCGTGGCTGAGCTCGGCGCCGTGACGTTGCTGTGGGGAGAGAACGGGTTCCTCCTACGTGAGGCGGCGCTCGCGATGCTCGGCGACGTGCGCGCGACCGAGGTCGGCGCGGCGGACTGGACCGGAGGCGAGCTCCAGGATCTTTCGACGCCTTCCCTGTTCGGTGAGCAGCGGGCGCTCCTGGTCACCGACTGCCGGAGCCTTTCGAAGGCGGCGACGACCGAGCTGGCCGCCTACCTGCAGAGCCCGGATCCGAACGCGCCGCTGGTGCTCGCCTGCACGGTGGCCGAGCGGGGCAAGCCGCCCGCGGCGTTGGCCAAGATGGTCGAGCCTATCGGCGCGATCACCCAGGTGCAGGTGGCCCGCAAGGAGATCGAGCCCTGGCTCGTCCAGCGCGCTTCGGGTCTCGGGATCGAGCTCACGCCCCAAGCCGCTCGAGCGCTCGTCCAGACCCTCGGCGAAGACCTCGCGCAGCTCGCCGCCGCGGTCCAGCAACTCGGCACGGCCTTCGAGGGGACCACGATCACTCCCGCCGAGATCCAGCGGCAGTTCCGTGGCCTCGGTGAGCAGAAGACGTGGGATCTCTGCGACCGCGCCTTCGGCAAGGACCTACCGGGCGCGATCCGGACGCTCCGCGCGATCGAGGAGAACGGCGACGAGGCGCTGATGGTGCTCGGCGGTATCGCCGTGCGTGTGCGCGATCTGATCCGGGTTCGTGCGCTGCCGGACCGCACGCCCCTCGGGCAGGTCGCCAAGCAGGCGGGGCTCCGCTTCGATTGGCAGGCGCGGCGCTACCAACAGCAGGCGCGCAACTACTCGCTGGACGAATTGGTCGCGATCCACGACCGTATCGCCGAGACCGACCGCGCGCTGAAGTCGGGCGCGCCGGGTGACGTGGTGATGCCGGTGTTGATCGCGGCGATCGCCGCGTAGATCAGCTCGCGGCCGCGTTCGCGGTCTTGGCGAGCCGGCTCTTGCGACGCGCCGCGGTCTTCTTGTGCAAGATCCCGCGGCTCGCAGCCTTGTCCAAGGCACGCGCTGCCTCGAGCTGCGCCGTGGTTGCCGCCTCGCCGTCGCCAGTCGCGGCAGCGGCGTGGACCTTCTTGGTAGAGGTCTTGAGGGCGCTCTTGGTCGCGACGTTGCGCTGGTGGCGCTTCTCGTTCTGGATGTTGCGCTTCTTCTGAGACTTGATGTTGGCCATACGAGTCGAGGAGTCTACCAGCGGGTTCATGAGCAGATCGAGACGGTGGCTTCGCACGCGGGCGGTGCCGGTAGCGCTCGGGCTGCCCCTGCCAGCGGCCTGCGCGGGTGCGACCTCACGAACGAGGATGAAGCCCAGGAGCTCCACACCCTGCTCGACACCGCGACCATCGCGCCTCCCTACGTCGAGGTCGGGCACTTCCACGGCGGCTTCATCGCGTGCCTGTTCACGGCCACATATCCGAAAGAGGTGCAGGGGCTCGTCCTGATCGAGAGCTCACACGAGGACGAGATCGCGCCGTACCACCGCCATTACGGGAACGATCCCGTCGGGGACTGGGTGGAGGGGTGGGGACCCGATCGATATCTCCGCCACCGCAATGCTGCGCCGCACGACAGCCCGCGACCTCGGCTCGATCCTGCTCGTCGTGATCCGTGTCCAGTACGCCGACGACGACGTCCTCAACCCGGCGCTCCGGCGTCGGACCCAGGCCGACCTCGCGACCCTGTCGACCGACGGGATGGAGATCGAAGCGCTCGGGTCCCGCCGTTTCGTGCAGAACGACGACCGGGGCGCCGTCGTCGCGGCCGTGCAGGCAACCGTGGCTGCCGCTTGCGCCGCTACGCCGCTCGCGCCCTGCGGCGAGATCGTGGCCGGCGTCTGGGCGCGCTGCCAGACCTGAGCGGGTCACCGCAGGTCAGCCCGTACCATGGACGCGTCGTGTCCACCGAGATCTCCCACATCCGGAACTTCTGCATCGTGGCTCACATCGACCACGGCAAGTCCACGCTGGCCGATCGGATGCTCGAGCTCACGCACACGGTCGACTCGCGGGCGATGCGTGCGCAGTACCTCGACCGGATGGACCTGGAGCGCGAGCGCGGCATCACGATCAAGGCGCAGGCGGTGCGGCTGCTCCACGAGGGCTACGAGCTCAACCTGATCGACACCCCCGGGCACGTCGACTTCACCTACGAGGTGTCGCGGTCGCTCGCGGCCTGCGAAGGCGCGATCCTGCTCGTAGATGCGGCGCAAGGCCTCGAGGCGCAGACCCTCGCGAACTACCACCTCGCTCGTGACGCCGGGCTTGCGATCGTGCCGGTCCTGAACAAGATCGACCTTCCCGCGGCCGAGCCGGACCAGCGCGCCGACGAACTCGGCAAGCTCCTCGATCGCGATCCCGACGAGATCCTGCGCGTGAGCGCGAAATCGGGTGAAGGCGTCGCCGAGCTGTTGCGGACGGTGATCGAGACGGTCCCGGCGCCGACCGGCGACGTCGACGCGCCGCTGCAGGCGCTGATCTTCGACTCCGCGTTCGACACGTACCGCGGCGTGATCACGTACGTGCGCGTCCAGGCGGGCCGACTTCCCTCGAACGCGAGGATCAAGATGTTCGCCACCCACGTGACCTCCGAGGCCGAGGAGGCCGGCGTGATGGCGCCGGAGGCGACGCCGGTCGATGCGCTCGGTCCCGGCGAGGTCGGCTACCTCGTCACGGGCCTCAAGGACGTCCATCACGCCAAGGTCGGCGACACGATCACGATCGCCGGCAAGACAGGCGCCGCCGAGCCGCTGCCCGGCTACCGCGAGCCGAAGCCGATGGTCTGGTCGGGCCTGTTCCCGGCGGACGGGAGCGACTACAGCGACCTTCGTGAGGCGCTCGACAAGCTGAAGCTCTCCGACTCCGCGCTCGTCTACGAGCCCGAGACGTCGCAGGCGCTCGGGTTCGGGTTCCGCGTCGGGTTCCTCGGGCTACTGCACATGGACATCGTGCGCGAACGCTTGGAGCGCGAGTTCGACCTCGAGTTGATCTCGACCGCGCCCAACGTCGAGTTCCACGTGTACAAGGCGGACGAGGAGACGATCGTGCATAACCCGGCCGAGATGCCGCCCGGCGGCGACTACGACCGTGTCGAGGAGCCGGTGGTCTACGCGACGGTGATCACGCCGAGCGACTATCTCGGAGCGGTGTTCGAGCTCTGCCAGGGCCGGCGCGGCGAGATGGTCGATATGGAATACCTCACCCCCGAACGCGTCGAGGTGCACTACGTGCTGCCGCTCGCCGAGATCGTCTTCGACTTCTTCGACCAGCTGAAGTCGCGCACGCGCGGCTACGCGAGCCTGGACTACGAGCCATGGGGCTACCAGGAATCGAAGCTCGTCCGCGTCGACGTGCTGCTCCACGGCGAGCCGGTCGACGCGTTCTCGAGCGTCGTCCACCGGGACAAGGCGTACGAGTACGGCAAGCGGATGGTCGAACGGCTCCGGGAGCTGATCCCGCGCCAACTGTTCGACGTCGCGGTGCAGGCGGCGATCGGTTCGAAGGTGATCGCGCGCGAGACCGTGAAGGCCAAGCGCAAGGACGTGCTCGCGAAATGCTACGGAGGCGACATCACCCGCAAGCGCAAGCTTCTCGAGACCCAGAAGAAGGGGAAGGAGCGCATGCGTAGGGTCGGCAAGGTCGACGTGCCGCAGGACGCGTTCATCGCCGCGCTGCGCGTCGACGAGAAAGCCAAACGGTGACCGACGCCGGGATCTACCTCCACGTCCCGTTCTGCATCACACGCTGCGGGTACTGCGACTTCAACGCCTACGCGGGCCTGGATGAGCTCAAGCCGCGCTACCTGAGGGCGCTGCTCACCGAAGCGGAGCTCGCGGCGCCGGGCTGGGACGGCACGCCGTTCGTCAGCGTGTTCCTCGGGGGCGGGACGCCGACCACGATGGCCCCGGCCGATCTGCGAGCGCTGCTCGTGCATCTTCGCGATCGGTTCACGTTGGCCGATGACGCGGAGGTGTCGATCGAGGCGAACCCCGACACGGTGGACGAGGCGTCGCTGCGCGCGCTTCGCGACGCGGGCTATGACCGATTGTCGATGGGCGCGCAGTCGTTCGATCCGACGGTACTCGCGTCGTTGGAGCGGCTCCACCAGCCGGCGTCGGTGCGCGCCGCGTTCTCCGCCGCGCGTGCGGCGGGCTACGACAACATCAACCTCGACCTGATCTACGGCACCGACGGCGAGACGGTCGAATCGTGGGACCGAACGGTGCGCGAAACGATCGCGCTCGCGCCCGAGCACGTGTCGGCGTACGCGCTCACGATCGAGCCCGCGACCGCGCTGGGACGGCAAGTGGCCGCCGGGGAGCGACCGGCGCCCGACCCTGACGTGCAGGCCGACATGTTCTCGATGGCGTGCACATTGCTCGGCGACGCCGGCTACCGCCATTACGAGGTGTCGAACTGGGCGAAGCCCGGCTTCGAGTGCCGCCACAACCTTGGGTATTGGGAGCGGCGCCCCTACGTTGGCCTCGGCGCGGGCGCGCACGCGTATCGCGACGACGTCCGCTGGTGGAACATCCGGCCGCCGGAGGCGTACATGGACCGCGTCGAGGCGGGAGAGCTCCCGATCGGCGGCAGCGAGTCGCTCGATCCCTCCGACGCCTACCTCGAAGAGGTGTTTCTCAAGCTGCGGATCCTCGAAGGGGTCCCCGTCAGCTGGTTCGAGCCCGAGCGCTACGAGGCGTTCGTCCAGAGTGGGTTGCTCGACGACGCGTTCGGCCAGCTGGTGCCGACCGAACGCGGCATGTTGCTCCTCAACGAGCTCGTCCTCGGGCTCACCGCCTAGCGTGCCCGGCACACCGTCGTCCCCCCGTCGCTAGGGGTTCGACCCACCGTTTCCGCCGCCGGCCGAGCCATGGATCTGCTGCAGAGTTGGTCCGTCGGCACGGGCGTCTGGTCCAGCGGAACCGTCGTGTACGCGTCGCCGACCTTCGTCGCGATGGTTCCCTGGAGGAAGTAGGAGACAGAGTCCACCGATGTCGGCGAGCCGAATTCGGCGTCGATGTCGCTCTCGTCCATGGCTCTCCTCGTCGACCCTGGGACGCCCGTTTGGGCTGTGGTTGCCCCCGCGGCCAAGATCATCGATGCGACCGCTATCGTGATGGCGTGCCAGAGGTCACGTGCCCGAACTGTCAGACACGCCAGGCGGTTGGCGACGCCGAGGGGTACACGTGCGTGTCCTGCGGCGCGGCCTGGGTGTTCGCGACCTGTGAGAACTGCCGTGTTCGGTTCCACATGCGACCGGGGACCACGGCGTGGACCTGTCCGGAGTGCGGCCACGAGAACGGCTCGGCCGCGATGGTTGACCTAGGTGCCGACGTTGAGCCCGGTTCCGAGCCGGTGCCGGCGATGGAGGAGGAGACCGAGCCGGAATCCATAGCGACCGCCCCGCGACACGCGGCGCCGACACCGACACCGATGCGTGCGTCCGGACCGCCGACAAGGGCACGCCTAGCCACGATCGCGGTCATCGGGATCGCCGCCGTGCTGATCGTTGCCTTCGCGCTGTCGGCGTTCGGCGGGAACGGCGGTGAGACGGCTGGAACGAACTCGCCTTCGCCGCCGACGACGACGCCCGCGCCGTCGTCCTCATTGACGGCGACCCAGCAGCTCTGCCTGCACCTGCGCGATCTCCAGCTGTTGCGCGTCGACAACTACACGCGGCTCGGCGCGGAGCTCGCGAACGATCAAGCCGCGATCCAAGCGGCGGGCGACGCCGAGCTCGCCGCCGCGGTCGGGCGGATGCGCACCGCCGTCATTGCTTACAAGGATGCCCTTGCGGCGCAAGGGGATATGACCGCCGTGACCCTGCAACTCACCAAGGCGGACAAAGCGATGCCCTGCGGCTGAGCGGGATTAGCACTCTGCGCACGAGAGTGCCAGCTATCATCGCGGCATGGCCGATCGTCCCGAGCTCTCCCTACGCAAGGCGACCGTGTTGCACGCGGTCGTCGAGGCCTACGTGGCGACCGGTGAGCCCGTCGGCTCCGAGACGATCGCCGACCGCGCAAGGCTCGGGGTCTCCAGCGCCACGATCCGCAACGAGATGTCCTCGCTCGAGGAGCAGGGCTACCTCTCGCACCCGCATACGTCGGCGGGCCGGATCCCGACCGATGCCGGCTACCGCCACTATGTCGACGCGCTGCCGGCTCCGACCCGGCTGAAGGACGCGCAGCGGCGCCAGATCGCCGCTCACTTCGCCGAAGCGATCCTCGACCTCGAAGAGGTGCTGAAGGGCTCCGTCCACCTGCTGTCCCGACTCACCCAGTACGCCGGCCTGGCCGTCCCGCCCGGACCGTCCGACGAGCAGCTCGTCCGGCTCGAGGTGATCGACATGGGTCCGACCCTCCTCGTCCTGGCCGTGGGCCAGCACGGGCGCGTCGACAAACAGATCGTCGACCGTCCCGAGCACATCGACCCCACGGCAGTCTCCGACGCCGAACGGGGGGCTCAACCGCGTCCGTGGCTCGAGCTACGTCGACGCCCAGGTCGCGCTGCTGCAGATGGCCGCGGCCGAAACCGCAGGGGTCCACGACGTTCTGCTGGTCGCCGCCGACGTGCTTCGCATGGCGACCGAAGGCGAGCGCGCCGGCCACGTGGTGATCGGGGGCGTCGCCAACCTCGCCGACGACGCGCAGGCGTGGCGGCGCGACACGCTGCGCCGTCTGTTCGAAACGCTCGAGCGCGAGCAGGACATGCTCCACGTGCTGCAGGAGATCGCGCCGTCCGACGACGTTCGGGTGACGATCGGCGACGAGCACCCGACGACCGGTGAATGGGGCGCGTCGATCATCGCGGCGCCGTTCAAGGCGGGCGAGGCGACGGTCGGCACGATCGGCATCGTCGGGCCGACCCGCATGGACTACCTGACTGCGATGACCGCGGTCCGCGCCGTCGCGGACCGGCTGACCGAAGCGTCGGGCGACGCCGAGCGCTGATGGCGTCCCTCCGCGACCTGTACGAGATCCTCGGCGTTCGCCGCGACGCGAGCGACGACGAGATCCGTCGCGCATATCGAACCCTTGCGCGCGAGCATCACCCCGATGTGAGCGGCGACCCGGCGGCCGAGGAGCGGTTCAAGGAGATCGCGGGCGCGTACGAGATCTTGTCCGATCCTGATAAGCGCGCGAGGTACGACACCTTCGGCACCTCGAACGGCCCGGCCGGGAGCGGATTCGCCGATCTCTCCGAGATCTTCGAGATGTTCTTCGGGGGTCGGGTATGGGCGGGTTCGGCACCACTCGGCGTCGCGGCGCGCGCGGCCGCGCGCGCCGCGGTGAGGATCTCGCGGTGCGCCTCCACATCGGGTTCGGCGACGCGGCCTTCGGGCTTCGTCGTGAGGTCGAGCTCGACCGGCTGGCTGTCTGTGAAACGTGCCTCGGTAACGGCGCGCAGCCGGGCACCGCGCCGATAGCCTGTCGCACGTGCGGCGGCACCGGCGAGATCCAGAGCGCGCGTCGCAGCGTCTTCGGCACGTTGATGACGACCGCGCCATGTGGCACGTGCCAGGGGACGGGGCAGGAGATCCCCGATCCATGCGAGACGTGCGTCGGTGCCGGACTCGTCGCGGCGCGCGCAGAGGTCACCCTCGACATCCCGGCCGGCGTGTCCGACGGGATGGAGCTGCGGGTCCAAGGCTCGGGTCACGCCGGCGTCGCGGGCGGCCCGCCGGGGGACCTGTTCGTGCAGCTGCAGGTCGATGCGCCGCAAGCATTCGAACGCCGGAACCAGGACCTCCATCGGTGCTCGACATCACGATCACGCAGGCGACGCTCGGCGCGGACGTCACCGTGCCGGGCCTCGACGACGACGTGAAGATCCACGTCGATCCGGGGACCGCCTCGGGCACGGTCGTCCGGGTCAAGGGGAAAGGCGTGCCGAACCTGCAGCGCCGCGGCCGTGGCGACCTCTACGTGACGCTGCACGTGGTGACGCCGGCCGACCTCTCCAAAGAGGAACGCCAGCTGCTCGAGCGGCTTGCCGAGCTGAGGAACGAGACGCGTGCGGCCGACGGCACGCTCCGCAAGCCCGGGTATTAGGCTCGCGACCCATGAGCGACACCACCTGCATCTTCTGCAAGATCGCGGGCCACGAGATCCCCACCCAGATCGTGCACGAGAACGACCGGATCGTGGCGTTCCGCGACACGGATCCCAAGGCGCCCACGCACATCCTGCTGATCCCGAAGGAGCACATCGAGTCCATCAGCGGTATCGAGGATCGGCACGGGGGATACTCGCCGACATCGCGCAGGCGGCGACCCATCTGGCCAAGGCGGAGGGAATCGACAAGAGCGGCTGGCGCCTCGTCACGAACGTGGGTCCCGATGCGGGGCAAAGCGTCTTCCACCTCCATGTGCATCTGCTCGGCGGCCGCCCGATGCAGTGGCCACCGGGCTAGAGGGAGTAGCATGGAGAAACGGCCGTCCCCGGACGGCCGTCGTCGTCCAACGAGGCGGCACGCACCACGTCCAGGCCAACGACCAGGAGGGAAGGGGCTCCGCCCCGGATCGACCAGAAGAAGTGGCGACCGCCACCACGCAAGTGAAGATCCTCGTCCCCGGGCACCAATCGATGGTGACCCTCCTCGGCCAGCGCGACGCCTACTTGAAACAGATCGAGGTCGCGTCCCCCGCCGACGTCCTGGTCCGTGGCAACGAGATCACGATCACGGGCGCACCCGAGTCGACCGAACAGGTCGGCCGCGTATTCGAGGAGCTGCTCGAGCTGCTGGAGCAGGGCTACGAGCTCACCGAGGACACCGTTCGGCAGACCATCTCGATGGTGACCGGCGCCGCGATCGGCGACATCGGCGACGAAGAGGAAGCGCCGCGACCCTCCGAGGTGCTCGGCGACAACCTCTTGTCCGCCCGCGGCAAGAAGATCGCGCCCAAGACGTTCGGCCAGAAGCGCTACACCGATGCGATCCGGCGATCGACCGTGACGTTCGCGATCGGCCCGGCCGGCACCGGCAAGACCTATCTCGCGGTCGCCGTCGCCGTGCGTGCGCTCCAAGAGCGACAGATCTCGCGGATCATCCTCACGCGTCCCGCCGTCGAGGCGGGGGAGCGGCTGGGGTTCCTGCCCGGCACGCTCTACGAGAAGATCGATCCGTACATGCGCCCGCTCTATGACGCGCTGTACGAGATGACCGGCCCCGACACCCTGCCGCGATTGATGGAGCGCGGGATCGTCGAGGTCGCGCCGCTCGCGTTCATGCGCGGCCGCACCCTGAACGACGCGTTCATCATCTTGGACGAAGCACAGAACACCACCCCCGAACAGATGAAGATGTTCCTCACCCGGCTGGGCTTCGGCTCGAAGGCGGTCGTGAACGGCGACGCCACCCAGGTCGATCTGCAGGGCGGCCCGAGCGGGCTCAGCGTGGTCGAGGAGATCTTGACCGACATCGAGGGGATCTCCTTCGTGCATCTCGGCGGCAAGGACGTCGTCCGCCACCAGATCGTGCAGGAGATCGTCGAGGCCTACGGCCGCTACGGGCAGCAGCGGATCACGGTCGAAGACTGAACGCGCATGCGCGACGACGACAAACCTCCGTCCGATCGGCCGACCGTGCTGGTGAGCAACCGCCAGCCGGGGCCGGTCGACGAGGCCGGCGTCCGTGAGCTCGCCCAGGCCACGCTTCGCGGCGAGGGACACGTCGACGTCGAGCTCTCGGTGAGCTTCGTCGACGAGACCGAGATCGAAGACCTGCACGTCCGGTTCATGGATGAGCCCGGGCCGACCGACGTGCTCAGCTTCCCGCTCGACGATGTCGATGAGGACGGGGTGCGGCTGCTGGGTGACGTCGTGATCGCGCCGGCCGTCGCAGCGCGCAACAACCTGGACGACCCGGCTGCGGAACTCCGGCTGCTCCTCGTGCATGGGATCTTGCACCTGCTCGGGTACGACCACGAGGCCGACGCGGAGAAGGCCGAGATGTGGGCGAGGCAGGAGCGCTACAGCGGGGTGCGCGCACCGTGACCCCGACCGACTGGATCTCGCTGCTCATCGTGCTCCTGTCGATCGTCTGCACGGGATTCCTCGCGGCGTCGGAAGTCGCGATCACCCGGATGAACCGCGTGCGGGCGGTCCGGCTGGTCGAAGAACACCGGCGGGGCTCGAATCAGCTGACCCGGATCGTCGAGAACCCGGCGCCGTATCTGAACGTCGTGCTGTTCCTGACGTTGCTGTTCACGATCGGTGGCTCGACGACGGCGACGTCATTCGCGGTGCGCCATTTCGGCAACGCCGGCGAGATCGTCGCCACGATCGTTATGACGTTGCTCCTGTTCGTGTTCGCTGAGGTGACGCCCAAGACCTTCGCGATCACGCGGACCGATCGCGTGGCGCTGTTCGTCGCGCCGCCGGTGCATTACGTGGGCAGGATCCTCGGTCCGTTCGCGAAGGCTTTGCTCAAGCTCGCGAACGTCCTGATGCCTGGCAAGGGCTTGCGGGAGGGGCCGTACATCACCGAGCAGGAGCTCCGTGCTTCCGCGGAAGTGGCGTCCAGCGAGGGCGAGATCGAGGAGGAGGAGAAGGAGCTGATCCACTCGATCTTCGAGTTCGGCGACACGATCGCGCGCGAGGTCATGGTGCCGCGCCCCGACATCGTCGCGTGCGAGGACACGTGCACGCTGCGTGACGTGCAAACGCTGATGCTGGAGCACGGCTACTCACGCATCCCGGTCTTCCACGAAGACCTCGATGACGTCGTCGGGGTCGTGTTCGCCAAGGACGTCTTGAAGGCGTTGCATCAAGGCCGGATGGATATGCCACTCGCCGACATCGTGCGTCCCGCGCACTTCGTCCCCGAGTCGAAGAAGGCTGCCGACCTGCTGAAGGAGATGCAGAAGGAGAAGTTCCACCAGGCGCTCGTCACCGACGAATATGGGTCGGTCACGGGCATCGTGTCGCTCGAGGACCTCCTCGAGGAGCTCGTGGGGGAGATCGCCGACGAGTACGACGTGGAGGAGCCCGAGATGGTCGAGCTCGGGGACGGCATCTACCGCGTGTCGGGCAAAACCTCGATCGATGATGTCAACGAGATGCTCGACGTCGAGCTCCCCGACGAGGAATGGGACACCGTCGGTGGCCTGGTGCTCGACATCTTCGGCAAGATCCCGTCGGCCGGCGACGAGCAGGAGTTCCAGGGATTGCGGTTCCGTGCCGCCGAGGTGCAAGGCCGGCGCGTCGCCACCGTCGTGATCCGCCGGGTGCCGGTCGAGGTCGTCGACGACGACGTGACCGACGATGGCTGACGTCGCCGACGAGGCTCGTCCCTTCCGAAGCGGCATCGTCGCGGTCGTCGGGCGCCCGAACGTCGGCAAGTCGACCCTCGTGAACGCGCTGGTTGGCCAGAAGGTCGCGATAGTCTCCGACAAGCCGCAGACGACGCGCCAGGACATCCGTGCGATCGCGACCGATGACGAAGCCCAGATCGTCTACACGGACACGCCCGGGTTCCACAAGCCGCGGACGCTGCTCGGCGCCCGGCTCAACGATCTTGTTGGCGACGCGGTCGACGGCGTCGACGTGGTGGTGCAGGTCGTCGACGGCGCGTCGGGGGTGGGCCGCGGCGACGCGTACCTGTACGAGCAGAAAGTCGCGCCGGCAGGCGCGCCGGCGATCTGTGTGGTGAACAAGATCGACGCCGTGCGCAGGCATGCGGAAGTGCCGGAGCTCGCGCGTGCCGCAGAGCTTGGCCCATTCGACGAGGTGGTCCCGGTGTCGGCCGCGACGGGCGCCGGTGTCGAGACGTTGCGCGGGCTGCTCGTCGCACGGCTCCCGGAGGGCCCACTGCTGTACGCGCCGGAGGACGTCACCGATCAGCCGCTCGAGACACGTCTGGCCGAGCTGATCCGAGAGCAGGCGCTCCGCCGGACCCGCGACGAGGTCCCCCACTCGATCGCCGTGGTGATCGACGAGATGGAGCGCGAAGAGCCCTTGACGACGATCCATGCGTCGCTCGTGGTCGAGCGCGACTCGCAGAAGGGCATCGTGATCGGGAAGGGCGGCGCCACCCTCAAGGCGATCGGCACCGACGCGCGTGCCGAGATCGAACGGTTGCTGGGCACCAAGGTGTTCCTGGACCTGCGCGTCACGGTGCTGAAGGAATGGCAGCGCGACCCACGCGCGCTGGAGCGCCTCGGGTTCTGAGCGCTAGGTGACCTGCAGCGACGCGGTCATCCCCGGGTGGAACTGGCAGATCACCGAGTAGGTGCCCGGCGCGATCCCGGTGAGTGACGCGGTCTCCGTCTTGCCTGCGTCGATCGTCACGTTGATGCTTGTGCCCTTGACGGTGTACGTGTGCTCGGTCGAATCCTTGTTCACCAAGGAGAGCGTGTCGTTCGCCGTCGCCGAGACGCAGGGAGTGGTGAACGCGATGTTCTGCATGTCGACCTCGGTGGTCTTGGTCGGTGACGCGCACGTCGCGGCGCCACTGCTCCCGGTGCTGCAGGCCGCGCCGAGGCCCACGAGAGCGAGCGCGGCGAGTATCGGCACGAGAGTCGGTGTGATCCGTCGCATCCGGCGGGGGAGCGTACGCGACCGGGCGCCGAGCCACCACCGTAGGCTGCGGGCGTGGATCCGGACCGCGCGCTCCTCGTCGCCTGTCTGGATCTGACCTCGCTGAGCGGCGACGAGGACGAGGCCGCGATCGCCCGGCTCTGCGATCGCGCCATCCGGCCCGTTCCGTCACATCCCGAGCTACGCGTGGCGGCCGTGTGCGTGTGGCCTCGGTGGGTGTCGATCACGCGCGAGCTGCTCGGGGGGCTTCCCATCCGCGTCGCCTGTGCCACGGGCGGGTTCCCCGTACCCGGCGCGCCGCTCGGTGAGCGCCTCGGCCAGATCGAGCACGCGGTCGTCGCGGGCGCCGACGAAGTCGATGTGCCGATCAACCGGTTCCTCGTCGACGAGCCGGACGCGCTCGGCGGCGAACTCACCGACACCCGGGCGGCCGCCGGCGTTGCCACCTGGAAGGCGATCGTCGAGACCGGGGCGCTCGAGCCCGGCGACGTCCGTTCGCTCGCCGACGCCGCGATCGCCGCGGGCGCCGACTTCGTGAAGTCCTCGACGGGAAAGGACGTCCAGGGGGTGACGCCTGAGGCCGCGGCGCTCTTGGCAGAGGCGGTCCGCGACGCACGGCGACCGGTGGGTTTGAAGCTCAGCGGCGGCGTCCGTGGGGTGGCCCAAGCCACCAACCACCTCAAGCAGGTTCGGGCGATCCTCGGCCCGGATTGGCCTTCACCAGAGCGGTTCCGCATCGGTGCGTCGGCGCTGCTCGACGCCCTCGTGGCCTAGTCCCCGTCACCGAAACAGCACAGGCAGAACGGTTCGGACGGAAGGTTCCAGGGGATACCATCCCGCGTATGCCCCCTTACAAAGAGCAGGGCATCGTCCTGCGCTCAGTCAAGCTCGGTGAGGCCGACAAGATCGTGACCATCCTCACGCAGGGCTCGGGAAAGGTGCGCGCGGTCGCCAAGGGGCTCCGGAAGACCACCTCGCGGTTCGGCGGACGTCTCGAGCCGTTCACACACGTGAACCTGATGCTCTACAGAGGCCGCGGCGCGCTCGACACCGTGACCCAGGTCGAGATCGTGGCCGCCCACCGCCGGATCCGCGACGACCTCACGTTGTTCGCGGCCGCTGAGACGATGGTCGAGGCCGCCGACAAGGTCGCAGAGGAGCACGAGCGGAACGTCCCCCTCGTCGTCCTGTTGCTCCACGGGCTTCGGGCGCTGGACGCGGGTCCGAGCGACCCCGCATCGGTCGCGGAGTCCTTCTGGCTGAAGCTCCTGTCGCTATCCGGCTTCCACCCCGCGCTCACCGCCTGCGCGGTCTGCGGCTCACCCGACGTCCGCCTTTGGTCGGCGGGGCTCGGCGGCGCGGTCTGTCCTTCGTGCGCGGACGAGAGCGCAGGCGCGGTCTCGCCCGAGGCGCTCGCGCTGCTTGCGTCGCTCGCCGGCACCGACCTGTCCCTCGTCGGCCGCGGCGATCGGCCCGACCCACGGTGGTCGACCGAGGCACGCGGCATGCTCGTCGGCTTCACCGAGTACCACTTGGAGCGACGGATGCGCTCGGTCCCGATGCTCGTCAGGACGGCGCGATGAGCAGCTACATCCATGACATCGATCGCACCAAGGTGCCCGATCACGTTGCGATCGTGATGGACGGCAACGGGCGGTGGGCGAAGCAGCGAGGCCTGCCGCGGACCGAGGGCCATGGCGCCGGCGAAGAGGCGCTTTGGGACACGGTCGAAGGGCGCCGTCGAAATCGGCGTGAGATGGCTGACCGTCTACGCCTTCTCGACCGAGAACTGGTCGCGTCCGCCGGGCGAGGTCTTGTACCTGATGAACTTCAACCGCGGGCTGCTGCAGCGCCGACGCGACGAACTCCACACGATGAACGTGCGGATCCGATTCATCGGGCGCCGTGACTGGCGTGTCCCGCGGAGCGTCCTGCGCGAGATCGACATCGCCGAGGAGCTGACGCGGAACAACACCGGCATGACCTTCACGATCGCGTTCAACTACGGCGGCCGAAAGGAAGTCGTCGACGCCGTGAAGGAACTCGCTCGCGAGGTGCAGGCGGGGACGCTCAAGCCCTCGAAGATCGATGACCGCGCCATCGCTGAACGGCTCTACGCGCCCGACGCGCCTGACCCAGATCTGCTGATTCGCACCAGCGGCGAGATGCGTACGTCGAACTTCCTGCTGTGGGAGGTCGCGTACTCCGAGCTCTGGTTCACGCCGGTGTTCTGGCCGGACTTCAACCGCGAGCTTCTGTTCGAGGCGATCCGCGACTTCCAGAAGCGCGAGCGGCGCTTCGGCGGCCTCGCCGAAGACGCCTGACGGCTACCGCCCGTCGATCTTCCGCAGTGCCCACACCGCGATCGCAACGATGGCCGTGACGATCACGATGAACCGCGGTATCGGATCGTTCAAGTAGAACAAGATGGCGCCGCCGATCAGCCCGACCGCGGCGAGGGCGATGCCTCGCCATACCTCCGAGCGATCCCACCGCACGCGTGGAGCCGGCTCAGCGGGACCCACGTGCTGCTCGGAGACGAGGTGCGCCGGGACCACCCAGCCGCGCTGCCAGACGCCCCGGATGATCACCACGACCAGCGGCAGGACGAACACAAGCGTGATCGGGCTCTGCGCGGCGGCGCTGCACACCCACAGGACCGCGATCGCCGTGATCGCGAGGCGTCCGACGGGTCCGAACGTCGTCGTCGACTTCTCCCATCGTGACCAGTGGGGGACCGGGCCTTCGGTGTAGATCGGCTCGACCGACGAACTCGCCCTGGCGCCAGACCGGCTCGCGCGGCGTGAGCTCTCGCACGGGCGCATGGCACTGTCCGCACCAACGCACGGCGCCGGGCAGCTCGACTCCGCACGCGGGGCAGGTTCGAGATGCGGTCACCGCACAGGTATCGGCACGACGAATCGGGTCGTGGAGGTTCCGTTGCGGTGCCGGGCGTTCCCGGGACGCGGCGACCGGACCAACTACGATTGGCACCACGCCAGCGGCCGCATCCGGCGGCCGGGAACCCGAAAGGAGCCCACCAGGTGGCCAACCTGATGGACGAGATCGTCTCCCTCGCGAAGCGCCGCGGGATCGCCTTCCAATCCTCCGAGATCTACGGGGGACTCCGCTCGTCGTGGGACTACGGCCCGATCGGGGTCGAGCTCAAGAACAACATCAAGCAGGCGTGGTGGCGTTCGATGGTCCAGCAGCGCGACGACATCGTCGGGCTCGACGCCGCGGTCATCATGTCGCCGAAGGTCTGGGAGGCGAGCGGACACCTCGAGGTGTTCCACGACCCGCTCGTCGAATGCCTCACCTGCCACCAGCGATTCCGCGAGGATCACCTGCCCACACCGCCGGTGTGCCCCAACTGCGGCGGCAAGGGGTTCACGGACCCGCGCGCCTTCAACCTCATGTTCTCCACGCACATGGGACCCGTGCCCGACGACGACAACAAGGTCTACCTGCGCCCCGAGACCGCGCAGGCGCCGTTCGTCGATTTCAAACAGATCCAGACGGTCTCGCGCAAGAAGATCCCGTTCGGGATCGCGCAGATCGGCAAGTCGTTCCGGAACGAGATCACGCCGGGCAACTTCATCTTCCGCATGCGCGAGTTCGAACAGATGGAGATGGAGTTCTTCGTCGAGCCCGGAACCGACGAGCAGTGGCACGACTATTGGATCGAGGCGCGCAACCAGTGGTACATCGACCTCGGGATCAAGCCCGAGCATCTTCGGTTGCGCGAACACGAGGCGGACGAACTGAGCCACTACGCGAAGCGAACCGTCGACATCGAGTACGCGTACCCATGGACCGACTGGGGCGAGCTCGAGGGGATCGCGAACCGCACCGACTACGACCTCAAGGCGCACGAGGCGGCGAGCGGCCAAGACCTGACCTACTTCGATCAAGAGAAGGAGACGCGCTTCCATCCCTTCGTGATCGAGCCGGCCGGAGGGGTCGATCGCGCGCTGCTCGCGTTCCTGATCGACGCCTACACGGTCGACGAGGCGCCGACGGCGAAGGGGACGACCGAGAAGCGCACGGTCCTACGTTTGCACCCCACGTTGGCTCCGGTGAAGGTCGCCGTTTTGCCGCTGTCGCGGAACGAGCGGCTCGTCCCCGAGGCCAAACGCGTGCACGAGCTGGTCCGTGCTCAGTGGATCACGCAGTACGACGACGCCGGGGCGATCGGACGGCGGTACCGGCGCCAGGACGAGATCGGGACGCCGCTGTGCGTCACGGTCGACTTCGATTCGCTCGACGACCAGGCGGTGACGGTCCGCGAGCGGGACACCATGGCGCAAGACCGGGTGCCGATGGTGAAGTTGGTCGAGCACCTGCAGGGGCGTCTGTGAGCATCCGAGGAACGGGCTGGTACGTCGCCGCGTTCGTCACGCTCATCGTCGCGGCGTCCTTCATCGGCGTGGCCGCGGCCTCGTTCTTCGCGTCCCTGACACCGTTGTACGCGTCGATCGTGTGCTCGGTCGCCGCGGTCGTGTTCGGGATCGTGGCTGCAGTGCGAGCTCGTCCGGGCAACGCCGCCGAAGTGGACGCCGTCGCAGAGCCAACGGACGGTTCGCGATCGAGGATGGCAGAACCAGCGGATGCCCCACAGCCTGCCGACACAGCTGAACCGGCCGACGCGCAAGAGCCAGCCGACGGGCAAGAGCCAGCCGAGGCGCAAGAGCCAGCCGACACGGCAGAGCCAGCCGACACGGCAGAGCCAGCCGACACGGCAGAGCCGGCCGACACAGCAGAACCGGCCGAGACCGAGTGACCACCGGACTCCGCCGCCTCGCGGGCGTCGCCACGCTGATCCTCCTCGCCGCGTGCACCGTGGGCGGCGGGGGAGGGCACCACAACCCGACGAACGCATCGGGATCCCCCAACGATTTCGCGGTGCCGATCCCGCACGTCACGCCGGGCGGCGCGCCGACATTGCAGGCGGCGATCGCCAAGCTCTGTATCGCGCCGCCGACCGCCCACGGGACGCCCGCTACCGGCACGCTTCCGCCTGACCTCGTCTCGATCGCGCAAGGGGTGGAGCAGGCGCGCGGCCACCAGTACAAGCACTATCCGCCGGCGACCGAGGTCTCGAACAGCCAGATGGACCGCCGGCTGCTGAAGAACTTCCGGCAGACCACGTCTCGCGTGGCGGATGACCGCCGAACGGTCGCGTGGCGCACGATCGGTGTGATCGGTCCCCAGGACGACTTGTATCGCGCTTATCGCGCCTTCACCACGGGCCAAGTGGTCGGCTACTACGACCCGGAGACCGGCGACCTCGTGTACCTCGGGTCGGGCAGCCTCGACTTCTCGGAGCGGTTCACGCTCGCGCACGAGCTCACGCACGCGCTGGACGACCAGACGTTCGATCTCACGCGGCTCGATCCGCTCACGGCGCACTGTCAGGACGACCGAGCGCAAGCGGCGCTCGGTCTCGTCGAAGGCAGCGCGCAGTACTTCGCAGCCGTCGCCGTCGCGCAGAACCCCTCGATCGACTTAGGCGACCTGCTCAAGGCGATCGCCGATGCGGCGAGCAGCGGCAACCCGCCGCCGGGAGTGCCGCAGTTCGTCTTCGCATCAGCAGCTCTGGCCGTATTCGACCGGAGAGACGTTCGTCGCGTCTCTCGTCGGTTCGGGCGGGACCGGAGCCGTCGATCACGCATTCGAGCACTTCCCCGTCTCGACCGAGCAGGTGATCGATCCCGCGACCTATCCGTCGGACAGGCCTGCTCCCGTGCTGATCCCCGACGTCTCCGCAGCGCTCGGGCCACAATGGGGCGACCTCGACGCGATGACGATCGGGGAGGAGTGGCTCCGCGGCATGCTGGCGCTTCGTGACGGCGTGTCGACGGACGCCGCCACGGGGTGGTCGGGAGGCGGGTACCGTGCCTTCAGCGACGGCCACGATGTCGTCGTCGTCTTGCGCACACGATGGGACGAGCCGGATCGAGCGGCAACCTTCGCCTCAGCGTTGCAGGAGTGGAGCGCAGCCCGCACGCCCGCGCCTGCGATCACGACGTCCGGCGATGAGGTCACGGCCGTGTTCGGCACCAGCGCGCCGGTCATCGCGACCGCGAGCAAGGGACTCGGCCAACAGGGCTGACCCGCCCGGCGTCAAGCGCCCCGGTGACTTCGCCGACGCCCGTCCTGGAGGCGGTGTTCCTTCGAACCGGAACCTTCCGGGGGCCGAAGAAGTCACACCGAACGGACTTCGGCCCACGGAGTGTGTGGCGCAAGGAACGAGATGCGCTTCGTCCATCGGCGCAACGGCATCGCGATCACCCCGCACCTGAGCTTGATGCAGGTCCACGGCGCCGCGTGCGCGGCGATGGCGGGGGAGACCATCGACGCTGCGTATCTCCGCTGCGGGATCCAGACAGCGACCGCTCGCGCAGCCGACATCGTCGAGGTGCAGGCGCAGTTCCTCGAGACCGATCCCGATGCCTACGAGCGGTTCGTCGCAGATTCGGCGGCGCAGGCCCGGTCCGGGGTGTGGTCGACGGGCACTACCTGAACGTGCCCAACGGCGTCCGGCCGAACGTCGCCATCTCCTTCGCTCGGGACGTGCTGGCGAGCTAGCCCTCACTCGCCGACGCTGCGGGTGACCGTTCCCTTCTTCGCCTTCTTCTCGGCCCGCTTCTCCTTGACGCTCTTCTGGGCCTTCTTCTTGACGTTCTTGCTCGCGCCCTTGTCCTTCGCGTGCGCCATGGATGCCTCCTCGGGCTTGGGGTTCGTGGGCCCAAGCCTACCCCGAGCAGCCAGGCTGCCCGGCGGGCAACCGGCCTGCGCATAGACTGGAGGTTCCGACCGATCGACGTTTCCGGAGGCATGCGGTGACCAAGTACGTCTACGACTTCTCCGAGGGCAACAAGGACATGAAGGACCTCCTCGGCGGCAAGGGGGCCAACCTCGCGGAGATGACCAACATGGGGCTGCCGGTGCCGCCGGGTTCACGATCACGACCGAGGCGTGCCTCACCTACCTCGCCGAGGGCGGCCATCCCGCCGGGCTGCTGAACGAGGTCGGACGACGCACCTTGCCTCGCTCGAGGCGGCGATGGGCAAGACGCTCGGCGACCCTGAGCGATCCGCTGCTCGTGAGCGTTCGCTCGGGGCGCGAAGTTCTCGATGCCCGGGATGATGGACACGGTCCTGAACCTCGGGCTGAACGAGGATTCGGTCCGAGGGCTCGCCGCGCAGACCGGCGGCGACTTGCGGTTCGCGCGCGACGCCTACCGGCGATTCATCCAGATGTTCGGCAAGATCGTGATGGACGTGCCGGCCGACGCGTTCGAGCACGCCCTCGACGAGGCGAAGGCCGCGAAGGGCCCGGATGCGCAGGACACCGATCTCGACGCCGACGACCTGTCGGCGCTGATCGAGCGGTTCCAGGCGATCTACCGCGAGCACACGGGCGAGGACGTTCCCGCAGGACCCGAAGGACCAGCTGCGCCTGGCGATCGACGCCGTGTTCAAGAGCTGGAACGGCAAGCGCGCCATCGACTACCGGCGCCAGAACAAGATCAGCGACGACCTCGGCACCGCCGTGAACGTCGTCGCGATGGTGTTCGGCAACCGCGGCGACGACTCCGGCACCGGCGTCGCGTTCACGCGCGACCCGTCGACCGGCGAGAAGGTCCCGTACGGCGACTACCTGTCGAACGCGCAGGGCGAGGACGTCGTGGCGGGCATCCGCAACACGCTGCCGCTCGCCGAAGCTCGAGGAGCTCGACCCCGCCTCGTACGAGGGGCTGCGCGCGGTGATGGACACGCTCGAGGGCCACTACCGCGACATGTGCGACATCGAGTTCACGATCGAGAAGGGACAAGCTCTGGATCCTGCAGACGCGGATCGGCAAGCGCACGGCGTTCGGCGAATGGGTGATGGCCTACGACATGCTCGACGAGGGTCTGATCGACGAGGACAAGGCGCTGCTGCGTGTCGACGCGAACCGGCTGGAGGAGCTGTTCAAGCGGCGCGGGTCGAGGCCGACGGCGCGGGCGCGATCGCGAAGGGCCTGAACGCGTCGCCGGGCGCGGCGACCGGGCGCGGTGGTGTTCAGCGCCGACGAGGCCGAGCGCTGGGCGAAGGACGACGGCGCGAGCGCGTGATCCTCGTCCGGCGCGAGACGACGCCGGACGACTACCACGGCATGATCGCCGTCGCAGGGCATCCTGACCAGCGCCGGCGGGACGAACTCGCACGCGGCGGTCGTCGCGCGCGGCGAGGGCATCCCGGCCGTCTGCGGCGCCGACGCGATCAAGCTCGACATGAGGCGACGAGCGTTCACGCGCGAACGGCACGACCGTGCGCGAGGGCGACACCATCACGATCGACGGGTTCACCGGCAACGTGTACGTGGGCGAGCTGCCGCTTGACCGACTCGCGTGCTGGAGAAGGCGCGGCAGGGCGACGAGGCGGCGCGGCAGGAGCCGATCTGGAAGGCGTTCGAGCGGCTGATGCGGGTCGCCGACGACCGCCGGCGCCTGCGGGTGCGGGCGAACGCCGACACGCCGGACCAGTCGACGAACGCGCGGGAGCGCGGCGCGGAGGGCATCGGCCTGTGCCGGACCGAGCACATGTTCCTGGGCGCGGAGCGGGTCGCTCGCGGTGCGGCAGATGATCTTCGCCGAGACCGCGCGAGGAGGAGCAGGCGGCGTACGACGCCCTGCTGCCGCTGCAGCGCGGCGACTTCGTCGGCATCTTCCGGGCGATGGACGGGCTGCCGGTGACGGTGCGCCTGCTCGACCCGCCGCTGCACGAGTTCCTGCCCGACCTGGCGGAGCTGTCGGTCGAGGTCGCGCTCGGCCGCGGAGCGCGGCGAGGACGTGCCGGAGCAGGAGACGCGTCCTGGCGAAGGTGCGACGAGCTGCACGAGACGAACCCGATGCTCGGCCTGCGCGGCGTGCGCCTGGGCATCGTGAAGCCCGGGCTGTACGCGATGCAGGTGCGCGCGATCGTCGAGGCGGCGTGCGAGGTGCGCGCAGGAGGGCGGCGACCCGCAGGTCGAGATCATGATCCCGCTGGTCGGCGACGGCGCCGCGAGCTGCAGCAGATGCGCGCCGAGCTCGAGCCGGTCGCCGCCGAGGTGCTCGACGCGCGAGGGCGTCGAGCTGACGCACCTCGAGTGGGGCACGATGATCGAGCTGCCGCGGGCGGCGGTGACCGCCGGCGAGATCGCCGAGCGCGCCGACTTCTTCTCGTTCGGCACGAACGACCTGACGCAGACGGCGTTCGGGTTCAGCCGCGACGACATCGGCAAGTTCGTGGCGATGTACGAGGAGCGCAAGCTCGTGCCGGCGAACCCGTTCGTCACGATCGACCGCGCCGGGCGTCGGGCGCCTGATGCGGATCGCGTGCGAGGAGGGCCGGGCGGCGAACCCGACGCTCCACCTCGGCATCTGCGGCGAGCACGGCGGCGACCCGGCCAGCGTCGGTGTTCTGCCACGAGCTCGGGCTGGACTACGTGAGCTGTTCGCCGTTCCGCGTGGAGACGGCGCGGCTGGCGGCGGGCCAGGCCGCGGTGGGAGGCTTCGCCGAGTCCGCATCGAAGTGATGTTTCTCGGCGGATCAGCGGACCTCTTCCAGGAGTCGATACCGCGCTCGCGAGGTGACC
This sequence comes from uncultured Actinomycetes bacterium, assembly GCA_963792215.1. Taxonomy (GTDB): domain Bacteria; phylum Actinomycetota; class UBA4738; order UBA4738; family HRBIN12; genus AC-51. Next base: position 390,471 of record CAWBVL010000001.1, read on the forward strand.
GCGGCAGAGCGTCTGCTCATCGCGCAGCAAGAGGTGCAAGCTGCCAAGGTCGGGGCGGCACGGACCCGATGGCTGGCCACTACCACGCTGAGCCAATGTTCTCGGCGGCGTGGCGCGATCGGAAACGTCGACGGAAACCGGCGTCGTAACCGTTGAGGTGTTCGTGACCGCGGCCGTGACCGACACCTCGCTCGTATTCCTCGTCGATCGCGCGGACGGACCCAGCCGGGCTCGCCCGTCCAGGTCGGGTCGACGGTCGTGTCGCGATCTCCGACGGGAGGTGTTCTATCTCAACGGGCATGGCGTCCCGCGTCCGGCGGCTGAACCGATCGACCCGGAGCCGGAGGTGGTCCTCGCGATCGCGTGGCGGGATGCAGACGGCACGGTGGCCGGCAACGGCTCGGCAATCTTCGGTTCGCGTGGGAGGCATGGCCGAGGCGGTGGACCAGCTCGGGCGGCAGCGGCCACCGGATCAGCCGCTGATGTGAGTCTCGCACCATACCGGATGTCTGCGCTCGTAGGCTGCACGGTCCTCCCTCCTCCCCATTGAGGAGGTGTCATGCGGATCCTTCGGATGCCGACGCGTGTCATACGCGCCGGCGCGCTGGTGGTTGCTGCGATCTGTGCCTTCGCGATCGCGCACGCCGCTGGGGTCGCGTCCGCGTCGCCGATCGACATCTGGGTGCACGACCACTCGAGCGACGTGATCAAACCGCGGCCCGACGGGCTGGCCGAGATCCAGATCACGTTCGGGCCCGTGTGCGGCGACAACTCGAACGGCGCGAGGTCGTACTGGCCGTCGCAGGACGCGAACGGTCCCGGATACGTCTACTACGACCCATATATCGGCAAGAACGTGGGCGGCAACATCCGCGGGCACGTCCAGTACGACCACAAGGACGACGCCGTTCGGTATCTGGTCGGCGGTTACAACTGCCGGTACATCTCGGGCACGACGGAGTGGTCGCTGCACGCGTGGGGCGCCGCGGTCGACACCAACAGTGCGACCAACCCTGTCGGACAAGATCACTGGAACGGTGTCGGCTCCGACGGCAAGAAGTACGGCACATACCTCCCCGATGTCTGGGCCGGCCCGTATCCGGGTCACAAGTTCTTCTGGGGCCTCAACTGGCCCAGCAAGCCCGACCCGATGCACTTCCAGTACGCAACCGGCTACTAAGCGGGAGGTTCGATGCGAACGAGATCGTTGATCGTCGCCGCCCTGTGCGGTGTCACCATCCTTGGGTGGGCATTGGGGCGTGGCTCCGGGCCGGCCGTTGCCGCACGTGAATGTCCGGCCGATGTCGGCGCGGCCGATCGAAGCGCCGGCGTCGCCGCCGTGCAGAAGGGACAACTGATCGGCGTCGGCGCCTCGGGTGTCGGAGCACGGCTCGGGTCGAGCGCCGTCGCACGTCAGGTCGCGACCAACGGCGGTGGAACCGCCTATGTGGAAGACCGGCAGGGCGCCGACGCGATCGTCCTCACGACCCCGGATGGTTCGCGGGTCTTGCCGCAATCCGGTGAGGCCTATCACCCGACGTTGTCGGCGCGTGGTTCCGTCGCGTGGGGCGTCGACGATCGGCTCGTCGTGCGGTCGACATCCGGTACGCGAACGATCGCTGGGCCCGAGCCTGGCGGCATCGTGTTCGCGCCGATGTACGTCGGACCCGACATCGTCGCCGCGGTTTCAGCGGCACCGAGGACGGCCGTGCCGGAGGACGAGTGGTCCGACGACCTCTGGCTGCTTCGGAGCGGACGGTGGCATCGGCTCACGGCGTTCGCGGCGGGGACCGATCGGTGGACGGCGATCCGAACGCCGTTCCTTGCGGCGGACGGTTCGGTCTGAGTTCGTCATCGTCCAGGGCCGGGGATCGCAGGACACGATGCCGACGTTCACGCTGTGGCGACTGCGCGGCACGAGCGTGCACCGCGTCGCGGCGCTCGACGGCGAGCGCTATCTCGCCGGGTATGCGCCGGACGGCGCGCGACTGTGGAACGTGCCGGACCGTGCGACCGAGACATGGCTGATCCAACGTGACACGCCCAACGGGCTGCAAACCGTTGGCTGTGGAGCGGTGGCGGTCGATCCGATGGACGTACCCGACCCGGATCGGACGGGGCACGCGGCACCGGCTCCCCGGGTTCGATCGACCGAGCGGACGGCGCCGACCGACCCCGGCGACCCGATGGAGGCGGCCCTGTTGATCGGCGACTTCCCGACGCAGCTCGCGGCCGACGTCGTCGCGCAGCAGGTCACGGGCACCTATGCGGGCAGCATGCCGGTAGACGTCGTCCAGGGAGGTCGCGGTTCGACGATCGTGCAGCCCGATCGGTGGGCGATCGTGGTTCGTCTTCCCGCGACAACCGATGGGAGCGCCGAGCTTGCGACGCTGCAGGCGAAGCTGCCCGACTACGCTGATCACATGTGGGTGGTCGTCCCGTGAACGGGCACGCCTCATCACTCGTTCGGTGGATCGGTGTCATCTTTGTGGTGGGTCTGACGGCATGCGCGTCCGGGACAAGTCCGGCGGAGTCGACCGTGGGGTCGCCTCTTTCAGCGACGGCGACGGGATCGGTGCGCTCCCCGGCGATCGGTGAGCCGACCGGGACGTGGGTCGCCGTGCTCGATACAGCTGCTGACCCCAGCCGGCTCAACGATGCTCGGAAGGATGTCCTCCGTGAGCTCGGCAACGTGCTCGAAGGCTCCGTCGTGATCTCACCCGGTGCTTGTCTCGAGGGATTGCCTGACGAGCTCTCCGACGGGTACGTGCTGGCGATCCAGCGTGAAACTCGAGAGGACGTGCGGGCGCTGGTGTCGTTGCTGTCTCAGGAACCCTCGTTCACAGGCGATGTCACGATCCTGTGCTCAGATTGACGTAGGCGATTCGCACGGGGGCGGCGCTTCGCGCCGCGCCCGTAGCATCGCTTCGTGGGCTGGTTCCGCAGACACCCGGTCTGGACCGTCGTCTTCCTCGTCGCCTTCATCGCATCCGTGCTGGTGGGCGGCTCTGCCGTCACGGTCTGGCGTGCCGCGCATCACGATGGTGCTGCTGACGTCCAGCGCGCAGATGCGATCGTCGTGCTCGGCGCAGCGCAGTACAACGGCGTGCCGTCTCCGGTCTTCCAAGGACGGCTCGACCACGCTGTGTTGTTGTGGAACCAAGGACGAGCGGATCTCGTGATCACCGTGGGCTCGAACCAGCCGGGCGACCGCTATACGGAGGCCGGTTCGGGCGCCGCGTATCTGGCGCAACACGGCGTGCCTGCCGACAAGATCGTGGCGCTCCCCATCGGACACACGACGTATCAGAGCCTGCAGGCCGCGACGAACGAGATGGCGCACCGCGGCCTCGACTCGGCGTTCCTCGTCTCGGACCCGTGGCACAACGCACGGCTCGACGCGATGGGAAGCGACCTCGGCATCGAGGCGTATCCGTCGGCGACCTGGACCTCGGCCGACACGTCGGTGATCACGCGTGGCAAGGAGTACGCGAGAGAGACGTTCGCATACCTCTATTACCGCCTCTTCGGCGGCAGCTGAGCTGCGTCGGAGAGCGCCGGTACCATGGCTCGAGTGGAAGCCCCCCGTGAACGCACCGAGCGCATCGAACGCGACACGTTGTCGCCGTTCGCGGTGCGTTCCGCGGAGTCCAAAGGCCGGGAGCGCACAGAGGCGCTCGATCCGTTGCGCACGTGCTTCCAGCGCGACCGTGATCGGATCGTCCACGCTAAGGCGTTCCGTCGCCTGAAGCACAAGACCCAGGTCTTCCTCGCGCCGGAGGGCGATCATTACCGTGTCCGTCTGACCCACACGCTCGACGTCAGCCAGATCGCCCGGACCGCCGCGCGTGCGATCGGCCTGAATGAAGACCTCACCGAGGCGATCTCCCTCGGTCACGATCTCGGTCACACACCGTTCGGCCATCTTGGCGAGCAGGCGCTCACGCCGATGCTCGAACGGCCGTTCCGGCACTCCGAGCAGTCGCTGCGGGTCGTCGACTACCTCGAGAACGACGGGGAGGGGCTCAACCTCAGCTGGGAGGTGCGCGACGGCATCCTGCACCACCCATGGTCGATGCCCGCGCCCTCGACCCTCGAGGCACAGGTCGTGCGGTTCGCCGATCGGATCGCCTACGTCAACCACGATGTGGACGACGCGATGCGGGCCGGGGTGCTCGACCCCAAGGAGCTCCCGGCGCAGGGGATCGAGGTCCTCGGCGAGAGCCACGCCGAGCGGATAAACACGCTGGTGACCGACCTGGTCGCGGCCAGCACGGACGCCGCCGAGGTCCGGCTGTCCCCGCCGGTCTTCCGGGCGCTCGACGGGCTCCGCGACTTCCTATTCGCCGAGGTCTACCTGCGCACCGCGGCGGGGGACGAGCACGACCGGGCGATCAAGCTCCTGCGCGAGCTCTTCGCGTACTACCACGACCATCCGGACGAGCTTCCCCCCGAGTACCACCGGGTTCCCGGCGACCTCGCCACCCGCGTGGCAGACTTCATCGCCGGCATGACCGACCGATACGCCGTCCGTACCTACGAGCAGCTCTTCCTTCCCCGGGGTTGGCTCCTGTAGCCGGGGGACCTGTGGCCCGCATCCGCCAAGAAGACGTCGAGGCAGTCAAGGAACGAACGGACATCGTCCAGCTCGTCGGCCAGTACCTCACGCTCAAGAAGTCCGGCCACGACTCGCTGACCGGCCTCTGCCCGTTCCACCAGGAGAAGACCGGCTCGTTCAGCGTCTCGCCGGCCAAGCAGGTCTTCTATTGCTTCGGCTGCGGCAAGGGCGGTGACGCGATCACGTTCCTGCGCGAGCTCGAGCACCTCTCGTATGTAGAGGCGATCGAGCGGTTGGCCTCGGTCGCCGGCGTCACGCTCCGCTACGAGGGCGACTCGGCGACCGAGCGGCGGGCGTCCGAGCGCCGCAAGGCTCTCTTCCGCGCGAACGAACAGGCCGCCTCGCTGTTCTCGACGATGCTGACGTCGGGCAAGGAGGCCACCGACGCTCGCGCGTACGTCACCGAACGCGGCATCACGCCCGAGTCGATCGAGACATTCGAGATCGGCTACGCGCCGGGCTACTCGGACTTCCTGCTGCGGCGGCTGGCCGGCAACCGCGACCTCTCGTCCGAGGTCCTGCTCGAGGCCGGCCTGGCCAGTCGCGGCGAGGACGGGACCGTTCGCGACCGGTTCCGCGGGCGGCTGACGTTCCCGATCCAAGATCTCCAAGGTCGCCATATCGGCTTCGGCGCCCGGGTGCTGCCCTCCGACGCCCGGGCAGGCGAGCAGGCGAAGTACCTCAACACTGCCGAGACGCCGATCTACCGCAAGCACGAGGTGCTGTACAACATGCACCGGGCTCGGCAGGCGGTCGCCAAGACCGGCGACGTGTTCGTCGTGGAGGGGTACACCGACGTGATCGGGCTGGCCCAAGCCGGGATCACCAACGTAGTCGCGACCTGCGGCACGGCGCTTGGGGAGCGCCACTTCGAGCAGCTCTCCCGGTTCGCGACGCGGGCGATCCTCTCGTTCGATTCGGACGAGGCCGGCGCCCGGGCGGCCGAGCGGGCGTTCGGGTTCCAGGAGCGGTACCCGATCACCGCGGTTGTGCTGATCATGCCCGACGGCCTCGACCCGGCCGACTTCGTGGCCAAGCACGGCGCAGACGCCGTGGGCGCCGCAGCTTCCTCGGCCCGTCCGCTGGTCGAGTACATGGTCCGGCGAACCGTCGAGCGGCACGACCTCGGCACGATCGAGGGCCGCTCCGCCGCGGTTGCCGACGCCCTGCCGATCCTCGAGCGCCTCAACGATCCGATCCGTCGGTCCGAATACGAGGGGCTGCTCGCCGATCTGGCGGGCGTCTCGCACGCGAGCGTTGCGCAATCGCTCGCGCGCAACCTCAGCGGCAAACCTGCCGAGGTCGCGTCGACGATGAAGCGCGGCACCGCCCGCGAGCGGCTCGAGCGTGAGGTGGTCAAGCTCATCGCGCGTGGCGACCTCGGTCCCGACCTCGCCGCGACCATCGACGAGTCCGATCTTTCGACGCCGAAGCAACGCGCGTTGTTCGCAGCGCTCCGCGATGTCAGATGGGACTCGGGCGCGATCGTCGGCGGCGAAGACGGCGATCTGTCCGCGAAGGTTGCCGCCTTGATCGTTGAGCCCCTCGAGGGGGAGCCCACGCCCGCGTACGCGGAGGCCGTGGTCGATCGGCTGCGTACCTTCGTACTCAAGGCGCAAAGCGACGAAGTGCGCGGCAAGCTCCAGCGGATGAACCCGACGACCGATGCTGACTACGACGAGCTCTTCCGGAGACTGGTGGAGATCGACGGCGAGCTGCGTCGAATGAAGGAGCGGTCACCATGAGCCTGCTTCCGTACACTTACTCGGTCGTGATTGATACCCCCCAGGGCCGACCATGAGCGTTCCCGCCCGCGAAGCCGAGCCGCTCAGCCTCGACGAGGTCAAGGAGCAGCTGGTCGCAAAGGGCCGCGAGCGTGGCTTCGTCACCTCCGAAGACCTCCTCGAAGCCGTTCCCGTCGACGATTTCACGCAGGAGCAGGTCGAGGAGTTCCTCACGCAGGTGCAGGAACATCTGACCGCCGAAGGCGTCGAGGTCATCGAGGTCCCGGGCGACGATACCGATGCCGCCACGCAGGTTCGCATCGAGGTCGATCTGCTGCGCGCGCCGACCAACGACCCGGTGCGCATGTACCTCAAGGAGATCGGCAAGGTCCCGCTGCTCAACGCCGCGCAAGAGGTCGACCTCGCGCGGCGCATCGAGGCGGGGGAGCTGTCGACCGCCTTGCAGCATCAGACCGCCGAGGACGGCAAGCCCGAGCCCAAAGCGTTGAAGTTCATGGTCGAGAAGGTCTGGGAGATCCGCGATCACCAGCTCAACGCCTTCGGCAAGGTCGAGGGGATCGGGCGCGACAAGATCGCGAAGAGCTACCGCCCGAAAACCGAGCCTGAGCTGAACGATTTCTGCCGGCGCGTGGAGCGGGACGGCCAGCTCGCCAAGCGCAAGCTGATCGAGGCCAACCTCCGGCTGGTCGTGTCGATCGCCAAGCGCTACGTCGGGCGCGGCATGCTCTTCCTCGATCTGATCCAGGAGGGCAACCTCGGCCTGATCCGCGCGGTCGAGAAGTTCGACTACGACAAGGGCTTCAAGTTCTCGACGTACGCGACGTGGTGGATCCGGCAGGCGATCACGCGCGCGATCGCCGACCAGGCGCGCACGATCCGCATCCCCGTGCACATGGTCGAGACGATCAACAAGCTCGTCCGCGTGCAGCGGCAACTGCTGCAGGACCTCGGCCGAGAGCCCACGCCGGAAGAGATCGGCAAGGTGATGGGGATCAGCGCCGAGAAGGTGCGCGAGATCCAGAAGGTGTCGCAAGAACCGGTCTCGCTCCACACGCCGATCGGCGAGGAAGAGGACTCCCAGCTCGGCGACTTCATCGAGGATGCCGACGCCGTCGTGCCCGTCGACGCCGCGAGCTTCATCCTGCTCCAGGAACAGCTCGAGGGCGTCCTGCATACGCTGTCGGAGCGCGAGAAGAAAGTGATCCAGCTCCGGTTCGGGCTCGTCGACGGTCACCCCCGCACCCTCGAAGAGGTCGGCAAGGAGTTCGGCGTCACCCGCGAGCGGATCCGCCAGATCGAATCGAAGACGCTGTCCAAGCTGCGTCACCCGAGTCGGTCGCAGAAGCTCCGCGATTACCTCGAATAGGGGACAGCGCCGTTCCTCCTTTCGGGGGAATCGGTGAGTGGCCCTTTCGAACTAGTGCATGAATCCTCAACATCACGCCCGCATGCGTCGATGGGCTTCCAACCGCCGAGAGGAACGGAACGAACATATGCGGGCACTGCGGGTACGGGAGGACGACGGCTTCACGCTCATCGAGCTGATGGTCGTCGTGTTGATCATCGGGATCTTGGTGGCGATCGCGTTGCCGACGTTCCTCGGAGCGCGCAACCGAGCGCAGGACCGCGCCGCACAGTCGGCCTTGCGGGTGGCGTTGACGTCGGGACGCGTCGTCTTCACCGACTACGACGGCTACGGGCCCGCGACGATCCCTGAGTTCCAAGCGGTCGATCAGAGCGTGCAGTGGGTGTCCGCGTCGCTGTCCAGCACGACCCCGACCACGGTCAGCGGGGACACGACCGGCGGCGTCCTCACCATCGCCTCGTTCTCGAAGTCCGGGAACTGCTTCTTCCTGCTGGACGATCCGCCGCACGACATCAGGTACGGCGAGATCACCAACGCCACGTGGGTGGACTGCAACGCGGCCAACCGCGGCACGGTACCTTCCTGGGCGCCCTCATGGTAGGTCAGCTCCAGGCGGCTTCGTCGTAGCCCTGCTCGGCGAGCCGGTCACGGATCGCCACGCGCGCGCGCCGGATCGCGTCGAGGCTCCGGACGGTCGCACGATCTGAGAAGGCCGACGTCCGGCCGGAGAAAGCCCGCATCATCGGGTTGGCCGAGCGCGTCTGTTGGGGGCCGTGGACGATCGCCTCGTCGTCTGCCGACAGCTTCTTCGCGATCATCAGCCCCGTCACGACACCGGCGCCGAACAGGAACAGCGTGCGCAGCTTCATCGAGGCTCCCTCCCGGTCGATAGGGAAGCGTACCGCGAGGCGCCAGGAGGGCCCTGCCGGAAAGGCCACTGCCGGGGAGGGCCAGGTAGACTCGCCGCGTCCCGTTCCGGGGTAGCTCAATCGGCAGAGCGGCGGACTGTTAATCCGTAGGTTGAGAGTTCAAGTCTCTCCCCCGGAGCTCCTCTCGGAGGGTCTATCGCCGAGCGCGACGGATGTGACCTCGATCTTTGCGTATCCGCAGCTCGGCCGACGGTCAGCTCAGTGACGAGTCGCTCCTCATCGTCTTCGCGTCGTGCAGGGTATCGCGAGGTCTAGTGGCAATCGGTGGTTCCGGAGTCGGAGAAGGACTGACCTGCTTCCGAGATGAACTGCCAGTCGTAACTGGTGGGATGCAGCGTCAGCGCGAGCACACCATAAGCCGAGGAGTTCTGGACCTCGCTGTTGGGCTGTGTCGTTGAGAACTTGCCGTGGCTCTTTCCTCCCGTGCCGACCACGAACTCGCGGATGCCGTCGGCCGCTGCCTGTTGCGAAGGCGTCTGCGGGGCGAACCGTTCGTAGACATGTTGGTTCCCGCCGAGCACGACGTCGGCGCCTGCCGCATAGAGGGCGTCCCAGAACTTCGCCACGTGAGTCGTCCCGCCGCTGACGCTTGACACGAACCGCGGGTGATGCCAAAACGCCAGCGTGCACAGCGCCGGATGTGCGGCGAGATCCGCCTGGAGGAATCGATACTGCGCGGACCGTGCGCTGCATCCGCCGACTTGCCTGCAGACAGAATTCAGCGCGATGATGTGCCAGCTCCCGACATCGAAGCTGTAGTACCCCTCCGAGGGATCGCCGGCCGCTGAACCGAAATACGAGAAATAGCCTTCGCCTGGCGTCGTCGAACAATCGGTGCCCCCATGGGTCAGGTATTCCTGGTCTCCAGGGACAGGAGATGTGATTGCCTTCAGGGCTTGCGCTCCCCACGTGGGGCCGTAGGACGCGTCGAATGCGTCCAAGCCCCCGCATTCGTATTGCGTGTCCCCAACCGCCAAGATCCGTTGCAGGTCCGTCGAGGCCAAGAGATCTTCGAGGATCGCGCTGGTTGCCTGCATGTGGCATTTCGTTGCCGTGCCGGCCCCGCCATGGAAGGCCGACGCGCTCGGGTCGCACGCGATATCCCCGGCCGCGGCGATCACCGGATCGCCGCTCGTATCGGCCGCCGCGGGGGAGGGAACGGCAGCTTGCACGATCGGCGCAAGGAGCAACGCCGCAACGATCACCGCAGCGAACGATCGCTTCTCGCGTCGGGCCGCGCGTGCCGGCCACAGTTGCCTTGCGTAGCTGCGGGGAGGGGTCGCGTTCATCGGTCAGATGGTTTGTCGGGAGGGGGCACCGTATACCCCCCGATACCTTCCAGTCACCCGTCGAACGGACCATCGGCGCCGGCACCGAGGTGCGCCTGCGGAGCTGCTCCAGACCGGGGCGTTCGCCCTGGCGGAGCCTTCTTCACGCGGATGGGCACGCCGGATCCGAACAGTCAGGTCCGTAACAACACCACCTACGGGATCATGAATCTGACGCTCCGGTCGACGAGCTACGACTGGCGGTTCATCCCGGTGCCAGGGTCGACGTTCACGGACTCGGTACCACGGCCTGCCACTGACCTGCGGCGTCGGCGACGGACCTAGGTCTTCGGACGTGGTCCTCATCGCCCTTGGGAGCTACACGACACGAGGCACGGGGGGTACCCTCCGTACGAACATGACGCCCCCGGAGAGGACGCCGCCATCCGATCGCACGGAAGATCTGCGTGCGCGTCTGCGTCCGCGCGCGCTCGAGGGCGGCGCGGTCGGGCCGAGCGAGCGGTTCGCGCTCGAGCGGATCCAAGCGTTGGAGGTGCAGGTCGCCGCCGCGCATGAGCGCGAGCGGTCGCTGACCGAGCTCGCCGTTCGCGACGGCAACAAGATCGCCGAGCTCGAGGGCACCGTCGAGGACCTATCCGATCTTGCCGCGCGCGCGCAGTCCTCCGAGCGGTCGCTGTTCGAGGCCGAGGGCCGCGCCGAGACCGCGGTCCGGCGTGCCGAACTGATGGAAGGCGAGCTCATGTCCACGCGCGGCGAGGTCGATCGCCTGCGTACCCAGGTGCTCGAGCTCGAAGCGAGCCTGCGCCGGGCGCTCGCCGAGGTCGGGGCCGCGGCTGCGGCGCAACCGGCCGACGCGGGTACGGAGCAGACCGCACGTATGGAGGAATCGGCGCGGCGCTCGGTGGAGCTCGCCGACCGTTTGCGCATCAAGGTCGTGGACCTCGAATCGAGCCTGCGGACCGTCGTGAGCGAGATGAACGAGGCCGCCGCCACGCAGATCCGGGCCGAGGAAGCAGAAGCAGCGCTGAAGGCCGCCGAGGAGGCGCGCGCCGCCACGATGGCCGACGACGACCGGGCCGCCGAAGCGGAGGGCCGGCTGGGAGAGCTCGAGGAGCGACTGGCCGCCCTGGACACCCGCATCGCCGCGCTCAGCACCTCGTTGCGGCCCGGCCGCGATGACGACACCGTCGTCGACATCCGTGAGGCGGAAGGCGAGGCCGAGGACAGCGATGAGGCCGAGGACGAAGGGCTCCGATTCCCGGACGCTCCGGGGTCGCAGGAGGGCGCGATCACGCCGCCCGCCTCCCGCTGGTCCGACTGGCGCTCGACGTAGCGCGTCCCGCTCCGCCTCTATCCTGGCTCCTTCTGCGACCGGAAGGATCCACCGTGACCGATCGATCGACCGGCGTGCTGGTGATGGCGTACGGCACCGCCAGCGGACCCGACGACATCGAGCGCTACTACACCGACATCCGCGGCGGCCGGACGCCGTCTCCCGAGCATCTCGAGCAGCTCCGCGGCCGCTACGCCGCGATCGGGAACAGCTTCCCGCTGCTCAACACGACGACGGCCCAGGCGAACGGCATCGTCGAGCGGCTGAACGCCAGCGGTGGTGGCATCCTCCGCGCGTATCTCGGGATGAAGCACTCGTCACCGACGATCGCCGACGCGGTTGAGCAGATGGCGGCCGACGGCGTGGATCGCGCGATCGGCATCGTGATGGCGCCCCATTGGTCGGGGATGTCTGTCGAGACCTATGTGGATCGTGCCAAGGCGGCGATCGGCGAGCGCGGTCTGGACCTACCTATCACGTTCGTGCGCGCGTTCCACGATCACCCGATGTTCATCGGGTGGGTGGCCGACCACCTGCGCACAACGCTCGACACGCTCGACGACCGGGCGCGCGAGAAGGTCACCGTGCTCTTCACCGCCCACTCGCTCCCGACGCGCACGCTTCCCGACGGCACGCAGCGATGCAAGACCTGTGATTGCGAGCCGTCGTGCCGATACCGCGACGGCCTGCAGGAGACCGGCGACCTCGTCGCGAAGGAGGTCGGCCTCGACGATCATCGGATCGCGTGGCAGTCGGTCGGTCGTACCGCCGACCCGTGGTGGGGGCCCGGCATCAACGAGGTGATTTCCGAGCTCACGGCCGAGGGGCGCACGGCGTGCGTCGTGTGCTGCGTCGGGTTCGTCGCCGACCATCTCGAGACGCTGTACGACCTCGACATCGAGGCGACCGCGGAGGCGAAACAGGCGGGTCTCGCGTTCGCGCGCACGCCGATGCCGAACGCGGACCCGGCGTTCTGCGACATGCTCGCGGAGGTCGTCCGCGAGCACCTCGCGGAGGTCCCGGCGTGAAGCTCATCACGTGGAACGTGAACTCGGTGAGGCAGCGCCTCGCGCGGCTGCTCGCAGCCCTGGAGCGACACGAGCCCGACGTCGTCTGCCTTCAGGAGACCAAGGTCGAGGACGCCGACTTCCCGACGATGGAGGTCTCGGCGGCCGGCTACGAGATCGCGACGCTCGGTCAGCGCGCGTACAACGGCGTGGCGATCCTGTCTCGCGTCGGCCTCGACAACGTGTCGACCGGTTTCGCCGGCGACCCGGTGCCGGAGCAGTCCCGCGTCGTGACCGCGACGGCCGGCGGCGTCGATATCGTCTGCGTGTACGTCGTCAACGGGAAGGTGGTCGGCGACCCGGCGTACGAGACCAAGCTCGCGTGGCTCGAGGCGTTGCGGACGTGGCTCGAAATCACGCGCGACCCGCAGCAGCCGTTGATCGTCGCGGGCGACTTCAACATCGCGCCGGATGATCGCGACGTCTGGGACCCGGTGCTGTGGGCGGGCCAGAACCTCGCGAGCGAACCCGAGCGCGAGCGTCTATGCGCGCTGATGGACTGGGGCCTGACCGATCTGGGTCGCGCCTCTGCCGGTGACGTGCAGGGCCCGTTCGCCTACTGGGACTACCAGGCGGGCGCGTTCCATAAGGGCTGGGGGCTCCGGATCGACCTGGCGCTCGGAACCGCGCCGATCGCCGCGCGGCTGAAGGAGGTCGTCGTCGAGCGGGACGAGCGCAAGCCGACGTTCGGTGAAGGCAAGCCGAGCGATCACGCGCCGGTGATCGTCACGCTGTCGGGATGAGCGACCTGCTGGTCGACGCGACCTGGCTCGCGTCACACCGCGACGAGGTGGTGGTCGCGGACGTCCGTTGGTCCGCGACCGGCGGAACCGCGGAGGCCGAGCGGGCATTCGAGGCGGGACACATCCCCGGGGCGGCGTTCTTCGATGTGGATCGCGACCTCGCGGCTGTGCCGTTCGTCGAGGGGCCGGGCAGGCATCCGCTGCCCGATCCCGAGCGGTTCGCCACGGCGCTCGCCTCAAGGGGGATCGGCGCGAACGACCTGGTGGTCGCGTACGACGACGGCGGGGGCGGGGTAGCCGCCCGGCTATGGTGGCTGCTCGACGCCGTGGGCAGGCCGTGTGCGCTCCTCGACGGTGGCCTCCCCGCGTGGCCGGATCCGCTCGAACGAGGCCCGGCCACACCGCGACGGGCCGCGGCGATCGATATCCGGCCGTGGCCCAAGGATCGGCTCGTCGACGCCGGCGGTGTGGCCGACGCGCTCGCCGCCGGCGACGTCGTGCTCGATGCGCGGGTCGGCGAGCGGTATCGCGGCGAGACCGAGCCCATCGATCCGGTCGCCGGGCACATCCCCGGTGCGCGCTCTGCGCCCTTCCCCGATATCCTCGGCCCCGACGGCAAGTCCCGCTCGCCACAGGAACTCCGGGGTCTGTTCGAGGCCACGGGCGTGACCGGCGCGACCGTGCCAATCGTCTACTGCGGGAGCGGCGTGACCGCGTCGCTCGACGTGTTCGCGCTCAAGCTCGCCGGTCTCGGCGACGCGCGTCTGTATGAGGGCTCGTGGTCGGATTGGGTGCACGATCCGTCGGGACCGGTCGCGACGGGAGCGGATCCCTAGACCATGTCCTCGGGCACGACCATCGAGTCGTACTCGGACTCGGTCAGGTAGCCGAGCGCGAGCGCCGCCTCCTTCAGGGTTGTGCCCTCGTGGTGGGCCTTCTTCGCGATCTCGGCCGCCTTGTCGTAGCCGATGTGCGGCGTCAGTGCGGTCACGAGCATGAGCGACCGGTGGACCAGGTCGTCGATCCGCTCGCGGTCGGGCTCGAGGCCCTCGACGCAGAACGCGCGGAAGTTGCGGCACGCGTCGGCGAGCAACACGGTCGAGTGCAGCAGGTTCTTGACCAGCACGGGCTTGAACACGTTGAGCTCGAAGTTGCCCTGTGAGCCCGCGATCTTGATCGCGGTGTCGTTGCCGAGGACCTGCACCGCGACCATCGTCATGGCCTCGGACTGGGTCGGGTTGACCTTGCCCGGCATGATCGAGCTTCCCGGCTCGTTCTCGGGAAGGACGAGCTCGCCGATGCCGGCGCGCGGGCCGGAGCCTAGCCAGCGGATGTCGTTCGCGATCTTCATCAGTGACGCGGCAAGCGTGGCCAGCGCGCCGCTCATGAAAACGACCGCGTCGTGGGCGGCCAGCGCCGCGAACGCGTTGGGCGCTGCCGCGAACGGCAGGCCCGTGATCGCCGCGATCTTCGAGGCGCACAGATCGCCGAACCCGTCCGGCGCGTTCAGCCCGGTGCCGACAGCCGTCCCGCCGATCGCGAGCTCGAACAGTCCGCCCATCGCGACCGAGATGCGCCCGAGGTCGGCGTCGAGCTGCGCCACATAGCCCGAGAACTCCTGGCCAAGCGTGAGCGGCACCGCGTCCTGCAGGTGCGTTCGCCCGATCTTCACGACGTCGGCGTAGGCCGTCGCCTTCTCGTCCAACGCGTCGCGGAGCGCGCGCACCTGGGGCTCGAGCCGCTCATGGATCGTCATCGCTGCGGCGATGTGCATCGCCGTCGGGAACGTGTCGTTCGACGACTGCGACATGTTGACGTGATCGTTCGGGTGCACCGGTGTCTTGGACCCGAGCGTGCCGCCGGCGAGCTCGATCGCGCGGTTCGAGATCACCTCGTTGCCGTTCATGTTCGACTGCGTGCCCGAGCCGGTCTGCCAGACGTAGAGCGGGAAGTGCTCGTCGAGCGAACCGTCGATCACTTCGTCCGCCGCCTTGACGATGAGGTCGCCGATCGCGGGGTCCAGCCGGCCGAGCTCCATGTTCGCTTGTGCCGCGGCCTTCTTCAGGATGCCGATCGCGTGCACAACCTCGCGCGGCATCCGGTCGACGTCTGGCCAGCCGATCGAGAAGTGATGGATCGAGCGCTCGGTCTGTGCGCCCCAGTACCGCGACGCGTCGACCTCGATCGAGCCGAACGAGTCGGTCTCGGTGCGGTACTCGGTCATGGCCCCATCGTAGCTGGGGCTAGAGGGCCCAGCCGGTACGCTTCGTCGCATGGAGATCGCACGAGGGGCCGACGCGTCCTATGAGCATGGCGATACGGGCAGGTTCACGGGCGAGGTGTCGCTCCGCGCCACGGTCGTTGCCGACGACGGCACGAACGTGGGGATCGTGACCTTCGCGGCGGGCGCGCGGACCCACTGGCACCAGCACTCCGGCGGGCAGTTCCTATACGCGGTCGCCGGCCGGGGTCGTGTCAGGAGCCGCGGTGAAGCGGGCCACATCCTGGAGGCCGGCGACGTCATCCACGTCACGCCGGGGGAGTGGCATTTCCACGGCGGCACACCGGATTCGCCGCTCGTGCACGTCGCGGTGAACGGTGGGAACCCCGAATGGGGCGACCCGGTCACCGACGACGAGTACTACGAGGGCTTCTAGCCGACTTCCGTATCGCGCGACCCGGGGTAGGTTCGGGAGCCGGAGCGAAGCAGTGCGTTCGCCCCAACCCGACCTGCAATGCGATCCCAAGAGCTTCAAGCCGCCACCGGCCTGGCAAGCGTCGTGGCAACCGACGGCCGCTGCGTGGGGTATGGCCGCTGTGCGCAAGGATCGATCGTGTGCCGTTGGCTCCTCGTCAGTGTTGTCGTCCTATGGCTGGGCCTATCGCCGGCTCCACGGGTGGTAGAAGCTTGCGCGGATGCTCATCCCCTTCAGCTATGGCACGTCATTTATACGACCGCACGTGACCGACCCGTTGATACAGCGATCCACGAGGGCCTGGAGGCCATCCTGCTGCCACGTATTCCAGAAGTCCGCGTGCATCATCGAGGTAGGTCCGCTGGACAGGGTATATCCGGTGGCGTCGTTGATGGGATACACGACGTTCAACAGGATCGCGGGGACCGGCACGCCCATGCAGTCGCGGCCTCTGTCGAATGTCATGTGCGACATATGGTCGGGGCTATCGAGGTTCACCCCGTCCCAGCAGCTCGGGAAGTAGACCCGGACGCGAACAGGCTTGGAGCCGCAGTTTCGCGGCTCGGCCGTCCCTTCACCGCCTGCGCCGCAGAACCACGAGGCCGTGTGGGAGATCATCCGGAAGTCGGGCGGGAACGCCGTGACGCTCGTTGCCCCGCCGTCGCGGTAGTAGACCTTCACCACACCTGTAGACACGACGTTGCCTTGCGGGTCGAGCAGCGTCGGTACCCAATACCCCGCGGTATCGGCACGTGAGTCGCACGTCGTTGTGCCAGCAATCATCGAGTCATAGGTCGAGTGTGCGTTGGTCGTCGTGTTGCCGAAGAACTCGTGCTGGTGCATCGAGACTTGCCCCGGCGAAACGATGGGGTCAACCTCCGCGAAGTGAGAGACGGCGCAGTGGGTGAGGAATCCGCGTCCGTCCGTAGTTGCCGACGGCGTCGGGTCGGGGGTCGGGGTCGACGACGGAGAGATGCTCGGATCGGACGACGGAGAGATGCTCGGATCCGACGACACCGTGGGGGTCGGTGTGTTCGACGCGTTGTGTCCGTGGATCCTTATCTTGGGTGCGGATCCCGACTCGCCACTGGCGATCGCGGTTCGACCGCTGTGGGAAACGAGGACCAACGACAGCGTGGATGCGGAACCTTTGACGAAGCGAGTGACGTCGAGCCCCACTGTCGGTGCCCGGCTCCGACCGATCGACCCGATAGTTCGCCATCCCTCCGGCGCGTTGGTGCGCGTGATGCCGTGCTCGTCCCACCCCGGACTCGTCCTCAGCACGTTCATCCGAGATGTCGGTCCCTTCGTATCGAGCACGAGGGTCGCCTGATCGATGACGAGGCCGGTCGCGGGGATGGCGAACGACATGTAGACACGGGAGTTGCCGCTGTACGCATCGACGACGAGTCGTGGTCGATCCCCGAAGTTGTGATGCGGGTAGCGGCTGAACACGGTCGCGTCGTCGCGAACCTCGACGACGTAGACGCGGTTCTGCGCGATGGACTTGGACGGCGCCACGAGCCCGATGACGATTCCGATGCTCGCGAGCATCAGCAGGGCCAGGACCCAGGCGGAGGTACGGCGGTACCACGCCTGCGTGTGCTGCATCGACTTCCCCCTCGTTCCCTCGCACCAGACCGCGGTTGCCGGTAGGCTCCGACGCGGCACTCCTGGGTGCGTCTCCGAATCCGTTATCGGCCGGAGGGGGATCGCCCTTGACAGGGAGAGGCCGGAAGCTGCCCTCCGGCCGGGCTTCATGTTCCCGGATAGCGCGTAGGCCACATGGGACGCCTAGCGACCGTCTCTAGGGCCCGCGGACGCTCATGTCCCTGGACGACACCTGAGGTCACCGAGCTGCGCATCTCCGTTCCGGAGACGGGCCGCCGAATAGAGAATTCGATATCAGGGGCGACAAGGTGAGCAACACCGAAACAGCGATCTCTCGTCAGCATCAGCACGTCCTGCCGGGGATGGGGAAGACGGGAGCCGAGACGTTCGCCAGGGCGATTAGATGGCCTCGGAGGCGGAGGTGGCAGAGCTTGGACCTCAAACACGGACGAGGCTGGATGGAGCTACTTCACGCGGGGCTCGCACCGTGTCCTGATCCGCGCGACTCCTGCGAAGGTCGAGAGGTGGGATCGGGAGCGAGGCGGTGGGTCGTCGCGCTCTGGTGACCCGAGGCGGTCTTGCTCAGACTTCGACTTCGATGCGGTTACTCCCGAGGAGGCGCACCAGCTCACGTCGGCTCCGGGCCGCAAGGCCAGTTGGTAGCACCGCGGTAGCACGGACGCTCGGTTCTGGTGTCGACGGCCCGCGTACACTCCCTCAACCAGCAACGAAGCAACTCGGGGCGGTAGCTCAGTTGGTTAGAGCAGCGGACTCATAATCCGTCGGTCGCAGGTTCGAGCCCTGCCCGCCCCACGTTCGGTTGCCGAGTGACGCGAATCACATGACCGGGGTGACACGAAGCACCATTCGCCGGTGACCCTCGCTACCGGGTTCGCGAACGGTGGGCGGCATGATGCGGGCGTGAACCGGGTTCATGCGAAAACCCGACAGAGGGAAAGGAGCGTCTAGGGTGACCGAGAAGAAGATCCAGCCGAAGCACCCCGCGACCGAGAAGTCGTCGGAGGGCTCCCGCGAGGCCAAGAAGACGAGCGTGAAGGCCGTCCAACCGAAGAGGATCGCGCCCAAGAAGATGGCCCCGAAGAAGTACTGATCTCAGATCGGGTGGTTCAGAAGCCCGGGTCTTCGGCCCGGGCTTTCTGTTCTCCGGATC
The DNA here is from genome assembly GCA_963792215.1 of uncultured Actinomycetes bacterium. GTDB lineage: Bacteria > Actinomycetota > UBA4738 > UBA4738 > HRBIN12 > AC-51. The sequence goes on from CAWBVL010000001.1 coordinate 409,039, forward strand.
CCTGCGCATCCGGTCGTGTCCGCACTGGATCCCGCCGTGCACGACCTGCGCACAAGCCATACGATGCCCACTGGTGAGTGCTCCACCTCGCCGGTGACCGATGCCGCCGACGAGGGCTCGAGCGCCCGCCTGCCCCTCGAGGGCGCCGCTGTGCGGGACGCGGTCTGGTTGTTTGAGGTTGCACCAGGCTGGGCACCAAGAGAACGATCCGGGGAGGGTTCTTCGCAGCGGAAGCTGCAGGAAGTGGGTATGCCATGAGGATCGATTGGCCGTTCGCGTTCATGCTGCTGGCTTGCTGCACGCTGTGGTGTCTCGCAGGGTTCACGCTGTGCTGGGGAACGCACCGCCAGCGTGGCATCGAGGTTGACCGCCCTGTGACCGATAATCTCCCGCTACTTCCTTCGCCGATCGTCGTTCCCGACTATGTGCCGGACGACTGGGGGATCGATGAACCCTCGGTCGGCAGGAGCGTGGGGGCCGACTAGCTAGATATGCGGCTTTCGGAGGAGCAGTCGGCCGACGTATAGGTCGCGTACGACGGGTCGCCCTGCCGGTGGTAGATCGTCACCGAGCTGTTGCCGCCCCACCGTGTACACGCCCCGAACTCCGGGCGTTGGTTCCCTCGGTACCAGATGAACGCGACGGCGACCGCCACGATCACGACCGCGATGACGATGCCCCTCGATGACGTGTTCATGTCCGGGATCCTCCAACGCGGAGTCTAGTCGCAGCTCGTCGTCAGAAGCCCTTGATCCCGGCGTCGTTGACGAGGAACCAGTTGTCCGTGCAGACCCATCGATCTCGAGGACCGAGAAGGGGTAGTAGCCGTACCCGAAGGCCTCATCGCAGTGCTGGCGATCGGAATCGTCGGGCGGGACTGATGCGAAGCGAACGGCGTTGAACGCCCAGAAGATCGGAGGAGCGATGATCACGAGGAGGCAAGCGGACATCACCGCGAGCGGCCGTCGGATCATGCTCGGACGGTAGCCGGGCGGCGGAGCCGGATGCGTGGAACGGAGCGGCGGTCACGATCGCGGCGGCGAGTCCCGCGTTGACGAACCACCGTCATGGAGGCTGGTTCCGGAAGGACAGGTGGTCTCCCCGGAGACACGCCGTTCCAGGGGCCGCGCGCTGAGCGTCCTCGTGACCGTGAACGCCGCCCCTTTCCTCGGTGGCCGCCGCTACCCTCGATCGCGTAGTCACACCGGGTGGGGAAGTTGGTCCGGGGTGGTCGCCCACAGAATCGACCCCCTGCAGGCCGATATGTTGGGCATGGTCGAGACGGTTTGCGTGAACAACGGTCCCGGGATCACGGAGGGTGCCGCTGTGACGATCGCTCGCTCGCGTCTTCAGATCCGTGGCCTCGCACCCGCCGAAGGCCTCCGTCCGCGCGTCGAGCGGGTCGCGCTCACCAACGAGGCCGTCACGTTCTGGCAGGTCTCGTTCCTCGTCGAGCGCTGATCCTGCCTAGGCGAGCAGCTCGGCGACCTCGGCCAGCTCTTCACCGGTCAATCGCCACGTCGACGCCTCGGCGTTGCTCTGGATCTGCTCCGGTTTGGTCGCGCCGGTGATCACCGAGGCCACGGGGTTCAGTGATGCGAGCCACCCGATCGCGAGCTCCAGCAGCGAGCGATCCTTCTGCGCCGCGAACGCGCTGAGCGCCTCCACACGGTCGAACTCGTCGTCAGATGGCGTCTCGTTGTAGGCGGCGAGCCTGGTGCCGGCCGCGGGCTTCTCGCCGCGCTCGTACTTCCCGGTGAGCACGCCGCTCGCGAGCGGGAAGTAGGGGATGTACGCGAGGCCAAGGGCGGTGGCGCCCGCCAGGCCATCCGTCAGATCGCTCGTGTCGAGCAGGTTGAGCTCGTTCTGGACGCTCACGAACCGTGCGGGGCCGTCGGTGAACGCGTTCGCGGCCTCGGTCTGCTGCTCGGCAGAGAAGTTGGAGCACCCGATCTCGCGCACCAGACCCTCACGGACCAGTTCGTCCAGCGTGGCGAGCGTGTCGGCGATCGGCACCTTCGGGTCGGGCTGGTGCAGTTGATACAGGTCGATGTGGTCGGTCTGTAATCGGTTGAGGCTGTCGTGCACCGCCTGCCGGATGTATGCCGGCGCGGCGCCGGTCTTGTCGGGCGCCACGTCCATCCCGAACTTCGTCGCGAGCACGATGCGGTCACGTCGCCCTTGCAGGATCCGGCCGAGGAACGTCTCGGACAGGGTGCCGCCGTAGATGTCGGCCGTGTCGAACAGCGTGACGCCGGCGTCGATCGCGGCGTCCACCACGCGTTCTGTGCCAGCTTCGTCGACGCGCCGGCCGAAGTTGTTGCATCCGAGTCCGAGGACGCTGACCTCGAGCGAGCCGATCTTCCGGGTCTCCATCGGCCCGATGCTAATCGCGAACGTGTTCAGGCGTGGTCCTGGATCGTGTTCTGGCAGGCCGTCGCGCCCCCGCCTTCGACGGCGTCGAGCCACCCTTGCAGGTAGGGGTCGATGATCGATGCGAGCGTGCCTTGCCGTCCCACGTCGGGGTGGATCCCGTCGCTCGAGAGCGCGTCGAGCGGGACGAGGTTGTTCCAGTCGAGGACGGCACCGTTGGACAGTCGACCCATCGCGTCGAAGATCGCCTGGTTGACCGCCGGGACCTGTGGCTCGGGGCCGTGGGCGGTGAGCCAGACGAGCATCCGTGCGCCGCCCTGCGCCGCGATGATCCGCTGCGCGTTGGCGGCGGTGTAGGAGGCGTCGGCGTCGTTGACACCGATCTCGATCAGGACCACGTCGGCCGCCGGGGAGGGGAGCGACTCGGCGACGCCGGCGGCGCCGTCGGAGCCACGGCCGATCAATGCGTCGATCGACACGGTCCAGTCGGGCAGGCCGGCGACGACCTCGGTCTGGCCGCCGTCGAGGATCGAGTCGCCGATCATCTGCACGGTCGGCGGACTGGAGAGCTTGGCTCGAACGGGCAACGAGAGCCACCGTTGGGTGACGCCGTCGGATCGCACCCAGAGGAACGATGGATCGCTCGGATCGAGTAGCACCTCGCCGAACGGTGTCACGCCCTCCGACGATGCCGATTGCGGCGGCGCCGCGACCTTCACCGCGTACTGGCCGCCGAGGAATCTGCGCGTCCCCTCCCCGACATCGACCGCGGCGACCGCCGGCATCGCGGGGTCGCAGCGGTAGATCATCTCTCTGCTGAGCGGCCAACACGAGCCGTCCGCACGGTGCACCACCGAGACGGAGATCGGGGACGGCAGATCCGGGGTGACGCACGGATCGCGTTGGACCGCCGCGACCGTCGACGGGACGGGCGTCAAGCTCGGCGCCGGCTCGCTCCTCGTGGCCGCATAGTGGTCGCACGCTGCAAGGAGCATCAGCGCCAGGACCAGCATCGGGAGGCGAGAACGTCGGGCGGTCATGCGACCAGCGCATCCTAGCCTGGTCCGCTCCAACGGCAGGCCCTAGAAGTCGACGTCCGCTGTGCCGGTTTCGTTGCAATTCGCGGTGCTGGCCGCGTTGCCCGCGAGATCCGTGATGGTCGCGCTCGCGTTGTAGCGCATCGTGCCCGTGCCGGCGGCGGTCGTGATCGATGTTGATGTGGTCGTCCCGAGGGTGACCGTGAGCACGTTCCCGGCCAACACGATGGAGGATCCGGTGAACGACGACGTCTTGGTCGCATAGTCGGTCCTGTTGAGCATGATGGTCCCGACCGGCAGCTGCGCGGAGTTCCCGCTGTTCCAGATCTGGACGCGGTCGCCGCCACCCTTCGAGATCAGACGGACCGTGACGGTGGTCGCGCTGCCGTTCCATCCGGCGAGGATCGAGATCGGCTCGAGGGGTTCGCTGAACGTGTAGACGATCTTGTCGCCGGTCTCCGCGCGCCCGGCCGTTCCGACGTTCGTCGTCTGGATGTCCGTCGCGGTCGGCGCGATGTTGTCGACCGTCGCGCTGTACGAGGAGGTCGTGCCCGTGTTGCCGACGGCGTCGATCGCCCATACGGTGTACGTCTTCGATCCGGCGGTCAGCGGGTTGCTGGCCGTGAGCGCGTTGCTGCGCCAGCCGTACGCGACGCCGCCGACGACGTACGTGCCGGCAGTGAGCGAGACGTTGGTCGATCCGGTGGTGACGGCGCTGACGTTCGCGCGAACCTGCGCGACACCGGACGATGGCGACCCGGGATCCGTGGCGTTCGCGTACACGTAGTACTGGCCGCCCTGACGGATCGAGCCCACGGTTCCCCCGGCGGACTTCGCGGTCACACTCGCCGTCACGGTCGGCGGTTTGGTCGGGGACAGCGCGCTACACGCCGGGGGGAGTGACCGTGTCGCCGACCGCGACCGTTCCGGGTTGCTCGACGGTCGCGTACACGCCGAACGGCACCTGCCGCGTCGCCATGAGCGGGCGGAACGTCGCGATCTGCTTGAGGGTGTTCCAGTCCTGGATGCCCGTTATTGGGTTCTGTGTCGTGACGGCGCAACGTGGGATCTGGCCGTCGATCCGCAGGACCGCGGCGCCCACCTGCACCTGTTTCCCATCCCACGTTTCCTCTTCGAACGGCTCGGCGTCGTCGAGCTCGAGGTTGATGCGGAAGCGGAGCGAGTCGAGGTCGCCCTCGTAGCCGCCATGGCGGCCGAGCGCGTCGACCGAGGCGAACGACACCAACGTCAGGGGCATCTCGTCTGGACCGTCGCCGTCGCGCTCGGTCCTGAAGAGTTGAACCTTCGCGCCGACGTAATCCGAGAACGCCAGTGAGAGGTCGCCGCGCACCGGCCGGCCGGGCACAGCGCGGCCGTCGAAGTCGGTCGACTCGAGCTCGCCGAGATCGTCGGTCGGCGCCTCGACGACAGAGCCGTCCGGGAATCGGCATCGCAGGGTGCCGTCCTCGACCTCGGAGGTCACCAACACGAGCGGGCCGTACCCTAAGCCGCTGAACAGACGTCCTCGTTCGTCGGCGAGATAGAACCGCCGATTCCCTGCTATGCCGATCGAGTCCAGGGCTGCAGAGTCTGGATGCTGCAGCGCAGTCCCTTTGACCGGCGTGACGTTGATGCGCCCGAGGGTGACCACGGCCCGAGGATAATCCGGAAGTCGGATCGACCGAAGCAGGCCTTCCGGCCTATGATCGTCGTTGCGCTTCCGCCGCAGCGGTACCTACGCGGGCGGACCCGTTCGAACAGAGGGGGATCGAGATGGCGTCACGAGGCTATGACCGCGATGGCTCGCAGCACGACGCCGTCGTGTCGAATCTGATGGACCTTCAGGCCCGCCTCCGCGGCGACCCCGCCTCCCTGGTCCTGCCGCGCGAGGGGCGCCGCGACGACGCCACGACCGTGCGCCACGACGACGTGAGCGTGGCGGTTGGTGACGACGGGCTCGACCCGGAGCGCCGGATCGAAGCTCTGAAGCGGCGTCTGGAGTACCTCGAGCTCGAGATCGACGCGTACGAGCACGTCGCCGCCGAGGCGCAGGACGCTCCGCCCCCGCGGAGCCCATCAAAACAGATGTCGGCGAGCTCCAGCACGTCGTCGAGGAACGGCTGATGGCGCCCGAAGAGGACGACGTCGCCGCCGAGGAGCCGCCCGCTCTGTAGCCGCAGGTCGTGCCACGGGTGCGTGGTACGGTCGCCCGCATGTCTCCCGAACTACACGCCGACGTTGCCTGGCTGAGGTTCTTGCTGGGGACCTGGCGGGGCGAAGGCAGCGGGAGCTATCCGACGATCGACCCGTTCGCGTACCGCGAGACGCTCACCTTCGATCACGTCGGCGACGCGTGGCTCTCCTATATCCAGGAGAGCTGGAGCCTCGATGACGAGCCGCTGCATTTCGAGCGCGGGTTCCTCCGGCCCGGCGCCACGGCGGGTGAGGTGGAGCTGGTGCTCGCTCATCCGATCGGGGTGACCGAGGTGGCGCACGGCAGCGTCGACGGCGGAGACATCCGTTTGCGTGGCGAGGAGCTCGCCATCGGCCGGGCGGCCACAGGCCTGGACGTTCGGGGTCTCGAGCGGCGGTATCAGGTCGACGGCGACTCGCTCTCCTACGAGATCGACATGGCCACCGGCACCACGCCGATGACGCTGCACCTCACCGCGGATCTTCGGAGGGAGGCGTGACGCGCGGCGTGTTCGGGTTCACCCGCCTCTGGCTCGCCACGTGCGTGGTCGGCCTGGTGGCCGGAGCCGGGCTGGTGCTCGCGCATCACACGGAGGTGGGGCACCTCGATGGGCGATCACCACGGTGATCGGCGGGATCCCGGTGACGATCGACGTGATCCGTTCGATCTCGCGGCGCGAAGCCGGGGTCGACCTGATCGCGATCATCGCGATCTTCGGATGCCTCGCGCTGCACGAGTACGCGGCCGGCGCGGTGATCGCCGTGATGCTGGCGAGCGGTCAGGCGCTAGAGGACTACGCAGACCGGCGGGCGCACCGCGAGCTGTCGGATCTGCTCGCGCGAGCGCCTCGGCAGGTTCACCGCTACGAGAGCGGTGGCCTCGAGACGCGCGACATCGACGAGGTCGTGCTCGGCGACCGTCTCTTCGTTAAGTCCGGTGAGGTCGTGCCGGTCGACGGTGTGCTCGAGAGCGACGCGGTGTTGGACGAATCGGCGCTGTCAGGCGAGAGCCGGCCGGTCGAACGTCCGCGGGGCGACCTCGTGCGGTCGGGCGCGGTGAACGCCGGGCAGGCGTTCGACCTGCACGCCACGGCGACGGCCGCCGACAGCACGTACGCGGGGATCGTTCGGTTGGTGGAGGCCGCGCAGTCCGAGCGCGCGCCGGCGGTGCGGCTCGCCGACCGGTACGCGTTGTGGTTCATCCCGATCACGCTCGCGGTCGCGGCCGCCGCGTGGATCTTCTCGGGGGACCCTGTGCGGGCGCTGTCGGTGTTGGTCGTGGCGACGCCGTGTCCGTTGATCCTCGCCGTGCCGATCGCGATCGTCGCGGGGATCTCCCGAGCCGCGAAGCGCGGGATCATCGTCAAGGGCGGCGGTGCGCTCGAGACCGTGGCCCGCTCGTCGATCCTGCTGTTCGACAAGACCGGCACGCTGACATCGGGGATCCCGCGCGTTGCCGACGTCGAGGCCTTCGGCACGATCAACCCGGACGAGGTGCTGCGGTTGGCCGCCTCTTTGGATCAGGTGTCGCCGCACGTACTCGCGAGCGCGATCGTGCGCGCCGCGCGCGAACACGCGGGTGAGCTCACGTTCCCCGAGGCGGTCGATGAGCAGTACGGGTCGGGGATCTCGGGACTGGTCGAGGGGCACCGTGTCGTGCTCGGCCAGGCGTCGTACGTGACGGGCGGCGCGGCGCTGCCGGCTCGTGCGCGAGACGTGCGCCGCCGCACCATGCTCGACGGCTCCTCCTGTGTGTTCGTTGGGGTCAGCGGCGAGGTGGTCGGCGCGCTTGTGATCGACGATCCGATCCGGCCCGACACGCCGCGGGTGATCCGCGCGCTCCGCCGAGCCGGGATCAAGCGCGTCGTGATGGTCACCGGCGACCATCCTGACGTCGCGGAGTCGGTCGGCGCGGCGCTCGGTGTCGACCGCATCCTGTCGGAGCGCGACCCGGCCGAGAAGGTCGAGTCCGTCGAGGCGGAGCGCGCCGACGGCGTCGTGATGATGGTGGGCGACGGGCTGAACGACGCGCCGGCGCTGGCTGCGGCCGACGTCGGCGTTGCGATGGGCGCGCGCGGGGCGACGGCCTCGTCGGAGGCCGCGGACGTCGTGCTCACGGTCGACCGGCTCGACCGGCTGGTCGACGCGATGATGATCTCGCAGCGCTCACGCACGATCGCCGTGCAAAGCGTGCTGCTGGGCATGGGCCTGGCGTTCTTCCTGATGGGGCTTGGCGCGTTCGGCCTCTTCACTCCGGCCGTCGGAGCGTTATTCCAAGAGGCCGTGGACGTGGCATCGATCCTGAACGCTCTCCGTGCGCTCGGGTCGGGCTCGAAGGCCCAGGCCGGCGGTCCCGGAACCGACGTCGCGGAGCGGTTCCGTCGCGAGCACGTCGAGTTCGCGCCCGAGGTGCAGCGGATCCGAACGGTCGCCGACCGGCTCGACACCTACGAGCCGGCCGAGCTTCGCGCCGAGCTCGAGGCCGTGCGCACGTTCTTGTGCGAGCGCCTCCCGCAGCACGAAGAAGAGGAGGAGGCCGCCGTCTACCCGGTGGTCGCGAAGCTGCTCGGCGGCGAGGACCCGATGTCGAGCATGCAGCGAGCCCATGTCGAGATCGAGCACCTGATCCGCGTGTATCGCCAGCTGGTTGACGACCTGCCCGCCGAGGGTCCCGACCGTGACGACCTGGTCGACCTCCGCCGCGTGCTCTACGGCTTGCACGCGATCCTGCGTCTGCATTTCGCGCAGGAGGAGGAGGCCTACGCCTGGTTGTCGGCCGACGAGCCCGTCTCGGTCGGCTGATCGTCCCGCTCGATCGCGGCGAGGTCGATCCGACGCTCCGCCGGCTCCGACGCGATGGTGACGTGGAACGACGCGCCGCCGCCCACGCGATCCTCGACCCAGGCACGTCCGTCGTGCATCTCCGCGAACCGCGCGACCAGCGCGAGCCCGACCCCCGAGCCGGTCGCCGACGCCGAGCCCTGGCGGAAGGCCTCGAAGATCCGCTCCTTGTCGGCGTCGGGTACACCGGGTCCGTCGTCCTCCACGACCAGCTCGAGCCCGTCGTCCCATGGCGACATCCGCACCCAGATCCGCGCGGTGGCCGGCGTGTGCTTCGCGGTGTTGCCGAGGAGGTTCTCGACGATGCGTTCGAGCATCCCCGGGTCGGCGCGGACGTTCGACGGGACGATCTCGAGCGAGAGCTTGCGGTCCGACACGAGTTCGTTCGTCGCCACGATCTCGCGGAGGAGCGCGCCGACGTCGACCGAGGCGTAGTTCGGCTCCGCCACGCCGCGCGCGAGCCGTTCGAAGTCCAGGAAGTCACCGACCATCCGGTCCAGCCGCCGCGCGTTCTGCGCGATCCGATGCGCGAGGTCACGCGCCTCGCGCGGCTCGAGCGTCAGGTCCTCGCGCTCCAGTGTGACGGCCAGACCGAGGATGGCCGCGAGCGGCGTCCGCAGGTCGTGCGACACCGCGTGCAGGAACGTCGTCTTGACCTCGTCCTCGGTCCGGAGGCGGTCCGCCTCGAGCCGCTCTAGCTCCAGCGCGCGCTCGAGCTCGAGCGTCCGGCGCTGGTCGGTCATGTCGAGCAGCAGTCCCTGCCAGTACACGAGGTTCCCGGCGTCGTCGTAGACCGGCCGCGATTGATCGTGGATCCAGACCTCCCGGCCGTCCTTCGCGATCAAGCGGTAGCTGGAGGCGTAGGGGTCGGTGCCGGCCGGCGTCGGGCGCTCGCGGTCCTCGGGGTGCACGATCTCGCGCCACAGGTCGGGGTTCGCGTACCACTCGTCGGGCGTGTAGCCGAGGATCGGCTCGGTCTGCGGGCTGATGTACACCGTGCCGTGGCGATCGACCGGGTCGATGTACGCGATCGCCGGGAGCTGCTCGACGAGCGCGCGATACCGCGCCTCCGCCTCGGCCAGCCCCGCTTCGGCCTCGCGGCGCTGCGTGATGTCCATCATCACGCCCTGCCAGAACGCCGGCTCGCCGGCTTCGTCGCGCACGAGCGTGGCCTCGTCGCGGAACCAAACCACGCGCCCGTCGCGGGCGATCATCCGGTACTCGATCACGAACGGCTCGCCGGTGACCTCGGTCCGACGGTTCTCCGCGTCGACGGCGGCCCGATCGTCGGGGTGGATGGCCTGCATCCAGACGTCCGAGTCGGCGACCCACTCGGCGGGCGTTGATCCCGAGGAGCGACTCGACCCGCGAGTTGATGTACACGATCTCCAGGTCGTCGCCGCGTACGGCCTCGCGGTAGACGATCGCCGGGATCTGCTCGATCAGCGCGCGGTACTGATCCTGCGAGTCCGCGAGCTGTTCGCGCGTCGCGTGCTGCTCGGTCACGTCGAACATCACGCCCTGCCAGTACCGGGGGATGCCTGCCGAGTCGCGCACCACGATGGCCTCGTCGCGGAACCACTTGATCGAACCGTCGCGGGCGAACATCCGATACTCGGCCAGGAAGGGGCGACCGGTCCGCTCCACCGCTTCGTAGATCGCCCGCACGCGGTCGCGATCCTCGGGGTGGAACTGCCTCGACCAGGCGATCGGGTCGGCGAGCCATTCCTCCTGTGTGAACCCCAGCAGGTCCTCGACCTGGGGACTCACGTAGAGCATCCGGCCGATCTGATCGGTGGTCGGCATGTCCTCGATGTAGACGATCGCCGTCAGGTGCTCCACCACGCTGCGGAAGCGGTCCTCGTCGGGGCCGTGTTCCGCCGACACGGGTGGCGCGCCCACCATCAGGCCTTCGATCGAGCCGACCGACGCGCCGCCGTCGATCGTCGCGTGACCGATGTCGCGGATCGTTCGCCACGACCCGTCGGCCGCACGGAGGCGATAGGTGATGTCGAAGGAACCCCCGGCGGTCTCGAGCCGCGACCACAGCTCCTCCATGCGGGCGCGATCTTCGGGGTGCAGGCGGCGAACGCGGAACTCCGGGTCGTCGAGCCAGTCCTCGGGCGCATAGCCGAGCAGCCGGCGGATGGCGTCGGATACAAACGTGCACCCGCCGGTGGCAGCGTCGAGCACCCAGACGATCCCGTCCAGGTCGCGCAGCAATCGCTGCAGGTCCGGTTCAGAGCCCGGTGTGTCGAGTGGCGGATGCGGCATCAGGCGTCCTATGCGAGTTTCGCAGCACTACCGGGCTCGGCGCCAGCCGCGCAGGGTGGAGGCGGTATCAGCCTGCCGCCGCGGAGCCGTCGGCGCGGGGGTCGGAGCCGGCGAGTAGCCGTCCGCCTTCGCGCCGGATCAAGTGCGCATGGCCGAACGAGTCGGCTTCGGTGACGCCGAACCCGCCGGTTTCCCGGAGGGATCGCAAGGCGGGTTCGGGGACGCCGTCCTCGGCGCCGACCGTCGTGCCGCTGCCGGCTTCGTCACCGAGCACGACCCATCGCGGTGCCGCGACCGCATCCGCGGGGTGGGCGCCGCCGACGAACGTCTTCGTGATCGGTGTGCAGGTTGATCTGCGGCTGGCGGTAGCCGCCCATCGTGCCGGGGACGCCGACGAGCCCGTCGTCGTCGTGCACGAGCACGGGCATCAACGTGTGGAACGGGCGCACACCGGGGGCGAACCGGTTGGGGTGGCGCTCCTCGAGGGTGAAGCAGGTTCCGCGGTTCTGGGCGACGATCCCGGTCGTCGGTTCGCAGATCCCGGAACCGAACCCCCAGAACAGGCTCTGGATCAGTGAGACCGCGTTGCCCTGACCGTCTGCCGTGACCAGCGCGATCGTGTCGCCGTCTGCATGGGCGTGCGCGGGGGCGGCTGACACCTCCTCGCCGAGCGCCGCGAGATGCCCGTCCTCGAGCAGCGTCGAGGGATGGACCAGCATCCGATCGGGGTCGGCGAGGTGGCGGTCGCGGTCGGCGTTGGCCGCGTCGATCACCCGGGCGATACGGCCGGCGTCCGGCCCGTCGAGATCCGGGTCGATCCCGAGCCGGTCCAGCAGGGCGAACATCTGCAGGAGCGTGAAGCCCTGCGAGTTGGGCGGGACGACGCTCACGTGCAGGTCGCGGAAGCGCGACCGCATCGCGGCGAGCACGCTCGCTCGGTGCGCGGCGAGGTCCTCGATCGTGATCGGCGTGCCGGCCGCGCGCAGCCCGGCGGCGTAGGCGCCGCCGACCGCGCCGCCGTAGAGGACCTCGGGTCCGCCGGTCGCGATCGCCTCGAGCGTGCGGGCCAGCGCCGGCTGGCGCACGATGTCGCCGAGCGCTGCCGGCTTGCCTTCGGTGAAGTAGATCGACGCCAGGCCGGGGTCGGAGCCGAACTGCGCAGCGTCTTCCTCGAGCTCGCCTCGGAGCGACCGGCTCACGGCGACGCCATCGGAGGCGAGCTCGGTGGGCTTTGTGAACGCGTCGGCCCAGGGCAGGACCGCGCCGGTGGTGTGCAGCGCGCGCCATCCCGCGACCGCGCCGGGGACCGTGATCGGAACCGGCCCGCGGATCGGCATCTCGCGGAACCCGTCGAGCGCCGAGGGGTCCGCGGCGGCGGGCGACCGGCCGCTCGAGTTGATGGCGAGCACCTCGCCGTCGGAGCGCTGGACCAATGCGAAGAGATCGCCTCCGACACCACACATGTGCGGATACGCGACCGCGAGCGTGGTCGCGGCGTGCAGGGCGGCGTCCATCGCCGTGCCGCCGCGCTCGAACGCCTCCGCGCCGGCCGCAGTCGCCGCGGTGTGCGGCGTGGCGATCGCCCAGCCGTGACCGTCGGCCCGGATAGCTCACCGGCCCAGTCTCGCATCTCGTGGACAAGCGGCGTCGCTAGGATGCCGGGCATGATCCGACGAGGGCGGCGTCGCTGTCGTCCTGCTCGCATGCGTCGTGGCCGGTGGCCGCGTTCGCGCAAGCCGCGACGCGGGGCGCGCGCGCGACCAGGTCGTGCTCTCCGGCGAGGTCACCGTCGCTCGCGGAACCGTCGTGCGCGAGGTCGTGGTGTTCTCGGGGAGCGCCACGATCGAAGGGGTCGCGAAGGCGAGTCGTGGTTCTCCGAGGGCCGATAACGGTCGCTGGGCAAGTGGGCGGCGACGTGATCGCGTTGCACGGGCCCATCCATCTGTTGAAGACCGCGCAGGTCGGCGGGGATGTTCGCGCGGGCGGTGTGGTGGCGGTCGCCCAGGGGGCACAGGTCGGCGGTCAGATCCAGCGCGACGTCGGGTTCACCTTGTCCGGACCCGTTGGCGTACTCGGCGCGTTGTTGGTGAGCGCGGCGATAGGTGTCTCGATCCTCGTGGGCGGGTTGCTCATCCTTCTGCTGGCCCCCCGGGGTGCCGACCGAACGGCCGAGGCCGCCCGCTCCGCACCCCTGTTCGCCGCCGGGTGGGGCCTGTTGGCCGCGATCGTCGTGCCGGTCGCAGCACTGGCGCTCGCGGCCACTATCCTCGGGCTGCCGCTCGCCTTGGCCGTCTTGCTCGGGCTGGGCTTGCTGTGGTTCGTCGGCATCGCGATGGCCACGTTCGTGATCGGCCGGCTGTTGGTTCGACCGCCCCGCTCGCGAGTTGGCGCGATGTTCGCCGGCTGGGGGATCAGCGCGGCGATCGGGCTGGTGCCGTTCCTCAACGTGGTGTGGTGGACGCTCGGCGCGGCGTTCGGGATCGGGGCGATCTTGGTGGCGACGTGGCGGACGCGGTCCGGCCGCGAGCCGCCGCCGCGGATGGATCGAGGCGGCCGTCACCGAGCCGATCGCCGGGTGCCCGACGTGCCCGTCGAGTTGCCCGACGTCGTCGCGGCCGAGGAAGCCGCGGGCGACTCGCCGGTCGCCGAGGGCTGACGTGCCGACGTTCCTGTTCCTCGGCTCGGGCGAGTTCGAGCCCTGGAGCACCGAGGTGGAAACGACCGCGCTGGCCGGCGCGGCCGGCGATGGGAGCGTCGCGATCTTGCCCACCGCGAGTGCCGCCGAGGGCGACCACATCTTCGAGCGCTGGGGACAGATGGGGCTCGAGCACTACCGGGACGACGGCGTGCCGGCGGCCGTCGTGCCGATCAAGACGCGCGAGGATGCGCATCGCGACGAGCTCGTGGCGTCCGTCGAGGCGGCCTCGATGATCTACTTCTCGGGCGGGAAGCCAACACGGCTTGCCGAGGTGCTGCGCGACTCGCCGTTGCTCGGCGCGATCTCCCGTGCGCTCGACCGCGGTGCGGTCTATGCGGGATGCAGCGCGGGCGCGATGGTCGCGAGCCGCGTCCGTGATGCAGGCGGTCGTCGGGGGACGTCGTGGCTCTTCGGATTGGGTTTGGTGCCGAACGTCTCGTTCGGCGTGCACTGGGATCGCGCGGCCCGCATCCCCGGCGCACAGTGGTGGATGACGTCGCGACTGCCCGACGACTCGTGGTTCGTCGGCATCGATGAACGAACGGCGATCCTCGGCGACGGCGTCCACTGGACGGTGCACGGCCTCGGAGGCGTCGCGGTGCGCGGACCCGGCGACGATGCGACCTATCGAGCGGGGGACTCGTTCGAAACGCCCTCGGCGTAGAACGTCACGCCAGCAGGTAGCGACGGTTGAGCGGAAGGACGCTCGTCGGCTCGACGGCGAGTGTTCGACCTCCCAGCGTCACGGTTCCGTCCGCGGCCGACACCTCGAGGTCGGAGGGCGCTGCGCGGTTCGCGACGAGATCCGCCCGTGTCAGGCCGCGCGTTCCTTGCACCGCGACAACCCTGCGTTGGGTCGTCGAGGCGAAGCCGGCATCGAGTGCGGCCCGGGACACGAACGTCGTCGACAACCGTGCGGGGGCGTCGCCGGTTCCTCCCCAATCGGCGCCGTAGCGGGTCGGCTCCGCGCCATGCACGCTCGCGTTCCCTTCGCCGATCGCGGTCCACGCGACGACGCCAGCCTTGAGCACCATCAACGGCTTGACGCCGAAGCGGGTGGGTTCCCACAGGACGACGTCGGCCATCCTGCCGGGCGCGAGTGAGCCGACCTCACCGGCGATGCCGTGCACGATCGCCGGCTCAACGGTGCACTTCGCGAGATAGCGAAGCACCCGCTCGTTGTCGTCGGGCTCGCCGTCGTCCGCACCGACCGCCGGCCGCAGCCGTCGCACCGGCTCGGGCTGGTTGAAGGACCCGCCGGCCGCCCACGCCTTCATCACATGCGCTAGCTGGATCGTGCGTCGGAGCGTCTCGCCGATCCGCCCCATCCCCTGGGAGTCGGAGTTCACGATCTGGATCGCGCCGAGCTCGTGCAACGGCCCCTCGGCCGCCATCGTCGTGGGATGCACGAGCTCGCGCGCGGCGGTGATGTCGTCCGGCAGGAACGGATTCCCTTCATGGGCGATGAGCTTCATGTCGAGCTGTTCGCTCGCGGTCGCCGGCCCGTAGGGGAGGGTCGGCGTCGTCGAGGAGCACACCACGTTGGGCTCTCGCGAGAGCCCGATCGCGTCGGGGATATGACCGCCGCCGGACCCCTCGACGTGATACGCGTGAACCGTCCGGCCGGCGATCGCTGCGACGGTGCCCTCGAGCTCCGTCGATTCGTTGAGGCTGTCGGTGTGCAGGCACACCGCGATGTCATGCGCGTCGGCGGCGCGGAGCGTCGCATCGATGATGTCGGGATACGCGCCCCAGTCCTCGTGGATCTTCAGGCCGCACGCACCGGCTTCGATCGCGGGGTCGAGGCCGCCGGCGACGTCGGTTCGAGCGCTCGGCTGAAGGCCGATATTCACAGGGATACGTTCGAACGCCGCGAACGTCGCGAGCATCCGGTCGGGCGGTTCCTCGAACCCCGCCGTGATCAAGGTCGTGACGCCGGCGGACAGGGCGACGGGCACGACCCGGGGCGACAAGAGATGGACATGTGAGTCGACGACCGCAGGCGTCGCGATCAGCCCGTGGCAGGGGATCGGCCACGTGTTCGGCCCGATCGTGAGGTCGACGCCGTCGGTGATGTCGGGGTTTCCCGCGCGGCCGATGCCGGCGATGCGGCCATCCTTGATCCCGAGGTCGCATTTCACGACGCCGAGCAGGGGATCGACCACCAACACCGACCCGATCACGGTGTCGAGCTCCGACGCGGTGGTCGCGGCGTCGTGCTGCGTCATCCGGGAGCGCCAGTTCTTCGCGTAGCCCCACAGCGCCTGGTCGCCCGGTTCGGTCAGGTCCTCCTCGATCCGGATCCACAGGTCGGTGTCGGCGAGCCGCACGCGGTCACCGGCGGTCGGTCCGTGGCGCAGCGCGTGCTCGGCGCGCGAGATCCGCTCAGGCATCGCGGATGCCTCCGAGCGCGACGAGCGTGACCTCGTGGGTTTCGCCCGGCGCCCATCGGAGCGAGTCGCCCGCGGGCAGATCCAGCCGGAACCCGCGCGCGACCCCGCGGTCGAACGACAGGTTGGGGTTCGCGTCCCAGAACGGGAAGTGGCTCGACACGCGGATGGGCCGCGCGCCGATGTTGGTGACGGAGAGCGTCCGCCGCTCGCGGCCGGGCACCAGCCCGACGTCGCCATCTCCGAACCGCACGGTCGGTTCGCCTTCCCCGAACGGGGACCGCAGCACGATCAGTCGCGAGCCCTCGTCGAGCAGAACCTCGAGCCGGATCTCACGGATCAGCGCCGGGACGCCGTCGAGGAGCGGCGTGGATGCCGCAACCGACGTGCCGGCCTCGCGCACCTCTTCCCACGAACCGCCGGCGCGGGCCGCGAGGTGCATCTCATCGCACACCAACGCGACGGCCTCGGGAACGTTCAGCGCCAGCCCTCGATCGAGGGTCGCCCGAGCGAGCTGCGCCGCAGTGAAGACGCGAAGGCG
Organism: uncultured Actinomycetes bacterium; assembly: GCA_963792215.1. GTDB lineage: Bacteria > Actinomycetota > UBA4738 > UBA4738 > HRBIN12 > AC-51. The sequence goes on from CAWBVL010000001.1 coordinate 425,386, forward strand.
CTCCTCTTCGGTCGGGTTCAGCTGCATCGCCCGGAGCATAGGTGGGAACCGTGGCGGTCGCTCGTGACGTCCAACGGCGATCACGGACCGGAAGGAGCTTCCGATGCGCCGTCACATCGCTCGCGCGGCCGCCGCGGCCGCCATCGCCGCCGCCCTCGTGTTCGGCTCGGCGATCTCCGCCCTCGCGTGCGGTGGGCTCGTCGCGCCGAACGGCACGATCAGCCTGACCCGCACCACCACCCTCGCCGTGTATCACAACGGCATCGAGCACTACCTGACGTCGTTCGACTTCAGCGGCAAGGTCGGCGGGTCGCTCGGATCGATCACGCCGTTGCCGGGTGTGCCGACGAAGGTGATCAAGGGCGGCGACTGGACGTTGCAACGCCTCGAGCTCGAGGTGAACCCGCCCACGTTGGAGCGAGCCGACTTCGCAGCGGAGGCGACACCCGCGGCCGGCGCCGCGACGGTTCTCCTCCGAACGCAGGTGGACGCGCTGAACATCACGGTCCTCAAGGGCGGCGCGACCGCGGTCGGAGATTGGGCGCGCGAGCATGGCTTCTTCCTCCCGCCGGACGCGCCCGCGGTGCTCGACTTCTACGCCCAGCGGAGTCCCATCTTCATGGCGACGAAGTTCAACCAGAAGCGCGCCGCCGCGCAGGGCATCACCGACGGCCAGAGCATCCCGGTGCACGTCGTGATCCCGACGCCGAACCCGTGGGTGCCGCTGCGCATCCTGACGCTCGGCCAGCAGCCACAGTCTGTGGTCCAAGCCGACGTGTTCCTGCTGACCGACCGCGATCCGGCGATGCTGCCGCAGGCCATCGCCCCCAACGGGAGTTCCGATCAGCAGGGAACCATCCTCGAGAAGAGCGGCTGGGCGTCGAATAGCTTGATGAGCGACCTGCGCTCGGATCAACGGTCGAGGTGGATCCCCAACCAGCCGATGTGGCTCAGCTATCTGAAGATCAACGAGTCCGCCGCCGACCTGACCAACGACCTCGCGATCGACGCGAGTGGCTACGGCCATCCGGACCCGGTCGCGGCCGGCTTCGCGTTCCCGGCACTGCCGGTGCCGTCGGACGGCGCGATGGGCGCGCGGACGATCATGTGGCTCGGCACGGGCGTCGCGATCGTGGCGCTGTTCGCGCGGCGCCGCATCGGCGCCTGGGCGGTGCGATCCCGATGAGGCTGAAGCGACGGGGCGCGGCGGCGGCCGCACTGGTAGCGGTCGCCGCCGCCGTGGTGGTGCTCGCGGTCACCGCGGCCGCCTCGCCGCCATCGGAGCGCACCGTCTACGTCACGATCCACTTCTCGCACTTCGACCTGGCGTCGCTGCAGGTCTCGCCCGGCCAGACCGTTCGGTTCGTCGTCACGAACACGGACCCGATCGACCACGAATTCTTGGTCGGCGACGCGCAGATGCAGCAGATCCATGAGTTGGGGACCGAGGCGTCGCACGGCGCGCGGCCCGGCGAGATCTCGGTGCCGGCGGGCGCGACGGTCGAAACGACGTTCACCTTCCCCGACCAGCTCGCGCCCGGGTGGGAGTTCGCGTGCCACCTGCCCGGCCACTACGCGTACGGGATGCACGGTCCGATCACGATGACGACGTGATCTTTGGCTGAACCGCCGGCCGTGACCTGCTAGCGTCCGCCGCCGTGAGCGAGCGCGCGGACCTGATCGTCACCGGCGACGTCTACACCGTCGACGCCGCGCGCAGCTGGGCGAAGGCGGTCGCGATCCGGGGCGACCGGATCGTCGCGGTCGGCAGCGAGGCCGATGTGCGCGAGCGCGTCGGCTCGGCCCAGGTGGTGAGGGGCGCATGCGTGATGCCGGGGTTCCAGGATGCGCACATCCATGCTGCGTTCGCCGGACGGATCCGCCGTCATTGCAACCTCGACGACCTGCACAGCGTCGCCGGCTACCTCGACCGGATCGCCGCGCACGCATCGGCACATCCGGACGACGCGTGGATCGTGGGCGGCGGCTGGTACACGCCGCTGTTCGGCGGCGCCGGTCCCCATCGCGAGCAGCTCGACGCGGTGGTGCCCGACCGGCCGGTCTACCTGATGAACACCGACACGCACGCGGCGTGGGTGAACACGAAGGCGCTCGAGCTCGCCGGCATCACCGCCCACACGCCGGACCCGTGGGACGGGTACTTCGTGCGCGACGCCGACGGTCCGACGGGTTGCTTGCAAGAGGGGACCGCGTACACCTTCTGGTCCGACCACGTGCCCGCGGACTCGACCGAGGACTGGATGGCGTCGATCCGCGTGGCGCAGGACTACCTGCACGCGCTTGGCATCACCGCGTGGCAGGACGCGTGGGTGCGCCCCGACCTGCTCGCTGGGTACCGCGCGCTCGACGACGCCGGCGAGCTCACCGCACGCATCGTCACGGCGTTGTGGTGGGACCGCCATCGGGGCATGGAGCAGATCGACGAGCTGGTCGAACAGCGCGACTGGGGCACCAAAGGCCACGTCGACGCCGGCACGATCAAGATCATGTTGGACGGCTGCCCCGAGAGCGCGACCGGCTCGATGCTCACGCCCTACGAAGGTCAGTTCGGCGAGGAGCACGGCCTCGGCATCCAGTTCGTCGAAGAGGGCGCGCTCCGCGAGGCGGTGACCCACCTAGACGGGCTCGGGTTCCAGATCCACCAGCACGCGCTCGGCGACCGCGCGTTTCGGTCGGCGCTCGACGCCGTCGAAGCAGCCCGTGCAGCGAACGGATGGAACGACGCCCGGCACCACATCGCGCATCTGCAGCTGCCCGACCCGACCGACACGCCGCGCCTGCGCACGCTCGGCGTGGCCGCGAACATCCAGCCGCTCTGGGCCTGTCCAGATCCGATGATCGAGACGCTCACCCGCCCCCGGGTCGGCGACCGCGCCGAGCGTCTCTATCCGATCGGCGACGTCGTGCGCAGCGGCGCCGTGCTGGCGCTCGGCAGCGACTGGCCGATCAGCACTCCCAACGTCTTCGAGGGGATGCAGGTGGCCGTCACGCGCCAGGTGATCGGCGACGGTCCCGACGCGCCGGTGCTCGACATGACCCAGCGGATCACGCTCGCCGAGGCATTGGCCGGATTCACCCGGGGGAGCGCGTACGTGAACCACGACGACGAGGCGGGGACCCTCGCCGAGGGCATGCGGGCCGACCTAGCCATCCTCGATCGGAACCCGTTCGCCGGATCGATCTACGAGATCGCCGACACGAAGGTCACAGCGACGATCGCGGCCGGGTGCCTCGTCTACGGCGGCTGATACCAGCGTCCGTTACGGCCGCGTGACGGTGATCGTCGTGCCGTCGCTGTCGGCGTCGGGGTCGTGGTTCGCCGAGGACTGGTAGCTGTCGCCGCTCGACTGCAGGTTGGTCACGCCGAACTGCATGCTCGTCTTCTTCCGTGCGAACTGATGCATCACCGAGCACTTGCCGTTCTGATTCGTCACGCAGCTCGCGCCGACGCTCCCGGTCCAGATGCCACTGACGGTGACGCCCGCGACGTTCGCGTGCAGCGCGTCGTGCACCGTCACCGTGACCTTGGCGCGCCACTTCGTAGTCGACACAGTGGTGCCGGATCCGTCCAGGTCGCCGACGTGAAGCGCCAGGCCGGTTGCGCCACCGACGGGCCCTGTGAACAGGTCGATCGAGAACGAGCCGCCGCTTCCGTCGCCGTCCGCCGCGGGGTAGACGCGGATCGTGTACGTCCCCGCCTTCTTCGGCCGGAAGTGCAGGGTCTCCTGCCGGCCGTAGGTGCAGTCGTCGGCGTTCCCGGCCGGGCACGTGCTGGTGTCGACCGCGAACCCAGTCGGCCCGTCGAGCTCCGCCTCGAGATCCGGCAGCCACGCGTACTGGAAACAGCCGAGCGGAGGGAGATCGATCTGGCAGACCAACGACCCGTTGGTCGTGACCGTCGCAGCGATCGGCGCGCCGAGGTCGCCAGTCCCGAGCGTGAACGTCTTGGACCAGCTCCCGCCGTTCGGCACGCTGCCGGTCCAGTACTTGTGCGTGGGGAACGGCGTCGAACCCGACGATCCGTCCGCTTCGGCGACGGCGCCGTACGCGTCGATCAGGCCGGCGCCCCAGTCATTGTCCTTACCCGCCGGCCCGGCGTCCAGCGCGGTTCCTTCGATCGCGGACCGGACATCCGATTGTTGCCAGTTCGGCTGCAGGTGCCGAAGCAGCAGCGCGACCCCCGCGACGTACGGGGTCGCCATCGACGTGCCGCTCTCCACGACGTAGGTCGACACCGACCCGTTCTGCGCGCCGCCGATCGTGACGCCCGGCGCGACGATGTCGGGCTTGGTCCGGTTATCGACCGTCGGTCCGCGGCTGGAGAACGCTGCGAGGTACACGCCGTCCGACGCGTACGGGTAGCTGCTCGGCGCGGACCATTCGGCCGCAGCGCCGACCGTGATCGCCGTCTTCGCGGAGCCGGGCGCGGTGATCGAGCCGGGGACGTCGCCGCTGTTGCCGGCGGCCGCGACGACGATCTTCCCGCCCGCCACCGCCGCGTCGACGGCTTGCGAGATCGCGTCCAACCCGTCCGACGGCAGATCGGAGCCAAGGCTCAGCGAGATCACGTCGACCGCCGCCCGCGCCGCACACCACTGGATGCCCTGGACTTCGAGTGAGTCGTCGCCGTTGCCGGTGTTGTCGATGACCTTCACCGCCGAGAGCGCCGCGTCGGGCGCGACGCCCTTCATCGTGTCGGCGATGGGGCCGGGACCGACGCCGTCGCCGACCGCGACCGATGCCACGAACGTGCCGTGCCCGTTGTCGTCGTACGGGTTCGCCTTGCCGTTGACCAGGTCGAGCCAGCCGATCGGCGCCTTCGAGTCGAGCTGCTCGTGCCCGAGATCGACGCCGCTGTCGGGGATGCAGATCTGCGTACCGGCGCCGGTCACGCCGAACGCCGCCCGAGCGCCGGTCACGCCGAAGTCATTATTGGCGGCATCGTCGAAGGCGTGCACCGCGACGTTCGGCTCGACCCTGATGATGCCGGCGTGATGCGCGACCGCGTTGATCTGCCCGTCGGTGAGGTGCGCGACGAACCCGTCGATCAGGCTGAAGGTGGTCGAGACGTGCCTCAGGCCGACCGAGCCCCGGGCGTTCGCCATCGCGGCCCGATCGGAGAAGGTGACCACGACGTCATGGCGCGACGGACCGTTCCCGCGCGCCAGCTTCTGATCGAGCACGTCGGCGATGTCGTTCCCGTTCGTGTCGGCGAGCGTGGAAGGCGGAGGCCCGGGCGTCTTCACGGGCGGCGCCTGCGGCGAGCGCGCCAACGCGGAATGCGTCGTCAGGGCAGAGGTGATCAGGCCGACCGATGCCAGCGCCAAGACTGCGCGAGAACGGATCGTCACCCCGTCTACCCCTCGAGATCGAGAACTGCCCGGGGGAGTGTGGCACGACACAACCCGGTTTCCGATAGGCCGATCGGCTGCGAGTGGCCGTGCCCGTCGGTGTGGGCCGGATGGCCGACCTGGGTGTCAGGCCATCCAGGCGTCGATGCGCTGTTCGACCTCGCGCAAACGGATCACCAGCTGCTTCATCATCGAGACCGCAACGGCCGGGTGCTCTAAGAGGAATGACTGGAACGCCTCGGCGCGGAGCATGACCGCCTCGACATCGGACTCGGCCTTGACGGTCGCCATCCGAGGGCCTGGGGCCAGGAGAGCCATCTCACCGAAGAAGTCGCCCGGCTTGAGGATGTGGAACCGACCACCCACGTCGACCCGCGCCTCGCCCGAAGAGATCACGAACATCGCGTCCCCCTGGTCGCCCTGGTTGAAGATCGCGGTGCCCGCGGCGTAGGAGCCGCGCTCGCCGGCGCCGAGGATCTGGTCGGCATCTTCGGGGGAGAGCCCCTTGAACAAGCCGGTCGTGAGGGTCGGTGTCGGGTCGCTCATCGTTCCTCCGGGTCTGAGGTTGGTCAGTCTACGTGGGGGAACGCGTCGGCATGCCCCTGTATCCTTGGCCGCGTGAGGCCGCTCGACGGACCCCACGCACCGGTGGATCGACCGGCATGCTGGCGATGCGGCCGCCCGACCTACGACCCCGACAAGCGTTCGGTGCCGTGGGCGCGAGCGGTGGCCGGCGGGCGGCAGGTATTGATCTGCCCGTCGTGTCAGGCGGACGCCGGCTGGGCCGACGGGCTCGACCGGTGCGCTTCGTGCGGCGGCACGCGGTTGTCGATCCAGCTCGGCGATGTGGTCTGCCGAGCGTGCGGACACACCGCGAAAGCGGGCGCTTAGCTCAGCTGGAAGAGCGTCGCCCTTACAAGGCGAAGGTCGGGGGTTCGAGCCCCTCAGCGCCCACTATTGAGGGACCAGGAGAGCCGTCCTGGCAGAGCGACGCTCGGGTTCCGCAGCTGCTGCTATGAGTGTTGCACCGACGGCATCGCGACGAGGTTTCGCCGTTAAGCGTAGGGTCTTGGCATGCGGGCCGCTGCCCTCAGCCGCCGCTCTGTTATCGGGAGGCGCCTGGCACTCGTGCTGATCACTGCGCTTCTGGTTGGCGTGCCGCTATCGATCACGACCTCCGCTGAAGCGCGGCCAGCTATCGACCTTCAGCTGGTGAGCCAAGATCCGTTCCACAACCGGGGGTACGAGCATCGGAGCGAGGTCGAGCCTGACGTCGTCGCGCACGGCCGGACGGTTGTCGCGACGTATCAGGTCGGCCGAGCCGCTGAAGGGGGATCGGTCGCGATCGGTGTGGCGACATCCACGGACGACGGTCGCTCGTGGTCGGACCGCATCCTGCCTGGCGCCTCGGCCGCGACGGGCGGACGGTACGAACGCGCGAGCGATCCGAGCGTCTCGTACGGCGCGCAGGGCCAGGGCTGGCTCGTCGGCTTCCTCGGCCTGACACTCACCGGGCGGTTCCAGATCCCGAGCCACACCGCCGTCTTGGTCGCGCGCTCGCAGGACGGTAGCTCGTTCGCTCGTCCCCTCGTCGTCGCGAGCGCGCCGCACGGTGTCGTTTTCGACAAGCCGTGGGTGACTTGCGACGATCACCCCTCCAGCCCCTACTTCGGCCGATGCTATGCCCTATGGGACGAACTCGGTCTCCGTCGAGGCCCATATGACGTCGTGTTGGCGTCCACGTCTCCCGATGGTGGCCGCCATTGGAGCCCTCCAGTGCGAACCGCCGACCGAGCGCAAGGCTTCGGCGTCATCCCGCTGGTCCGATCGGATGGCACTGTCACGGTCGTCTACCGCAACATCCAGCACCCGCTGCAGCCGATGATCGCAGCGTTTGCATCGTCGAACGGCGGTCGCTCTTGGGGAGACTCGTCGGCGATATCGACGGTTCGTCGATCTCCTCGAGAGCTGCCGGTTCGCGACCCAGGGTTCCCGTCCGCCGCGATCGGACCACGTGATTCCTTGTATGTCGCTTGGTCCGATTGCCGTTTCGAGCGATCGTGTGCCGTCGATGACCTCGTCGTGTCCACTTCGAGCGACGGCAAGACATGGACACCTCCCGAGGTTGCGGTGCGCGCAGACCCTGTGACTGCGACCTCGCTCGTGACGCCGGGCCTCGCCGTTGATCCTCGTGGCAGGCAGTCCCGAGCGGCGATCGTCTTCTATGCCGTCGGCGGTCAAAGATGCTCGAAGTTCGGCCCTCCGTCCGTGTGTTCGGTATCCGTCGGCTATGCGTCGTCGCGACGAGGCCGCTGGGGCGCTCCCATCGCGCTCGGGTGGCGCATGCGACCGAGCTGGTTCCCGTGCACACCTGCGGGATGCATGTGGGGCGACTACGTCGCCGCTACGTTCTTGCGCGATGGCCGCGTGGCGACGATGCTGCCTTTGGCGAAGCGTCCCGCTCACGAACTGGACGTCGCGATGTACGCGCCAACGGGAGGTCTGTCCATTCGACCGTAGTAGGGTATGCGCCCCGCTGAACGGACCTACGTTCCCGGACAGGGCGGAGTGTTGCGCCTCAGGAGGGCGACGCTCACAGCGTCGTTTTCGATCGCCTCGATGTCAATGACGGCTAAGCGATGATGGTCAGTCGAGCCCTTTGGCAATCGTTGGTGGGATCACCGTCGCCCCCCTGACCGTTCGAGGAACAGAACGTGATCCGGACGTGCTGACCTGGCTGACCGACGGCGTACGCCGTCACGCGCACGATGGCGTAGTCACCCTCTGGCACATCCGACCATTCACACGAAGGCGTGTCGGGGGAGACGTTGTTGAAGTCCCCACTCTCTGAGTTCGGGATGATGCAGACCTCGCTCTTGATGTAGAGACGGCGGCTATCGCTATAGGTAACGAACAGGTCAGAGGCCGTGCCCGGGCCAACGTTCTTGGCGAATGCCCGGAACGTCACGGGATACTGATCCTTCACGGTCGTGGAGGGGTGACCGTCGACCAGCGAACGCACTCGATAGACAGTGAGGTCTGGGCTGGATGCTTGTGCCGACGGTACGGCAAGTGCCAACAAAAGCACCGCACCGATCGTGGCCTTCCCCAAGCTCTTCATGCGAAACCCCTCCATCCTTAGGCTCAACCGTTCGGCCTTCTTGTGGATCTTGATCCTCTTCGCGCTTGCTGTCGAACGACGCGATGCCTAGTTCGGAGCGAAGGTGATCTGTCCCGTCCACGTGCCGACCAGGCCCGCGGCGAGCTGCGCCTCGTTGATGACACCGCCGCCATAGGCGTTCGCGTACGCCCCTGTTCCTGACGTGATGGCCTTCGTCACGCCCGTCGGCACCGAGGATGCCACTGCCTGCCTGGGAACCACAGCCACGAAGCGACGACACACACCGTCGCCAAGAGCAGGAATCGTCTACGCATCTCGCTCAGGTCGCCCTTGTCCTGGGTGGCTCCGCGGCCAGGTTCGCGTACGCCTCCGAGAGGTGAAGGATCAGCCGCGCCTGCTCATCGTCCTTCACGTCTGAGACGAGCTTGGCGATCTTGTCGGCGATGGCCTCGCGAGCCGCCGCCGCGCTCCGGGCCGCTCCGGACTGTTCGTGCTGTGTTTCCGTCATGAGGTCTCAACCTCCCCTGCGTGATAGTAGGCATGCCTCCTTCGACTGTGCGTCAAGACATCGGCCATCCGTGTAGCACCACGATACGGTCGAGTTTCTGAGTCACGCGCCCGGCCCCCTTGTTCCAGTTCGGGGAGGCGCGAACGCTTACACCTTGCGCAGCGAGGGCGGAGCGGACTCGGCGGCCCCCGACGTCGGTGAGTTGTCGATCGGTTGTCGCGAGTCTCCCCAATGTCGGTCATGGTTCCTTCGAGAGAGCCCTCGCCATTATCCTGCTCTGACTGAGGGAGGAGTGGCATGGCGAAGAAAGGCATCCTCGAGCGACTAGCTGCTGGTCCGGTGGTCGGCGACGGCGGGTACCTCTTGGAACTCGAGAAGCGGGGGTACGTCCAGGCGGGACCGTTCACCCCGGAGGTCTCGATCAGGCATCCCGAGGCGCTCCTCCAACTGCATCGGGAGTTCCTCCGCGCGGGCGCTGAAGTCATGCAAGCGCTCACGTTCTACGCCAGTGAGGAGAAGCTCGCGACCGTCGGGCTCGGCGACAAGGTCGATGAGATCAATAAGGCTGCCACGGCGATCGCACGCGAGGCCGCGAACGAGGGCGATGCGCTCGTCGCCGGCAATCTCACGCTGACGTGGTCCTACGATCCAGCCGCCCCGGGCTCGGCCGACGTCGTGCGGCGGCAGTTCGATCGGCAGCTGCAGGACCAGATGGAGCTCGGCATCGACTTCGTGATCTGCGAGACCTACAGCTTTATCGGTGAGGCGTTGATCGCAACGGAGCAAGCGAAGCAGACCGGCTTGCCGGTCATGACGACGATGTCGTTCACGAAACTGCCCCACGCCGAGGAGGGCGACTCCGCGGCCGAATGCGCGAAGAAGCTCGTCGATGCGGGCGCCGACGTCGTTGGTGTCAACTGTCTGCGGAGCCCGGAAGCCATGCTCCCGCTGGTACGCGAGATGCGCGAGGCTGTGTCCGGCTACGTCGCGGCGCAGCCCGTTGCCTACCATGTCCCGGCCGAGAGTCCGGACTTCACGTCGCTGCCGCAGTTCCCCTACGAGCTCGACAGACTGCAGCTGACGCGAAGGGATTTCGCCGAGTACGCGAAACAGGCGCTCGACATGGGCGTGAACTACATCGGATCCTGTTGCGGCGCGGTCGCCGAGCACGTCCGCGCGATGGCGAAAGTCATCGGCAAGCTACCGGCGGAGGAGCGCGCGTGGAAATCACCCACCGGCAAGCCGATGTCGGGCTACGAGTACTACGAACACGACGAGAAGGAGCCTGTCTAGCAGCGTCTGTGCCTCGGTGAAACGGGGTTCTGGGGGCAGGAACGTAAGGGCACTCCGAACCAGCGGCTCAGGTCTCTCCTTACGTTGCCTTTACAAGGCGAAGGCCGGGGGTTCGAGCTCCTCAGCGCCCACCCGGTGCGAGTGGGTCGGCAGGCAGCATCTCGAGATAGCGCTGCTCGACGGTTGGACCTGGGTGCGACGGGTAGAGATGGTCGCGAACATCGACCGAGCCGCGAGAGGTTCTTCACTTGCCACCCATCAAGGATCCGCCGCCCCTCGGGGCCGAACCCGATTCGTGGGAACGCCGGTGGCCCCCAGTGACGTATTGGGCAAAGGTCGTCGTGACGGTGGTCGCCACCGTCTGGGTGATGTTCGCGATCAGGACGGTCGCGGCCATCCTGCTGCTGGTCGCCATCTCGCTCGTCTTGGCCGTCGGAGCCGAGCCCGCGGTTGCCTGGCTCACGCGGAAGGGTCTTCGGCGCGGCACCGCCGTGTTCGTGATCCTCGCGACCGTACTCCTGGTGTTTGGGCTCTTCCTTGCGCTCATAGTCCCGACCGCGGCTCGACATATCGGGACGCTGTCGACCGATCTTCCCGCCTACCTCAGCCAACTGCAGGCCCGCGGGGGATGGGCGGGGTCCTTCCTGGCGCGGACGCAGGCTGTCGCCAAGGTCCAGGCATTCCTGGATTCGCCGCCCGCACAGATCGGAAGCTCGATGAGCACCTTGCTCGGCGTCGCCGGGAAGGTCGGAACGGCCCTCGTCGCGCTCGGAACGACCGCGGTTCTGACCGTGTACTTCATGCTGTCGCTTCCCGGTCTGCGCTCGCGTGCCCCCATCCTGTTCCGCCCCGAGATCCGGGACCGCATGGAACCGGTGATCGAACAGTCCATCTCCCGGATCGGCGCGTACGTCGCCGGCAACGGCGTGACGTCGATCGCCTGCGCGATGGTCACTGCTGTGGCATTGCTGGTGCTCAACGTCCCCTTCGCGATCCCGCTGGCGATCTGGGCCGGGTTCGCGGATCTGATCCCTGTGGTCGGGTCCTACGCTGGGGCGATCCCGGCGGTCGTCGTCGCCTTCTTCGTCTCACCGCTCGCCGGCCTTGCGGTAGCCGTGTTCTTCGTTGTCTATCAGCAGTTCGAGAACTACGTGCTGGTGCCCCGTGTGATGCACGGGGCCGTGGATCTGTCGCCCGCGTCGGTGATCGTGGCGACACTCATCGGCGCCTCGCTGGCCGGCTTCGTCGGGGCCTTGCTCGCGCTGCCGGTTGCGGCGACGATCAAGGTGCTCGTCATCGAGATCTGGCTGCAGGATCGGGTCGAGGAAGGCGACGACCTAGCGCGGCACCATCTGCGACGGGTACGCCGCCGAGCCCGTGCCGAACGCGCCGCGGCAGGAGGGCGTGCGCGGTGGTTGGATCGACTCCTGCCGACCAGGACGACGGAGCCGGCGTCGTCCAAACACGCGGACCGCTCCTCGCTGTAGTTCCAACAGTCGGCTCTGACCTGGGGCCACGATCGCGTCAGGTGTGGGTACCGGCCGCCTCGTCGTCTGCCAGAGCCGTGGCCACGCACGTCTGAAATGAGCGCCGACTTTCAGGCAGCGCTAGCGCCGAGCGCGAGACCTCGGTCGATCTCGTCGCTCCGAAGGCGTAGAAGTTCTCGTTCCTCGGCCTCCGCCTGAGCGGCGAGGCGGTCTGCATCGACGACGGCGAGCCTCGCGTCGTAGGAAGCAGCACGCGCCATCGTTCCCCACAGCAGCCTCTTGCCCCATACACCGATAGCGAGCGCTTCGAGATCTTCGAGGAGGGTCGGGGCGTTGCCGATCGGCGCTGCATCGCGCAGCCACGTGAGCATCCCGCCCACCACACCGACGCTTCGCGTCAGCACGCTCTCGCCCTGGCCCACGATCTCCAGTGCAGTGCGGATGGCCGCCTGCCCTTCCTCTATCTCGGTCCGGAGTGTGCGCATGTACAACCCCACCTCATCCTCGCCGTGCTGCTCGACGAGGCGGCTGGTGATCATCAGGGCAGCCTCTGAGCCGCCGAGATGATCGTTCAGGTAGGCGGCGAAGCTCTTCGCATCCATGCCGGCCGACATACCCAGAAGCCGCAGTCTCACGCGGAGTTGGCGTGGATCGTCAGCCGGCGGACGCCGTGTGTCCTGCCGGCGTTGCTGATCGCCTTGGTCAGTTGGCCGAACACGGTGCCGAGAGGGGCCGCCAGTGGCGGCGTTGCCTTTCACGGTCTCGATCCCGTGTTCAGGAGCGTGTTGCCTTGGCGGAGCTCCATCACTCAGAGTGGCGGAGTGACGACCTTCGCCCCGATCGACGACCTCGAACGCCTCAAGCGCCTGCAGCGCGTGAGCGATGCCGCGCTCGCCCTCCTGTCGGTGGAAGACCTGCTCGACGAGCTCCTCCTGCGGGTTCGCGACATCCTCGGCGCGGACACGGCCGCCGTTCTTTTGTTGGACACCGAGAAGAACGAGCTCGTGGCCCGCGCGGCGAAAGGGATCGAAGAGGAGGTGGAGCGCGGAGTCAGGATCCCGGTTGGAAAGGGGTTCGCCGGTCGGATCGCGGCCGAGCGACATCCGGTAGCGCTTACGACCGTCGACCACACGACGGTCCTGAACCCGATCCTCGTCCAGAAGGGCATCCGTTCGCTCCTGGGGGTTCCGTTGATCGCGCATGGAGACGTCGTTGGGGTGCTCCACGTCGGGACGACTACTCCGCGCGTCTTCCAGCAGGATGAGGTCGAACTCCTCCAACTCGTCGCAGATCGTGTCGCGCTCGCCCTCCAAGTACGTCTCGTGGAAAGCGCTCGCGTTGTCATCGATGCGTTCCAGCGCACATTCCTCCCCGACTCATTGCCGTACGTACCAGGGCTCCGGGTGACGACGAAGTACTTGCCAGCGTCTTCCGACGTCGGCATCGGTGGCGACTGGTTCGATTCATTCCCGCTTCCCTCAGGTGACCTCGTCCTAGCGATCGGCGACGTGGCAGGCCATGGACTGCCGGCCGCCTCGCTGATGGGGAAGATGCGCAATGCGCTCCGCGCGTACGCATTATTGGGCGGGACCGTCAGCGAGATCGCCGAGCGCTTGGGTCGGTATCACCGGCACTTCGGTGACGGAGAGCTGGTCACGCTGCTGGTCGGGGTGCTGACCAAAGACCTCTCGACCTTCCGGTTCGTGCTAGCCGGGCATTGCCCGCCGCTCGTGCTCAGCGAGAGGGGTGCCGCGTTCGCAACGATCTCCGAACACGTCCCTCCGCTCGGCGTGGACCGATCCAAACCCTTCATCGAGCACGAGCTACGGATCGACCGCGGGAGCATGCTCTTGCTGTACACCGACGGGCTTGTGGAACGTAGGGGCGAGTCGCTCGACGTTGGTCTCGAGCGGCTTCGGCGTACGGCCGAGCGATCGCTACCAGTACACGACGCCCCGGAGGCCATCGCCGCGCTGCTCGAGGAACAACTCGAGGGAGGCCGTCCTGCTGATGACGTGGCGGTGTTGCTCCTCCAACGGCAAGCCATCCCATCACTCGAGTTGGAGTTCGCCGTGCCGGCACGCGCGAGGTCGCTTGTGGATATCCGACGAGCCGTCGGCCGTTGGCTCGACGATATCGGTGTCCCCCCTGTGACGGCGATGGAGATCGTTACCGCTGTCTCGGAGGCTTCGACGAACGCCATCGAACACGCCTACGGGCCGGCCGGCGGCACCATCAGCATCGCCGGAGATACCAAGGACGAGGTCGTCGAGATGAGGGTCCGCGATACGGGAGGATGGCGAGGCAGCTCCCGCGGGGGTCGCGGCAACGGCCTTCGCCTTATCCGTGGACTTATGGACGAGGTCACCGTGGAGCCAACGGATCAAGGCACCACGGTGCGGATGCGACGGAAGGCTGGATCTTGACCTCCGAGCTCGCTGACCTCGCGCTCGACCGCATGGACGGGCTGGTCGTCGTGACGGTGGCCGGCGAGATCGACATGTCGAACGCGGTCCGGGTTCGGGAACGGATCGCCGGGTTCGTGACCCCCGAGGACTGGGCCGTCGTTCTGGATCTGTCCGAACTGACGTTCATCGACAGCGTGGGTCTACACGGCGTTTCGCTGCTCGCGGAACTGCTCGAAGAACGACGGCAGGGGCTGTTCCTATGCGTGCCACCAGGCGGAAGCATCGCGCGAACGGTTGAGCTCGTCGGACTGCACTCGGTGTCGATCCACGCTGACCGGGACCTGGCCCTCGCGGCCGCGAGGGCGGATCAACCGACGAGTCGGCCGTACCCGTCAGAAGGCGCCTGATTGCGTGACCTCCACCACGCAGGTGGCGGTGCTACTCGACTTAAGGCGTGACACCATTTTGGTCCGATCCACCGCGCCGAAGGTCATGCGCGGGTGCCTTCGTCTCCGTTCGGTGGTGTCGGAGGGAACTCTGCCGGTGCCGGCTTGCCCGGCAGGTCGGGGGCGGGTTCCCCCGGAAGCGGGTCGTTCCCTGGGGCCGGACGTGGCCGAGGTTGCCCGTCGGGCTCCTCGGGTGGCACCGGCTCGATCGGCGGATCTTCCGGCACGGGCTTGATCGGCGGGTCTTCGTTGGGCGCGTCCTCGCGCATGCTTCACACTCTCCTCGTCGGTGGGGCGGGAGGTACCCCCAGGCCACGTCGCCAAACAGCGGATCGGATGTGTGCCGGTCCCTTCATCGTGGGAGGTTCCCGCGCGGGCGAAGAAGCCGTCTCCTGCTGTGTCGACCTCCTAGCCGCGGTGAGCGGCCGAGCATCGCACGGACGACAGGTGGGTCGGAGATCATCCTCGCGGGGTCGACCCGCCGACCTTGAGGGCGTCTCGAGGGTCGGGGCCGGTGCCCGGATCCTCAGGCGCGGCGACGGCCGCCGATGCGCGGCGAGCCGAATCGCATCACCCGTCCGCCGAAGGCGATCGCGCAGACCGCTACCCATGTCCATCCGAGGATCAACCCGCCGATCACGTCGGACACCCAGTGGACGCCGAGGAACACGCGTGAGCACGCCACGGCGACCGCGATCGCGACGGCTGATCCCGCGAGGATCCTTCGGCCGCGGGGACCCCAGTCGCGACCGACGACGAGCGCGACGGCGATGAACGTCGCGGCGGCCGCGGTGGTGTGTCCGCTCGGGAACGACGGCCCACTGAAGCCGGCTAGGGGATGGAGGTCGGGTCGCGCCCGCTGCACGACGTCTTTGATGAGGTTCGAGAGCAGCAACTGCCCCCCGATGACGAGCGCGAGGAATACCGGGATGGCAGGGTTCCGCCACCGCCAGTACGCATAGACGGCCGCGAGGACACCCACGACCACGACCCCGACGGTGGAACCGAACCAGGTGACGAGGTCGAAGACGGAGATCGACATCGCCGTCATCCGCGTGTTTGACCACTGTCCCACAGCTCGATCCACCTGCACCAGACCGGTCTGGGTACGCACCATGTAGACCAAGATCCCGAGAGCGATCCCTGCACCGATGACGGCCACGAGGCACACGGTGAGCGCTAACCCGGTCGCGACCCCGCGCCGGAACCGAGCCCGGAGGAAGATCCGGACCGACCGGCGCCGGCCCAGCTCATCACCGATCGCGCCGGTCGCGACCAACGCCGGATCCGCACGCGGCGTCGCACCGAACAGCAGTGCGGCGAGGAGCCCAGCAGCGGTGGCTACCGCCGCAACGACTCCGACCACTTCCATCAGGTCTCCGATCACGAGGTACGACGTCCATCCACGAGGTAGGACGTCGCACGTTTACCCCGGGCCTCAGATTGGAAAACCAAGCCTCATGGATGACACAGCGAACCGGATGGCGTATCGAGGCACCCACGAGGGGAACGGTGACGTATCGATCTTCGATCCCCGTGTGGACGGTCCGGCAACAACCGTGGCGCACGCGTTCCGCGGACCCGTCCGCGCCTGGGCGGCGTCGACCTTCGCCGCCTGGGCGGTCGTGGCCGCGGCCCTTATCGGGCTGGGGTGGGTCTTGGTCCATGAGATCCTTCCGGATGGTGTGGCCGCCTGGGATCGCTCGGTCGCGACCTGGTTCGTCGCGCAGCGCACCGACACGCTCAACACCGTCACGGCCTTCGGGTCCATGCTCGGGTCGACGTTCGTCGTCATCGGGATCGCCGTGGTGGTGGGGATCGTCCTCGCGATCCGTCACCATTGGCGCGAGGTCGGTTTCCTGGCGGCAGCCCTGTTGATCGAGGTCGGTGCCTTCCTCGCGACGGCGTTCGTGATCAACCGGCCGCGGCCCGCTGTGCCCCAGCTCGATGTTGCACCCCCGACATCGTCGTTCCCATCGGGGCATACCGCAGCGGCATTGGTCCTCTACGTTGGCATCGCGATCATCGTGTGGACGCTCACCGACAACCGGGCGCTGCGCATCCTCTTCTGGACACTCGCGGTCTTGGTTCCGATCTTCGTTGCGCTGTCCCGGTTGTACCGAGGGATGCATCACGCGACCGATGTCATGGCATCCGTGCTCCTCGCGATCGCGAGCCTCACCTGTGCGGTGATGGTCACACGGGTCACATCCGCCGTCTCGGATGCGAGCCGCGGGGAGCCGGCGAAGGCAGAGAGGTCGACGTCCGCGCGCCATGAGGTCTCGGCATGACCTCGGTCGCGGTGATCGCACATAGCGCTAAGACGTTCGATGGAGGGCTGCCCGCTCTCCGTCGAGCGCTGGCCGGATACGGGTTCGTCGATCCGCCATGGATCGAGGTCGCGAAGGCGAAGAAGATCCCCAAGCAGGCCCGCCGACTCCTCGACGAGGGCGCGGATGTCTTGTTCGTGTGGGGTGGCGATGGCACGGTGCAACGTGCGCTCGATGCGGTGGCCGGTAGCGGCATCCAGGTCGCGATCTTGCCCGCGGGAACGGCGAACCTCTTCGCCACCAATCTGGGGATACCCCGGGACCTGGAAGGAGCCGTGCGTGTCGGACTGCACGGCGCCCGGCGAACGATCGACCTCGGGAAGACCAACGGTGAGCACTTCGGTGTCATGTCCGGCGTGGGCCTGGACGCGTTCATGATCCGGGACGCGGACGTCGGGGGCTTGAAGGACCGGATGGGGTCGCTCGCCTACGTTTTCACCGGCGCCAAGAACCTCTCGCGCGACCCGGTGAAGATGCGCATCGAGGTGGACGGCGCGACGTGGTTCGATGATCTCGCGAGCTGTGCGCTGATCGGGAACCTCGGGGAGGTCGTCGGCGGGATCAGCGCGTTCCCGGATGCACGGCCGGACGACGGTGTGCTCGACATCGGTGTGATCACCGCCGACAGCGGCCTCGACTGGTTACGAACCCTATCCCGTTCCATCGTCGGCGACCCGTCGAGATCGCCGTTCATCCGCATGACGACCGGGAGATCGTTCGATATCCGGACGAGCGCGCCACTGCTCTACGAACTGGATGGCAGCGAGCGCAGCACGACGACCCATATCAAGACCAAAGTGAAGCCTCAGGCGATCACCGTGTGTGTGCCGGAGATGGAGGGATCGTGAGCACTGCGAACGTAGTCCCCGAGACCTACGGGCTGACTGGCGACGACGCGAAGGAGACGCTCGAGCACGTCGGGCGGTGGCAGCTCATGCGAGATGCCTTCCAGCGACTGCGGTGGGCCGATGGATTCAGTCATGCGCGCTCGATGGCTTATGCGACGACATTGATCTTCGTTCAAGGAGTTATCGCGCTCGTCGGCCTGGCGAGCATGCTGGGGACGGGCGGCGCTCGAGACCTGATCGTCAACACGCTGCGGTCGGTCGCACCGGGGCCGACGGGGCAGGTGCTGACGGAGGCCGCGGGTCAGGCGCAGCAGGCTGGCTCCCAGCACCCGGTGGCGCTGATCGCGGGATGCATCGGTGCGCTGGTGACCGGCGCAGTGCTGATGGGCCAGATCGAGCGCGCCTTGAACAGGCTCTACGGCGTCGAACAGGATCGCCCCGCGTTGCATAAATACGGGAGGGCGGTCGTCCTGGCGTTGACCGCCGGCGGCGCGCTGGCGGTAGCCATCGTCGCCCTCGCGGTCGGCCGGAACATCGGCTCTGCCATCCACACCTCGGCCGTCGCCACGGCCTGGAACCTGCTGCGTTGGCCGCTTGCGTTGGGTCTGCTGGGTGTCGGCACCGCGCTGCTCTTCCGACACGCGCCGAGACGGCACCAACCAGCGTGGTCATGGCTCGCGTTCGGCGCGGCGATCGCCGTCGTGCTGCTGCTCGTCGTCACGGCGGGGCTCGATCTGCTCTTCCAGCTCAGCTCGACCTTCGGCACGACATATGGTCCACTGGCCGGTATCGTCGCGCTGATGTTCTGGGCGTTCGCGGCCTCGATCTCGTTCCTGTACGGCGCGGCGCTCGCCGCGCAGCTCGAGGCCGTCCGGGCAGGCGCCGCGTCCCCGCAGGACCTGCGGAAAGCTGACGTGGCGACGAGTGAGCCGGCGACGATGATCCGGTGATGGGTGGGGCCGATCGCACGCTCGCCGTGCGGCGGATGCTCGAGGGCATCATCGGTGTGCCGTTCACGGAGGGGAACACCGTCTCGATCCTCCGCAACGGAGACGAGATCTTCCCGGATATGTTGGAGGGGATCGGGACCGCCGAGCACACGATCGATTTCTTGACGTTCGTCTATTGGAGCGGCGAGATCGGGACTCGGTTCGCCGAGACGCTCTCGGAACGAGCGCGGGCGGGTGTGCGCGTGCGCCTGCTGCTCGACAGCTGGGGGGCACATCCGATCGATCGGTCCTTGGTCGACGAGATGCAAACCGCGGGCGTACACCTCGAGTGGTTCCGGCCCCTGCGGAAGTTCGAGCCGCACAAGATGGACCACCGCACGCATCGCAAGGTTGTGATCGTCGACGAATCGATCGGGTTCACGGGCGGCGTTGGTATCGCCGACGAGTGGCAGGGCGACGCACGCGACGAATCGGAGTGGCGCGACACCCACTTCCGCGTACAAGGCCCGTGTGTCGACGGGCTTCGCGCGGCGTTCCTCGACAACTGGCTCGAATGCGACACCACCATGTACGAAGCGGGAGTGGATCGGTTCCCACGTCAGGAGCAGGCGGGCGACTCGGTGATCCAATGCGTTCGAGGAGCGTCAGAAGCGGGGATGAGCGACATCTCGACCGCCTTCAACGCGCTGCTCCTGCTCGCTGAGGAACGTGTCCGGATCGCCACCGCGTACTTCGTTCCCGACGAAGAGATGACGCAGCGGTTATGTGAGACCGCGGACCGCGGCGTCTCCGTAGAGGTCCTCTTGCCTGGCCCGAACGCCGACAAGCGATTCGTGCAGCTCGCCGGCGAGGCCGAGTTCGCGGAGCTGCTTGATCACGGCATCCAGATCGCGTACTTCCAGCCGTCGATGCTGCACGCCAAGATCATGACCGTCGACGGCATCCTCGCGATGGTGGGCTCTGCCAACCTCAACGTGCGTTCCACGGAGCGCGACGAGGAGATCAACCTGATCATCCTGAACGGCGGGGTTACCGCCACGCTCGACGCACACTTCGACGAAGATCTCCGGCGGAGCGAATGGGTAACACGCGACGAGTGGGAGGATCGATCCATCACCCAACGCGTCAAAGAAGGCCTCACGCGACCGCTCCAGGATCACGTCTGACCAGCACTTTCGTTCCCCCCTTATCAGGCGAAAGTCGGGGGTTCGAGCCCCGCAGCCCCCACGAGCAGATCGCGCCGCCGTGCGTGTTCAGAGCTGTGCGTGTTCAGACTCGAATCGAGGGGTTTGCCTCCGGATAGCGGCGCTCCAAGCGCCTTTCGTGGACGGCGGAGACCTCATGGCGGAGGAACCCGTACTCCGCGATGACGCTCAACGCACCGGATTGACCAGTGAGGAAACCAGGTCTAGCCTCGCCGAGGAGCAACAACGGGCTTCGGGCGTGCCGGTGTGGCGAGCCCGATCGGTGGTCTGGTCGGATCCGGGGGAGGATCGGCATGAGACTCACCAAACTTGCACCCGCGGTAGTGCTTACTTGTATCGCGCTGTTGGCACCACCAGCGGCGGCGAACACGAGGGTCACGACTGTCGATCACGTCAATGACACGTTCGTCGATTCGGAGATATGCAGCTTCGACATCACGTTCCACGTCTACGGATCGCTCAAGTTCGCGGACTTCTACGACAACAGCGGGTCCCTTTACAAGACGATCGGAAGGGCCGGTCCTGGGCCGTTCAGGGTCACAGTGACTGCTGGGCGGACCACACTCACGCAGCAGAACAGCAGCTTCACAGAGATCACCACCTACAACGCGGACGGGTCGGTGAGGACACTGACGGACAACGGGCCGTTCAACAAGTTCACGGCCCCCGGGGGAGGCATCGTGTGGTTGGACACGGGCCATCTCGTCGTCGACGGGGACTTCAACGTTCTCTTCGTGGCCGGGCCCCGCCAGAATGGTGAGTTCGACGCTTTCTGCGCTGCGTTCACATAGGCACCACGCGCTCTTGTAGTCGACGAGGTGACCTGCGGCCGGAATCAGCGCATCGCGCCCCCTGCCTGCAACGCCGCGGACCGGGTGGTGCTGCACGGCACACAGAAGGACTCATGTCTCTGACCAGCACTTTCGTTCCGCCCTTACAAGACGAAGGTCGGGGGTTCGAGCCCCTCAGCGCCCACAGCAGAACCGAGGCTCACGTTGCGCGGACTATTCGTCGTCGCGCTTCGGTCATCCTTGTGCCCCAGAGGAGGTCCACGCCATCAGTGAGTCGGTACGCCGGGGTGCTTCCAGCGCAGATATATGCGCATGTCGATCGTGCGCGATGGGCCCGCCCCGTCGGCATCGACCGCATACCAGCGGAGACCTGCCGGGCCGTGGGTCGCGTACGCGATCGACTTCCCGTTCGGAGACCACACGAACCTCCTCTGCGGCTCGTAGTTGTTGAGGAGGACTCGGACGTCAGTGCCATCCGCGTTGATGACATAGAGGCGTCCGCCCCCAGGCTCCAGATCGTTCATGACGGCGATGTGCGCACCGTCCGGCGACCACTCGATCTCGTCCACCGAGTCGAGGTCCTTTCCCGGCAGATGCACCAGCATTGAACGCTTGCCGCTTTGCACGATCTCTGAATAGATCGTGCCTCCGCGCGCGCCGAACACGAGGCGCGACCCGTTCGGAGACCTCGCGGGAGCCGAGGTGACATCGCCGTTCACCCCATTGAGGTTCAACCCACTCAGGGCCGGCCCACCGAGGACACTCCGCCCCCCGGGCGAGGTGTCAGCCCGATCCTGCGGGTTCGCCGTCTGTGCCACGCTCTGCGGGTTCGCCTTCGGCGTAACATCCTGCGCTCGGAGGCGACCGAACGGCCCACCCGTTGTTGCGATCCAGAACGCCGCCGCCGTCACAGCGCCGACGATCACCCACGTGCGTCGGCTCACTGCCCCGAGTACGACCGGCGCGCTGTTGTCCTCTTCTTGAGACACCTCAACGGGAGTGTTGGATGCGCGGTCGTCTGCCGAGGGAGGCACGCGGGAACTCGGAGTGACCCCGAGCGGTTTCGTGGGCTCCCGGAGTCGGTACAGGGGCGCCTTGCACCGAGGACACGAATCCGAGTCGGTCTCGCCGATCCAGTCACACCGAAGGCAGATGGCATCGTCGCCGACTCGCGACTCTTGAGGGGGAGGGTCGCTACCTGACACAGTCTCCAGCATCCGCTGATCTTGGCACGATCGGTCTTGTCTGGGATCTTGGACCTCCTCAGCGGATCGAAGCTCGGTGCAGGTTCGCCGAGCTTCTACAAGGCGAAGGGCGGGGTCGAGCCCCTCAGTGCCCCCCAAGCCGATCGCTTCGCCGGCCTCAGCATGGGTCTTTGACATCAAGGCATGCGAAGTACATCGGCGATTCGTTCCGCGATGGCGATGACAGGCAGCTGCGTGTTCGCGCGAGGGATGGTCGGCATGATCGACGCATCGGCGACGTAGACGTTCTCCGATCCGTGGAGTCTTCCATTCGCGTCGACGACCGACTCGATGTCGCTCGGTGGGCCCATCTTGCACGTTCCCACCGGGTGCCAGTACCCGCCGACGGAAGTCTTGATGTAATCGTCGAGTTCGGTCTCATCGGTCTCTGTTCCCGGCGCGAGCTCCTCAGCAAGGAGATCCCGCATCGACCCGGTCCCCGCCAGCCTGCGAGCAAGCCTGATCCCGGCCGTCAATGTCGATCGGTCCTCGCCCGCCGCATCCGACGCGAACCCGTGATCGACGAGCGGAAGGTCTTCGGCGTCGGCTGAGGCGAGCCGCACTCGGCCGCGCGACTTGGGCTTCATCGCGTGGACGTAGAGGTGAGCAAGGGGACCCGCAGGCACGTGATCGCGGGCATCCGTGAGAGGTCGGCGCACACGCATCATCAGGTGGAGGTCCCAGG
Organism: uncultured Actinomycetes bacterium; assembly: GCA_963792215.1. Lineage (GTDB taxonomy): Bacteria > Actinomycetota > UBA4738 > UBA4738 > HRBIN12 > AC-51. The sequence goes on from CAWBVL010000001.1 coordinate 448,074, forward strand.
TGTTCGGGGGACAGGTATCGCTTCGGGCCTTGATCAATGTCTGCGCACGCGCCGGTCGGCGGGCGAGATGTTCTTCAGTCAGTTCGAGCAGCTCTGGTGTCGGTTGGTAGACGAGCTCAACCCTCGGATGGTCGATGAGGTTCCGGCCGACACCTCGGAGCTCCGCTCGGACGTCGATCGAGAGCCGTTCGAGCTCCTCAGGCGGCCCGATCCCGCTGCGGAGAAGGATCGAGGGGGAACCGTACGCACCGGCTGCGAGGACGACGACATCAGCGGTGATCTCTCGCTCGCTCCCAGCGATGCGAAGGGACACTCCGGTGGCCATCCGATCGGCGAAGCGCAGGCGGTCGACGAGGGCGTTCGGGATGATCGTGAGGTTCGGGCGCGCTCGAGCGGGATCGAGGTAGGCGAAGGCCGCGTTCCAGCGAACGTCGCCGACGGCGTTGACCATGATCGGCGCAGCGCCTTCAACGGCCGACGGATCGTCGAAGTCATCGAGCACCGGGATGCCGATCTCTGCTGCCGCATCCAGGCTCGCGCGCATGAAGGGCTCGAGATCGTCCACCTTTGATGGGCGCACGCGGAGCTTCTCGAAGGCGCGACGCCGGTAGGGCTCGATCGCTGCAGACGTCCAGCCTTCGTTCCCCGCATCCTTCCACTCGTCGAAGTCGGCGCTCGTTCCCCAGGCGACGAAGCAGCCGTTGTGCGCGGAGCATCCGCCGACGACCCTTGCGCGCCAGTATGGCCACCCACCGGCGAGGCCCCAATCGTGCGAGGTCGCGAGCTCGTTCGCGTACAGCAGGTCGGCCGGCCAACGACCGTCCGCGTACGCGCCATAGTCCGGTCCGGCTTCGACGAGACAGACTGAGCGATCCGCGTCCTCGCTCAGGCGCGAAGCCAAGACGCAACCGGCCGATCCGGCCCCGAGCACCAGGACGCCGTACGAGGTGCGACCCAACGGCTACGGCCCCTGTCTCGATGGTCGCGCATCGCTGACCGCGTACAGATGCCATCGGTCAGGGACGCCCTTGAGCTCGTAGGACCCACGATCCTCGAACGATAAGCCGGACCCGACGACGAGATCCTTGACCGTGCTGGACACCAGCACCTCGCTCGCTCCCGCGAGGGCTGCCACTCGCGCTCCGATGTGTACCGCGATCCCAGCGACATCGCCGGCGACATGCTCGATCTCACCGGTATGACACCCAGCTCGGATCTCGATGCCGAGGCTTCGGACCACGTCCGTTATCGCTCTCGCACAACCCACCGCGCGGGCCGGTCCGTCGAACGTGGCCAAGAACCCGTCTCCGGTGGTCTTCACCTCGACCCCGCGGAATCGGGCGAGTTCGGTGCGGACGAGCTGGTCGTGCGTCTGCAGTAGCTGCTTCCAGCGGGAGTCTCCGAGCTCGGCGGCGCGCTTCGTCGAATCGACGATGTCCGTGAACAAGATCGTCGCGAGAACGCGGTGCAACTCCGGGCCGCGCCGGATGCCCGTGAGCCCTTCCTCGATCTCATCGAGGACGGCATCCTGGTCGCCAACCCACGGGAGATGGTCTTCGCCGTCGAGGAGGATGAGCTTCGCCCCAGGGATGTGTTCGGCGAGGTAGGTCGCCTCCTCCGTCCGCACGATCCGATCGCCCGTTCGATGCAGGATGAGCGTCGGGACCTGGATCGCGGGGAGGATCTGCCGGATGTCGATCTCGGCGTTCATCCGCGTGAGGGTCGCCGCGGCCTCGGGACTCGCGCTCTGCACGAGGTACGAGGCCCAGAACCGCATGAAGCGTTCGTCATGGGCTGCGCTCGGCGCCCGAGCGGCACGACCGACCGGACCACCCCAACCGTTCTCGATCTCGCGGAGCGAGGATGCAACCTCGGCATCGGACTGTCCCCAGGGATAGTCCGGCGCCTCGTGCCGCCGTGCGTAGCTCCCGTACATCACGAGCGCGTCGGTACGGCTTGGATAGGTGGCGGCGAACAACGCGCACATCGAGCCGCCCTCCGAAACACCGAGGAGCGCTGCTCGCTCGGAACCGACGGCGTCCAACACCGCGCGGACGTCGTCCATCCGTTGCTCGAGCGTGGGCAACGACTGCCCGGGGATCCGATCCGAGAGACCGGTGCCGCGCTTGTCGAACAGGATCAACCGGGCGAACGTCGAGAGCCGCGTGAGGAACCGCGCGTACGAGGGTTCATCCCAGTTCAGCGCAACGTTGCTGACCCACCCCGGGACGTAGACGAGGTCGAGGGGACCGGTTCCGACCACCTGGTACGCGATGTGAGCGTCGCCGCTCTTCGCGAAGCGCGTTTCCGCTGATGCCAAGGTGACCTCCTGCCCGGCTGAGCGTACAGGGCGATCGATCGGCGGACCTCCTGGACCGGCGTCGACGGCCCATCACCTTCTCTCGTTGCCGGGCCAGGGACCTCGATAGTGGTCGGGCCGCCTTCGAGGCCGGCGCGGGGCGGCACTCGTACGCCTCCGTTGCGGCCGTGCGGTGAGCTCCTGGCTCAGTCGACCGCGAGCCCGTCGATCAGCAGGGCCGCCGCCGAACGGAACCGCCGCACGTCACCGTAGGGTCTTGCGACGAGCATCGCGCCTTCGAGCCCGCTCACGAGGGTGCGCGCGACGCTCCGAGCCGACCCGTGGAACCGCAAGGTGCCGTCAGACCTGCCGGCCTCGAGCACGCGGGCGAGCCAGCGTTCGTTGTCGTCGAAGAATCGGACCACCCCCTCACGCATCGGACCGGGCAGGGTCGCGTAGTCGGCGGCGAGCATCCCGCACAGGCACATCCGGTCGTCTTGGAACACCTCGGCGTACAGGTGGGCGTATGCGTGCAGCTTCGCCGGTGCGTCGGGCTCATCCCGATCGACCGCGCCGAGCGCATCGTTGAATCGATTCGTATAGCGCTTGATCAAGGCCTCGCCGAGCTCCGCCTTGCCGGGGAAGTGATAGTGAAGGGCGGCTTTGGAGATGTCGAGCGTCTCGGCGACGTCGGCGTAGCTGAAACCGTTGAACCCCCGCGACTGCACGAGCGCCTCGGCCACATCCAAGATCCGTGCGGCGGTGCCGGTTTCTGTGGTGCGCACCATGTCCTGCAGCCTCTCGATTCCGCCGCCTCTTGACGACTGACCTACTAATAAGTAAGTATACGCCATCGCCCGGGCATACGGAAGGGCCCGGGACGGCCACAGGAGGAGGCAACATGCAACGCACCGAGCACCGCGCGTTCCAGAGCCCGGACGAGGTTCGGGAATTCCCGAACGGTCGCGCAGAGATCCTGCAGGTCGGTGACGCCGAGATCGGCAGGCTCGTGTTCGAGCCGGGGTGGCGCTGGTCTGACGATGTGAAACCCATCGCAGGAACAGCGAGCTGCGAGGCGCCGCACTTCCAGTATCACGTCGCCGGCGAGCTCGCGATCATGATGGACGACGGCACGGAGTTCGTTGCCCGGCCGGGGGACGTGACGTCGCTCCCGAAGGGTCACGACGCATGGGTCGTCGGCGACGAGGCCGTCGTCGTGGTCGACTGGTTCGGCGCGAGCGAGTACGCGAAGGGGCACTGATGACGATGCTGCCGATCGCGCACGACATGGCGACGAAGGAGCTCGCCGAGCATCTCGCGCCGATCTTCGAGTCCAGTCCGGACGGCGTCTACATATGGCTCGACGAGCAGCACTGGATCTGTAACGAACGCTTCGCGCGGCTCTTCGGCTACGAGAGCGCCGACGAACTCCGCGACACCCCGTACCTGCTCCAACGGATCGTGCAGGAAGACGATCAGCAGCTGTTCTCGTGGCATTATTGGAACCGGGTGCAGGCCCGCGCGTTCCCGGCGACGCTGCGATTCCGTGGCGTTCGCAAGGACGGGGCCGTCGTGCACGCCGAAACGGACATGATCCCGCTGACCTTCGGCGGGCATACGTTCGCGTATCACTTCGTTCGCGGGACGCGCTGAACCGCCAGCAATCACGCGCGAGGGATCCACGCGCCATGATTCACGCGCCAGGATCCACGAAAGAGACGCCGCGGTCGGGAGTTCGATCGAGACCGACCGGGAGCCCGCCGCTCGGCGTCTGCGAAATGCCGACGTGGCCGTGCTGGGCCTCGATCTACGCGCGGGTGAGCGCGAGCCCCCGCACCGCCGGTCTCCCGCGCCCGCGATCTGCTCCCACTGCTGGACTCCGACGACGCCGTCGGCGCCCACCTGTTTCCTGTTCGAGGTACCGCGAACCGTCAGGCGCGTACGCCAAGCAGCGGGGCGCACCGGACCCCGGCCGCCGCCTAACGCTACTGAGCTACAGATCGATGGTCTCGAAGACGACCACGTACTGAGAAAGCGGCTTGTCCCAGTCGAGGTGCACCTGCGGTTCGCCGACGACGGTGACCTTGCCTCGCGCCGCCAAGACGCGGGCCCGGCGTACGGCGTCCGCCCTCGTCATGCTCTTCGTCAGGCGTGGGATCTGGACCGTGAAATCAGCCATCGACCCCATCGTGACCGTTTAGAGCCGTCCAGTCAAAGGTGAGCCAACTCGTTCAGTTGAAGCGAGTACCGTCCGATGGACTAAGCATGGATGATGCGGCTCTCACGGCAGCCTTTTGCAGATGGGTGCGCAAAGGCATGCCTGACCCGGCTCCGTCCTTTGACGGACTCCGAGACAGCTTGTACTTCGTCCCCGGAGACGTCATCGAGATACTGGCCCGCGATCGAGGCTTGAGGCGTTTCCGGAACTTCGGACAAGCCATCAGGCAGCTCGCGGGCGAACCGCCAGAGCCAGAGGCCCCTCGACGCTAACTCAGCGAAGGAGTTTCAGGCGGCTCGCGAGTGGATGCCGATCCGTGCCGTCGCTTCCGGACGAGCTTGCGGAACAACGCAGAACCCACGGGTTTCGGGCAGATGTTTCGTCCCGACGGGCTTGAAGTCAGACGCGGTAGGCGATCTCGCCGTGTTGCGATGCGTCCAAGCCCGCCTCTTCATGTTCCTCCGTGAGGCGTAGACCAACGGTGATATCGGTGAGTTTCAGGATCGCCAGGGTTGCCAGGAACGAGAAGACGACCGTGACGCCGGCGAGGATCCCTTGCTTCCCGACCTGCGTCAGGCTCCCGGCCGCCCCGGAGGCGTTGATGGCCAAGCTGGCGAACGCGCCGGTGAGGAGCACCCCGACGACGCCGCCGACCATGTGCACGCCGACGACGTCCAGCGAGTCGTCGTAACCCAGTCGACCCTTGAGGCTCACCGCCCAGAAGCACACCAACCCCGCGGCGAGGCCGATCGCGAGCGCGGCGAGCGGTTCCACGTAGCCCGCCGCCGGGGTGATGGTGGCCAGCCCAGCCACCGCTCCCGTCGCCGCGCCGATCACCGTGACCTTTCCCGTGAGCAGTCGCTCTAATGCGATCCACGCCAGCACGGCCGCCGCGGCACCGAGCTGTGTGTTCACGAGCGCACTCGACGCGACCGCGTTCGCTCCCAGCGCGCTGCCGGCGTTGAACCCGAACCAACCGAACCAGAGGATCCCCGCGCCGAGGACAACGAACGGAACGTTGTGCGGCGACATGTCATCGGACCCGAAACCGCGACGCTTGCCGATGTAGATCGCGGTGGCGAGCGCAGCAGCACCTGCGTTCGCGTGCACGACCGCGCCGCCCGCGAAGTCAAGCGCGCCCACACCGTTCGCGCCGAGGAAGCCGCCTCCCCATTCCCAATGCGCAACCGGCGCGTACACGAAGATGGACCACAACCCGATGAGCAGCAGATAGGCGGAGAACTTCATCCGCTCGGCGAACGCACCCGCGATCAATGCCGGTGTGATGATCGCGAACATCATCTGGAAGACCATGTAGGCGGTCGCCGGGATCGTCGGCGCGTAGGCGCTGGGCGCTGCACCGACATTGCGGAGCCCGACGAAGTCCAACCCGCCGATCAGTCCCGCCTTGTCAGGCCCGAACGCAAGCGAATAGCCGATCAGCACCCAGAGCACAGTGACCACCGCGAGGGCGATGAACGACTGCATGATCGTGCCCAGCACATGCTTCGCTCGCACGAGGCCGCCGTAGAAGAACGCCAACCCGACCATCATGAACATCACGAGAGCCGCGCAGATGAGAACCCAAGCGGTGTCGCCGGTATCGACTCCTGGCACGATGCGCCCCCTCGATGCGACTGGGCAACCGCCTGAACGAGCACCGCAATCTACGTTCGCTCAGATCAGCGGTCAAGAGGACCTACGATCGGTTCGACTGCACAATGAGGACGTGGCCGGACGCCGGACGAACCTCGCCCTACTCACTCTCTTGCTGCTCGCGTTCGTAACGGGTCTGGCTTCCTGGCTTGTCGGTCCGGGCCTCGTGCGCTGGATCGTGGTCGCGCACGGCATCGTCGGCCTGAGCATCGTCGCGCTCGCCCCGTGGAAGGGAACGATCGCGCGCCGGGGCCTGCAGCGCCGTCGCCCCGGGAGAGGAACCGCGATCGCGTTCGCTGTCTTGGTCGTGACCTCCATCGTGACGGCCCTCGTGCACGTAACCGGGCTCGTGGGGTCGGTCGGGGCGTTCTCACCGTTAGGGGTCCATGTAGCGACCGCGGTCGCCGCGATCGTCGTCTGCGTCGCACATGTCGTGCAGCGTCCCGTGCGTCCTCGTGTGACCGACCTCTCGCGCAGGAGCCTCCTCCGAAGCGGCGCGCTCCTGGGTGCCGGGGCCGCCGGCTGGTTGGCGCTCGAAGGAGCGCTTCGCGTTACCGGTGTCCGAGGGGCTTCTCGACGGGTCACTGGCTCGTTCGACACCGGATCGGACGCCCCGGCGGAGATGCCGGTCACACAGTGGCTCAACGATCAGGTGCAGGAGGTGGATCCGGCGTCGTGGCGCCTGCGCGTGTCCGGCGACGCGCATCCGTTCACCGTTGATGAACTGGCAGCGTTCGGCGACGTCTTGCGTGCGACACTCGACTGCACCGGCGGGTGGTACGCGGAGCAGGTTTGGCGGGGCGCTCGTCTTGACCGGCTGCTGGGCGGCGCCGATGGGGGATCGATCGTCGTCCGATCGATCACCGGCTACGTTCGGCGGTTCCCCGGTTCGGACGCTGCCGGGCTCCTCGTGGCGACGCACGTCGGAGACGCTCCGCTGTCCGCCGGCCACGGGGCTCCAGCTCGCCTTGTCGCGCCCGGCCGCCGCGGTTTCTGGTGGGTGAAGTGGATCACGGCGATCGACGTCGACGACGAGCCGTGGTGGTGGCAACCTCCGTTTCCTCTCACCTAGAGCGAAGGTTGAACGGGCTCATGTCAGGAGGAACGCGTACCACTTCGCGCACCAACGCACAGGTATTCCCACGCACTGGGACGTGCTCGGCGAGAGGCGACCCTGATCCCGTCGATCTGCGAAAGGTCTGACAAGGCTCGCGACGACCAAGTCAAGCGGCGGCAGATACTGGAGATCGTCGCGCAAAGATCCCTTCGCGCAAACCGAGGCTGGCTACGTGGCCACCGGCCAGCAGAACCAGTCGGGATGGTGGGCGTTGAAAAGGTCGATCGCGTGCCCCTTTCCTCCTTGGTCGATCGCGTGCGCATCGACCGACTCGGCTTGCACCAGTGCACCGGTTGGGTCGTAGCACATGACCACGTAGTACGTGTCCGCTCGCTTGTCACCCGCGAACGCTGCTCCACCCGTGGCAACGAGCATCGCGCACGCGATGACGATGATCACGATCTTGCGCATCTGGGGTCTCCCGTCTGGTCGTCGCGACACCTTGCACCGTTGCCGGTCAGCACCCGAACTTCGGGCGGCATCCCGCTGGGAGGTGCGCCGTTTGGGTGACGATCCCGCTCGACGCCGGCAGGAATACCGCGGGACCCGGTCGCACGGGCGCATCGGTCGTGTTGCCCCAGGACGAGGACACCTGCGCGCCCACCACCAGCAGCGCGGCCGCAAGCGCCAGCGCGATGAAGGGGGCCGTCAGCGCCGGACGCCACGACCGCTGGATCGACTGGGTAGACATGACGCTCCTTCCCGGAGGGGACCGTCCCGCTCCGTTCCGACTCGACGCTAGGGAGATGGATCTCCGCTGGAATCGCCCGTGCGGGTACGTTTGATCCCAGCTCCGGGGTCCGCGATCAGCGCGAGCGAGAGCGGTCGAGCCCTGCGGCGAGCTCCGTACGTGAGCGGATGCCCAGCTTCCGGTAGATGTGCTTGAGATGGGCTTGGACCGTGCTTGGGCTCATGAACAGCGCGTCGGCAACCTCTTGGTTCGTGCGACCTTCGCTGACCAGTCCGGCGACGCTCCGCTCTGTCGCGGTGAGCTCCAGTGGCGCTGGGGGCCGGCCTCCGATCCTGGCGAGCTCGGCTTCGGCGCGCTCGGCCCACAGCGGCGCACCGAGCTGGACGAAGGTTTCCCTGGCTCGTTCCAGCGCGCTCCTCGCTGCCCGCTTCTGCTTCCGTCGTCGCTGGATCTGGCCCAACACGAACTCGGTCCGGGCGGTCTCGAATGGAAGCACCACCCGAGCGTGCTCCTCGAGCGCCCGCTCCGCGCATCTCGCGCCCTCCTCGGTGTTGCCTCGGACGGCCTCGATCAGCGCTCGACCTCGCAACGAGGTCGCGAGCGCCCACGGTCGATCGCGGGCACGGCCCCGCTGCTCGAGCTCGTCGACGAGCCGTTCCGCTTCCTCGTGGCTGCCGAGCGCAACGAGCGCTTCGATGGCGTCGGGCATGCACGGGATGATCGCCGGCTCAGCCGACCCCATCTGCTCGAGGTAGGCGACGACCGGTTCGAGGTGTGCGATGGCTCGCTCGGCGTCGCCGAGTGAGAGCTCCAAGAACCCCAGGACCGCCCGGTTCCAGCTCGCGTTGAACGCGTCGTCATTCGCGACCGCGAGGCGCTCGCCTTCTGACGCCCAGGTGCGCGCCTCGTCGATGCGTCCGAGGTGCGCTGCAGGCAGTGCCCGGTTGAAGAGCGCCACGTGGCTCTGGGTCGCGGTCTGGCCCGACTCGAGCACGGTGTCCATGGCATCGGCAGCAAGCTCCGCCGCGAGCGACCATCGCCCGGCGCGGCACTCGAGCTCGGCGAGGTAGCACAGCACCTCCTGGCGCACCGTATACATCGCGTGGCGCTCGTATTCCGCCAACTCTTCCTCGAACAGCTGCCGCGCCTCATCGAGGCGTCCGGACCACATGAGCTCGAGTCCGAGGATCGATCGCGGCGTTGTGTAGACCGAGGTTTCCGTCCACGACCCCTGCGCCATCATCCGATCCTGTAATGCGATGGCCTCGTCCATGCGGTCCGTCGCCTGGACACCCGACACGAACTCCACGAACCCGGACGTCGCCAGTGCGTCCGCGCGGACCCCAGCGCTGTCTGTTCGTTCCGCTTCATCCATCCCTCGCTTCGCGTGCGACGTGGCCGTCGCCAGGTCGCCCAGATAGAACGCGACCCACGCGAGCGAGACTTCGATGCCACTGCGAACATCGTGATCCTCGCCCGCTTCGGCCAGGGCCCGCTCGGCGGGACCCCGTACGCCGTCGATCAGATTCATCCAACTCATGGCCGACAGACGGAAGAGCATCTCGGCACGTGTGGGTCCGGGAGGTTCCGCGTCGATCGCGCCCTTCAGGACCGCGAGCGCGCGCGCCGCGTCGCCGGCATCGAAGTGATATTCGGCGACCTCGAGGCTGCGACGTCGGGCGTCGGCCTGATCGCCGGGCGGTGTCGCCCGACGAGCCAGCTCAGCGAGATCCGCGGCGGCGTCGGGAGCGCCTCGGCCGCGCGCGAAGCTCGCGGCCGCATCGAGCGCACGAGCCACCTCGGCGTCGGGCCTGTCGGCCGCGAGAGCCAGGTGTCGTGCTCGTTCCTCGGGGTCGTCGACCAGCGTCGCGAGTCGCCGGTGGACCTGCCGCCGGTCTCGCTCCGATGCGTTGAGGTAGACGGTCGACGCGAACAGGGGGTGCGAGAACCGGATGCGCCCGTCGGCACGCTCGATCACACCGGCTATCTCGGCAGCGGCGAGTCCGGTCTCGGCCTCTGCGGCGGTGAGCGAAGCGCCGAGCACGAGGTCGGTTGTCGCGTACGAGGATGCCGCGACGATGAGCAACGCTCGATCCGCAGCCGGCGGCAGGCTCGCCAGACGCGTCGACAGGAGCTGCTGAAGATCGTCCGGCACGGGGAGCGGATCGGCGGCATCGGCACGGAGCCCCGTTCGCGCAACGGCCCTCGCGATCTCGAGCGCGAACAACGGGTTCCCGTTCGAGGCGGTGTGCACCTTGGACAGGAGTGGGTGAGCGAGCTCCGCACCGATGCGCTCTCGCAGGAGGCTCGCGATCGGATCCTCCGGCATCGGTCCCACGGGGATACGCACGAGCGAAGGAACCGCGCGATCCAAACCCACGGGCTCGTCCGGAGCCCCGGACCCGATCCGCTGGGTCCCGAGCACGGCGACCGGCTCGACCGTGAGTCGACGCAGGACGAACGAGACCACACGAGCCGTCGAAGGATCGAGCCACTGCACATCGTCGATCGCGATGAGCACGGGTGAGCGGCTGGTGATCGCGCGAACGACTGCCAGCGTCGCGAGCGAGACCGCGCGTTGATCCGGTGGCGCGCCCGACGACTCCGCCCGCAGCAGCGCCATCTCCAGCGCACGCCACTGTGGGTCGGGAAGATCAGCGATCGGTTCGTCGACCAGTCCCGTCAGCAGATCCCCAAGGCCCGCGTAGGCCCAACCGGTCTCGGCTTCGGAGGCTCGGGTCGACAAGATGCGGCAGCCGGCGCGTTCGGCCATCGCGGCGGCTTCCAGCCAGAGCGTCGTCTTGCCGATCCCGGCTGTACCTTCGAGCAATACGCCCGACGGGCCTCCGGGGATGGTGCGGACGAATCGCTCCAGCACGTCGAGCTCGTGCTCTCGACCGAGGACCACTTGCTCCCCCCGCTCCATCTGCTCCTCCCGCGATGCTAGGGGTCTGACCCCCACGTGGGAAACAAGCCATACACTGCGGCGATGGCCTTTGGAGAAGTCTGGGATCGGTTAGGGGTCCCGGCGTAACTCCTCGCGTACCAACTTTGTCCCGAGCGCTCAGTTCCGGCCGATCCGTCGGCCCGTTCCTCGCTCGTGTCGATAGCGTCCCCACACGCGGTGGCGCAACGAGGTCGTGCTCCGCAGCGCGCGCAGCACGGCATCCGCGTCGCGCGAAACCTCCCGAGCGCGCCTAGTACCTCTTGCTTGGCCGGCGGAGGAGGGGGTTCGAGCCTCTCAGCGTCCGCCGGGGATGGCGTTCGTTACCTTGCCTCCAACCGTCCCGGCTTGGGCGTTGCTCGAGCGCTCCTATCGCGGCGCGCGACCTCTCGCTTGATGAGCGCGGCGTAGGCGATCCTGCCCGTCCCGGTGAGGTGATACCCATCGGAGGCGAACCATCCTGGGTGATCGTTGCTGTGCCCGTACCAGTCGATCAGGTAGGCGTTCGGGAAGTGCTTCGCGCAGTGATGGAGGCGTTGGTTGTCCTCGGCTCGCCACGAGCGGGGCACCTTCAGGTTGACCAGGAAGACGCTCCTTCGACCGGCGGCCCGCACGGCGTGATAGCAATCCGTCAGGTTGACGGTGCCGTTGGTCCCCAGGTGGATCACGACGTCTTTGGGCAATCGTCCCTGCCGCCGCCAATACCTGACCAGCGTGGGTGCTCGATAGAACTGACGGGAAACGACCGCGTCGACGACGCCGAAGCCTCTTGCGCGAAGCTCCTGCTTCGCTCCGAGCATCACCGAGTCACCGATCCCGAGCCGACCCGCTCGGATCGAGCCAGCCGATGCTTGCGTTGCCGCGAGGGTCACGACGATGCAGCCCGCGATGGCGATGCGAGCGGCCCTTATCGCGAGCACCCACCGAGCCTAACTCGACGCGTGTCGGACCCTTCCTTCCGCCTCGATCGCGAAGCGCACGTCAAGCGGCATCGTCCCTAGGCGTGACGCCAGTTCGTGTCGCCGCCTGGGACGATCGCGAGCGTTCTCGGGCCGCCCCGCTCAACGCTCCAAACGACGTCGGGCACCCAGCTGATGGATTCAGGCTCGACCATCCGGGGCACGGGCCAGTCAAGCTGCAACAGGTAGGGAGACGGTTATCCGGTGAGCCGAGGTGAACCAGTCGGCGAAGACGCGAGCGACTGAATCGGCACGGCCGTTCACCTCGGAGGGAGGGTGCCACGGCACGACGCTCGACTATGCTCCCGCGCCCATGGCCGCACGGGGCTCGAAGGAGGGCAGAGCGATCAGCAACGACGGTGCGGCCGATCTGCTCTTCCTGAACGGCGCGGTGTACACCGTTGACGCGGCGCGGAGCTGGGCGAAGGCGGTCGCCGTCCGCAACGGCCGGATCGTGGCGGTCGGGTCGAACGACGATGTCGCAGAGCTCCGCGGCGCGGGCACGGAGGTCGTCGACCTCGCCGGTCGGATGCTCGTTCCGGGGTTCCAGGACGCCCACGTCCATCCGATCAACGGCGGCCTCGACACCCTTCGGTGCGACCTGAGTCAGGATCACGGCCTCGACGCATACCTCGACCGGATCCGTGCCTACGGGTCATCGCACCGGGATGTTCCGTGGATCCTCGGCGGAGGCTGGTCGGTGGACGTGTTCCCCGGGGGGAACCCACGGGCAGAGACGCTCGACGCGCTCATCGCCGACCGTCCCGCGTTCCTGCCCAACCGCGACGGGCATGGCGCATGGGTGAACTCCCGGGCCCTCGAGCTCGCCGGTATCACGAAGGACACACCGGACCCGTACGACGGACGGATCGAGCGCGACCCAGACGGGACGCCTACCGGATCGCTGCACGAAGGCGCGATGGACCTCGTGGTGCCTCTCCTCCCGGAACCCACGCATGCGGAGATGGTCGACGGGCTCCTCACGGCGCAGCGATACCTCCACTCACTCGGGATCACGGCGTGGCAGGACGCGCTGGTGGACTCCGAGCAGTGGGGGTGGAATCTGCCGGCCTACATCGAGACCGCGCGAGACGGCAGGCTGACCGCTCGCGTGGTCGGCGCCCTCTGGTGGGAACGCCATCACGGCGAGGAGCAGATCGAAGAGTTGATCGACAAGCGCGCCCAGGCCGACGGGCTCGAGCGTTTTCGCGCGACGAGCGTCAAGATCATGCAGGACGGTGTGCTCGAGAACTTCACCGCCGCGATGATCGACCCATATCTCGATGCAGACGGCCACCCGACCGATCACCGGGGGCCGTCGCTCGTCGAGCCGGAAGCGCTGAAGTCGGCCGTGACCCGGTTGGACGCGGTGGGGTTCCAGGTGCACTTCCACTGCATCGGCGACCGCTCGGTGCGCGAGGCGCTCGACGCGATCGAAGCCGCCCTGCACGCGAACGGTCCCAACGATCATCGTCACCACATCTCCCACATCGAGGTCGTGCATCCCGACGACATCCCGCGGTTCCGCACGCTCCGGGTGGTGGCCAACGCACAACCCCTCTGGGCGGTGCACGAGGGGCAGATGGACGACCTCACGATCCCGTTCCTCGGGGAACCGCGGTGGCGATGGGTGTACCCGTTCGCGAGTCTCGTGCGCGCCGGCGCCGTTCTCGCCATGGGGAGCGACTGGTTCGTCTCGACGCCCGATCCGATCGAGCAGATCCACGTGGCGGTCAACCGCACGTCGGCGCCGAACTACATCTATGGGAACGGGAACGAGGACGTGTTCTTGCCCGAGGAGCGGCTTGGCTTGCCGACGGCGCTGGCCGCCTTCACGATTGGGTCGGCGTACGTGAACCATCTCGACGGCGAGACCGGCTCGATCGAGTTCGGGAAGGCGGCGGATCTCGCGGTGATCGACCGAGACCTCTTCGGGCTCCCGGTCAAGGAGATCGCGTCGGCTCGCGTCGAGCAGACGTTCGTGGCTGGCCGCCGCGTGTACGCCGCACCCGACGCGGAGTGACTGGAATCCCTACCCGGGCGTACCCGTGACGCTGGACCGATCGGAACCGTTCATCCCCTGGTCCGTGAGCGACGAGCATTGGTTGATGCGGACGCCTCGTACGAACGGGTACGCCCTCTCGAGAGCGGAGATCAGCAGGCCGCAGATCTGCTCCGGGCTCATGTCCGCGGACGCCACATCTACATCGACGCTGATCCGATGCGTTCTGGTCGGCGCTTGTAGATCGACCACCGATGGGTCTGGAGAAAGCAATCGTTCCTGGCTCGCCATTCGTGCCCCCGGATCCTCTGCGCGTGCCTTGCGGACCGTCATCATCGGTGACACGCATCTGCCTGGAAAGACGACGTTCTCCCGACGGCCGGATGGGTGAGTGCGTGTGGGTCAACAGATCTCGGGCCGTAGCGAAGGGACCGGGTCTTGGGAAGCGGGAGCCGTGACCCGAGCGGCGTCGAGTCTTTCGGTGATGCTCCGTTACGAGCTCGTGCTCGTCCCTGCCGACGGGGCGCGTGTGCAGACCGTTGCCAGGTCATCAAGGGACACCCAGGCCACGACGTATCCGCGTGGCGGCCTCCTGCTCCTTGAGGGCACGCCGAGATCCATCGATCGACTGATCATCGAGCTCCTGGCTGGGGTTTGAAGCGGCGGACCTCTTGTGGCCAGCCGCATGCCTCCGCGAGCTTGCCGGCCCACATCTTGGCGGCCTCGTCATCGGCCACGTCCACCACGGTGAACCCGCCCAGGAACTCCTTGGTCTCGACGTACGGTCCGTCGGTGATCATCAGCGTCGCCGCTGGTGGCGTCAGCGCTGTAGAGCGGGCCGTCCTCCTCCTCCAGCCCTCCGGCGAAGACGTAGCACGCCGGCAGCCTTCATCTCGTTCACGACCGCCATGGCGAGCGGTCCGCGCCCGCGGAACCACTCCTCGGTGTGGTCGCCTACCCACTGTTGGTTGAAGTAGATGAGGTACTCGGTCATGACTGCTCCTTGTCCGAGTCAGGGGAGAGTCCATCCATCAACGTATTCGACAACCTATTCGACGATCGGGGAACGCCAGATACGACACCTCCGCCGGAACACGGGCCCCCAGCGGGAGCGGGTTAGGATGCGCCGGCGACCTGGCTGCGGGCCGACCCGTAGTGGATCCGACGGGTCGTCGAGAGGAACGCGATGACCACGATCAGAGCCGAGACGCAGGTCCTGGACGCCGAGCCCAAGACCCCGAGCGATCGGTCCCACACGCGCTTCTTGTGGATCGTGATGTTCGTCAGTGCGGCGATCGTCTGGCTCGTCCCATTCAACTCGAGCCTCTGGCTCGACGAGCTCGTCACGTGGTGGGTGATCAAGGATGGGCTCGGGGACACCATCCACCGGGCCTTCGCGTTCCAGGGTCAGACCGTACCCTTCTACGTCCTCGAGTGGCTGGTCCGGCACGTCGGCAGCCAGGAATGGGTCCTGCGCGCGCCGTCGCTCATCGAGGTGATCGCGGCGGCCTTCATCTTCTATCGACTCGCCGAGCGGTTGCTCGACAAGGAATTCGCGCGGATCAGCGTGCTGCTGTTCGTCCTGTGGCCGTCGGTGTCGTTCGAGTCGTCCGACGCGCGTCCCTACGCGCTCGCCCTGCTCCTGCTTCTCGGCGCGGCCCTCATGCTGATCAGGTGGTTGGACGAACCCACCCTGCTCCGAGGTGCCGCGTTCGTGATCCTGGCAGCACTGGCCGGCTACGCGCACCTGCTGTTCGTGCTCGCGATCCCGCCGCTGCTGGTGTACGCCGCCTACCGGTACCGGGAGCGATCGACCGAGGTTGGGTTCCGCGGCCTCGTCGGCGCGTTCGTGCTCGTCGGCATGCTGTCGCTCGGACTTCTGTTCGAGGTGATCGCGCTGTTCGAACGCAGAGGCGTGTTGTCGCTGTTCGACGTCGTCTCGTTCGACACGATCGCGCGATACTCGATCCCGACGGCGATCTTCGTCGCGATCCTCGTCGGGAGCATCATCGGCTTGTTCACGGTCGGATGGCGGTTCGTGATGCCGGCCTTCGAGCACTCGACCGCGATCCTGCTCGGGTGGTGGCTCCTGTTCCCGACAGCGGTCTTGATCATCGTTGATCTCACCTCTGCCATCCATCTGTTCGAGGCCCGGTACACGCTGATGGCGGCGCCGGCCGCGATCTTGTTGTCGGCGGCGATCGTTCGTTCGATCGAGCCCCGCATGGCACGGAGCATCATCATCGGCTGCGTGGGGGTGTTCTCCGTGATCGCCACGCTGCACCTCACGAAGGTGGGGGAGGACTGGCGATGGGGCGCCGCGAACGTGAACGCGCGCGGCACCGACCGCTCGGTGATCTTCCTCCAAGCTGGGCTGATCGAATCCGAGCAGCTGGACTGGTTCTCCGATCCCGAGCGGGTGAGCTACCTGGAGGCGCCTGCCTCTTACTACCACTTCAACGCCCCCATCCTGCCGATCCCGTTCCTGTCGACGCCGGCCTCGGATGCCTTCGTGAAGGCCGAGGTCGACGGACTCTCTCCGGACATCGATCGGGTCTACTTCGTGTCCCGATACCCCGGCGACCCGTTCGGCCATTACCTCGACGGCCTGATGTCGGCACGCGGCTGGACGGAGAAGCAGGTGCAACCGTCGGGTGGAACCAGCGTGGCGGAATACGACCGCCCGCCCCCGTAAGGCACGCGACGCATAGGGATCGGAATCAGGTTCGCTTCGATCGACGGTTCGCACCGTGCTTCGTCGGGTACCCGTCGGTCGATGGCATATCCTCAGTCCCAGGCCGGATCCTCGGTGTTCGCGGTGGCCGGCGTCGAATGCATCGCCTGTCGGGATGTGGCGATCCTCGCGAAAGGCCACGAGTTCGCATGTGCATGCGGACGCTCCCGGGCGTGGTGCGACGCTGACGAGGTTGAACTCCTTGGCCCGTGTTTCGCCTGGATGCGCTCCGCGCACGGGAAGGTCCGGCGGCGGGTGGTCGCGCCCCTCCTTTAGCCGGGTTTGAACCCGCGCCCGGGTGGAGATCCGGGTAGGCAACATCGGCCAGCTCTCGACATGAGCGAGGGGTGGCCGTTGTGTTGCGGTTACGGCTCTGTGGAGTACTCGGCCACGAAGAGATTCACGAACCACTGGAACGCGTCGTCTTCTTCGGGGGAAAGTGCGCTGGCGGCTGCCTCTTCGATCGTGACTGCTGGCGCGTCTATCAGCAGTGGCCGTTCCGCAGCGAGCGAGGGTTGATCGGTCGGGTCAACGCCGTAGCGGAATCTCACGAACGAACGGTACGAGATGTCCGTGTCCCAGTGGTGTCACCTGGAAGAAGGATTCATGGGGAGTATGTGACGGTGGGGCGTCTGGCCCACCCGATCTGGCAGATGGCTTATCTGAAGAGGAACCACCGCCTGCCTCGTCCCGCGTGCCACGTGTCGTCGTCCACGAACGCGTCTTCGCGTGACAGCCACACCTCGAGCGGCCACACGTCCTCCGTATAGGTGGTCTCCCAGGAGGACGGCTCCTCGGCAGGGGAGTGACTGTCCGACGGGCGAGGTCCGGTCGCGATGCTCGCTATCCTGCTCATGTGCCCGGGGTACCCGAACCGACGGCGCCCAGGACCCGACTTTCGGCCATTTCTGACCGGCCCGATCGGAGGGGGCGGATGCGTTTCGAACCACCCGCGCGCGGGCAGACCATCGGATGCGGGATCTGCCAGCGCCTGGGACGAAGCTGCCGGCGCGTGGCCGTCGCGCCGAGAACATGATCGAGCAGGCGGATCAAGTGTCGCAGGCCCCCGAGGGAGAGCTTCATCCATGGTTCCTCGACGCGCGTGAGCGGCGGTTCGAGGGCCGGTCGCTCGTCCGTGAACACCCCTGGACCGACGGCAATCACGTTGAGCCGCTCGTGCACGGCGACACGTATTTCGCACGGCTCGCCGCCGAGCTGGAGACGCTCGCGCCCGGCGATCTTCTCTGCTTGGCCGATTGGCGAGGCGACGACGACGAGAAGCTGACCGACGCCGGCCCAACGCTCGCGGTGATGCTCACCGAGCTCGCGCGTCGAGGCGTCGAGGTTCGCGGCCTCCTGTGGCGATCGCATCCCAAGGGCCTCGGCTTCAACGAGGAGGAGGAGACGGAGCTCGCAGAGATCGTGACGGCGGCAGGCGGCACCGTCCTGCTCGACGAGCGCGTGCGCCGCGCCGGCTCGCACCATCAGAAGCTCGTTGTCCTGCACCGGCCCGGCGATCCAGATGCCGATGTCGCGTTCGTCGGCGGGATCGACCTCTGCCACGGCCGTCGCGATGACGCCCTCCACCTTGGCGATGAACAAGCCGAACACCTCGACCGCCGGTACGGCGACCGGGCGCCATGGCACGACGTACAGGCGATGGTGACCGGCCCTGCGGTCGCGCAGCTGCTCGAGACGTTCCGGGAGCGGTGGAACGACCCCGCGCCGGTCGAGCGACGGAGCTCGCCCCTCGGCCGGATCCGCATGCGGGTCGAGCGCGAACAGACCGTGCCCGATCCGATCCCGTCGCAAGGTCGCGCGCCTGGGCCAAGCGGCGCACACTCGGTGCAGGTGTTGCGGACGTATCCGGCGCGGAGGCCGGGCTACCCGTTCGCACCCAAGGGCGAGCGCACGATCTTGAACTTCTACCGGAAGGCGTTCGCCCGCGCGACGTCGCTGCTCTACATCGAGGACCAGTACTTCTGGTCACGCGAGGTCGGCGAGGCGCTCGCCGGCGCGCTTCGTCGCAACCGCGACCTCCACGTCATCGTCGTGGTGCCGAGACTTCCCGATCGTGACGGCGTGATCACCGGTCCCGCCCACCGGATCGGGCAGCACCGGACCGTCGCGATGGTGCGTGAGGCAGGTGGAGACCGGGTCGCGGTCTACGACATCGAGAACGAACAAGGCACGCCGATCTACGTGCACGCAAAGGTCGTCGTGATCGACGACGAGGTGGCGCTGCTCGGCTCCGACAATCTGAATCGCCGCTCCTGGACGCACGATTCGGAGTTGTCGATCGCGGTGTTCGATGAGGAGCGCGACGATCGAGCGCCGCTAGACCCGGGCGGCCGAGGCGAGGGCGCGCGTCGGTTCGCCCGATCATTGCGGCTCGACCTTGAGCGTGAGCACTTGGGGTCAACCGGAGATGTCGATCCGGCGCCTCTCGCGACGTTCGAGCGGTGGCGCACGCACGCGCGGGCGCTGGACGCATGGTACGCGGGCGACCGAAGGGGCCCGCGCCCGCCCGGCCGCGTGCGGCCGCACCAGTTGGAGTCTGTTGCCTGGTGGCAGCGTCCCTTCGCCATTCCGCTGTACCGATTGCTGATCGACCCCGACGGGCGGCCTCGGGCGGCCCGCACGAGCGAGCGATCGATTCCGGCGGACCGGCCGTAGTCGCGACACGCGGGGACATGCGCCTCGACATCCATCCCAAACAGCAACCCCGCTCCCGTCGCGGAAGCGGGGTTGCCGATGAACCGTGGAAGAGTGCCTATGCCCGTCGCAACAGCCACAACACGACAGCCACGATGCCGATAACGACCAGGATCGTGATGACGATACCCATGGGCTCTCTCCCTTCCTCCGATTTGTGCGGCGTTATAAGGCGTACCCACCGTCACTGATCCGTATGCGGAAACGGTGCCGCTCGCGCCTCACCGAGACTCGTCTCATCGCCGCATGAGGTCCAGGTATCTTGGGCTGCAGGTGATCCCACGAGCGGCCATGGACCGTGGTGATCCCGTAGCGCCTGCGCTTACTTGGAGACCTTACGGGCGGCCTTGCCGGCCTTCTCCTGTGCCGAGCCCTTGCCCTTCTGGACCGCGCCCTTGGCTTCGAGCGAGCGGTTCTTCGTGACGCGGCCGGTCTCCTTCTTCACACCGCCGACCACCTTGTTCTTCTTGCCCTTCGCTTCGGTCTTCGTCCCCGCCATCGTGGCTCCTTCCCTCGGGTTATGGAGCGGACACACATCCGTTTCCCCGAGCAAGCGCGACCCAAACCCGCGCATCCGCTCCCGAGATCTCGCGACAGGCGAACAACGCGTTCCTCGGACGCGGCTTGGCCGCTAGGGTCCGTTCCGTGGCGGGAGGGCGCTCTGTGACGGTGGTGCTGTGCGACGGGGCGGAGCAGACCCTCGGCGCGTTGCCGCCGTTCACGGTCGATGACCCGTGGTGGCCCGAGGCGCATCCTGTGATCGCGGGCGTCCGCGAGCGGTTCAGGGCCGACGTGGTCGTCCTCCGCATGCTCAAGGTTGTGTCCGAAACGGTCAATGGAGGCCACGTCACCTACCTGGCTGAACTCATCGGCGAACCCCCGGCCGATCTGCCGCTCACGCCTTCGCGGGCGATAGACAACAGCGGAGAACCGCTGCGCGCGGCTTGGGCGCGACCCGGAGGACTGGCAGCAACGATCGGGTGGGCGGACCGCGAGCTCGCACGGCTCGGTCGTTCGCGGGTGGGACCCGTTGATCAGATCAAGACATGGAACCTGTCCTCGGTGCTGCGGTTGCCGACCGCGGCGGGCGATGTCTGGTGCAAGAGCGTCCCGCCGTTCCTGACGCACGAAGGGACGATCATCGCGATGGTCGCGGCCGACGAGCCGATGCTCGTCCCCCCGCTGCTGGCATCGGATCCGGAGTCGAACACCGTGCTCTTGGGCGACGTCGCGGGCGAGGACGATTGGGAGGCTTCCGAGGAACGGCTCCTGAGGATGGTTAACACCCTCGTATCGCTCCAGGCTCGATGGGCAGGTCGGATCGACGAGCTTCTCGACGCCGGCTTGCCCGACTGGCGCGCCGCCTCACTCAGGCGGCTCATCGACGCACTCGTCGCGCGCTCAGACGTTCGCGTACAACTCAGCGACGACGAGTTCGTCAACCTCGGCGCGCTCGTCGGAGACCTCCCAGAGCGTTTCAAAGAGCTAGAGGCATGCGGCGTCCCCGAGTCGCTCGTGCACGGCGACTTCCACCCCGGGAACTGGCGATCCGATGGCCGCTCGCTCGTACTTCTCGACTGGGGCGACGTCGGCGTGGGACATCCGATGCTCGACATGTCCTCGTTCGAGGCGTACGTGCCGGACGGCATCCAGCCTCGGATCAGGCAAGCGTGGATCGATGCGTGGCGACGTGATCGTCCCGGAGCCGATCCCGCGCGCGCCGAGGCGCTGATCGAACCCATCGCCGCGCTGCGCCGAGCGGTGATCTATCAAAGGTTCCTCGATCACATCGAGCCGAGCGAGCGCCCGTATCACGCAGCTGACCCTCGAGATTGGTTGCGAGCGGCACTGAGATCTGCCGCGAACGATCCCAAGGAGTAGCGACCTGCGGCGGATCGACCCGGGACGAAACAGAGGGCAGGGTGCAGACCGGGGAAGGGGATGCCGGTGATCAACACTCGATTCCCGGTCGACTGCACCCGGATCGCCCGGAAGGTACGGTCAGGCGATGACCACGAGGTTGATCGTCGTCGACCACGTGCTCTTCGTTGTCGAGGACTTGGCGGCATCGCGACGGCTCTACACGGCGGCGTTGACCCCGGTTGGGTTCCAAGAGCTCTACGTCCAAGAGGACGGCGTCGGCTACGGCGCTGACGGCCTCGACGACTTCACCATCGCGCAGGGCTCGCCCGTGACCGTCGCGGCCCACGTGGCCTTCGATGCACCCGGTCGTGAAGCGGTCGATGCCTTCTTCGAGGCGGCGATCGCCAATGGCGCGACCGTACGTGGGGAACCGGGGGTCTGGACGCAATACTCCGATACGTACTACGCGGCGTTCGTGAACGACCTCCACGGCAACAACGTGGAAGCGGTGTGGCACGCTCCGGAGCGTGTCGTCGACGCTCCACGCCGATCAGGCGTGCCGTAGTCGAGACCCCATGCGCTAGGACGTGAGGACGGTTGTGATCACGCCTTGCGGGTCGACCATCCGTACATCGCTATTCCCGGAGTCGCCGATGTACAGGTCGCCCGACGCGTCGACCGCCAGCGACGACGGCTGGCTGAGCTGGGCTTGCGTTGCCTGCCCTCCGTCGCCGGAGTAACCCGGATCGCCCGTGCCGGCAACGGTCGTGATCATGCCGTCACGAGTGATCTTTCGGACGCGTGCGGCGTTGCTATCCGCGACGTAGAGGTTCCCATCGGCATCCAGCGCGAGACCGTACGGGGAGTTCAACGTCGCGTCGGTCGCGGGACCACCATCGCCGGCATCGCCCGCCTCACCGGTGCCGGCCACGGTCGTGATCGTGCCGTTCACGTCGATCATGCGGACGCGTTCGTTGATCTGGTCCGTGAAGTACACCCGTCCGCGAGGATCGACCACGATGTTCTCGGGGTCGGAAAGCTTGGCTCGTATCCCCGGGCCGCCATCTCCCGAATATCCGGTGACGCCGGTTCCCGCCACCGTCGTGATGATGCCGTTAGGAGCCACACGCCGGACCACGGCGTTGTCGCGATCCGCGATGTACAGGGAACCGTCCGCACCGACGGCCACGCCGACCGGTTCGGAGAGCTGGGCATGGGTCGCCGGTCCTCCGTCTCCCGCGTAGTCTCCATGGTTCACACCGGTCGGCCCGCTTCCGGCGATCGTCGTCACGACGCCCGACCGATCGATGACGCGGATCCGGTTGTTGCCGTGATCGGAGACATAGATATCGTCCCGGGTGTCCAGCGCGACGCCCAGCGGACACGAGTACCGCGCCTTCTTCGCGGGTCCGTCGTCGCCGGCGAACCCATTGTCGATCCCGCCGGAGCCCACGCCGTACGCGATCACCGCCCCGGCCGTATCGACCAGATAGACGCGATGGTCATCGCAATCCGTGACGACGAGCGTTCCGTCCGACTCAACCGCGAGCGCGTCCGGGGAGAGGAACTCGATGGACGGGATCGCGGAGGCTGGGCTGGGCGTGATGGCAGCCGTCGATGGGCTCGTGCCGGCCGAGCATGCGACCAGCACGACCGCGCTCGCCTGAGCGAGGACAACGAGCCGGGCCTTAGGTCTCGTCCACATCTCGCCGTCCTTCTATCAGCCGACCGAACGCAGGGCGAACCAGTTGTCCTCGAGCGAGCCGACGAGGCCAAGGGTTGAGTCGGTCGCTGATGGCCATCGGCGCCTAGCATCGGTGTCGGAGCCATGTACGGCCCCGGGGCATCAACTTCTACAAGCGCGGGAAGGTCGTGACCGAGCAATGGCCGGATCCGTCGACATCGACGGTGGATCTCGGCTTCCCCAGGACGCGGTGAACCACGGAGGGATGGCATGAGCAGCACCGGGAACGGCAAGGTCGTGGTGAACAGGGCGATGTCGCTGGACGGGTACATCGCCGGTCCCGGCGACGCGGTGAAGTGGGCGGGGCGCCCGCTCGCAGACTTCATCGCGCCGCAGGACATGGCGGAGGTCGCGGGCAACACCGGGGCGATGCTTATCGGCCGACGCACGTGGGAAGTCGGCGACAAGATGGAGGAAGAGGAACCGGGCAGCGTCGACTACCCGTTCTCCGGGCCGATGTTCCTCCTCACGCACCGGCCGCTCGACCCACCCGACCCGGACGTCACCATCCTGTCCGGTGACATCGGCGACGCGGTCGCCACGGCGTTGGCTGCCGCGGAAGGCAAAGACCTCGAGATCCTCGGCGCCGACGTGGCCGCGCAATGCCTTCGGGCGGGGCTCGTCGACGAGATCTTGACGTATCTGCTGCCCGTGCTGCTCGGCGACGGCGTCCGCGTCACGCCGCCGGGCCTCGGCATGATCGAGCTCGAACAGATCAGCAGCAAACGCTCGTGCGACGCCACGATGATCCGGTACCGCGTCCGCCGCTGATCGGGCGGTTGCACGACGTAGGTTACGGCGACGGGAGCGCTATGCGCTCCTGTGGTGCGGGCACGCGCCGGCGTCCGCGAACCAGGTTGACCGTGGATCCGAGCGCAAGGCCGAGCGCCGACCCGCCGACCAGGTCGAGCGGCAGGTGCGCGCCGACATACATCCGCCCGAACGGGACCAGCCCGGTGAGTGCTGAAAGCGTGAGGCGCAGTCGGGGCGAGGCCTCGGGCCACATGATCACCGTCATCGCGGTCGACACCGCCGCGTGACCCGACGGGAACCCGTGGTCTCCTTCCTCGACGCCGCGCTGCTGCACGCCGCCGATGATGCTCGCCGGACGGCCCCTCGCCACGATCCGCTTGGCCGCCTTCGCCGTGACCCACGCCGCGGTGCCTCCCACCGCGAGCGAGGCGGCGAGGCGAGGTCTCCGGGCTATGAGGGCGACGGTCGCCGCGACCGGGACGGCGCCGAACGTGCCGTATTGCATCGCGGTCCAGATGGGCGGGAACGCCTCGTTCGGAAGGTCGTTGGCCGAGCGGAAGACCTCGATCTCCGACTCGCCCCGCGGCCGTCGCGCCACCACGGCCGAGCCGACCAGGACGCCAAGACCGACGAGCAAACCCGCGGCGTCTCGAGCGGATGACCGGTCTCGCAGCGTCATGGGCCCGGAGTCTAGGTCACTGCACGATGATGCCCGTCGCGTCCGCGATGCCGACCAGATCGAACGTTCGCTTCACGTTGCCCGATGGGTTCTTGATCACGAGGGTCCCGACGTCCGGCCCTTTCACCAGGTTCACGATCGCCCAGACGCCGATGCTGTCGATGAACGTCACATCCCTGAAGTCGAGGATGATCGTCTCGTTCCGGCGCGTGGATATCTCTGCGATCTGCGGCGCGGTGTGCAGGTCGATCTCACCGCGCAGGATGTAGTTCCCCGGGTCTTCACCCGGCACGATCTCCAGCTGGGCGTCCGCCATGTCCCCGGCCTACCCACGTTGGCGGCCTCGACGCATCGTTTGGCGGGTTCCTCGACAAAAGAACGGCAAGGATGCTCCGAACCTGCCGGTCAGGGCCCCGTTTACCAGTCGAGGCTGGACACGTTGGGAAGCACGCGATGCAGGCGCGACCCGTCAGGACGCATGATCCACAGGGACGCCCGCCTGCCCTTGGCGGCGAGCAGGGCGACTCGGCGTGCGTTGGGCGAGAACCGCGGCTCGTACAGGCCGTAGTAGCCCTTGGGCGGAAGCGCGATCACGTGCCCGCCGCGCCCATCCGTCGACATCCGCCAGATCTCGCCGCATCCGTGGCATGTCTTGCTCCATCCGCGATACACCAGCCGCGGACTCACATCCGACGTGTCCAAGTCGCTCGCGAGCGTCTTCGAGACGGGATGGAGATCGGACCCGTCCGGCCGGAAAGCGTTCACCCCGAGGGGCGCGTGCGGGTGCCACAACGTAACGCCGTTGGGCCATTCGGTGCTCTCGAACAGCGACGTGCCATCGGCAAGGAACCCAAGACCGGTGATCAGCCCCTGTCCGTTCACGATCCGGTGAAGGCCGAACCCGTTCGGCGACACCGTCCACACGGTGCCGTTGAGCCGGTACTTCCCGTTCCGCCGGAAGTTGTTGATCGCCGAGAAGTCGATGCTGGTGCCCGACGGCGACCACGTCACCGCGCCGATCTCGTCGAACCGGTCGGGCAGGCTCGCGATCACGCGACGCGTGCCGGTCGCGAGGTCGAGGATGCCCACGGCCCGCCGTCCGACGGCGAAGGCGACCTGGTGTTGGCCCGGCGACCAGGCCGGCTGGTGCTCGTGCGCCGCGGTGTTCGTCAGGCGGACCGGATGGTGGCCGAGCCGCACCGCGAACAGGTCCCCATCGCGCTCGAACACGATCCGGTCCGGGTGGGCGCTCGCCAAGGCCACCGGGGCGACCAGCCCGAGGGCGACCAACCACAGGAGCGTGAACCGAACGAGACGCGTCACTGACCAGACCTCCTGTGCAGACCCGACGACTGTAGGACGGCCTCCCCAGATGGGGAAGATGCGTCCCCGCGATGCTTTTGTGTTGCTTGCTACATCGCCGCCCGGCACGCGTCATGGCCGCAGCCGCAATCGCTGCCGCCTTCCATGTTGCCGGTCGGGTTCTTGCAGAAGTCGCTGCAGTACTCCTGCCCTTCGGCAGCGTCACACCCACACATCCCGTGTGCACACTTCATGTGGTCCTCCTTCGGAGCCGTTCCTTCCCGCGATTCCCCCGTGAGTCGAGGGCAAACGCGACCGAGCGTGCGGACGACGAGACGCTCAGGCGTTCTGCGCGGTGAGTGCGGCGGCGAAGCGGTCCGCGACCGTTGTATCCCAGGCGACCACGAGGAAGTTGGTCCCCTTGGGCCCCGCCCTGAGCGAGGTACCGTCCACCTCGCCCCACCACCCGGGCGGGTTCTCCGCTCCGAAGGATCCCCGCGGCGCGGGGAAGCCGATATCCGCGAGATAGACGTCCACGCCGCTGCCGTGGAAGACGTAGGTGAACTTCGTCGTCTTCATCCCGCCCAGGTCGATGTCGCCGCTCTGCTGCAACTGGGCGTTGATCGAAGAGAGATCGGGAGCGGCGCGGGTCGGCGGCGAGAGCGAGGGCTCCGCCGGCCCGTACGCGTCCAGGGCCGACACGATCGGCGGCGGCAGGTTCGTCCGACCCCACACGAGCCCGAGCGCGACCAGACCCACGAAGGACAGCAGGATCGCGACGAACGGCATCCATATGCGGAAGCCGACCCTCGACTCGAAGTGGCTCGCGACCTGCAGGACCTTAACGATCAGTCCGATCGAGATAAGCAAGGCGATCGCAGACCACGCCTTGTACGTCCCGTACCAGAGCAGACCGGTGGCGATGAGCACACCGATCCACCACGCGAGGAGAGTCCCGAGTTCGCGCCGGCTCATGCCGACACGCGGCTTGCGCGCCTCGGGCTCGGTCTGCAGAGCGATGACGGCCAGCGCCGCGCCGAGGCCGACCGCGAGGAACAGCGGGAGCGGCTGCGACCCGATCACGATCGGCAGGGGATAGAAGACCGAGATGATCGCCAAGGCGAGCGCGACGAGGACACCCACGGCGGCGGGGATGACCCAACGCGCCGCGGACGGGGCGCGTACCTGCTTCGTTTGGGAACGGCTCTGTTCTGCGTCGGTCACAAGCGCCAGCGTACGGCCTGGTCTTACCGTCGCCCGTGTCCGTCCGGCGGGGGTAGGCGCGAGCTCAGGTTCCGGGCCACACCTCCGTGACTCGCTCGATCTCCAGGCCGTAGTTCATGACGTCGACCTTCGGCGGCTCGATCCCCAGCGTCGTCAACGCCGTGCAGATCTGGCTCCGATGATCGCTCCCATGGTTCAACGTCCCGGCGAGCCGGAAGGCGAGGGGAGCGGTCCGCTCGTACCCGTCGGACGGGTCGACCTCCCGGACCATCTCGTCCGGATCGATCGGCGCGGCCAGGAACCGGGACCATGCCGCTCCGAGCTGTTCCGTCGGCGCTCGGAGCTCCCGCGGTGTCATCCGTTCCAATGACTCGTCCGCCGGGATGCCTGTGACGATCTCGAGATCGAACGCCTCTCCACTCACGAGATGCTGGAGCGTTTCGATCAGGGGGCCGCGAGTGCCCGGGACATCGGTCTGAATCTCCTCGGGGCTGAGGTCGGCGCATGCATCGATCAGACGCAGTGTTGCCCATGTGTTGTGCGCGAATGCCGCATCGAGTAGTGAACCGCCCATGACAGATCTCCTTCGAAAGAACGACCGGCGTCGTGGATGACCGCGTCCGGCCGAGACGAGCGACGTGGATACGGGAGGCTAGGCCCGCGGCGGAGTGGTCTCAGTCTTCGGAGTAGTCATGCTGGCACGAACGTACCTAACCCACGTCGAAAAGGTCAAAGGAGATCTCGTCGGCGCCGGCCCAGTCCGTACTAGCTGCAGGGTGTTTCGGCGACCGAGCGGAAGTCGTTGCCGTTCGCCCGTAACCGCAACCCCACCGCCCAGACGCTTCCGTCCGCAGAGGCGCCGATGCCTTCGAGGATCGGGTCGCCCGGCTGCTGGACGGTTCGCTGATGCCATGAGGAGCGCGTCCAATCCAAGACGAAGGGGCCTTGGTCATGACCGAGGCCGACGGCGTAGGCGTGGGTCGACCCCACGCGATCCCGACAAGGGTTGCGGAGCCAAGGCCCGAAAGCTCTATGACGTGTGAAGGCGGCCCGAAGTAGCAGTCGCGGACCGTCGCGTCGACCTACACCCAGCCGGGCGGCAGGTAGCGCGGCTCTGCGAACACCCGCCGGACCATCGGCTCGAACACGTCGATCGACTCGGTGGGGTAGTCGGGATCGAACGAAGCCTGGTCGTAGCGTTCGCAGAACTCCGCCGTGAGCTCGTAGTGCGGATCATCCCGCCACCGGTCACGGCTGTTCCGCTCTTCCTCGCTCAGATAGCTGAAGTAGTGCAGCTGGAACACCGGGTGTCGCTGCACCATCCAGCACAGCTCCTCGCGAACGAACGGCTTCAGCACCGACGCGACCATCTCGCCGTGTGTGAACGGCGCCAGGTCATCGCCGATGTCGTGCACGAGCGCCGCGACGAGGTACTCCTCGTCCTTGCCGTCGCGCATCGCGCGTGTCGCGGCCTGGAGCGAGTGCGTGTACCGCGTGACCCGATAGCCGCCGTAGGTTCCGTTGAGCTTGTCGACCGCGCCCAGGATCCGGTCGGGCAAGTCGGCGTTGAACTCCTCCTCGAACCGGTCGAGCAGCGCCCACTCCTCGGGTGTGCCGTCTGCCATCTGCGTGAACGAGACCTGCTGCGCCATGACGTTCCCTCCCGGCCGTCCGGATGTCGCACGAGCGTAGGAGCGGGCCCCGAACCGCGTCAAGGCGCCGCCGTCGTCAGGCGCTGGGCGGGCTGGAGCGGGCGACCTCGGCGATCGTCTCCTTGTGCGCGCGGAACCACGCGCGGCGCACATCCTCGGGCATCGCGTCGCCGAAGACGTCGGGCACGCGAAGCACGAATTCCTCGTAGGTGAGATCCAGCATCCACGAATCGCGGAGGAGGTCGCGACGGACCGCCGCGTTCGACAGGACACGGTCCCGTTCGGCGGCGCTGTCGTCCTCGTCGAGCCACTGCGCGGCGTAGTTAGGGTGCCGCGCGTGCAGGAGTTGAAGCGTCATCGTGCCGTCGGTGATCTGCTCGCGCCAGTACGCGAGCACCGGCCACGACAGTTCCGCCACGACGTACGGCTCTCCGCTCTGATTGAACGTCGACACCTGGAAGAAGTGCTGGCCCGATCCACAACGCCACGCATCGAGCGCCGAGGCGCTCGGCTCCATCACCGTGCCGGGTACCGCGAGTTGGCCTTCGACCGCGTACGACTCGAAGACCGACTCCAGGATGATGTCGCCGTCGTCGGCGACCAGGTAATAGCGCATGGTCTACCCCCTCGTGCAGGGGAGACGAGACCACGACGGGCCACGGCCCAACAAGCGGAAATCCGAGCGAGGGCCGAGCGGTACCGGCGAGACATCCGCGGGACGCTCGGTCGGGGGAGGTTCGGTAGGCGAGAAGTCTCGGTCGCGGCTACGACTTTCGGCTCGACCCAAACGCGAGCGGCTCTGCTACGGACCCGTGGTCGTCGGGTGCGTGGGGATCGTGTGCGTCGTGACGGCGGCCGCCGCCACGCGGGACACTGCAGTGGGCTTCTCGCCGCGGTGTCGTCCCATCAGGAACGCGAACGCGACGCCGGCGGCACAGATCAACGCCATCAACAACGACGACCGAGACAATCCGGCCGCGAGCGCATCGGCCGGCGACGCGCCTGTCGCGGTCTTGTTGTCGATCGCCGTCGTGGAGACCGTGGCGGCCGCCGCGACGAACAGCGACCCGCCGACGTACCGTGCCATGTTCGAGATGCCCGACGCTTGCCCAACCTGGTTCTCCGGAACCGCCGACGTGGAGGCCGACGACGCGGGCCCGTTCGAGATCCCGAGACCGACGGCGATCCCGATCAGCGGCAGAACGAACGCCGCGTACTGCCAATCCTTATCGACCAACGCGAGCCAGGCGAACCCGATCGCCGCGAGCCCGAACCCGAGCCCGACCGCTTGACGGCTCCCGATCTTCACGGCGATCGGCGTGATGAACGGGGTGACGATGATCATCGCGGCGGCCGCGGGCAGCGTCGCCAAACCCGCCTTGAGCGCGGTCATCGCGAACCCGTCCGGGTTCTGGAAGTAAAGGCTCAGGACGTACATGAGCGCGTTGATGGTGCCCGCGACGATCAAGATCGCGATCGTGGAACCCACGAGCACGCGGTTCTTCAGCAACTCGAGGTCGACGAGTGGGGCCTCGACGCGGCTCTCGACCTTCACGAACGCCACCGCCCCGACCACCGAGATCACGAGGCACCCGATCGTCGCCGGGGAACCCCAGCCCCACGCCGCTCCCTCGCTGAGCGCGAGCACGAGCGGCACGAGGATGATGGCGATCAACGCGGTGCCGAGATAGTCGATCGACTTCGATCGGTTCGGGTCCCGAGATTCCTGCACGGTCCGGATCGTGATCGGGATGCAGATCGCCGCGATGAGCGCGTCGATCCAGAAGAGTCCTTGCCAGCCCGTGCTGTTCACGAGGACCCCACCGACGACCGGGCCGGCCGCAGCGCCCGCCGCCGACGCGGCGCCCCACACGGTGATCGCCTTCATCTGGCTCGCACCGGAGGCGCTAACCGACAGCAGGCTCATCCCGCACGCGAGGATCGTCGACCCCGCCGCCCCCTGGACCCACCGGCCCGCCACGACGCCGCCGCCGGTCCCGGCGAGCGCGATGAACACACACGACAGGACGAACAGTCCGAGGCCTGCGATGAAGACGCGCCGTCGTCCGAGCACGTCACCGAGGGCACCCGATGTCACGATCGTGGCCGCCCCTACCAGCATGTAGCCCGTGACCGCCCATTGCAGGGTTGAGATCGGGGCGTTCAGGTCTTTGCTGATCGCGGGCAGGAGGATCGTGACCGCGGAGGTGTTCGCGTTGACGACGAACGCCGAGACGCAGGCTGCGAACATGACGCCACGGCCAGCCTGCCGGTCCGCCGTCGTTGCGGGATTCGACTCGGACATCTGGCGCCCAATCCTAGTGGGGCCGCTACGGGTGAGGCTCCCGACCTGATAGATACTCCGGACAGCGCGTCAAAGGAGGACTACAAAGCGTGAGCGAGAACCTGACCGCCGTCGTCGAGGGCCTGGTCGTCATCATCGCCATCGTCATGGGCGTCCGGCTGGGCGGGATCGGGCTGGGCCTGTGGGGCGCCGCCGGCACCGCGGTCCTGATCTTCGCATTCAAGGACACGCCGGGTGAGCCGCCGATCAGCGCCTTCTTCATCATCATCGCGGTGATCACCGCCTCTGCCGCGATGCAAGCCGCGGGCGGAATCGACTATCTGGTCGGCGTCGCCGGCAAGATCATCCAGCGGAACCCGTCACGGATCACCTACGTCGCGCCGATGGTCACGTTCCTGTTCACGATGGGCGCGGGCACAGGCAACATCTACCTCTCGCTGATCCCCGTGATCTACGCGACCTCCTACGAGGCGAGGATCCGGCCTGAGCGTCCCCTGTCGGTCTCGACGATCGCCTCTGGCCTCGGCCTCACGGCGTCGCCGGTCGCCGCCGCGATGGCCGCGATGCTCGCCTTGGTCACCATCCAGGACAAGAACTTCACGCTGTCGAACATCTTGATGGTCACGATCCCCGCTGGGATCGCCGGCGTGCTCCTCGCTTCGTTCGTGATGTCGCATCGCGGCAAGGACCTCGAGGACGACGAGGTGTATCAGCAGCGGCTCGCCGACGGGAAGATCAAGGCGCCGGAACCTCTGGAGGAAACAGAGATAGCGTCCACTGGCAAACTCAGCGCGATCATCTTCCTGGTCGGCGTGGCCTTCATCGTGCTCGCGGGTCTGTTCCCGCAGCTCCGTCCCAACGTGGTCCCCACCGACCAGAAGGGCGTCTTCGACCCCCTCGGGATGAATGAGACGATCCAGCTGTCGATGTTCGTCGTTGCCCTGATCATCGTGATGTGGACCCACGTGAAGCCGGGCGACGTCGCGAAGCAACCGCTGATCGCTTCAGGCTTGGTCGCCGCGATCGCGTTGTTCGGCCTCGCCTGGATGACCGCGACGTACCTCGACAACAACCCCGTCGTGATCTCGTCGATCGGCGACATCGTGACCAAGTACCCGCTGTTCCTCGCGGTTGCGCTGTTCCTCGTCTGCGCGTTGACGACCAGCCAGTCGGCGACGACGAACGCGATCGTGCCGATCGGTTTGGCCGCGCTCTCGGTCGCCACCGTCGTCGGGATGTGGCCGTCGCTGGTCGGATGCTTCCTGCTGCCGGCCAACGGCACGCAGCTGGCCGCCGTCGAGATCGACCAGACAGGGTCGACACACTTAACGAAGAACCCGTTGGTCCATTCCTTCACGATCCCGGTGCTCACGGGATGGGCAGGAGCCGTGGTCGTGGGGTTACTCGTGTCTCGATTCGTGTAGTGGCGATACTGGACTGCCACGATCCGTTAAACAGAGAAGGAGCGTTCGTCCATGGGTGACGTCGAGCAGGCCCGAGCGGCCGCAGCGGCGATGATGCCGACGATCAAGGAGGAATTGGACCAGTTGGTGACGGTGCCATCGGTCGCGTTCCCCGGGTACCCACCGGAGCCCGTGCACGAGATGGCCGACACGGTGCTCGGCTTGTTCAAAGCCGTGGGCATCGAGAACGCTGCACCGCAGGACGTGCCGAGCGGATACCCACCGATCTACGGCACGCTCGATGGACCGCCCGGATCGCCGACCGTCGTGTTGTACGCGCACTACGACGTGCAGCCGGCACCGCCTGAGCAGGGCTGGACGTCCGATCCATGGACCCCCACCAAGAAGGACGACGGTCGGGTGTACGGGCGTGGCGCGGCCGACGACAAAGGCGGCCTCGCGATCCATCTCGGCACGCTCCGGTACTTCGACGGCTCGCCGCCGTGCAACATCAAGGTGGTCTTCGAGGGGATGGAGGAGACGAACTCCAACCTCGAGGCGTTCGTCGAAGCACACCCCGACCTATTCGCGTGCGACCTCTTCGTCGTGTGCGACATGGGGAACCTCGAGGTCGGGGAGCCGACGCTGACGACCACACTCCGCGGGGACGTGGCCTGCATCGTCACCGTGAAGACCCTCGAGCACCCGCTGCACTCCGGCGTGTTCGGCGGTCCCGTGCCCGACGCCATGATGGCGTTGGCACAGCTGCTCGCGACCCTGCACGACGAGAACGGCAACGTCGCCGTCGAGGGCGTGTCCTCGTTCGAATGGGACGGCATGGACTTCAGCGAGGAGGACCTGCGCGCGGGCGCCGACATGCTCGATGGCGCCGAGGTCGTCGGGACGGGCTCGGTCGGCTCGCGGCTCTGGTCGCACCCCTCGATCTCGGCGATCGGGATCGACACGACATCGATCGACGGCTCGTCCAACGTCCTGCTACCGGTCGCCAAGGCCAAGCTCTCGATGCGGATCGTTCCCGGCTCGGACCCCAAGAAGGAGCTCGACGCGCTGGTGAAGCACCTCGAGACGCACGCAGCCTGGGGCGCCACGGTCGAGGTTGAGCGGACGAAGGAAGCGCCGCCGTTCCGGTGCGAGACCGGCGGGCCCGGCTACGCGGCCGCGCGTATCGCGCTGGAGGAGGCGTACGGCTCGGCGCCCGGCGAGGCCGGCTCCGGCGGGTCGATCCCATTGCTCCGGACGCTGCAACAGGCGTCGCCAGGCGCGGAATTCATCTTGTGGGGGCCGGAGGACGTCGCGAAGTCACGCATCCATGCCTCCGACGAAAGCGTCGATCCGTCGGAGATCGAGAAGATGATCGTCGCGCAGATCCGGCTGCTCGAGCACCTCGCCGAGAAGGGCTAAGGCTTCGGATCGAGCTCGCGCTCGCGCCGCCGTCGCACCACCGTCGCGGTGAACAGGCCGAGCACGATCAACGCAAGCAGCACCAAGCCGGCATCCCGCGCGTCCGTCGCCACGCGCTCCCACGCGTTCTTTGCCACGTAGCCGAGGACGGCGAACGTCGTGCCCCACACGATGGCGCCGAGCACGTTGTAGAGCAGGAAGGTCGAGTACGGGAGCTCGGCCATCCCCGAGAGCCCCGGCACGAGCACGCGCAGCGCGGCGGTGAACCGCCCGATGAACACGGCCTGTGGCCCGCGCTTCCGCACGAAGGCCTTCGCCGACTCGAGGTGCTTCGCGAGCTCGTGTCGCACGAACGGGAGCCGGCCGACCGAGCCGTGCAGCATCTGATCGCCCCAGCGCTTGCCGACCGCGTAGCCGATGCTGTCGCCGATGACGGCGCCGAGGATCGCCGCCACGATCATCGCCGCCAGCGGCATCCGTCCTGCGGCAGCGGCGACCCCGCCCAAGATCACCGCGATCTCGCCCGGGAACAGGAACCCGAGGAACACCGACGATTCGAGGGCGGGCAACAAGAAGACCGCAAGCAGTGCCGCCCATCCGGGCAGGGCGAGCAGGAGATCGGGGATCGACGCCGTCATGGTGCCCGCAGGGTATCTACCCGCGTCGCCGAGTTCGAGCCCTGCAGCCGAGGCAACCTCGGAACGTCACGGGCACCCGGTCAAGGCGAGCCCGACGATGAACACCGGCAACGCGAAGAGCCCGATCCTGTCTCCGCTCCCGATGAGCGTTCGAAGGGGCACGGTCGTGGCCACGATCCCATCGAATCACCCGCCGCGATGCAGCGCATCGGCGCGATCGGCCTGCGATCGCCGGGGCCGGATGACCCCAACGGTCGCAGCTCCGACGTGGCACCGGCGACGATCAGCTTCCACGGTTAGGGGTTCGTGCACCCGGCGAGCACGCTGCAGACCGGGACGCTGCTCGAACGTCTCGGCTCGCTGCTGCCACGCGAGCGACGGGGCAGCGCCGCGGTGATCGAGATCGTGCCCGAAGGCGCGTTCGTCACGTACGGCATCGGCGTCCCGCTGCGCGAGATGCGCGACACCGTGCTGGCGCGCGCCCGCGTTCCGGTTCGCTGACTCTCAATGGTGCGGCCGCGGCCGGAGGATCAGCGGCGGCAGCGGCTTCTGCGTGAAGTTGAAGTCCGCGAGCAGGTCGCCGACCCCCGGCGTGTTCTCGGCGACGAAGGGCCGGCTGTCGGGTCTGCCGTCGATCGCGGGATCGATGCGCGCGCCGCCGAGGAAGTCGTCCTCGATGAACTTCAGATACGAGTCGGTCGACAACGTCTGGTGGTCGATCATGCCGCTCTGCGCGTACGGGCTGATCACCAATCCAGGAACGCGGATGCCGAGTCCCTGCGGGTTCAACCCGGGAGGCGGCACGTTGTCGTAGAAGCCGCCCCAGTCATCCCACGACAGGAAGATCGCGGTGCTCTTCCAGTCGGGGCTCCGCATCGCCGCGTCGACGACCTTGGTGACCCACGCTTGGCCGTTCGCGATCGACGCGGGCGGGTGCTCGCTGTTGCGTCCGTTCGGCACGATCCATGACACGGAGGGAAGCGACCCACGCTTCGCCATCCGGAAGTAGTTGGTCGGCGACGTCACGTCGTGGAGCTGACCGTCCTGCTGCACGTCCGTGAACCCGGGGAGCGGGTTCCAGAAGTTGGGCGCCTGATGCGACTGCCACTGCGGCGTGCAGATCATGTCCGACGGGTTCGTGCAATCCGGCTGTGAC
The DNA here is from genome assembly GCA_963792215.1 of uncultured Actinomycetes bacterium. GTDB lineage: Bacteria > Actinomycetota > UBA4738 > UBA4738 > HRBIN12 > AC-51. The sequence goes on from CAWBVL010000001.1 coordinate 483,550, forward strand.
CCCCCTTGCACGAAGTAGCGCCAGCTGACCCCCGCCTGATCGAGCAGATACGTGAGGTCGGTCCAGGCGTAGGGGGTTGTACCCGAGTTTCCTGTCGACGGCCGGCCTGGGCGGGCGATGTTGGTGACGCAGCTCATGGGATCGTTGGGCGTGCTGCATCTGCCGCTCCATCCCGACACCATGTCGAGGTGCGCCGGCAGGCTCCACGAGTTGACGCCCTCGAACATGTGGTCTTGGAGCACGAAATGCCGCGCGTAGGCCCAGTAGTTCGGGATCTCGGCCGCCGTGTGATATCCGATGGCGTCGGGGATGTTGCCCGGCGTTGTGGCAGCAGTGCACACCGGGTTGAGGGAGTCGTGCGTGCAGGACTTCGTCCGGCCGGCCACCGCCGTCCGGGCGAACCCGTTCATGGCGCCGCCATTTATGTCGCGCATCGCTGCGCCCACGCCGTGCGGCCCACCGCCGTCGACCAACGACGTGTCATGGAACGGATGCACACAGCCCGAGACGTGGGGAACGGGCACGCAGACGGTCGGGACCCCGTTCTGCATCGGGATCCCGTCGGCGCCCGGGAAGGTCCCGAAGTAGTTGTCGAACGAGCGGTTCTCCTGCATCACCACGATGACGTGCTTGATCTTGGAGATGCCGTCGGTGCTGTACACGGCGGGTGCGGTCCCGCTTTGCAGCACCCCGTCCGGATTGACCCGGGAGTCGTTGCGACCACTACCGGAGCAGGCGACCGCCGCCACGGCGAGCACCGTCGCCAGCACGATCGCCGGGCGAGGTGGGGGCCTCATATGGGGCGATGCGGCACGCCTGGCAGCCCGGTTCGGGAACGTCACACGATCGTCACGTTCCCGCGCCGGGCGCGGGTTGTGCCAGGCGGTCAGGCCCGCTTGATCCGAAGGGTGTATCTGCCGTGCGAGTACCAGCTGTTCACCTGGATGTAGAACACGCCGGTCTTGTGCGCCCGGAAGGTCGTGTGCTCGTCGGCGCTTGGGCCTGCCGACGCGCTCGCGACGGCCGGACACGGGCCGCCACGCTGGAAGCACCCCGCGGTGAACTGGAAGATGTCCCTGGTGCCGGGGTTCCAGATCCAGAGGTCGAAGTCCCGACCCCGTGGCCCATCCAGCGTGACGGAGTACTTGTGACCTTTCACCAGGCGCCGTTTGTACACGTCGTTGTCGTCGGAGGGCCAGGACACGGTCCCGGTCCGGCGCGTCACGATCGACCGAGCGCCGTCGATGTTGCCATCGGTCTTCGGCGTGGCGCTCGTGGTGTCGTTGTTCAGCGCGCCGAGCGCGTTCACGCGGCCTTGCGTGCGGGTGAAGTGTCCACGCAGCCAGGACGTGCCGACGCCGGTGGCCCTGCCCCACATCGTCACGAGCTTCAGCGCGCTCGGCTGATCGACGCCGTTCATCACGGCGTTCTTGACCTGAACCGGCGTGTCGCCGGGATGCTCGGAAAGCACGAGCCCTGCGATCCCCGCGGCCATCGGGGACGCCATCGACGTTCCGTCGAAATATTCGTAGTCGGGGAAGGCCGTCCCGACGCCGACCTTGACCGTGCTGAGGATGTCGACGCCGGGCGCCGCCACATCGACCGAGTCGTGCCCGAAGCTCGAGAAGCCACACCGCCATAGGGGCACGATCCCCTGGCATTGCGAGAAATACGCGTACTGGTCGCGATCGTTGGTCGCCGCGACCGACATGATGTTCGACAACGAGTAGCTCGCGGGGTACGACGGCGCCCAATCCTGGTGCTTGAGATCGGGGTAGAAGGCGATGTCGTTGTCCTCGCCCGCGTTGCCGGCCGCCGCCACCACCAGGACGCCCTTGTGACCGGCCTGCTGGATCGCGGTGCGCTCAGCCGGCGACCAAACCGGTGAACCGATCGACAGGTTGATCACCTGGGCGCCGTTGTTCACGGCGTAGTGGATCGCCGCGATCTCGTGGCCGAGGCTGAGGCCGGACGCCGATCCGAAGCGCAGCGCCATGATCTGGCAGTCGGGACAGACGCCGCTGATGCCCTCACTGTTGTTCTGCTCGGCGGCGATGATGCCGGCGACATGCGTTCCGTGTGAGTTCTCGATCCCGTTGCTCGGGGTCGGATTCTTGTCGTGGGCGGCGAAGTCCCACCCGTGGACATCGTCGACGTAGCCGTTGTGGTCGTCGTCGAGCCCGTTCGCCGGGATCTCACCTGGGTTGGTCCACAGCTGGTTCTGCAGGTCGGGATGGTTGATGTCCACGCCGGTGTCGATCACCGCCACGACCGTCGGATCGTGCACCGTCTGGGCCGCCCAGGCGTTGACCGCGTCGACGTCCGCTCCCGGCGTCCCGCTTCGGGTTACGCCGGTGCCGAGGCCCTGGTCCGTTTCCGCGTGGGACTGGCCCGTGTTGTTGAGGGCCCATTGCTGGCCGAGATGCGTGTCGTTCGGAAGGGCCATCAGCGAGGCGATGCGGTCGGGCTCGGCGGACTTCACGAGCGGTGACCGCTGGTATCGATGGATCGCTGCGGCCTCCGAGGCTCCCGCCGGCAGCTGCACGACGTTGATGTCTGTGGAGGGAGCCGACGTGGTCGTTGCGCCGAGATTCGCCGAGAGCGCGCGTGTTGCCGCCTCCGGGGCTGCATGCCGCCACACCACCACCAGCCGGCCGGGGACGACCGGTGTGCCGCCGGTGTTCCACGGGAGCTTGGCCGCCTGAATGTCGAGCGCCGCGTGCGCGTTGGCGATCGATGATCCGCCGGCCGCTGCGTGCGACGACGCGGCGAGGGTGGTGGTGAGAAGGGTGCTGAGGGCAAGGCAGACTGCGATCCGAGCGCGCAACGACGTCTCCTTTCATGGGCCCGATCGAGAGCCCCGACCGTGGAGATAGGTGCCACAGGTCTGCTCAGGATCGGAGCGGTGCTCCGAGCCGGACAACTGTACGGGAGGGATGCGCGATTCGGCATCAGGCTCGCGTGCGTGTTTCGGGCGCGCGGCCTAGCCTGCGCGCATGGCGACCGACGGTTGGGAGACGGTGCTCGCTGGCGACTCCCTGCTCGAGAACACGCTCACGCATGTCGAGGTTGGCGGCCAGCCGGCGCTGGTCTACCGGCTGGGCGAGGTGGTCTTCGCGATCTCGAACCGGTGCACGCACGCCGGGATGGTGTTGGATCGCGCGCAGGTCCAGCCGGTCGGTGCCGACGCGATCCTCACCTGCCCGGCGCACGGCAGCCGGTTCGGCCTGAGCGACGGGAAGGTTCGGCGGGGGCCGGCGACCCAGCCGCTCGTCTCGTACGAGGCGCGCGAGGTGGACGGGCGGATCGAGCTCCGGGAGCGGTCGAGCTAGCGGGTTAGCCCCGGATGGTGGGCCCGTGATACCCGTCGGCGAAGCCGGCTGCATACAAGGCTTCGACCGCCGGGTGGGTCGCCGCGGGCCGGCCGTCGATCTGGCGGAGCTCGATCGTCCGGAGCCTGCCGTCCTTCGCGAGCGCCGCGATCGCCGGCGCCCACGCGCCGGCGTCGGCGTCGGCGTCGTTGAAGGTGACCAGCGTCTTGGCGCCGCGTTCGAGGAACGCGGCGGGCGCGCCGTCGACGAGCAGAACGAACGCGCCGGCGGCGCGCGACGGCCTGCCCGGGTTCTCGGGCCAGGGGAGCGCGGCGCCGTACGGCTGGGCCGGATCCGCCGCCGCGAGCATGAGCACCGTCGGCTCCGCTGGCGGGTCGCGGAGCTCGCGGAGCCTGTCCACGGCTCCGAGCGAGGCGAACTGTGCGGCTCCCAGACCGGCGACGAAGTAGCCGCGCCGCGCGGTTCCCGCTTCCTCCATCGCCCGGAGCACCGGATAGACACCTGCGAACCCGCCCGGCGTGCCCTCGGCGAGGACCGCCTCGCGGCTGACGACGCCATAGCGGTCGAGCAACCGCTCGGCGCGCGCGACCGCCTGCTCGGTCGGTGAGGGTGCGTCGCCCAGGTCGGCGACGAGCGACCAGCGCCCCGCGCCGGCCGGCGGGCCGGCTCGACGGAGCGAGCCCGGCCGTGGCCGCGAGCCCCGCCGGCCGACGCGCCGGGCCGAGCCGGCGTACGCGCGGAGGGGAGCGAAGGTGTCGTTGGTGACCTCGCCCGCCCAGACGAGGTCCCAGAGGGCACGAAGCAGCGTGGCTTCATCGGCGGTTCCTGCGGCGGTGACGAGGTCGGGCCAGAACGATGCGCCGCGCCGCGCGAGGTGGTCGCGGATCGCCTCGTGGAGGCGTCCGCCCGGCGGCTCGCCATCTCGCCCGGGCACCAGGGTCGCCGCCCGATCGCGGAACACCAGTGCGACTCGGCCATCGTCGGCGCCGATCGCGCCGCATCCGATCCAGACGAGATCGCCGCTCGCGGTCATCGTGTCGAGGTCGACCTCGCGATACCCGAGCACGCGTGCCGGCAGCACGTCTCGTTCCAGGATCGACGCCGGGATGGCCGCTCCCTGCAACCGGGTGAGTGCATCGGTGAGCGCGTGCACGCCCGGGCTCGGGTGATCGATGCCCTGCCATGCGGGCAGGAACCGCCCGAACGTCGCCGCGTCGACGGGCTCGACCTCGCGCCGAAGCGCGGCGAGCGATCGACGCCTGATCCGTCGCAGCACCTCGAGGTCGCACCATTCGCGCTCGGCGCCACGGGGCCGGAACGCGCCGTGGGCGATCACGCCGTCGGCTGCGAGCGCCTCGAGCGCGGCGCGGGTCGCTCCGAGGTCGGCGCCGAACCGCGTTGCGACCTCCGCCGTGGTGAACGGACCGTGCGTGCGAGCGAACCGCGCGACGAGTTCGCGCAACGCATCGGCGACGGGTTCCAGGAAAGCGTCTGGGACGCCGTCGGCGATCGCAACGCCGAGTCCATCGCGCAGACGCCCTGCATCTTCGACAGCTGCGAGCCGCGGTTCGCTCGCGATCGAAACGGCGATCACCCGCCCTTCGCGCGTGAGCTCGGACGCGGCGGCCGTGGCATCGCCGTCGAACCGCGCCGCGAGCTCGTGCTCGCTGAGCGGACCGAGATCGCGGAGCAGGTCGTGCACTCCATCGACCGATCGGGCCTGGCGACCGTCGGCGAGCCGCTGCAACTCGAGCTCGACCTGGTCGAGCGCCGCGGGATCGAGCAGCTCGCGGAGGTCCTCGGAGCCGAGCAGATCACGGAGCAGGTCGCGGTCGAGCGAGAGCGCGGCGGCGCGGCGTTCGGCGAGCGGCGCATCGCCCTCGTACATGTAGACCGCGATCCACCCGAAGAGCAGAGACTGCGCGAACGGCGACGCGTGGTCGGTGTCGACGGCGACCATCCGCGTGCGTCGCGCGGCCAGAGATGCCATGACCTCTTGCAGCGCCGGGACGTCGAAGTGGTCCTGAAGGCACTCGCGGGTGGCCTCGAGCAAGATCGGGAAATCGGCGAACCGGCCGGCGGCGCTCAGCAGGTCGGCGCTCCGCTGCCGCTGCTGCCACATCGGCGTGCGCGAGCCCGGCCGGCGGCGCGGCAACAGCAACGCACGCGCCGACGCCTCGCGGAACACCGTGGCGAACAGCGCCGTACCCGGCAGGGTCGCGATCACCGCGTCCTCGATCTCCTCCGGCGAGAACAACAGCGTCTCGAGCGGGATGGCGTCGACCGCCTCCGGGAGCCGCAGCACGATGCCGTCATCCGCCCACAGGACCTGTGCGCCTGGGCCGTACCGGGCGAGCAGCCGGTCCTGGATCGCGAGCGCCCACGGCGTATGCACGCGCGCACCCATCGGCGACAGGATGCAGATGCGCCAGTCGCCGAGCTCGTCGCGGAACCGCTCGATCACGATCGTGCGGTCGTCCGGGACGGCGCTCGTCTCCGCCTGTTCGTCAACATAGTTGACCAAGTTCTGCGCCGCGCGCTCGTCGAGGTGGAGCTCGTCGCGGAGCGACGCGAGCGCCTGATCGGCGTGGGTCGAGCGCAGCTCGCGGGTGAAGCGCCCGATCGCCCGGCCGAGCTCCGCGGGTCTGCCGGGGCCGGGAGCCTTCCAGAAGGGCAGCTTCCCGTGTTCACCCGGGGCCGGGGTCACGATCACCTGGTCGCGCGTGATCTCCTCGATCCGCCACGCAGAGGCGCCGAGCAGCATGACCTCGCCCGTGCGCGACTCGTACACGCATTCCTCGTCGAGCTCCCCGACCCGCGATCCCTCCGTGGTGAAGACGCCGAACAGACCGCGGTCCGGGATCGTGCCGCCGGAGGTCACGGCAAGCCTCCCGACTCCTTCACGGCCGCGAACGGTGTCGTTGGCCCGGTCCCAGATGATCCGCGGACGCAGCTCGGCGAACGCGTCGCTCGGGTAGCGCCCCGCGAGCATGTCGAGGACCGCCTCGAACACCGCGTCGGAGAGCTCGGCGAAGCAGGCGGCGCGGCGCACGACTGCCCGGAGGTCGTCGAGGCGCCATTCACGGACCGCGCACATCGCGACCAGTTGCTGGGCGAGCACGTCGAGCGGGTTGCGCAGGTAGTGCGTCGCCTCGATGTCAGCGTCGAGCATCCGCTCGGCGACGACCGCCATCTGCAACAGGTCGCCGCGGAACTTGGGGATCAGCTTGCCGACGCTTGGCGCCCCGACCTGGTGGCCGCCGCGGCCGATCCGTTGCAGCCCGCTCGCGACCGACAACGGCGCCTCGACCTGAACCACAAGATCGACCGTGCCCATGTCGATCCCGAGCTCGAGTGACGACGTCGCGACGATCGCGGGCAGCCAGCCGTGCTTCAGCGCCTCCTCGACGCCGACGCGTTGCTCGCGTGCGAGCGAGCCGTGGTGGGCGCGCGCGATCTGGGCATCCGCGAGCTCGTTCAGACTTGTCGCGAGCCGCTCGGCGGTCCGCCGGTTGTTGACGAACACGATCGTCGTGCGGTGCGCGCGGATCAGCTCGAGGAGCACCGGATGGATCGACGGCCAGATCGAGGAGCGGTCGACGCCGCCTTCTGGCGTGTCGCTCGGCCGGGCGAACTCGGTCATGTCGTCGACGGGGACGATCACCTCGAGATCGAGCTGCTTGCGCACCCCGGCGTCGACGATCGTCACATCGCGCTGTCGTCCGGGTTCTGCGAAGCCGCCCAGGAACCGGGCGATCTCATCCAACGGCCGTTGCGTGGCCGAGAGCCCGATCCGCTGGACCGGCCGGCCGGTCTCGGCCTCCAACCGCTCGAGCGACAGCATCAGGTGAGCGCCGCGTTTGGTCGCCGCCACGGAGTGGATCTCGTCGAGGATCACGGTCTCGACCCCGCGGAGCGTCTCGCGGGCGGACGAGGTCAATAAGAGGTACAGCGACTCGGGGGTCGTGATGAGGATGTCCGGCGGATGGCGGAGCAGCCGGCGGCGCTCACTCGCGTCGGTGTCGCCGGTTCGCACGCCCACCGTGGGCACGTGTGCGAGCGGGGTCCCGAGCTCGTCCGCGGCCTGCTGGATGCCCGCGAGCGGTTTCCGGAGGTTCTTCTCTACGTCGACCGCTAAGGCACGCAGCGGAGAGACGTAGAGGACCCGGGTGCGGCGTTCGGTCTCCGGGGGCGGCAAGGCCGAAAGCCGGTCGATCGCCCACAGGAACGCCGCCAGGGTCTTGCCGGAACCCGTCGGCGCCAGCACCAACGTGTTGTCGCCAGCGGCGATGGACGGCCAGGCGCCGCGCTGGGCGTCGGTGGGCGCGTCGAACGAGCCTTCGAACCAACGCTGCGCGGCGGGGGAGAAGGTCGCGGGGTCCACGGATGAACCACGCTACCCGCTCGTTCGGACACCGTTGTGCCAGACCGGTTTGCCCGATGTCGGTAACGGTGTTGATATGGAGCGGTCGGCCGCGCCCGACGCGGCCACCCCCCAGAAGGGAGAGCTGCATGCTGCCGTCGTCCTTCGAGTATCACCGGGCGGACACCCTCGACGAGGCGCTCGCGTTGCTGACGCAGCACGGCGACGACGCCAAGGTCCTTGCCGGCGGGCAGAGCCTGATCCCGATGATGAAGCTCCGGTTCGCGACGCCCGGGCACCTCGTCGACATCAACCGGATCCCCGGCCTCGATGGGATCGAGGAGCGCGACGGCGCGCTGCACCTCGGAACGCTGGTCCGTCACAAGGCCTTGGCCGCATCGGATGTGGTGCGGAAGCGTTATCCCACGGTCGCCGACACGGCCCCGCAGATCGCCGACCCGATCGTGCGCAACCTCGGGACCATCGGCGGCTCGCTCAGCCACGCCGACCCCGCCGGCGATCTCGCCTCGACGATGCTCGCGATGAACGCGTCGGTGGTTCTGACGGGCACTCGCGGCGAGCGTGTTGTCCCGATCGGCGAGTTCCTCGTCGACACGTTCACCACGAGCGCCGAGCCCGACGAGCTGGTCACCGAGATCACCGTGCCGACCCCGCCGCCTCGCTCGGGCGGAACCTACCTGAAGCTTGAACGCAAGGTCGGCGACTGGGCGACGGTCGGTGTTGCCGTCGCGCTGTCGATGTCCAACGGGTCGATCGGGCGCGCGGGCATCGGCCTGACCGGCGTCGGGTTGAAGAACCTCCAGGCGACCGACGCGGAGCAGTCGCTCGCCGGGGCCGAGCCAACCGACGAGGCCTTCGCGGAGGCCGGCCGCAAGGCCGCCGCGATCGCATCGCCCGTGAGCGACGTCCGAGGGCCCGAGGAGTACAAGCGCCACATGATCGAGGTCTACGTCCGCCGAGGACTCGCGCAAGCGCGCGACGACGCGACCGCGGCATAGGGAGAGGAGCCAGCGATGCAGGTCACGGTCACGGTCAATGGCAGCGAGCACACCCTCGACGTCGAGCCACGCGAGCTCTTGGTCCACATGATCCGCGAGGACCTTCGGCTCACCGGCACCCACATCGGCTGCGACACCTCCGGGTGCGGTGCGTGCACGGTGCTCCTCGACGGCCAACCGGTGAAGTCCTGCACGATGTTCGGTGTGCAGGCCGACGGACGCTCGGTTACGACGGTCGAGGGGTTGATGGCGAACGGCGCGCTCAGCCCGATCCAAGCCGCGTTCAAGGAGGAGCACGGGCTGCAATGCGGCTACTGCACGCCGGGGATGATGCTGGTCGGCTCCGCGCTCATCGAGCAGAATGACGACCCGTCCGACGAGGACGTGCGGTGGGCCATCTCGGGCAACGTCTGCCGGTGCACCGGGTACATGAACATCGTCAAGGCGATCCAGTCGGCCGCCGCCGCCACGCGCGACGCCTCTGTCCCCGCGAGCGCCTAAGGAGGCCGTGATGGCTCAAGCGACCGACGAGATCCGCGGCATCGGGCACAGCGTCAAGCGTAAGGAGGACGACCGCTTCATCCGCGGGCGCGGCAACTACATCGACGACATGCAGCTCCCCGGCATGCTCTCCATGTCGATCCTCCGCAGCCCGTACGCGCACGCGACGATCAACAGCGTCGACACCTCTGCCGCGTCGGCGATGTCTGGCGTGATCGCGGTGGTGACCGGCGAGCTGATGGCGCAGCACAATCTCGCCTGGATGCCGACACTCTCGGGTGACACGCAAGCGGTGCTCGCCACCGACAAGGTGCGGTTCCAGGGCCAGGAGGTCGCGGCCGTTATCGCGACCGACCCCTACATCGCGCGCGACGCCGTGGACCTGATCCAGGTCGACTACGACCCACTCGGCGTGGTGATCGACCCGCAGGGCGCGGCGGCCGACGGTGCACCCGTGATCCGCGACGAGAAGGAAGACCAAACCGACAACCACATCTATCACTGGGAATCCGGCGACAAGGACGCCACGGACGCAGCCTTTGCGCAGGCAGACAAAGTGGTGTCGCTCGACACCTTCTACCCCCGGTCACACCCCTCGCCGCTCGAGACGTGCGGGTGCATCGCCGACGTCGATCCGGCCACGGGGCAAGCGACGATCTATATGACCTCGCAGGCGCCGCATCTGATCCGTACGGTGTTCGCGCTGGTGGCGGGTCTTCCCGAGGAGAACATCCGAGTCATCTCGCCGGACCTCGGCGGCGGGTTTGGCAACAAGGTGCCGGTATACCCGGGGTACGTCGTCGCGACCGCGGCGTCGTTGTTGCTCGGTCACCCCGTGAAATGGGTCGAGGACCGCAGCGAGAACCTGATCTCGACCGGGTTCGCCCGCGACTACCACATGCACGGGGAGATCGCGCTCAAGAACGATGGCACGATGCTTGGCCTGCGGACGTCGCTGCTCGCCGATGAAGGCGCGTTCTACGCCGACGCGCAGCCGTCGAAGTTCAAGGTCGGGTTGTTCCACATCGTCACCGGTTCCTACACGTTCCCGACCGCGCACGTCGTTGCCGACGGGTACTACACGAACAAGGCGCCCGGCGGCGTTGCGTACCGGTGCTCGTTCCGTGTCACCGAGGCGTCGTACATGATCGAGCGGCTGGTCCAGAACGCCGCCTACGAGCTCGGGATGGATCCGGTCGACATCCGGAAGAAGAACTTCATCCCCGAAGACGCCTTCCCGTATGAGTCGGCGACCGGGTTCGTCTACGACTCCGGCAATTACGAAGGGGCGATGAACAAGGCGCTCGAGATGATCGGCTACGACCAACTTCGCCGCGAACAGGAGGAGATGCGCGCCCAGGGGAAGTACTGGGGGATCGGCCTCGCCTCGTTCACGGAGGTCGTCGGCGCCGGGCCGCACAAGGACTACGACATCATCGGCGTCAAGATGAACGATGGAGCGGAGCTGCGGATCCACCCGACCGGCAAGGCGATCCTCAAGATCTCCTCGATCACGCAGGGTCAAGGCCACGAGACGACGTTCGCCCAGATCGTCGCCGAGGAGATCGGGATCCAGCCCGAGGACATCAAGGTTCAGCACGGCGACACGGACAACACGCCGTATGGCCTCGGCACGTACGCGTCGCGGTCGACGCCGACGGTCGGCGCGGCGACGGCGATGGTGTCGCGCCGCGTGCTGGAGAAGGCGCGGAAGATCGCCGCGCACCTGCTGGAGGTCGACGAGGACGACGTCGACTTCACTCGTCCGAACTTCACGGTGAAGGGCGCGCCCGAGAAGGCTGTCACGATCCAAGACGTCGCGTTCGCCGCGTACACGAACTTCCCCGACGGGATGGAGTCCGGGCTCGAGGGGTCGTTCTACTACGACCCGCCCAACCTGACGTTCCCGTTCGGGACCTACGTGGTCGCCGTCGAGGTCGACATCGAGACGGGCGTCTGGAAGGTCCAGCGGATGGTCGCGGTCGACGACTGCGGCGTGCGGATCAACCCGATGATCGTCGAGGGGCAGATCCACGGCGGGCTGACCGAGGGCTACGGCATCGCGGCGATGGAGCAGATCACGTTCGACGAGAACGGCAACTGCATCGGGTCGAACTTCACCGACTACCTGTTGCCGACATCATGGGAGACGCCGAAGTTCGAGCTCGGCGAGACCGTGACGCCGTCGCCGCACCACCCGATCGGCGCGAAGGGCGTGGGGGAGTCGGCGACAGTGGGGTCGCCGGCCGCCTACGTCAACGCGGTGATCGACGCCCTGCAGCCGTTCGGTGTGACCAACATCGACATGCCGCTGACCTCCGCGAAGGTGTGGCAGGCGATCCAGGACGCGCAGGCCGCCAAGGCGTGAAACCGGATCTGCTCGAGCTCGGCGCCACGCTGTCACGGCGGGGCGAGCCGTTCGTGCTGGCCACCGTCGTGTGGAGCCGCGCGCCGTCCTCGGGCAAGCCGGGTTCGACCGCGCTGATCACGCGCGAGGGAGCGATCCACGGGTGGCTGGGCGGCGCGTGCGCCGAGCCCACGGTGATCCGGGAGTCGTTGAAGGCGATGGGCGAGGGGTCGCCGCGGGTGCTGTTCCTCGGGACCCCGGAGGAGCTCGAGGCCGCCGAGGCGCGCGCGGGAATGATCCGGATCCCGATCGCCTGCCAGAGCGAGGGAGCGTTGGAGGTCTATGTGGAACCGGTCCTGCCGTCGCCGCATCTCGTCGTGATCGGCCGGTCGCCGGCCGTCGATGCGCTCGCGCGGATGGCGCACGCGCTGGGCTGGCGCGCCGTGGTGGTCGATGACGGCGGCAGCGCCGACGAGCATGACGCGCCGTCGGTGGTGACGTCGCTCGACCTCGGTGCCGCGGTCGTCTCGGCGGGGTCGTTCGTCGTCGTCGCGACCCAGGGTCACTACGACGAGGACGCGTTGACGCGCGCCCTCGAGACACCCGCCGGATACGTCGGACTGGTCGCGTCCCGCAAGCGCGCGGAGTCGGTGCTCGGCTATCTGCGCGATCGAGGCGTGGCCGAGGACGCGTTGGCCCGCGTGCATGCGCCGGCGGGTCTGGACCTCGGCCACATCCCGAACCAGGAGATCGCGGTCGCGATCCTCGCCGAGCTCGTGCAGCTCCGCGCGGGTGGACAGTTGGAACCGCCGCCGGTTGCCGAACCGCGGCACGAGGCGATCGACCCGGTGTGCGGCATGACGGTCGATGTCGCGACCGCCCGCTACGCGACGACACACGACGGCCGCACGTTCTACTTCTGCTCCGCAGGGTGCCTCGAGCGGTTCACCGCCGACCCCGCGGCCTTCGTCCCGGTCGCGACCGAGGCCTGACGGATGCAGATCGAGAACGAGTTCACCGTTGCGGCGCCCGCCGACGCGCTATGGGCCCACCTGCTCGACGTCGAGAAGATCGCGCCGTGTATGCCGGGCGCCGAGCTGACCGAGACGATCGACGACCGCAATTGGAAGGGAACGGTCCACGCGAAGTTCGGGCCGGTGTCGATGTCGTTCGCGGGCACCGTCTCGATGGAGGAACGCAACGACGCCGCGCACCGCGTGGTGCTCAAGGCCAAGGGAATGGAGCAGAAGGGGAAGGGTGCCGCGAACGCGTCGGTCACGTCATGGCTCGAGCCGACCGCCGATCCGGCCCGCACGACGGTGAAGATGCAGGCCGACATCACGCTGAGCGGAGCGGCGGCGCAGATGTCCCGCGGCTTGCTCCCGGAGATCTCGAAGAAGCTGACCCAGCAGTTCGCCAACTGCCTCCAGGCCGGGATGGCTGGGGAAGCGGCCGCGTCTGCCGCGACGGGCGCGGCGGCTTCGTCCGGCGCAGCGCAGGCGGCGACGCCCCCGGCGGCCGCGGCCGCCAAACCCGTCGGCGGGATCGGCCTTGGCCTCGCAGCGTTATGGGCCACGATCATGGGGTTCTTCCGCCGGCTGTTCGGCGGCGGGAAGAGCTGACGCCGGCGTCAGCCGGCGGGGTGCGCCTGCATCAGGTCGAGCAGCTTCTGCGTGGTGCGCAGGTTCCGGATCGTGAGCTCGCCGTAGTCCGCGTGCCCACTCAGCTTGATCATCGCGGTCTTTGTCAGCGTCTCGAACGGAGCCGACCAATAGAGCGCGCACGTCCCGGCCTTCACCGCCTCGATGTCGGGCTTCGGCGTCACGTGTTTGGCGAGTTCCTTCGGCGTGAGCGCCGAGGTCGTGAAGATCACGTTGTAGCGCATCGAGGCGTCGTCGACGTCCCAGTCCTTCGGGATCTGTCGCACCACCGTCTTCATCTGATCGAGGTCGAGGACCACGACGCGCGCGTGATAGCCGAACGCGTCTGACAGACCGCGCTCGATCGTGCGCACAAGGGCCGGCCCGTTCGCCTTCCGCGTGCCGGCGACAACGTTGCCGCTCTGGATGAACGTGGTCGGCTCCTCGAAGCCGAGATCAGCGAACGTCTGCTGGAGGTCGCGCATCGCGATCTTGTTCCGCCCGCCGACGTTGATCCCGCGCAGCAGGACGACGATGGTTCGCATCCGCGCATCCTAAGGTGTGCGGGTGACCGACATCGACGGAGCCGGTGTTCCGCGAAGGACCGGGGTTCCGCTCCTGGGTGCGCGGAACACCCGTGAGCCGCAGGTCGAACCTGGTGGGCGGCGCGATGCTCGAGGGTGGCGCCGAAGACGTCGAGGACGCCTGGCGATGGTTCCTCGAGCGCGCCGGTCACGGCGACATCGTGGTCCTGCGCGCGTCGCCGGACGAGGGATACGACGAGTGGCTTCGCGACCTCGCAGGCCTTCGCTCGTTCCAGACGTTGCAGCTCACCGACCCCGCTGCGGCCGAGGATCCGTTCGTCATCGAGTCGATCGCGCACGCCGACGGGTTGTTCATCGCTGGCGGCGACCAGTTCGACTACGTCCGCGTCTGGACGGGAACGCCGATCCAGCGGGCGGTCAACGACGCGGTCGCGGCGGGGGTGCCCGTGGGCGGGATCAGCGCGGGCCTCGCGGTGCTCGGCGAGGCCGCGTTCACCGCCGAGCGCGGCACCGTGACCTCCGACGAAGCGCTGGCCGACCCGTTCGACGACCGGGTGCGACTCGCACGCGGGTTCATCTCGCTGCCGGGGCTCGAGGCGACGATCACCGACTCGCATCTCTCTGAGCGAGCTCGCCTCGGTCGGCTCCTCGTCTTCATGGCGAGAGCGCTCACCGACGGCTGGACCGACGAGATCCGCGGGATCGGGCTCGATGAGGCGACCGCCGTTCTGCTCGAGCCCGATGGCACCGCGACGATCACAGGTGCGAACGCGGCCTGGTTCCTTCGGATGTCGGATGCGGATGTCGTTTCGTGCCGGCCGACCGAACCTCTCGTCATTCGCTCGATCGACACGTTGGCCGCCTCAGCGGGCGCCTCGTTCGACGTGTCTGCATGGAGCAGTGACGTGGACAAATTCGTGGTCGAGGCACTGGACGGCTCGGTCCGATGTGACGCTCGCTAGCGTGCCTCGTTCGCACCGCAGGACGGTGCTTGCGATCCGTGATTCAAAACTGTCTCGGGCGGTACACCAATGATCACGTGCAACCGGCCTACCCGTGTGCCGCGGACGACTGCGCTAGGGGCAGCCGAAACCGGGCCACCTGCGCGACCTCTTCTATCTGCCAGGTTGCCGCTCGCGGGGAAAAGCTGAGCCTTCTCTGGGGACAGGTCCGTATTTGTCCCCGGGACAGCGGACGCCGGCGGCGACCGAACCCAACGACCGACCCTCCGTACACTGCGCGTCGTGCAGGAGCAGACCGTGTACGAGGCCGCCGGCGGCATGCCGTTCTTCGAGGCGTTGGTCGATCGGTTCTACGAGGGCGTTGCCGCGGATCACGACCTGCTGGTGCTCTATCCCGAGCCCGATGACCTGACGGGCGCGCGCCACCGGTTGACCCTGTTCCTGGCGCAGTACTGGGGCGGGCCCGACACCTACAGCCGGGAGCGTGGACACCCGCGGCTGCGCATGCGGCACGCGCCGTTCGCGGTCGGACCGGACGCGCGGGACCGCTGGCTCACGCACATGCGCGAGGCGCTCGACTCGCTGGATCCACCGGCGGAGCTCCGGCAGCGGTTCGACGAGTACTTCGCGTTCGCCGCGGAGTCGATGCGGAACCAGGATTGAGCGTCAGGTGCGGCTGAGCTCGGGCGGGATCACGCCCATACGGCCGGACTGGTAGTCCTCCACCGCCTGGATCAACTCGTCGCGCGTGTTCATCACGAACGGGCCGTACCAGGCGATCTGTTCGCGGATCGGCAGGCCGCCGAGCAAGAGCGCATCCATCCCGGCCGCGTTGGGGGCGTCCTGCGTGACGTCTGCGCGGAGCTCGATCGCCTCGCCCGGGCCGAGCACGGCGATCTGTCCTTCGCGGATCGGGCGGCGCTCGCCGCCGACCGACCCCTGGCCGGACACGACGTAGATCAACGCGTTGAACTCGGGACGCCATGCCGTCCGCAGGCGCGCGCCCGGCGCGAGCGTGGCGTGGGCGTACGTGATCGGTGTCTGCGTATCGCCCGGTCCCTGCACGCCGCCCAGCGATCCGGCGATCAGCCGAACGATCGCGCCGGCATCGTCGGACGCGACGAGCCCGAGTTCATTGGCCTCGAGGTCCTGGTAGCGCGGGTCGAGCCACTTCTGCTCGGCGGGCAGGTTGACCCAGAGCTGGAACCCGTGGAACAGGCCGCCGCCGTCGAGCAGATCCTGGGTCGGCATCTCCGAGTGCACGACGCCAGATCCGGCGGTCATCCACTGCGTGGCGCCGTCGGTGATCACGCCGCCGCCGCCGTGCGAGTCGAGGTGCCGCATCCGGCCGTCGAGCATGTAGGTCACCGTCTCGAAGCCACGGTGCGGATGGTCCGGCGCGCCCTTGGCTTCGCCCGGCGCGTACTCCACGGCGCCCATGTGGTCGAGCAGCAGGAAGGGGTCGGCCCAGCGAGAGGTCGAGTCCCGCGGTCGGGCGTCGCACCTTGAAGCCCTCGCCCTCCAGGAACGACGGGGCGTCGACGATCTCGACGACGGCGCGCGTCGGCGCGTCCTCTGCGGCGTTGATCCGGCGAAGGATCGTGGCGTCTGCTGGGGTGATGGCGGGCATGGCTCAGACAACGGGAGCGGGCTCGTCGCTATTCCCGCGACGATCGCGGACGAGCAGCACCACGCAGCCCGCGACGGCGATCGTCGCGAACGAGAACCACTGGATCGCATAGGACAGGTGTGGCCCGTTGTCGAATCCGGGCGGCGCCAAGATCTCCGGTTGGGCCTGCGCCGGCTGCTGTGCTTGCAGCATCACGTAGACGGGCAGGACCGCGTACGGAAGGTCGCCCCGCCCGAGGTCTATCCGCGTGACGAGTGACGGCGACGGGTTCACCGGTGGGTCGGAGACCTGATCCGGCGGGAGGGCGAGCCCGGTGACCGTCACCTTCCCGGTGGGGGCCGCGGCCGCCCCGGCGACGGGTGGGGTCTCGGTCTCGAGCGGCACCCAGCCCCGATCGACGATCACGGCGGTCCCGTTGCCGAGCACGAGCGGCGTGAGCACCAGGTTGCCCGGGTCTCCCTGATCGCTCGTCCGGCCCGACAGGATCTGCTCGTGCGCCGGGTCGTACGTACCGGTGACCGTCACGTGCCGGTACGGCATCGCGTCGGGTTGCAGCGACGTGATCGGCGCCGGCGCCTCGGCCCCGCGCGCCTCCAGCATCGCGTTGACGTCCTTCCGTCCATGAAGCCGGTTGAGTTGCCAGAACCCGAGCCGCACGCACGTGAACGCCACGATCGCCGCGATCGCGATGAGGATGATGTGACGCTTCTGCACGGCCACGGTCGGAGGATATCGACGGGGGATACGGTCGCGGCCGATGGCACGCTCGATCCCTCGGCGCGCGTTCCTTCTCGGGGCAGGCGGCCTGGGCGCCGCCGCGATCGCAACCGCGGTCGGGATCCGGAGCGGCCGCATCCCGGCGCGCGCGATCTGGAACGACGTGACCGGCGCGTGCGGCGACCCCGGTCCGATCCCGCCGAGCGCCGGATGGCCCGTCGAGCAGGGAACGTTCCGATCGCCAACCGTTGCGGGTCCGGTCGGGTACGCGGTGGTGCGGCCGCCCGGACTCGCACAGCGTGACGCGCCGGTCGCGGTGCTGCTTCCGGGCCGCAGCGGCTCGACGGCGGACACGATGACGTCGACGTGCTTCCCGGACTTCGAAGCGCAAGCCGTCGCGGCGGGCACGGTCGCGCCGTTCGCGCTCGCGTCCGTCGACGGCGGCGCGTCGTACTGGCATCCGCGCGTGAGCGGCGAAGATCGTATGGCGATGCTGCTCCACGACTTCCTGCCGATGCTCGCCCGTCGCTCCGGGCTCGCGCGCGGACCGGTCGCGCTGGTCGGATGGTCGATGGGCGGCTACGGGGCGCTGCTCGCGGCGGAGGAGCACCCATCGCGGTTCGCCGCGGTGGTGGTCGCGAGCCCGGCGATCTTCCAGAGCTTCGACGAGATGCGCGCGGGGCCAGGCGACGCATTCGATTTGGCCGCGGACTTCGCGGCGCACGACGTGATCACCGGTGCGACGCGTCTGGCAGACGTCCCGGTCCGCATCGATTGTGGAACCGCCGACCCGTTCTACGGCAACGATCGCGCCTTCGTCGCGGCGTTGCCCGATCCGCCGGAAGGGTCGTGGTTCCGCGGATGTCACAACGGCGACTCGTGGCGCGTCGTCGCGCCCGCCCAGATCGCGTTCCTCGGCCGCGCGTTCGCGGCTAGCTCTTGATCTCCTGGATCACGTTGCCTCCGTCGACCACGATCGTCGCCCCGTTGAGGTAGCTCGCACGGTCGCTCGCGACGAACGCGATCACCTCGGCGACCTCCTCGGGCGTCCCGGAGCGGCCGAGCGGCGTGTGCAGCCCGGCATCGGCCTCGTCGGGGAGCTGCGACCCCGTCGCGATCCAGCCGGGCTGCACGGCGTTCACCGTCACGCCGCTCGCGGCGGCCTCGATCGCGACCGCGCGCATCAGCCCGTCCATCCCGGCCTTCGCGGCGCTGTACGCGGGGGCGCCGGGCGCGCTGACGAGCGGCCCCGTCACCGACGAGACCATCACGATCCGTCCCCAGCCTTGGGCGACCATCGACGGCGCCACCGACCGCGTGACGTTGAACGCCGTGCCCAGCGTCTGGTCGAGCTGTGCGTCCCACGCGCCCGCGTCGACCTCGATGAACAACGTCTCGTCCTGGCCCTGGGGGTCGCCGACGGCGACCATCCCGGCGTTGTTCACGAGGATGTCGATGCGCCCGAAGCGCTCGCGCACCCGCGAGACCATCTCCTCGACGGCGTCACGGTGGGTGAGATCGGCGGGGAATCCCTCGGCCACGAAGCCGGCGGCTCGAAGTTCCTCCGCTCGCTCGTGGATCCGATCCGTGGTCGACCCGATCGCGAGCGTGGCTCCCTCTCGGCCGAGCACATGGGCTGTGGCGTAGCCGATCCCCGTGGGCGAACCGGCGCCGGTGACCAGGGCAACCTTGCCGCTCGCCTCGCCGCGCACGCCGCGCAGCCTATCGGGGCGCTCAAGACGGATGATGCCCGGGGCCGATGTTCATGGTAAGACGGCGCGGTGGGGTCGCTCGCCCGGTGAGACGGGCGATCCCCCTCGGCCGGCTCGGGGGATGGAGGTGATGGTGGTGCAGCGTGTTCGCGCGCATCTCCGCGACGTGCTGGCCCTGCTGGGTGACGACCGTGGGGCCACGGCGATCGAGTATGCGCTGATGCTGGCGCTGATCGCGATGGTCGTGTTCGTTGCGGTGCAGTTCCTAGGGCAGTCCACGAGCAACGCGTACAACAGCATGTCGTTCTCGCCGTAGGTCGTTGCTCAGGCCGCGGCCGCATGCCAGGGTTCCCTCGAACCTTTCGGAAGGGGGGAACCATGTTGCTCCTTGCACAGACGCCCACGACGACGAGCGCGGGCGGCGGCACGAGCTTCGGCGTGCTG
Source organism: uncultured Actinomycetes bacterium (assembly GCA_963792215.1). Taxonomy (GTDB): domain Bacteria; phylum Actinomycetota; class UBA4738; order UBA4738; family HRBIN12; genus AC-51. The sequence continues at coordinate 502,762 of CAWBVL010000001.1, forward strand.
CTGCTCTATTTCATCGTGCTGTGGGTCATCATCGGCCTGCCCACGTACTTCATCTTCAAGAAGGCAGGTCCGAACGGCGACCCCGCGTGGGGCGCGTTCGTCCCGATCTACGGCTTCTACATCCTGCTGAAGGTCGTGGGCCGGCCGGGATGGTGGGTGATCTGGATCTTCATCCCGATCGCGAGCCTCATCGTGTTGATCATCGTCTACAACGAACTCTCGAAGAGCTTTGGCCACGGCGTCGGCTTCACGCTCGGGTTGATCTTCTTGAGCTGGATCTTCTTAGCGATCTTGGCCTGGGGGAGCTCGACCTATCGGGGTCCGTCGGCGCCGAACGCGGGCAGCAGCATGGTCGCGCCGCCACCGCCCGCGCCACCCGTCACGTCGTAACGGCTCTGTCGCCGCCCCCATCGGCTAGGCTTGCCCGCCGATGGGGGCGACGGCACATCTCCTCGAGCTGCAACAGCTCGACACCGCGATCGACCGCCTCCGCGCTCGTATCGCGACCCTGACCGCCGGCTCGGAGTTGGCGGCCGCCGTCCGGGAGGCCGACGCCGCCGAGGCGCAGCTCGGTGAGATCAAGCTCCAGCTCGACGCGCTCGACCGCGACACCCGCAGGCTCGAGCACGACGTCGACTCCCTCCGCCAGAAGGCGGCGGCCGAGGAGCAACGCATGGCGAGCGGCGCGGTCGCCAACGCGCGCGAGCTCGAGGCCATCGGCCACGAGATCACTAACCTCCGTCGGCGGATCTCCGACCGCGAGGACGAGGAACTCGCGATCATGGAGCGCCGCGAAACGCTCGCGGCAGCCGAGAAAGATGCCGCCGAGACGGCCACGAACCTCCGCGAGGCGGCCGACCGGCTGCGCGCAGCGGCCGGCGACGAGCTGACCACCGCCGAGGCCGATCTCGCCGCTCGTGAGACCGAACGTCCCACCGCCGTCGCGACCATCGATCCCGATGTGCTCGAGCTCTACGAGGAGCTGCGCCGGCAGAAGAAGGGCGTCGGCGCAGCCGCGCTGGTCGAGGGCGTCTGCCAGGGCTGCCACGAGCAGCTGTCGGCGGTCGAGCTGTCGCAGGTCCGATCCACCGACGGGATCCCGCGGTGCGAGCACTGCCGCAGGATCTTGGTCCTGTGACCGACGCGCCGGTCCGCGTGATCGTGAACACCGACGGCGCGGCCCGAGGCAATCCCGGTCCGGCCGGCGCCGGTGCGATCGTCGTCGACCCCGAGGGTGCGGTGCTCGCCGAGGTCGCGGAGGGGCTCGGCGAGACGACCAACAACGTCGCCGAGTACACGGCCGCGATCCGCGGTCTCGAGGCCGCCGAGGCCGTCGGCGCACGAGAGGTCGTCTTGCGATCGGATAGCTTGCTGCTCGTGCAGCAGCTGACCGGCCGCTACCGCGTCAAGACGGCGCACCTGCAGCCGCTGCATCGCCAGGTTCGCCAGCTCGCCACGCACTTCGACCGCGTGATCTACGAGCACGTCCCGCGCGAGCGGAACACAGAGGCGGACCGGCTCGCCAACCTCGGCGTCGACACCTGGCTGGCCGACCAGGGCCGCAGCCGGTAGCGTTCGGCGCGGAGGAGCCGGCCGGGCGGCCGCGGGCGCTTCGGCGCTCGAGGAAAGTCCGGACTCCATAGGGCAGGACGCTGGCGAGAGCCAGGCGGGGGCGACCTCGCGAAGGGGCAACAGAAAGGACACCGCCGCGTGCGGCGACGTGCGCGGTAAGGGTGCAACGGTGGGGTAAGAGCCCACCAGCGCGGCGGGCGACCGCCGCGGCTCGGCAACCCCCGTCCGGAGCAAGGTCGAGCAGGAAGCGTTCGAGGGTGGCCCGCCCGAGCTTCCGGGTGGACCGCAGCGGTTCGGCGAACGGACCGCCGCCGGCGCGTAGCGCCGGCGAGACAGATGGTCGCCGGCGGGGAAACCCGCGCACAGGATCCGGCTTACAGGCCGGCTCCTCCATGCCCACCCGGCGGAACGGGCTCCGACGCGATGCGTCGGCCGCGCTACGCGTCCGCGGCGGCCAGGCGTCCCGCCTCGATCGCCTTGCGCAGCTGCTTCCCGGCGTGGTAACTCGACCGCACCAAGGGACCGGCCTCGACGTGGGCGATCCCGAGCGCCTCGCCCGCCGCGGCATGCGCCGCGAACTCCTCCGGCGTGACCCAGCGGTCGACCGGCAGGTGCTCGGGCGTCGGCTGGAGGTACTGGCCCATCGTCACGATGTCGGCGCCGGCCGCGTGCAGGTCGGCGAGCGTGGGGACGACCTCCTCCGGCTGCTCGCCCATCCCGAGGATCAGGTTCGACTTCGTGATCTGTCCGGGCCGGTGACGCTTGGCGAACCGCAGGACGTCGAGCGAGCGCTCGTAGCCGAACGCCGGCCGGATCCGCGCGTGCAAGCGCGGGACCGTCTCGAGGTTGTGCGCGAACACCGTCGGGCCGGCGTCCAGGACGGTGGCGATGTCTCGCTCGCCGCCCTTGAAGTCGCTCGGCAGGACCTCGACGTCGATCCCGGGCACCGCGTCGGCGCACGCGCGGACCGTGTCGGCCCAGACCTGCGCGCCGCCATCCGGCAGGTCGTCGCGCGCAACGCCGGTGATCACGACGTACCGGAGTTCCATCCGCGCGACCGTCTCCGCGATACGGGCCGGTTCGTCCGCATCGACGGCGTCGGGCTTGGCGGTCATGACGTCGCAGAACCCGCACCGGCGCGTGCACTTCATCCCGAGCAACAGGAACGTCGCTTCGCGCGCCTCCCAGCATTCGCCGATGTTCGGGCACATCGCCTCCTCGCAGACGGTGTGCAGGTCGGCGTCGCGCATCAGGTGTTGCAGCTCGCGGTAGACCGGACCGCCGGGAAGCTTCACCTTCAGCCACGGCGGCTTGCGGACACCGGGCTGGTTCACGCCGGGCCCGTTCGTCACACCGACGATCGGCAGGTGGAGCCGTCGGCCGGACGGGTTGTGCGCGCGTTCGGGCATCTGGGTCGAGTGTACGCTCGGCCGATGCGTGGACCCGCCGGGCTCGTCGTGACGTGTCTCGTGCTCACCGCGTGCGGCCGGTTCTCGGCGGCGGACAACTCGGAGATCTGCCATGACCTGGTGAACCTGCAGGCCACGGTCGAGTTCCTCGCCACGCCTGATCCGTCCGCGAACGTGGGCGAGGTGCGCGGCGCGCTTGACAAGCTCGATCCGACGTTCCAAGCCGTGCACAAGGACCAGGACGTGCCCGACGCAGAAGACAACGCGTTGCTCGACGCGCAGCAGGCGTACCGCGACCAGATCGCTGGGATGGGGGACGACACGCCGTTCGCGCCGACGATGCAGGCGACGGCATCGATCGCTCAGGCGCTGCTGCACGACTACGAGGTCATACGTCAGCGGCTGGCATGTCCGGCCGACGTGGCGCCCGGCTAGCCGCTAGCCCGCGTCCGCGCGCGCGGGGTTCTCCGGGGGCGCGACCTCGCGCAGGACCTCCGCGTGATCGGGCACCTTGCCCGGGATCACGACGTGGAACGCCGCGCCCCCGCCCTCGCGCTCGTCGACCCAGGCGCGGCCGCCGTGCAGCTCGGCGAACCGCGCGACGAGCGACAGCCCGATGCCGGTGCCGGGGGAGTGCGGTGAGCGGGTCGGGCCCTGGCGGAACGGTTCGAAGATCGCCGCGCGGATGTCGGCGGGCACGCCGGGCCCGTCGTCCTCGACCGTGATGCGAACGCCGCCGTCGTACGGCGTGACGATCAACCAGATCCGCTTGTCCACGTCCGTGTGGCGCGCCGCGTTCATCAACAGGTTCTCGACGATCCGCTCGATCTTCGGCGGGTCCACGGGGATCACGACGGGGTCGGTCTGCACGAGCACCTCCCGTCCGGCGAGCGCGTCGAGGTGCTCGACCGTCCGGCGCGCGATCGCCCCGACGTCGGTCACCCGGTACTGCGGCTCGACGATCCCGCGGTTCAGGCGATCGATGTCCAACAGGTCCTTCAGCAGTCGGTCGAGCTTCTTCGCGTTGGCGGCCAGACGTGCGAGCAGGTCGTCTCGGTCCTGGCCCTTGATGTCGGGCGCGCGTTCGAGCGTCAACGCCAGTCCGAGGATCGACGTCAGCGGGCTCCGCAACTCGTGCGAGACCGCCGCGAGGAACGTGTTCTTCATCTCGTCGAGCGCCCGCAGGCGTTCGGCCGCCTCACGCTCGCGCTGCTCGCTGTCGCGGAGCGCCTGCTCGGCGAGCTTGCGCTCCGTGACGTCGAACATCACGCCTTGCACGAGCAACGGCTCGCCGTGCTCGTCGGTGAGGAACGTGGTCTCGTCGTGGATCCACACCGTGCGGCCATCAGGGGTGCGCACCCGGTACTCGGCTCGCCAGTTCTCGCCGGCCTCGACGGCCGCGAGGAAGTCGGTCAGGGCGCGCTCGCGGTCCTCGGGGACGACGAGCCGGTACCAGAGGTCGGGGTCGGCGAGCCAGGCATCCGGCGGGACGCCGACGATGTCGGCGATCTGGGGGCTCATGTACACCGTCTCCATCGCGTCGGTCGGGCTGTGGAGATAGATCGCCGCCGGAACGTGCTCGACGATCGCGCGGTAGCGCTGCTCGGCGTCGGCGAGCCGTTCCTCGGCGAGCCGCCGCTCCGTGACGTCGAACATGATCCCCTGGCTGAACAACGGGCTGCCGTCGTCGTCGCGGATGATCACTGCTTGATCGCGCAGCCACAGGAGGTTCCCGTCCTTGTCGTGCACCCGCAGCTCGATGTCCAACGGCTCGCCGGTCTCGTGGTGCGTGCGGTCCGCGGCAGCGGCGCGCTCGCGGTCGTCGGCGTGGACCAAGCGGTCCCACCGGGTCGGGTCGGCGAGCCACTCTTCCGGGGTGAAGCCGAGGATCCGTTCGATCTGTGGGCTGATGTAGCGCGTCGGCCACGGCTCGCCGGCCGGCGCCAATTCCGAGAGGTAGCTGATCGCCGGCATCTCCTCGACCAGCAAGCGGTAGCGCTCCTCGGCCTGCCGGATCTGCTGCTCGGCCTCCTTCTCCGCGGTGATGTCGAACAGGACGCCCTGCCAGTAGCGCTCCGAGCCGTCGGGGTTGCGCACCAGGTACGCCTCGTCGCGCACCCAGACCGTGTCCCCCGACTTCCGCTGGAGCCGGTACTCGCATCGGAACGGGGTGCCGTCCTCGGTGGAGGCGTCGTCACGGGCGAGCGCACGGTCGCGGTCGTCGGGGTGCACGGTGCCGAGCCATTGCTCGAACGTGCCCCACTCGTCGTCGCTGTATCCGAGGAACGAGTGCACCTGCGGGCTCATATAGATGTTGTCGCCCGAGACCGGATCCTCGATGTACGTCACGGCGGGCAGGTGCTCGATCAACGAGCGGTACAGCGTCTCGGCCTCGTCGAGGCGCCCGACGGCGACCTCGCGCTCGATCGCGGCGCCGAGCGTGCTGGCGGTGACGGTGAGGGCCTCGATCTCGGTCTCGAAGCGCTCGTGGACGTCGGTGTGGTCGAAGGCGACGTAGCCCCACCAGGCACCGTCGACGAAGATCGGGACCACGATCAGCGATCGGATCGGGAAGGGTTCGGTCGTGAGCACGTCGCGCTCCGAGGCCGGGAACGTGTCGACGTTGCCGTGGATCGGCTGGCCCGCTGCGAGCTGGACGACCCAGCGCTCGAAGCCACCGCCGACCCACGGGAAGGGCTCGTCGTCGGGCATCCTGCCGCCGACGTCCCAGCACTCGACGAGCTCGACGCCCGGCGATCCGTCCGGCATCGTCATGTTGCGATACACGCTGCACCGTTGCGCCTCGCCGGCCCGGCCGAGGCGTTGGAGCACCTCGGGCAGGTGTGTCTCCCAGGCTTCGGAGCGGAGGAACCGGGCCGCGGCGACGCTCGTCGCCTCCAAGATCGCGTCTCGCCGTGCGACCGCCTCGGCGGCGAGGTGGGCGTCGGTCACGTCCTGCAGGACGCCGTGCCAGCGTCCGCGTCCCTGTCCGTCCGTCACCTGGACCGCGTGGTCGTGCAACCAGACGGTGCGGCCGTCGGCGGCGACGATGCGGTACTCGACGTCGAAGGGCTCGCCCGAGTCGTTCGTCGCATCCGACACCACGAGAACGCGCTCCCGGTCGTCGGGGTGCAGCATCTGCACCCACAGCTCGGGGTTGAGCATGCGCTGCTCCGGCGTGTATCCGGTGAGCGCTTCGTACTGGGGGCTGATGTAGAGCGCGGTCGCGATCTCATCGACGGCGTCGGTGTAGATCGCGACCGGCAGCTGCTCGACGAGGGTGCGGTAGCGCTCCTCGGCATCGCGGAGTCGCTCCTCGGCGACCTTGCGCTCGGTGATGTCGTACACGGCGCCGAGCCAGTACAGCGGCGCGCCATCGGGGTCCCGGATCAGCTTCGCCTCGTTGTGCACCCAGAGCATCCGGTCGTCGCGTGTGAACGACCGGTAGTCGACGCTCCACACATCCGCGCCGTCATCGGCGGCGTTGGATGCGACGACCCAGTCGTGGTCGTCCGGATGCAGCCGCGTCTGCCACAGCTCGGGATCGGACCCCCACTCCTCAGGCGTGTAGCCGTACATCGTCTCGATCTGCGGACTGACGTAGATGTCCTCCCCCGTCGTCGCGTCCTCGATGAACGTGATCGCCGGCAGTTGTTCGACGAGCGTGCGGAACCGCCCCTCGGCCTCCGCGAGTGCGGCCTCGGCCGCGCGCCAGCCGGTGATGTCGACGAAGGCGCCCTCGACCACGCGGACCCCGTCGCGCAGTGTGCAGGTCGCTCGGTCGTGCACCCACAGCACGCGGCCGTCGCGGTGGACCACCCGGTACTGCTGATCGAACGGCTCGACGTCGTCCTTCATCCGCTCCCACGCCGCGAGCACCGCCGTGCGGTCCTCGGGATAGATCGCGTCATCCCATGCGTCGATGTCGGCGAGCCACGCATCGACCTCGATCCCGAACAGCGCCTCGACGCCCGAAGCCACCCAGCGATCCGTCACCTCATCGGTGCCGTTCACACTGATCTGATAGGCGACGAGCGGCAGGTGCTCCAGCAGCAGACGCCAGCGTTCCTCCGCACTGCGCGCGGCCTCCTCGACCGCGTGGCGCTCGGTGATGTCGACGATCACCCCTTGGTAGAGGTGCCCGCCGCCGGAGCCCCGGCCGACGGGGTTCGCCTCGTCGCGCACCCAGAGCCACTCGCCGGTGGCGGTGCGCAGCCGGTACTCGGCGGAGAACGGCGCGCCGGTCTCGCTCGCCTCACTCCACGCGGTGGTTACCCGCGCCTCGTCGTCCGGATGGGCGTGCTCGGACCACGCGGTTGGGTCGTCGATCCATGCCTGTGCCGCGACCCCGAGCACCTGCTCGATCTGTGGGCTGATGTACATCGCGGGGACCGTTCCCTGCGCGAAGGAGGAATCCCAGACGTAGGAGATCGCCGGGACCTTCTCGACCAGCGTGCGGTAGCGCTCCTCGGCGGCGGCCGCGCGCTCCTCGGCCTCCTTGCGCTCGGTGATGTCGAACATCACGCCCTGTGCGAGCTGCGGACGACCGTCGGAGTCGAGATCGTAGTACTCGGACTCGTCGTGGATCCACCGGACCTCGCCGTCGGGCCGGATGATCCGGTACTCGGCGAGGTACGTGGAGCCGTCCTGGTCGGCGATCCGGGAGATCTCGGTGACGCGCGCGCGATCGTCCGGATGGATCTGGGCGGACCAGTCCTTCTCGTGATCGTCGGGGGAGATGCCGAACAAGGTCTCGATCTGCGGGCTGACGTAGCGGTAGCGATGTTCCTGCGGGAGCCAGGTGAACGAAACGACCGGGGACTCCGCGATGAGGGAGCGGATCTGCTCGTCCGCGTCGGCGCGGAGCGCCGCCTCATGCGCCGCGCGGCGCGACGCACCCACGGCGAGCACGGCGATCCCGAGCGATGCGAGGACGAACACCGCCACGAGCTCGTCGCCGACCTGCGTCCGCGCGACGAGCGGCACGAGGCGATCGAACGCGCCGGTCAGCGCGCCGGCCACGAACACGCCGACACAGGCCACGGCGACGACGAGCGCGTCGCGGCGGCCCGGTCGGCTCGATGGCCTGCGGGTGCGTGCCGGTTCCCCCACGTTGTTCGGTCATCGACAAGCGGGGGGACCGCCTGTATCCACCCATCCGGGCACCGCCGTTGCGGGCTCCGGGGGATGGTCGCGGGCCCGCGCGGGTGAGGACCTCAGAACCGCGCGAGATCGCGCATCGCCCGGTAGATGTGGTCGGGCTCTGGTTCGGTGTAGAAGTGCTCCAGCGCAGCGGCATACGGCATCGCCGGGATGTCGGGGCCGCCGATGCGGACCAGGGGTGCGTCGAGGTCGAACATCGCCTGCTCGGCGATCTGCGCCGCGATCTCGGCGCCGGCGCCGTAGGTGCGGTTGTCTTCATAGACGACCATCGCGCGCGAGGTCTTCCGGACCGACGCGAGCACCGTGTCCATGTCGAGCGGCGCGAGCGACCGCACATCGACCACCTCCGCCTGCACGCCCTCGTCTTCCGCGAGCCGGTCGGCCGCCTCGACGCACCGGTGGCGCTCGTAGCCGTAGGTCACGACCGTGAGGTCGACGCCGGGGCGCGCGAGGGACGCGGTGCCGATCGGCTCGACGTGGTCGCCGTCAGGAACCTCGCCCGTGATGGCGCGGTAGCACTTCTTGTGCTCGAGGAACAGCACGGGGTCGGGGTCGCGGATCGACGCGCGGAGCAGTCCGGCCGCGTCCGCCGGCGTCGACGGCATCACGACCTTCAGGCCGGGGATGTGGGCGTAGAACGCCTCGATCGATTGCGAGTGATAGAGCGCGCCGTGGATCCCGCCCCCACACGGCGCGCGGATCACCATGGGGCACGTCCAGTCGGCGTTCGTCCGGTACCGCATCCGCGCGGCCTCCGACACGATCTGGTCGAACGCGGGATGGATGAAGTCGGCGAACTCGATCTCGGCGATGGGGATCATCCCGTGCATCGACATGCCGATCGCGACGCCCACGAGCCCCGATTCCGCCAGCGGCGTGTCGATCACCCGGCGATCGCCGAACTCGTCCAGGAAGCCCTGCGAAACCTTGAACACGCCGCCGCGCGCGCCGACGTCCTCGCCCAGCAGGACGAGTCGGTCGTCCGCGGCCATCTCGTCGTGGAGCGTGTCGCGGATCGCGGTGACGAGGTTCGTCTCGGTCACGAGGCCGCCGGATCTTCGCCGTCGGCGAACACGTTGCGCATCGCCGTCGCCGGGTCGGGGTCGGGCGCGCCCCACGCCGCCGTGATCGCCGCCTCCACCTCTGCGACCACGTCGTCGCGCATCTCCTCGAGCGCGGCGTCGTCTGCGATCTGGTGCTCCAGCAGGTACGCGGCCGACCGGTCGATCGGGTCCTTGTGCTTGTGCTCCTCGACCTCGCTCCGCGGTCGATAGGTCTTGTCGTCGTCGTCGGAGGTATGCGGGAGATACCGGTAGGTCTTGCATTCGATCAGCGTGGGGCCGTCGCCCGCGATCGCGCGGTCGCGCGCGGTCCGCATCGCCGCGTAGCACGCCAGCACGTCGCTGCCGTCGACCACCACGCCCGGCATCCCATAGCCGTCGGCGCGGCTCGCCACGTCGCGGACCGCCATCTGCTTGTCCTGGCGCACGCTGATCGCGTACTCGTTGTTCTCGCACACGAACAACACCGGGAGCTTGTGGATCGCAGCGAAGTTCAAGCCCTCGTGCCAGTCGCCCTCACTGGTCGCGCCTTCACCGAACCAGCACCCGACCGCGGCCTCCTCGCCCCGATAGCGCATCGCGTAGGCGATCCCCGCCGCGTGTGGGACCTGCGTCGCGATGGGGGAGGAGTGGCTGATGATCTGGAGCCGGCTCGAGCCCCAGTGGCTCGGCATCTGGCGACCGCCGGAGGACGGGTCGTCGGCCTTCGAGAACACCCCGAGGAACACCTCATACGGCGTGAGCCCCGCGACCAACACGACGCCGAGATCTCGGTAGTACGGGACCCATACGTCGACCCCGGGCACGAGCGCGGCGGCCGTTCCGATCTGGCATCCCTCGTGCCCCGACACCGGCACGACGAACGGCGCGCGGCCCATCCGGTTCTGCCGGAACGACGCCTCGTCGATCAAACGCGCCGTGAGCATGGAACGGTGCATCCGGAGCAGGTGGTCGGGCGTGAGCCCGAGGGTCTCGTGCGGCGTCTGGGTCACTTGCGTGGACACGACCACCTTCCTCGCACTGCCCGCGAGTGTACCCATAGCGCCGGTTCTGAACACGGCTTGGCACCCATACCCCCTAAGGGTATAGTCGGGTAGATGGAACGAGCGACGGAACGAGATCCGGTCTGCGGCATGGACGTCGACCCGTCCGCTGCGGCCGGCGCATGGCCGCACGACGGCGTCACCTATTACTTCTGCTCGGTCGGCTGCCTCGAGCGGTTCAAAACGGACCCCGCCGCGGCGCTCGCGCTGGCGCCGGACGAGCGAACGATGGACCCCGACACGGAGGGCTGAGTATGTACGGCTACGCATCGAAGAAGGACGACCTGCAGTCGCGCCTGCGGAAGATCGAGGGCCAGGTGCGCGGGCTGCAGCGGATGGTCGACGAGGACAAGTACTGCATCGACATCCTCACGCAGGTGAACTCCGTGACGGCCGCCCTGCGCGCGGTGGGGATGGGTCTGCTCGACGACCATGTACGCCACTGCGTCGCCGAGAGCATCGCGACGGGCGAGGGCGACGAGAAGATCGAAGAGCTCATGGCGGCCGTCGGGAGGTTCGCGAGCCGGTGACCGATACGGACGAGCTCGTCCTCGACATCGAGGGGATGACCTGCGCCTCGTGCGTGGCGAAGGTCGAGCGCGCCCTCGACCATGTGCCGGGAGTCGACGCGGTCGCCGTGAACCTCGCGACCCGGACCGCGACGGTTCACGGACAGGTCGATACGGCGCCGCTCCTCGGAGCCGTTGCTGGCGCCGGCTACGGTGCGCGGCCGCACGACGAGCGCCGCGATCCGATGGAGGAGGAGCGGTCCTGGCGCCGGCGAGCGATCGTCGCGATCCCGTGCACGGTGGCGACGCTCGTGCTTGCGTTCGGGTTCTCAGGCTCGTCGTGGGCTGCGTTCGCGGCGTGGACGTTCGCGACGCCGGTCGTGTTCTGGGCCGGAGCGCCGTTCTTCGTGCATGCGTTCCGGGCTGCACGCCACCGGACGACCTCGATGGACACGCTGATCGCGCTCGGCGCGTCGGCGGCGTACGGGTACTCGGTCTGGCAGGTGCTGTCGGCTCCGGCGGGCACCGTGCCGATGGCCTACTTCGACACGGCGGCCGTGATCGTCACGTTCCTCCTGATCGGCAAGACGATCGAGGCGCGGGCCCGCGCGAGCGCGGGGGACGCGTCTCGCGCGCTGCTCGCGCGCATGCCGTCCGAGGCGGTGGTCTTGGACGGCGACGGAGAGCGGCGGGTCGCGCTCGAGGACCTGCACCCGGGGATGCACATCGTCGTGTACCCCGGCGCGACGCTCCCGGCGGACGGCGTCGTGCTCGAGGGAACGTCGTCGGTGGATCTGTCGCTGTTGAGCGGGGAATCGGTCCCGGTCGACGTCGGCCCGGGGAGCGAGGTCGTCGGGGCATCGGTCAACGGCCAGGGCAGGTTGCTGGTGTTCGTCTCGACGGTCGGCGGCCAGACTCGCTTCGGGGCGATCGTGCGCGCGCTGCAAGCCGCGCAGGCGACGAAGGCGCCGGTGCAGCGTCTGGCCGACCGGATCTCGTCGGTGTTCGTGCCGGTCGTGCTCGGTCTCGCGGTCGCGACGTTCGTGGGCTGGGTCGCGTTGGCGGACGTCTCGGCCGGAACCGCGCTCGTGCACGCGACCGCTGTCGTGTTGATCGCATGTCCGTGCGCGCTCGGTCTCGCGACGCCGGCGGCGATCGTCACGGGCGCGGGCCGAGCGGCCGAGCTCGGCATCTTGCTGAAGGGCGGGGGGACGGTGGAGGCGGCGAGCCGCGTCGACGCCGTGGTCCTGGACAAGACCGGGACGGTCACCGAGGGCGCGATGACGCTCGCCGATGTCCGATCCCTCGGCTCGACACCGGCCGACGAGGTGCTGGCCCTGGCCGCGGCCGTCGAAACCGGTTCCGAGCATCCGATCGCGCGAGCGGTGGTCGCTGCGTCACACGAGCGCGGCATCGCGATCCCGGTCGCGAGCGAGCATCGCGTCACGCCTGGAGCGGGGGCGCACGCGCTGGTCGGCGCCGACACGATCGAGGTCCGTCGGCCCGGGCTCGACGACACGGCCGATCGGATCGTGGACGACCTCGCGGCAGAGGGCGCGACGCCGTTCGTCGTGCGACGCAACGGCGAGCCCATCGGCGTGGTCGGGGTCGTCGATCGGATCAGGCCCGAGGCGTCGTCGACGATCGCGCGGCTCCGCGCGATGGACATCCGCGTCTCGATGGTCACCGGCGACCGCACCGCCACCGCCCGGGCGGTCGCGGGAGCCGTCGGCATCGAGGACGTCACGGCCGAGGTAGATCCGGTCCAGAAGGTCGAGGCGGTCCGTCGAGCGACGGACGCGAGCCGCGGCGTTGCGTTCGTCGGCGACGGCCTGAACGACGCGGCCGCCCTCGCCGCCGCGTCGGTAGGGATCGCGGTCGGGTCCGGGACGGATGTCGCTCTAGCGGCGGCCGACGTCAACCTGCTTGGGCCGTCGCTCGGGGGCGTCCCTGTTGCGCTCGAGCTTTCCCGGCGGACCTACCGGATCATCCAGCAGAACCTGTTCTGGGCTTTCGCATACAACGTCGTCATGATCCCGCTCGCCGTGTTCGGGCTGATCGAGCCGATGTGGGCCGCGGCGGCCATGGCGGCCTCAAGCGTCAGCGTCGTGGCCAACGCCCTTCGCCTCCGGCGGTTCGTACCGCGGGAGGTCCCGTAGCATGGACCCGATGGAACACGTGATCGAGGTCACCGACGAGACCTTCGAGCAGGTCGTCGTCGAGGGATCCAAGACCGCCCCCGTTGTGGTCGACCTGTGGGCCGCCTGGTGCGGGCCGTGCCGGACCCTCGGCCCGATGCTCGAGGAAACGGCGACCAAGCGCGCCGGCGCCTTCACGCTTGCGAAGATCGACGTCGACGCCCAGGGGGTGGGCAACGCGCTGCTCCAGGCCCTCCGGCAGCAGAGCATCCCGACGGTCGTCGCCTTCCGCGACGGGCAGCCGGTCAGCATGTTCGTCGGCGCGATCCCACAGCCCGAGATCGACCGATTCATCGATTCGATCCTGCCGAGTGAGGCGGAGGTCGACGCGAAGGAGGCAGCCGAAGAGCTCGCGGCGGGCGATCTCGGTGAGGCCGAGCAGGGGTTCCGGGAGGCGTTGGAGAAGGAGCCCGACAACAAGGACGCGGCGCTCGGCTTGGCGAAGATCCTGCTCGAGCGCGGTGCGATCGACGAGGCGCGGCCGCTGATCATGCCGCACCTGCCCGACCCCGAGGCGGAGCACCTGCACGCGAGGATCGAGGTCGCGGAGTGGGCGTCGCTGCCAGCCGACGGGCGGCTGGGCGAGGCGCGGCAAGCCGCCACCCGCGGCGACTGGCGCGGGGCGTTCGAGGGGATGATCGCGGCGCTCGCCGACCAGCGCGACGACGCCAGGCAGGCCTTGGTCACCTCCTTCGCGGCGCTCGGCGACGACGATCCGCTCGTCCCCGAATATCGTCGTCGGCTCGCTGCGGCGCTCTTCTGACGCGATGGATCCGCACGACACGATCCGAACGTGGTGGGACGAAGACGCGTCCGTCTACGACGACAGCGTCGGGCACTCCATCTCGGATCCGGTCGAGGCCGCCGCGTGGCGTCGCGCACTCGAGGTCATACTGCCGGATCCGGTCGCGCGGGTGCTCGACGTCGGCACGGGCACCGGCTCGCTCGCGCTGCTGATCGCCGAACTCGGGCACGCAGTCACCGGGCTCGACCTGTCGGATGCGATGCTCGACCGCGCTCGCATCAAAGCCGAGCAGGCCGGCGTATCGATCGAGTTCATCCACGGGCACGCGGGGGAACCGGCGTCCGGACCCTTCGACGCGGTCGTGGAGCGCCACGTCCTGTGGACCGTGCCCGACCCCGTCGCGGCGCTGCGCGCGTGGCGAGACGTGACGCGTCCGGGTGGGCGGCTGGTCGTGCTCGAAGGCTCGTGGGGTGGCGACGGGCCGTTCGTCGCGGTCGCCGATCTGGCCGCGCAGGCCCTGGAGCGGTTCTACGGGATCGCGGAGCACCACCACGCGGCGTATCCGGGCGACCTCTCGCTGCCGCTCCAAGACGTCCAGTCACCGATGCCGTTCATCGAAGCCGTCGCCGAGGCGGGGTGGGAACGTCTGCGGCTCGGCCGTCTGCGGGATGTCGAGTGGGCGATCGAGCACCGGCAACCGTGGCCGCTCGGCATGCTTACCCACCGGCCGCGCTTCGCGATCCTCGCCGACGCGCCCGCCTAGTTCAGGCGACAGCGGCTGCGCGGAACGGCCGTTCGATCTCCTCCGGCGCGTCCGCGAACGCGAGCCCGAAGACCTCGGCCACGTGCCCGATCGCGACGGGTGCAACCTCGTCCACCGGAACATCCCGGCCGAGCAGCCTCGTGAGCGACGTGACGCCGTGGTCGGGAAGACCGCACGCGACGATCCCGTCGAACCACGACAGGTCGGTGTCGCAGTTCAGCGCCATGCCGTGCAGAGTGACGCGCGTTCGCAACAGCCGCACACCGATCGCGCACACCTTGTCGTCGCCGGCCCACACGCCGGTTTGCACATCGGATCGTCGGCCGACCGTTGCGCCGAGGACGGCACATGTGCGGATGGCCACCTCTTCGAGCCGGCGCAGGTGCGCGGCTGCGTCGGGCGTCGCGCCAAGCCCGAGGATCGGATACACGACCAGCTGGCCCGGTCCGTGGAACGTGAAGGAGCCGCCGCGGTCGATCCGGCGGACGGCGCCGCCGCGCGCCGTCACGGTCGCCTCATCCCACAGGAGTTCGTCCTCGGTGGCGCGCCGTCCGGCGGTGAACACCGGTGGGTGCTGCAAGACGATGACGGTGTCGGGGATCTCGTCGGCCAGACGCCGCCGGGCGAGGTCGTGCATGGCCTCGTTCGCGACGTCGTAGTCGATCAGTCCCGCCGGGGTGAGGAGCCACGTCGGGCGATCGGTCACAGCCCGAGGTCCTCAGCGAAGTCCCAGGTCTCGAGGTTGTGCTTCACGCGCGCGAGGAACCGCGTCGCGAGCTCGCCGTCGATCAGCCGGTGGTCCCACGACATCGAGATGTAGACCATCGAGCGCACCGCGATCGCGTCGTCCTCGACCACGACCGGCCGCTTCTGGATCGCGTCGAGCGACAGGATGCCGGCGTTCGGCTGGTTGATGATCGGAACGGACAGAAGCGAGCCGTACGGGCCGGGGTTCGTGATCGTGAAGGTCGCGCCTTGCACCTCGTCGGGTTGCAGCTGGTGTGAGCGCGCCCGCGCGGCGAGGTCGGCGATCGCCCGCGCGATCCCGATGGTGTTCATCCCGTCGGCGCCCTTGACGACCGGGACGATCAGCCCGGCGTCGTAAGAGACCGCGATCCCCATGTTCACGAATCGGGGAGTGACGATGTTCTCGCCGTCGATCCGTGAGTTCACGAGCGGGAACTGCTGCAGGGCGTCGATCGTCGCCCGCGTCACCATCGGGAGGTACGTCAGTTTCACGCCGAAGTTCGCCTGGAACTTCTCCTTGGTGTCCTCGCGGAGGCGGACCAGCCGGTCGACGTTGACCTCAACCATCGTCCACGCCCGCGCGGTCTGCTGCGTCGACGCGAGCATGTGCGTCGCGATCGCCTTGCGGACGTGCGACATCGGTTCGGCTTCTTCGCCCTGGCCTGCGGGCATCGACGGCTGCATCACCATCACGGCAGCTGCGGCGGGGCCGACCGACGGAAGGGGCGTCACGGTCGCGGTCGAGGCCGCCGGCTGGGCAGTCGCGCCGCTGGTTGCGGCAAGCACGTCCGCCTTCGTGATCCGGCCGCCTTCACCGGTGCCGGCGACGGTCGCAAGATCGATCCCGCTTTCGCGAGCGAGCTTGCGCACGATCGGCGACAGGATGTTCGAGCGCGGTCCGCGGTCGGGCATCGCGGGCGCAGGCGTGGAGGCGGCCGGTGCAGGCGTCGGCGCTTGAGCAGGCGGTGGGCTCTGCGCCGGTGGCGCCGCGGCTGGCGCGGAGGCAGCCGCCGGCGCTGCGGCCGCGGCCTCGGATGCCGCCGGAGCGGCCGAGCCATCCCCGCCCGTGCCCGAGCCGTCATCGATCTCCATCACCGCGGTGCCGACGGGGACGGTCGTTCCCTCGGGGACGAGCAGTTTCGTCACGGTCCCGGCGACCGGCGAGGGCACCTCGGTGTCGACCTTGTCGGTGGAGATCTCGAACAACGGCTCGTCGGCCTTGACCTGGTCGCCCTCGTTCTTGAGCCACTTCAAGATCGTGCCCTCGACGATCGTCTCACCGAGCTGGGGCATCTGGATCGACGTCACGACGGCCTCCTCACCACGCGGATAGGCGGTCGACCGCCGCCTCGATGTCGGCGACCTGCGGCAGGAACGCGTCCTCGAGCGGGGGCGAGAACGGCACCGGATGGTTGGGCGGCGCGAGCCGCATCACCGGCGCGTCGAGGTGCTCGAACGCCTTCTCGGCGATCACCGACGCCACCTCTGCTCCGATCCCCAGGAAGTGGAACGACTCGTACAGCACGAGCGCGCGCGACGTCTTCTCGATCGACCGGATCACGGTCTCCTCATCGATCGGGTACACGGTGCGCAGGTCGACGACCTCGACGGAGACGCCGCGTCCGGCCAGCGTGTCGGCGGCCTCGAGCGCTTTGTGCACCATCGCGCCGTAGGTGACGATCGTGACGTCATCGCCCGGCCGCTTGACCGCCGCCGAGCTGATCGGGATCAGCGCCTCCGGATCCTCGGAGACCTGTTCTTTGATCCGCCGGTACAGCGCCTTGTGCTCAAGGAACAGCGTCGGGTTGTCGTCGCGGATCGCCGACTTCAACAGCCCTTTCGCATCCGACGGGAACGCGGGGCACATGATCTTGATCCCACCGGCGTAGGCGAACCACGGCTCGGGGTTCACCGAGTGGAAGTTCGAGGCGCGCACGCCGCCGCCGCTCGGGGCGCGGAGCGTTACTGGGGTGTTCACGCCGGACCGGTAGTGGTAGCGCGAGAGAACGGTCGTGATCTCATCGAAACCGCTCGTCATGAAGTCGGAGTACTGGAACTCGGCGACCGGGCGCCAGCCCTCCATCGCCGCGCCGACCGCGAACCCCACGATCGTCTCCTCAGCGATCGGCGTGTCCATCACACGGTCGGGTCCGAACCGCTCGAGGAACCCCTCGGTCACCTTGAACGCGCCGCCGTACACCCCGATGTCCTCGCCGAGCATGAGAACGCGCTCGTCGCGCTCCATCTCTTCCCAGAGGGCCTCGGCCACCGCGATCAGGTAGGTGGCCTGCCCGTCCTCGGAGCGCTTGCCCCGGGGTTCGGCGCCGTGGCCCGCCGCGCCGGATTCGACCCTCGTGCTCGCCATCAGCCGGTCCCCGTTCCGCCGCCGCGCCCGGGCTCCGACGTCCAGTAGCCGTCCTCGACCCACACGCCCTTGTCGACGTCGCCGGGCTCGGGGAACGGCGACGCGAGCGCGTACGCGTGCGCTTCCTCGAAGGCTTGCTCGACGCGCGCCTGCACGTCCGCGATGTCCGCGTCGTCGACCACGCCCTGTTGGCGCAGGCGCTCCTCGAAGTTCTTCACCGGATCCTTGGATTCCATGTAGTGCTCCAACAGCTCGGCAGGCACGTACTTCGCCGGATCGTGCCCGGCGTGGCCCCGCCAGCGGAGCGACACCGACTCGATCAACGTCGGACCGCCGCCGCCGCGCGCGCGCTCGACGGCGGTGCGCGCCGCCTCGAAGACCTCGAGGACATCGGCGCCGTCTACCCGGACTCCGGGGATGCCATACGCGACGGCACGTTCCGCGATCGTCGGCACAGCGAACTCCTTCTCGTTCGGCGTCGAGTACGCGAACTGGTTGTTGTTCACGACCCAGATCACCGGCAGCCGCTGCACCGCCGACCAGTTGATCGCCTCGTGCCAGCGTCCGTTGGATGTGGCGCCGTCGCCGCAGATCGCCATCGCGACGCGGCCTTCGCCGGCGCGCTGATACGCCCAGGCCGCGCCGACCGCGACGGGGTACGCGATCGGCAGATGCGACATGACCGCATAGGTGCGGTTGCCCTCCCAGTCGCCGATATGGCTATTGCCGTCGCGGCCGCGCAGATAGCCGTCGATGCGCCCCCAGAACTGCGCGAGCACGCGGTTGAGGTCGAGGCCCTTCGCGAGCTGGGCGGTGAGGTCGCGGTGTGTCGGGAACAGGGAGTCGCGCGGCTCGAGCGCGAAGACCGTGCCGACGTGCGTGCCCTCCTGCCCGCGGCCGGAGTAGATCGCGCCGGGCAGGCGCCCCTGCCGGTACAGCGCCTCGAGCCGTTCGTCCACGTAGCGCGCGAGCTTGAGCAGATAGAGCATGTCGCGCAGACGCTCGTCGGGGAGCGGCCGGTCGTTCGCGGTGGCGTCCGAGCGCACGGTGGTTGCCAGGGTCGTCCTCCTACAGCGTGTGCAAGGCGCGGCCGGCGAGCGCGAGCATCGCCTCGCCGACGCCCTCGGATAGGGTCGGGTGCGGGTGGATGTGCGCGGCGACGTCGCTCGGCGACGCCTCCCACGCGGTGATCAACATGGCTTCGGCGATCAGGTCGGTCACGTGCGGCCCGATCATGTGGACGCCGAGAACGGGCCCGTCGTTCGCAACGGCCACGACCTTCACGATGCCGCCCTCGCCGACGATGTTCGCCTTACCGATCGCCCGGAAGTCCAGCTTCTCGACCACGATGTCGTGGCCCGCGTCACGGGCCTCCGCTTCGGTGAGGCCGACGCTCGCGAGCTCGGGCGAGCTGTACGTGACGCGCGGGATGCCGTGGTAGTCGATCGGCGGCACGTCGATGCCGGCGATCCGTTCGGCGACCGCCATGCCTTCGGTGAACGCGACGTGGGCGAGCTGCAACGGGGTCGCGGCGACGTCGCCAACCGCCCAGATGCCCGGAACGGTCGTGCGGAGCTGATCGTCGACCTGGACGTAGCCCCGATGATCGAGCTCGACGCCGGCCTCGGCTGCGCCGAGACCCTCGGTGACCGGCCCGCGGCCGATCGCGACCAAACAGATGTCGGCGCTGACCGTCTGGCTTCCGCCCTCCGCTTCATACGTGACCGTCGCCTCGGTGTCGGTCGCGACGATCGACGTGACGCGTACGCCCGCGGCGGTCGTGATCCCACGCTTGCGGAACGCGCGCGCGACGGCCTTGGACAGATCCTCGTCCTCGAGCGGCGCGAGCCGGGGGAGCGCCTCGATCACGGTGACCTCCGCGCCGAACGAGCGATACATCGACGCGAACTCGAGCCCGACTGCGCCCGCTCCGATCACGATCGCCGAGGCGGGGATCCGGTCGGCTCGTAACGCCTCGTCGCTCGTCATGATGCGACCGCCCACCTGCAAACCGGGCAACAGCCGCGGCGCGGACCCCGTCGCCAGGATGAGATCCGTGGTGGTCACCGCTGCGCCGTTCACCGTGAGCGCGCGATCCGGCCCGAGCGTGGCCGTGCCGGTGAGGACGTCTATCCCGCGCTGCTTGACCAGCCCCGTGACGCCCTTGACGAGCTTGTCTATCGACGCATCCTCGAACGCCTGGATCGCCGACCAATCGGGCTCGCCCGCAGCCTTGATGCCCCACTCGGACGAGCGCTCGACCGTGTCCATGACCGCTGCGGACTGGAGCAACGCCTTGGTAGGGATGCAGCCGCGCAACAAACACGTGCCGCCCAGCCGATCGTCCCGTTCGACCAGAGCGACACGTTTGCCCAGTTGCGCGGCACGCAGGGCGGCTGAATATCCGCCGGTGCCGGCGCCGATCACGACTACGTCGTACGGGTCGCCCATGCGGAACGCAAGTCTACCGCCGATGGCCCGTCCGCTCAGGCGAGCGGATCGTCTCCGGCGTAGCATCGCCGGCGTGACCGACGACATCGAGCTCAAGCGATCGCCGCTGGAGGCGGCGCACCTCGCCCTCGGCGCGAAGCTAGGGCCGTTCGCCGGCTGGAACATGCCGATCGAGTACGCGGGCGCGCTCGCCGAGCACCAAGCGGTCCGCGAGCGGGTCGGCCTGTTCGATCTCACCCACCTCGGGAAGGTGGAGCTGGCGGGTCCGGGCGCCCTCGCCTTGCTCCAAGGGGTCGTCACCAACGATGTCGCGGCGATCGAGGTCGGCGAGGCCCAGTACAACCTCGTGTTGAACCAGGGCGGCGGCGTGATCGAGGACCTGATCGTGTACCGGCTCGAGCCCGCTCGATACTTCGTCGTGCCGAACGCCTCGAACACGAACCGCGTCCTGCAGATCTTGGCCGACGCCGAGAGCCCCGAGCAGGTCCACCTGATGTATCACCAGGACTGGTGCTTCCTGGCGGTGCAAGGACCGCGGTCGCCGTCGATCGTCGAGGCGCTGTTCCCGGAGGCCGCCGGGCTGAAGTTCATGCGGTGTGCCGAGTCGGGGTTCCGGCGACGGCCGGTGATCGTCACCCGCTCGGGCTACACCGGCGAGATCGGCTACGAGCTCTTCACCTATCAGGATATCGCGCTGGACCTCTGGCAGGCGCTCCTCGAAGAGGTCGCGCCGATGGGCGGCGAGCCGTGCGGCCTCGCGGCGCGCGACATCTTGCGGCTGGAGATGGGCTATCCGCTCTGTGGGCAGGACCTGTTCGAATCCTCGACGGCGCTCGAGGCGGGGCTATCGTGGGCGGTGGCGCTGGACAAGGGTCCGTTCCGCGGACGAGACGCCTTGCTCCGCCAGCGCGAGGAGGGATTGCCGAGCCGCCTCAGAGGCCTCCGGATGCGCGAGCGCCGGCACATCCCGCGGGCCCACTACCCGGTGTTCATCGAGGACCGGGTGGTCGGAGAGGTCACGAGCGGCAGCTTCTCGCCGCTGCTGCAGACGGGGATCGGCCTGGCGTACCTGTGGCCGGGCGATGTGGTGGCGATCGACGACGAGGTGGTCGTCGACATCCGTGGGCGGCGTGGCGTCGCCACCGTGGTGCGCACGCCGTTCGTCGACCGGAGCCCGCGCTAGACGGGCGTCTCCGCGAGGGCGCGCACGAAGTCGGCGACGCCGTCGCTGTCCGAAGCGGACGTTCTGGACGAGACGCTGTAGCGACGCGTCCCGAGCCCGGCGCGGCGTCGGTCGCGGCCATGACGACGTAGAGGCCAGAGCCGGGGATCCCGGTGGCTCGCGCAGGCCCGAAGCCGGGGGCGGCCACGAAATACGACCACCGCGTCTTCTCGTGATGCATCGAGCAGGTGCCCTTCGCCGATGCGACGAAGTCGCCGGGGGACTGCGCGCGGCCGGTGATCGCGGCGGGCGCATGATCTACGATAGACCGTCTCGCCGGTCACGGTGCAGCGCCGGTTCGCCCTGATCCTCGCCATGACCGGCCCCTTGGCGGCGAGGTAGTAGAGGTCGCTCGGCGCGCCGACCTGGGTGGCGTCGACGCGGGTGGCGAGCAAGCCCTGTTCGCCGGGCAAGAGCCGACCCGGCGCGGGCGAGGCGCTCACGCCGGTCGCGAAGGCTTCGTCGTCGGCCGGGGTGACGACCCAGTCGCCGGGCACCTCGGCCGAGACACCGTACGCCGAGACGCGGGTGAACCTGGGATCGGTGACGCTGGGCGGCGCCGGCGCGCCGGTCGCCGCCCGTGACGGATCGCTGGTGCTGCAGCTGATGGCGCCGAGCGCGAGTGCGACGAGCAGGGCGAACGATCGAGCCACGGGCGAACCTCCGGAGGCGAGGATACGCCCGGGAACGGATGGATGCTCGAACGGCCGTTCAATCGTGATGCCGCCGCGTCACGCCGCGTCGACCGGTGGAACCGCGAGGCGCTCGCCCTCGTTGATCGGGACACAGAACGAGATACGGGTGCCCCCGCCGGGCAGCGGATCGGACCACATCACGCCGCCGTGCTCCCAGACGATCTGTCGCGCGAGGTGCAGCCCGACCCCGACGCCGGCCTTCTCCTTGCGGAGCGTCGCCTCGCCGGTCGAGAAGGGCTGTTCGAACGCCTTCATCGCGATCGCGCGGTCCAGTCCGTCGCCGTGGTCGGTGACCGACAGGACGACCCCTTCGTCGAGCATCCGGGCGCGCAGCTCGACACCGCGACCGTTCGGCGAGTACCGGCAGGCGTTGTCGAGCAGTTCCCGGACCACGCCGCCGATGCGCGGGCCGTCGGCGAACGGCGCGGAGCTCGTCCGGGGACTACGGCGTCGATCGGGGTTTGTGGGTACTCGCGCGCGACTTCGTCGACCGCATGCCGGATCAACGGCGCCAGGTCCATCGGCGTGACGTCGAGCTCGAAGGTGCCGCGCTCCAGCTCCGCGATCGTGATGATCTCGTCGACGATCCCCATCAGCTTGTCGAGCGAGGCTTGGAGCTGCCCAAGGAACTGATCCCGCTCGTCCTCGGGGACGGCCGGGTTGCGCAGCACATAGGCGATGCCCTTCGCAACGGTCACCGGCGTGCGGAGCTCGTGGGAGATGTTCGCCGAGGAAGTCGGCCTTCGCCGACGTTCCCTGGGTCACCGAGGACTTCACCTCATCCAGTTCGGCGCGGAGGCGAGCCTCCTCGCCGACCGCACGCGCGACCTCGGTCCCGAAGCCGCTCGCGACCACCGGCGACAGGACGACGGCGCCGGTCAGCGCGGCCCGGATCGCCGCGACCAGCGCGTCGGGGCCGTCGTCGCGAAGGACGTAGCCGGCCGCGCCCGCGCCGAGCACCGCCGCGACAACCGTGGCGTCGCGGGTCGAGGATCGGGCGATCACCCGGGTCCCGGGGGTCGAGGCGCAGAGACGCCTGACCAGCTCGGCCCCGCCCAGCCCATCCAATCCGAGATCGACCGTCACGACGTCGGGCCGCGAGCGGGCAGCGGACTCGACCGCCTGGAAGGGGTCAGAGGTCACGTCGACAACGAGATCGGGGGCTTCCCGCAGCAGGTGGTACTGCAGGTAGGCGATCTCGTCTTCGGCGTCGCACACGAGCACGGTGGATGCCATCTCTGTCGGGGTATCGGCCCCGCCGGGCGGGGGTTGAGATTGGCCCGGTCGGGGGACGCCCGACCGTCGTCCTAGTGCACGATGCCGGTACGGATCGCGATCGCGACCGCCTGGGCACGGTCGTTCGCGCCGAGCTTCTCGAAGATGCGCTCGAGGTGCGTCTTCACGGTGTGGGGCGAGATCCCGAGGTCCGAGGCGACCTGTCGCGTGGTTGCGCCGTCCGCCACCTTCTGCAGGATCTCGCGTTCCCGCTTGGACAGCGGGGTGGACCGCGGCTCGTCACCGGCGGTGCTCGCCTCTTCGATGAAGGTCTTGGTGAGGTGGGGATGGATCACCGCGTTGCCCTCGACCGCGTTGCGCGCGGCGTCGACCAGGGCATCGGGCGTGGCGTCCTTCAGGAGGTAGCCAGACACACCCGCTTGGATCGCCTCGGAGACCGCGCCGCGGGACTCATCGACCGTGATCAGGATCACCTTGGTGGCAGGCGCGGCGTCCTTGATCCGCCGGGTCGCCTCGATCCCGTCCATCCCGGGCATCCGGACGTCCATGAAGACGACGTCGGGCGAGAGCGAGCGCGCTTGCTCGACGGCCTCCTCGCCGGTCGCCGCCTCGCCGACGACGACGATCACGTCGTCGGAAAGCTCGAGCGCCGTCCGCAGACCCTCCCGGGTGACCGGGTGGTCGTCGACGATGAGCGCACGGATAGAAGTCAAGTCGTCCGTTCCCTCCTGTTGGCGTACGCTGGTACCCAGCATATGCCGGAAGGACGGCGGGAGGTGGCATGACCGAGGACATCCAGACCCAAGAGCACGATGTACCAGCGCAGACAGGCGAAACACGCGTGACGGAAGAGCAGGTCCGGCAGGCGCTCACGCAGGTCTATGACCCCGAACTCGGCATCAATATCATCGATCTCGGCCTCGTGTACGAGGTCGAGATCCAAGACAACGGCGACGTCGACATCCACTACAGCTTGACGACGATGGGCTGCCCGATCGGTCCGATGATCGAGGACCAGATGCGCGCGTTCCTCGCGCCGATCGATGGGCTCGGCGACGTGCGTCCCGAGCTCGTGTTCCGTCCGGCATGGAGCCCCGAGATGATGTCGGACGAAGCCAAGGCGGCACTCGGCATCTTCTAGATCCGCGAGGGGGAACGGTGATCCGAACGCGGTGCCGCGGGCTCGTGGCCGCGATGATCCCATCTCTCCTGTGCTGTCCGGCTCCGGCCTGAGCGCGTCGAGCGCACCCCGCACTGACCGCCCGCCCAGCCGTTCCGAGGAGGAGCACGACATGACCGACTACGCCAACCCCGACGCACTCGTCATCGACCGATTGGCTCGAGGAGCACCTCGACGACCCCGATCGTCCGAGTGATCGAGGTCGACGAGGACACCACCGCGTACGAGAAGGGCCACATCCGCGGCGCGGTCGGGTGGAACTGGAGCACCGACCTGCACACGCCCGTCGGCCGCGACTACAAGGACCAGGCCGGGGTCGCGCGAGCTACTCTCCGACGCCGGCGTCGGCGACACGACCACCGTCGTGCTCTACGGCGGCAACAACAACTGGTTCGCGGCGTACGCGTACTGGCTCCTGAAGCTCCGCGGGTTCGAGAACGTGCAGCTGCTGAACGGCGGCCGCAAGAAGTGGGAGCTCGAGAGCCGCGAGCTGGTGAGCGATGTCCCGAGCTACGAGCAGTCCGAACACGTGTTCATCGGGCGAGGAGCGTCCCGAGATCCGCGCGATGCGCGACGAGGTCATCTGCGAAGATCGGCTCCGTCGGGTTCGTCGACGTGCGCTCGCCCGAGGAGTACCGGGGCGAGAAGCTGGCGCCCGACCACCTCCCGCAGGAGCAGGCGCAGGTGCCGGGCCACATCGCCGGCGCGGCGAACGTCCCGTGGGTGAAGGCGGCGAACGACGACGGCACCTTCAAGTCGGCCGACGAGCTGCAAGGCGCTGTACGAGGCCGAGGGCATCACGCGCGCGACCGCGAGGTCATCGCCTACTGCCGGATCGGGGAGCGCTCCTCGCACACCTGGTTCGCCCTACAGGAGCTGCTCGGCTACGACAACGTCAAGAACTACGACGGCTCGTGGACCGAGTACGGCTCGCTCGTGGGCGCGCCCGTCGAGATGGGTTGACGGAGCCCGCTCACCATCGCCAGAGCCTGACGGCGACGTCGAACGAAACGACCAGCAGGATCATGCGCACGGCGTAGGAGTCGCCGATGGTCGCCGCGATCGTGATGCCCGCGACGGCTACTACCGCCGCGAGGACCTTCGTGAGTGTGTGCTGCCCAGTGCCTTCGGCGCTCACCATCGTTGCCTCCGCCCGACCGGTGAGGTTCGAGCCTACGGGGCTCGGGGTCGCGCGGGCGCGGGAAGCGGCGAATCCGACCCTTCCGATAGACTTTGAGGTGTACCTGCCCACCCGCGACGGCGGCGTGTAAGGGGAGTCCGCAGTGGTCATCAGCCAGGAAGAACACCTCAAGGAACTGATCAAGGGCTATCGCTTCGACTGGAAGGACCCGTCCCATTCCGTCTTCGAGCCCAAGCGAGGGCTGTCGCCGGCCGTGGTCGAGGAGATCTCGAGCCTCAAGTCCGAGCCGGACTGGATGCGCAAGCGCCGGCTGAAGGCGCTGCGAGCACTTCGAAGCCCGTCCGATGCCCTGGTGGGGCGCCGACCTGTCCGACATCGACTTCGACAACATCTTCTACTTCATCCGTTCGACCGAGAAGCAGGCCGCGGAACTGGGAGGACCTGCCCGAAGACATCAAGGGGACCTGGGACAAGCTCGGGCATCCCCGAGGCCGAGAAGAAGTACCTCGGCGGCGTGAGCGCCCAGTACGAGTCCGAGGTCGTGTACCACAAGATCAAGAAGGAACTGGACGACATCGGCGTGCTCTTCACCGACATGGACACCGCGCTCCGCGATTACCCCGATCTGGTGAAGGAGCACTTCGGCACGATCATCCCGTCCAACGACAACAAGTTCGCGGCGCTCAACACCGCGGTGTGGTCGGGCGGGTCGTTCATCTACGTGCCGCCGGGCGTGCAGGTCGACATCCCGCTGCAGGCCTACTTCCGGATCAACGCAGAGAACATGGGCCAGTTCGAGCGCACGCTGATCATCGCCGACGAGGGCAGCTACGTGCACTACGTCGAGGGTTGTTCGGCACCGATCTACTCGAGCGACTCGCTGCACTCCGCCGTCGTCGAGATCAAGGCGATGAAGGGCGCGCGCGTGCGCTACACGACGATCCAGAACTGGTCGACCAACGTCTACAACCTCGTGACGAAGCGCGCCGCCGCCTACGAGGACGCCGTGATGGAGTGGGTCGACGGCAACATCGGCTCCAAGGTCACGATGAAATACCCGTCGATCTACCTGCTGGGTCAGGGCGCGCGCGGCGAGGTGCTGTCGGTCGCGTTCGCGGGCAAGGGCATGCACACCGACGCCGGCGGTAAGGCGATCCACGCCGCGCCACACACGACCAGCGTGATCACGTCGAAGTCCGTGTCGAAGGACGGCGGGCGCACCGGCTACCGCGGCCTCGTCCGGGTCGAGCCCGACGCGCACCACGCGAAGTCGAACGTGCGCTGCGACGCGCTGATCCTCGACGACGACTCGCGATCCGACACCTACCCGTACATCGAGGTCGAGGACGAAACGGCCTCGCTCGGCCACGAGGCAACGGTGTCGAAGGTCGGCGAGGACCAGCTCTTCTACCTGATGAGCCGGGGTCTTTCCGAGGTCGAGGCGACCGCGATGATCGTGAACGGGTTCATCGAGCCGATCACCCGTGAGCTGCCGATGGAGTACGCGGTCGAGCTGAATCGCCTGATGGAGCTGCAGATGGAGGGCTCCGTCGGATGACCTTCGATCGCGCCGCGCTCGACGCGCTGCCGATCGCACCCGGCTCCACCGGCGCGATCCGCGAGCGCGCCTTCGCGCAGTTCGAGGCGCTGCCGGTCCCGTCCCAAGAGACGGAGGAGTGGCGCTACACCGACCTATCCGAGCTCGATCTCGACTTCATCGCGCACGTCCCGGGGCATGGCGAAGGCGCGCCGGAGCCTCGGATCCAGGGGCTCGCGGCGTCGCTGCTCCAGCACAACTCCAGCGTCGTGATGACGACCTCCGGCCAGGATCTCGAGGCCAAAGGTGTCGTGTTCTGCGATCTGGATCTCGCCGCTGAGAAGTACGCGGACCTCGTCGACGAGCATCTGCATTCGCTGGTGCCGACCGACCGAACGTTGTTCACCGCGCTGCATGGCGCGTTCCGCACGGGCGGCACGTTCCTGTACGTGCCGCCGGACGTCGCGGTCGAGATGCCGTTGCAGACGCTGACCTACCTCGACGCGGACGGGTCGGCGGTGTTCCCGCACACGCTGCTGATCGCCGACCGGGGCGCTGAGGTGACGTTCATCGACCGGTACGTCTCACCGGACCTTGCACGCGGCCTGTCTGACGCGATCGCCGAGATCGTGGTCGGCGACGGCGCGCACGTGCGATACGCCTCGATCCAGGAGTGGGGGACCGGCGTCACGCATCTGGGTGTCCAGCGCGCGCAGTTGGGACGCGACGCCGACTTCCGCTCGCTTGCGGTCGGATTCGGCGCGTCGCTCGCGCGGGCCGAGGCCGAGACGGTGCTCGCGGAACCCGGTGGGTTCAGCGAGATGCTCGGCGTGTTCTTCGCCGACGAGACCCAGCACTTCGACCACCGGTCGGTGCAGGATCACGTTGCGGAGAACTGCACGAGCGACCTGCTCTACAAGGGCGCGCTCCGCGACCACAGCCGCGCGGTGTACAGCGGCTGGGTCCACGTCCGGCCCGGCGCGCAGAAGACCAACGCGATGCAGACCTCGCGCAACATGGTGCTGTCCGACTCGGCGAAGGCTGACGCGATCCCGAACCTCGAGATCGAGGCCAACGACGTGCGCTGTGGCCACGCGGCGAGCGTCGGCCCGGTCGAGGAGGAGACGCTGTTCTACCTGCAGAGCCGCGGGATCCCGCGCGACGAGGCCGAGCGCCTGGTCGTCACCGGGTTCTTCCAGGAGGTGCTCGACCGGGTCGCGCTCGAAGAGGTCCGGACCGGCGCCGAGCTCGCGATCCAGGAAGAGCTCCGCAAGGCGATCTGGTGGAACAGAAAGTGTGTGTGACGGGCGATGTGCCGGCCGGCGAGGCGCGACGGTTCGCCGTCGACGGCCGCGAGGTCGCGGTGGTGAACCTCGGCGAGGACGGTTTCCGTGCGGTGGACGCCGTCTGCTCGCACGAGCACTTCTTCCTCGACGAGGGAGAGGTCGACCCGGACGAGGGCACGATCGAGTGTCCTAAGCACGGGTCGCTGTTCGACCTGAACACCGGGAAGCCGATGGGGCTGCCGGCGATCAAGCCGGTGGCCACGTTCCCGGTGACCGTGACCGACGACGACGTGTGGATCGAGGTGTAGGAACGAGATGACGAACGCGACGCCGGCGACCCTCGAGGTCCGCGGGCTGCACGCGACCGTGGAGGGCAAGGAGATCCTGCGCGGGATCGACCTGACGGTGCGCCAGAGCGAGATCCACGCGCTGATGGGGCCCAACGGCTCGGGCAAGTCGACGCTGTCAAACGTGATCATGGGGCGGCCCGGCTATATCGTGACCGAAGGCTCCGTGACGCTGAACGGCGAGGAGATCACGGCGCTGACCGCCGACGAGCGGGCCAAGCGCGGGCTGTTCCTGGCGATGCAGTACCCGACGGAGATCCCCGGCGTCTCGGTGGTGAACTTCCTGCGGACGGCGTATCAATCCATCAAGGGCACCCAGGTGAGCGCCCTGGAGTTCCGCAAGCACATGAAGACGCAGATGGAACGGCTCGGCGTCGAGGATTCGATGGTCCAGCGCTACGTGAACCAGGGGTTCTCCGGCGGAGAGAAGAAGCGGAACGAGGTGCTGCAGCTCGCGGTGCTCGAGCCACAGATCGCGTTGCTCGACGAGACCGACTCGGGCCTCGACATCGACTCGCTGAAGCTCGTCGCGGAGTCCGTGAACGAGCTCGTCGGGCCCGAGCTCGGCGTGCTGGTGATCACGCATTACCAGCGCATGCTGAACTACATCACGCCGCAGTTCGTCCACGTGATGATGCAGGGCAAGATCGTGAAGTCCGGCGGTCCCGAGCTCTCGCATCAGCTCGAGGACAAGGGCTACGAGGGCATCCGCCGCGAGCTCGGGTTGGACGAGAGTGCCGTCCATGACGAGGAACACGGGGCCGCGTGACCTACGACGTCGAGGCCATCCGCCTGGACTTCCCGATCCTTTCACGCGAGATCGGCGGGCGTCCGCTCGTCTATCTCGACTCGGCGGCGACCTCGCACAAGCCGCAGGCCGTGATCGACGCGGAGCTCGACTTCTACCGGCTGCACAACGCCAATGCCCACCGCGGGATCTACACGCTGGCGGAGGAGGCGACCGAGCTGTTCGAAGGCGCGCGGGCGACGATCGCGGGGTTCCTCGGCGCACCGTCCCCCGAGACGATCGTCTACACGCGGGGCACCACTGAGTCGATCAACCTCGTCGCGCACGGCTGGGGGCGGAAGTTCCTGACGCCCGGCGACGAAGTGCTGCTCACCGAGATGGAGCATCACTCCAACATCGTGCCCTGGCAGTTCACGGCGCAGGCGACCGGCGCGACGCTTCGCTACATCCCGCTGACCGACGACGGGCTGCTCGACCTGTCCGACCTCGGGTCGCTCCTGACCGAGCGGACGAAGATGCTGAGCGTGACGGGGATGTCGAACGCGCTCGGCACGTTCCCGCCGCTCCGCGAGCTGGTCGACGCGGCGCACGCCGTGGATGCGCTCGTGCTCGTCGACGGCGCGCAGTTCGTGCCGCACCACGCTGTCGACGTCCAGGATCCTGGGCTGCGACTTCCTGACGTTCTCGGGACACAAGATGCTCGGGCCGACCGCGTCTGGCGGTTTGTACGGACGCGCGGAGCTGCTGGATGCGATGGATCCGTTCCTGGGCGGCGGCGAGATGATCCTCGAGGTCTACCAAGACCATTCGACCTTCAAGGAGCCGCCGTACAAGTTCGAGGCCGGCACGATGAACCTGGCGCAGCAGGTGGGGCTCGGGGCCGCGGTGCGCTACCTCGAGGGCGTCGGGATGGAGGCCATCCGCCGCCACGAGGAGGAGCTCACCGCCTACGCGATCGACGGGCTGCTCGAGGCCGGCGCCCGGATCATCGGACCGAAGGACGTATCGGTCCGCGGTGGCGAGATCTCGTTCTGGTACCGCGACGTGCACCCGCACGACGTCGCGACGATCCTGTCGGAGGAAGGCGTCGCCGTCCGGGCCGGGCACCACTGCGCGCAGCTGGTGATGCGGCGGTTCGAGGTGCCGGCGACGACCCGCGCCTCGCTGTACCTGTACAACACCAAGCAGGACGTGGACGCCTTGCTCGACGGCCTGGAGAAGGCGGGGGCGATCTTCGCCCTCTAGGCTGACGGCACACGAGGGAAGGGCACTGCGGTGGCGTTGGACGACATCTACAAGGAAGTGATCCTCGATCACTACAAGAGCCCGCGGAACAAGCGCGAGCTCCCCGGCGCGACGGCGACGTGCCACCGGAACAACCCGCTGTGCGGCGACGAGATCGAGGTCGCGGTGACGGTGGACGACGGCATGGTGACCGCGGCGACGTTCCAGGGCGCCGGCTGCTCGATCTCGCAGAGCTCCGCCTCGATGATGACCGAGGCCGTCACCGGCCGGAAGGTCGACGACGCACTCGGGCTGGCGGCGTCTTTCCGCGGGATGATGGCCGGCGAGGTCGACCCCGATGAGGATACGTTCGGCGACCTCGTCGCGCTGAAGGGCGTCGTGAAGTACCCGATCCGCATCAAGTGCGCTGTGCTCGCCTGGGACGTCCTGCAGGACGCCTTGCAGGGCGACGGCGGCGCCTCCGGCGCCCACGCGCACTGACCACCTCGGTTCCCGCTCGCCGTTCGCGCGTCGCATAGGCTTCGGGCGTGCGCCGCGCCATCGCCGCCCTCGTCTTCGCTCTGATCGCCGTCGCCCTTGGGGCGCTCGCGTCCGCCGCCCCGGCACTCGCGGGCGCATCCGAGACGATCCGCAGCTACGACGTCGGTATCACCGTGCAGCCGAACGGCGATCTCGCGATCGTCGAGACGATCGTCTACGACTTCGGCTCGACCCAGCACCACGGCATCTTCCGCGACATCCCCACGCGCCTGCACTACAACGACACGTATGACCGTGTGACGCCGCTACGCGTGGACAGCGTCACGGACGGCTCGAGCACGCCCCTGCGTTACACGATCGGTGACGCCGGGGACGGCAAGACCGAGATCAAGATCGGCAACCCCGACCAAGTGGTCACCGGCGTGCATGAGTACGTGATCACCTACACCGTGCAGGCGGCGATGAACAGCTTCCCGAACCGCGACGAGCTCTATTGGAACGCGATCGGCGACGAGTGGGATGTCACGATCCAGCGTGCGACCGTCAGCGTGTCGACACCGGGCGCGATCACCGGCGTCGCGTGCTTCCAGGGGCAACAGGGCACGAGCGACCGGTGCGCGGTGTCGGGGTTCCGCGGCGACATCGCCCGGTTCGCCGAGACACAGATCTTTCCCTACCAAGGTTTGACGGTCGTCGTGGGGATCGAGACGGGTGCGGTGACCGTGCAGCCGCCGATCTTGGAGGAGCGGTGGAATGCGGCGCGCGCATTCGCGATCACGTCGGTCACCGGCTCGGCCGCCGGGGCGCTCGCCGTCGTCGGGATCGCCGGCTTCGGGTTCTTCGCGTGGACGCGCGGGCGCGACCGCCGGTACCAGGGCTCGCAGGTCGACCAGGTGATGGGGAACCCGCACGGCGACTCGGAGCCCGTGCCCATCGGCGACGCCGACGCCGAGGGGCCGGTAGAGTTCGCACCGCCCGACGGGATCCGGCCGGGCCAGATCGGCACGCTGATCGACGAACACGCCAACACGGTCGACGTGACCGCCACGATCGTGGACCTCGCCGTGCGGGGGTTCCTGCAGATCCAGGAGATCCCGAAGGAAGGGTTCTTCGGGAAGCCGGACTGGCGCCTCCTGCGCTCCGATGCCGATGCCGCCGCCCTGCTGCCGTACGAGCGGATGTTGCTCGAGGGCCTGTTCCGCGACGGGAACGACACGACGTTGTCGGTGCTGCGCACGACCTTCGCTGATCGGCTGGCCAAGGTCGAGGACAGCCTCTACGCCGACGCGCGCCAACAGGGGTGGTACACGATGCGACCCGATCGCGTGCGGCTGCGGTGGCGGCTGCTCGGGTTCGGTCTGACGGTGCTCGGCATCCTGGTCACGGTCGCGCTCGCCGCGACCACTCACCTCGGCTTGATCGGCCTCGCGCTGCTCATCGTGGGGCTCGTGTTCTGGATCGGCGCCGGCCGCATGCCGTCGCGTACCGCCAAGGGCACCGCGATGCTCCGCCGCGTTCGCGGCTACCGGCGGGTGATCGACACGGCGGACCGGTATATGGCGCGTTGGGCCGAGCAGGAGAACGAGTTCCCGAAGATGCTGCCCTACGCGATCGTGTTCGGGCTGACCGACAAGTGGGCGCATACCTTTCAGGCGCTCGCCGCACAGGCGCCGGGCGGGATCGGCCCGTTCGTGCCGTGGTACCTGGCGTCAGGCTCGTTCTCGGTCGACGGGTTCGCCCATGCGATCGACGGGTTCACGGTCGCGACGAGCGGCACGATGACGTCGACGCCGGCGGGGTCGGGGACGAGCGGCTTCGGCGGCGGTGGGTTCTCGGGCGGCGGGTTCGGCGGCGGTGGCGGCGGGTCGTGGTGACCCGGCTCGGTCCGTAGCATGTGGGCGCCATGCGGATCGTCTTCTCCGAGGATGCCCAGGATTTCCAGCGCCGCAACTGGTCCGGGCTCGTCCACCAGGACCCCGCCGGGACGTTCTTCCATCAGCCGTCCTTCCTGAAGCTCTATTGGGAGGAGTTCGGCGAGGCATCGGATGGCTTGCTGTTGGCCTTCGGGGAGTACGATGCCGGCGAGCAGGTCGCGGCGGTCGGGTTCGAGCGCAGCGGTACCGAGCTCCGGTTCCTGGGCGGGGTCGAGATCACCGACTACCTCGGTCCGGTCGCGAGGCCGGATGTGAAGGACACGTTCGTTGCGGCGTTGTGGGATGCGTTACTCACGCGCGACGACTGGGCGACCGCGGACCTGTGGGGGATCGCCGACGGGAGCGGTTGGTATCCGCTGCTCGGCGACGCGGCGACGGCGCGAGGCCTGTCGGTCCAGGAGGCTCCCGACCATGACGGCGTCGCGCCGTACCTCGAGCTGCCGCCGACGTGGGACGGCTATCTGGAGGGACTACCCGCCAAGCTCCGCCACGAGATCCGGCGGAAGGCGAAGAAGCTCGAGGCCGAGGCCGGACCGTTCTCGATCGTCACCGCGGGCACGCAGGACCTGACCTCGCTGCTCGACCGCTTCGTGGAGCTGCACCATCTGAGCGAGGGGCCGAAGGGCGTGTTCATGGTTCCGGGGATGGAGATCTTCTTCCGGCGGCTCGGGGAGGCGTTCCTGTCCTCCGGCGCGTTCCGGCTGAACTTCATCGAGGTCGGCGGGTCGCTCGCCGCCGGCACTATCGGGTTCCGATGGGGCGACCGCTCCTATCTGTACAACTCCGCGTTCGACCGCTCATGGGGCGCGTTGGCGCCGGGGATGGTGCTCGTGGGCGAGGACATCCGGCTGGCGATCGAGGACGGCGCAACGGGCTTCGACCTGTTGAAGGGCGACTACGCGTACAAGTATCGGTTCGGCGCGGTGGCGCGGCGGGTGCTGCGGATGGTCGTGCGCCGCTAGGCGCCTAGACGTAGGCACGCATCGTGCGGAGCACGAGGTCGGCGATGTCGGTGTCGCCTCCGAGCACCAGGATCCCCGACTCGAGCAGGACCTCCGGGTCGATCCGCCTGCCGGCGACGAGCGCGAGCTGTGGCGCGCGCCCGACGATCGTGGCGTCCGGGTGCGCGGTCGGCCCCGGCACCTCGCCGGCGCCGAGCCCCCAGTGCCACTCGCCCTCGCCGGCGCCGCTGACCTCGATCCGGACCGAGCGGCCCGACAGGTCGTGGCCTGCCTCGGCCAGGGTCCACGGGAGCATCCGGACGCCCAGGTCGATCGTCAGGTAGACGGGCCAGTGCTGCCAGCCGAACTGCCATCCCGGGGCGACGCCGTTGGTCGCGCGCATGTCCTCGCCGTGCAGGAACCACTCGACCACCCGCGACTGCACCAGATAGGTGACCGCGATGTCGCCGGCGAGCCAGGTGAACCGTTCGTCCCGCCACTCGTCGTCGCTCAGGCGCGCCGCGTGCTCGAGCAGCGACTCAGCCGCCGCGCCCCACGTGTCGAGGATGGCGCGGGTGTCGATCTCGGAGCGCCGGTTCACCGTCCAGGCGTTCCACGCGTCGGTGGTGAAGGCCTGGCCGTTCAGCTGGGCCCGGAACTGGTCGAGCTCCTCGGCCGGCTGGCCGGCGACGAGCTGGGCGGCCGCGGTGTCCGCCGCCGCGAGGTGGGCCATCACGTCGCGGTTCCACCAGCCGGGCGCCGCGCTGGGCGCGTCCCACGTGTCGGGCTCGGCGAACTGGATCATGCGGCCCAGTCGCTGGCGCTCGGCATGCGCGATGCCCACCAGGTCTTCTCGGCTGATGGTCACCTGCTGCGTGCGCCCTCCCGCTCGGTTCGGGGCGGATTGTACAGTCGCCGCCATGCGCGTCTTGGTGGCTCCCGACAAGTTCCGCGACACCCTCACGGCGCGCGACGCGGGAGACGCGATCGCGCGCGGATGGCTGCGCGCGCGACCCGAGGACGAGGTCGAGGTGCTTCCGCTGGCCGACGGCGGCGAGGGCACGCTGGACGCGCTCGCGCCGCCCGATGACCGCGATGCGGTTCGATCGACGCGTCGCGTCACGGGACCGCTGGGCGAGCCGGTCGACGCCGACTTCGGCCTTCGAGGCGAGACGGCGGTGATCGAGATGGCGCGCGCGTCCGGACTCGAGCTCGTGCCGGCGGAGCGGCGCGACCCGATGCGAACGACGACACGCGGCACGGGTGAGCTGATGGCCGCGGCGCTCGAGGTTGGCGCACGGAGGCTGCTCGTCTGCCTGGGCGGCTCGGCCACGAACGACGGCGGCGCGGGGATGACCGCGGCGCTAGGCGGGCGTTTCCTCGACGCGGATGGATCGCCGATCGCCGACGGGGGTGGCGCCCTCGTGACGCTCGCGCGGATCGACACGAGCCCCGTGCTGGACCGACTGCGTGCCGTCGAGGTCGTGGGTGTGACCGATGTCGACAACCCGTTGTGCGGACCCGCGGGAGCGAGCGCGGTGTTCGGACCGCAGAAGGGGGCGTCGCCCGAGGACGTCGTGGTGCTCGACCGCGCGCTCGCGCATCTTGCGGCCGTCACCGCGCGCGACCTCGGGGCGGACCGATCGCACGAACCCGGCGCCGGCGCGGCGGGCGGTCTGGGCTTCGGCTTGCTCGCGTTCACCGGCGCCCGGCTCCGGCGAGGCGTCGAGGTCGTGATGGAGGCTGTCGGGTTCCGGGAGCGGCTCGCGTCGGCGTCGTTCGTGATCACTGGGGAGGGGTCGTTCGACGCGGGGTCACTCCGCGGGAAGGTTCCGGCGGGCGTCCTGGAGGCATCCGACCTCGCCGGGGTGCCCGCCGCGATCCTCTGCGGGGCGGCGAGCGTTGAGGCCCCGGGCGCGGTCGTGCGGTCGCTCGTGGATCTGGTGGGCGCCGACGCGGCGCTCGGCGACGCCCGGGCCTCTCTGGAGCGGCTGGCAGAGACGCTCGCCACCGATCCGGCGGTCATCCCTGGGAATCAGCGGTGACTCCGGCGCAAGGCATCACGGCACGCACGCGAACTCGACCTCGTGGGTGGGGTTCGCGCGCGTCGCCGGTTACAATCTCTCGAGTAGGAATCTCGACGGAGGATCGATGCTGACACTGACCCCGATCGCTGCGACCAAGGTGAAGGAACTCCTCCAAGAGGAGGGGCGCGACGACATCGCGCTGCGGGTCGCCGTCTCCCCCGGTGGCTGCGCCGGCCTCCGCTACGCGATGTACCTCGACGACCAGACCTCCGAGAAGGACACCGTCGGCGAGCAGCACGGCGTCCGCGTCGTGATGGACAAGATGTCGGTCCCGTACCTCTCGCAGGCGACGGTCGACTTCGTCGATTCGCTCGAGCAGACCGGGTTCACGATCGACAACCCGGCCGCGCAGGGCGGATGCGCCTGCGGGCACTCGTTCCACTGAGCTAGCAGGCCGTCGCGTCCGTCCCCTCGAGGCGGATCTCTGTTCCGGTGTCGACGGTGGCGTGCCGTGTGACGCCGAGCACCCGATACGTCACGGGCTCCTGGTACCAGGTGGTGGACGAGCCCGGTCCGGAGCAAGCCTGCCCTGCGACGCGGACCTGCATCATCAAGCCGGCCGTTTCACCCGGTCCGAGCCGGAAGGGAGCGAACGGCCCGAACCCCTTCAGTCCCGAAGCGCGTTCGAGTGAGAGGTTCGCCTCGACGAGCTCGGTGGAGATGTCTTGCTGCCCCGGCGACCCCGCGTCGACGATCGTGATGGGGAGCCGCCCGGTGTTGGTGACCGAGAACCCGTATCGGAACGTCATGTTCGGGCGCATCTGCGCGATCTGGACCGAGCCGGTGGCGCCGAGCGCGTCCACGTTCCGGGTGGTCACATCCAGCGATCGGCCTCGGATGCCGTATCGCTCAGGGCCCGTCGCGAGCGGTTCGATGTGGAGGACCCAGACGGCTCCGACGCCGAGAAGGACCAGTACGACGATCGCGACGATGACGGCGAGCCATCTCCGCCAGCGGCGCGGAGCCTCGGCGACCGCGCGCGGCCGCACCGGCGTCTGGGGAGGACGCGTGAGAGTCTTCACTGCGAGCACCCTACCGACGTGTTCGCGAACGCGCCATCCGCTGCACGGCCTACCGCTCGACGGTGTGCGGCGCGACGATCAGTCGGGGTCGTACGCGAGGTTCGCGCGGAGCCAGCGTTCGGCCTCGAGCGCGCTCTCGCCGAGCCGGCGGGCGTAGTCCTCGACCTGATCCTTGCCGATCTGCCCGACGTTGAAGTACCGCGACTCGGGATGTTGCAGATAGAGCCCGCTGACGCTTGCCGCGGGCAGCATCGCGCAGTGCTCGGTCAGATCCATCCCGAGCTCGCGCGCCTCGAGCAGGTCGAAGATGCGGCGCTTGAGCGAATGATCGGGACAGGCGGGATAGCCGAAGGCCGGACGGATCCCACGGTACCTCTCGCCGATCAGGTCCGGGTTCGACAGCGACTCGTCGGCCGCGTACCACGAGTGCCGCACCTCTCGGTGGAGCCATTCTGCCGCCGCTTCGGCGAGGCGATCGGCGAGTGCCTTGACGATGATCGCGCGGTAGTCGTCGTGCTCGGCCTCGTAGCGCTTGACGAGATCGTCGGCGCCGAGGCCCGCCGTGACGGCGAACGCGCCGACGTGATCGGCGAGGCCGGTCTCGACGGGCGCGACGAAGTCGGCGAGCGAGCGGTTCGGCTCGTCGCCGCGATCGGCTTGTTGACGGAGCATCGGCAGCGTGACGCCGTTGCCGAGCACGATGTCGTCGCCCTCGCTGGCGGCGGGCCACAACCCGTACGCACCGCGGATCTGCAACGACCCGTCGGCCTCGATCTCGGCCAAGAGCTCCTGCGCGTCGGCGAAGAGCTCGCGCGCCTGCTCGCCGTACACATCGTGATCGAGGATCTGCGGGAACGAGCCTTTCAGCTCCCACGCGGTGAAGAAGAACGTCCAGTCGATCACGTCGCGGAGGTCGGTGATCGAAGGCTCGACCACACGCGCGCCGGTGAACGGCGCGGGCGGCACGTCCTCCGCGCGCCAGGTGATCGGCGTGCGGCGCTCCGCTGCGATCCGCAGGGGGAGCAGTGGCGTGCGCTGCCGCTCCTCGTGCTGGGCGCGGAGCTTCGCCTGCAGCTCGCGGTTCTGCTCATCGAACGCTGGCTTGCGCTTCTCGTCGAGCAAGGACGACGCGACGCCCACGACGCGTGAGGCGTCGACCACGTGCACGACCGGTTGGTCGTACGCGGGCGCGATCCGAACAGCCGTGTGCTGGCGTGAAGTCGTCGCGCCACCGATGAGCAGCGGCGTGTCCAGCCCACGGCGCTGCATCTCCTTGGCGACCACGACCATCTCGTCCAGTGAGGGTGTGATCAGGCCAGAGCACCCGATCAGGCTCGCGCCGGCTTCGGCGGCGGTATCGAGCAGCGTCTCGGCCGGCACCATCACGCCAAGGTCGATCACCTGGTAGTTGTTGCAGCCCAACACGACCCCGACGATGTTCTTGCCGATGTCGTGGACGTCGCCCTTGACGGTGCAGAGCACCACGATGCCCTGGTTCGCGCCGCCGGCCTTCTCGGCCTCCATGTACGGCTCGAGGTGGGCGACCGCCTTCTTCATCGCTCGGGCGCTCTTCACCACCTGGGGCAGGAACATCTTGCCCGCGCCGAACAGGTCCCCGACGATCGACATCCCGTCCATCAGCGGGCCTTCGATCACGTCGAGGGGGCGCTCGGCCTTGGCGCGCGCCTCTTCGGTGTCTTCCACGATCCACCGGTCGATCCCGTGCACGAGCGCGTGCGAGAGGCGATCCTCGACCGACGCGTCGCGCCACGAGAGGTCCTCCTCCTTTGTCTTCGCGCCCTCGCCCTTCACCGTCTCGGCGAAGGTCACCATGCGCTCGGTGGCGTCGGCGCGCCTGTTGAAGATCACGTCTTCCACATGCTCGAGAAGCACGGGCTCGATGTCCTCGTACACGTCGAGCTGGCCGGCGTTGACGATCGCCATGTCGAGTCCGGCCGCGATCGCGTGGTATAGGAACGCCGAGTGCATCGCGCGGCGCACCGCGTCGTTCCCGCGGAACGAGAAGCTCAGGTTGGACACGCCGCCGGACACCTTGGCGCCGGGACAGTGGCGCTTGATCTCACGCGTGGCGTCGATGAACGCCTTCGCGTACTCGTTATGCTCCTCGATGCCGGTGGCGACCGCGAGGATGTTCGGGTCGATGATCACATCGGTCGGCGCGAACCCGGCGCGATCGATGAGCAGCCGATAGGAGCGTTCGGCGATCTTCACCTTGCGCTCGACGGTGTCCGCCTGACCGGTTTCGTCGAAGCACATGACGACCGCGGCCGCGCCGTAGCGGCGGATCGTCGCGGCCTTCGCGAGGAAGTCCTCCTCGCCTTCCTTCAGGCTGATCGAGTTGACGACGCCTTTGCCCTGGATGCACCGCAGGCCGGCCTCGAGGACCGTCCACTTGGACGAGTCGATCATCACCGGGACCTTGGCGATCTCGGGCTCCGTGGCGACGAGGTTCAGGAATCGCGTCATCGTCGCCTCGCCGTCGATCAGGTCGGCGTCCATGTTGACGTCGATCAGGTTCGCGC
Source organism: uncultured Actinomycetes bacterium (assembly GCA_963792215.1). Lineage (GTDB taxonomy): Bacteria > Actinomycetota > UBA4738 > UBA4738 > HRBIN12 > AC-51. The sequence goes on from CAWBVL010000001.1 coordinate 542,432, forward strand.
CGTTCTCGACCTGCTGGCGGGCGACGTCGACCGCGGCGGCGAGGTCGCCCGACTCGATCAGCCGGGCGAAGATCTTCGATCCGGTGATGTTCGTGCGCTCGCCGACCATCACGAAGCCCGTCTCCGGCGTGATGCGGAACGGCTCGAGGCCGGAGAACGAGGTGACCGTCGACGCCGCCGGCAGCTCGCGAGGCGCGACGTCGTGCACCGCGTCCGCGATCATCTTGATGTGCTCCGGCGTGGTGCCGCAGCACCCGCCGACGAGGTTGACGAGGCCCGCCTGAGCGAACTCGCCGAGCAGCGTGCTCGTGATCACCGGGGTCTCGTCGAACCCGCCGAACGCGTTCGGCAGGCCGGCGTTGGGATAGCTCGCGACCGGCACCGCCGCCACCCGGGCGAGCGCTTCGACCGACGGGCGCATCTCGCGGGCGCCGAGGGAACAGTTCACACCGACGATCACCGGGTCCGCGTGCTCGATCGAGGTCCAGAACGCCTCGACGGTCTGCCCGGAGAGCGTGCGGCCGCTCTTGTCGACGATCGTGACCGAGATCCAGCGCGGAAGCTCGGGCGCGACGTCCAACGCAGCGGCGACGGCGGCCTTCGCGTTCAGCGTGTCGAAGATCGTCTCGATCAACAGGAGGTCGGCGCCGCCGTCGCGCAGGGCCGCGATCTGCTCGGCGTAGGACTCGTAGACCCGGTCGAAGCTGACCGTGCGGAACGCGGGGTCGTCGACCTTGGGCGACATGCTCAGGGTGACGTTGAGCGGGCCGACGGATCCGGCGACGAGTCCGCCATGGCGGTCCGCGCTCGCGCGCGCCAGCCGCGCACCCTCGAGGTTCATGTCGCGCACGGCGTCTTGCAAGCCGTAGTCGCCCTGGCCGATCGAGGTCGCCGTGAAGGTGTTGGTGGTCGTGATATCGGCGCCGGCCTCGAAGTAGGCGTCGTGGACCGAGGTGACGATGTCGGGCCGCGTCAGGTTCAGCAGGTCGGGGTCGCCTTTGACGTCGCGGTCGTGATCGGCGAACCGCTCCCCGCGGAAATCGGCCTCGTCCAGCCCCCAGCCCTGCAGAAGCACACCCCAGGACCCGTCGAGCACCACGATGCGCTCGTCGAGGAGCTGTTCCAGCCTGGTTCGGGCGTCGTTGACCATGTCCGTCGAGACTACCGGAGGGTCCGACGGTTGCCGGGCGTCGACGGGCCGGATGCGCTGCGCCGCGACCCGCTTGGCACGCCCGCACCGACCCGGGGTAGGCTTCGCGGGATGAGTCAGGGAGCGGCGGACATCCTCGGCCGCGGAGGCGGACGGCTGGGGACCCCCCTGCCCGAGCAGCTGCCCCGGCGAACGGTTCGGCAGAACGCGCAGACGCTTGCGGCGGTCCCGTTGTTCGCGGGGTTCTCGAGCAAGCACCTCAAGCGTCTGGCGAGCCAGAGCGACGAGCTGGCCTTCGAGCCGCGCGAGCCGATCGTCGAGGAGGGCATGCTCGGCGAGACGCTGTTCGTCGTCCTGAACGGCCGCGGCAAGGTAACGAGGCGCGGCCGCAAGGTCGGCGAGGTGTTGCCGGGCGACTTCTTCGGCGAGCTCTCGACGCTCGACGGCGGCCCGAGGTCGGCGACCGTGACGGCCGAAACGCCGATGCGCGTGCTCCGGCTCTTCCGGCACACGCTCCGCGACCTGCTCCGCGAAGAGCCGAGCCTGACGCTCAAGCTCCTCGACGGGATCGTTCGTCGCATGCGCGAGGTCGAGCGCGACGGCGGGAACCCGCGCGACTAACCGAGCAGCGCTTCGATCTCGTCGAGCACTTCGGGCTCTAGCGTGTGGTCGCCGGCGGCGGCATTCGCGCGGAGGTGTTCGCCGCTGCGGCTGCCCGCGATCGCGGCCGTCACCCCCGGTTGGGCGATGTTCCATGCCAGCGCCAGCTCGCCCATCGGCACGCCCGCGCGTTCGGCGATCGGGCGGAGCCCGTCGACCACGCGGAACGTCTCGTCGAGCTGCTCTGGGGTGGTCCATTCGTTGCCGCTGCGCCAATCGTCGATCTTCTGCGCGTCGGCGCGCGTGTAGCGCCCGGTCAGGAAGCCGACGCCGAGCGGCGAGTACGTCACGACCCCGATGCCGGCCTCGCCGCACCACCGGATCAGCGACCGATCATCGAGCGCGAGCATCGAGAACTCCTGCTGGAGGGAATCCACGTGGTGGATCGGGAGGCACCGCTCGAGCAGATCCTGATCGAAGTTCGAGACCCCGATCGCCTTGGTCTTGCCCGCGGTGACGAGGCCGGCCATAGCGCCCCACGTGTCTTCGACTGGCACGCCGCTCTCATCGGGCCAATGGAGCTGGTAGAGGTCCAGCGCATCGATGTCGAGGCGGCCGAGCGAGGCGTCACACGCCTCGCGGACCTGTTCGGGTCGGAAGCCGGTGCCCTCCGGCGAGGGCGCCACCTTGGAGGCCACGACGACGTCGTCCCGGCGGCCGGCCAGCGCCTTGCCGACCAGCCGCTCGGACTCGCCCGATCCGTAGACCTCGGCCGTATCCACCCAGGTGATCCCCGCCTCGAAGGCCGCGTGGAACGCCCGCACGACGTCGTCGTCGGCCGGATTCGCGCCCCAGGCGTCGCCGCCCGCCTCCCAGGCTCCCAAGCCGATCACCGAGATCTCCGGACCGTTCGCGCCCAGCCGTCGTGTTCGCATGTCATGGATACAAGCACAGTTACGGTCGTTCAGCGCCGGGCGGCAGTACGCTTGGTTGGACGGCACCGACCCCCGATACCGATCGATACCGATACTAAGGAGTGACCCGCACCGCCCGATGATCCCCACCGTCGAAGAGAGAGAACGCGTCGTCGTCCGGTTCGCCGGCGACTCCGGCGATGGGATGCAGCTGACGGGGGACCGGTTCACCAACGCGACCGCCCTGCTCGGCAACGATCTCGCGACCCTGCCGGACTTCCCGGCCGAGATCCGCGCACCCGCCGGCACGGTGCACGGCGTCTCCGCCTTCCAGATCCAGTTCGCGTCGACCGACGTGACCACGCCGGGCGACCACGCCGACGTGCTGGTTGCGATGAACCCCGCGGCGCTGAAGGCCGACCTCCCGACCGTCGCCCGCGGCGGCACGCTGATCTTGAACGAGGACGCTTTCCAGCAGCGCAACCTGGACAAGGCGGGCTACGAGGCCGACCCGCGCACCGACGGCAGCCTGGACGGCTACCAGGTCTATTCGGTGCCGATGACCTCGATCACCGTCCGGGCGGTCGAGCCGGTCGGGGTGGGGAAGAAGGAGGCTGAGCGAGCCAAGAACATGTTCGCGCTCGGGCTCGTGTCGTGGATGTACGACCGCCCGACCGCGCCGACGCTCGAGTGGCTCGAGCGGAAGTTCGGCGGGAAACCCGAGATCCTCGACGCCAACGTCGCCGCGTTCAACGCGGGCTACAACTTCGGCGAGACCACCGAGCTATTCGCCCACCGTGTCGAGGTCAAGGCCGCGCCGGCCGAGGCGGGCACCTATCGCAACGTGGCGGGCGCACAGGCGCTCGCGTGGGGCCTGATCGCCGCGTCGCGTGCGAGCGAGCTACCGCTGTTCTACGCGAGCTACCCGATCACGCCGGCGTCCGACCTGCTCCATGAGCTCTCGCGGCATAAGCACTTCGGCGTCATCACCGTGCAGGCCGAGGACGAGATCGCCGCGGCCAACATGGCGCTCGGCGCCGCATTCACCGGCCAGCTCGCCGTCACCGGCACGAGTGGGCCGGGCCTTGACCTCAAGGCCGAGACGATCGGTCTGGCCGTGATCACCGAGCTCCCGATGATCATCGTCGACGTGCAGCGCGCCGGCCCCTCGACCGGGATGCCGACGAAGACCGAGCAGGGCGACCTGCTGGCCGCGATGTTCGGCAGGCACGGCGAGTCGCCGATCCCGATCGTGGCGGCCTCCTCGCCGTCGGAGTGCTTCGAGGTGGCGCTCGACGCAGCACGCGTCGCGATCCGCTACCGCACGCCGGTGATCCTGCTTTCCGATTCGTTCCTGCAGAACTCCTCGGAGCCGTGGCGGCTGCCCGACGTGTCGACGATCGAGCGGATCGACCCGAACTTCGCACAGCCCAACGGCGCGGGGTTCCATCCGTATGCGCGCAACGACGATCTCGCCCGGCCGTGGGCGATCCCCGGCACGCCCGGCCTGCAGCACCGGATCGGTGGGCTCGAGCGCGAGAACGTGACGGGGTCGATCAGCTACGACGCCGAGAACCACGAGCGGATGACCGACCTGCGCCGCGAGAAGGTGGCGGGGATCGCCGCCTCGGTGCCCGAGCTGGAGGTCGACGACCCGACGGGTGACGGAGACCTGCTGGTCCTCGGTTGGGGGTCGACCGCGGGTTCGATCCGCGCCGCCGTGCGTCGGGCCCGCGACGGAGGCGACAAGGTCGCCCACGCGCACCTTCGCTGGCTGAACCCGCTCCCGACGAACACCGAAGAAATCGTGCGGCGCTACCCGCGTGTGCTGATCCCCGAGATCAACGAGGGACAGCTCGCGCTGTTGATCCGGGGGAAGTTCCTCGTGGACGCGCGATCCTTCTCGCGGGTGCAAGGGCGGCCGATGTGGGCCGACGAGCTCGACGACGCGATCGAGGAGGCGCTCCGTGGCTGACACGCTCGAGCGCACCAAGAAGGACTTCACCTCCGACCAAGAGCCGCGCTGGTGCCCGGGGTGCGGGGACTACGCGATCTTGGCAGCGGTCCAGTCGTTCATGCCCGAGCTCGGGGTGGCGCCGGAGAACACGGTGTTCATCTCGGGGATCGGGTGCAGCGGCCGGTTCACCTACTACATGGACACCTACGGGTTCCATGGGATCCACGGGCGCGCGCCCGCCCTGGCGACCGGAGTCGCGACCGCCAACCCGGATCTCAACGTCTGGGTCGTGACCGGCGACGGCGACGCGTTGTCCATCGGCGGCAACCATCTGATCCATGCGCTTCGCCGCAACGTGAACCTGAAGATCTTGATGTTCAACAACCAGATCTACGGGCTCACGAAGGGCCAGTACTCGCCGACCTCCGAGGTCGGGAAGGTCACGAAGTCGACGCCGTTCGGATCGGTCGACCGGCCGTTCGATCCGGTCGCGCTGGCGCTCGGCGCGGCGGCCACGTTCGTCGCGCGGACCATCGACAACGACCGCAAGCATCTGACCGACGTGTTGCGTCAGGCCGCGGAACATCCCGGCGCGGCGTTCGTCGAGATCTATCAGAACTGCAACGTGTTCAACGACGGCGCGTTCGACCTGCTGCGCGACAAGACGCAGGGGGTGCACAACCAGATCCGGCTGGTGCACGGCGAGCCGATCGTGTTCGACGACGGGATGCAGTGCGTGCGGCTCGCGGCCAACGGCCGTCTCGAGATCGCCGCGGTGGCCGACACCGACCCGGCGCAGATCATCACGCACGACGTGCACGGGCCGCCCTCGCTCGCGTTCACCCTCGCGCATCTGTCGCAGGGGCCGACGGAGCCGACATGCATAGGGGTGTTCCGCGAGGTGCAGCGCACGACCTACGGCGAGGCGGTCCACGAGCAGATCGCGCGGGCGCGCGAGCGCTCGGGCGACGGCGACCTCGAGGCGCTGCTTACCGGCGGCGATACCTGGACGGTCTGAGCCCTTAGGGCTTGCGGCCTCGGATCAGCGACGCCGCCCAGCCGATCGCCGCGCCGAGCACCAGTCCGGCCGCGAACCCCGTGGCGTTGCGGCCGCCGCCCGAGCCGATCGCCGCGCCGATCGCGCCGCCCACGACCATCAGGACCGGCGCCGGAAGCAGACCCTTCCCGTCGCTCACGAGCGGAACCCCAGGTCGGGTGGTCGGAAGCGCGCCATCGCGGCGGCGGCACCGCGCGCGACGGTGCGGAGTTCCTCCGCCGCTTCTCCGAGGACCTGAACGCAGCGCGCCACGTCGTCGTCGCTCGTGGCGGACGTGACGCCGATCCGGAACGAGGGCGTCTCGGGGTAGCCGAGATGCGCGAGCACGGGGGAGGGGTCTTCGGGACGCCCGGTCGCCGGCGACCCGATCCCGAGATGCAGCCCGCGGTCGTCCAGCGCCATCGCGAGCGTCGCTGCGTCCAGCTCCGCGACCGAGAAGCACATCAGGTGCGGCATGCGATGCGTGGGATGGCCGTGGATCGTCGCGCCGGGGACCCGTGCGGCGATGCGGTCGCGGAGCGTCGCGGTCAGCGACCACGTGCGGTCAGCGTCGTCGGCCATCGTCGCGCGGGACGCCGTGAGGGCCGCCGTCATCCCAGCGATGCCCGGGAGGTTGGCCGCGCCGGCTCGCCGCCCGCCCTCGCGGTCATCCCCCACGAGCACCGACATCAGCTCGACGCCGCGCCGCACGTACAACACGCCCACCCCGGGCGGTCCACCGAAGGCGTGGCCCGAGATCGTCAGCAGATCGACTTCGAGCGCGCGCACATCGATCGGCAGACGGCCGACCGTCTGCACCGCGTCGGTGTGGAACGGCACGCCGGCGGCGCGCGCCAAGCGCGCCGCCTCGCCGATCTGCTGCATCGTCCCGAGCTCGTGGTTGCCGTGATGGATGGTGGCCAGCGTCACGCCGGGGAGCGCACCGCGGCCGCGAACCGGTCCAGATCGAGCCGGCCTTCGCCGTCGGTTCCGACCAGCTCGGGGGTGACGCCGCGATCGGCGAGCCGCGCGATCGTCGCCGTCACGGCGGGATGTTCGATCGTGCTCGTCACGACCGTGCCGCCGCCGGCCGCGGCCGTCCGGCCCTCGATCGCCAGCTCGATGGATTCCGTGCCACCCGACGTGAAGACGAGCTCGTCGGGCTGGGCGCCGATCGCGTCGGCGACGGAGGCCCGAGCGGTCTCGAGGAGCGCCCGCGCGGCGCGGCCGGGCCCCGTGATCTGCAGCGCGTCACCGACCACGTCGAGCGCGGCGACCGTCGCCTCACGTGCCGCGGGTACGATCGGGACACCGCTGCCGGCGTCGAGATACAGGTCGGCCATCTGCGTCCGCCCGGCCAGGAGGCGCGCTCCGTCGCTCAGGGGGTCGCGGGTTCGCGGCCCCGCAGGAACAGGTACCAGTACGCGACGCCGGCGATGATGCCGCCGGCGATCGGACCGACGATCCAGACCCACCAGTTCGTGTAGTCGCTGGTCGCGACCGCGGGACCGAACCACCGCGCCGGGTTCATCGCCGCGCCCGTGAGCGCGCCGCCGACGAAGATGTCGATGGTGATCGTGAGCCCGATCGCGAAGCCCGCGATCTGCGCCCAGGAGGCCTTCCGGTCATCGACCGCCGTGCCGAACACCGCCCACACGAGGAAGAACGTCATCATCGCTTCGAGCACGACTGCCTTGCCGACCGCGAACCCGTCCGCGACGGCCGGGATACCGCCGTTCACCGCGTCGAACGCGGGTGTCGGGCCGATATACTTGAGGAAGAACGCCGCGGCGACACCGCCGAGTAGCTCGGCGACGATGTAGACGGCCGAGCGGCCGGTCGGCATCTTGCCGGTGACCCACAGCGCGATCTGGATCGCCGGGTTGAAGACCCCGCCGGAGATGTGGCCCATGATCGTGATCATCAGCGCGATCGCCAGTCCGTGCGCGAGCGCGATGGCGACCAGGTTCTGTCCGCCCGTCATGATGATCGCGCCCGCCCCGAAGAAGATCAGCGCGAAGGTTCCGATGAACTCCGCGACCGCGGCCTTCCCGACGTTGTCCACGTATCCCCCCTTGGATGGAAGCCGTGCGGCGCCCACCGTAGCCGAGCGAACCTTGCGGGGCAACGACGCGCAGGGTGCGTGGTAGCCTCGCGCGCGTGGAAGCCTTGCTCATGTCGCCCGATCCACGGACGCGGGAGCTGATGGCCCTCACGATCCGCAGCATCGAGCGGCGACTGGGCGAGGACCTCCGGTTCCGGGCCGCGGCCAACGGGGAGCTCGCGCTCCGCGCGGCGCTGCGCGACCGACCCGACATCGTCGTCGCCGACGAGCTAGCGTCGCGGATGGGCGCCTTCGCGCTTGCCCGCTCGCTGCGCGATGCGCAGCAGCCGTACACGGGTGTGATCGTCGTGCTGCTCGAACGCACGCATGACGCCTGGCTCGCCTCGTGGTCGGGCGCGGACGCGTGGTACGTGAAGCCCGCCGATCCGTTCGCGGTCGCGGACCGCCTGTGGGAGCTCCTTGAGGCCCGTGGGCGCGTGCGGGAGCCGGAGAGGGAACGGGTATGAAGATCAAGGGAACGTGCAAACGCTGCGGCCGCGAGTTCTTCTTCGAGCAGGCGATCGCGACCGGCGGCCGATGCCCGTGGGATGGCGAGCCGTTCAACGCGGACTACGCGGTGGTGCTGATCGAGGCGATGCGTCACGCCGAGGAGGCGGGCACCAAGGTGGAGCAGGCGCTCGAGGACATCGCGGCGATGGCTCCGGCGTTCACCGTTGACGCGGGCTCGGTGCAGGCGAAGATCCAGGCGGCGATCGCCGCGCTCGGCAAGAATCTGATCAAGCAGGGGTAACGCGTGGGCTTCAACGCGATGCAGCCGGGCAAGATCAAGCGCGGCGACCTCATCTTCCTGATCGCGGCGATCGTCGTGATCGGCGCGTTGCTCGCCTGGGCCTTCTTCGGTCTGTGACGTCGATCGACGCGCTGGCAACGACCGAGTTCTGTTACCTCACCACCCGCGGGCGTCGCACCGGCTCGCGGCATCGGATCGAGATCTGGTTCGCCGCGCACGACGACGGCGTGTATCTCCTGTCGGACAGCGACCGCGCGGATTGGTATCAGAACCTGATCGCCGATCCGTCGGTCACGCTCGAGATCGCGGGGGAATCGCAGACCACGACTGCGGCGCCGGTCGACGCCGCCGACCCCGCGAACGCGTCGGTCCGGCCTGCGATGGTCGCGAAGTATCAGGTGGGCTACGCGGAGGATCTCGATCGCTGGAGCCGAACGGCCTGGCTCGTTCGGATCGAGTGGCCGCCTGGGGGCTGACTAGGCCCGCTCGAGCACCACGGCGAGGCCCTGGCCGCCGCTGATGCAGAGCGTCGCGAGGCCGAGCGAGGCGCCGGCGTGGCGCATCTCATAGGCGAGCGAGAGGATGATCCGCGCGCCGCTCATCCCGATCGGGTGGCCGAGGCTGATGCCGCCACCGCGGACGTTCACCTTGTCGCGGTCGAACTTCAGGTCGCGTTCGCATGCGATCACCTGCGCGGCGAACGCCTCGTTGATCTCGATCAGATCGATGTCGGCCATCGTGAGACCTGTTCGCTCTAGCACCTTGTGTGTCGCCGGGACCGGACCGATCCCCATGATCTCGGGCGGCACACCGGCCCAGCTCCAGCCGATGATGCGAGCGAGCGGCCTGCGCCCCTCTGCTTTGGCGCGGTCCTGGTCCATCAGCACCATCGCCGCGCCACCGTCGGTGAGGCCGCTCGAGTTCCCGGCGGTCACGCTGCCGCCGTCGCGGAAGACAGGCGGAAGCTTCGCAAGCGTTTCCATGCTGGTGTCTGGTCGCGGATGTTCGTCGGCCGTCACCGTCCGCTGCTGCTTCCCGCCGCGAACCTCGACAGGGATCATCTCGTCCGCGCGGCGATCCGCGGCGGCCGCGGCCTTCTGCTGGGACTCCAGCGCGAAGGCGTCTTGCTCCTCGCGCGAGATGCCGTACCGGTCCACGAGGTTCTCGGCGGTCTCGCCCATGATCAGGTCGCAGAGGGGGTCAAGCAGGCCGTCGCGATACATCGCGTCGACGACCTCGGTGTTCCCGACCCGGTGACCTAGGCGCATGTCCGGCAGGAGGAACGGCACGCGGGTCATGTTCTCCATCCCGCCGGCGAGGACGACGTCGCTGTCGCCGAGCGCGATCTGCTGCGCGCCGAGCTGGACCGCCTTCATACCCGAGCCGCACGCGATGTTGACGTTGTAGCCGGAGACCTCTTGAGGAACGCCGGCTCGGATCGAGACCTGGCGGCCGGTGTTCGGGCCGTTCCCCGCCTGACGAGCGTGACCGATGATCGTCTGATCGATCTGCTCGGGCGTGACCTCGGAGCGGCGCATGGCCTCGACGGCCGCGATCGTGCCGAGCTCGACCGCGGTCGTTTCGGCGTAGGAGCCGAGGAATCGTCCGATCGGCGTGCGGGCGCCTTCGAGGATCACCGCGGTGCGCATCGAGCCATGTTACCGGCGGGTCGGGCGTCGCCCGGCCGGCGCCGACGCGGGCGTGCTGCGTCCTCGCGGGTCGTCCGCGGCCCGGATCCGGTCGAGAAGCTCGGCAAGCTCGCGGCCGCCCGCGACCGGTTCGGCCGGCGCGTCGTCGCACGCGAGCACCCGTCCCGGGTGGCGGCGGAGCCACGATCGCACCACGGCGAGCTCGTCCGCCCGGTCGCGGGGAGCGGGTGATCCGATCGGGGACGCGGGGGCGATCTCCTCAGGGTCGTCGCAGCGCAGCGCGCCGCCGACGAGGTCGAGCCGTTCGCCCGATACCGCGGCGATCGTCAGCCGCCCCTCGGTCAGCCAGCGGTCGTGGCGAGCTCGCTGCAGCGCCTCCGCGAGCGCCCGGAGCCGGTCGCGCGCGAGCGCCGCTTCCTCGAAGCGCTCTTGCTCGGCCAGCGCCGTCATCCGTGCATCGAGCAGCCGCATGAGATCTTCCGGCGTGTCGAGGCTCGCGAGCATCGCCCCCACGAGCGCTCCGTACGCCTCCGGCCTGACGCGGCCGTCGCAGGGCGCCAAACATCGACCCATGTCGGCGAGCGCACACGGCGCGAACCGCGTGCGACGACCCATCGAGCGCGTGCATCGCCGGATCGGGAACGCCTCTTCGAGCGCTTCCTTCGCGAGGGTGGCGCGGCTCGAGGATCCGAAGGGTCCGAGATAGATCGCGCCGTCGTTCGGGTCGGCGCTGCGGGCGACCTTCCATCGGGGCCATGCCTCATGGGGATCGAGCTTGAGGAAGGCGTACCGGCGCCACCGCTTGCCCTGCGCGTTGAACCGAGGGAGGTGCCGGGCGATCAGCCGGCTCTCGAGGACCAGCGCCTCGAGTTCGCCGCGCGTGGTGATCGTGTCGATCCGCGCCACCGACGCGACCAGGTCCTGTACCTTCTTGCGCTCGTCGCCGTAGAAGTACGACTTCACGCGGGCGCGAAGGTCCTTCGCCTTGCCGACGTACAGGATCTGCTCGTTGCGGTCGCGGAACACGTAGACGCCCGGCGCGCGCGGCAGGCGCTCGGCGAGCGAGATCTTCGCGAAGTTCGGGCGACCGCGCGCGCTGCACGCGTGATACAGCTCGCCGAGCGTGTGGATGCCAAGGTGGTGTCCCACGTCGAGCAACCCCTGAAGCACTTCGCCCGTCGCCTCGGCGTCCTGCAACGCCCGGTGCGTCGGTTGCACCCGCGTCCGGAAGTAGCCCGCGAGCGTACGCAAGCGCACGTTCGGAACCTCCGGCCACACCAGCCGCCGCGCGAGCTTGGCGGTGCACACCGCGGGCGCCGGCAGCATCGGGTAGTCGAGCCGGAGCAGGTTCGCGTTCAGGAAGCCGACGTCGAAGGACGCGTTGTGCGCGACGATCACCGCACCACGCGCGAACTCGAGGAACGTCGGCAACACGGTCGCGAGGGACGGCGCGCCGGCGACCGATCGGTCGCTGATCCCGGTGAGGTGCGTGATCGCCGGCGGGATCGGCCGCTCGGGATCAACGAGCGATTGGAAGGAGCCGACCCGCTCGGCGCCCTCGAACCGGACGGCGCCGATCTCAGTGATCGCGTCGTCGACGGGGGAGCCTCCGGTGGTCTCCAGGTCGACCACGACGAACGACACCTCCTCGAGCGGGATCGCGTCGCCGAGCACGGTCTGGACCGGCTCGCCCAGGACGAGTGGCGGGGTCAAGGAGGCAGACAGACGAGGACCATATCGAACATCTGTTCGATGGTCGAGCACCGCGGGAGGCGGATCGGCGGGCTCCATGCACGCCCATGCTGAGCAGGGGGACCGACATGCGAAGGGGGCGCCTCACAGGGCGCCCCCTTCTGCTCCAGACGAGCCCGTCTGGGGGTCTTAGAGCTTGAACTTCATCGCCTTGCCCGTGGCCGCGGTGTTGGTATCGCCGCCGAACGACGCGGTGAAGCGGTAGCGGCCGTGGCGGGGCCTCGGAAAGCGCGCACCGTACGCGGCGTCGATCAGGCCGTCGTGGTCACGGTCGCCGAGCTTCTTGACGGTCACGTGCTTGGTACTGACCGTCTTCCACGTGCCGTGGCGGTACTTGGCGAGCGTGATGGTGACGCTGTTGCCCGTCGACGCCGGCTCGAGCAGGCCGCGGGCCCCGACGTTCTTGTGGGTCTTCGTCACCTTCATGGTCAGCGCAGCGGGCTGCTTGTCGTCGTTGCGGATCGTGCCCGTCGCGTGGTCCGTGGTGAGGTTCGCGGTCCCCACGAGGTTCGAAAGGGTCACCGTGAAGTCCTCGTTGGGCTCGAACGCGGTGTCGCCGTCGACCAGCACGTCGACCTGGCCGACGGTGTCGCCGGCCGGGATCGTCAGGGTGCCCGACGTCGCCTCGTAGTCGGAGCCCGCCGTCGCGGTGCCGTCCGAGGTCGCGTAGTCGACCTTGATGTCCTCGAAGCTCGGGTTCGACAGGTTCACGTTGAGGCCGATCGAGGTCGTGCCCGAGTTCCCTTCCCAGACCTGGGCCGGCGCGATGTCCACGTCGGGCGCCGGGTCGTCGTCAGCGATTGTTGCGGTCCCGGAAGGGGTGCCGAGTGTGCCGTTCACCGCGTTGGACAGGTGGAGCGAGAAGGTCTCGTCGCCCTCGTACGTGCTGTCGTCCAGGACCGGAACGTCGACCGTCGTGGTGGTGTCGCCGGCGAGGATCGTCGCGGTGCCGGAGACCCCCGTGTAGTCCGCGCCGTCGGTCGCGGTGATGTCCGACGTGGCGTAGTCGACGTTGACGTCGACCGCCGCCGCCGCGTCCAGCGAGATCGTGAAGGTGGCGGTGCCATCGCCCTCACCGACGAGCGGGCTGTCGACGGTGATCGTCGGCTTCGGGTCGTCCTCCGTGATGGTGCCGTGGCCCTGCGCCTTCGACACGACGCCGTTGACGGCGCCGGAGAGGTCCAGGTTGAGGGTCTCGTCGCCTTCGTAGGTGCTGTCGTCGGTCAGCGGGACGTCGACGGTTGTGGTCGTGTTCCCCGCGAGGATCGTCGCAGTGCCGGACACGGCTGTGTAGTCGGCGCCGGCGGTCGCGGTGTTGTCCGACGTCGCGTAGTCCACGTTGACGTCCACGGCCGCCGGGTTGTCCAGCGAGATCGTGAAGGTCAGCGGACCGCTGTTCTCCGGCGCGGACGGGTCGTCCACCGTGATGTTGGGCTGCGCGTCGTTGTCGGTGATCGTGCCGTCGCCCTGCGGGTCGTCGACAACCACGCCCGAGACCGCGACCAGATTCATCGCCAGGTCCTCGTTGCCTTCGTAGAGGCTGTCGTCGAGGATCGGAACGCCGATCGTGCCCTGCGTCTGCCCGGCGGTGATGGTGATCGTGCCGCTGACGCCGGTGTAGTCGCTGCCATCGGTGGCCGTCCCGGCCGCCGTGCTGTACGTCATGACCGCGTCGGTCGGGGAGCTTTGGTCGAGCGACACCGTGAAGGTCAACGTGCCGCCGCTCTCCGCGACAGACGGGTCGTCGACGCTCGCGTGCGGCTGGTCGTCGTTCGTGATCGTCCCGATGCCCTGGCCGTCGGTGATCGTCTTGCCCACCGGGTTGGACAGGTTCACCTCGAAGGTCTCGTCGAGCTCCGGGGTGGTGTCGCCGTTGATGGTGACGCTCACCGTCGTGCACTTGCATCCGCCGCTCGGCAGGATCGCGGTGCCGCTCGTCGCGACGTAGTCGCTGCCGGCGGTGGCGGTCTCGTCGGCCGTCGCGTAGTCGACGGTGACGCCGGATGTCCCCGGTCCCGCGTATTTGATCGTGAACGTCGCGAGCGATGTGCCGCTGTTGCCCTCCGTGACGGTGACGTCAGTGATCTTCAGCTGGGGTGGGGCGGCGTGGGCTGCGACGCCTGAACCGAGCGTCACCGCAGCGAGCGTGGTCGTCGCGACGGCGACGCGGAGCAAGATGGAACGAGCGCGCATACCGATATCTCCCTCATGAGGTCCCCGGGCGGGGGACGGCTTCCTGCCCTACATCGGCTCACCGGGGGCAGGACCGTATGCGTTGCCCAGGGGGGAATCCGCTACTCGATCTCGGGTACATGGCCCCCTCAGGCGGGATCGGGATAGAGGGCGCGCTCGGCGATCAGGGCCAAGAGTTGCTCGATCGCGAGGTGGCACTCCTGGATATGCGCGGTGTTGCTGGACGGCACCCGGATGGCAACGTCTGCGAGCGGCGCGACGGCACCGCCCGACGCGCCGGTCAGCGCGATCACTGCGATCCCCGCCGCTCGGGCCGCTTCGCCTGCCGCGACGATGTTCGGTGAGCTGCCGCTCGTGGATATCGCGAGCAAGACGTCACCGGCAGTGCCGATCGCTTCGACCTGGCGCGCGAACATCCGGTCCGCCCCGTAGTCGTTCGCGATCGCGGTGAGCGCGGACGTGTCGGTGGTGAGGGCGATCGCACGCATCGCCGGGCGCGGGTGGTCGAGCGTGAGCGCACTCACGAACTCGGTGGCAAGATGCTGCGCGTCCGCGGCGCTGCCGCCATTGCCGCAGATCAACAGCGCGTGGCCCGCGTGGAACGCCTCGATCAACAGCGTGCTGGCGGCAACGATGTCGTTCAGGCACGCCTCGCGGACCTCACCCATCAGTGCCGCGGCGTCAGCCAGGTACGCGTCGGCACGCTCGCGCGCTGCGTCCGTGTTCACGGTCACTCCTTCCCGATGAGTCCGGCGATGATAGCGACGGCGCCCGCAAGATCGTCGGTGACGTGATCGGCGAGGCCGCCTGCCTCCGGTTCGGAGCCGGCGCCGTGCCCGCTTCGCACGAGGATCGTCGTCGCGCCGATCGCGCGCCCCATCTCGAGGTCCGCGACGTGATCGCCGATCACGACGCTCGCTTCCGGAGCGAACCCGAAGCGTTCGGCCGCGCGGAGCGCCATCCCGGGCTTGGGCTTCCGGCAGTCGCATCCATCCTCAGGCCGGTGCGGGCACACCTCGATCGCGTCGACCGTCGCGCCGCGGTCGGCGAGCAACGTCGTGAGCCGCTCGTTGATCCGGTCGAGGTCCGCCGATCGCGAGGTTGCCGCGCCCCACCTCGGCCTGATTCGTGACGACCACGATCCCGAGCCCGAGCTCGCGCAGGCGCACGAGCGCGTCGGCCGAGCCGGGGATCAGGGCGACCTCCTCCGGGGTCGCGAGATGATGGCGCTCCTCGTTGATCGTGCCGTCACGGTCGACCAGCGCGAACCGTTGCGTCACGGCGTGGGCGCCCACGTCGCGTCGCGGCGTGTCGCGCGCACACCCTTCGGCACGAACGCGAACGGCGCGAACTCTCCGCCCATCGTCTCGAGCGCCGCGCGGATGGCCGGATGTGCTTCGGACGGCGCCGCCACCAAGAGGTATCCGCCGCCGCCGGCGCCGCACACCTTCCCGCCGTACGCGCCGGCGTCCCGAGCCGCGGCGAGCATCGACTCGATCGGCGTGTCCTCCGCGATGTACGGGTTCATCTGCTGCTTGGCGACGAAGGCGTCGTGCAACAGGCCGCCGACCGCGGGCAGATCGGCGCGCTCGACCGCGTCGCGCATCGCGTATGCCATCTCCTGGAGGCGCTTCATCCCGAGAAGCGTCTCCTCGCGCCCTTCCGCGTGCAACGCGATCTGGCGGTCGATCAGCCCGACGTTCCGTCGGACGTGGCCGGTGTAACAGAGGAGGAGCCCGTCGGCGAGCGTCGCGAGCCGGCCCGGGTCGGCCACGGGTTCGACGTGCACGCCCGAACGCGAGAAGACCAACAGGTTGCATCCGCCGAACGCGGCCGCGTACTGATCCTGCCAGCCGCCGGCGATCCGCAGGTCCTCGCGCTCGATCCGATAGGCGGTGTCGGCGAGCGTCATCGCCGCGAGCGGGCGCTCGCCGAGCATGGCGAGCGCGGCGACCACGGCGGTCACGAGCGCGGACGATCCCCCGAGCCCGCTGCCGGGCGGCGCCTCGCTCCGGATCTCGACGTCGACACCGACATCCACGCCCGCACGATCGATCGCCGCCTTCACGAGATCCAGCGCGCCGTCGTACACGGGCCCCTCGTCGAGGTGATACGCGACGAGCCGGTCGAGATCGAGCGAGCGGACCGCCACGACCCGGTCGGTGCGCTCGGTCACGCGCACCCGGACGACGTGATCGATCGTCGCCGACAGCACCGCGCCGCCGTGCTCCTCGTACCAATGCGGGAAGTCGGTGCCACCGCCGACGAAGCTGATCCGCAGCGGCGCGATGGCCTCGATCGGTTCGGAGGCGGGAACGGGTGCCATGGCGCCCCAGTGTATGTGCGACCCTAGGGGCAGGTCCTCAGGCGACGTGGCGTTGGAGCCGGCGTCGCTGCTGCTCGGTGGTGCCGCCCCACACGCCATAGCGCTCGCCGTTCTTCAGCGCCCACGACAGGCATTCCTCGCGGATCGGGCACACGGCGCAGAAGGCGAGCGCGGGACCGGCCTCCTCCTCGGAGATCGGGAAGAACACGTCGGGCTCGACGCCGAAACACGCGGCTCGTTCCTGCCAGAAATCGGGGGGCGTCGGGTGCATGGGAAGCGACGCGACGTCGACCTCCGGGAACCGCTCGATCCTCACTGACGCCCCCCTCGTGCCATCACCGGTTCAGCGCGGAACCGTTTCATAGCAGATGTGCTTGCGCGAACGGAAGGGGTTCGTTGCACCTCGGAGCCTGTTCACGGCGTTCTCACGCCGAAATGACACGGATGGACTAGCCCACGCTCGAGGCGTCTTCGAACGGATGCCCGCCGGCGTCGGTCAACTGGGTGCCGACCGCTGGCCATGCGATCCGCACGAGGCCGACGCATGCGTCGCCGAGGGGCGCCGCGCTTGTGACCTCACCCACGGCTTCACCGTCCGCGAGCACGGGCGCGCCCGGCACGAAGGGCGCGACGCACCGCACATGCCGTAGGACGCGAGGCGGGTGTCCGAGGTTCGCGATCCGCGCGACCGATTCCTGTCCGAGGAAGCAGCCCTTCGTCGTGTCCATCGTCGCGTCGAGCGCGGCTTCCGACGGCAGCGAGCGTTGGTCGAAGTCCGGGCCCATCCGCGCGATGCCGTGGATGATCCGCCACGCCTCCGCCGATGCCGCGCTCGCTTCGATCAACGCGGCCTTCACGAGTGCGTCTTGCACACGCCACGCGGGCTTGCCCTGCGCGGCGAGGAGGTCGAGTCCGGGACCGAGGCTCGACGGCTCGAACCCGGGGAGCCCGATCGTCGACGCCGCCGCGTCGGGGACGGCGAACAGAGCGAGGTCGCCCGTCGCATCCTCGAGCGAGACCGCGGAGGACAAGACGTAGGGACCGAGCAGCAGGCCGATGTGATCAGGCTGTGCCGGCTCCTGCGTGAGCACGACGTCATCATCGCGACGCAGGACCTGAACGTCGGCGCGGATGCGTCCCGTCGGTGTCAGCAGGAGCGACCGACAGGAGGTCCCCGGCGTGAGGCCCGCGATGTCGGCGGTCAGGAGGTCATGCAGCCACCCGACCGCGTCGTCGCCGAAGACACGGACCTTGCGGTAGTCGGACACGTCGACGAACGCGCGGCCCGTGAGCAGCGCCGCGAGGTCGTGCGCGAAGGCGTCGTGGTCGGCCATCCCCCTCGTCGGCCATTATCGGCGGCGTGCAGGTTCCCGCGACGTTGCTCGTGACCAATGACTTCCCGCCGCGGGTCGGCGGGATCCAGCGGACGCTCGAGGCGCTGTGGCGCGAGCTGCCACCCGAGCGTGTGGGCGTGTTCTGCCCCGACTGGGACGACGCCGAGGTGTACGACGCCGCCGCGCCGTTCCGCGTGTTCCGCCAGCCCGAACGGTTCCTCTGGCCGACGCGGAAGATGGCCGACCGGATCGAGGCGGCGGCGCGCCGGATGGGCGCCGAGGTGCTCCTGTTCGGCGCCACGTATCCACTCGCCCTGACCGGACCGCGCCTCGCCTCGCGTGGCTTGCCGTACCTCAGTGCCGCGCACGGCTTCGAGTATTGGTTGTCGCTTGCGCCGGGCACGCACACCTTGATGCGGCGTGCGACCGGCAAGGCTACGCGCGTGCCGGTGATGTGCTCGGCGTTCATCGCGCGCACGGTGCGGACCGCCGTGCCCGCGCAGGTGCCCGTGGACGTTCTGTATCCGGGCGCCGACGTCGAGCGGTTCCATCCGGACCTGCCCACCGACGACATCCGTGCCGCGCTCGGGCTCGACGGCGCGCCGCTCGTCGTCTGTGTGAGCCGGCTGGTCGAGCGCAAGGGGCAGGACACGCTGATCGAGGCGATGCCGGCGATCCGTGCGCGCGTCCCCGGCGTGCGCGCTGTTGATCGTCGGCGGGGGGCCGGACGAGAAGCGTCTGCGCGAGCGTGCGGCGGCGCTCGGGGACGCGGTTGTGTTCGCGGGCCAGGTGCCCGAGGACGATCTCCCTCGCTACTACGCGATCGGCGACGTCTTCGCGATGCCGTGCCGCACCCGGCTGGGCGGCCTGGAGGTGGAGGGGTGGGGGAACGTCTTCATCGAGGCGGCGGCGTGCGGTCGCCCGGTGGTGGTCGGCGACTCGGGGGGCGCCCGCGAGTCGCTCGTCGACGGCGAGACCGGGATCCTCGTCGACGGCAAGCGGACCGAGGCGGTGGCCGACGCGGTCGCGAGCCTGCTCGCCGATCCCGAGCGGGCCGCCGCGATGGGCGCGGCCGGCCGCGAGCGGGTCCTACGCGACCACACCTGGCCCGAGATCGCCGCTCGGCTCGCAGCGTGGCTGACGGAGGCCGCGGAGAGCGGCTGACCTTCGCGGCCACGGGCGAAGCCCGGGGTACCCTCCGGACATGAGTCCGGATCGTCGCTGTCCGAACTGCGGCGCCCTCGTGAGTGAGGACGCCGAGTGGTGCGGCCAGTGCTTCACGGACCTCCGGCGAGCCACCGCCCGCGCCACCCGTCCCCGCGCCCGCAGTGGCGGAGACGGCGCCGGCCACGGATGCCGCCCCGGCGACCGCCGCCGCCGCCTCGATCCCCGAACGGGAGGAGCCGACAGGGGCGTTCTGGCCGTGTCCGGTCTGCGGGACTCGGAACCCGATCGTCCTGGAGGCGTGCGAAGTGTGTGGCACACCCTTCGCGACGGTGATGCGCGGAGAGACGCGCCGGGAGGCCGACCCGGACAAGGCCTTCCGCCGATCGTTGCTGTATCCGGGCCTCGGGCACGCGATGCTCGGGCACTCGCTGGACGGGTTCGCGCGCGGCGCCGTGTTCTCGCTCGCGCTGCTGATCGCGATCTTGCTGCCGCTGTCGGGGGTGCCGACCACGGCGATCATGATCCTCGCGGTCGTGCTGTCGGTCGCGGCCGTCGGCGCGATCTACGCGCTGTCGGCGGTCGAAACGAAACGGCTCACCGAGCATCGCAGCCTGCTGATCGAGTCGCGGTTCCTGTTGTGGGGCGGGGTCGGGTTGATGATGCTCACCGTCGGCGCCATCGCACTGTCCGTTGCCTCTGAGACCCGACGGTAGTATCCGCGCATGGAGCACGCGGAGGGGACGATCGTGATCGATGCGCCGATCGACGACGTCGTCGACGTGATCGAGGACTACGAGTCCTACCCCGAGTGGGCGGAGGTACGTCGCGTCGACATCCGCGAGCGGGGAGAAGGCGGTCGCCCCACGGAGGTCGCGTTCGAGGTCGACGTGCCCGTGCTCGGCAAGGCGTCGTACACGCTGCGGTATCGCTACGCGCCGGGCGGCACCGCGATCTCGTGGGACTCGATCGAGGCGCACGGCGCGGTTCGCGAGATCCGCGGCGAGTACCTCCTCGACGAGCTCGAGGCGGACGTGACCACCGTGACCTACCGGCTGGCGGTCGAGCTCGGTCCGCTCGTGCCGGGGTTCCTTCGGACCGAAGGCGCCAAGCGGGTGATCGAGAACGCCCTTGAGCGGCTGAAACGCCGCGTCGAGATGGGCTAGCCGCCGGCCGGGCTAAGCTTGCGGCGATGCGGGTCATCCTGTTCACGGGGAAGGGCGGGGTCGGCAAGACCACGATCGCCGCCTCGACGGCGGTGCGGTCGGCCCGCGCCGGCAAGCGGACCCTGATCATGAGCACCGACCCGGCGCATTCCCTCGCCGACGCGTTCGAGGTCGTGATCGGCGACACGCCGACCGAGATCACCGCCAACCTGTGGGCGCAGCAGATCGACGCCCAGGAACGCCTCGAGGACAACTGGCGCGAGATCCAGGACTACATGGTCCAGGTGATGAACTGGGCCGGCACCGAGACGATCCAGGCCGAGGAGCTCACGGTGATCCCCGGCATCGACGAGATCTTCGCGTTGATCGACGTGAAAACGCACGTCGAGTCGGGGCGATACGACGTGGTCCTCGTCGATTGCGCGCCGACCGCCGAGACGCTTCGCCTCCTGAGCCTCCCCGACATCATGAACTGGTACATCGAGCGGATCTTTCCCGTGCAGCGGCGCCTGGTGAAGGTGGTACGACCCCTGGTGTCGCGGACGACGAACCTGCCGATCGCCGGCGACAAGGTGTTCGAGGCGGTTGAACGTCTGCACCGGAACCTCGACGCGGTACGCCACATCTTGTCGGACGAAGCGATGTCGTCGGTCCGACTGGTGGTGAACCCGGAGAAGATGGTGATCGCCGAGGCCCGACGCACCTATACCTATCTGGGGCTGTTCGGCTACCGCGTCGACGCGATCATCGTGAACCGCATCCTGCCCGCCGACGTGACCGACCCGTACTTCGGGAAGTGGAAGGACATCCAGGCGGAGCATCTCGCGACGGTGCACGAGTCGTTCGAGCCGGTTCCGATCCTGGAGGCACGGCTGTTCGACCGCGAGATGGTCGGCGTCGGGCTGCTCCAGGAGATGTCCGACGAGGTCTACGGCGAGCGGCAGGCGACCGCCGTGCTCTACGTCGACGACCCGATCCAGGTCGAGAAGCGCGGCGCCGGCTACATCCTGCGGATGAAGCTGCCGTTCATCGCAGGCGGCGACCTCGACGTGCACCGCCGAGGCGAAGAGCTCGTCGTGCGCGTCGGCCCCTACAAACGGAACCTGTTGTTGCCCCAGACCCTCAAGCGGCTCTCGGTCCGCGGCGCCTCGCTCGTCGACGAGCACCTGGAGATCGCGTTCGAACGCCCGCCCGACGGCGAGCCGATGGAAGGAGCCGATCGATGAGCGCAGAGCCCACGCCGCATGCGGCCGAGGCCGAACACGCGCCGGACCGCTGTCCGGTCGCGTGGTGTCCGGTGTGCATGACGCTGTCGGTGTTCCGGCCGGTACGGCCCGAGGTCGTGGGCCATCTGTTGCGCGCGGGCACCGAGATGTTCCTCGCGATGCAAGCGGCGATCGACGGGCGCGGCGAGGAGCTCGTAGGCCCCGAGCAGACCGGTCCCGTCCGGCTGGAGAAGATCGACATCGGATGACGGCGCCGACCGCCGTCGGCATCGACGTCGGCGGCACCAAAGCGGAAGCCGTCCGTGTCGCCGCCGATGCCATCGTGCAGGCCCGCGCGCGGGTCGAGACGCCCGCGACCGACGTGCCGGGGGTGCTCGACGCGATGCGCCAGGTGGCCGAGATGGTGCGTGACCCGAGCTGCGTCGCGATCGGCGTGGGCGCAGCAGGTCTCGTCGAGCGCGCGACCGGCGTGATGCGGTTCGCGCCGAACATCGCCTGGCGTGACGTGGACCTGGCGGGAGAGCTGTCGGGCTTCGGCTTACCCGCTTCGATCGACAACGACTGCACCACGGCAACGGTGGGCGAACGCCTCGCGGGCGCCGGCCGCGGCGTCGACGACTTCCTCTACATCGGGATCGGCACGGGGATCGGCGGTGGGCTCGTGCTGGGTGGGGTCGTGCAGCGCGGCGCACACGGGTTCGCCGGCGAGATCGGGCACATCATCGTCGAGCCGGGCGGGCTCGAGTGCGGGTGCGGGAACCATGGGTGTTGGGAGACCGTGGCGAGCGGCAGGACGATCACACGGCTCGCGCAGGAACGTCTGGGCCTCGACGGGCACGCCGTCGTCCAGGCGGCCTCGCACGGGGACGCGGCGGCGCGCGCGATCTTGGATGAGGTCGGCGCCCGACTCGGGCACGGCATCGCGGGGCTGGTGAACGTCCTGGACCCCGCCGTGGTGATCGTCGGGGGAGGGCCGCCGGCGGCGGCCGGCGACCTCTTGCTCGACCCGGCGCGGCGCGCGTGCCGCGACGCCATCGAGGGGGCCGACGCCCGAGCTGCCGTACCGATCGTCGCCGCCGAGCTCGGCGCCGACGCGGTCGCGGTCGGCGCCGCGCTGTGGGCGATGCAGGAGGCCGCGTGAAGTACGGCCTGTTCCTGTCGGCGTTCACGTCGGAACCGAAGAAGCCGCTCGCGGTCGCGGGCCGGGCCGCGGCGGCCGGCTACGACGCGGTGTTCGTGTACGACCACCTGTTCCCACCGGGCGGGCCCGATCGTCCGTCGGTCGAGCCGTACACATTGCTCGCGGCGGCGGCGGCGTCGAACCCCGGCCTGGGCGTCGGGGTGCTCGTCTCGCGGGCGGGCTACCGGCCGCTCGGGATCTTGGCGAAGGAGACCTCGAGCTTGGCGCACATCTCGGGTGCGGACGCGGTGCTCGGCCTCGGCCTCGGCGACAAGTTCGGGAAGGCCGAGCACGAGGTCGCCGGGCTGCCGTTCCCGCCGATCGAGCAACGGACCGTCCTGCTGGAGGAGACCGCCCGCGCGACGCGCGCGCTGTTGTCCGGCGACCCCTGGCCCGGTGGCGAGATGACGCCGGCGGTGCGCGGTCCGTTGCTGCCCGCGGCGCCGGCGGCGGTGTGGATCGGCGGCACGTCGGAGCGGGTGGCACGAGCGGCGGCGAACGCGGCCGACGCATGGAACGGCTGGGGGATGCGAACGGAGGAGTTCCTGACGCGGGCGGAGCAGCTCGCCGCGTGGGCGCGCGAGGCAGGTCGCGGCCCTGCAGAGGTACCGCCGACCTGGGCCGGGATCGTGCTGCTGGGTCGTGACGCCGCCGAGCTGGCCTCGCTCGAGGATAGGCGGGCAGAAGGTGGCGGTTCGCTCGACATCTGGCGGGGAACCGTCGATGACCTGCGCAGGCTCCGGGACCGTGTGACCGAAGCCGGCGCGACGTGGATGGTCCCGCTCGCCGCCGGGCCGCCCGACCGCCTCGACCTGATCGCCGAGACGCTCCGGTCGTGAGCTCCGGCGACCTGAAGAAGGCGAAGCGCGAGGTCCGGCGTCGGGTGCTCGCCGTCCGGGATGCGATCGATCCGGACGCGCGTGCGCGCGCGGCCGGCGAGGTGGCGATGAGGGTGCTCGCTCTGCCCGAGATCGAGCAGGCGAGCACGGTCCTCGCCTTCTCCTCGCTCGGGTCGGAGCTGCCGATGCTGCCGCTGGTCGAGGCGCTCGTCGCGCGCGACATCCGCGTCGGCCTGCCGGTGATCACCGGATCGGCCATCGAGGCGCGCACCTGGAAGCCCGGCGAGCCGACGACGACGACGTCGTTCGGGGCCGAGGAGCCGGCGGCCGGCGCGTCGATCGATCCGCCGTCGATCGACGTGATCCTCACGCCGGCGGTGGCGGTCGATCGCGCCGGCGGCCGCGTCGGCTACGGCGGCGGCTTCTACGACCGCTTCTTGCCGTGGACACGCACGGACGCGCTGCGCGTCGCGGTCGTCCTCCAGGAACAGCTGGTTGATGAGGACCTGCCGGCGGGCGCGTTCGACCTGCGGGTCGACGCGATCGTGACGCCCGAAGAGGTGATCCGGTGCGAACGCTAGGCGGCCGCCGACCGGCCGCACCGCATCCGCGGCGCGGCCTCCCATGGCGTGCCGCACCGATGGTCGCGCTGGACTTCGAGACCACGGGGCTCGACCTTCAGCACGACCACGTGATCGCGTACGGGGCGATCCCGATCGAGGACGGCCACGTGCGCGTCGGCGCGGGTCGGAACCAGCTGATCCATCCGCCGGAGCCTCCGTCGGAGCGATCGCAGACCATCCACCTGCTCCGCGAGGTCGATCTGGCCCAGGCGCCCGAGACGCGGGAGGCGGCGGCCGGGCTCCGCGCGGCGCTGGCGAACCGATTCCTGGTGACGTGGTACGCCGACGTCGAGATCGCGTTCCTCCGGCGGCTGTTCGGCGGTTCGGAGCGCTCGTGGCGGCGACGGGTGATCGACGTGCGCGACATGGCGATCGTGATCGACGGCGCCCCGGCCGGCGCCCGCCGGGCGCGCGGCTACGCACTCAGCCAGACCGCCGAGCGCTTCGGCGTGCCCGTCAGCGATCCGCACGACGCGCTCGACGACGCGCTCGTCACCGCCCAACTCTTCCTCGTCCTGGCTGCCCGGATGCCCGGTGACCACGAGCCGACGCCGCGCGAGCTCACCGGCCTGTATCGCTCGCTGACTTGAACCCGCGTTCAACCGTGCGGTAGAACGGCGGCCATGGCGAGGGAAACAGCGTTCCACCCGGTCACGTCTCGCACCGCGGCTGGGTTCGGGGACGAGGCCGGGTGGCTCTGGGTCACCAACTTCGGCGACGTCGACGCCGAATATCGGGCGATCCGCGGAGGCGTCGGCATGTGGGACCTCTCGCCTCTCAACAAGTGGGAGTTCCGCGGACCCGAGGCGAAGGAAGCGGCCCAGCGGGTCCACACACAGAACGTGATGGGCGCCCAGCCGGGCCAGGTTCGGTACGGGGGCTTCGTCGACGAGGACGGCATGCTCGTGGATGACGGCACGGTCTTCACGTTCGCCGACGATCACCTGTGGGTCTGCACGAACGGCGACGACCGAGCGGGGTACTTCGGCGACGCGACCAAAGGCCTCGACGTCTCGATCGAGTACATCGCGCCCGAGCTGCCGAGCATGCAGATCCAGGGCCCGCGCAGCCGCGAGCTGCTGAAGGGGCTGACCGACGCCGATCTCGCCTCGTTGACGTACTTCCGGTTCCTGCCCGAGCAGGTGGAGGTTGGCGGCGTGCCGGTCTGGCTCTCCCGCACCGGCTTCAGCGGCGAGCTCGGGTATGAGCTTTTCCTGCGCCCTGCGCGCGCGCTCGAGCTCTGGGCGGCGATCGAGGGGGCCGGCGCCACGCCGTACGGGATGGACGTGATCGAACCCATCCGGATCGAGGTCGGGATGATCGTCACCGACTACGACTACGAGCCGCACGAGCGTTCGCCGTTCGACGTCGGCCTTGACCGGTTCGTCACGTTCAACGAGCTGACGATGGGCACCGAGGCGCTCCGCACGATCGCCGAGGATCCGCCCAACCGGTTCGTCACCGTTCGGCTGGACGAGGAGGGCGCCGACTACGGCACACCGCTGCAGACCGCCGGCGGCGCCGACGCCGGGGTGCTGACCTCCCCGGCGATGAGCCCCCGGTTCGGCCCGATCGGTCTGGCGATCGTGCCCGCCAGCCTCGCGGCCCCTGGGACAGACGTCCAGGCGGTTACCGCCGACGGCGCCATCCCCGGTACCGTCGACGTGCTATCCATCTACGACCCCACGAAAGAGCGTCCGCGCGGCTGACCGCGCGGCGGGAAGGAGCCATCGCATGACCGAGGACGTTCGCTCGCCGCTGCACGACTGGCACATGTCTCGCGGCGCTGAGGTGATCTGGGAAGACGGGTTCCCCTGGGCGATGGACGAGGGGACGCCCGTCAACGACGAGTACGAGGCGATCCGCACCGGCACCGGCATCTGGGACCTGTTCTCGACATGCAAGTACGAGGTCACCGGCCCCGACGCGACCCGGCTGATCCAGCGCCGCTTCACGAACTCCCTCGCCGGCATGGCCGACGGGGCGGTGCGCTACGGCGCGTTCGTGAACGCCGACGGGAACATGGTCGACGACGGCAACGTGTACAAGTTCAGCGACGACCGCTATTGGGTGCTAATCAACTCGGCCGGCTTCGAGGATTGGTTCACCGAGACGGCGAGCGATCTCGACGCGACGATCGCGCACAAGACGCTCGACCTCGCGATGATCGCCGTGCAGGGCCCGACGTCGCAGGCGACGCTGCAGCCGCTGACCGAGCGCGACCTCGGCGAGCTCGGCTATTTCAAGTTCTGGCCGACGATGACGACGGTCGCCGGCCTACCCGCATATGTGCTCCGCACCGGGTTCAGCGGCGAGCACGGGTACGAGGTCGTGATGGATCCGTCCAACGCGCAGGTGGTGTGGGACGCGTTGCTTGTGGCGGGCGCGACGCCGTTCGGGCTGAACGCGATCGACCTCGCGCGCACCGAGGTCGGACTGATCATCATCGCGGTCGACTACCAGCCGGGCGAGACGTCGCCATGGGATGTCTCGATGGACAAGTTCATCAAGACGGACACGGAGAACGTCGGGGCCGAGGCCCTGAAGGCGTATGGGGCGAACCCGCCCAAGCGCTTCAAAACCCTCCGGTTCGAGGGCGCGGTGCCCGAGGCCGGGACGGCCGTGACGAAGGATGGCGCCGAGGTCGGCGTGGTCACGTCGCCGGCGGACAGTCCGCGGGTCGGCCCGATCGGTCTCGCGATCCTCGACACCGCGGCGGCCGAGGACGGCACCAAGGTGGAGGTGGGCGGCGCGGTGGCGACCGTGGCGCCGCTGTCGATCCTGGATCCGGAGAAGACGAAACCCCGCGCCTGACCGACGGCTATCCTCGGCCCGTGGGGGAGCCGATCTTCGGCGTCGTGCCCAACTTCTCGGAGGGGCGGCGTGTCGACGTGATGGACGCGATCTGCGACGCGCTGCAGGTTCCCGGCGCACACCTCGTCTACCGGCAGGCCGACGGCGACCACAACCGGCTCGACACGACCGTGCTCGGGAGCCGTGACGGCGTGCACCGGGCGGCGGTCAGCGCCGCGCGCGTCGCGACGGGGCTGATCGATATGGAGCACCATCGCGGTGGACATCCGCGGATGGGGGCGACCGACGTGATCCCGTTCATGCCGGTGCGAGATGTCGAGATGGGGGCGTGCATCGAGCTGGCGCGGGAGGTCGGCGCCGAACTCGCGGACACGTTGGACCTGCCGGTGTACCTGTACGACCAGGCGGCGTTGATGCCGGAGCGGGCCTCGCTCGCCGACGTCCGCAAGGGCGAGTACGAGGGCCTGCGCGATGCCGTCGCGAAGGGGGAGCGGCTTCCCGACCTCGGGCCGCATGCGATCGGTTCGGCGGGCGCGACCGCGGTGGGCGCCCGCATACCACTCGTCGCGTTCAACGCGTATCTGACGGCCGACGAGGCGGAAGCCAAGGAGATCGCCGGGACGATCCGCGAGTCGAGCGGAGGGCTGCCGGCGCTACGAGCGATCGGGTTCTTCGTGCCGGAGCGAGGATGCTCGACGGTCTCGATGAACCTCGTCGACTACACCATCACCGGGGTTCGAGCGGCGTACGATGCGGTGGTTGCGCAGGCCGGCACCCGGGGTGCCGAGGTGCATCGACACCGAGATCGTCGGGCTGGTGCCGGAGGCGGCGCTGTCGCCTGAGGATGCCGAGCACGTCAAGCTGCTCGGGTTCGATCGGGAGGCCCAGGTACTCGAGCGATTGATCGAGGAGGCGTCATGAGCGACCAATGGGGCGGTCGAGCAGGGTCGGATCCGGCGTTCGCGTTCCGTCCCGGACCTCGCACGCCCCCAGCAAGCGGCGACCGGGTGGGCGGCCGGCGCGAGCACCGCCGCGACCGCTCCGGTCGAGAAGGTGCCGATCGAGGAGATGCCGACCGCCGGCTCGCGGGTCGGCGTCTATCTCGAAGAACTGGCGTCCGATCACCGACGCCCGGCGGCGGCGCGTGGGCCGCGGTGTCGGCGGCCGCCGGTGCGGCGCTCGTCGCGATGGTGGCCGGTCTCACGATCAAGAAGAAGGGGTTCGAGTCGGTCGTGGATCGGATGCGCGCGATCGCCAACGAGTGCGACGACGAGCGCTACACACTGCTCGCGCTCGCCGATCGCGACGCCGAGGCGTACCGCGACGTGATGGCGGCCTACAAGCTCCCCAAGAACTCGCCGGAGGAGCAGCACATGTGGTCGGCCACGCTGCAGAAGTCGCTCGAGCGCGCCGCCGACATCCCGCTCGAGGTCGCACGCCGCGCCGTGTACCTGATGGCGCTCGCAGAGGAGACCCTCACGTCGGGCAATCCCAACGCGGCATCGGACGCACTCAGCGCCGCGACCTCATTGCATGCCGCGGCCCTGTCTGCGCTCGCAAACGTCGACATCAACGCGATCACGTTCATCGACAAGACGCGGCAGCAGGAGCTTGCCGACTCCGCCAACTCGCTTCGCCACCGAGCGCAGTCCTTGCTTCGCGACGTCAGTGAGGCGTTCTTCATCGCCGTCCACACCTAGGAGCGAGAAGGGGCTTGCGCGGAGACGCCAAGCGGCGCAGGCTCCGGCGGTGCGGATCGACGCGATCGTCTTCGACTGCCGTGACGCGGCGCCGCTCGCCCGGTTCTGGGCCGAGGCGCTCGGGTGGAGCGTTGGCGCCTACGACGAGGTGGACCTCGCCCGGCTCGCGGCGAAAGGCATCGTCGACCCTGAGGACGATCCCACCGTGATGGTCGAGCCGCCGGAGGACTCCGACCTGCCGGTGCTGTTCTTCACCGAGGTGCCGGAGGACAAGGTGACGAAGAACCGCGTGCATCTCGACGTGTTGGCCGACGACGATCTCGAGGCGGAGGTGGAGCGGCTCGAGGATCTCGGCGCGACGATCCACAACTGGGCCGAGGGCGACGGTGGCGTCTGGTGCGTGATGCTGGACCCGCAGGGCAACGAGTTCTGCGTGATGCCGCCGGACGACGAGGTCGCCTAGCATCAGAACAGGCCGACCGTGCGTACCGTCGGCGTCGATGTCGACGCCCATGAAGTTCGGCGTCGGACCCGAGCCCCGGCATCCGTTGCATGTCGCCGCAGAGCACGACCACGAACCCCGCGCCGGCGCTCGGCACGACGCCGCGGACCGGCAGGCGGAATCCCGCGGCCGGTTGAGCAGCAGCGGGTCGTGGCTCAGCGACAGGTGCGTCTTGGCCATGCACACGGGCACGGTGCCGAACCCCAGCTCGTCCATCCGTGCGAGGTCCTTCTCGGCCTGCGGCAGGTAGTCGACGCCATCGGCGCCGTAGAGCCTGGTCGCGATGGCCTCGATCTGGTCCGTCGGAGCGGCGTGCCGTCGGGCGTGAGCTGGTGGAAGGTGTTCGGGCGCTCGCACGCCTCGACGACGGCCTCGGCGAGCTCGGTCCCGCCTCGGCCGCCCTCGGCGAACCCGCGGTTCACGACGACCGTCTCGGCGCCGGCGTCGACCGCGAGCTCGCTGATCAGCTCGATCTCGGCGTCGGTGTCGCGTCGGGAAGTTGTTGATCGACACCACGCACGGCAAGCCGTACGTCACGCAGGATGCCGATGTGTGCGGCGAGGTTGTCGATCCCGCGGCGCAACGCATCCAGGTCTTCGTTCCCAAGATCGTCGAAGGACATGCCGCCGTGCGACTTCGTCGCCCGGACGGTCGTGACGAGCACGCCCGGCGCTCGGTGCGAAACCGCCGAAGCGGCACACGATGTCGCAGAACTTCTGGAAGCCGAGGTCGCTCGCGAACCCCGCCTCGGTGATGACGTAGTCGGCGAGCTTCAGCGCGACTCGGTCCTCGATGATCGAGTTGTTGGCGTGGGCGATGTTGCCGAACGGGTCCGGCGTGCAGGAGGACCGGCTGGTGCTCGAGGGTCTGCACGAGGTTCGGCTCGATCGCGTCGCGCATGATCACCGTCATCGCGCCGGCGACCCGCAGGTCGTCGGCCGTGACCGGAGCGCCGGTCGCGCGTCGAGGCGACGATGATCCGCCCGAGCCGAGCGCGGAGGTCGTGCAGGTCGCTCGCAAGCGCGAGGATCGCCATGATCTCGGAGGCGGCGGTGATGACGAACCCCTCCTGTCGGGGCACGCCGTGCGACC
The DNA here is from genome assembly GCA_963792215.1 of uncultured Actinomycetes bacterium. Taxonomy (GTDB): domain Bacteria; phylum Actinomycetota; class UBA4738; order UBA4738; family HRBIN12; genus AC-51. The sequence goes on from CAWBVL010000001.1 coordinate 572,504, forward strand.
TTGCCGCCGAGGCCGACCACGGTGTTGCGCAGTTCGCGATCGTTCACGTCGAGCGTGCGCGGCCAGGTGATCGACTGCGCGATCGATGTCGAGCGGGTTGCCGTGATAGATCGACGCGTCGAGCGCGGCCGACAACAGGTTGTGTGCCGCGGTGATGGCGTGGAAGTCGCCGTTCAGGTGGAGGTTGATCTCCTCCATCGGGCACGACCTGCGCGTAGCCCGCCGCCCGTGCCGCCGCCTTTGATCCCGAAGACCGGGCCCATCGCAGGGCTCGCGCAAGCGCCAGCATCACTCGCTTGCCGATCGCGCCGAGGCCCTGCGTGAGCGAGACCGAGGTCGTGGTCTTGCCCTCGCCGGCCTTCGTCGGGGTGATCGCGGTGGTGATGACCAGCTTGCCGTCGGGCCGGTCCGCGAGCCGGTCCAGGATCGACAGCGAGACTTTGGCCCGGGTCGAGCCGTATGGCTTCAGCTCGTCGGGCTCGATGCCTGCGTCTGCGGCGACCTCCGCGATCGGCCGGAGCTCGGCTGCTGGGCGATCTCGAGTCCGGACATCATGTGTGCGCGCTCCTGACGACGGCGGGGTCACCGGACCTTAGCGCAGGGCGGTCCCGCCCCGAGAATCGCGGTGACCGGCTGTTTGACTTCTGGTCATGCGCATCTCATGCCCCGGGGCGAGCCATACTGGGGCCATGGCCGCGCCCGAGCAGGTCCGTCGCAACGTCACGCCCGTCCGAGTGGTGGCGGTGCACGGCGAGCGAGATCTGAGCGTGCGGACGCCCTCGCGACGGAGGAGCCGCTGGAGATCCGCGCGCAGGGTCCCGGACAAGAGGGGCAGAGCGTCGCCGTGACGATGCGTACGCCCGGTGGGGACTTCGAGCTGGCCGCCGGGTTCCTGTTCACCGAGGGCTTGGTCAACCGCGGACGAGGTTCGTCGGGTGGCGTATTGCGACGATCTCGATGACGAGGAGCAGCAGCTACAACGTCGTGACGGTGACGCTCACGCGCCCGTTCGACGCGGAGCGTCTGTCATCGGAACTTCTTCGCCACGTCGTCGTGTGGCGTGTGTGGGAAGGCGTCGCTGGACGACATCGCCGTGCGGTGCGACGGTGGTGCCGACGGGGTTCTCGGTCGGCGCCGAACGTGCTGGTGGCGCTGCCGGACCGGCTGCGCGAAGCCCAGCGGGTGTTCGACCGCACCGGCGGCCTGCACGCCGCCGGTCTGTTCGACGCCGACGGGACCGTGCTGTCGGTGCGCGAGGACGTCGGGCGCCACAACGCCGTCGACAAGGTGATCGGGGAGCAGCTCCTCGCCGACCGCGTCCCGCTCGCCGACCGTGTGCTGCAGGTCTCGGGTCGTGCGTCGTTCGAGATCGTGCAGAAGGCGGCGGTGGCCGGGATCCCCGTGGTCAGCGCGGTCGGCGCGCCCTCATCGCTCGCCGTCGAGGCGGGGGAGCGGCTCGGGGTCACGGTGCTCGGGTTCGTTCGCGACGGGCGCTGCAACGTCTACAGCCACGCCGACCGCGTTGTCTGAGTCACGCGGCCGCCGCGAACCGCCCCAGTCGTAGATCACGTGCGTGCCGACGATCGAGATCCTGCACGACTGCGCTGCTGCCTGCTGATGGCACACCACACCAGGAGCAGGGGCGCGATCCCGCAGAGCAGGGCACGGATGAACGCGCGCACGACCCCCAGGTCCTCTCCGTTCGTCTTGCGGACGCGGAGGCCAAGCAGTTGGTCGCCGTAGGTGCGACCGTTGGTCCGCCAGCCGAAGGTCATGTAAAGCGACCCAACCGGCGAACCCGACGACATAGGCCATCCGGTAGGTCACGATCGGGAACGAGAACGCGGCGCCGCGCCGCAGGAACAGCACGCCCGAGATCCCGAGGTAGAGGCCCCGAGCAGCCCGGCGACGACCACGACGTCCACGACGTTGGCGATCGTCCGTGTGACAGGCCGGCGGGTGCCCCATGGAACGGTCGCGCCTCTTTCGGGACGGTGTCGAAGCCGGTCGCGCGCGCCGTCATCGACCGGTCCGGCCGTTCGATCGGAGAGGAGCCGGTCGACGACGCGGCGGATCGCCCGGTCGGCGTCGACACCGCGCAGGCGGACGTCCCGCACGCCTTCGGAGGCGGTGTCCGCCGTCGCTTCCCGGATCAGCTCGGGATGTCGAGTTCCTCGATCACGCTGGATGCCACGGCCGGCATGTCGACCCGATCGAGGAGCGCATCGACATCGATCCGTTCGGTGAGGCGCTCCATGTCGATGCGATCGAGCAGCCGGTCCATGTCGATCCCGTCCAAGAGGCGGTTCATATCGAGCCGCCCGACGAGCGCGTCCATGTCGAGATCCGCGACCATCGCCTGGATGTCGACCTCCGCCGCGACCCGCCGGATGTCGAGGTGGTCGATCACCAAGCTGGTCAGGTCGAGCTGACCGAGGAGCGTGTCGACGGCGCGTTGGAAGGTTGCGCGGAGCTGCTCGTCCGCGGCCTGTTGCCGCTCGTCCTCGTGGCGGTCCTCCCAGCTCGACCGCCAGTGGTCGAGCAGCTCGCCCACGGTCTCGCCGGCGCCGGTCGAGCCGATCTTCGGGCCGGCGGTTCGCTCGATCGAACCGAGCATCGGCGCCGCCGCACGCAGCCCTTCGAGGAAGAGCCCAGCACCCGCCGCCACGAACGCGGCGACCCCGGCGGTGCGTTCATCTCCATCGTGCCCACCGTCTCCGCCATCGAGGGAGGAGACCACCAGGCCGGCGCCGAACGAGACGATCCCGGCCAGGAAGTCGAGGCCACGCTCGGTTGCCGTCGGCCCGGCGTCCGCGGTCTCACCGGCGGCCTCGGAGGGCAGGTCGTGGATCGGGATCGATTCGGGCTCGCGCATCACGATGCATCCTCCAACATCTGGCCGCATCATGGCCCGGCGGCGTCGTGTCGGTCCACCTGGCTAGGCTCCGGGCGTGCCCGATCGATGTGCGTGGGTGCCGCCGGACGACGCGCGCTACCTCGCCTACCACGACGAGGAGTGGGGGGTGCCGAGCCACGACGCGCGGCACCTGTTCGAGATGCTCACGCTCGAGGGTGCGCAAGCGGGCCTTTCGTGGCGAACGATCCTGTACAAGCGCGAGGGCTATCGGAAGGCGTTCGCTGGCTTCGATGCACCCAAGGTCGCGAGGTTCGCACCGGCGAAGATCGAGCGTGTGCTGACCGACCCGTCGATCGTTCGGAACCGGCTGAAGGTGGAATCGACGGTCGCCAACGCCCGCGCGATCGTCGCGCTCGACGGATCACTCGACGAGCTGTTGTGGTCGTTCGTCGACGGATCGCCCGTGATCGGACGGTGGCGCGGCACGGGCACGATCCCCGCCGAGACGCCGGCGTCGCGCGCGATGTCGAAGGAGCTCAAGCGCCGCGGGTTCCGGTTCGTCGGGCCGACGGTGTGTTACTCGCTCATGCAAGCCACCGGATTGGTCAACGACCACGTGAAGACGTGTTTCCGGTGGAGCGAGGTCCAAGCGGACGGCTGACCACGCTATCTCGGAATCTCGCCACGGCGGCGTCGATGGATGCGATAGCCGAGGACGGCACACCCGAGACCGACGACCATGATCCGCTGGACCCCCAGCTCTCCATCGAGGATCCCGACCAGTCCGCTTGCGACCAGGATGAGTCCCGCAGCGAGGAGGAGGTCTCCGGCGCCGTGCATGCTCGAAACGTAGGCCAAGCGGCCGTGCCGTTGGCTGCGGCGCGATGGTGATCACGTCGCGTTGTCGTGACGCCGTCGAGCCTGTACGGAAGGTCCCCGTTCCCACTCACGGTCCCTCCCTCTTGAACCACGGTCAGCCGCGAGGGGCCGCGCCGTTCCCGATGCGGCCCAACGCGGTCGTACGATACGCACATCCGGACACGGAAGGAGACGTCTGTTCGATGTCGGCGACGATGACCCGGCTGACCGAGCCGATGGTTCGCGAGCACGGCGAGCTGCGCACCGCCACCTGGGACGAGGCCCTAGACCGGGCCGCCGAGGGGCTGCGCCGCGCGATGGATCGCAACCCAGGCTGGGGAGCAGGGATCTTCAGCTGTTCGAAGGCGACCAACGAGATGAACTTCGTCGCACAGAAGTTCGCCCGTCAGGTCCTTCGGACCAACAACATCGATAGCTGCAACCGCACCTGACACGCACCTTCGGTCGTCGGTCTGGCGACTGTCTTCGGTGCCGGTGGCGGTACCAGCTCATACGAAGAGGTCGAGCACACCGACCTCATCTTGATGTGGGGTTCGAACGCGCGGGCCGCACACCCCATCTTCTTCCACCATGTCCTTCGCGGGATGCAGAGCGGGACCAAGCTGATCGTGGTCGATCCGCGCCGGACGGAGTCGGCGGCGTTCGCGGACCTATGGCTCGGGATCGACGTCGGCACCGACATCGCGCTGTCGAACTCGATCGCGCGCGAGATCATCGCCAGCGATCTGCACGACCGCACGTTCATCGAACGGGGGACCGAGAACTTCGACGAGTACGCGGAGAGCGTCGCCGGTTGGACGCTCGAGCGCGGCGAGGCGGTCACCGGGATCCCCGCAGACGTGATCCGCGAGGTCGCGCACCGGTACGCGACGGCGGACCGGGCGATGATCTGCTGGACGCTCGGCATCACCGAGCACCACAACGCCGTCGACAACGTCCTCGCGCTGATCAACCTCGGACTACTGACCGGTCACGTGGGGAAGTACGGCAGCGGCCTGAACCCGCTTCGCGGCCAGAACAACGTGCAGGGCGGCGGCGACATGGGGGCGATCCCGAACAAGCTGCCCGGCTTCCAGGATATCGTTCGCGACGACGCGGCGCGCGCGCGCTTCAACGCGGCCTGGGACACCGAGATCATGCCGCGGTATGGCTGGCACCTCACCGAGATGTTCCACGCGATGGATGAAGGCGAGCTCACCGCGATCTACTGCATCGGCGAGAACCCGGTGAGCTCTGAGGCCGACAGCCACCACGCGCGGAAGCTCCTCGAGAACCTCGACACGCTGATCGTGCAGGACATCTTCATGACCAAGACGGCCGAGATCGCCGACGTGGTCTTCCCCGCGTCCAACGCCTCGTTCGAATCTGACGGGACGGTCACGAACTCCGAGCGGCGTGTGCAGCGGGTCCGCAAGGCGCTCGAGCCACCCGGCGACGCGAAGGACGACATCTGGATCATCGCGCGGCTCGCGAAGCGCCTCGGCTTCGACTGGGGCGATCCGACGCCGCAGGAGGCGTGGGACGAGCTCCGGTCGCTGTCGCCGATGCATCAGGGCATGACGTGGGAACGGCTGGATGCGATGGGCGGCGCGCAGTGGCCATGCTGGGACATCGACCATCCGGGCACGCAGTACCTGCACGCACGTCTGTGGTCCGAGGACCCGAACGAGCGGTTGCTCGCGGCCCCGTTCAGCGTGGTCGACGACGACCCGCCGGTGGATGAGCTCACGGAGCAGTTCCCGATCCGCCTCACGACGGGCCGGCGACTCGACTCGTACAACACCGGCGTGCAGACCGGCGGCTACACGTCGCCGCTCCGGCGTCCCGAGTCGATCGAGCTGTCGCAGGAGGACGCCGAGGCGCTCGGGCTCGTCGAGGGCGAGCAGGCGTTGGTCTCGTCGCGCCGTGGCGAGGTGGTTGCGCCGGTGCACATCTCGAGCGCCCTGCGGCCCGGGCTCGCGTTCATGACGATGCACTTCCCCGACGAGGTCGAGACGAACGTCCTCACGATCGAGGCAACCGACCCGCGGTCAGGGACCGCGGAGTTCAAGGCGACCGCGATCCGTGTGGAGAAGCTGAACGGTCGAAGCGCGGAGGTGGCCCCCTAGCGTGGATCTCCACCTCATGACGGCGGAGGCGACCGCCGCCGAGCACGCGGCCGTCGACGCCCTCCTCGGGCCGCCCGAGTCGAGCTGGGAAGGCGGCGAGCGCACGGCAGTCGACCTTCGTGTGGCTCGCGCCCCGGAAGATCGTCGAACCCTGCTGCTGCCGGCGTTGCACGCCTTGCAAGGTGCCGTCGGCTGGATCAGCGAGGGTGGGCTGAACTACGTCTGCGAGCGCCTGACGGTTCCGCCGGCGGAGGCCTACGGGGTCGCGACGTTCTACGCGATGTTCAGCGTCGAAGAGCGCCCGAGGACCGTCGTGCACGTCTGCGACGACCTTGCGTGCCGCGGCCAGGGCGGCCTTGAGCTGCTGGAAGCATGCCGCCGGGAGATGCACGCCGAGGAAGCGGTCGTCGTCTCGAGTCCATGCCTCGGGCAGTGCGAGCGCGCGCCCGCGGTCCTGGTGCAGCGCGCTGGCGAGCGCGACGACTCGGTCCTGACCGGTCCCGCCGCGGCCCCGCAGCAGGTGATGGAGGCGGTCCGCGACGAGCGGATCGGAGAGCCGGCCGCCGCGGCGCATGAACCCGCGTACGTGGGCGACCGGCTGCTCGCCCGGGTCTCGGATCCCGCGGCGGCGTCTCTCGAGGGGTACCGGGCGCGAGGCGGGTACATCGCGCTGCCGCGCGCGCTTGAGCTCGGGAGCGACGCGGTGATCCGGCTCGTCACCGATGCGAAGCTGCTTGGCCGAGGCGGCGCCGCGTTCCCGACAGGGGTGAAGTGGCGCGGCGTCGCGGACCAATCGGTCACGCCGAAGTACGTGATCTGCAACGCCGACGAGTCCGAGCCCGGCACGTTCAAGGACCGGGTCGTGATGGAGCGTGATCCGTTCGCCGTGATCGAGGCGCTGACGATCGCGGGCTTCGCGACCGGCGCCGAACACGGCTACCTCTACATCCGGGGCGAATACCCGCTCGCGACGCAACGGCTGACCGACGCGATCGCGGCGGCTCGCGACGCAGGACTGCTCGGCCCAGGCGCGTTCGGCCCCGGCCGTCCGTTCGACATCGAGCTCCGTCGGGGCGCCGGCGCCTACATCTGTGGCGAGGAGACTGCGCTGTTCAACTCGATCGAGGGCAAGCGGGGCGAACCCCGGAACAAGCCGCCGTTCCCGGTGACGCACGGCGTGTTCGGCAAACCGACGTCGATCAACAACGTGGAGACGTTGATCAACGTGCTTCCGATCCTCACCCTCGGGGTCGACGAGTACGCGTCGGTCGGCACCGCGGACTCCACCGGAACGAGGCTCTTCTGCCTCTCGGGCGCCGTCGAGCGCCCGGGGATCTTTGAACATCCGCACGGCATCACGCTTGGCGAGGTGATCGAGGCCGCCGGCGGTGTGCGCGGCGGTAAGGCGATCAGGGCGGTCCTGTTGGGTGGCGCGGCAGGCGGCTTCGTCGGACCCGACCGGCTCGACGCGCGCCTCACCTTCGAGGACGCTCGCGCGGGTGGCTACACGTTGGGGTCTGGCGTGGTCATGGTGTTCGACGAGGACACCGACCTCGTAGATCTGTGTCTGCGCATCGCGCGGTTCTTCCGCGACGAGAGCTGCGGCCAATGTGTGCCCTGCCGCGTCGGGACCGTCCGGCAGGAAGAAGCCCTGCACCGGCTCGTGATCGGCCGGACCATCGGTTCGCGCGACGACGAGCTCACGTTGCTCGGCGACGTGGCCACCGTGATGCGCGACGCGTCGATCTGCGGCCTCGGCCAGACCGCCGCGAGCGCGGTCCAGTCGGCGATCGCCACGTTCGGCTTGTTCGACGGCGAGGCGACCGCATGAGCGCGATCCCGGTCGAGACGCCGCGCAAGCTGATGGACATCGACATCGACGGAACGACGGTTCGCGTGCCCGAAGGCTCGACCATCCTGGACGCCTGCCGCGCTATCAGCGTCGATACGCCGACGATGTGCTACGCGGACAACCTGACGCCGATCAACGCGTGCCGCGTCTGCGTCGTCGAGGTCGAGGGCTCCCGCGTTCTGGTGCCCGCGTGCTCGCGCACGGCCGAGGCAGGCATGAAGATCTCGACCGATACCGAACGCGTTCGGCGCTCGAGGAAGCTCGTGATGGAGTTCTTGGGCTCGAGCGTCGACACGTCGCTCGCGAGCGAGGACTGGCACCGGTGGCAGGACGAATACGCGGCCCACCCCGAACGGTTCGGCGCCGCGATGGAGCCCATGCCGGCGGGGGACCGCGACGCGCGTGAGCCTGGGCACCACCACGATCCGGATCCGACGGTTGCCGAGACGGTCGAGCAGCCGGTCAAGATCGACAACGACCTGTACGTGCGGGACTACGGCCGGTGCGTGCTCTGTTACAAGTGCGTCGAGGCCTGTGGGACCGATGCCCAGCACACGTTCGCGATCGCGGTCGCCGGCCGAGGGTTCGATGCGCGGATCTCCACGGAGTACGCGGTGCCGCTGGACGCGAGTGCGTGCGTCTACTGCGGCAACTGCATCGGCGTCTGCCCGACCGGCGCGCTGATGTTCAAGAGCGAGCACGATATGCGCGAGGCGGGTACGTGGGACGAGTCCGCGCAGAGGGTCACCAACACGATCTGCCCCTACTGCGGTGTCGGATGCGAGCTCGAGGTCCATGTGCAGGACAACACGATCGTGAAGGTCGCCTCACCCGCTGATCAGTTCATCACGCACGGGCATCTGTGTGTGAAGGGGCGGTTCGGCTTCCAGTTCGTGCAGCGCCGCAAGCGCCGGGACGATGCCGCCGCTCCGTAGCGGCATCGTGCTCGCCGGCGGACGCTCGACCCGGTTCGGCTCGGACAAGCTCGCCGCGTCGCTCGACGGTGTACCGCTGGTGCGCCGTGCCGTCGACGCGCTCGCGGCCGTCACCGACGGCGTGATCGTCGTACTGGCGCCCGGCGTCGAACGCGACGATCTCCCGGCCGATGTGACGGTGACCCACGATCTGCAGGAGGGCGAGGGCCCGCTTGCCGGCTTACACACCGGGCTGCTCGCGGCGGTCCGGACCGACGAGGTCGTCGTTGCCGGCGGCGACATGCCGGAACTCCAACCCTCGGTCCTGCGGCTGCTGCTCGACACCTTGGACGATGCGTCCGTCGACGCGGTGGCGCTGGCCGACGGCGACAGGCCTCGACCGCTTCCGATCGCGCTGCGTACATGGCCGGCGGCCGACGCGGTTCACACGCTGCTGCACGCGGGACGGCGCCGGCTGCGCGACGCCCTCGACTCGTTGCGGACCGCCGTGATCGACGAGGCGACCTGGATGGCGCTGGATCCGGGCCGGCTGACGCTCCGCGACGTCGACGAGCCCGGCGACCTGTCGGGGTAGGCTCCGGGGCCATGACGCACGTGGCGCCCGCACACGTGGGCCGGTTCGAGATCCGGACGATCTGCGAAGGGTTCGCGCCGCTGCCCACCGCGGAGGAGTTCCCGAACCTGCCCGTCGATTGGGACGCGGAACGGCACGCCTACCCCTGGGCGTACCACGGCACCGACGCGTGGGCGTGGCACGTGCACGCCTTCGTCGTCGAGACGCCCGACGCGACGGTCGTCGTCGACACGGGGACCGGACCCTTCGGCCCATACCGGCCGTGGGAGCACTGGAACGCCGACGCGTGGGCGAAGGAAGATCTCGGGGACGTCGCGCATGTCGCGCTCACCCATCTGCACGCCGACCACGCGGGTGGGATGGAGGCCGCGGAACTCCAGCCGAGGTTCCCCAACGCGTCCTATCACCTCCACTCGTCCGACCTGCGGTACTTCGAAGGCGCGCACGACGACGACTACGTGGCGATCCGGCCGGCGCAGCGCCTCGAGTCGCTCGGCCTGTTGCGCACCGACGGCACGAATCACGACATCGTGCCCGGCGTCCGGCTGATCCACGCGCCCGGCCACACACCAGGTCATCGTGCGGTCTTGCTCACCGATCGCGACGAGGGGTTGCTGTTGACCGGCGATCTGCTGCACCAGCCCGTCCAGATCGTCGAGCGCGAGTGGTTCTCGGAGCACGATGACGACCCGCTCCTCGGGGTCGCCTCCCGTCGCCTGCTGCTGTGGCGCGCCGAGTCGCACGGCTATCGGATCGGCGTGAGCCACTTCGCGGAGCCTTTCGGTTCGATCGAACGCGGCCGATGGGTCGGCGACCCCGGCTAGCCCTTCCCGCGGTCGCTCGGCTCCAGGGAACCGGCCCGGCCGCCGATATCGTGACCTTCGTCCGCCGACGCCCTGCGCAGGAAGGAGCGCGATGCACCGGGTCGTGATAGCGCTCGGGGGGAATGCGCTGCTGCGCCGTGGCGCGCCCGACACCTACGAGGAGATGTATGCCGCCGCGCGGACCGCGGCCGAACGCATCGCGGATGTCGCGGCCGCCGGCTGGGAGGTGGTCGTCACCCATGGCAACGGGCCGCAGGTGGGCCGGATCTTGATGCAGCAAGAGGCGGCGGCCAAACAGGTGCACCCGATGCCGCTGGACGTCTGCGGCGCGGAGAGCCAGGGTCAGATCGGGTACCTGTTGCAGGTCACGATCGGCGATGTCTTCTTCGAGCGCGGCACCGAGCGCCCGGTCACGACGATCCTGACGCTCACACGCGTTCGGCCCCAAGACCCGGCGTTCCGCAATCCGACGAAGTACGTGGGGCCCTATCTCACGGAGGCGCAGGCGCACCGGCGGGAGGAGCAGCGTGGGTGGGCGGTCAAGCCGGACCCGCATGGCGGCTGGCGCCGGGTGGTTCCGAGCCCCAAACCGTACTCGATCGTCGAGACGCCGGTGATCCGCCAGTTGATCGCCGATGGTGTGATCGTGATCGCTGCCGGCGGCGGCGGCGTGCCGGTGATCGAGAAAGGCCCACGATTGATCGGCAAGGAAGGCGTCGTCGACAAGGATCTGGCGGCCGCGATCCTCGCGCGAGAGGTCGATGCGGAAGTGCTGCTGATCCTGACCGACGTGCCGCGCGTCCAGCGCGGCTTCGGGTCGTTGATGCCGGAAGACATCGAACGGATGGACGTCTCCGAAGCGCGCCGGCTGCTCAAGAAGGGTGAGTTCGGTCGCGGATCGATGGGGCCGAAGGTCGAAGCCGCGGTCCACTTCGTCGCGGACGGGGGCGGCCGCGCGGTCATCGCCGATCTCGCACAGGCGACCGAGGCGCTCGCCGGGAGCGCCGGCACGGAGATCGTCGCGGCCGAGACTTAGCGGCGGTCGGAGCGGCCGGGGTTGCGGAACTGCTGTCCGACCACGTAGAGCGCGAAGAGCCCCACCAAGGCGGTCAGCAAGGCGAGGCCGCCCAGGAAGATGCTCTCGAGGATCCCGAAGTGCTCTGGGAGCAGTCGCGCCAGCACATGGACATCCTACTTGCTAGTCGTCGGCTCCCCGGTCCGCGGCCGGTCGACGGGTAGGGTGCCCACATGCGTCTGGGCGTGCTGACGGGAGGCGGCGACTGCCCCGGTTTGAACGCGGTGATCCGCGCGATCGTTCGCACCGGTGCCCGACGTGACGTGACGTTCGTCGGCTTCCAGGACGGCTGGCGCGGGCTCTTGGACGACGAAACGATGGCGCTCGACCCGGTGACCGCGCGCGGCATCTTGCATCGCGGCGGCACGATCCTGGGGAGTTCGGGCGTCAACCCACTGAGAGCCGAGGACGGCCCCGGCCGCGTGCAGGCTGCGATGGAGCGGCACGGCCTCGACGGCCTCGTCGCGATCGGCGGTGAGGGTACGCTCGGCGCCGGCGCCGCGCTCGCCGAACTCGGCATCCCCGTGATCGGCGTCCCGAAGACCATCGACAACGATCTGCCCGGCACCGACGTGACGGTGGGGTTCCACACCGCGGTACAGGTCGCGAGCGATGCGATCGACCGGCTCCACTCGACGGCAGAGTCGCACGATCGCGTGATGGTGATCGAGGTCATGGGCCGCAACGCGGGCTGGATCGCGCTGTACGCGGCGCTCACGGGGGGCGCCGACATGCTCCTGATCCCCGAGAAGCCGTTCGACATCGAAGACGCATGCGCACACCTTCGGCACCGGCACATGAATCACGCGTCGTTCTCGATCGTCGTCGTCGCGGAAGGAGCGGAGCCGGTGGCAGGCACGATGCCGCGTCCGGACTATCCGCTGGACGAGAATGGGTTTCCGCGCCTCGGCGGTATCTCCAACATGGTGGCGCCTGAGATCGAGAAGCGCACCGGCTTCGGAACCCGAGTAACCATCCTTGGGCATGTGCAGCGCGGCGGCACGCCGGTGGCCTTCGACCGGATGCTGGGCACGCGGTTCGGGATCGCGGCGGTCGAGCTCGCGGACGCCGGCGGCTGGGGCAGGATGGTCTCGCGCAGGGGTCAGGACGTCGCCGACGTTCCGCTCGCCGAAGCGACCGGCCCGCGCAAGGTGGTCCCGCCGGATCTCTACCGTGAGGCCGAGATCTTCTTCGGATAGGCGCCGGTAGACTCCCTGGTCATGCCGCGGTTCCGCGTTGACCTGCGCTCCGACACCGTCTCCACGCCCTCCGAGGCGATGCGCGCCGCGATGGCGTCGGCCGAGGTCGGCGACGCCTGGTACGGCGACGACCCGACCGTGAATCGGCTCCAAGACCGCGCCGCCGAGCTGACGGGCAAGGAGGCGGCGCTCTACGTTGCGACCGGGACGATGGCCAACCAGATCGGGGTTCGGCTGAACGCCGGGGGTCAGGGTCATCTCGTCGCCGCGGAGACGTCGGCGCATATCGCCACGACCGAGGTGATGACGAGCGCGGCCCTCGCGGGCATCGCGTACCGGACGGGTCACGAGCATCCGCACGGATATATGACGGCGGCGCTCGCCGAGCGGCTCCTCGAGCCGGACGACTACTTCGACGTCGAGGTCGTCGACGCGCTCGGCGTGGAGAACACCGTCGGCGCGTACGGCGGCACGATCCTGCCGAGCAGCGAACTTCGAGCGATCCGCGAGGTGACGAACCGGTCGGGCGCCGGCGTCCACCTGGACGGCGCGCGGGTCTGGAACGCCGTCGCCGCGACCGGCGAGGACGTCCGCGCGTGGACGGACCAGGTCGACACGATGATGTTCTGTCTGAGCAAGGGGCTCGGAGCGCCGATCGGCTCCGTCCTCTGCGGACCCGCCGATCAGATCCGCGAGGCGAGGCGGATCTGGATCCTGTACGGCGGCGCATGGCGGCAGGCCGGGATCATGGCCGCCGCCGGGCTCCTCGCCCTGAACACCGGCCGCGACCGGCTCGTCGACGATCACACACGAGCGCGAAGACTCGCGGAGGCGATCGCCGAGCTCCTGCCTGGCAGCGTGGATCTGGACCGGGTCGTAACGAACATGGTGTTCGTTGACACCGATGCCGTGGGGCTGCGAACGGACGAGGTGCTCGACCGGCTCGCCGCCTCCGGCGTGGGCGCCGTGCCCGTCCCGACGGGCGTGCGGATGGTCACCCACGTCGACATCGACGACGAGGGCGTTTCGACGGCGATCGACGCGTGGAAGACGATCGCCGGGGACGTGCCGAAGGAGGCTTCGTGAGCCTGTTCCAGAAGAACTATCCGCCCGAGATCGCGAAGCGGGTCCCGCCGGGTCAGCGGTTGGTGAAGACCTGGCCGGTGCTGCATTACGGCCCCATCCCGAAGTTCGACGGCGTCAACTGGGACCTCGAGATCTCCGGCTTGGTTGAGCAGCCGTACACCCTTACCTACGAGGAGCTGCGAGCGCTCCCGAGCGTCACGATCGACGCGGACATGCACTGTGTGACGGGTTGGTCCCAACTCGACAACGCCTGGGAGGGAGTCTCATTCGCGACGCTCCGGGACCGCGCGAAGCCGCTGCCGGAGGCGAAGTGGGTGATCGCCCACTGCGCCTACAACTACACGTCCAACCTCTCGCTCGAGGCGATGGACGATGACGACGTGCTCGTCGCCTGGCGCAAGGACGGCGAGGACCTGACGCCGGACCACGGGTGGCCGTTGCGCCTCGTCGTGCCCAAGCGGTACGCATGGAAGAGCGCCAAGTGGCTGACCGGGCTCGAATTCTCCGCGAAGAACACCCGGGGGTTCTGGGAGGTCCGGGGTTACCACATCCACGCGGAGCCTTTCGCTGAGGAGCGCTACAGCTACCAGGAGGGGCCAGGGGCCGAGCTCGAGACCTGAACCGCCGCGAACGCTGATTGACACCGGCGCGCACGCTGGGGAACGATGCGGCCCATGCGTGTCCGTCGGATCCTTGCCGCTGCCGCCTCCCTGATCTTCATCGCCGGCCTCGCGGCCGAGCCGTTCGGCCCGGCGGTGGCCTCGCCGAAGACCGTCAAGATCGCCGCGGTCGGCGACATGGTCTGCTCGGGTCCGCCCAACAAAGGCGCCGACCCGACCTCGACCGACCGCCGGTACATCCGCGGGTTCTGCCAATACGGCAAGGTGGCCAACCTGATCGCGAACGGGAACTACGACCGGTTCCTGCCGCTCGGAGACCTGCAGTACTACTACGGCGCGTACCCCTACTTCCGGCGCTGGTACAACCCGACGTACGGCAGGGTCATGTCCATCACGATGCCGTCGCCCGGCAACCACGAGAGCTACACGGTGGACGCGAACGGGAACCCATACGCGGGCTATCGGAAGTACTTCGGTTCCCGCGCGCACTGGAGGAACCGGCTCGGCGGGTCGTACTCCTACAACCTTGGCGCGTGGCACATCGTCTCGCTGAACTCCCAGTGGTGTTGGAGCTATACGTCGGTGCACTACGGGGGCCACTGGCACACGGTGCCGGCGTGGGGGAGCGGAACGCCGTGGGGCTGCCACAAGGGCGACCCGATGTATGACTGGTTCGTCCGCGACCTCAAGCAGCACCAGAACGGCTGCACGCTCGTGTACTTCCATCATCCGTCGTATTTCGGCGTCGGGAGCGGCTGGCCCGGCGGGACCGGATCGCTGCTGCACGGCGTGTATTCGCACACGCGGCCGCTCTACCGCGTCTTCTACCGCAACGGTGGCGACGTCGTGCTGAACGGGCACGAGCACTTCTACCAGCGAACCGTGCCGATCAACCCGCTGGGCAAAGCCGATCCCGCGCACGGCTTCACGGAGTTCATCGTGGGGACGGGCGGTGACACGCTGCAGCCGATGATCCCGGTGAGCAAGATGCCGAAGGAGATCGCGGCGGCCAGCAACAGCGCGTTCGGGCTCTTGTCGATGACGCTCGCGCCCCACGGCTACAAGTACACGTTCGTGCCGGTCCAGGGGAGTCCGGGACGATGGGTTTACTCGCCGCGCCGCGGCTACAAGATCTTCAAGAACGGCACGGGAACCGGGTCCGTCGACTCAGGCAGCGGCACCTGTCACGGCGCGCCGTAGCCGCTACGCGACGTAAAGCGTGATCGTGTCGCCCGCGTGCACCGTTGCGCCCGCGGTTGGGTTCTGACCGATCACCGTGGTGTGCGGCGTCCCGGGCACGTCGAAGAACGACACGCTCAATCCGTACTTGTGCGCAAGCGCGGTGGCTTGGGTCGGCGTGAGGCCGGTGAACCGAGGAACCGGGAAGGTCTCCGGACCTTGCGACACGGTCAGGGTGATGGGCGATCCGTAGGGGGTCTTCGTCGCTTCGGTCGGGTTGACGGAGATCACTTGGCCCCGCGCGATGTCGTTCGAGTACGCGGTGTGCACGACCGGAACGAACCCCGCGGCTCGGAGGGCTTTCTCCGCGGCGTGCTGGCTCTTCCCGATCACCGCGGGCACGGGAACGGGGGCGTGCCCCTTGCTCACCCACAGGTCGACGGCGGAGCCCTTGGGCGCGTTGCCGGTCGCGGGCGATTGCCGGACGACCGAGCCGTCGGGGATCGTGTCGTCGTAGATCTGCTTCACGCCACCACGGTTGAGCCCTTGGCTCTCGAGCGCCGCCGTCGCCTTATCCAGCGTCATGCCGGTGAGGTCGGGGACGGGGACGGGTGGCGGTCCGAGCGACGGAACGAGGGTGACGGTCGACCCTTCTCGAAGGCTCGTTCCTTGGACCGGATCGACGCGCAAGACCGTTCCCTTGGGTGACGAGTCGTACTCGCCGTGCGCGACGACCACGGTGAAGCCGAGGTTGTTCAGCTGCCGGCTCGCGTCCTGCACCGACGTTCCGACCACCGTCGGCACGTCGTGGCTATGCGGGATGACATAGGTCCACGCGCCCCACACGGCCGCCGCGATGAGCGCGATCGCGAGCAGCACGACGAGCACCCGTCGGCCGCGGCGGTGGCGCTTGTGGGCGCCGGGCTGAGGGATGGTCTGTGTGATCGCGGACCCCGCAGGCACTGCTGGCATCGCGGCGGTTCCTTCGCCTGTGTCTTCGCCCTCGCGCACGATCCTCGGCACCTCGGCGACCAGCGAGGCGAGCGTGCGTGCTCGCTCGAGATGGGGCGCGATCGACGTCAGGTCGCGGCGCATCTCGGTGGCCGACTCCGGGCGCATCTCGCGATCCGGGTCGGTGGCGCTCGCGATGAATCCGTCCAGGTCGGCGGTCAGGCCGGGCACGGCAGCGGACGGCGCCGGCACCCGGTCGGACAGATGCTTGTATGCGATCGCCATCGGCGTCTCGCCGGTGAACGGCAGGCGGTCGGTGAGCAGCTCGTACCCGACGATTCCCAACGCGTAGAGGTCGGACCGCGGGTCGGCGGGCTCGCCGCGGATCTGCTCGGGGGAGAGGTACTGCACGGTGCCGGTCACCGCGCCCGCTCGGGTACTCTTCGCGTCCGCGAACGCCCGCGCCAGGCCGAGGTCCGTCAGCTTCACCACGCCCTCGGTCGTAATCAGGATGTTCTCGGGCTTGAGGTCGCGGTGGACGATCCCCTTGGCGTGTGCGTGTTCGAGCGCCGCCAACGTCTGGTCCAGCACCGCGGCCGCCTGCGCGGGCGCGAGCGCCCCGTGCGCGTTCAAGATCTCGCGCACAGACCGGCCGTGGACGTACTCCATCACCATGTAATAGATGCCGTCGACGGCGCCCCAGTCATACACCGTGACGATGTTCGGGTGGTTCAGCGTGGCGGCAGCCCGCGCCTCGCGGCGGAACCGGTCGACGAACCCTTGATCCCCGGAGAGCGACCGGTGGAGCACCTTGATGGCCACCTCGCGCGCCAGCACCGCGTCGTGGGCCAGGTAAACCTCGCCCATGCCGCCGACCGCGATCCGCTCGGTGATGTGATAGCGACCATCAAGCGTGACCAGGGCATCCGCGCGCGCAGCAGCGGTCGCCTTGGTCTGTGTCATGCTCTTCGACATCGAACTCCCATCGGGGAAGCGCTCTATCGCAACGGGAGCGCGTCGGAGGAAATCCTAGACCGGAGGAACGCCCGAACCGTGGAACCCCTGCGACCAACACCGGCCCAATCCGCGCTCGAAGAGCTGGGCGACGAGCTCGACCGGATCGCCGGTGCTGTGGCAGCCGGGAACCGGGACCTGCGTGGACTGGGCTTCTGGCGGGTCGTGGGCCGGATCAAGCGTGACCAGCTGGCGATCGCACGGTACGCCGACGAGGTAGCGCGCATCGACACCCACGTCTTCCGGTCCTCCGTCCGAACCCGTGTTCGACCGTGGCTCGGCGTTACGGCCCTGTTGCTGCTCTCGGCGGGAGGGATCGTCGCCGTCGTCCTGGCGGGCATCTGGACCGGGTTCTGGGCAGGGCTCGCGCTCGTGGGCGCCGGCGCGGCTTGGTCGATCGGCTGGCACCTGCCGGCGCACGTGTTCGCGGGCTGGCTCGCCGGGATCCGCTTCACCGACGCGTTCCTCGGCGGCCCACCGCCTCCGAGGCCGGGTATCAAGACCGACTACGGGACGTACCTGCGTGCAGAGCCGGCCCTCCGGGCCTGGTTCCACGCCAGCGGGGCGATCGCGACGAAGCTCGCGCCCTTCGTCGCGCTGGCGCTGTGGCCCGCGACGAACGCTCCCGGATGGGCGGCGTGGGTGCTCCTCGGGCTCGGCATCCTGCAGATCGCAACGGACATAGCCTTCAGCCGCAGGTCCAGCGACTGGAAGAAGGTCGCGCGCGAGCGTGGGGTCGCACGCGACATCAGGAACCAGTGGAACCGCTTCTGACCGGCTAGCGCAGCCAGGTCTGGATGATGACCTTCGAGAACTGCCAGCCGTAGCGCAGCGACGCCGGCTTCTTCGTCGTGCCGCTCGCGCGTGCCACGATCGTCACCGGCACCTCGACGACACGAGCGCGGTGCCGCAACGCCTCGATCAAGATCTCGCTCGTCCAGAATCGGTCCTGCTCCAGCACGAGGCGCTCGAGGAGGTCCGCGCGAGCTGCGCGGTAGCCGCTCGATGGGTCGGTGATGCGCCGGCCGGTCAGCACGGAGACGACCCGCGAGAACACGTGGACGCCGACGTGGCGGATCACGCTCTCGCGCTCGAACACACCGAGGAGGCGCGACCCGTTCACGTAGTCGGCGGTCTCGTCGACGATCGGCGCGAGCATCACCGGGAGTTCGCTCGTGAGGTGCTGCCCGTCAGCGTCCATCGTCACGATGATCTCGGCGCCGAGCTCCAAGGCGATCTCGTAGCCGACCCGGAGCGCCAGGCCGCCGCCCCGGTTGATCGGCAGCTCGGTGACGAGCGCCCCGGCCTCGCGCGCGACCGCGGCCGTCCCGTCGGTGCTTCCGTCGCTCACGACGACGGGTACCACCCGCAGGCCCGAGACAGCCTCGGGCATCGCGCCGATCACCGCACCGACGTTGTCCGCTTCGTTGAACGCCGGCAGGACCACGACGATCCGTGGGCCTGCCGGCAGCGCGGCCGCCCGTCCCCAGTCGAACCGTTCGCGCCCGAGCGCCTCGACCAGCAGCCGCATACTCCGGTCGTTCGTGTCGCTCGCGGACTGCACCCGCAGGACCAGGAAGAACAAAGCGATCACCGCGAGCACGACGATGAACAGCTCGCGTCGCTCGTTGCCCGGGGCGATGTTGAACCACCCGAACAGCGGCCCGTACCACGACGGCCGGATCGCGAGGATGGTGACGCCGATCGACAAAGCGCCGGCGATCAGCAGGGTGAGTCGGCTGATCCGGCGCCGGTCGTACGCGCGCGCGGCGAGGTAGAGGACGACGAGCGCCGCGACGACGCCGAGGAACCGGATCGTCGTCACGGGCTGATCACGTGGCCGGGCGCCACCGGTCCTGGGGCACGATGTGCTCGGTGATCACACGATCGCGGAACCGGGCGATCACCCACAGCATCGAGCTCGACCAGCTCGGTCGAGAGCAGATGCGGCTTCAATCCGAGGTCGAGCAGCTTGGTGTGCGCCGGGTTGTAGTAGTGCGATTCGGCCTCCACGCGCGGGTTGTCGAGCGCGCTGGATCGCGACGTCGAAACCGGCACCCACGGCCGCCTTCTGCACGATCTCCGCGAGCTCCATGATCGAGAACGACTCGGTGAATTGGTTGAAGACGCGGAACTCGCCGGGCTCGGCCGGGTGCATCACCGCGAGCTCGATGCACCGCAGGGTGTCGACGATGTTGAGGTACCCGCGCGTCTGCCCCCCCTTGCCGTAGACCGTCAGGGGATGGCCGATCACCGCTTGCACACAGAAGCGGTTCAGCGCGGTCCCGAAGACGTCGTCGTAGTCGAATCGCGTCGCGAGCCGGTCGTCGAGGCGCGTCTCGTCGGTCTGGATCCCGTAGACGACCCCCTGGTTCAGGTCGGTCGCGCGCAAGCCCCAGACGCGGCACGCGAAGTGGATGTTGTGCGAGTCGTGCACCTTCGACAGGTGGTACATCGAGCCCGGCACCTTCGGGAACGGCAGGTAATCGGACCGTCCGTTGTGCACGATCTCGAGGTACCCCTCTTCGATGTCGATGTCGGGCGTGCCGTACTCGCCCATCGTGCCGAGCTTCACCAGGTGACAGTCGGGTGCGAGGTCGCGCATCGCCCACAGCACGTTCAACGTGCCGACGACGTTGTTCGTTTGGGTGAAGACCGCGTGGTCGCGGTCCTTCATCGAGTACGGCGCGCTCGGCATCTCGCCGTAGTGCACGATCGCGTCCGGCCGGAAGCCGCCGATCACCTCGTGGGCGATCGCCGGGTCGGTGAGGTCGCCTTCGGTGACACCGACCGTGCGCCCGGTGACGTCGAGCCACGCGGCCGCACGGGCGGCCAGGTCGGGCAGGAGCGGGGTCAGTGAGTCGGTGCCGCCCTCGGCATGGGCACGCCGGCGCAGATAGTTGTCGACCACGTGCACGTCGTGGCCTCGTTGCGAGAACCGCATCGCGGTGGGCCAGCCTAGGTATCCGTCACCGCCCAAGATGAGGATGCGCATGTCAGAACGTCCTTCGATCGACGGGAGCGGTATCCGATGGTACCGGTTGGGGGCCGCCTCACTCGAGCCAGGTCGGCCAGCGCTTCCAGCACCCTATCGACCTCCTCGAGCGTGTGATAGTGGCAAAAGCCGATCGCGCACGGCGCCACCGGTCTCGAGCAAGCCGAGCCGTTCGAACACCTCGATCGCGTAGTAGTGACCCTCCCAGGTGAAGATGCCGCGATCGGCCGAGCTGCCGCGGACGTGTCGAGCGGGTGTTGGTCGCCGACGCGGATCGCGAAGGTCGGCGTTCGCTCGTCGATGCGCCCGGGGTCGGCGATGCCGATACAGCCGAACGTCGCGAAGTTCCGCGATCCCTTCGAGGAACCGTCGCGCGAGCTCGCGTTCGTGCGCCTCGAAGGCGGCGTAGCCGGCGCCGGACCGCGCGCGCCGGTCCCACCGCCGCCCACCTCGGCGATGTAGTCGATCGCCGCGATGGTGCCCGCCATCGCCTCGTGGCTCTGTGTGCCCGCTTCCCAGCGATCGGGGTTCTCGTCGGGCGCCGCACGGAGCTTGTAGGGCGTGAGCGACGCGAGCAGCTGGGCGCGACCGCCGCCATGCCCTGGTGGGGACCGAAGTACTTGTACGGCGAGGTCGCGACGAGGTCGGCTCCGAGTCCCCGTGCAGGTCGATCGAGCGGTGCTGCGCGAGGTGCACACCGTCGAGGGCGACGAGCGCGCCCGCTTGCTTGGCCAGCGCGACGACGTCGGCCACCGGCGGTGTCGTGCCGACGGCGTTGGAGGCGAGGGTGCACGCGACGAGCCTGGTCCGTGGGCCGATCACCTGCGCGAGGTCGTCGAGGTCGAGCGTGACGTCGTCCTGGCGCACATCGACCCATCGGACGGTCGCGCCGGCGTCCTCGGCCGCGAGGATCCAGGGCCGGACGTTCGCGTCGTGGTCCAGGCGAGTCAGGATGACCTCGTCGCCGGGTCCCCACGTCCGTCCGAGCGACCGCGAGAGATGTAGCAGCAGCGACGTCGCGTTCTGGCCGAACACGACCTCGTCCGGATCGCAGCCGAGCAGGTCGCGCGCCCGCGCGGCGCGCGTCGGCGATCAACGCGTCGATCTCCTCGCTCGACCTGCGAAGACGCCGTGCGTGTTCGACGCGCCGGCGCGCATGCGGTCGGTCACGGCATCGATCGCCGTGTCGACCATCTGTGATCCGCCGGGGGCGTCGACCCAGACGTAGGGCCGGCCGTCGGGCGCGTGCGCCGAGCGCAGGGAAGCGCGCGCGGAACGGCGGTCGGGTCGAGGGCGGTGCTCGGTCATCCGGGGAGGTTCCCAACGACGTGCCCCCGTCTCGGAACGCAAGGGCGCCCCCGAACGGGGAGCGCCTCTCGGAACGCGTGACAACGCGGTCAGGCCTGTGCGGCGTCCAACTCGGTGCCCAGCTGATCCGCGTGAGACCCTCGTGCCGTGACGCGCAGGTCGATGTACAGGAAGACGCCGACGAGCGCCACGAACGGCGCGGTGATGATCTGCGCGATGCGCGAGAAGATCCACGAGCCGAAGAAGGAGCTTCCGCCGATCGCGGTCAGGATCCCGTTGACGATCGCCGGCGATGATGCCGCCACGATGATCACGCCGAGCGTGTGCCACCAGATGTCCGCCCACCAGGCTCCACGAGCGCTACATCGATCGACCGCGCCGAGCCGTTCGATGATGAACGCGGCGACGGAGACCGACAGGAAGACCAAGAAGATGATCCCCGGGATGATGAACAGGATGAACCCGACCCCGACGACCAATCCGACCAACAGCGCGAGGCCGATCAACCCGCAGATCCGTGAGAACGCGTAGCTGTAGCTCGCCTTGACGTCGACCTCGCGGCCGAGCGTGGCCGCCGCACCGCCTCGCGTCACGGCGCCCGGCCAACAGCTGCTGGATCGCGACGGCGATGAAGAAACCGATCGCCGACAGCAGCGCTCCCCGGAAGAATCCGCCGGTGCACTTGTTGACGACGTCCTGCAACGTCTGCGCGTTCTGGATGTCTGCGCTCGTGCAGGTTCGGCTTGAAGATGACCTTCGTGAGCAGCGCGACACGAAGGTCAGCGGGACCACGACGATCGCTACGATCTGGATCAGCTTGACGGCGTTGGCGCGGTACAGCTCGAACGCTGCCGTCAGGATGTCGCCAAGGCCTCGCTGCGGGATCGCCCCGCCGCCGCCTGCGCTCGGTGGTGGTGGTGGCGGGGGCGCCATCCCGCCGTCGTCGAACCCGGACATAACCCAGCCCTCCTCAGGGGTCTCGGGGAACGGCCGGATAGTACGCCGGAAGGCCGAGCCGTGTGGGAGGCCTCCGTCCCGCTCAGGCCGGGACGAGGTCCCAGCCGGCGGGCAGCTCCGGCGCCGGCCACGCGGGATCGGGACGCCAGGAGGCCCAATCCTCGTCGAACGGGGGCTCGCGGAGCAGGATGTGCTCCACCGCTCGCTCGCCCCAATAGTGGAACCAGGCGGCGTCTTCCTCGGTGAACAATCCGCCCTCGATGGCGTCGGCGAGCTCGTCCTCGTCCTTCCACGCCCAGGTCGAGCGGTCGGGCGGGATCGTGACGTCCAGGATGTGCTCGACCAGGTCGAACCCGGTCGTCGAGCGCGCGAGCGGGGTCTGGGTATTCACGTAGTACTCGTTCAGGGCGCCGCCAGCCCCGTAGCCGAGGATCACCGCATACGGCGTGTCGGGGAACGCGAACGAGAGGTTCCAGTTGTCTGCGCGTTCCACGTCTCGCAGCGTCCAGTCGGTGGTCGGGATGCGAAGCGGCTCACCCTCGGCGCCGACGGGCTCCTTCGCGATCACCTGCGGCGGGACGAGGAGCATCGTCACGTTGGGCTCGTCTCGGACGACGGTGGCCGGCCGGGCGTACCACACGCGCCCGTTCCAGAGCTCACGGATCGCAACCGTCGCGCCGGGCTCGAACGGGGTAGGCGCCTCGTCGATGCCGCTGTTCGTCCCCCCCATGACCCGAGCGTACCGTCGCGACATGTGCGCTTCGGCGCGGGCTCGTTGCGGTTCGGTGACGCCGCATATCCGTCTTGACGGATGTCAGACGAGGGGAGTAGCGTCGTCTTTCCTCCTCGAACATATGTTCGATTCATCAGGAGGCCGGGAACAACAGGAACATCGACTGGCCGGGGAACCAGATGACCAAGCGCTTCGACGAAGAGGTCCTCGTCGAACGCGATGCCGGGATGCCGGCGGCGTTCGAGTGGCGCGGGCGCCGCTACGAGGTGGCCGATGTGATCGGTAAGTGGCGGATCGAGGGTCAGTGGTGGTCCGACGGGCGCGACCGTGAGTACTGGCGGGTCGAGGCGCGCGGCGGCGCGGTCTGGGACCTCTATTTCGATCGCCAGCGCGACCGCTGGCACATGGAGCGGCTGTGGGACTGACGGATCGTCACCGCCGACACCCGCTCGGAACGCCGACCTCGCGGACGTACGCTGCGGTCGATGTCTGCCTCCAGGACGTTCGCGCGTCTCGCGCTTGGGGCGGCAGTGGTCGCCTCGCTCGTCGTGGTGTTCGCGCCGACGTACGCATCATGCACGAGCGGCCACGCGGCATGTCACGGCGCCTCAGCGTTGGCCGTCAACGGGCCGTGGATCTTCGTCGTGGTGTCCGTTCCGGTGGTGCTTGCGCTGATCCCGGTGCTGATCAACCGCCCGGTCACGCGGATGGTCGCAACCGTGTTGCTCTGGCTCTTCTGCGTGGTAGGCCTGCTCACGATCGGGATCTTCTTCCTACCCGCAGCGATCTTGATGACGATCGCCGCGACCCGGGGCGATCCGGGCGCGTCGGTCGACGCCCCCGTCACCGATCGCTGATCCCATAGGCACTGGATGGACCTTCCCTTCGTCCATCTCGATGTGCGCTCCTGCTTCTCCTTGAAGGATGGCGCGTTCACACCTGAGCAGCTCGTCGCGCGCGCCGCCGAGCTTGGGATGCCGGCGGTCGCGTTGACCGACCGCGACGGGTTGTACGGCGCCGCTCGGTTCGTCAAGGCGTGCGAGCAGGCCGGCATCCAGCCGCTCCTCGGCGCCTCGATCACCGTGCGCGCCGAGACGCCACCACCCGGCGACGCATCGGTCGTCCTTCTGGCCAACGACGACACCGGCTACGCGAACCTCTGCCGGTTGCTGACCGACGCGCATCTCCTCGGTGAGCGTGGCGATCCGTGGGTCGCGACCGAGCAGATCTGCGCGCACGCGGCGGGCCTGACCGTCGTGCTCGGGCCGAGGTCGCATCCGGGGCGGCTGGCGGCCGCCGGTCGGATCGACGCTGCAGCGGCGCTCGCAGCCGACTACCGCGAGGCGTTCGGTCCCGACCGGTGTGTCGTCGGGGTCGAGCACCGCGTCGAGGCGCGCTCGCCGCGTGAGATCTGCGATCTGCTGCGGTTCGCGGAGCGGCTCGACGCGACCGCGGTGGCGACCAACCCGGTGCGCTACCTCGATCCCGCCGACGCGTTCGTCGCCGACGCGCTGGAGTGCATGCGCCGGATCGTGCCGATCGCGTCGACCAACGTCACCCGTACCAACGCCGAGGGATGGCTGAAGCCGCCGGACCGGATGCGCGCGTTGTTCGCCGAGCGCCCGGACCTCTGCGACCGCACGCTCGATCTCGCCGAGCGGTGCACGTTCGACCTCGGTCTGAAGCGGATCCACTTCCCTGACTTCCCGACGCCGGCGGGACGAAGCGCCGACGCGTTGCTGGCCGAACGGAGCTGGCGCGGTGTGCACGAGCGCGGGATGCGAGAGGACGAGACGCTGCGCCAGCGGATGCATCTCGAGCTCTCGATGATCCGCGAGATGGGGTTCGCCGCCTACTTCTTGACGGTCGCCGACATCGTCGCCGACGTCAAAGCGATGGGGATCTTCGCGGCGTGCCGGGGGAGCGCTGCGGGCTCGCTCGTGTGCTACCTCACCGGGATCTCCGATGTGGACGCGCTGCGACACGACCTGTCGTTCGAGCGGTTCATGAACCCGAAGCGCGACGAGCCGCCCGACGTCGACATCGACGTGGAGTCGGCGCGGCGTGAAGACGTCTACGACATGATCCTCACGCGCCACGGGCACGAGCGGGCGGCGTGTGTCGCGATGGTCGACACGTACCGGGCGCGGTCGGCGGTCCGAGAGGTCGGCAAAGCGCTCGGCCTGCCCGAGGTCGAGGTCGGCGTCGTGGCCAAGGCCTTCCCGCACATCTCCGCACGGCACCTTCGCGACGGCCTCGAGCAACTGCCCGAGCTCAAGGGCCTGAATCTCCCGATGCGCCAGCTCGATCTGCTGTTCCGGGTCGCCGAGCGGCTGGACGGGTTCCCGCGGCACATCGCGCTACACCCGTGCGGGATCGTGCTCGCGAGCCACGACCTGGTCGAGCGGGTGCCGCTCGAGCGAAGCGCGAACGGGCACCGCATGATCCAGGCCGACAAGGACGACGTCGAGCTGCTCGGCTACCTGAAGCTCGACGTGCTCGGCGTGCGGATGCTGTCGTCGATGCGCCACGCGATCGACGAGATCGCGCGCACCACCGGCGAGAAGATCGACCTCGAACGGATCCCGCTCGACGACGAGTCGACCTTCGAGTTGATCCGCGCTTCCGACACGCTCGGGTGCTTCCAGATCGAGTCGCCCGGCCAGCGCGAGCTGATCCAGCGGCTCCAGCCCGCGCGGTTCGAGGACCTGATCGTCGACATCTCGTTGTTCCGGCCGGGCCCGGTGAAGTCCGACATGATCCGGCCCTACATCCATCGCCGCAACGGCTTCGAGGAGCCGACGTACGCACATCCCGATCTTCGTCCGGCGTTACAGGAGACCCACGGGGTGATCGTTTACCACGAGCAGGTGATCCGGACGCTCGCCGCGATCGCCGGCTACGACCTCACGTACGCCGACCACGTGCGTCGCCACCTCGACGACGAGACGCTCCTGCCGGAGCTCCGCGCGGACTTCCTCATGAAGGCGGCTGCACGCGGGGTCGACGCCGCGGCGGCGGAGCAGACCTGGGACGACGTCGCGCAGTTCGCGAGCTTCGGGTTCTGCAAGGCGCACGCGGCGGCGTTCGCGGTTCCCACCTACCGATCGTCATGGCTGAAGACCCACTACCGCGCGCAGTTCTTCGCCGGGATCTTGACCCACGACCCGGGGATGTATCCGCGACGGGCGCTGCTCGACGACGCGCGGCGCGCCGGGGTGCCGATCCTGCCGCTCGACATCCACCGCAGCGAGCCTGAGTACGTCGCCGAGGAGACGGACGAGGGCGTCGTCGGCATCCGGATCGGCTTGCAGGACGTCCACGGGATCTCCGAGGCCGACATCCGGTCGATCCTGCAGGCGCGGGCTGACCACGCCTTCCACGACGTGGGCGACGTTCTGCGACGTACGACGGTCCCGAGGCCCGTGGTCGAGGCGCTCGCGCACGCCGGCGCGTTCGACACGTTGCCCGGCGGGCGACGCGGGCACCTGTACGAGGCGATCACCGTCGAAGCGGCCCGCGAAGGCGACCAGCTTGCGCTGGCGGACGCCTCGGCGCCGCAGCACGCGTTCCCCGGCTACACCGACGTCGAGGTGGTGCGCGCCGAGCTCGAGGTGTTCGGGATGGACGCGACCCGCAACCTGGTGAGCTTCTCCGAGCCGCTGCTGCGCGATCTCGGCGTCACGCGCGCCAAGGACCTCCATCGCAAGCGCCAAGGCACGTGGGTGATGGTCGCCGGGGTCAAGATCGCCTCGCAGACACCGGCCGTGCGCAGCGGCCAGCGGATCATCTTCGTGTCGCTCGACGACGCCACCGGGCCGATCGAGGTCACGGTGTTCCCGTCGGTGCAGGACAAGACCGCGCGCACGGTGTTCCACGCGACCGCGTTGGCGGTCTGGGGCGAACTGCGCCGCACGGGCAAGCAGGGCGTGACGGTGATCGCCGAGGACGTCTGGGACCTCGTCGCGTTGCATCACGCGCGCCGTGAAGGACGCCTGCGCGAGACGATGGCGGTCGCCGTGCAACCCCTCGCGCCGCACGTCGGCAAGCAGCTGTGGCACGCGAGTCCCGGCTCGGCGGGCTAGGGTGGCAGGGCGATGCCCGTCCGTCCGCCGGAGCCGATCTTGCATGTCGACCTCGACGCGTTCTACGCCGGCGTGGAGGTGCTGAAGGACCCGTCGCTCCGTGGCAAGCCGGTCGTCGTCGGAGGCACCGCCGCCCGCGGCGTCGTGTCGAGCGCGTCCTACGAGGCCCGGCGGTTCGGCGTCCACAGCGCGATGCCGACGGTGCGTGCGCGGCGCCTGTGTCCCGACGCGGTGTTCCTGCCGCCGGACTTCGACGCCTACCGCCTGCATTCCAACCGGTTCCGCGAGATCTTGCTCGCGCATACGCCGCTCGTCGAGCCGATCTCGTTGGACGAAGCATTCCTCGATGTGGCCGGCGCGACCCGGTTGTTCGGTGACCCTGTTCGGATCGCTGCGAAGATCCGTGCCGACGTCGAACGCGAGGTCGGTGTGACGTGCTCCGCCGGTGTCGCGGCAACCAAGTTCGTCGCGAAGCTCGCGTCCGACCACTGCAAGCCGGACGGGCTGCTGCACGTGCCGGCCGAGCAGACACGCGCGTTCCTCGAGCCCTTGCCCGTCGGACGGCTGTGGGGCGTGGGAGAGAAGACGACCGACCTGTTGTCGCGCCTTGCGATCCGCACGGTCGGCGACCTCGCGCAGACGCCGCGGGCGGTGCTCGAACGTCTGCTCGGCGAGGCGGCGGCAACCCACCTCACCGAGCTCGCGCACGGCGTAGACGACCAGGCGGTGATCCCGTACGAGGCACCGAAGTCGGTCGGCCACGAGGAGACGTTCGAGCGAGACCTGGACGACACCGGCGAGATCCTCCGAGAGCTGCTCCACCTCTCGGGGCGGGTGGCGGCCCGCCTGCGCGACGACGGCTACCGCGCTCGGACGGTCACCCTGAAGGTCCGACTAGCGAACTTCACCACGCTCACGCGGGCCAGGACGCTGCCCGACGCGACCGACGTGGGGGCCGACCTGTATCACGTGGTCGCCGAGCTGTACCACGCGCTCCCCGGCGGGGGCCGCCGGGTGCGTCTGCTGGGCGTGCAGGCCTCCGGGTTGCAGTCCGCCGGCGCCGAGCAGCTCGCCTTGTTACGCGGTGAGCGGTGGGGCGACGTCGAGCGCACGCTGGACCTGATCGAGCACCGCTTCGGGAAAGGAGCTGCGACGCAAGCAACCCTCTTGGACCGCCAGCACGAGCGCGTGCAACAACCCGAGCCCAAACCCGAACGTTCCGAAGAACCCGTCCCCCCAACTGCAGCTCCTTCCTATAATCGACGATGAAGGTCGTGTCCCCGGCGGCCGGAGGGATCGATGCCACTTAGCGATCACGAACAGCGCATCCTCGAAGAGATCGAACGGCGCCTGGCCGAAGACGATCCCGCGTTCGTGGAACAGGTAGGGCGCACCGACCTCTACACGCATCTGGCCAGGCGCATCCGGCTGGCGTCGATCGCGTTCTGTGTCGGCCTCGTCATGATCATGCTGTTCATCTGGTCCGTGGTGGTGGCCGCCATCGGCTTCGTCGTCACGGTCCTGTCGGCCGTCCTCCTGTATCGCTACGTCGGGCAGCTCGGCCGCGACCAGCTCAGGCTGATGCAGGACGAGGGGTTCACCGTCTCGGGGTTGCTCGGCCGGATCGTCGCGCGCTTCCGACGACCGTGACGCGCGACGTGCGCGCGTGAAGTACGACGCACATACACCCCGCTAGCTCGACGCTTGCCACCACGCGAACGCGAGGTGTACAACGAGCACTCCCCTTCCCCGGGGGCGCGTGACCGCAGCGAACGGATGATGCTCTTCCTCTCCGAGCAGGGCGGCGCCCGCAGCGCGTGGAGTTGGGTCGAACGGAACGGAGGACGGGCGTCCGCATGGAGGGGTTCACCGCTCATCAAGCAAGCAAGTTCACGGCGTGTTCCCCCCGGCAGCTCCGCTATTGGGACCAGATCGGACTGGTATCGCCTTCGGTGCAGAGCACCGGCGGCAGGCCCGGTGTCCCGCGTCTGTACTCGTTCCGTGATCTCGTGGCGCTCCGCGTCGTGAAGTCGTTGCTCGACGGTGGTATGTCGTTGCAACGCGTTCGGCGATCGTGGTCGTTCCTGAACAAACGCGCGGGGCTGGATCGGCATCTGTCAGAGGTGCAGCTCGTGACCGATGGTCAGAGCATCTTCAAGATCTGCCGGCACGACGGCGAGGTGATGGACGCCTTGAAGGAAGGACAGATGGCCTTCTTCGTCGCGATCGACGACATCGCGACCGGTGTCGACTCGAACGTTCGGACGTTCCAGGAAGACCGGGATAAGTTCGTGCGCGCATTGCGCGAAGCTGCCGCGGTCGCCTCGACCGGGTCCTAACTAGTCCCTGCGGTAGCGACCGAGCATGCGCTGGCGCAGCGGCGTCGCCGCGCGGAGCGCGTGGAGCACTGCATCCGCGTCATGCCGGACCGACGTGGCGGCCCCGGCGTCGGGGCCATCGGCCGCGTAGGCGGCGCGGACCACCTCAGCGGTCATCCGTGCCAACGGTTCCTTCGCGCCGTCGAGCGTGTCGGTGGCGGCGAGCTTCCGGCGGAACTCGTCGGGCGTTTCGCCCGGTGATCGGCCGAGCCCCAGCTCGCGGGCTCGGTCGGTGAACACGTCGTACGTCGCGAGGACCAGGGTGCGCGGGTCGTGGGCCGTGAGGAGACGCCGCCGACGCCGCAGCCAGTGCAGCAGCGGGATGCCGATCGCGATGAGGACGGCGATGCCGCCCGCGATCGCGAACAGTCTGGACAACGTGACGCCGCCAAGGACGGTGGTGGCTCCAGTTGGGGTCGACGCGGCTCCCTGGATCGAGTTGACGAGTCCCTTCGTGTTGTGCTTCCGCTGCTGGAGATTCTTGATCTGCTGGTGCTTCGTGCCTGAGCCTGGGGGGTGGATCCCGCAGGACTGGTGCTGATCGAGGTTGGTGCAGGTCGCCGCCTTGGAGGACGGGATGGCGAAGGTGCTCGTCGACGGGTCGGAGAAGTTGGGCGTGGGGTCGAAGTTCAGCCACCCGAAACCGTTGAACGGAACCTCGACCCACGCGTGGAAGTCATGCCCGTGCACGATGTAGTCGCCGGTCGTGTCCGCGACGGGCTCTCCCTGGGTGAACCCGAGACCGACGCGTGCCGGGATATCGAGCGTCCGAAGCATCACGGCCATGAGGCTCGCGAACTGTTGGCAGAACCCGTGCTTGTTCTGCAGGAAGTCGGCGAGGGCCTGCGAGCTGTCTCCGAGCGTCACGTTCGGGTCGTAGGTGAACTCGTTCGTGTCCCGCAGGTGACGCATGATCGCCATCACCTTCTCGTAGGGCGTGTCCGCGTTCGCCGTCCAGAGCTGGGCCGTTTGAGCGACGATCGAGGGAACGGTGGTGCCCGGATCCGTCGGCAGCTTCGTGTTGAAAGACCCGACGGGTGCGACCCCGACGCTGTTGAGCTGATGCTTCCTCGGGTCGACGTAGGTCGACGTCACGGTGTAGCTCTCGCCCTTGTTGGGCCACCCGTCCATCGTGAGGGACGACGAAGCGGCGTGCCACGTCACGGTATGGTTCATCGCGATCTGCGTGGGGATACCCCCGGCGACGAGCCAGCTGTAGCCGAGGTCGCTCTCCATCGTGAACGTCTGCGTCACAGTGTCGCCGGCGATCGCGGGCGCTTGGATCGCGTCGTTCTGAACCTGCACGCCGGGGTCATCGGTCTGCTGCCAGGTGTTGCCATCGAACTGATCGAGCGCCACCATCTGCCAGTAAGACGAGTGACCCGGCGGGACCTGCACCTCGAAGAACTGCGGATTGTTGTCCCTGGTGTTCTTCAAGATCGCGCCCATCGAGACGAGGGGGCTCACCCGGATCCGGTTGTCGCTTCCGAAGCGGGAGATGTCCAGCACAGACGTGCTGCCGAAGCCGGGCACGAACAAGGGCGCCAGGGCGGCGACGACGAGCGCCGTGGCGCCCACCCGGCGGGCGTTGCTCCCCGCGACCGGCATCAGCCGGTCGTGTCCGGCGACGGGGGACCATACGGGTCCCCACGCGCGGATCCGGCGCAGCGAGTCCGCGAAGAGCACGGCGAGGGCCGCCACCAGGAACAGGACCCCGTAGATGGGATGCATCTCGTTGTCGAGCACGCTGTCGGCGAACACGACAAGCGCGAGCGGCGGCACCAGCGCAAGGAGTGGGCTCTGCGCGCGGAACGCGAGCGCGTAGCACGAGAACACGGCCGCCCAGACCGCGATGACCCCGGCCATGATCAAAGCGGGGGTCGCGGGAGCGGGGGAGACGTACTCGCGCGCCTGCGCGCCGACCTGCGTCGCCAACGTGCCGAGCGACCGGATGCTGTGCACCGTCGGGAACCCGAACCAGGTGGCGTGCGGGACGGATAGCCACGTCACGGCGAACAGCAACGCCACGGCGCTCACCAGCGTCGCGACGAGCATGCCGCGCCGTTCGGTCGCCCACGCGATGACACCAGACGCCAGCCCGACCGCGATCATGCGGTAGCTCGAACCGTGGCCGACGAGGATCCGGCCGAACGCGAACCCCACCGCGACCGCGACGAGCGAGATCGCGACGAGTGCGCTCAGGCGCTGGAGGCGGGGCGTTGTGCCTTCGGTGTGTGCCATCGCTCTCGCAGTCGCATCGATGGGGACAGGACCAGACAGTCCCACCCGGCACGGACCAGAGTGAGGTGCGCCTGGGTGGCGCGGGACATCAGTTGGGAACGGCGCGCGTCGGGCTCGGTCTCGGGGTCGAGCGGGTGCACGAGCACGGCGAGCTTAGGCCCGAACGACCCGCCGGCGCGCACGAGCGGCGACAGGTCTTGCGGTGGCGGCGGAGCGCCGACGAATACGAGCGAGGTGTCCTGGGCGCCCGCGAGTCGTAGGCCGGTCATCACGCGGCCGAGCGACCGTCCGCGGGCCGGCCGGACGCCGGCGAGCATATCGAGGAACGCATCCTCGTCGACCGTTGTGACCGCTATCTCGTCCATCGCCAGGCGGAGCGCGAAGCCGTTGCGCGTGAACAGCGCGCCGATGCTCGCGGCGCAGGAAACCGCCCGTTCGAACGCTTCGCCGCGCTCGGGCCCGAGCATCGATTCCCGGTTGTCGACGTAGATCAGACCGGCGGCGCGGCGCGAGGCTTCGTCCTGGCGGATCATCAACTCGCCGGTGCGCGCGACCGAGGGCCAGTGGATACGACGGAGATCGTCGCCCTCTTCGTAGCTGCGCATCGTGTAGTACTCCTCGCCGGTGCGGAGCAGCTGCCGGGCGCGCGCGCTGCCGATGTTGGTGACGCTGGTCGCTTCCGCGGGCGCCCGGAGATCCTCGACCTCCGGCGTGACGAGGAGCTCATCGCGTCCGTCGAGCAGCACCCGCCGCCGCGTGAGCCCGAACGCGTCGGTGCGGTCGACCGCCATCGGTCCGATCATGTAGCGCCCTCGGGCGTGCGGGACGATCGTGTACGAGACGTGCTGCAGCGCGCGCGCCGACCCTGCGACCACGACGCGAGCCGGGCGTCCAAGTGACGGCGGGAGCCGATCCTCCAGGAGCAGGAAGGACGGCTTCGACGCGCCTTCGTGCGTCACATCGAGCCGGACGGTGACGCGCGTGCCGGGGGACACCCGGGGCTCGGAGAGATGACGCTGCACGTGGATCGTTCTCGTGCCCCACCGCACGAACAGCGTCGCGATGAACGGCAACAGGATCAGGCCGATCGAGACGGTCTCCAGACCGGGAGAACCGAGGATCCGCGCCGCGACCCACATCCCCACACCCGACAGGGCGACCGCGACACCGCGAGGTGTGAGCATCAGTCCCGCTCGGCGACCGGCACCTCGACCGTCGCCGACAGGTCGGCGATCACCGTGGACGTGTCGCGTCCACCCATCGCGGCGTCGGCCGTCACGATCATGCGATGAGCGAGCACCGGGCGGACGAGCGCCTTCACGTCGTCGGGGATCACGTAATCGCGTCGCGCCGAGGCGGCGTAGGCGCGGGCGGCGCGCAGCAGCATGATCGACGCACGAGGGCTCGCACCGAGATAGATGTCCGGGTGCTTGCGCGACGCTTCGACCAACGCAACGATGTACGTGCGGATCGCGGGCGCGACGTGCACCTCGCGGGCGAGCTCGATCAACTCGGCCACGGCCATCGCGTCGCAGACCGGCTCGAGGTCGTTGAGCGGCTGTCCGGAGCTATGGGTTGCGAGGATCTCCGCTTCGACGTCGACATCTGGATAGCCGACGGACAAGCGCATCATGAACCGGTCGAGCTGCGCCTCGGGCAGCGGGTACGTGCCTTCGTGTTCGACGGGGTTCTGCGTCGCGATCACGATGAACGGCGTGCCGAGGCTTCGCGTCTCGGCGTCGATCGTGACCTGGCGCTCCTCCATGCACTCCAGGAGCGCCGACTGCGTCTTGGGGGAGGCGCGGTTGATCTCGTCGCCGAGCACCACGTTGGCGAACACCGCGCCCGGCCGGAACTCGAAATCGCCGCGCTCCTGGTTGAACACGTTCACGCCGGTGATGTCGGTGGGGAGCATGTCCGGCGTGAACTGGATCCGCCGGAACGAACAGTCGATCGACCGCGCCATCGCCTTGGCGAGCATGGTCTTGCCCACGCCCGGGACGTCCTCGATCAGCAGGTGTCCCTCGGCGACCAGGGCGACGAGCGCGAGCCTGATCTGGTCGTGCTTGCCGCGCACAACTCGTTCGATGTTGTGCTCGAGCGCGTCGAAGCGCTCGGGGAAGGCTTGCGGGTCGCGCGCCTCTTCGCGCAGCTCCACGGCAACAACCTCCGTTCCTTCGGCCGTCCCTCGGCTCGGTTGCGTCACATCGTACCCCTGGCGCGCAGATCGGTTGCCCGTAGGAAGAGACGCGCGACACGCGTCGGACGCTTACATGCGAACGAAGGTTCCGCATGGCGGGGAGTCGGGGATGGAAGAGGGCCGGTCCGGCGGTTGGACGCCTCGCGCGGCCCCTGATCGCAACTCCAGGCATCCCGCCGGACCGACCCGCGCACAAGGTTACACGCTTGTGATTCCAGCCGCGAGCCGTAGACTCCCGCCATGGGTAGGGCGCTCGTGCTCAACGCCACGGACGTGCCGCTTGCGGTGTTATCGGCGCGCAGAGCCGTTGTGCTGGTGCTCAAGGAGAAGGCCGACGTCGTGGTCAGCAATGGCGCGATCTTCCGCAGTGAGCGCATCCACATCGACGCGCCCTCGGTGGTGCGACTGCGTCGGTTCGTCCACGTGCCGTATCGCCATCAGGCGCCGTTGACCCGGCGCGGCGTGTTCGCGCGCGACGCCTACGCCTGTCAGTACTGCGGCGCCGGCGCGGAGAACCTCGATCACGTACTGCCTCGGTCCCGCGGTGGGCTCCACGTTTGGGAGAACGTCGTCGCCGCCTGCCGCCGATGCAACGCCAAGAAGATGGACCGCACGCCTGCCGAGGCCGGGTTCACGCTCGCGAGGGCTCCGTTCGCGCCCTCCGACGGCTTCCGACTCACCCTCGGCGCGGTCGAGCCCGACTGGGCTCCGTTCCTCGGCTGACGCCTCCCGGTCGGCCGCTCCTTTCTTGTGTCCTCCTCCTTTCCTTCTTCTGATCCCGACGCTGCTGCGGCGTCTCCGAACATCAGTTCGGGGGCAACGCCTATTGACGTGGTGGAGCAGCGGTGGCATAAACGGGGACCCAAGTGGAGGAAAGGGGAGGACGCGTGGCCGAACTGCTCGGCGCGCACAGCTACCAGCTCGACCCGAAGGGGCGCTTGTCGCTGCCGGCGAGGTTCCGTGAGGCCTTGGCCGACGGTGTCTGGCTGACGATCGGCCAGGACGGCTGTCTCTTCGCCTTCCCCAGGGTCGAATGGGATCGCCGCGCCGAGGAGGTCTCGGCGTCCCCCCTTTCCGACGCCGAGGGGCGCGCCTATGCGCGCTTGTTCTTCGGCTCATCTGACGAGCTCAAGTTGGACGGCCAGGGGCGGCTGACGCTCCCGGGCCGGCTGCGGGAATCCGTCGGCATCGACAAGGACGTGGTCGTGCTCGGTGTGCGCGACCGGATGGAGATCTGGGACCGCGCGACGTACGAGCGCTACGAGGCGACATACACGGGCGCCTACCAGGCGGGAACGCTGCAACCGCGCGCATAGCGGGGTTGCCACAGCAAGAGGGGTGGCACGGATGGCGGATCGGGTGACGACATCGACCGGCAGGCTGGCGACCGAGGTGCGGCAGAGCCTGTCCCTGATCGGGATGACCGCGTTGACGCTTGCGGCGTCGATCGCGTTCGGGCTGTTCGTCGGTCATCTCGGGTGAGCGAGGAGGCCCATCGTCCGGTCATGGTCGCGGAGGTGGTGGAGCTGCTAGGGAGCGCGGACGTGGTCGTCGACATGACCGTCGGCGCCGGCGGCCATGCGGGGGCGCTGCTCGCCGCGGGCGTCCGCGACGTGGTGGGCGTCGATCGCGACCCCGGGGCGCTCACCCGCGCGGAGGCCTCGCTCGCGGGCTACGGCGACCGCGTCCGCCTGGTGCGGGCACGGTTCTCCGAGGTGGATGAAGACGTCATCGGCCGCACGGTCGGCGGCGTGCTCTTCGACCTCGGAGTCTCGTCGATGCAGCTGGACGAGGGGGAGCGCGGGTTCTCCTTCCGCACCGACGGACCGCTGGACATGCGGATGGCCGGCGCCGCCGAGGACGAGCCCAGCGCGCGCGACCTCGTGAACGAGCTGCCGGAGGGCGAGCTCGCAGACATCCTCTACCGCTACGGCGACGAGCGCCGGTCGCGACGGATCGCCGCCGCGATCGTGCGGCGCCGTCCGATCGAGACCACCGACCAACTCGCGGGCGTCATCGTGAGCGCCGTGGGACGGCGTCCGGGGGGCCCCCACCCCGCGCGCCGCTCGTTCCAGGCGCTCCGGATCGCGGTCAACCGGGAACTCGAGGAGCTCACCGCGTCCCTGCCTCACGCGGCGGGGCTCCTCGATCCCGGTGGCCGCGTCGTCGTGATCTCGTACCACTCGCTGGAAGACGGCATCGTGAAGCGGTCGTTCCGCGACGACGACCGGCTCGAGGTGCTGACGCGCAAGCCGCTCGTGCCGAGCGACGCCGAGCGCGATACGAATCCCCGTGCCCGCAGCGCCAAGCTGCGGGCGGCCGAGCGGAAGGACGCCGCGTGAGCGTCCCCGCGCGTACCTCGTCGTCGCCGGCCAAGACGCCGGCCCCTCGTGTGCGCCCCTCGCGCACAACCGCGGCGCGCCCCCCACGCCATACCCCTCCCCATCCTCACGGTGGGGCGCGCCGCGGTTCCCCCGTCGCGTTCTGGATCCTCGTCGCCGTCCTCGCGGCGGTGCTGATCATCGGGATCGCGTCCTTGTCCGCGCTGTTCGTCCAGTCGAGCTTCTCGGTCGACGGCCTGCAGACGAGCCTCGACGGGCTGCAGCAACAGAACACCGACCTCCGCGAGCAGGTGGCCCAGGCGTCCTCGCCGCAGCGGGTGATGGAGTGGGCGCGGGCGCGCGGGATGCGCATGCCCGATCAGGTCGTGACCCTGCCGCTCCCCGCCGGGCCGGGCGGCGGCGCGTGACGCGCCCCCCGGCCGGCCGGCTCGTCGCGCTGCTGGTCGGGATGGTCCTCGCGCTCGGCGGGATCGTCGTGCGGCTCGGCGTCCTGCAGGTCCGCGAGTCCGGCACGTACGAAGCGCTGGGCGTTGAGCAGCGCGTCCGCACCGAGCAGTTGAGCGCCACCCGCGCCGAGATCCTCGATCGCAACGGAAGCCCGCTCGCGATGACCCTGGACGCACGGGACATCTACGCGAACCCGGCCCTCGTCACGGATCCTGTTGGGGAAACGACCTCGCTTGCGTCGCCGCTCGGCCTGAAGGAGCGCGACGTTGCCGCGGCCCTTCGAACGCCGAACACGACCTTCGTCTACATCGACCGCGGCGTGACGCCCGACATGGCCGCGCAGATCTCGGCCCTCGCCCTGCCGGGGATCGGCGTCCTGCCGTCGGCGCGGCGGTACTACCCGAGCGGCTCGATCGCGGCTCAGACCGTCGGCGTCG
Source organism: uncultured Actinomycetes bacterium (assembly GCA_963792215.1). Lineage (GTDB taxonomy): Bacteria > Actinomycetota > UBA4738 > UBA4738 > HRBIN12 > AC-51. The sequence goes on from CAWBVL010000001.1 coordinate 609,780, forward strand.
TGAACGTCGATGGGAGCGGGATCACCGGCCTCGAGGAGCAGTACAACACGGCGCTCGCCGGCACACCGGGGGAGCGCACCATCGAGTTGTCGGCGACGGGACAGCCCATCGCCGGCGGGGTCGCGGTCGACCAGGAACCGCAGCCGGGCGCCAACCTGGAGCTCACGATCGACCGCCAGATGCAGTTCCAGACGCAGCTGTACCTGCGAGAAGCCGTCGAGGCGAACCACGCGAAGGGCGGCAGCGTGATCGTGATGGACCCGCGCACGGGCGAGATCTATGCCATGGCCACCTATCCGACGTTCGATCCCAACGCCTTCAGCACCGCGGACCCGAGCGACCTCGTGAACCGGGCGGTGACCGACGCCTGGGAGCCGGGCTCGGTGAACAAGACGGTGACGGCGGCGGCGGCGCTGTCCTCGGGGGCCGTGCGTCCGTCCCAGACGTTCCAGGTCCCCGGCACCCGGACGGTCGAGGGCTACACGATCCACGACGCCGAGCCCCACGGCACCGAGACGATGACCCTCGGCGACATCATCGCCCACTCGAGCAACGTCGGGATCTCGCTCGTGGCCGACCAGGTCGGCAACCAACAGCTCGCACAGACGTTCCACGCGTTCGGGTACGGCGAGCCCACCGGCGTCGGGTTCCCCGGTGAAGCGTCCGGCGTCGTGCCGCCCGGCGATCAGTGGAGCGACATCACCCGGGCGACGGTGTCGTTCGGCGCGGGCATGTCGGTGTCACCGCTGCAGATGGCCTCGGTGTACGCCACGGTCGCCAACGGCGGCGTCTACGTGCGCCCCAGCCTCGTGCACGCGACGCTCGGCGCCGACGGCGTCGCCACGCCGGTGCCCCCCGCGCCCGAGCACCGGGTCCTGTCGCGCGCGACGAGCAAGGAGCTCACCCAGATGCTCGCGTACGCGGTGAAGGACGGCACCGGGATCAACGCGCAGATCTCTGGTTACCAGGTGGCCGGCAAGACTGGAACCGCGAAGAAGGTCGACTCGCAGGGCAGGTACATCGACCGCTACGTCGCGTCGTTCATCGGGTTCCTGCCGGCATCGCAACCGCGCGTGGTGATCGCCGCGATCTTGGACGAACCTCGCACCGTGTACGGCGGCGTCGCGGCCGCGCCGCTGTTCCAGCACATCGCCCGGTACGCGATCCAGCGGATGGGGATCGAGCCGAGCGCGCCCGTCGCGATGCCGCCGCACCGGTTGGCCGTTCCCTAGGGCGCGACCGGGGACGTGTAGGCTCGCGCGCGGTGGACCCGACCTTCCCCCAGGTGCGCCTCGCCGACGTCGCCGCGACCGTCGGCGCCGAGGTGCGCGGCGACCCCGACGGCACGGTTCGGGACGCCTCGAACGACTCCCGCGACGTGCCGCCCGGGGCGCTGTTCTTCTGCATCCCCGGCGAGCAGGTCGACGGGCATGCCTTCGCGCAACAGGCCGTGGATGCCGGCGCTGCGGCATTGGTTGTGGATCATCCGCTCGCGGTCGCGGCGCCGCAGCTCGTCGTGCGGTCGGTGCGCGAGGCGATCGGCCCGATGTCGGCGGCGGTGTTCGGGTATCCGGCGCGCGATCTGACGGTGATCGGCGTCACAGGAACGAACGGCAAGACCACGATCACCTATCTGTTGGAGTCGGTGTTCCGTGCGGCGGGCCGGCGGCCAGGTGTGGTCGGCACGACCGGCCTGCGGATCGACGGGACGCCGTCGCCGTTGTCGCACACGACGCCCGAGGCGCCGGAGCTGCATCGCGCGTTCGCCCGGATGCGGGCCGAGGGCGTGCGCGCGGTCGCGGTCGAGATCTCCTCACACGCGCTCGCGCAGCATCGCGTCGACGGGCTCGTCGTGGACGCCGCGATCTTCACGAACCTGTCCCAGGACCACCTCGACCTCCACGAGACGATGGAGGTCTACTTCGAGGCCAAGCGGCGGTTGTTCACCCCGGCGCTCGCTCGGCGCGGCGTGGTGAACGCGGACGACGTTTGGGGCCGGCGGCTGCTGGAGGACCCCGAGATCCCGATCACGACCTACGGCGTCGGATCTGACGCCGACGTCCGCGCGATGGACGTGTCCGTCGACGGGACCGGGTCAACGGCGGTCGTCGAGGGGGTGTCCGTCCGGACGGCGCTCCGCGGCCGGTTCAACGTCGAGAACGTGCTCGCGGCGCTCGCCGCCGCCCGGGTGGTTGGGGTCGAGATCGAGGTCGCGGCGCGTGGGGTCGCCCATCTTGGGCGGGTGCCCGGCCGGATGGAGCCTATCGATGCGGGGCAAGACTTCACGGTGGTAGTGGACTACGCACATACGCCGGATAGCATCCACAACGTGCTCCGGGGCGCACGTGGATCGGCCGAAGGCCGAGTGATTGTCGTGTTCGGTTGCGGCGGTGACCGCGACCGGGCGAAGCGACCGATGATGGGCCGCGCGGCCGCCCAGGACGCCGATCTGGTGATCGTGACGACCGACAATCCGCGGTCGGAAGACCCCCTCGTGATCATCGACGAGATCACCAGCGGCATCCCGGAGGGCGCGACGGCGATCGTCGAGCCCGACCGCGCTGCCGCGATCGAGCGTGCGATCGATGTCGCGGAGCCCGGGGACGTCGTGGTGGTCGCCGGCAAGGGCCACGAGACCACGCAGGAGATCGACGGCACGTTCCTGCCGTTCGATGATCGCGAGGTCGCGCGCGCGGCGCTCATCCGACGGAGCTCTGGCTGATGCGGCCGACGACCGTGGGCGCGATCGCGACGGCGGTTGGTGGGGCGGTCCGCGAAGGCGCCGACACGGCGATCGGAAGCGTCGCCACCGACTCCCGGGCGGTCCGGCCCGACGGCCTCTTCGTCGCCCTGGTGGGCGAGCGGCTCGACGGGCACGACTACGTGGGCGACGCGCTCGAGCGCGGGGCCGCGGCGGTGCTCGTTCGTTCCGGCTTCTCCGTCGACGCGCCCGCCGTCTATGTGCGCGACACAGGCGACGCGCTGCTGGAGCTGGGCTCAGCGGAGCGCCGCGCGTTCGACGGCACGGTGGTCGCGATCACCGGCGCGAACGGCAAGACGTCGACGAAGGATCTCGCGGGCGCCGTGGTCGGCACGCGTCATCGGACCCACGTGAGTCCGTCGTCGTTCAACAACGAGGTCGGCGTGCCGATGACGCTGCTCGGCGCGCCACCCGACACCGAGGTGGTCGTCGCGGAGCTCGGCGCACGGCACGTCGGCGACGTGACGCGATTGTGTGCGGTCGCGGCGCCGCAGATGGCAGTGGTCACCAACGTCGGCGTCGCGCACCTCGAGGTGTTCGGGAGCTGGGAGGCGATCGTCGAGGCATCGGCCGAGCCGGTCGACGCGCTCCCATCCCACGGCGTCGCGATCCTGTCGGTCGACGATCCGGTCGTCGCGGGTTACGCGGCGCGCACGCAGGCCCGCGTCGTCACGTTCGGCCGCTCGGCCGACGCCGACGTCCGCGCCACCGACGTCTCGCTGGACCGAGACGGCACCGCATCGTTCGAGCTCCGGCATGATGAGGAGCGCGCACGCGTGCGTCTGAGCGTGCCCGGTGAGCACATGGTCGCGAACGCGCTCGCGGCCACCGCGGTGGGGCTCGAGCTCGACGTGTCCTTGCGCGAGGCGGCCGCGGCCCTCGGCGAGGCCAGGATCACCCGCTGGCGGATGCAGACCTCCGGCATCGCTTCGGGCGTGCGCGTGCTGAACGACGCGTACAACGCGAACCCCGAGTCCGTCGCCGCGGCCCTGAAGACCGGGCGGTGGATGGCGGGCGATGCGCATCTGATCGCCGTCCTCGGACAGATGGCCGAGCTCGGGCCGATCACAACGACCGAGCACGAGCGGGTCGGCGAGCTCGCCGCGCGGCTACCCGTCGACCGCCTGCTCGCGATCGGCCCGGATGCCAAAGCCATGGTGGTCGCTGCCGTCCGCGAGGGGGTCGAGCCCGACGCGGCCGTCGCCTACGACGACGCCGACGCGGCGCTCGCCGATGTCCTCGCGCATGCCGAGCCCGGCGACGTCGTCCTCGTGAAGGGCTCGCGCGTGACGGGGCTTGAGGTACTCGGGGAGCGACTCGCGGAGGCGCTCACGTGATCTCGATCCTCATGGCCGCAGGCGCTGCGCTCGCCGTCGCGCTGCTCGGCACGCCGATCGCGATCCACGCGTTCAGCTCCTGGGGCTGGGGCCAGCGGATCCGTGAGGACGGCCCGCACACCCACATGGAGAAGATGGGCACCCCGACGATGGGCGGCATCGTCATCTTGATCGCGCTGATCGCGGGCTACCTCGCGTCGCGGATCACCACCCAGCGGCTGACGGCGACCGGGGTGGCGCTCGTCATGGTCGCCGTGGGGTTCGGCGTCGTCGGGTTCCTCGACGACTACGTCAAGGTGAAGCGACGGACGCTCGGGCTCACCAAGCTCCAGAAGTTCGCCGGCACCGCGGTCGTGTCGCTCGCGTTCGCATGGCTCGTGATGCACAGCGGCGAGCAGGCGGGGATCACCACCCACATCTCGTTCGTCCGGCCGACCGCGATCGCCCTGGGCGGGTTCTTCGTCGTGTGGGCGTTCTTCGTGCTGACCGGTGCATCGAACGCGGTCAACCTTACCGACGGGCTCGACGGGCTCGCCGCGGGGGCGTCGATCCTCGTGTCGGCCGCCTACATCTTCATCAGCTTCTGGCAGTTCCGGCACACGTGTGAGTTGCTGAACGGGGCAACCGGCTGCTACGCGGTGCGGGGCGCCGACATGCAAGACGTGGCGATCGTCGCGGCCGCGATGATGGGCGCGGCGACCGGGTTCCTCTGGTGGAACGCGGCTCCGGCGCGGATCTTCATGGGCGACACCGGCGCGCTGGCGATCGGTGGCCTGTTCGGGGCGCTGGCCCTCGTCACGAACACCGTGCTGCTGCTCGTGATCATCGGCGGGCTCTTCGTGCTGGAAACGCTGTCGGTCATCATCCAGGTCGATCTCCTACCGCGGGTTCGGCCGGCGGGTGTTCCGCATGTCGCCGTTCCATCACCACTTCGAGCTCGAGGGATGGCCGGAGTTCACCGTCATCGTCCGGTTCTGGATCATCGCGGGGCTCTGCTCGGCGGTCGGGATCGGTCTGTTCTACGCCGACTTCATCGCGCGCGGAGGGCTCGGATGAGCGTGATGGATGGAACGCACGCGGTGGTGGTCGGTGCCGGCGTTGCCGGACGTGCCGCCGCCGAGACGCTCGCCGCGGAGGGCGCGACGGTGCTCCTGACCGAGCGGCGTGACGCGGACGCGATCGGCGACGTGTCGGCACTCACGTCGGCCGGGGTCGAGGTGCGGACGGGCGGCCATGACCCGTCGGACCTAGACGGCGCTGACGTCGTGGTGGTGAGCCCGGGCGTGCTGCCCGACGCGCCGCCGCTGGTGTGGGCGCGCGAGCGGGGGGTCGAGGTCTGGGGTGAGCTCGAGCTCGGCGCGCGGCTCGCGCGGGTGCCGTACCTGGCGGTGACCGGGACGAACGGGAAGACGACGACGACCGGGATGCTTGCCGCGTGCCTGCGCGCCGGCGGCGTCGAGGCGGTCGCGTGCGGCAACATCGGGTTCCCGTTCACGACCGCCGTGCGTGAAGACCACGAGGCGCTGGTGGTCGAGGTGTCTTCCTTCCAGCTCGCCGGGCAGGAAGGCTTCCATCCGCGGGTCTCGGTGTTGGTGAACCTGGCGCCCGACCACCTCGACTACCACGGGTCGTTCGAGGCGTACCGAGACGCGAAGGCGGCGATCTACCACGATCAGCGCGACGACGACGTGCACGTCGGGAACCGCGACGATCCGGCGGCTGCCGCGGTGTCGGCCAAGGCGAACTGCACGCATGCATGGTTCGGGGCTGGGGCACCCACGGGCGATGGCCACGATGTCGGGTACGACGGCGATGCGCTCCTGGCGCACGGCCCGGACGGCCCGGTCGAGCTCGGGTCGGTCGACGGCGTTCGCGCCGGCCACCGGGAAGATGCAGCCGCCGCGGCGGCTGCGGCGCTCGCCTACGGACTGTCGCCCGACGCCGTGCGCGACGGGCTCGGCGCGTTCGAGCCTGCGGCGCATCGCGGCGAGCTCGTCGCAGAGGTCGACGGCGTGCGGTTCCTCGACAACTCGAAGGCGACCAACGTGCACGCGGCGTCCGCCGCGATCATCGCGGTGCGCGACGCGGTGTTGATCGCCGGCGGCAGGGCGAAGGGGCAGGACCTCTCGCCGCTCCGAGAAACCGCGTCGAACCTCCGCGCCGTCGTGGTGATGGGTGAGGCCGCGTCGTCTTTGCACGCCGTCTACGACGGACTCGTGCCGGTGCACGATGCGGGTTCGATCGAAGAGGCGGTGGTGGCCGCCTTCGCGGCGAGCGCGCGGCCGGGCGTCGTGCTGCTCGCACCCGCGTGCGCGAGCTGGGATCAGTTCGCGTCCTACGTCGAGCGCGGCGATCGCTTCGCCGCGGCCGCACGGGCGCTCGCATCGGGGGTGCGTGCCGGTGGCTGAGCGTACGCAGGGCGCCGCGCGCGCGAAGGCGGCCGCGAAAGCCGCACCGAAGTCTGCCTCCGCCGGCCAGCGGTCGACGCGGCTCGCTCGCCACCTCCGCCTGGTGCCCACGCCGCGACGTCGCAGCCCCGCCGAGGCGAAGCGCCTGGCCCGGCGCGATCTGGCGCTCCTCGGCGCGTCGGCGGGCGCGCTCACGGTCGTCGGGCTCGTGATGGTCCTGTCCGCTGGGTCGGTCTCCGCCGCCCAGGGCTACGGCGGCAACAGCTTCTGGTACTTCCAACGCCAGCTCGTGTACGCCGCGCTCGGGGTCGGTGCGGCGGTCGTCGTCGCGCGGCTCTCGCCGCGGATCTGGAAGCACCTCGGGATCTGGATCCTCGGTGGCGCGACGGTGATGATGGTGATGGCGGCGCGCCCAACGTCGGGCACGGCGCTGTACGGCGCGTCGCGGTGGATCGACCTCGGACCGCTCACGGTCCAACCGTCGGAGTTCGCGAAGCTCGGTCTCGTGGCGGTGGCGGCCACGATCCTCACCAATAAGTGGAGCAAGCTCGACGAGCCGATGCAGCTGCTGATGCCACTCGCGCCCGTCGTGTTGCTCGTCGGCCTGCTCGGGATCGCCCAGCGCGACCTGGGGACCACGTTGATCTTGTGCGGCCTCGTCCTCGTGATGCTGTTCGCGGCGGGGATCCGGATGCGCTATCTCGTGTTCGCGGCCGGCGCCGGGTTGCTCGGCGCGATGGTGCTGATCGTCGGCGAGACCTACCGGCGGACGCGGTTCTTCGACGCGTGGCTGAATCCGTGGGCGGACCGTCAGGGCAACGGCTACCAACTGATCCAGGGCTTGATCGCGATGGGGTCCGGGGGGTGGCTCGGCACCGGCCTCGGCACGAGCCGCGCGAAATGGGACTTCCTACCCAACGCCCACTCGGACTTCATCTACGCGGTGATCGGGGAAGAGCTCGGACTGCTCGGCGCGCTCGCCGTCCTCATCGCGTTCGGCGTGCTGATCTACGCCGGCATCCGGATCGCGATGCACGCGCGCGGGACATTCGAGCGGTTGCTCGCCGCCGGGGTGATCGGATGGATCGGCTTGCAGGCGATCGTCAACATGGGTGCGGTCACCGGGCTGCTGCCGATCACGGGGGTGCCGCTCCCGCTCGTCTCCTTCGGCGGGACCGCCCTGGTGGTGACGCTCGTCGGTGTGGGCGTGCTCGCGAGCGTCGCGCGAGACGCCGCGACGCCCTCGCGTCCCGCGCGAGGACCCGCGCCCCGGCGATGAAGGTCGTCGTCACCGGCGGGGGGACCGCCGGCCACGTCTTCCCGGCGCTCGCAACCGCCACCGCACTCCGCGACCGGCACGGCGCGTCCATCGTCTTCGTCGGCGCGGAGGACGGCCAGGAGGCGCGTCTCGTGCCCGAGGCCGGATTCCGCTTCGTGCCGGTCGACGTGTCGGCGGCGCAGGCGCGGTTCTCGGTCGCGACGCTGCGCGCGGTGGCGCTGGCGCTCCGCGGTTCACGCTCGGTACGCGGGCTCGTCCGGGGCAGCGACGTCGTCGTCAGCATCGGCGGGTTCGCCAGCGGACCGGCGGCACTTGCGGCGCGACGCACGCGGCGTCCGCTCGTGTTGATCGAACCGAACAGCGTCCCCGGCATCGTCAACCGGATCGCCGCGCGGTGGGCCGCCGCGGTGGCGACGACGTTCGACGGCACCGCGACGCGGTTGCCGGATGGCATCCGTATCGAGCGGACCGGCAACCCGATCCGCACCGAGATCGCCGCCGTCCCCGAACGACGCGCGCGACTCCGGGTCGAGGCATGCGAAGCCTTCGGTCTCGAACCTGACCGTACGACCGTGTTCGTGTTCGGAGGGAGTCAGGGCGCGCTCCATCTGGATCAGGTGGTTGCCGAGATGCTCCCGGCGCTCGCGACGCGCGGCGATCTGCAGCTGTTGGTCAGTGCGGGTCCAGGTCGCGAGGCCGAGGTGACGCGCGCGGTGGATCCCACCGCGGCGCTGCGCGTCGCGGTGGTCCCGTTCGTCGACCGGATGGACCGCGCCTTCGCCGTGGCAGACCTCGTCGTTGCGCGCGCCGGCGCCGGCGTCGCCGAGGTGACCGCGTGCGGACTCCCGTCGATCCTGGTGCCTTACCCGCACGCGACCGAGAACCATCAGGAAGCCAACGCACGAGAGCTGGTCGCGGCCGGGGCGTCAAGGATGGTGCTCGACCGCGATCTGTCGTCATCCACGCTGGCGGCCGCCATCCTGGACCTCGTGGAGGACTCGACCGCACGGGAGGCCATGGGGGCATCGGCCCTGGCGTGGGCGCGGCCAGACGCGGCCGCGCGGATCGCCGACCTCTGCCTGGAGCTCGCGGGGGCCGGGCGATGACCGACGCCGCTGACCTTTGGACGCCGCCCCCCGGGTCGATCCCGACGCTTGGCGTCCCCGATCTGTCGGGTGTTCGGCGCGCGCATCTGGTCGGGATCGGGGGAGCGGGGATGCGGAACCTCGCTCGCCTCTTGCTCGCGCGTGGCATCGCGGTGCACGGCTCGGACCTCAAGCGATCGCGCGCGCTCGACGACCTCGCGGCAGCCGGCGTCGATGTGCACGTGGGCCACGCGGCTGCTGCGGTCCTGGACTCACCGCGGCCCGACGTCGTGATCACCTCGAGCGCGATCGCAGCCGACAACCCCGAGCTGCGCGCCGCAGAGGAAGCCGGCGTCCCGGTATGGCGGCGGCAACAGGCGATCGCAGCGCTCGCTTCCGGGCGACGGGCCGTCGCCGTCACGGGCACCCATGGGAAGACGACGACCACCTCGATGCTCGCATCGGTGCTCGTCGCGGCCGGCCTCGATCCCGCCTATCTGATCGGTGGCGATCTCAACGAGACGGGTGGCGGTGCCGGCGACGGGGCGGGAGGGCTGTTCGTGTTCGAGGCAGACGAAAGCGACGGGTCGTTCCTGCTCGGGTCGCCGGCGGTCGGTGTGATCACGAATGTGGACGTCGACCATCTCGACTTCTATCCCGGCGGCCGCGACGAGATCGAGCACGCGTTCGCACGGTTCGCGGCCGGATGCGGCTCTGTCGTCGCGTACGCCGATGATCCAGGGACGAGCCGCGCGACGGCGCTGGCGGGCGTTGAGCCCATCACGTACGGCTTCGAGCTCAGCGCCCGCTACCCCGTCCGTGTCGAGCAGCTCGGACCGGAGGGGGCCCGCGGGACCGTCACGATCGACGGCACGGACATCCCCGTGTCCTTGCAGATCGATGGCGCCCACAACCTGTTGGACGCCGCCGCCGCCATCGCGACCGCACAGGCGCTCGGGGTGGATCCTGCAGCCGCGGCCGACACGCTCGCGTCGTTCGGCGGTGTGCACCGACGGTTCGAGCTGCGAGGCCGGGCGCGGGACGCCGACTTCTTCGACGATTACGGGCAGACCCCGACCGAGATGGAGGTCACGATCGAGACGGCGCGCCGACGGGCGCCCGCCAGGTTGATCGCGCTGGTGCAGCCCCACCGGTACTGGCGTGTCCAAGCGTTGTGGCGCGAGCTCGGGGCCAGCGTCGCCGGCGCCGACGTCGTCGTGGTGACCGACGTCTATGGCGCCGCCCAACCGCCGATCCCGGGGATCACGGGTCAGCTGGTCGCCGACGGTGTCAGCCAAGCCGTCGCCGCCCGAGACGATGGCGGCGCGCAAACCGTCATGTATCTCCCGCATCGCGGCGATGTCGTGACCTACCTCGCCGACGAGGTGCGGGCGGGCGACCTCGTGGTGACGATGGGCTGCGGCGATGTCTGGATGCTTGGAGATGCCGTCCGCGAGCGGATCGAGGAGCTCGACGGATGACGGCCGCGACCGACGAGGCTCGCTCGATCCTGCGTGATGCGTGCGGGGACAGGGTGCGCTCGGACGTGCCGATGGCACCCCTGACCACGTTCCGGATCGGCGGCCCGGCCGCGATCTTCTTCGAGCCGGGATCCACCGACGATCTCCACGCGGTCGCGAAGGCGGTCGCGCGGACCGGCGTGGCAGTCGCGATCGTCGGCAAGGGTTCGAACATCCTCGTCGCCGACGAGGGTTTCGACGGGATCGTCCTTCGGCTCGGTCGAGGCTTCAGATGGTCGGCACGAGACCGCGACATCGTCACGGGTGGGGCGGCGATGCCGCTGCCGGCGCTCGCGGGCGTCGCCCAGCAGCACGGCTTGGCCGGCCTCGGCTTTGGGGTCGCGATCCCGGCGAGCCTCGGTGGGGCGGTGCGGATGAACGCCGGCGCGCACGACGGGCAGATGGCCGACGTCGTGGCGACGGTGGACGTCTTCGAGCTCCCGAGCGGCCGGGCACGAACCCTGACCGCTGCCGAGGTCGGCTTCGCGTACCGCTCCTCCGCACTGCCGCCCGGCTCAGTCGTGGTCGCCGCCTCGCTGCACCTGCGGCCCGGGGATCCGGCAGAGATCCGGGCCGCGATGGATGCCGCGCGCACGTGGCGCCGCGACACGCAGCCGCTCGCCGAGCCGAACTGCGGCAGCGTCTTCACGAACCCACCGGGGGGGCATGCGGCGGCGTTGATCGACGCGGCCGGCTTGAAGGGCGCCGCGATCGGCGGCGCGTCGGTCTCGACCAAGCACGCGAACTTCATCGTGACGACGCCGGGCGCGACCGCGGCCGACGTTCGGGCGCTCATCGATCTGGTGCGTGCGGGCGTCAGCCGTGCGAGCGGGATCGTCCTGAAGACGGAGGTCCGCACGATCGGCGGCCCCGATGTCTGAACAAGGAGCAGCGCCCGACGGATCCGTTCGCCGCCGGCGCCTGGTTGCGCTCGCGCTCCTTGTCCCGATCGCGATCGCCACGACGGCGTGGGCGTTCACGTATACGCCGGTCTTCGACGCGAAGCATGTCCGCGTCGAAGGTGTGGTGAGCCTGCGCCCCGACGACATCCGGACGCTCGCGCAGATCGACCCCTCCACGAACGTCTTTCACCTCCAGCCCGACGCGGTCACCGCTCGGCTCCTGACCGACCCGTGGATCGCCTCGGCGACGGTCGACAAGGACCTGCCCGACACGGTCGTACTGACCGTGGTGGAGCGCCGCCCAGTCGGGGTGATCGACGCGACCGGGGAGCGTTCGGTGCTGGCGAGCGACGGGACGGTTCTGCCGGCCTCGGCAGCCACGGGCCAGACGCTCGACGCTCTCCCGAAGGTCCAAGCTGGATCGGGAGCGCCCGATGACGCGCAGCGCGCCGCGGCTGCAGCGCTCCTGTCGGCCCTCGATCCTGTCGTCGAACGGCGGGTGACCGATCTCGCGGTTGGTCAGGACCTGAGCCAGACGCTGACGCTTCGCGACGGAGTCACCGTGGACGCCGGAACGCAGGGGGAGGAGGCCGCGAAGGCGACGGCGTTACGCGCGGTCCTGCGATGGGCGAACGCCGGCGGCCACTCCCTCGCGACGATCGACGTGAGCGCGCCCGGTGCACCGAGCGCGACGCTCACTGACGGCTCGACGCTCACTCCGTGAGCCCGAACGTGCGGTTCTCGTAACTATCACCGCGACCACCAACGTCACACTTCGGCTCAGCGGTATCTTCGCTTGACGCCCCTAGTTGGCGCTAGTAAGGTCACGACCTCGACTGTAGATAGATATAACAATAACTATCGAGTTGAGCGTTAGTGTTGTGGGAGGCTGCCTGTCTACGCCACAACGGGTAGTGGGGAAGAGTCGAGGGTAAGGAAGCCTTTCGGAAGGGAGCGCCTTCCGCCGCGAGTGATCCGCTCGCCGGCAGGTGGTGACCGACCAGGGCCCGGAGGACTGGACGAACGATGGATGCTCCCCAGAACTATCTCGCCGTGATCAAGGTGGTCGGCATCGGCGGGGGCGGCGTCAACGCGGTGAACCGGATGATCGAGGCAGGCCTCCGGAGCGTCGAGTTCATCGCCGTCAACACCGACGCGCAGACCCTCCTCATGTCCGACGCCGAGGTGAAGCTCGACATCGGACGTGAGACCACCCGAGGCTTGGGCGCCGGCTCCGACCCTGTGGTCGGCAAGGGCGCAGCCGACGAGCACGCCGACGAGATCGAAGAGATCTTGAAGGGCGCCGACATGGTGTTCATCACCGCTGGCGAGGGCGGCGGCACCGGCACCGGCGGCGCGCCCGTCGTCGCCGAGATCGCACGGAACCTCGGGGCGCTCACGATCGGCGTCGTCACGCGGCCCTTCGGTTTCGAGGGCCGCAAGCGCGCGACGCAGGCCGATGTCGGCATCACCGAACTGAAGAAGGCGGTCGACACGTTGATCGTCGTGCCGAACGATCGCCTGCTGCAGGTGGCCGACCCGACGATGCCGATGGTGGATGCGTTCCGGATGGCCGATCAGGTCCTGTATCAAGGTGTCGACGGCATCACGTCGTTGATCACGACGCCGGGTCTGATCAACCTCGACTTCGCCGACGTGAAGTCCGTGATGTCGGGCGCCGGCTCCGCGCTGATGGGGATCGGGATCGGCTCGGGAGCCGACCGTGCGACCGAGGCCGCGAAGGCGGCGATCTCGAGCCCGCTGCTCGAGTCCTCGATCGACGGGGCGAAGGGCGTGCTGCTCTCGATCGCCGGTCCAACCGACCTGTCGCTGCACGAGGTGAACGCGGCGGCCGACGCGATCACCCGCGTGGCACACCCCGACGCGAACATCATCTTCGGCGCGGTCGTCGACGACATGCTCGGCGAGGAGGTCCGCGTGACGGTCGTCGCGGCGGGCTTCGACAAGGTCGCGCTGTCGGCCGACAACCGCTTCGAGAGCCGGCTCTCCCGTCTGTTGGAAGAGCCGGTGCGGGCCGGGGATGACCAGCCGCTGCCGTCGCTGCTGCACGACGACGACGCGGACGTCTTCTCGACCGAGGATCAGCCTGCGTCGGTCTCGTTCGACGCCGAGGAAGACCTGGACATCCCGGACTTCCTCAAGAGTTAGCGGGCACGACCGGCCCCGCGCGGCCCCGCGCGAAGCTCGGGGGCGGGGCGGTCCGGGACCGGAGGCGACCTTCCCCCGCCTCGTGGACCCGGTCCGTCCGCCCCCCTTCGTATGCTCGGCCGGTGGTGAGCGCCCGCGCCGAGGAGATCGCGAGCAACCTCGACACGGTACGGCGACGTCTCGCCGACGCCGCGGTCGACGCGGACCGCGACCCGACCGATGTTCGGCTGATCGTCGTGACGAAGACCGTCTCGGCGCCGGCGATCCGCGATGCGATCGCCGCGGGCGCGCGGGACCTCGGGGAGAACTACGTGAACGAGCTCCGCGAGAAGCGGCCTGTGATCCAAGACCCCCACGTGCGCTGGCACTACATCGGCGCGCTGCAGTCGAGCACCGCCCACCACGTCGCCGACCTCGTCGACGTCGTGCACACCGTGGCCGGGGAGCACGCGGCGCGCCGCCTCGCCGGCCGGGCGGCTCGCAACGGGCGGACCCTGGACGCGCTGCTCGAGGTCGACTTCACGGCAGAGCGGGCGGGCCTCTCGCCCCACGACGTTCCCGCCGCGGCCGACCTCCTTGCCTCGGTCGACGGCCTCCGGCTCCGGGGCCTGATGACGATCGCCCCCCTGACACCCGACCCCGAGGGGGCTCGGCCGTGGTTCCGGCGCCTCCGGGAGCTCCGGGATACGTTGCGGGAACACCATCCCGACGTGCTGGACCTGTCCATGGGGATGTCGTTGGATTACCAGGTCGCGGTGCAGGAAGGCGCTACGATGGTCCGGATCGGGACAGCGGTGTTCGGCGCACGAACGCCTCCGCCCGGGCGGTGAGCGACCGGGTCCCGACCCCGGATCGTGAGCGAGAGGAAGCGAGGATGGCCGGCGTGTGGAAGAAGACCCTGAACTACCTCGGACTCGTCGAAGAGGACGAGGCGTTCGTCGACGAGATGCCCGAGGCGGAGCCCGCGAGCGTTCGGCGGATGCGCCCACAGCCAGTCGGTGACCATCCCGCGGAGGCCGAGGGCGTCGTGCGAACGATCGCGGCACCCCGACCCGCGGCAACGGGGCCAACGGCGATCCATCGGTCCGAGCCCAAGCGCTTCAACGAGGCCCGTGACGTGGCCGACCGCTTCAAGAGCGGGTCAGCCGTGATCATGAACCTCCAGGGCACGGAGGATGGCACCGCTCGGAGGCTGGTCGACTTCGCCTCGGGGCTCGTCTACGGGCTCGACGGCAAGATCGAGCTGATCGCGAACCGTGTGTACCTCCTGAGCCCGTCCGACGTCGAGGTCAGCGCCGAGGACCGGGAGAAGCTCGCGGGAAGCGCGTTCTACAACCAGTTCTGATCTCGCTCTCCTGATCGGCGGCCCTGCGCCGTCGGTCCTTGACGAACGCGCGGACCGTCCGCGTCGTGTGGGCTGCTAGCCTTCTCGGCCGATGGTTGCCTCGTCGAACCCGTTGCAGACCGCGTTCTGCCTCGCCATGACCGTGGCGTGGCTGTTGCTGTTGGCGCGGGTGATCGTCAGCTGGATCGCGTTCGCGGGGTGGCGGCCCCCATCGACCGGACCGGTGCGATCGGCCTACGATCTCCTGAACGACGTCACCGACTGGGCGATCAAGCCGCTACGGAAGATCGTGCCGCCGGCCGGCATGTTCGACATGTCGGTGCTCGTCGCGTTCATCATCATCTTCGTGGCACGGGTCGCGTTCTGCTGAGAGCAGGGGGAAGCTCCATGACGGACGAACGGATGGAAACACCGGCGGGCGCGTCGATCTCGCCCACAGAGATCCAGAAGCAGGAGTTCGGCGTGTCGCGCTTCGGTGGCTACCGGATGCGCGACGTCGACGAGTTCCTCGATCGCCTGACGGCGTCAACCGAGTCGCTGATCGCCGAGAACGAACGGCTGCGGTCGGGCGCGGCGCCGATCGTCGGCACCTCGGACCTCGACGACGTGAACCGTCAGGCCGACGAGATCTTGCAACGTGCTCGCGAGCAGGCCGCACGGATCGTCGCCGAGGCGAACGCCAACGCCACGCCGACCGCCGCCGACGGGACCGCCGACCGACCGGCGGTCGACGCGTTCCTCCAACAGGAGCGCGCGTTCCTGCAGAACCTCGCGGGCTTGGTGCAAGGCCACGCGGAGTCGGTCAAGGCGATGGCGCGCAAGACCCGCCAACCGGCTGCGACGGCCGCGCCGACCACGTCCCCCGCACCGAGCGAGGCCACGACGCGATCCGAGAACCGGGAGCCGGAGCACGCAGCGGCCGTGGAACCGTCGGCCGACGCGCACGAAGAGGACAATGCGGGCCGTCACGCGGACGCTGTTTCGGCGGGCGCGGGCGACACCGGTGACGAGACCGTCGTGATCGAGGTGCCACAACCGGCGCCGACGCCGGGCGGCGATCGCGACGTCGAGGGTGGCGACCCGTCGTTGAAGAAGCTCTTCTGGGGCGAAGAGCGCTAGGCCCGTCGGACCCAGATCTCGACCGGCATCTCGTCGATCTCTCCGGTCGACGTCGGCTGATCGTCACCGGGCTCGGTCCGAAGCTCCGTCGCGAGCGTCTCGCCGGCGATGAACACGGTGTGGGCGTCGCGCGCCTCGGCGAGTTCGCCCGACGCCATCAGATGCAAGACGATCCGGTCTTGCACCTCGAGCCCGGATGCCCGGCGCGCGTCCTGCACGACCCGGACGAGCTCGCGTGCGAGGCCTTCCGAGCGCAACGCCGGGGTGAGCTCGAGCTCGAGGGCGACGGTGACGCCGCCGTCCGATGCCACGCCCCAGCCCGCGAGCACCTCTCGGGTGAGCACGACCTCGTCGTGACCGATCTCAACCGGTCCGTCGTCGAGGTCGAGGGTGACGGGTGAGCCCGCCGCGAGCTGTTCCGCGAGTGCGCCGTTGTCCGAAGCGAACGCTCGCGCGACCGCCTGCACCCGCTGGCCGAGCCGGGGACCCAGCGCCTTGAAGTCTGGCTTCGCCCGCCACGTGCCGAACGCATCGGCCGACGTCGCCAACCGAACCGCGTGCACGTTGAGCTCGTCCGCGACGATCGCCAGGAGCGGTTCGACGTCGGGGTGGTGGCCCGAAACGTGCGCGACGGCTTCGGCGAGCGGCTGTCGCGTCCGCACCTTCGTCTCGACGCGCACGCGGCGCCCGAGCTCGACGATCTGGCGAGCGATGGCCATCGCTGCGTCCAGCGACGGGTCGACCGCACGCGGGTCGGGCTCGGGGAACGTGGAGAGATGGACGGAGTCGGGCCGGCCGGCACGGTCGGCGGCGAGGTTCCGCCAGAGCTCCTCGGCGACGAACGGGGTGAACGGCGCAAGCAGCTGCGCGAGGGTCACGAGACAGGTGTGCAGCGTGGCGAACGCGGCGGCGCCGACGCCCTCGCCCTCCGAGCCCGGATGCCAGAACCGCCGGCGTGAGCGGCGCACGTACCACCCCGACAGATCATCGAGGAAGGTCTGGATCCTCCGGCCGGCGCCCGTGGCGTCGTAGCGCTCCATCCGATCGCGCACGACCGCCACGGTGTCCGCGAGCTGCGAGCGCACCCAGCGGTCCATGGGATCCGTCGCTAGGGCATCCGTCGCGTCGGCGTCGACGCCGCTCGCGTTGGCGTACGTGACGAAGAACGCGTACACGTTCCACAGCGGCAGCAGGAACTGCCGGACGTTCTCGTCAAGGACGCTGTGGCCGATCCGCCTCGACTCCCACGGCGAGCCGTTCGTAAGCATCCACCATCGAAGCGCATCCGCGCCTTGGCGATCGAGCGCTTCCCACGGGTCGAACATGTTGCCGAGGGACTTCGACATCTTGCGCCCGTCTTCGGCGACCAGGTGGCCGAGGCAGACGACGTTGCGGTAGGCGGTCTGATCGAAGTGCAGGACGGCCTCGGCCATCAACGTGTAGAACCACCCGCGCGTCTGGTCGATCGCCTCTGAGATGAAGTCGGCGGGGAACGACGCTGCGAACTCATCGAGGCCGCGCCCGAGGTCCGGGTGATACCCCCACTGGGCGTACGGCATCGCGCCGGAGTCGTACCACGTGTCGATCACCTCGGGGACGCGCGTCGCAACCTCGGCGCATGTTGGACACGCGAAGCTGACCGCGTCGATGAACGGGCGATGCGGGTCGACGTCGGTCGCGTCGCGACCGGCGAGCTCCGACAGCTCCGTGAGCGATCCCACCGCCGTGTCGTGACCTCGCGGGCAGCGCCAGATCGGCAGCGGCGTGCCCCAATACCGCTCGCGAGACAGGGCCCAGTCGATGTTGTTCTCGAGCCAGTTGCCGTACCGGCCGGCCTTTATGTGGTCGGGGTACCAGTTGACGGTGTCGTTGACCTCGAGCAGTCGGTCTTTCACCTGGGTTGTACGGACGTACCAGGACGTGCGCGCGAAGTATAGGAGCGGCGTGTGGCAGCGCCAGCAGAACGGATACGCGTGCTCGTACACGCCGGCATCGAAGACGCGTCCGCGCGAACGGAGTTCCTCAACGATCGCGGGATCCGCATCCTTCACGAACACGCCGCGGACGAACTCCGGCGCGTCCCCGGTGAACGTGCCGTCGTCCGCGACGGGACGCCAGACCGGCCATCCCTGTTTGCGGCCCTCCTCGAGATCGTCGGGCCCGAACGCGGGTGCCAGGTGAACGATCCCTGTCCCGTCGTCCATCGAGACGAAGTCCGCAGCGACCACGGTGTGCGCGTTCTCAACGTTCGGGTACGGTGGCTCGTAGCGGGTTCCAACCAGCGTCGCGCCTTCGAACGACCCGCCGGCGGTCCAACCGTCGTTCAGAACGCGCTCTGCGAGTGCCGTCGCTACGACGAGTCGCTCGCCATCGCGCTCGTACACGGCGTACGACCCGTCGCGGAGGACAGCCGCACCCTCGTTCGAGGGGAGGGTCCACGGCGTGGTCGTCCAGACCAAGAGCGACGCGCCGTCGACTGCGGTCTGCGGTGATTCGATGATCGGGAACCGGACGAACAGGCTCGGGTCGCCGACATGCTCGTAGCCTTGCGCCACCTCGGCGTCGGACAGTGCTGTGCCGCACCGCGGACAGTACGCGGTGACCTTGTAATCCTGTTCCAGCAGGTTCCGTCGATGCAGCTGCTTCAGCGACCACCACACCGACTCGATGTACTCGGTCGACATCGTCCAATACGCGTCTGACATGTCGATCCAGAAGCCGATGCGATCGGTGAGCCGTTCCCAGTCGCCTACGTAGCGCTGGACGGACGCGCGGCAGCGCTCGTTGAACGCCGCGATGCCGTAGACCTCGATGTCTCGCTTTCCGGTGGTGCCGATCTCCTTCTCGACCTCGATCTCGACCGGCAAGCCATGGCAATCCCACCCACCTTTGCGACGAACGAGGTGGCCGGTCATGGTCTTGTATCGCGGATAGACGTCCTTGAAGGTGCGCGACTCGACATGGTGGACGCCCGGCTTGCCGTTCGCCGTGGGCGGACCCTCGTAGAACAGCCACGTGGGCGCGTCGGCTCGCGCTTCGAGCGAGCGCGCGAAGACGTCGGACTCACGCCACCACGCGAGGATGCGCTCCTCGAGCGCGGGGAACGATGGTTTCGTCTCGACCGGTTGGTACGACATCGGGCCCTCCATGTGTCCTCGTCCACGGTGCGAGGACGAGGCCGGAGGGCCCCGCGGTACCACCTCGCTTGCCGCCCACGCCGGCGCGGCCGCTCATCGGTCGCCTGCTGCGATCCAGCCGGAACCGGACCCCCACGACCTGCCGCGCTCACGGGCGGCTCCCGCCTGCGCCTACTGCGGGTGTGGACCGTCCGCGCCCGGTTGGGGCAGGGGCTCGGGGAGGATGTTCCTCGGGACCGCGGCGCCGGCTCCCACCGTTCCGGCTCGCTCGTGCCGCGGCACTCCCGGGTACTCGTTCCCGTCGACGCCGATCAACCGATGGTACACCCCTACTCCCGTCGGCGGCCTCGCTAGGGCTGAACGGACCGACGAGTACGGGAGTCGGTGCGCGACAGTCGGTCTCGTCGTGCATGCCCCGACCGAGAAACCCGTCCTGCTATCCTTCGCCGACCATGGCGGTCGCGAAACTGACGACGCAGGAGATCGACGAGCTCCGAACCCGCTTGGAGTCCGAGCGCGAGGAGCTCGCCGCCCAGCTGACGACGATCGAGGACCAGGCCTTCGCGGCCACGCAGTCCGACATGTCCGGCGACGTCGGCGTCGACGACGAGTCGGCCGACGCGGGGACGGCGACGTTCGAGCGGGAGAAGGAGCTCTCGATCGAGCAGAACGTCCGCGACCTGATCCAGAAGATCGACCGGGCGCTCAAGCGGATCGAGGACGGCACGTACGGCATCTGCGAGGTTTGCGGCAAGCCGATCGAGAAGGCGCGGATCAAGGCGCTGCCGTACGTCGACCTCTGCATCAAGGACGCGCAGGCGCGCTCGCGCCGCTGAGGCTCCGATGGACGCGGCCCGCCGGCGCGGCGGCCTCACCCTATGGCTCACCGCCGGGATCGTGCTTGTCTGTGACCGGCTGACGAAGCTTTGGGCCGAGCGCACGCTGCCGAACCACCCGCGCGATCTGATCGACGGGATCGTCGGACTCCGGTACACGACCAACAGCGGGGGCGCGTTCAGCCTCGGCGACCGCGCGCCGCTCGTGTTCGCCACCGCCGCGATCGTCGTCTGCGCCGCGATCGCGATCACGTCGTTCCGCGCACGACCGACCGCGCACGCGATCGCGCTCGGCCTCGTGCTCGGCGGCGCGGCGGGAAACCTGCTCGACCGCATCACGCGCGGCTCCGGCCTGTCGGGCAAGGTCGTGGACTTCATCGACGTGCACGTGTGGCCGGTGTTCAACATCGCCGACGCATCGATCGTCGTCGGCGCGTTGCTGCTGGTCTTCCTGGCGCTCCGCGAGGGCGCGGCGGCGCGCGACCGGTCGTCGGCCGGACCCGATGGCTGAGCGCTTCACGGCGACGCCGGGACGCCTGGATGCCGTCGCGGCGGCGGCGGTGGGCGTGCCGCGCGCGGAGATCCAGCGCGCGATCGCCGACGGGCGCGTCACCGTCGACGGCCGGACCCGTCCGCGATCGTTCGCGCTGCGCGGTGGAGAATCCGTCGAGGTCGACCTGCGGCCACCGGCATCGATCGTGCCCGGGGGCGAGCCCGTCACGATCGTGTACCGCGATGACGCGCTCGCGATCGTCTCGAAGCCTGCCGGCGTGCTGACGCACCCGACCACGGTCCACCGTGACGACACCCTCGTGTCGCGTCTCCTCGCGATGGGGATCCCACTTGCCCCCGCCGGCGGCCGGATGCGTCCCGGCATCGTCCACCGCTTGGACGCCGGCACGAGCGGGTTGCTCCTCGTTGCGAGCACCGACGTCGCGTACACAGCGCTCCAAGCGATGCTCCGCCGCCACGAGGTGGAGCGGCGCTACCTCGCGCTCGTCCGGGGATCGCCCGCACACGATGACTTCCGGGTGGAGGCGCCGCTCGGGCGCCGCGCTGCGCGGATCGTCGTCGACCGCGTCGGCGGCCGCGCGGCGGTCACCGGCTTCCTCGTACGGGAGCGCTTCCCACGCACAACCTTGCTTGAGGCGACCCCAGAGACCGGCCGCACCCACCAGATCCGCGTCCATCTTCAGGCGGTTGGGCATCCGATCGTCGGAGACACGCGCTACGGGGGCGGGGGAGACGATGCCCGGCGCCTCGGCTTGCTCAGGCCGTTCCTGCACGCGTGGCGCCTCGACCTGATGCATCCGCTGACCGGTGCGCCGCTGCACGCGGAGGATCCGCTGCCGGCCGACCTTGCGGACGCCCTCGAGCGCGCCCAGTCGGACCAGCGACCTTGACGCCCCACCGGGCCGGGCGTACTTTCGAGCCTCGTCGAATCACATGCGTGTAAGTTCTCCACAGGTCCGCGGCGTCCTGTGGAAAGGTGCGCGAAGGAGCTGGACGCAGGCACGATGACGGACCGATTCGTCCATCTCCACACCCACACCGAGTATTCCCTTCTGGACGGGGCCGCGCGTATCGAGGCGCCCAAGTCCAACCCCACGGCGCCGACGGTCTTCACCGAGGCGCTCGCCCACGACATGCCGGCGCTTGCGATGACCGATCACGGCGCGATGTTCGGCACGTTGAAGTTCTACGAAGCGGCCCGCGCGGTGGGGATCAAGCCGATCATCGGCGTCGAGGCCTACGTCGCGCCGGGATCGCGGTTCGACCGGACACCGGGTGAGCGCGAGGAGAAGTATTACCACCTGACCTTGCTCGCGGAGGACGAGACCGGCTATCGGAACCTCCTGAAGCTCGTCTCGACGGCCTACCTCGAGGGCTTCTACCACCGGCCGCGCATGGACAAGCAGCTGCTCGCCGAACACGCCGAGGGCGTGCTCTGTCTGTCTGGCTGCCTGTCGTCCGAGATCGGGGTGCAGCTGGTGGCGGGGCAGCGCGACCGTGCGCTGGAGACGGCCGCCACGTACCGCGACATCTTCGGGGCCGACCGGTACTTCATCGAGGTGCAGGACCACGGCCTGGCCGACCAGCGGGCGATCCTTCGGCACCAGGTCGAGCTCGCACACGAGATCGGCGTGCCGGTCGTCGCCACCAACGACCTCCACTACACGCGGCCAGACGACGCGAAGCCGCACGACGTGCTGCTCTGCATCCAGCAGCAGAAGCTGCAGTCCGACCCCAAGCGCTTGAAGTTCGACGCCGAGGACTTCTATCTGAAGAGCGGCGCCGAGATGCGGCGCGTCTTCGCCGAGATCCCGGAGGCGTGCGACGCGACCTTGGACATCGCCGATCGCGTCCAGCTGCTCCCAGAGCTCGAGCGTGTGCTGGTCGAGGGCGTCACCGAGTACCGGCTGCCGCGGTTCGAGACGCCTGCCGGCGAGCCGCTCGAGAGTTATCTGCGCGAGCTGGTGGAGCGCGGCGCGGTGGAGCGCTACGGGGACCCGCTGCCGCCCGAGGTGATCGAGCGCACCGACCACGAGCTATCGATCATCTCGAAGATGGGGTTCGCCGGGTACTTCTTGATCGTGTGGGACCTGATCCGGTTCGCGCGCGACCAAGGGATCCGCGTCGGGCCGGGCCGTGGATCGGCGGCGGGGTCGGTCGTGTCCTACTCGCTGCGGATCACCGGCCTGGATCCGTTGCGCTACGGGCTGCTGTTCGAGCGGTTCCTCAACCCCGACCGCATCGAGATGCCCGACATCGACATGGACTTCGACGAGCGTCGCCGCGACGAGGTGATCCGGTACGCGACCGAGACCTACGGCTCGGACCACGTGGCGCAGATCGTCACGTTCCAGACGATCAAGGGCAAGCAAGGTATCCGCGACGCCGCGCGCGTGCTCGGGTTCCCGCCGCGCGTCGGTGACGAGCTCTGCAAGATGTACCCGCCCGCGATCATGGGACGCGACGAGCCGATCGACTCGGCCCTGCAGACGAGCCCCGAGCTCCGCGAGGCGTACGAGCGCCAGCCCGAGGCCCGCGAGATCATCGACACCGCCCGTGCCCTCGAGGGCCTGCGCCGCGAGGACTCGGTGCACGCCGCCGGCGTCGTGATCGGCGATCGTCCGCTGGTCGAGTATCTCCCGCTGAAGCTGACCAAAGACTCGCGCGACGACGCCAAGAAGATGGTCACCCAGTTCGACATGAACGGGGTCGCCCAGCTCGGGTTGCTCAAGATGGACTTCCTCGGTCTTCGGAACCTCTCGGTGATCGAGGAGACGCTCCGCCATCTGCGCACACGCGGCGTCGAGCTCGACATCGATCATGTGCCGTTGGACGACGACGACGTCTACGCGATGCTCCGGCGCGGCGACACGATCGGTGTGTTCCAGATGGAGTCGCCCGGCATGAAGAACCTGCTCAAGCTGCTCGAGCCGGACCGGTTCGAGGACCTGATGGCGTGCAACGCGCTGTACCGCCCGGGTCTGCTGTCGATGGGGCAGCACACCGAGTACGCGGAGCGCAAGCACGGGCGCAAGAAGGTGACCTACGCGCATCCAGACCTCGAGCCGGTGCTCAAGGACACCTACGGGATCATCGTCTACCAGGAACAGGTCATGCAGACCGCCGTGGCGATCGCCGGGTTCTCCATGGGCGAAGCGGACACCCTCCGTAAGGTCATGGGCAAGAAGATCCGCGAGAAGGTCGCGGCGCAGCGCGATAAGTTCGTCGTCGGCGCGGTCGCACGGGGCGTGGACCGCCGGGCGGCCGAGGGCCTGTTCGAGTACGTCGAACCGTTCGCCGACTATGGCTTCAACGCGTCGCACGCGTGCGCGTACGGCTACGTCACGTATCAGACCGCGTATCTGATGGCGCACCACCCGGTCGAGTACATGGCGGCGATCCTCACGTCGGTCAAAGACGACAAGGATCGCAAGCCGTACTACCTGTATGCCTGCCGCGGGATGGGCATCGAAGTGTTACCGCCGGACGTGAACGAGTCCGACATGGACTTCGCGCCCGCGCCGGGAGACCGCCGCGCGATCCGCTACGGGCTGTCGGCGGTCCGCAACGTCGGCAGCGGGGTCGTGCAGGGGATCATCGAGGCGCGCGGGAACGGCGGGCCGTTCAGCTCGTTCGCGGACTTCTGCCGGCGTGTCGAGCCGACGTCACTCACCAAGCGAGTCCTCGAATCGCTGATCTTCGCGGGCGCGTTCGACTCGCTCGGCTACACGCGCGGCGGGATGATCCAGCAGGTCGGGGAGCAGCCCGCGTACGAGAAGGTGTCGGCACCGATCATCGCCGAGCGCAAGGCGGAGGCGGCCGGGCAGTTCTCGTTGTTCGGCGGAGGGAGCGACGGTCCAGCGATCGCCGAGGTCGACATCGCGGTGCTCGAGGGACCCGAGCTCGACAAGCGGCTGCTTCTGTCCAAAGAGAAGGAGATGCTCGGGCAGTTCGTGACCGACCACCCGTTGCTCGGCGTCGAGGCACAGCTCGCTGCACGGACCACGGCGCAGATCCCCGAGCTCGAGGATCGCGACGACGGCGAGCTCGTCGTGCTCGGCGGGATCATCGGGGCACTTTCGCGGAAGTTCACGAAGCGCGGCGAGCCGTACGCGCAGTTCCGGCTCGAAGGGCTCACAGGTGGCGTCGATGTGGTCGCGTTCCCGAGCGTGTACGAGGGCGTGCCCGATCTGTTCGAGCCCGACCGGATCATCCTGGTGACCGGCCGGATCGACCGGCGTGGCCGTGAGCTGCAGATCCGCGCCAGCGAGGTGAAGGAGCCGGTCCTCGACTCGAGCGTCGCGTCCGACCCGGGGGTCTTGGTGGTTGACCTGCCGGCGGCGGTGTGTTCCCCCGGTGTGCTCGAGAAGCTGAAGACGCTCCTCGAGGGCTCGCCCGGCGACGTGCCGGTGCGGCTGCGGTTCCTTTCCTCGGGTGGCGTGCAGCCGTTGTCGCTCGGCGCCTTCACGGTGAACGGCCAGGGGTCGCTGCTCGACGAACTGCGTCACCTGCTCGGTCCGACGGCCGCGCGGCTCGAGCACGAACGCGTCTAGGAACGACCGCGGCCGGGAACCGGGCCGGTATCGTGCTTCGATGCCGTTCTCGGTGCTGCCGGCGATCGACCTGTGGGAGGGGCGGTTGGCGCTGCTCACGCGCGATGGCCCCGCGCCGAGCGATGCGTTCGGTGGTGACCCGATCGCGGCGGCCGAGGCGTACGTCGCCGCCGGCGCGAGGTGGCTGCACGCCGTCGACATGGACCTCGCGTTCCGTGGTGAGCTCGCGAACGCGGAGGTGATCCGCGCGCTGTGCGCGATCGCCGGCTCGCATGTGCAGGCGAGCGGCGGGGTTCGGACCGCGTCACAGGTGGAGGAGCTCCGTGGGCTCGGCGCCGCTCGTGTCGTCCTCGCGTCGGCGGCGCTGGCCGATGAGGACACGGTGATCGCGGTCCTCGGCCGGTCGAGGCCGGGGGAGACGGTGATCGGTATCGAGGTGGCCGACGGACGGATCCGCGCGCGAGGAGCCGACGTCGACCTCGAGCTGGCTTCGACGCTCGGCTGGCTGCGCGCCGCCGATGCGGAAGCGCTGCTGGTCACCGCGGTCGACCGGGTGGCGACGGTCGACGGGCCGGACACGGCGCTCGTGCGGCGTGTGGCTCGTGCAGGCCTGCCGCTCATGGCGGCGGGAGGCATCCGCTCGCTCGAGGATCTCGAGGCCGTGCGCGACGCCGGCGCGTCGGGAGCCGTTGTTGGGCGATCGGCGCTCGAGGGCAGCCTGGATCTCGCCGCCGCGCTCGCATGGTCGGCGGTCTGACGCGGTCGCGCACGTAGACTGCGCGACCCATGGGTTTCCTGACCGACCTCGTCACGGAGCTGCGGCTCGACCTCGCCGCGCATCCGGTCGATCGTGACGCGCTCCGCGCCGTTGCAGACGCGCAACCTGCCGCTCGCGACGTCGCCGCGGCACTCGACGGCGCCGCCGGCGCCCACGGCGTCGCGCTGATCGCCGAGGTGAAGCGGGCATCGCCGTCGGCCGGATCGATCGCCGCCGACGCCGACCCCGTCGTGCAGGCGCGGGCGTACGCCGGCGCCGGCGCGAGCGTGGTGTCGGTGCTCACGGAACCCACGCACTTCGGCGGGTCGCTGGACGATCTCCGCGCCGTGCGCGCGGCCGTCGAGCTGCCCGTCCTGCGCAAGGACTTCCTCATCGACACAGACCAGGTGCTCGAGGCCCGTGCGGCAGGTGCGGACACCGTCCTGCTGATCGCCGCGAGCGTGGATGACGCGATGCTGCGGGCGCTGCTGACAGCGGCGCGCGACCTCGGCATGGAGCCGCTGGTCGAGTCACATACCGACCAGGACCTCGATCGCGTGCTCGACACCGACGCCCGGATCGTCGGTGTGAACGCGCGGGACCTCGAGTCGCTCGATGTCAACGTGGCGGCTGCGCTGGAGCGGACGCGCCGGATCCCGTCCGACCGCATCGCCGTGTTCGAAAGCGGGATCCGCTCGCGCGACGACGTGACGAGGGCCGTCGACGCCGGCGCGTCTGCCATCCTGGTGGGCGAGACATTGATGCGCGCAGGCGACCCGGCGGCGGCCGCACGCACGCTGCTCGGACGAGAGGAGCGAACGGCATGAGCGTGACGACGGTGTCGGGCGCGCGGGGCCGGTTCGGGACGTACGGGGGCCGATACGCCCCCGAGGTCCTGATCCCCGCGCTGGACGAACTGGACGACGCCTGGTCCTCGCTCCGCGACGATCCATCGTTCCGAGGGGAGCTTGCCGGGCTGTTGGCGGACTTCGTCGGCCGGCCGACCCCGATCACGCGGGCCTCGCGCCTGTCGGAGGAGCTCGGCTACGACATCTGGCTGAAGCGCGAGGACCTCGCGCATACCGGCGCCCACAAGATCAACAACGCCCTCGGGCAAGTGTTGCTTGCCCAGCGTCTCGGCAAGACGCGGATCATCGCCGAGACCGGGGCGGGCCAGCACGGCGTCGCCACCGCGACCGCCTGCGCGCTCCTGGGCTTCCCGTGCGTCGTGTTCATGGGCGAGGAGGACACGCACCGGCAGGCGCCCAACGTCGCGCGGATGCATCTGCTCGGCGCGGAGGTTCGCCCGGTCACGGCCGGCAGTCGCACGTTGAAGGAAGCGGTGAACGAGGCGCTCCGCGACTGGGCCGCGACGGTCCAGACCACGCATTACGTGATCGGATCGGTCGTCGGCCCGCATCCGTTCCCGACGCTCGTTCGCGACCTGCAGCGCGTGATCGGCGACGAAGCCCGCGCCCAGTACGCCGAGCGGATCGGGGCGGACCCCGCGTACGTGCTCGCGTGCGTCGGCGGCGGCTCGAACGCGATCGGCATGTTCACGGCCTTCGTGGGCGCGCCGGGGGTCGAGCTGATCGGCGTCGAGGCGGGCGGGACCGGCTCGGAGTTGGGGCGTCACTGTTCCTCGCTGACACAGGGCCAGCCGGGCGTGCTGCACGGCGCGCTCAGCTATCTCTTGCAGGACGCGGACGGCCAGGTCGTCGAGACCCATTCGATCTCCGCCGGTCTGGACTATCCGGGGGTCGGCCCCGAGCACGCGTACCTGCAGGACGCCGGGCTCGCGCGGTACGTGAGCGCGACCGACGACGAGGCGTTGGCCGGGTTCCAGCTCTTGGCCCGCACCGAGGGGATCTTGCCTGCGCTCGAACCTTCGCACGTACTGGGCTGGCTCGCGCGCAAGGAGCTTCCGGCCGGCGCGCGGATCCTCGTGTGCCTGTCGGGCCGCGGCGACAAGGACCTCGACACCGTTCGCGCCGCGCTCGGGGCCGCGTAGTGGGGGAGCTCGAGACCGCCCTGCGCGCGGTCCGAGACGGCGGGGGCCGTGCGTTCGTCCCGTATGTCACCGGCGGGTACCCGGGCGTCGACGCAGCGCTACTCCGAGGGCTGGCGGACGCCGGCGCGGACGCGATCGAGGTCGGGATCCCGCACTCGGATCCGATCATGGACGGCGCCGTCGTCCAGGAGGCCTCGCGCGTCGCGTTGGAGCGCGGCACGCATCCGAAGGATGTCCTCGCGACGATCGCGGAAGCGGACATCCGCGTGCCGGTCGCGGTCATGACCTACGCCAACATCATCAGGCACCCCGACATCGAAACGTTCTGCACGGAACTGTCGGGATCGGGCGTCCGGGGCGCCATCGTCCCCGACCTCCCCGTCGACGAGTCTGCCGATCTCGACGCGGCGGCGCAGAGGCACGGCGTCGACATGGTGCTGCTGGCTGCACCCGGGACCGCGCCCGAGCGCTACACAGCGATCGGAGCCACCGCGCACGGGTTCGTCTACTGCGTCGCGACGTACGGCGTGACGGGCGCCCGGAGCGAGCTTGCCACGACGGCGCGTGAGGTGGTCGATGCGATGCGCCCGAACACCAACCTGCCGCTGCTCGTCGGGGTCGGCATCGCGACGCCCGAGCTCGCGACCGAAGCGTGTGCCTTCGCCGACGGCGCGATCGTCGGCTCCGCGCTGATGGCCCGGCTGCTCGACGGCGACCGCGATGGGGCGGTCGCGCTCGCGGCCGCGTTCCGCAGGGCGGTGCGCGCGCCCTGATGCGGGTCGTCGGGAAGGAAGAGCTTCGCGCCGCCCTCTCGATGAACGCGGCGATCGACGCGCTCGATGCGGCGTTCGCTCGTGAGGACCCGTCGCTCAGCACGCCGCTGCGCACGACGCTCGCCACACCGGCCGGAACCCTGCTGAGCATGCCGGCGGCGGGGGAGGCCGGTGTCGGCGTGAAGCTTGTCACGCTGTCCGAGTTCAATCCGCAGCGCGGTCTGCCGTTCACCCAGGCGGTCTACGTACTGTTCGACGCCACGACGCAGGCGCCCGAGGCAGTGATCGACGGGACCGAGCTCACGGCGATCCGGACCGCGGCCGTGAGCGGGCTCGCGACGCGCCTCCTTGCCAACTCCGACGCGTCGCGACTCGTCGTGTTCGGCGCAGGCGTCCAGGCGATCGCGCACGTCGAGGCGATGCATGCGGTGCGGCAGCTCAGCCAGGTGGTCGTGGTCGGTCGCGATCCCGCGCGAGCCGACGCGCTCGTGGCGTTCGCCAACGGACTCGGCATCGATGCGCGGACGGGTATACCCGCGGACGTCGCGACCGCGGACCTCGTCTGTACGTGCACCACGTCGGCGGTGTCGGTCTTCAGCGGATACGACCTCGCCGACGGCGCACACGTGAACGCGATCGGCGCGTATCTCGCGGATCAACGCGAGCTCGACACCGAGACGATGCGCCGGGCGAAGGTCGTGGTCGAGACCCGCGACGTCGCGCTCCGTGAGGCGGGCGATGTCGTGATCGCGATCGACGAGGGCGCGATCGAGGCCGATGCACTCGTCGTTCTTGCCGACGTCGTTCGCGGCCGTGCGGTGCGGACGGCGCCCGCGGACATCACGGTCTTCGTCTCGGTGGGCTTCGCGTTCGAGGATCTCGTCGTCGCGCGAGCCGCTCTGCGGGCCACCAGCTGACCGTCGGACGCTTGCGGGGTGCCGGGAGAGGGGGTCGAACCCTCACGCCCTTTCGGACACGGGATTTTGAGTCCCGCGCGTCTGCCGATTCCGCCATCCCGGCCTGCGGCCCAGAGCGTACAAGCAAGGGAAGGCCGCGCCGGGCTGCCTGTCGCGTTGCCCGGGTCGAACCGCGGGCGTAGAGTCCGCGCGAACGGGGGTCTGCACCGCAGGCCGCGTGAAGGAGGGAATCGATGCGGAACGTGCGAACACGGGTCCTGGTAGGGCTCGCGGTCCTCGGGATGATCGGAGCGGCGTGTGCGAGCAACAGCACGTCATCGGTGGCGGGTTCGGGAGCGGCGACGGGCGTCTGCGCCTCGGTTGACAAGTCCGGCACAGACGCGCTCGCACAGGTCTGCGCGAGCGGCAAGCTCCAGATCGCGACCGACCCGAAGTATCCGCCGCAGTCGTCGTTCAACGTGCAGACCCAGACCTGGCAAGGGTTCGACGTCGACGTGGCCACGGAGATCGCCCAGCGCCTCGGCGTTGAACCTGTGCTGCAGGCACAGAAGTGGGATGTCATCACCGCCGGCTCGTGGAACGACCGGTGGGACGTCAGCGTCGGGTCCATGACCGACACGATCGATCGGGAGAAGCTCTTCTACTTCACCCCGGCGTACTACTACACGCCCGCCGCGATATCGGTGGCCCAGGACAACACGACCATCACCGGTCCGGCCGACCTGACCGGGAAGACGGTGTGCGTGGGCGTGCAGACCACGTATCAGGACTACGTCGAGGGCACGCTGAAGCTGGGCGCCGGTGCGCCGCCGTTCGACTTCCAGATCCACGGCGCGAATCCGCAGACGTACACGACCGACACGGACGCCTTGGCAGAACCTGGCGCTCGGTGACGGCGTCCGCTGCGATGCGGCCATCAGCGCGCAGCAGACGATCCAGGCCTACATCGACGACGGCGGCAAGATCAAGATCGTCGGCGACCTGCTCTACTACGAGCCGTTTTCGGTCGCGTTCGACAGGAACGACCCACGCGACTCACAGAGTCTGAGCCAGGCCGTGAGCAAGATCATCGACGACATGCACGCCGACGGGACGCTCTCGTCGCTGTCCAAGAAATGGTACAAGGGCGTTGACTGGACGGTGACGTCCGCATCGAAGGGTTCGCCATCCGCATCACCGTCCGCCTGAGCGAACGGGAGCACGCGCGCGTGAGCGCTTTCGCGAGCACTACGACGGGGACCGAGGAAGACCTCGGTCCCGTTCGGCGCATCTGGAGGAGCCGACCCGGGCGGTCGTGCTCCTGCTGGCCGCCTGGGTGATCATGCTCCAGGGCGCGCTGATCCTGATCTTCCTGCCGGTTCTCGTCTTCACGACGAAGGACATCATCCCGCTCGAAGAGCATCGCGACGTTCGGGCTCGCGGGCGTGGTGGCGATCGTCGGTGGCGCCGTCGTCTACGTGCCCCGGCGGTGGACATGGTGGACCGCGTTGGCAGCGACGATCGCGTGCGCGGCCTACCTCGTGGCGGTCGGCGGCCTTGCCTCGGCTCGCGAGGGTTACTTCGCCGCGGGCTGACCGGCATCGCCGTCATCTTGCTTGTGCTGGGCTACCCGGCCGCGGGCAATACCGAGGCTCTGTCCCTGGCCAGCGCCCGCATCCCGTTCCGGATCAAGGTGACCGCCGTCTGGATCGCGATCTTCTTCATGCTCGGGCTCTTCCTGACCCTGTCGGACCTCGACACCACCTTCATGCGAAGCGTCGGCTGGTACATCGCGAAGGGCCTCGAGTGGACGATCGTCCTGTCGGTCTGCTCGATCGTGCTGGCGATCGATCCTGGCCCTGTTCGGGGCGCTCGGGCGCCTCTCACGCAACCCGGTCGCCTACGGCGTATCCGGGTTCTACATGTCGTTCTTCCGAGGCACGCCGCTCATCGTGCAGATGTTCCTGATCTACCTCGCCCTGCCGCGAGATCGGTGCCAACCTGGCCGGACGTACTCGCGCAGGCTTCCTCGACGCTCGACCGCGTTCGTCGCCGGGGTCGATCGGCGCTCGGCCTGAACTACGGCGCGTACATGACCGAGATCTTCCGCGCGGGCATCCAGTCGGTCGGCACGGCCAGGGGAGGCGGCCGACGCGCTCGGGATGACCTACGGCCAGAAGATGCGAAGGTGGTGCTGCCACAGGCGTTCCGTGTGATCATCCCGCCGACCGGCAACGAGTTCATCGCGATGATGAAGGACACGGCCCTGGTGTGCTTCCTCGGCGTCGCAGATCGACCCGACTGAGTTGTTCCGGCAGAGCGCAGCTCGCGTTCAGCGCCAACCTCACGAAGCGGCTCGAGGCGCTGCTGATCGCTGCGGCGCTCTACTGGGTGCTGACGTCGATCTTCACATTCTTCCAGACGCAGGTTGGAGCGGAGGATCTCGAAGGGCTACGTGCGTACGGTCGTGCAGACGGGAACCGGGATGAAGCGCACGCAGTTCATCCCCGTGGGCGGTGGTGGCGGTGCCGGAGGGGGCGCCGGCGTGATCGAGATGCCCATCGAAGACGAGCCGTCGGCATGAGTATGACCGAACCGGTCGTTCGCGTCGAAGCCCTGCATAAGTACTTCGGTCCGCTCGAGGTGTTGAAGGGCATCGACATGGTCGTCGATCGCGGCGAGGTCGTCGTGATCTTCGGACGGTCGGGGTCCGGCAAGTCGACGCTGCTTCGATGCATCAACTTCTTGGAGGATCCGACGTACGGCACGATCGAGGTTGCCGGCGTTCGGCTCGAAGGCGGGCATCGAACGCGCCACAAGCGGGAGCAGGTCCGCCAACTCCGGCTGCATGCCGGGATGGTCTTCCAGCAGTTCAACCTGTTCCCCAACATGACTGCCCTACAGAACGTCATGGAGGGGCCCGTCACCGTGAAGGGCCAGAAGGCAGATTCGGTGCGCCCCATGGCATCGGAGCTGCTCACCGGGTGGGCCTGGCGGACAAGGCCAACGAGCACCCGATCCGCCTTTCGGGTGGTCAGCAGCAGCGAGTCGCCATCGCTCGGGCGCTTGCGATGCAACCCGACGTGATGCTGTTCGACGAGCCGACATCGGCGCTCGACCCGGAGTTGATCGGTGAAGTGCTGTCGGTGATGCGATCGCTCGCGACGGAGTTCCACATGACGATGATGGTCGTGACGCACGAGATGGGATTCGCGCGCGAAGTCGCGAACCGCATGTGCTTCTTCCACGACGGCGTGATCTGGGAAGAGGGAACGCCCGACGACATCTTCGATCACACGCGCGAACCGGAAACGAAGAAGTTCCTCGACGCAGTGCTGTGATCGACGAGCGTGGTGACGCGGTCGCGACATAAGCGACGGGCCGCGGCTCTCCTCGGCATCGGTCGCGCCTTCCCCATACGCGATCGTCACCTATCGAGGGCCACGGCCCGTGACGCTTCGACCCCTCTCAGGGCCGGAGCGGAATCTAGACGCAAGGTTGAGGCATGTCAACCTGAGCATGAGCGCATGTCGCGCAACGTATGCGCATACCCGTCGCATCGATCTCGACGTCGTTGCGTGCCCTTGTGTGCTGCTGTGATCGAGGGTTGCACGCAACCCTCAAGCGCCGCGCGAACGTTGGAGCGAGCGCGTCAGGCGTGCGCCGGCGATGGCTCGACGTTGGGTGCACGTCGCTGTTCGGGCGTGCGTCCGTGCGGCCACAACACGTACACGCTCATCACGATCGCGTAGGCCAACCACAGCGACACCTCGATCACCTTCGGGGTCGGCTGCAAACCGAGCATGCCTGTGATGAGCGATGCGCGGACCGTGCCGGGGGCGATCAGCCAGCTGAGGTCGATCGCGCTTGCCTGTCCGAACGTCAGAACGCCGGCCTCGGCGGCCGCGTGCGCCGCGGACGCCAACAGTCCGGCTGCGACGAGCACGAGGATGAAGCCCGTGAATCGGAAGAACCGAGACAGGTTGATCCGGACACCTCCCTTGTAGATCCCGTAGCCCAGGGCGGCGGCCACGAGGATGCCCAGGACCGCCCCCGTTCCGGTCGCCCGCGGGTTCAGGGAGTTCTGGAAGGCCGCGATCAGGAAGACTGCTGTCTCTAGGCCCTCCCGGATCACGGCGAAGAAGGCCAATCCGACCAGCGCCCAGGTGGACCCCCGAATCAGGGCGGTCGCGGCGTGGGACTCCAGGGCGTGCTTGAGGCCGCGGGAGTTCCGGCGCATCCAGATGATCATGTAGGTGACGCCCCCCACGGCGAGCAGGGCCATCACTGCGGCCAAGGCTTCCTGCTGCTTGTCGGGGAGCGCGCGGTCGATCACGCGGAACGTCCACGCCACGCCGAGGCATAAGGCGATCGCGAGGGCGACGCCGGCCCACATCCACCGCAGCGCGCCTCGTTCGTCGCGCTGGATCAGGAACGCGGCGATGATCCCGATGATCAGCGCCGCCTCGAGGCCCTCGCGGAGCCCGATCACGAAGGTGGGGAGCACGGTCGAATCCTACCGATGGGGTCGGATTCACGACAACGGTTCGACGTGCGCGTGCACCGGCTGGCTCGTCGGCGCCGACAACTAGGATGGCCGTCGTGAGCGAACCCCCTCGTCGGCTCTTCCTGCTCGACGGGCACAGCCTCGCGTACCGCGCGTTCTTCGCGCTTCCGCAGACGCTCGCAACGAGCTCGGGCACCGTCACCAACGCGGTCTATGGGTTCACGTCGATGCTGATCAAGCTGTTCGGCGACGAGCACCCCGACCTGATCGCGGTGGCGTTCGACATGGGCGCCCCGACCGTGCGACTCGAGATGGACGCCGACTACAAGGCGGGACGAGCGGAGTCGCCGGCTGACTTCCGTCCGCAGCTGGGCCTGATCGAAGAGGTGCTCGACGTCCTGCGGATCCCGGTCATCGGGATGGAGGGCCACGAGGCCGACGACGCGATCGGCACGCTCGCGATCCAGGCGAGCGAGGCCGGCCTGGACGCGGTCATCGTCACGGCCGACCGGGACTTCTTCCAGCTGGTCCGTGACCGCGAGAAGCAGCGCGGGGCGATCAGCGTGCTCTTCAACCGGCGCGGCATCTCCGAGATCGACCTGATGGACCCGGCGGCCGTCGAGGCTCGGTACAGCATCACGCCCGACCAGTACCTCGACTTCGTCGCGCTCAAGGGTGACACCTCGGACAACATCCCAGGCGTCCCCGGGATCGGCGACAAGACGGCCGCCAAGCTCGTGAACCAGTTCGGGTCGATCGAGGACCTGCTGGCGCGGACCGACGAGCTCAAGGGCAAGCAGAAGGAGAACATCGAGGCGGCGGGCGAGCGGCTCGCCTTGAACAAGCAGCTCGCGCGGATCGTCACCGACCTCGAGCTCGAGTTCACGCCGGAGGACTGCGTGATGGGCGCCTCGGATCCCGAACAGATCAGGTCGTTGTTCGTGTCGCTCGAGTTCCGGTCGCTGCTCGACCGGCTCGCCGAAGCGCTCGGCACGGCCAAGCCGGTGGCCGAGGTCGCCGAACTCGACCTCCGGCAGGTCGACGAAGCCGAACTGCTCGCGGCGCTGAAGGGCGGCGCGGCGGCGGTGGCGGTGCGGGTCGAGGACGGCGCGATCCACGGCGCGGCCGTGTCCGCCGGCGGTGCGCAGGCCTCCTACGCGACGATCACCGCGGCGCCTGCGTTGCTGGATGCGCTGCGTGACGCGGCTGTGGCCAAGCAGGTCCACGACGCGAAGGTGCTCGAGCGCGCCGCGACCGCGCTGGGTGGCGGCCTCGACGGCGTCACGTTCGACACGTTGATCGGCGGCTACCTGCTCGATCCGGGCACCACGGCGTACGGCCTCGACAAGCTGACCGAGCGCTACCTCGGCACCGACCTGCTCGCGGGCGTCGAGGAGGGTGACGAGGCGCAGCTGTTCGCCGAGGACCCCTGGCGCCGCACCGCCGTGGAGGCCGCGGCCGTCGGGCTGCTGGCGCCTGTGATGGAAGAGCAGATAGATAAGCAGGGGCTGCGATCGCTGCTGATGGACGTCGAGCTGCCGCTCTCCTCGGTGCTCGGGCGCATGGAGGCGCACGGCATCCGGCTCGACGTCGCCTACCTCGACGAGATCGGCGAGGGTGTGCGCGACCGCATGGCGACGCTGATGCACCAGATCTACGAGATCGCCGGCCGCGAGTTCAACCTGAATTCACCGCCGCAGCTGCGAGAGGTCCTCTACGGCGAGCTGGGGCTGCAGCCGGGGAAGAAGACGCCGAAGGGCGAGTTGTCGACCGACGCGAGCGTGTTGGAGAAGCTCCGCGAGGAGCACCCGATCGTCGATGCGCTGCTGTCGTGGCGAGAGCTCGACAAGCTCAACTCGACCTACCTCGAGGCGCTGCCCAAGCTCGCCGGGCCCGACGGCCGCGTGCACACCACCTTCAACCAGGCCGCGGCTGCGACCGGGCGGCTCAGCAGCACCAACCCGAACCTGCAGAACATCCCGGTCCGGTCGGAGGTCGGCCGGCAGATCCGTCGGGCGTTCATCCCCGGCGCCGACGACCAGGTGCTGCTCGTCGCCGACTACAGCCAGATCGAGCTCCGCGTGCTCGCGCACCTGTCGGGGGATGAGGGCTTGCACGAGGCGTTCGCGGCGGGTGACGACATCCACGCCGCGACGGCCTCGAAGGTGTTCGACCTACCGATGGAGCACGTCGACAGCGAGCTCCGGCGCCGCGCGAAGGCGGTGAACTTCGGGCTCGCGTACGGCATGAACGCATATGGGCTCTCGCAACGCCTCGACATCGCACCCGACGAGGCACAGGAGATCATCGACGGATATTTCGAGGGGTTCCCCAAGATCAAGACGTATCTCAAGGCTCAGGTCGAGCGCGCCCGGCTCGACGGCTACACCGAGACGCTCCTCGGGCGCCGGCGCTACATCCCCGAGCTCACCAGCGACAATCGGCGTCTCCGCGAGCTGGGGGAGCGGCAGGCGCTGAACGCGCCGATCCAGGGCGGGGCGTCCGACGTGTTCAAGCTCGCGATGATCAAGGTGGACCGCGCGCTGCAAGAGCATCCCAAGCTCGGCTGCCACATGCTCCTCACCGTCCACGACGAGCTCGTCTTCGAGGTTCCGAAGAAGCACCTGACTGCGGCGAGCGAACTGGTGCGCGAGGGGATGGAGCATGCGATCGAACTCGACGTGCCGCTCGTTGCCTCGATCGCCTCGGGTCCGAACTGGGCCGACGCGGCCCCCGAAGGGCACTAGCGCCGATGCGTTGACGGCGTTTCCGCTGGTCACCTACCATCCCTCCTGGTCGCAGGGCTCCTGCGCCGCTCGCAAATCCCAAGCCGCGAGCGGTGAGCCCCGCGCGCCAGCGAGGAGAACCACCGCATGAGTGATGAGATGACGGTCGCCGAGGCGACCGCGACAAGCGTTGCGCAGCCGGACCTGACCCCCGAAGAGCTGATCGCGGCGATGGAGTCGTCGTTCCGCGACTTCAAGGATGGCGACATCGTCGAGGGAGACGTGGTCAAGATCGACCGCGACGAGGTCTTGCTCGACATCGGCTACAAGTCCGAGGGCGTGATCCCGGCCAAGGAGCTGTCGATCCGACACGATGTGAAGCCGGGCGAGGTCGTCCAGGTGGGCGAGCACATGGAGGCGCTCGTCCTGCAGAAGGAGGACAAGGAAGGCCGGCTGATCCTGTCCAAGAAGCGCGCGCAGTACGAGCGCGCCTGGGGCAAGATCGAAGAGACGATGCAGTCGGGCCAGACGATCAAGGGCCCGGTGATCGAGGTCGTCAAGGGCGGCCTCATCTTGGACATCGGGTTGCGCGGGTTCCTCCCCGCGTCGCTGGTGGATCTGCGCCGGGTGCGCGACCTGCAGCCGTTCGTGGGCCAGGAGCTCGAGGCGAAGATCATCGAGCTCGACCGCAACCGCAACAACGTCGTGCTGAGCCGGCGCGCCTTCCTGGAGGAATCGCAGTCCGAGGGCCGCAAGACCTTCCTGCAGAACCTGCAGAAGGGCGAGCGGCGCAAGGGCACGGTCAGCTCGATCGTGAACTTCGGCGCGTTCGTCGATCTCGGCGGCGTCGACGGGCTCGTCCACGTGAGCGAGCTCTCGTGGAAGCACGTCGACCACCCGCAGGAGGTCGTGAGCGTCGGCCAAGAGGTCGAGGTCGAGGTGCTCGACGTCGACCTGGAGCGCGAGCGCGTTTCGCTGTCGCTCAAGGCCACGCAGGAAGACCCGTGGAAGGAGTTCGAGCGCACGTCGCAGGCCGGCGCGATCATCGACGGCCAGGTGACGAAGCTCGTGCCCTTCGGCGCGTTCGTCCGCGTCGCGCAGGGGATCGAGGGCTTGGTTCACATCTCCGAGATCAGCCACGAGCACGTCGACGCCCCGGAGTCGGTTCTGTCGGTCGGACAAGAGGTGCAAGTCAAGGTGATCGACGTCGACGTATCCCGCCGGCGCGTGAGCCTGTCGATGCGTCAGGTCACAGCCGCGCCGCCGAAGCCGAAGGAGATCGAGGTCGAGCCCGAGGTCGAGCGTGACGCCGGCGCCGAGATGACGACCACGATCGAGGTCCCGGCAGAGATCCTCGCGGCGGTCGCCGCGGCGGAGGAGTCAGCTCCTGCTGCACCGGCTGCCGCAGCGACGCCCGAACCGGTCGGGGTTGCGGAGCCTGAAGCGGCCGCCCCGGCGCCCGAGCCTGAGCCAGCGCCCGAGCCGGAGCCCGTGGCGGTTGCCGAGCCGGAGCCCGTCGCTGCCGCGCCCGAGCCTGAGGCCGAGGCGACCCCTGAGGCCGAGGCGACCCCTGAGGCCGAGGCGACCCCTGAGGCGCCCAAGGCCGAAGAGCCGGCCGCCGACGAGGAGGTCTCCCTCGAGGCGATCCTCCAGGACCTGAAGCGGCGCGAGGGCCGCGACGAGTGACACGTGGTCGTGGGGCGGCCGCCTTCGGCGGCCGCCCCACCGCGTGACGCTCACCCTGCATGCTGCTCGTCGGGCTGACCGGCGGGATCGGCGCGGGCAAATCGACCGTCGCTGAACTGCTCGCGCGTCAGGGCGCGGTGATCCTCGACGCCGACGCGTTCGCGCGCGATGCGGTTCGCAAGGGCACGGACGCGCTCGGAGCAGTCGTGCGCCGCTTCGGTGAGGAGATCGTCGGGGCGGACGGTGAGCTCGATCGCGCCCGGCTCGCCTCCATCGTGTTCGCGGATCGCGAGGCGCTCGACGACCTCGAAGCGATCATCCACCCCGAGGTCCGACGGATGATCGCCGACGGCATCCAATCCCATCTGGACACCCACGACGTCGTCGTACTGGTGAACCCACTCCTGATAGAGATGGGCACGCATCGCGACTGCGACGTGGTTGTGGTCGTCTCAGCATCGTCGGAGACCCAGGTCGCCCGCTCGGTCGCGCGCGGCATGGAGGAGGCCGACGTGCGCTCCCGGCTCCATGCGCAACTCCCGTTGGACGCACGTGCCCGTGCGGCCGACGTGCTTCTGGACAACGAAGGCACCCGCGAGGAACTGGAAGCCGAGGTCGAGGTGCTCTGGCACGATCTCGCCGCGCGAGCCGCCGACGGCCGGTAGCATCCCGGCGATGCCGCTGCGTGCCGTCCTGTTCGACGTCGGCGAGACACTCGTCCACCCCGCGCCGTCGTTCCCGGAGCTGTTCAGCACCGTGGTCGCCTCCGAGGGGCGCGCCCGCTCGCCGGACGCGGTGATCGACGCGTCGCGGACGGTGTTCCATCGGTTCTCGGAGGCCGCGAGAGACGTCGAGCTGTGGACGACCTCGCCCGAGCGCTCGGCGCGGTTCTGGAAGAGCGTCTACGAACGCATGCTCGGTGAGCTCGACATCCCCGACGACGGGCACATCGCCGACGTGCTGTACGCGACATTCACTGACTCTTCGAACTACGAGCTCTTCGATGACGTCGTGCCGACGCTCGACGAACTCGAAGCAGCGGGCCTCGCCCTGGCGATCGTGTCGAACTTCGAGGCATGGCTGGAAGACCTGCTGGGAACGCTCGGCGTGCGCGACCGGTTCGGCGTTCGGGTGATCAGTGGGCGGGAGGGGGTCGAGAAGCCGGACCTCCGGATCTTCGAGCTCGCCCTGGAGCGGTTATCGCTGGATCCAGCCGATGCGATGTACGTCGGTGACAATCCCGAGTTCGATGTTGCGCCGGCGTCGACGCTCGGGATGACGCCCGT
This sequence comes from uncultured Actinomycetes bacterium, assembly GCA_963792215.1. GTDB lineage: Bacteria > Actinomycetota > UBA4738 > UBA4738 > HRBIN12 > AC-51. Next base: position 649,386 of record CAWBVL010000001.1, read on the forward strand.
GCTCATCGACCGTCGTGACCGGTTCCCCGACACGGACACGACCCGGATCACCGACCTGCGCGAGCTCCCCGCCCTGGTGCGAGCCGTCGCATGACGACCGATCGCACGTTCACCGTGGCGGACGCCAACGCCGAGCTCATCCAGCTCCGTGAGCGGCTCCCGCGACTCCGTGAGGCGCGGCTTGGGCTGATCGCATCGACCGAGCGCATCACCGAAGCGGTTGCATCCGACGGCGGTGGCGTCGCCGGATCCGACTGGTTCCGGCATCAAGAGACGTTGAAGACGGAGGTCGAGTACCTGGCCGATCGAGGCATCCTGCTCCGCGACCCCGAGACGGGGTTGATCGACTTCCCTGCAGAGCGGGACGGTGAGCAGGTGTTCCTCTGTTGGCGACTGGGGGAGGGCGACGTCGAGTACTACCACGGCGTGCATAGCGGCTTCAGCGGGCGGAAGCCACTGTGAGCGAGCGGCCGATCGTCGCGGTGCTCGGCGCGACCGCGGACGAACCGCCGCCCGGGATCGAACCCGCTTTCGAGCTCGCGGACGTGCGGTATGCCGGCAGCACCGAAGACGTGCCGGCCGCCATCGCCGACGCAGATGCGATCTTCTCGTGGGGCGCGCGCCGATCCTGGCTGGAGGATGCGCTCGCCCATGCGACACGCCTGCGATGGATCCAGGCCGCGAGCGACGGGGTCGACGGTCTGCTGTTCCCGGCGCTCGTGGCCAGCGACGTCATCGTGACCAATGCACGGGGGATCTTCGACGACCCGATCGCCGAGTGGGTGATCGCTGCGATGGTCGCGTTCACCACCGGGCTGCACATCTCCGTCGTAGACCAAACCAAGGGCGTCTGGACCGATGGCCGGCGTCGCAACCGCGTCGCTGGCCAACACCTCGTGGTCGTCGGACCCGGGCCTATCGGTCGCGCGACCGCGACGCGAGCGCGAGCCCTCGGCATGACGGTGAAGGCTGTGGGCCGGAACGAGCGGACAGACGATGTGCTGGGACCCATCGTCGGCCCCGACGGGTTCCATCAGGCGCTCGCTCGAGCCGACCATGTGTTGGACGCGCTTCCGCTCACGCCGGACACGCGCGCGATGTTCGATGCCAAGGCGTTCGATGCCATGCGCCCGACGGCGCACTTCGTGAACATCGGCCGCGGAGCGACGGTCGATGAAGACGCGCTGATCGACGCGATCCGAACGGGCGCGATCGCCGGCGCGTCGCTCGATGTCTTCGTCGAGGAGCCGTTGCCGGCCGACTCGCCGCTGTGGTCGATGCCGTCCGTGGCCGTCTCGCCGCACATCTCGGGCGATCTCCACGACTGGGAGGAGGCCGTGGTCGGCGTCTTCGTCGACAACCTCCGCCGGTTCGTTGCCGGGGAGCCGCTCCGCAATCCCGTCGACACCGAGGCCGGTTTCGGGGTCGGGTAGGCTCGCTCCGTGGCCGAGCGCGTGATCGAGATCGAAGGACTGCACAAGTCCTACGGCGACTTCGAGGCGGTCGGCGGCATCAACGTCTACGTCGATCGCGGGGAGGTGTTCGCCCTGCTTGGGCCGAACGGCGCCGGCAAGACGACGACCACCGAGATCCTCGAAGGCTACCGCCAGCGCAGCGCCGGCACGGTTCAGGTGCTCGGCTTCGATCCGGCCCAAGGCGACCACGCGCTGAAGCAACGCATCGGCATCGTCCTGCAGTCCAGCGGCGTCGACCCCTTCCTCACGGTCCGCGAAACCGTCGAGATGTACGGCGGCTACTATCCGAACCCCCGTCCGGCAGACGAGGTGATCGACGTCGTCGGACTGAGCGAGAAGCGTGACGAGCGAGTGCGTCGATTGAGCGGCGGCCAGCAGCGTCGGCTCGACGTCGCGATCGCCCTCGCCGGAGACCCGGAGCTGCTCTTCCTGGACGAGCCGACGACCGGGTTCGACCCGAGTGCGCGACGCAACGCGTGGGAGATGGTTAAGAACCTCGTCGCGCTCGGCAAGACCGTCTGGCTCACGACACATTTCATGGACGAAGCGCAATACCTCGCAGATCGGGTCGGAGTGATCGCGAAGGGCGTCATCGTCGCGGAGGGACCCCCGTCGTCACTCGCGGGCCGCGATCAGATGCAAACGATGATCCGATTCCGCACTCCGGCAGGTGCGCCCCCGCCGCCCGAGCTCGGGCAAGGAGCTGACGTCACCGGCACGCTCACCGTCCGTACGGACGATCCGACCAGGGTCGCGCACGAACTGACGGGTTGGGCGCTCGAACATGGCGTCGAGCTCGAGGCTTTCGAGGTGACGCAGCCCTCGCTCGAGGACGTCTACCTTGAGCTGACCGGCGCCGAGGAAGGAAACAGGTGATCCGGGAGATCGCGCGGCAATTCCGCTTCACGAACAAAGCGTTCTGGCGGAACCCTGCATCAGCGTTCTTCACGTTCATCTTCCCCTTGCTGTTCCTCGTCATCTTCACTGCGTTGCTTGGCAACACTGACTTCGCGTTGACGCCCACGCTGGTCATCAAGACGTCGACCTACTACGTGTTCTCGATGGCGGCATTCGGCTTGATCTCGGCTTGCTACACGAACATCGCGATCTCAGTCGTGTTCGCGCGAGAAGAGGGAGTCTTGAAGCGATTGCGCGGCACGCCGTTGCCGGCGCGTTCATACCTGACAGCGCGGGTCCTCCACGCGACCTTCGTCGGGTTCTTGCTGGTTGCGATCACCGTTGTATTCGGGCGGCTCGTGTATCACGCGTATCTCCCCGCAGCGACCGATGCGTTGTTGTTCATCGTGACACTGCTCGTCGGTGCCGGATGCTTCGCTGCCATCGGGCTTGCGGTAAGCGGCATCGTGCCGAACGAAGACGCGGGGCCGCCCATCGTGAACGCGATCATCCTGCCCCTACTGTTCTTGTCAGGGATCTTCGTCGCATCCCAGAATCCGCCCAGTTGGGTGAACTGGACCGGCAGGATCTTCCCCGTGAAACACCTCGTCGACGCGATGCGCGCGTCCTACCTTGGCGCGCCGTTCCACTGGTCGGACATCCTTGTGATGGCGATCTGGCTCGTCGGCGCCGTCGTCGTCGCCTCGCGAACCTTCAGATGGGAGCCGTCGCGCTGAGCGGCGTGCGCCGCAAGCAGCGTGCTAGTCTCGCGCCGTTCCGGTCGGCGACACCTTAGGGAGGTTCTTCGGATGCGCAAAGGTCTGCTCGTGCTCGCGGTGCTGGCGATCGTCGCCACCGCCTGTGCGCCCAAGACGTCGACGCCGACCAGCGCGGCAGCGGGCGACTGCACGCCGTCGACGATGAACCTCCACACGCCGGGCCAGCTGACGATCGCGACCGGCAACCCCGCCTACAAGCCGTGGTACGGCGGCACGAGCATCTCGGGGTCCGACTGGAAGTCGGGGAAGTACACCGGCGACCCGCACACAGGTGACGGCTACGAGTCGGCGTTCGCGTACGCGTTGGCCGAGCAGCTCGGCTTCACCCAGGACCAGGTGACATGGGAGGGCATCCCGTTCGGAAAGTCGTTCGCACCCGGCCCCAAGGAGTTCGACTTCGCCATGCAGCAGATCTCGGTCACGCCGCAGCGCGCGAAGGCCGTCGACTTCAGCGACGGCTATTACGACGTGAACCAGGCGCTGATCGCAGACAACGGCTCGCCCGCGATCGGCGTGACCACGCTGGCCGGCCTGAAGGACCTCAAGCTCGGCGCGCCGGTGGGCACCACGAGCCTCGAGGTGATCCAGCAGGAGATCCAGCCCAACGTCGAGCCGGGCGTGTACCCCGACCTTGACACGGCGCTGAAGGACCTCCACAACGGACAGCTCGACGGTGTAGTCGTGGACTTCCCCGACGCGTTCTACGGGTACGCAGATCAGATCGTCGGGCAATTCCCCCCGTTGAGCGGCGGGCAAGAGCAGTTCGGCCTCGCGTTCGAGAAGGGCAACCCGCTCGTCTCGTGCGTGAACCAGGCGATCGCCACGCTGAAGTCCAACGGCACGTCGAAGCAGCTCGAGAACCAGTGGCTGCAGACGGACGCCAGCGTGCCGGTGTTCTCTTAGCCGCGAGGAACGATGGCGAGCGGCTCAGGCCCGAGCCCGAACGTCTACTTCCCGCCGGGCGGGGAGAGCGACCCTCGCATCCCGCACGGCAACGGGGGGCGCTGGCCCAAGATCCTGGGCGGCGGTGACGCCACCGCACGCAACGTCTGGATCGCAGTCGCCAGCACGCTGATCTTCTTCGGACTCCTCGCGCTGATCGTCGTCCGATCGCCCGGCTGGCCCGAGATCAAGCAGCAGTTCTTCAATGCTGCGGAGTTCAAGGCGTCCTTCCCGTTGATCCTGCGGAAGTTCGTGCGGAACATCGCCATCTTCTGCGTTGCCGAAGTGCTTGTCTTGATCCTCGCGCTCATGATCGCCGTTGCGCGCAGCCTCCCCGGCCCCGTCTTCACTCCGATCCGGTTCATGGCTGCCGCGTACACGGACTTCTTCAGAGGCGTGCCGACGATCCTCGTGATCTTGATCCTCGGCTTCGGCATGCCGGCACTCGGCCTGCAAGGGATCCCGAACAACGACTATGTCTGGGCTGTCCTCTCGCTCACACTGGTCTATTCCGCGTACGTCGCAGAGGTCTATCGGGCCGGCATCCAATCCGTGCATCCGAGCCAAGCAGCGGCGGCGCGCTCCCTTGGACTCAGCAGGTGGCAGTCGATGCGGCACGTGGTGCTGCCTCAAGCGATCCGCAGGGTGATCCCCCCGTTGCTGAACGACTTCATCGGGTTGCAGAAGGACTCCGCGCTCGTCTATGTACTCGGTGTCGTCGAGAGCCTGAACCAGGCGACGATCATCCAGCAGGGGGACTTCAACTTCACGCCATTGGTCGCCCTATCGTTGATCTTCGTCGCGATCACGATCCCGCAAGCGCGGTTCGTGGACTGGCTCGATCGCACGCGATCAACGCAAGCGGCAATCGAGCGTAGGGGTATGACTAGGGCGATCGAGATCACAGGGCTCCACAAGTCCTTCGATGACCTGGAGGTGCTGAAGGGAATCGACCTGGCGGTTGATTCACACGAGGTCATCTGCCTGATCGGTGCGAGCGGGTCAGGGAAGTCGACGCTGCTCCGGTGCATAAACCTGTTGGAGCCGATCGACGCAGGTTCAATCGCGATCGGGGGAGAGGAGATCACCTCCCAGGGCGTGAATGTCGACGCAACAAGGCGACGCGTGGGCATCGTCTTCCAGGCCTTCAACCTGTTTCCCCACATGACCGTGCTGCGGAACGTGACGCTCGCGCCGCGAGAGGTTCTGAAGGCGAAGAAGGCTGATGCCGCGCGAGACGCGATGGCGTTGCTTGAAAGGTTCGGACTGGCGGACAAAGCGGACGACTATCCGGACCGGTTGTCGGGTGGCCAGCAGCAACGGGTCGCGATCGTCCGCGCTCTCGCGATGCAGCCGGACATCCTGCTCCTCGACGAGGTCACCAGCGCGCTCGACCCGGTGCTCGTCGCGGAAGTCCTCGATCAGATCCGAGAGCTCGCGGAGCAAGGGATGACGATGATCATCGCTACTCACGAGATGGGGTTCGCCCGGGACGTCGCGAAACGCGTGTGCTTCCTTCATGAGGGCCAGATACTCGAGGAGGGGACGCCCGAGCAGATCTTCTCGGAGCCCGAACAAGAAGAAACCCGTCGGTTCCTGGACCGGATCATCGCCGCGGGGCGCATGTAGGCCACGGGGGCTTGTCGGAGGCACAGCCTAGACTGGGCGCCGTGCCCCCGTTCCGTGTCGTGTCCGAGTTCGCGCCCGCCGGCGACCAACCGACGGCGATCGATCAGCTGACCGCTGCTGTCCAGGGCGGGGAGGAGCACATGACGCTCCTTGGGGCCACCGGCACGGGCAAGACCTTCACCATCGCGCACGTGATCGAGCGGGTGCAGCGCCCGACCATCGTGATGGCGCCCAACAAGTCCCTCGGTGCGCAGCTCGCCAACGAGTTCCGCAGCTTCTTCCCCGACAACGCGGTCGAGTACTTCGTCTCCTATTACGACTATTACCAACCCGAAGCCTACGTGCCGCAGACCGACACGTACATCGAGAAGGACAGCTCGGTGAACGAGGAGATCGAGCGTCTGCGCCACTCGGCGACGGCGGCGCTGCTCAGTCGCAACGACGTGATCATCGTCGCGAGCGTCTCCGCGATCTACGGCCTGGGCTCGCCCGAGGAATACGAAGGTCAGCTGCTCCGTGTCTACCGCGGCACTGAGGTGCCGATGGAGTTCGCGATGCAGCGCTTGGTTGACATCCAGTACCAGCGCAACCAAGTGAGTCGCGCGCGCGGCACGTTCCGCGTCACCGGCGACACGCTCGAGCTGTTCCCGCCGTACGAACAGGCCGGCTATCGCATCGAGTGGTGGGGCGACGACGTCCAGAAGATCAGCATGTTCGACCCGCTCACCGGCGAGATCGTGAAGGACGACATCGTCGACCACACGACGTTCCCGGCGTCGCACTACGTCGCATCGGACGACCGGATGAAGCAGGCGATCGTCACGATCGAGGAGGAGCTGCACCAGCGGCTCGCCGAGCTCGAGCGTCAGGGCAAGCTGCTCGAGGCCGAGCGCCTGCGGATGCGCACCACCTACGACCTCGAGATGCTCCGCGAGATGGGGTTCTGCAGCGGGATCGAGAACTACTCGCGTCACATCGACGGCCGCGGCCCGGGCACCGCGCCGTTCACGTTGCTCGACTACTTCCCGGACGACTACCTGGTCGTGCTCGACGAGTCGCATGTGACCGTCCCGCAGCTCCGCGGGATGTACGAAGGCGACGTCTCGCGCAAGACCACGCTGGTCGACTTCGGGTTCCGGCTGCCGAGCGCGATCGACAACCGGCCCCTGCGGTTCGAGGAGTTCCGCGAGCGGGTCGGACAGGTCGTCTACATGTCGGCCACGCCTGGCCCCTACGAGCTCCAGCATTCGACGTCGATCGTCGAGCAGATCGTGCGGCCGACCGGTCTGATCGACCCCGAGGTGCAGATCCGCCCGACCAAGGGCCAGATCGACGACCTGATGGAGGAGATCCGGGGGCGGGCCGAGAACGACCAGCGGATCCTCGTGACGACGCTCACCAAGAAGATGGCCGAAGACCTCACCGATTACCTGGTCGAGATGGGGATCCGGGTGCGGTACCTGCACTCCGAGGTCGACACATCCAGCGGATCGAGATCGTCCGCGACCTGCGGCTGGGGGAGTTCGACGTGCTCGTCGGCATCAACCTGCTCCGGGAAGGCCTCGACCTACCCGAGGTTTCGCTGGTCGCGATCCTCGACGCCGACAAGGAGGGGTTCCTCCGGTCCGAGACGTCGCTGGTGCAGACGATCGGCCGCGCGGCGCGGAACGTCGACGGCACGGTCCTGATGTATGCGGACAGCGTCACCGACTCGATGCGGTCGGCGATCGGCGAGACCCAACGCCGCCGGCAGATCCAGCTCGCCTACAACAAGGAGCACGGGATCGATCCGCAGACCGTCCGCAAGCAGGTCACGGACATCCTGCTCGCGCTCCGGGGGGAAGAGGCGGCGATCCCGACCCGCGAGCAGCGGGTGGTCGAGGCGCCGGAGGGCATCCCGACCGAGGAGCTTGAGCGCCTTATCCAGGGCCTCGAGGAGGAGATGCACCAAGCGGCTCGCGACCTCCGGTTCGAGTACGCCGCTCGGCTCCGCGATGAGGTCCACGAACTGCGGAAGGAGCTTCGCCAGCTGCGTGAAGCCGGTGTGGCGTAAGGCCACTCCAAGCTTGTCGGCGACCCTCGCTACACTCGGGAGCGGTGGGTACCGACTCCCTCGTCATCCACGGGGCGCGTGAGCACAACCTCAAGAACCTGACCCTCGAGCTGCCGCGCGACGCCCTGATCGTCTTCACGGGCTTGTCCGGATCGGGCAAGTCCTCGTTGGCGTTCGACACCATCTATGCCGAGGGCCAGCGCCGATACGTCGAGTCGCTGTCTTCGTATGCGCGGCAGTTCCTCGGGCAGATGGAGAAGCCCGACGTCGACTTCATCGAGGGGCTCTCCCCGGCCATCTCGATCGACCAGAAGTCCACCTCACGCAACCCGCGGTCGACGGTCGGCACCATCACCGAGATCTACGACTACCTGCGCGTGCTGTTCGCGCGGGTCGGACATCCGCATTGCTACAACTGCGGCCGGCCGATCGGGCGCCAGACGCCCGAGCAGATCGTCGATCAGGTCATGGCGCTCCCCGAGGGCACGCGGTTCCAGGTCCTCGCGCCGATCGTCCGTGGTCGCAAGGGCGAGTACGGCAAGCTTCTGGAAGAGCTGGGCCGCAAGGGCTATCCGCGCGCCCGGATCGACGGTGAGGTCCGGGAGCTCGCCGAGCCGATCCGGCTGCCCAAGAACTTCAAGCACACGATCGAGGTCGTGGTCGACCGGTTGGTCGCAAAGCCCGATATCCGGCGGCGGGTCGCCGACTCGATCGAGCAGGCCCTGCAGCTCGCCGAGGGCATCGCCGCGATCGCGGTTGTCACGCACGAGGGCCACGAAGAGGTTCAGACCTTCTCGCAGAACCTCGCCTGCACCTACTGTGGGCTGTCGTTCGACGAGCTCGCGCCGCGGAACTTCTCGTTCAACTCGCCGTACGGCGCATGTCAGACATGCGACGGGTTGGGGACCCGTCTCGAGGTCGACCCCGAGCTCGTCGTGCCCGACCCCGACCTCAGCGTCAACGAAGGCGCGCTGGCGCCGTGGGCATCGGCGACGCTCGAGTACTGGTACCGCGTGCTCGAGGCGGTGGCCGACACCCACGGCTTCAACCTCGACACGCCATGGAAGAAGCTCCCGAAGGCGACCCGCGAGATCTTGCTGTACGGATCCGACGAGGAGATCCACGTCCGATACAAGAACCGCTACGGGCGCCAGCGCGCGTACTGGACCACCTACGAGGGCGCGATCCCGAACATCGAGCGGCGGCACGACGAGACCGACTCGGAGTCAGCGCGCGATCGCATGGAACAGTTCATGCGCGAGATCCCCGTGCCGCGTGTGCAAGGGTGCGCGATTGCGGCCCGAGACGCTCGCGGTGACGATCGGCGACAAGAACATCTCCCAAGTCACCGATCTTGCGATCCGAGACGCGCTCGCGTTCACCCAGGACATGGGGCTCAGCGAGCGCGAGGCGATGATCGCCGAGCGGCTGTTGAAAGAGATCCGCGCGCGGCTCGGCTTCTTGGTCGACGTCGGACTCGACTATCTGACGCTCGGTCGAGCGGCGGGCACCCTCGCCGGCGGCGAAGCGCAGCGCATCCGCTTGGCCACACAGATCGGGAGCGGGCTGGTCGGCGTGTTGTACATCCTCGACGAGCCGTCCATCGGACTCCACCAACGCGACAACCGGCGGTTGCTCGACACGTTGGTTCGGCTCCGCGACCTCGGCAACACGCTCGTCGTCGTCGAGCACGACGAGGCCACGATGATCGAGTCGCGATCACATCGTCGACATCGGGCCAGCGGCAGGGGAGCAGGGCGGCGAGGTCGTCTATAGCGGTGACCTGAAGGGCCTGCTCGAGTGCGACGAGTCGATCACCGGCGCGTACCTGTCCGGCCGCCGTGTGATCCCGCTGCCGTTGATCCGGCGTCCGCCGGGCACGAAGAAGCTCGTACTGTCGGGCGCGCGCGAGCACAACCTGCAAGACGTCACGGTCGAGATCCCACTCGGGCTGTTCGTGTGTGTCACCGGCGTGAGCGGATCGGGCAAGTCGACACTCGTGCAAGACGTGTTGCTCCGCGCGCTCGCACAGAAGGTGCAAGGGTCGCGGCAGCTCCCCGGGCGCCATAAGAAGCTGACCGGCTCGGACCAGGTCGACAAGGTCATCGACATCGACCAGTCGCCGATCGGACGGACCCCCCGGTCGAACCCGGCCACGTACACGGGCATGTTCGATCACATCCGCAAGCTTTACGCGCAGGTGCCCGAAGCGAGGCTCCGCGGCTTCCAGCCCGGCAGGTTCTCGTTCAACGTGCGCGGCGGCCGCTGTGAGAACTGCGCCGGAGACGGTCAAGATCAAGATCGAGATGCACTTCCTGCCCGACGTCTACGTGACGTGTGAGGTCTGCAAGGGCAAGCGCTACAACCGCGAGACGCTCGAGGTGAAGTACAAGGGCCGCACGATCGCCGACGTGCTCGAGATGAGCGTCGAAGAGGCGCTCACGTTCTTCGAGAACATCCCGCCCATCCACCGGCACCTCCGGACACTGTCCGACGTCGGGCTCGGGTATGTGAAGCTCGGCCAGCCGGCCCCGACGTTGTCCGGCGGCGAGGCCCAGCGGATCAAGCTGTCGTCCGAGCTCGCACAAGCGCGCGACAGGCAATACCTTCTATGTGTTGGACGAACCGACCACCGGATTGCACTTCGAGGACATCCGGAAGTTGCTCGAGGTGTTGCAGCGACTGGTCGACACCGGCAACACGGTGTTGGTGATCGAGCACAACCTCGACGTCATCAAGACGGCCGACTGGATCGTCGACCTCGGGCCGGAGGGCGGTGACCAGGGCGGAACCGTCGTGGTGACCGGCACGCCGGAAGACGTGGCGGCGCATCCCATCTCACACACCGGCCGGTTCCTCCAAGAAGTCTTGGAGGGCATCCCATACGCGGCCGCGCTGGCCGGGCGGGGTTGAGAAGGCCTGCTAATCTCCCCGCCGACATGCACAGGCGTGCCCTGCTCATCCTCGCGACCGTCGGGCTCATCGCGACGGGGTGCGTTTCGATCACGACGCCAGCGGTTGACTATGGAACGGGCGGGTTCTTCCCCTTCGTGGTCGATTCACAAGACGACATGGGGCAAGGCAACGCGGTCGCATTGACTGCAGACGGCCTTCCATACGTCTCGTACTTCGGGTTCCAGGCCAAGGTCGCGCCCGGCGCCATCGCGATCCCGCGGCCCTTCGGCTCGCCGAACGTGCCCGGCGTCATGCTCTCTACTTCGTCGTCGGACGGCCTTTGGCAGCGCGGCGCCGTCGAGATGAACGCGGCACCTCCGGGTCTCGCCCCCACTGGGGTCACTGTGCCCTTCGGCCCGGTCGCAACCCCCAACCTGGACCTCACCGCGCAGAACTCGAACGGCACATCCGTCGCGATCGACGATCAAGGCGCGGCGTACGTCGCATGGACCTCAAGGAACACCGTTAGCTACGGCACCTCGTCGCTGGGCAGCACAGCAACTGTGGACAAGGTTTTCAGCCTGAGCGAGAAGGTCTCCGAGGCTGGTCCGATTGGGCGTCCGGGTATCGCGCTCGACGCGGCCGGCGCCCCGTGGATCGGGTTCACCGTTGAGACCAACAAGGGCCTCGAGGTGCACGTCGCCAACCTGACAGGCAGCAGTTGGGCGGACCAGGTGGTGACGACGTTCCCAAGCTGTAACGGGTGCCCATCGCCGCAGCCAACCGGCATCGGCTTCGTGAGCGGCGTCGCGACGGTCGTGTACGCGGACCCGAACGCGAAGCAGGTCGTCGCGCTGACGCAGAACGGCACCACCTGGACTCCCACGACCGTGGCCCAGGGCGTCTCTGGGTACGGCCTCTCGTTCGCGGCCGCCGGTGATAGCGCGTTGGCAGCCTTCTACACTGGCGACGGTGCGGTCGACGCGGCTAGCTACGCGCACGGTGCGTGGAGTCCCACGAAGGTCGCGGATGTCCAGTCGGATCCGGATGAGTCGGTGAACGGTTCCGACGCGTCGTCGACCGCAGCGGCGATCGCCGGTGACACCCGATACGTCGCGTTCGACGACCAGGGCGTCCACCTCTCCTCGCAGGCCTCCGGCGCGTCCTTCGCCCCGGTCGACCTGGGGAGCACCGTCAGCACCGGAACCGACCCCTCGCTGGCCGCGACCGCCAAAGGAGCCGTCGCGCTCGGCTGGTACGACACCCTGGCCGGGAACCAGATGCTTGGGTACGTCGGAAACGTCACGGGCATCGTCGTCGCGAGGCCAAGCCCGTCGCTGACCGTCTCGCAAGGCCCTGCCGGCGGGTCGTCGTGCGGCGCGGACAAAAAGGTCCTGCTCGATCAAGCGGCCGTCGGCACGTCGTACACGGAGAGCTGCCTGGTAGCGGCGCCTGGAAAGTTCATCGTCAACTTCGACAACAAGGCCGCGGGGATCCCCCACAACTTCGAGGTGCTGGACAAGGCGGGCGGGAAGCTGATCGCCGGGACCAAGGTAGCCACAGGTCCCGCCCAGGAGACGCTTCCGCTCGATCTCAAGGCCGGGAGCTACTACTTCCAGTGCGTGGTGCACCCGACCACCATGTTCGGCACCCTCGCTGTGGTCGACGGCGCGAAGTAACCGGCATCGCAGAGGGCCGCGCTAGCATCGCGGGCGTGACCGTCCCCCGCCCGCAGGCCTCCTCGATCCCCGACGCGCCCGGCGCGTACCTGTTCCGCGACCACGACGGGCGGGTCATCTACGCGGGGAAAGCCTCGTCTCTCCGGAAGCGCCTCGCTTCCTATTGGAGCAAGCCCCTCCACGCGCGGACCGAGGCGATGGTCCTTGCCGCCGAGAGCGTCGAGTGGATCGTCGCGTCCACCGAGGTCGACGCACTGATGCTCGAGTACAACCTGATCCAGCGGCACAAGCCGCGCTTCAACATCCGGTACCGCGACGACAAGTCGTATCCCTACCTGGCACTGACCGTGGGGGAGCAGTGGCCCCGCGCCCAGGTCCTGCGCGGTACCAAGCGCAAGGGTGTGCGGTACTTCGGCCCGTACGGCCACGCCTGGGCGATCCGGGACACGCTCGACGCGCTGACTCGCGTCTTTCCGGTCAGGACCTGCTCGAACGCGTTCTTCGATCAGCGTGCGCGCGCCAAGCGGCCGTGCCTCTACTACGACATCGGCCGATGTGCAGGCCCGTGCGTGCCCGAAGCGACCGGTGTGACCGAAGAGTCGTACCGCGGGCACGTCGAGGCGATGGGGGAGTTCCTGGCCGGCAACGCGCGTCCGGTACTGAAGCGGCTCGAGACCGAGATGCGCGCGGCGTCCGAGCGGCAGGAGTTCGAACAGGCGGCGCGTTTCCGCGATCAGCTCTTCGCGGCCCGGCGCGCGCTCGAGTCTCAGGAGATGGTCCTCACGCCGCCCGAGGACCTCGACGTGGTCGCACTGGTCGAGGACGACCTCGAGGCGGCCGTGCAGGTCTTCTACGTCCGGCGCGGCCGGGTGCTCGGGCGGCGGGGCTGGGTGGTCGATCGCGTGGAAGACCTCGATCGCCCAGGCCTGATCGCATCGTTCCTCGAGCAGCTCTACATGGAACGACAGGACGTCCCGCCGCGGGTGTTGGTGCAGGCGGCGCCTGCGGGCGCGGAGTTCCTGGAAGCCTGGCTCACCGAGCGTCGCGGGAAGCCTGTGCGGATCGCTGTGCCCTCCCGCGGATCGAAGCGCCGGCTGATGGAAGTGGTCGAACGGAACGCCGCCCACGCGTTCCAGCGGCACAAGCTCCGACGCGCATCCGACTTCGGTGCGCGCTCGAGGGCGCTCGCGGAGCTCGGCGAGCAGCTCGGGCTCGATCAGGCGCCGCTGCGGATCGAGTGCTACGACATCTCGAACCTCGGCGCCACCGACAAGGTCGGCTCGATGGTGGTGTTCGAGGACGGGCTGCCCAAGCGTCAGGATTACCGGAAGTTCCGGATCTCGGGCGTGCAGGGCCAGGACGACTTCGCCTCGATGCACGAGATGCTGCGCCGCCGGTTCACGCGGTTGCTCGAGGAACAGGAACGGCCGCAAGGCGAGCGTTCGCGTCGGTTCTCCTATCCGCCGGCGCTGATCGTCGTCGACGGCGGCCGCGGGCAGCTGACGCAAGCGAGCGCCGTACTCGCGGAGCTCGGCCTCTCGATCCCGCACATCGGACTCGCGAAGAGGCTCGAAGAGGTCTACTTCCCTGACCGGCCCGACCCGTTGCTGATCCCACGTGGCTCCGAGGCGTTGTTCGTGCTCCAGCACATCCGCGATGAAGCGCACCGCACCGCCGTCGCGTATCACCGGTCGCTCCGCGAGAAGCGCGCGCTCCGTTCGCCCCTGGACGACATACCCGGCGTCGGCCCGACGCGGAAGAAGGCGCTCCTGAAGCGCTTCGGGTCGCTCACTAAGCTTCGAGCGGCGTCGGTCGACGAGATCGCGGCGACACCGGGCGTCGGACCGGCGATGGCGACGAGCGTGCACAACCACCTGCATACGCCCGAGGATGGGCGGGCCACGGCGTGAGCGAGGACGCGCCGGCGCCGGCTCACGGGTTCACGCTGATCACCGGCTTGTCCGGCGCCGGTCGCTCCGAGGTCGCACGCTCGCTCGAGGATCTGGGCTACTTCGTCGTCGACAACTTGCCCCCGGCGCTGCTTCCGAAGATGGCCGAGTTGACGACACGACCAGGCTCACCGACCCGCGTCGCGATCGTGGTAGACGCGCGCGGCGGCGTCTACTTCAGCGAGCTGTCGGAGGCGCTCGAGGAGCTCCGTGCGCTCCAACGCGAGGCCAAGATCGTGTTCCTCGAGGCATCCGACGAGGACCTGGTGCGGCGATATGAGGCCACGCGCCGCCGGCATCCACTCGCGCCGGCCGACCGCGTGGTCGAAGGCATCCGTAAGGAGCGCCAGATCCTCGCGCAGCTCCGCGGCGACGCCGACCTGATCATCGATACGTCCGGACTCACGCCACACGAGCTACGCGATCGCGTGCGCGACGCATTCGCCAGCGGCCCGCCCGAAGCCGGGCTCCAGGTGTCGATCGTGTCGTTCGGGTTCAAGTACGGGAGCCCGCGAGACGCGGACCTGGTTTTCGACGTCCGATTCCTGCCGAATCCGCATTGGGTGCCGGACCTGCGCCCGTTCCCCGGGACCGAGCCGGCGGTGCGCGAGTACGTGCAGGGAAGCGAGCTCTACGCGCCCTTCATCGAGCGTGTCGAGGCGCTCCTCGATCTGACGCTGCCCGGCTATGTCGCCGAGGGCAAGAGTTACCTCACCATCGCGATCGGCTGCACCGGCGGGCACCATCGGTCGGTCGTCGTTGCCGAGGAACTGGGAGCGTGGATCGGCACGCGCGGCCTGCCTACCTCGGTCGTCCATCGAGACGTCGGGCGCGGGTAGCCTCGCGAACGTGCCCGGGCCGCGGTTCAGGCCGCCCGATAGCATGGGGTGCGCAACTCCGATCTCGGCCCGATATCGGATCGCTACCAGGGAGGTTCCCGTCTCATGACCGTGAAGATCGGCGTCAACGGGTTCGGCCGCATCGGCCGCAACTTCTTTCGAGCCGCGAAGCAACGCGGGGCGGATCTCGACTTCGTCGCCGTCAACGACATCACCGACGCGGCGACGCTCGCGCACCTCCTGAAGTACGACTCGGTCCTCGGCACCTACAACGGCGAGGTTGGAACGTCCGACAACGGGATCACCGTCGATGGCGACGAGTTGAAGGTGCTCGCGGAGCGCGACCCGGCCAACCTCCCCTGGAAGGAGCTCGGGGCCGAGATCGTCATCGAGTCCACCGGCCTGTTCACCGACCGCGAGAAGGCGGCCAAGCACCTCGAGGCGGGCGCCCAGAAGGTCGTGATCAGCGCCCCCGCCAAGGGTGAGGACCTGACCGTCGTCTTGGGCGTGAACGACGACCTCTACGATCCGGCGACCCATCACGTGATCTCGAACGCGAGCTGCACGACCAACTGCGTCGCGCCGATGGCGAAGGTGCTCGACGACGCGTTCGGGGTGGAGCACGGCTTCATGACCACCATCCATGCGTACACGAACGACCAGCAGATCCTCGATCTGCCGCACAAGGACCTGCGGCGCGCGCGGGCCGCCGCGATCAACATCATCCCGACGTCGACGGGCGCGGCGAAGGCGGCCGGCATCGTGCTGCCGCACCTCAAGGGCAAGCTCGACGGCATCTCGATGCGCGTGCCGGTGCCCGACGGCTCGGTGACCGACCTCGTGGCGACCGTGCGCAGCGAGGTCACCAAGGAGCAGGTGAACGAGGCCTTCAAGGCCGCGGCGACCGAGGGCAGCCTGGCCGGCAAGCTCGTCTACACCGAGGACCCGATCGTGTCCTCCGACATCGTCGGCACGCCCGCGTCGTGCACCTTCGACGCGCTGTCGACGATGGTGATGGGCAACATGGTCAAGATCGTCGGCTGGTACGACAACGAGTGGGGCTACTCGAACCGGCTCGTCGATCTCGTCGAGTTGGTCGCGAGCTCGCTGTAACCCGTGACCATCCGAACCCTGGACGCGCTCGGCGACGTCGCCGGCGCGCGTGTGTTCCTCCGCGCGGACCTCAACGTGCCGCTGCATGACGGGGTGGTCGGCGATGACACGCGGATCGCCGCCGTCGTCCCGACCGCACACGAGTTGCTCGAGCGCGGCGCTCGGCTCGTCGTCGCGTCGCACCTCGGCCGCCCCAAGGGCAAGGTCGTCGAGGAGCTCCGGCTCGGACCGGTTGGCCAGGTCCTCGCCGAGCATCTCGGCGCGCGGGTGACGACGCTCGACGGCGTGACGCCCGACACGCTGCCCAACGCCGACGTCGTCCTGCTGGAGAACCTCCGGTTCGATCCGGGCGAGGAGGCAAACGACGTGGCGTTCGCGGGCGCGCTGGCGGAGTACGCCGACGCGTACGTCGACGACGCGTTCGGCGCGGTACACCGAGCGCACGCGTCGGTGGCGGCGCTGCCCGAGCTGCTGCTCGCGTCAGGGAGACCTGCAGTGGCAGGCAGGCTCGTCGAGCGCGAGGTGCAGGTGCTCGGCAATCTGCTCGAGGACCCCGCCCGGCCGTTCGTCGCGATCCTCGGCGGCGCCAAGGTCAGCGACAAGCTCGGCGTGATCGCGTCGCTGACCGAACGCGTCGACGCGCTCGTGATCGGTGGCGCGATGGCCTTCACGTTGATCGCAGCCGGGGGAGGCAAGGTCGGAACATCCCTCGTCGAGGAGGACCGGATCGACGACGTACAGAAGGCCCTCGCATCGGCTCACGACCGCGGGGTTCCCGTGCACCTGCCGACGGATGTGATCGCTGCGCCGGCGATCGAGGCGAGCGCGCCGACAGAGGTCGTCCGCGCCGACGCCGTTCCGGAAGGGTTGATGGGCCTCGACATCGGCCCGGCGACCATCGCGGCGTTCATCGATGCGCTGGCTGGGGCGGGTTCGATCCTATGGAACGGCCCAATGGGCGTCTTCGAGCTCGAGCCGTTCGCCCAAGGCACACGCGCGGTTGCGCGGGAATGCGCCGCCAGCGACGCCTTCACCGTCGTCGGCGGGGGAGACTCGCTCGCCGCGATCAAGCGCGAAGGGCTCGCCGACGCGTTCGACCATGTCTCGACGGGCGGCGGTGCGTCGCTCGAGTTCTTGGAAGGGCGCCGTCTGCCGGGGCTCGCGATCTTGGAGGACGACGCATGACGGACCGCAAGCCGATCATCGCCGCCAACTGGAAGATGCATAAGACGCACCTCGAGGCGATCCAGGCCGTGCAGAAGCTCGGCTACCTGGTCGACGCCGACGACACCGAAAAGACCGACGTCGTCATCGTGCCGCCGTTCACGGCGCTCCGCTCGGTGCAGACGCTGATCGATTCGGACAAGCTGCCCTTCGGGCTTGGGGCGCAGGACGTCTACTCCGAGGACAAGGGCGCGTTCACGGGCGAGATCTCGCCGCCCATGCTCGTCGAGCTCCGATGCGACTACGTGATCGTCGGCCACTCGGAGCGCCGCCAGCTGTTCGGCGAAGACGACCTGATGGTCAACAAGAAGGTCCGCGCGGTGCTGAGCCACGACATGACGCCGCATCGTCTGCGTGGGGGAGACGCTCGAGGAGCGTGACGCCGACGGCACCGAGTCGAAGGTCACCCAGCAGGTGCGACGCGCCTACGACAACGTCGACGCCGAACAGGCGGCGACCACGGTGATCGCGTACGAGCCGATCTGGGCCATCGGCACGGGCCGCACGGCAGAGCCCGGCGACGCCGGCCGCGTCGTCGAGGTGATCCGTCAAACGCTCGCAGACAAGTTCGACGACACGGTCGCCCAAGCTGTCCGCGTCCAGTACGGCGGGAGCGTCAAGCCGGGCAACATCCGCGGCTTCCTCGCGCATCCCGAGATCGATGGCGCCCTCGTCGGCGGCGCGAGTCTGGACCCTGAAGACTTCGCGCTCATCATCAAGGTATGAGCATCTCGCTGCTGTATGTGTGCCTGGACGGGCTCGGGGACGACCCCAACCCCATCCTCGACGGACGGACGCCGCTCGAGGCGGCGCATACGCCCAACCTCGACGGGCTCGCCGTCCAAGGCCGCACGGGCACCGTCGTGACGGTCGGCCCCGGCATCGCGCCAGAGTCCGATATCGGCGTATTCGGCATCCTCGGCTACGACCCGAGCGAGGAACATCCGGGCCGAGGCGTGCTCGAAGCGCTGGGGATCGGGATGGATCTCCACGACGGCGATCTCGCGTACCGGATCAACTTCGCGAGCGGCGCCTGGCCCGAGATCGCCGACCGCCGCGTCGGCCGGAACCTCACCTCGGAGGAGGCGCACGCCCTCGCCGACGAGGTCAACGCGACGCTCACCCTGCCGGGCGCCACCTTCGATCTGCGGGCCACCGTCGAGCACCGGGGGGCCCTGGTGATCCGGGGCGACGACGGCTCGCTCTCGGCCAACGTAACCAACACCGACCCGGCGTACCGCCGCGAGGGACACCTCGGGGTCGCGCTCGAGACCTTCGAGCCAGTCGTGGAGCGAGCGACGCCGCTCGACGACTCGGATGCGGCGGCCCGAGCCGCCGACCTCACGAACGCATTCGTCGAGGGCTCCGCGACGATCCTCGGCGCGAGCCCCATCAACGCGACCCGCCGGGCCGAGGGCAAGCTTCCCGCCGACCTGATCTTGACGCGCGACGGCGGTGATCGTCTGCCTGCGCTGCAGCCTATCCGCGACCGCTCCGGCTGGGGGTGGGGCTGTTTCGTCGAGATGCCGGTCGAGCGCGGGATCGCCCTGGCGCTCGGCATGGATACCGTCAACGCACCCCGGCTCGACCCGGCCGGGTTCGGTGCGGCCGCCGAAGACGCCTACGCCGCATGGGCCGAGCTTGCCGCCGAGGCCCTCGACAGCTACCAGGCGCTCTACGTCCACATCAAGGGACCCGACGTGCCGGCCCACGACGGCCGGGCCGAGGACAAGCGCGATGTCATCGCGGCGATCGACCGGGCCTTCTTCGGCGAGGTCCTGCCGCGCCTCGACGAACGGCGCACGGTCGTAGCCGTGCTGGCCGATCACGCCACCTCGTGCGTCCGGAAGGCCCACACCGCAGACCCCGTTCCCCTGGTCATGGCGGGGGGTGGAGTCACCCCGGACACCAGTACCTCCTATGGGGAGCACGCCTGTTCGGAGGGCTCCCTTGGAGAGCTCCGGGGCGTAGACGTTTTGCCGACGATCGCCGGGGTAGCCCGCTGACGGAATCCACAGGGGAAGGATCTTCCGTACACCGATTTGTCCAGCGGAAATGCTTGCCCTACACTCCCGGCGTTCATGAGGGGAAGAGACTGACTTCGTGAGCCAGGTTCAGCAGCAGAGCGAGCCTGCGGTCGAACCCTTAGCGCCCCTCAGTGGCGACGAGCAGAAGCGCGTCGAGGGGCGTACACCTTGGCAACTCTTCTGGGGGCGCTTCCGCAAGGACTGGGTCGCCCTCCTCGCCCTCGCGTGGGTCTTCATCTTGATCTTCTCGGCGATCCTCGCGCCGCTGTTCGTGCGCTTCATATCGCACAACGGCCCGAACGACATCAAGCCGCAGCTGTCGAACGAGTTCAACATCCCGGTGATCGGGCCGGGCGCGCAGTTCTGGGGTGGCGTCGACGCACTCGGCCGCGACGTCTTCGTTCGGACGCTCTACGGCGCTCGGACGTCGATCGAGGTCGCCCTGCTCGCGACCGCGATCTCCGTCGTGATCGGTCTCGGCCTCGGCTTGCTCGGCGGCTACTTCGGGGGCAAGACCGACACCTTCACGTCGCGCCTGACCGACATCTTCTTGTCGCTGCCGGTGTTCCTCTTGGCGATCGGGATCTCGGCGAGCTGCGGCGTGAGTATCAACGGGTGCGCCGGAGGATTGCTCAAGCCCGGGGTCCCGCTCGTCACGCTCATCATCGCGTTGTTCGGCTGGACCTACATCGCGCGCATCGTCCGGGGACAGACGCTGTCGCTCCGAGAACGGGAGTTCGTCGAGGCGGCTCGGGCGACCGGGTTCGGGCGCACCCACATCATGTTCCGTGAGATCTTGCCCAACCTCGTTGCGCCGCTGATCGTCTACACCACGCTGCTGATCCCCGTGAACATCATCTTCGAAGCGTCCCTGTCCTATCTCGGCGTGGGTATCCCACCCGCGACGCCCTCGTGGGGCCGGATGATCGCCGACGCCACCGACGGCCAGCTGTACCGCTACGCGTGGTGGATGTTGTTCTTCCCCGGCATCATGCTCGTGCTGACCACGTTGGCCTTCAACCTCGTGGGGGACGCCCTCCGCGATGCCCTGGACCCCAGGTCGAACCGCTGAGGAGGAAACCTGAGCGACCCCAGAACACGTAGACCTCGATGGAACCTTGCAACCCCAGGAGGAGGGCGCATGCGGAAGAGATGGGTAACAGGCATCGCGATGTTCGCCACGGCGGCGATCCTTGCGGCGGCCTGCTCGAGCAACAACAACACCAGCAGCGGGGCGGCCCCGTCGGGATCGCCGCAGAAGGGTGGCACCTACCGGACCGCCACTCAGACCCTCAGCAACACCTCGAACTTCGATCCCACCGGTGAGTACTACGGCTACGCGTGGGACATCTTCCAGAACATGCTGATCCGTGGTCTGTACAACTACAACCACGTGCCGGGCGACCCGGGCAACACGCCGCAGCCGGACCTCGTGACGGACTCGAAGGTCTCGAGCGACGGCCTCACGTACTCCTTCACGATCCGCAACGACGTGAAGTGGGGTCCGCCCGTCAACCGCACCGTCACCACGGCGGACATCGAGTACGCCTTCGAGCGGATCAACGACTCGAACCTGGCCGCCTACTACGGCAACTACTACTGCGGCGTGATCAAGGGCATGACCTGCTCCGAGACGACCCTGCACCCCGTCTCGGGTATCGACGTGCCCGACGCCACGCACATCACGTTCCACCTGGTGAGCCCGACCGGTGACTTCCTGTACCGGCTGGCGATGCCGGCGACCTACCCGCAGCCGAAGGAAGTCGCGGGCTGCTTCGACTCGGCCGGTGGCTACGGCGCCGACCTGGTCTCGAGCGGTGCGTACATGTACTACGGGGCGGACAAGCTCGACCTCTCGGGCGGCTGCAAGACCCTGAAGCCCGTCGCGGGGATCAACCCTGACAAGGGCCTCACGATCGTGCGCAACCCGAACTTCGACCCATCGACGGAAGACCCGGCGATGTTCTCGAACTACCTGGACGGGCTGCAGGTCGAGATCAACTCGAACGTCGACGACATCTTCCAGAAGATCCAGGCAGGCGAGCTCGACGGCTCGTTCGGCGACACGCCGCCGCCCACGGTGGAGCAGCAGTACGCCACCGACCCGAGCCTCCAAGGGTTCATCCACTCGGATCCGGGCGACCGCACCTGGTACATCACGATGAACCTGCTGGCGCCGCCGTTCGACGACCCGCACGTCCGCAAGGCAGTGCAGTGGGTGGTCGACAAAGCTGCGCTCGTGAAGGGCTACGGGGGGAGCCTGCACGCCGTTCCGGCGACCACGAACGACCCACCCTCCGTGTTACCTGCCACGGCCAACTACAACCCGTATCCGTCCGATGGGTTCGCTGGTGACCTCACGCAGGCGCAGAACGAGATGAAGCAGTCCGTCTACGACACGAACCAGGACGGCATGTGTGACGCGCCGCAGTGCAAGTTCCTGCTGCTGGCGAACAACACGACGCCGTGGACGAACATGAACCCGATCCTCGTGCAGGACCTGGCGAAGATCGGCCTGCAGGCGCAGCTGCAAGAGGTCAAGCCCGACGTGGTCAACTCTCAGACGGTCACCGTCGACAAGTTGGTCCCGATGTCCTTCGGACAGGGCTGGGGGAAGGACTTCGGCTCGCCGTACGGGTTCGACTTCTTCGTCATGAACGGCACAACCATCAGCTGCACTGGGTCCTACGACCAAGGGTTGCTCGGCATGACCGCCGCGCAGGCCAAGGAGTGCGGGGTCACGGACGCCTACAACAAGGCGATCCAGTACTACCCCGACCACAAGCTGCCATCGATCGACGATCAGATGGCCAAGTGCGTGGCGCTCACAGGAGACGCCCAGTCGCAGTGCTACGCAGACATGCAGACGACGGAGATGGAACAGGGCATGACCTGGGTCCCATGGTCCTGGGGCAATAACCTCGTCATCACCAGTCCGAGCGTGTCGCAGTACGTGTACGACCAGAACGCCGGTGACCCGGCCTGGGCGCACATCTCTGTCACGAACACGGCTGCACCGCAGAACGTGGCCTAACGGCCACCAGAGTTACGGACGAGGAGGGGGCCGCTCGGCGGCTCCCTCCTCCGCCCGTACGTGAGGCACCCAGATGCTCAGGTACATCATCAGGCGAGTCCTGTGGGCGATCCTCGTCCTCCTGATCGTGGTGTTCATCACGTACATGATCTTCTTCCTGCTGCCGTCGGGAGACCCGGCGGTGCGGCTCGCCGGCAAGAACCAAACGCCGCAGCTCCTCGAGGAGATCCGCCAGCAGTTCGGGCTGAACCACCCCTGGTACATCCAGTACCTGCTGTTCCTCAAGCACGCGGTGCTGGGTGATCAGTACGGCTGGCCGGGCCTCGGGTTGTCGTTCATCTCGAAGGTTCCGCTGAAGGGCATCATCTTCAGCCGCATCGCCGTGACCGCACAGCTCGCGGTCGGCGCGGCCATCGTGTGGCTGTTCGTCGGTATCTCGGTGGGCATCTTGGCGGCGCTACGGCCCCATACCGTCGCAGACAGGAGCGCCATGGGGCTCGCCGTCTTAGCGATCTCGATGCCGGTGTTCTTCCTCGGACCGCTCGCGCTCTACATCTTCTGGTTCAAGTTAGGTTGGTTGCCCGGAACGGGCTACTACGCCCTCGGGCAGTACGGCTTCGGAAGCTGGTTCAGCCACTGGATCTTGCCGTGGGTGGTGCTCGCCGTGTTGTACGCAGCGTTCTACGCGCGCCTCTCACGTTCCAACCTGATGGAGACGATGACGGAGGACTACATCCGCACCGCCCGTGCCAAGGGCCTGACCGAGAAACGGGTCGTCCTGAAGCACGGTCTCCGGGCGGGCCTCACGCCGATCGTCACGGTCTTCGGCCTCGACCTCGCCGCCCTGCTCGGCGGCGCGATCATCACCGAGTCGATCTTCAACCTGCCGGGGATCGGGCAGCTCACGGTGCAGGCGGTCGGCGGACAGGACCTGAACACGATCGCGGTGATCACGCTGGTGGCGGCGGTCTTCGTCGTGGTCGCGAACCTGGTCGTCGACATCCTCTACGCGTTCCTCGACCCGCGGGTCCGGTTCGAGTGACGGGAGCCGTCGATGCCTGAGCCACTCCTCGAAGTGAAGGACCTGCGCGTCCATTTCCCGACCGAGGACGGCGTCGTCAAGGCGGTCGATGGGCTGACGTTCTCGCTGGCCGCCGGCGAGACCCTCGGCATCGTGGGGGAGTCGGGCTCCGGCAAGAGCGTGTCGTTCCTCACCGTGATGGGCCTGATCAACAAGAAATCGGCGATCATCGAGGGTCAGGTGCTGTTCCAGGGGCAGGACCTCGTGCAGATGAACAACGACGAGTTGCGCGAGATCCGCGGCTCCAAGATCGCGATGATCTTCCAGGACCCGATGACGTCGCTGCACCCGTTCTACAAGGTGGGCGACCAGATCTCGGAGATGATCCTGGCGCACGAGGACATCTCGAAGAAGGAAGCGTTCGACCGTTCCGTCGAGATGCTGCGGCGGGTCAACATCCCGCAGCCCGAGGATCGGGCGAGGCAGTATCCGCACGAATTCTCGGGTGGGATGCGGCAACGCGCGATGATCGCGATGGCGCTCTCGCTGAACCCCGACCTGTTGATCGCGGACGAGCCGACGACCGCTCTGGACGTGACCGTGCAAGCGCAGATCCTGGACCTGATCGACCGCCTGCAGTCGGAGTTCAACACCGCCGTGGCGCTGATCACACACGACCTCGGTGTGGTCGCCGAGCACTGCCATCACATCCAGGTGATGTACGCCGGCAAGATCGTCGAGGAGGGGACCGCCGACGACATCTATTACCGGCCGATGATGCCCTACACGTGGGGGCTGCTGCGGTCGCTCCCGCGCCTCGGACACGACACCGACCGGCTGACGCCGATCGCGGGGGCGCCGCCGTCATTGATCTTCCTGCCGGACGGCTGTTCGTTCTCGCCGCGTTGCCCCTACGTGTTCGACGAGTGCCACGTGGTCCAGCCGGATCTGTTACCGATCGACGGGCACCACGCGGCGCGCTGCCACCTCAGCCTCGAGGACCGCCAGCGCATCGTGTCCCAGGAGATCCTGACCACCTCATGAGCGCCGTCGAGGCCACCCCGATGCGTGAGAAGCCTCGCGCGGGCGAGCCCTTGCTGCGGTTGCAGGCGATCGTGAAGCACTTCCCGATCACGCGCGGGATCATCTTCCAGAAGAAGGTCGGTGCGGTGCACGCGGTCGACGGCGTCGACCTCGACATCTATCCGGGCGAGACGGTGGGGTTGGTCGGGGAGACCGGGTGCGGCAAGAGCACGCTCGCGCGCGTGGCGATGCGCCTCCACGACGCGACCGAGGGCACGATCTGGTTCGACGGGCGCGACATCACCCGGATGAAGGGCGAAGACCTGCGGGCGGTTCGCCGCGACATCCAGATGATCTTCCAGGACCCGTACGCGTCGTTGAACCCGCGCAAGACGGTCGGCACGATCGTGGGTGCGCCCCTCCGGCTGCACAAGACGGTCCCGAAGAACCAGGTCAAGACCGAGGTCCAGAACCTGATGGAGCTCGTCGGCCTGAACCCCGAGCACTACAACCGGTATCCGCACGAGTTCTCCGGGGGCCAGCGACAGCGCATCGGCGTCGCGCGAGCGCTCGCGCTTCGGCCGAAGATGATCGTGTGCGACGAGCCCGTGTCGGCGCTGGACGTGTCGATCCAAGCGCAGATCCTGAACTTGCTGAACGACCTGCAGGACGAGTTCAACCTGACGTACCTGTTCATCGCGCACGACCTGTCGGTGGTGAAGCACATCTCCGACCGCGTCGCGGTGATGTACCTCGGCAAGATCGCGGAGGCCGCCGACGGCTCGGAGCTGTACACGCAGCCGAAGCACCCGTACACCGGCGCGTTGCTCTCCGCGGTGCCGATCGCCGACCCGAACCTGTCAAAGACGAAGAAGCGGATCATCCTCGAGGGTGACGTGCCCTCGCCGATCAACCCACCGAGCGGGTGCAGGTTCCACCCGCGCTGCTATCAGATGAAGTCGCTGGATCCGGAGAAGCAGGAGCGCTGCCGCAGAGACGAACCCGAACTCATCGCGCACGAGGCGGGACACATCGCCGCCTGTCATTGGCCCCTGGACGCCCGTATCATCGAGTCGCTCGCCGATACCGACTCAGGGAGTTCCGAGTGATCAACGCCGTCGCCGTCGTGCTGCTTGTGCTGTCGTCGGTCTTCTTGATCGTCACGATCCTGATGCACTCCGGCAAGGGCAGCGGCCTGTCCGACATGTTCGGCGGCTCGAACAACCTGTCCGGCGGCACCGCGCTCGAGCGGACCCTCGACCGCATCACCGTCGTCACCGCCATCATCTGGGGCGTCGCCGTCTTCTGGCTGTCCTGGAAGTGGTACTGAGCCGTCCATCAAAGGCCGTCGAGGCCGTTGGTAGGATGCCCCGCGCTACGTCGGAGTGGCGGAACTTGGTAGACGCGCTAGGTTGAGGGCCTAGTGCCCCTTGCGGGGCGTGGGGGTTCAAATCCCCCCTCCGACACTTCCGCCACAAGCGATCTCATCCCTTTCATGTACATGGACAGCAGTTTCGGCCGACTTCATGCGGGTAAGCGCGGAGTGGGGGAGTCACGGAGAGGTTCATGAAGCGGTTCATACCCGTACTCGGAGCGCTCGCGCTCGTCTTGATGATGCCGATGCTGGCCTTCGCCACGTCCGTCTCGTGGACGGGAGGATCGGGCAGTGGTTCCGATCTGCTGCCATGCACCGGCGGGGAGCATTGGGTCTTGTCCTCAGCGAAGGCGATCAAGTCCGCAACGTTGGTGGTCTCGGGCGGGACATACCAGATGCAGCGGAATGGGAAGGGCGCATACAGCGCGGACAGCACCGGTCCGATCGTTGTCGGCGACCTCGCGGTGGTGAGCTACGACGGTGCCGGCTCGCCGACGCTGTCGCTCGCGAGTTGTGATTCATCCTCCTCATCGCCGACACCGACGCCCACCCCGACACCGACGCCAACCCCCACGCCATCGCCCAGTGGGTCACCGCCGCCTTCGGGCTCGCCCGGACCCTCCGGACACGGTGGCGGTGGCGGAACGTTGGTCGGCTCCGGTCGGGCACCCACGATGCACGGCGGATCGGGAAGCGTGAGCGATCCGTCGGCGACCGGGAGGACACCGGGGCACGATCCACGGGCGGGTGGCACCTTGCCGGGCGGGGCCGGACCGCTCGATCCCGCGTTATCGAACGGATCTGATCCCTCGAGCGCCGTGATCGGTGCCGCCGACGGCGCGGTTCAGCAGGCATGGAACGCTGGTGGGTCGGACCCGTTCCAAGATGCTCGTCACCCGCCGCGCGCGCTCGTCATCGCCGTGATCGCCATCGTCGGCATCGGGGTCGGCGGAGTCGTTGTGGCCCGCCACCACTTGATCCACGGCGCGCCGTAGCGCGAGCATCTCGGATCCTAACCCTGGACGGAACGTCACCAGGCGACAACGTCGAGCAGCATCTCGATCTGCTCCATCGTGTGCGGGTCGTCGACGAACTCGGCGAACCACGCTGCAGCGAATGTCCGTGCGTCTGCGTTCTTCGCACCGAGCCAGTCCGCGCACGCGCGCGCGCCGATGTGCCCGAGTTGTGCGATCAACATGGAGAAGTCACTCGGGGACCGGACGCGCCCGGGCCCACCGGCGTTGATGTAGGCCTCGTAGAGCAGGCGCGCACGGGCTGGATCCGTTCGACCGAATTCCCACAACACGAGCGCGAGCTCCATCGACGGATCAGCCAGGCCGCAGTCTTCCCAGTCGATCAGACACAGCCCGCCTGATGCCGTGGCACGGAGGTTGTCCGACCACAGGTCTCGGTGACATGTTCGCGTCGGCCCCGGCGGCACGACGAGCGCGTCCAAGGCGACGAGGGGATCCCGCCGAGCGGCGAGCTGTTCGGCGAAGGGCGCGTCCGCCACGCGCGCAGCCGCCACCAGCCCGTCCCAGCGAGCGGCCCCGACCGGCTCCGTGTACCACTCGTGCTCGGGCTCCATGCCGTCGAACGGCACCTGATGAAGCGTCCCCACGAGGCGACCGACGGCCTCCGCGTCGATCGACGGATCCGCGTCCAGCATGTCCACCCACCCCTGGACACGCACCAGCTCACCGTCGCGTTGGATCGACCAATCGCCGCCCGCTGTGCGGACCACCGGGGGAGCGGGGACGCCGGTGGCCATCGCCGCCTCTTGGAAGGCGACCCCGTCGGCGAGCTCGACCATATCCGGCTGCTCGAACCATTCCTTGACGGCCCACGCCCCGCGATCGGTCTCCAGGCGCCAGATCTGGCCGATCACGCCCCGTGCGACCGGCCCGCTCATCTCGACGGGCTCGCCGAGGTCGAAGGCGGCTGCGATCCCCGCTGCGTCGGCGGCCGAGAGCATCGCGCGAGTGTAGGCCGAGGTTCTGGCCCAGGCGGCAGGGGCCGTCGTACCATGGGCGGCACATGAGCTAGCGGTCCTCCTCGCCGACCCGTCGCGTCCGCGTCCGTGGTCACCCCACCCCGAGGAGTGCATCGTGTCCGAAGCTCAATCCCGCAGCACCCATCCCGGAGCCACCCGATGATCGCGTTGGAAGCGCGCGACCTCATGATCGAAGTGGGCGGCAAGATCGTCGTCAGCGATCTGTCCTTCGACCTGCGCGACGGCGACAAGGTCGGTGTCGTGGGGCGCAACGGTGCCGGCAAGACCAGCACGATGAAGGTCCTCGCCGGGGAGGATGAGCCTGGCGGCGGCACCCTGGTGCGTCGCGGCGCCGTCGGCTACCTCCGCCAAGACCCGCGCCAGCACCGAGCGGAGGACGACGACCTCGCCCTCGAACACGTGCTTGAGGCACGGGGGCTCGTCGATCTCTCCCGCCGGCTCGAGAAGGCGCGCGTGGGGCTCGCCGAGTCACACGATGAGCGGGCGATCCGCCGCTTCTCTCGCCTGGAGGAGGAGTACGCGATGCTCGGCGGCTACCAGGCCGAGGCGACCGCGAAGACGATCGTCGCCGGACTCGGCCTCGCCGAGGATCGTCTCCGCCTTCCGGTGAAGACGCTCTCCGGAGGTGAACGCCGCAGGCTCGAGCTCGCGAAGATCCTCTTCGGTGGTTCCGACGTGCTCCTGCTGGACGAGCCGACCAACCACCTCGACGTCGACGCGAAGACCTGGCTGATGAAATTCCTCGCCGGTTATCAAGGCGCGCTCATGGTGATCAGCCACGACATCGCGCTGCTCGATGCCTCGATCACGCGGATCTTGCATCTCGATCTCGACGGCGTCGTGGAGTACAAGGGCACGTACACTCAATACCGGACCGCGCGCGCCCTCGACGACCAACGGCTCACCAAGCTCGCGTCGCAACAGACCACTGAGATCAAGCGGCTGAAGACGCTGGCCGACTCGATGCGCGGCCAGACCGTGAAGCGCGCCCGCGTCGCGAAGTCGCTGGACTCCCGCGTCGCGCGGCTCGAGACCGCCAAGGTCGAGGGTCCGGTGCGCGAGAAGCGCGTGCGCTTCCGGTTCCCCGAGCCGCCTCACTGTGGACGCACGGTGCTCACCGTCGACGGGCTCGCGAAGTCCTACGGAGGGCCGCCGGTGTTCACCGATGTGTCGTTCTCGATCGGACGCGGCGAGCGACTGCTGATCCTCGGCCTGAACGGGGCCGGGAAGACGAGCCTGTTGCGGATCTTGACCGAGGAGACGATCGCAGACGCCGGCACATTCACGTACGGGTACGGCGTCGAGCCCGGCTACTACGCGCAGGAGCACGAGCAGATCCGCGACGGCGTCTCGGTGCTGCAGCACATGAAGGACTTCTCGATGGCGGAGGACCTCACGCTTCGCACGCTGCTCGGTATGTTCGGGCTGCACGGCGAGATCGCGTTCCAAGACGCCGGCACGTTGTCGGGTGGCGAGAAGACCAAGCTCGCGCTCGCGCAACTCGTCGCGGGCCGCAAGAACCTGCTGCTGCTCGACGAGCCGACCAACAACCTCGACCCGCCGTCGCGCACCGCGATCGCAACCGCGTTGCAGGAGTGGCCGGGTGCGATGGTGATCGTCAGCCACGACCCGGAGTTCGTCGGAGCGCTTGCCCCGGAGCGTGTCCTGTTGATGCCTGACGGAACCCTCGACTACTTCGGCGAGGATCATCTCGACCTCGTCGAGCTGGCGTGAGTCCGCGAGCGCGCGGCTATCCTTGCGCGACGATCGAGGCCAACGGAGCGAGAGGAGTCACGTGGGCACGAACGGCACGGCCGATCTGATCTTCGTCGGCGGCGACGTCTACACCGTTGATGCCGCGCGATCCTGGGCGCGGGCGGTCGCTGTTCGCGATGGCGCGATCACGGCCGTCGGCACCGACGACGAGATCCGCGAGCTCGTCGGCGACGGCACCCAGGTGATCGACCTCACCGACAAGATGCTCGTGCCCGGGTTCCAGGACGCGCACGTCCACCCGGTCGGCGGCGGCCTCGACATGTTGCAATGCGATCTCAACGAGACCGACGCTCTCGGGGACTACCAACGGATCGTCGCCGAGTACGCCGCGGCGCACCCAGATGCGCCGTGGATCCTGGGCGGGGGTTGGTCCCAGGATGCGTTCCCGCGTGGTTGCCCGCCGAAGGAGGCGCTCGACACGGTCGTCTCGGACCGCCCGGTGTACCTGCCGAACCGAGACGGGCACAGCGTGTGGGTCAACTCGAAGGCGCTCGAGATCGCCGGCATCACGGCCGACACCCCGGACCCCACCGACGGCCGGATCGAGCGGAACCCTGACGGCTCACCCCAGGGAACGCTGCACGAAGGCGCGGGCTCGCTGGTGCTCCGTCACGCGCCCGACCCCGATGAGGACCTGATCTACCAGGGGCTGCTGAAGGGTCAGGCGTATCTGCAGTCGTTCGGCATCACGGGCTGGCAGGACGCGATCGTCGATGCGACCTCGCACTACCGCAACTACGACGCGTACCTGACCGCCGCCCGCCGCGGCGACCTCACCGGACGTGTCGTCGGCGCGCTGTGGTGGGATCGGATGAAAGGCCTCGAGCAGATCGAGAACCTCGTCGCGCTCCGCGAGGCGGGGCACGCCGGCCGGTTCGCGGCGACCAGCGTGAAGATCATGCAGGACGGCGTCTGCGAGAACTTCACCGGCGCGACGCTTGACCCGTATCTCGACGAGCACGGGCACCCGACCGACAACCGCGGCATCTCGATGGTCGAGCCCGAGTTACTGAAGGAGGCCGTGACCCGGCTCGACGCGCTCGGCTTCCAGGTTCACTTCCATGCGCTCGCCGACCGCGCGGTGCGCGAGGCCCTCGACGCGATCGAGGCCGCGCGCACGGCGAACGGCTACAACGACTTGCGGCACCACCTCGCGCACATCCAGATCGTGCATCCCGACGACCTGCCGCGGTTCCGTACGCTCGGCGCGCTCGCGAACGCGCAACCGCTGTGGGCTGCCCACGAGGCGCAGATGGACGACCTCACGATCCCCTTCCTCGGTGAGCCCCGGTGGACGTGGCAGTACCCGTTCGGGTCGCTCGTCCGCCACGGCGCGACCCTGGTGATGGGCTCGGACTGGTCCGTCTCGTCGCCGAACCCCTTGGAGGAGATGCACGTCGCGGTCAACCGGCAGATGCCGCCCTCGTATCCGTTCCGTGTGGACAACACGGAGGTGTTCCTCCCGGACGAGCGGATCGACCTCGCGACGGCCCTCGCGGCGTTCACGATGGGGTCGGCGTACGCGAACCATCGCGAGCACGACACCGGGTCGATCGAGGTGGGGAAGCGGGCAGACCTGGCGGTGCTCGATCGCAACGTGTTCGCGCACCCCGTCGAGGAGATCGCCGACGCGCGGTGCCTGGAGACGTACGTCGACGGCGACCGGGTGTACGCGGCCGCGGACGCCTGACCCCTCGACCCTGAGAGCTTCCTGAGAGCGGCGAGCTCCGGTGAGCCGTTCGCGTGCGTGGGGACGCATAGTGGCTGGAGCGTGGAGACGGTCCCCGGCGGCGCTGCCGCGGTCCTGCCACACACGAGGAGGCGTCCCGAATCATGAAGATCCGCTCGAGCGCGACGGTGGCCCTGGTCGTCCTCGGCCTGGTCGCGAGCGCATGCACGATCCAGGCCGGCCAGCAGACATCGACGTCTTCGCCGGCGACCGGCACCCCGTTAAGCGGCGGATCCGCGATCCCGGCGACGGACGAGCCGGTGGCGCAGGTCGTCTCGCAGACACTTCCCGCGGTCGTGAACGTGACCACCGACATCCTGACCCAGCAAGGTCAGACCGGTGTCGGGGTCGGTACTGGCTTCATCGTGCGGTCAGACGGCATCGTCGTGACGAACTGCCACGTCGTCGAGGGCGGCACGAAGATCACCGTCTCGACCTCCGCGAACAACCCGCAGAAGTACGCCGCTCGCGTGATCGGCGGCGACTGTGAGCACGACCTCGCCGTCCTGAAGATCGACGGCAACGACATGCCGACGGTGCCGCTCGGCAACTCTTCGAACCTGGTGCTCGGCCAGCGCGTCATCGCGATCGGCTACGCGCTCGCGCTGCAAGGCGGTCCCACCGTGACGACCGGCATCGTGTCGGCCCTCGACCGCACCGTGCAGGTGCAGGACCCCAACTGCACGGTCTGCAAGAACTTCTCCCGCACGTACACGAACGTCATCCAGACCGACGCGGCGATCAACCACGGCAACTCCGGCGGACCGCTGCTCGACATGGCAGGCCAGGTCATCGGGATCAACTCGGCCGGCGACGACAACGCGCAGAACATCGGCTTCGCGATCTCGATCGACGCGGCAAAGGACGCGATAAATCACGCGATCGCCTCGCCGCTCGCCCCGACCGGCTACTTGGGCATCACGACGGCCGACCTCACGCCCGGGATGGCGCAACAGCTCGGCACCACGACACAGAACGGTGCCTACGTCATCGCCACGACCAAGGACGGCCCGGCCGACAAGGCGGGCATGAAGTCCGGCGACGTGATCGTCTCGGTCGACGGGAAGAACGTCGCGAGCGCGAACGACCTCGGCAGCATCCTCAACGGTCTGCAGCCCGGCACCACGGTGCCGGTCGTAGTGGACCGCGGAGGACAACAGGTCACGCTGAACGTGACCCTGGCTGCGCGGCCGCTCCCCAGCCAGCTTCCGTAGCCCTCCCACGGAGGTGACGGAGCGGCTGCGCTAGCCTGTTCCGCGTGAAGGTCGTCCTGCGCAACCCCGACCGCGAGGTCGACGTCGCCGGAGACCGGCTCGTCCGAGAGGTCTTGACCGAGCTGGCGATCGACCCGGACACGGTGCTCGTGATCCGCTCGGGCGAGCTGCTCACGCGGCACGATCGGGTGGGCGCCGCCGACCGGCTCGAGGTGCGGCCCGTGATCTCCGGAGGCGCCTCGTGAGGTGCACCCGGTGCGGCGGGCACGCCGTGGTCGAGCTCCGCCGGCACAACGCCGCGTTCTGCGGCGACTGCTTCAAGGGCGTGTTCCGCAACCAGGTCGCCCGGGCGATCGACGAGTACGACATGTTCACCGAGGGAGACCGGATCCTCGTCGCAGTCTCGGGCGGCAAGGACTCGTTGGCGTTGTGGGACGTGCTGCTCGAGAGCGGCTACCACGCCGACGGCCTGTACCTCGGTCTCGGGATCGGGGAGTACTCGGACCGCTCGCACGACCGGACCGCCGCGTTCGCAGCCGACCACGGGGCGTCGCTCCGCACGATCGACCTAGCGGAGGAACAAGGCTTCGACATCCCGCTCGCAGGCCGCAATGGCGCCCGCTCCTCGTGCGCGGTCTGCGGACTCTCGAAGCGGTACCTCTTCAATCGCGCCGCGCTCGAGGGGAACTACGACGTCATCGCGACGGGACACAACCTGGACGATGAGGCCGCGACCCTGCTCGGCAACACCCTCCGGTGGAACGTCGAGTACATCGCGCGTCAGGCGCCGGCGTTGCCGGCCGCCGACGGGTTCGTGCGCAAGGTCAAGCCGCTGCATCGGCTCACGGAGTTGGAGACGGCCGCGTACGCGTTCCTCCGCGGGATCGACTATGTGGTGGAGGAGTGCCCCCTCGTAGCCGGCAACACCCAGCTCCGGTACAAGGAGTCGATGAACGCGATCGAAGCGCGGTCGCCGGGCGCGAAGACGCAGTTCTTCCTTGGGTATCTGGACCGCGGCATGCCCGTCTTCCGGACCGCACGCGACGAGGTGACGCTCACGGCGTGCGCGAGCTGTGGGCAGCCGACCACCGGCACCTACTGCGCGTTCTGCCGAGCCCGCGCGCAGATCCTCGGGGAACGACTCACGCCCGCACCGCCGGCGGAGGACCCGCGAGCCCTGACGCGCGAGCTCTCCGAGGAAGTCCTGCCCGAAGAGATCTACGGCGTGCCGGTGGACGCGCGATGAGCGCGCCGTTCGAGCCGGGGGAGCACGTCCTGCTCCTGGATCAGCGAGACCGGACGTATCTTTTGCGCCTGCAGGCCGGTGGCACCTACCACACGCACTCCGGCACGCTCGCCCACGACGCGCTGATCGGTCAACCGGAGGGAACGCGGACGGAGACGTCGGGCGGCATGGTCCTGACGGCGTTCCGGCCCCGGTTCGCGGACTTCGCCCTGAAGATGAAGCGCGGCGCCCAGGTGGTGTACCCGAAGGACCTCGGGCCGATCGTCACCTACGCCGACGTCTTTCCGGGCGCGCGCGTCTTGGAAGCCGGCACCGGCTCCGGAGCCTTAACCATCGCCCTGTGCCGGGCGGTCGGGCGCGACGGCCGGGTCGTGTCCTACGAGCTCCGGGAGGAGCATCACGTCCAAGCGGTCCAGAACCTCGAGGCCTTCTTCGGGAAGATCCCGGAGACCCTCAAGCTCCGGATCGCGAGCATCGAGGATGTCGGCCGAACGGGGGAGCGGTACGACCGCTGCGTCCTGGACCTCGCGGCCCCCTGGGAGCCCCTGGAGGCTATCGCGAGCGTCTTGGAGCCCGGCGGGGTCCTCTGCTCGTACCTGCCGACGACCATCCAGGTGCAGCAGCTGGTGCTTGCCCTTCCGGCGCAAGGGTTCCTTCATCTCGAAACGTTCGAGGTGCTGCGCCGCGGATGGCACGTCACCGAGCGCAGCGTGCGTCCGGATCACCGGATGGTCGGGCACACCGGCTTCCTGACGGTCGCACGCCGAACCGTCTGACAACTCTGGGTGATTCGTTGCCGGTGGTCCTAAGCCTTCCGTCCGCCCGTGCCGTAGATACCTTCAGGAAGCGTTCTGACGCGATCTCCGGGTAGCGTCAGATAGTGGGTATACACTCCGGCGCTGCACAGGAGGCGACCCCGATGGCAGGGCACGATCAGGTCGACCGATACGAGGAGCAGGCGAACGAGCTCCGCTCCCAGGTGAAATTCCTGGAAGAGGAGGTCGGGCTGCTCCGCCGGCGTCTCTCCGGCTCGCCGCGCCAGGTCGCGGTGCTCGAGGAGAAGCTCGTCGAGACCCGCAACCAGCTCGCCCGTGCCACCCAGCAGAACCAGAAGCTCGCCGACGCCCTGCGGGGCGAGCGCGAGCGGATCGGCGCGCTGGCCGAAGAGGTCGAGAAGCTCAGCCAGCCGCCCGCGACGTTCGGCGTGTTCATGCGTGCGAACGACGACGGCTCGATGGACATCGTCACGGCCGGGCGAAAGATGCGCGTCCTGCCGGCGCCCGACATCGATCCCACGAAGGTGCATCCCGGGGTCACAGCTCCTGTTGAACGAGTCGCTCAACGTCGTTGAGGTCCTCGACCCCGACGGCTCGGGCGAGGTCGTCAAGGTCAAGGATCGGCTCGGCACCGACCGCGCGATCGTGCTCGGCCGCGGCGACGATGAGCACGTGGCATACGTGGCAGGCCCGTTGCTCGACACCGGGCTGCGCGCCGGCGACGTCGCGCTGTTCGACCCGCGCTCGGTCGTGGTGACCGAGCTGCTCCCGCGTGAAGAGGTCGAAGAGCTCGTCCTCGAGGAGGTCCCCGACATCAGCTACGAGGACATCGGCGGCCTCGAGGGCCAGATCGACCTGATCCGCGACGCGGTGGAGCTGCCGTTCCTCTACGCGGAGCTGTTCAACGAGCACCAGCTCGAGCCGCCCAAGGGCGTGCTGCTGTACGGGCCTCCCGGCTGTGGGAAGACGCTGATCGCCAAGGCGGTCGCGAAGTCCCTCGCCGAGAAGGTCGCCGAGCGCAGCGGCCGCGACAACGCGCGCAGCTACTTCCTCAACGTGAAGGGGCCGGAGCTGCTCAACAAGTACGTCGGCGAGACCGAGCGCCAGATCCGCGAGATCTTCATCCGTGCGAAGGAGCGCAGCGAAGAGGGCCTGCCCGTGATCGTGTTCTTCGACGAGATGGACTCGATCTTCCGCACCCGCGGGTCGGGCATCTCCTCCGATGTCGAGTCCACGATCGTGCCCCAGCTGCTCTCCGAGCTCGACGGCGTCGAGACCCTGAAGAACGTGATCGTGATCGGCGCATCGAACCGCGAGGACCTGATCGATCCAGCGATCCTTCGCCCCGGCCGGCTCGACGTGAAGATCAAGATCGAGCGCCCGAACGCGCCACAGGCGATGGACGTGATGGCCAAGTACCTCCACCCGTCGGTGCCGATCCATCCGGACGAGATCGAGCGCTACGGCAGCGACATCCAAACCGCGTGCCATCGGATGATCGAGAAGACGATCGACCGCATGTACGCGGACTCCGACGAGAACCGGTTCCTCGAGGTCACGTATGCCTCGGGTGACAAGGAGATCTTGTTCTTCAAGGACTTCAACTCGGGCGCGATGATCGAGAACATCGTGCGGCGCGCCAAGAAGGACGCGATCAAGCGGTTCCTGTCGACCGGCGAGAAGGGCATCAAAGGCGAGGACCTGTTCCACGCGATCCGCGACGAATTCAAGGAGAACGAGGACCTCCCCAACACGACCAACCCCGACGACTGGGCACGGATCTCCGGCAAGAAGGGTGAGCGCATCGTGTACGTGCGCACCCTGCTTGGTCTCGACGGCGACGGGCGACAGGTCGATCGCATCAGCGCGGGGCAGTACCTCTAACCTCGGGGTACAGTGCCCACATGGCCATCCCGAAGGTCATGGGGACCGAGACCGAGTACGGCATCGCCGCGTCCGGTCAGCCCGACTTCAACCCCGTGCTCTCGTCCTCGATGCTGATCTCGGCGTACGCCGGGAGCCTGCGCAAGATCCGATGGGACTACGAGGACGAGTCGCCGATGCGCGACGCCCGCGGGTTCGAGCCGCAGCCCGGCCGCGAGATGTCCGACGAGGACCTCGGCCTCGCGAACGTGATCTTGCCCAACGGCGCGCGCTACTACGTCGACCACGCGCACCCGGAGTACTCGACGCCTGAGTGCCTCACGCCGCGCGACCTCGTGATCCACGACAAGGCGGGGGAGCGGATCTTGGAGCGGTCGCTCGAGGTGCTCGCCGCCGAGATGCCGCAGGCGCCGGCGCTGTCGATCTACAAGAACAACTCCGACGGCAAAGGGAATTCCTACGGGACGCACGAGAACTACCTCGTCGATCGCGCGACGCCGTTCGCCGACATCGTGCGCGACCTCACGCCGTTCTTCGTCACGCGCCAGGTGTTCACCGGCGCGGGGAAGGTCGGGTTCGAGGGCTCGTGGGACGACCGAACCACCCCGGGCTATCAGCTGACCGCGCGGGCCGACTTCTTCGAGACAGAGGTCGGTCTCGAAACGACGCTGAAGCGCCCGATCATCAACACGCGCGACGAACCGCACGCCGACCCGGAGAAGTACCGGCGCCTGCACGTGATCGTCGGGGACGCGAACCGGTGTGAGGTCGCGCAGTTCCTGAAGATGGGGACGACCGCCATCGTGCTCAAGATGATCGAGGACGGCTTCCTGCCCGACTTCTCGCTCGTCGAGCCGGTGTCGGCGATCCACGCCGTGTCGCGCGACCTCGACCTCGCGGTCGAGATGGAACTGACCGATGGCCGGCGGATGACCGCGGTGCAGCTCCAGAGCGAATACCTCGAGCTGGCGCGCAAGTACGTCGACCGCGAGGACGACACACCTGCCAACCGCGAGGTGATCCAGCGGTGGGAGTCGGTGATCGACGGGCTCGTGTCGGATCCGATGTCGCTTGCGGGCCAGCTGGACTGGGCGGCGAAGCTGCGCCTGCTCGAGAGCTACCGGGAGCGCGACGGGCTCGGGTGGGGCGACCCCAAGCTCCGCGCCATCGACCTGCAGTACCACGACGTGCGTCGCAGCAAGGGCCTGTACGACCGGCTCGTCGCCGGCGGAAAGGTCGAACGCTTGGTGAGCGACGAGGAGATCGAGCACGCGATCATGGAGCCGCCCGAGGACACACGCGCCTTCTTCCGCGGGCGGTGCATCTCGCGCTACCCCGATGCGATCGCGGCGGCTTCGTGGGACTCCGTGATCCTCGACGCCGGCCGAGACGCTGCAGCGCGTACCGATGCGTGAGCCGCTGAAGGGCACGCGCGCCCATGTCGAAGAACTGTTGGACGCCGCGCCGACCGCCTCGGACCTCGTGGATCGCCTCCAGGCCTGAGGATCACGTCCCTCCCGGTCGAGTGCACGACCGGCGGTAGGATGTCGCCCGGAAAGGAGCCACCGTGCCCGAGCAAGAGCAGAAGCGCATCCAGAAGAAGGGCGGCTCGGACGACGCCAGCGCCGACGATGCCGGTCAGGTGAGCGCCTCGTCCAAGGCCGCAGAGCTCAAGGACGAGATGGACGACATCTTGGACGAGATCGACTCGGTGCTCGAGGAGAACGCCGAGGAGTTCGTGAAGTCCTACGTCCAGAAGGGCGGGCAGTGAGCGACCCGCTCCAGCTCCACCTCGGGGGCGCACCCTTCGGCGCGAGCCCGAGCTTCGTGGAGCTCCTGCGTACCGAGCATCCCGACGCACTTCCCGTTATCGCCGCCGACGGGCCGCCGTTCCCGCTGACACACGCCACGACGGTGCTCGGCCTGAAGTTCGCCGAGGGGATCGTGATGGCAGGGGACCGTCGCGCGACGGCGGGCAACATCATCGCCGACCCCAAGATGCGGAAGGTCTTCCCGGCGGACCGGTTGAGCGCGATCGCGATCGCCGGCGTGGCCGGCCAAGCGCTCGAGATGGTCAAGCTCTTCCAGCTCGAGCTGGAGCACTACGAGAAGATCACCGGTGACCGGCTCTCGCTGGACGGCAAGGCCAACCGGCTCGCCCAGATGATCCGCGGCAACTTCCCGCTCGCGATGCAGGGCCTGGTGGTGGTGCCGCTGTTCGGCGGGTACGACGAGCGTAAGGGCCAGGGCCGGATCTTCTACTACGACGCGACCGGTGGCCGGTGGGAGGAGAACGACTACCAGACCACCGGCTCCGGCGGGCAGCCCGCGAAGAACTCGCTCAAGAAGCGGTGGAAGCCGGGCCTCGACCGAGATGCCGCCCTGCGGGTCGCCGCTGAGGCGTTGATCGACGC
The DNA here is from genome assembly GCA_963792215.1 of uncultured Actinomycetes bacterium. Taxonomy (GTDB): domain Bacteria; phylum Actinomycetota; class UBA4738; order UBA4738; family HRBIN12; genus AC-51. The sequence goes on from CAWBVL010000001.1 coordinate 688,393, forward strand.
GGCTGACGACGACTCGGCGACCGGTGGTCCTGATGCCACCCGCGGGCTGTGGCCGATCATGGTTGTGGTGACGGCCGCCGGCGCGGACGACGTGCCCGAGGCAGACGTGATCGTGGCGGTCGACGCGGTGTTGGCTGAGCGGAGGGACGCGTCGTGAGCTTCATGCCCTACGTCGCTCCCGAGCAGTTGATGAAGGACCGTTCGGACTACGCGCACAAGGGCATCGCGCGCGGGCGCTCCGTGATCGGCCTCGAGTACGCCGAGGGGCTTCTCTTCCTCGCCGAGAACGCGAGCGCGACGCTCCACAAGATCAGCGAGGTCTACGACAGGATCGCGTTCGCCGGCGTGGGGAAGTATTCCGAGTTCGAGGAGCTCCGGATCGCGGGCATCCGCTTGGCCGACATGCGTGGCTACCAGTACGGCCGCGAGGACGTGAAGGCGCGCGACCTGGCGAACGCGTACTCGCAGGCGCTGTCCACCATCTTCACCCAGCAGATGAAGCCCTACGAGATCGAGCTGTTGGTCGGGGAGGTCGATGGCGACGCGAACGGCACGTCGATCTACCACATCCTGTTCGACGGCTCGGTGTCCGACGAGGACCGGTACGTCGCGATGGGCGGCCATGCCGAGGAGCTCAGCGACGGTCTCCGCGATCGGTATCAGGCGGGATGGGACCTCGCGACCGCGGTGCGGACCGCGGTGGAGCTGCTCGCGACCGTCCCGGAGACTCGCGAGGTGCCCGCCGAACAGCTGGAGGCGGGCGTCCTGGACCGCACCACGACCGACCGGCGCACGTTCCGGCGGTTGACGAAGGACGAGATCAGCTCCTACCTCGGCTGAGCCGGGCGGGCCGGCCTCCCGGCGTTCCTTGCCTCGCCCCGTACGCTTGACCACGATGGAGCGACGCATCTTCGGGATCGAGAACGAGTACGGCGTGACCTGCACCTTCCGCGGGCAGCGCCGGCTCTCGCCCGACGAGGTCGCCCGCTACCTGTTCCGGCGGGTCGTGCACTGGGGCCGCTCGTCGAACGTCTTCCTCGAGAACGGCGCGCGGCTGTACCTCGACGTCGGCTCGCACCCGGAGTACGCGACGCCGGAGTGCGACCTGATCCGCGAGGTCGTCGCGCACGACAAGGCAGGCGAGCGGATCTTGGAGCACCTGCTCGCCGCCGCGGAGCTCCGCCTGCACGAAGAGGGCATCGCCGGCGACGTCTACCTCTTCAAGAACAACACGGACAGCGCCGGCAACTCCTACGGGTGCCACGAGAACTACCTCGTGGCGCGGCACGGCGAGTTCGCGCGCATGGCCGACGTGTTGATCCCGTTCTTCGTCACGCGACAGATCTGGTGCGGGGCGGGCAAGGTGTTACACGGCCCGCGCGGCGCCCAGTACTGCATCGCCCAGCGCGCCGAGCACATCTGGGAAGGAGTTTCGAGCGCCACCACCCGCAGCCGGCCCATCATCAACACACGCGACGAGCCGCACGCCGACGCCGAGCGGTACCGGCGGCTGCACGTGATCGTCGGTGACTCGAACATGAGCGAGTGGACGACGTTCATGAAGGTCGGGATCACCGACCTCGTCCTTCGGATGGTTGAGGCGAACACCGTGATGCGTGACCTGTCGCTCGAGAATCCGATCCGCGCGATCCGGGAGATCAGTCACGACACGACGTGCACCCGGACGGTCAAGCTCGCCAACGGACGGGAGCTGTCGGCGCTCGAACTGCAGACCGAGTACTACGAGAAGACTGCCCGGTTCATCGAGCGCCGGGGCGCCGACGACACGTCCGCGCTGCTCCTGCAGGAGTGGGCCGAGGCACTGGACGCCCTCCGGGACGACAAGCCCGAGCGGCTCGTCCGCAAGGTCGACTGGGTCACGAAGCGCGTGATGATCGACAAGTACATGGCCAAGCACGACCTCCCGCTCGGCTCGCCCCGCGTCGCGCTGCTCGACCTCGCGTACCACGACGTGAACCGCGACCGCGGCCTCTTCTATCTGCTGGAGCGGTCGGGCGCCGTCGACCGTGTCGTGACCGACGAGGTGATCGAGACGGCGATGCGCCAGCCGCCGCAGACCACGCGCGCGAAGCTCCGCGGCGACTTCATCCGGCAGGCGAAGGCGAAGCGCCGCGACTACACCGTCGACTGGGTGCACCTGAAGCTGAACGATCAGGCGCAGCGGACGGTGCTGTGCAAGGACCCGTTCCGATCGGCCGACGAGCGCGTGGAACAGCTGATCACGCACATGTGAATCAGGGGTCGACCGCGGCGCGCCACCGGCGGTTGCCTGCAGCGATGCGTCCCGCGAGCACGCCCGCCGCGGCGGCGGTCGAGACGCCGAAGGTCGGGGCCGTCACGGTTGCCTCGTCTAGTGCAGGCATCGGGTCGACCTGGATCAGCTGGTGTATCGCCTCGAGGCCGAACGAGGCGATCTCGGCCGAAGCGTCTGCTTCGGTGATCGGCAGCGGGATGTCCGCGCCGAGCTCGGTGCCACGGAACCACGCGGCGATCGCCTGGGTGTCCGATGTCATGAGTGCAACGACGGCGCGGCCGCCGACGATCCGGACGAGGTCGACATGCGATCCGTCGGCCTCGGTCAGGACCACGACCTCGGCGCCTGCGCCACCTGCAGCGAGCAGTGCAAGGCCGAGGCCGTGCGTCGTCGCCTCGAGCTGGGCGACCGCGGGTCCGCGCCCCGCCCGTGTGACACCCGCGAGCGCAACGTCGATCGTGGACGGGTCGGGCAGCAGGATCACCGGCGTAGAGGCGAGCCCGAGCGGACCGGCGGGATCGCCCCCATCGGAGGGCCAGGGGCCGAGCAACGCGATCTCGTCGCGGTCCACGATGCCGACCGCGATCGTTGCCGACGCGGCGATCACGTCGTCACCGGGAGCGAGGCCGCCAGGAGGTGCGAACGTGCGCGCCACGATCCCGGCGTCCTCGGCGAGGATGGGAACCTCGGGTTCGTCCGCCGAACCGTCGAGCTGCCCTCGGATGTACGTGATCATCGACGCAGCAGGGCCCTCGGCATGCGGCGGCTATCATCGCGCACGATGCCCGACCACGACACGATGGAGCCGCTCGAGCGCCTGCTGAACCTTGTGGGACTCCTGCTCGAGACACCGACACCGCTCACGTTCGAGCAGATCCGGGAGACCCTCGAGGCCTACCAGGGCGACAACCTCGACTCGGTCAAGCGCAAGTTCGAGCGCGACAAGGACATGCTCCGCGCGTACGGCGTGCCGCTGGAGATGACGGGCACCGACGTCTGGGATGTGGAGCAGGGCTACACGATCCGCAAGGACCGGTACTACCTGCCGGACATCGACTTCACGCCCGAGGAGATCACGGCGCTCTATCTCGCCGCGCAGAGCGGATCGGCGACGACGGAGGCCGTCTCCGGCGTTCGCAAGCTGATCTACGGGGTCGATGGCGGCGTCCTCACCGGCTCGGCGGGCGGTCCGCTGGCGATGGAGTCGGACACGGACCAGGACCGGCTGATGGCTGCGGCAAGCGCCGCGAGCGATCGGCACGCCGTGCGCTTCGGCTACCGCACGGCACAGGGCGCGACGTCCGATCGGACCGTCGACGCGTTCGGCGTCGTCTTCCGCTCCGGACGGTGGTACCTCGTGGGACACGACCGGGAACGGGATGCGATCCGGGCATTCCGCCTGTCGCGCGTCACGACCGACCTCACGGACGCAGGCGCCGGGATGGAGCCTCCGGATGGGTTCATGGCGATCGAACACGTGGAGTCTGCGCCGTGGGATGCCGCCGGGCTGCCCGTCGCGCACGTGGCGTTCACCCCCGAGGCGGCGCTGCTCGCCGAGGGGAACATCTCCGGGACTGCGCGCGAACGCGTGCGGGACGACGGCTGGATCGTGCTGACACTTCCGGCGGCCGACCCCGACACGCTCGGTCCGCTCGTGCTCGGTTACGGTCCCGAAGCCGAGGTGCTCGATCCACCGGCGCTCCGCGACGACGTGATCCTGCGCCTGCGGGCGGTGGCCGGTGCCTGACCGCCATCGCGCGAGCGTCAAGGTGGAGGAGCGCCTCGCGCGCATGCTCGTCGTCGTGCCCTACCTGATCCAACACCCGGGCACGACGCTGGACGAGGCCTCCGGCCTGTTCGGCGATCCCGGTGCCACAGCTGCGACGCGACCTCGAGCAGCTGTTCCTCGCCGGACTTCCGCCCTACGGTCCGGGCGACCTGATCGACGTCGACATCGACGAGGACGGCGGGATCTGGATCGCGATGGCCGACCAGTTCTCTCGGCCGCTGCGCCTGACACGTCAGGAAGCGCTCGCCGTCTACGTGCGGGCCACCGAGCTCGCCGCCACGCCGGGCATCCCCGTCGCGCCGGCGCTCACCGCGGCCCTCGCCAAGCTCCGCGAGGCGCTCGGGCCCGAAGGGCTCGGCGAGGCGGCCGGGATCGCCGGCGCCGAGCCGGGCACGCCACCGGAGCACCTCGATGCCGTCCGTTCGGCCCGCGAGGGGCACGAACGCCTCCGGATCACCTACGTCGCGCAGAGCACCGGCGAGCGGACCGAACGCGTGGTCGAGCCGGAGGAGGTCTTCGCGAGCGCCGGACACTGGTACACGGCCGTCTGGGACGTCGATGTCGATGATGAACGGCTGCTGCGGATCGACCGGATCGCGTCGGTGGACCAGACGGGCGAGCGGTTCTCGCCGCGCGGCCTTCAGGGCGCCGGCCGGCCCCTCTACACGCCGAGCGACCGCGATGTCGACGTCCGGGTCAGGCTCCGGCCGGCGGCGCGCTGGGTCGCCGAGTACTACCCCGCGCATGACGTCATCGAGGGGCCCGATGGGTCGCTCAACGTCACGCTGTCGACGTCACGGATGGAGTGGCTGGCGCGGCTGTTCCTTCGGCTTGGCTCCGACGCCGACGTGCTCGAACCCGCCGATCTCCGCGACGAGATCGTCGCCCAGGCCCGCGAAACGCTCGCCCGATACGCCTCCTGACCTGCCTAGTTCTGGGTAGACGCAGGCCGCGGAAGACCTCTCAAGGCTCTTCGGGTCATCGCCGATGTGTTGGGGGAGATGACCACCATCCGGACAACCTGCCCGCGCTGCGGAGAAGTGGACATGGGTCCCGAGTCGATCCTGCTGTCTGTTCGTTCGAACGGACGCGAGGGCAGCTACCGCTTCACGTGCCCCGAGTGCGAGGACGCGGTGGAGAAGCGGGCGGACCGTAAGATCGTCGCGCTCTTGGTGTCGGCCGGGGTCGACATCGACCGTGACGACGAGGCCGCGCAGATGCACCCGGAGCTGTTCGACGTCGAGACGGCCGAGCCCAAAGGCCCGGGTCTCGACGCGCCGACGTTCACGGCCGACGACGTCATCGAGTTCCACTACATGCTCGAGAACGACGCGTACATCCGCGAGTTCTTCGCCAAGCGCGCCTGAGCCCGCCCCAGGCGTCCGCGGTAGCATCCCCACATGAGCACCTGGCTCCTCGTGTGGATCCTGGCGTCCGGCGTGTCGATCGCGGTGCTCTGCATCTTCCTCGCCTCGATGGGCTCCCAGATGCTCCAGCTCACCCGGGCCGCCCGCCGTTTCCAGGAAGAGGTGTCCCCGCTCGCCGCCGACATCTCCCGGGGCTCTAACCGTGCGAGCGAGCGGGTTTCGAACCTTCCGACCCCTGGGAAGGACCGCTCACACTGACCCCGGGGGTACCATGGGGTCGATCCCCATGTTGAACATCGGGCCCCAAGAACTGCTGCTCGTCCTGATCATCGGGCTCATCGTGGTCGGGCCCAAACGCCTGCCCGAACTCTCCCGGCAGATCGGCCGGGGTCTCCGCGAGTTCCGCAAGCTGCAGGACGACGTCAAGGGCTTGGTCAACCTCGATGAGATGACCAACGAGTTCAAGGGCATGATCCGGTTCGACGGGGACGGCGTCGCGGACCCGAACGGGTCGAACGGGTCGTCGAAGCGTCCCCCGAGCACCACGACGGCCCCGAGCGTCCACCGGTCTGCACGGACGAACGGCGCAGCAGCCGAAGCAACCCCTCCAGCAGCCGAGACGTCGACACCGGACGACGCGCCGACGGGCGCCGATTGAACCGCCGGGAGCCGGCATGAAACTGATCCCTTCCCGCAAGACGCCCGAGCGGCGCACGGGCGAGATGACCGTCGTCGAGCATCTCCAGGAGCTCCGTCGGCGGGTCATCATCTGCGTGTACGCGGTGGCGATCTCGGGGGTCGCGGCCTGGTTCCTCTACGGGCCGTTCAAGAACGCGCTGCGGAAGCCGTACTGCGAGTTCGTCGCACAGAATCCGCAGAACGCGTCGACCAACGGGTGCGACTTGGTCGTGACCGGCCCGATCGACCCGATGATGACCAAGCTCAAGATGGTCTTGTTCATCGCGGTCGCGATCGCATTGCCGGTCCTGCTCTACCAACTATGGGCGTTCATCGTGCCCGGGCTCACCGCGCGCGAGAAGAAATGGTCGATCCCGTTCGTCCTCACATCGTTCTTGCTCTTCATCATGGGCGCGCTGTTTGCGTACTACACGCTGCCGCGCGCCCTCGGGTTCCTCCTGGGATTCGCGGGACCGGGCGTGGTGTCGCTGCTCACGTTCGACCGGTATGTCTCGTTCGTGATGCTCGTGGCCCTCGCGTTCGGCCTGTCGTTCCTGCTGCCGATCCTGCTGCTGTTCCTGGAGCTCGTGGGCGTGGTCTCGCCACAGTGGCTATCCAAGAACCGCCGCTACGCGATCTTCCTGATCTTCCTGTTCGCGGCGATCATCACCCCGAGCTCCGACCCGTACACGATGACCGCGATGGCGGTCCCGATGTATCTCCTGTACGAGGCGGCTATCATCGTCGGCCGCCTCGCAAAACGGGGCCAGAAGACGACCTAGGGCGGCCGAGAAGGCGGGCAACATGGCGATCAAGGGCAAAGGCAAGACCAAGAGCAGGCAGGTGTCGCGGGCGCCGCGGCACGAGCCGGTCGCTGTGAAGAAGCCGTTCGCGCAGCGCGGTTGGGTCCGCGGGCTCGTCCTGTTCATGTGCGGCGTGCTGGTGCTGTCGGTCACGTGGTGGGCCTACGAGGGGATCGACAAGCAGCGCAACGCCTCCAAGGCCGCGGCCGCCCAGGGCCAGCAGCGTGAGGCGGTCTCCGTCTGGAAGGTCAACCTCGAGAACACCTTGTCGACGGTCGGGCAGGTCCAGGGCGGCGCGACCCCGCAGATCGGGATCGACATCGGCACGGCCATCACCAACCTCGGCAAGGGCCAGTCGGCAGGCGTCACCGCCAAGCAGCTGAAGGCCGAGGCGGCCAACCTGGAGAAGGCGGCGAAGACCCTCGCCACGTTCGACCTGGCTGGGGCGATCGGGAACCATGGGTTCGATGCGACCCAGACCGACCTGATCACGACGATCCAGCCCGAGGTCACACAGGGGTTGCGGTCGCTGGCGGTCGCCGCGACCCTCACAGCGATGGCGATGGAGGACCCCACCAACGCCAACGCGCTGCTCGGACAGGCCAAGACAGCCCAGACGATCGGACAAGCGTTGATCGCGCGCGCCTGGGCGAGCTACACCAACATCGCGACGGAGGCCGGGATGCCGCCGCCGCTCCCGCAGCCTCTCGGCGGCACCTCGGGCGGCGGACTGCCGCAGGGCCTCGGCGGGTAGGAAAGCGCCCGTACCCATGGACGCGAGCCCGCTGGTCGTCGTCGCGAACCCGGCGGCCGGCAACGGCAAGGCTGGCAAGGTGATCGGCAAGCTCGAGCAGTTGCTGAGCGAGGCCGGCATCCCGCATGAGATCTCCTTGTCCACGTCGGGGCCCGATCTCGAGGAGCGCGTGCGCGCCGCCGCGGCCGGCGGCGCGACGCGCGTCGGATGCCTGGGCGGCGACGGGACCGTCGGGCTCGCCGCCAACGGGCTGGCCGGCAGCGACGCGACACTCGCGGTCTTCCCGTCGGGTACCGGCGATGACTTCGCGCACGCGATCGGCCTGCGGAACCTCGAAGCCGCGGTGCACGCGTGCACGGAGGGACCGAGCTTGCGGATCGATACCGCGAAGGTCACCACGCCGGAGGCGACCAGACGATATGTGGCGATCGGCAGCTGCGGGTTCGACTCCGAAGTGAACGAGGCGGCCAACGCGATGTCGGTGCGGCTGGGGAGCACGGGCACCTATGTCGCGGCCCTGGTCAAGACGCTCTCGAGGTTCACACCGGCACTGTTCACGATCGACGTGGACGGGGTCGTCCACTCGGGAGCGCACATGCTGGTCGCCGTTGGCAACTCGACGAGTTACGGTGGCGGTATGAAGGTCACCCCCGACGCCTCGGTCGTCGACGGCCAACTCGACGCCTGCATGCTCGGAGCCCTGGGCAAGGGGGCGTTCCTCCGAGCGTTCCCGAAGGTGTTCCGAGGGACCCACGTGACGCACCCCGCGGTGACGATGGCACGGGGCAAGCGGATCCACATCGAGACCGACCGCCACGTCATGGTGTACGCCGACGGGGAACGGGTCGGGCCCACGCCGGCCACGTTCGAGGTCGAGCCGTCGTCGCTGTCAGTCTTCGTCGGTCCGAACGCGCGGGCGGTGCGATGAGCGACGGACTCGTGCTCGTCCACGCATTCCCGCTCGATGCGCGGATGTGGGAGCGACAGCGCTTCGGCGCCACCACGGTCGCGCCCGACCTGCCGGGATTCGGGATGGCGGCGTCCGCGGGCCCGACGATGACGATGGCGCTGGCGGCCGAACGGTGCCTGCAGGCCGCCGACGCGGCTGGCCTCGACCGGTTCGTCGTGTGCGGCCTGTCGATGGGGGGGTACGTGACGTTCGAGCTCTGGCGCAAAGCGCATGACCGGATCGCGGGGCTCGTGCTCGCGAACACGCGCGCCGGCGCGGATACGCCCGAGGCGGCGGCGGGGCGGCGTGACCTCGCCACGCGGCTCCGGAGTGAGGGCAACGTCCTTGCGGAGAACCCGCCGCCGCTGCTGGCCGAGCAGGCCCCGGAGGAGCTCCAGCAACGCGTGAAGGGCTGGGTGGCCGACCAGTCCGCCGAGGCGATCGCCGCGGCCGCGCTTGGGATGGCGGAGCGTCCGGACTCCACCGGCGACCTTGCCGGGATCGACGTGCCGACCCTCGTGATCACGTCCGACGGCGACCGGCTGATCCCTTCCGATCTGACGACGCCGATGGCCGAGCAGATCCCCGGCGCGCGCCTCGAGGTGCTGCCCGGGGTCGGCCATCTGACCAACGTCGAGGCGCCAGACCGGTTCACCGCGCTGCTGCGCGGCCACGTCGCGACCTGCGGCATCCACCTGTAGCCCCTTCCCTACACTGGGGGCGTGACCTCCCCAACGGCGTTCGCCGATCGATACGCGTTCCCGCTCGATGGCTTCCAGCTCCGGGCGATCGACGCGCTTGGCGAAGGACGCTCGGTCTTGGTCGCCGCACCGACGGGAGCGGGGAAGACCGTCGTCGCCGAGTTCGCCGTCGCCCGGGCGCTCGACGGCGGCCGCAAATGCTTCTACACGACGCCGCTGAAGGCGCTGTCCAACCAGAAGTTCGGCGACCTGGTCGACGCCCACGGGCGCGACCGGGTCGGGTTGCTCACCGGCGACAACACGATCAACGGCGAGGCGCCCATCGTCGTGATGACGACCGAGGTGCTCCGAAACATGCTCTACGAGCGGAGCGACACGCTCACCGGCCTGCAGACCGTCGTGATGGACGAGGTTCACTATCTGCAGGATCCGTATCGGGGCGCCGTGTGGGAGGAGGTCCTGATCCACCTCCCGCCGTCGGTCTCGGTCGTCTGCCTGTCCGCGACGATCAGCAACGCGGAGGAGTTCGGCGAGTGGATCGGGACCCTGCGCGGCGACACAGACGTCGTGATCGAGGAGCAGCGGCCGGTCCCACTCGAGCATCACTACCTCGTCGGGCACCGCCTGCACCCGATGCACGTGCAGGAGCGCGGCGCCCTCGTGCCCAACCCGTACGTCGTCGCGCTCGATCGCGAGGAGGTGCGATACCGCTCCACCGGGCGGCGGCAGGGTCGGCGTCCGGGTGGCCGCGCGTTCGTCCCCCGGCGGGAAGACGTCGTCGACGTCCTCCAGGGCGCCGGCATGCTGCCGGCGATCTACTTCGTCTTCAGCCGGGCAGGGTGCGACAAGAGCGTGCGCTGGCTCTTGGAGTCGGGGATCCGGCTGACGACGCGCGACGAGGCGAACCGGATCCGCGATCGGATCGAGGAGCGCGCGGCCTGGATCGACGACGCCGACCTCGCAGCGCTCGGCTTCCCAACGTTCCTCGAGGCGGCGTCGGCCGGCGTGGCCGCGCATCACGCCGGGATGTTGCCCGTGTTCAAGGAGGCGGTCGAGGAACTCTTCGAGGCCGGGTTGATCAAGGTGGTGTTCGCGACCGAGACCCTGTCGCTCGGGATCAACATGCCGGCGAAGACCGTCGTGATCGAGGACCTCTGGAAGTTCCAGGGTGAGCGCCACGAGCTCGTGACGCCGGGGGAGTACACACAGCTGACGGGTCGCGCCGGGCGGCGCGGCATCGACGCGCTCGGCCACGCCGTCGTGGTCTATCAACGGCAGGTCCCGTTCGAGCGCGTGGCGGGGCTCGCGGCCACGCGGACCTACGACCTCACGTCGTCGTTCCGGCCCTCGTACAACATGGCGGTCAACCTGGTCCGCACCTACACGCCCGAACAAGCGCACGAGATGCTCAACAGCTCGTTCGCACAGTTCCTCGCCGACCGGGGAGTCGTCGCGTTGGAACGATCGCGTCAGCGGGACAAGGAGGCGCTCGCCGGGTACCAGGAGCACCTCGTCTGCGACCGGGGCGACTTCGACGAGTACTGGACCCTTCGCAGGGAAGCCAGGCGGCTGCGGAGCGACGACCGCCGAGGACGGACCTCTCGGTCCGACGGGGTCCGGCGAGCGCTCGGCGCGCTCACGCCCGGCGACGTGATCGCGGTGCCGAAGAGCCGCGATGGCGGATCCCTCGCGGTCGTGCTGGCCGTCCGCGAGGGGCGGCCAACCGTGCTGACCGACGATCGTTCGTTCTTCCGGCTGGCCGCGCACGACTTCGTGGACCCGCCCGCGGCGCTGACACGGATCGCGCTCCCTCGGTCCGGCTCGACGCGGAGCGCGCGGTACCGGAGGGACGTGGCGGCCGCGCTCACCTCGCTGCACGTGCGCCCGCCGCGGGGACGGTCCGCGCCGGCGGTCGACCCCGAGGTCGAGCGACGTGCGGCAGCGCTCGACGCCCAGGCGCGCGCGCACCCGTGCCACGCCTGCCCGGACCGCCAGACGCACGAACGGTGGGCGGAGCGTGCGGACAAGCTCATCACGCAGATCGGCGGCGTCGACCGCAGGATCCGCGTGCGCACCGAGACGCTCGCGCGTCGTTTCGACCGGGTCCTCGGTGTGCTGACCGAACTCGGCTACGTCGACGGCTGGCGGCTCACCGACAAGGGGCGCCGGCTCACCAGGATCTACGGCGAAGGAGACCTCCTCGTGGGGGAGGCGTTGGCGAGCGGCGTGCTCGAGGACCTCGAACCGAGCGAGATCGCCGCGCTGGTGTCCACGGTCGTGTACGAGGCGCGCGAACGGACGCCGCTGCCAGGCACGCTCCCGAACGTGCGGCTCGAGGACGGCTACGAACGGCTCCAGCGGCTCTGGCGCCAGATCCGCCGGGCCGAGGACGCGCACGAGGTGCAGCTCTGCCGCGAACTCGAATCGGGGTTCGCGGCGACGGCGCACGCGTGGGCAGAGGGCGCCGCGCTCGAGGCTGTGCTCGAAGAGACCGAGATGGCGCCGGGGGACTTCGTACGCAACTGCAAGCAGCTGATCGACCTGCTCCGCCAGATCGAGGACGTGTCGGAACCCGCGACCGCGGCCGGCGCTCGCGCGGCACGCGAGGCGGTCGCCCGCGGCGTCGTCGGCTACACGGGTGTATCGCTACGATGAGCGCCCCATGAGCCCCACGACCAGCCCGTTCGGGCCGCTCGCCGTCCTGCTCGACCCGCGCGCGGGGCACGGCGCCGTCGCGAACGAGGTCGGCGCGGTCGAGCACGCGTTGGAGGCGCGCGGGCTCGAGTACCGCCTCCACGTCGTGGGCTCGTCGGAGGAGCTCCGCCGGCTGAGCGCGGCGTCGTTGGACGAGGGGTATCGGTTCCTCGCCGCCGTCGGAGACGACGCGACGGTGCAGGCGGTCGTGAACGGGATGTTCCGGGAGGGGCGGCCGATCGTGGAAGCGCCGGTGCTCGGCGTCATCGCGGCGGGGTCGGGCTCCGACCTGCCTCTCAGCTTCGGGCTCCCGGGTGACACGGAGCGCGCGATCGACCACCTCGCCGGCGCCGACACGTATCCGTTCGACCTTATGAAGATCGCCGTCACCGGCCGGGACGGTGCTCGGACGATCCGGTACGCGCACAACGTTGCGGAGATCGGTTTCCACGCGGCGGCCACGATCGCCGCGACGCGCGGCGGGGCGCGCTTCCAGAACCTGAAGCGATTCACCGCGTTCTGGCGCGCCTATACGCGGACCCACGTCACACCGGTTGCGATCGGAACCGACCGCCGGACGATCGAGCTCGACGCCTGGAGCGTGGTGATCGGGAACGGTCAGTTCACCGACGGGGGCATCAGGTTGTCGCCCCGGTCGTTCCCCGGCGACGGCGTGCTCGACGGACTCGTGTTCACGGGACCGAAGTCGAACGCGTATCGGCTCCTGCCGCGCATCTTCCGGCACGGCGACCATGTGCCCGACCCCTCGATCACCGAGGTGCACGCGAAGCTGAAGATCGATGTGACGTCGCCCGCCCGCGCGTTGCCGGTGGTCGCGGACGGGCAACGCCTGGGGACGACGCCGGTCACGTTCCAGGTCGTGCCCCAGCAGATCCTGTTGAAGGTCTGACCATGCAGGCCGACCATCGCGCACGTCTTCGAGAGGCGGCGTCGAGGCTCGCCGACGCCGGCGGCAGCGCGCTGCTCGTCGCCCCGTCGCCCGATCTGCGGTACCTGATCGGCTACGAACCGATGCCGCTCGAGCGTCCGACCGTGCTGGTGATCGACGCCGGCGGCGACGTGGCGTTGATCGTCCCCGAGCTCGAACGCCCGCTCGCGGCGGCGGCTCCGGCGGCCGATGCCCTGGAGTTCATGCCCTGGCGAGACGACGAGGATCCGTATGCGCTGATCGCGTCGCGTGTGCAGGGCGGCGGCACGGTCTTCGTCGGCGAGCGGATCTGGGGCTCACACGTGTTCGCGCTTCAGCGTGCGTTGCCCGGGGCCGCGTGGACGTCGGCGAGGCCGATCGTGGGTGCGATGCGGGCCTGCAAGGATGAAGCCGAGCTCGACGCCCTTCATCGAGCGGCCGCCGCGGCCGACGCTGCGCTCGGCGACCTGCTATCCGAACCGCTCGCGGGGCGCACGGAGCGAGCGGTCGCCGCGACGCTGGGCGAACTGCTCGTATCGCGCGGGCACGACACCGCCGACTTCATGATCGTCGCGTCCGGGCCGAACGCCGCCTCCCCACATCACGCGCCGACGGAGCGGGTGATCGGCGACGGCAACGGCGTGGTGATCGACTTCGGCGGGTCGGTCGACGGCTACTTCAGCGACACGACGCGCACGGTCGTCGTGGGGGAACCGGGCGAGCGGCTGCGGGCTGTCCACGGGGTAGTGGCGGAGGCGCAGCGGGTCGCCACCGAGGCGGTTCGCCCGGGGGTCGAGATCGAGTCGGTCGACCGGGCGGCGCGCACGCTGATCGATGCCGCCGGCTTCGGCGATCGGTTCGTCCATCGCACGGGGCACGGGATCGGCCTCGAGGTGCATGAGCCGCCGTACGCGACCACGGGCGATCGCACGGTCCTCGAGCCCGGGATGACGTTCAGCGTGGAGCCGGGGATCTACCTCGAGGGAGAGCTCGGCGTTCGGATCGAGGACATCGTCGCTGTGACCGACGACGGCGTGGAATCGCTCAACACGACGTCGCGCGACCTGGTGACCGTGGACTGAATCAGCGCGGGCGGACGGAGGTTCCTTCGGGCGTGTCCATCACCTCGAGGCCCATGGTTGCGAGCTCGTCCCGGAGCGCGTCCGACTTCGCGTAGTCCTTCGCCGCTCGCGCGACATCACGGTCGGTCATCTTGGACCGCATCTCCGCCGTCGGCTCCCAGCCGCTGGTCGCCTCGCGTTCGAGGTCGAGCCCGAGCACCCGGTCCCACTCGACGAGCAGCGCGTACTTCTCGCCGTAAGGCACGTTCGGATCGCGAACGAGCTCGTTCACGATCGCGACGACGCCCGGCATGTGGAGGTCGTTGGCGAGCGCCTCGCGCACGCGGGCGTCGTATGCCGTCGCGGCATCGCCGCGCTCGGCTGCGGCGGGCGCCCACCCCGCCATGTGGCGGCGCAGCTGCTTCACTCGCTGGTCGGCAGTGGCCATCGCATCCCACGTGAAGTCCATCTCGGAGCGGTACTGCGTTTGGAAGCACAGCCATCGGAACGACAGCGGATCGAAGTCGCGCTCGAGCAGGTCCCTCACCAGCACGACGTTCCCGGTCGACTTCGCGATCTTCTGTCCCGACTGGCGCAGATGGCCGGCATGCACCCAGATCGACACCACTTGATGGTCGACCGCGCCCTCGGACTGGGCGATCTCGTCATCGTGGTGCGGGAACCGCAGGTCCGTGCCCCCGGTGTGGATGTCGAACCGGTCGCCGAGGTACTTCATCGACATGGCGGAGCACTCGATGTGCCATCCCGGGAACCCCTCGCCCCATGGGCTCGGCCAGCGCATCAGACGTCCCGGGCCGGCCGCCTTCCAGAGCGCGAAGTCCGCGGGGTGGCGCTTCCGGGGATCGGTCTCGAGGTCGCGGTGCCCCTCCCGGAGTTTGTCGAGCGTGTTCCCCGAGAGCTTCCCGTAGCCCTCGAAGCTCGTGACGTCGTAGTAGACCGAGCCGTTGTCGACGATGTACGCGTGGCCCTTGTCGACCAGCGTCTGGGTGAGGTCGATCATCTCTTGGATGTGCTCGGTCGCCTTCGGGTAGAGGTCGGCCGGCCGGATCCCGAGCGCCGTCGCATCGTCGAACACCGCACCGGTGTATTTCTGCGCGATCTGCTCCGGGGTGAGGCCCTCGTCCTCGGTTGCCAGCTGCATCTTGTCGACGGCCTCGGCTGATGACTCGTCGGTCATGTGACCAACGTCGGTGATGTTCATCACTTCCGTGACCGTGAAGCCCTCGAGCTCGAGCGCGCGGCGGATCAGGTCGTAGAGCATGAAGCTCCGGAGATTCCCGAGATGTGCGTACCGGTAGACGGTCGGGCCGCAGGCGTACATCTTCACGTGGCCCGGTTCGATCGGGTCCACCTCTTGGAGGGTGCGCGTCAGCGAGTCGTAGAGCCGCATCCGGCCAGGATATGGCATCGGGCGCGTTGGCCCGTCACAGACCGACGGGCCGGCCCTCGAAGGGGATCGACAAGGCGATCGTCGTGCGGGTACTCACGCCCGCCTTCTCGCGGAGTCGCCGGATCAGCTCCTCGAGGTGGTTCGTGCTGCGGGTGCGCACCTTGAGGATGTAGTTGGCCTCGCCGGCGACGCTCAGGCAGTCCTCCACCTCGGGGAGGTCGGCGAGGCGTTCGGGGAGATCGTCAGGTTGCTGCGGATCCAGCGGTGTGACCGCGATCAACGCCGTGACGTACAAGCCGAGCGACTCGGGCTCGACCACGGCCCGATAGGCCGTGATGACCCCGTTGGCTTCGAGCTTGCGCACCCGCTCGTGGACCGAGGATGCGGACAGGCCGACCCGCGCGGCGATGTCCGCATATGTCGCCCGTGCGTCTTCGCGCAGTGCGGTGACGATCTCAAGATCGCGCTCGTCGAGCACCGGCCCATCCTAGCGGGGGAGATGCGGTTCCCCCGGTCCGGGGATGGTTCCGCGCGGACGGGTGTGGTCTGCTGCTGCCTCGCTCGCACCTCCCTCGCGGCGCACACGGAGAGGTCGGTGCGATGCAACTGGAGAGGTGGACGTCGCCGGCGGGCAAGCGCCGCGAGATGACGCGACTCGACCCCCACGAACGCCGCCGCTTCGAACGTGCCGTCGCCCTCGCGTTCCCCAACACCCGGCCCGGGCCGACGGTGTTCGGCTCGCCGGCGCCGGGGCGGACGGTCCCCTTGACGGTGGAGCGCCGGCGGTGGCGCACCGCGATCAGAGGCCGCGCCGCCGGGGCCTCAAGCGTCCTGAGCTCCGACGTCGAGGACTGCTTCCCGTCGATCGGAGAACGGGCGATCCGGCTCGCGGCGGCAGGGGACGGCGGAGATCCCGCGCCGCTGCTTCGCGCGATCCGGCGCTACCGCGAGGCGGGGGGGTTCGGATCCCGATCGGTCCGCCCACGTCCGCCGTCGTTGCGGACGCCGTGCTGTCCCTCGCCGACGAGCGTGCGCGCGTCGCCGGGTGCCTGCCCGTTCGCTGGGTCGACGACGTGGTGTTCGCCGGCGACCGGGACGCCGTCGCTCGCGGGTCGCGGGCCTGGCGTGACGCGCTCCTCGAGCTCGGCATGCGGGAGCACGAGGGCAAACGAACGACGGATGCGCTCGATGCCGCAGGATCGCCCGTGGCGTGGACCGGCCGTGGCATCATGCGCGGGTCGTGAGATCCCTCTACCGCGCGGCACGCGTGCACACGTTCGGCCATCCGCCTACAGGCGACTGGGTCCTCGTGGATGGGCGACACGTCGAGCGCGTCGGCGCCGGCGATCCGCCCGACGCCGACCGGGTGGTCGATCTGCCGGGCGCGACGATCGTGCCCGGCTTCGTCGACTCCCATGTCCATCTGACGAGTCTCGGCGTGTCGGCCGAGAACGAGGACGTCGCGTCGGCAGGATCGGCGGACGAGCTTCTGTCGATCGCCCGCGACCGGGCCCATGGAACGACCGGGAACGTGGTCGCGCTGCAGGGCTACGACGAGACGCGGTGGACCGACCCAACCCTGCCGACCCTGCGGCAGCTCGACGACGTGAGTTCGGCGCCGCTCGTGATCCGCCGGACAGACGGCCACGTCGCCTTGCTCAACACGGCGGCCCTGAGCCTCGCCGACGCGCTCGACACCCCGGGTGTGGAGCGGGACGAGGCCGGCGGACCAACCGGCGTCGTCACCGGCACGGCGAACCGCCTGATCGGCCGTTGGACGGCGACCGCCCGGAGCGAACACGCGATCGAGGCGTTCCAACTGTCCGGGGCGGCCCGGGCGGCGAGCCACGGGGTCACGACGGTGCACGAGATGGCGCTCCCACTCGAGTTCGGCCCGTTCGGATCTCGAAACCCTGCGGACACACCGGCTCGACCTCCCGGTCTCGGTCGAGGTTGTGCTCGGGATGATGGACGTCCCCAAGGCTGTCGAGCTGGACCTGCGCGCGATCGGGGGCGACCTCGCCACGGACGGATCGCTCGGCGCTCGCACGGCCGCGATCAGCGACCCGTATGTCGACGGAGACGGGCGCGGCGAGCTCGCGTTCGACGAGGAGATCCTCGAGGGGTTCTTCCGCGACGGACATGACGCCGGCCTCCAGGTGGGCATGCACGCGATCGGTGACCGGGCGATCGAGCAGGTCCTCGGGGCGTGGGAGCGGATCTACCGCCGCCTCGACTCGCGCGAGCGCCGGCACTTCCGCGCCCGGCGACATCGGATCGAGCACTTCGAGATGCCGACCCTCGCGCAGATCGAGCGGGCCGCGATGCTCGGGCTGGGCATCTCGATGCAGCCGGCGTTCGACGCGGCGTGGGGATCCCCGGCGCGCTGTACGAACGCCGCGTGGGCCCCGATCGCGCCTGGGCGATGAACCCCATCCGCACGATCTTGGAGCGAGGGCTGGAAGTTGGGGTCGGCTCCGATGCGCCCGTCGTGCCGGTCGATCCATGGGCGACGATCCGGGCGATGGAGACCCACCATGACCCGACGCAGCGCCTGAACCGGGCCGCCGCGATCCGGATCCACACCACGGGGAGTGCGCGGCTCGCACACCACGAAGAGAAGAAGGGCGTGCTCGAACCGGGTATGCACGCCGACCTCGTCGCCTACGATGCGGACCCGCTGACGGTCGACGACGTCGCGGGCCTCCGCCCCATCCTCACGGTCTCGATCGGCAGGGAAGTCTGGCTCTCGTGAGGCCTTTGTCACACTTTCATGGCACTCGCGCTTGACCGGCCAACACCCGGTTGCGTAGCGTCCGGAGGTGCGTTGCCGCCCCGGCGGTGACGCCGGACCCAAGAGGCGAGCACACGATCGCGGCGCCCCGGCGCGGCGGACGGGAGCCGTCTCTTGGGTCCTTTCTGCACGTGGCGAGACCTCCCCAACGTTCGCACGGACCCGTTGTAGGATGCGCAGCTGCCAGGGAGGCAACCCCCCACACCTCCCGCGGACGGAAGGCACGACCCAGCACATGCCAGACGACATCGAAGAACTCGCTGAAGAGGAAGAAGAGCTCCCCGGCGACGAAGAAGACGCCGAGCCCACGGCGGAGGACCTCGAGGATGCGACGGTCCCGCCCGAACCGGGCCTCGAGAATGTCGAGTCGATCCAGGACCTGCTGGCCAAACAGGAGGCCTCTGAGACCGTCAAAGAGGCGGTCGACGACGAGGAGGTCGTTCCCCTTGATCTCGCCCGCGACGACCGCGCCGAGGCGATCGACACCAAGGTCGTTCCGATGCAGGAGACTGAATTCATGTGCCGGAATTGCTTCTTGGTGAAGCATCGGAGCCAGCTCGCGGATAAGAAGAAGATGCTCTGCCGCGACTGCGCCTGATGTGACCCCGCACCCGCGGCCGTCGCTGGGCCTCGGGTGCATCGCGGCGTTCGCCGCCGGCCTCGCCACCTCGCTCGCGTTCCCGCCCGTCGGCGCATGGCCGATCGCCTTCGTCGGCGTCGCGCCGCTTCTGTTGCTTCTCCGCGAGCGCACGGTCCCACGGGGACTCCTGCTCGGCTTCTGCTTCGGCGTCGGGATGTTCGGCGCGACGCTGTACTGGATCTTCCTGTTCGGCGCGCTCGCGTGGAGCGCGCTGGTCACCCTGTCGGCCGCATCGATCGCGGTGTTCGGGGCGATCGCGACCTCGATCGTGCGGCGTGACCACCCCGTCTGGGGGGCGATCGGCATCGCCGCCGCCTGGACCGCGATCGAATGGCTGCGCGGCATGTGGCCGCTCGGCGGCTTCACGTGGGCCAGTCTCGGCACCTCGCAGGTGGACGATCGGGCCCTCGTGCGCCTCGCCTCGGTGACCGGGGTCTGGGGCGTCACCTTCGTCGTCGTGTTCGCGAACGCGGCGGTCGCCAGCTGGTTCGCCCGGCGGGGGAGGGGAGGGGTTCGGATCGCCCTCGTGGTCGCCGCGACCGTTCTGATCCTCGCGCCGGCGTTGATCCCGCTGCCCGCGCCGACCGGCGATCCGGTGACGATCGCGGTTGTCCAGGTCGACGTCCGGATCCCGCCAGGCACATCACCGGTACAAGAGGACATCACCGTGGCGCGCCGGAACATCGAGGAGTATCAGACCCTCGCGGGCCAGACGCCGCCGGACCTGGCGGTGTGGGGGGAGGGGGCGCTCGATCCCGGAGCGCTCGCCGACCCGGCGACGTTCGCTGCCGTACAGAATGCCATCGCACAGGTGGGCGTGCCGACCACGGTCGGCGCGGTCGTGAACTTTCCCGACGGCACGCAGCGGACGAGCGTCCTTGCGTTCGATGCGTCCGGGAAGGTCGTCGATCAGTACGACAAGGTGCACCTGGTGCCGTTCGGCGAGTACGTGCCGTGGCGGCGGCACCTCTCATGGATCAGCGCG
Source organism: uncultured Actinomycetes bacterium (assembly GCA_963792215.1). Classification (GTDB taxonomy): domain Bacteria; phylum Actinomycetota; class UBA4738; order UBA4738; family HRBIN12; genus AC-51. Next base: position 708,222 of record CAWBVL010000001.1, read on the forward strand.
ATCAAGCAGATCCCGGTCGACCGGACACCCGGCACCAACATCCACACGATCACGCAGCCGGGCCTGCCGAGCTACGGGACCCCGATCTGCTTCGAGAACGCGTTCCCCGATATCCCGCGGACCATGGTGCGCGAGGGCGCGCAGTTCCTCGTCGTGCCGGTGAACAACGCGTCTTACGGGTTCACGGCCGCGGCGGACCAGCACCTCGAGATGAGCCGGATGCGCGCGGTCGAGACCGGCCGGTGGGTGGTCGACGCGGCGGTGTCGGGGATCAGCGCGTTCATCGACACCGACGGACGGGTCGTCGGCGACACCCGGCTGTTCGTCCCCGGTATCCTCCCTGGCCAGGTCCGCCCGTCTACCACGTGGACCCTCTACGTCCGGTACGGGGACTGGTTCCCCGCCGTCTGTTTGGTGATCGTCGCGATGAGTCTGCTGTTCGCCCCCCGACGTCGCACGACGCGACCCGCGCCGGGCCCGTTGCCCGAGCCGGTGCGCGGTTTGGCGGTCCTTCCGACCTATGAGGAGCGCGGCACGATCGAGCAGGCGATCCGCGGTGTCCTTGCGACCGAGGGGATCGACGTGTTGGTGGTGGACGACTCATCACCAGACGGGACAGGGGAGCTCGTCGCCCAGATCGCCGCCACCGAACCGAGGGTCAGGCTGCTGGAGCGCACGGCCAAGTCGGGCCTGGCGAGCGCGTACCTGGAGGGTTTCCGCACCTCGATCGCCGAGGGGTACGACGTGGCAATCGAGATGGACTCCGACCTGTCGCACGATCCTGCGGAGCTCCCGGGACTGCTCGCGGCCGCCCAGCGCAACGACCTCGTCGTGGGGAGCCGGTACATCCCGGGCGGGTCGGTCACCGACTGGAGCAGGTCTCGCGTGGCCCTCTCCAGGGGCGGCAACGCCTACGCAGGGTTCATGCTCGGGTTGCCGATCCACGACGCCACGAGCGGATACCGCGTCTACCGCCGGGAGCTCCTGGAAGACCTGCTGCGAGATCCGTTCGCCTCGGACGGCTACGGGTTCCAGATCGAGCTGGTCTCGCGCGCACACCGGCTCGGATATGACGTCGGCGAAGCGCCGATCACGTTCCGCGAGCGGGTCTACGGCGAGTCGAAGATCTCCAAGAGCATCGTGGTCGAAGCCCTCTGGAAGGTCACTCGTTGGGGCTGGGATCTTCGGTTCCATACCCGCGAGCCAGCTTGAGGCCCCTAGCTGGCCCTTCCACAGCGAACGCCCATAATGGACGTTATGTAACGTTATCCGAGATCTGGATCAGACTGCGTATCCCTTTCAGATCGGCGATGCCGGTGGCGCGCCTTGGGACGTTGAATCGCCCCTTCCCGGCTGCCATGGTTGCCGCCGGAAGTGCTCGATGAGGCCGAACGCCGAAGGGCGAGTTCGTTCGACCGATGGCGTAGGCCGCAGCCGGCACATAGGTTCGCTCGAACGGCGAGACGGCGGGCGCAGCTCGTCAGGGGTGGATGGGAAACGTGAAGACTCGGAACGGGCTCGTTGGGCGTGCCTTTCGCATCTCGGTTGTGCTGACGGTTGCGTCGGCCTGGTCCTGGGCACTCATCGGTCCGGCGGCCGCGACGAACTCCCCCGACGTCACGATCGCGAAGACCTCAGACGCGTCCGGGCCGCTGAGCGTCGGAGACGGGTTCACCTACACCCTCTCGGTCGGAAACGTTGGCGGGGCCACCGCGCACGACATCGAGGTGCAGGACGATCTTCCACTCGGGGTACGTGTCACCACGCTGGTCCCCACCTTCCCCGGTGGACAGTGCACGGTCGTCTCGTCGGCGGGCACGGGCCATCCGGAGCGCTGGTCCGTCACGTGCACACGCGGATCGTTGGCCGCAGGATCCAACGCGGCCGTCACGTTCGGGGTGAAGCTCGCAGGAGACGTCCGATGTGGGTCCCTGACGAACACCGCGTCGGTGATGGCGTCTGACGAACCCGCAGCCGCTCAGGGCAACAACGAGGGCTCGGTCACCGACACCGTGACCTGTCCCCCGTCCATCGAGATCAGGAAGACGGCGCCGTCCTTTGCCCACGCTGGCTCGACGGTTCCCCTCACCATGCGTGTGACGAACAGCGGCGCGATCGCGCTCGATCATGTAACCGTGAGCGATCCAGGGTGCGACAGCGCGCCGCACGGAAACGGCGGCGGGACCCTCTCCCCCGGTGTGGCCCGCACGTATCACTGCACCCACGCCGTACGGGCCAACACTCCCGACTGGTTCTCGACGATGGCGACGGTGCACGCTTCGTCCGCTGCGGGCTCGGCGCACGCGAGCGCACGGGCGGCCACCCGCGTCCTCAAGCCCAAGCTTTCCATCACGGTCACGCCGAACCCCGTCAGTGGTGTCGTCGGCGCGAGCGTCACCTACCGCTACGCCGTTCGGAACACCGGCAACTCGACATTGATCAACGTGATCGTCACCGATGACCACCTCGGCGCCATCGGCTCCGTCGCACGGCTGGCACCCGGCCACAGCGTCAGCTTCTCGATGCCGCGCAGCTTGTCGGCCACACAGGTATGGGTGACGAACACCGCCACCGCCACCGGACGCGACCCGAGCGGGCATCGAGTGACCGCGAGCGATCACGCGAACCTCACGATCGTCGCGCCGGCCGACGCGCACAACGGCGGCTCGAGCGGGAGCGGAGACGGGACGGCGTTCACGGGCGGCGACGCCACGCTCCCCGGCGTCGCCGCAGTGGTCCTTGCCGTCGTTGGCGTTGCGTCGTTGCTCCTCGCCGCCCGCCGACGCAGCTAACCGCAACCGACGTTCTCGAGGCCGGGCTGGCCACTCCTCTGCATGATCAGCACGTTGTCTGATACGCATTGCGCCGCCACACTCATCGCCAACCAGGTCCGAATGGTCTACGACCCAGGCAGGGGCGCCGGGTCACACCCTTCGCCCGATGCTGTCCCCCAGGTGTCGGCGTAGCTTCTGACGTGGGGAGACAGAGGTCGGGCGCATGGCGTCCCTCCCGCGTCTCGAAGAACACGGCTTCGGAGGATGAGGACCTTGGACCTGGGGGATAACCGGATGAGATCGCATCGCATCACGCGCGGGCGCAGCGGGCGTCGTGCGCTCGTCACCGCGTTCTGCTCGCTGCTGGTCTTCGCGGTCGGCTTCGGCCAGGCGGTCCTGCCTGCCAACGCAGGTTCGCCCTCGCTGACGATGGGCCAGGTGTCGACAGGGAACTCGGCGAAACCCGCTGGCCCCCAGACCACACGCAAGATCGGACAACATGTACTCGTGGCAGCTGCCGCGACCGTCGCCCCGAACCACGTGGGCATCAACCTCGAGGGATGCCGGAACAACGGGTCGATCACCCTGCCGATCGCCGGCAAGTTCGTCTGCCCCGACGCCGCCTACACGAGCGGCAACCTCGGCAAGGGCTGGAACGAGCTCGACCTCGTGCCCCATCGCGTGACGACGACGGCTGGCTCGCAGGCCGGGACCACGACCGACTACGACTTCAACATCACGGCCGACGGCGAAAACGGCGGGCACCCCGGTTACGACCTTCTCACCGTGCCAGAGGTGAATGCGGCGAAGTCCGATGCCTCGTGCAGCGTGTCCTCCTCCGCGCAGGGAGCGAAGACCCCAGGGATCGGAGGGACCGACACCTCGATCTACCGCACGCTGCACGTGCACCAGGCCAAGGGCACGACGTGCGTGATCGACTGGGCCGAGCGGCTGGCGCTCGGCTCGCACCTGTACCCCGGCTCGTCGCTGCACTCGAACCTTGCCCAGGCCGACTTCTCGACAGGGGGCATCGGCGCCCAGGACGTCTCGATCCCCGTGAAGGAGATCTCGCCCCAGGAGCTGTCCAAGACGGAGACCGCAACCCAGGGCGCGGGGAACGTGTGGCGCGTAAGCAAGCAAGCGACCCCGACGTCGATCAACTTCCCGCAGACATGCAACCCGAACAACCCGACATCCAAGACCGTCCAGATCGACGTGACGGTCACCAAGACCGTCCAGCAGAGCGGCAACACGATCGTGCACGCCGAGATCACGGCCACAAACCCGGCCCACCGGATCGTCGACGTCACGATCAGCGACTCGATCTTCGAGGGAGCGGTCGGGTCCTCGACCCTCGCGACCGCGCTGTCCGGGACGAATCCGAAGACGTTCCCGCTCACGTCGGTCGCGGCGGAGAGCAGCGTCACGCTCGTGCATGAGATCGAGGTCGCGAACGGCGCCGCCAACGTCTACAGCGACAAGGCGACCGCCGTGTACACGGACCACGCCTTCCCGAACGTGCAGATCCCCGGCAACACGACGGCGACCGCGCAGGCCAACGTGGCGGTCAACACCTCGAACGCCGACAGCTCGGTGGTCGTTACGGACCTCGAATCGATCTCGGGCAACCCCGACGTCCAGTACCGCATCGACGCCGGCTCTGCTACCGGGACCTACGCGTTCAACGACGGCGCGCTGGAGACCTACGCCCCAGGCACGACCGGCTACACGACCCGGCCGGTGCTGTGGACCTCAGGCTCCGTGAGCCAGTCCACGACGTTCCACTTCTTCAAGACCGTCCGCGTCGCCAAGCCGACGAGCGGGGATGCCACGCTTGCCGACACGGCGACCGTGCTCGGTGACCGGGGTGCGACCCTGTCGACGGCGAACGCATCGGTTGCGATCTCGACCGCGCTCGATTGCCCGGACGTGATCGTGACGAAGACCGCGCAGAAGGACGTGATCGACGCCGGCGACACCGCAGCGTTCACCATCACAGTGACCAACAACGGCCCAGGCGTCGCCAAGAACGTGACTCTGAGCGACCCGCTCCCCTCAGGGGTCGCATGGCAGGACGACAGCGCGGTCTGTTCGATCTCGAACGGCACGCTCTCCTGCCAGTTCGGCGATCTCAACGCTGGAGCGAGCCGGACGGTGCACGTGAGCGGCAAGACCGATCAGCAAGACTGCAAGGTGCTGCTCAACACCGCGACCGTGTCGTCCTCGAACGAGCCGGAGGCGAACCAGGGCAACAACTCCGACAGCGCCACGATCACGGTGCTGTGCCCGAGCCTCAACCTCACGAAGATCGCCGACGATCAGTCGGTGAGCGCGGGCGATCCGATCGGCTACACGATCACGGTGACGAACAGCGGCCAAGGTGCCGCCACGGATGTCGTCGTGAGCGACACGCTGCCGACCAATGATGGCCTCAGCTGGTCGATCGACGGCGGGACTGGAGCCCAGGACTGCTCGATCACGAACGGCGTCCTGACCTGTACGTTCCCCTCGATCGCGGCCGGCGCGTCGGTGATGGTGCATCTGACCTCGCCGACGACCGGCGGCACCTGCGGTGACGTGGTGAACACGGCTAGCGCCATCAGCGGCAACGACGGCAGCCCATCCACAGGCCCCGTCACGATCGCGGTCGACTGCCCCGACCTCCAGGTCGTGAAGACCGCGGACAACGGGACGATCAGCGCGGGCGACCCCGCCGCGTTCACGATCGTGGTCACGAACAACGGACCGGGCGTTGCGAAGGCTGCCTCGCTGACCGACACCCTGCCGGGCGGCGTGGACTGGCACCAAGACAACGCCGACTGCTCCATCACGGCCGGCGTGCTGACCTGCGACTTCGGCGAACTGGCCTCGGGTGCGACCCGCACGATCCACGTGAGCGGGACGACCGACGCGGCTGATTGCGGCACCCTGCACAACACCGCATCCGTCTCCGCGAGCAACGAGTCGCAGGACGAACTCGCCAACAACACTTCGAGCGCCCAGATCGCGGTCGACTGCCCCGACCTCCAGGTCGTGAAGACCGCGGACAACGGGACGATCAGCGCGGGCGACCCCGCCGCGTTCACGATCGTGGTCACGAACAACGGACCGGGCGTTGCGAAGGCTGCCTCGCTGACCGACACCCTGCCGGGCGGCGTGGACTGGCACCAAGACAACGCCGACTGCTCCATCACGGCCGGCGTGCTGACCTGCGACTTCGGCGAACTGGCCTCGGGTGCGACCCGCACGATCCACGTGAGCGGGACGACCGACGCGGCTGATTGCGGCACCCTGCACAACACCGCATCCGTCTCCGCGAGCAACGAGTCGCAGGACGAACTCGCCAACAACACTTCGAGCGCCCAGATCGCGGTCGACTGCCCTTCGATCTCGGTGACCAAGACGGCCGACGACACGACCGCGGACGCGGCCGACCAGGTCGGGTTCACGATCACGGTCGCGAACGCCGGACCCGGCACAGCCAAGGACGTCCATCTGGACGACCCGCTGCCGACCAACCCCGGCCTCGACTGGTCGATCGACGGCGGCACCGGGCAGCAGCTCTGCAAGATCACGCAGGGCGACCTGGTCTGCGACTTCGGGGACATGTCTGCCGAGTCCAGCTACTCGGTGCACATCACGTCGGCCACCGATGCCACTACGTGCGGCGAGATCGACAACACCGCCACGGTGACGATCTCCAACGGTGACGGCGACAAGGCGAGCGCATCGATCGACGTGAACTGCTCGCCGCTAGGCATCGACATCGTGAAGTCAGGCCCCGACCTCGCGCACGTTGGTGACACGATCACCTACCACTTCGCGGTGCAGCTCACGACGCCGGAGACACTGTTCAACGTCACCGTCAGCGACCCGAACTGCAACGAGGACGCGCCGATGTACGTCTCCGGTGACGACGGCGACAATGCCCTCGAGCAGGGCGAGGTGTGGCAGTACGAGTGCAGCCACATCGTGACCGACACCGATCCCGACCCGCTGCCGAACACGGCGACAGTGCAGGGCACGGCCGACGACGGCCGGACGACGACCGACGAGTCATCCTGGTCGGTCGAGCTGATCCACCCGGCGATCAAGATCGTGAAGACGGTCAACCCGATCTCGGGCAACCCGGGTGACACGGTCACCTACACCTACGTCGTCACGAACACGGGCGACACAACGCTCTACAACATCAGCGTCGACGACGACGTGATCGGCCACATCGGCGACCTCGACCAGCTCGAGCCGGGCCAATCGGTGACGCTGACCAAGGACTGGATCCTGCCGGCGGACGAGCTCGTGGTCACGAACGTGGGCACCGCCACCGGGACCGACGTCCTCGGCCAGACGGTCACGGACAACGACGACGCGAACGTCACGATCGTCAAGGCAGCGCACAATCCGCCGAAGCCGCCGCCGCCGACCGCCTTCACCGGGTCGGACGCCGCACGGCTCGGACTGATCACCTTGATCCTGCTGGGCCTCGGCGCCATGGCCCTGGTGATCGGGCGCCGCCGCCGCGACGACACGGCGTAGCGACGATCGGTACGAAACATGAGGCCCGGGCCGAAGGCCCGGGCCTCATGTGCGCCAGACCGAGCTTCGGCTCAGCCGTAGAAGATCAACGTCGACCAGAGGATCCCGCGGCGCTCCACGAAGGAGATCCCCACGCGGCGGAACCCTGAGCTCAGCATGTTCGCCCGGTGCTCGGGGCTCGCCATGTACGCCTTGAACAGGCCGTACGGTGTCACGCCCGCGCCGACGTTCTCCCCCCAGGCATGCCAATCGACGGAGCGAAGCTTGTATCCCATGTCCGACGTGTGGAACAGCCGGTCCTCCTTCGCCATCGCCACGTTGTGGTCGTGCGCGATCCCGACGACAGACCGGACCATGCGCAGCCGCTGAACGTGGTGCTCCGCGCGCGAGTGGTTCACCCAGGCCAGCATCTTCGTCCGCCGGAACTGCGCGCTCGCAGGCGTCGCTGCGCCGATGGTCGTTGCGGCCAGCCCGCTCGTCAGGGCGGCCACAGCCACGATCCGCACGAGACCCCGTCGCATCTCCAACCCCCGGTGCCGGGGCGGCCCCATCTGCCGCCGCTCCCCCGGTTCATCGGTCCGGGGTTCGAGGGCTTGAGAGATTCCTGGTCAAAGATGACTAGATAGGGCCCGACCGGCCCCGGGAAGGCTTGCGCGGCAGGCCTACCAATGAAGGATCAGATGCCGGGCGGCGCGAGCCTCGTCGAGCCTGCCAACTGGGGTGGTGACCGGCGCGTCGTGCAGGAGATCGGGCTCACTCGAGGCTTCCTTGGCCGCCTGCAGGAGCGCCCCGGCGAAGGCGTCGAGTGTCGCCTTGGATTCGGTCTCCGTGGGCTCCACCATCATCGCCTCGTCCACGACCAGCGGGAAGTAGACGGTCGAGGGGTGGAAGCCGAGGTCGATCACGCGTTTGGCGACGTCCATGGCGCGAAGCCCCGTCTCGCGCTCCAGCGGCGCCGCGGTCGCCACGAACTCGTGCATCGGCGGCGTGTCGGGGAACGCGAGCGGGAACGCCTCGCGCACGAGGGCCGCAAGATAGTTCGCGTTCAGCACCGCGCGGTCGCTGACCTCGCGCAGCCCGTCTCGCCCGTGGAGCAGCAGGTACACGTAGGCGCGCACCAAGATCCCTACGTTGCCGTGGAACCCATGAACGCGTCCGATCGACGTCGGCACGTCGTCGACAAGAACGAATCGATCGCCGCCGCGCTCGACACGCGGCACCGGCAAGAACGGCACGAGCTTGTCCACAACACCGACTGGGCCGGCGCCGGGGCCGCCTCCGCCGTGTGGCGTCGCGAATGTCTTGTGCGTGTTGATATGGACGATGTCGAACCCCATGTCGCCCGGCCGCGTACGGCCCATGATCGCATTGAGGTTGGCGCCGTCGTAGTAGACGTAGCCGCCGACGCCGTGCACCGCCGCCGCGATCCGCGCGATGTCGCGTTCGAACAGGCCGAGGGTGTTCGGGTTCGTCAGCATCAGGCCCGCGACGCGGTCGTCCACCATCTGCTCGAGGGCGTCGACGTCGACCAGTCCGTCAGTGCCGGACGGCACCGCCACCGCGTCGTACCCACCGAGATGCACGCTCGCGGGGTTCGTCCCGTGGGCGGAGTCGGGGATCAGGACGGTCTGTCGTTCGCGCCCCGCGGCGGCGTGGGCCGCTCGCATGATCAATAGTCCGGTCATCTCGCCGCACGCGCCGGCCGGTGGCTGCACCGTCGCGCGCGCCATCCCGGTGATCGCGCACAGCGCCTGCTCCACCCGCCACAGCAGTTCGAGCGTCCCTTGCGCCGTCGCATCCGGCTGTAACGGGTGCAGGCGCGCGAAGCCCGGCGCGGTCGCGACGGTCTCCGCGACCTTGGGGTTGTACTTCATCGAGCACGAGCCCAACGGGTAGAAGCCCGTGTCGAGGCCGTAGTTCTCCTGCGAGAGCCGTGTGTAGTGGCGGACGATATCGACCTCTCCGACCTCCGGCAGCGGCGCCGGGGTCGCCCGCGCGAACGCCGCGGGGATCGGCGCCTCCGGAACGTCCGGTGCCGGCATCGAGGACGCTCGGCGCCCTGCGTGCGAGGCGGCCATGATCGTCCCGGGCACTGGAGGTCCCTGCCGGCGGACGGGGGCGCCGACGTCGCTCACGCCACCACCTCCTGCAGGGCCTCGGCGAACGCGTCGATCTGCGCTCGCGATCGGCGTTCGGTCACCGCGACGATCAGCGCGTCGTCGCCGAGCCATGGCGCGGGAACGCCGGCGAGGATCCCGCGTGCCGTCAGTGCGTCCACGACCTCCGTCACCGGATGCGGCAGCCGCAGCGTGAACTCCTTGAAGATCGGCGCGCCTGGGAAGGCCGCCTCGACCCCCGGCACCGCGGTGAGGGACTCGAGCGCGTAGGCGGCCTTCGCCGCGCACCTCTCCCCCAGCTCCCGGAGCCCGGCCGGACCGAGCCACGCGAGGTAGATCGTCGCGGCGATCGCCATCAGCGTCTGGTTCGTGCAGATGTTCGACGTCGCCTTCTCTCGACGGATGTGCTGCTCACGCGCCTGCAGCGTCAACACGAAGCCCGGTCGGCCTTCGACGTCGACCGTCTCACCGACGATGCGGCCGGGCATCCGCCGCACGTCGCTCATCCGGGCCGCGAGGATCCCAAGGTACGGGCCGCCGTAGGCGAGCTGGTTCCCGAGCGACTGACCCTCCGCGACGGCGATGTCGGCGCCGAGCTCGCGGGGCGGGGCGATCACGCCGAGCGACGTGGGGTCGAACACCTCGATCAACCGCGCGCCGGATGCGTGCGCGACCTCTGCCCACGCGGCGACGTCCTCGAGGACACCGTACACGTTCGGATGCTGGATCACGACCGCCGCAACGTCCGCATCGAACGACGCGGGAAGCCCGCCGGCGCCGTCGGGTGCGGCGAGCTGATCGACGTGCAACCCGGGCCCGGCGGCGTAGGTTCGGACGGTCTCGACGAGCCGCGGGTCGACCCCGCCGGCGACGACGACACGCCGCAGATCCGGACCGAGGCTCATCCGAACCGCCTCGACGAGCGCGGTCGCGCCGTCGTACAACGAGGCGTTCGACACGTCCATCGCCGTCAGGGCGCAGATCATCGACTGGTACTCGAACAGAGCTTGCAAGACGCCCTGCGAGAGCTCCGGCTGGTAGGGCGTGTAGGCCGTCGAGAACTCCGACCGCCCGGCGAGCGCCCACACCACCGACGGGATGTAGTGGTCGTAGGCGCCGCGGCCTGCGAAGCACACCAGTTCGTCTAGCGAGCGGTTCCGCGTCGCCAGACGGCCGAGCTCCTCGACCACCTCCTGCTCCGCCATGCCAGGAGCGAGGTCGAGCGGTTCGCCCAGGCGCAGGTCCGGCGGGATCGCTTCGAACAGGTCGTCGACCGATCCGGCGCCGATCGTCGCGAGCATCTCGCGGACCTCGTCGTCGGTGTGCGGGGTGAAGGTGGTCACGCGTCGAGTTTACGAAGGGGCGTCATGACCGGCGTGGTCAGCCCGACGCATCCTCGAGCCCGTACTTCGTAACCAGGGACAGGTAGTCCCGTTGATAGAACACCTTGCAGCGGATCTCCGGGTAGCGCTCGCGGAGCCGCCGGACCTTGCGGTTCTTCTTCGTGACCAGCTTCTGGTTGAGCGTCGTGATCTCGATGTAGAGGTCGAACTCGGGAAGGTAGAAATCCGGCGTGAACCGCTGCACTGGCTGCCCCTCCTTGTCCCAGGCGATCGGGAAGGAGTTTGGCTCGTAGGCCCAGGCGATCTGATAGAAGTCGAGCAATCGGGCGAACTGCCGCTCCGAGGCGTGGGCGAACCGAATCTCGTCGCTCGGCAATGGCTCCATCGCCGGTTGTGCGCTCATGCGCCTCCAGCTGCGCGGCGGCGGGTGGTCCCGGCCTTGGCGGCCGCCTTGGACTTCGGCACCGCCTTCTCGACGTCGCTCCAGACACGGTCGATGGCGATCGCGAACACGCCCTGGCCGCTCTGCAGCAGGTCGACCACCGCCTCCGGCGAGTGGGCCTCGTAGACGCCCCGCCCGTCGGACATCAGCGTCACCCCGGCGAGCGGCCGGTCCATGTCGCGCAGGTGCTCGACGGCGTTGCGGACCCGCTGGAGCGACACCCCGGTGTCGAGCAGGTTTTTGATCACCTTGAGGGTCACGAGGTCCTGGAACGAGTACAGCCGCTGGGTGCCGCTGCCGGACGCATCGCGGATCGAGGGAGTCACCAGCTCCGTCCGGGCCCAATAGTCCAGCTGGCGGTACGTGATCTGCACGATCTTGCAGACCTCGGGTGCGGCGAACCCTTGCTCGGCCATTCCGACACGCTCCGTTCGGGGAAGGGAATCACGACGATGTGATTCGGCAGCGTACGGGGGCCGCCCACCCCCGTCAAGACGCCCCGGATCGCCCGGAAGACTCGCGAAGAACCTCCCGGAAGAGCCCTCAAGGCTGCCCCCCGACCGGCCGATGCCTGGACTAGTCACCCAGGACTACATCACCGACCTACGGCACCGGAGGGCAAGGGGCAGATGCGGACGTTCGGACGCCTGATCACAACGGCGGCGGTCGCCATCGCATTGACGACGGCCGTCGTGGGCGCGCCCGCGCACGCCGGCGGCAGCCGGTGGGTCGACCGGCACGCGATGTACAAGGCGACGAACGTCAGCCGTGACCGGTTCAGCCGGCTGAACGTGGGGATCAACCGCCACATGTCGAAGATCGCGCTCAGGCACTCCCGGTGGATGGCGAGCAGCGACAAGCTCGTGCACACCTCCGACCCGGCGGCGGCCTACCTCAAGGGCATGTCCTGGCACTGTTGGGGCGAGAACATCGCTGTGTCGGGCGGCACCATCACCGACGTCGAGAAGGCGTTCATGGCGAGCCCGGAGCACCGGGCGAACATCCTCAACAGCTGCTTCAAGCATGTCGCGATCGGCGCCACGCGCGTCGACGGCGCCCTCTGGGTCACGGTCTTCTTCTACGGCTGATCGCGTCGCGGGGATCCGCTCTTAGGACCCGAAGTCATCCGGACTCACGTCGTCGAGGAACTGGCGGAACTTCTCGACCTCTTCGTCCTCTTCGCCGGGGATCAAGATCGCGGCCTCGTCCAGGACCTCCTCGGCGGCGTAGATCGGAACCGCCATCCGAACCGCGAGCGCCATCGCGTCGGACGGCCGGGCCGAGATCTCCAAGCGGTCGCCGTTCCGTTCCATCGTGATCACGGCGTAGAACGTGCTCTCGCGGAGTTCGGTCACGACGATCTGTACGATCCGGACCGTGAGGTCGTCGAGCATCGACTTCATCAGGTCGTGCGTCATCGGGCGGGGCGTGGCGACGCCCTGCAGGGCCATGGCGATCGACGCGGCCTCGGCGGGCCCGATCCAGATCGGGAGGTAGCGCTCGCCCTCGCGTTCGCGGAGCAGCGCGATGGGCTGGTTCGTGGGCAGTTCCACCCGGACGCCGGTCAGCTCCATCTCGATCATCGCGCTGCAGGCCAGGGTAACCACGGGCCTGTGGTCGGGCAACCTTTGGGTTCGCCTGGGTCAGGCCGCCGGCGGTGCGTACGACGTCAGGGCGTCGGGATCGGCCCGGAGCGCGGCGAGATCGTCGACCTGCAGGATGTCCGGCAGGTTGCGGTACCGCTCACTGAAGTCGAGCCCGTACCCGACGACGAAGCGGTCTGGACACTCGAATCCCGCGTATCGAGGGTGGATCGGCACGATCCGCCGGGCGGTCTTGTCCAGGAGCGTGCAGAGTTCCACGCTCGCCGCCCCGCGGGACCGGAGCACCGACAAGAGGTATCGGGAGGTCAGGCCGGTGTCGACGATGTCCTCGACGAACACGACGTCCCGGCCTGCGAGATCCAGCTCCACGTCGAGCAGGATCTGCACCCGTCCCAGCGACTCTTCGGCGTCGCCGTAGCGGCTGATCGCCATGAACGAGACCTCGAGCGGTAGGTCGACGTCGCGCACCAGATCCGCGAGGAACACCGCGCCGCCTTTCAGCACCGTGACGAACACGGGCTCTCGCCCCACATAGTCCCCGGTGATCGTGCGGCCGAGCTCTGCCACCCGGCGGCGAACGTCCTCGCGCCCGTACAGGACGCGTGCGACCTCCGCCATCGGCCAGGAGGCTACCAGGGGTCCGCGCGCCGGACGGTCAGACGGCGATCGCGCGGACGGCGTCGGCGACGGCGCCCGCGACGGCGTCGGCCGTCCGAATCCACCACGGGCCCGACGTCGTCGGTGGGGGCGGCACATCGGAGACGATCAGCGGTACGGAGCCGATCACGGTTGGTCCCGCAGCGAAGACGAGCGTGGCGACGCGCTCCTGCGGCGCCGGCGGGTATGCGGCGCGCGGGTCGACGACCACATGTTGGGCACGGCCGTCGTCGACGACGGGGACGAGGGCGCTGAGACCAGACGCGGCGATCACCGGCACGGTGCCCCCGCGGATCGTCGCCTCGCCCGCCGCGTCGCCGGCGTGCACGAGCGTGTCCGGCCGCCATCCATCGAACCCGTAATCGAGCAACGCCGCCGCATCGGAGAACGGCTCGTCCGGTGCGTGCAGCACGATCGCGACGAGGTCGCGGCCGTCACGGCTCGCCGTCGCCACGACGCATTGGCCGGCGCCGGATGTGGAGCCGGTCTTCGTTCCGATCGCCCCCGCGTAGAGCCATAGGAGCACGTTGCGGTTCTGGATCACGCGGTCCGGACCCTTCGGCGAGGGGATCCGACGAACCTTCGTGTCGGTCATCGTGCGCAGGACGGGATCGGCGTTGACCGCACGCGTCAGCAGCAGGAGATCGCGTGGCGTGGAGTCGCCATCGTCGTCGAGTCCGCTCGCCGACGCGAAGTGCGTGTCGCGCATGCCGAGTTCCTCTGCTTCTTCGTTCATCTGCCGAACGAACGCGTCCTCCGACCCGTCGGCGGCGATCGCGAGCGCGACGGCGGCGTCGTTCGCGCTTGCGAGCAGCAGCCCGTACAAGAGGTTCTCGACCGAGATCCGCTCGCCCGCCTTGAGGCCGAGCACCGACGTGGCGCCGAACGAGCGGCGGTCGAACACCGCGGCGTGATCGACGGTGACCATCCCGTGCAGCGGGAGGTCCTTGCGGGCCAGCAGCGCCGTCATGAGCTTCGTGATCGATGCGATCGGCCGCTTCGTTCGCGGGTCCTTCGCGAACAGGATCTGCCCGGTGTCGGGGTCGGCCAACAGGGCCCCGCCGGCGTCGATCGTCGGCGCCGACGTCGTGTCGGCGGGCGTCGCGAGTGTCGTCGGGAAGGGCGATGGGCTGCCGTGCGGCGGCACCGGCGTGGCCGGCGGAACCGCGGTGCGCGCCGCGGCGCCGGCGTTGATCGCGACCGCGATGACGAGGATCGCCGATGCGACCGCGGCGGCGCGCAGGCGAGGCGGCGTCACCCGGCGGCGAGGTTGTCGCGGAGGGCGTTCCGCAGCAGCGCCTGCTTGAACTTCCGCGATGTGGTGGTGAGCTCGCCGAGCGTCTGCGTGGCCGCGCGGCGCGCATCGGGGTTCTTCTGCCGGAGCGTCGGGGCCACGAGCGCCTCGAAGAATGCCGACTCACGGTCGGCGAAGTGCTTGTACATCGTGAGGTGCCGGGGCTCGATCCCGAACCGGAGGAAGTCCTTCACGATAGACAAGGTCACGTAGTCGTCGCCGTCGTAGTAGCGGCCGCCCTCGGGGCCGTGGGTGCACACGATGCCGAACTGCTCCAGCTCCTTGATCCGCTCGCGGTCGACGCCGGTGGCGGCCGCCATCTCCTCCAGCGACATCTGCAATCCGGTCGGGGCCTCCGCCAGGTCCTCGCCGCCGCCGTCCGTGTCGATGCCCGAGGTCGCCTGCTCCAGCGTGGGCTCGTCCTCGTCCTCGCCGGAGTCGGCCTTCAGCAGGCGCTCCTTGATGACCTTCAACGGCAGGTACTCATCTCGCTGCAATCGCAGGATCGACTTCAGACGCTCGACGTCGTCGGGATAGAACTTCCGGTAGCCCGACGGCGTGCGCTCGGGCGTGATCAGCCCTTCGGACTCGAGGAACCGGATCTTCGAGATCGTGATGTCGGGGAACTCGGTCTTCACGTTGACGAGGACTTCTCCGATCGACTGGTAGTTGCGCGTCCCGGCCATGCCTCTCCTGCTCCTATCGATCCGCCGCGAAGAACGTGAGCTTGAACTTGCCGATCTGCACCTCGTCGCCGGTGCTGAGCTTCGTCCGGTCGACCTGCTCGCCGTTGACGTACGTGCCGTTGAGGCTCCCCCGGTCCACGACGAACCACTCGCCGTCGTGGCGCTCGACCACCGCGTGCTTGCGCGACACCGTCACGTCGTCGAGGAACACCGCGCTGTCGGTGTCGCGGCCCATCGTCGT
This sequence comes from uncultured Actinomycetes bacterium, assembly GCA_963792215.1. Lineage (GTDB taxonomy): Bacteria > Actinomycetota > UBA4738 > UBA4738 > HRBIN12 > AC-51. The sequence continues at coordinate 723,916 of CAWBVL010000001.1, forward strand.
CTCGTCACCCTCGAGCAAGAAGGTCGACCCGGCGTTCGGGCCACGCTTGACCAACAGGAGAGCCTGCCCGGGGTTAAGGGTGTCGTTCGGGAATGGGAACTCCTCGGACGCTTCTTCTTCGGCTTCGATCGCCGGCAGGGTGACGGTGACGTCCTCGTGAAGTGGATGCCCACACTCGACGCAGAACCGCGCGTCATCGCGGTTTGGATGTCCACAACGGCTGCAGAACAAGCTGCACGGCTCCTTGCTCCACGGGTCCCCTGACGGTCGAGGCTTCGGTACAACCCTCGACCCTGAGCCTCGGCGCGAGGCTATCGTACGGCACCAACAGGGTCAACGCGCGGTCACGGGGACCCTCAACCTGCCGCCGCCCGGACGCTCAACCGTGTATCGACGGCGCGATGCAGCGTTGAGGGTTGGTGTCGATTGCGAGATCAGACTTCGTCGACGAGGGCCTTGTAGCCGGCCGCGTCGAGCAAGCTCTCGATGGCGCCGGGATCGGCGGGCTCGATCACGACCAGCCAGCCGTCTCCGTAGGGCTGCTCGTTCACCAGCTCGGGGCGGTCATCGATCGCGGCGTTCCGCTCGACGATCGTGCCGGCCAGCGGGCTGTAGACGTCGGACACGGACTTCGTCGACTCCACCTCGCCGAGCGGTTGATGTGCGCCGACGGAAGCGCCGACCGCCGGGAGGTCGACGTACACGACATCGCCGAGCGCGTCCTGCGCGTAGTCGGTGATGCCGACCCGGACGCGAGCGAACCCTCGACCCGTGCCCACTCGTGTTCCTTCGTGTACCGGAGATCGTCCGGAACGTTCACCAGTGCCTCCTCGATCGACGATTCGTTCGACGGCCGCGCGGCACGATAGCCGCCGCGCGCGATCATGGCGACGCGAGCGCCCGCCGCGCGTCCCGCGCATAGACCCAGGCCGCGATGTAGTACTCGACGATGCCCACGGCGAAGCAGCACCCATCCGACCGCGGTGGCGGCCGCCGCGAGCGGCAGGTCGAGCGCGCCCCAGGAGATGGCCGGCACGGCGACCATCAAGGAGAACGTGGCGACCTTGCCGATCCACCTGACCTCGATCCGGACGCGCCGCCGAGCGAGGAGGAACACGCCCACGCCGAGGACCGCGACGTCCCGTGCGATGATCGCGACCGCGGCCCACACCGGGAACACGCCACGGATCGCCAGCGCGATGATGCCCGCTGCGATCGCCAGCCGGTCCGCGACCGGGTCGAGCACCTTGCCGAGTTCCGAGACCTGCCCGGTCCGCCGCGCGATCGTTCCGTCGACCCAGTCGGTCGCGACGACGCACCCGAACAGGATCAAGCCGGCCGTCGTGGTGTGCTCGTCCACGATCAGCGCCCAGAAGACCGGGATCAGCGCGATCCGAAGCGCCGAGATGGCGTTCGGGACGGTCAGCACCCGGCGGCCGGAGCCCGCGCCCGGGGTCCCCTCGCTCGTATCCATCCGTCGGGCCGGCCGGATTCGAACCGGCGACCTTCTGACCCCCAGTCAGACGCGCTAACCAAGCTGCGCCACGGCCCGTCGCGGCCCAGGAACGAAGGCCGACGCCGACAGGATAGCCGACCCGTGGGCCGCGCTAGCGACGATCGCGCCTGCGGGGACGGAACCGGAGCCGGATCGGCACGCCGTCGAGGCGAAGCTCTCGGCGCAGCCGGTTCTCGATGTAGCGCTGGTAGGTCGGAGCCGGCGGGCGCGCGCCGCCGAAGATCACGAACGACGGCGGCGCCGGTCGAGACCTGCGTGGCGTAATGCAGCGTGCCCGTTCCCTGCGGCGTCGGGCGCTCGCGCTGTGCCGTCTGCACGATGTCGTTGACCGATGACGTCGATGCCCGCGAGCTCCACCTCGTGTGGAGGTCGAGCAACAACGGCCGAGGCGATGCACGCCCTGGCCGCGCGTCGCCGATGTCCGCAGGACCGTCGCCCTCGCGTACAGCTGCACCTCATCCTCGAGCCGCTTGAACCACCGATCCTTGTCTTCGACGAGATCCCACTTGTTCGCCGCGAGGATGCAGCGCGCGGCCGGCGTCCATCACGAGGTTCGCGATCTTCTTGTCCTCCATAGAGAACCCATCCGGCGCGTCCAGGACGAGCGACGGCGACATGCGCCGCTTCGATCGCATGGCGCGCGCGCACACGCTGTAGTACTCGACGCCGCGCACCTTCGTGCCCTTGCGCATCCCGGCGGTGTCGATGAAGCGGACGGTCCCGTCATCCGGCCAGGTCACCAGCGAGTCGACGCTGTCGCGCGTGGTGCCCGAGACCTCGCGAGACGACGCTGCGGCTCTCGCCGACGAGCCGGTTGAACAAGCTGGACTTGCCGACGTTGGGACGCCCGACGATCGCGAAGCGTGGTTCGGCCGGTGGCTCGACCGCTTCGGGCGCATCGGGCAGCAGCTCGAGCAGCCGATCCATCAGGTCGCCGATCCCCTGCCCGTGCAGGGCCGAGACCGGGAACGGCTCGCCGAGCCCGAGGCGATACAGGTCGGCGACGTCGGAGGCATCGCCGGGCGCGTCTGCCTTGTTCGCGACCAGCAGCACCGGGGTGGGGATCGTCCGCAAGCGTCGCGCGAGGGCACCGTCGTCTTGGGTGATGCCCGCGTGTACGTCGACCACGAGCACGATCAGGTCCGCAGCCGCGATCGAGCGTTCGGCTTGTTCGGCGGCGAGCGCTTCGAGACCGGCGGCTCGATGGAGGTAGCCGGCGGTGTCGACCAGACCGAACCGACGGCCGCGCCACGTGGCCTCGAGCTCGATCCGGTCACGCGTCACTCCGGGCGCATCGTGGGCGATCGCCTCGCGCTTGCCGAACAGTCTGTTCACCAGCGTCGACTTGCCGACGTTCTGGCGACCGACGACCGCGATCTGCGGGACGCCGCTCACGAGGTCTCCGACGGCCAGACGGTGCGCGCCACCTCGAGCGCGGCATCGAGGGTCTGCTCGATCGACAGGTCCGTTGTATCGATCGCGACCGCACCGGGGGCGGGCTCGAGCGGGGTGGTGCGCGCATCGCGCGCGTCGCGCTGGTGCAACGCGGTGCGCACCGCGTCCTCGGTGGCTCCGCGTTCGTCGGCGCGCCGGCCGGCACGACGATCGGGGTCGGCCTCCAAGAACAGCTTGAGCGGTGCGTCCGGGAAGACCACCGTCGCGATGTCTCGACCCTCCATCACCGCCCCGCCGGCACCGAGGTCTCGTTGCAGGTGGCGCATCACCGTCCGCACCGGCAAATGACGCGAGACGTGCGACACCCTCGACTCGACATCCGGGGTGGTCAGGTCTGCAGGGGCGTAACCCTCAACCTGGAGCTCGGGAGGATCGTCGCCGCCGAGGCTGAACCGTAACCCTCGCGCGAGGTCGACGAGGCGTTCGCCGTCATCCGGGTCGACGTCCGAGCCGATCGACGCCGCGGCGAGCGCTCGGTACATCAACCCCGTATTGACGTACGCGACGCGGAGGGCGCGCGCGAGCCCGCGGGCAAGCGTCGACTTCCCGCTCCCGGCCGCGCCGTCGACCGCCACGATCACGGGCGGGGTCACGGCGCCTCGATCCGCGCGCCGAGCCGGTCGAGGGTCTCGACGAATCCGGGGAAGCTCACGTCGGCAGCCTCCATCCCATCGACCCTCGAGGGCCCCCTGGCGCCGAGCGCGGCGACGGCCATCGCCATCGCGATCCGATGATCGCCGCCCGACGTCGTTCGCCCGCCTTCGAGACCGCCCCCCGCGATCACGAGGTCGTTCCCCTCGTCGGCCGCGGCGCCGCCCAGATCGCGCACGCTCTTGGTGATGGCCCCGAGCCGGTCGCTTTCCTTGACCCGGAGCTCCGCTGCGTCGAGGAACCACGAGTCCGACGCGGCGTGGATCGCGAGGGCGGCCAGCACGGGCACCTCGTCGATCACCAGCGGCGATTCGTCCGGCTCGACCCGAACCGCACGCAGACCCTCGCAGGGCTCAACCTCGATCGATCCGACGGGCTCCCCTACTTCCGAACCCTCGACCATGCGACTGGTCACGATCCCCATCCGCTCCATCACGTCGAGGAAGTGGAGCCGGCTCGGGTTGAGGCCGACACCGGCGATCGTGAGCCTCGTCCCCGTCAACGCCGCCGCCGCGATCAGGAACGCGGCCGACGACGGATCGCCTGGGACGTGCCCATCGAATCCGCCGTGCTGGAAATGACGGATCCGGACTTCGCCGTCCTCATGCTCGATAGGTGCGCCGAGCGCCTCGAGGGCGCGTTCGGTGTGATCGCGGGTGGCCGCGCGCTCACGCACGGCGGTGGTGCCATCGGCGGCGAGCCCCGCGAAGAGGATCGCGCTCTTCACCTGCGCGCTGGGAAGCTCCGGCTCGAACCGCTCACCGTGCAGCGCGGCTCCTTGGATGTGGATCGGTGCGTGGCCCTCGGTGGTCTCCAAGGATGCGCCCATCTCGCGAAGCGGGCCGGCGACCCGCTCCATCGGGCGGACCGACAGACTCGGATCTCCCGTCAGGACGGAGGCGAACGGCGCTGCCGCAAGCACTCCGGCCAGGAGTCGCATCGAGGTGCCGGAGTTCCCGCAATCGAGGACGGTCGAGGGCTCGAGAAGCTCATCTCGACCGTCACCCTCAACTTCAAGCGGGCCCGATGACGGCACCGAAGCAGGAACCTCAACCCCTGCGTTCCACGTGGAACCGCCACCCTCCACGGGGGCACGAGCGTCTCGAGCGAAGAGGTCGAGCGAAGGTCGAGCCTTCCCGGCAACCTTCGATAGACACGCGGCTGTCGAGCGGACGTCGAGAGACCGAGGAAGGCCGGCGAGACGGCTCGAACCCTTCGCCGTCACGGAGAGGATGAGCCATCGGTGAGCGATGGACTTGTCTCCGGGGACCGATGCGACCCCTTCGAGCCGGCCGCCGGGGTGGATCACGACGTCCATCTGCGATCACGCCAGCCTGGTCGGGTCGTAGCCGGCGGACGAGAGCACGTCGGCGGCGGAGCCGGCGGTATCGGCCGCGACGGTCAGGTGCACGGTGCCCCGGCCGCCCTCCGGCGAGTGGACGATCTGGAGGTCCTCGATGTTGACGCCGCCGGTTCCCAGCACGGCCGTGATCCGGGCGAGCGCACCCGGTTCGTCGGGGATCTCGACCTGCCAGACGGCCACCCCGGCGCGGACGGTCGGCTTGGCGGCGAGCCCGAGGCGCGCCTGCTTGGCCGCGTCGAAGGTCGACTCAACCCCCGCAGCGTCGCTCTCGGCGATGCGGTCGCGCAGGGCCTCCAGCCGTCGCACGAACCGATCGACCGCGGCGGCCACCTCCTCGCGGTTGGCTACGAGGATCTCGCTCCATAGCGCTGGCTGAGAAGCGGCGAGCCGCGTGAGGTCGCGGAAGCCGCCGGCGGCGAGCAGCAGCGCGTCCTGCTCCCCCGCCTCCTGGTCCGCGGCTGTGGCCATCAGCGTGGTCGACGCGATCTGTGGGAGGTGGCTGACCACCGCCACAAGCCGGTCGTGGCGCTCCGGATCCATCACGACCGGCCTCGCGCCCAACGTCTCGACCCAGACCCGGAGTGCATCGGTCGCCCCCGGATCGGTCCCAGCCGCCGGCGCGAGCACCCAGACGATCCCGTCGACGACTGACGCGGACGCATGCTCGGGGCCGGCCCGTTCGCTGCCGCCCATCGGGTGGCCCGGCACGAAGCGCGAGAGCGTCTCGGCCGGGGCCTGCGCCCGCACGTCATCGATCACACGCGTCTTCACGCTCGCGGCGTCGGTGACGATCGCGCTGGGTGCGGCAGCCAGCGCCGCCACGACCGTTGTGGGCACCGCACCGATCGGCGTCGCCACCACGACCAGGTCGGCGTCCGAGACTGCCACTTCTAACGAGCCTGCCGGAGTCAGCGCACCGCCGGCCGCCGCGGTCTCGAGCACGGCGTCGTCGAGGTCCCAGCCGAAGATGTCGGCCCCGGCGCGGCGCGCCGCCATCGCGATCGACGTGCCGATCAGACCGGTCCCGAGGACCGCGACCCGGCGGATCTGCGAGGGCCCTCCCTCAGGAGGCGGCATCGAGGTCGTCCCGGAGCCGTTCGGCGCCATCGAGGTAGACGTGGGTCACCTCGCGCAGGCCGAGCTCGGTGTGGAAGTGCAGCAGGATCCGAACGACGGACGGCATCGATCCGACGACCGGGATCTCCCGGGCGCACAGGAGCGGGATGTCACCGAGGCCCATGCGTCGGGCGGCCTCCGCGGGGAACGCGCTCGATAGGTCCTCGGTGGCCGTGAACAGGATGCTGATCAGGTCGTCGTGGGCGATCGCGTTCCGCTCGAGGATCGCCGCCAAGAGCTTGGTGGTGGCCGCTTGCAGGCTCGAGGGGTCGTCGGCGGGCACGACGATCGCCCCACGGGCGGCGCGCACGTTCACCGGCTTCCTCCTCGCGTCGAGGTGGCCCCTGGGACGGGCCGCGACGCAAGGCTACAGGGCGTCGCTTGCCTGGCGCCGCAGGCGGCGCTCGGCGCGCGCGACGAGCCTGCCCAGGTCGAGGAGCTCGTCGGGCGTGAGCGCACGGTGCTCGCCGGGTGGCAAGCCGCCGAGCCGCACTGGACCGATCCGGACGCGAAGCAGCCGTGTTACCGGCAGGTCGAGGGTCTGCAGCATCCGGCGAACCTCGCGCTTGCGGCCTTCGCTCATCACGATCGCGAGCTGTGCGCGGCCGGGCCTCGTGTCGACGACCCTGACCGCCCGAACGCGGGCCGGACCGTCCTCGAGATCGATACCGGCGCGCAGCGCGGCGAGGTGCTTGCCGGCAGGCGCCCCCGAGACCTCGACCAGGTACTCCTTCTCGATCTCGTACCGGGGGTGGGTCAGCGCGTTGGCCAGGTCACCGTCGTTCATGGCCAGCAGGAGCCCCTCGCTATCGAGGTCGAGCCTCCCGACGGGGAACACGCGCGGACCGTCGGGCGGCAGCAAGGAACGGATATCGGGCCGCCCTTGCGGGTCATGCATGGTCGTGACCACGCCCGTCGGTTTGTGCAGCGCGAAGTACTGCACCCTCGGGTCAAGGTTGACGCTTGCCCCCCGCACGGCGACGACGTCGGCGGTCACGTCGACCTTGTCCCCGATCGTTGCAACTGTCCCGTTGACGGTGACGTGACCCTGCGCGATCAGTTCCTCGGCGGACCGTCGGGAGCCGAAGCCCGCTCGGGCGAGCGCCCGCTGCAGCCTTTCGGCCGGCACGGATCAGGCCTCCGGTGCGTCGGGCTCGCTGTCGTCGGCCTCTGCCGGGTCCTCGTCCGGCTCGTCCCCCGCCTCGTCGGGGTCCGCCGCACGATCGGCCGCATCCTCGCCCCCGGCGGACGCGTCCAGCAGCGGCGCGAGCGACGGCAGCGCAGCGAGCGACGCAAGCCCGAGCCGCTCGAGGAACGTCGGCGTCGTCGCGTAGAGGAGCGGGCGCCCGGGACCCTCGTCACGACCGGCCTCCTCGATCAGACCCCGGTCGACGAGCGCCCGCAGCACGCCGTCGGCGTTCACGCCTCGGATCGCGCTCACCTGATGGCGGGTGACGGGTTGCTTGTACGCCACGATCGCGAGCGTTTCGAGCGCGGCCTTGGTCATCCGCGCCTGGCGCGAGGACAGGACGAATCGCTCGACGACCGGCTGCGTCTCGGGGTCGGTGAACAGGCGCCATCCGCCGGCGACGTTGCGGAGCACCAGGCCGGAGCTCCGAGACTCGAGCTCGGTCTGCAGCTGCGCGCACAGATCGTCGACCGTTCGACGGTCGACCTCGAGCGCCTGCGAGAGCACCGCCGGGGTCAACGGCTCGTCCGAGACGAACAGGACCGCCTCGAGCGCCCTGGTGTCGATCGCCGCGCCGGTCCCGCTCATCGCTTCCACGCCACCTCGACCTCCCCGAAGGTCGCCGCCTGCTGGAGCTCGACCTTGCCGTCACGGTACAGCTCGAGGAGCGCCAGGAAGCGCACCACGACGTGCATCCGATCCTCACAATCGGCCGTCAGCTCCCGGAACGTCGCCTGGCCCTCCTGGATCCGCGCCAGGTGCGCCTCCACCGCCTGGATCGCGTCGTTCACCGTGAACCGGATCGGGGTCACGTGCGACAGATCGACCGTCGGCGGCGGCCGCAAGAGCTGCGCCGCCAGCGCCGCGAGCTCCTCGCCGGTGACCGAGGTCATCGGGTCGGGATACAGGTGCGCGAACTCCGGCCCCGGACCGATGTCGCGTGCGAAGTAGCCGGCCTCGTCCTCCAGCCGGCGCGTGAGTTCCAGCGCGACCTTCCGGAAGGCGCGCAGTTCGATCGACCGTGCGTACGCAAGATCCGGCGACCCCCCCAGCAGGTCCTCCTCGTCGAGCTCGGTCACCTTGGGCGTGAGCCGCGACACCTTGAGCTCGAGGAGCACCGCGCAGATCGCGAGGAACCACGTGGCCTCCTCGAGGTTCCACGTGGCCGTCTCCTTGGCGTAGCGGAGGAACCCGTCGGTCACGGTGGCGATCGGGACGTCGCACACGTCGATCTTCTGGTCCAAGATCAGGTCGGCGAGCAACCGGAACGGCCCGTCGAACCCGGGGATCTCGACCGCGAACCCCGCCTGTGCCATCCCTCCCGCCGCCGTCTCCATGGTCACCTCAGATGCATCGCGTCGCGCACCGTCCCGATCGTCTGCTGGGCGATCGGGCGAACGCGATCGGCTCCCGCGGCCAGCACGTCGCGCACGAGTCCCGGGGTCGCCGCGAGCTCTCCGCGGCGCGCCCGGAACGGCGCGAACGTCTCGACCAGATGATCGGCGAGGATCGTCTTGCAATCCACGCACCCGAGCTCGCCCGTCCGGCACGTCATCTCGATGCGATCGACGTCGTTGGGTGAGAACTTCCGATGCAGCGCGAAGATCGGGCAGATCTCCGGACGCCCCGGGTCACCCTTTCGCAGCTTCTGCGGGTCGGTGAGGAACGATCGCACGGTCGCGCGGACGGCGTCCTCGTCCTCCCGGATCCGATGGTGTTGTCGAGCGACTTCGACATCTTGCGTCCATCCGAGCCGGGGATCAGCGGCGTATCGGACAACAGCGGCTGCGGCTCGATCAGGACGTCGCCGTACAGCCGGTTGAACCGGCGAACGATCTCGCGAGACAGCTCCAGGTGCGCGACCTGGTCCTCCCCAACGGGGACGAGCTGCCCGCGCACGATCGAGATGTCGACCACCTGCAGCACGGGATAGCCGAGGAGGCCGAAGTTCGCGACCTCGCGCTCGCTCATGTCGCGGAGCCGGTCCTTGTACGACGGCACGCGCTCCAGCCACCCGAGCGGCGTGATCATCCCGAGCAGCAACGCCATCTCGGCGACCTCCGGGATGTCCGACTGGCGGTAGATCACCGCGCGCTCCGGGTCGAGCCCGGCCGCCAGCCAGTCGAGCACCAGCTCTTCGACGAACGCCGGGAGTTCATCGGTCCGGTCGTAATGGGTCGTAAGCATGTGCCAGTCGGCGACGAAGAAGAAGCAGTCGTAGCCCGTATCGCCTTGCAGGGCAAGCATGTTCTCGACGTTGCCCGCCCAGTGCCCGACGTGCAACGCGCCCGTGGGCCGGTAGCCGGTCAGCACGCGCTTCGTGCGCATCGCGAGGGCGGGTTCGGTCACGATGGGCGCGATGATAACGCGGGGTCTGGCCGGCCCCGGGACGCGGCTAGTGGGGTGGCGCGCACGTCACGCCCGAGGCCGCCTGGCACAAGACGTCCACCAGCGCGTAGACGATGCCGTTGATCACGCCGGCGAGCACGAACATCGCGAGCAGCACGAACAGCGGCAGGTACTTGTCCGCGTCGCGGTAGACGCGCGCGGCGTCGGGCGGAAGCGCCAGGCCAACCAGCCGCGCGCCATCCAGTCCGGGGATCGGAAGCAGGTGGAAGATCGCGAGACAGAACTGCGTGAACTCGAAGATGACGAGCACCGTGATCAGGGTGAACGCCGCCGGGTTCGTGATGAGCCGCAACACGAGTCCGGCGAGCACGCCCAGCACAACGTTCGTGCACGGGCCGGCCAGCCCGATCAGGACCTGGTCCCGCGTCGGTCGACGGAGGTAGGCGGGGTCGACGGGCGCCGGCTTCCCGTAGGCGGCTGGCGGCGGGTACAAGCCGCTCGCCGCCGCCCACAACACGAGGATCAACCCCGGAACCAGCGCTGAGCCGAAGGGGTCGAACCACGACCGCGGGTTCCACGTCAGGCGGCCCCACAGGCGGGGCGTCGGGTCATGCGAACGCGTGGCGACGAACGCCCGGGCGTATTCGCGGGCGATCATCCCGACGAGGAGCGAACCGGCGATGTACGCGGCGGTCCGGATCGACAATGACGTGATCGCTGCGAGCACCCGCTCCCGACCTCCATCCTCCGGACGCCTGCCGGCCCGGGCTGGGGGCACGATACCGGCCGCCACCCCGCCCCGCGCGGAGGCCGGCAGAGGTCAGCCCAAGCCGATCGCAGCCGCGAAGCTGTCCCCGACCGCCAGGCGCGCCGACACGCCGAGCAGGTCGAGCACCGTCGCCCCGACGTCGGCGAATGACGTTCGGGTGCCGAGGTCGTAGGGACCTCCGGGACATCCGGCGACCAGCAGCGGGGTCCGTTCGCGCGAATGGTCGGTCGGCCGCGTGGTCGGGTCGCACCCGTGGTCGCCCGTGAGGAGCAGGAGCCCGTCGCCGAGCGCCTCGCGCAACTCCCGCAGGCGGCGGTCGAGCGCCTCGATCGCCGCGGCGTAGCCCGTCGGGTCGTTGCGATGTCCGTACTTCGAGTCGAAGTCGACGAGGTTCGTGAACACGAGGTCGCGCTCGGCCTCGCGCAGCGCCGCGACGGTCCGGTCGATGCCGTCTTCGTTCGAGGAGGAGTACTCGGCGTCGGTCAGCCCGCGATGGTCGAAGATGTCCTGAATCTTGCCGATCCCATGCACAGACCGCCCGGCATCGACGAGGTGATCGAGCACTGTGGGACCGGGTGGGGCGACGCTGTAATCGCGCCGCTCGGGGCGCCGGATGAACGCACCCGGCTTCCCGTCGAACGGACGCGCGATCACCCTGCCCACCCGGTGCGGGCCGACCAGCAGTCCGCGCGCGATCTCGCACCACGCGTAGAGCTGCTCGAGGGGCACGACGTCGACATGCGTGGCGACCTGGAAGACCGAGTCGCCGCTCGTGTAGACGATCGGGTCGCCGGTCGCCATGTGCGCTTCGCCGAGCTCGGCGATGATCTCCGTCCCCGATGCCGGCACGTTGCCGAGCACCCCGTGTCCGATCGCCGACGAGAAGGGCTCGATGATGTCCGGCGGGAACCCGTTCGGATACAACGGGAACGCGGTGTCGAGCAGGATCCCCATCATCTCCCAGTGCCCGGTGGTGGTGTCCTTGCCGGCCGAGACCTCCGTCGCGCGGCCGTGCGCGGTCCCGGGCTCCGCTCGCGGGACGATCCCATCGATGCCGGTCAGGAGCCCGAGCCCGAGCCCTTCGAGCGCCGGCGCGTCGAGGCCTCCGACGGCCTTGGCCACGTGTGCGAGGGTGTCCGACCCGGCATCGCCGTACGCGTCGGCGTCGGGTGCGTCCCCCACACCCCACGAGTCGCACACGAGCACACAGACCCGTGGAACCGGGGGCGACGGCACGTCAGCCGACCAGCTTCTTGCAGTCGATACAGAGCGGTGCCCAGGGGATCGCGTCGAGCCGTTCGTCCCCGATCGGGTTCCCGCAGCGCTCACACCGGCCGTAGGACCCGTCGTCCAGCTTGCCGATCGCTCGCTCGACCTCGCGCAGGTTCGCGCGCAGCGACCGCGCCATCGTCAGCACCCGCTCACGCTCCTCGGTGCTGTGGGACCGGTCGGCGAACCCGGAGTCGGCATCGAACACGACCTCGTCGGCGTCCGGGTCCGCGCCAAGGTCGTCGATCTCCCGGCGAAGCGCCCGCTGTTGGTCGAGCAGCGCCGTTCGCCGCCGGTCGCGCACGGTGTCGCTCACGACCTGCCTCCGCGTGCCGCGGCCGAGCGTCGCGCCCGCGGGTGCGCCGTGTAGTAGGTGGCCCGTAGATGCTCCGTCGTCACCAGGGTGTACACCTGGGTCGTCGCGACGCTCGCATGGCCGAGGAGCTCCTGCACCACGCGCACATCGGCACCGCCTTCCAACAGATGCGTGGCGAAGGAGTGCCGGAGGTCGTGGGGCGTGACGACGCGTGTGATGCCCGCGCGGGTGCGGTGTGCGTCGAGCAGCCGCGAGCACGACTGACGGGTCAGCCTCCCACCACGCATGTTGAGGAACAGCGCGGCACGCGATCGGTTCGTGGCGAGCGACGGGCGGCCGCGGGTCAGGTAGGCGGCAACCGCGTCGCGGGCCATCCGCCCGATCGGTACGAGCCGCTCCTTGCTCCCCTTCCCGAGCACGCGGACCGCGGCATCCTCGAGGTCGACGTCGTCGACGTCCAACCCGACGAGCTCTGAGATCCGGAGGCCCGCGCCGTACAGGAGCTCAAGGATCGCACGGTCCCGGGCCGCCACCGGCGTCGCGTCCCCGGGCGCTTCGACGATCGCCGTGGCCTCTTCGACGGTCAATGGGTGCGGCAGCGCGCGCGGCAACCTGGGTCGGACGACACCCGCGGTCGGATCGTCGGTGACGAGGCCTTCTCGCAGCGCGAACCGGTGGAACGTGCGAACCGTCGAGAGCATCCGCGAGACCGTCGTCGCGCGATAGGGCTCACCATCGGGACCGTGCGTCGAGGCCGACACCGACGCGATGAACGCGCGGACCATCTTCGGGTCGACGTCGCCCAGATCGCGGACGCCTCGCTTTCGGAGGAACGCGACATACCGCTCGAGGTCCCGCCGGTAGGCGGCGAGGGTGTTGTCGGCAAGCCCGCGCTCGACCGTGAGGTGCTCGAGGTAGCGGCGTGCCACCGCCTCTGGGTCCGCCATGGCGCCAGCCTACGGCGGCGATGCGGCCACGTCCCGCAAGGCGGGAACCGACGCAGCCAGCAACAACGCGAGCGCCGACGTGGCGTTCCGCACCTTGCCTTCACGGGCCGAGGCGACCGCGCGCGGCAGCGGCATCCGCACCACCTCGATCCCCTCCTCGGGGGCGCCTTCGGGTTCCGCGTCGGTCCACGTCCAGAACAGGTGCATGTACTCGTCGGTGAACCCGGGTGAGAGATAGGTCCCGCCGAGGAACGCCGCGCCGCGGCTGCGATAGCCGGTCTCCTCGAACAGCTCGCGCTCGGCACACCTGAGGGCGTCCTCTCCGTCGATGTCGAGCAGCCCGGCCGGCACCTCGAGGAGCGCGTGGCGGACCGGCGGGCGGAACTGCCGCACGAGCACCACCTCACCGCTCGGTGTGACGGGCACGATCGCGACGGCGTCGTGCTTGTGGATGACCTCGTAGTCGCCGATGCCCGGCCAGGTCTCGACAGCGACGCGGAGATAGTCGCCGGTCCAGGCCACCCGCGAGGCCGTGGGCTCGGCCACGCGCGTCAGCTCGGAACGGCGGCGGTGCGTTCGGCGGTGCGCCGCGCGCGTTGCTCGGCCGACGCGCCGACGAACTCACGGAACAAGGGATGCGGGCGCGTCGGCCGCGACCGCAGCTCCGGGTGGAACTGCCCGGCGACGAAGAACGGGTGGTCGGGCAGCTCGATGATCTCGGCCAGCCGGCCCTTCTGCGAGGACCCGCTGATCACCATCCCGCCCGCCTGCAATGCCTCGTGATAGGTCGGGTTGACCTCCCAGCGGTGGCGGTGTCGCTCCTCGACCACGTCGGCGGCGTAGGCGGCGGCCGCGCGCGTGCCGGGCTCGAGATAACACGGTTGTGCGCCCAGGCGCATGCTCGCGCCGAGGTCGGTGACGTCCTTCTGCTCGGGCAGCAGGTCGATCACGGGGTGCACCGTCGCCGGGTCGAACTCCGAGGAGTTGGCGCCTTCCAGCCCGCAGACGTTCCGCGCGAACTCCACCACCGCGCACTGCAGCCCGAGACAGATCCCGAGGAACGGCACGCCGCGTTCCCGCGCGTACCGCACGGCGTCGATCTTGCCCTCAACGCCGCGCACGCCGAACCCGCCCGGGATCAAGATGCCGTCGACATCGTCGAGCACCTCGGCGGTCGCATCGCCGCCGAGATCGTCAGACGCGACCCAGCGGATCCGGACGTCGACCCCGTGGAGGAACCCGCCGTGGTACAGCGCCTCCATCACGGACAGGTATGCATCGCGGAGGTAGACGTATTTGCCGACGACCGCGATGTCGACCGGCTCGACGGCGGCGTGCACGCGTTCGACGAGATCGTTCCATTCGCTGAGGTCGGGCTCCGCGTTGATCCGCAGGTGCTCGCTCAGCAACGTGTCGAGGCCCTCGCGGTGCAGCACGAGCGGCACCTCGTAGATCGACGGCGCATCGGGCGCGCTCACGACGCCCGCGATCGGCACGTCGCAGAGCAGCGAGATCTTCTCCTTGAGGTTCCGGCCGATCGGCCTGTCGGAACGGCACACGATCGCGTCGGGCTGCAGACCGAGCGACCGGAGCTCCTTGACGGAGTGCTGCGTCGGCTTGGTCTTGAGCTCGCCCGACGGGCCGATGAACGGCATCAGCGATACGTGCACGAAGGCGCAGCGGTCGCGGCCGACCTCGTTGCGGAGCTGGCGGATCGCCTCGAGGAACGGGAGCGACTCGATGTCACCGACGGTGCCGCCGATCTCAACGATCTGGACGTCGGCCTGCTCGGTCTCCGCGAGCGCGAGCACCCGCGCCTTGATCTCGTCGGTGATATGCGGGATGACCTGCACGGTCTTGCCCAGGTAATCGCCGCGACGCTCCTTCGCCAAGACCGCCGAGTACACGGCGCCGGTCGTGAAGTTGGAGCCACGGTGCAGGTCCGCGTCGAGGAAGCGCTCGTAGTGACCGAGGTCCAGGTCGGTCTCGGCGCCGTCGTCGAGCACGAACACCTCGCCGTGCTCGAACGGGTTCATCGTGCCGGGATCGACGTTGACGTAGGGGTCGAGCTTCTGGAGGACGACCTTCAATCCACGAGATGCGAAGAGGCGTCCGAGGGAGGCTGTGGTGATGCCCTTGCCGAGGCCGGAGGCGACACCACCCGTGACGAACACGTACCTGGTGTGCTCTTTCACCACGGGACCCGACTGTAGCAGACGTCGTGGCGTGCGCTGCGATCATCGGCGTCGGTTCGAGCCCTCGGGCTCACCGCGCCTCCGCTCGGACGCGGTCGGCCTCGTCCAGCAGCTCCTCGGCGTGCGAGAGGGAATGCTCGGACGCCTCCATCCCGGCCAGCATCCGAGACAGCTCCGCCACCCGATCGGCGCCGTCGAGCACCCGCGCGGTGGCGACGCCCTCGCGTTTGCGCACGCCGACGTGTACATCGGCAAAGCACGCGATCTGCGGCAGGTGCGTCACCACCAACACCTGGTGGCTCGTGGCGAGCCGGGCCAGTCGCCGGCCGACGGCGAGGCCGGCTTCTCCCCCGATGCCGGCGTCGATCTCGTCGAACACGAGCGTCGGCACGTCGTCGAGAGCGGCGAGCACGCTCCGGCAGGCGAGCATCAACCGCGAGAGCTCACCCCCGCTGGCCACTTTGCCTAACGGTGCGGCAGGTTGAGCGGAGCCGCCTCGGAAGCGCATCTCAACGCGATCCGTGCCCATCGGCCCGGGCTCCGCGATAGGGTCCACGATGATCTCGACCGATGCTCCGGGCATGCCCAGATCTGCCAGGTGATCTGAGAGTGCCGACGCCACGGACGGCGCGGTGGCAACGCGGGCCTGATGGAGCTCCCCAGCCAGCGACGTGACCAGCTCGGTCGCCTCGTCAACCTCCGCGCCGATCGAAGCGAGGCGTTCATCCGCCGTCTGGAGCGCCCCGAGTTCCGCCCGCGCCTCATCCAGGAAGATCAAGACCTCGTTCTCGGTCGCCCCGTACTTGCGATGCAGGCCTTTCAGGGCCGCTGCCCGGTCCCGCACCTCCGAGAGCCGCTCGGGATCGAGGGCGACCCCTTCGCGATAGTCGCGCAGTTCGCTCGCGAGGTCTGCGATCTCGGCGGCAAGGGCCGCGGCCCGCTCGCCGAGCTCACGCGCGCTTGGGTCGACCGCTGCGATGGCTCCGACGTCACGCGTTGCGGACGCGACGAGATCCGTGGCGGCACCGTCGTCCGCCAGCGTCGACACCGCCGCATCGGCCAGGTCGCGCAACCGCTCCGCATGTCCGAGACGGGCTTCCTCAGCTTCGAGCTCGAGGGACTCGCCGGCCACCGGACCGACCGACTCGATCTCGCGGACCTGGTACGCGAGGAGATCGATCTGGCGCTCACGATCGCGCGCCGCCTCGGTCAGTGCCGCCAGCGTGCGGCGCCGCTCGAGCAGCCGCTCGTACGCCTCGCGATATGCGCTCGCGCGCGCGACCTGAGCGGACCCGGCCGCGCGGTCCAGGAACTGCGTCTGCGTGGCGCCGTCGAGGAGCCTGAGCGACCCGTGCTGCCCGTGGATCTCGACCAGCCTCGCGCCCATCTCGCCGAGCGCAGCGGCGGTCGTGAGCTGCCCGCCGATCCGCGCCGAGCCACGACCGTCAGCAGCGATCGAACGCGCGAGGATGACCTCGCCGTCTTCCGCCCACTCTTCGGCGCCGTCGGGTGCGTCGAACCGAGCCTGCACCTTCGCCGCGCCCGCTCCCCCGCGCACGAGGTGCGCGCCGCCCCGCGCACCGATCGCCAGCGAGATGCCGGTCGCGATCATCGTCTTGCCGGCGCCCGTCTCACCGGTGAGCACCGTGAGCCCGGGAGCGGGCTCGATATCGAGCTCGGAGATCACACCCAGACCGGTGATGTGGAGCTGTCGGAGCACGCGCGGATACTAGCCCGACCGTCCGACACGCCGGCGCATCACACGCCGTCGTCCGGATCGCCGGGAAGATCGAACTTGTCACGCACGCGCGCGACGAACGGGGCGGCGTCGGGTCGGCGCACGAACCGGGCCGGGTGGTCGGCGCGCCGGATCCGCACCGCCGCGCCCACCGCGAGCTCCACCGCGTCGCGCCCGTCGGCGGACAGCAGGCCCGGCTCGTCACCCACGACCTCGAGCGTCACCACTTGTTCGGCCCCGAGCACGAACGACCGGTCGAACACCATGTGCGGCGCGACCGCCGTCACCACCAGCACGTCGACCGGCGGCGAGACGATGGGACCGCGGGCGGAGAACGAGTACGCCGTCGAACCGGTGGGGGTCGCCACGATCACGCCGTCGGCCGAGAATGTCGTCAGGTACTCGCCGTCGATCTCGACGCGCAGCCGGACGAGCCGGTGCCGCGCGCGCTTCTCGATCATGATCTCGTTCATCCCCCATTGTTGGTCGAACGCGGCGCCGTTCATCGGCTCGGCGACGACCGCGAGCCGATCCTCAACGGGAGCGCGGCCGGCGAGCGCCTGCGCGATCAGCGACGCGGCGTCGTCGGGTTCGACCTCGGTCAGGAAGCCGAGCCTGCCGACCTTGACGCCGAGCACGGGAACACCGAGCGCCGCGGCGGCGTGCGCGCCACGCAGGAAGGTGCCGTCGCCGCCGACCGCGACCACGAGGTCGACGCCCATCTCCGCACCATCGCGGCACGTGATTCCCTCGGCCTCGAGCCGTTCCCGGAGCGCCGTGGCCGCATCCACCGCTGCGGCCCGGCCTTCGTGCACCACGAATCCGACCGAGGTCACGCCGAGCGCTCCATACCCTCGCCGACGGCCGCGGCGACATCTGCGCCGGGCGCGGCACCCGGCCCGAGCTGGAGCACGAACTCGATGTTGCCGGCCGGGCCGGGCAGGGGCGAAGCCATCACGGCCCGCGCCCCGAGCCCCAGGGCGGCGCCGGCGTCGATCACTTCGTCGATGGCACGCGCCCAGACGACCGGATCGCGCACCACGCCACCGCTCCCGACATCGCCCGCGCCCCGCCTCGAACTGCGGCTTCACTAAGACCAGGAACGTCGGGCTCGTCGCCGACACGTCGACGAGCACCGGCAGCACGAGCCGCAACGAGATGAACGAGAGGTCCGCGACCACGAGCTCCGGCGCGAACGGAAGCGCGTCCCCGGTGAGGTCCCGCACGTTCGTGCGCTCCAGGACCGTGACGCGCGCATCCGTGCGGATCGACCACGCGAGCTGTCCGTAGCCGACGTCGACCGCGATCACGTGGCTCGCGCCGCGCTGGAGCAGCGCATCGGTGAACCCGCCGGTCGACGCGCCCGCGTCCAGGCACAGGACTCCCGTCGGGTCGATCCCGAACCGGGCCAGCGCCGCGGCGAGTTTACCGCCCGCGCGCGAGACGAAGGGGCGCATGTCGTCGCCGATCATGTCGATCGCGACGTCGGCGGTCACCATCGTTGCCGGGCGCGCTGCGACCGAGCCCGCCACTCGCACGTTGCCCGCGTCCACCGCTTCTTTGGCCGCCGCGCGGCTCACCGCGAGCCCACGCCGGACGAGCTCCGCGTCGAGCCGCCTTCGGGTCACGCCCCGGCGGCGCCCGTGCGCTTGGCGGTCGTCTTCTTGGCGGTGGTCTTCTTCTTCGCGGCGGTGGAACGAGCGCCGGGCCGCTTGGCCGCGCGCTCGAGCTCGCGGACGCGCTTGCGGAGGGCGTTCAGCTCCTCCTCCGTGGCGACACCGGCCTGCTTCAGCTGCGAGCGCACCTCGTTGCGGATCATGGTCGTGAGTCGGTTCTTGTTCCGCTGCGACCAGTCCATCACGTCCGCGGCGGTTTTGGAGACCTGCTCCTTGGCGGCGTCGCGGTCGAGCATGCCCTTCGCGATCTCCTGGGCGCGGGTCGGGGTGAGGTTGCCGAACGATCCCTCGATCGTCTTGCGGACGTCCTGCATCTTGTTCTGCATCTTGGCCATGGCTTCGCTCCTCGGTCGCGGATGACGGTTCAGCATAGCCTCGGCGGTCGCGCGGCCGGACCGGGTTAGGCGAGGAGCCCCGAGAGGTCGTCCAGCACGTAGGTCGGCGCCTGCGTTGCGGCCTCGGCCTCCGCACGCGTCGAGATCCCCGTGAGCACGAGCGCGGAGTCCCAGCCCGCGTTGGCGGCACCCTCGATATCGGTCTCGAGCCGGTCGCCGACCACGAGCGGCCGGCCGCCGCCGGCCCGTTCCAACGCAGCTCGAAGCATCGGCGCGTTGGGCTTGCCGAACACCTCGGCCTGCACGCCGGTGGCTGTTTCGAGGGCGGCCAGGATCGAGCCGGCGCCCGGCCACGTGTAGCCGTCCGGCGCCGGATACGACACATCGTCGTTGGACGCATACAGCGTGGCTCCTCGCTGCACGGCCAACGACGCCTTGCGAAGGTCGTCGTACGTGACGTGCCGGTCCCACCCGAGCACGACCGCGTCGGGCTCCTCGTCCGCAGGGACGATCTGGATGCCTGCCGACGTGAGCGCCGTCCGGAGGCCTTCCTCACCGATCACTGCCGCTCGCCGCACGGATCGATCGCTCAGCGTCGCGGCGGTCGTGAGGGATGACGTCTCCACCTCCGCCGGCTGTGCATCGACGCCGACCGACGCCAGATGCGCGACCACGGCCTTGGGCGTGCGCGAAGAATTGTTCGTGACGAACGCTAGCCGCTTGCCAAGCGACCGAAGCGCCTCGACCGTTTCCGGCGCATCCGGGATCGGACTATCGCCCCGGTACAGGACGCCGTCCAGATCCAGAAGGAAGGCGTCGTACGCGTCGGCGATCACGCGGCGCTGCTATACAAGCTGGATGCCACGGGTCGCCCCCTTCGTCGGACTGCGGTACGACCCGGCGGTCGCCGGACCGATCGCCCAGCTCACCGCGCCGCCGTACGACGTTATCAGTGAGCCCCACCGCGACGGGTTCCACGCGGCGAGCCCGTACAACGCGGCGCATCTCGATCTGGCCACGGGTTCGCCGGATCCCGAGCACGAGGACAGCCGGTATGCACGCGCGGCCGAGCTGCTCGACGCGTGGCAGCAAGCCGGTGTTCTTCGAGCCGACGACGAGCCCGGCTACGACGTGTACGAGATCTCGTGGACCGACGGCGCTGCCGGCGGCCCGGGACGCATCCGGGGGGTGCTCCTCGCGCTCACCCTCGAGCCATGGGGCGGCGCGGTGATCCCCCACGAGGAGACGATGCCGGGGCCGATCGAGGACCGGCTCGCGCTGTTGCGGGCCACCCGGACACATCTGTCGCCGGTCTACGGCACGATCGCAGGACCGAGCACTCCCCTCGCGGAGCTCTTGGACCGCACGTGCCAGACCGACCCCCTCTTCGACCTCGTCGACGAAGAGCAGGTCCGGCACAGGGTGTGGCACATCTCGGGCGACGAGCCCATCGCCGAGTGGCTCGCGCCGCACGACCTGCTGATCGCCGACGGTCATCATCGGTACACGACGGCCCTGGCGTATCGGGACGAGCGACATGCCATCAACGGCCCCGGCCCGTGGGACGCGATCTTGACCCTCGTGGTCGACACCGGGACGCAACCCGTCCCGGTCCTGCCGTACCACCGGGTCCAGGTCGCCGGCACGCCCCCATCGCTCGACGAACCCGCGCGAGATCTCGCCGGCGTGCTGGCCCTGGTCGATGACACCAACGGCCGTGTCGGCGTCATCGAACGAGACGACGATGCAGTGTCGTACGGCGTGCTGGACCTGCCCGGCGCTCCGCCCGTCGTGCGCACGTTGCATGAGCGCATCCTGGACCGAGCTGCGCCGGGCGACGCCCTACGGTTCACTCACAGCGCCGACGACGCGGAGCATGCGGTTCGCTCCGGCGAGGCGATCGCCGCCTACGTGCTGCCGCCGACCACAGCCGAAGACGTGCTCGCCGCTATCGAGCGTGGCGAACGGCTGCCTCGCAAGTCGACCTTCTTCTGGCCCAAGCCGCGCACGGGGCTTGTGTTCATGCCTGTGCGCTGACCTCCGGCTCCTTCCGCTCCTCCTCCAACCGTCGAAGACCCGTGGCGACGACCTCGGTGAGGCTCCGCGCGCCCGCTCCGGACCGGTAGAAACGCCGGACGAGTTGCCCGTGCACGAGGACCGAGTCGCCTTTGGCGATCGCATCCACCGCTGCACGTCCGACCGTGGCGTGCCACGCCGCGACCGGGAGGGGGAGGAGACGTCGGCCCGTCTCCGGAACGGAGATGCGCAACTCGGTGACCTCGTCGCCCGACGGCATCCGCCGGGTGACCGGATCGGCAGCCACGGTCCCCGCCAACACCACGACGTTAACCGTCAGCATGTGCGCCTCCTTCCATGACGCACCATAGTCAGGGGGTCCGACACGCCGGTCGGATGACACACTCCGTGGATGAGACCGGACGACCGGATCTCGCCGCTCGGCGACACCATCACGGCGATCGACACCGTGTTGGCGGGCGAGCGCGAGCTGAACGCCGTGTATCTCGTCGAGGCGTCGGAGCCCGCGTTGATCGAGGCGGGGCCCGGCGCCGACCACGACCGCATCGTCACCGCGCTCGATCGACTCGGCGTCGATCCACACACGCTCGCGCACATCGTCGTGACGCACATCCACATGGATCACGCCGGCGGCGTCGGCGCGTTGCTCGAACGGTTTCCGCGCGCGACGGTCTGGGTGCACGAGATCGGCGCGCGGCACCTGGTCGACCCCGACCGCCTCGTCGCGAGCACCGTACGCACCTACGGCGAGGACCGGACGCGCGCGCTCTACGGGACGATGTTCCCGAGCCCACCGGAACGCGTGCGGAGCGTCACCGCCGGCGAGCGGATCGACCTCGGCGACCGGTCGCTGACCGTCGTGCACACGCCCGGACACGCCGCACACCACATCGCCGTGCACGACGACCGCTCGGGCGCGATGTGGACCGGCGAAGCGATCGGCTCGTATCTGCCGTGGGCCGACTGTTACCGCCCCGCGCTCCCTCCGCCGGAGGTCGATGTCGAGCGCGCGCTGGCGTCGATCGCGGCGATGCGGGCGCGACGACCAACAGCCCTGCTGACCTCGCACTACGGCCGCGTCCCCGATCCGACGGAGGCGTTCGAGCGCGCGGCCGACCGGATCCACACGTGGTGCACGACGGTCGAGTCATCGCTCAAAACCGACCCCAGCGCGTCCGACGACGACCTCCGCGCGACGCTCGAACAGCTCGCTCGCGCGGAGTTCCAAACTGACGCCCACCGGCCGATCGACCTCGAGCGGTACGACGCGCTCGGGTCGATCAAGATGAATGCGCAAGGCCTGGCCCGCTATTGGCGCAAACGCTGGGAGCGCGCGGCCGCAACGAACGATCAGCCGAGCGCGGCCAACCGCTCCGCCGCATCGAACGCCGACGGGTCGTGACGCATCACCTTGCGGAACTCCGCAGCCGCTTCGTCGAGCCGGCCCGCGCGTGCCAACACGTCGCCCCGGACGTACCACAAGCGCAACGTGTAGTCCTGCGCGACATCTTCGCGGGTCTTCGCGCGCGCCAACAGCGCCAAGGCCTCTGCGAAGCGTCCCGCATCCCCTAACGCCGACGCGGCCACGATCACGGCTTCCGCCTTCGCCTCCGCCGGCGTGTTCCGGTCGCGAAGCATCTCGTCGGCGAGCGGCACCGCTTCCATCGGCCGCCCGAGCCCCCGCAAGCTGTCAGCGATCAGGTGGTTCTGGTCCGGACTGCCCGAGATCCGCTTGTACGCCTTGAGCTCCGTGATCGCGTCTTGCCACCGGCCGACGCCGTAGTACGCCATCCCGAGCACCTCGCGGGCCGACGCCGATCGAGGCGCCATCGCCTTGGCCTTCTCGGCTTCGGGAACCGCGCCCCGTGGATCATCGCGCTCGAGGCGTTCGATCGCTCGCGCCAATCGCGATTCCACCTCGCGCTGCAGCTGCGGTCGAGCCGTCCTGCGGATGTCTTCCTCGACCTCGCGCGGCAGCTCGGCGCGTTTCGGCGGCGTCCCCTTCGGCCGCGCGCCGGCGCGCGGCTTCAGCGACTTCGGCATGGGTCTTCGAACGGGTACGGCATGGCTCGGACCTCCGACCTCGAGGCTAGTGGAAACGGAACGGGCCGCCCTTCGGGCGGCCCGTTCCAACGATGTTCCGGCAGCGACCTACTCTCCCACCCAGTCACCCGGGCAGTACCATCGGCGCTGGAGGGCTTCACTTCCGGGTTCGGGATGGGACCGGGTGTTTCCCCTCCGCCATGGCCACCGAAACCTGGTGTCCCATACGGACGTTGGTGAGGGTGCGGCCCTCGAGCGATCTCGAGAACCACGATAGCGAGCGCGAGCAAGGAAAAAGAGTCAAGTCCTCGGGCTATTAGTACGGGTCAGCTCCACACGTTGCCGTGCTTCCACTTCCCGCCTATCGACCTGGTGGTCTTCCAGGGCCCTTACCTGGTTTCCCAGTGGGAGACCTCATCTCTGGGCGAGCTTCGCACTTAGATGCTTTCAGCGCTTATCCCTTCCGAACGTGGCCAACCAGCCGTGCCGCTGGCGCGACAACTGGCACACCAGAGGTTCGTCCGCCCCGGTCCTCTCGTACTAGGGGCAGCTCCCATCAAGTCTCCTACGCCCACGGAGGATAGGGACCGAACTGTCTCACGACGTTCTAAACCCAGCTCGCGTGCCTCTTTAACGGGCGAACAGCCCGACCCTTGGGACCTGCTCCAGCCCCAGGATGAGACGAGCCGACATCGAGGTGCCAAACCCTGCCGTCGATATGAACTCTTGGGCAGGATCAGCCTGTTATCCCCGGGGTACCTTTTAGCCGTTGAGCGACGACCTTTCCACACAGCGTCGTCGGATCACTAGGCCCAGCTTTCGCTCCTGCTCGATCCGTCGATCTCGCAGTCAAGCTCCCTTGTGCCCTTGCACTCGACGCCTGATTGCCAACCAGGCTGAGGGAACCTTTGGGCGCCTCCGTTACTCTTTAGGAGGCAACCGCCCCAGTTAAACTCCCCACCAGACGCTGTCCCCGACCCGGATCACGGGCCTGGGTTAGGGTCCCAACAAACGAAGGGTGGTATTTCAACATTGGCTCCACGATGCCCGGAAGCACCGCTTCAACGCCTCCCACCTATCCTACGCAACGCATGTCAAGACGCAACATCAAGCTAGAGTAAAGGTCCCGGGGTCTTTCCGTCCTTCCGCGGGTAACGAGCATCTTTACTCGTATTGCAGTTTCGCCGAGTCCCTGGTTGAGACAGCGCCCAAGTCGTTACGCCATTCGTGCAGGTCAGAACTTACCTGACAAGGAATTTCGCTACCTTAGGACCGTTATAGTTACGGCCGCCGTTTACCGGCGCTTAGGTTCAAAGCTTCGCAACCCCGAAGGATCACTAACCTCTCCCCTTAACGTTCCGGCACCGGGCAGGCGTCAGTCCGTATACATCGTCTTGCGACTTCGCACGGACCTGTGTTTTTAGTAAACAGTCGCTTGGGCCTGGTTTGTGCCACCGTTTCGAGCTCGGGACGCGAAGTCCTTCACCCTACTGCGGTCGTCCTTCTCCCGAAGTTACGGACGTAATTTGCCGAGTTCCTTAACCAGGGTTCTCTCGATCGCCTTCGTATTCTCTACGTGTCCACCTGTGTCGGTTTGGGGTACGGGCACCTTGATCACTCGCTAGAGGCTTTTCTCGGCAGCATAGGATCACTCGCTTCACCTGAACGGCTCGGCGTCGTGCCTCAGGATCTGACCTCCTGGATTTGCCTGGGAGGCCTCCCTACGCACTTGCCCCAGGACAACCAACGCCTGGGTCGAGCTACCTTCCTGCGTCCCCCCATCGCTGGCCTACTACCAGGTTGGTCGGTAGCCCCCGAAGGGGTTCCCTTAGTGCCCTGGATTGGGCCGGGTCGCGATCAAGGTGGTACTGGAATATCAACCAGTCGTCCATCGCCTACGTCTGTCGACCTCGGCTTAGGTCCCGACTAACCCTGGGCGGATGAACCTTCCCCAGGAACCCTTGGACATACGGCGGAGGGGTTCCTCCCCCCTCTTTCGCTACTCGTGCCGGCATTCTCACTTCCGATGCATCCACGGCTGGGTTACCCCGCCGCTTCACACGCATCGGAACGCTCCCCTACCGATCGTTCGACCTGGACCCGGGCGGCCTCCCGCCAGGGCCGAGTCATACGAACGATCCCGCAGCTTCGGTGTCGTGCTTGAGCCCCGTTACATCGTCGGCGCAAGACCACTTGACCAGTGAGCTATTACGCACTCTTTCAAGGGTGGCTGCTTCTAAGCCAACCTCCTGGTTGTCTTTGCGATCTCACATCCTTACCCACTTAGCACGAACTTAGGGACCTTAGCTGGCGATCTGGGTTGTTTCCCTCTCGGACACGGAGCTTAGCCCCCGCGCCCTCACTCCCGGGCTCTGGTCCAACGGCATTCGGAGTTTGACTGAGTTCAGTAAGCTTGTAGGCCCCCTAGCCCAATCAGTGCTCTACCTCCGTTGGAGAACGCCCGAGGCTGCCCCTAAAGGCATTTCGGGGAGAACCAGCTATCACCGAGTTTGATTGGCCTTTCACCCCTACCCACAGGTCATCCCCCAGGTTTTCAACCCTGGTGGGTTCGGTCCTCCACGAGGTCTTACCCTCGCTTCAACCTGCCCATGGGTAGATCACTCGGCTTCGGGTCTAGAGCACGCGACTGTTCGCCCGTTTCAGACTCGCTTTCGCTTCGGCTACCCCAGAAGGGTTAACCTCGCCACGTACCGCTAACTCGCCGGCTCATTCTTCAAAAGGCACGCCGTCACCCCCACTGGAAACCCAGCAAGAGCTCCGACTGCTTGTAGGCTCACGGTTTCAGGTGCTCTTTCACTCCCCTCCCGGGGTGCTTTT
>CAWBVL010000002.1:0-191937 GCA_963792215.1 uncultured Actinomycetes bacterium
ACGTAGTTGAACGGCTTGAACGCGGAGCCCGGCTGGCGATAGCCCTTGCCGACGACGTCGTACTGGGGCTGGAACTTCTTGTTCGTCGAGCCCGAGTAGTAGTTCGCGCTGCCGACGTAGGCCACGAGCTCACCGGTCTGGTAGTCGACGGCGACGAGGGCGCCGTTGCGGACGTCCTTGTTCTTGAGGTTGTTGATCCAGGCCGGCACGCTCTTGAAGCCGAGCGCCTTGGCGGTCGCCAGCGGATTCTTCGCGATGGGGCACGATCGCGGCCGCCTTAACCCACTTCTCGGCGATCGGCTGGAGCCCGTAGTCGAGCGTGGTCGTCACGCGCAAGCCGCCCTTCTCGGTCCGGGCAGGTGTCGGCATCGGGTCCGCAAAGCTTGGTGGTCAGCTCGTCTCGGACGGCCCACACGAAGTGGGGCGCCTTCCACTGCGGCGCCGTCTGGCTCGCGAGGACGACGGGTCGGGCTTCGCCGCCTCGAAGTCGGCGGCTGTACGTGTCGCCGGACATCGGCGTCCGATCGCCTTCGGCGAGGAGGTCGAGGATGTCGTTGCGCCGCTGGACGATCGTCGTGTCGTCCGGGACCACGAGCTGGACTTCCGGCAGGCAGTCGTCGTCGTGCGCGGCTTCGGTCGCACTTCGACGCGTTCCGCACGAGGTCGTAGTTCGACGGCGACTTGGGGAGGGCCGGCGATGATCGCCGCCTGGGCGGGCGTGAGCTTGTCGAGCGGGATCACCGAAGTAGCTCCTTGACCGCGGCCTTCACGCCGTACGCCTGGTTCCCGTAGTAGTTCTGGTTGAGGTAGGCGGCGATGATCTTCTGCTTGCCTCCTCGCCCGGGATAGGCCTCCGTCAGCCGGATCGACTGGATGATCTCCTTGAGCTTGCGCTCGGCGGTCCGGTTCGGGTCCTGCACGAGCGCCGGTCGAGCAGGCGCTGCGCGGACGAGCTGCTGGGTGATCGTCGAGGCGCCGCGGCTGTTGCCGCGCAGCGAATCGAGTGCCGGCGGAGACGATCGCCGACCGGGTCGAAGCCGGCGTTCTCCCAGAACGTCTTGTCCTCGACCGCGGTCGTCGCGTCGAGAGGATCGGCGGGATGTCCTTGAAGGTCGACGACGTCGCGCTTCGAAGTCGCCGAACCGGGCGAGCTCGACCTTGCCCGTCCGGTCGTAGATGATCGACTCTTCCTGCAGGGGAAAGTAGTCGAGCGTCGACACGCGACGGCAGGTCCCGCAGCGAGCGAGGTGAAGACGCCCACGGTCGCCAGCGCACCGATGATCCCCACCCCGGCGAGGAACGCCATGACGATGATCGCCAACCAGCCCGCGGTGGACGGGCTGGTGCGGCGCGGGGTCGACCAGTATAGGCTCGGACTGCACGGGGGCGGGCTCCGGTGAGGACTCGGATGGTCGGTGGGCGGCCTAAGGATGCCGCAAGTGTCCGTTTCTCGACGTAAGGAGAGGGTGACGACGATCGGCGCGCTGAGCGCCACGGCACATTGCAGGTGACGCCTGAGGTCCGGCGGGTGTGTCGCCCGGTCAGTGCAGGCGCCGGCACCGGCGGTCGCCCGGACGGGCAGGACCCGCGGCTGGAGGCCGGTCCGGGCCGGGTAGTCGCGCTCCACCGCGACCCGCAATGCGTCGACCGCGTCGGGCCGGACCAGGTTCACCGTGCAGCCCCGAAGCCCGCGCCCGTCATCCGCGCGGCGACGACGCCGGGGACCGCGGACGCGATCTCGACCATCGCGTCGAGCTCGGGCGAGACGACCTCGAAGTCGTCGCGGAGCGAGGCGTGGCTGGCCGCGAAGAGCCGTCCGACCCCGGCGAGGTCCCCGGCCGCGAACGCGTCGATGGTCTCGGCGACCCGCTCGTTCTCGGTGACGATGTGGCGCGCCCGGCGATAGGCGACGGGGTCCATCCGAGCGTGCGCCGCCTCGAGCGAGGGCAGCGTCACGTCGCGCAGCGAGGCGATCGAGGGGTCGTCGCGAGCGAGCTCCGCGACGGCCAGCTCGCACTGCCGCCGTCGGGCGTTGTACTCCGACGCGTTCAGCGACCGCGGCGACCCGGTGTGCAGGACCACGATGACGACGCCGTCGGGCAGGGCGACCGGCCGCCACTCGAGCGACCGGCAGTCGAGCAGCACGGCCGATCCGTCGACGCCGCACGACGAGGCGAACTGGTCCATCAGCCCGCACTGGACGCCGACGTACACGTTCTCCGCGCGCTGGCAGATGCGGGCCAGGGTCATCGCGTCGACCGATGTCGCCGCCTCGTCGAGCAGCGCCCAGGCAGACGCGAGCTCGATCGCGGCCGAGGACGACAGCCCGGAGGCGGTCGGGAGGGTCGTGGCGATCACGCCATGCAGGCCGCGCAGTGGCAGACCGGCCTCGCCGAGCGCCCAGGCCGTGCCCGCGACGTAGTCCAGCCACGTCCCGGTGCGCGGCCGGTCGGTCTCGAGGTCGAAGCCGTCGCGCTCGCCGTCGCCGAGCCGGGTCAGCTCGACGCGGCCGTCGTCGGTCGGCAGGTAGGCGATCCGGATCTCAAGGTCGATGGCCGCCGGCAGCACGAACCCGAGGTTGTAGTCGGTGTGCTCGCCGATGAGGTTGACCCGGCCGGGGGCGCGGACGACCCGAACGCGGTCGCGCCGGCCGGCGGCCGCGGGGACCGCGGCGATCAGCGCATCGATCAGCTCGTCCCGCTCGAAGGCGTCGGGCGTCGTATCCCCCCGGTCACGCCGTCCCGTCCGGCGCGTCGTCGCGGCGCTCCCAGCCCGGGCTGAAGAGCCGGATCAGGTGCTGGCGCCGGTACGGGTGCTCGCCGAGCGCCGCGCCACCGGCGGTCGCCGCCCGACAGGTCGAGCACCTGGAAGGCGAACACGGCGCCGAGATCGTCGGGTGGTCGGCGCGACTCGGTGACCGAGCGGGGCTGGCAGAAGACCTTGATCGGGCCGCAGAACATGAGGTGCTCTTGACCGAACTCAAAGCAGCTGCAGTCGATGTCGCCGGCGTGCGCGCCGTCGATCGCGGCGCCGAGGTGGTGTTCGTCGACAACCGTCCGGTGTCCGTCGACGGCGCCGATCTGGACGAGCGGATCGAGGACGCGCTCGACCTGACGGTCGCGCGTGCGAGCGACCGCACGGCGAAGGGATCGGGCGGATGACCGAACGCGCTCGGACGAGTCAGATCCTGATCTCCGGCCGGGAGACCGGGTTGCCCTTCTCCAAGGGGCTCCTCGCGTCACAGATCATGGTCACCGGCCTGTCGCCTTACCGGGCTTACCAGGTGGCGGAGGAGGTTGAGCTCCGCCTCCTCGAGGACCGCCGTGCCTCGATCGATTCGGCCGAATTGGTGACGATCACGCTCGACGTGATCCGTGAGGTGGCGGGGGAGCGGTACGCCTCCAACTACCTGCGCTGGCAGCGGGTCGAGCATCTCGACGTTCCGATCGTGATATTGATCGGCGGCGCGACCGGGGTTGGGAAGTCGACCATCGCGACCCAGCTCGCCGCTCGCCTCGGCATCGTCCGGGTGGTCGCCACCGACGCGATCCGCGAAGTGATGCGGGCGATGCTCTCGCCGGAGCTGATGCCGACGTTGCACGTCTCGTCGTTCCAGGCGGACCAGGCGATGCGCGAGCCGCCAACGCGTGCCGCCGACGCGCTCGTCATGGGGTATCGCGAGCAGACGGCCGCCGTCTCGGTCGGCATCAACGCGCTGATCGAGCGGGCCGCCACCGAGGGCACCAGCATCGTCATCGAAGGGGCGCACGTCGTGCCGGGGTTCTTCGACGTCGACAAGCACGGGGACGCGATCCTGGCGGTACCCTTCATCATCGGGATCGACAGCGAGGAGCGACACCGATCGCACTTCGCCGCACGGGAAGACGCCGTCGCATCCCGCCCCGCCACTCGCTACGTGGAGGGGTTCGACGGCATCCGGGCGCTCCAGGGCTATGTGAAAGGCCAAGCCCTCTCGCACGGCGTCCCGGTGATCCCGAACCACAGTTTCGACCAGACGATCGCAACGGTGATCGACCTGGTGATGGACAAGGCCACGTCGCAGGCAGCTGAGGTCTCCGCCGAGCTCGCGTCGGCAGGTGCCGCCCAGACCCCGCAGAAGGCCACGTAAGAGAACGCAAGAAGAGGAAAGAGGACGTCTCATATGAAGCTGTTCCTGGACACCGCCAGCGTCGAGGAGATCCGCACGATCAACGCGTGGGGAGTGCTCGGCGGCGTGACGACCAACCCGAGCCTGCTCGCCCGCGAGGGCGGCTCACCCGACGCGGTCTGGAAGGAGATCCTCGCTGAGGTCGAGGGCGATGTTTCGCTCGAGGTCACGGCGCTCGACGCGCCCGGGATGGTCGAGCAGGGCCGGCGACTTGCCGACATGGGCCTGAACGCGGTGGTCAAGGTGCCGATGACCCCTGCAGGCCTTGAAGCGGCGACGGAGCTCCGGCGGAGCGATATCCGCACGAACGTGACGTTGGTTTTCTCTGCAGCACAGGCCATCTTGGCTGCGGAGGCGGGCGCCTACTGTGTCTCGCCGTTCCTGGGGCGCTTGGACGACGCAGGCGCAGATGGCATGGAGGTGTTACGGAGCATCTGCGACCTCTATGCTGTGCAGGGCTACGACACCAAGGTGCTCGCAGCCTCGCTCCGGCACCCGATGCACGTCGTCGAGTCCGCCCTTGCCGGCGCCGATATCGCCACCATGCCGTTCGATGTCTTCACGAAACTCGTGAAGCACCCGATGACAGATCTCGGCTTGGAGCGATTCCTCGCCGATTGGCGAACCCTCCATACAGAACTCGAAGGAGAGGCCTCCACCTGATGGACACCACGATGGACCGAGACACCCTCGGCGCGAAATTGCTGCCGGAGCTGCAGCAGATCGCCCAGACCATGGGCGTCGAGGGCGCACAGAAGCTTCGCAAAGCCGGCTTGATCGACGCCATCGTCGCGGCCGGCTCCAGCACCAACGGCGGCGGCGAGGCCAAGCCCGCACGCGCCAAGCGCACGCCGAAGGCCGCCGACGCCGACGAGACGACGACCGACGCCGGCACCATGACGACCGAGACCACCACCGATGACGGTGACGCCGACGAGGAGCGCCCGGCGCGGCGTGAACGCACCGAACGCCCGGCCAACGCCGACCGTGGTCAGGACCGCACCAACCCAGACCGTGGCAACCGCGCGGACCGGGGCAACGCCGACCGCGGACCACGGGACGGCAGCAGCCAGGACCGCGAGGACCGCGACCGGCGTCGTCGCCCCTCCCGTGAGGAGCGCCGCCGCCAGCGCGAGGAGCGCCGCGTGCGCGAGGAAGCCGACCGCGTCGAGGAGATCAAGACGGCGCCGACCCGCACCGGGATCCTCGACATCCTGCCCGAGGGCTACGGGTTCCTCCGCACGAACGGGTACCTACCCGGCCCCGACGACGTCTACGTGTCGCTGTCTCACGTGCGCAAGCACCAGCTGCGCAAGGGCGACACGATCACCGGCAAGATCCGCGAGCCGAAGAACAACGAGAAGTACCCGGCGCTCTTGCTGGTCGAGTCGGTCAACGACATGGACCCCGAGGCGGCGTCCAAGCGCCCGCAGTTCGACAAGCTGACACCGCTGTTCCCCAACGAGCGGTTCCGCCTCGAGAACGGCCCGCTCGGGATCGCCGAGCGGATCGTCGACATGGTCTCGCCGATCGGCAAGGGCCAGCGCGGGATGGTCGTCGCGCCGCCGAAGGCCGGCAAGACCACGATCCTCAAGCAGATCGCCAACGGCATCTTGAAGTCGAGTCCGGAGACGCACGTGATCGTGTTGCTCGTCGACGAGCGACCCGAGGAGGTCACCGACTGGCAGCGCACGGTGACCGCCGCCGAGGTCGTCTATTCCACGTTCGACAAGCCGACCGACCAGCACATCCAGATCACCGAGCTCGTGCTTGAACGGTCCAAGCGTCTGGCTGAGATGGGCCACGACGTTGCGATCATGCTCGACAACCTGACCCGGCTCACGCGCGCCTACAACCTTGCGATGCCGGCGTCGGGCAAGATCCTTACCGGCGGCATCGACTCCGCGGCGCTGTACCCACCGCGGCGATTCTTCGGCGCCGCGCGCAACATCGAGGAGGGCGGTTCGATCACGATCATCGCGAGCGCGCTCGTCGAGACGGGCTCCCGGATGGACGAGGGGATCTTCGAGGAGTTCAAAGGCACGGGCAACATGGAGCTCCGGCTGGACCGGCAGCTCTCCGAGAAGCGGCTGTTCCCCGCCATCAACGTCGACGCGTCGAGCACACGTAAGGAGGAGCTGCTCCTGCCCGCCGAGGAGCTCGCCTTGGTGATCAGGCTCCGGCGGGTGCTTCACGCCCTGGATTCGGGGGCGGCGCTGGAGCTGCTGATCGACAAGCTGCGGGCTACCAAGTCCAACGAGCAATTCCTGAAGGACATCGCGAAGGCGCCGACCGGAAGCTGACCCGGAATAGGCGGGCGTTGGAACCGGTAGCCTGACCGATCGAGGAGACGACCATGAAACAAGGCATCCACCCCGACTACCTGATCGCCAACGTGCACTGCTCGTGTGGGAACACCTTCACGACTCGGTCCACGGTGAGCGAGATCCGGGCCGAGCTGTGCTCGAATTGCCACCCCTTCTACACGGGCAAGCAGAAGCTCGTGGACACGGGCGGCCGGGTCGAGCGCTTCCAGCGCCGGTACGCCAAGACCCAGGCAGCGCAGCAAGCCGCCAAGGGCTGATCACGTGGGCGAGGCCTCCGCGTCGCCGGCGAAGCCGGCGACGCACCTCTACGGCGGGCAGGCCGTTGTCGAGGGCGTGATGATGCGGGGGCAGGACCACTGGGCCGTCGCCGTCCGCGAGCCGGCCGGTGACATCTACGTCGAGTCGCACGACGTCGATTCGGTCGCCGCTCGACAGAAGATCTGGCGGGCCCCGTTCTTCCGCGGGATCCTCGTCCTCGGGCAGTCGCTGCGGATCGGCATCCGCGCGCTGATGATCGCGTCCAACCACGCGACCGACGATGACGAGGAGCTGACGTCGACGCAGATCGGCGTCGCGCTGACGATCGCGCTCGTCGCGTTCGTCACGATCTTCGTGCTCGGGCCGACGACGCTGTTCGTCTGGCTGCAGGACCGCGTCCACGCGCACGGCGTGCTGGTGAACGTGGCGGAGGGTGTGTTCCGGGTCGGGTTATTCGTCGGGTACCTGTGGGTGCTCGGCCGCACCAAGGACATCCACCGGGTGTTCGAGTACCACGGCGCTGAGCACAAGACGATCGCGGCCTACGAGCACGACGACGCGCTCGTGCCCGAGAAGATCGACCGCTATCCCAAGGAGCACGTCCGCTGCGGCACGAACTTCCTGATCATCGTGATGATCATCACGGTGTTCGTGTTCTCGATGTTCGGGACGCCGGGGCTGCTGTGGCGGCTCCTGTCGCGGGTGATCGCGATCCCGATCATCGCGGGGCTCGCCTACGAAGCGCTCCGGCTCGGCGCGCGGTTCCCAGATTCGCTGTGGATGCGGGCGCTGATGCGGCCCGGGATCTGGTTGCAGAAGATCACGACGCAAGAGCCGGATGGTTCGCAGATCGAGGTGGCGGTCGCGTCGTTCCGAGAGGTGTTGCGCCGCGAGGCCGATGCGCCGTCACCCGAACGGCCCTCGTGAGCTGGGTCGTTGATTCGTAAGCTCGTGCATCCGATGATGAGCATCCGACAGCTGGAGGTTCCCCGCCATGTCTGATCTTGATCTTCCCTTGCTTCCGAGCGCAGACCAGATCCGCCGACGCAAGTTCGCGACGGTGCGCCGCGGCTACGACCCCGACCAGGTCGACGACTACTTGAAGCAGGTTGCCGAACAGGTCGAGGCGCTCGAGACCGATCTTCGCGACGAGCGGCTCAACGCCGGGCGGCAACGGCCGGGCGGCGCCGAGGCGCCCGCCGAGGCGCCGGCTGCCGCGGTGATGGCGCCCCCTCCGATGGCGGCGGCCGCCGCCACGGCGCCCGAGACGGAGGAAGCGGCGTACGAGCGGATCAGCAAACGCTTCGCCACCGTGCTCAAGTCCGCCGACGAAGAGGCCCAGAAGCTCATCGATCAGGCTCGCGCCGAGGCGACCAAGCTCCTGGACGACGCCCGCGCCGAGGCAGACCGGATCCGCGTCGACGCGCAGGCCAACGCCGAGCAGGCGCGCGCGGCGAGCGCGGCGGAACTGGCGAAGGCCAAAGAGGAATCCGACCGTGTGCTCGGTGGGCTCGAACAGCGCCGCGAGTCGTTGCTCGGCCAGATGCACGAGATGCAGTCGCGGCTGCTCGCCGTCGCGCAGAACCTCGAGATCCCCGAGGGGGACGAGCTGCAGGGCGCGCACACCACCACGCCGACGCCGCAGTCCGCACCCGACCAGCAGCCCCAGCCGCCGAGTGGAGCGCGGCCGGCAGCCGAGGACAGCGTGCAAACGGTGCCGGAATCCCAGCCCGTGAAGGAGCCGTCGCCGGTCCCGGTGGGCCAGGCCGCGACCGAGTCCGAGACCGTCGATCCGCGCTACGAGGACATGTGGGCCTCGACCGAAACCCGCCAGGTCGACATCCCCGACCTGTCCTCGCTCGACATCGACTTCGACGACGACAAGAAGGAGTAGCGCGGCAGGAACCCGTCGCCTGCCTGCCACAATCGAGGCATGGCAACGGGGATGGACGATCGGCTCGCCGAGATCGAGGCGCGCTACGCGCAGGTCGAGGCGGAGATGGCGACGCCTGCGGTGGCGAGCGACCCCGATCAGCTGCGAGATCTCGGGAAGGCCTACGCCGAGCTCGGCGAGATCGTCGGTCCGTACCGCGCGCTGATGGCCGTCCGCGAGCAGGCCGCCGAAGCGCGGGAGCTCGGCCGCGACGCCGCCGATCAGGAGATGACGGCCTACCTCGCCGAGGAGCTCGAGCGGCTCGACAGGCGCGAGGCCGAGCTCCAGAGCCGGCTCGAGGCGCTCCTCGTACCCAAGGACCCCGACGAAGGCAAGGACGTCATCGTCGAGATCCGCGGCGGCGCGGGTGGCCAGGAGGCCGCGCTGTGGGCCGGCGACCTCTACGAGATGTACCGGCGTCTCGCCGAACGCCATCGGTGGAAGGCCGATGTGATCGCGTCGTCGCCGAGCGAACTCGGGGGGTTCAAGGAGGTCTCCGTCGAGGTGCGCGGGAAGGATGCCTATAGCCGCCTGAAGCACGAGGCCGGTGTCCATCGCGTGCAACGCGTACCCGTCACCGAGTCGCAGGGGCGGATCCATACATCGACGGCGACCGTCGCGGTGATGCCGGAAGCCGAAGAGGTCGAGGTCCAGATCAAGCCCGAGGACCTCCAGATCGATGTGTATCACTCGAGCGGCCCGGGCGGGCAATCGGTCAACACGACCAACTCGGCGGTGCGCATCGTCCACAAGCCGACCGGCATCAAGATCGAATGCCAGGAAGAGCGGTCGCAGCTCCAGAACAAGGAGAAGGCGATGCGCTACCTGCGGGCACGGCTGCATCAGATCGCGTTCGACGAAGCGCATGAGAAGGAAGCGGCGAAGCGCCGTGCGCAGCTCGGCACCGGCGAGCGCTCGGAGAAGATCCGGACCTACAACTTCCCCGAGGGACGCGTGACCGACCATCGGATCAAGCTCACCTCGCACCAACTCGACGACGTGCTCGAGGGCGGCGAGTCGTTGGACGGATTCATCGACGAGCTGCTCGCGGCTGAACGCGCGGCCCAGCTCGCCGCAGACGACGAGCACTGATGCGGCCCGCAGAGGTCGCCCGCCGCGGCGCGGAGTATCTGCGTCGGCATGGGATCGACGCGCCACTCGCGACGGCGGAATCCGAAGCGTTGATGCAGCGCGTGCTGGGCATCGACCGCGCCGAGTTGTTCACGCGTGACGCAGGGCTCACGACTGCAGAGGCGAAGGCGTACGGTCGCGCGCTCTGCCGACGGTGCACCGGGACGCCGTTGCAACACCTCACGGGCGAGCAGGGGTTCCGACGGCTCGAGCTCGAGGTTCGGCCGGGTGTGTTCGTTCCGCGTCCCGAGACCGAGGTGCTCGTCGACGTCGTGCTGCGGTCGGTCGCGTCGATCGATGCGCCTGTCGTCATCGATCTCTGCACGGGCAGCGGCACGGTGGCGCTCGCCGTCGCCGATGAACATCCGGGCGCGCAGGTGTACGCGACCGACGTGTCCGCGGAGGCGGTGACGCTCGCGCGCGCCAACGCTGAGCGGCTCGGCATCCCGATCACCGTCGAGCTGGGCGACCTGTTCGCGCCGCTTCCCGATGCCATCGAAGGGACCGTGGACGTCGCCTGTGCCAACCCGCCGTACGTCTCGCGCGCACGTCGTGACGAGCTCCCACCGGAGGTACTCGCCGATCCCGACACGGCGGTGTTCGGCGAGCCCGAGCTGTACGAGCGGATCTTCGCCGGCGCGCGCGCGTGGGTGCGATCAGGTGGCTGCATCGCCGTCGAGATCGAGGATGACGCCGGCTCCGTCGTTGCCGCCGCAGCATCGGTTGCCGGCTTCGAGGATGTCGAGGTTCACCCAGACCTCGCCGGCCGCGACCGTGTGGTCTCCGGGCGGCGACCGTGAGCGACGATCCGATCTCGCAAGCGATCGCGGCGACCAGACATGGTGAGCTCATCGTGTTCCCGACGGACACCGTCTACGGGATCGCCGCAGCGCCCAACGACGCCGCGGCCACCGCGCGGCTCTTCGAGGCGAAGCGACGGCCTCGCGACCTCACCCTGCCGATCCTCGTCGGCTCGCTCGTCGACGCGCGCGTTGTGGGAACGCTCGACGACCGCGCCGAGCGCCTCGCCGCCGCCCTCTGGCCGGGCCCGCTCACGCTCGTCGTTCCGCGGACGTCGCGGAGCGCCTCATGGAAGCTCGGCGGCGACGGCGCGTCGGTCGGCGTCCGGGTCCCCGCGCACCCGTTGGCCCGCGCTGTGCTAGCGGCCGGCCCGCTCGCGACCACGAGCGCCAACCGATCGGGCGAGCCGCCGGCGACCACCTGTGATGACCTCCAGGCCACCTTCGGCGATGACGTCGCGCTGTATCTCTGCGATGAAGCGCCCCTCGTCGGACGCGCCTCGACGGTGGTCTCGCTCCTCGGTCCAGAGCCGGTGATCCTGCGTGTAGGCGAGGTGGACGCCGACACGATCGCGCGGGTATCGGCCGGCTGAGGGCCACTGCTAGACTCCGGGCCCTTCCGATGGCCGCGATCCTCGTCGTATGCAGCGGGAACATCTGTCGCTCCCCGATGGCGGAGGGACTCCTGCGACGCGCGCTCGAGCGTCGGCTCGGTGACACCGCGCCGCGTGTCGGTTCCGCGGGCACCATCGCGATCGACGGTGCGCCGGCGATGCCCGAGTCGATCGAGGCGGCGCGCGAGCGCGGCGTCGATATCCGCACGCACGCGGCTCGCCTACTCACCCCAGAGCTGATCGACGACGCCGACCTTGTGCTCACGATGGCGGCCGAGCACAGAGACGCCGTCCGGCGGCTGGTGCCGGGCGCGGTCCCGCGAACCTTCACGCTGAAGGAGCTGACGCGCGTGCTCGAGGCGCGACCCGCCACCGAGCCCGACGAGCGGCTCGACACGCGCGTCGGCGTGGCCGCCGCGGCCCGTGCGAGTGGCGCGCCGGCCGATCGGTTCGACGAGGACGTGGTCGACCCCCTCGGGATGCCGCTGGACACGTACCGGGCGATCGCCTGGGAGATCGAGGAATGGACCGACCGGCTCGTCACCGCGCTGTACGGACCGGTCCCCGCGCGGGCGGAGGGGGCGTGATGCGGATCGCGATCGGCGCCGACCACGCCGGGTTCCCGTTGAAGGAGGACCTCGCCGGGTACCTGCGCGAGCAGGGACATGACGTGCTCGACGTGGGGACCGACTCGACCGCGACGGTCGACTACCCGCCGTTCTGCGCGGCGGCGGCGCGCGCCGTCATCGCCGGGGAAGCCGATCGCGCGATCGTGCTCGGCGGCTCCGGCCAGGGCGAGCAGATCGCGGCCAACAAGGTCCACGGCGATCCGCGCCGCCCTCTGTCACGACCTGTACCTCGCCCGGCTCTCGAGGCAGCACAACGACGCCAACGTGCTCGCGATGGGTGCGCGCGTGATCGCGCCGACCTACGCACGCGAGATCGTCACGGCCTGGCTCGCGACGCCGTTCGAAGCAGGACGCCACGTGCCGCGCATCGAGCAGATCGCGGCGATCGAACGAGAGGAGACGCACCATGCGTGAGTACGCAGCCGACTGGGAAGCGCTGAAGAAGACCGACCCCGAGGTGGCCAGCGCGGTGGCGGGGGAACTTCACCGCGAGCGGACCAACCTCCGGTTGATCGCCTCGGAGAACTACGCGAGCCCGGCGGTGCTCGCGGCGGTGGGCTCGACGATGAACAACAAGTACGCCGAGGGCTATCCGGGACGGCGATACTACGGTGGCTGCGAGTTCGTCGACATCACCGAGCAGCTGGCGATCGATCGCGCGAAGCAGCTCTTCGGCGCGGACCACGCGAACGTGCAGCCGCATGCGGGCGCTCAGGCCAACATGGCCGTGTTCGGCGCGTTCCTCACGCCCGGCGATCGAGCGAGAAGGTGCTCGGGATGGTGCTCGCGCACGGCGGGCACCTCACCCATGGCTCGCCGGTCAACGTCTCGGGCATGTGGTTCAACTTCGTCGGCTACGAGGTGGACCGCGAGACCGAGCAGCTCGACATGGACCGCGTGCGCGACCTCGCGAAGGAGCACCGGCCGAAGATCATCCTGTCGGGGTACACCGCGTACCCGCGTGAGATCGACTTCAAGGCGTTCCGTGAGATCGCCGACGAGGTCGGCGCGCTCCTGTTGGTCGACGCCTCCCACTTCATCGGCCTCGTCGCCGGCGGCGCCTATCCGTCGCCCGTGCCCGACGCCGACGTCGTGACGTTCACCACGCACAAAGCGCTCCGGGGGCCGCGCGGCGCGATGATCCTGTGCAAGGAGGAACACGCGAAGGCGATCGACAAGGCCGTGTTCCCGATGATGCAGGGCGGTCCGCTCGAGCACTGCATCGCGGGCAAGGCGGTGTGCCTCAAGGAGGCGATGTCCGACGACTTCAAGGACTACGCGACCCGCGTGGTGCGCGACGCACGTGCGCTCGCGGCGTCGCTCGAGGACGAAGGCATCCGGATCGTGTCCGGCGGCACGGACTCGCACCTGATGCTCGCCGATGTGCGGCCGGTCGGGATCGACGGCAAGAAGGCCGAGGCGGTCCTCGACGAGGTCCAGATCGCGGTGAACAAGAACCAGATCCCGTTCGACCCGAACCCGCCGTCGGCCCCATCGGGTCTGCGACTCGGGACGCCGGCATGCTCGACGCTCGGGATGGACGAGGCCGAGATGCGCGAGATCGGGAGCATCATCGGCGACGTGGTCCGCACCCCCGACGACGAGGGCGCGAAGGATAAGGCGCGGGGCCGCGTGAGCGATCTGATGCAACGGTTCCCGCTCTACGCCTAACGGCGCCTTGCCGCCGCGGGCCGTGCCGGACACACTGCCGGTGACGTGACCTCCTACCTCGCCGTCTTCGCCGTGGCCGCGATCGTCACCTTCCTGGCGACGCCGCTGGTCAGGCGGTTCGTCATCGGGGTGGGGGCGATCTACAAGCCCAACGACCGCACGGTCCATAGGGTGCCGCTGCCGACGATGGGCGGCATCGCGATGTACCTCGGGTTGATCGCGGCCTTGCTCGCCTCGCAGGTCCTCCCGTTCTTCCACCAGCTCAACCTGGTGAACAACTCGGCGGCGGTCCTCGTGACGTGCACGTTGATGCTGGGGCTCGGCGTGATCGATGACGCCCGCGGCATCCAGCCGCTCACCAAGCTCGTCGCCCAGATCTTCGTCGGGGGCGTGCTCGTCCTGCTCGGCGTGGTGCTGTCCTACTTCTGGCTTCCGGGGTTCGGGCTGTTCATCCTGTCCGGCGACCTGCCGGTGATCATCACCATCGTCTGGGTCGTCGCGGTGGCGAACGCCGTCAACCTCGCCGACGGGCTGGACGGGCTCGCGGCGGGGATGGTCGGGATCGCCGCGGCGGTGTTCTTCATCTACAGCGTGCGGAGCCCTGGGCCGCTCGGGATCATCTCCCAGCCCGCCTTGCTCGCGGCGATCACGTGCGGGGTCTGCGTCGGGTTCCTGCCGTGGAACTTCCATCCCGCGAAGATCTTCATGGGCGACGCAGGCTCGATGCTCCTCGGGATGCTGCTGTCGATCACCACGATCGAAGGTGTGCACCGGACCATCACCACGCCGAGCGCCGGCGATATCGCGGCGGTGGCGGGCACGATCGCGGTTCCGATCCTGGTCCTGCTCGTGCCCTTCCTGGACGTCGCCTACGCCATCGTTCGGCGGACCAGGCGGGGGCAGGGGATCGGCTACGCCGATAAGGAGCATCTGCACCATCACTTGATGGACATCGGCCATGGGCACCGGGAGGCCGTGTTGCTGATGTACCTGTGGAGCCTGCTGCTCTCGGCGGGTGCACTCGCCGTCTGGGCGATCAACGGGCGGCTCATCGTGGGATTGATCCTGATCGGCGTCGCGGCGCTGTTCCTCGTGACAGCGTTGCCCCGGTTGAACCGCCGGCGCACGGGCAACGGCCACCACAACGGCCACAAACCCGAACAGGCCGCCGCGGTGGCAGACGCCCCCGAAGACGCCGCCCCCGGCATCGACCCCCAAGATGCTCCGGAACGAAACGAGTCTGAGGATCTCTGAAGCCTTGCGCGGCGGCCAGAACCCCTCCAAGGAGCCATGCCGTATAACCCGTGGCACGCACCTTCGATGTTGAAGGCTGTTCAAATCCGCCCTCATCGGGTGATAATCGCCGCCGCCCTGTGGAACATCCCGCAGGTCGTTTGGCTAAGGGGGTAGCTCGTGACCGAGATCGACGTACGCCTCGAGCGCGTCTCGAAGCTCTTCGGAGACGTCGCCGCGGTGGACGATCTGTCGCTGGACATCGATGAGGGCGAGTTCTTCAGCCTGCTGGGGCCTTCGGGGTGCGGCAAGACGACCACGCTCCGTATGATCGGCGGCTTCGAGGATCCGTCTCGCGGCACCGTCTATCTGGGCGGTCGCGACGTGACCGATGACCCCCCGTACAAGCGCGACGTCAACACCGTGTTCCAGTCCTACGCGTTGTTCCCGCACCTGGACGTCTACGAGAACGTCGCCTTCGGGTTGCGCCGGAAGAAGGTGGGGAAGGAGGACGTGGAGCAGCGGGTGAAGGACGCCATGCGCCTCGTCGACCTGGTCGGTTTCGAGAGCCGGCGCCCCCCGCAGATGTCCGGCGGCCAGCAGCAGCGTGTTGCGCTCGCACGCGCCCTCGTGAACAGCCCGAAGGTGTTGTTGCTGGACGAGCCGCTCGGCGCGCTCGACCTCAAGCTCCGCAAGAAGATGCAGCTCGAGCTGAAGCGGATCCAGCGGGAGGTCGGGATCACGTTCATCTACGTGACCCACGACCAGGAAGAGGCGATGACGATGAGCGACCGGCTCGCCGTCATGCGTCACGGCAAGATGGAGCAGCTCGGCGACCCCGAGTACGTCTACGAGAACCCCGCGACCGAATTCGTCGCGGGCTTCCTCGGCGCCTCGAACCTGCTCGAAGGCGAGGTCAAGGAGGCAACCGACGGGATGAGCACCGTGCTGCTCACCAACGGCGGCACGGTCACCGTTCCCGGATCTCGGGTGCCCGCCGACGCCGGCCCGCGGGTCAAGGTCGGCGTTCGTCCCGAGAAGGTCGAGATCACCCGAGGCACCCCACCAACCAACGGTGACAACCGGATCGAGGGCACGGTCACGATGACCACCTACATCGGCGTCAGCTACCAGTACAAGGTGGCGACGCTGGACGGGGCCATCCTCACTGTCTACGTCCAGAACCTCGGCGCCGAGGAGGCGCCGCGCCAAGGTGAGACGGTCACGCTCACCTGGAAGCCCGAATACACCTTCGCGGTGACGCCGCAAGACGACCTTTCCATGGAAGAGGAGGACGAATGACCGAAGAACCACGGAGCAGCCTGCCGGGCCTCGACGCGGCCCTTGCGCGTGGGTTGACCTCGCGCCGGTTGTCGCGCCGGAACATGATCAAGCTCGGCGGCATCTCCGTCGGCACCCTGAGCTTCGCCTCGATCCTCGCGGCGTGCTCGAGCAGCTCGGGCGCAACCGGCGGCGGAACCCAGGCGGGCGGGTCGGTCAACTTCGACCCCTCGACCGCGAGCGACCACGTCAACTTCTCCAACTGGCCGCTGTACATCGACAAGTCGCACGGCAGCTATCCCTCGCTCGACAAGTTCACGAACGAGACCGGGATCTCGGTCACGTACAACGACGAGATCAACGACAACGCCTCGTTCTTCGGGGAGATCCTCCCGCAGCTGCGGGCGGGCCAGGACACCGGCCGCGACATCATCGTGATCACGAACGGCGAGTACCTCGCGGCGCTCATCCAGAACGGGTGGGCCACCGAGCTCGACCCTGCGTTCCGTCCGAACTTCGACAAGAACGCGGCCTCATGGGCAAAGAGCCCCTTCTACGACGAGGGGAACAAGCACACGATGGCGTGGCAGTCCGGTATCACCGGCATCGGGTACAACACGACCCTGGTCAACAAGGCGCCGACGAAGCTCGACGACCTGATGAGCACCGACTTCTTCCCGCCTTCATCGGTGGGGGTCCTGAAGGAAGATGCGCCCAATCTGGTGATGATCAACCTCGGGATCGACCCGAAGATCTCTGGGCAGGACGAGTGGAACCAGGCTGCCGACTGGCTCAAGAAGCTGCGCGACTCCGATACGTTCTACAACGCCTACGACCAGGGCTATGTCGACGACCTCAACGCCAAGAACCTCTCGGGCACGATGGCGTGGTCCGGCGACGTCCTGTACTACAAGATCTGGGGGGGCAAGCCGTACGAGTTCATCAAGCCGGAGAACGGCGCGCTGCTCTGGATCGACAACATGTTGATCCCGACCAACTCCAAGAACCCGGCGGGCGCGCTCCAGCTGATGGACTTCTACTACAGCCCGCCGAACGCCCAGATGCTGACCGAGTACATCCTGTACATGTCGCCGGTACCTGCGGTGCAGCAGCTGATCGCGAAGCACGCGGAGCAGGAGACCGGAGCGCTCGCGACGCAGCTCGACGAGACCGCCAAGAATCCGATGCTTTGGCCCGACCAGGAGCTGTTGAACCAGGTCTCGCTCGGCCGCAACCTCACCACGGATGAGGAGTCCAAGGCCTGGCACGACACCTTCGATCCGATCTGGGAGCAGTAACCGACGTGGGAGCGCCGGCGGAGCTGAAGGGGCATATCCCGGAAGGCGTCGAGCTTCCGCCGGCGCGCCAAGGGGAGCGTGCCCTTGCGCGCCGGCGGCGAACCGCCGCGTATCTGCAGCTCCTGCCCGGATGGGTGTACCTGGTCATCGGGTTCGTGATCCCGTTGATCATCATCGTGTACACGTCGCTCACGGAGAGCGGCCTGTTCTCGACGGGCGGGCGGGCGACGTTCACATGGCATTGGGCGAACTACTCGGACGCGTTCAGCCTGTATAGCAACATCTACCTCCGCTCCCTCCTGTACGCCGGCATCGCCACTGCGTTGTGCATCGGCCTGGCGTATCCGATGGCGTACTGGATCGCGTTCTACGGCGGCCGGTGGAAATCCACGCTGTTCATGCTGATCCTGGTCCCCTTCTTCGTCTCGTTCGTGATCCGCACCGTGCAGTGGAACTTCATCCTCGGGACGGACGGTCTGCTGTTCGGGCCGCTCAAGAACCTCGGCCTGTTGTCGGAGTCCTTCCATGTGCTCCGGACACCGGTCGCGGTGATCGCCGGCATCACGTACAACTTCATGCCGTTCGCCGCGCTCCCGCTGTATGTCGCGCTCGAACGGATCGACCGACGTCTCGTCGAGGCGGCGAAGGACCTGTATTCCTCGCCCTCGATCGCCTTCCGCAAGGTTGTGCTCCCGTTGTCGTTCCCGGGCATCTTCGCCGCACTCATCCTGACCTTCGTGCCCGCCACCGGCGACTACGTCAACGCCGTCGTGCTCGGAGGCACCGGGACAACGATGATCGGGCAGATCATCCAGGACTACTTCTTGGTCCGGCATGAATACGCGGTCGCGGCGGCGCTCTCGGTGGTGCTCATGGCGGGCATGCTGATCATCGCGCTGGTCTACGCGCGGGTTCTCGGGACCGAAGATGAGACCCTGGCGGCGGCCGCATGAGCACGGTCGTGTCGACCGACGTCGTCACGCTCCCCGAAGCTCCGATCCGCACGCCACGAAAGCGATGGACCCGGTTCATCCTTCCGGTGTTCACGATCGGGATGATCGTGTACCTGGCCTTCCCTGTGCTCGTGATGATCCTCTACAGCTTCAACGTGATCCCCGAGACAGGGGAGAGCGAACGTCAGACCACACAGTTCACCTGCTGCACGATCGGGCACTGGCGCGACATCTTCAAGGTCCAGGAGCTCAACCACGCGCTGCTCACGTCGATCTCGGTCGCGCTCCCCGCCGCGCTCATCGCGACGGCCCTCGGTACCTTCCTGGGCCTCGTC
The DNA here is from genome assembly GCA_963792215.1 of uncultured Actinomycetes bacterium. Lineage (GTDB taxonomy): Bacteria > Actinomycetota > UBA4738 > UBA4738 > HRBIN12 > AC-51. The sequence continues at coordinate 18,632 of CAWBVL010000002.1, forward strand.
CTCGCGCGCTACACGTTCCGTGGGCGCGGGCTGACGAACTTCGTGATCTTCCTCGCGATCGCGGTGCCGGAGATCGTGCTCGGCTCATCGCTCCTGGCGATGTTCGTCCAGGTCAACTCCAGCAAGCCGTTCGGCCTGTCGGTACCGCTTGGCTACTGGTCGATCCTGCTGTCGCATATCGCGTTCTCGATCGCGTTCGTGGCGATCACCGTCCGCGCGCGTGCTTCTGGGCTCGACCGGTCATTGGAGAACGCCGCCCAGGATCTCTTCGCCAACCCGCGAGTCACCTTCTGGAGGGTCACGCTGCCACTCATCCTGCCCGGTATCGTCGCCGGCTTCCTCCTCGCACTCGTGTTGTCGCTCGATGACTTCGTCATCACGAACTTCGTCAATGGCAGCACGAACACGTTTCCGACGTGGGTGTACGGAGCCTCTCGTCTGGGGGTGCCCCCCCAAGTGAACGTGTGGGGAACCGTCTTGTTCTCGGTGGGCATCTTCGTCGCTGGACTGCAACTCCTTCGCACGCGCCAGTCGGGCTCGGAAACCTGAACCGAGACCCCGGGTACAGTTGCCTACCTCGGTGCCGATACCTGCAGCGGTCGTGCCCACGGCCTGGTGAAGGCTATGACGACGGAACCTACGTTCGGCCCCGGATGGAGCCGCCCCCTGTCGCGCCGCACCTTTCATGCGCGGCACCGGCGCCGTGCTCGGGGCGGCCGCGCTCGCGCCGATCCTCGCCGCCTGCGCGGACCAGGCCTCGGGGCCGTTCAACGGCGGACCCAGCGGCCGGGTGAACTTCGCGAACTGGCCGCTGTATATCGACCGCAAGCGCGATGCAAGCGGCCACGTCGTGCGGCCGTCGATGGTCGGGTTCACCAAGGACACGGGCATCGAGGTCAACTACCGCGAGGTCATCCCCGACGCCGAGGTCTTCTATCAGCAGATCCAGCCGTACCTGGCGGCCGGCAAGCCGTGCGGCTGGGACATCGCGGTGATCACCAACGGCATCACGCTCACCAAGATGATGGGCCTCAACCAACTGATGCAGCTGCCGGCCAACATGCGGCCGAACTTCGACCAGAACGCGTCGGACCTGGCGAAGGACCCCAACTACGACCCCGGTAACCAGTTCTCGATGCCGTGACAGTCGGGGGTCACCGGGATCGGCTGGAACCCGAACCTGACGGGCGGGCACCCGGTCACGAGCCTTGAGCAGCTGTTCTCCGGCGACCTCCCGGGCAAGGTCGGCTTATTCAGCGACAACGTCGACATGCCCAACATCGTGATGCTCGCCGCCGGCATCAACCCCGAGAACTCGGACGAGAAGGATTGGAAGCACGCCGCCGACTGGCTCCGCAACAAGATCGACGGGGGCCTGCGCGTGATCTTCTTCAAGCAGAACTACATCAACGCGCTGTCGACCGGCGACGTCGTCGCGTCGATGGCGTGGTCGGGCGACATCTATCAGGAGAACGCGCTCGGCGCGCCGAAGGGGCTGCAGTTCTCGACCCCGACCGACGGCGGACTGATCTGGACCGACAACATGGTGATCCCGATCGGCGCCCAGCACCCCGTCGACGCGATCACCCTGATGGACTACGTGTACAACCCGCAGATCGCCGCGATGATCACGGAGTGGGTCGCGTACATCACGCCCGTTCCCGCCGCGAAGGATCAGATCCTCACGGACGCGGGCAACGTCCCGAACTCGGCGACGCAGAAGGCATTGACGGCGCTCGCGGACAGCCCACTGGTCTTCCTGCCGGAATCGGCCACGAAGAACCTTCACACCTACGCGCCGCTCACACCGGGGCAGATCCCGGTGTACACCGACGCGTTCCGCCGGTTCATCACCTGAGCGCCTGCGCCCGCCCGGACTTTGTGAAACGTTTCACGAAGTCCGAAACATGCCGTCTGACCTGCGGAAACGAGTTTGACGGTCCAGAAAGCGACCTCCTATACTCTGACCGCTCATGACGGACAGGCGACCAGATGACGCCTGGTCCGGTCTCGGAACCGGGTGGGCCATCGTCTCGACCTTGATCGCGGGGATGCTCACCCTGGGGCTGGTTGGGTGGCTCATCGACACGCTCGTTGGGACCAGCCACGTGTTCTTGGGGATGGGGATCGTGTTGGGGGGAGCTGGGGGCGTGTACGCCGTCTACCTGCGGTACGGGAAGGAAGATCAGTGACGGTCGAGCCCGAGCGCGAACTGGTACGCCGGGTCCTTCCCTTCGTTCCTCTCGCCGTGATCGCCGCGTTCGCCGTCGGTTGGCTCGCCGGCGGCTCTGGCGCCGCGTGGTCGGCAGCGATCGCGGTCGCCATCGTCGCCGCGAACTTCGTTGTGTTCGCGCTCTCGATCGCCTGGGCGGCGGGCGTGTCGCCCACGATGCTCGCGATCGTCGCCCTCGGCGGGTACCTCGGCCGCCTCATCATCTTCACGCTCGTGCTGGTCGGCCTGAACACCCTCGTGTGGTTCTCACCGCTGGCGTTCATCTGCGCGCTGATGCCGGCCGTGATCGCGTTGCTCGTGTATGAGGCGAAGCTCCTGTCCGGCCGGATGCAGGCCGACATATGGACCTTCGAGGGGGCGGCCCACTCGTGATGGGTCTCGTTGCCACGGTGTTCGAGCCGCCGAGCACGAAGGACTTCGTCTACGGCTGCTGGGGTGGCGCCTTCAAACTCCTCGGCTTCGACACCTGTTTCAACTTCATCATCATGTTGGTCGTCCTCACGACGATCATCGTGCTGACGTTGTTCTACCTGGGACTCCGCAAGCCGAAGGTCGTCCCGGGCAAGCTTCAGATGATGGCGGAGCTCGGGGTCGACTTCGTGCGAGAGAACATCGCGGTCCCGATGCTCGGCACCGAGGCGGCCAAGTTCATGCCGCTGCTGACGACCTTCTTCTTCTTCATCTTGATCGCGAACCTGTTCGAGGTGCTGCCGGGGTTCAGCCTGTCGCCGAACAGCCGGCTCGCGTTCCCGTTCGTCCTGGCGATGGTCTCGTGGATCACCTACAACGGCGTCGGGATCAAGAAGCACGGCTTCTTCGGCTACCTGCGGCATACCTGCATCATCCCGGCGGCGCCGTGGTGGCTTCGCTACACGCTGCTGCTGCTGATCGAATTCGTCTCGAACATCATCGTGCGGCCGATCACCCTGACCGTCCGTCTGTGGGCCAACTTCTTGGCCGGGCACTTCCTGCTGGCGATCTTCTTCCTGGGCACGCTGTTCTTCCTCGAGGAGGGGCCCAAGACATGGATCCTGGCGGCCGTCTCGTATCCGCTGGGGATCATGCTCGTCGGGTTCGAGATCTTCGTCGCCGCACTGCAAGCGTTCATCTTCGCCGATCCTCAGCGCCTCCTATATCGGGCAGGCGATGGCGGAGGAGCACTAGTCAAGGAGGCACTGGATGTTGCATCTCGTCGCGCAGGCCGTGATGTCGGAACCGGTCTGAAGACCGATCGGCAGGGGGCTCGTGATCGGGCTCGCCGCGATCGGCCCCGGCATCGGCCTGGGGATCTTGATCGGCAAGTCGGTCGAGGCGATGGCTCGCCAGCCCGAGTACGCCGGTCAGGTCCGCACGACCATGTTCATCGGCATCGGGCTGATCGAGGCGCTCGCGCTGTTCGGCATCGCGTTCTCGTTCATCATCTAGGGGAGGCCGTTCGTGTTCATCACTCGCCTTGCGGTTCTCGCGCAGGAAGCCGCTCCGACCAGCGAGAAGGAGGACCTGTACCCGCAAGTCGGCGGAGCTGATCGTCGGCGCGGTCGCGTTCGCGCATCATCTTCTTCTTCTTCTGGAAGTGGGTGCTGCCGCGCGTCAACACGCTGCTCGAGGAGCGGCGGCAGAAGATCCAGGGGCGAGCTGGAGAGCGCCGAGGACACCCGCCGTCAGGCCGAGCAGGAACTCGCCGATTACCGGGCGCAGCTCGCGAACGCCCGCGACGAGGGCAACCGCATCATCGAGGAGGCCCGCGTGACGGCCGACCAGCTGCGGCGTGACCTGCAGGCCAGCGCCGAGCAGGAGGCGCAGAACACGGTCGTGCGCGCCCAGGAGGAGATCCGCGCCGAGCGCGACCGGGTGTTCCAGGAGCTCCGCACGCAGGTCGGCGAGATCGCCGTCGAGCTGGCCGGCCGCGTCGTCGGGCAGTCGCTCGACAAGCAGGCGCACGAGCGGCTGATCGACGAGTACATCGACCAGGTCGCCTCGGGCGAGCAGGGCACGAACTAGGAACTGCCAAGGAGGCTGATGGAGCTGCTTGACCGTATCTTCGGCAAAGGCGACAGGCGGGCGCGTACGCGACCGCGCTCTTCGCCGTGGCCGAGGCCGAGGGCGACCTCGCCAAGGTCGAGGACGAGCTGTTCGCCTTCGCGAAAGCCGCCGAGCAGAACCCGGAGCTCCGTCAGGCGCTCACCGACGCGGCGCTGCCGGTGGAGAACAAGAAGGCGCTCGTCCGCGACATCCTCGGGCCCCGCGCGAACACGACGACCATCACGCTGATCTCGTTCGTGATCGAGTCGGGCCGCGCGCGCGAGCTGCCGAAGATCGTCGACGCGGTCGTGCGCCTCGCGGCGAGCACGCGCGAGCACGCGCTCGCCGAGGTCCGAACGGCGGTGCCGCTGACCGACGAGCAGCGCGAGCGTCTCCAACAGGCGCTGTCGAAGGCGACCGGCCGCACGGTCGAGGTCAAGGTCGTCGTCGACCCGACCGTGATCGGCGGCGTGGTGGCGCGCGTCGGCGACGAGGTCTTCGACGGCTCGGTCGCGAGCCGGCTCGAGGACGCCAAGCAAGCACTAGGGAGCGTGACCGATGGCACTGAACATCGATCCCGCAGAGCATCGCGGAGGCCCTCCGGCGGAACGTCGAGAGCTGGAACCCCTCCGTCGAACGCGAGGAGGTCGGCCGCGTCATCGAGACGGCCGACGGCATCGCCCGCGTGCCGGGCCTGCCCGCGCGCGATGGCCAACGAGCTCCTGGAGTTCCCCGGCGGCGTGCTCGGCGTCGCGTTCAACCTGGACGAGGACGAGATCGGCTGCATCATCCTGGGCGAGTCCGCCAAGATCGAGGAGGGCGACCCGGTCAAGCAGACGGGACGATCCTGTCGATGCCGGTCGGCGACGGGTTCCTCGGCCGCGTCGTGGACGCCCTCGGCCGTCCGCTCGACGACAAGGGCCCGATCACCGCCGAGGCCGAGCGGCCGCCTCGAGGTGCAGGCGCCCAACGTGGTGTCGCGCCAGCCGGTGAAGGAGCCGCTGTACACCGGCATCACCGCGATCGACGCGATGACCGCCATCGGGCGCGGCCAGCGCCAGCTGATCATCGGCGACCGCCAGACGGGCAAGACCGCCGTGGCGGTCGACGCGATCATCGCCCAGCGCGAGCACTGGGGCACCGATCAGCGCGGTGCAGTGCATCTACGTGGCCGATCGGGCAGAAGGCGTCCACCGTCGCCGAGGTCGTGGAGACGCTCCGCGAGAACGGCGCGCTCGAGTACACGGTCGTCGTCAACGCCGGGCGCGGCCAACCCGGCGCCGTTCCAGTACATCGCGCCGTACGCCGGCGCCGCGCTCGGCGCGCACTGGATGTACGAGCGGCGAGCAGCGTCGCTGATCGTGTACGACGACCTGTCCAAGCAGGCGGTCGCCTATCGCGAGATCTCGCTGCTGCTCCGCCGTCCGCCCGGCCGCGAGGCCTACCCGGGCGACGTCTTCTACCTGCACTCCCGGCTGCTCGAGCGTGCGGCGAAGCTCTCCGACGAGCTCGGCGGCGGCTCGCTGACCGCGCTGCCGATCATCGAGACCAAGGGCGGCGACGTCTCCGCCTACATCCCGACGAACGTCATCTCGATCACCGACGGGCAGATCTTCCTGGAGTCGGAGCTGTTCTTCTCCGGCGTCCGCCCGGCGATCAACGTCGGCATCTCGGTGTCGCCGCGTCGGCGGCGACGCGCAGATCAAGGCGATGAAGAAGGTCGCCGGTCGCTTGCGCTTGGACCTGGCGCAGTTCCGCGCGCTCGAGGCGTTCGCGCAGTTCGGCTCGGAGCTCGACAAGGCCTCGCAGCAGCAGCTCGCGCGCGGCGCTCGCGTCGTCGAGATCCTGAAGCAGCCGCAGTACGAGCCGCAGCCGGTCGAGCGGCAGGTCGTGCAGATCTACGCCGTCACCGGCGGCTACCTGGACGATTCCCGGTCGAGGACGCGAAGCGGTTCGTCGTCGGAGTTCAACGAGTACCTCGAGACCCGGCACCCGGAGATCCTCTCGGCGATCCGCGAGACGCGGCGACCTGTCCGACGAGACACGAGGCGACGCTGAAGGACGGCGATCGCCGCGTTCGCAGGAGACCTTCGCAGCCCACCGAGGCCGGCGCCGGCTCCGAGTCAGGGCTCGGCGCCGGCGACGCCGCCCGACGAGGTCAAGCCCGACGTCGGCTGGGACCGCATGTCGTCGGTCGACGAGGACGACGACCGGGCCCGACGCCGGCGTCCGGCGTAGCGATGGGCGCCCAGCTCCGCGTCGTCCGTCGACGGATCCGCTCGGTCCAGTCGACCAAGAAGATCACCCGGGCGATGGAGCTGATCGCGTCGTCCCGCATCGTGAAGGCGCAGCAGCGCGTCGAGGCGTCTCGCCCGTACGCGGAGCAGCTCACCAAGGCGATGGAGGACCTCGCCGCGAACAGCCGCCTCGATGCAACACGACCTGCTTGGCCGACCGCCCCGAGCCACAACGTGTCGGCGTGCTGGTCGTTGACGTCCGACCGCGGCCTCGCCGGCGCGTACAACTCCAACGTCCTGAAGGAAGCCGAAGGTGTGATCCGCGAGGTGCGCGCGCCGCGGGCTCGAGCCGGTCTTGTACGTGGTCGGCAAGAAGGGCGTCGGGTACTTCCGGTTCCGCGGCGTCGCGATCGAACAGGGCTGGCAGGGCTTCAGCGAGGTGCCGGTCTACGAGAAGGCCGAGGAGATCGGCCGCACGCTGATCCGCGACTTCGCCGAGGAACGGATCGACGAGCTGCTCGTGCGCGTACACCGACTTCCGCTCGGCGTTCACGCTGCGCGCGACGCACAAGCGGTTCCTGCCGATCGCGCCCGAGGAGGTCACCGGCAGGGGCGGCGACGCGACGGTGAGCCCCGAGTACCTGTTCGAGCCGGAGCCCGAGCAGATCCTGGACCACCTGCTGCCGCAGTACGTCGATCACGAAGGTCTACGCGGCGCTGCTCGAGTCGGCGGCGTCGGAGAACGCCGCGCGCCGCCGGGCGATGAAGGCCGCCACCGACAACGCGGAGGAACTGATCAAGGTGCTGACGCGGCAGGCGAACCGCGCCCGCCAGGACGAGATCACGACCGAGATCATGGAGATCGTCGGCGGCGCCGAGGCGCTGGCGTCCGCCTCCCGGGATTGACGCGAAGGGATCGAACGATGGCTGAGCAGAACGGACACGCGGACGGCCGCGTCGTACGGGTGATCGGACCGGTGGTGGACGTCGAGTTCCCACCGAACGAGCTCCCCGAGATCAACAACGGCGCTGACGGTCGACGTCACGATGGGCGGCGAGACCACGACGATCACGTGCGAGGTCGCCCAGCACATCGGCGACTCCTCGATCCGCGCGATCGCGCTGAAGCCGACCGACGGCCTGGTGCGCGGGGCGCCGGTGGACAATACCGGCCAGCCGATCACGGTGCCGGTCGGCGAGGGTGTGCTCGGCCACGTCTACAACGTGCTCGGCGAGCCGCTCGACATCGACGCCTCGGCGATCGAGGCGGCCGACCACTGGCCGATCCACCGCGAGGCGCCCGCGTTCGCCGACCTCGAGCCGAAAAAGATCATGCTCGAGACCGGCATCAAGGTCATCGACCTGCTTGAGCCCTACGTGCAGGGCGGCAAGATCGGGATGTTCGGCGGCGCCGGCGTGGGCAAGACCGTGATCATCCAGGAGATGATCCGGCGCCAGGCGCAGCAGCACGGCGGCGTGTCGGTGTTCGCCGGCGTCGGCGAGCGCACCCGCGAAGGGAACGACCTCTTCCTGGAGATGACCGAGTCGGGCGTCATCGCGAACACCGCGCTCGTGTTCGGCCAGATGGACGAGCCGCCGGGTGTGCGGCTCCGGGTCGCGCTGTCCGCCCTGACGATGGCGGAATACTTCCGCGACGTCGAGCACAAGGACGTGCTGCTGTTCGTCGACAACATCTTCCGGTTCACCCAGGCCGGCTCGGAGGTCTCGACGCTGCTCGGCCGGATGCCGTCTTCGGTCGGCTACCAGCCGAACCTCGCGAGCGAGATGGGCGACCTGCAGGAGCGGATCACGTCCGCCGGCGGCCGGTCGATCACCTCGCTGCAGGCGATCTACGTGCCCGCGGACGACTTGACCGACCCGGCGCCGCATGCCGCGTTCGCGCACCTCGACGCGACGACGGTGCTCTCGCGTGACATCGCGTCGCTCGGGATCTACCCGGCGGTCGACCCGCTGGACTCGACGTCGCGCATCCTCGACCCGCGCTATGTCGGGGAGGAGCACTACGCGACCGCGCGCCGCGTGCAGGAGATCCTCCAGCGGTACAAGGACCTGCAGGACATCATCGCGATCCTCGGTATGGACGAGCTCGCCGAAGAGGACAAGGTGATCGTGTCGCGGGCGCGCAAGATCCAGCGGTTCCTGTCGCAGCCCTTCTTCGTGGCCGAGCAGTTCACCGGACTCCCGGGCAAGTACACGCCCGTCGACGAGACGATCACCTCGTTCAAGGCGCTGTGCGAAGGCGAGTACGACCACCTACCCGAGCAGGCGTTCTTCCTCGTCGGCGGGATCGAGGAAGCCGTCGAGCAGGCCAAGCAGATGGAGGCCGCGGCTTAGATGGCGCTCAAGCAGCAGAAGGCAGTACCCCGATGACCGTCGAGGTCCACATCGTCACGCCGGTGCGGGAGGTCTGGACGGGCCACGTCCAGGAGCTGATCGCGCGCGGCGTGGACGGCGAGGTAGGCATCCTCGGCGGGCATGCGCCGCTGCTCGTGCAGCTCGCGATCGGCCCCCTGCGGATGCTGACCGATGGCGCGCCCGAGAGCCGCGCGGTCGTCGACGGCGGGTTCCTCCATGTCTCGACGCATGAGGGCGTGACGCGTACCGACGTCCTGGCAGCGCACGCCGAACTCGAACAGGAGATCGACGTCGAGGCCGCGCGTGCACGTCTCGCGGATCTCCAGGGGCGTTCCATCGAGGACGACGACGAGGTCGCGAAGGGCGAGATCGCGAAAGCGGCCGCTCGGATCAAGCTCGCCGGCTGACCCGTCGGGCACCGGTCCCCGGGTACCATCGTCCGATGGATCGCTTCCTCGTCACCGGGGGCGCCCGCCTGGATGGCACGGTCCACGTCTCGGGTGCGAAGAACTCCGCGCTCAAGCTGATGGCCGCGTCGATCCTCGCGCCCGGCCGCAGCGTCGTGACGAACGTGCCGCGGATCCGCGACTGCGACGTGATGGCCGAGATGCTCGAGCACGTCGGCGTGTCCGTGCGCCTGGACAGCGGCGTGGCCGAGCTCGACGCGACCTCGGTCACCGGCTTCGAGGCGCCGCACGACCTCGCGCGACAGGTCCGGGCCTCGATCGTCGTGCTCGGCCCGCTCCTCGCGCGGTGCGGCCGTGCGCGCGTCGCGTTGCCGGGTGGCGATGACATCGGCGCGCGGCCGGTCAACCTGCACGTCCGCGGCCTCGAACGGATGGGCGCGAGGTTCCATTCCGAGCACGGATACCTCGTCGCCGAGGCGCCGGCGCTGCGCGGCGCGTCGATCACGCTGGACTATCCGAGCGTCACCGCGACCGAGAACCTGTTGCTCGCGTCGGTGCTCGCGCGCGGCACCACGGTGATCGACAACGCGGCGCGCGAACCGGAGATCGCCGATCTCGCGTTGTTCCTGACGACGATGGGCGCGCGGGTCGACGGCGCCGGTTCGAGCACGATCGAGGTGCAGGGTGTCGACGAACTCCACGGCGCCGAGCACACGGCCGTGCCCGACCGGATCGAGGTGGGCACGTGGGCGGCCACGGCGGTCGCGACGCTCGGTGACGTCACGATCGACAACGCGCGGCCCGAGCATCTCGAGCTCTTGCTCGCGAAGCTCGCCGACGCCGGCGCGCAGATCGAGGTCGGCGACGACGGCCTGCGCGTGCGACAGGTGCAGCGTCAACAGGCGATGGACCTGGTCACGCTGCCGTATCCGGGGATCGCGACCGACTTCCAGCCGATCCTGCTCGCGATGCTCGCCGTCGCCGAGGGCACCAGCATCGTCACCGAGAACGTCTTCGAGGGCCGGTTCCTGTATGTCGGAGAGCTCCAACGCATGGGCGCGGACATCCGGACCCAGGGACACCACGCGGTGATCCGTGGCGTGCCGCAGCTTTCGGCCGCGCCGGTGCGCGCGCTCGACATCCGCGCGGGGATGGCGCTGGTGATCGCCGCCCTGTGCGCCGACGGCGAGACCGAGATCACCGACGTGCACCACATCGATCGCGGGTACGAAGACCTCGAGGGGAAACTCCGGGCGCTCGGCGCCGAGATGCGCCGCGAGGGCGACGCCGTGGTCGTGCACGATCCGGCGGGGACCCGGTGATCCCAGAGCCGCCGAGCGTTCCCGAGCGCCCGTTCCCGCCGCCGCCCGAGGGGCCGCCCGTGCGTCCCGACCAACCGGCCGGGCCGGGACCGAAGGGACTCGCGGCGGTCGACTGGTCCGTTTGGGAAGCCCTGCTGATGGGCTTCGTCACGAACATCCTGCTTGCCCAGCTCGTCGTCGGCCTCATCGCGTTCTCGGTCCTCGGGGTTACCAGCAGTGACGATCCATCGGCCGTGTATGTCGGCGTGATCTCCGACCTCGCCTGGCTCGGGTTCCTCGTGCTCTGGCTGCAGATGCGGCATCCAGGGTGGCGCGAGCGCCTCGGGATCCCGACGCGGCTCACCCGCATCCGCGACGCGGTGTACGGGTGGATCGCTGGCCTGATCCTGTATCCGGCGATCGCGATCGTCGTCGCCATCCCACTGACTATCCTGTTCAGCTCGTTGTCGGGCCACCAGGCCAGCACGCCCGAGCAGTTGCCGCAGAACCTCGGGACGGGTCCGGCGATCGCGTCGGTGATCCTGGCGGTCTTCGTCGCGCCGGTGGTGGAGGAGCTGTTCTTCCGCGGCGTGCTGTTCCGGTCGATCAGAGACCGGCACGGGTTCTGGATCGGCGCCGTCGTGTCCGGGCTCGTGTTCGGCGCCGCGCACTACGTGCCGGCGGCCTGGCAGGACACCATCTTGCTGCAGACCGTGATGGTCTTCACGGGCATCGCGCTCGCCTGGATCTACGAGCGGCGCGGCACGCTCGTCGCCGACATCGCCGCCCACATGGCGTTCAACGCCGTCGGCATCGTGCTGATCCTCGCGGTGCACTGAGGGCGCGTTCCGTATCCTGGGGCCCGACCCCGGGGAGGTGGGCGGGATGGCGATGTTCGCCGGCCAGGAGTGGTTCGAGGCGTTCGGTCGGGAGATCGAGGCGTCGGAGACCTACCGCGAGGCCGCGGCCGAGTGGGAAGGCGATATCGCATTCCGGGTCGTCGCCGAACCCGACCGCAACGTGCCCGAGGACCTCTGGGGATATCTCGACCTCTGGCACGGGCGCTGCCGGCGCGCCGCCGCGATCGAGGCCGGCGAGGGTGACGGCGCCGCCTACACGCTGACCGCGCCGTACTCGCGTTGGAAGGACGTCGTTCAGGGCGAACTCGACCCCATCAAGGGCATGATGCAGGGCAAGCTCCGGGTGCGCGGCGACCTGCCGACGATCGTCCGCTACGTGAAGGCCGCGAACGAGCTCGTGCGGCTCACGGGTCAGGTCGACACGGACTTCCCGGACGAGGCCTGAGGGTGCGGGCGGTCGTCTTCCGAGGGGACGGCGTGGTTCAGGCCGCCGAGGTGCCGGATCCGGCCCTCGAACACGACGGCGACGCGATCGTGCGGGTGCGCGTGGCGGGGATCTGCGGCACCGATCTCCATGTCCTGCACGGCGATATCCCGATGGATCCGGGGACGATCCTGGGGCACGAGGCGGCCGGCGTGGTCGAGTCCGTGGGCGCGGAGGTAGAAGCCGTGTCGCCCGGCGACCGTGTGGTCGCGTCATTCCAGATCGCGTGCGGTGTCTGCTGGTTCTGCCGGACCAACCAGATGGGGCTCTGCGAGAACCACCGGATGCTCGGCGGCGGTCCGTTCGGCGGGGATCTCCACGGCGCGCAGGCCGGGTTCGTTCGCGTGCCGGTCGCGGACGTGAACCTGTTGCCGATCCCCGATGGCGTGCCCGATGAGGCCGCGCTCTTCGTCGGCGACGTGCTCACGACCGGCGTGTACGCGGCGTCGCTCGCCCGGCCCGCGGATGACGACGTGATCGCGGTGCTCGGCGCCGGGCCAGTCGGTGCGTGCGTGACGCGCGCGTTGATCGCGAACGGCGCCCGGCACGTCGTCGTTCTCGAACGCGACCCCGCGCGACTGAACGCGATCGCCGCGCTCGGCGTCGAGACCGTCGACGTCGCCAAGACCAACCCGGAGATGGCGCTCGCGCGGATGACCGACGGACGTGGCGCCGACGTCGTGATCGATGCCGTCGGCGCGCCGGAGGCGTACACGTCGGCGCTCGAGGTCGTGCGGCGCGGCGGCCGGATCGTCATCGTCGGCGTGTACACCAGCCAGCGCGTGGAGCTCCAGCTCGGTGTCGCGTGGATCCGCGCGATCTCGCTCGAGTTCTCCGGCGAGACGCCCGTCCAGGCGCTGTGGGAGCAGACCATGCAACGGGTCGCCGACGGCACGCTCGACCCCACCCCGCTGATCAGCCATCGCCTTCCCATCTCGGCCGCGGCCGAGGGCTATGACCTGTTCGAGCGGCGGATCGCCACCAAGGTGGTGTTGGACCCGTGGGTATGACCGAGGACGAGCAGGCGCCGGGCATCGCCTTCCGCGACCTGGTCCAAGGGTTGGTCGACGCGAACCTCGAGCGCGATCCCGGCCGCGCGCTCCGCGTGTCGAAGCGCGAGGCCGCGTCGCTCGTCGCCACCGACGCGGACGTCGCCGTGACGATCCAGATGTTGCCCGGCGCCCGGCGCGCCCCCGGGACCGTGTTGGTCCACGACGGACGCGACCCCTGGGCGGAGATCGTGGTGCGCGCCGAGAGCCTCGGGCTGCTCGAGCTCGCCGCGACGCCGCTGCGCTTCGATCTGCCCGATGTCATGAGTGCCGACGGCCGTGACGTGGTCTGGCAGCTGGTGCGCGGCCGCATCCGCGTCGAAGGGATGCTGCGACACCTCGGAACGGTCCGGCGCCTCTCGATGCTCCTGTCCGCGCGATAGCGATGGCAACGGTCCCGCACGCACCCACGCCACCACCCGCGAGGGAACGCCGCTGGCTCCCCGTCGTCATCGTGACCCTGCTGCTGATCGTGGTCGCAGGCGGTGCGCGCTCGGTCGCCGACGCAACGGCGACCGACACCGGGCCGGTGGCGGTGGGGCCCGTCAGGGTCCAGCCACCCGAGGGCTGGCAGGTCGAGGGCCCGATCACGCCGACGTTCGTGCGCCTGCACAAGGGGCCCGTCGTGCTCGATATCACGGTCAAACAACCGGTGGCCGGCGGGCCAGTGCTGCTGGCCGCGCTCTACCGCGAGCAGCAGCTCGAGCAGGCGTTCGCACATCTGCTGCCGGCCGCATCCGAGGAGTTCGTCCTGAGCAACGGCGTTCCGGCCGCCCGGTTCAACTATCTCGCCGGGACCGAGGACGGGGTCATCCTCGACGGCCTCGTCGTCGCTGCGGATGCGCCGGACGCCTCGGTGGTCTTCGACGTTCGTGCACCCGCCGGGGAACTCCAGAGCGTGATCGACGACGTCCGCGCGATGGTCGAGGGGGCGACCCTGTGATGGCGCCCGACCGCCGCGCGCTGCATCACCGCACCATCTTCCAATTCCGTCAGCCCGCGTTCTGGGTGTTCGCGGCCTTCCTCATCTACGGCGTCGTGCGGATGGTCGTGGGACTCGCGCAGCTCGCGTCGGTCTCTCGCTCGGGCTGGGCGCTGTCGTGGGTGCTGCTGGTGATCTACGCGGCCCCGCTGGTCGTGTTGATCTACTACCTCGACCTCTACGAGCGCGAGCCGATCTCCGTCGCGATCGCGGCCTTCCTGTGGGGGGCGTTCGCGGCGACGGCCCTCGCGTTGGATGCTGGCGGCTGGGACGAGGTCCTCGCGAACCTGACGACGCCGGGGTTCGCCCTGCGCTGGGGCCCGTCGCTCACCGCGCCGGTGGTCGAGGAGTTCCTCAAAGGAGCCGGGCTGGTGTTGCTCTACCTGATCGTGCGCGACGAGGTCGACGACATGATGGACGGCTTCGTGTACGGGGCCCTGTGCGGCCTGGGCTTCGCGGTGGTCGAGGACGTCGTGTACTTCATGGCCGGCTTCGGGGGACGCCGTCCGGCGTGCTCGAGGGCTTCTACGTCCGGGTTGTGTCGAGCGGTCTGTATGGACACGTCCTGTATACCGGGCTGGTCGGGATGGCGATCGGGCTCCTCGTCACCCGGCGCGACCCCACACCGATGCGCGACCGGGTGCCGTTGGCCGCCGGGATCATCGCGCTCGCGGTGCTCGGCCATGCCTTGTGGAACGCGCCGCTCCTCGACCTTAGCGCCGAGCCCACCGGTGCACGGCGCGGCGTGGTTGCTGTATCCGGTCGACCTGGCCATCAAGGGCCTGCCCCTGTTGCTCGTCGTGATCGTCGCGCTCCGGCTCTCGCGGAACCGGGAGCGTCGATGGCTCGACGGCGCGCTCGCCGCGGAGGTTGGGCTCGGCGGCGTGACGGCCGACGAGCTCGCGATGCTACGCGTGCCGTCGCGACGCCGGGCGGCCGTCCGCACCATGCGCGCGCGGGCGGGTGACGCGGCGGGGCGGCTGCTGGCGCGACTCCAGCGGGAGCAGATCGACCTCGCGATGGTCGCCTCCCGTGTGGGGGCGGCCGACGCCCCTGAGCTCACTGCTCAGCGGGAGTACTGCCTGTCGTTGCGGGCGGCGCTCGATGCGATCCCCGGCGCGGCCGCCGCCGCGCAGCCCGGTGGGTAGGCTCACCGGCCAGATGGAGGTCGAGCAGGTCGTCGCCGGGGTGCTCGCGCGCGAGCCGCGCGCCATCGCGCGTGCGATCTCGCTGGTCGAAGACGGCGATGACGGCCTGCCGGTGTTGTCCGCCGGTGTCTTCCCGCATACCGGTGCCGCCACCACCGTCGGCCTCACCGGCGCCCCCGGCGTCGGCAAGTCGACGATCGCGACGGCGCTGGTGCGAACCGCCCGCGCCGCCGGCAAGCGCGTCGCCGTGCTGGCGGTCGATCCCACCTCCCCGTACACAGGTGGCGCGCTGCTCGGCGACCGCGTCCGGATGCAGGAGCACGCCACCGATCGCGACGTGTTCATCCGGTCGATGGCCACGCGCGGCCACCTCGGCGGCATGGCGCTCGCGGCGCCCGAGGCCGTCCGGATCCTCGACGCCGCAGGGTTCGATCTCGTGATCGTCGAGACCGTGGGGGTCGGGCAGGCCGAGATCGACGTCGCCGCCGCGACGGACACCACACTCGTCGTCCTCGCGCCTGGGCTCGGCGACGCGATCCAGATGGCGAAGGCCGGGATCCTCGAGGTCGCCGACGTGTTCGTCGTCAACAAGGCCGATCGCGACGGCGCCGCCGACGTCCAGCGGGAGCTGAAGCAGATGCTGCACCTGGGCGCCGCGCGACCGTGGGACCCACCCGTGCTTGCGACGGCCGCCGCCGAGGGCACAGGGATCGATGAACTCTGGTCCGATATCGAACGGCACCGCGCGTGGCTCGCATCGTCGGGGACCCTCGGCGCCGACCGCGAAGCAGCGGTCGTCCACGAGGTGCGCGCGCTCGCCGGCGAGCGCCTCGCGGCGTCGGTCGCCGCACAGCTCGCCGCCGACGAGGTGCTACGCGCCAAGCTCCGTGACCGTTCGCTCGACCCCTACGCGGCCGCCGACGACCTGATCCGTCGACTCGCACGGAGGTAGCCTGAGAGGCGATGGTCGAGACCGACGGCCGAACACACGCGACGCGATCGGGGATCCCGGTCGACGCCGTGTACGAGCCGCACGCACGCGCCGCCGAACCGCCGCCCGGCTCGTTCCCGTTCACGCGAGGGCCGTACGAGTCGATGTACCGCGGCCGGCTGTGGACGATGCGGCAGTTCGCCGGTTACGGCACACCCGCGGAGACCAACGGGCGTTTCCGGTTGCTCCTCGAGCGCGGGCAGACCGGCCTGTCGGTCGCGTTCGACATGCCGACGCTGATGGGCCTCGACCCCGACGACCCACGGAGCGTGGGCGAGGTCGGACGCTGCGGCGTTGCCGTCGCGGACCTCGAGGACACCCACATCCTGTTCGACGGCATCCCGCTCGATGAGGTGACGGTCTCGATGACCATCAACGGTCCGGCGGCCTGGATCTTCGCGTGCTACCTGGCCGCGGCCGAACGCCAGGGCGTCGCCCGGACAGACCTCGGCGGCACGCTCCAGACCGACATCTTCAAGGAGTACACGGCACAGAAGGAATGGCTGTTCCCCCCGCGGCCGCATCTTCGGCTGATCGGCGACCTCATGGCCTTCTGCGCCGCGGAAACACCGCGCTACCACCCGATCAGCGTGTCGGGCTATCACATCCGCGAGGCGGGCTCGACCGCGGTGCAGGAGCTTGCGTTCACGCTCGCCGACGGGTTCGCTTACGTCGAGCTCGGGCAGCAACGGGGCCTGGATGTCGACGTGTTCGCCCCGCGCCTGTCATTCTTCTTCGATGCGCACATCGACCTGTTCGAGGAGGTCGCGAAGTTCCGCGCGGCCCGGCGGGCGTGGGCGCGCTGGCTGCGCGATCGCTACGGCGCCACCACGCCGGAGGCCCAGCGGCTCCGGTTCCACACGCAGACGGCCGGCGTGTCCCTCACGGCGCAGCAGCCGATGAACAACGTCGTACGCACCGCCGTCGAGGCGCTCGCCGCCGTCCTCGGCGGCACGCAATCGCTCCACACCAACGCCCTCGACGAGGTGCTCGCCCTACCGACCGAGGAGGCCGCGACCCTGGCGCTTCGCACGCAACAGGTGCTCGCGTTCGAGACCGGCGTCCCGGCGGTGGCGGATCCCCTCGGCGGGTCCTACTTCGTCGAGGCCCTGACCGACGAGACCGAACGCCAGGCGGAGGCGCTGTTCACCGAGATAGACGCGATGGGGGACGGCTCGATGCTCGAGGGCGTGCTCCGCGGGGTCGAATCCGGATGGTTCACCAAGCGGATCGCCGACGCCTCGTTCGACGAGCAACGTCGGATGGAGGCGGGCGACCTCGTCCAGGTGGGGGTCAACGCCTTCGAGGAACCCGGGGACGACGCGCTCGAGATCCTCGAGATCACGATGGCGACCGAGGCCGCCCAGATCGCGGCCGTCGAACGGATGCGCGCGAGCCGGGACGCCGTGGGCGCGGCCAACGCACTCGACGCCCTGGTCGCAGCCGCCGGCACAGAGGCCAACCTGATCGAGCCCCTGGTCGACTGCGCACGGGCGGGGTGCACGGGCGGAGAGGTGACCGTAGCCCTGCAGGGCGTCTTCGGGACGTGGCGGGAAGCGGCTGCCTTCTAGCCTCTGGCCTATCGCAATGTCTTGCAGTTGCCGTCGTTCGCATCGCCTGATTGGATGAGGGGATGCACGTCCTTGCGCAGGGAGGGGAGGCATTCGGCCTCGGCGTTCTGATCTCGGCGTTCCTGTTCGGGTTCCGTCACGGGATCGATTGGGATCACATCGCCGCGATCACCGACATCACGTCCTCTCAAGAGAACAACCGCGCATCGATCCTCTTCGGCACGCTGTATGCACTCGGGCATGCGCTGGTCGTGCTTCTGATCGGCTCTGCGGCCATCCTGCTGGGCGCCAAGCTGCCCGAAGGCGTCGACCCGCTCATGGAGCGGATCGTTGGCTTCACGCTGGTGATCCTTGGCGTGTTCGTGTTCGCGTCTTTGATCAAGCATGGGCGCGAGTTCCGGATGCGGAGCCGGTGGATGCTGATCTTCAGCGGGATCCGGACCGCGTACCGCAAGACGCGTTCGGCGGTCGGCCGATCCGCGAGTGCCGAGCACGCGCACGGCGACCTCGACCCGATCCACCTCCATGACGACGAGGGGATGGCGGTCGCCGTCGCAGACGATCTGCCGGTTTCAGAGTGGCACCACGGTCACCACGGTCGCCCGGGCCACCACCATCACAAGCATCCTGAGCCTGACGCGTTCATGGAGTATGGGCGGGGAACGGCGTTCGTGGTTGGCATGGTCCACGGGATCGGCGCGGAGACTCCGACGCAGATCGTGATCTTCTTGACGGCCGTGACCGTCGGTGGGAAAGCAGCAGGGGAGGCCGTCCTTGTCGCGTTCCTTCTCGGCCTCCTCACGTCGAACACGATGATCACCCTTGGGTCGACGTTCGGCTTCCTCCGTGCGTCCAAGAACTGGAAGATCTACGTGACTGTCGCGATCCTGACGGGGACGTTCAGCCTCGTGATCGGCCTGTTGTTCCTGTCGGGGGAAGGGAAGGTCCTTCCGGCGCTCTTCGGCGGCTGATCGCCGTTAGGCGCTCTTGGCGCAGTCCGCGCACAGGCCGGTGATCGCGAAGTGCGTCAGGTCGGCCCGGAACCCATGGTGCCTGTGGATCAACTGGCCGAGCCGCTCGGCCTCGGTGATCGAGAGCGCGTCGTCGCGCCCGCACCGGTGGCACGTCAGGTGCACGTGCTGCGCCTCCTCGGCCTTGTGGTACTCGGCGCCGGATTCGAGGTGCGAGTGCTGAAGCACGCCCACCTCTTCGAGCAGCGAGAGGGTTCGGTAGACCGTCGAGGGGTTCACGCCGGGCATCTCGCCTTCGATCGTGCGGGCGATCGCTGCCGGTGAGATGTGGCCCTTGGTGCGCATCACCTCGGACACGATGGCGCGGCGCTGCGGCGTCATGCGCAAGCCCTTGCTGCGGAGTAGGTCGAGCACGTCGGCGTATTCGGTGGGAGCGACGGCCATCCGGTCGATTGTAGCAGTGTGTTGCACGTGCAATCTCAGGCGGGCGGCGGGAGGTGGAGCTCGCGGCATGCCCACGCCAGCGCAACCACGCCCTGATCAAGCTGGAGTTGTCGAACATGCGGGGCCTGCGGGATCGGCTCCCGAGCGGCATCCTCGAGGAAGAATCCGGCGAGGAGCGCCGCGAGAGGGCCGGCGTCGGGGAGCAGGGCCCACGGTTCCGGGCCGCCCTCGTGATGCAGGCTCGGAAGCCAGGCGGCGACATCGAGATCTGCGGCCCCGACGCACGCCCAGTTCCAGTCGATCAGCACCGCGCGACGGTCGCGGAGACAGAGATTGTCGCTGCGGACGTCGCCGTGCAGGAGGGTCGTGCCGCCGAGCTGGGCCGTCGCTGCCGAAGCGGCGAGGTCATCCGCGTGCCGCTCGAACCAACCCCGATCGAACACGCCCAGGGTGAGCGCACGGGTGGGGTCGACGCGCATCGGGTCCCAGCCCTCATGGATGTCGAACAGTGCGCCGAAGTCGTCGTCGATCGAGGGGGGCGCGAGAGTTCCTTGGATCTCGGCCCGCGCCTCGAGCACGGCATCCACGTCGCCGGGTGACCATGGCGGTGGCCACGTCGCCGGCGACAGGTCCTCGATCACGAGCACGGGCGAATCGCCGTCATCGTGCCAGCCGATCAGCTCAGGCACACACCGCAGCCCCGCGAGCGCTTGGTAGTTGGCGTGCTCGAGCCTGAGCCACTCGGCGACGTAGTCGAATGCTGCGATCTTCGCGAACGCCGGCGGTCGATCGTCGTACAGGACGCGCCACCGCCGATGAGAAGGAGCGCCGTGGCCGACGACGGGCTCCAACGAGGCCGGACGAGCTCCGGTGGCCAGCTCGATCCGTTCGGCGTCGTCCATGGCGCATCTTCGCACCTGCGCCGATAGCCTGGAGCGCGATGACGGTGATGGTGACCGGCGCATCCGGCGTCCTCGGGCACGCGGTCGTTTCGGCGTTGCTGGCTCGGGATGAGGTTCGGGCGACGGTCCGGCGGCCGGCGGCCGCCGAGCCGTTGCGGGCGCTCGGCGCCAAGGTTGCGGTGCTCGACCCGCACCATGTGGACGAGCTGGCCGAGGTGCTTCCACGGTGCCACACGCTCGTTCACCTGATCGGCGGCGTGCATCAGCCCGACGCGGAGGCGCTCTTCTGGGCGAACCATGGTTCTGTCGAGGTTGCGCTCGAGGCCGCGCGGCAGATCGGCACGAAGCGGTTCGTGCTGGTCTCGGTGCCGGGCGCAGACCCCGAGGCGACCCACCCGTTCCTGCGTGCGAAGGGGATGGCCGAGTCAGCCGTCGCCGAAGACGGCATCGAGCACGCTATCCTTCGCGCGACCCATGCGTACGGTCTTGGCGGCCTGTGGTTCACCGCGACGGTGCAGGGGGCGACCGCGACGCCGCCGTTCGTGTGCGGGCCGGGATCGCAGGCGCTCGCGCCGGTGTTCGCCGGTGACATCGCCGCCGTCGTCGCCGCGATCGACGATCACCCCGAGCCGCTCTCAGGAACATGGGGCATCGAGGGCCCCGACGTCGTGTCGGCCGACGCGCTCGTCGGGCTCCTCCGAGCCGACGACATCGCGCCCACCCATGCGGACGGCCAGCCTGCCGCCGTAGCCCTCACCACCCTCCTCGAGACCCCGATCGACGCCGTCACCGCGTCGTTCTTCGGGATGCCGAGCAGGTCGGACCGGACCGATGCGGCCGCGGCGTTCGGCGTGCGCCGGACCGGATTGCTTGACGGGCTCCACGAAACGCTCGCGGCCGCCGGCGCGGACGACGCCGGGTAGGCTTCGCGGCCATGGGGAACCTCGTCGACCTCACGATCGACGACCAGGTGGCCATCGTGCGCCTCCAGCGGCCGCCGGCCAACGCGATCGACCTGGCGCTCGGCGAAGAGCTGCAGGCCGTGATCAAGGAGGCGAGCGGCCGTCCCGACGTCGGCGCATTGGTGCTCACCGGCGGCTCGAAGATCTTCGCCGCCGGCGCGGACATCAAGCCGATGGCCACGTGGGGGCCGGAGGAGGTTCGTCCGTCGGTCGACGCCCTCGGCGGCGCGTGCGACCTGCTCGAGGCGATCGGCACGATCTCGATCGCCGCGATCAACGGCTACGCGCTCGGGGGCGGACTCGAGCTCGCGCTCGGCTGCGACCTTCGCTACGCGGGCACCGATGCGAAACTCGGCCAGCCCGAAGTCGGGATCGGCGTGATCCCTGGCGCCGGCGGTACCCAGCGGCTCGTTCGTTTGCTCGGACCGGGCAGGACGCGCGAGCTCGTGTACAGCGGGCGCATCGTCGACGCCGAGGAGGCGTTCCGTCTCGGCATCGTGGAGCGGGTGCTGCCGTCGGAAGACGTTTTGGCGACGGCCATCGATGACGCCCGCCGGTTCGCCAACGGTCCGAGGCAGGCGCTCGCGGCCGCGAAGGCTGCGATCGCCGCCGCGATCGCCTCACCGGGCGCGCCGGGGATCCAGGTGGAGCGGCAGGCGTTCGTCTCGTTGTTCGGAACCCCGGATCAGCGCGAGGGCATGGCCGCCTTCCTGGAGAAACGCGAGCCGCGCTTCGGCGGCTGAGCGCCGTTCAAACTCCCGTCACATCCGGTCCACATCCTTGTCACACCTCGTCACTAGCGTGAGTGACTCAACGCACTTTCCACGTCGAGATCGGGCCAAGGTTTGGGAATGAACCGGTTCCGGATCCTGTTCGAAGAGGGTACTGAGGGGCCGGGAGCCCGCATCCGGCCCGCCGGAAGGATGTGAGCAGCATGTCGGACGAGAGGTTCAGGGGGGCATCCGTCCGCAACCTGCCGCGACCCAACAAGACTTACGCAGCAGGCCGCGTGTGCCAGGAACCCGGGTGCGAGACCAAACTCTCCATCTACAGCAAGTGGAAGTACTGTTGGCAGCACGAACCGGTGCACTCGTACGTGCCGCGCGGCAAGCGCAAGAGCCGTTCGGAGGCCGCCTGATCGGCCGCCGAGCGCCGAACGACCCGGGCCCCTCGATCGAGGGGCCCGTTCTCGTCCCGGGGGATGGCGGCTAGGCCGGTCGGCCCCTCCCCGCGGGCGTTCGTCGGTTGCTCCTCACGGCGGGTCAAGGCCCCCCGAACGTGCACCGATGCGTTGGGAGACCGCTCCCCCCGAGTGGGCCAACCAGATGCCGAACGATCTCTCTGAGCCCCCGCCGCCCATGCGCATGGGCGATTGCCCCTACTGCGAGCGCGCCGTGCTCGTGTATGAGGAGCCGCCGCGCTGCCCTCTGTGCGCGTGCCCGCTTGAGCCGTCCTCGATGCGGCCCTTCGCGGTCCCGGGTGAGCGCGCCACAGAGCCAGACGCCGGCTAGACCAAGATCGTCTCCCGCCATCCACGAACCGAGTTCAGGAACGCCACCGACTCGGCCTGTTCCAGATCCTCGATCCGCACCGACGCTTCCTCGAGCGTGCCGTCCGAAAGGAGCGCGGCCCGTTCGCATCCGGGAAGCAGCCCGTCGGTGAGCGGAGGAGTCACCCACCTGCCGTCGATGCGGATCGCGACGTTGGCCCGGGTCGTCTCGGTGACGTATCCCGCGGTGTTGGTGAGGATCACGTCATCCGCGTCGGGGAACCGCTCGCGCGCGCGGTCGTAGCGAGCGCGCGCCGTCGTCTTGTGGAACAGCATCGGGTCGGTCGGGTCGACGGGCTCGGCTCGGTCGATCGCGAGACGAACCGGCTCGACCGTCTCGGTGAGGGGGGCGGACCCGGACTCGACGCGTCCTCGGCGGTCGACCACGAGCCGCACGCGCGACGGCTTGGTGAACCGGCCAGTCTCTCGGTCGAGCGCCGCGAAGACAGCGCCCTCGTCGAGCGTCATGCCCAGGTAGTCGGCCGACGCGCGCAGGCGCGCGAGGTGCTCGTCCAGGCGTCGGTAACCGACGTCGGGTTCGTGGGCGAGCGTCTCGAGCAGCCGCACGGGCGGCCGGCGCGCGGTGAGCACGCGCGCCTTCGCCACGGTCTCGTCGTATTCAGCCGCGGCACGGGAGTCCCACGTGATCCCGCCTCCGACGCCGTACACCGCGGCGCCGCTCCGTGCGTCTTGCACGACCGTTCGGATCGCCACGTTGAAGCGCGCGCGGGGCCCCGGGGTGCCGGACGGAGCTAAGAACCCGACGGTCCCGCAGTAGACCCCGCGCGCGGCGACCTCGAGGTCGGCGATGATCCTCATCGTTGAGACCTTGGGCGCGCCGGTGACCGATCCACACGGGAACAGCGCCGCAAAGACGTCGGCGATGCCCTCGTCCGGCCGGAGGTCGGCCACGACGGTCGACGTGAGCTGCCAGACGGTCTCATAGCGTTCGGCCGCGAACACATCGGTCCATCGCACGGAGCCGCTCCGCGCGACACGGCCGATGTCGTTGCGGAGCAGGTCGACGATCATGGCGTTCTCGGCGCGATCCTTGATGGAGCGTTCGAGCGTTCTGCGCATCTCCTCGTCCTCGCCAAGCCACCGGCCGCGAGGCGCGGTCCCTTTCATCGGGCGCGATGTGATCCGGTCGCCGTCGATCCGGAAGAAGAGCTCCGGGGAAGCGGAGAGCACTCGGTGCGTGCCGGTGTCGATGTACGAGGCGTACCGCCCGCGCTGCGCGTAGGCGAGGTCGCGATAGAGGCCCCGAGGGTCGCCTCGAACCTCCGCCTCGAGCGGCAGCGTGAGATTCACCTGATAGGTGTCGCCGTCGGCGATGGCGGCGTGGATCCGATCGATCGCCTCGTCGTACTCGGTCCGCGGCATCGCCGGGCGCCACGCCGTCGCGATCTCCGCCGCCGGCTCCGGCGGCTCGGGCAGCGCCGTCTCCTCGCGACCTTCGAACATGGCGAACCACGCGAGCGGCAGGTCTGCAAACGTGCCCTCCGCTGCCCGCGCGTGCACCCGCAACGCGGGGTCCAATCCAGGTGCGGCCTCGTACGTCACGAACCCCGCGACCCACAGGCTGCGCGCGGCGGCCTGCTCGGCCGCCGCGAGCACGCCGGGCACCTCTTCGGGCCGGCGTGCTTCCAGCACGCCGGCCGGCCCCACAAGCCGAAAGCTCGGCTCGGCGCCGGTGAGATCGTCGAAGCGGGCCTCGATCATCGGCTCACGATACGTGCGGGGTGGCGCGGGCCGGGCACGCCAAACAGGAGACGGGTAGCCTGGTCGCCATGCCGTCCGTGCTCGTCGCGATGTCCGGCGGCGTCGATTCCTCCGTCGCCGCGTGTCTCCTGCTGGAGCAGGGCTACGACGTCGTGGGCTCTCACATGTCGCTCGTCCATCTCGACGGCGTAGAGCACGGGTGCTGCGGGCCCGCGGCGCGCGCCGATGCGGCCGCGGTCGCGGAGATCGCCGGGTTCCCGTTCGAGATCCGTGATCTGACCGAGTCGTTCGCCTCGACCGTGATCGCTGACTTCGTCGATGAGCATGCCGCGGGACGAACGCCGAACCCATGCGCGCGGTGCAACGGCGAGATCAAGTTCGGCGCGTTCCTGCGGCGAGCCGACGAGCTCGGGATCGATCTCGTCGCGACGGGGCACTACGTCCGGAGCGATCGCGACGCCGCCGGCGGATGGCACGTGCGGCGCGGCGCCGATCTCGTCGAAAGATCAGAGCTACATGCTGCACATGTTGGGCCAACGGCAGCTGGCGCGCTCCGTCTTCCCGGTCGGAGGCCTTCCGAAGCGCGAGACGCGCGCCATCGCAGCGCGGTTCGGGCTGCCGGTCGCGACCAAGCCGGACTCGCAGGAGCTGTGCTTCGCACCGAGCGGCGACGCGGGGACCTTCGTCCGGACCGCCGCGCCGCAGCTCGTCCGTGCGGGAGGCGAGGTGGTCGATGCCGACGGGCGCGTGCTCGCCGAGCACGACGGCACCTTCGCGTTCACCATCGGGCAGCGGCGAGGGCTGGGCGTTGCGCTCGGCGCGCCCGCCTACGTGCTCGAGACCGATGTTTCGACGAATCGAGTGATCGTCGGCCCGAAAGAGCTTCTCGCGCGCCGGACGCTTGATGCCGACCGGGTGTCCTGGGTCGCAGGCGGCCCGCCGACCGACGGCCCGTTCGAGGCGTCCGTGCGCGTTCGGTCTCACGGTGAGGACGTTCCCGCGGTGGTCACACCGCGAGGTGACCACGCGATCGAGGTCGCCTTCCGGTCGCCGCAGCGAGCGCTCGCGCCCGGGCAAAGCGCCGTGATCTATCGCGGCGACGAGGTGCTCGGCGGCGGCCGGATCGTCGCGACTGGCTGAGTCAAGGCCGTCGGCGGTCGGCACTAGACTGCCGGCGTGAAACTGCTGCGGCGCCGCGCGAAGGCCTTCGACATCCAGGTCCAGGACCTCACGCTGCACATCACCGCGCCGGAGGACTTCGCCGAGGAATCGCGCGCGGCCGCGCTGTCGTTCTGGGAGCAGCTCGAGGCCTACGGTACGCGTGACCCCGACTTCCGCACGTCCAAGCGCGCGCTCACGCGCGTGGCCACCGACGCGCCGGCGATCGTCAAAGAGGTGGTGTCGGCCACGACCGCGGCCGGGGTCGGACCGATGTTCTCCTTCCGGGGCGCGGTGGTCGATTCCGTGGGCAGGTTCCTCGCCGAGCACACCCACGAGGTGACGGTCTCGTGCGACGGCGACTACTTCATCCGCGGCAAGAAGCGCATGAAGGTCGGCGTCCACCGCCGGGGCGGCGACCCGATCACGATCGTCCTCGAGCCGGCGCGCGGCGTCGGGCTGTCGACGACGCTTGGCCGCGGGCGCGGCGGTGCGGGGCCGGACGGGCTCGCCGTTGTGGCGCGCAGCTGCATGCTTGCCGACGCCGCCGCCGCCGGCGTGCAGGCGTGCCTGCCCAAGCCCGACGGGTTCGGCATGGCGCTCCATTACCTGCAGAAGGTGCCCGGCGTGATGGGCGCCGTGGTGGTGGTCGGCGAGCGCATCGGCGTCGCCGGCGGGGTCGAGATCGCGGGATGAGCGACGACCGGAAGCGCGCCGAGGCGAAGGTCCGGGTCGAGGAGCTTCGCGAGCAGATCAACCATCACTCGTACCGGTATCACGTGCTCGACGATCCAGAAGTCAGCGACGCCGAGTACGACGAGTTGCTCCGGGAGCTCCGCGCGCTGGAGGACGCGTTCCCTGAGCTGATCACGCCTGACTCGCCGACGCAGGGGGTCGGTGCGACGCCGGCGACGGCCTTGTTCGCGCCCGTGGAACATCGCGCACCGATGCTGTCGCTGGACAACGCGTTCTCGCTCGACGAGCTGAACGCCTGGGGCGACCGCGTCACGCGCGGACTCGGCGGTGAGGCCGATGGGTTCATATGCGAGCTCAAGATCGACGGGGTCGCGTGCGCGCTCACGTACGAGAACGGCCGGCTCACGCGCGCGGCGACGCGCGGCGACGGGCGGGTCGGCGAGGACATCACGGCTAACGTCCGGACGGTCGAGGGCGTGCCGCATCGGCTTGCGCTGGACGATCCGCCGAACGTCGTCGAGATCCGCGGCGAGATGTATCTCCCGGTCAAAGCGTTCGAGGCGCTGAACCAACGACTGCAAGAGGCCGGTCAGAAGGCGTTCGCCAACCCGCGGAACTCCGCGGCAGGGTCTCTCCGGCAGAAGGACCCGAAGGTCACCGCCTCGCGGCCGCTCCGGCTGTGGGTGCACTCGTTCGGCGCTGCGGAGGGTATCTCGTTCGACTCGCACCACGTGTTCTTGGAGTGGGCGGAAGCGGCGGGCTTGCCGGTGCCGCCGACGACCGAACGCAAGGCATCGATCGGCGAAGTCGACGCGTTCCTCCGACATTGGGAGACGCACCGGCACTCGGTCGACTGGGAGATCGACGGCGCGGTGATCAAGCTCGACGCGGCTGCGCAGCAACGCGAGCTCGGTGCGACCTCGCACGCGCCCAGATGGGCGATCGCCTACAAGTTCCCGCCGGAGGAACGCACGGCGCTGCTCAAGAAGATCGACGTGCACACCGGCCGCACCGGCAAGGTCACGCCATTCGCGGTGCTCGACCCCGTGCAGGTCGGTGGGGTCACGATCACCTACGCGACCTTGCACAACGAGGACGAGGTTCGCCGCAAGGACGTCCGGCAGGGCGACATGGTGATCGTGCGGCGCGCGGGCGACGTGATCCCCGAGATCGTCGGCCCGGTCCTCGCGAAGCGGAAGAAGAGCGCGCGTCGCTGGTCGATGCCGAAGACCTGCAACGCCTGCGGCACCCCGCTCGTGCGACCCGAGGGCGAGGCCGACTACCGGTGCCCGAACAAGCGCGGCTGTCCGTCGCAGGGCATCGAGTGGCTGTTCCACTTCTCCGGACGCGGCGCGATGGACATCGAGCACCTGGGTTACATGACCGTCATGCGTCTGCTCGAGAAGGGCTTGATCGAGGATCCGGCCGACATCTATGCTCTCGACGCCGACAAGCTCTCGCAGATCCCCGGGTTCAAGGACAAGTCCATCACGAACCTGTTGGAGCAGGTCGAGGGATCGAAGGACCGGCCGATCTGGCGGCTGCTCGTCGGCCTCAACATCCGCCACGTCGGCGCGCACGTCGCCCAGGTGCTGGCGGCGGCGTTCGGCTCTGTGGACGCGATCGCCGCGGCGACCGAGGACGAGATCGACGCCGTCCCCGAGATCGGACCGGAGATCGCGGCGACCGTTCGCGAGTGGTTCGACGAGGACGAGAACCTGCAGCTGATCGACAAGCTGCGGGCGGCCGGCGTCAGGCTCGCCGACGAGCGGACGGCCCCCGACCGCGCGCCGAAGACGCTCGAAGGCGTCACACTCGTGCTGACCGGCGGCTTGGATACGGTCAGCCGCGAGGAGGCGACCGCGATGGCACAGTCGGCGGGGGCACGGGTGGCGTCCGGCGTGTCCGGCAAGACGACGTTCGTGGTCGCCGGCCGCGATCCCGGGACGAAGCTCGCGAAGGCCGAGACGCTCGGCGTCGAGGTGATCGACGAGGACGCGTTCCTTCGTCGGTTGAAGGACGGGATGCCGTGATGCCCGAGTTCCGCGAACAGCCGGTGGAGAAGCTCGCCCGCGGGTTGCAGATCCTGCTCGCCGTCATCGGGGTCCTGGGCGCGATCAACGACATCTGGCTCTGGTCGCAGCTGCGGTCGGGCTCCTTCGTCCTCCACATGCCGCCACAGGGGTCGTTCGGCGACCGCGCGTATCTCTCGGGATCACAGCTCAGCAGCATCGGGATCATCGTGCAGCCCGTGTCGCTCGCCACGATCGTCGTCTGGCTCATCTGGCAGCACCACGCTACGTCGAACCTGTGGGCCCGCGGATATCGAGACCTCCACATCCGCCCGGGCTGGGCGGTGGGGTGGTGGTTCATCCCGTTCGCGAACTTCGTGATGCCGTGCGTCGCCATGGTGGAGCTCGATCGTCGGAGCACGACCGACGGGTCGCCGCGGTCCGTGAGCCCACTCGTCGGCGCGTGGTGGGCGGTCTACGTCGGCGGATCGCTCGTGGTCACGGTCGGCCTGTTGATCTCGCTCTGGTCCGGGCTGGTCGACGTCTTCGGGGGAGCGGACCGGAACCAGACCGTCTTCGATCTGACGTCGCTCGCCCACACAGCCGCACCGTGGCTCCTGGCGTTCGGCATCCTGTCCGCGGTCTCGGCCGGGCTGGCGATCGCCGTGGTCCGCCGGATCACGGAGGCACAGACCGCGATGCTGACCATGCCGTCGGAGCAGTCGCTCGTGCCGGTGCCGATGCGTCCCGACCTGGGCGTCTGAGGGACCGTTCGCCCCGTCTAGACTGCGCGCCATGCCCGTCGAGATCGATATCGAACACGTCGCGAAGCTCGCGCGCCTCGACCTCAGCGACGACGAGATCGCGCGTTTGCGGACGCAGCTCGCGCAGATCTTGGAGCACGCCGCTCGGGTGAGGGAGGTCGCGGCGGCCGACGTCTCGCCGACGGCGTCGCCTATCCCGCGCGCGAACGTCTACCGCGACGACGTGCCCGAGCCGTCGCTGCCGCCGGACGAGGCCCTCCGCAACGCGCCCGAGCGCGACGGCGACCGGTTCCGCGTTCCCCGGATCGCGGAGACCGGCGCGTGAGCTCCGAGCTCTGCGATCTGACCGGCGCCGAGCTGTCCGCGAGGCTGGCGGCCGGCGAGACCTCTGCCAGCGAGGTGCTCGCGTCGGGCCAGGCGCGCATCGATGCGGTCGAGGACACCGTCGGTGCGTTCCTCACGAGGACCGACCAGCTCGCGTCCGAGCGCGCGGAGGAGCTCGACGCCTATCTATCGACCGGTGCGCCGCAGTCACCGGTCGCCGGCATCCCCGTCGCGTTGAAGGACGTGCTCACGACGAACGGCGTCCGTACGACGTGCGGTTCCAAGATCCTCGAAACGTATGTGCCGCCGTACGACGCAACAGCTTGGGCGCGCCTCGCGGGCGCCGGCGCCGTGCTCGTGGGCAAGACCAACTGTGACGAGTTCGCGATGGGCTCCTCGAACGAGAACTCGGCGTACGGGCCGGTCCATAACCCATGGGACCCGGATCGGGTGCCCGGAGGCTCCAGCGGAGGATCGGCCGCCGCGGTCGCGGCGGGCGAGGCCGTCTGGGCGCTCGGCACCGACACCGGCGGGAGCGTCCGGCAGCCGGCATCGCTGTGTGGTGTCGTCGGCCTGAAGCCGACGTACGGGCGGATCAGCCGCTACGGCTTGATCGCGTTCGCGTCGTCGCTCGACACCGTTGGGACCTTCACGCGCACGGTGCGCGACTCAGCGTCCATGCTGGGCGTGCTCGCCGGCCACGACCCGCGCGATGCGACGTCGTTGGACGTCCCGGTTCCCGACTACGCCGATGGCATCGGCCGAGGTGTGTCCGGTCTTCGCGTTGGGGTTGTCACCGAGGCGTTCGGTGAGGGTGTCGAGCCTGCTGTGGCGGCATCGGTGCGCGCCGCGATCGACCGCCTCGAGGGCCTCGGCGCGTCGATCGGCGAGGTGGAGCTGCCGCACGCCGCATACGCGCTGTCCGCCTACTACCTGATCGCGCCGAGCGAGTGCTCCTCCAATCTCGCGCGCTACGACGGTGTTCGGTACGGGTATCGCGCGCCGGGGGAGCACGCCGACAGCATCGAGATGATGTTCGCGACCCGCGGGCAGGGCTTCGGCCCCGAGGTGAAGCGCCGGATCATGCTCGGCACGTACGCGCTGTCGGCCGGCTACTACGAGGCCTATTACGGCCAGGCGCAGAAGGTGCGCACGCTCGTGATCCAGGACTACGAGGCGGCGTTCGAGCGCTTCGACATCTTGGTGTCGCCCACGTCGC
Organism: uncultured Actinomycetes bacterium; assembly: GCA_963792215.1. Classification (GTDB taxonomy): domain Bacteria; phylum Actinomycetota; class UBA4738; order UBA4738; family HRBIN12; genus AC-51. Next base: position 49,016 of record CAWBVL010000002.1, read on the forward strand.
CGACCACGGCATTCCGGATCGGGGAGAAGGCCGACGACCCGATGGCGATGTACCTGAACGACATCTTCACGATCCCGGCCAACCTCGCGGGCGTGCCGGCGATCAGCATCCCGTCGGGGCTCGACGACGATGGGCTCCCCGTCGGGATCCAGCTCACCGCGCCGGCGCTCGACGAGCCGACGCTGCTGCGCGCGGCGCACGCCCTCGAGTCCGCGCTGGCGCTCGACCTTCGGCCGCCGTTGCTGCAAGGGGCGGGATGACCGTGCCGGCGTACGAGGCGGTGATCGGTCTCGAGTGCCACGTCGAGCTTTCGACCGCGACGAAGATGTTCTGCGGCTGCCGCGAACGGCTTCGGTGCGCCGCCCAACACCAGACGTGCCCGGTGTGCCTGGGGCATCCCGGGACGCTGCCGGTGCCCAACCGCGAGGCGATCGCGTGGATCATCAAGATCGGGCTCGCGCTGGACTCGGCGATCGCACCGCACTCGCTGTTCCACCGGAAGAACTACTTCTATCCGGACATGCCGAAGAACTACCAGATCAGCCAGTACGACCTGCCGATCTGCGTCGGCGGTCATCTCGACGTCGAGTCGTCGACGGCAGCGCGCGACGGATCGGCATCACGCGCGTGCACATGGAGGAGGACACCGGCAAGACGACGCACGGCGGCGCGTCGGGCCGGATCCACGAGGCCGACTACGCGCTGATCGACTACAACCGCGCCGGCGTGCCGCTGGTGGAATGCGTGAGCGAGCCCGACATGCGTTCGCCCGAGGAGGCCGCCGCGTACCTCCGCGAGCTGCGCGCCACGCTCGAGTCGCTCGACGTCAGCGACGTGCGGATGGAGGAGGGGTCGCTCCGCTGCGACGCCAACATCTCGCTCCGACCCGCGGGCACCGAGGCGTTCGGCACCAAGGTCGAGATCAAGAACATGAACTCGGTCCGCTCGATGGAGCGCGCGCTCGAGTTCGAGATCGCGCGGCAGACCAAGGCCCTCGAGAACGGCGAGCCGATCGTGCAGGAGACGCGCCACTGGGACGAGGACGCCGGCGCCACCAACTCGATGCGCTCGAAGGAGGAGGCGTTCGACTACCGGTACTTCCCGGAGCCGGACATCCCGCCGATCGAGCCCGACGACGCGTGGGTCGAGGAGATCCGCGCGACGATGCCCGAGCTTCCACGAGCGCGCCGGGACCGCTATGTCGAGACGCTCGGCCTGAAACCGGAGGTCGCGCGGGTGCTCGTCGGTGACCGCGGTTCGTCGGCGCTGTTCGACGAGGCGGTCGAGCTCGGCGCCGACGCCGTTCCGGCCGCGAACTGGATCACGCAGGACCTGGCGGCGCTCAGCAACGCCGGCGGGGACGCCGGCGGACTGACCGCGCAGCATGTCGCCGACGTCGTGCAGCTGATCGCGGCCGGCGCCGTCTCGAGCGCCGGCGCGAAGCAGGCGCTCGAGGCCTCGTTCGCATCGGGTGAGCCCGTCGAAGCCGCGGTCGATCGGCTGGGTCTGCGCAGGTGTCCGACACCGGCGCGCTCGGCGCGCTCGCGGACGAGGTGCTCGCGGAGAACCCCGACGTCGTCGAGCAGTTCCGGGGCGGCAAGGAGGGCGTGATCGGGTTCCTGGTGGGGCAGGTCATGAAGAAAGCGGCCGGCGCGGCGAACCCGAAGCTCGCGCAGGAGCTGCTGCGCGAACGGCTGCCCGGGTAGCCCGGCGGGGACCCGGTGCGCGTCGAGCAAGCCCGGCCGCGTCCCCCTGTGGCGGCTCGGCGTGCTCGGCGTCGTTCGCGCCTGCCGGGGTTGATCGTCCGCCCGCTCCGGCGGATGTGGCGGAGCAACGACCCGCTCGATGCCTACGGCCTCAGCCACTTCACGAGCGTCGCCGGCGACGCGCTGCTCGCGATCTCGCTCGCCGACTCGGTCTTCTTCTCGCTCCCCGTCGGGCAGGCCCGGATGCGCGTCGCGGCGTACCTGTTGCTCACGATGGTGCCGCTCGCGCTCGCCGGCCCGTTGCTGGCGCCGCTCCTGGACCGCGCGGGCCCGCGCCGCTCGATCTCGTTCGCCGCCGCCGCGACGCGATGCGGCTTCGCGATCTTGCTGGCGCCGCGGCTCGGGACGAATCTGCTGTTCCCGCTGGCGCTCGTGATGCTCGTGTGTTCGAAGGTGCACGCGATCACGAAGAACGGGCTCACGATGGCCTACGCCTCGCGAGCGAGGGTCTGATGCGGGCGAACGCCCGGCTCGGCAGGATCGCGGTCGCGGGCGCGTTCGCGGCGCTGCCGTTCGGCGATCTTGGCTTGAAGGCAGTGGACCCGGCCGCGCCGCTCTATCTCGCGGCGCTGATCTACGCCGTCTCGGCAGGTCTGGCTGCGCGCCTCCCGCACCCGGCGTCTGGGTGCGGCCCGTGCGGAACCGGCGATCCAGACCGGGCGCCGTGGGCAGGGTGCGCCGTCTGCGGTTGCCGGCGATCGGCGCGGTCGGGATGCGCGCCGCCGAGCGGGTTCCTGCTGTTCCTGCTGGCGTTCTCGCTCCGCGATGCGGGAGAGCCTGCCTGGTGGTTCGCGGTGCTCGGCGGTGCTGGGGTGGCCGGTGGATTCCTGGCCGACGTGATCGCGCCCGGCCTCCGACGGACAGGCGCGAGGAGGCGGTGGTGGTCGCGTGCGCTCGCCGTGGGCGCGATCGGCGCGTTGCTCGCGTTCGAGGTGTTCGGGCTGCCGTTGCTCATGGTCTACGCGTTCGTCGCGGGCGCGGCCGCCGAGTTCAGCCGGCTGGCGTTCCAGAGCCTGATGCAGCGCAACGCGCCGCCCGAGGGCGCGCAGGGACGGGTGTTCGTCCGCTACGAGGTGGTGTTCCAGCTGGCGTGGGTGGGCGGCGCGTTCATCCCCGCGCTGCTGCCGATCGACTTCCGGCATGGGCGTCTTGGTCCTCGCCTTGTTCTACGGAGCGCTCGCCGTGGTCTACGTGGTTCGTCGTCGCCAACTCGGAGCGACAGCGCCCGACAAGCTCTCTCGAGCCGGACCGCGAGGCAGAAGAACGAGTCCAGAAGCGGGGCCAGAAACGAGGCCGCGAAACGGGGCCCGAGCGGGAAGGAGGTCCGCATGGCGGAGCCGTCACGGTCGGTCGCGCCGACGAGATCGAGGAGGGCGAGGCGAAGGCGTTCCCCGTGAACGGCGCGGAGATCGCGGTGTCGCGGTCTCCGGCAAGCTCTATGCGTTCAGCGACATCTGCACCCACCGTGGGTGCAACCTCTCCCTCGGCGGCGAGATCGACGGGACCGAGCATCACGTGCGAATGCCACGGCAGCACGTTCGACATGACCACGGTGCGGTGCTGGAGGGGCCGGCGACCGAGCCGGTCGCACGTTACCCGGTGCGCGAGGAGGACGGCGACCTCCTGATCGAGGCTGACGGTGGCCGACCCCCGACCGTTCGTCGTCGTCGGCGCCGGGCTGTGCGGCGCCACGGCGGTGGCGACGCTCCGCGCCGAAGGGTTCGACGGCCGGATCGTCTGATCGGAGACGGAGGAGCTGCCCCGTACGAGCGTCCGCCGCTGTCGAAGGAATATCTGCGTGGCGAGGACCCGCTCGAGCAGATCCTGGTGCGGCCCCGACGAGTGGTGGCGCGAACAGGACGTCGAGAGCGAGATCGGGCACGCACGTCACGCAGCTCGACCGCATGCGCGGACGGTGACGTCTCGCCGGTGGCGAGACGCTCGGCGTTCGACGCGTTCCTGATGGCCACCGGCGTGCAGAACCGCAAGATCGCGGCTCCCGGGGCGCGAGCTCGCCGGCGTCTCGACCTGCGGACGATCGCCGAGGGCGATCGGATCCGCGCGGCGGCGCGGACGCGAGCGCGCGTCGTGTGCGTGGGCATGGGGTTCATCGGCGCGGAGGTCGCGGCGTCGCTGCGCGAACTCGGGGTGCGACGTCACGGTGATCGAGATCTTCGAGACCGCGTTGCTCCGGGTGCTCGGCGGCGAATCGGGCGACGTGCTCGAGGCGATCCATCGCGACCACGGCGTGACGATGCAGTTCAACGACGCGTGGCGCGGTTCGAGGGCGACGGCAGGCTCGAGCGGGTCGTGACCCGTGAGGGCGACCGTCGAGTGCGACGTGGCGGTCGTCGGGATGGGCACCGAGCCGGCGGCACGTGATGTTCGACGCGCTGGCCTCGCCGCCGGGCGGCGGCATCGAGGTCGACGCACGGCTGGAGACGAGATGCCCCGGCGTGTTCGCCGCCGGCGACGTCGCGTCGCCACGCCCACCCGGTGTTCGGTCGGATGCGGGTCGAGCACTTCGACAACGCGATGAAGATGGGCGGGCACGCGGCGCGCAGCGATGCTGGGCGACCGGCCGTGTTCGACGACCCGCACTGGTTCTGGTCGGACCAGTACGAGCATCAGATCCAGATGGGCGGGGTCGCGATCACCGAGGACATGGTCGTCCGCGGCTCGCTCGAGGACCGATCGTTCTGCGCGTTCCTCCTCGATGCGGCGGGCGTGCTGCGGGCGAGCGTCGCGCTCAACCGGCCCAAGGAGTGCCGTCGTTCGCTCCCGCTGATCCAAGCCGGCATCGTGCCGGACCGTGCGGCGCTCGCCCATCCCGAGATCGACCTCCGGACGCTCCGACCGTGACCGAGGGCGCCCGCCGGGCGTTGGTACCCTGACCCTTCCGACGCGATGAGGAGTTGATACGTCGTGGACAGGCCCGAGATCATCCTGGCCCCCGGCCCGACCCCGATCCCGCCCGAGGTGCTGCTGGCGCAGGGCAGCCCGCTCGTCTACCACCGCGGTCCCGGGTTCGGGAAGCTGATGCGCGAGGTCACCGACCGGCTGCGGGAGCTGTACCGCACCGGGACGCCGACGTGCTGCTGATGACGTCCTCCGGCACCGGCGGCCTGGAGTCCGCGATCCAGAACTGCTTCTCGCCCGGCGACGAGGTGTTCGTCCCGAACGCGGGGTTCTTCGCCGAGCGGTGGAAGCGGCTCGCCGAGGCGTACGGGCTCACCGTGCACACGAGCGACTACGAGTGGGGGACGCGAGATCCGGCCCGACGACGTGTGCCGCGAGCGCTCGCGGAGCACCCGGTGAAGGCGGTGCTGCTGACGCAGAGCGAGACGTCGACCGGCGTGATCCAGCCGGTGCGAGGAGCTCGCCCGCGTCGCGAGCGACGCCGGCGCGATGGTCGTCGTCGACGTGGTGTCGTCGCTCGGCGCGGTGCCGTTCGACTTCGACGGCTGGGGGATCGACGTCGCGGTCGGCGGCTCGCAGAAGGCGCTGTCCGCCGCGCCCGGGATCGCGTTCGTCGCCGATCAGCGAGCGCGCGTGGGAGGCGGCCGCGACCGCGACGAACCCGCGGTTCTACTTCGACTGGGCGATCTACCGGCAGTTCGCGTCGCTGCCGCGACCCCGAGAACCCGTGGACGCCGGCGATCAGCGTGATGCAGGGACTTCACGCCGCGCTCGAGCTGTACTTCCAGGACGGGGTCGAGGCAGCGATGGCTCGGCACCGGTCGCTCTCGCCGAGCCGTGAAGGAGGGCGCGCAGGCGCTCGGGCTCGATCTGTTCGGCGAGGGCCTTGAGCGGACAACTGGACCGTCACCGCGATCCGTGCGCCCGAGGGCATCGACGCCGACACGATCGCGAGCCGGATCCGCTCGGACTTCGGCGTGCGTCCTCGCGCCCGGGCAGGGACCGCTCAAGGGCAAGGTCTTCCGGATCGGGCACTTCGGGTACTTCAGCGAGCTCGACATCCTGCGCGGCCTGGCGGCGCTCGAGATGACGCTCGAGCGGCTCGGGTATCCCGTGAAGCGCGGCGCGGCCGTCGCGGCCGCCGAGGGCGTCTTCCAGGACGCCGCGCTGAGCGGCCGTGCGCGTCCTCGTCACCGAGAAGCTCTCCGAGCAGGGCCTCGAGCTGCTGCGCCGGGACTTCGACGTCGACGTCCGCCCGGAGCTCGCGACCGGGCGACCTCGCCGCCGAGATCGCGCCCGTACGAGGCGTTGATCGTCCGCTCGCAGACGCAGGTGACCGCCGAGGTGCTCGCGGCCGCGCGAACGACTCTGCAGTGGTCGCCCGCGCCGGGATCGGCCTGGACAACGTCGACGTCGAGGCCGCCACGCGCCGCGGGGTGATGGTCGTGAACGCTCCGCAGTCCAACGTCATCTCGGCCGCCGAGCACACGCTCGCGCTGCTGCTGTCGCAGGCGCGGAACATCCCGCAGGCGCACGCCGCCCTGATCGCGGGCCGGTGGGAGCGCGTCGAAGTGGGAGGGCGTCGAGCTCGCCGGCAAGACGATCGGCGTGATCGGGCTCGGCCGCGTCGGCGCGCTGGTGGCGCATCGCGCCGCGGCGTTCGGCATGCGGGTGATCGCGTACGACCCCTACGTGAGCGTCGGATCGCGCGAAGGAGATGGGCGTCGACGTGATGCCGACGCTCGAGGCGCTGCTGGTCCAGGCGGACTTCGTCACGATCCACCTGCCGCGCACGCGCCGAGACGGAGGGGCTGATCGGCGAGCACGAGCTGTCGCTGATGAAGCCGGGTGCGCGCCTGGTGAACACCGCGCGCGGCGGGATCGTCGACGAGGACGCGCTCGCGAAGGCGCTGGAGGGCGGGCAGCTCGGCGGCGCGGCGCTCGACGTGTTCGCCGTCGAGCCGACCACCGACAGCCCGCTGTTCGGATTCGACAACGTGGTCGTGACGCCGCACCTCGGCGCGTCGACGCGCGAGGCGCAGGACAAGGCGGGCACCACCGTCGCCGAGATGGTCCGGCTGGCGCTCCGAAGGGAGAGTTCGTCCCGTACGCGGTGAACGTCTCGGCGGGCGCGGAGGTGTCCGAGATCGTGCGGCCGTTCGTGCCGCTCGCCGAGCGTCTCGGCGCGCTGCTCGCCGGCCTCGCCGAAGGCGGCGTCCGCTCGATGGTCTGCTCGTACATGGGGCGCATCGCGGAGGCCGACACGCGCGTGCTCACGCTTGCGACCTGAAGGGCATCCTGGCGCGGTCGGTGAACGAGCCCGTCTCGTTCGTGAACGCGCCGATGCTCGCGCGCGAGCGCGGCATCACCGTGAGCGAGATGCGCTCGACGGTGTCGGAGGACTACGTGAGCCTGATCTCGCTCCGCGCCGAGACCGACGAGGGGCCGGTGCTCGGTGGCGGGCACGCTCGTCGGCAAGCGAGACGCCGACCGCGTGATGCAAGGTCGACGACTTCGACATCGAGATGGCGCCCGCCGAGCACATGGTCTTCTTCACGTACGTGGACCGGCCCGGCATCATCGGGAAGGTCGGCACGATCCTCGGCGAGCACGGCGATGAACATCGCGACGATGGACGTGGGCCGGCGGGCGCAAGGCGGCGACGCGTTGATGGCGCTGACCGTCGATTCCGAGGTGCCCGCCGACGTCTTGGACCGCGTCGCCTCCGCGATCGAAGCAGATCACATCCGCGCCGTCTCGCTCGTGTGACGATCGCGTGTGACGAGCATCACACGCTGAAGTTCTCGACCGCGACGATGCTCGGTGTTACCCTCGGCCGGCCATGGAGCGGATGCCGATCGTGACCGGGGATACGGGCGCCGTCTGAGCGCCCGCGCGACCTCGCGCACCCTGTCTCGATCCACCGAGCACCACAAGCCCCCGAACCATCACCCGAGGAGCCGCTCCATGACCTTGCATCCCATCGAAGCGCGCGCGAAGATCCGCCGCCTTGCCACCGGCCGGCTGATCTCCGTCACCGGCGGCGCCGCCGCCTACACCGCGCTGAACTTCACCGTGTGGAGTCGCACGCATTCCCCTGGGATGCAGGCGCTCTCATTGCTGCTTACGTTCGGGGTCGCGGGCATCGTCGGTCCGTTCGCGGGAGCGCTCGGCGACCGGTTGGACCGGCGCAAGGTGATGATCTGGTGCGAGGCGGCCTCCGCGGCGTTCTTCGCCGCGATGGCGTTCGCACACGCGCCGATCGTGTTGATCGTGCTCGCGTTCGTCTCGGCGCTGGCCGAGATCCCGTTCGTCCGACGTCGCGCGCCGCGATCCCGAACCTCGTCGACAGCGAGGACGACGTCAGCTGGGCGAACAGCCTCGTGACGATGGGCACCCATGCCGGCATCATGGTCGGACCGTTGATCGGTGGCGTGCTCGTCGCGACCGCCGGCGCGTCGTGGGTCTTCGGGCTGAACGCGCTGACGTTCCTCGTGTCGATCGGGCTCACGATCACCGTTCGCGGGTCCTACCAAGAGGCGCGCGACACCGAGGCGCACGATGAACATCAAGGGATCTTGGCCGGCCTCGCGTTCCTGTGGAACGACCGGGTGCTGCGCAGGCTCATGATCGCGTGGTTCGTGTTCGTGCTCGGGATGGGCATGGGGATGGTGGCCGACGCGCCGCTCGCCGAGCACTTCGGTGCGGGCGCCGTCGGGTTCGCCGCGCTGATCGCGTGCTGGGGAATCGGCTCGGTCATCGGGTCGGGCGCCGGTCGTTTCCTGCGACCGGCCACCGAACCGGTGTGGCTCGTCGTCGGCTCGTCGGCATCGCCGCCGCCGCGTTCGTCGTCGCGTTCGCGCCGGCGTTCGTGCTCGTGCTCATCGCGCTGTTCGCGATGGGCGCGAGCGACGGCCTCTCGATCGTGGCCGAGACAGGGATCATGCTGCGCCGGTCGCCGGACGCGGTGCGGGGCCGTGCGATGGCTGGGTTCGAAGCCGCGTTGTCGCTCGGTCTCGCGGTCGCGTACGTGCTCGCCGGCCCCGTGCTGAAGCACGTCGGTCCGCAGCCGACCTATCGGATCGGTGGGGTGACGGCGCTGGTCGCCGCGATCTTGCTGGTGCCGCTGCTCCGGCTCCGGCACGAGACCGATCCGGACGACGACGCGGGGAAGAAGGAGGAACCCCTCACCGCCACCGAGCCGGTCGGCGAGTGATCGCGGGCGAGGTGCCGCGATACGCCTCGGCCGAAGCGCTCGAGGCAGCGATCTACCCCGAACCCGAGCCCCGCACCGCCTGACGGGCGGCTACCGGGGCCGGGCCCTCGGGGCCTATCCTCGCGCCCATGGACGCGGGACGGTACGACGCGATCGTGGTCGGCGGTGGCCACAACGGGCTCGTGGCCGCCGCGTATCTCGCCAAGGCGGGCGCCCGCACGCTCGTGCTCGAGACGCGCCACAAGGTCGGCGGCGCGGCCGACACGATGGCGCCGTGGCCGGGCGCCCGAGTTCAAGGTCACCGCGCTCAGCTACGTGATGAGCCTGATGCCCGACACGATCCTGCGCGACCTCGAGCTCGCGCGGCACGGCTATCGCGTCGCATGCCCGTCGGTCCGTACTTCGTCCCGTTCCCCGACGGGCGGTGCATCGTGCAGGCCGACGACGACGCGAACTGGAACTACGACGAGTTCGCGAAGTTCTCCAAGCACGACGCCGACGCGATCGAGCAGTGGGACGCGTGGATCGGCGGGCCTCGCCGACGGTGCTCGGCCCGCTCCTGATGACCACGCCGCCGAAGATGGGATCGAAGCGTCGCCGTCGGACCTGCTCGAGCAGCTCCGGCTCGTGTGGCGGTTCCGCGGGCTCGACGTGCAGACGGCGTCGCCGACGTCACGCGGCTGATGACGATGTCGATCATGGACATCCTCGATCGGTTCTTCGAGTCGGATCAGGTGAAGACCGTGATGTCGCTGAACGGCCTGATCGGCACGTGGGCCGGGCCGTACGAGCCGGGCACCGGCTACGTGATGGCGCACCACTCGATCGGCGACGTCGGCGACGGCCACCTCGGCGCGTGGGCGGTTCCCGGAGGGCGGCATGGGCGCGGTCTCCGACGCGATCGCGCGAGCGCCCGGACGCTTCGGCGCCGAGATCCGCGACGAACGCCGCGCGTCGCGCGGATCCTACGTCGGACGGCCGGGCGACGGCGTCGACGCTCGAGGACGGCGAGGAGCTCACGCGCGCCGCTCGTCGTGACGGCGACGCATCCGCAGATCACGTTCCTGCGAGCAGATCGACCGAGGCGAGCTGCCGGCCGACTTCGTGCGACGACATCGAGCGCTGGCAGTCGCGCAGCGGCGTCGTGAAGGTCAACCTGCGCGCTCGACCGGCTGCCGGAGTTCACGGTCCGACCCCGAGCTCACGGACTCAGTCCGGCGGCGTCGAGCTCGCGCACTCGATCGACTACCTCGAGAAGGCGTTCCAGGAGGCGCGCGCGGGCAGGCCGGCGACGGCCGCCGTTCTCCGACGGCGTGATCCCGACGTGTCTCGACCCGACGCTCGCGCCCGAGGGCAAGCACATCATGTCGCTGTTCACGCAGTGGGTGCCGCACGAGTGGAGCCGAGGAGCCGCACACGCGACGAGCTCGAGGCGTACGCCGACCGGGTGATCGCCGGGTACGACGAGCTCGCGCCCGGGTTCGCAGACTCGCATCCTGCACCGCCAGGTGATCGGCCCGTACGAGATGGAGCACGAGTACGGGCTGATCGGCGGCAACATCTTCCACGGCGAGCTCTCGGCCGACCAGCTGTTCCACATGCGGCCCGCGCCCGGCTACGCCGACTTCCGCACGCCGATCGGCGGCCTGTACCAGTGCTCGAGCGCGACGCACGCCGGCGGCGGCGTCACCGGCATCCCGGCCTACAACTGCGTCCGAGAGATCATCAAGGACAAGCGGCGCCGTTCGCGCCGCCTCTCGATCGCCATCTCCTGACACAGGTCTGCGATGTGGCCGATGATGCCGATGTGTCGACCGAGCTGACCGGCCACCTTCTGATCTCGAACGCGTCGCTGTTCGACCCGAACTTCCGACGGACGGTCGTGCTGATCGGGCACCACGACGACGAGGGGGCGGTCGGGGTGGTGCTGAACCGGCCGCTCGAGGTGACGGTCGACGAGGCCGTGCCGCCGCTCGCAGAGCTGGTCGCCGACGACGAGGCGTTGTTCGAAGGCGGACCCGTGCAGCCCGACGGCGCGGTGGTGCTGGCCGAGTTCACGGACCCGACGCTCCCGGGCGTGGTCGCATTCGGGTCGGTCGGGTTCCTGCCGGATCAGGCGGACGACACCGACCGGAGCGCGATCGTCCGTGCCCGGATCTACGCCGGATACTCGGGGTGGGGGCCCGGCCAGCTCGAGGCCGAGCTCGCGGAGGACGCGTGGTTGCTGACGCCGGCGACCGTGGCCGACGTCTTCACCGACGAACCGGAGCGACTCTGGGAGGGCGTGGTCGCCCGCCTCGGGCCGGCGTACGCGATGCTCCGGTCGATGCCGCCCGATCCGTCGCTCAACTGAGCGGCTCGGGCGCCGCGAGCATCACGTGGAACGCGGCGCCGCCGCCGGGCGCATCCGACACCCACGCGCGGCCGCCGTGAAGCTCGGCGAAGCGCGCGACGAGCGACAGGCCCAGCCCGACACCTGGGGAGTGCGGGTTCGCGCTCGGTCCGCGCTCGAACGGCCGGAACAACGTATCGCGGAGTTCGGGCGGAACCCCGGGGCCGTCGTCTTCCACCACGATCTCGGCGCCGTCGCCGACGGGCCGCAGCTGCACACGGATCGCAGCTCCGGGCGGGGTGTGTTTCGACGCGTTCACCAACAGGTTGTCCACGACGCGCTCGATCATCGAGCGGTCGGCCAGCGCGACCACGGGCCGGAGGTCGAGGGCGACCGGGTGCTCGCCGATCAGATCGACCTCTCGTGCGACGCGCTCGATCAAACCGCCGAGCTCCTCGGGCGCGAACCGCGGCTCGAACGCGCCGCGCGTCAGCCGGTCCATGTCGAGCAGATCGGTGATGAGCTCGGTCAACCGCCGCGCCTTGGCCGCGAGCGATCGCAGCATCCGGGTGCGCTCCTCGTCGGACAGCTCCAACTCATCCGCGTGTTCGAGCGTGACCGCGTTCCCCAAGATCGTGGCCAGGGGCGTCCGCAGATCGTGTGAGACCGCGGTGAGGAAGGTGTTCTTCATCTCGTCGGCGCGGCGGAGTTCGTCGAGCGCGAGCTCGAGCTCGTCCTTCGCGCGGCGGCTCTCGGTCACGTCCGACAACACGCCTTGGTAGAAGAGCGGGGTTCCGTCCTCATCGCGGACGAGCACGGCTTGGTCCTGCACCCACACGATGTGTCCGTCTCGGTGGCGCATCCGGTACTGGAACGACCATCCCTCCGCGTCCGGGGTCAGCTCGTCGATCTCTGCAAGCATCCGTTCCCGGTCGTCGGGATGCACGAGCCGCTCCCACAGCGTGGGGTCGGCGAGCCGTTCCTCGGGCGTGAACCCGAACATCGACTCGTACCGGGGGCTCACGTATGTCGGGCTGACTGCCTCGCCCACCGCTTCGGTGTAGATCACGGTCGGAACCTGTTCGACGAGCGTCTGGAACCGCCCGACCGCCGCGCGAAGCTCTTCCTCGGTCCGCTTCTGATCGTCGATGTCGACGAGCATCCCGATCCAGATGTCGCTATCGGGCTGCCGATGCGCCTCATCACGCATCCAGCGGTGGCTGCCGTCTGCGACGAGCAGGCGGTACTCACAGTGGAAGCTGCCGACCAGATCGGCTTCGAGGTCCGCCTCCTGGAGCCGCGCTTGGTCCTCGGGGTGCACGAGCGTTGCCCAGACGTCGTCGAGTCCGGTGAAGGTCGATGCAGGACGGCCGACCAGTTCCTCGACGCGCGGGCTGATGTAGACCGTCGTCGCGATGCCCGAGCCGCGCTGGACGTAGACCGTCCCCGGGATGCGGGCGAGCCACTCCCTGAAGGGGAGCTCGAGGGCGTCGGCTCGCTCGTCCCTGCCGATCTGCATCCCTGGTGCATCGGCACGGAGGGCTCCTCTCGTGAGCCGATACGCTGCGGCGATGAGCACGGAGGGGTCCGTCTCGTTCGAGCGCGCGGCCGACGTCTACGACCGCACCCGGCTCACGGATCCCCACGCCCTGGCCAAGGCGCTGGACGTCCTCGACGGGGTCCTCCCCGCCGGCAGGGTGCTCGAGATCGGCGCCGGGACGGGCGCGATCACGGTTCCGATGGCGCAGCGGGGCCGCCGGGTGGTCGGCGTCGATATCTCGCTCGCGATGCTCGAACGGCTGCGCGTGAAGGACCGGACGACGCCCGTCGCCGTCGCCGACGCCACGCGGCTGCCGATCGCCGACGGCGCGTTCGCGGGCGCCTACTGCCGGTGGGTGCTCCACGTGATCGCACCATGGCGCGACGCGGTGCGAGAGCTGTGTCGTGTGGTGGCTCCGGGCGGCGTGATCGTGGTCGAGCCGGCGGGGTACTCCGGCGGGTGGCGTGAGGTCTGGCTCCGGTTCGTCGATGAGCTCGGCCCCGCCGACGAACCCGTCGGCCTCGACTCCCGCGCCGGGTACGTCGACCTTGACGAGGCGTTCACCGCGGGCGGCGCCACCAGGCGAGAGGTGATCGAGACGCGCACGCGGATCGACAGCTCGCTCGAACGCTTCCTCGACGAGGCGGCCGCGCGCGCGTACTCGTGGACCTGGCGCGCGGGCGATGCCGAGCTCGCGCGGGCCGTCGACACCGTTCGCGCGTGGGCGGTGGAACGCTACGGTCCCGATCTCACGCAACCGTTCTCGCCCGATGCGCCGCAGTCGTGGCGGGTCTACGAGCTGCGCACCTGAACGCTATCCTGTACCGGCGCCCGGGCCGACCGGGCCCAGCCGAGAGGAGCCCGTCGTGCCGATCACCGAGGTCGACAAGATCTGGATGAACGGCGAGCTCGTGGATTGGCGCGATGCGAAGATCCACGTGCTCAGCCACGGACTGCACTACGGCTCTGGCGTATTCGAGGGCATCCGCGCGTACGCAACCGCCCGTGGGCCGGCGGTGTGGCACCTCGACGCGCATCTCGACCGGATGTTCGCGTCCGGCGCGATCTATCACATGGAGCTCCCGTACTCGAAGGAAGAGCTGATCGCGGCCACCAAAGAGCTGATCCGCGTCAACCGCCTGGACAGCTGTTACATCCGGCCGATCGCCTTCCGCGGCTACGGCGAGATGGGTGTGAACCCGCTCGCCGCGCCCGTCGAGGTCTCGATCGCGGTGTGGCCGTGGGGCGCGTACCTCGGCGAGGACGCGCTCGAGCAGGGCGCGCGGGTCAAGGTCTCCAGCTGGAAGCGTCACGACCAGAACTCGTTGCCTTCGGCCGCGAAGGCCACGGCCACCTACCTCGGCTCGATCCTCGCGAAGGTCGAGGCCGTCAAGGGTGGTTACGACGAGGCCATCTTGCTGAACCACGCCGGCATGATCGCGGAGGGTTCGGGGGAAAACATCTTCGTGGTCGATCGCGGAGTCCTGATCACCCCGCCGCCAGCCGTCGGCGCGCTCGGCGGCATCACGCGCGCCTCGGTGATCGCGCTCGCGAGGGATCTCGGCTACGATGTCGTCGAACGCGACCTCGTGCGCACCGACCTCTATCTCGCCGACGAGGTCTTCTTCACCGGGACCGCGGCCGAGATCACGCCGATCCGAGAGGTCGACGATCGGAACGTCGGCGTCGGACACCGCGGGCCGGTCACGAAGGAACTGCAAGAGGCGTTCTTCGCCGCGACCAAGGGCGAGGACCAGCGCTACATCGACTGGCTCACCTTCATCGATGACTGAGGCTCGGGTATGACGGCCGGCTCGCCGTACCGGCTGCCGCGGACGGTCACCCCGTCCCACTACGCGATCGAGCTGCGCCTCGATCCGGACGAACCTACCTTCGACGGGACCGAGGACATCACGATCACGGTGCACGAACCGGTCACCGAGATCGCGATCAACGGCAAGGACGTCGCGGTGCACGCGGGCTCGGTGGCCGGCGGCGACGGCGCCACCGTCGAGATCGCGAAGGCCGTGCCCGATCCGTCGGCGGGCCGGATCACGCTCGAGCTGCCGGGTGAGCTCGCTGCCGGCGACTACACGCTTCGCCTGTCGTTCACCGGCAAGCTGAGCGACCTGATGGAGGGGATGTACCGGTCGCGGTTCACCGACGACGCCGGCGAGGATCACGTGATCATCACCACGCACTTCGAGGCCACCGACGCGCGGCGGAACTTCCCGTGCTGGGACGAGCCGGACCTCAAGGCCTCGTTCCAGATGACGCTGGTCGCCCCCGACGGGATGACCGCGCTGACGAACACCCCTGAGATCGGACGGGAGCCCGCCGACCCCGGCTTCACGCGGATCCGGTTCGACCGGTCGATGGTGATGTCCACCTATCTGGTGTGCGTCGTGGTCGGACAGCTCGGCCTGACCGAGCCGTCCTTCGCCGGGCCGACGCCGATCCGCGTCGCGTGCCGTCCGGACCGGCTGCACCTCGCCGCCTACGCGAACCAGGTCGGGGTGTACGCGTTGAGCTGGTTCGGCGAGTACTACGCGATCCCGTATCCCGAGCAGAAGCTCGACCAGGTCGCGATCCCGGACTTCGCCCAGGGGGCGATGGAGAACACGGGTCTGCGTGACGTTCCGCGAAACGCTGCTGCTGATGGACCCGGCACAGACCTCCTACGTCGAGCAGCTCGACGTCGCGGAGACCGTCGCCCACGAGCTCGCGCACATGTGGTTCGGCGACCTCGTCACGATGCGGTGGTGGAACGGCATCTGGCTGAACGAGGCCTTCGCCACGTTCATGTCCTATCTGTGCGTTGACGAGATGGAGCCGTCCTGGAAGGTGTTCGACGCGTTCCAAGCGATCCGGATGACCGCCTTCGAGGTCGACGCCCTCACGACCACGCGCCCGATCGAGTTCCCGGTCGAGTCGCCCGACGACGCGAGCGGCATGTTCGACATGCTCACCTACAAGAAGGGCGGCGCGGTCCTCCGGATGCTCGAGCAGTAGCTCGGCGCGGACGTGTTCCGCGATGGGATCCGGCGCTACCTCGCCACGCACGCATACGGGAACACCGAGACGCACGACCTGTGGGACGCGCTCGAGGAGGCCAGCGGCAAGCCGGTTCGCCGGATCATGGACGCCTGGATCTTCCAGCCGGGATATCCCGCGATCGAGGTGGCGCTCGAGGGCGACACGATCCGGTTCACGCAACGGCGGTTCGCGCCAGCCCTGCCGGGCGACGACTCGACGTGGCCGGTGCCGCTGATCGTGCGCCAGCTTGGCGCCGCCGGCGAGCGCGAGGATCACGTGCTCGTCGAGGCGGAGGGGCTCTCCTTACCGCTGGCCCATCCCGACGCGGTCGTGATCGCGAACGCGGGTGGTACCGCCTTCGTGCGCACGTTCTACGACGACGAGCTCCAAGGACGGCTGACGGCGCGCCTCGGTGAGCTCGCCGTTGGCGAACGACAGAGCCTGGTGGACGACGCCTGGGCCGCCGCCGTCTCGGGCCGGGCGACGGTCTCGGCGTTCCTCGACGTCGCGGCGGGGTACCGCGACGAGACGGCGCCATCGGTCTGGCAGACGATCATCACGGGACTCGCGTGGTGCGACCGGTTCCTCGACGGCGAGCCGCGCGAGCGGTTCCGCGACTTCGTGCGCACGCTCGTCCGACCGGCGATCGACCGCCTCGGGTGGGATCCCCGGCCCGACGACGGCGAGCTCGACCGCGAGCTCCGAGGCGAGCTGATCCGTACCCTCGGCATCCTCGGCGACGATCCCGAGACGCAGGCGATGGCCCGCGAAGCGGAGTCTCTCGCACGGTCGGGCGGTGCGATCGACGCGACCATCGCCGCCGCGGCAGTCGAGGTCGTGGCGTTCGCGGGGAGTGCGGACGAGTTCGAGGCGTTCCGCGCCCGGATGCATGTTGCGCCGACGCCGCAAGAGCAGGATCGCTACCGGTTCGCGCTCGCGCGGTTCCGCGACCCGGCCTTGATGGAGCGGGTGCTGTCGCTCGCGGTCTCCGACGAGATCCGGCCGCAGGACGCGCCGTTCCTGCTCGCACGAGCCGAGGCCAACCGAGACCTCGGCGCGATCGCCTGGCGCTACGTCCGCGACAACTGGGACGAACTCCTGCCGCAGTTCGCCGCGTCCAACGTGATCCACCTGGCGTCCGGCGCCCGGATGCTCACCGCCCCCGACCTCGTCGCCGAGGTGCAGGTGTTCTTCGAGGAGCACGACATCCCGCAGAACCACCGGATGCTGCTGCAGGCACTGGAGCGCCAGCGGATGATGGCGGCGATGCGCGAGCGTGCCAGCGCGGAGCTCGCCGCGCGGTTCAGCTAGCGTCGCCGTCGGACAGGTCGGCCGGATCGGCGTTCCCGCCGCAGATCACCAGGCACACACGCTCTTCCGACCCGGGCCGGTACGCGCCGGTCAGCAACGCCGCGAGGGTCGCCGCCGCGCCGGGCTCCGCCGCAACGCGGCACGCGTCCCAGAGCATCCGACGCGCGCGCATGATGTCGCCGTCGCTGACCGTGACCACGTCGTCGACGAAGCGCTTCGCGATGTCGAGCCCGATCGTTCCCACGCGCGCGGCGCCGAGCGCATCTGCGGCGACCCCGCCGACCTCGACGTCCACGGGCTCGCCGGCGCGGATCGCACGCGAGAGCGTCGGGCACCGATCGGGTTCGACGCCGATCACCCGAGCGTCGCCCGCGTACCACGCCGCGATCCCGGCGATGAGTCCGCCGCCGCCGACCGCGACCACGACCGTCCGGATCGCCGGCGCCTGGTGGTCGAGCTCGGCTGCGATCGTGCCTTGCCCCGCGACGACCGCCGGCTGGTCGTAGGGGTGCATGAACACCGCGCCGGTGTCGAACGCGCGCTCTTCACATGCGGCGTACGCGTCGGCGTAGAAGCCGTCGACGACGTGGACCGTCGCGCCGTAGGAGCGGATCCGTTCGATCTTCATCGCCGGCGACGTCGCCGGCACGAAGATCTCGGCGGGGTAGCCGAGCACGCGCGCCGCGTAGGCGACCGCCAGGCCGAAGTTGCCACCCGACGCGGCGAGCACACCGCTCGCGTCGACCTCGGCGGTCAGCATCCGATTGAACGCGCCCCGAGGCTTGAACGAGCCGGTGTGCTGGAGCAGCTCGAGCTTGAGCGTGAGCACGCCGTCGAGGCCGAAGGCGCCAGGCTCCAGCTCGAGCACCGGGGTGCTGCGGACGTACGGCCGGATCCGCTGCGCCGCCGTCTCGACGTCGAATCGCGTGACGTCCGGTGGCTGATCACCGGGAGACAGGAGGCTCACGGCGGTATCGAACCACGCCGCAGGTGCGTGGTCACGTCGGCGGCCTCACCACGCCTCGTCCAGATCGCGCCGCGGGCGCGAGACGGGTTGCTCGACCGACAGTTCGGGGGTTTCGGGGAACCGCAAGACCATCAGATAGGGGTCTTCGTCGGGCGTCGGTGTATGTGACCCGTCAGCCTCGACCACGCTCGATGTCCCGCGCCACCGCTCCCAGCCGAGGCGCTCGTAGAACGGCTGCGACCCGGTCGCAAGGAACCCGATCTCGGCCTCCGCCCGGATCAGCGGGTGTGTCGCGGTGACCACGGCGCTCCCGTAGCCTCGGCCGCGCACATCGGCTCGTGTCGCGACGTCCTCGAGGTACCCGGCGCGCATCGTGGCCGTACCGACGGTGATCGGGACCCACACGACGCATGCGTGCGCGAGCAGGGTGCCGTCATCGTCCTGGGCGACGACGTGTGGACCGGGACCGATCTCGTCCCAGTGCTCGGGGCGCCACGGTCCGTCCTCGTAGGCACCTTCGAGCCATCCACGTAGCTCGTCGAGCTCTGCTCGGGTGTAGGAGGACCGGTCGCGCACGTGCACGCGCATCCCGGCAGCGTAGCCGCCCTGCGGTAGCCTGCCGCCCGATGCGACTCCTGCGCTTCCGGCACGGCGAACGGATCGCGACCGGCGTGGCCATCGAGGGCGACACGATCCAGGTGCTCGCCGGCACGTTCTTCGAAGATCCATTGCCGACAGGCGAGGTCGTCGAGCTCGGCGACGTGTTGCTCCTCGCGCCGGTCCTGCCGTCCAAGCTCGTGTGCGTCGGCAAGAACTACGAGGCGCACGCGGCGGAGTTCGGCGGAGAGGTGCCCGAGGAGCCGCTGCTGTTCCTCAAGCCGTCGACCGCGGTGATCGGTCCCGACGATCCGATCCAACTCCTGCCGATCAGCAAGCGGATCGATTACGAGGGCGAGCTGGCGGTGGTGATCGGCAGGCTCGCGCGAGGCGTCCGCGCGGAGGACGCCTCGCGCTACATCCTCGGGTTCACGTGTGCGAACGACGTGACGCTCCGAAGCCTGCAGCGTTCCGACGATCAGTGGACGCGTGCGAAAGGATTCGACGGCTCGTGCCCCGCTCGGTCCCTGGATCGAGACCGACGTCGATCCCGCCGGCATCCATGTCGAGACACGTTTGAACGGCGACGTCGTGCAGCGCGCGTCGACTGCGACATGGTGTTCGGCGTCGCCGCGCTGTTGAGTACATCACCACGTTCATGACGCTGCTGCCCGGCGACGTGGTGTTGACCGGCACGCCGGAGGGCGTCGGGCCGATCACGACGGCGACGTCGTCGAGGTCGAGATCGACGGCGTCGGGACGCTGGCGAACCCGGTGGTCGGTGCCGTGACGGTTCGGTGCCGGTTCGCGCCCGCGCCGAGTGGGTCGCTGCACGTCGGCAACGTGCGCTCGGCGTTGTTCTCCTGGCTCTGGGCGCGGCGCAACGATGGCGTGTTCATCCTGCGCGTCGAGGACACCGACGCGCGCCGGGTCACCGAGGAGGCGTTCCGACGGTGTGCTCGACGACCTGCGCTGGCTCGGCCTGGATTGGGACGAGGGACCGGAGGTCGGAGGCCCGCACGGGTCCGTACCGGCAGTCGGAGCGGCTCGACATCTACCGCGAGAAGCGCGAGGCTCCTCGACGGCGGCCACGCGTACCGCTGCTACTGCACGCCGAGAGGAGCTCGAGGAGCGACACGAGGCCGCGCTCGCGCGCGGCGACGCGCCGGGGTACGACGGCCGGTGCCGTGACCTGACCGACGCGGAACGCGCCGCGTTCGAGGCGGAGGGCCGCAGCCGTGGTCCGGTTCCGCGATGCCGGACAGCGAGCAGGTCGTCGATGACCTGGTGAAGGGCGAGGTGCGCTTCGCGCCGGGGCAGCTGCGCGACTTCGTGCTCGTGCGCTCCGACGGATCGCCCGTGTTCCTGCTGGCGGTCGCGGTCGACGACCTGTTGATGGGCGTCACGCACGTCGTCCGCGGCGACGACCTGCTGGCGAGCGCGCCGCGCAACGCTGCCGGTGATCGAGGCGCTGGGCGGCACGCCGCCCGATGCTACGCGCACCTCCCGCAGGTGCTCGGGCCCGACCGGCAGCCGCTGTCGAAGCGCCACGGCTCCACCAGCGTCGAGGCGTTCCGCGAGCACGGGTTCCTGCCCGAGGCGCTGGTGAACTACCTCGCGCTGCTCGGCTGGTCGACGGGCGACGACCGCGAGGTCCTCTCGCTCGACGAGCTGATCGAGCGCGTTCGACCTGACGCGCGTGTCGTCCAACCCCGCCGCGTTCGACACCGAGAAGCTCACGTGGATGAACAACCACTACATCCAGTCGCTCGACGACGACGAGCTCGCCGCGCGGTGCGTGCATTTCCTCAGCCGAGGCTGGCGTCGATGCCGGAACCCGACGTACTCCGCGCCGCGATGCCCATGGTGAAGGAGCGGATGAAGACCCTGACCGAGAGCCGTTGAGCTGCTGCGGTTCCTGTTCACCGACGACATCGTCCCGAACGAGAAGGCGGCCGGCGATCCTGGCCAAGGCGCCGCCTGGCTACCTCAAGGAGGCCGCCGAGGCGCTCGATCGCTTCGACCGGCATGGGATACGGAGACGATCGCAGCGACGCTCGACGGGTCGGGGCCGCGGAGGCAGCTGAACCGAACGAAGGCCTGGCAGCCCGATCCGCGCGGCGGTGACGGGATCGAACGTGTCGCCGCCGCTGCCGGAGTCGCTCGGCGCTGCTGGGCAAGGAACGGACGGTCGCACGCATCCGGGCGGTCGCGGGATGAAGCGGGCCGTCGTCGCAGCGGTGGCCGCGATCGCCATCGTCGGCGTCGCGCCGGCCCTTTCGCTGCATGCGGCGCCCGCGCCGAGCGAGTCCGCGCTACGGGGACGATCCGCGAGCCCCCGATCACCTGGCAGGCGATCCCGTTCGGCGCGAAGCGCAAACGCGAGATGGCGGCCTACTCGAAGCGTCACTACGGCACGCGCACCTGGCACCTTCGCCATCCGCAAGGTCATCGTCGAGCACTACACCGATGGGACGACCTTCAGCGGCGCGTGGAACACGTTCGCGTCGAACTCGCCCGACCTCGGCGAGCTCCCCGGCATCTGCGCACATTTCGTCATCGACCGCGACGGCACGATCTACCAACTGGTCCCGCTCGGTATCCGCTGCCGCCATGCGGTCGGTATGAACTGGACCGCGATCGGGATCGAGCACGTCGGGACCAGCGACGAAGCTGGTCTCGGCGATCCCGCGCAGATGCGGTCGTCGCTCCGCCTGACGCTCTGGCTGATGCACCGCTACGGCATCAACATCGCGGAACGTGATCGGCCACCCGAGGACCTCCAGAGCCCGTACCACCACGAGCTCTATCCGACGTGGCGGTGCCAGACCCACGCCGACTTCCCGCACTGGGCGATGCACGAGTACCGCCAGCGCCTCCGGAAGCTCGCGACCAAGCGAGGGATCGCCGTCGGCGCGGGACCGGTCTGGGTCCACAGCGGCTGCGCGATGTGACCCGTAACGCCACCATCACCATTGCTGCGCTTGTGACATCGCCATCTTCACGCCCTGAACGCAGCCAGCGGGTGGCGCATCGGGTGACACATCACTTGTGCAACCGCGTTGCATGGCCTCCCGAGCCGGGGGAGGATGACCCCGGGGAGTGGCGATGGCGAAGACGCTGACCCTGCCCGAGCGGCAGGACGCGGACGGCAGCTGGCACCAGGTGATCCGTGACGTCTGCTACGGATGCGGGTGCCGCTACCTGGTCGCCGAGGATGACCACGACCTCGTGTGGGAACCGGGTCCGGAGCGCTCGGCGCACTGCACCGACGAAGAGTGCGAGTGCCACATCACGCCGGTGATCGGCGAGCGTCGCTGGTAGCGGACGCGCGAAGCGCGAACAGTTGTACGACCGCTGCCTGATCGATCGTCGGACGCTCGTCGTACCGACCCACGCCGCCCGCCGTGTACCAGCCGTTCGGTTCGCGCGCGGCTGATCGCAGGCGTTCCAGATAGGGATCCCAGCGCTCGATCACGTTCGTTGGATCCGGATCGTTGAGGAGCGCTCGATACCCGATCGCTGCGAAGGCCGGGGGTTCGAGCCAGAGCTCGTCGGCTGGCCACCGCTCGATGATGGCCGCTCGGAGCGGCGCCGTGGGCCGGCCGAGGAGTCGCATGGCGGCAAGGGCGGCGCCCTGGTTGTACGTCCAGACCTCGTCGTACACGACACCGTTGTCGATCCGATCGGCGTACAAACCGTCGGGCCGTCGCAGCGTGGCGTCGAGCCAGTCGAGCCACCGGCCGGCGATGGACCTCGCATCTGGCTCACCCACCGCCAGAACCAACCACGCTGCTGACGCGGTGCTGCAGGTGTTACGACTGAGCGATCCCTCGACCCACCGGACGCCACCCTCGGGATCATCGCCCTGCATCACGAATCGTGCGAGGCCGCGCGCACGTTCCCGCCACGCCGGCTCGTTGAGCACAACGCTCAGCCGGAGGAACGCGAGGCCGAGCCACGCGTTGTCGTCGAAGTAGCGCTTGTCTCGCGGAACCGCGAGGTACCCGTCGCCCGAGCGAAGACGGCCTAATGCGTCGTCGAGTTCCTCCATCGGTGGATCACCGCCGAGCGCGCGGATCTCCGCGGCGGCCCACAGGACATGCGCGAGCGGCCAGGCCGCCGCCGGCTTGCCGCCGGGTCCGTCGAGCAGACGAGTCCGGTTCCACCGCGTGCGGACCGTGTCGCGGACGAGCGTGGCCCACGCGTCGAGCGCGAGCTCCGCCCACACGGGTCAGGGGATGTCGATAGTGAGAGGGCCCGGCTCGGTTCGCTCCCAGTCGCGCAGCGCCTCGGCGAACTTCACGATCAGCGCGGCACCACCGAGGAATTCCAGGGCCCGGATCAACGGGTACCGACGCAGGCCCGGGATCCGGAAGACCGCCGGCGCGGTCAGGATGATCGCGCCGGCGAGCACGCCTCGCGTCCGCCTCCCAGCCGGTGAGGAGAGGAATCGGGAGACTTCCCGCGCCTCGATCTGGATGCGGTCGCCGACCTTGCGGACGGAGCTGACCTGCCGCGGGGGACGGTTCGTCATGGGGACCAGCCTACCCAGCCCGGGCTGAGTCATGTGCAGCTTGACCGACCTTGCCCGCGGTTCCATGCTCGATCCGCATGTTGCGCGGGTTCACCTAGCTGCCGTAGGTCCGCGGCCGGGCGCGTTCGCCGCCCGACCTCCGTGTGTCCGTCCACCCGACACACGGAGGTCCTCCCAATGTGCGCACGTCCTCAGTTCCGCGAGGTCCTTCGACTCCAGCCCACCCCCAATCCTTCCACCGCCTAGCGGAGTGATGCATGTTTCCGCAGGCTTGGGGGTACGCGACTCTTATCTGGCGATCCACAAGGATCCAGGGGAGAGGGACGTCGTGCTCGCAGTCGTACCGAAGCTTCTCGGCTTCCTCGTGATCATCCTCCTTGGCTATCTGATCGCGAAGTTGTTGGCCGCATCGTTGATTCGGTGCTCGAGCGCGTCGGCTTCGACAACTGGGTGGAGCGCGGCGTCCTGAAGCAAGGGCTCGACCGGGCAGGCTTCGACGCGTCGGACGTCCTTGCGACCGTCACGTTCTGGACGGTGTTCTTGATCGCGCTCCAGCTCGCCTTCGGCGTCTTCGGACCCAATCCGATCAGCGACCTGCTCCATGGCTTGATCGCCTACCTCCCGAGGGTGTTCGTCGCGATCGTGATCCTCGTGATCGCCTCGGCGCTGGCGAAGGTCGTGACCGATCTGCCGTCCGCGATGCTCGGGGCCGCCCCGGCTGGGGCATGGATCGCTCGCGTCGCCGGGATCGCCATCTTGGTCTTCGGGATCGTCGCGGCGTTGAACGAGCTGCAGATCGCTCCGGCGATCGTGAACGGCCTGTACTACGCGATCTTGGTGGCCGTGGTGGGCGCATTCATCGTCGCTGTCGGTGGCGGAGGTATCCGGACCATGCAGAAGTACTGGGAGCGTGGTAGCTCCTCGATCGAGATGAAGACTCAGGAGATCAAGGCTGCGGCGAACACGAACGCGGTCCGCGCCAAGGTGGATCAGATGAAGGATCAAATGGGAACGAGCACCGGTTCGCAGATGGAGTGAGCCGACGACGCGCGGGCGGGTTGAGAAGGTTTGGCACGAGCTACACCGTGCGGGAGCTGCAAGACGTGCGAGGAGCACCGACCTGTGCGCAGGACGGCGATCGGATCGGCAAGGCACCTGAAGGAGGAGCCGTGGACATCGATGCGCTGACCTCAGAGCTGAAGGCAGACTCGAGCGACCCGAAGCGCCTGTTGAGCGCCGCCTCGAAGATCATCCAGGACGAAGGTGGCGTCGGAGGGATCGTCTCAAAGCTGAGTCAGGGAGGTTTGGAACAGCAGGCCCGTTCTTGGGTCGGCACCGGAACGAACCAGCCGGTCGCCGCGTCGGATCTGTCGCAAGCGCTTGGGGAAGAGCGTCTCCAACAGGCCGCTACCCAGGCCGGCCTCCCGGCATCGGAGGCATCCTCCGGCCTGGCGGCGGCGTTGCCGAAGCTGATCGATCGGCTGACGCCGAACGGCCAGCAGCCCACAGATCAAGGAGCAGGCACGTTATCAGGGGTCATATCCCAGCTCGAAGGCGCGTGAGGTCGCGCCCCTCAGCGCTCGACGCTGTTGCCGAGGGGCTCGACGTCCACGATCTCGAGCACCCGCTCCACGTTGGCGCGGGGGCGCCGCGGCACGACCCCTTGGCTGCCTCGGGACCGACCCCGTACCCGGGCCTCGACGAGATGAACATCAGCTAGGAGCGCGTGCCTGGTTCTCAGCGCAGGCGGTTGAGAAACTCACGAGCTGCCCACTTCGAACCGAGCACGTGCAGTGCCACATGTTGTCCGTGCTGCGAGACGATCGCGCGTGCTCGCTCGGGTTCTGAATGGCGATTGCGCAAGATGACACCGACCAACCGCCACTCATCGAGCACCCGTCGTCTCACAGAATCGCGGCAACCTTCGGGCATCTTGCCGACAGGCTTTCGAAGCCCGCGCATGAACGCCCGACCCGCGCATGTCCACCACGGCGTTTCAAGCAACACGACGGTCTCTGCTCGTTCGAGGCGAAGGTCGAGGCCTCGCTGGGTGTTGCCGTCGACGATCCAGGCATCGCCCGCGAGAAGGCCTCGTTGCTTGTCCCGCCACTCGTCGTCGGAGGGCTTGACCCAACCTGGTTTCCAGTAGTGGAAGTCAAGATGGATCACCGGTACGCCAGTCTTCGCCGATAGCGCTCGCGAGAATGTGCTCTTCCCGGACCCTGCCATCCCGATGACGAGCACGCGGCGCCCGACGGCCCCGGATGCCTCCTTCACCTGCTCAGTTTCCCAGAGGCGCCGTGCCACGATCGCGAACGCCCCACAAGCTGCACGCACTGGCTGCCTCGGGCTCGATCCTCTGGTTCAGCAGGCGCGGCCTCTCGACCGACGAGGCTTGGTCTCAGCCCGTGATCGCGACCAGGCGATCCGACGCAACACGCCGCGAGGACAGTAGGCCGTCGAGGGACATAGCCCTACGCTGGGGCACAGCGGCGTCAGTGTCGCCCGAGAGGTAGTGCTACTGGTCGCGGGTCGAGGAATACGAGAACGTAGGTGCTCAGGCTGCCGGCAGCGCGAGGCTAGTACTCGGCTGCCTTGTTCCCATCACGCTACGTCGAGGTACATCGGCGAATCCTCGGGCAAGGGGCATTATCCTGGCCGGCGTGACCGATGGAGAGGTTCGAGCGGCCATCGCCGGAGTCTGGAAGCTCGTCGCCTACGAGGATCGCGACGCTTCAGAAGACGCATGGAAAAACTCCGTTCGGGGAGCAGCCTCTCGGGCTAGGCATCTACGACGTGAGCGGTCTTCTCTCGATGCAGGTGTTCGCCGATCCGAACTCGCCCGCGACTGAGACGTTCGTCGCGTATGTAGGGACCTATGCGATTAGAGAGGCATTTGCTGACGGAGATGGATTCAAGGGCGTGCTCGATCACCACATGGAAGCTGCCTGGCCCTCGGAGCTGCTTGCCGAGGACTCGGGTCGGCTGTTCGTCGTGACTGCGAGCACGCTTACGCTGGGCGACGAGGAGACCTGGCGGCGGCGATTCAAGCGGCTATTGACCGGCACCTCTCCTCGGGAGTACGACTAGTTGTTGGAGCGACCATAGGGAGGGGTGCCCGCGATGCGTTCACGTCGGACGAGATTTCAACTGCTGATGCTTGTGATGGCCGGCACGTTGTCCATCGCACTCTTGCCGCCCGCAGCGGCAAGTAGCGATGTCAGGGTCACGACCGTGGCCCCCGGATTGAACAACCCGCGTGGGATCTTCCTCGTCGGCGGTGGCTCGTTCTTCGTCGCGGAGGCCGGCACCGGCGGTTCGGGGCCCTGCCAGCCGGGGCCGTTCGGCAAGACGTGCGTCGGACTGACCGGCGCTGTGACGCACGTGGCGAACGGTGCTCTCGACCGGCTCGCGAGCCTACCGTCGATCGCGACAACCGACGGCTCGTTTGCGTTCGGACCGCACGACGTTGCCAAAGCCGACGCCGAAGACGGGGGTGGACTCTACGCGACGATCGGGCTCGGCGGCGATACCGCATATAAGGCCGGGTTCGACATGAAGGGGAAGGACCTTGCCAGGCTCGTGCGGATCAGCCGAAGCGGCAACATGCACATCGTCGCCAAC
Source organism: uncultured Actinomycetes bacterium (assembly GCA_963792215.1). GTDB lineage: Bacteria > Actinomycetota > UBA4738 > UBA4738 > HRBIN12 > AC-51. The sequence continues at coordinate 75,861 of CAWBVL010000002.1, forward strand.
CTTCTGGCATACGAGCGGGCTCACAACCCGGCTGGCGGGGTCAAGGAAAGCGACCCCTACGGGATCCTCCGCAGAGACGACGCCAGCATCATCACCGACGCGGGAGCCAACGACCTGCTGAGGGTCAGCGATCGCGGCCGCGTCCGCACCCTCGCCGTTTTCCCACCGCGGATGGTCGACTTCCAGGGACAGGAGGTCCCGATGGACGCCGTCCCGACGACCGTCGTACGGGGTGCCGACGGCGCGTTCTACGTTGGGCAGCTCACCGGGTTCCCGTTCCCCCGTCACGGCGCTCGCGTGTATCGCGTGGTGCCGGGTGAGAAGCCCACCGTGTGGGCGCGAGGGTTCACGAACATCATCGACATCGCGTTCCACGATGGGCGGCTCTACGTCTTGGAGATCGCCCACAACAGTCTCGCGACAACAGGGACGCCGTTCGGAGCGCTCCTGCGCGTGAATCGTGATGGTTCGAAAACGGTCCTCTACAAGGACCTCTTCTTCCCGACGAGCTTCGCGTTCGCAAGGAGTGGCGACGTCTTGGTGACCAATTGCGGGATCTGCGCGGGCGGGGGAGAGGTGCTCCGCCTGAAGCTGTAGCCAGCCCTAGAAGTGCGACGCGGCCTCCCGAGCGTTCGCGTCGCCTCGCAACGTGGGAGAGAGATCGACTGCGACGATGGCCTTAGCGGACGGCTGGGGTCGGTTGATCGCGTCACCTGAGGTCGTCAATCCGGAACACGATGGGGAAGCTGATGCCCACGGTGGAGTTCTCGACATGCTGACCCCGGAAGTCGCAGCACGGAACCGCCTGCCCGAGCTGTTCCTCACCTCGGGCGGCTGCATGCAACGTTCGACGAGGCGGGCCCGCTATTGAATATCCATGGCACGGTCCGTGATCTGTGCGCGGAGCTGGTAGGGCAGGCTCGCAATCTTGGACAAGGGGCGACGGCGCTTACCGCGTAACAGCTCGCGTAACAACGCAGAGGTACTCCGAGGTGCTGACAGGTATTCAGGGGCACACGAAGATCAGTGGTCAGCTCCCTGACCTGCACTTCCTTACAAGGCGAAGGTCGGGGGTTCGAGCCCCTCAGCGCCCACCTTAGAGGCACAGGTGACGTAGCCGTCCCGGAGGACCAGGCCGCCCGCCGGATGGCCGTGCACCCGCCACGCTCAGACGCTGAGCTGTTCGCATATCCGGTCCGTCCGGCTCGTCGTCCTCGAGGCCGACCACTTGCTGTAGGGAACGCGATCGAAGAGACGTCGACTCCCATCGCCGCTATTGTCGGCGAGGGGACGAAGCCCGCACAGCGCTCGGGGGGGTGCGGTGGGCGCTTTCCCTCGTCCCCCTCGTCCCTCACGTTCCTGAGACGCACTACGGGGGGACGGATGGCGACCGAACATGGCGATCGTCATTGACTGGACGAAGGCCGACGGGCGCGCGCCGGGCCCGGTCTGCGTTGTTTGGATCCGTCGAGTACGCCTGCTCGTCATGGCGCCGGGGTCAGGCAGGCACCTATGGCGACCCCCACATTAAGTCGGACGAGCCATGAGGAACCGTTGGCGCTATTGGGCACATCAAGCACTTCGCCGGGTTCGTGGCAAGCACGCAGCACCCTGGTGATGACCGTCGCGATCGCCATGCCACGTTTCGGGGCTTCGGCGATCGAAACCTCTATCGCCTGTTCGACCAAGGGGGACTCTTCTCCACGGCCGGCCCCTACTTGGGGAGGTCGGGCACCTCGCTCAGGCTGCCCAAGTTGACCCGGACTTACTGGCCGATAGTCGGATGCGCCGGGGTAAAGGCGGTCACTAACTTCCCCATAGCGTCCCCGGCCCCCCGAGCGGCTCGTACGGTCTCTCCGGCTCCGGGGACGCACCATTTTCGCCGCGCGAACCGTTGCTCGATGCGCTGACCGATCTCGAGGCCGATCGGGTGATGCGCGGGTGGCTGGTCGACCACCTGCGGTTGGCGCTGGAACGCCTGATCGGGTAACGCTCTTGGCGGTGACGGTCTCCTGAACCGTGCTGTGGCTTCTGACTACCCCACCGACCCTCCGCCTTGCGTGAGGCATGCTCGCGCACGACACTCGGTCGCGTGGATGTTCCCGAGACCCGATTCGCATGGAACGGAGATATCTCGCTTGCCTACCAGGTCCTCGGCGAGGGACCCGATCTGCCTTACGTGCCGGGCGGCGTCTCGAACGTCGATGTGATGTGGGAAAGTGCGAGAGCTACGCCCAACTCCTGCACCAGTTCGCGTCCGTCGGCCGCTTGATTGTCATGGACAGACGAGGCACCGGCTGCTCGGATCGGTATTCGCCTAACGAGGTCGCTCCGGTGGGGGTCGGGGTAGAAGACGCGATCGCGCCCAGGTCGCGACCCTTGCCCCATATCCGTCGATGATGCGCCGCAGCCGCCAACGCCTCGGACTGCGTGAACGCCCCGCCGCGTGGCTTGGCGTCACGGTGGCGGACAGTGGACCTGTCCGTCGTAGCCGATGTATCCACCACCCGTGTTGCAATCGACGGCGGTGTACTTCTGGGATGGGTCGGGGTCGAGCGGATCAACTCAAGGCAACCACCATCGCTCTCCTTCGAGTTGAGAACGAAGAGGATATCCGGCTACGCGGAGAAGATCCCCTATCTCGACTACACCGGGATCGCCGACGTTAGCTCGATGGACGTATTCGATGCCTCGAAGATTGAGGACCGCAAGGGTGGCACGCTCACCAACGTGGAGTCAGCGAGCGAATGGCTGATCGCCTACTTCGAGGAGATCGGTGGCGCACCTCAGAAGATTCGAGACCTCGAATCGGCCGCTCAGGAGGCGGGTCGATGGTTCTCGAAGGGGACGTTCGAGCGCGCGCGCGAGCGCGCCGGCGTCGAGCCGATGCAAGCGACGGAGCTGAAGGCGACCCTCGGCGAGGAGTACGACTGGCTTCCGAGTGAGGACCTCCGCGCGCGCGATGGGTCCACCGTCGCATCGCGGACTCCCCAACTCCCCAGCGGGTGATCGATCCCGCGACTATCACCCAAAATCGTCACCCGCAAGAACGATGAAGCGCGATAGCACCGTAGTCCCAACGGGATTCGAACCCGTGTCTCCACCTTGAGAGGGTGGTGTCCTAGGCCTCTAGACGATGGGACCGGACACGTGGAGGCCGGCTCGCGAGGGCCGGACCGGGGACGAGTGTAGCAACCGCCTCACCCGGGGTTCCGACCCGCGCCGCAGGTATCCTGGGCCGCCATATGAGCGCGAGTAGCGCCATCTCCGACCCCGAGGCTCCGTCCGAGGTCGTCGAGGGCGATCGATCCGGCGGGGGACGGCGGGTCGTCGATTGGTTCCGGACCCGCGGTCCACGCATGCGTGGACTCTTCGCGTTCCTCCTGTATCTCGCGAGCTCGATCCTGGTCTTCGCGCTGCCGGTGATCGGCGATCTCGGCAACCGGTGCGTGGGTGCGTGTCTGCCCGACACGAGCCTCTACGGATGGTCGTTCAACTGGATGCATCAGGCGATCAGCACCGGCGCCGACCCGCTGTACACCGACAAGATCTGGGCGCCGGCCGGGGTCCACCTCGCCTGGGTCACCACGCTGCCCGGATCGGCGCTGCTGTTTGAGCCGATCACCGGCGCGCTCGGCGGGTTGTTCTCGGTCAACATCCTGATGATCCTCGCGCCGGCGCTCGCCGCATGGGCCGCCTACCTCGTGTGCGTTCGCCTGACGAACAAGTTCTGGCCCTCGATCGTCGGCGGGTTCCTGTTCGGCTTCTCGACATATGTGGCTCAGCACATGCGAGCCCAGCTGAACCTCGTGCTGATCTTCTTCGTGCCGCTCGCGGTCTACCTGGTGATCCGCCGGGTGGAAAGCTCGATCGGCCGGATCCTGTTCGTCGTCCTGATGGCCCTCGTGCTCGCCGGACAGTTCTCGACGTCCACCGAGGTCTTCGCGACGATGACGCTGTTCGGGGCGTTCGCGTACCTCGGCGCCTTGATCGTGGCCCCGCTCATCGTGAAGAAGCGGCTTCTGTGGACGATCCCGCTGCTCGCCGCCTCATACGCGATCTGCGGGTTGCTCGTGCTGCCGATCCTGAAACGCTTGCAGTACGACCCGCCGCCGGACCATGCGATCCGCGCCCCCGACATCAACTCGATGGACCTGCTGAGCTACGTCGTGCCGTCGCAGTACGGCCGATTCGGCGGGCAGCAGTTCCTCTCGCTCAGCGAGAAGTTCCCCGTCTTGCAGCAGAACAACACCGGCTATGTCGGCGTGTTGTTCGTCGTCGTGCTGGTGTGGTTCACGGTCCAGTTCTGGCGTCAGTGGTGGGCGTGGCTGCTGACCGGTTTCACCCTGCTGGTCGCGATCCTGGCGATGGGCCCGACGCTGCACATCGCGGGACGTTCCGTGGGCACCCTGCCTGGCAAGTGGCTGTTCGAGGCGCCGCTGATCAAGCATGCCACCCCCGATCGCTTCCCTTTGTACATGTTCATGTCGTTGTCGATCCTGACGGCGATCTGGGTGGCCGCAGCCTTGGGCAGATCGGCGTGGGTCCGCTACGCGATCGTGGCGGTCGGCATGGTCGCGATCTCGACCAACCTTGCGATCGAGCCGACGTACCACGGCACGCAGACGGTGCCGGCCTTCTTCAGCGACGGCATATACAGGCAGTACATCACGCCTGACGACGTGGTCCTGACGATCCCGTACGCGCTCGGCGACGACATGAACTGGCAGACCGCGACGAACTTCGACTTCCGGTTGGGTCGCGCCTACATCGGCCCGATCCACCCGATCGGCCACAACATGGCGGGACTGGGGATGATCCTGACCCAGCCGGGGCACTACCTGCCCCCACCGAACGCCGTGCGGTTCTTCATCGACGAACGGCAGGTCAAAGAGGTGGTCGCCCAGAACCCGGTGCCCCCGGAGATCATCGCCCTGATGAAGGATGTGCTCGGCGTCGACGGCACCGACGTCGGCGGCGTCACCGTGTGGGAGGTCCCGGCGACCGGCGCGACGCCGCACGAGCCGCCCCCGCCGACCCAGGTGATCACGACCACTCCGAGCGGCTAACGCTCAGTTCTCGCCTTGATCGCGGGTGAAGCCGAGCTCCCCGTCGAACTCCTGCAGCTTCTCGATGTGCATCCAGCGATGCGCGGAGGAGATGCGCACGAGCAGCTCGTGCACATCCTCGTCGGGCAGGTTGCCCGGATCCTGCTTGATGATGAACCGGCACCGGAAGTGGTCGCCGGTCTCGGTGAACGTGCCCGTCGGCGGAAACACCTTCGTGCCGCGCGAGCTGATCATCTTGAGTGAGAGCTTCGTGTCCTGGGTGAGCTCCATCAGCGACGCGCCGAGCTCGGCGGCCGGCAGCGGTGACTCGACGAACACATCCAGCCCGACGACCGCGCGCTCCTTCGGTCGCACGTAGTCGGGCGCGGGATCGAGCTGCGGGAGTTCGATCGGCACCGTCTCACGGATCGCCCAGTTCTCCGTGTGCTTGCCGAGGTTGTCGATGATCGCGTCGGTGTAGACGGTCGTCGGCGTGCCGCGGTCATAGCCGACGACGTCGCCGGTGAGCGTGCCCGACTCGAGCGTGACGAACACGGCGTGCTCGATCGCCGCCGCCTCGTCGAACAGGCCGAGGTACCGCAGCATCAGAACGCCCGACAGGATCATCGCGGTCGGGTTGATCACGTCCTTGCCTGCATACTTCGGCGCCGAGCCGTGCACCGCCTCGAAGATCGCGACCTCGCTGCCGATGTTCGCGCTCGGCGCGAACCCGAGCCCGCCGATCAGCGCGCTCGTGAGGTCGGACAGGATGTCGCCGTTCATGTTCGTGGTGACGAGGACCTCGAACTGCTCCGGCCGTTTCACGAGCTGGTGCGCGGCGTTGTCGACGATCACGTGCCACGACTCGATGTCGGGGTAGTCGGGGGCGACCTTCTCGAACGCCCGCTTCATCTCGCCCTCGGAGAACTTCATGATGTTGGCTTTGGTCGCGCACGCGACCTTGGTCCGCCCCTCCGATCGAGCGTAGGCGAACGCGAACCTCGCGATCTTCTCGGAGCCCTTGGCGCTGATCAACTTGAGCGCCTGGGCGACGCCCGGCGTCTGCATGTACTCGATGCCCGCGTAGAGGTCCTCGACGTTCTCGCGGACGACGACCAGGTCGACGCCACGGCCCGAGTAGGGCGTCTTGACGCCCGGCATCTCGCGGACCGGCCGCACGTTCGCGTAGGTCTCGAACAGCTTGCGAAGCGTCACGTTCGCGGACTTCTCGCCGAACCCCACGGGGGTCTCGAGCGGACCCTTCAGGGCGACCCGGGTCTCGGTGATCGACGCGATCGTGTCGTCAGGAACTCCGCTCGGGAGGCCCTCCCGGAAGACCTCGGCGCCGGCGCGCCGCTCGTCCCACACGATCGGGGCGCCGGTCGCCTCGATGATCCGGCAGGCGGCCCTCACGACCTCGGGACCGATGCCGTCGCCGGGGATCAGCGTCACGGGGATCGTGCTTTGAGCAGCGCTCACGTCATCCCTCTCTTCGCGTGTCGCGGTTCTGTGATGATCTCGACCGCGCCCATGGTAGCGGCCGGCCGTTCCCAGGCCGCCCAGGTGCGACTGCTACCATCCGGGGCCGTGCCGATCCCCCAGCGCTCCAAGCGCGCTCTGTTCGCCGCCCTCGTCATCGCCGCTGTCGTGATCGGTGTGATCGCGTTACGGGTCACCCCGGACCGAGCGACCGCCACAACTGCCACCGACCCGGCGCCGAGCGCGGCGGTGGTCACCACGTCGGAAGCCGATGCGGCGGCGATCGACCCCAAGCTTGGGATCGACAACATCAACCACTTCATCTTCGTGGTGCAGGAAAACCGCTCGTTCGATTCGTACTTCGGCACGTTCCCCGGTGCGAACGGGATCCCGCGCAATCCGGACGGGTCGTTCTCCGTCTGCGTGAAGGACGATGCAGGGACGTGTTGGAAGCCGTATCACGACACCGGCGTGTACGACCAAGGTGGCCCGCACACTCAGTGGGCCTCGCAACACGACATCAACGGCGGCGCGATGGACGGCTTCGTCACAGCGGTCGACCGCGTGAAGGCATGCTCGCCGTCGCAGATGAGCCAAGAGTGCAAGTACGCGCAGGCGGACAACCCCGGCGTGCCCGACGTGATGGGCTACCACACCGGGTCCGACATCCCGAACTACTGGGCCTACGCCAAGCACTACATGCTGCAAGACCGGATGTTCGCGCCGACCGACTCCTGGACGCTGCCGTCGCACCTGTACCTGATCTCGGCATGGTCGGCGAAATGCACGAACCTCACGACTCCCGACCCCGATGCGAGTAGTTGCCACACCACCCTTCAGCACCCCGGCGGTATGGAGGGCAAGCCCTTCGGCGTGGTGAAGGACATGCAGTACCGGTGGGCGAGCATCCCGTGGCTGCTGGACAAGGCGAACGTCCCGTGGGCGTACTACGTCGGCAACGACACCTGTCTGCAACGGGCGTGCCCGCAGACCGGTCCGGAGGAGACGCCGCGTTCCTGGATGGCGATCTCGGGCTTCCGCAACGTCGCGTACACGAACCACCTGGACGACATCCGGACGTACCCGGACTTCTTCCAACGGGCCGCGAGCGGGACGTTGCCTGCGGTGAGCTGGGTCGTGCCGTTCAAGGACACGAGCGAGCACCCTACGCACCCGATCGATCAGGGACAGGCCTGGGTCACGCAGGTCGTGAACGCGGTGATGCGGGGTCCGGCGCAGCAGTGGGAGCACACGGCGATCTTCGTCACCTGGGACGACTGGGGCGGTTTCTACGACCACGTGAAGCCGCCGATCATCGACCACTGGGGCTACGGCCTTCGGGTGCCCGGTCTGGTGATCAGCCCCTGGGTCAACCGGTCGAACAACATCGACGACCAGCTGCTGTCGTTCGACGCCTACCTCAAGTTGATCGAGGATCGCTTCCTCGGCGGTCAGCGGCTCGACGGGAAGAACCAGGGCTGGCCCGATCCGCGGCCGACGATCCGCGAGGATGTGCCGCAGCTCGGCAACCTCGCGAACGAGTTCAACTTCTCGCAGCAGCCGATCCCGCCATTGGTCTTGAACCCCAACCCCAGCGGCAACCCCAACGTCACGCTCGTGCCCACCATGGGGACGCCCATCTCGGGCGCGCCGCCGAGCCCCTGATCGGCCGATAGCGTGCTTCCCCTTCGTCTCGGTCGGATCGCGGGCCGGATCGTGCTGCTGCTGGTCCTCGTCGGGATCATCGCTGTCGCGTGCACCACCGGCTCACCGGGAACGGACACGTCGGCCACCGCGCCTACGCAGAGCCCGCCGGCGACCCAGACGTCGGCCAACAAGGTCCCGACGTGGCCCAACGGTGCGTTGACGCCCGATGCCTCCGTGGCGCCGAAGGGCGTCGACCTCAAGCCGTTGATCAACCCGCCGGCGCGTCAGGCGCCCGCGGACGACAGCGCGCCGATCATCCCGTCGAAGGGCATCGACAACATCAACCATCTCGTGTTCATCGTGATGGAGAACAGGAGCTTCGACGAGTACTTCGGGACCTATCCGGGCGCCGACGGCATCCCGATGAACAACGGCAAGCCCACCGTGTGTCAGCCGATGCCGGGCGGCGGCTGCGCGTACCCGTACCACGACACCAACTACATCGATCAAGGCGGACCGCACGGCCACAAGGCGTCGGTCATGGATTACAACAACGGCAAGATGGACGGGTTCATCAAGGCGCTCGACACCTATAAGAACGGATGCATCCTGCACCCGAGCACGCCGCCGTGTCCCGAGGCGACGCCGGGTCCGCAGGGCCAGCCCGACATCATGGGCTACAAGACCCGGCGCGAGATCCCCAACTACTGGGACTACGCGGATCACTATGCGTTGTTGGACCACATGTTCGCGCCGGTCGATTCGTGGACCCTGCCGTCGCACCTGTATCTGGTGTCGGGCTGGTCTGCCTGGTGCCCGAACCTCCACAACGCGATGTCGTGTCAGTCCGAGCTGGTGTTCCACCCGGCGTCGGCCTACAACAACCAGTGGGAGGGAGCGACGTGGCGAGCCTCGGAGGCCAACCAGTACCCACGCCCCTACATCTGGGCGCCTCTCACGTGGCTCCTCTATAAGCAGGGTGTCAGTTGGGGGTATTTCGTGGGCGCGGGATCGTGCGTCGCCCCACCGTGCGGCGGGCTCACCGGCCCCGTGACCGCCGACGTCCAGGACCCGTTGCCCGGGTTCCTCGCGACGCAGGCGACGGGCCAGTTCGCGAACATCCGTCCCAACACCGACTTCTACGCGATGGCCAGGCAGGGGAACCTGCCCTCGGTGTCGTGGGTCGTGCCGGTGAAGGACGCCGGCGACCATCCACCCGACGACATCTCGAAGGGACAGGCCTACGTCACCGGCTTGATCAACGCGGTGATGAACGGCCCACGCGATCAATGGCTCCACACCGCCATCTTCGTGACCTGGGACGACTGGGGCGGCTTCTACGATCATGTACCGCCACCGGTGGTCGACCAGAACGGGTACGGCTTCCGCGTGCCGGCGTTCATGGTGAGCCCGTGGGCCAAGCCCGGCTACATCGATCACCAGACGCTCAGCTTCGACGCGTTCCTCCGGATCGTGGAGGACCGATTCCTCGGGCACCAGCGGCTGAACCCGCTGACCGATGGGTGGCCCGATTCACGACCCACCGTGCGCGAAACCGCGACGCAACTCCACACGCTCGACAACGCGTTCGACTTCCATGGACAGCCGCGGCCGCCGTTGGTGTTGAAGCAGTACCCGGGCTACGACAACGGCGGATGAGGACGCGCGCGATCACGCGCATGTTCGATGGAGAGCTGGCCCGCCTGGATTCGAACCAAGACTAACTGATCCAGAGTCAGCCGTGCTGCCGTTACACCACGGGCCAGTGCGTGACCTGGTTTGTACCAGATAGCGCGGCCAGCATAACCCTGGCCTTGGGGCGGGCGTTGCAGGCGACACCCGTCGGTCGATCGGTGATCCGCGGACGCGTTCGAGGGGGACCGCACGGCTCGGCGATAGCGGGGACCGGCAGTAGCCTTGCAAGAGGACGCGATCGCGGCCGACAGAAGGCGCCGATCGCGCGTTGGCGATGCGCCGAGAACGACCCGGGCGCGACGAACGGGAGGCATGAGCGATGGATCCGCTGCTGCAACTCCACGATGCGGGTCAGAGTGTATGGCTCGACTTCCTCCGGCGAAGCCTGATCACCGGGGGCGGCCTGGAGCGGCTGGTCCGCGAGGACGGCATCAGCGGGATGACGTCCAACCCGAGCATCTTCGGCAAGGCGATCGGCGACTCGACGGACTACGACGAGGCGATCCGGACGATCGCGGAGAAGGATGGCCGAAGTCCGCTCGAGGTCTTCTACGACCTCGCGCTGGCCGACGTGCAGATGGCGGCCGACGTGTTCCTCCCCGTCTACCAAGAGGCGGGTGGCGCCGACGGCCTGGTGTCGTTCGAGCTCGAGCCGAAGCTGGCCCACGACACCCAGGGGTCCATCGAGGCGGCGTCCGAGCTGTTCGCGCGCATCGGCAAGCCCAACATCATGATCAAAGTGCCGGGTACCGACGAGGGCGTGCCGGCCGTTGAGGAGCTCACCGCCCGCGGCGTGAGCGTCAACATCACGCTGCTGTTCTCCGTCGCGATGTACGAGCAGGTCGCCGAGGCGTACCTGCGTGGCCTGGAGCGTCGCGTCGACGAGGGTCAGCCGCTCGACGGCATCGTCTCCGTTGCCTCGTTCTTCGTCTCGCGCGTCGACACGGCGGTGGACGAGCAACTTCCGGGTGGATCCCCGCTTCGCGGCAAGGTGGCGATCGCGAACGCCCAGTCGCGCGTATCACCGGTTCCAGCAGATCTTCTCGGGGGAGCGTTGGGAGCGGCTCGCCGCTGGGGGTGCGCGCGTGCAACGCCCCCTGTGGGCCTCGACCAGCACGAAGAACCCCGAGTACTCGGACGTCCGCTATGTGGAGGAGCTTGTCGGCCCCGACACGGTCAACACGGTGCCCGAGGCGACGCTCAACGCGTTCCGCGACCACGGTGTGGTGCGCCCGCACGCCGTGATCGAGGGATACGCCGAGGCGGAGTCGGTCTTGTCGTCGCTCCCGGAGCACGGCGTCGACCTGGACGCGATCACGGATCGCCTCGTCCAGGATGGCGTGGACGCCTTCCAGGCCGATCTCGACAAGCTGTTGGGTGTCATCGAGCGGGAACTGGAGAAGGCGCGAGCGGCGGAACCGCGCGTGCCGTCGGCGCTCGGCCCCATCGCCGGAGCCGTCGAGGACCGGCTGGCGTCGCTCGAGCAGGAAGACGTCGTCGCCCGGATCTGGAGGAAGGATCACACCGTCTGGCGCCCCGAGCCCACCGAGATCGACAACCGCTTGGGATGGCTCGACCTCAGCTCGCAGATGCGCGCGCACGTGCCTGACCTGCGGACCTTCGCGTCCGAAGTGCAGCAGGACGGGTTCGACACCGCGGTGCTCCTCGGGATGGGCGGGTCGAGCCTCGCACCCGAGGTGCTTCGCGAGACGCTCGGGGTCCGTGCCGGCTTCCTCGATCTCACGGTGCTCGACACGACCCATCCCGCCGCCATCGCGCGACTGGATGCGTCGCTCGACCTCGCGCGAACGCTGTTCATCGTGTCGAGCAAGTCCGGCGGCACGAGCGAGACCCTTTCGCAATTCGCCCACTTCTTCGAGCGGACCGGCCAGAACGGCGACCAGTTCGTGGCGATCACGGATCCAGGGTCGCCGCTGGAGGCGCTCGCGCAGGCGCGCGTGGCCCGACGGGTGTTCCTCAACCCGCCGGACATCGGCGGACGCTACTCGGCGTTGTCGCTGTTCGGCCTGGTGCCAGCCGCGCTGATCGGCGCGGACGTCGACGAGCTCCTCGAGTCCGCGTACGGCATGGCGTGCGCGTGCGGTACGAGCGTGCCGCTCGGCGACGATCCCGGCGTGTGGCTCGGCGCGGTCCTTGGCGAAGCGGCACGCGGCGGTCGGGACAAGCTCACCGTGCTGCTTCCCGACGAGCTCGCGGGCCTCGGTGCCTGGATCGAACAGCTGATCGCCGAGTCGACCGGGAAGGAAGGCACGGGGATCGTTCCGGTCGTGGGCGAGCCGGTCGGTTCGCCCGAGGTCTATGGGTCCGACCGGCTGTTCGTGGCGTACGGGGACCCGGAGGGGCTCCCTGCGCTCGAAGCGCACGGTGACCCGGTCGCGCGCCTCGCCGCCGGCCACCTCGGGGCAGAGTTCTTCCGCTGGGAGTTCGCGACGGCGGTTGCCGGCTCCGTCCTCGGGATCCAACCGTTCGATCAACCGAACGTGGAGGAAGCGAAGCGCGCCACCAAAGAGATCCTCGACGCCGGCGCGAGCGAGACACCCGGGATCGACGACCTCGGCAGCGTGCTCGGTTCGCTCGGGGATCACGACTACGTCGCGATCCAGGCGTTCATCGATCCAACACGCGAGAACGCGGAGGTTCTGGAACGAGCTCGTCTCGCGATCCGCGACCGGCACAAGGTCGCGGTGACCGTTGGGTTCGGGCCCCGGTTCTTGCATTCGACCGGCCAGCTGCACAAGGGCGGGCCGGCCACCGGTGCGTTCGTGCAGGTCGTCGACGCCCAACGCGATACGGATGTCTCGATCCCCGGCGCGGCCTACACCTTCGGCGAACTGATCGATGCGCAGTCACTGGGCGATCTCCGTGCGCTCCGCGCTCGCGACAGACGCGTGGCGCGGATCCATATCGACCAGCTCTACGACCTGGGCTAGGACGCTTCGTCGGAGGCCCACCCGAGCCCAGGCATCGGATCTTCCATGCTCTGGAGCGCCGAGTCCGCGCCGGCCGACCGCAGATCGTCGACGGTGTAGTGACCGGACGCGACGCCGACCGCCACGGCGCCGACCGCATGGGCGGCCCGGATGTCGTTCGGCGTGTCGCCGATGACGAAGACTTCCGCGGCATCGATCGAGCGCCCAACGAGCGCACCCGCACGTTCGATCGCGCGGCGCGTCAACTCACCGCGATCGCGTGAATCGGATCCGTATCCGCCGAACGCGAAGAAGCCGTTCAGACCGCCGCGGGCGAGCTTGATATGCGCGGCCGCCTCCAGCGCCCCGGTCACGACACCCAACAAGTATCCGCTCCGTCGGAGGCGCAGGAGGAGCCGTTCGGCTCCCGGGAGGACCCGATATCCATCCGATGCCGCCACCTCCTGGGGAAGTCGCTCGAGGTAGGCGGCGAGGACGCGCGCGATCTCTCGATCGCTCGGCTCTCGGCCGATGGCGCCGCGGAAGGTGCCGCGTGCCACGTCGGGATCGGTCATGCCGTCTTCGGAGAACCTCCCGATGTCCGCGGGGACGCCGTAGAGCGTGTCGAAGGCCCAGAGCCAGCTCCGAGCGCCTGCGCCCCCGGTTGTGAGCAGCGTCCCGTCGATATCGAACAGGATGGCAAGGGGGCCGTCGGAGGCGAGCTCGTTCTCTCTCGTCACCGGGCGGGCGCTCCGTCGGGGAACGCGGCTCGATCCACGACGGCTCGCTGATCGGCGACACGGATCCGCGCGGCCGGGATGTCCGAGTCGCGCGCGAGCAGCTTCCTGAGCGCCGCAGCCTTCTCCCGGCCCGTCACGAGGAAGAGCACCGCTCTCGCCTCATCGAGCGCCCGATACGTGAGCGTCATCCGTCGGCGCCCCTGATACATCCCCGTGAGCGCCACGTCGCGGTCGTGCACGCCGAGCACCGGGTCCTCCGGCACGAGCGACGCCGTGTGTCCGTCGACGCCCATCCCGAGGTGCACCAGGTCGAAGCGAGCCGGCAAACCGGCGGCGTACGTCGCCGCTCTGGCCTCCAATCCCTCGGCATCGCCGTCGACCGGCATCTCATGGACGCGCGCGCCTGCGGGGAGCGCTGCCAACAGAGACGTCAGCGACCGGTCGTCGTCGTCTCGGGGGGCGATCCGCTCGTCGACCTGCCAGATGCCGAGCGCATCCCAGGGGACGTCCTCACCTGCCAGTGCCTCGAACATCGACACGGGCGTCGCGCCACCCGACACCGCGATCGCGCAGCCGCCGCGTTCCCGCACTGCCTCGCGCGCCGCGGCCGCGATCAGCTCCGCGCCGCGCTGTGCGGCGGCCGATGCGTCCGGCAGCGTTTCGACCTGAACCGTGATGCCGTCGGCCGGCCCCTCCATCAGGACGGCTTCTCGATGTGCCCGCCGAACTCCTTGCGCATCGCCGACAGAACCTTGTTCGCGAAGTCGTCCTCACCGCGCGACGAGAAGCGCGACGCGAGCGCGGACGTCAACACCGGCGTCGGCACGCCGGTCTCGATCGCTGCGACGGCCGTCCACCGCCCCTCGCCTGAGTCGCTGACGCGGCCGGCGAAGCCTTCGAGCGACGGCGCTTCGTGCAACGCGGCGGCCGTGAGGTCGAGCAACCACGAGCTCACGACACTTCCCCTGCGCCATACCTCCGCGACCTCGGCGACGTCGATCGGATAGCGATACCGCTCGGGGTGCTCGAGCGGGGCGGTCTCCGCGTCGGCCTCGCGCGTTTGCTCGCCGGCGTCGGCGTTCGCCAAGACGTTCAGTCCCTCGGCGTACGCGGCCATCAGGCCGTACTCGATCCCGTTATGGACCATCTTCACGAAATGGCCCGCCCCCACGGGGCCGCAGTGCAGATAGCCGTACTCCGATGGCGCGGCCGCACCGTCGCGCCCTCGCGTGCGCGGAGCCATGTCGATCCCCGGTGCGAGCGACCGGAACACCGGCTCCAGTCGCTGGAACGTCTCGTCGTCGGCGCCAACCATCAGGCAGAATCCGCGCTCGAGCCCGAACACCCCGCCCGAGACGCCCGCATCGACGTAGTGGATCCCGAGCGGTTCCAGTGCGTGGCCGCGCGAGATGTCATCGACGTAGTGCGTGTTCCCGCCGTCGACGATCGCGTCGCCCGGGTCGAGCAACTGTGCGACCTCGGCCACCGCTCGCTCGGTGATCTCGCCGGCGGGGAGCATCAGCCACACGGTGCGCGGGGCGGGCAACGCGTCCACGAGCTCGTCGAGGGAACCGGCACCGTTCGCCCCGTTCTCGACGAGCGCCGCGACCGCGTCCGAGGCGACGTCGTAGCCCACGCATGTGTGCCCGTCGCGCATCAAGCGGAGCGCGATGTTCGATCCCATCCGGCCGAGCCCCACCATCCCGACGTGCGTGGGCTGATCCGTGGCCATCGACAACTCCTTCTCATCGCCGGCAGTGCAGCCATCGTACGTCCCGCGATGTTCAGGCCCGGCGGTAGCCTGGACGCATGAGCGTCATGACCGGCGGTTTGCGCGAGGGGCGCTCGGACGCGCTCGTCCTGTTCGGCGTCACCGGCGATCTCGCGTACCAGAAGATCTTCCCCGCGCTCCAGGCGATGGTCCAACGCAAGTTCCTGGAGGGGCCGGTGGTCGGCGTCGCGCGCTCGGGGTGGACCCGCGAGACCCTGCTCGACCGGATGCACAAGAGCCTCGAGGAGCACGGGGGCGTCGATCAGCCCGCGTTCGAGCGGTTGCAGGAGCTGTTCGAGTACGTGGACGGCGACTACCTCGACCAGGGAACGTTCACGCGGCTCCGCGAGACGATCGGCGACGCCGAGAGCCCCCTGTTCTACCTCGCGATCCCGCCGTCGTTGTTCGAACCGGTGATCGAGAACCTCGAAGCCTCCGGATGCACGAAGAACGCGCGGGTCGTGATCGAGAAGCCGTTCGGCCGCGACCTGACGAGCGCGCGTGAGTTGAACGCCGTGCTCCGGCGCACGTTCGCCGAAGACGCCATCTTCCGGATCGACCACTTCCTCGGCCGGGAGGCGGTGCAGAACCTCGCCTATTTCCGGTTCGCGAACGCGTTCCTGGAACCCCTGTGGAATCGCAACTTCGTCGAGAGCGTGGAGATCACGATGGCCGAGGACTTCGGGGTGCGTGACCGCGGCGGGTTCTACGAGTCGGTCGGGGCGACACGGGACGTCGTGCAGAACCACCTGCTCCAGGTGCTCGCGCTGGTCGCGATGGAGCCACCGAGCGGCTTCGATCGCGACGTGTTCCTGACCGAGCGCGTCCGGCTGCTTCAGGCGATCAGCCCGCTTCGGCCCGACGACGTCGTCCGCGGGCAGTACGAGGGCTACCGCGAAGAGAAGGACGTCGCCCCGGACTCGACGGTGGAGACGTTCATCGCGTTGTGTCTGCGTGTTGAGACGTGGCGGTGGGCGGGCGTGCCGTTCTACATCCGAACCGGTAAGAAGATGGCGGTCACCGCGTCGGAGGTGCTGGTGGAGCTGAAACGTCCGCCGCGCGACGTGTTCGATGAGCCGCTGGCGAAGCATCCGAACCACGTCGTCTTCCGATTGGGACCGGATCAGCGCATCTCGCTCGGGGCCCGCACCAAGATCCCGGGCGACAAGATGGTCGGCAAGGAGGTCGAGCTGATCGCAGCGAATCCACCGGCCGAGGAGATGTCGCCGTACGAGCGGCTCTTGACCGACGCGATGGAAGGCGATGCGGAACTGTTCAGCCGACAGGACGTGATCGAGCGCTCGTGGGAGATCGTCGATCCGGTGCTAGACGATGCGACGCCGGTGCTCACGTACGCCGCGGGTTCATGGGGTCCGGCCGAAGCTGATCGTTTGGTGGAACGCGTCGGTGGCTGGCACAACCCGCCGCCCGCACCGCGGCAGTGAGAGAACCCAGCATCCGACGGCGTGCGGCGACACCGGCAGTCGCGGTTTGACCTTCGTCGCGGGGGAGAGGTAGCGTGGCAACGGTTTCCGAGGGGAGCGCCTAGGGGAAGCGGAGGGTACGCCATGAACAAGGGCGGGTTGGTCGCAGAGGTCGCGAAGCGCACCGGAGTCTCGAAAGCCGAGGTTGCACGCGTCGTCGACGCGTCGATCGATGTGATCCGTGAAACGGTGGTCGATGGCGAACGCGTCACGCTCGCCGACTTCGGCACGTTCGAGCGGAAGCATCGCAACGAACGGATCGCGCGGAACCCCCGCAAGCCCGATGTGCCGATCGTCGTGCCGGCACGTGACCTTCCTTCGTTCACCGCGGGCAAGGAGTTCCGCGGACAGGTGCTCGGTTCGGTGTAACGACCCTCCCGGCCCGCCGAGCCGCCCCTAGAACGTCACCAGGTGCAGATCGCGCGCGACCGCGCCCTCCGACGCCGTCTCCACCTCGAACCGAACGCGCTGGCCGATCCGTAGGAACCGCGCAGGCGGATCTCCGAACGAGCGCTCGTCGATCGCGATCTCGGCGCGATCGTCGGTCAGCAGCGACCCCGTGCGCGTGTCCGTGTCGTAGGTCTTGACCGTTCCCTGCACCGCCGCCTCCTCACGTTCCGCTCGCGCGGGTGCCGAGTCGTTCGTCGGCTCCGAGATCCTGCAGCACCGCGCGGGTCCGCGTCTGCCGCGAGCTCCGGAGCACGGTGAGGATATCGTCCGGCGCGTCGAGGTCGAAGGCGAGCTCCGGGCGCTCGCACACCGCGAGCGGCAGGTCTGCCTCCGCGGCCGCCTCGACGTGTCGCCGGAACGAATCGGGTCCGAAGCGCGCCTCGATCGCGGTCGGCGGCCGGCGCAGCAGCAGGTTCGTGCCGCGCTCGTCGGCGGCCGGAGCGATCACGACCGGCCCCAACGTGTGGACCGTGCGGGTGAGCACGGCTGTGGTCACGAGCGGTGTGTCGGGCAACAGCACCGCGAGCGCGTCGGCGCCGCGAGCCTCCGCCTCTGCTTCCGCCTGGCGGATCGCCTGACCGAGCGGCGGTTCGTCCTCGACCAGCGTGAGAGCTCCGCGGATCGCCCCCACCTCGAGCACGCTCTCGTCGGGCGAGATCACCCACGTCTCCCACCCGGGCACCGTCAGCGCGGCATCCAGGACGTCCTCCAGCATCGCCAGCGTGAGCGCCGCTCGCTCCATCGGGGCGAGCACCGCGCCCAGACGGGCCTTCGTGTCGTCGAGCGACTTGACCGGAAGGACGATCGCGCGCACCAGCCAAGCCTAGCCCACGTGATGCGATAGCCTCTCGGGCTTCCGAGGGAGGGGACTTGATGACGACGCTGGCACTGCGGTTCGCGCCGACGGCCGAGCGGGGCCGGTCGCGGCTCGCGTTCCTGGCGGCCTGTGCCGTGGTCGGGGCCGTGCTGATCGCCGGGCTCGCGCAGTTCACGATCTATCTGCCGTTCACGCCGGTGCCGATCACCGGCCAGACCCTCGGGGTGCTGCTCGTCGGGGCGGCCTATGGGCCCGCGCTCGGCGCGGCGACGGTTGGCCTCTATCTGGTGGCGGCGATCGCCGGTCTGCCGGTGCTCGCGCGCAACGTGGAGGCCGGACACGACGTGGGCGTCCACGTCCTCGGGCTCGGGTTCGCGTCGGCGGGATACCTCTGGGGATTCCTGCTCGCCGCGGCGCTCGTCGGCTGGCTCGCCCGCCAGGGATGGGACCGGTCGTTCCGTTCGTCGGTCAGCGCGATGCTCTTCGGCGAGCTGGTGATCTACGCGTGCGGCATCCCGTGGTTGATGCACGTGCTCGGCGTCGACGTCCAGACCGCGCTGACGTACGGCCTGTACCCGTTCGTGGTCGGCGACACGATCAAGATGCTGATCGCGGCGGGCGCGCTGCCGCTCGCGTGGACGGCGCTCCGCCGGTTCGGCCCCGATGAGGAGCCCGACGCTGGCTGAGTCGCTCGAGCCCTGGTTCACGGGCATCCGCTGGACGGTCTTCCCATTCCTGCGCGCGTGGTTCGACTGGGACTTCGAGCGGCTAGAGGAGATCCCGGCGAGCGGTCCCGTCCTGATCGCGTGCAACCATGCGTCTTACCTCGATCCGCTCGTGAACGCGTACGCCGTCGTACGCGCCGATCGGCGACCGCGGTTCCTCGCGAAAGACGATCTGTTCCGCGCGTTCGGGATCCGGTGGGCGATGCGCGGCACGCGCCAGATCCCCGTGGTACGAGGGACCGGCGATCAGAGCCCGCTGCGCAACGCCGAGGCGGCGCTGCGCGCGAACCAAGTGGTCGTCGTGTATCCAGAGGGAACCGTGACGCACCGGCCCGACGGGTTGCCGATGGAGGGCAAGACCGGCACCGTCCGGCTCGCGCTTGCCGCCGGGGTCCCCATCCTGCCGCTGGTGAGTTGGGGGTCGGCGCCCGTGTGGCAGAAATCGGGCCCAGGGTCGCTTCGGCCGGGCCGGCCGATCCTCGTTCGGGTGGGCGATCCCTTCGATGTGGCCAGCCGAGGCGTCTCGGTCGAGGACCACGACGGCGTGCGGGCGCTCACCGACGAACTGATGGCCGTGCTGACCGCCGACGTCGAGGCGCTGCGCGCGGCGTATCCGCCGGCGTGGGCCAGCCGATAGGCTCGCCGCGATGGCACGACGCCGCGTGGTGGTGCTGTTCGGCGGACGTTCGTCGGAGCACGAGATCAGTTGCCTATCCGCACGGTCGGTGATCGACGCGCTCGAGGGCGACGACGTCGAGGTCGTTCCGATCGGGATCGCCCGTGACGGCCGGTGGTTCGTCGTGCCGGGGCCGCCGTCGCTGCCGTCCGAGACCGGGCGGATGCCGGAGGTGGTCGCCGACACCGCGGCGCTCGCGCGGCTCGCCGGCGACGACGGCACGCCCGCGTTGGTGCTCGCGGACGGTTCGCGTTCCGCGGTCGACGTGGTGTTCCCGGTCCTGCACGGCCCACGCGGCGAGGACGGTTCGATCCAGGGGCTGCTCGAGGTTGCCGGCGTGCCGTACGTCGGTGCAGGGGTGCTCGGCAGCGCGCTCGGGATGGACAAGGCGATGCAGAAGGCGTTGTGGGCGGCCGCCGGCCTGCCCGTGGTTCCCTACGCCGTGGTCGATGAGCCCGAGTGGCTCGACGACGAGGAGGGTGTGCTCGCGCGGGCCACGGCGCTCGGGTTCCCGCTGTTCACCAAGCCGGCGTCGCTCGGGTCGTCGGTCGGCATCACGAAGGTTGCGACCGTCGATGAGTTGCCGGCGGCGATCGCGACCGCGTTCCGCTTCGAACGCAAGATCGTGATCGAGCACGGGCTCGAGCCGGTTCGCGAGATCGAGTGCGCGGTGCTCGGCAACGACGACCCCGTCGTGTCGGTGTGCGGCGAGATCGTCCCGGAGGGCCACGCGTTCTACGATTACGAGGCGAAGTACCTGGACGAGCACGGCGCGCGGCTCGTGATCCCGGCGCCGCTCGATCCCGCGCTCGCCGGGCGTGTGCAGCATCTGGCGGTCACCGCGTTCACGACGGTCGCGTGCGCGGGCATGGCGCGCGTCGACTGCTTCGTGCAAGGCGACGACATGTGGCTGAACGAGATCAACACGATCCCCGGGTTCACGTCGATCTCGATGTACCCGAAGCTGTGGGAGGCGAGCGGGCTCGCCTATCCGGATCTGGTCACGAAGCTGCTCGATCTGGCGGTCGAACGGTTCGCGGCAGAACGCGCCAAGCGCGTCGACGTGCCGGAACTGCACGAAGGCGGGTAGCGCGTTCTACAGGTGAACGACCGGGCAGGTGAGCGTGCGGGTGATGCCCTCGACCGACTGGATCCGCGCCACGACCAGCTTGCCGAGGTCGTCGACCGTCTCGGCTTCGGCGCGGACGATCACGTCGTAAGGCCCCGTGACGTCTTCGGCCTCGGTAACCCCTGAGACGGAGCGAACCTCGGCTGCGACGGCGGCCGCCTTGCCGACCTCGGTCTGGATCAGGACGTACGCGTTCACCATCGGGTGGGCCTCCTCGCCGTGGACGAGCGCACATGCTACGGCCGGGGCGACAAGGGGCGCAACGCCGGATGATGGGCAGATGGCGGCGCCCCCATTCCTCGATCGACGCGACGCCGGCGACGCGCTCGCCGAGGTGCTCCGCGGCGTGATCGATGCGCCCGCGGCCGTGCTCGGCATCCCGCGCGGCGGCGTGGTCGTCGCCGCCCGTGTGGCGACGCATCTTGGGCTGCCCCTCGGCGTCGTCGTGACGAAGAAGCTCGGTGCGCCCGGCAACCCCGAGCTCGGGATCGGGGCCGTCGCACCCGGCGTCCGCGTGCTCGAACCGGACGTTCTCGCCGCGTTGTCGGTGAGCGAGCGGTGGCTCACGCGTGAGGTCGCGCGGGTGGACCAGGAGATCGCGCGCCGCACCGAGGCGTACGGTGCGGCGATCGAGGTACGTGGGATGACCGCGGTCGTCGTCGACGACGGGGTCGCGACCGGCAGCACGGCGCGCGCCGCCGGCCTCTGGGCGCGCCATGCGGGCGCGAGCCGGGTCGTGCTCGCGGTTCCGGTGGCGCCGATGGGCGTCGAGCGCCGGCTCGACGACGCCTTCGACGACGTCGTGGCGGTGCGCGCGCCGAGCGATCTGCGCGCGGTGGGGCAGTACTACGCCGACTTCGAGCAGGTCGGCGACGCCGAGGTCAGGGAGCTCCTGCGGGCGGGAGGCGGATGAGCGCGGTCACGGTCTCCGTGTTCGGCGCCCATATCGGCCTCCTCGAGCTCGCGCTCGCGGTCGTGTTCGCGGCGCTCGGCGTGCGCTCGGCTGTCTACTGGATCCGGCACCCGGTCGACTCGACCGACATCACCGACGAGCTGCTGTTCGCGGCGTTCGTCACCGGGCGCGTCGGGACCTGGTTGCTTGCGTCCGGGATGTTCGTGCTGTTCGGCACCATCCACACGGTCGGACGCGCCTACACCGACGACGCGAGCCAGTTCGGATGGCTGTTCATCGTGTTCCTGGCGCTCGGCGCGATGCAGCTGCTCGCGGCGTGGTTCCTCGGCGCGCGCGACGCACGCGCGGGGGACCCGGAACGCGAAGAGGCCGGGGACGAGCCCCGGCCTCCTGCTTCGTGAGCCCCGGCCTCAGCCGACGGCCTTGATGATGTCCTCGGACAGCTGCGTGAACTGCTGCAGGTGCGTCACGCGCTCGCTCTTCAGCCGCTCGACGATCGCCTGGTAGTCCTC
Organism: uncultured Actinomycetes bacterium; assembly: GCA_963792215.1. Classification (GTDB taxonomy): domain Bacteria; phylum Actinomycetota; class UBA4738; order UBA4738; family HRBIN12; genus AC-51. The sequence continues at coordinate 97,877 of CAWBVL010000002.1, forward strand.
GCCGCGACCCTGCGCCTCGTAGAGCCGGCGCGGCTGGAGCTTCTCCGCGTCGTCGAGGTCGGGCACCGACGACGCGACCTGGTAGCCGAAATCGGGGTCCTCGTCGAACACGATCGTCTGCTCCGCGATGCCCTTCACGCATGCCGACGTGTCTGGGATGCTTCACCTTCTTCGACCGGTCGTCGCCGTCCTTGCCGCCAACGCGGCCGGTGTTCAGCAGGTAGGTCTCGATCGGGTGCGTCGCGAGCAGCTCGAGCAACCGGTTGCCCTGCAGGCCGTGCGGGAGCGGGAAGAACGGGTTCGTGCCGGGCACGCGGAGGAACTTGCCCTCCTCGGCGGCGCCACCGGCCGCGGTGCCGGTGGTCTCGCCGAGCATGAAGTACGCGGCGGCCTGCTCGTGGTTCAGCTTCGCGACGGCCGGGATGATGTTCTCGTTCCGGTTGAGGATCAGCAGGTAGTCGACGGGGCCGACGTTCCGCGCGTCCTCGTAGGAGAGCAGGTCCTCATCTCGAACACCGCGCGGCCGTTCTTCGTGTAGTGCTCGTTGAAGAAGTCGACCGTTCCGTCGTCGTCCTGGTACACGTTCTCCAGGTAGGTGCTCGGCTTGACCACCGCGCCGTAGATCGTCGGCTCGAAGTCGGGGTCGAGGGAGAAGGTCTTCGCGAAGCAGCCGTTCTCGGTCCCGTACACCTTGCCGCCCGGCATCAGCGCGACGAAGTCGTCCTGGATCGGGTCGCGAGCCGTTCTGTGTCGTGAACGTCGTCGTGGTCTTGCCGGTGCCCGACAGGCCGATGATCATGAACACCTTCTCGCCGCCCGCCGTCGGGATCACCTTGAGCCCGGCGTGCAGGGCGAGACCGCCCCGGTCGTAGACGATGTCGTTCCACATCCGCAGACCGCCCTTCTTCGACTCACCGAAGTAGTCGGAGTTGAGGACGCGCGTCGATGTCGTGCGTCGAGGTCGACCGCGATGCAGCGATCGTCCGGGTAGCCCTCGGCCTTCAAGGCCGGGCGTGTAGATCACCTGGACCTGGGGCTCGGCGCCGTCGGTCGCGCTCGAAGTACAGCTTCTGCTGCATGCCGGCGATGTTCGCGTAGCGCTTCTCGATCATCAGGCGGGCGGCGGTGCGGATGTCCGGGTCGTTGCCGATGTAGCCGTCGATCACGATCATGTCGTGCTCGGCGATGTACTCCTCTTGCGCCGCCGCGATCGCGTCGTAGTCGGCGCGGGTCATCGTCTTGCCGCTGGACTCGCGGTCGACCACGTACGTCGATCCCGCCGAGCGCGACAGCACCTGGGTCTGCACATTGACGTTTCCGAACCCCGAGATTCGCGTCTCGGGCATCTCTTCTGTGAACGCCCGGAGTTCATCTGGGGAGGGGTTATGGAACCTCTGTGACACGTGGGCCTCCTCGGATCGGAACGAAGACGCCGAGACTGGCGCCTCGGGAGTGGAGAACGCGCCAAGTGTATCGGAAGGCACCGACCGGCCTAGCGGGGGTTGCTGAAAGCAGGGTGCGTCTCCGGCGCAAGCGTTCCCAGCGAGCTGACTAGCCCCGCGGACCTACCTCCGGATGGGACGTTGCGGCCGTCAAGTCGCCCACGCGACCGGTCGACGCTTCGTGGGTGCGCCGCAACTGGTGCGGCGTGGAGGTAGGCATGCGCAAAGGCCTCACGTTCGAGGCGGCGAAGGAACAGCACCGCTCTCGTGGGCGCTGGCTGATCTTCGCCGCTGTCGCAGCGCTCGCCGTCGGGATGACGGTGTCGTATGTGGCCGCCTCGGCGTGGGGCGCGGACCGACAGGACGCGGCGCAGGCGCGGTTCGACGACGCAGTTGCGGCGCAGAGCGCGCACCTTTCGGACACCGTCCATGCGTACCGGCGGATGCTCACCGTGACACAGGGGTTCTTCGAGGTCACCGATCCAACGCCGGCACAGTTCGCGCGATTCGCGAGATCGCTGAAGCTGACCGACGCGCATCCGGCGGTGATCGGCCTCGAGTTCATCGAACGACACCGTTCGAACACGCCGGGCGTCTGGAACTACCCCGTGACCATGGTCGCCCCGATCACCGCGGCGCCGACCCTCCTGCACAGCGATCTGGCCGCCGATGCCAGCGCCAGCCAGGCGTTGCAGCAGGCAGGACGCAACGGCGGCCTGACGATGACCCCACCCGAGGAGAACCCGTATCGACAGATGCGGATGCAGATGGTGGTGCCCGTCCATCGCGACGGCCGGTTCGTCGGATGGGCCGGCGCGACGCTTGATCCGTCGATCCTCGCCCGCGAGATGCTGGGAACCCCGGGCACCGGGATCCTCGCGTCGGTGCGGTGGGCCACCCAGGGCGCGGTCCTGGGCAGCGCGGCAGGACCGGACGCATCGAACGGCGATGCCGCGGAGATCTCTCGGTCGACCGTCGTGTCGATCGAGAACACGCCATGGACGATCGACCTTGGGGCGACGAAGACGTTCGCGCCCGACGCGTTCGCGTACCCATGGGCGCCCTTCGCCGGCGGCATCGCGGTGACGCTCGTGACGGCCATGGTGTTGTTCCTGCTCGGCCGTTCCCGTATCGCCGCGTTGGACCTTGCGACGCGACTCGGCATCGACCTGGCGGCATCCGAGGCCCGTGCCAAGGCCGTGATGGACAGCGCGGTGGAAGCGATCGTCACAACCGATGCGGTCGGGCATATCGAGTCGGCGAATCCCGCCGCGGAGCAGTTATTCTCGTGGACCGAGACCGAGTTGGTCGGCCGTCCGCTCGGCAACCTGATCCCTGCATTCGCCGTCTCCGACGGCGGCGGCGGCCTGCACGACGTGCGCTGGGAAGAGCAGGAGCACATGGTGGAGGCGCAGCGGAAGGACGAGTCCACCGTGCCGGTCGACGTTTCGCTGACATCGACGTCGGTCCACGGCATCGAGATGTTCACCGTGATCGCGCGCGATGCGACCGTTCGCAAGCTCCACGAAGATCAGCTCGAGCATCAGGCGACGCACGATCCGTTGACCGGGCTCGCCAACCGAAAGCTCTTCGACGAGCTGCTCGTGCGCGCGGTGTTCCGCGCCGAACGGGGACGCCGAGCGCTGGCGGTCCTGTATATGGACCTCGACGGGTTCAAGGATGTGAACGACGTGTTCGGCCACCAGGCCGGCGACCGTGTCCTGACCGAGACCGCCCGGCGCCTGGAGTCGGTGATCTCGGCCGGGCGACATCGTGGCGCGCCTGGGCGGCGACGAGTTCGTGGTGCTCTGCGAGAACCTGAACTCGCCCGACGACGCCGAGAAGATCGCGACCCGCGTGGTGCGGGCCGTGGGCCAGCCGATCACGGTGGCCGCGGGGGTGGCCACGGTTACTTGCAGCGTCGGCGTGGCGATCGGGGGGCTGGGGGAGTCTGCCGCCTCGGTCGTGGCGCGCGCGGACGAGGCGATGTACCGGACGAAACAGGACGGGAAAGCGGGCTACCGCTTCGCGAACGCGATCATCGGGTGAGGTGGGAGCGGCCGGCGCTCAGCCGCGGGCCGCGCGCACGACCTTGCCGGCCTTGATGCAGCTCGTGCAGGCGTTGACGCGCTTGGGGGAGCCGTTTATCAGCGCGCGGACGCGCTGGATGTTCGGGTCCCACCGTCGATTGTTCCGCTTGTGCGAGAACGTGACGGCTTTGCCGAACCAGGGCTTCTTCCCACAGATGTCGCAGACGGCTGCCATAGCCGAGCAAGGGTACCAAAGGCCCACGATCAACCCGCGATGGCCTGCAGGTTCGTCTCTAGGTCCCCGCTCGAGATCAGCCCTGGGACCGTCTTCACGAGGGTGCCGTTCTTGTCGAAGAACAGCGTGTCGGGGGGGCTGAACAGCCCATAGGACACCGCGATCTGATTCGACGGGTCGAACACGCTGGGATAGGGCACCTGGTGCTGGTCGATGAACGTCGTTGCGCCCGATCGGTCGTCCTGCGCATCCACACCGATGAACCGCACCGTGTCGCCGTACTTCTGGTGGGCAGCGGTCAGGCTGGGCGCCTCCTCGATGCACGGGTCGCACCACGATGCCCAGATGTTGACCAGGACGGGGTGGCCCTTCTGGGCTGCGATCAGGTCGTGGAACGCGGTCGGATCCATCGCGGGAAGGGCGTCCACCGAGGCCGGCCACGACGGTGCGACGGACGAGGACGTCGAGCCGCCGGACGTGCACGCCGCGAGCGCCAGCAACGAGACGGCTGCGGCGACGACCCGGACGGACCTCGATGTCATGCGGGCATGGTAGAACCGGGAAACGTGGAGGGCCCCCCATGCCACTGACGACCCGCGACCCGATCGAGGCGATCGATGCGCGTCTCGCCACCCGGCGGATGGGGCGGTCGAAGGGTAAGGAGGCCCACCTCGTCCTCGCCGACTCGCTCGGTATCGAGACGGTCGGCCAGCTGTTGCACCACTACCCGCGCCGCTACATCGACCGGTCGCTCGTGTTGCCGATCGGCCAGTTGAAGATCGACGCGTTCGCCACCGTGATCGCGACAGTGCGCTCGGTGAAGAAGCGTCAGACCCGTCGTCGCCAGACGATGGTCACGGTCACCATCGGTGACGGTACGGGATTCCTCGATCTCGCGTTCTTCAACCAGCCGTGGGCCGCCGGTCTGTACCGCGATGGGATGGAGGTCGCGGTGTCGGGCACGGTGCAGCTGTACAGGCATCGGCTGCAGCTCGGGAATCAGGAGATCGAGATCTTGCGGAGCGACGAGCAGGACCTCGTGCACACCGGGCGGATCACGCCGGTGCATCGCGCGGCGGAGGGCATCAGTCCCCGAACGATCCGCGAGCTCGTGTGGCGCGCGCTCGAGCAGCTGCCACCGCTGCCCGATCCGATCCCCGAGGACGTGCGCGCTGCGGAGTCGCTCACCGACCGCGATCAGGCGCTGCGGTGGATCCACTTCCCCGACGATCAGGGCGAGCTCGAGACCGCGCGCGAACGATTGACGTTCGACGAGCTGTTCACGCTGGAGCTTGGGGTGGGCTTCCGGCGTCGACGCCTCGCAGCGGAGCGAACCGGGGTGGCGCACCAGATCAGCGCGCCGCTGCTCGACGCGTTCGACGCGTCGCTGCCGTTCGAGCCGACGGATGCGCAGCGCCGCGCGATCACCGACGTCGATGCGCGCATGGCCGCGCCCCAACCGATGAACCTGTTGCTCCAGGGCGACGTGGGCTCGGGCAAGACGCTCGTCGCGGTGCACGCGTGCTTGGTCGCGATCGCGTCGGGCCACCAGGCGGCGATCATGGCGCCGACCGAGGTGTTGGCGGGCCAGCACCTGCGCTCGGTGACTGCGTTGCTGGCCGGCGTCGGCGCAGCGCCGTTCCTCGATGGCGCCGATGGCGCGCCGACAGACCAAGGGTCGCTCTTCGGCGAAGGACAGGCCGCCCCACCGTCCCTGACGTACGCGCTCTTGTCGGGCAGCGTCACGGGAACCGATCGCGAACGCGTGGTGAAAAGCGCCGCCGACGGTTCGCTCGACCTGGTGATCGGGACCCACGCGCTGGTGCAGGAGGGCGTGACGTTCGCGGATCTGAGCCTGGCGGTGATCGACGAACAGCACCGATTCGGCCTCCATCAACGCACCGCGTTGTCGGGCAAAGGCGCCGGGGACATCGACGTGTTGATCATGACCGCAACGCCGATCCCGCGAACCCTCGCGTTGACCTACTACGGCGACCTCGATGTCGCCGTGATCGACGAACTTCCCGCCGGCCGGCGGCCGGTGCGCACGATCGCGGCGCGCACGGCCGAGGATCGCGACACCGCCGAAGCGCTCGTCCGCGACGAGGTCGCGGCCGGCCACCAGGCGTTCGTCGTCTGCGCGGCCATCGACGAGGGCAACCGGACGCAGGTCCGCGCCGCCGAGGCCGAGGCCGAACGCCTGCGCACCGACGTCTTCCCCGCGCTCGACGTCGCCCTGCTGCACGGCCGCATGCGACCCAAGGAGAAGGAACGCACGATGGAGCGCTTCCGTGCGGGAGAGGCGCACGTGCTGATCTCGACGACGGTGATCGAGGTCGGCGTCGACGTGCCGAACGCGACCGTGATGCTGGTCGAGAACGCCGAGCGCTTCGGGCTCGCGCAGCTCCACCAGCTGCGCGGGCGGATCGGACGCAGCGGCCTCGACTCCACGTGCGTCCTATTCGACGCCTCCGAACCGACCAACGAGGAGGCTCGCGCGCGGATCGACGCGATGGTGGCGACGACCGACGGCTTCGCGCTCGCCGACGAGGACCTCCGCCTGCGCGGCGAGGGCACGTTGTTCGACGTCCGCCAGTCCGGGATGCCCGACCTGAAGCTCGCTCGCCTCGCCGAGGACGTCGACCTGATCGGCCGAGCCCGAGATCGAGCCTTCTCGCTGATCGACGAGGACCCGACGCTCGCGCGCCACCCCGGCCTCCGGGGCGAACTCGAGGAGCGCTTCGCGGGCTCCATCGACTGGCTGTTCCGCTCCTGAGGCTCGCCGGCGACGGCTAGGCTCGCGACCCGTGCGGATCATCGCGGGGAGCGCCAAGGGGGTGCGCCTGACCCGGGTGCCCGAGGGCACGCGCCCGCTGTCGGACATGGCGCGCGAGGGTCTGTTCGCGAGCCTCGGCGGGCTGGTTGACGGCGCCCGGTGCCTCGACCTGTATGCGGGGACCGGTGCCACGGGGATCGAGGCCCTGTCGCGAGGCGCCGACGCGGCGACCTTCGTCGACCGGAGCGCCGCGGCGGTCTCCGCCATCCGCGAAAACCTTCGACGTACAGGGTTCGGGGCGGCCGCAACGGTGGTGCGGGCGCCCATCGAGCGCTGGATCGCCAGAACCCCTGCGGAGCATGACGTCTTCGATCTCGTTCTTTGTGATCCCCCCTATGACCTGGACGGGACGGCTCTTGGGGCCGCGCTGGCGTCGCTCGACGCCGGATGGCTTGCCCCGGAGGGGTGGACCGTCGTTGTGACCAGAGGTCATAAGAGCTCTCCGGTCGAGGTTCCGGTACACTGGGCCGTCCGGAGGCAGCTTCGCTACGGAGACAGCCTCCTCACCCAGTACCGGGAGGAGCGATGGGCCTGACCGCCCTGTGTCCGGGAACGTTCGACCCGGTGACCAACGGGCACCTCGACGTCGTCCGGCGTGCCGCGGGCATGTTCGACGGAGTCGTGGTTGCCGTCTTGGAGAATCCCTCTAAGGCGCCGCTGTTCACCGTTCAGGAGCGCAGCGCGCTGCTGGAGGACGCGCTGCGCGACCAACCGAACGTTCGGGTCGGGTCGTTCGGCGGCCTGCTCGTCGACTACGCCCGGTCTCAGGGTGCGGACCTGATCGTGAAGGGCCTTCGGGCCGTGAGTGACTACGAGTACGAGATCCAGATGGCACAGATGAATCAACGCATCGGCGGCATCGAGACGCTGTTCCTTGCGACGAGCCCCAAGTGGTCGTTCCTGTCGTCGTCCCTCGTCAAAGAGGTGGCGCGGCACGGCGGCGACGTAGAGGGGCTCGTCCCCGACGTCGTGCGTAAGGCGCTGGTGGACCGGCTGGGAGCCGTCTGATGGATCTCGCCGGCCGGCTGGCTCAGCTCGAACAGATCGTGCGCGACGCGAAGTCGATGCCCTTGTCGTCGTCGGTGTTGATCAGCCGCGACGAGGTGCTGGAGATGCTGCACGAGATGCAGGAGTCGCTGCCCGAAGAGATCAAGCAGGCACGATGGGTGGTGAAGGACCGCGAGGAGCTGCTCGCGAAGGCGCGCGCCGAGGGCGACCGCGTGATCGAGCAAGCGCACGAGGAGCAGCGCCGCATGGCGATGAAGGACGCCGTCGCCAAGCGCGCGCAGGAGGAGTCGGCCCGCATGCTGCAGGAGGCGGGGGACACCACGGCCGAGATGCGGCGCGAGGCCGAGGACTATGTCGACGCCAAGCTCGCGCAGTTCGAGATCGCACTGCGCAAGATCCTCGAGGACGCGCAAGGCACCGCGCGCTCGCTCGCGAAGACGCTGGACCAGGTCGAGGTCGGCCGTGACCGGCTTCGCTCGCCGACGACGGTCGCCGAGCAGGAGCTCGCGCCGCCCGACCTTCGAGCCGAACCGTCCGAGCTCTTCGACGCCGAGGCGGGCGGCGAGGAGTTCGCCGGTGGGGAGGGGATCCGATGAGCCTCCCGATGCTCAACGTGCACGACCTGATCGGCCACCCCGGGATGGCGCGGAGCGTCGATCTGCTCGGCATGATCGACGGGCTCGCGACCGAGCTGGTCGCCGTGCCGGACGACGCGATGCTCGGCGGTCCGCTGTCGCTCGAGTCCGTGATCGAAGGCGTGTTCGTCGCCGGGTCGATCACCGGCACGTGGCGTCTGCGCTGCGCGCGATGCCTCACCGACGAGACCCGCCCGTTCACGGTCGAGATCGGCGAGCTCGTGACGCCGGTCCCCGCGGATCCCGAGGACGCCGACGACGACGGCTACGCGCTCGTCGACGAGCAGATCGACATCGACCAGATCGTTCGCGACGCGATCGGCGTGGAGATGCCGTTCGCGCCATTGTGCCGACCGGACTGTCAGGGCTTGTGCCCGACGTGCGGCGGCAACCGCAACCTCGGCGAATGTCCCGGCCACGACGTGATCGACCCGCGCTTCGCCGTGCTCTCCGAGCTGTTGATCGACCTACCGACCACCGACGACCCGAACTGAACCGCCCCAGGAGGAACCCGCGATGGCAGTCCCCAAGAAGAAGCAGAGCAAGACCCGCACGGCGAAGCGTCGCGCTACGTGGAAGGCCGAGCCGACCGGGTACAGCGCGTGCCCGCAGTGCAAGCAGCCGAAGCAACCGCACCGCGTGTGCGGCAACTGCGGCTACTACGCCGGCCGCCAGGCGATCGAGGTCGAGTAACCAGGTGGGATCACCCGAGGCGGTTCCGGTCGGCGCGCTGGATGCGGCGCTCGGCGTCGCCTTCCGCACCCCGGAGCTCCGCGAGGCCGCGCTCACCCACCGCTCGTTCGCGTTCGAGCAGGGCCTCGACGTGACGAACGAGCGCCTGGAGTTCCTCGGCGACTCGGTGCTGGGGCTGATCGTCACCGACATGGCGTACCGCTCCTATCCCGAGCTCGCCGAGGGTCAGCTCGCGAAGCTCCGCGCCGCGATCGTGAACATGCACGCGCTGGCCGACGTCGCGCGAAGCCTCGGGATCGGCGACCTGGTGCTGCTCGGCAAGGGCGAGGAAGGATCGGGCGGCCGAGACAAGGCGAGCATCCTCGCCGACGCACTCGAGGCGATCTTCGGCGCGGTGTACCTGGACCGCGGCCTCCTGGTCGCGACCGAACTGATCGAGCGGCTGTTCCGGCCCCGCATGGAGGCCTACGTCCGTGGGGAGGGCGATCGCGACTTCAAGACCGCGCTGCAGGAGCTCGCGTCGCAACGCCAACGCGCGCTGCCGGTCTACGAGGTCGAGGAGTCCGGTCCGGACCACCAGAAGGAGTTCACCGCGACCGTCTCGGTGGCGGGGGACCGGCTCGGCGCGGGCGCCGGGCGCACCAAGAAGGAGGCCGAGCAGCATGCGGCACGCGAGGCCTACGAACGTCTATCGCGGGCGCGTCGACGGGGAACCATCCGAGGAGGGGCGATGGAGCTTCCCGAAGTCGAGGTGATGCGTCGCGATCTCGATCGCGACGTCGTGGGCAAGAAGATCAAGAGCGTTGAGGTGAAGGGCACCAAGAACGCGATGCGCGCGATCCGGCGCCACAAGACGCGGAAGGACTTCACATCGCGGCTGGCCGGACACAAGCTGACCAAGACCGAACGCCGCGGGAAGTACATCCTGTTGCACCTGGACGGCGGCGACATCTGGGTCGTGCATTTCGGGATGAGCGGCCGGTTCCAGCGCGGCAACGGACGTCTGGCGCTCGCGCCGCACACGCACGTGATCGCGACGTTCCAGCAGGGGGGCGATCTGCGCTTCATCGACCCGCGGACGTTCGGTGAGGTGTTCGTCGTGTCGCCCGACGAGATGGGCAAGGTCAAGGACCTGCAGCACATCGCGATCGACCCGCTCGACCAGGTCTTCACGTGGCCGGCGTTCCAGTACCTTCTGGCCGAGAAGGCCGCGAAGATGAAGCAGCTGCTGATGGATCAGAAGTTCATCAGCGGACTCGGCAACATCTACTCCGACGAGGTGCTGTTCGGCGCGGGACTTCGGTACGACCGGATCAGCAACACGCTGTCCTCACAGGAGGTGCGCCGGCTGTATCGCGCCATCCAAGAGGTCCTGCAGGAATCGATCAAGGCCCGCGGCACGACGTTGTCGGACGAGGCGTACCTGGATCTGTTCGGTGAGCCCGGCAGCTACCAGACCGAGCTCAAGGTCTATGACCGGGTCGGGCTGCCGTGCCGGCGGTGCCGCACGCCGATCCAGTCCGTGAAGATCTCGCAGCGCTCCTCTTATTACTGTCCGCAGTGCCAGAGCTAGGAGACGCTGGTGTCACAAGGCGGTCCGAACGCACCCCGGCTCGCGGCGCTCGCCTCGGCGAACGAGCATCTGTTGGCGGGGCGTAGTGGCTCGGGGTGGACGCTCCAACATCGTCACCCCGACGGAGACAAGTGGTTGGTGATCGGGCACTTCCCGTCGAAGCGATTGGCGCAGGAGGCGGCGAAGGCGTTCGTCGCGGCGGACCACGGTCCGGCCGAGGACTTCCGCGTCCAGCGGTTGAAGGCGCCCGCCGACTAGCGGAGTGACCGTTCGGCGCCGCGTCCTGGTCTTGGGTTCGGTGCAGGGTGTCTTCTTCCGAGCCAGCTGCCGGGGCGAAGCTGCGAGCCGTGGCGTCGCCGGATGGGTGCGCAACCGTCCCGACGGCAGCGTCGAGGCCGTGTTCGAGGGCGAAGCCGATGCGGTGGAAGCGATGACCGTGTGGTGCCGCCGTGGCCCCGGGGGCGCGCGGGTCGACGGCGTGGAGGCCGTGGATGAGCCTCCCGAAGGGCTCGAAGGCTTCCGGATCACGGGCTAGACGTGGGCCGTGACCAGCGGCGATAGTGGAACCGGCGCGCTTCCCCTTCGGAGAATCACATGCCTGTTAGCATCCGCGCGATGTTCCTCCGCTCGATCACGATCCGCGGGTTCAAGTCGTTCGCGGACAAGACGGTCCTGGAGTTCGTCCCCGGGCGTCTCGGTGATCGTCGGCCCGAACGGCTCGGGCAAGTCGAACCTCGTCGACGCGATCAGCTGGGCGCTCGGCGAGCAGGGCGCCGCGGGCGCTTCGCGGCGGCCAGATGGCCGACGTGATCTTCGCCGGCACGCCGTCACGGCCGGCGCTCGGCATGGCCGAGGTCAAGCTCGTGATCGACAACGACGGCCGGCAAGATCCCGGTCCCGATGACGGAGATCGAGATCAGCCGCACGATCTTCCGCTCGCGGCGAGAGCGAGTACCGGATCGGCGGCCAGGTCGTCCGCCTGCTCGACGTCCAGGAGCTGCTCTCCGAGACGGGCATCGGCCGCGCGCTGCACACCGTCGTCGGGCAGGGCCAGCTGGAAGAGGTGCTCCTCGCGCGGCCCGAGGACCGCCGCAAGTACATCGAGGAGGCCGCGGGGATCGCGAAGCACCGCGCGCGCAAGGAGCGCGCGGAGCGCAAGCTGGCCGGGTCTCGACCAGGACCTGCTGCGGCTCGCAGGACGTGTTGGCCGAGCTCCGCCGCCAGCTGAAGCCGCTGAAGCAGCAGGCGGAGATGGCGAAGAAGCACGAGGAGCTGACCGACCGAGGCGGACGCGCTCGCCGCGCAAGCTCGCCGCCGCGCGGCTGCGGGCGCTGCAGCGCGAGCGGGAACGCCGCAAGGGCGGCTGGGACGAGGGTCTCGACGGCGCGGACGGCGCGCGCGAGCGGCTCGACGCGCTCGACGGCGAGGTGCTGCCGGCCGCCGACGCGCGCGCGGCGGCGACGACCGGCGCTCGCCGACGCGGAGCGGACGTTCCGCGGCCTCGGCCATCGATCGCGCACGGGCCGAGCTGGCGTTCCGCGCGGCGGTCGAGCGGGAGACGACGGCGCGCGGCAGGCGCTGGCCGGTCGAGGCGACGCGCGCCGCGCGGATGGACGCCGTCGCCGAGGAGCTTCGCGGGTGGAGCGAGCTCGCCGGGCTGGTCGTCGCCGACCTCGAGCGGCAGCGAGCGCCGAGCTCGAAGCTGCCGAGGACGCGCTTCCGCGCAGGCCGAGGACGAGCGGCGCCAGATCGAGGAGCAGCGCCGGCGCATCGGCGAGGAGGCGGCCGGCCGCCGCGCCGAGGCCGACGCGATACGCGGCACGCTCGCCAGCGCGGAACACGAGCAGGAGCGCCTCGGCGGCGCGCTCGAGCGCTCCGCGAGCGGATCGCGACGGCCGAGGCCGCGCGCGGCGAGCATCGAGGCCGAGATCGAGCACCTCGACGGGCAGACGGCCCCGCTCGCCGAGCGCCGGCGACAGCTCGACGACGAACGGCGCAGGCTCGTCGACCGGATCGAGGAGCTGACCGAGGCGCGCGCCGCGCATGCAGGCGCGCAAGGACCTGCTCGACGCACGGCGCCGCGACATCGAGGAGACGCCGGGCTCGCGATTCCTGGCAGAGCACGGCGGCCGTGCCGTCGGATTGCTCAAGAGACCTCGTACGGATCGAGGCCGGACTCGAGCGCGCGCTCGTCGCGGCGCTCGGACCGCTGGCCGACGCCGTCGTCTACGACGACGGCGACGCGCGCGCTCGCCGACGCCTCCCGAGGGCGACGGCGCGATCCTGGCGATCGCTGCCGGCGGGCCGGTCGCCGATCGGGCTCGCGCGGCGAGCGGCGGCTGCTCGCCGTCGGTCGACGCCGATCCCGCGGCGCGCGGCATCGTCTCGACGGTGCTGCGCGACGTGTACCTCGCCGCGACCGTGGACGAGGCCGGCGAGCAAACAGCGCGCGCACCCGAGCGCGTCGTTCGTCACCGCCGAGGGCGTGCTGGTGGGGCCGGCCGTGATCCACACCGCACGAGGAGGCCGACGTGCGCCTGCGCGAGATCCGCGCCGAGCTCCAGGTCGCTGGCGCACGACCTGTCGGCGACCGACCAGCAGCTGCGGCCGCGGACGGCGCGCCTCGAGGAGATCGGCGGCGAGGTCGCGTTCTTGCAGGAACAGATCGACGCCGCCGACGCGGAGATCACCGACGGCGGCCGGGCGATCGAACGACCGCGGAACGCGACCTGGTGGCGATGCGCACCGAGGCGGACCTGCTCGCACAGCGGCTCGCCGCCGTGACCGAGACGGCGACCACCGCACGCGAGCGGTTGACCGCGATGGGTCCCGCGGTCGACGCCGTGAGTCCCCGGACCTGCCACCGCTGCCGCAGGCGCCGATCCACCTGCGCGTGAGCGTCGAGACGCTGCGGCGCGAACGGGTGACGCTCGACCGCCGGGCGCACGAGCTGCGCGCCGAACGCGACGAGCTGGCGGCGCACGATCCGGTCCGGCTCCGCGAGGAGCTGGCGGCGGCCGAGACCGCGCGCACAGAGGCGGAGGCGGCCGTCGCGACGGCGGACGACGCCTTCGGCAACGCGACCGCCGCCCGAGAAGCCGCCGCGGTCGCGGAACGCGAGGCTGCTGAGCGTGAGGCCGCGATCAACAAGAGCTGGCGCGACGCGTCGACGTCGCTCGATGAACTGCGCCGCCGCTACGAGGACGAGGACCGTCTGCGCGGCGACATCGAGCGGCGGATCGGCGAGGCCGAGCGCCTGCTCCGCGAAGGGTTCCAGGCCGAGCCCGACGGACGTGGTCGCCTCCCTCACCGAGGACGACACCGTCGAGACGATCGAGAAGCGCCAGGAGCTGGTGCAGCGGCGGCTCGCGCTCCTCGGGCGGGTGAACCTCCTCGCCACCGGCGAGCTTGAGCCCTGCAGGAGCGCCACGACTTCATGCAGCGCGAGCTCGACGACGTGCGGAAGGCCCGTCGCGACCTGCTCGAGGTCATCGCCCAGATCGACCGCCAGATCACCGAGACGTTCACGTCGGCGTATCGCGACGTGGCCGAGCAGTTCGAGCGGCTGATCGCCGAGCTGTTCCCCGGCGGCGAGGGCCGGCTGGTCCTCACCGACCCGGCGGACCCGCTCGCCATCGGGGATCGAGATCGAGGCGAGTCCGGGCCGCAAGCGCGTGCAAGCGGATCTCGCTGCTGTCGGGCGGCGAGCGCTCGCTCACCGCGATGGCGTTCCTGTTCGCGATCTTCACCGCGCGGCCCTCGCCCTTCTACCTGATGGACGAGGTCGAGCCCGCGTTGGACGACGTGAACCTGCACCGGTTCCTCGAGCTGGTCGAGGGGTTCGCGGCCGCAGTCCCAGGTGCTGATCGTCACCCACCAGAAGCGCACGATGGAGATCGCGGGCATGCTCTATGGCATGTCGCTCAACACCGACGGCACCACCAAGGTGGTCGCGCAGCGGCTCGACAGCGACCGCGCCGAGCCGCAGCCAGTGGTCGCCGTGCCGGCGAGCCAGGAGTTCACGAGCCCTCCGGTAGGCTGACGCCACCGTGGCTCCGCTGCTCGTCACCGCCGTCGCCATCATCGTTGTCATCCTGCTGGTGGTCGTGTTCACTCCGCAGGGGTGGCGGCTCGTCCACGTCCACCACGACGCGCCCGGCGCCGACCCGTGCCCGCGCGACCTCCGGATCGGCCGGCGGGTTCGGCCCGAGCGGGCTGGGCGCCCGCGTGCGCGCGGCGTTCGGCACGAGTTCGGATGGAGACCGCTGGAGTGCGCTCGAAAACGTCTTGCTGAAGGCCGACGTCGGGCCGCAAGCCACAGCCGATCTGCTCGAACGCATGCGGGCCCGCGGCGACGGGCGATCCCGTCGACCTCCTCCGCGACGAGATCCTTGCGGTGCTCGGGCCGGAACGGCCGATCAACCTCGACGCGCCCGGCCTGGATGTGGTGCTGGTCGTGGGTGTGAACGGTTCGGGCAAGACCACGACGATCGGCAAGCTCGCAGGCCGCCTCGTCCGCGACGGGAAGCGCGTCAGCCTCGCCGCCGCGGACACCTTCCGTGCGGCGGCCGGCGAACAGCTCGAGGTCTGGGCGCAGCGCTCGGGCGCGCAGCTCGTCAGCCAGGACCGCGGCGCAGACCCGAGCGCCGTCGCCTTCGACGCGGTGACGTCGGCGACGGCGCGTCAGGTCGATGTCCTCTTGGTCGATACCGCGGGGCGCCTACACACGAAGGAGCCCTTGATGCAGGAGCTCGCGAAGGTCAAGCGCGTGATCGAGAAGGCGGGCGGCACCGTCACCGAGACGCTGCTCGTACTCGACGCGCAGACCGGACAGAACGGGATCGCGCAGGCGCGTGCCTTCACCGACGCGGTCGATGTCACCGGCGTGATCCTCACCAAGACCGACGGCTCGGCCCGCGGAGGGATCGTGCTGGCCGTTCGCGAGGAGCTCGACCTGCCGATCCGGTACGTCGGCGTCGGAGAGGGACCCGACGATCTCCAGCCGTTCGATCCCGCGGCGTTCGCCGATCGGTTGCTCGCATGACGATGGGCGCCGACCGCCGGATCTTGATCGTCGAAGATCACCCCACGATGCGTGAGGCGATGCGGCTCGTGCTCGAGGGGGAGGGCTTCACGATCGAGGAGGCGGCCGACGGCGAGGCGGCGCTCGCCTCGATCCAGGCCTCGCCGCCGGATCTGCTGTTCCTCGATCTCAATATCCCCGGCACGCCCGGGACCGGCGTGCTCGAGGCCGTCCGATCCGATCCGTCGCTCGCCGACGTGCGCGTGATCGTCGTCACCGCCGCCGGTGAGGAGAGCCGCGCGGAGGCGCTGCGCCTCGGCGCCGACGAGTACTTCACGAAGCCATTCAGTCCGACCGCGCTGTTGCAGACGGTCGAGCGGGTGTTGGCAGGGGGCGCGACGCAGGGAGCGTGACCCGGAACGTCGAGCCGTCACCGGGCGCCGACGCGACATCGAGCCACCCTCCCATCGCTTCGGTCAGCATCTTCGTGATGTAGAGCCCGAGCCCGAAGCCCTCGGAGTGTGCGCGGTGGTCGCCGCGCTGGCGGAACCGTTCGAAGATGAGTGTCTGCTCGTCCTCGGGGATGCCCTGGCCGCGGTCGACGACTTCGAACTCCACCGTTCCCTCCGCGGGTGCCGACCATCGGATCCACACGGGCTGGTCGGTCGGGGAGAACTTCACCCCGTTGTGGGCGAGGTTCGCCAGGATCTGGATCAGGCGGTTGGGGTCGAGGACGACGACCTCGGGGGCGTCGCGGGCGGCGTCGATCATCACCCGCGGTCCGTCTTCGCCGAGGGCGGCCACGACCGACGCGAGCATCGCCCGCACGTCAACCTCGACCGGCTCGAGCACGAGCGCGTCGCCTTCGATCCGCGAGACCACCAGCAGGTCGTCGACGATCCGGATCAGACGGTCGGTCTGGGTGAGCACGATCTGCAGGAACTCGTCGCGCTCTGCGGGGGAGAGCGCTTCTGCTCGCCGCACCAGCATCTCGACGAAGCCGCGGATCCCCGCGAGCGGGGTGCGCAGCTCGTGGCTCGTGATCGCGACGAAGTCCGTCTTCATCGCGTCGAGCTCGGTGAGCCGTTGGACGATCGCGGTCTGTTCGGCGCGCAGACGCGTCGCCTCGAGCGTCACGCCCAGCTGGTCCGCGATCGTCTGCAGCGCCTCGACCCGGGTCGCATCGGCCGCGCCGGCACCCCGCTCATGCAACGCGCCCACCACGGCGCCGCGCAGTCGCATCGGGACGACGAGATCGTCACCGGCCGCCACCGGCGCCCCCTCGGTTGCCGCTGCCGCGACCGGACTCGAGGTCGGGAACAGGGCGTCGCCGAGGAGGTACCCCGGGTCGCCGGCGACGCCTGCTATGTCGAAGCGGTCCTCACCCGCTCCGCCTTTCGTCCGGATCAGGATGCCGAGGGCGTCACAGCCCAGTTCATCCGCGACCCGCGTCGCCGTGTTCCGAAGGATCTCCCCCAGGTGCTCGGGCTGTGCGTCGGCAAGCACCGCGGCGTGGAACGCCGCGATCTCTCGCTGCGCTTCAGTCGCCTGCGACGCCGCCCGTTCGGCTCGCGCCGCTTGGGCGGCGGCCTCGCCTGCCTGCGCGGCCGCCTCCTCGGCCGCCCTGCGTAGCGACGAGACGAAGGAGCCCGCGACCCCCCCGATCACGAAGGCCATCCCTGCACGGAACCCGACCTGGGACGCGCCCGCCGAGATCTCCGCGCGCGCCGCCTCCTGGAGCAGCTGTTCCACCAAGAAGACGCCGGCGCCGACGACACCGCCGCGCATCCCCCATCGGGCGGCGCCCTCGAGCGGTATCAGGTAGCCGATCACCCAGACCGGGTCGGCGGGCCCGTTCGGCACCACCCAGACCAATCCGGACAGCACCACCGCGTCGAGCACGAACGCGGCGATCCCGATCGACCGGAGCTGGGTCACATCCAGCCCACGCCGAAGCGCGTTGGAGATCGCCAGGTTCCCGACCGCGAGCCCGATCACGAGGGCGACGGCAAGCGGCAGCGCGAACGCCGGATCGTGGCCTCGGTCCCGGATCGCGAAGGCCACCTGGACCGCGCCGAAGGCGGCCACCAACCAGCGCAGGAGCACGAGCTGGCGCTCGAGGCGTAGCGCATCCCCTGTCGCTTCGGTCTCCATCGCAACCCTCGCAAGCGTTCCGGGCGTCCTACACCCGCTCGATACACTAGGCCCGTCGCTGCAGGCCACGGCGATACCCCGTACCTATGTTCGACACCTTGAGCGACCGACTCGACGGCGTATTCAAGAAACTCCGCAGCCGCGGAAAGCTCCATCCCAAGCAGGTGGACAACGCCCTTGGCGACATCCGGACCGCCTTGTTGGAGGCCGACGTCGCCGTCGAGGTGGCCGACGATCTCCTCGGGCGCGTGCGGACGCGAGCGCTGTCCGGTGAGGTCATGAAGAGCCTCACGCCGGCCCAGCAGGTCGTGAAGATCATGGATGAGGAGCTCACCGTGACCTTGGGCGGGGACTTCCATCCGTTCACGCTGCCGGGGGCGAGTCCGGCCGTGATCATGCTCGCCGGCGTTCAAGGGTCGGGTAAGACCACCGCCTGCGCCAAGCTCGCCAAGCACCTCAAGGGCAAGGGCAAGCGGCCGCTGCTGATCGCGGCCGACCTCGAGCGGCCCGCCGCCGTCGAACAGCTCCGCACCCTCGGCAAGGAGATCGGCGTGCCGGTCTGGTCCGAAGGCCGAGACCCTGTCCGCCTCGCGAAGAACGGCGTCAAGGAAGCGCAGCGCTCCGGCGCCGACGTCGTGATCATCGACACCGCGGGCCGCCTGCACGTCGACCCCGACATGATGAAGCAGGCGCGAAAGATCAAGGACGTCACGAAGCCCCATCACGTCGTGATGGCCTGCGACGCGATGACCGGTCAAGACGCAGTCGTGCAGGCTCGCGCGTTCATGCACGACGTCGACACGACCGGGTTCATCCTCACGAAGCTCGACGGTGACGCGCGCGGCGGCGCGGCGCTGTCGATGACCGCCGTCACCGGCAAGCCGATCTTCTTCGCCGGGACGGGGGAGAAGGTCGACGACCTCGAGCCGTTCCACCCGGACCGGATGGCCGGCCGGATCCTCGGGATGGGCGACGTGCTCACGCTGATCGAGAAGGCGCAGGACACGATCGATCAGGAAAGCGCCGCGAAAGCCGCGGAGCAGATGCTGAAGGGTCAGTTCACTCTCGAGGACTTCCTGACCCAGCTCCGCGAGATGCGGAAGCTCGGGCCGATCCAGGACATCCTGAAGATGCTGCCCGGCATGCCCGGCGGCAAGGCCGGGATGAAGGAGCTCGCCGAGGCCGTCGACGAGGGCGAGCTGGCGCGGGCCGAGGCCATCATCCTGTCCATGACGCCCCAGGAGCGCCGGGAACCCGCTATCATCTCCGGGTCCCGCCGCCTGCGGATCGCGAACGGTTCCGGGGCAACGACCGCGGACGTCAATGCGCTGCTGAAGGACTTCGACGGCGCGCGCACGATGATGCGGACGATGATCGGCGGCAAGGGCATGCGAAGATGCCCACCAAGCTCCCGACGAGATAGCAGACGAGAAGAAGGAACGAACGAGATGTCGACGAGGATCCGGCTGCGGCGGATGGGGTCGAAGGGCCGCCCCTTCTACCGCGTGGTGGTGGCCGACCAGCGGTCGCCCCGCGATGGCCGCTTCATCGAGAACATCGGGCGGTATCACCCGCTCAATGACCCATCCTTGATCGAGATCGATCAGGACCGTGCGCTGCACTGGCTACGCGTCGGTGCGCAGCCTTCGGACCAGGTCCGCAACCTCATGCAGAAGACCGGGATCTGGGACGTGTTCGTAGCCGAGCGCCCGAAGGCCGCCGTCGTGAGCACGAAGCCCGAGCGCCTGGTCAAGGAGAAGGTATCGAAGAAGGCGCAGGCCAAGGCCACCGAAGCGTCGCAGGCCGCGGCCGCGCCTGCGCCCGCGCCCGCCCAGGCGGCTCCCGCCGAGCCCGAAGCTCCAACCGAGCCCGAAGCTCCAACCGAGCCCGAGGCACGCGAGGAAGCAGAAGCGCCCGCCGAGGCCGAAGCGGCGGAGGCTCCGGAAGCCGCCGCCGAGGATCCCGCAGAGGCCTGAGGTGAAGGAGCTCGTCGAGTTCCTGTGCGGTGAGCTCGTCGAGGATCCCGACGCGGTCCAGGTCACCGAGTCGTTCGACGAACGGGGACCGACCTACCACGTGACTGTCGGGCCGGGTGAGCTCGGCAAGGTGATCGGCCGAGGCGGCCGCACCGCCAAGGCGATCCGCACCGTCGTCCGCGCAGCCGCGTCGCGTCAGCGCCTCGCCGCCCGCGTCGACTTCGAGGACTGAGGTGGAGGAGCCGGCGGTCACCGTCGGCCGGATCACCAAGGCCCACGGCGTCCATGGAGAGGTCGCCGTCGAGAACCGCTCAGACAACCCTGATCGCTGGGTGCCCGGCGCCGTCGTCTTCGATGAGCGCGGGCGGGAGTACACCGTCCTGACCGTTCGACCACACGGCCCACGGCTGCTCGTCACGTTCGAGGGGGTCGAGGATCGCAACGACGCGGAACGGCTTACAGGGACCACACTCCAGATCCCCGAGTCGTGGCTCCCGCCGCTGCCTGAGGGCTCGTGGTGGTCCTACGAAGCGACGGGGTGCGTCGTTCAGACCGAGTCCGGGCGGGCGCTCGGAACGGTTCAGGAGGTGCTCGCCTATCCGGCGCAGGACCTCTGGCGCGTGGTGGATGCGGAGGGCGTCGAGACGCTGATCCCCGCGGTCGACGCGTTCATCGTGTCGGTCGACCTCGCTGGTCGGTCGGCGGTCGTTCGTGATGTGCCGGGGCTGACGGCGCCCGATGGGTCTTAGAGCCCGGCGATCTTCGCTAGCTGCGCCGGCTTCTTCAGCACGTAGCGCTGGCCGTCGCGCTTCACCAGGCCACGCTTCTGCAGCTCGGTGAGGACCCTGGTGACGTTCTCCCGGCTGCCGCCGCAGAGGCTCGCGAGGTCGGCGTGTGTGATCGCACCCACGCTCGTCCCGGGCTCCGGCAGATCATCCAAGGATGAGGTACCCATCTGCAGCAGCCGTTTGGCGACCCGTCCCTTGAGGTCCAGGTAGAGAAGGTCGTCGGCGAAGGCCTGGTGCTCCTGGATCTGCCGGGCGAGGGCGGCCAGCAGCTGGCGGGACGCGCTCGGCTGGGCGGTGACGAACTCGACGAAATCCTCGCCTGGAGCCGACCAGACGTCTGAATCGTCAAGCGTCAGGAGGTCGGCGCTGCGGGGCAAGTCTCCGAGGACCCCGAGCTCGCCGAGGAACTGGGGTGTATCGACAGAGGCATGCAGGACGCGGCTGCCGGTCGCCGAGATCGAGCTGATCTCGACCCTGCCTTCGACCAGGAAGTACACCTCGGGAGAGGGGTCACCCTGGTGGCAGAGGTAGGTCCCTCGCCGGAACCGGTGAACGAGGCCTGCATCGGCCAACCGTCCGATCTCCTTCGACGCGATCCCCGCGAGCACGGGGACCGCCGACATCGCGGCGATCAAGGCGCGGTGCGTCGCATCGGGCACGGCGGGAGCCTAGCCCTGCTGGCGTGTTCGCGCCACTCGGGCCGCAAGGCCCCGGATAGCAAGAAGCCCGGGCCGAAGGCCCGGGCTTCGCAGACTGGTCGCTTCGGTCAGACCTTCTTGAGGGTCTTCTTGTGAAGGGCCCGGCGAAGGGTCTTCTTGTGCAGGGCGCGCCGTGCGGACGTCTTGGTCTCGGCCTTCCGGGCACCGGCGGCCGGCTCGTCACTCGTGGGGCGCTTCGGCTGGATCTTCTTCTCGGCCATCTCCGACGCTCCTTCGGTCTCGGGGGCCTTCTGACCCCTCATCACCCCCGAATCATGCCCCCCGGGGCTCCCGAACCTGCGTAGCGGGGGTCACAACTGCTGGGTGCTTCTCGTCACCCCGCATATGTGACGCGCGTCACTCGTCGAGTTCGGGCAGGGTTCGTGGCGCTGCGGTTGGAACTGCTGGCATCTCGCAGCGGTTCGCGACCTCGCGGCGGCCCTGCGGATCCATGTAGGTAGCTGGGTGCAGACAGCAAGAAGCCCGGGCCGAAGGCCCGGGCTTCGCAGACTGGTCGCTTCGGTCAGACCTTCTTGAGGGTCTTCTTGTGAAGGGCCCGGCGAAGGGTCTTCTTGTGCAGGGCGCGCCGTGCGGACGTCTTGGTCTCGGCCTTCCGGGCACCGGCGGCCGGCTCGTCACTCGTGGGGCGCTTCGGCTGGATCTTCTTCTCGGCCATCTCCGACGCTCCTTCGGTCTCGGGGGCCTTCTGACCCCTCATCACCCCCGAATCATGCCCCCGGGGCTCCCGAACCTGCGTAGCGGGGGTCACAACTGCCGGGTGCTTCTCGTCACCCCGCATATGTGACGCGCGTCACTCGTCGAGTTCGGGCAGATCGACGGGGTCGGGACGCGGCGTGCACGCGCCGCAGAACAACGCATCTTCGACGACGAGGGCTCGTGTGACGTCTCCGCCGCGGAACAGCTCCAACACATACGGCTGCTCCTGCACGTGATCCTCGCAGACGCCGCGCCCGCAGAAGCGGCAAGAACCGACCGCGGTGCGCCGGCAGTGCCAACAGACCATCCGTTCCTCCTCGTTCCTCGCTCAGTGTTCCATGTTGCGGTCGGGTGACCGATCGATGGCGGTTCGAGGCAGCGATCGCGCCACAACGTCGATGAACCCTTGGCGGTCCAGCCTGAACACGCGCGCCGCGGTGTGGGCCTGCACCGTCGCGTTGCGAGGCGCGTCCGTGAGCAATGCGACCTCTCCGAAATGGTCGCCGGGGCCAAGGGTTGTCACCTGGTTCCCGTCACGGATCACATCCACCTGACCCGCGCCGATGGCGTAGAACGCCTCGCCTGGCTCTCCCTGCGTGATCAGTGCTTCACCGGGTGCGGGTGTGACCCACGTGCCGTGCTCGAGGATCAGTGCCAGATCCGAAGTTGTCAGACTTCGGAAGACCGGCAGGGTGCGCAACTCCGCGTACGACTGCATCGTCGGTGCGAAGGTGGGGGCGTCGATGTCGTCGGCGAGGAGCGCATCGAATGTGGCCTTGTCGATCCGGAACAGCACCGTGTCGCCGTCAGCTCGGGCGGTCGCCGCTCGGGGCGCCGAGCCGAGCAGCCCAAGCTCGCCGAACGCGTCCCCTCGGCTGAGCGCCGTGAGGATCACGACGTCGCCGTCGTCTTGGACGTCCTCGATGTGGATCGTCCCAGACCGGATCACGTAGAACGCATCGGCTGCGTCCCCCCTGCGGAAGATCGTCTGGCCGTCGCGGAGCGTGACGACCGTGACCCGGCCGGCGAGGTCCGACAGAACTCCCTCGTCGAGGTCGTCGAACGCGGGCAACGCGTCGATCAAGGCTGCGGCCTCAACGCGCCAGGATCGTTCGACGCGGAAGCGCGCGCTCGCGATGAGCTCACGACCGCGTTTGGCGATGGTCTTGGCGAGCGTGATCAGTCCACGGATCAGCGGTCCGATGACGGCTAGCGCCAGGAGGATCAAGAGGATCCGCGAGACCAAGCCGCCATCCCACAGACTCGTGATCAGCCCGCCGAAGATCTCCCGCCAGAAGAAGAAGGCCGTGTAGAAGGAGAAGATCGTGAACGCGGTTCCGATGATCCCGTAGAAGGCGAGGCCGCCCTCCTGCCAGCTGAGGCGCTCCCACACACGGAGTTTGTGCCACAGATCGTGCTGGATGAACGTCAGCGAGCGGCGCCGGAGGTCTCGCACCTGGATCAGGTCGCTGAAGATCCAGTACCCATCGAGTTCGAGCAGCGGGATCAGATTCATGAAGATCACGAAGTAGTTGATCAAGGCGAAGCGATAGAGGAACGCCGCCATCGTCGTGCCGGGTGTCGCGATCATCACGATCGAGGCCACGCCCGCGAGCATCAATTCGGCGAACGGGCCTGCGAACGACTGCGCGATCCGGTCCCGTTGATCGAGCATCAGCCCGTCTGATGCATCAACGAAGAACGCCGGGGATCCGAAGAAGATCAAGAACCCAGCCGAGATGACACGGCGCTTCTTGTGCACGAGCACCAGCGCGTGTCCGAGCTCGTGGCAGAACGTGAGGAAGAACGCGAGGAAGAGGAACAGGATGGTCTCGGCGGGTGCCGCCGTTGAGGACAGCGAGTAGCGGCCGGATCGCTGGACATCGACGAAGCACGCCAATCCGGCTAAGGCAACCAGGCTTCCGGCGATCACCACGGGCACGCGGAAGAAGAGCTTGAGGCCGCCGCGGTACGCGCCCTGCACCAACACCTCGGCGTTATCCCATCCGAGCTTCAGCTCCTTCGAGAACTCGCGGAGCTTCCGGCGGCCCTTCGATGCGCGATCGAGGTGGTTCTGCACGACGGCACGGACGTCGGGTCGAACGGGTTCAAGGAAGCCTTTCTGCCGAAGAAGCTCGACCAGGCCGATGACCGCGCCGGGGTCGAGATCACCGTCCGTCTGCAACCGATCGACGATCAGCTCGCCGACGGTCTGGGTTCCATCCATCCGATCGACCAGGTCCGCTTCCCAGGGCTGCAGTTCGAAATGCAAGCCGCGGTCCGGGCGGGCGATGATCGCGTAGTCGTTCGCCCACCGGAGCCGGAACATCTTCACCTCGGTGCCCGCGGCGAGGAGGGGGACGAAGGCTTCAGGATCGACGCGCTGGGCAAGGGTGGACCAGATATCGCCCTCGTCAACGACGGGACCGTCTGGGATAGCGAGCGCACCGGCCGCAGACGACTTCCGACCGAGCGCAGCGGCAACGATCATCTGAAAGGGCACGATCCGGCCCACAGCTCGGCGCTCTCGGATGAGGTCAGCGATGACCACAGCGGCCCCGATCAAGATCGCGGCCAAAAGCACGTACCGCACACGCCCTCCCCCGGAAGCTCTGCCGGACGCATCGTGGTGCACGGTGCGCCGCATGGCAAACCGCGTAGGGCGTCGGTGTCCGGGTAGCCTCGCCGGGTGCGGATCGATGTGATCACGATCTTCCCGTCGCTGGTACGCGGGGTGCTCGGCCAGAGCCTGATCGGGAAGGCGATCGAGGGTGGCACGCTCGACCTTCAGGTCCACGACCTGCGCGACTGGGCCATCGATCGCCACCGGAGCGTCGACGACGAGTCGTTCGGTGGCGGACCGGGGATGGTCCTGAAGGCCGAGCCCCTGTTCGCCGCGGTTGAATCGCTCGATCCCGACCGCGGCCGGGTGCTCGCGATGTCACCGGCGGGGCGGATGCTCGACCAGGGGTTCGCGGCCGAGTTGGCCGCCGAACCGCACGTCACCCTCCTCTGCGGCCGGTACGAGGGGTTCGACGAGCGGGTGATCGAGGGGCTCCCCGCTGAAGAGGTCTCGATCGGCGACTACGTCGTGTCAGGTGGGGAGCTGCCGGCGCTGGTGTTGATCGAGGCCGTGACGAGGCTCGTGCCCGGCGTCCTCGGCAACGAGGCGTCACACCGCAGCGACTCGTTCAGCGAGCCCGGCCTGCTCGACCACCCGGTCTACACACGGCCGCAGGAGTTCCGTGGGATGCAGGTACCGGAGGTGCTGCGTGTCGGGCGACCACGAGGCGGTCGAGGTGTGGCGGCGCGAGGCTGCCGAGGCCAAGACGGCCCGGAACCGGCCTGACCTGCGGCGCTAGGCCTGTTCCCGACTGGCGGGCGCAGACCCGCTGGTACAATCCCCGACCGTTGCCATGAACAGTACTGATCTGATCGAGCAGCCGTTCCTGCGCTCCGATCTCCCCGGCCTTCCGACCCGGCGACACCGTCAAGGTGCACGTCCGCGTGGTCGAGGGGAACCGTGAGCGGGTGCAGGTCTTCCAGGGCGTCGTGATCCGCGCGCTCCGGCGGCGGCATCCGCGAGACGTTCACCGTCCGCAAGATCTCGTTCGGCGTCGGCGTGGAGCGAACGTTCCCGCTGCATTCGCCGTCGATCGCCAAGCTCGAGCTGGTCCAGCGCGGCCGCGTCCGGCGCGCGAAGCTCTATTACCTCCGCGATCTCCGCGGCAAGAAGGCCCGGATCCGCGAGCGTCGCATCGACGACGCGAAGCTCGCCGCGATGGAAGCGGCGGCCGCCGAAGCGGCCGAGTCCGAGGCAGCAGAGGCGGAGGCTGAACTCGCCGAGGAAGAGCCCGACGTGGGGGCGGTCGAGACGGACGAGGTCACTGCCGAGGCCGAGGGCGACGCGACCGAAGCCGAAGAGGCGGATGCCGCCGACACCGAGACGGATCCGACCGAACCCGACGAGGCTGAGGCCGAGACCGAGCCCGACGGGCAGCCCGCCGAGGGCTGACCGTGCCTGACGGCGCGGACGACGAGGTCGTCCCGTCCGACGAACCGGCGACCGGTCCATCCGCCGGCCCGTCGACTGGCCCATCCACTAGCCAAGCGGCCGATCCCACGACCGCCGGCAAACACGAACGCAAGAAACCCGACCGCTTCTGGCGCGAGCTGCCGATCCTGCTGCTCGTCTCGCTCGCGGTCGCGATCCTGATCAAGACGTTCCTGATCCAAGCGTTCTACATCCCGTCGATCTCGATGGAACCGACCCTCGAGAAGGGCGACCGGATCCTGGTCTGCCGGATCTGCGTGCACGTCGGCGACATCCGGCGCGGCGACATCATCGTGTTCTCCAACCCACATCCGGCGTCCGTCCGAGGACCGCGGGCATCATCGGTTCGGCGTTGCATTGGCTCGGGCAGGGGCTCGGTGTCGCGCAGCCCGAGAACAAGGACTACATGAAGCGTGTGATCGGGTTACCCGGGGACGTGGTCGAGCTCAACGACGGCCAGCTCTACGTGAACGGCGAGAAGGTCGATGAGCCCTACCTCAACAGCGAGGTCGATACGCGCGCCGTTCGGCCCGGTGACGGTTCCGGATGGCATGCTCTTCGTGCTTGGGGACAATCGCGCGCACTCGGGGGACTCGCGCTTCCCGCCGCCGACGGGGCTCGGGTACGTTCCGGAGGACACGGTGATCGGGAAGGCGTTCGTGATCGTGTATCCGCCGTCGAGGTGGGGATGGCTGTAGACGCCGGGACTTCACCGGTACGAAGAACGCCTGCGCGCGCAGGGCTTCTCGCGGATCGTCGGGGTCGACGAGGCGGGCCGCGGCGCGCTCGCGGGGCCGCTCGTCGCCGCCGGCGGTCGTGATCCGCCCGGGGTTCGACACGACGGGGATCCGCGACTCGAAGCTGCTCACGGCCAAACAACGTGAGGCTGCGTTCGAGCGGATCGTCGGCGGATGTGCGTTCGCGATCGTCAAGGCCGAGCCGTCTGCGCTGGACAGCCGGGGCCTGCACCGATCGAACATCGCGCTGCTGCGCCGCGCCGCGCGCGCGCTCGAGCCCGACTACGCGCTCACCGACGGGTTCCCCGTGCCGCGGATGCCGTGTCCGTCGCTCGGCATCAAGAAGGGGGACATGGTGAGCGCGAGCGTCGCGGCCGCGTCGATCATCGCGAAGGTGACGCGAGATCGCATCATGCTGCCGGCTCGACCGACGCTATCCCGCGTTCGGGTTCTGCGAGAACAAGGGCTACGCGACGAGCGAGCATCGTCGCATGATCGAGCTGCACGGGCCCTCACCCGTCCATCGGTTGAGCTTCGCGGGCGTCGGCCAGCCCTTCCTGCCCGGGTTCGGCCAGGCGGATGGGCAGACCGACGCCGCCCCTCGCGTGAGAGCATGACCGACGATGGACGACGGAGACATCGAGCGCTTCGAAGAAGAACGCGAGATGGAGCTGTACCGGGAGTACCGAGACGTGCTCCCGATGTTCGCCTACGTGATCGAGACCGAACGCCGTTTCTACCTCGCGAACAAGGTCGAGATGCACCCGCTCGACGGGGGATGGGTGCAGGTGCAGCTCACCGACGCGTGGGTGTGGGACATGTTCCGCCCGGCGCGGTTCGTCTCGAGCGTGCAGGTCATGACGCGGCGTGACGTGAACGTCGAAGAGCTTCGCCGAGACGACACGACGATCCCCGACACGCCGGACATCGACGCGTAGTCAGAGGGTGAGCCACATGCCGGGGCGGTCGTCGCCGCGCGGCTGGAACCCGAAGCGCTCGTAGAACGGGCCCGCGCCTCTGGCCGCCATCAGGCCGACGAACGTGCCGGGTCCGCCCAGCTCGCGCACGTGGTCGAGCAGCGCCTCGGTGATGCGCGTGCCGATGCCGTTGTTCCGCCAGCGCTCGAGGACGATGACGTCCTGCAGGTAGAGGTACACGCCGCCGTCGCCGACGACGCGGCCCATCCCGACGAGCGTGCCGTCGACCTCGCGTGCGAGGACCGAGGCGAGGGAGGCGCGGAGGCCTTCGGCGGCTTGCCCGGGATCGACCGCCGGCCAGCGGACGTGCGCGCGGAACGCCGCGTACTCCTCCGGGCTCGGCTTCCCGTCGACGATCTCAACCAGGTCGGGCATGTCAGCCCGGGACCCTATCGTCGGGCGGTGGACGAGCGCATCGCGGTCGGGCGGCGGGGCGAAGCGGCTGTGGAGCAGCTGTACCTCTCCCGCGGCTACCGCGTCCTGGCGCGCAACTGGCGTTGTCGGATAGGCGAGCTGGACCTGGTGGTCGCGCGCGGCTCGACGGTGGTGGTGTGCGAGGTGAAGACGCGACGCGGCTCTCGGTTCGGCGGGGGGTTCGAGGCGGTCGATGCGCGCAAGCGCCAGAAGCTGCGAGGGCTCGCCGAGATGTTCTGTCTGCAGCATCCGGTGGGCGCCGCGTCCATCCGGTTCGACGTCGCGAGCGTGCGGCTGCGGGCCGACGGCTCAGCCGCGATCGAGATCTTCGACGACGCCTTCTGACAGCCGCCGAAGCGCGGCGAGCAGCGTGTCGATCTCGGCGCGCGTGGCGTGTGGGTTGACGATGCCCGCGCGGAGGTAGGTCGCGCCGCTGAGCGTCGTCACGCTCACCCAGGCCGAGCCGTCGATCTCGAGCGCGCGCTGAAGCGCGGCCTGATAGCGATCGATCGTCGCCGCGTCGCGCTCTGCGATCGTTGCTGGGACATGCCGGAAGCACACGACCGACAGCTCCGGTTCGCACGCGAGCTCGTAGTCGTCGGCGTCGCGCAGCTGGGTCGCGAGATACGCGGCGAGATCGTCGTTGTGCTCGATCAAGCCACCCAGTCCGTCGGTGCCCAGGTGCTGCCAGCTCATCCAGAGCTTCAGCGCTCGGAACCGCCGGGTGCCCTCGATCGAGTACTCGTACCAATTGAGCGGCTCGTCCTCGGGCCGGCTCGAGGCGTAGTACTCCGGTGACCGGCTGAACGTGGCGAGCAGGTCTGTGCGTCGGCGTACGAGCAGCGCGCCGATGTCATAGGCCTGGAAGAACCACTTGTGGGGGTCGGTCGTCACCGAATCGGCGAGCTCCAGTCCCGGGACGCGAGGGGCGTCGCGCGCCGACAGGCGCGCGGCGCCACCGTACGCCGCGTCGACGTGGAACCAAAGGTGCTCGCGCGCGCGCGAGCGATGCGAGGGCCAGGATGTCATCGACCGAGCCCGTGTTCGTCGAGCCCGCAACGGCGCTGATCGCGAACGGCGTCAAGCCGGCCGCGCGATCCTCGGCGATCGCGCCCGCAACGGGGGCTTCGTGGAGCCGGAAGCGTGTCGTCGGACCCCACGACGTGCAGCGTGTCCTGGAGGGAACCCGAGGACGTCGAGCCCGCGCGCGACCGAGAAGTGCGTCTGGTCGCTCGCGTACACGCGCACGCCGTCGAGCTCGGCACCGCGCGGCGCGTGGTCCAGACCGAGCAGCGTGCCGGCAGGTGCACCTCGCGCGCGACCGCGAGCGCCATGAGGTTCGCCATCACGCCGCCGCTCGTCAGCACGCCCCATCGCCCGGCGGGCATCCCGATGAGGTCGCAGAGCCACCGCGTGACCTCTTCCTCGACGAACGCGCCGACCGGTCCGGCGTGCCAGACGTCGACGCCTTGTTGGAGCCACTGCGCGAGCATTTCGCCGGCGACCGACATCGCGAGCGGCGGCGGCGTGAAGTAGCTGAACGACGCCGGGTGTTGCGCGTTGAAGGTCATCGGCGCGACGCGTTCGCGGAACGAACGAAGGACATCGTCGGCCGGCGCGCCATGTGCGGCGCGCTTGTGCCGGTCGCCGTCGGGCCGAAGAAGCGCGCGCCGTGAATCCGGGTAGCTGTCGGGATGGATCGGCCGGTCCATCGCGCGGACCGAAGAGCCAGTCGAGCGCCTCGCGATCGTGTCGGTCGGACGAGCCGCTGCAACGCCTCGCGGGCGCCCGGCGCCGCAGATCCAGCAGCGCGGGGTCCGGGGACCCGCGGCAGGTCGTACGCGCACGCCGGGAGGCTACTAGGGGCGAGCCGTGACATCCGTCACAGCGCGGGGGCGTCCCGGCGTAGCGTCCGCACATGTACGGACGGGTGATGGGGATGACGGTTCTCGGCGTGGGCGGACAGCCGGTGACCGTGGAGGCGTTCGTCGGCCGCGGGTTGCCCGCGTTCACCCTGACCGGTCTGCCGGCGCGGCGGTGGCCGATGCCCGCGATCGGATCCGTCCCGCGGTGGAGCACGCGGGCTTGGAGTGGCCCTTGCGCCGGGTCGTGGTCAACCTCGCGCCCGGCAACCTGCGCAAGGAGGGCGCCGGCCTCGATCTTCCGATCGCCGCGAGCGTGCTGGTGGCCACTGGGCAGGTCCCCGGGGCGGCCGTCGCCGGCGCCGTGTTCTTCGGGGAACTGTCGTTGAAGGGGGAGGTGCTGCCGACGCCCGGGGTCCTGTCGGTCGCGATCGCCGCCGTACGGAGCGGTACTCGCCGGTCGTCGTGGTGCCGGAGGCCAACGCCGTCGAAGCCGCGCACGTCGAGGGGATCCACGTCGTGCCGTGTCGTACGCTCGAACAGGTGGTGATGTTCCTCCGTGGCACCTGGCACGCGCCCGAGATGAGGTCGAGGCGGGCGCGCGACGGGTGGCAGTCGCCGGATGCCGATCTCGCCGACGTGCGCGGGACAAGCGCAGGCGCGCAGGGCGCTCGAGGTGGCCGCGGCCGGCGGGCACAACCTGTTGCTCGTCGGCTCGCCCGGCGCAGGCAAGACGATGCTCGCCCGGCGGCTCGCCTCGATCCTGCCCGAGCTGACCCGTGACGAAGCGCTCGAGGCCACGCAGCTGCACTCGGTGGCGGGGCTGCTGGCGGGCAGCGGACTGCTGCGGCAGCGCCCCTTCCGGTCGCCGCACCACTCGATCAGCACGGCCGGGCTGCTCGGGCGGCGGGTCGCGCGTGCTTCGGCCAGGTGAGGCGAGCCTCGCGCACCGCGGCGTCCTCTTCCTGGACGAACTGACCGAGTTCCGACGCGACGCGATCGAGGCGCTCCGGCAGCCGCTGGAGGACGGCGTCGCGTGGTCATCGACGCGCGCGAGCGGCTCGGTGACGTTCCCCGCGCGGTTCACGCTGGTCGCGGCGGCGAACCCGTGTCCGTGCGGGTTCCGCGGCGACCCGGTGCGCGGATGCGCGTGCCGCGACGATCAGCGTGCGCGGTACCGGGCGAAGCTGTCGGGTCCGCTGCTCGATCGGATCGACTGCGGCTGTGCGGGTGCCCGGCTGACGAAGCACGAGCTCCTCGGGCGCGAATCGCGGCGAGCCGTCGGCGGCGGTCCGTGCCCGCGTCTGGACCGCCCGCGAACGGCAGCTGACCGGTACGAGTCGATCGGCGTCACGTGCAACGCGCATCTGCCTGGGCCCCTCGTGCGTCGCAAGGCCGCGCTCACCGCCTCAGCCGAGCGGTACCTCGGCGGCGCCGTCGAGCAGGCAGCGTTATCGGGGCGAGGCTTCGATCGGGTTCTTCGCATTGCGCGGACGATCGCCGACCTGGCCGACTCGCAGCGGGTTGACGTCGTGCACGTCCAGGAAGCGTTGTCCTACCGCGAGGCGCTGGACGAGACCGGACGGGTGAAGAGTGCGAGCTGAACCGACGACGCAAGACCCATCGCTCAGCGAGGATCAGTCCGTTCCCAGGGGATTCCCGCCGGGGTTCGGAATGGGTCCGGGCGAAGCCGATGCCGTGCTGCTGCTGCGATGCCTCCTCGGGATCTCTCCGCGCACGCTGCACCGCGTGGTGTGGGGCGAGGGAAGCGCCTCGGCGGCGCTCGCGGCGATCGTCGCCGGCTCGGCGGGATCCGACCGCGACCGCACGTGGCTGGGAACGGCGTCGGCCTCCGCGATACGGACACAGCTCGCCCGCGCCGGGGCGCGCTTCGCGCGCCCCGGCGACCCCGAGTACTGGCCTGCACTTCTGCGGCTCAACGACCCACCGGTAGGCATCTTCTGCAGAGGCCGCATGCTGTCGCCCGAACATCGGCGGGTGGCGATCGTCGGCTCCCGCCGGCCGTCGGCGGTCGGCATCGACGTTGCGCGGAAGCTGGCGGGTGACGTCGCCATCGCTGGTCTGGTGGTCACCAGCGGAGGGGCGCTCGGGATCGATGCGCGCGCACACGTGGGCGCGCTCGAAGCCGGCGGCTCAACGGTCGCGGTGCTCGGCTGCGGCATCGACCGTGACTACCCCGCGACCAATCGCTCGTTGTTCCGTGAGATCGAAGTGCGCGGCACACTCGTCAGCGAGTACCCGCCGGGCGTGCCCGCAGAGCCGTTCCGTTTCCCGGCGCGTAACAGGCTCATCGCCGGACTCTCGATCGGCGTGGTCATCGTGGAGGGCGTCGCATCGAGCGGCACGCGCAGCACCGCCGATTTCGCATCGCAGGTCGGGAGCGATGTGTTCGCCGTGCCGGGAGCGGTGACGAGTTCCTTG
This sequence comes from uncultured Actinomycetes bacterium, assembly GCA_963792215.1. Taxonomy (GTDB): domain Bacteria; phylum Actinomycetota; class UBA4738; order UBA4738; family HRBIN12; genus AC-51. The sequence goes on from CAWBVL010000002.1 coordinate 130,171, forward strand.
TCCGAAGCGCCGAACGCGTTGATCCGGGACGGGGCGCGTCTCATCCGTTCCGCAGAGGACCTGCTGGACGATCTCGGCATCGAATGGACGGAACGCGTTGCCACGCCCCGAGGGCCTTCCGCCAGCGGAGGCGGCGGTGTTCGGCGTGCTCGTGCGGGCGATGATGGCCGACGAGGTGGCTGTTGCTGCCGGCCTGTCGCTGCCCGAGGCGCTCGGTGCGCTGATGGGCCTGGAGATGCGCGGCCTCATCACGGGGGAGGGTGGGCGCTACCGCTCGACCGCCGCGGGGGTCGGACTGACTCCGGTACCCGAACCGGGGTAGCGGGAAGACACCCCCGCGGGCCGCGTTCGGCATCTGCCGCCACGGGCGCGCGGCGCTGGGCGACGCCCATCCGGGTGATTGCGTCGCCCCCAGGCCGCTGGGACGATACGCCCTGGCAGGGGCCGGACCCGCCGGCATGCCTGGAGAGGTTCGTGTCGCCCGCATCCGATGACCATGCGCTCCCGCGACCCCAGCTCGCGCTGATCGACGGGTTCACCGCGCACCTCCGCCTCGAGCGCCACCTCTCTCCGAACACCATCGCGGCGTACCGAACGGACCTGATCCACCTCGCCACGTTCCTGCACCGCTCGTCGTCGTCGCTCGACGACGCGGACCACGCGATCTTGCGGCGCTTCCTCGCACAGCAGCACGCGCTCGGCTACGCACGGGCGTCGATCGCGCGGCGCGTCGGCGCGATCCACACCTTCTATCGGTGGGCCGTCGACGAGGGGAAGATCGCCCACGACCCCTCTTCGTTGCTCGGCCGGCCCAAGGTTGCGAACCGCCTGCCGACCGTGCTGCGCGCCGGCGAAGCCGCCGACCTCGTCGAAGGTCCGGATGCGGACGAGGCCGAGGACCCGATCGAGCGCGCGGTGGCTCTTCGTGATCGCGCGATCTTGGAGCTGCTGTACGGCTCGGGACTGCGCGTGAGCGAGGTCACCTTGTTGCGTCGCCAGGACCTCGACCTCGACGGCGCCCGCGTGCTGGTGCGGGGGAAGGGCTCGAAGGAGCGCCGGGTGCCCGTCTCCGACGATGCGGTCCTGGCGGTTCGTGTTTGGCTGGCCGACGGGCGCTCTCACCTTGCCGTAGACGCGGGCGGCTCGTTGTTCTTGAACCGCAAGCACAAGCCGATGTCGCCGCGCGACGTCCGAGCGATGGTCCATGGGTATGCTGGAGCCCTGTTGCCGGGAAGACGGATCGGACCCCACACGCTCCGCCACTCGTATGCGACGCATCTGCTCGAAGGAGGGGCGGACATCCGCGCTGTGCAGGAGCTCCTCGGACATAGCAGCGTCGCGACGACGCAGCGCTATACCCACGTCTCCCGTGCCCGCCTGTTCGAAGCCCACGAGCAGGCGCACCCGAGGGCATGACCGTGAGCCCGACGAAGAAGCCCGCCACCGCGGCCGCGACACGCGCCAAGATCGCGACGGCGACGAAGGCCAAGACCGCGACCAAGGCGAAGACGGCCGCCAAGGCGAAGCCGAAGGCGAAGGTAGCCGTCGTTCAGGACCCTCGCGCCGTCTCCGCGACCGTGCCGCCGCAGGTCGACGACGCGCTCGCCGCGATCTGGCACGCATTCAAGTCCACCGCTGATGTCGATGCGCGCGAGCGATTGATCCTGCACTACGCGCCGCTCGTGAAGTACGTCGCATCCCGCGTGGCGACCGGCTTGCCGGCGTCCGTCGACCAGGCCGATCTTGTGTCGTACGGGATGTTCGGATTGATCGACGCGCTGCAGAAGTTCGAGCCGGTTCGCGGGAACAAGTTCGAGACGTACGCGATCCCGCGCATCCGCGGCGCCATCATCGACGAACTCCGCGCGATGGACTGGGTGCCTCGGTCGGTTCGGTTCAAGCAACGGGAGATCGAGAAGGCGCTCGCCGACCTCGAGTCGATGCTGAAGCGCCAGCCCACGGAGCGCGAGCTCGCCGAACGCCTCGGGATGTCGATGCACGAGCTGCACGAAGTGATCACGCAGATCTCGTTCGTGTCGGTGCTCGCGCTCGATGAGACCGTGTCGGTCGGCGCGGATCGCGGCGAGAAGGTGTCGTTGGTCGACACGCTCGCAGACAAAGGCTTCGATCCGAGCACCGGCGTCGAATCGCAAGAGACGCGCGGCCTGCTCGCCGCCGCGATCAATGAACTGTCCGAGCGCGAGAAGATCGTCGTCACGCTCTACTACTTCGAAGGGCTCACCCTCGCGGAGATCGGCGACATCCTTGGCGTGACCGAGTCGCGGGTCTGCCAGATCCACACCAAGGCCGTCGGCGTCCTCCGCGGCCAGATGACCGAGTACGACTAACCGGCTCTCGTTCGTGACGCCGGTCACGAACGCGTGCGCACGTCACCGCTAGCGTCGCGTCCATGCGACGCTTGTGCTCGGTTCTCCTGGTTGTCGCCGCCGTGTGGTGGCCATCCGCCGACGCTCGTGCGGCGGTCCCCTGGACATGGCCGGTGATGGGCGCGATCGTGCGGGGCTTCGATCCGCCCGACGATCCCTACGGCGCCGGCCACCGCGGCGTCGACATCGCGGCCGCTGTGGCCACGGTGATCGTGGCGCCGGATGACGGGGTCGTGACGTTCGCGGGCAAGGTCGGTGGCCGCTTGTTCCTCACGATCGACCACGGCGGTGGCATCACGAGCACGTGCTCGTGGCTCACGAGCGTCCTCGTCCACAAGAACGATCACGTCACACGAGGGCAGGTGGTCGGGACAACCGGATGGGGCCACCCCGAGATGCCGGTGCCACAGCTGCACTTCGGTGTTCGGTTGAACGGCACCTACGTCGACCCGATGGCGTTCCTCGGCCCGTTGTCGGTCGCGGGGTTGATCCGGCTCGCGCCGCTCGGGGCCGGCGGCACTGCGGCGCTGGCCGCATCGGCCGTGGGTAGGATGACGGGCCTTGCGTACCCGCCTCCTCCTCGTGGTGCCCTCGTTGGCGCTCGCCGCCTTGCTGACGCCGGTCTCCGCGGCCGCGACGTCCATAGACAAGTCATGGCCGCAGTACCAAGGGTCGGCGGCCCGCACGGGCGACGCGACCGAGGCACCCGCGCCGCCATATGCCGTCGCGTGGTTCGCCGCGACGGACATCGGTGACGCGAGTCACGCGGCCGGCATCCCGGCTCCGGTGGTCGCGGATGGCGACGCGATCGTCGTGGGAAGGCAGTCGGTTGATGCGGTCGATCTGACCACCGGCCAGCCCGCATGGAGCGCGCCGCGGTCGCTCGGACCGTCGTCCCCGCCGGCGGTGGTCGGCAACACCGTGCTGTTCGTAGAGGGCGGGGGCGATGAGTCCGTCTCGGCCTCGAACTCTCCGTCCGCATCGCCAAGCGCAACGCCGTCGGTGAGCGCCTCACCTCCGAAGTCGAAGTCGGCGTCGGCGCCCAGCGTCATAGCGTCGCCCTCGCCGACCACAACCACGTCGACGCTCGTGGCGATCGACGCATCCACCCATCGCCGGCTCTGGACGGTCCCGTTATCGGACGTGAGCCATACCGGCGTCGTGGTGACTGGCCGTGTCGCGATCGTCGGCGCCGACAACGGAACCGTCACGGCGGTTGATCCGGCGACCGGCAAACAGGCGTGGAGCGTCGACGTCGGCGACCACGTGCTTGCCCCGATGGCGGCCGACGATGCGCAGGTCTACGTCTGCGTCCGCCCGGAGACGAACGGCACCGCGCAGTTGGTGGCGCTGAAGCTGTCCGACGGGTCTGAGGTATGGCGGTACCAGCCGCCCGGATCTGTGGTTGATCTCGGTGCGCCTGCGGTTGCGACCGACACCGGAACATCGACCGTCTACCTGGTGAGCTCGGACGCCGCCCTGCGCGCGATCGGTTCCGACGGCACCCAGAAGTGGGCGGAGCCGCTGTACACGGCCACGTCGGGGTCGCCCCCCGCGGTCTCGTCCGACTCCGTGTACGTCGCGGACCAGTCGGGGACGGTGTATGCCTTCGACCGATCGACTGGCGCGGAGCGGTGGCGGTTCGCCACTAACCACGGCGCCGTCGGAGCGCCTGTCGTCACCGCGACGGCGGTGCTCCAGGCGACGAGCGACGGGGTCGTGGTCGCGATCGCCCCCGACACGGGCCGCCAGATCTGGTCCGGGTCCGTTGCCGACAGTGCGATCTTCGGCCTCGCAGCAACGCCCGACCAGATCGTCGCCGCGCACACCGGGACGACGCCTGGGGTCACCGCGTTGCAGGCCGACCCCTCGGGCACGCTCACCGACATCGCGAGCCCGACGTCGGCAGACCCGGCAGGGCTCGCGATCGGCTGGCTCGCGGCAGCGGTGCCGCTCACCGCGGCACTGCTGCTGATCGGCCGCTCGTGGGACGCCCGTCGCAGCGAACCCCTGCTCGCGCCGACGGATGACGACGACCTTCCCGTCGATCCGTGGGAGGCCGACCTCGAGGACGACACATGAGCAACGGGAAGAAGAAGCGGAAGCGGCCGTCGGGCTCGACCTCGACCTACCGCGCCCCCGCGCAGGCCGAGCAACCACGTCGCGGGCTGCTTGACAGCATCCTTGCCCCGCGAACCCCGGGTGCCTCGCCGATGCCGAAGCTCCGAAGCACGATCGCGAAGGGGACGTTGACTGCCCTGGGTATCCCGGGTCTGTTGATCGCGACCCCGCTGGTCCTGCTCCTCGTCTGGTTACTGTTGACCCTCATCGGGTTCCAAGGCCCGTTCACCGCCCTCGGCGTGACGTTCGCGATCCCGCCGATCACGACGTTCGCCGACGCGCAGATCGCCGGCCGGACCTTCCGTGCGGCTGTCGACGCGAAGGGTCTCGCCGCGACCCTCCCGGGCTTCGTGGGGCTCGCGGGGCTGCTTCTGCTGCACGCAGCGCTCTCCGCGATCGTCGCGACGCTGTGCGTCGAGCAGCTCCGCACGGGCTCGACGAGCATCTGGGCGGTGCGCCGAGCCCTCCGGGTCATCCGCACGACGGCGGCGATCGGCCTGCTCGGCCTCGGACTGCTCGTCGCGGGCAACCTGATCGCCGCGCTCTTCGGCAGCATCGGCGTGATCCTCGGCCTCGTCGGATCGATGGTTGTCGGCGTCTATCTGTTCGGGTTCGCTCCGGCGATCGCCGCCGACGAGGACCGGCGGGTGTCCGACATCTTGATCCGGAGCGTGCGCGCCTCCCGGATGCCGGGTTCCGCCAACCTGTGGTTCGCGATCGGCTACGTCCTGCTCGCCCTGATCAGCATCGTCGCGCCGCTGCCGGGCTCCGAGATCGGGGTGACGCCGAGCATCACCGCGTGGGCGGCCTGCATCTTGGTCAACCTGTTCGGCGTGCTCGTCCAGGCCACCTTGGTCTACCGGTACCTCGTCGTCGCCCCCGAGGTGCCCGAGCAGCCGCCCCAGCGAGCGCGCGCCGCCCGGTAGCCGTCTCTCGGTCGGCTGCAACGCCCCTGGTAGACTCGCCCGCGCCGGCGCGCGAGCGCCGAGCTCACACGTCCGGGGATCGTTCGCCGGGGTCCCGAAAGGGCCGGCAACGAGCTGATCCGGGCGGCGGACAAAACCGAAAGGAGCCCCTGTCATGCCGGTTGTCACCCGGCGGGAGCTCCTCGAAGCAGGGGTGCACTTCGGCCACCAGACCCGCCGGTGGAACCCGAAGATGAAGCCCTTCCTGTTCGGGGAGCGTTCCGGGATCTACCTCATCGACCTCGAGCAGTCGCTCGACGGCCTCGAACAGACACACGACTTCGTCCAGGGCCTCGGCCGCCGTCGCGGCATCGTCCTGTTCATCGGAACCAAGAAGCAGGCCCAGGAGGTCGTCGCCGATCACGCGGCCCGGGTCGGCATGCCGTTCGTGAACAACCGCTGGCTCGGCGGGATGCTCACGAACTTCGCGACGATCCGCGGCCGGCTGCTGCGCATGCGCGAGCTGGTCGAGATGGAAGAGACCGGCGCGATGGACCGCCTGCCGAAGAAGGAAGCGATCCGCCTTCGCCACGAGCGCGAGAAGCTGGAGCGCAACCTCGGCGGCATCCGTTCGCTCGAGCGGCTGCCCGACGCCGTGTTCGTCATCGACACCAAGAAGGAGCACATCGCCGTCACCGAGGCGCGCAAGCTCGGCATCCCGGTGATCGCGATCGTCGATACCAACTGCGACCCCGATGAGGTCGACTACGTGATCCCGGGCAACGACGACGCGATCCGCGCCGTCAACCTCGTTACGAGGGTCGTCGCCGACTCGCTCGCCGAGGGCTACGGGATGGCCAGGGAAGAGGTCGTCGAGAAGGTGGCCGCTCGCGCGCCGCGCGCGACCGGCGCCAAGCCGCAGGCCGCGCCGGCCGCGGTCGACGACACGCCGTCGGCCGAAGAGGCGGCGGCGATCGCCGCGACCACCGTGTTCGAGCCTGACGTCCCCTCCGCCGAGCCCGAGGGCGACGAGATCGTCGCCGAGGACGCCCCGTCGGAGCCGCCGGCGAACGCCGAGGCCGAGGACGCACCCGTTCCCGCGGGGGAGGGGTCCTGATGGCCGAGGTCACCGCAGGGATGGTCAAGGCGCTCCGCGACGCGACCGGCGCCGGGATGATGGACTGCAAGCGCGCGCTGATCGAGGCAGACGGAGACATCGCCCGCGCGACTGAGCTCCTTCGCGAGAAGGGCCTCGCGAGCGCCGCCAAACGTGCGGGACGGAGCGCCAACCAGGGCTTGATCGACGCATACGTGCACTTCAACAACACCGTCGGCGTCCTCGTCGAGGTCAACTGCGAAACGGACTTCGTCGCCAACACCGACGAGTTCCGCAAGTTGGTGAAGGACCTCGCGCTGCACATCGCGAGCCCGTCCGCCCCGAGGTGGATCAGCCGCGACGACGTGCCGACCTCCGAGCTGGAGTCCGAACAGAAGATCGCCGAGGCCCAGGCGCGCGAGTCGGGCAAGCCCGACAACGTCGTGCCGAAGATCGTCGAGGGCAAGGTCGAGGCGTTCCTGAAGGACACTGTCCTGCTGGACCAGCCCTTCGTGAAGGACGACAGCAAGACGATCCAGCAGTACCTCGACGAGGTGGGCGTCAAGACCGGCGAGAAGGTGCAGGTCAAGCGCTTCGTCCGGTTCAAGCTCGGCGAGGACGCCGCGTAGCGCCGGAGTAAGCTGGGGCCACCCGACGGCCACCCGCCCCGCTGGCGGCCGCGGACCCGAGGGAGGATCGCGATACGCATGGATGACGGCGGCCCACGACCCACGTACCACCGGGTCTTGCTCAAGCTCTCCGGCGAAGCCTTCGCCCCGGCCTCCGGTTCCGGGATCTCCGACGCGTCCACGGGCCTGATCGCGCGCCAGCTCGCCGAGGTCGTCGACATCGGCATCCAGCCGGCCGTCGTGGTGGGCGGCGGCAACATCTGGCGCGGCCGCCAGGCGCCCGGGATCGAGCGCAATCGCGCCGACTACATGGGGATGCTCGCGACGATCATGAACGCGCTCGCCCTGCAGGACGCCTTGGAGAAGATCCACGTGCCCACGCGCGTCCAATCGGCGATCGCGATGACCCAGGTGGCCGAACCGTTCCTGCCGCTTCGTGCGATCCGCCACCTCGAGAAGGGCCGGGTTGTGATCTTCGCGGCAGGGCTCGGCGTGCCGTACTTCTCGACCGACACCTGCGCCGCCCAGCGCGCGCTCGAGATCAACGCCGACGCGCTGTTGAAGGGCACCAAGGTCGACGGCGTCTACACCGCCGACCCGGTGCTCGATCCGACCGCCGACCGGATCGAGGCACTCGGGTACTCAGACTTCCTGCGCGAGGGCTACGGCGTGATGGACGCGACCGCGGTGTCGCTCTGTATGGAGAACAAGCTGCCGATCCTCGTGTTCAACCTCCGCGACGACGGCAACATCCGCCGCGTCGTAACCGGCGAGCAGATCGGGACGACGATCCATTGAGGGAGCGACCGTGACGATCGACGATTCGATGCGCGACGCCGAGCACAAGATGGACCAGGCGGTCACGCATCTGAAGGATGACCTCGCGGGGATCCGCACCGGCCGCGCGACCCCGGCGGTGCTCAACCGCGTGACGGTCGAGTACTACGGCACGCCGGTCCCGCTGAATCAGCTCGCGAGCGTCAACGTGCCCGAGCCGCGTTTGTTGCAGGTGCAACCGTTCGACAAGAGCGCGATCGCGGCGATCGAGAAGGCGATCCAGACGAGCGACCTCGGGATCACGCCGAACAACGACGGCAACGTGATCCGCCTCGCCTTCCCGCCGCTCACCGAGGAACGCCGCCGGGAGCTGGTCAAACAGGTCCACGCGCGCGCGGAGGACGGCCGGGTGGCGGTCCGCAACGTCCGGCGCCACGCCAAGGACGAGCTCGAGAAGCTTGAGCATGCCGGCGACATCTCGGAAGATGACCTGCAGAGGGCGGAGAAGGACCTGCAGAAGCTGACCGATCGGTTCGTGACCGACATCGATCAGATCCAAGGGCACAAGGAGCAGGAACTGATGGAGGTCTAGCCCGATGCCCGACGAGAAGAACGGCGACGAGCTTTTCGAAGACCTGGACAAGTTCTTCGCGCCGATCCGCGACGTCGACTGGGACGAGCCGGAGGAGCCCGCCGCCGTCACGCCGTCCGAGGAGCACGTCTCGGTACGGACCGAAGAGCCCGTAGCCGAGATCTCCATGCCGGCGGACACGGCACCGGAGCCCCAGCCACCGGCCGTCGAGGACGATGACGAGACCTGGCACGACACGGGCCAGCTCGAGCAGATCGACGAGATCTTGGGCGAGCCCGAACAACCCGAGGTCGTGATGCTGGGCGAGGTCGACGAACCGCAGGAGGCTGCAGCGTCCGAGGACCCCGGAGAGATGCGGTCGGTCTGGGAAGAGCCGCCGAGCGCCCATCAAGAAGAGGACGTCGTCGTCCGCGCGCCCTCAGAGGAAGAGCTCCAGGCCGCGGCCGAGCACTTCGCAGGTTCGATCGGCCCTGAGGAGACGTACCCGACCGAGCCGACCGACGTCTTCGCAGGCGCGAACCAGAGGTCCGACCTCTTGAGCGATCTGGGCGCGGAGGAGGTCGAGGAGGAACTGCTCTCCGACATCGACGAGTCGACGGCGCCGCGCACCGTCGTGGTCGGCGCCGAGGGGATCAGCGGGCCGAGCTGGCAGGAACCCGCCGCGGTCGAGGTCGGGGCGGAGATCGACAGGCGCGGACCGTCGGGTGACCGGGATGTGCCGGCCGCGTTCATGACCGGCGTCGGGCTCGCTGCCGTCGCGGTCGTGTCGCTATGGGCGGGGCCTGCGTACTTCGCCGCGTTCGCCGGGCTCTTGGTGCTGGTCGCGCAGGGCGAGCTGTTCGGGGTCCTCGTGAAGCACCACGCCCGCCCGGCTTCGTTGATCGGGCTGGTCGCCGGCGGCCTGATGATGCTCGGCGCCTACTGGCGCGGCGAGGCCGCGACGCCGGCGATGTTCGCGCTGGGTGTGGTGGCCGCGTTCCTGTGGTTCATGACGGTGCCGATCGATCAGCGGGTGCACGTCGTCCGCGACCTCGGCATGACGGTGCTCAACATGGCGTGGATCCCGCTGCTCGGCGGCTACCTGATCGCGACGCTCAAGCTCCCCGACGGCGACGCGCTCGTGCTGTGGGTGATCCTGCTCACGTTCCTGTTCGACACGACCGCGTTCCTGGCGGGCTCGATCTCGGGTGGCGGCTGGATCCAACGGCCGCTCGCGCCGAACGTGAGCCCGAAGAAGTCATGGGAGGGCATCATCATCGGCGCGGCGTTCACGACGCTCGCGTCGGCCGCGCTCGTCACCTCGTTCGTGAGCGTGTTCGAGGGCCGCAGGCTCGCGGCGGTCGGCCTGGGGCTCGTGATCTCGGTCGCGGCCACGTTCGGCGACCTCGCGGAGTCGCTGCTGAAGCGTGACATCGGGGTCAAGGACATGGGGACGCTGCTGCCGGGCCACGGTGGCGTGCTCGACCGGATCGACTCCCTGCTGTTCGTGGCGCCCGCAACGTTCCTGCTGTTCCGCATCGTGTTCGGATGAGGTGATGTTCGGACCGCTCAGCGGGGTTGCGCCGAGGGCGGGGTAAGCTCGACGGCATGAGGCAGCTGGGCATCCTCGGGTCGACGGGATCGATCGGCACGCAGGCGCTGGACGTCGTGCGCCGCAACCCGGAGCGGTTCAAAGTCGTCGGGCTGTCCGCCGCCGGGATGAACCAGGAACTGTTCGTCGGGCAGATCCGCGAGTTCCTGCCGCCCCACGTCGCGATCGCCGACGAGGAGGCCGCGCGCGACATCCAGGAGCACCTCGGCCAGGTCAAAGGCGTCGAGTTCATCGTCGGGCCCGACGCCGCCGAGCGGCTCGCCCGCGAGACCGAGGGCGACTTCGTCGTGAACGCGTTGGTCGGCAGCGCCGGGCTGGGCCCGACGCTCGCCGCGCTCCAGGCCGGCAAGACCCTCGCGCTCGCGAACAAGGAGTCGCTCGTCGTCGGCGGCGAGCTCGTGATGGATCTCGTGAAGGGGGAGCCGGAGCGGTTGCTGCCCGTGGACTCCGAGCACGCGGCGCTCGCGATGGCGATCAGGCACGAGCGCCGCGAAGATCTGAAGCGTGTCGTGATCACCGGCTCGGGTGGCCCGTTCCGTGGCTGGACCCACACCGAGCTCCAGCGCGCGAGCGTCAAGGAGGCCTTGCAGCACCCGGTGTGGTCGATGGGACCGAAGATCACGATCGACTCCGCGACCTTGATGAACAAGGGCCTCGAGGTGATCGAGGCGCACTACCTGTTCGACCTGGACTACTCGCAGATCCACGTGCTCGTGCACCCGGAGGGGATCGTGCACGGCATGGCCGAGTTCCGCGACGGCAGCCTCCGCGCCGAGATGGCGACCGCCGACATGCGGTTGCCGATCCAGCTCGCGCTCGCCTGGCCGGAGCGGCTGCCCACCGGCGTCGAGCCGGTGCCGCTCACCGAGCGGCAGCTCACCTTCGAACCGGTCGACCGTGAAGCCTTCCCCGCGGTCGATCTCGCCTACCGTGTCGGCGGTCTGGGGCTCACGTTCCCGGCAGTGATGAACGCCGCGAACGAGGTCGCCGTCATGGCCTTCCTGGAAGGGAAGATCCCGCTCACGCGCATCGTCGACGCCGTGCAGACGGTCGTCGACGAGCACGAGCCCGCCTCGATCGTCTCGGTCGTCAATATCGAGCGTGCCGACGGGTGGGCACGGCACCGAGCGGCCGAGATCATCGAGGAGCGCTGACTCCGTGGCCTTCGGGCTGTCGATCCTGCTGTTCGTGATCGCGCTGTTCGCGATCGTGATGATCCACGAGGGCGGCCACTACCTGGGCGCTCGCCTCTACAACTTCCGGATCCTCGAGTACTTCATCGGGTTCGGCCCGCGGTTGTGGTCGTTCAAGCGCGGCGAGATCGAGTACGGCGTGAAGGCCATCCCGGCCGGCGGCTACGTGAAGATCGCCGGCATGAACCCCTTCGAGAACGACGTCCCGGCAGGCGATGAGGCCCGCGCCTACGGTGCCAAGCCGATCAGCCAGCGGATCGTCGTGATCCTCGCCGGTCCGATGTCGCACTTCTTGGTCGCGTGGTTGATCTTCGCCGGGGTGTTCATGTTCTCGGCCAACTGGAACGTGCCCGGTGTGGCCGACGTCGTCCCTTCGGTCGCGGCCGTGCCCGCGCAAGGGAGCGCCGCTCTCCAGCAGGGAGATCGCATCACGAAGATCGGCGACATCGTCGGACCGAGCGAGCAACAGATCACCGACTACCAGAACACCCACATCGGCCAGCCGGTTCCGTACTTGGTCCAGCGGGGCGACAAGACCGTTGACCTGACGTTGATCCCGCAGGCGTCGCCCGCGGCCGTCGGCGGTCTGAAGCCCGGCGACGTGGTCACGAAGATCGGCGACCTGAACCAGCCGACGCGCGACCAGATCGGGACCTTCCAGGCGGACCACGTCAACCAGCCGATCACGTACGTGGTCGACCGCAACGGCGAGTCCGTCACACTGACGATGACCCCGGTCGAAACGACGCTGAAAGATGGCAGCCAGGTGGTGCGCGTGGGCGTCCTGCTCTCCGGCGTGAAAGAGCCGCCACTCGTCGCGTTCGCGCACGCGGGCGGTCAGGTGTGGGACACCACGGTCGCGGCCGTCGCCGGTCTCGCGCATGTGTTCGGCCCGTCGGGCGTCCACGCCATGCTGAGTTCGCTGTTCGAAGGGGCGCCGCGGCAGACCGACGGCGCGGTCTCGCTGGTCGGCGCGTCGCAAGCCGCGGGCCACGCCGGGTCGCAGGGCGCCTGGGCCTACTTCTTCAGCCTGTTCGCGACGGTGGTCCTGTTCATCGGGCTGGTGAACCTGCTGCCCCTGCCCCCGCTTGACGGCGGGCATGTGGCCATCGCGCTGATGGAGAAGGTGCGGGGGCACCCCATCGATATGAAGAAGGTGGTCCCGGTTTCGGCCGTGGTCCTGCTCATCCTCGGGTTCTTCTCGATCTCGGCGATCATCCTCGACATCTGGAAGCCCATCCCGGGCACGTAGGCTGACCTGCGGGAACGCGGTCGGCCCGTCACAGTTTCTCCATCGGGCGGCCGTTCGCGCGCAACGCGTCCCGCGTACGATGGGCCCGTGAGCGAGCAAACGATCCTGGTCGTCGACGACGAGGAAGCGATCGCCGAAGCGGTCCGTGCCCGCCTCGAGTCCGAGGGGTATCGCGTCGTGGCGGCGGCGGACGGGCCCGAGGCGATCCGGGCCCATGCCGAGCACCGTCCCGACCTTGTGGTCCTGGACCTGATGCTGCCGGGCATGGACGGGCTCGAGGTTTGCAAGCAGATCCAGCGCGACGGGTGGACGCCGGTCCTGATGCTGACGGCCCGCGCCGAGGAGGCCGACAAGGTCGCCGGGTTCGCGGTGGGCGCCGACGACTACCTCACCAAGCCGTTCAGCCTCCGCGAGCTGATCGTGCGGGTGAAGGCCATCCTCCGCCGTGTGGACCGGATCAAGGGTGCGGCCGAGCCGGTCGGAGCGATCGAGCGGAACGGCATGATGATCGATGCGGCGCGCAGGCGGGTCGAGGTGGACGGCGCCGAGGTCGGGCTCACGCCGCTCGAGTTCGAGATCCTGCTGACGCTGGCACGCGATCCGGGCGTCGTGCTGAGCCGCGACGCATTGATGGACGGGGTCTGGGGCTACCGCGACTACGCCGGCGGGCGCGTGGTCGACTCCCATGTGGCACGGATCCGGCGCAAGCTCGGTGAGGATGGCAACGAGCCGCGGTTCATCCGCACCGTGCACGGTGTCGGCTACGCATTCAAGGAGTGACCGTCGGTGGCGATGCGGCCTCTCGAACGGTTCCGATCCATCCGCGCCAAACTCGGCTCGGTCATCGTGCTGGCGGTCGCGCTCACGCTGCTCGTCAGTTACCTCGTGATCGGCTTCGCGTTGCGGAACTCTCCGAAAGACAGTGAGGCGATCGATGCGCTGGCACTCGCGCGTTCAGCCGCGAATGGACAGCTCACGAGCATCCCTTCCGACGTATCCATCGTCACGCAATCGCCTTCGGGCACGCTCACGATCGAAGGCGCGCATTTCCCCGTAAACCCGCAGGGGTTCGACGACAACGTTCCGCACTGGGGCGTTATCGGGAGGATCACGTACGCCAGTATCCCGACCGCGGATGGCGGCTGGGTGACGGCGATGAAACCCTCGCCGTCGCGCGGAACCCTTGGACGGATCTCCGCAACGCTCGGTTTCCTACAGAGCGTCTGGTGGCAATTCCTGCTTGCCGGCATCGTCGCCGGGTTGATTTCTCTGCTGATCGCGCGGTGGCTCGCACGCGGGATGACGCAGCCGCTGCGTGACATGGCCGCCGCGGTCCGTCGCATGGAGATAGGGGATTACACGGCGCGCGTCGAGACCCGGAGCCGCGACGAGGTGGGGCAGCTCGCGACGGCGTTCAACCGGATGAGCGCCGAGCTGGAGCTGCTCGAACGGTCGCGGCGCGATCTGGTCGCCAACGTCTCCCATGAACTGAAGACGCCGATCACCGCGATCCGCGCGCATCTCGAGAACCTCGCCGACGGGATCGAACAGCCGGACCGCGAAACGATGCAGGTGATGCTCAGTCAGACGGAGCGGCTCGGGCGACTGGTCGACCAGTTGCTCGACCTCTCCAAGCTCGAGAGCGGCGAGGTGCCGCTCCAGCTCGAGCCGATGGCGCTCGCGACCGCGACGGAGCAGGTGATCTCTGAGTTCTCCGTCGGCCGGGCGATGGCCGACATCTCGCTCACCGCCGATGTGCCGGAGGACCTGTGGGTCGAGGCGGACATGGAGCGCATCCATCAGGTCCTGTTTAACCTCGTCGACAACGCGGTGCGGTTCACGCCCCCCGGAGGCGCCGTGACGATCCGCGCCTGGCGCGACGAGGACCGCGTGCAGATCGAGGTGCACGACACCGGCGTCGGCGTCGCCTCCGAGCACCTGCCCCGGTTGTTCGAGCGGTTCTACCGCGCCGATCCCGCGCGGTCGCGAGACGACGGCGGCGGGACCGGCATCGGCCTGGCGATCGCGCGTTCGATCGTCGAAGGGCACGGCGGCCGGATCACGGCAGCAAGCCGACCCGGCAACGGCTCCACGTTCACGTTCGATCTTCCCGCGGCGGACGCCGCGGTGCCCGCAACCGACAGGAGGCTCGCGACGTGAAGTCCGCGACGAGCGCCGTGACCGTCGTCGCCGACGGTCGCTACGAGTACCTCGACCTGACCGACGATCTCCGCCGTGCGATCAAGGACGCCGGGATCACCGACGGCATGGCCGTCGCGTTCTGCGCCCACACGACCTGCGCCCTATTGATCAACGAGTGGGAGGACGGCGCGCTCGCCGACTTCCGCCGCCACGTGACGGAGGCGATCCCGCACGACGGCGTCTATTACCAGCATGACGACTTCGATATCCGCACCCAGAATCTGCACGAAGACGAGCGCAAGAACGGCCACGCCCACGTCAAGGCGATGCTCCTGTCGGCGACCTCGCACGCGATCCCCGTCATCGCCGGCGAGCCGGCATTCGGGACCTGGCAGCGGCTGATCTTCTTCGAGATGGACGAGCCCAAGGACCGCACGATCACGTTCCACGTGTTCGGGGCCTAAGCCCCGTTCGCTGGGAGACTGGGTCCGAGAGATGACGGAACGGCGGAAGTCCCGACAGCTGCAACTCGGCCGTGTCGCGATCGGCGGCGACGCGCCCGTCTCGGTGCAGTCGATGACGACGACCAAGACCGCCGACATCAACGCCACCCTGCAGCAGATCGCCTCGCTCGTGGCGACCGGCGTCGACATCGTGCGGGTCGCGGTCCCGCACTGGGAGGACGCCGAGGCGCTGGTCGCGATCGCGGCGAAGTCCACGGTGCCCGTGGTCGCCGACATCCACTTCCAGTGGAAGTACGCGATGGCCGCTCTTGAGGCGGGCATCCAGGGCCTCCGGATCAACCCCGGCAACATCAAGTACCACGACAAGGTTCGGCTGATCGCGCGCGAGGCGAAGGCCCGCGGCGTGCCGATCCGGATCGGGGTCAACGCCGGCTCCCTGGAAAAGGAGCTGCTCGAGAAGTACGGCTCGCCGACACCCGAAGCGCTCGTCGAATCCGCGATGCACGAGGCGCGCATCCTCGAGGACGAGGACTTCTTCGACATCAAGATCAGCGTCAAGCACTCGAACCCCGCGGTGATGATCGAGGCCTACCGCCAGCTCGCCGAGGCCTGTGACTACCCGCTGCACTTGGGTGTGACCGAGGCGGGCCCCATGCCCATGGGTGGCGTGAAGTCGGCGGTCGGGATCGGGACGCTCCTGGCCGAAGGGATCGGAGACACGATCCGCGTCTCGCTCACCGACGACCCCGTCGAGGAGGTCAAGGTCGGCAACGCGATCCTCCAGTCGCTCGGGTTGCGTGAGCGCGGGCTGGACCTGGTCGCGTGCCCGTCGTGCGGGCGCGCCGAAGTGAACGTCCTCGAGCTCACCAAGAAGGTCGAGGCCGCGATCCACGCCGAGGAGTTCGATGTGCCGATCCGCGTAGCGGTGATGGGATGCGTGGTGAACGGACCGGGGGAAGCGCGCGAGGCCGACGTGGGCATCGCGAGCGGCAACGGTCTCGGGTTCGTGATCCGTGGCGGCGAGACTGTCGCCAAGGTGCCTGAGGACGAACTGGTCGAGGCGTTGCTCACGGAGGCGCGCACCGTCGCCGCTGAGAAGGCCGCCAACCGCGCCGACTGAGGGCCGCTACTCCGCGTCGAAGGGCAGGACCGCGTCGATCCCCTCGGGATCGGTATCGGTCGCGCGGCGTTGCGGCACCGGCTCCGGTTCGAGCACCGGCCGCTCGAGCACCGGCACGCGCACCCACGAGACCACCACGTCGATCCACACGAGGTTCCGCAGCAGGACCAGCCACGGCACCCACGCGGCCGGCTGGGTCGCGTGGTCATGCCAGACGATCGCGATCATGCCGGTGAGGGCGATCGCGACCGCCGCGACACCGCCGGTGTGCCGCTCGTCGTGATCGCCGTCGAGCGCCAGCGCCGCGAACGGCAGCAACCACGCGGCCGCCTGCATCGACAGGATCGGCGCGAAGACGCCGAGCGCCGCGACCGCCGCGAGCGACGCCGCTCCCATCGGGTCGCGCCGGTCGATCGCCGCGCGCCGCCAGATGAACACCTCGACGAGGACCAGCCCGAGGCCCAGCAACGCCTTCATCCAGGTGGCGACGTCGCCGATCCGCATCGCGTCGGCCTCGCGATACGCGTCGCCGCGGTGCAGTACCCACTGGAACGACCCGATCACGCTCTCGACGTGCCAGCCGCGCGTGTCGCGCAACGACAGCACCTGGAACGGGCCCTTCGGTCCGCCGGTGAGGTACCACCACGCGCCGATCACCACGCAGACCGCGGCGGCGACGACGAGCCCGCGTCGCTCGCGTCGCAGCCAAAGAACGGGGGCGAGCGCGATCGGCCACAGCTTCGCCATCACGGCGAGTCCGAGCGCGCCGCCGCCGAGCTCCCCGTGCTGCCGACGCAGCCACGCGTAGGCCCACGCGGCGAGCGCGACCGACACGAGGTCGAACCGGAGGTACAGGAACGGCAGGAGCGGAAGCGACAGGATCAGATAGGTGGCGGCGACGCGGCGGCTCCAGCCCCAAACCAGCGCGCCCGCGGCCGCGAGGTCCCCGACGAAGGCGAGCAGAGCGATCCGTGTCGCGGCCGCGCCGATCGTCCCGCCGGCGAGCAACCGGTCGGCCGCGGTCTGCAGCGGCATGAACTCCACCGGGAAGTTCCGGTACGGGATCGCGGGGGAGGTGGCGATCCGGAACGCGCGACCCACGTCGGCGTCGATGGCGCCGAGGGAGGACGCCTTGGCGACGATCACCACGAGGACGAGCAAGTGGATCGCGACCAGACCGCCCAGCAAGCCGATGGACGGACGTTGCAGGAAGCCGGTCCGCTCGGCTGGGGCATGGGCCATCTCGGGCTCAACCGTAGCCTGCCGCGCGGCCGATGACTGGGAGGTGCGGGGGACACGGACGGCCATCGTGCTGGTTGTCGCGACGCTGATCGGCGCCGCGTCGATTGCGCCCGCCCCGGCCGTCCCGGTCGAGGGCACCGCCTGCGAGATCTTCCCCGCGGACAACGTCTGGCACCTGAACGTGTCGAAGCTTCCGGTGAGCCCGCACTCCGACATGTGGAAGCGTGCGATGCACGCCAAGCGCACGTTCCTGCATCCGGACTTCGGGCCGCCGTCGTACGGGATCCCCTTCGACGTGGTGGACGACACGCACCCGGATGTGTCCGTCGACTTCACGTACACGGACGAGAGCGATCCCGGTCCCTACCCGTTCGGGTCGGACACCCACATCGAGGGCGGATCCGACCGGCACGCGATCATGCTCAACAAGGACACGTGCACGCTCTCCGAGCTGTACGCAGCGCACTGGAACGGTGGCAGTCCGACGGCGGGGTCTGGCGCCGTGTACGACCTGACATCCAACGCGCTGCGCCCGGCCGGCTGGACGAGTGCCGATGCCGCGGGACTGCCGATCATGGCGGGGCTGCTCCGCTACGACGAGGTGGCCGCGGGCGACGTGGACCATGCGATCCGCGTCACGGCCGCGTGCACGCACGACACCTACATCTGGCCGGCGCGCCACGAAGCCGGCACGAAGGATCGCCGGTGCCCGCCGATGGGGGCGCGGTTCCGGCTGAAGGCAGGGTTCGACGCGAGCCACTTCAGCCCGGCGGCGCGTGTCGTGATCAAGGCGATGAAGCGCTATGGCCTGATCGTCGCCGACAACGGCAGCGACTGGTACTTCCAAGGCACGGTTGACCCCCGCTGGACGTACGCGTTCGTCGACCAGCTCAAGCAGATCCCCGCTCGCGACTTCGTCGCGGTCGACGAGCACGCGTGCCGGGTCGCGCCGAACAGCGGCGCGTTCGCCGCCGGTCCCGGCTGCCCGATCCCGTAACGAGCGGGCGACTCAGGCCAACGCGAGGAACCGCTCGACGATCCGAGGCCCCTCGGGGGTCAGGATGCTCTCGGGATGGAACTGCACGCCGAAGCGCGGCATCGCACGGTGCTGCGTCGCCATCACCAACCCGTCCTCGGTCCAGGCGGTGAGCTCGAGCTCGTCGGGCAAGTTATCGCGCTCCACGATCAGCGAGTGGTACCGCGCTGCCTCGAACGGGTTGGCGATCCCTTCGAAGATCCCGCGCCCGTCGTGATAGACGAACGACGCCTTGCCGTGCACCGGGGTCGTGCGGTCGACCGTGCCGCCGGCTTCCAAGCCGATCGCCTGATGGCCGAGACAGACCCCGAGCACCGGGGTCAGGTTCGGCAACTGCTCCAGCAACCCGGCGAAGGTGCCCACCGCTCGCGGGTGGCCCGGGCCTGGCGAGAGGACGACGGCGTCGGGCTTCATCGCGATGAGGTCTGACGTCGGCTTCTCGTCGGACTTCACGACGACGGTCGACCGGCCGAGGCTCTCGATCAGCTGCACGAGGTTGTACGTGAACGAGTCGTAGTGATCGACGACGAGGATCATGCGTTGGCCTCCATCGGGGCGACCGCGGGCAACAGCGCCGCGGCCTTCGCGCGCGTCTCACCGAGCTCGGTCTCGGGATCCGAGTCGGCGACCACGCCGGCGCCGGCCTGGATGCTGACCTCGTCGCCGGCGACCACCGCGGTCCGGATCGTGATGCAGAAGTCGAGGTCGCCCGCGAAGGTGAGGTAGCCCACCGCGCCGGCATAGGGGCCCCGCGCGGTCGGCTCGTGTTCGGCGATCAACTCCATCGCACGCCGCTTCGGCGCGCCGGTCACCGTTCCGGCGGGGAAGGTGACCGCGAGCGCGTCGATCGGCTCCATGTCGGGCCGAAGGTCGCCCTCCACGGTCGACACGATATGCATCACCTTGGAGAACCGCTCGACCTCCATCAGCTCGGTTGGCCGGACGCTTCCCGCGATGCACACGCGGCCGAGGTCGTTGCGGGCGAGGTCGACCAGCATCGCGTGTTCGGCCTGTTCCTTCGGGTCGGCGAGGAGCTCGTGCTCGAGCAGGCGGTCGCGGACGTCGGTGAGCCCGCGCGGACGGGTGCCCGCGATCGGACGCGTCATCACGCGACGGCCCTCGACGCGGACGAGCGGCTCGGGGGAGGAGCCGGCGAGCTCGATCTCCAGGAGGCGCAGGTAGAACATGTACGGCGCGGGGTTCGACACACGGAGCTGCCGGTAGATCGGCAGGCCGCCGCCGGGCGCCGGGAAGGTGACCCGGCGCGAGGGGACCCCTTGGTAGATGTCGCCGGCGGCGATGTGTTCCTTGAAGCTCGAGACGATTCCCCGGTAGGCCTCGTCCTCCATGTTGGCGTCGCCGTCGGATGGCGCGCCGTCCACCGCCGCGAGCAACGGCAGCGCCGGCGCCGACGCGACCTTGGCCGCGAGCTCCTCAAGTGAATCGACGGCGTGGTCGTATCCGCCGCGCTGCGCATGCACGACCAGCACCAAACGTTGGCGCCAGTGATCGAAGACGACCGAGCGGTCGATCACGAGCAGCGCGATCGGCGGCACCGGCGCATCCGCGGGGTGCGGTGCCGGATGGCCGTCGAGCAGCGTCGCCGCCTCGTAATTCACGCAGCCCATCAACCCGCCGGTGATCGGCGGGAGCCCTTCGGGCCGGGGCGCTCGCAGCCCGTTGACCACGGCACGCAGCGCCTCGCGCGGGGTCAACCGGCGCGACGGCTCGCCCGTGGGCAACTCGCGCGCGACATCGCGCAGGTGCACGCCGGCATCATCGGCGATGAGCACCGCGGCGGGGTCGCCCGCGACGAACGAGTACCGGCCCCACCGCTCTGACCGTTCGACGGACTCGAACAGCACGCCCGGTCCGTCGCCAGCGATCGCGGGGAACAGGCCGACCGGGGTTCCGACGTCGGCGAGCACCTCGGCCCACACCGGCACGAGCGGCCAGCTGGCCGCGAGGCGGTCGAAGCTCTCGCGGTCGGGGTGCACCTGCAGCGACGGGGTCATCGGCTCCAATCCTCTCGTACGGGTCCCGGATACACGTGAACCCCGGACCGTTCGGTCCGGGGCTCGTGAGCGACGCGGGTGGATCGGACGCGTCAGGCGCGCGAGGGCGCCCGGCTCCACGAGCCCTCGCGCCACCAGCATGCCTGCCGAGTCGTCATCAGGTCGGCGATGGTCGCACGCCGCAGCCGCGCGCGTCAACGACTGCGCTGCGATGCAGTCGCGCTCGGTCCGGAGCGTCGCGCGCTATACTGCCTGCGCAAACGTTCGTAACGGTCGTGTTCGGAGGTGGGCGTCGGCCCACCTTTCGTTTGGGAAGGGTTGGGGTCGTGGTGGATGCCGAGACGCTTGTTCGGCCCGTCGTGGAAGGGGCGGGGTTCGAGCTGTTCGACGTCACCTTCGGTGGCGGCGCCGGCGGCCGGCCGACCCTGCGGGTGACCGTCGACCGCGACGGCGGCCTGGACCTCGACACGATCGCCGCGCTGTCGGACAAGATTGCGCGCCGCCTCGAACTCGAGAACTTCGGTGGCGGTCGCTACGAGCTCGAGGTGAGCTCGCCCGGGATCGAGCATCCCCTCAACATGCCGGCACACTTCGCTCGAGCGATCGGCTCGCGGGTGAAGCTCAAGACCGACGAGCCGGTCGACGACGCGCGCGTGCACGAGGGGCTGCTGCTCGCCGCGAACGACCACCACGTCGAGCTCGACGTCGACGGTGCGCGGCGGACGATCCCCGTTGCGGCGATCCGCTCCGCGCGCACGGTCGCCGACTGGAGCGCCGAGCTGAAGGGGAGCGCGGTATGAACCCAGACATGATCACCGCGCTCCGGGAGCTCGAGCGGGAGAAGGGCGTCGCGTTCGAGACGATCCTGCAGGGCCTCGAAGAGGCGATGGGCGCCGCGTACAAGACGGCGTGGAAGCAGGAGCACCCCGACGCCGACGACGACTTCGTCGGGTTCCGCGCCGAGATCGACCCCGAGAACGGCGACATGCGCATGTTCCAGCAGGAGCTCGAGGAGGTCGACACCGAGGACGGCGAGGGCGTCGAGATGAAGGTCCTAACCGAGAAGGAGGTCGAGGTCACCGAGGACTTCCGCGGACGGATCGGCGCGCAGACGGCCAAGCAGGTGATCTTCCAGAAGCTTCGTGACGCCGAGCGCGAGATGACCTACGAGGAGTTCGCGGGGCGCGAGGGTGACGTCGTCACCGGAATCGTGCAGCAGTCCGAGCGCCGCTACACGCTGCTCGACCTCGGCAAGGTCGAGGCGCTGCTGCCGCAGGCCGAGCAGGTGCCGTCCGAGCCGTACCGCAACGGCGAGCGTCTGAAGGCCTACATCACCGAGGTACGCCGAGGCGTCAAGGGGCCGCAGATCGTCGTCAGCCGCACGCACCCCGGGCTGCTCAAGCGGCTGTTCGAGATGGAGGTGCCCGAGATCGAGGACGGCGTGGTGGAGATCCGCGGCGTCGCGCGTGAGCCCGGCCACCGCTCGAAGATCGCGGTGTGGTCCAACGAGCCCGCCGTCGACCCGGTCGGGGCGTGCGTAGGTCCGAAAGGGTCGCGCGTTCGCAACGTCGTCACGGAGCTCCGCGGCGAGAAGATCGACGTCGTGCCGTGGTCCGACGACGCCGCTGAGCTGGTCGCGAACGCACTGCAGCCCGCCAAGGTGACGCGCGTGATCGTCGATCCCGACTCGCAGACGGCGCAGGTCATCGTGCCCGACTACCAGCTGTCGCTGGCGATCGGGAAGGAAGGCCAGAACGCCCGGCTCGCGGCGCGGCTGACGGGCTGGCGGATCGACATCAAGTCGGAGTCGCAGGCCGCCGCGGCGCCGGAGGCTCCGGCGGGGCGCTAGCCGATGCGGCGGGGTCACGTCCCGCTTCGCACCTGCGCCGGGTGCCGCGAGAGCGCGCCGCGTCCGTCGCTCATCCGGGTGGTGCGCCTGCCCACCGGCTCGGTGGAGGTCGATCCGCCCGGCACGCGCCTCGGGCGAGGGGCATACGTCCATCCGGCGCGCGCGTGCATCGAGGCCGCGGTGCCGCTGGGGATCGCTCGGACGCTTCGGACCGGCATCGGCGCGGAACAAGCAAGTAGGCTTACGGACCGGTTGTTCGAGGTGAAGGAAGAGACGTGAGGGTTCACGAGCTTGCCAAAGAGCTCGGCGTGACCAGCAAGGAACTGCTGGCGTCGCTGGCCGATATGGGTGTGGCGGGGAAGTCCGCCTCCTCCAGCGTGCCCGAGGACATGGTGCCGCGCCTTCGCGCGTCGGGCGGCAAGGCGACGGCCGCGCCCGCCAAGCCGCGCGAGGTGCTTGAGCCGCCGCCACAGCCACGCAAGCCACGCGCCAAGCCGAAGCCGAAGCCTGCCGCCGAATCGGCCGCGGCCAAGGCCAAGGCGCCGGCACCGGCCGCGCCGACGACTCCCACGCCGCCCGCCGAGCCGAAGCAGGCGCCGAAGCAGCGCCGCCGGCCCGAGCCCGCCGCGCCCGTGATCCCGTCGGGTCCCATGCTCCAGGTGATCCACGGCGCGACGCCGCAGACGATCGCCGAGAAGACCGACCGGTCGCCGGCGGAGATCGTGAAGATCTTGTTCATGGCGGGCGACATGGTCACGGCGACCACGTCGCTCACCGACGAGCAGATCGAGCTCATCGCGGTCGAGCTCGGCTACGCCGCCGAGATCATCGGCCTCGAGGACGAGCTGAAGGTGCAGGACGAGGGCGAGGACATCGACATCGAGGCCCTCGTGACCCGCGCTCCGGTCGTCACGATCATGGGCCACGTCGACCACGGCAAGACCAAGCTGCTCGATGCGATCCGCTCCACCGACGTCGTCGCCGGCGAGTTCGGCGGCATCACCCAGCACATCGGCGCGTACCAGGCGCACGTCGGCCAGCGCGAGATCACGTTCATCGACACGCCGGGCCACGAGGCGTTCACCGCCATGCGCGCCCGCGGCGCGAGCGTCACCGACATCGCCGTGCTGGTGGTGGCGGCGGACGACGGCGTGATGCCGCAGACGCTCGAGGCGCTCGACCACGCGAAGGCGGCCAACGTGCCGATCGTCGTCGCGGTCAACAAGATCGACAAGGATGAAGCCGACCCGAACCGCGTGCGCACGCAGCTCGTTGAGCGTGGTGTCGTCCCGTCGGAATGGGGCGGCGACTTTGAGTTCGTCGACGTCTCGGCCAAGGCCAACCTCAACCTCGACACGTTGCTCGACACGCTGCTCGTCGTTGCGGACCTCGCGGACCTGAAGGGCGACCCGAGCGGGCTCGCGCGAGGGACCGTCCTCGAGGCGCACCTAGACCGCGGTCGCGGACCGGTCGCGACCGTGCTCGTGCAGAAGGGCTCGCTCGAGGTGGGCGACGCCTTGATCGCCGGTACGGCGTACTGCCGGATCCGCGCGATGCAGGACGAGAACGGCCAGCCGGTCGACTACGCCGGGCCGTCCAAGCCGGTGCAGATCCTCGGCTGGAGCCATGTCCCGAGCGCCGGCGACGACTTCCGTGAGGTCGAGGACGAGCGGGAGGCGCGACACATCGCCGAGGAGCGCGAGGCGAAGTCCCGTCAGGCCGAGCTGGTCACCGCACGTCGGGCGACGCTGCAGGATCTCCTCCGGCGCACCGGCTCCGATGTCGTTACCGAGCTCAACATCATCGTGAAGGCTGACGTCCAGGGGTCGGTCCAGGCGCTCGAGGACTCGCTGCTGAAGCTGCCGCAAGACGAGGTCCGGGTGAACATCGTGCGCGCGGGCGCGGGCGGCATCACCGAGAACGATGTCACGCTCGCGATGGCCTCCGACGCGATCATCGTCGGCTTCAACGTGCGGCCCTCGGCCGGCGCGCGCGAGCTCGCCGAGAGGGAAGGCGTCGACATCCGCACGTACCGGGTGATCTACGACGCGATCGACGACATCAAGTCCGCGCTGTCCGGCCTGTTGAAGCCGGAGGAACACGAGCGGATCCTCGGCGAGGCGGAGGTGCGGCAGACCTTCCGGGTGCCGAAGCTCGGTGTGATCGCCGGGAGCTACGTGCGTTCGGGCGTGATCCGGCGTAACGCTCGGGCCCGGCTCGTACGCGACGGCGTCGTCGTATACGACGGCAGGATCGCGTCGCTTCGCCGGTTCAAGGACGACGTCGGCGAGGTCCGTGACGGCTACGAGTGCGGGATCGGCCTGGAGAACTATCAGGACCTCAAGGACGGCGACCTCGTCGAGGCCTACGAGGTCGAAGAGGTCGCGCGCAGCATCTAGCGCCGTGGTCGTCGCCGTCGAGCGGTTCGATCTGCGGATCCCAGGAGCGCACTCCCTCAAAGAGAAACGCCATGTCGTCAAAGGCCTGACCGCGGCCCTGCGGCAGACGTTCGCGGTGAGTGTCGCCGAGGTCGACCACCAGGACCTGTGGCAACGGGCGACGATCGCGGTTGCCGCGGTCGGTCCGGATCAACATCAGTTGCGGCGCGTGATGCTGTCGGTCGGCAAGCGGGTCGAGGCGTGGCTCGAGGTCGAGGTGATCGACCGCGAGCTGCAGGTGTGGTGGCCCGAGGACGAGTAGGGACGCGGCTCGCTGAGGACGTGGAGCGCGCCGGTACCCTGGAGGCATGCCGCAAGGACCGCGCACCGACCGGGTCGGCGAGGAGTTCCGCGAGATCCTCGCCGAGGCGATCCAGGGGTTGAAGGACCCCCGGGTCGGCTTCGTCACGGTGACGGGGGTGAAGGTCTCACCCGATCTCCACGTCGCCTGGGTCTTCTACACGGTGCTGGGCGATGAGAAGGCGGCCGCGGGCACGCGGGCCGCCCTGCGCTCCGCGGCGCCGCATCTCCGTCGTGAGCTCGGGCGTCAGATCCGGCTCAAGGTCACGCCGGAGCTGCGGTTCGAGCATGACGTGCTGCCCGCCTCGGCCGAGCGGATCGACCAGTTGCTGGATCAGGTGCATACCGATGCCGACGGAAGCTGACGAGCTCGCGCGCGCGACCGCGGTGCTGCGCGACGCGCCGGAGGTGGCGATCGCCTGCCACGTCAATCCGGATGCCGACGCGCTCGGATCGAGCTTGGGACTCGCACACCATCTGGTCGCGCGAGGTACGAAGGTGGTGGTCTCGTTCCCCAACGAGCCGCTGGAACTCCCGCCGTGGGCGGCCGCGCTGCCGGTCGCTGGACTCGTCGTTCCGGTCGACGCGTTCCCGTCGGCGCCGGCCGTGATGGTGACCTGCGACTGTGCGGCGTTCGATCGGCTGGGCTCGCTCGGTGGGGCGGCCGATGCGGCGGGGGAACTGATCTGGATCGACCACCACCGCTCGAACGACGGCCGGGGCACCATCCGGCTGGTCGACCCCGACGCCTCGAGCACCTGTGAGGTCGTCGCACGGTTGCTCGACGCGATCGGCGGCGACCTGAGCGCAGAGAGCGCGATCTGCTTGTACGCGGGGTTGGTGACGGACACCGGGCGTTTCCAGTACGAAGCGGCGACGCCGGAGACGCTCCGGTTGGCAGCGCGGCTGCGCGAGTATCCCTTCGATCACGCGCACCTGTCGCAGGTCCTCTACGAGAACAATCGCGCCGCGTACCTCGACGTGCTCGGCGTGGCGATGGACCGTGCTGAGCTCGACGCGGCCGCCGACCTGGTGTGGACCTATGTGTTGTGGTCCGATCTGGAGCAGGCGGGCGCCGAGGCCGGCGATGTCGATGATCTGATCGACGTCTTGCGCGCGACGCGGGACGCCGACACCGCGGCGCTGGTGAAGCAGCAGCGCGACGGCCGGTTCAAGGTGAGCGTCCGGTCGCGCGGGGCGCGCGACCTGAGCGCCGTCGCCGCCGCCTTCGGCGGCGGCGGCCACCGTCTCGCCGCCGGCTACACCAGCGAGGTTGGACCCGCGGAGACGATCCGCCGGCTCCGCGAGGCCGTGACGTCGGCCTCGTGAGCGAGGAGCGGCGGAGCGCCGGACCCGACGGCATCGCCCTGATCGACAAGCCGGCCGGTATCACGTCGCACGACGCGGTCGCGATCGTCCGCAGGTCGCTCGGTACGCGGAAGGTCGGACACGCGGGGACGCTCGATCCGATGGCGACCGGCCTCCTCGTGATGGGCGTCGGCCGCGCGACGCGATTGCTCCGGTTCCTCGGCGACCTCACCAAGGTCTACGAGGGCACGATGCGGCTCGGTGTGGAGACCGCGACGCTCGACGCCGACGGCGACGTGACCCGCACGGCGACGGTGACGTCACCGACGACGCGATCGACGCCGCGATGGCGGCGAAGGTCGGCGCGAGCGCCCAGCGCCCGCCCGCGTTCTCCGCGGTCAAGGTCGGCGGCCGGACGCTGCACGAGGCCGCCCGCAAGGGCGAGGTGCTTGAGGCACCGGCGCGTATCGTGCGGGTCGACCGGTTCGAGCGGACCTCGCGGGCGAGGGACGACGTGACTTTCGTCGCTGCGGTGAGCGGCGGGACGTACGTCCGTGTGCTCGCCGCCGACGTTGGCGAAGCGCTCGGCTGCGGCGCACACCTCACCGCGTTGCGGCGCACCGCGATCGGCCCGTTCGACGTCGCCGACGCCCACCCGCCGGACGACCCGGGCGAGCCGTTGGCCCTCGATCGGGCCGTCGCGCATCTTCCTCGTTGTGAGCTGATCGCGGAGGAGGCGATCGCGGCATGGCACGGCAGGATCCTCGGGCCCGCGGCGATCGAGGGCCCCTACGGCGTGTACGACCCCGACGGCAGGCTGGTCGGCGTCTATCGCGACGACGGCGGGAAGGCGCGCCCGCTCGTGATCCTCGCGCCGGCGTAGCTCAATCGAGGACGTGGAAGAAGACCTCGAAGGACCAGATCGCGAGCACCATCGATCCCCCGACGACCGCGACGGTCAGCCCGATCCGTCGTGAGCTCCATCGTTGGATCGAGATGGGCGGGCGGGGTGGCGCCAGCTCGCGGAACTCCGCGATCAGGTCGCGTGGATCTTCTTTCAGGTAGCGCTGCAGCTCCGTCGGGATGGCCATCCCCTGCGCGGCCGCGAAGGCTTCGGCCACGTCGTCGGGCGTGAAGTATCGAAGCGCGGCGTCGTAGACGCGAGGAGCGTCGGTTCGAAGCGCCATGACGAGCATCATGTTTGCGAGGTCGACAGCCTGCCGCCAGGGCGACGGACGAACCTCGAGACCGGACACGTCGATCACCTGCAAGTGCCCCTCGACGACCAGCATGTTCGCGGGCTTGAGATCGCGGTGTGCGAGTCCCCAGTCCCAGAGGCGCCGGACGAGTCGCACGCCCTGGTCGATGACCGCGTCGTTGACGGTCGCGTGCCCGAGGGTGTCGGCGTGGTCGAAGAACTGCTCGGCGAGCAGGTACTCCTGGTTGGGCGTGAGCTCGACGATCCCGTACGTGTGCGCCACGTGGAACCCTTGGTCGTCGAGCAGTCGGAGCGCGTAGTCCTCCTGGCCGATCAGCTGCCGCACCGACGAGAACGATGTCTCGTCCTCGAGACGCCCGTACATGATGGTGCGAATCGTCCGGTACCAACGGTCGGACCTGACGTGGCTCGTCGCGAGGATCTTGCCGAAGACGCGCGACCCGTCGTCCAGGCTCATCAACAGGGGTGTGGAGCCGCCGGAGCCCTCCGCGCCGAAGGGTTCGACGCCGGTCACCCTGAGGCCGAGCTGGTCGCGGAGCGCGCGGGTGATCGCCTCGACCCGGTCGCTGGTGAGCTCGAGGTGGGCGGCGTTCCCGCCTCGTCGATACGAGACTGGGAACGCCTCAGGGGGCGCGAGCCATCCGAAGGCGAACGCCGCGACCGTGAACCCGAGCGCGAGCGAGTACGCCCCCGCGTAGACGTAGGTCGCGCCGAGGACCGCGCGCGCGAGGACGACCAGGATCCCGAACGCCGCGGCCAGGACGAACGCACGCCGCCGCCATGGCCCGAGCGGCGCGAGCGCGAAGACCATCACCCCGAGCGTGATCGCGAGCGAGGCGATCGCTGACGCAGGGAAGTACCAGATGCCGCTCGTCGGCGGCACGATCACCGGACTCGTGGGGGCGTCGAGTGGGAACTGCAGGAAGTGCGACGTCGCCAATAGGTCCGTCGCGCCGATCGCGATGATCGCGACGAACCCGTGGCGGAGCCGGAGGAACGCCAGGAGCACGATCGCCATGGCGACGCGCAACACGATGATGCCCGTCTTGGTCGCGAACCAATTGAGCACCTTCGCGATCGACACGATCGGCTCGTGCTGGAATCGGGCGAACCACGCGAGGAGCCCCGCCGGCGGGTCCGAGCCGAAGGCGGCGACCATCACGAACCCAAGCAGGATCACGACGACGAGGATCGCGACGATGCGTGGCCACCATGGCGCCTTCGGCAGCGGGGGCGCTTCGCCGGAGGGGCGCCTGTGGACACCGCGATGGCCGACGACGTATGCCTCACGCGCCCGGCCCGCGCCCGGCTCGGATCCGCCTTCCACCGTTCGATGGTAGCCCAGGCATGCCGGTCGGCCGTTCGACTAGCCTGCCTGCGATGCAGGTCCTCCACGGTGTCGGGGCGCTTCCCCTGGACGACGCACCGAGCGTCGTCACGGTCGGGTTCTTCGACGGTGTCCATCTCGGGCATCAGGCGGTGTTCCGTCGTGTCGTCGACGAGGCGGGGGCTCGCGGCGTCCGAAGCGTCGCGATCACGTTCGACCGGCACCCGCGCGAGGTGCTGTCACCGGGCGATCAGCCGCGTCTGCTGACGACCGTGGAGCGCAAGGCGAACTTGATCGAGGCCGCCGGCATCGACGTGTTGATCGTGCTCGCGTTCGACCGCGACTTCTCCTTGATCCCGGCCGAGACGTTCGTGGCCGACACGCTGGTCGATGGTGTGCACGCGGTCCACGCCGCGATGGGCGCGAACTTCACCTTCGGGTTCAAGGCGCGCGGAACGATGGC
Organism: uncultured Actinomycetes bacterium; assembly: GCA_963792215.1. Classification (GTDB taxonomy): domain Bacteria; phylum Actinomycetota; class UBA4738; order UBA4738; family HRBIN12; genus AC-51. The sequence continues at coordinate 159,637 of CAWBVL010000002.1, forward strand.
GACGCTGCCCGACCTGGGCGCTCCCATCGGCCTGACCGCAGAGGCGGTGCCCTTGGTCGAGATCGACGGCCGGACGGTGTCGTCGACATCGATCCGCGACGCGCTCGCCGAGGGCGACCTGATCTGGCCGCTCAAGGCGCTCGGCCGGCGGTTCGTCCTCGACGGCGAGGTGGTCACCGGCCACGGCCGGGGCAAGGGGCTCGGGTATCCGACCGCGAACCTCCGGACGTGGCCGCGGTTGCTCCTGCCGGGCCAGGGGATCTACGCAGGGGTCGCGGAGCACCGCGGCCGGCGCTACCGGACCGCCTTCGACGTCGGGACGAACCCGACCTTCGGGGTCGAGCCGTTGCACGTCGAGGCGTTCCTCCTGGACTACGACGGGCCCGACCTGCCGGGGGAGCCCTTGTCGATCGAGTTCTGGGGCCGTCTGCGCGACGAGGAGCGGTATGAGGACATCGAGGCGCTGGTCGCGGCGATCGAGGCCGACGTGGTCCGGACCCGGGCCGAAGTCCCCGCCCAGGCCCTCGGATAGGCCCTCGGACGGCCCTGACCTGCACTGGTAGCCTTGTCCCCGAACATGACGCTGACCAAGGAAGACAAGACCGCCATCATCACGGAGCACGCCCGGTCGACGGGCGACACTGGCTCTGCAGAGGTGCAGATCGCCGTGCTGACCAAGCGCATCACGGACCTGACCGAGCACCTCAAGATGCACAAGCACGATCACCACAGCCGCCGCGGCCTGCTGATGCTCGTCGGCCGCCGCCGCCGGCTGCTGGAGTACCTCAAGCGCGAAGACATCGCCCGGTACCGCGACATCGTCGCGAAGCTGGGCCTCCGTCGCTGAGGCCGTGCTTCTGGGCCCCGCCGGGGGCCCGTTCCACACCCAGGGGGGTGATGTCCGAAGCCCAAGCCCGGCCCCGAGGGAGGCCACCCCGACGCCGGTCGGTTCTCAGTCGCGAGTCCCCGCAGCCATGCGGTTCGGAGGCTCACCACTGACAACCGGCCGCCGCCCTCACTCATGAAGCCGGCGCGCGTCGCGCGCCACTGAGTTCAAGGAGGACCCGACCGGATGGTCACCGAGATGTCGCGCCAGATCGGCGCGCACGACCTCACGATGCAGACCGGCAAGCTCGCGAAGCTCGCCGACGGAGCCGTCGTCGTCACGTACGGCCAGACCCAGGTGCTCGCCACCTGCGTCCGTTCCAACCCTCGCGAGGGGATCGACTTCTTCCCGCTCACGATCGACGTCGAAGAGCGGGCCTACGCCGCGGGCAAGATCCCGGGCTCGTTCTTCCGGCGTGAAGGCCGGCCGGGCGAGACCGCGATCCTCACCGCGCGGCTGATCGACCGCCCGTTGCGGCCCACCTTCAAGGAGGGCTTCCGCGACGAGGTGCAGGTCGTCGTCACCGTGCTCTCCGTCGACATGGAGAACCCCTACGACATCCCCGCGATGAACGCGGCCGCGTGCGCGGTCGGGCTCGCGGGCCTTCCGTTCGACGGACCGGTCGCCGCGGTGCGCCTCGGCCTGATCGACGGCACCTGGACCGTCAACCCGACCTACCTGGAGACCGAGGACGCGACGTTCGACATCGTGATCGCCGGTTCCAAGACGGCCGACGGAGGCGTCGACATCCTGATGATCGAGGGCGAGGCGCCGACCAACACTTGGCCGCTGCTGTCCGGCGGCGCGCTCGCGCCGACCGAAGAGGTCGTGGCCCAGGGTCTCGAGGTCGCGAAGACCGAGATCGCGAAGATCATCGCGTTCCAGGAGGAGTTCCTTGCTGCAGCGGGCGTCCAGCGAGATGGCGTTCGACGCCCACCCCGCTCTACGGCGAGGACATCTGGGACGCCGTGTAACGAACTTCGCCGGCAAGCTCGAAGCCGCGATCGTGCCCGACAAGCAGGCGCGCGACGAGGCGTTCGGCTCGGTCAAAGAAGAAGCGAAGGCGCACGTGGCCGAGACCCTCGGCGAGGACGCCCTCGCTGAGCGCGGCCAGGAGTTCTCGGCGGCGTGGAAATCGCTCCAGAAGAAGGTCATGCGCCGCCGCGTGATCGAGCAGGGCGTCCGGTTGGACGGCCGCGGCGCGACGGACATCCGGCCGCTGTCGGCCGAGGTTGGCGTGCTGCCGCGGGCCCACGGCTCCGCGATCTTCAGCCGCGGCGAGACCCAGGTGCTCAACGTGACGACGCTCGGCATGCTCCGCATGACCCAGATGATCGACACGCTCGATCCCGAGGACACCAAGCGCTACATCCACCACTACAACTTCCCGCCGTACTCCACCGGGGAGACCGGCCGTGTGGGTTCGCCCCGCCGCCGCGAGATCGGCCACGGTGCGCTCGCCGAGCGCGCTCTGATCCCCGTCGTGCCCCACGAGGAGGAGTTCCCCTACGCGCTGCGGCTCGTGAGCGACGTGATGTCGTCCAACGGGTCGACATCGATGGCGAGCGTCTGCGGCTCGACCCTGTCGATGATGGACGCCGGCGTGCCGCTCAAGGCGCCGGTGGCCGGCATCGCGATGGGCATGATCGCCGACGACGGCAAGTTCGTGACGCTGACCGACATCCTCGGCGCCGAGGACGCGCTCGGCGACATGGACTTCAAGGTCGCCGGCACGGAGGAGTTCGTCACCGCGATCCAGCTCGACATGAAGGTCGCGGGGATGCCGGCCGAGGTGCTCGGCGCGGCGCTCCAGCAGGCCAAGGAGGCGCGCCTGCAAGATCCTCGACGTGATGCTCGACGCGATCCCCGAGCCGCGCGCGGAGGTCAACGCCAACGCGCCGCAGATCATCACGATCCAGATCCCGGTCGACAAGATCGGCGAGGTGATCGGCCCCAAGGGCAAGAAGATCAACGAGATCATCGCCATGACCGGCGCCGAGATCAACATCGAGGACGACGGCACGGTGTTCATCGGGTCCAGCGGCGGCGAGGGTGCCGACGAAGCGGCCCGCATGATCGACGAGATCGCGAACCCGCGCCCGGTCCTGGTGGGAGAGACCTACGAGGGCCGCGTGGTGAAGACCACGACCTTCGGCGCGTTCGTGAACCTCGTGCCCGGCCGCGACGGCCTCGTGCACATCTCGAAGCTCGGCAAAGGCAAGCGGCTGTCGAGCGTCGAGGAGGCGGTCCGCGAAGGCGACGACCTCACCGTCCTGGTCGAGGACATCGACCCGCAGGGCAAGATCAGCCTGAAGCCGGTCGGCCCGGAGTGGGAGGCGCCGGAAGGCGCCGAGACCTCCGGCGGCGGTGACGGCGGCGGCGGACGTTCGGACCGCGGCGGGTCGCGCGGCGGCGCGTCGCGGGACCGTGGCAACCGGCCGCCGAGGCAGGGGAAGCGCTTCCGTGACCGCGAGGGCGGGAGCACCGACACCGACACCGGCACCAGCGACGGCAGCGACAGCTGACCTCGATGTCGATCACACGCACCGAGTTCACCTCGGGCCTGCGTGTCGTGACGGAGCGGATGCCCGGCGTCCGCTCCGTCTCGATCGGCGTGTGGGTGCTCGCCGGCTCCCGTGATGAGCGCCCCGCGATCAGCGGGCACTGCCACTTCCTCGAGCACCTGCTGTTCAAGGGGACCGACCGCCGCACCGCGCTGCAGATCGCGGAGGACTTCGACGCGGTCGGCGGCGATGTGAACGCGTTCACTGCCAAGGAATACACGTGCTACTACGCGCGCGTGCTCGACCGCGACCTCGAGATGGCGGTCGATCACCTGGTGGACATGCTGCAGCACTCGACGATCGCGGCCACCGATCTCGCCGCCGAGACCGACGTGATCTTGTCCGAGATCGACATGCACGAGGACTCGCCCGAAGACCTCGTGCACGATGTGTTCACCGAGGCGCTGTGGCCTGGCCACCCGCTCGGCCGTCCGATCCTCGGCACCAAGGAGCGCATCAAATCTTCGACGCGCGCGTCGGTTCGCGGGTTCTACCGGCGTCACTACGTGCCCGGCCGGATGGTGGTGTCCGTCGCCGGGAACGTGCAGCACGAGAAGCTCCTTGCGCTCCTCGCCGACCGCATGGAGGTGGGAAAGCCGCTCGGGCCGCGCGGGCACTCCAAGATGACGCTCCGCTCGACGGCGCGTGCGCCCAAGCCCTCGGGCGACAACGCGCTCAGGCGAAAGCCCGTCGAACAGGCGCACATCGTGTACGGGACCAACGGGCTCCCGCGCACCGACCCCGACCGGTTCGCGTTCCTCATCGCCAACACGGTGCTCGGCGGTGGGATGTCCTCGCGCCTGTTCCAAGAGATCCGCGAGAAGCGCGGGCTGGCGTACACCGCGTACAGCTACCACTCGCAGTACACCGAGGCCGGCGTGTTCAGCGCGTATGCGGGCACAACGCCGGCGAAGGCCGACGAGGTGATCCGCGTGATGCGCGACGAGATCGAGGACGTGCGGGACGGCGGCATCACGCCCGAGGAGTTCGATCGGGCGAAGCGCCATGTGCTCGGGTCGACGGTGCTGTCGCTCGAGGACCCGGGGAGCCGGATGTCACGGCTCGGGAAGTCCGAGGTCGCGCACGGAGAGATCCTCACGCTCGACGAGACGCTCAAGCGGGTGCGCGCCGTCACGATCGACGATGCGCGCGAGGTGGCGCGCCGGGTACTGTCGCAGCCGATGACGCTCGCGGTGGTGGGACCCAAGAGCATGAAGGGGTTGCGCGGGGTTCACGCGTGATCCCGGTCGGCGTCCTCGGCGCCGCCGGCCGGATGGGCCGTGAGGTTCGTCGCGCCGTCGCGTCGGCCGACGACCTGGAACTCGTCGCCGCCGTCGACCCCGACCATGCCGGCGAGGATGCCGACGGCATCACGATCGCGGGATCGCTCGACGCGCTCGGCGACGCCGAGGTTGCGGTCGACTTCACCCATCCGTCCGTCGTGCTGGAGAACATCCGATGGTGCCTCGCGCACGGGGTGCACGTGGTGGTCGGCACCACCGGGTTGTCGGCCGACGGCCTGGACGAGGTGCGGACACTCGCCGACGGCGCCGACGCCAACTGCGTGATCGCGCCGAACTTCGCGCTCGGCGCCGTGTTGCTGTTGCGGTTCGCTGCCGAGGCGGCGCGGTTCTTCGACGCAGCGGAGGTGATCGAGCTCCACCACGATGGCAAGGCCGACGCGCCGAGCGGCACCGCGTTGGCGACGGCGCGCGCGATCGACGCGGCGCGCGCGGGCGACTGGTCCGCGCCCGATGCGATCGGGGCCGACCCGAGCTCGCGAGGCGCAGATGTCCAGGGCGTTCGGGTACACGCGGTCCGGTTGCCTGGTCTCGTCGCCCATGAAGAGGTGTTGTTCGGTGGCCCCGGCCAGGTGCTCACGCTCCGCCATGACGCGTTGGACAGGTCGGCGTTCACGCCGGGGGTGCTGCTGGCGGTCCGATCGGTCGCGAACCGGCCCGGTTTGACGGTCGGCCTCGACGCGCTGCTCGACTGAAACGGCAGGGTCTCGGCCGATAGGCTGAGCCCGATGAGCGACCTGTTCTTCCGCGCGATCGTCCCCGATGAGCTCGACGACTTCTTCGCGTCGCTCGCCGTCGCGTTCTCCGACCCGCGGCCCGATCCCGAAGAGGTCGAGACCGACAAGAAGGTCGCTGAGCTCGATCGGACGTTCGCCGCGTTCGACGACGACCGGATCGTCGGCTGTGCGGGCGTATACACGCAGCGGATGGTGGCGCCGGGCGGCGAGCGGGTGCCGACCGCCGGTGTCACGATGGTGGGCGTCGTGCCGACGCACCGGCGGCGGGGGATCCTCCGCGAGCTGATGGTGATGATGCTCGACCAAGCGGCCGAGCGCGGCGAGTCGATGGCCTCGCTGTTCGCCTCGCAGGGCGCGATCTACGGCCGCTTCGGGTTCGGGCACGCGGCGCACCACCTGGAGCTCGACATCGCGCTCGACCACCTCACGTGGGCGGAGGGCACCGAGCCGACCGGCACCGTCACGTTGCACACACGCGACGAGGCGCTTCCCGTCATGCGCAGGATCTACGAGCGCGCGATCGAGAACCGGCCCGCCGCGCTCGAGGTCGACGACACCTGGATGGACGTCGGCTTCTGGGAGTCGAAGAAGGACGACGAACGCGTGTTCTACGCGATCCAACGAGGACGAGCGGAACGCCAGACGCGTTCGCGATGTACGGGATCAAGCACGAGTGGCCGCGCGGGCTCCCGAGCTCGGAGGTCAAGGTCAAGCGGTTCGCGGCCACGACGCCGGAGAGCCACATCGGGATGTGGCGCTACCTCTGCTCGATCGATCTGATGGCACGGGTCAAGGTGGACCTCCGACCGGTGGACGAGCCGTTGCAGTGGCTCCTCGAGGAACCCCGTGCGCTCCGGCCGCATCTCGAAGACGGGCTGTTCCTTCGTCCGGTCGACGTCGCGGCCGCATGGTCGGCACGCGGATACGCCGGCAGCGGCTCGCTGGTCGTCGAGGTCGATGACGCGTTCCGGCCGGAGGCCGCCGGCACGTTCCTGCTCGAGGTCGACGACGGCGTCGGCACGTGCGCACGCACCGACCGCGAGCCCGATCTGCGGTGCTCTGCCAACGCGGTGGGGTCGACGTTCGTCGGCGGCGTGACGTGGACGACGCTCGCCGGAGCGAACCGCGTGCATGAGGTGACGCCGGGGTCGTTGGCGCGCGCCGATGCGCTCTTCCGGAGCGATATCGCGCCGTGGCCCGCGTTCTACTTCTAAGGGGGCGCGCCGGGCTCAGCCGTGCAGCCGGACACGATGAACCACGCGCCGAGCACGATCAGTGCGACGGCAACAGCTGCACGGGGCCGCGCGCCGGCCCGAGCGCGAACCCGAACGCGACGGGCCCAGGACGCCCGTGGCGGCCGTCACGCGCCCGCGGGGAGCCGCAGCTCATCCACGGTGATCGTCCCGTCGTCGGCCCGGGTGATCAACAGCCCCTCGCACTCGCGCATCGGCTCGACGGTTGTGCCGGTCAGGCCGGCGGCGGCCCGTTCCACGAGCGGTGTGTGGCTGATCGCGAGCCCGATCCCATCGTCGGGGACCTGGTCGAGCAGCGCCCGTACCCCGGCGGCCATGCCCTCAGGCGACCCACCGCTCGCATCCTGTCCGGCCAGTCCCGGGATCACCGCGTGGTCGGGCGGGAGCTGTTGCCCGGCGCCACGAAGGATCCAGGCCGCGGTCTCCGCCGCGCGGGCCGCGGGCGACACGAAGATCGCGTCATAGCGGATACCTCGAGCTCGCCCGACGTCTTCTGCCATCGCCCGACCGCGCTCGGAGAGCCCATCGCGTTCCCCGTCCCGGGACGCGTGGCGGCGGAGCTCCAGCTGTTCCATCGTTCTCTCCCGACAACGTGTGACGATCCCGTGCCCAGCAGGGGCGGCGCCAAGGGGCTCGCGTATCATGCCGCATCCATGCGTGCCCGAAGCCTGCCCGCCCTGCTCGTCCCGCTCGCGCTCATCGCCGCCGTGGCCTGCACGAATGGCGGCTCGTCCGGAGATACGCCGGGGACGTCCGCCGCGTCGGTGAGCGCGCCCCCGACGGGCACGACGAATGTGTCCCTCGTGCCGGGGGAGTGGACGTACGAGTACCTCGGCGTGAAGGCCACCTTCGATTGGAAGGAGGGCACGCCGGCGACGCTGCACGTGAAGAACGGCAGCGACAACCAGGTCGGCGCGCCGGACGTCTACATCGTGACCAAGGACCAGCACCACGTCGACGGGAAGGCCGCCGGCGCGGCGGCCCTGGACCCGGGGCAGTCGGGCGACTACACGATCACGTTCCCCGACGGCCTCACCGTGAACGACCTCGGGCTCGTTGTCTTGACGCTCGGCGACGTGAATTGGGGCGCGCTCGGCCCGAAGGTCATCCAGCACTAGCGGCTCGGTTGCCGGTAGGAACCCAGCCTGCCTAGCGTGAACGCATGATATTTCGCACATGCACCATCCGGTCGCTCGCGCTCGCCGGGGCGCTGGCCATCGCGCTGCAGGTGGCGGCGCCCGTCGCGGCCCATGCGGCGACCGTTTCCACACTGACCCTGAACGCAACACCCTCGACCGCGAAGGTCGGCGACGAGATCGCGCTGGCAGGCACGCTGTCGTTCGAGGACATGTCCTCTGCTGCCGGCCTCACGATCTCGTTGACACGAGACGATGGCTCCGGCCCGCAACCGCTGCCGGACGTCATGACCGGCATCGACGGCTCGTATTCGACGACCGACACCGCCGACGCGGCCGGGTCGTTCACCTACCAGGCGTCATTCGCTGGCGACGGCATTCATGACCCCGCGAATGCGAGCGACACCGTTTCTGTGTCGAAACGTGCCTCAAGGATCTCGATATCGGTGAGCGCGAAGGCGGTGACTTACGGCACGTCGGTGCACCTGATCCGCCCACCTCGGGAAGGGCACCATGTCGAGGGTGGTCACGATCTCCGCGAAGCCAGACGGTGGGAGCGAGAAGGTGATCCGTGCGGGAGCTGTCAACCACCACCGCGACCTGCATGCCACCTTCACGCCGTCGAAGGACACGACCTTCATCGCCAGGTACGACGGCGATCTCGCCCATCGCGCGTCCCACGACGGAGCCGTGACGCGCGTCCGCGTGATCGTCAAGGCAACGCTGTCGAACTTCGTGGCGAAGTCGGGCAAGTACCACATCTACAAGAAGGGTTCGCGTGCCCCGTGTCTCGCGCACGTGATCCCCAACCACAAGCGCTTCGCCGTTCGCGCCACGCTTCAGATGTTCGTCCACCACAGATGGCGAAAGTCGGCCGCCCGGTCCTTCCGATTGAACGGTTCGAGCGTCGTCGGGTTCGCGATCCGAGGGACGCCGAAGGTGAACTTCCGCGTGCACGTGTCCCTGCCGACGCACAGCGACCATCTCGGCGATACGTCACCCTGGCAGTACCTCCGGTTCCGGTAGGTCGCCCCCCATCGCCAGGTGCGGGAGTTGTCTCCCGAGGCCACGGGCTACCCTGCGCCACCATGACGACAAACCGTTTCCTCCCCCTCGCGCTGACGGTCGCCCTATCGCCGTGGGCGTGCTCGCGACCGCACCCGCCGCGCAGGCCGACATCGTTCGGACCGATGGGAACGACACCAAGGGACCGCTCGACCTGTCGAACGTCCACCTCACCCCGCTGAAGACTGCGGACAGATTGGAGTTCAAGACCTTCACGCGGTTCACCGCGTCGCAGCTCGACGGGGACCACGGGTGGATCGAGGTCGACTTCGACACGAACGCCGACCGCACCTACGGCCTCTGGGTGGCGGTCTTCTATCACAAGGGCAAGCTGATCGCGCTCCAAGGACACCGTTCGAACGTGATCCGGCAGCTGCCGGCTCGCCGGGTCGGCCCGCGGACGATCTCGTTCGGAATCACGCATAGCCAGCTGGACCGCGTGCACAGCTATGACTTCGTCGCGGTGTCGGTGTGGCGCGCGGCCCCATGCAGCAAGAAGAAGCCGTGCGTGGACACGATCCCGAATCGATACCCGCTGCTCCGGTACGACTTCACCCCGCCGACGGTCACGTGGAAGAACCCGCCGACCATGTCAACGCAGGCATCCGACACGTTGACCTATCCGGTGAGCGTCCTGCTGAAGGACGACAAGTACGGCTCCGGCATCAAGTCGTGGTCCTTCCAGCTGAGCGACGACGGATCCGACTGGTCGACCTTCAAGACCGGCACGTCGACGACGCCGACGATCCAGATCCCCGGCGAGTCCGGTCATCGATACGGCTATCGCATGATCGTGGTCGACAAGCAAGGGAACAAGGAAACGTCCAAGTGGTATTACAACACGCTCGTTCCGCTCGATGATCGTGATGCCTCGTTGACGTATTCCACCGGCGTCCAGAGCGCCCGGTCCGGCGCGTTCGACGGAACGATCACGAGCCTGGCGCAAACGGAGACGATGACGTATTCCACGACGTTCCAAGGGCTTCCCGGCGAGCAGTTCGCGATCGTCATGGGGCAGCCCGCTACTCCGGGGTCGACGGCGACGGCAACGGTGAGCTACGACGGGTTCGTCCAGTTCACGCTCACAGAGGACGACAACACGAGCGTGATGCAGATCGGCCAGGGCTTGAACCCCGGCTCGGGCCTGCACACCCTGGTGATCACGACGACGTCGGCCGAGCCGTTCGTGATCGACGGCGTGTACGCGTACGGATGATCAGCGACTGACGGGCTCTGCCTCGCCCGCCTGGCGGCGGGCGAGCACGAACAGCAGGTCGCTCAATCGGTTCAGGTAGACGCGCACGGCCGGAGTTGGGCGCGCGGTCGGCGTGCTCCAACGCGACCACAGCCCGCTCCGCGCGGCGCACGATCGAGCGCGCGAGGTCGATGGCCGCGCTCGCCGGGTTCGCCCCCGGAACGATGAAGACCTGCGGCAGCGGGCGTTCGGCGACGAGCGTGTCGATCTGTGCTTCCAGCGCGCCGACCATCTCGTGGGTGACGAGCGACACGCCTGGCTCCAACCGATCGCGCGCATCGGGGTTCGTCGCCAGGTCGGCGCCGACCACGAACAGTTCGCGCTGCAGTGCCAGCACCTCGGCGGCGATCGCCTCGTCGTCGGTCAACGCGCGTGCAAGTCCGAGCGCGGCGACGGCTTCGTCGGTCGTTCCGTACGCCTCGGTGACGAGGTCGTCCTTGCCGACGCGGCCGCCGAACAACAGGCCGGTCGTGCCGTCGTCACCGGTCTTCGTGTAGATGCGTGTCATGGGCGGCTAGCATAGGGCCCGTCCGGCGACCCCCCGCGGTGTGCGCCGGGGAAGGAGGCTTCCTCACGATGACCGGCACCTTCGGCTCCCTCGTCACCGCGATGGTCACGCCGTTCCGAGACGATCACGGGCTCGACCTCGATCGTGCCCAGGAGCTCGCGAGCTGGCTCGTCGCGAATGGATCGGACGCCGTGGTCGCGGCGGGATCGACCGGCGAATCACCGACGCTGACGCACGCCGAGAAGATCGACCTGTTCCGTGCGGTGGCCGAGGCGGTGCGCGGCAAGGGCAAGATGATCGCCGGCGTCGGGACGTACTCGACCGCCGAGACGCTCGAGCTCGCGGAAGCCGCCGCGGGCGTCGGCGCCGACGGATTGCTCGTCGTCACGCCGTACTACAACAAGCCGCCGCAGCGCGGGCTCACCGCACACTTCACCGCCGTCGCCGACGCGACCGACGTGCCGGTGATCCTCTACAACATCCCGGGACGCACCGCGTTGCGGATCGAGGACGAGACGCTGCTCGAGCTGGCGAGCCACCGCAACATCGTCGCGGTGAAGGATTCGACCGGCGATTTCCAATCGGTGTCCCGCTTGATCGCGCGGTCGCCCGACGGGTTCGAGATCTACTCCGGCGACGACTGGGCGGCGTTCGGCTACGCGTGCCTCGGAGCCGTCGGCGTCGTGAGCGTCGCTGGCCACCTGGTCGGCGGCCAGATCCATCAGATGCTCGACCTGATCGCGTCGGGCGACGTGCCGGCCGCGCGCAAGATCCATGAGGAACTCACCCCGCTGTTCAACGCCTTGTTCATCACGTCGAACCCGATCCCGGTGAAGGCCGCGCTCGACATGCTCGGCCGCAGCGCCGGGCCGACGCGCCTGCCGCTCGTCGCCGCCACCGCGCAGGAGTCCGCCCGGATCCGCGCCGCCCTCGAGGACGCCGGTCTCCTTGCCTGACGCGGACTGCCGGCTCGTCTTCCTCGGCGGGGTCGGGGAGGTCGGCCGCAACATGGCGTGCCTCGAGGTCGACGGCCGCCTGCTCATCATCGACGTCGGCCTGTCGTTCCCGTCGGCGGAGATGCCTGGGATCGACCTGGTGCTCCCCGATATGGAGTTCGTCCGCGATCGGGCCGACGCCGTCGGAGCGATCGTCCTCACACACGGCCACGAAGACCACGTCGGCGCGCTCCCGTATCTGCTCCGTGACCTTGGTCGTCCGGTCCCGGTGATCGGATCCGCCTTCACGCTCGAACTGCTCCTCGGCAAGCTCGAGGAGCACGACGTCGTCGGGCTCGCCGACCGGATCATCGCCGAACCCGGCGGTTCGCTCGAGATCGACGGCTTCTCGATGCGGTTCCTCCACGTGACGCACTCGATCCCCGACGGGCTCGCGGTCGCGGTCGACACGCCGTTCGGGACCGTGCTGCACACCGGGGACTTCAAGCTGGACCCGACGCCGATCGACGGATTCGCCACCGACCTGCACGGCTTCGCCGAAGAAGCCGGGCGCGGCGTGCACGTGCTGCTGTCCGACTCGACCAATGCCGAAGAGCCCGGCCACAGCATGAGCGAGCGAAGCGTGGGTCCGATCCTTCGCGACATCGTCGCCAACGCGCCGGGGATCGTCGTCGCGGCGTGCTTCTCGAGCCACGTCCATCGGATCCAGCAGATCGTCGACGCGGCGATCGCCGACGGCCGCGTCGTGACCTTCCTCGGCCGCTCGATGCAGAACTCGGTCGCGGCCGCGCGCCGGCTCGACATCCTGCGCCTCGACGATCGCGACGTGATGGACATCTCCGAGGTCGACGCACTCGACCCGGGCCGTGTGGTGATCATCTGCACCGGCAGCCAGGGCGAGCCTTACTCGGCGCTCAGCCTGATGGCCGCGCGCGAGCACAAGTGGGTCAAGCTCTCCGAAGGCGACACCGTGGTCCTGTCCTCGAGCTTGATCCCGGGGAACGAGCCCGCGATCCACCGGGTGGTGGACGCGCTCTACCGCAGCGGCGCCGATGTGTTCCACATGCCGTCGGACCCGGTGCACGCGAGCGGGCACGCGGCGCAGGAGGAACTCCGGCTGCTGCTGTCGCTCGTGCGCCCGCGGTGGTTCATCCCGGTCCACGGCGAGCGCCGGCATCTGCAGCATCATGCGCGTCTCGCCGAGGAAGTCGGCATCCCGCGGTCGAATATCCTGATCTGCGAGGACGGCGACGTGATCGAGATCGGCGAGCGCGTCGCGAAGGGGGAGCGGGTGCGCGCGGGCATGACGTTCGTCGACGGGCTCGGGATCGGCGACATCGGCGGCGAGGTGCTTCGAGACCGCCGAAAGCTGGCCGGGGATGGGGTCGTCGTGGTCGTCGTGACCGTCGACGCGCAGTCGGGGGAGCTGGTCGGCGGCCCCGACGTCGTGAACCGAGGGTTCGTCCACGAGGAGACCTCGGGCGACATCCTCGAGGAGGCTCGCCGCCGGGTCATGGCGGCGTTCGAGGAGTCCGCCGCCGCCCACGTCACCGACCCATCCGCTTTGCAGCAGAACATCAGACGGGTGCTGAAGCGGTACTTCGTCGAGGTCACGCAGCGCAAGCCGGTGATCCTGCCGGTGATCATGGAAGCCTGATCGGCCGGGTTGCTTGCCTCGGCCCCCTGACGCGTCAGACTGACCTCCCCATGGCCACGAAGACTTCCCCCTCGCGGCGGTCTAGCCGCGCATCCACCAAGCGCCGCAGCACCTCTTCTTCGCACCGGAAGCGCCCGGCTCGCCGCGCGCCGGCGAAGAAGAAGGCGCCGCCGAAGACCCCCGTTCGACAGATCCTGTCGCCACACGCGCGAGACGCGCTCGGCATCTTCCTCTGCGTCCTGGCGCTCGTGGCCGTGCTTGGCCTCTGGTTCGACGCAGCGGGACCGGTCGGGGACTTCCTCGGGTGGCTGTTCCGCGGCGCGTGGGGCGTCGCCGCGATGACCTTCCCCATCATCGGGATCTACTGGGGCATCCTGCTCCTACGCGACACCGCGCGCGAGGAACGCGTCCGGATGTTCATCGGGTTCACGGTCCTCGGGCTCGGCATCCTCGGCCTGCTCTCGCTGCTCGGCGGGAACCCGGCCGCGACGGCGGGTTACGACGCGGTCTCGCACGCCGGCGGGGTGATCGGCGCGCTGATCGCCCATCCGCTCTCCAGGGTCATCTCGCCGATCGGCGCTGCGATCGTGTGCCTCGGGTTCGCGATGATCGGCGCATTGATCTTCACCGGCACGCCCATCGCGGCCGTCTGGGCGAAGCTCCGCGACTTCTTCACCGCCGCCGACGTTGAGGACCGGCCGTCCAAGGAACGCGAGGAAGAACCGGACGATGAGCCGGTCCAGATCGGCTTCGACACCGGGTCGGTCCCGGTCGAGGCCGCTCCGGCACCCAAGAAGGAGCGGCTCCGCCACATCAAGGAAGCGTTCGGCCTCGTCGTGCCTGAGGACGGCGACGTCGTGTACGTCCCCGAGGCCGCCTGGGAGCACCCCGACGAGGACGAGCCGACCGTCGACGCCGGCGAAGACGATGAGGCGTACGACCTCGATGAGGACGAGTACGAGGAGGCAGCGCCCGCCGATCGGCGCCGTGCCGCCGCCCCCACCGACGGGTCGTACCACCTGCCGCCCCTGGACTTGCTCCGTGAAGCGCCGCCCAGCAACGCGGACAACGCGGATCAAGCGCAGATGCAGGAAGCACTCGAACGAACGCTTCGCACCTTCGGCGTCGACGCACACGTCACGGGCGCGCACCGCGGGCCGACCGTCACGATGTACGAGGTCGAAGTGGCGGCAGGCACCAAGGTTAACAAGGTGCTGGCGCTGTCCAGCGACATCGCCTACGCCCTCGCGACGCCCGACGTGCGGATCCAGGCGCCGATCCCCGGCAAGTCGGCGATCGGGATCGAGGTTCCGAACAAGCACCGCGACTTCGTGATGCTGGGCGACATCCTCCGCTCGCCCGCGGCGCGCGAGGCGACGCACCCGCTGGAGTGCGCGCTCGGCAAGGACGTGCACGGCCGCGCCCGGATGGTGAACCTCGCGACGATGCCGCACGTGCTGATCGCCGGTGCGACCGGCGCAGGCAAGTCAAGCCTCGTGAACTCCCTCATCGCGTCGCTCTTGGTGCGCACGACGCCCGACGACGTCCGGCTCGTGCTCGTCGATCCCAAGCGCGTCGAGCTGAGCCACTTCGCCGAGGTGCCGCACCTGTTGTCGCCGGTGATCGTGCACCCGAGGCGCGCCGCCGAAGCGTTGCAGTGGATCGTCCGCGAGATGGAGACCCGATACGAGACGCTCGCAACCGTCGGCGTCCGCGACATCGACGGCTACGAGGAAGGCCTCCGCGACGGGACGCTTCGCATCCCGCCCGGCATGGACCACCGATACGAGCACATGCCGTTCATCGTCGTCGTTATCGACGAGCTCGCCGACCTGATGATGGTCGCGCCCCGCGACGTCGAGGACGCGATCTGCCGGATCGCACAGATGGCGCGCGCCGTCGGCATCCACCTTGTGGTCGCGACGCAGCGTCCGAGCGTCGACGTCGTCACCGGGTTGATCAAGGCCAACATCCCGTCGCGCATCGCCCTGATGACGTCGTCGCAGGCCGACTCGCGCGTGGTGCTCGACATGAACGGGGCCGAGAAGCTCGTCGGCCACGGGGACATGCTCTTCGCGCCGGCCTCGGCGTCCAAGCCGGTCCGTCTGCAAGGTGCCTGGGTCACGGAGCAGGAGATCCAGGGCATCACGGACTTCATCCGAGGCCAGCGCGAGGTGTCGTACGACCACATGGTCGAAGGGATGGGTCTGCCGCCCACCGAGGCCGAACTGCACGGCGGGGGAGGCGGGCTCGGGAGCGACGACGACCTGCTCGAGCAGGCCGCCGATCTCGTCATCCGCTCGCAGCTCGGCTCCACGTCGATGCTGCAGCGCAAGCTCAAGGTCGGGTTCGCGCGGGCAGGCCGCCTGATGGACCTGCTTGAGGATCAAGGGGTCGTGGGTCCCTCGCTCGGTTCGAAGGCGCGCGACGTCCTCGTGACGCCCGAGGAGTGGGAAGAGCGCCGGAGCGCCTGACCGGAGCCAGGGCTAAAGTCGCGCCGTGCGGAGCATCACGGTCTCGGCGACCGACGGGCGTCGCCTCGATGTAACCGTCGCCGACGGTGATGGTCCGCCGCTCCTTTTCCATCACGGCACGCCGATGTCGAAGGTCCAGTTCGCGCCGTGGGCGGACGTGGCAGCGGCCGCAGGTCTTCGTCTCGTGACCTATTCCCGACCCGGCTACGGCGTATCGGAGCGAGACGCCGGGCGCACGGTCGTGGATTGTGCCGACGACGTGGAGGCGATCCTCGACGCGCTCGAGGCCGATCGATGCGTGACCGCCGGATGGTCGGGTGGAGGACCGCACGCGCTCGCGACCGGCGCGCGCCTGCCTACGCGCACCGCGGCGGTCGCGACGATCGCCGGCGTCGGCGGATACGGGCATGACGACCTCGATTTCCTCGCCGGGATGGGTGACCTCAACGTCGAGGAATTCGGCCACGCGGTGGCGCGCCGCGACGACGCGCTGCGTTCCTTCATGGAGGGGTACGCCGAGGACACCGACGGGCAAGATGTCGACGCGTTGATCGCAGAGCTGGCGTCGCTGCTCCCGCCGGTCGACGTCGCGGAGCTCACGGGTACGTTCGGCCGGTTCATGCTCGACAGCCAAGCGGAAGCATTCCGCGCCGGGATCTGGGGCTGGTTCGATGACGACATCGCCTTCACCGTCCCGTGGGGGTTCGACCTCGCCGCGATGACCGTGCCCGTCACGATCTGGCAGGGAGCCCAGGACCTGATGGTGCCGCTCGCGCACGGGGACTGGCTCGCGGCGCACGTCGCAGGATCGAGACACGAGTACCGCCCCGAGCACGGGCACCTCTCGGTCGCGATCGCCGCGTTCGATCAGATCGTCGGCGACCTGGCCGCCGCGCTCTAGATCTAGAGCGCGCCGACGCGGCGGGCGACCTGGAACATCGTGTCGGCATGCTGCTGCGGATCGATCATGATCGAGCCGGCCGCGCCGACCTGCGCCTGCCAGTACCGGTAGATCTGCTCGTGGGTCCAGCCGCGCGCGAGGGCGCTGCGGACGTTGCGCACCATCTCCGAGCCGTGCCAGATCGACTCCGGACAGACGAGGAAGCCGCCGCGCTTGCCGTCGATCGAGAGCCAGAACGCCCCGATCAAGCCCCAGGTCTCGTCGTCGCGTGAGCCGGAGATCAGCAGGAACCGGACGGGTCCTTCGGCGAGGGCGTCGGGCGCGATGATCCGATCGCGCAAGGCGGCGAGCGGCGACTCGTCGTGGTGCAGCTCATCATCACGTGCCCGCACGCGCCCCCCGGCTCGAACGTTCCAGACGCCTCTACATCCGCGATGCTACGGGCCAAACAGTGTTGGCCGCACCTTGCGGACGGCCCGATTCACGGGCGCGAGGTCGTGCCTCGGGCCTAGGCCCTGCGCCGGGTTCTCGGCGTGACCCAGAGCTGCGCGACGAGCTCGTCCTCGAGGACGTCGCCGGTCTCACGGAACCCAAGCGACCCATACAACCTGCGCGCCACGTCGTTGCCGGGCATGTAGGTCAGCACGATCGTGCGGCACTCGGGCTTCGCGCGCAGCGACTCGATGAGCGCGATGAGCGCCGCGCGGCCGTATCCGCGCCGCTGGTACCTGCGGTCGATCAAGAATCCGCCTATCCAGTAGCTCCCGTCGTCGGGGGAGCGCGCCCACATCACGAACCCGACGACCGCACCATCGGCATGGATCGAGATCGGCTGCCACGTCATCTCGAGCAGGCACGTCGCGAGGTACCGGCCGACCTCGCCGACGAACGTCCGTTGATCCCGCGCGACCCGGAGGTCGAGCAGCGCGCGACGGTCTTGGGTCGTCACGTCGTGCAGGGTGACCGCACCCGACGCGCCGAGCACCGGCGGCCCCGCCTCGCGCAGCCGCACGTATCCGACGTGATCCCGCCACTCGCCGTCCAGGAACAGGTAACGCGGCGAGCGCGACCGCGGCTCGAACCCGAGCGAGCGGATCAGCTGCACCGAGGCGACGTTCTCGGGCCGGACGTTCGCCTCGAGCCGGTGCAGGTCGAGCGCATCGAACGCGTAGCGGACCGTCAGCTCGAGGCCCTCGCGCAGGTAGCCCTTGCGCGCGTGCGGCGTGAATGCGTAGTAGCCCAGGAACGCGCTCTGGAACGAGCCACGCACGATCGCGGAGACGTTGGCGACGCCCGCGATCTCATCGTCGACCGTCCGACAGATGAGGAAGCACCGCTGGTCGGCGCGACGCGCGCGCCGCAGGTACCCGTCGAACGCATCGTTCGTGTCGGGCGCCTGCACCCACGGACCGTGCAGGCGACGCGACCGCCGTGCGGCCGCGACGAACGCCGCTTGGTCCTCGGGCCCAGGGTGCCGGATGTGGACGCGTTCCCCTCGCGAACGTGCGCGGGTCATCGCGGGGAGCCGGCGCGCGTGAAGGCCTCGTCGATCACCCGCTCCGCGGCCGAGACGTCCTCGAAGCCGTCCGTCTCGACCGCGTGGCCCTCGAGGTCCTTGTACACCTGGAAGAAATGCTCGATCTCGTCCAGGAGCGGCTGCGGGATGCCGCCCAGTCCCTCGACGTGCGACCACATCGGATCACGGAGCGGCACGCAGAGGATCTTCTCGTCCTCGCCCTTCTCGTCGGTCATGCGGAACATCCCGATGGGCCGCACGCGGATCCGGCAGGACGGGAAGGTCGGCTCGCCGACGAACACGAGCGCGTCCAGCGGGTCCCCGTCGCCGCCGAGCGTCCCGTCGATGTACCCGTAGTCGGCGGGGTATTGCATCGAGGTGAACAACATCCGGTCCAGGTAGATCGCGCCGCTCTCGTGGTCCAGCTCGTACTTGTTTCGCGACCCCTTCGGGATCTCGACCACCACCGTGAGCACCTCGGGGGCCATGCGCGGAGTGTAGCTACGCCGGAACGGTCCAGAGCCCGGGGTAGCATGGCTCGTCATGGCCGGCACCATCGGAGTGGGAGCAGCGCTTCGTCGTGCCCGTGAGATCCGGGGGATCACGCTGGAGGAGGCCGCCCGTGATACCAAGCTCCGCCCCGAGCAGCTCGAGGCGCTCGAGGGCGAATCATTCGAGGAACTCGGCGACGCGGTCTACGCGCGGGCGATGCTCCGCACCTACGCCCAGTACCTCGGGCTCAAGCCAGACCGTGTGCTGTCCGTCTACGCGAAGCACGGCGAGGAGGTCGCGCCACCCGAGCCGCCGGGCAAGCTCGGCCGGGTCGAGCGTGGGCTGGCCGCGAGCCGGGTCCGTGACAACCAGAGGTTCCTGTTGGTCGCGGCGGCGGTGATCCTCGTGGCGTTGATCGGGTTCGGGCTGGTGTCACGCAACGGCGCCCCGCCGGCGGCGGCGATCACGACTCCGTCGTTCGTCCCGGCATCCGGCAGCGCGTCTCCGGCGGCCGGGGTCGACGTCATCGTCACGGCGACCGCGCCGGTGCAGGTGAACGCGGTGGTCGACGGCGTGACGCAGGCCCCGACCACGCTTCGCCCCGGCGGATCGGTCTCGTTGATCGCCACGGAGGACCTGCAACTGTCGGTCAACGACGGCGGCGCGATCCAGCTCACGATCGACGGGCAGGACGCCGGCACGCCGGGCTACACCGGGAAGCCGTGGTCGCAGACCTACACACCCGCGACGGCGAGCCCATGAGCGACGCCTCGCCCCGCCACGACCCGTTCGGCTTCGGCTGGCCCAATGTGATCTCGGTCGTGCGGATCGCGTTGATCCCCGCGATCGTCGCGCTGATCGTGAAGGACACCGACCCGGCGCGCTGGGCCGCGGTCGTGATCTTCATCGTCGGGGCCGCCAGCGACTTCCTCGACGGTTACCTCGCGCGCCGCCACGGGATGACGACGGCCACCGGCGCGTGGCTCGACCCGCTGTCGGACAAGCTCCTCGTCGCGATCCCTGCGGTCGTGCTGTCGCTCCGCGGCGAGTTCCCGTGGTGGGCGACCGCCGTGATCGTCGCGCGCGAGCTGGCGGTGACGTGGTTGCGGTGGCGTCTCGACCAGCGTGGCGGCGTCTCGATGCCCGCCTCGAAGGTCGCGAAGTTCAAGACCGTGTCGCAGCTCACCGCGGTGGCCATGGCGATCGCACCGCTGCCTTCGTCCTGGGACGGCGTCGTCCTCGCCGTCACCATCATCGCGGTGATCCTCACCGTCTACTCGGGACTGGAGTACTTCCTCACCACCCGGCATCGGCTGGCCGCGCCGTGAGGGCCGAGATCGTCGCGGTCGGGACCGAGCTGCTGCTCGGCCAGATCGCCGACACGAACGCGCGCTGGATGTCGGAGGAGCTCGCAGGTGCCGGCATCGACGTCACGAATCATCAGGTCGTCGGGGACAACCTCGACCGGATCGTCGAGGCGCTGCGGCTCGCCGCCGGTCGTGCCGATGTGGTGCTGGTCAGCGGCGGCCTCGGGCCGACCGAGGACGACATCACCCGCGACGCGATCGCGGCGTTCGCGGGTGTGCCGCTGGTCTTTCACGCCGAGCTCGAGACGATGCTGCGCGCGAAGTTCCGCCGGTGGTCCGCGATCGGCGCCATGCCCGAGAGCAACCTCCGCCAGGCATACGTGCCGGAAGGCGCGAGCTGGATCGTTCCTGATCGCGGGACGGCGCCGGGCCTCGCGCTTCGGATCAACGGCACCCGCCTCTACGCGGTGCCGGGCGTGCCCGACGAGATGCAGGAGATGATCGGCGGGACGATCGTCCCCGAGCTCCGCGAGCTCGCCGGCGGCGACGTGATCGTCTCGCGCATCCTGCGCTGCGCCGGGATGGGGGAGTCCGCCGTCGCGGAACGCCTCGCCGATCTCTTCACGTCCTCGACGAACCCGACGATCGCGTACCTCGCATCGATGGGCGAGGTGAAGGTGCGGATCACGGCGAAGGCTGCGTCGAAGGCGGACGCCGAGGCGCTCGCCGAGCCGGTCGTCAGCGAGGTTCGCGCTCGGCTCGGCGACGTCGTCTTCAGCGCCGACGACGAGTCGCTCGAACAGGCGGTCCTCAGGCTTCTCGGTTCGACCACGCGCACGCTCGCGTGCGCGGAATCGCTCACCGGCGGTGGCGTCGGCGAGCGAGTGACCGCCGTACCGGGCGCGTCTCGGTCGTTCGTCGGGTCGGCGGTCGTCTACACCGCCGAGGCGAAGGGACGCGTCCTCGGGGTGCCCGACGACGTGCTCGCCGGCGGGACGGTGACCGAAGCGTGCGCGCTCGCGATGGCGACCGGCGCGCGCGACCTGTACGGCGCCGACGTGGCGCTTGCGTTGACCGGCGCCGCGGGGCCCGAGCCGCACGACGGCGCCGCGCCGGGCACGATCTGGGTCGCGATCGCCGACGCGGCCGGGTTCATTCATGCACGCGGGTTCGTCTCGCGCGGGGAGCGCGACCGCGTTCGACGCTGGGCCGAACAAGCGGGGCTCGACCTCGTGCGCCGCTATCTCGAGGGCGTGCCGCTGCCGGGCACGTCCCTGCCGGGGTGAGCCATCCGCCGAAGGTGCGGCTCTTCGCCGGGATCGAGCTCCCGGCCAACATCCGCACCGCGATCCAGGTGGCGACCGCGCCCCTCCGCACGCGGATCCCCGGCTTCCGCTGGGTCCCACCGGAGAACCTGCACCTCACCCTCGTGTTCCTCGGCTGGGTCGAGCCGGGCGACGTCGATCCGGTCCAGACCGCGATCGAGACGTCCGTCGCGCCGGCCTCGGTCTTCACCGCGAGGCTCGGCCCTGCCGGCCGGTTCCCCGACCGAGGTAAGGCCCGCGTGCTCTGGGTCGGGTTCGAAAGCGGCGTCGAGGCCCTCGCCGACCTGGCCGACCGCGCCCGTACAGCCGTCGTCGACCGAGTCACCGACGACCGGCCGTTCAGGGCACACGTCACGGTCGCGCGGGCCAGGCAGCCGGTCCGTCTCACCTCCGACGCCTTCGATGCGGTGCCGTCGCTGGACCGCGACGTGGCGGTCGAGGCCGTGACACTGTTCCGCAGCCATCTCGGTTCGCCGCACCCCCGGTACGAGCCGATCGCGCACCTCGGGCTGCAGGGCGGGTCGGCCGCCGGATAGGATGCGCCTTCGACGGCCAATGGATGGCCTGGAGCACGGGAGGAGGGCGCGCGTTGGCGACGGTCCAGACGGCCCCGGGGTTCGTTCGGCAGGACGGCAAGGAGAAGGTCACCGGCACGGGCCGCTACACGGCCGACCTGAGCCTCACCGGGATGGCCTACGCGAAGTTCCGCTACGCCGACCACTCCCACGCGAAGATCCTGAAGATCGACACCGCCAAGGCGCGCGCCTTGCCCGGTGTGGTCGCCGTGGTGACGCAAGCCGACCTCCCCGACGTCCGATTCGGCGGGTTCGTCCAGGACCGGTACCTGTTCGCCAAGGATGTCGTGCGCTTCGAAGGCGAGATCGTCGCCGGCGTCGCCGCGCTGACGGAAGACATCGCTGCCGAAGCAGCCCGCCTGATCGAGGTCGAGTACGAGCCGCTGCCGGTGATCTCCGACTACGTCGAGGCGATGTCGAAAGACGCGCCGTTGGTGCACGAAGGACTCCTCGACTACGAGAAGGACGAGAACATCGTCGCGAACGGCAACACGATGGCCTATCACACCATCGTGAAGGGCGACGCAGACGCCGCGATGGACGGCGCCGAGGTCGTCGTGAAGAGTCACTACCGCTCCGACGCCTCGCAGGGTGTGCCGATCGAGCCGCGCGCGGTCGTTGCGCAGTGGCAGGGCGACAAGGTCACGGTCTGGTCCTCGACACAGGTGCCCTACGCGGCGCGAGCCGGCGTCGCGCAGACGCTCGAGATCCCCGAGGCCGACGTGCGGATCATCGTGCCGCTGCTCGGCGGCGGGTTCGGGGCGAAATGCGACCTGCACTTCGAGGGTCAGGTCGCCGCGATCGCGCGCGCCGCGCAGCGACCGGTGCGCTTGGTCTTCTCCCGTGAGGAGGAGTTCAAGGCGATCGCGCAGCGGCGTGAAGGCATCTCGATGGACTTCGAGACCGGCGTCACCCAAGACGGGAAACTGGTCGCCCGTCGCGCGACGCTGATCCTCGACAAGGGCGCGTACTGCGGCGAGGGCGGGTTCCTCGGGCAGATGGCGGCGATGCACGCCTGCGGCCCGTATCAGATCGACGCGATCAAGATCGAGTCGCACCTCAACTACACCAACAACCAGCCGTCGGGATCCGTCCGCGCGCCCACCGCGCCGCAGGTCTGCTGGGGCCTCGAGCAGCACATGGACGAGGTCGCCGCCGCGATCGGGATGGACCCGGTGGAACTCCGCCGGCGCTCGCTCATCGAAGAGGGCGCCGAGGGCCCGACGCGCCAGGTCTTCGATCACGTCGGCGTCAAGGACACCCTCGAAAAGGCCGTCGAGATGATCGACTACGGCCGCGAGCTGCCCGAGGACGAGGCGATCGGCGTCGCGATCGGCTGGTGGCCCTGCATGGCGGCCCCGTCGGGCGCCTACGTGCAGATGAACGGCGACGGCAGCGCGACGATCGTCACCGGCGCGCAGGAGAACGGCAGCGGCGCGGTGATGGCGATGCCGATGTTCGTCGGGCAGGAACTGGGCATCGACCCGAACGACGTGTCGGTGATCTACCAGGACACCGACGTGGCGCCGTGGGATATGGGATCGTGCGGATCGCAGACCACATTCAACAGCGGCCGCGCC
This sequence comes from uncultured Actinomycetes bacterium, assembly GCA_963792215.1. Lineage (GTDB taxonomy): Bacteria > Actinomycetota > UBA4738 > UBA4738 > HRBIN12 > AC-51. The sequence continues at coordinate 183,125 of CAWBVL010000002.1, forward strand.
ATCTTGGCCGCCGCGCAAGAGGTGCGCGAGCAGTTGCTCGACGCCGCCGCGGAGCAACTCGAGGCGGACCGAGGCGACCTCGAGCTGGTCGAGGGGAACGCCCGCGTGAAGGGCTCCCCGGAGCGCTCGGTCGCGATCGCCGACCTCGTCGGTGAGATCGGCACCGTCCACGGCAAGGGCTCGGGTGAGGTGCTGGATGCGCCGACCGGCGACACCGGCGGCTGCGTCGGGCGGCTCGGGAACGAAACGTTCCTCGCGCCCCAGTTGATCACGCAGGCCGCGCACGTAAAGGTCGACCGCGACACCGGTGTGGTCCGAGTGCTCCGCGTCGCCGCCGCGCACGACTCCGGCCGGATCCTCAACAAGAAGGGCGCCGACGGCCAGGTGTACGGCGGCGTCGTGATGGGCGTCGGCCTCGCGCTCTCCGAAGCAACGATGCTCGACGAGCAGGGTCGCCAGCGGAACCCGCATCTCCTCGACTACAAGCTCGTCACGTGCTCCGACGCGCCCCAGATCGACGTCGAGTGGATCGAATACGACTCCGTCGGGCCACGTGGCTCGAAGGGCGTCGGCGAGCCGCCGCAGGTTCCGACCGCCGGGGCCATCGCGAACGCGATCGCCAAGGTGATCGGCAGCCACGTCGGCGAGCTCCCGATGACGCCCGAGCGTGTCTGGCTCGCAATGCAAGAGAACGGCGCATGAGCCCGAGCTTCACCTCAGCCTCGACCCTGGACGACGCGCTCGCGGCGCTCGCTTCCGGCGCGCGCCCGGTGGCGGGAGGGACCGACCTCGTCGTCGGCGCGCGCCAGGGCAAGGCGCCGCTGCCCGAAGACATCGTCGCGATCGATCGCGTCGAGGGCCTTCGCGCACTCGAGCTGTCCGACGCCGGCCTCCGGCTCGGCACCCTCGTGACGCACGGCGACATCGTGGCCAACGCCGACATCCGGAACCGTTACACCGCGCTCGCCGACGCCTCGGCGATCGTCGGCTCGCACGCCACGCGCGCCCAAGGCACGATCGGGGGCAACGTCATGAACGCGTCGCCGGCGATGGACACCGGCGGCCCGCTGCTGTGCTTCGACGCGGCGGTGACGCTGCGTTCCTCGGAGGGGGAGCGGACGATCGGGCTCGAGGCCCTCTGGACCGGGCCGGGGAAGACGTCCGCCGCGTCGGACGAACTGCTCGTCGCGGTCGACCTGCCGGCGCCCGCCGACGGCACGGGCTCGTGTTACGTCCGCCTCGAGTACCGGCGGCAGATGGAGATCGCGGTCGTTGGCGCCACCGCGCTCGTCGTCCTCAGAGGCGGCAACGTGATCGACGCACGAATCGCCATCACGGCGCTGACGCCGACCATCCGGCGGGTGCCTGAGGCCGAGGCCGCGCTCGTCGGCACCGCTGCCGACGCGGATGCGGTCAGAGCCGCCGCGCGTGCCACCGCCGCGGCCGCCACACCGATCAGCGACGTTCGCGGTTCCGCCGAGTACCGCCGCGCGATGGCCGAGGTCATGGCCACCCGTGCCATCACGGCCGCAGTGACCCGAGCCCGTGGCGGCTCGGTCCCCGTCCCCGCCAGCCCCGCGATGTACGGAGCCAAGGAGTCCTGATGAAGGTCGCTGCCACCCTGACGGTCAACGGCACGAGCTACCCCGTCGAGCTCGATCCGCACGTGAGCCTTCTGCGCGCGGTGCGCGACGAGCTCGGCCTCACGGGCTCCAAGGAAGGCTGCGACGACTCCGAGTGCGGCGCTTGCATGATGCTGCTCGACGGCGCGCCGGTGAACTCCTGCTCGTACCTCGCGATGCAGGCCGTGGGTAGGGCAGTCACGACCGTCGAAGGTCTCGCAGGCGATGAGGAGGTCGGGCCGCTCCAGCGGGCGTTCCTCCAGCAGTTCGGCGTCCAGTGCGGCTTCTGCACGCCGGGCATGCTGATCTCCGCGACCGCGCTTCTGCGGTCCAACCCCGACCCCACCGACGAAGAGATCCGGATCGGCCTCTCGGGGAACCTCTGCCGCTGCACCGGCTACGACGGCATCGTGAAGGCCGTCCACCAGGCCGCGTCGGGCGACGTCCCACCGCTGCGCAGCGCGCCCGTCCACGCGGATGTCACGCCCCCGCACCACGCCGGCTGAACCACGCCGGCTGCTTGCCATCGAACACCTGTTCGGGTAGCGTTCGGCCTCTGGAACGGCCAAATGACAGGGGTGTAAGTTATGTCAGACGCGGCCTCTAAGGTGCTCGAACGTCAAGCAGGTGCGCTCGCTCGAACCTCCTCCGGGGTGGGCCGCGATGGGAAGGGGGATCGCGTGGACCGCGACAAGATCTTGGAGGTCACGCTCCAGCAGATCGAGAAGCAGCACGGCCGCGGGGCCGTCATGAGGCTCGGCGAGCACCCGATGAACGTCGAGATGCAGACCATCCCGACGGGATCGTTGGCGCTCGACATCGCCCTGGGGGTCGGCGGGATCCCGCGTGGTCGCGTCGTCGAGGTCTTCGGACCCGAAGGCTCGGGCAAGACGACCGTGTGTCTGCACATCATCGCCGAGGCCCAGCGCCAGGGAGGGATCGCGGCGTTCATCGACGCAGAGCACGCGCTCGACCCGACCTACGCACGTGAGCTTGGGGTCAACATCGACGAGCTGCTTGTCAGCCAGCCCGACTCCGGGGAGCAGGCGCTCGAGATCGCCGACATGCTGGTGCGCTCCGGCGCGTTGTCGCTCGTCGTGATCGACTCGGTCGCGGCGCTCGTGCCACGCGCCGAGATCGAGGGCGAGATGGGCGACACGCACGTCGGCCTGCAGGCGCGGCTGATGTCCCAGGCGATGCGCAAGTTGTCGGGGTCGCTGTCCAAGTTCGAGACCACGGCGATCTTCATCAACCAGCTCCGCGAGAAGATCGGCGTGATGTTCGGCTCGCCCGAGACCACACCCGGCGGCCGTGCGCTCAAGTTCTACTCGTCGGTGCGCCTGGACGTGCGCAAGATCGAAAACCTCAAGGACGGCACCGACGTCGTCGGCTCACGCACCCGGGTCAAGGTGGTGAAGAACAAGGTCGCGCCGCCCTTCCGCCAGTGCGAGTTCGACATCATGTACGGCAAGGGCATCTCCAAGGAGGGCTCGCTGCTCGATGTCGGCGTCGACCTCGAGATGATCAAGAAGAGCGGCGCCTGGTTCACCTACGAAGGCGAGCAGCTCGGCCAGGGCAAGGAGAACGCGCGTCAGTTCCTCGCCGAGCACACCGACGTCCGCGACGAGATCGAGACGAAGGTTCGTCAGGCCGTCGGGCTCAATGGGTTCACCGAGGAGGACGACCGGCCGATCGAGATCGCGCCCGACCTGGTGGAACTCGAACCGCCCGTGAAGGCCGGCAAGAAGGGCGACTAGCCGGTGACGGCGCCGGCTCGCCAGCGGGGCGGCGGCCCGGGCACGCGGCAGGGCAAGCGCAAGGACATCCACGAGCGGGCGCTCGGGCTCTTGGCGGTGCGACAACGCAGCCGCAGGGAGCTCGAGCGTCGGCTCGTCCAAGCGGGCTTCGAGTCCGACACCGTCGCCGCCGAGCTCGACCGGCTGGAACAGGTCGGGTTGGTCGACGACGCCGCGTTCGCGGCGTCTGTGGTCGAGAGCCGGATGGGCGTCCGGGGCGAGTCCCGGCGGGCGGTAGGCGTCAAGCTGCAACAGGCCGGGGTGGACCGGGAGGTCGCGCTGGCAGCACTCGACCAGGGTCCGGGGGATGAACAGGAGAGGGCCGATCGGCTCGCCGAGACGCGAGCGTCGCGGGTGTCGAGCCTTGATCCGGCTACGGGGTTCGCCCGCGTGAGCGGCTTCCTGATGCGGCGGGGATACCCACCCGGCGTCGCACGGCAGGCAGCGCGCAGAGCGCTTGGACTGGAAGGCATCGAGGCCTGAACCTTGCTTGGGCCCGAAGGTGGCCGTAAGGTGTGGAAACACCGAACATCCACCGAACGAGAGGCACCACCCGACCAGTCACGAGCAGCCACTTCCATGGACGACCGACCCCGCAACCCCCACAAACAGGAACACCGGAGGCAAGGGCGCCCTTAGGGGCCGAACAACGGTCGCTGCTCCGTCATGGCCTGAGCGGTCCTCTCCCTGACACCCCGCAGGGAGGCCACATGATCCCCGTGATCGTGGGCGCCGTCGCACTCGCGGCGGGCGTCCTCGTCGGGTTCCTGGTCCGCGCCAACATCGCGAAGTCCTCCGCCAACACCCTCGAGGCGCAGGCGCGCCAGAAAGGCATCGAGGCGGACGAGAAGCTCGTCAGAGCCGACCAGGAGGCGGCTGCCACCCTGAAGCGGGCGAACGAGGACGCCAAGTCCGAGGCCGCCCAGATCCGCAAGGACGCCGAGACCGACGTGAAGTCCCGGCGAGACGAGATCGCCCGGCTCGAGCGCCGGATCTCCGAGTCGGAGGAGGACCTACGGGAGCGCACCCGCAAGCTTGACCTCCGCGGCTCGGAGCTGGACGAGCGCGACGAGATGCTCCACGGCGCCCGCCTCAAGCTCGAGAAGGCCGCCGATCAGCACCGCGTCCAACTCGAGCGGGTCGCGGGGATGACGTCCTCCGAGGCTCGTGAGGAGCTGATCGCCCACGTGGTCGACGACGCGAAGCGCTCTGCGATGGCCCAGGTCCGCGAGATCGAGCAGCGTGCCCGCGAAGACGGCGAGGAGCGCGCCCGCAAGATCCTGACGATCGCCATCCAGCGGGTCGCCTCCGAGCAGACGGCCGAGTCCACGGTCAGCGTCTTCGCCCTGCCGAGCGAGGACATGAAGGGCCGGATCATCGGCCGCGAGGGCCGGAACATCCGAGCCTTCGAGGCCACGACCGGCGTCAACATCATCATCGACGACACGCCCGAGGCGGTTGTCCTCAGCAGCTTCGACCCGGTCCGCCGCGAGGGCGCGCGGATGACCCTTGAGAAGCTGGTCCAGGACGGACGCATCCACCCGGCCCGGATCGAGGAGGTGCACGAGCGCTCGATGGCCGAGATCGAGGAACGGATCCGGCGCGCCGGCGAGGACGCTGTGGCGGAGGTCGGCATCACCGACATCCACCCGGAGATGGTGCGGCTGCTCGGCCGGCTCCAGTACCGAACCAGTTACGGACAGAACGTGCTGCGTCACCTCGTGGAAAGCGCCCACATCGCGTCGGCGCTCGCGGCCGAGCTCGGGCTCGATCCCGCCATCGCTAAGCGCGGCGCGTTCCTGCACGACATCGGCAAGGCAGTGACGCATGAGGTCGAAGGGTCGCACGCGATCATCGGTGCCGAGATCGCCCGCCGCATGAAGGAGGACCCCGAGGTCGTCCACTGCATCGAGTCCCACCACGGTGAGGTCGAGCAGCGCACGATCCACGCGGTGCTCGCCCAGATCGCCGACTCGATCAGCGGCGGCCGCCCCGGCGCTCGTCGGGAGTCGCTCGAGACCTACGTCAAGCGCCTCGAGCGACTCGAGGAGATCTGCAGCGCCTTCGAAGGCGTCGAGAAGGTCTATGCGATGCAGGCCGGCCGCGAGGTCCGGGTGCTCGTGCAACCGGAGTCGATCGACGATATCCAGGCGCAGGTCATCGCGCGCGACATCGCCAAGCAGGTCGAGGAGGAGCTGCAGTACCCCGGCCAGATCCGGATCACGGTCGTCCGGGAGATCCGCGCAACCGAATATGCGCGCTGAGGTCCTGGGCTACCCTCGACGGTGATGGACGAGCGGCGATATCTGATCCGCACCTTCGGGTGTCAGATGAACGAGCACGACTCCGAGCGTATCGGGGGCGTGTTGATGGCCGACGGCATGACGCCGACGGAGGACCCCGGCGACGCCCGAGTGATCGTCCTCAACACATGCGCGATCCGTGAGAACGCGGACAACAAGCTCTACGGGAACCTCGGTCATCTCAAGCCGCTGAAGGACCGGCGGCCAGACCTGCGGATCGTGGTCGCGGGATGCCTCGCCCAGAAGGACCAGGGCGAGATCCAGCGGAAGGCGCCGTGGGTCGACGTCGTCGTCGGGACGCACGCGCTGCCGCATCTGCTCGATCTTCTGGACCGAGCGGAGACCGACGGCCCCCAGATGGACGTCCGGGAGTACACCGATCTGTTCCCGAGCGCCCTCCCGGCCGCACGGGGCGACGGCGTTCGAGCGTGGGTGTCGATCGCAACCGGCTGCGACAACGCGTGCACCTTCTGCATCGTGCCGTTCGTGCGGGGAGCGCAACGGTCGCGTTCGATGGGCGACATCCTCGCCGAGGTGCAGGGTCTCGCTGAAGACGGGGTCGTCGAGGTCACGCTACTTGGCCAGAACGTGAACACGTTCGGGCGCGACGTCACAGTTCCGGACTCGTCGCGTCGGCCGTTGTTCGCCGACCTGCTGCGGATGGTCAACCAGGTTGACGGTATCCGGCGGATCCGCTTCACGTCGCCCCATCCCCACGACTTCACGCCCGATGTGATCGAGGCGATGGCCATCAGCGAGAAGGTGTGCGAGCACATCCACTTCCCGCTGCAATCGGGATCCGATCGGGTGCTGAAGGCGATGCAGCGTTCGTACCGGCGGGAGCGGTACCTGTCGTGGCTCGGCCGGATCCGCGAGTCGATCCCGGCGATCGCGGTGTCGACCGACATCATCGTGGGGTTCCCGGGAGAGACCGAGGAGGACTTCGGCGATACGCTCGACGCGGTCGAGCGCGCACGGTTCGACAGCGCCTACACGTTCCAATACTCGCCACGTCCGGGCACCCGGGCGGCGACCATGCCCGACCAGGTCCCGAAGGAAGTCGTGCAGGAGCGGTTCGACCGTCTGGTCGAGCTCCAGACCGCGATCACCGCGGAGAAGAATCGACAGCAGATCGGCGAACGCCTCGAGGTGCTCGTGGAGGGCGACGGCAAGCGCGAAGGGTCTACCCAGTCGCGCACCCGAACGAATCGGATCGTGCATCTTCGCGAGCCATTGCCGGCCGGCTCCTTCGCAACGGTCGAGATCATCGAGGCTGCCGCGCACCATCTGCTCGGCCGAGTCGTCGAGGCGCCGCAGCCCGCAGCGGTGTGATGTTGCGGGCGCTGGTCGGCCCAACCGCCAGCGGGAAGACCGACGCCGGCATCCAGCTCGCGACGCGCCTCGGAGTCGACGTCGCCTCGGTCGACTCGATGCTCGTTTACCGCGGCATGGACGTCGGCACGGCCAAGCCGACCGCCGAGCAGCGGCGGGCGTTGCCGCATCACCTGATGGATATCGCCGAGCCGTCGGAGCGGTTCACGGTGGCGCGCTACCAGCAGGCGGCGCACGACCTGCTCGATCGGGTGCCTGATCCGCTGCTCGTGGGCGGCTCGGGCTTGTACTTCCGCGCGGTCGTGGACCGGCTTCGCTTCCCACCGGAGGACCCGGCGGTGCGTGCCTCGCTCGAAGCTGAGGCCGACGCCCTCGGGGCAGACGGGCTCTACGAGCGCCTGTCCGCGGCGGACCCGGTCGCCGCGGCTCGGATCGACCCCGCCAACGTCCGCCGGACGATCCGCGCTCTGGAGGTGTCGACGATCACGGGAGCACCGTTCAGCGACTTCGCGGCAGCGTGGGAGGTGTACGACCCGGCGCTCGTGCGCGTTGCGGGCATCCGGCTCGCGACCACGACGCTGGATGCGCGGGTGCGCACTCGCGTGGCCGGCATGCTGGAGGCCGGATGGATCGACGAGGTTCGAGACCTGATGGACCGGGGCTTCGGCGCGTGGCTCACCGCGAGCCAGGCGATCGGATACGCGGAGCTTGCCGCGCACCTCGACGGTAGGCTGGCCCTGGACGAGGCGATGGAACGCACGGTGAAGCGGACGAAGGAGCTCGCGCGCCGCCAAACGGCGTGGTTCCGACGCGACCCACGCGTCCGGTGGTTCGACGCCGGCGAGAAGGGTGCGATCGAAGTCGTCGACGCCGTTGGGACGTACCTGGAGGCGGCGTGACGCGGTTGGTGTCCGTCGCGAAGTACCAAGCGAGCGGCAATGACTTCTTGATCATCGACGCGTTCGATGCGGCCGCGCCGGCCGTCGACGTTCCCGCTCTGTGCGATCGATGGTTCGGTGTTGGCGCCGACGGCGTCATCGTCGTGGGGACGGGGAGCGCCGCCGAGTTCTCGTTCGCGCTCACCAATGCGGACGGGACGTCCGCCGAGATGTCCGGGAACGGCATGCGGTGCGTCGGCGCCTGGCTTCGCGATACCGACCGCGTCGGTCACGGAGCCTCGTTCGACGTCGAAACGCCGGCGGGGGTGAAGCATGTATGGCTCACCCTCGACGGCGCCACCGTGGGGATGGGTCAGCCGAACTTCACCAAAGCGGCGATCCCCATGCACGGCCCGGCGTGGGAGACCTTCCAGGATCAGCCGTTCGACGCGGGCGACGGCCGCACGATGCGGGCGACCGCGCTCAGCATGGGCAACCCGCATCTCGTGCTCTTCACCGACGAGGACCCGGAGCGCTATCACCTTGAGCACATGGGGCCGGCGCTCGAGCACCACGATCTGTTCCCGGAGCGCACGAACGTCGAGTTCGCCCGGATCGCGGAAGACGGCGTGATCGACGTCCGTGTGTGGGAACGCGGGGTGGGCGAGACGCTCGCGTGCGGAACCGGTGCGTGCGCGGTGGCGGTCGCGGCGAATGAGCGGGGCGATGCGCCTGCGGAGGTCATCGTTCGGTTCCGGGGTGGCCCGCTGCGTGTCGAGCGTCGGACCGATGGTGAGGTCCTGCTCGGTGGTCCGGTCCAGCACGTCTTCGACGCGGTCGTCGATCTGGACGAGCTCGACGCATGACGGACCGGGCGGCGCG
>CAWBVL010000003.1:0-19254 GCA_963792215.1 uncultured Actinomycetes bacterium
CGGTGGTGGCGAAGAAGGCTCTGCGTCCGGCGACATCGGCGAGCGGCGTCGGCCGGAGGTCCGTGACCACGACCCGAGCATCGCCGAGGGAACCCTGGAGATGCGCGATGAGGTGGGAGCCGTTCTCCGTCCCGAGACCCGGTCCGCCCGCCATGGTAACCACGGCCAGATCGGCCCGCAAGAGCCGGTATGGCCCGAGGTAGCCGCGCACGTATTCGACCGGACAGGTCGCCGGAACGACGATGACCCCGGCGTCCCAAGCGATGGGCGGCAGCGACGCACCGCTGCCCTCGAGGATGACGATGCCCGGACCGCGGGCAGCGGCGAGGGTCAGAGCCTCCGCAACATTGGTGGAGAACGGGGCGCCGGCGAGGCCACCCCCGGCCCGACGGGCGCCGATCGTGGTGACGCCCGTGGTGAGCGCGTCCTCGAGGTAATCGGAGGCGGCGTGCTGGCCGTCTCGCACCAATGCCAGCAGCGAGTCCAGCGTCACGCTGCCCGCCTCGGCGACCTGCGGCTCGGGAGGGCCGCCGCGGCCCATCGCCACGACGACGGGCAACAGGCCGCCGCGAGCGGCGATCCGCGCGACCTCACCGGCGACCGCGGTCTTGCCCGTGCGCTTGCCGGTGCCGAACACGGCGAGGGTCGGCGTGCCGAGCGGGGGCACGACCCGCTCGGGTGGATCGAAGCGGAAGTCAGGCCCGACGTAGGGCACGCCCCTGGTGAGTGCGACGGCTGCGACGGCCATGCGCTCGCGATACCCGAGCACCGGTTCGTCGGACAGATCGAGGAGGACGTCGGGGGTGAGCTCGTCGATCGCCGCCGCGACCGCCGCGAACCGGTCGTCGCCCGCGGCGCGCGTCGGCACGCCGAGGTCGGGCATCTCACCGGCGCCGAGCTTCTCGATGCCGCCGACGAGCACGGCGGCGATCACGTCGTACCCGCGCTCGCGCGCGACCTCGATCCCCCATCGCGTCACCGGCGGGTAGTGCTCGCCGTCGACGAGCGCGAGGGTGCGCATCGGGGTGGACCTCCTCGGGTCGGGGTGGGGCTCAGGCGTGATCTGCGGCGGCGTGCTCGAACGGCTCTTCGCGGGGATGCCGCTCGCCGGCCGGCACGAACGCCGCCAGCAGATGCGGCTCGGCGTCGAACGGGAACCGGCGCGTGATCCGGACCTCCGCCCCGTCGAACTCGAGCACGTTGTAGCACGGCTTGCCGTGGCCCCGCACGCGCATCGACGACACCGTGCCGGCGTTCGCCACGTAGAGGTCCTCGAGCCGCCAGACGTATGGGACGTGCTTGTGCCCGGATAGCACCACGTCGACCCCGGCATAGATGAGGACCTCGAGCAGATCGCCGGCGTCCATCACCGTGGAACGCTCACGGCCGGTCCCCGGGATCGGCAGCAGATGGTGGTGGAGGACGAAGATGTTGAGCGTCGAGGCGGCGCGGAACTCCTGTTTGATCCACGGGTAGTGGACGCGTCCGACCTTCCCCTCGTTGAGGTCGGGCTCGCTGGAGTCGACGCCGACGATGCGGACCCCGTTCACGTCGGTGCTCCACATCCGCTGACCGATCAGGTCCTCGAAATGGACGTAGCCCACGTTCCGCGAGTCGTGGTTGCCGGGGACGGTGAGCAGCGGCGCGTCGATCCGCTCCGCGTATGCGAGCCACGCCTTGTACTCGGGGCGGAACCCCTCGGTGGTGAGGTCGCCCGACACGACGACCGCGTCGGGAGCAAGCTCGTTCAGCTCGACGATCACCCGGTTCATGAGATTGGGGACGAAGTACGGCGACCCGAGGTGCGGATCGGAGATGTGAGCGATGGTGACCATCTGCTTCGAGTCTACGGTCCGGGGTCGCGGCCGGTGCGCATCCCGGCGCGCATCCCGCCGTCGACGAGCAGGGCAACACCGTTCACGAAGCTCGCGCGATCCGAGCAGAGGAACACCGCTGCGTCCGCGACGTCCATCGCCTCGCCGATCCGCCCGAGCGGCGGCTGGATCCAGCCGGCCGGGTCGTCCTCCGGCCGGTCCTCGCCGGGCGGACCCATATGTCGCATGCCCGGAGCCGTGTCGCCGGGGCAGATCGCGTTGGACCGCACGCCGCGCCGGCCGCCCTCGATCGCGAGCATGTTCGACAGCATGATCAGCGCCGCCTTCGAGACCGAGTAGATGCCGATGTCCTCCTCGCCGATCACGCCTGCGTCGGACGAGATGTGCAGCATCACGCCGCTCCGCGCCTCGAGGTGCGGGAAGGCGGCCCGCGCGTAGACGAACGCGCCGCGCACGTTGATGTCCATCACACGGTCGTAGGCGTCCAGCGGCGTGTCGAGCACGCCGGCCTGCACACCGATCCCGGCGTTGTTCACGAGGATGTCGAGCCCGCCCAGGAGCGCGACGGTCTCGTCGACGCTCGCCCGCGCCTGGTCGGGATCGCCCGCGTCGGCGCGCAGGAACCGGATCGCGCCGCGCGAGACGAGCGCCGTCTCCGCCTCGTCGCCGAGCGCGGGGTCGCGGCCGGTGATCACGACCGAGGCGCCCTCGTCGAGGAACCGTTCGGCCATCGCGCGGCCGAGCCCCGTCGTGCCGCCGGTGATCAGGGCCGCCTTGCCCTCGAGCTCAGGCATCGACGGCGAATCCCTCCAGGCGGATCGCGAGCGGCATCGCGCGCCACTCACCAGGGCCTTCGAGCGCCTCCGGCGGGATCTCGGCGCCGTCGAGCGGGAACGCGATGAGGCTCGGGCCCGCGCCGGAGAGGCACACCGGCACGCGCCGGAGCGCCTGGATCCGGTCGAACTGGTCGGCCATCTCGGGGACAAGCTCGAGCCGAGCGTCTTGGTGGAGTCGGTCGCGCAATGCTTCCTGGAGAAGAGAAGGGTCGTTCGTCAGGGCGTCGACGAGGAGCGCCGCATGTCCGAGGTTGAACACCGCGTCGGCCATCGGCACGCGATCGGGCAACGCTCCTCGGGCGCTCGCGGTGTCTAGCCGAACGCTCGGGACCAACACGACCGTGCGCAGCTCGGGATGCGGTTCGAGTCGGTGCACCGCGCCGTCGACCGCGATCGTGAGCCCTCCGAACACCGCGGGCGCCGCGTTGTCCGGGTGGCCTTCGATCCGAGCGGCTTCCGCGAAGACCGAGAAGACGTCGCGTTCCCCCGGCTCGGCGTCACCGCCGTCGATACCGAGATCAAGGACGCGGGAGGCCAGCACGACGCCGGCCACCGTCGCCGCGGAGGATGAGCCGAGGCCGCGCGCGAGCGGGATGCGGTTGACCCCGTGCAGCGCGACCGGCGGCAATGGCGTGTCCATCGAGGCCGCGACCGACGCCATCGTTGTCGACACGAGATCCGAGCCGTCGACGGGCAGCTCGTCGGCGCCCTCGCCTTCCCACGTGACGCCGGCAGGGGCGTCCGTGTCGACGGTGACCTCGTTGCAAAGGTCGAGCGCGAGACCGAAGGTATCGAAGCCGGGGCCGAGGTTGGCCGACGTCGCCGGGACGCGAACGGTGACGCGCATGGTGCGCGGAGCCTATCGCGCGCTGTCGGCCAGCCCGAGCTCCTCGGCGACCACCGCGGCGTCGGCAGGCACGCTGACCGGGTGGGCCGTGCCCGCGATCGCCCACTCCGTGTCCTTCAGCCCGTGCCCAGTGAGGATGCACACGACCGTCGCCCCCGCGGGGACGCGGCCGCCCTCGTGCGCCTGCAAGAGTCCGGCGACGCTCGCCGCGCTCGCCGGCTCGGCGAACAAGCCTTCGCGTGCGACCAGCCGGTAGGCGGCGAGGACTCTGCCGGTCGGTCACCGACCAGATGCCCCCTTCGGAGTTCCGCGCCGCGTCGATCGCGAGGTCCCACGACGCGGGATTCCCGATCCGGATCGCGGTCGCGATCGTCTGGGGGTCGGGCACGGGCACGCCGGTGACGAGCGGCGCCGCACCGGCGGCCTGGAACCCGAACAGCTGCGGCGGCTCGGAGATCGTGCCGTCTGCGAGATACTCGGAATACCCGAGCCAATGGCTCGAGATGTTGCCGGCGTTGCCGACCGGCACACAGTGGATGTCCGGCGCACGTCCGAGGAAGTCACAGATCTCGAACGCGGCGGTCTTCTGCCCCTGGAGCCGGAAGGGGTTGACGCTGTTCACCAGCGTGACCGGGTAGCGATCCGCGAGGTCTCGCGCGAGGTCCAGCGATGCGTCGAAGTTCCCTTCGACCTCGAGCATGCGAGCGCCGTGGACGAGGGTCGCCGCCATCTTGCCCATCGCGATCTTGCCCTTGGGCACGAGCACCGCGCAGGTGAGGCCCGCCTTCGCGGCATACGCCGCGGCCGACGCCGACGTGTTGCCCGTCGAGGCGCAGACGACCGCCTGCGCGCCTTCTTCGGCCGCCTTGGAGATGGCGAGGGTCATCCCGCGGTCCTTGAACGAGCCCGTGGGGTTGGCCCCGTCGTACTTGAGCCAGACCTCGGCGTCGGTGTGCACCGACAAGGTGTCGCTCCGAACGAGCGGCGTCCCGCCCTCACGAAGCGTGATCACAGGTGTGTCGTCGGTGACCGGAAGGCGTTCGCGGTACTCCTCGATCAGGCCCCGCCACTGATGTGCGCCGCGCGTGCGCATGTCGGCGCCCGCGCTCACTCCTCGCCCTCCACCCGGAGAAGGCTCACGACCGCCCGGACCGCGTCGCGTTCGCGCAGCTCCTGCACCGTCTTCTGGAACGGGCCCTCTTGCGCGCGGTGCGTGATGAACACGAGCGCCGCTTGTTCGCCGAAGCCCTCCTGCCAGACGCGCTCGATCGACACGCCGTTGCGGCCGAACACCTCGGCGATCTCGGCGAGGACGCCGGGCCGATCCTCGACGTGGAGGTTCAAGTAGTACTGGCCGTGCGTGTCGTCCATGGGACGGATGCGCCGGCCGACGGTGGTTCCGGCGGCCCCCTGCATACGACCGCCGTAGGTGAGATGGCGCGCCACGCGGACGAGATCGCCGATCACCGACGTTCCGGTTGGCTCGCCGCCGGCGCCACGCCCGTAGAACATCAGGCTTCCGGCCATGTCGGCTTCGATGAAGACCGCGTTGTACGCGTCGCGGACGCTCGCGAGCGGATGCTCGGTGGGGATCATCGCGGGGTGCACACGGACCGAGACGTCGTCGTCGTCGAGCTCCGCGATGGCGAGCAGCTTGACGACGTAGCCCAGGCGCGCGGCATCGGCGATGTCCTGCGCGGTGAGGTGCCTGATGCCCTCTCGATAGACGTCGCCATCGGTGACGCGTGTGTCGAAGGCGATCGAGGCGAGGATCGCGCACTTCGCTGCGGCGTCGAAGCCCTCGACGTCTGCGGTCGGATCCGCCTCCGCGTACCCGAGGCGTTGCGCGTCGGCCAGCGCCTCGTCGAATCCGGATCCATGGTCTGACATCTGCGTCAGGATGTAGTTGGTCGTGCCGTTCACCACGCCGAGGATCCGCGTGACGCGGTCGCCGGCGAGCGATTCGCGCAGGGGCCTGATCAACGGGATGCCGCCGGCGACGGCCGCTTCGTACGCGAGGTCCGCACCGCCCGCGTGCGCCGCGGCCTCGAGCTCCGCGCCCGCGGCCGCGATCAGCTCCTTGTTGCCGGTCACCACAGGTTTGCCGGCGGCGAGCGCCCGTTCGACGAGCTGCCGGGCCGGATCCAGACCGCCGAGCAGCTCGACGACCACGTCGACATCCGGGTCGTCCACGATCGAGATGGCGTCGGCCGTGAAGAGCTCGGCGACCAGCGGCACATCGCGCCGTCGTGCCACATCGCGGACCGCGACGCGCGTGATCTGGATCCGCACGCCGGCGCGGCGGGCCACGTCATCGCCGTGGGCGTGCAGGGTCCGGGCGACGGCCGATCCGACCGTGCCGCAGCCCAGCATCCCTACGCGGATCACGCGGTCCGTCACGTGCGTGCCCCTCCTTCAGCCGTGGGTAGCGCGCCGGCCCCCCACGGGGTCCCAAGTATGACGTCGAGCCTGTCCATGTCATCGACGTCCTCGCGGCGTAGCCAGAGGGTTGCCTCGCCGTCGCGAACACCCACCACCGCGGGTCGGCCGAACCGGTTGTAGGCGGATGCGAGCGGATACGTGTACGCTCCGGTCGCCGCGACCGCGAGGAGGTCGCCGCGCCCGAGCCCGACGGGAAGAGCGACGTCGTCGGCGACCAGATCGCCCGACTCGCAGTGGCGGCCGACCACCGTGACCTGCTGGGTCGGCCCATCGTCGCTCGCGACCGCGGCGACCGCGTGCCGCGCGTCGTACAGGGCGGGGCGCAGGTTGTCCGACATGCCACCATCGACCGCCACGAGCTCTCGCCTGCCCGCCTGCTTGCGCGCAAGCACCCGGTACAGCGTCAGACCGGGGTTCGCGATGATCGCCCGGCCGGGTTCGACCTGCAGCTTCGCGTCGACGCCGTGCGTTTCGAGCTCCTGACGCAACGCGTCGGCGACCGCGACGACGTCCGACGGCGTCTCGTCGGTGTATGTCACACCGAAGCCACCGCCCACATCCAGGACGGCGGGGCGTATGCCGCCGTCGGCGGCGGCGGCGAGCAGCGCGCGCACCACCCGCACATGCGCATCGACGTCGAGCACTTGGGAGCCGGCGTGCGCGTGCAACCCAACCAGCCGGATGCCCGCGGTCGACCCAGCGCGGCGTGCGACCTCGGCCGCCGCCCCGAGCGGCACACCGAACTTCGACGCGGCGTGGCCGGTCGCGATCGCCTCGTGCGTCGTCACCTCCACATCGGGCCTCACCCGCAGGAGGATCGGCTGGGAGACGCCCGCGCCGCGCGCGATCGCCGCGAGGCGATCCAGCTCCTCGCCGTCGTCGACGATCACCGCACCGATGCCCGCTTCGACGGCGAGCGCAAGCTCGTCGTCGGTCTTCGCGTTCCCATGCAGAAGGACGCGCGAGGCCGGCGCGCCGGCGCGGAGGCACGTCGCGACCTCGCCCCCCGACGCGCACAACAGGTCGAGTCCTTCCTCGAGCGCCGCACGGATCACCGCCGCGCACGTCATGGCCTTCGCCGCATATGCGACGCGCGGGAACGCAGACCTCATCGCCCGCATCCGCGCGCGCATCTCGGCCTCATCGATCACGAGGAGCGGGGTCCCGAAGCGTTCAGCGAGGTCGGCGGCCGCGAGGCCGCCGACCTCCAGGCCCGCCAGGGTCCAGCGGGCCGATCGAGGCCAGGGATCAGGCATCGTCGCGGTCCATGCGCTCGGGCGCCGACACGCCGAGCACCGCGAGAAGGTTCGCGAGCACCTGCTGAGTCGCGCGACAGAGCCACAGCCGCGCCTGCGTCAGCTCCGCGTCGTCGCCGACCACCCGACACTCGGTGTAGAAGCGATGGAACCGCGCGGCTAGGTCCTGCGAGGCGTGCGCCACACGGTGCGGCGCACGCAGCTCGGCCGCTCGCGCAAGCAGGTCGGGCATCTCCGCGAGCGCACGCAGCAGGTCGAGCTCCGCCTCGTGGCCCAACAGCGCGAGATCCACATCCTCGATCGGTGCGATCACGATGCCGGACGCCTCCGCCTTCCGGATGAGCGAGGCGATCCGCGCGTGCCCGTACTGCACGTAGTACACGGGGTTCTCCATCGAAGCCTTCGCGACCTCCTCGATGTCGAACCGCATCGAGTGGTCGTTGGAGAAGAGCAACAGATGGAACCGCGCGGCATCGGTCCCGACCTCGCCGATCAGCTCGTCGAGCGATACGAACGTGCCGGCGCGCTTGCTCATCTGCAGCGGCTCGCCGCCGCGCTGGAATGTGACGAACTGGTACAGCAGCAGCTCGACCCGGTCGGCGTCGAAGCCGAGCGCGTCCGCGGCGCCCTTCACCCGGATCACGTCGCCGTGATGGTCGGCGCCCCAGACGTAGATCAGGTGATCGAAGCCGCGCCGGAACTTGTCGACCAGGTACGCGCAGTCCGCACCGAAGTAGGTGTGCCGCCCGTTCGAGCGGATCACGATGCGGTCCTTGTCGTCGCCGTAGTCGGTCGACCGGAACCAGGTCGCGCCGTCGGCCTCGTAGATCTTGCCCGCCGCGAACAGCCGGTCGATCGACTCCCTGATCTCGCCGCGTTCCTCGAGCGTCGCTTCAGACACGTACGTGTCGAACGACACGCCGAACCGCGCGAGCGTCTCGCGGATCCCGTCCATCGCGCGCCGCGCCCCCTCGATCCGCATCCGCACCAACCGTTCCTCGGGCGGAAGGTCGGCGAGCGCGTCGCCGTACTCGCGCAGGATGTCCATCGCGTAGGCCCTCACGTAGTCGCCGTGGTACCCATCCTCGGGCACTTCGCCGTCACGCCCGAGCGCCTGCAGGTACCGCGCTTCGACCGAGGCGCCGAACCGGTCCATCTGTCCGCCCGCGTCGTTGAAGTAGTACTCGCGCTCGACGGTGTGGCCGGCGGTTTCGAGCAGCCGGGCGATCGAATCGCCGAGCACCGCGTTGCGTGCGTGGCCCACGTGCAACGGCCCCGTCGGGTTCGCGCTGACGAACTCCACCTGCACGCGTTCGCCGGTCGGCTCGGCGCGCCCATACCGGGCGCCCTCGGTGGCGATGGCCCGCACCGTGTCGAAGAGCCAATCGTCGGTCGTCCACACATTGATGAACCCGGGCCCGGCCACCTCGACCTTCTCGACGAAGGGCACGGGCTCGAGCGCGGCGATCAAGGTCTCGGCGACCTCGCGCGGCGGTGCACCGGCGCGCTTGGCCAACGCGAGCGCAACGTTGGTCGCGAAGTCGCCGTGCTCCTTCTGCCTCGGCTCCTGCAGCTCGGGCTCGGGGAGGTCGCCGTCGAGGCCGAGCCCCGGCGCGGCCGAACGCAGCCCCGCGGCGAGCCAGTCGCGCAGCTGCTGCTCGATCACGGCTCGTCGCCCTCGAGCATCGCGCGGATCGTCGCCACCAGCTCCACCGTGTCGAACGGCTTCTGGACGTATCGGGCGTCCTCGCCCGTCGCGGCATCGTCACGGCCCCGGGCGGTAAGGAACAGCACAGGCACGTCCGCCGTCGCGGGGTCCTCGCGAAGGCGCCGCAGGATCTCGCGGCCGTCCATCCCGGGCATCATCAGGTCGAGCACGACCACGTCGGGCGTTTGCCGCGAGGCGCTCGCGAGCGCCTCCTCGCCGTGCGAGGCCGCCTCCACGTCGAACCCCTCCATCCGGAAGTTGACGTCGAGCAGGCGAAGGATCGCGGGGTCGTCGTCGACGAGGAGGATGCGCGGCATGGGCTGAGCATACGGGCAGCCACGCAGGGGTCGGTTGCTAGACTCGCTCGTCTCGCCCCCGTAGCTCAGAGGATAGAGCGTCGGCCTCCGGAGCCGGAAGCGCAGGTTCGAGTCCTGCCGGGGGCACCATCTGTCCCGCGTTCATCCGCCGGGCGCTCGCGACCCCTACGATGCCCGCATGAGCGACCCGGGTGCGCGCAACGCCGACGCGGTGCACGACCACGGTCCGCTCGCTCCCGACGATCTGGATCCAGATCCGATCGCGCAGCTCCGCACGTGGCTGGCCGACGCCGAGGCTGCCGGCGTCGTGCTCGCGAACGCGATGGCGCTCGCGACGGTCGGCTCCGACGGCGCACCGTCGGTCCGGCATGTGCTCCTCCGCCACATCACCGACACGGGCATCACGTTCTTCACGAACCGAACCAGCCGCAAGGCGCGCGAACTGGCAGCAACACCGCGGGGAGCGTCCACCTTGTACTGGCGCGAGCTCGACCGGCAGGTGTGCCTGCGCGGCGCGGTCACCGAGTTGTCGGCCGCGGACTCCGACGCGTACTTCGCCACGCGCCCTCGTGACGCGCAACTGGGGGCGTGGGCCAGCGAACAGAGCCGCCCGCTCGAGGATCGCGCGACGCTCGAGCGCCGGGTCGAGGAAGCACGCGAGCGCTTCGCCGGCGACGACGTCCCCCGACCCGAGCACTGGGGCGGGTACCTCCTGACTCCCGACGAGGTGGAGTGCTGGCAGGGCCGGCCGTACCGGCTCCATGACCGGTTCCGCTATACACGTGCGACCGCGGGCTGGACGCTCGAGCGGCTGTACCCCTGACGACTGCGGCGCTGCGCGCGGCGCGGTAGCCTCCGGCGCCATGGACGACCTCCAGCGACGCATCGACGAAGACCGGCAGCGCATCGTGGACGAGCTCAGCACGCTCGTCGCGATCCCCTCGGTCGGCTACGAGGGGTACGACCCGGCGAACGTGCGCGCGAGTGCCGAGGCGACGGCGACGATCCTGCACGACGCCGGGCTCGCCGACGTCCGCCTCATCGAACTCAACGGTGGACACCCGGCCGTGTTCGGCGAGCACCGCGGACCCGACGGCGCCCCGACCGTGCTTCTCTACGCACACCACGACGTCCAGCCGGCCGCGGACCCGGATGCATGGGTGCATGCGCCCTTCGAGCCGATCGTCGCCGACGGCCGCCTCTTCGGCCGCGGGAGCGCCGACGACAAGTGCGGCATCGCGATCCATGCCGCCGTCATCCGCGCGCTGCTCGCCGACGGGGATCCGCCGGTCACGATCAAGATCATCGTCGAGGGCGAGGAGGAATGTTCGACCGAGCATCTGCCCGAGCTCGTCCAGGGCCACGCCGACCTGCTCCGGGCCGATGTCGCCGTCGTGGCGGACAGCGGGAACATCCGCACGGGCGTGCCGACGATCACGACGAGCGTCCGCGGCGCGACCTCGCTCGAGGTTCGGGTCGACGTGCTGCCGCAGGCGGTGCATTCCGGCGCGTTCGGCGGCCCGCTGCCCGATGCGATCAGCGCGCTGGCCCGGATGATCGCGTCGCTCCACACCGACGACGGCGAGGTGGCGGTCGACGGCCTCCACGCCTTCGAGTGGACCGGGGATGAGGTCAGCGAGGAAGCGTTCCGCGCCGAGACCAACGTGTATCCGGAGATCCAGCTGTTCGGATCCGGCTCGATCGCGGACCGCACGCTCTCGCAGGCCTCGATCAACGTGCTCGCGTTCGACGCGCCTCGCGTGAACGAGGTTGCCAACCAGATCGTGCCGACGGCGACCGCGGTCATCGGGTTGCGGATGGCGCCCGGCGAGGACTACGCGAAGGCCAGGCAACTCGTTGCGGAACACCTGCGGGCCGCAGCGCCGTGGGGCGTTCGCGTCACGATCGACGAGGATGAACCTGGCGCCGGCTATATCGTCGACACCACGTCGGCGGCGTTCGCGGCGGTCCGCGAGGCGCTTACCGAGGCGTTCGATCACGAGGTCATCGAGATCGGCTCGGGTGGATCGATCCCGCTGGTGCCGTTGCTCGTGGAAACGTTTCCCGGGATCCAGGTGGTGATGTGGGGCGCCGCCGACGACCGCTCGAACTATCACTCGCGCGACGAGAGCGTCGATCTCGGCGAGGTCGTTCGGATGGCGCACGCCGAGGCGGCGTTCCTGGTGAAGCTCGCAAGGCGATAGCCGACGCCACTGCTAGGTTGGACCGCATGAGCGACCTGCAGGATCAGAGCGCGACGCCCGACGTGATGCAGGCGCTCCCGCTGCCGGCACAGGGCGACGGCGACCAGGAAGAGTCGATCACCCAGCCCGCCAAGCTCTTGCGGATCGCGAGCATGGTCCGAGAGCTCCTCGAGCAGACCCGCCAGGCCTCGTTGGACGAGCCCGGACGCAAACGGCTCGCCGACATCTATCAGCGCGCGGTGGGCGAGCTCTCCGAGGTGCTCTCCCCCGACCTCCGTGAGGAGCTCGGGCAGCTCGCACCGCCGATGGAAGGCGTCCCGACTGAAGCGGAGCTCCGCGTTGCACAGGCGCAGCTCGTGGGCTGGCTCGAGGGCCTGTTCCACGGGATCCAGGCGGCGATGTTCGCGCAGCAGGCCGCGGCGCAGGCGCAGTTCCAAGAGCTCCAGCGGCGCGGACTGATGGCGCAGAACCCGGCGCCGGGCCAAGGCGACGACCAGTCTCCCGACGGCCGCCGCGCCGGCCAGTACCTCTAACCTCTACCCGGGCCCGGCTTCCTCGGTCGCGGCGATGCCTTGTGCGGAGCCGGTGAGCCGCTGCGCGATGTAGATCGGGATGATCGACACGAGGAGCACCGCGAGCGCGACGACGTTGACGATCGGTCGGTTGAACGGCCGCTGGATGTTCCCGTAGATCCACAAGGGCAGCGTCAGCACGGTGCCGGCGAGGTATTTCGTCACGACGATCTCATCGAACGACAGGCCGAACGCGAGCAGGGCGCCGGCGATGATGGCGGTCCGCAGGTTCGGCAGCGTCACGCGCCGGAACGTCGTCGGGCCGTCGCCGCCGAGGTCCATCGACGCTTCGGTGAGCGAGCCCGCGGTCCGGCGCAAGCGCGCGACCACGTTGTTGTAGACCACGACCACGCAGAAGGTCGCGTGCCCCAGGACGATCGCGGCAAGGCCGAACGTGAGCGGGATCGACGTGCGAGAGCTCTGAACGGCGGATGACAACGCGAGAGCCGTGACGATGCCGGGCAGCGCGATCGGCAAGACCAGGATGAACGACACGGCATCTCGCCCGAAGAACGCGAACTTGTGCACCGCGAACGACGCGAGCGATCCGAGCACGAGCGCGATGCAGGTCGCGCAGATCGCCGCGATCACCGAGGTGCGCAACGCACCTTTGAGCGTCGGGTCTTGCCACGCGACGGAGAACCACTTGAGGGTGAACAGCTGCGGCGGCCAGGAGCCCGACACGCTCTTGTTGAAGGCGTAGACGACGACGATCACGAGCGGCACGTACAGGAAGGCGAGCGTGATGCCCGCGCCCACGCGGACCGCGATCCGAACGAATCGACTCTCCATCCGCCCGCTCCTAGAGCGCCTCGAAGGCGTGCATGGCCCGCGCGATCAAGAGGTAGATCCCCATGATCGCGAGCGGGATCATCGAGATCGCCGCCGCGAGGGGCTTGTTGTTGGCGGTGCCGCCGGCGAGCTGGTCGATCATGTTCCCGAGCACCAAGGTCTTGCTCACCAGCGGCGCCGCGAGGTAGTCGCCCAGCGTCAGGGAGAACGAGAAGATCGTCGCCGCGACCACCCCGGGTAACACCAGCGGGAACACGATCTTGCGGAACGTCCGCCCGGATCGAGCCCCGAGGTCGCCAGACGCCTCGAGGTAAGAATCCGGCACACGCTCGAACGCCGCGAGGATCGGCAAGATCACGTACGGCAACCAGATGTAGCTCAGCACGATCCAAAGGGACAAGATGCTCGACGACAGCTCGGGGTGAAACCCGAAGATCCCGAAGAACGCGTCGACCGGACCGTCGCCGCCAAGCATCGTCTTCCACGCGAAGACCTTCACCAGATAGTTCGCCCACAGCGGCATCACAACCGCGAAGAGCAAGGCGTTGCGGACGCGCGGGCCTGCCATCCGCGCGGCGTAGTAGGCGAGCGGGAACGCGAGGAGCACGTCGGTCACGGTCACCGCAGCAGCCAGCACGACCGTGCGGAAAGTCACCCGCCAGTACACCGAGCCGTGCAAGATCGTCTGGTAGTTCTGGAAGCTCCACGTGTGCTCGATCTGCGACGTGTACGGGTTCAGCGTCCAGAACGATGAGAGCAACAGCACGACGAGCGAGAACAGGTAGATCACGACCATCCACGTGAGGGTCGGGCCTAACGTGAAGGTCAGCTGCGCGCCGCGGTGCCGGAACAGGAATGCGGAGGCGCGCCGCGTCAGCGGTCGCCGGGTCCTGCTCGGGGCCACGCTCGTCGTTGCCATGCGGTGCGGTTCGTTGCCGGGCGGCCCTTCGGGCCGCCCGGCATCGCCCTCAACGTCTAGCTACCGCGGACCTCGAACCACTTCTGGGTCCACGTGTTGTAGTCCGTACAGTTGGTCTGGCCGTTCCCGCAATCTGGGATCGGCGTCTTCCAGAGGTAGATGCTGCTCAGGTAGCTGTCGTCCCCGCAGTGGTACAGCGGGTACGCGTTGGATCCGACCTCCTGGCCGTAGCCCTTGATCAGGTTCTGCTTCAGCCCGCCGCAGGCGGTCGTGACCGACGGCGTCGCGCCGAATGTGTAGGCGGTCGCCGCCTGCACCTTGTCGGTCAGCGTGTAGTTCATCCACGCCAACATGCAGTTCGGGTGGGCCGCGGTCGACGACATCATCCAGGTATCGGCCCATCCCGTGACGCCTTCGGACGGCGTCACCGAGGCGACGTTGACCTTGGCGTCGGAGATCAGGACGTTCTGGTTCGCGGGCCACGCGGTCCCGGCCACCATGTCCTGGGCCTCGAACGCGTCGACCTCATCCGACCACACGTTCCAGTACTTGCTGATGAGTCCGTTCTGCTGCTTGAGCAGGTTGATGGCCGCGTCGAGCTGGTCGGACGTGAGCTCATAGGGATCGGTGATGCCGAGGTCCGGTTGGTGCGCCATCAGGTACATCGCGGCGTCGGCGATGAAGATCGGGCTGTCGTAGCCGGTGATCTTCCCCGCGTACGGGTTCTGCTGACCGTTGATCGTCGGCTCCCACGTGATGTCCCAACTCTTGGGCGCGGGCGAGACGACATCGGTGTTGTACATCAGGATGTTCGGGCCCCACTCGTAGGGCACGCCGTAGTGCACGCCGTTCACCGTGTTGTGTGCCGGCGCCTGCAGCGACGGCATCACGTTCTTGTAGTACTGGAACGAGTCCACGTTGACGGGCGAGACCAGGCCCGAGTTGATCAATCGAAGCGTCGCGTCGCCGGACGCCGACACACCGTCGTACGCGCCTTGCGACATCAGGTTGACCATCTCGTCGGAGGTGTTCGCCTCCTTGACGTTGACCTTGCATCCGGTCTGTTGCTCGAACGGCTGCGTGATGTCCTTCTCCGCGTACAGCGGCCAGGCGACCAGGTTCAGCTCGCCTTCGCCCTGTGCGCTCGGATCGTAGGACAACGCGTTCGCGCTGCCGCCCGATGCGCCGGGCGGCGACGTCGATGAGTTGTTTCCACACGCGACCGCGACGAGCGCCATGGCGCCCACGATCGCAACCAGGGAGATGCCCCTCCTCATCCGATCTCCTCCTCTTCCGATCCGACACCCTCGATCTGCTCGAGCGGCCGGACATAGTCCCGCTTCCATCGGAGGCCCACGCGATCACCCTTGACCTCGAGCGCCTCCATCGACTCGACATCGAGGTTCTGTTGGAGGACGACCAAGCGGCCGCCCCCCTCCAGATCCACCAGGTACCGCGTGACCGCACCCAGGTATACGACATCCTCAACGCGCCCGGTTGCGGTGTACTCGTCGGGGTTCGCAGCGATCCCGATCTCGCCGATCGCGATCTTCTCCGGTCGGATCGTGAACGGATCGCTCGACCCGGTCACGGCCCTCGCCGCGTCGCCTTGCAAGATGTTGGACGTGCCGACGAACCCCGCGACGAAGCCGGTGGCCGGCCGCTCGTAGACCTCCGCCGGCGTGCCGAGCTGTTCGATCTGTCCTTTGTTGAACACGGCGAGGCGGTCGCTCATCGTGAGCGCTTCCTCCTGGTCGTGCGTGACGTAGATGAACGTGATGCCGACCGACTGCTGGATGTGCTTCAGCTCGATCTGCATCTGATGGCGGAGCTTCAGGTCCAAGGCGCCGAGCGGCTCGTCGAGCAACAGCACCTTCGGTCGCATCACGAGCGCGCGCGCGAGCGCGACGCGCTGGCGCTGCCCACCGGAGAGCGCGGCGGGCTTCCGCTCTGCCGTAGTCGGGCAGCCGCACCATCTCGAGCGCGTCGGCGGTGCGGCGCGCGCGCTCGCTCCGCGAGACCTTGGCGACGACCAGTCCGTAGGCCACGTTCTCTTCCACCGTCATGTGCGGGAACAGCGCGTAGTCCTGGAAGACGGTGTTCACGTCGCGGTCGTAGGGCGCGAGGGTCGACACGTCCCGGCCGCCGAGGAAGATCCGGCCCTCGGTCGGGTTTTCGAAGCCCGCGATCATCCGCAGACAGGTCGTCTTGCCCGAACCCGAGGGACCGAGCATCGAGAAGAACTCCCCCTCCTGGACGTCGAGGTCCACCCCGTCCACCGCGACGACCGACCCGAAGCGCTTGACCACGCCGTCCAGGCGCACGGCGATCTCCTCCCCGGACGCCGAGGTCGGCTGAGGGGCGGCGTCAGCCACGGTGATCTGCGGATCGTCGGTGATGGGGGCACAGTCTGACGGGGCCCTTCCAGGCCTGCAAACGGAGCTCAGGCGGTGGCGAGCCCGGCGAGGATCCGGCTCGCGACGGCCGGCCCTTCGTAGATCAGCCCCGTGTAGACCTGGACGGTCGTGGCGCCGGCGTCCAGGCAGGCCCGCGCGTCCTTGGCGGTGAAGATGCCGCCGCAGGCGTTGATGGGCAAGGCGCCCCCCGTCGCCTCCCGGATGACGTGGACGATCTCCGGCGTGCCGGCGGTGAGCGGACCGCCAGAAAGGCCCCCCCGGCCCGTGGACATCCGGGTATCGGTCACGGGGAGCGTGTTCGTTGCGGTCAGACCGGACGCGCCCCCCTGCTGCGCCGCCTCGACGATCGCCAGGACGCCGGCTCGTTCCTCGTCCGTGGTGAACGGCGGCACCTTCACGAACAAGGGGGTGTCGGTCCGCGCACGCATGGTGGCCACGAGCGCTCCGACGTGGTCCGCGCGATGGGTCCATCCGGCGTTGGGCGAGCTGGCGTTCAGCTCGATCGCGTCGGCCAGGGGGGCGACGAGGTCCAGCGCCGCGGAGGCGTCGTTGAGCTCCTCATCGGCGAGCGACACCCACCGTGAGGTCGTCCTCGGGCGCGTCGCAAGCGCCGCAGCCACGGCGTGGGCGCCCGGGTTGGGCAGGCCCATCGCGTTCACGATGGCGCGGCGTGCGGGATCGCGCGCGATGCGCGGCTTCGGGTTCCCCGGCCGCGGCCGGAGGGTCACCGTGCCGCCGACCGCGTAGCCGAACCCCAGCGCACCGAGGTGCGTGAGCCGCTCGCACGCCTTGTCGAACCCGCTCGCCAACCCGACCGGGTTGGCGAGCGGCACCCCGGCGACCGTGGTGACCTGCCCCGGATCGGCCACCGCGTGGCCGATCCGGCGCCATGGGAGAGGCAGCGCCAACATCGCGAGCGCCGCGCGGTGGGAGCGCTCGGGGTCGAGAGCGAAGAACGCCCGCCTCCCGAACGCCTCGTACCAGCCGCGCGAGCGTGGTGGGTCGGTGGCGGGCATCGCCGCAGATTATGCTCACGCGCCGTGAGCGATGCCCTGGTGCGCCGGATGGTCGAGGCCTCCGAGCTGCATGGATCGTTCGTTCTGTCCTCGGGCACGACCTCGAGCGTCTACTTCGACAAGTTCCGGTTCCTCACCCGGCCCGACCTGCTGCGGGACGTCGCGCATGCCGTCGCCGGGCTCCTCGCCCCCGACACGACGCTCCTGGGCGCGCCCGAGGGCGCCGCGATGCTGCTGGTCGCCGCGGTCGCCTTGAGCACCGGCTTGCTCAGCGCCAATCCGATCGCGAGCTGATCGAGCAGATTCACGAGCGCCGTCTTTCGCGCGTACTCGACCTTGGTTTCGCCGAGCGCGGGAAAAGCTCTGGCGAGTGTGCGACAATCGTCGAGCGCGCGGTGCGACTGTCCGGCGTCGATGCCGTAGCGGCGCGCGAGGTGCTCGAGCTTTCTGCTGGTCGAGTGAAGCGTGCGGGCGAGCGGCAGCGTGTCGTACGTGAAGAAGTCGGCTCCGCGCGGAAGCTTCGCGGCCATCCGTCGCAGAATCGGGAAGTCGAACACGTAGCCATTGTGCGCGACGAGCACGTCTGCCCCGCAGAAGTCGCGGAATCTGCCCCACACACCCTCGAAATACGGAGACTCGGCGACGTCGCTCTCCGAGATTCCGTGCGCGGCCAATGCGCCCGCCGTGATCGGGACCCGCGGGCTTCACCCAGCGATGAAATTCGCCCACTATCTTGCCGTTGCGCACCCGAACCGCCGCCATCTCCACGATTTCGGCGATCCGGCACATCCTTGTCGGTCGTCTCGAGATCGACGCCGTGAAATCGCGGAACCATTTGCGAACGCGCGCGTGCGCACCAGCTGCGCGGTCTTGAAGAGCCCGAAGACCGAGACCGAGCGTGGGGAAAATCCTCGGCCGTATGCGCAAGGAATCCGGCGATGGTGCTCCGCCGATGGTGCACCCAACGAACGCCCATCTCCTGGCACCATCTTTCGCGCGGGAATCTCCGCGCCGCCGCATCGCGGGATCCAGACCGGGAGCCCATCTCTCGGCCGCGCGGATGCGGTCGGCGAGCGTCACGACTTCCTCGTGGCAGGCAGGATCGCTCAGCTCTTCCTGATGCTCCTCCAGAATCGTGCGGTAGGTGCCGACCTTCTCCGAAAGAATCTTTTCGACGAGCGTGTCCAGGGACGTGTGGTTTTTCGCGAGGCGCGTCGAGATTCTTCAGCGCGTAGAACCCCCGCCAGATCTTTTTGGCGTCGCCGTGAACGCGCGGGAGCGTCCGGGCCATGTGCTCCAGCTGATGGATGAGCGTGCGTCCGGTCTCCTCCGCCCAGGCGCGCGCGTCATTCAGCAAGGCGTCGGGCAGCACTGCCTGATAGAAAATCTCCTGTATGGATTTCGCATCGTCGGGGTTCGCGATCACCCGCAAGCGGCCAGGACGTAGGCCACGACCGTGTCGTCGGCGAGCGCCCTGCCCTGTGCCAGGCAGCACGGGATACCGGCGTTGAGAAATGCCGACTCGAGCGCGCTGCCGATCTTGTGGGTGCGATAAAGAAGGGCGACATTGCCCCACGCGAGGCGTCGGATGCGTCGCGCGATCCGCCGCAGGTCCTCGAGGATCCAGTGCGCTTCCGCGTCGTCGTCCGGAATGAGAGCATCGACATGGGTATGGAGACTGGTGGGTGGTCTGCTGGGTTTTTCGATCCGCGAAGAGCGGCTGGTTGTGGGCGATGAGCCGCCTCGCCGCGTCGAGGACGCGGGCGGGCAACGGCGGTTGTCGCCATAACGATCTTGTGAAGGCGTCGGCACACGATGCCGAAGTCTTCGCGAATGCGCGAAGAGCGGGATCGGCGCCGGTCCATGAGTAAACCGACTGCTCGTCGTCGCCAACGGCGAACACGTGATGATGGTCCTGGGCGAGCCCTCGCACGATTGCGTACTGGACGGGATTCAGATCCTGGAACTCATCGACCAGCACGACGTCCCAGCGCGATCGGAGCGTGCCGCGACATGGCCATCCGGAGAAGCTGGGCCGTCTTGAGACCAGCGAGTCGAAGTCCGCGACGTTGCGCTCTGCCGTCGCGCGGCGA
>CAWBVL010000004.1:0-121582 GCA_963792215.1 uncultured Actinomycetes bacterium
CCGTCTGCCCGAAGGCGTCGGGATCGGCCGTGTTCCGTTCGGAGTTGGCCGGCTTCGGGAGGCACCCCGATCCGGCCTGTCCGACCGCCCGTTTCCGGGCGGGCGTTTCTTGGAATGTCAGGACCGGGGCACGGCGAACCGAACCTCGGTCTGACGAGGCACTGGCATTCACACGCTGTTCAGTTCTCAAGGTGCGAACGGCGCCCGTACCCCGCGCGGGAGAAGACTCACGCGGGACGCGCGCCGACCGATGACTGTAGCAGTCTCGCCCGAGCCGTCAACCGGCGCGGCGGCCGCTCCGGAAGGCTTGCGCGGTATGACTCACCCGATCGAGGCGATCTTGGCGAACTTCCGCCGGCCGACCTGCAGCACTCGGCCGATCAATCGGTCGACGGGAACCTCGAGGGCTTCCGCCGGCACTGGCTCGCCGTCGATGCGGACGCCGCCTTGCTCGATGGAGCGTCGACCCTCGCCGTTAGACGAGGCTAGGCCCGCCGCGACCAGCGCCTTGGGGAGCCACACCTTGCCGTCGGTCACGACGTCGGCCGGAAGCGCGACCCCAGGGATGTCCTCGGGTGTTTCATGCTCCTTGAACACCTTGTCGAACGCGGCCTCCGCGGCCGCCCCCGACCCAGGTCCGTGGTAACGCTCGACGATCGTGCGCGCCATCCGGCGTTTCTCCGCGTTCGGGTGGATCGAGCCGTCAGCCAGCCCGGCGACGACGCGCTCGTTGTCCGCGGCTCCCAGGGTCGTACAGAGGAGCTCGTACTTCGCGATCAACCCGTCCGGCAGTGACATGAGCTTGCCGAACATCTCCTCGGCGGGCTCGGTCAAGGCCACGTAGTTATCGAAGGACTTCGACATCTTGCGCTCGCCGTCGAGCCCTTCGATCAAAGGAACGGTGAGCACGGCTTGCGGCTCCTGGCCGTAGGCGCGCTGTACCTCGCGACCCATGAGCAGGTTGAACGTCTGGTCGGTGCCGCCGAGCTCGATGTCGGCTTCGACGGCAACGGAGTCGTATCCCTGGAGCAACGGATACAGGAACTCGACGACGCTGATGGGCTGGTTGCTCTGGTAGCGCGCACGGAAGTCTTCGCGCTCGAGCATCTGCGCGATCGTGGTCACCGACGCGAGCCGGATCAGGTCCGCGGCACCGAGCTCGCCGAGCCACTCGGCGTTCCGACGCACGGTCGCGCGCTCGACGTCCAACACGAGGCCCGCCTGCGCGAGGTAGCTCTGCGCGTTCTCGTCCGCTTCTTCGGCGCTCAGCATGGGGCGCGTCTCGGAACGGCCCGACGGATCGCCGACACGGCTCGTGAAGTCGCCGACGATCAAGATGGCCTCGTGGCCCGCGTCGAGGAACCGCTGCAACGCGCCGAGCACGACCGAATGTCCGAGCGTGAGGTCCGGGCGGCTCGGGTCGATCCCGAGCTTGACCCTGAGTGGACGACCCAGCGAGAGCTTCGCGTCGAGTCCGTCGGTGGGGATGATCTCGGCGGCGGCGCTCCGCAGGTCATCGAGGTCGGCCATCATCGCGCGGATGCTATCAGTGGGCCTTCCGGGTTCCGTTCGCTGAGAGCCGTCATAAGAACGGCATATCCGCTCGGGCACAAGGTCGGTCAGCCTCCCAGGAACGCGAAATGCCGGGGGTACGCTCGCGCCGATGGTGAAGGCCCGCGCCCTCGCCCTGTTCATGGTGCTCGCCTTCCTGGCCGGCGCATGTGACCTTCCCCGGCTGGACGACCAGCGGGAGCGTCCGCTCGCCCAGACGTCGTCGGTCTACGCGAGCGACGGCTCGCTGATCACGGATCTGCACGCGACCGAGAACCGGGTGATCCTCACCCAGGATCAGATGCCGCAGTCGGTCCGCGACGCAACGGTCGCGATCGAGGACCGCCGCTTCTACGAACACGGCGGCGTCGACGTGTTCGCGCTCGCGCGCGCCCTCGCGGTCGACATCGGCAACGGCGGCTTCGTCGAGGGCGGCTCGACGATCACCCAGCAGCTCGCGAAGAACCTCTACACCGGCGACGCGCAGAACCTGCGTCGCAAGATCGACGAGGCGGCGCTCGCCCTGCAGATGGAAAACCGGTACACGAAGGACGAGATCCTCACCGACTACCTGAACACTGTGTATTTCGGCGAGGGCGCCTACGGGATCGAGGCCGCAGCCGAGACCTACTTCGGGATCCACGCGAGCGAGCTCGATCTGTCCGAGTCAGCGACGCTCGCCGGGTTGATCACCGCGCCCAACCACTTCGACCCGTTCGTGCGGTCGGCCTCGGCCGAAGGACGACGCGACGTCGTGCTCCGGATCATGGCGCAGATGGGGACGATCTCACCGGCCGAGCAGGCCGCTGCCCGGCGCGAGCCCATCGCGGTCGTGCACAACGATTCGCAGGACCGCTATCCGTTCCCGTACTTCGTCGACTACTTCAAGCGGTGGTTCCTGTCGAACCCCGCCTTCGGCCAGACCTATGACGACCGATACCGGCTGCTGTTCACCGGCGGCCTGCGGATCACGACCACGCTCGACCCTGCGATCCAGGCCGCCGGCGAGAACGCCGTCCGACAGATCCTGAACTACCCGGGCGATCCGGACGCGGCGATCACCGTGGTCGACCCGCGCACCGGGTACGTACGGGCGATGATCGGCGGGAAGGACAAGGACTACTGGTCGAACACCGGCGCCGGGCGCGTGAACCTCGCGACCGACGCAGGCGGCACGGGCCGGCAGACGGGGTCGGCGTTCAAGGCGTTCGCGCTCGTCGCGGCGCTCGAGCACGGCTACTCCCCCGACTCGACGTTCGCGGCGCCTGCGTCGATCTCGCTCCCGCTGCCGGGCGGCGGCACCTGGAACGTGACGAACGCGGAGGGGCAGGGCTACGGTACGCTGAGTCTCCGAACCGCGACCGAAGATTCCGTGAACACCGTATACGCGCAGCTGATCCAGCAGCTGGGGCCGGACACCGTCGTCCGCACCGCCGAGCAGATGGGGATGCGCTGCTGCACCAATGTGGGCGCGCCGACCAAGCCGCTGCTCGCGGTCGACAGCGCAGTCCTTGGGTCCAACGAGGCGAACACGCTCGAGATGGCAAGCGCCTACGGCACGCTTGCGACGGGCGGCAAGCGCGTCGATCCCGATCCCCGTCGAGTCGGTCGTCGGTCCCGATGGCTCGGTGCTCTGGCAGGCCGATCCCAAGCCCGCTCAGGTCGTGGATCCGCAGGTCGCCGCGGCGGCGGATGACATCCTGCAAGACGTCGTGCTCTACGGAACCGGCACCGCAGCGAACATCGGCCGGCCGCAGATCGGCAAGACGGGGACCGACGACAACCACGACAACGCTTGGTTCGTGGGGGCCGTGCCGCAGCTGTCGGCGGCCGTCTGGGTCGGGTTCCACGAGGGGCAGATCCCGATGGAGCCGCCTCGCACGAGGATCACCGTGTTCGGCGGCACGTGGCCCGCGCAGATCTGGCGACTGCTGATGGAGAAAGCGACCACGACGCTGCCACCCGACGCGTTCCCGACGCCGGAGGTGCATTACGTGACCGTGGCGGTCGACGTGACGCAAGACCCCGCGTGTCTGCCGAACGACTTCACGCCGCCGAATCACATCGAGAGCCTCAACTACGTCGCGGGCACCGAGCCGACGCAGACCTGCACGTCGCCGACGTCGCTACAAAACGTGCTGGTTCCATCCGTGATCGGGTTCGACGAGGAGCACGCGACCGCCGCGTTGACGCAGGCGGGGTTCTACGTGAAAAGCGTGTCGGAGGCGTCGACGCAGCCGGTCGGGACCGTGATCTACCAGGACCCCGCCGCCGGCACGTCGAAGCAGCAGACGAGCAGCGTGACGATCACCGTCGCCCGGGCGCCGGCGCCCGCCGGGGCGTGAGCGTCGTCGTCCACCTCGACCCGGCCTCGAGCCAGCGCCACGGGCGATCCGTCGCGACCGAGATCCCAACGCGTGGCGTTACGTCCAGTCGCGCTCGCGGAACCGCTGTTCCCGGTTCGATCCACAATACGTCAGACGTCAGCAGGTCGAGGCCGTCGAGGGTCCGATCGACCCCGAGCGCCTGGGCGAGACGCCCGGGGCCACGGCACAGCGCGCGCGCGTCCATAACGCCGCGATTCGCCTGAAGCACCGGCAGGTTCTCGAGCGGCTCCGCGGCTCGCAGGAGCACCGCCGACGCGCGATCGGGTCCCCCGGTGACGACGTTCAGACAGTGGTGCATCCCGTAGATCAGATAGACGTAGAGATGGCCCGCGGGCCCGAACATCGTCCGGTTGCGCGCGGTCGGCCCTCGGAACGAGTGGCTCGCGGGATCGTCGGACCGGTACGCCTCCGTCTCGACGATCCGGACACGTGCCTGGGACCCGTCGGGGAATCGCCGAACCAGATGCCTGCCGATCAGCGCCGGGGCGACCGTGACCGAAGGCCGGTCGAACCATCGACGCGTGAGCGCCGCGCCCATCGGTTCAGCCGAGGCCGAACAGGAAGACGAGCAGCGCCTTCTGCGTGTGCAACCGGTTCTCCGCCTGATCGAACACGACCGAGTGGTCGCCGTCGATCGCACGATCGGAGATCTCCTCGCCGCGGTGCGCCGGCAGGCAGTGCATGACGAGGACGCCCGGGTCGGCGACGTCGATCAGCGCCTCGTTGAGCTGATATGGACGGAAGATCAGCGCGCGTTCTTCCGCCTCCGCTTCCTGGCCCATGCTCGCCCACACGTCGGTGTACAGGACGTGCGCGCCGGCGGCGGCCGCGGCGGGATCGGTACCGACCTCGATCGAGCCACCCGTCTCAGCGGCGATCTCCTCGGCGCGCTCGACCACCTGTGGGATCGGCTCGAACCCAACCGGCGTTGCGACACGCACCGTCATCGCGGCTTTCGCGCCCGCGAGCAACAACGAATGCGCGACGTTGTTCCCGTCGCCGACGTACGTGAGGGTGCGTCCGTCCAACCCGCCGAGGTGTTCCTCGATCGTCAGCAGGTCGGCGAGCGCCTGACACGGATGCTCGAAGTCCGACAAGGCGTTCACCACCGGGACCGAGGCGGCGGTCGCGAGCGCTTCGAGCCGCTCCTGCTCGAACGTCCGCAGCACGATCACATCGACGTAGCGCGAGAGCACCCGGCCGGTGTCCTCGATCGTCTCGCCCCGCCCGAGCTGCAGGTCGCCGGATGACAGCGTGATCGGGTGCCCGCCGAGCTGCGCGACCCCGACCTCGAACGACACGCGTGTCCGCGTCGAGGATTTCTCGAAGATCAGCGCCGCGGAACGACCCGCGAGCGCGTCGCCGTGCATCTGACGGTCGGCCTTGAGCTTGCCTGCGAGAGACATGACCGCTGCGAGCTCGGGCGCGGAGAGGTCGTCGACAGACAGGTAGTCGCGGGCCATGGCGCCCGAGTGTAGTCGGGCAGGTGCGGCGGCCGTCAGCCGGTACGCAGTCTCGCGCCGAAGCGATCGCCTACCGCGGCGACCATCCGGTCGATCACGGCCTGGGCTTCGTCATCGGTCAGCGTGCGGTCCGGCGCACGGAGCTCCAGGGCGAACGCGAGCGATCGGGTGCCGGGCTCGAGCGGCGCGCCCTCGAACACGTCGAACAGGACGCATGTATCGAGCGACGGCCCGCCCGCCTCGACGAGCGCGTCGCGCACGTCGACGAAGGCGACGTCTGCGGGCAACACGAAGGCGAGGTCACGGCGCACCGGTGGGAACCGTGGTGCGTCGCGGAACGCGAACACATGCCCGCCGGCCGCGGCGCGCACCGGTGTGAGGCCGATCGCCCCGGCCGCGACGCGGCCGTCGATCTCGAGCGACGCCGCGACGCGGGGGTGGATCTCCCCCACCACGCCGAGATGCGTCCCGTCGACCGATACGCGCGCGGATCGACCGGGATGGAACGGCGCGCCGGCATCTGGCTCCAACCGCCAGCCCGAGACGCCGAGCTCGCTCAGGACCGCCTCGAGGACACCGGTCGCATCGAGGACGTCGAACGCCCGCCGCGGCGACGACCAATCCGTCGACGAGGGCCCGACCAGTGCGAACCCGAGCTTCGACTGCTCGCGGAAGGGATCGCCCGAACGGAACGTGGTACCGACCTCGAACAGCGCCACCTGGGACACGCCGCGCGCCTGGTTGCGGGCAACGGCGTGCAGCAGACCGGGGGTGAGTCGCGTGCGAAGAAATCCTTCTTCTGCACGGAGCGGGTTCGCCACCGCGATCGCGTCCTGGTCACCGAAGAGCGCGAGGTCCTCCGCCGACGCGAACGGCGCCGGGCGGATCTCCCGCAGGCCGGCCCGTACGAGGGCATCCTTCGCGCGCGCGGCGAACGCGATGTCCTCCGGCACGCCGCCGCGATGCGGCGCGCGAGGCAGCTTGTTGCCGACGCGGTCATATCCCTGGACGCGCAGAACTTCCTCGATCAGGTCGACCTCGCGGTCGATGTCGGTGCGATAGCCCGGGACCTCGACGTCGATCGCGTCACCGACCGGCCGGTTGGCCATGCCGAGCGTGTCGAACACCGCGGCTGCGTCCTCGGGTTCGACCGGGTACCCAAGGAGCGTGGCCGCTCGAGACGGACGCATCGACACCCAGCGCCGCGGTGCCGGCTCACCGGCCTCGCTGACGCCACGCCCGACGGTCCCGCCTGCCCAGGTGGTCATGAGCTGCGCGCATCGGGTGGCCGCCGTCTCGAGCCCCTCCGGATCGATGCCGCGCTCGAACCGATGCGACGCCTCCGAATGCAGATCGAGCCGCCGAGCGGTGAGTAGCACGCCGCCGCGTGTGAAATACGCGCTCTCGAGCAACACGTCGTGCGTGTCGGCGGTCACCTCGGACGTCTGTCCGCCCATCACACCGGCGAGCGCGACCGGCCCGTCCTTGTCACAGATCAAGAGGTCGGCAGCCGTGAGCGACCGGTCGATATCGTCGAGCGTTCGCATCGTCTCGCCGTCGGCCGCTCGCCGCACCACGATGGCGGGACCCGCGAGCCGCGCGAGATCGAAGCCGTGCAGCGGCTGGCCCCGTTCGAGCATCGTGTAGTTGGTGGCATCGACGACCGCGTCGATCGGACGCATGCCCGCGGCGGTCAGCCGCGCCTGCGCGCGCAAGGGCGACGGCCGGTGGTCGACCCCTCGAACGATCCGCGCGAGGTACCGCGGGCAGGCGTCGGGCGCCTCGACCGTCACCGGCACCACGTCGGCGACGACCTCGTCGGTCTCCTCGACGGCCGGCTCCAGCACGTGCAACGGCACGTGGGTCGCCGTGGCAACCTCACGTGCGACGCCCAGCATCGACAGGAAGTCCGGTCGGTTCGGTTCGACCTCGATGTCGAGAACGGGGAGATCGAGCTCGAGCGCGTGTGCGACGTCGGTCCCGATATCCAAGCCCGCATCGTTGAGGATGAGGATCCCCTCGTGGTCGCCGCTGATCGCGAGCTCACGCGGTGAGCACAACATGCCTTCGAGAGCACGCCGCGGATCTCTCGCCGTCCCAGCGGCTCGTCCAACACCGGCACGCGCGCGCCCGGCGGCGCCCACGGGACGAGGTCGCCCGCGACCATGTTTCGCACGCCGACGACAAGCTCGATCTCACCGGACCCGTGTTGGATGCGGGTGACGCACAACGTGTCGGAGCGCGGATGATCGCGCACCTCGAGGACGCGGACAACGACGACGCCGTCCAACCCGGCCCACGGCCGAAGCACACCTTCGACCTTGACGCCTCGATGGGTCATCAGTTCGGCAAGCTCGTCGACCGGCATCTCGGTCGGTGCGAACTCGCGGAGCCATCCGAGCGGCACCCTCACGGCGTCACCCCGAACTGCTCGAGGAACCGCACGTCCCCCTCGATCAGCACGCGCATGTCCGGGATCGCGTATCGCAGCAGCGCCACGCGTTCGACCCCGAGGCCGAACGCGAATCCCGTGTATCGCTCGGCGTCGTAGCCGCAGTTCTCCAGGACGGTCGGATGCACCATGCCGGCACCGAGGAGCTCGATCCATCCGTTCCCACACACGCTGCAGCCGACCCCGTCGCAGATGAAGCAGCTCACCCCGACCTCCGCACCCGGTTCGACGAACGGGAAGTACGCGGGCCCCAGCCGGATGCGGCGCCGCTCGCCGAACAAGGCCTTCGCCATCACCTCGAGCGTCCCCTTGAGATGCGCGAACGTGATGCCCTCGTCGACCACGAGACACTCCACCTGGGTGAAGACCGGGAGGTGTGTCGCGTCCGCGGTCTCGCGCCGATACACGCGTCCGGGCGCCACGATGTAGACGGGCGGCGGCTGCGACTGCATCGTGCGGATCTGCGCCGCCGAGGTCTCGGTGCGAAGCAGGAGCTCGGGGTGACCCGGGATCGCCACGTAGAGCGAGTCCTTCATCGTGCGTGCCGGGTGGTCCGGCGGGATGTTGAGCGCCTGGAAGTTGTGCCAGTCATCCTCGATCTCGGGGCCGCCGACCACCCGGAACCCGAGCGAGACGAAGATGTCGACGATCTCGCGCTCGACGAGGGTGAGCGGGTGCAACGAGCCCGGACGCGGCCGACGCCCCGGCAGCGTGATATCGATCCGGTCGGCCGCGAGCTGTTCCTGCTCGGCCGCGGTGCCGAGCTCCGCCCGCCGGGCCTCGAGCGTTTCGACGAGGTCAGCCCGGATCGCGTTGACCCGCGCGCCGACCTCGCGGCGGTCGCCGTCCGGCAACGTGCCGAGCTCACGCTGGAGCTGTCCGAACGCAGACTTCCTTCCGAGGACCGTGACCTGCGCGGCCTCGAGCGCCTCGACGGTCGCCGCGTCGGTGAGCGCCGCACGCCCGCGCGCGTGCTCGTCATCGAGCGCGCGTAGCAGCTCGGCAGCGTCCATGGCGCGCGAGTTTAACAACCGCCTTCCGGCGGGCAGTTACGTGACGGGCACGCTGAGATGCAGCGTCAGCCGGCCGTCATCGACCGTCGCCCACGCGCGTCCGTCCTGCGCCTCGGCGACGGCGCGCACGACGAACAGGCCGATCTTCGACCCTCCCCCGGCGCCGGGTCGCCGGGCCTGGAAGAGCGCCTCGGCGCTGTTCGCGTCGATCGAGGACCCGTCTCTGGACGCGGTCACCTCGACCATGCCGCTCGCAGCCTCGGCGCCCACGCGGATCGGCCCGTCCGCCGCCCACCACACGAGCGACTCGGCGAACGCCAACAGCGCGGTCTTCAGCCGGACCGGATCGAGGAAGTACGGACCGGGGTCGCCCGTCCACTCGATGACCGGATGCTCCGGATCACGGCGTTGCAGCTCGGCGATCGTGGTCACGAGCTCGCCCACGTCGCACCGGTCTCGATAGGGCTCGAGCGTCCCGCCAGAGACCCGCGCCGCGTCGACCAGCAGATGCAGGATCTGATCCATCCGGTCGGCGTCGTGCACGATCCCGGTGAGCATCAACGCCCGCTGCTCATCGCTCATGTCGGGCCACCGCTTCTCGAGCGCGTACCCGAAGCCCTTCATCGCGGTGAGCGGCGAGCGGATGTCGTGCGCGGCCGCGGCGATCAGCGTCTCGAGGGACTCCCCCTTCGACCCGCGTCGACGCGCGTGTTCGAACAGACAGATCGTGGCGGCGGCCGCGAGGTTGAGCGACTCCGCCGCGCCGGCGTGCGGCACGCGAACCGTGGCATCGGCCGAGGAGACGACCTCTTGCGGCAACCCGTGCGCCTCGTTGCCGAACACGAACGCGACGGGACCGCTCACGTCGGTGGTGTACAGGTTGTTCGACCCCTGCGCGTCCATCGCGAGGATCCGATGCCCGCTCGCTCGGAGCCCGGCGATCGCGTCCGAGGTCGGCATGTCCCGGACGATGGGCAGGTGGAACACCGAACCCGCGCAGGCACGAACGGTCTTCGGGTTGTACACGTCAACGGACGCGGCGCCGAACACGACGCCCGCTGCTCCCGCCGCATCGGCCGACCGAACGATCGTGCCGGCGTTCCCCGGATCACGCACCTCATGGAGCACCGCGACGCACCCGGTGGATGACAGCGCGTCGAGGCCGACGTCTACATAGCCGGCGACGCCGACGATGTTCTGGGGAGTGACCGTCGAGGTCAGTCGCGCCATCACCGGGCCTGCGGCGTGGACGATGTCGACGCCCCGCTCACGAGCGCGGCTCGCAAGCTCGTGCAGCTCGTCCTCGACGAACAGGGTGTCGATCGCGATCGGGTCCGCATCGAGCGCCTCACGCACACCCTGGGCGCCCTCGACCAGGAACCGGCGGTCCTCGTCACGGAACGCGCGTTTGCGCAGCCGGGCGGCGGCCGCGACCTTCGGGTTCTTGGTGCTGGCGATCACGAGACCCCCCGGGGCTCCGGTCGTCCGGAGTCTAGCCCCGAGGGGTCGCGGGACAGCGATGCGATCAGGCGGCCGACGCCTCGGGAAGCGCGTCCTTGGCCTGCTGCACGAGCGCGCCGAACGCCGCGGGATCGTGGATCGCGAGGTCGGCGAGGACCTTGCGGTCGAGCTCGACGCCCGCGATCTTCAACCCGTGCATGAACCGCGAGTACGAGATGCCGTGCGGACGGACGCCGGCGTTGATGCGCGCGATCCACAGGCGTCGGAACTGCGCCTTGCGGTCGCGGCGGTCGCGGTAGGCGTAGACGCCGGAGTGATGCACCTGCTCCTTCGCGAGCCGGTAGCGCACCCGGCGGCTGCCGGTGTAGCCCTTGGCCGCCGCGAGCGTCTCGCGGCGCTTCTTCTTGGCGTGAACGGATCGTTTAACGCGTGCCATCGGGTCACCTCGCCAGCAGGCGCTTGAGCTTCTTCTGCTCGCCGGTGGAGGCGACCTCGGCCATGCCCTCGACGCGGCGCCGGCGGCTGCCGCTCTTCTTGGTGAGCATGTGGTTGCCCGTGGCCTTGTGGTGCAGGACCTTGCCCTTGCGCGTCACGCGGAACCGCTTCGCGGTGGCGCTGTGGCTCTTCATCTTCGGCATCTGTACTTACCCTTCGTCTGCTGCGGGGGCGACGGCCCCAGCCGTCGGCTCGACTGCAGCGGCGTCGTCCGCGGTGGGCTCGAGCGCGGCCGCATCTTCTGCGCTCGGGTCGAGTGCGGCGGCCTCCTTGGCCGCCTCGCGCGCGGCGCGCGCCTCTTGCTTCGCCAGATCTTCCAGGTGCCGCTTGTTGGGCCCGATCACCATGATCATGTTGCGGCCCTCTTGCTTCGGCATCGCCTCAACGATGGCGAGCTGACCGAGGTCACCGACGAGACGGTCCAAGATCTTGCGTCCGAGCTCCGTGTGCGCCATCTCGCGCCCCCGGAACATGATCGTGATCTTGACCTTGTTCCCCGCCGAGAGGAACCGCGTGACATGCCCCTTCTTGGTGGCGTAATCGTGCGGGTCGATCTTCGGCCGGAACTTGATCTCTTTGAGGCCGGTCCGCGACTGCTTCTTGCGGGCCTCTTTGAGCTTCACGTCTCGTTCGTACTTGTACTTGCCGTAGTCCATGATCCTGCACACCGGCGGATCGGCTTGCGGCGCGACCTCGACGAGATCCAGATCGAGCGCTCGAGCTTGGTTCAGCGCGTCGCGGGTATCGACCACGCCGATCTGTTGGCCGTCCGCCCCAACGAGGCGGACCTGTGGCGACCGGATCCTGTCATTGATCCTGGGATCTTGCGAAACCCCGCATCACCCCTTCGTGGAAAAAGGCACCGGCCTCGCCGGTGCACGTCGAACACACGTGCGCATCTGCGCCCGGGAAGTATAGGTGGCGCGACCCACCCCGTCGACCGAACGCTCAAGCATCGCCGGTCGGTGCGCCCTCGACGGGCAGGCGGTCGTCCTCGCTCGCATAGCCGAAGGCGATCTGCAGGACCCGGCCGGAAGCCTCTGGACCGCAGCGGATCCGGTGCGGCTCCTCGGCCGGGACCTGGAGCTCGTCGCCGGGCTCGGGCTGCAGCGTCCGGTTCCCTATCTCGATCGTCAGGCCGGTGTCGAGCACGATCCAGAGCTCATCCCGCAGTCGGTGGTAGTGCGCTCCTGTGTCGCCGCCCGGCACGATCGTCACGAGGCGTGCGGTCGCGGGCTGGTTGAGCGCATAGGTCTGCGTGCGGCCCCACGGTCGGTCGACGATCATTGTGCGACCGGCTCGGGGAGCGCCCGAAGCAGACGGGCCATCTCGATCGCGGCCATCGCGGCCTCCCACCCCTTGTTGCCGTGCGCCCCGCCCGCGCGCGCCTGTGCCTGTGCGAGGTCGTCGGTCGCGAGCACCTCGAAGATGCACGGCACCCCCGTCGTGCGGGTGACCTCGGCGATGCCGCGAGCGGCCTCGTTCGCCACCAATTCGAAGTGCGCGGTCTCGCCGCGGATCACGGCGCCCAGGCACACCACGGCGTCGGCGTCGGCGAGCGCCAGACGGCGCGCTACCGTCGGGATCTCGAACGCGCCGGGCACCCACACCACGGTCACGTCGTCGTCAGCAACACCTGCCTGGGCGAGCGCCTGGACCGCGCCGTCGAGCAAGGCGGTTGTCACGATCTCGTTGAAGCGCGCGACGACGATCCCGACCCGAAGACCGGTCCCGTCCGCGTCGCCCCGAACGACGTTCACGCGTGGACCTCGGGCTCGACGTCGAGCAGGTGCCCCATCTTCTCGGCCTTCGTGCGGAGATACTCGCGGTTGTGAACGGTCGGCTCGGTCTGCAGCGGGATGCGCTCGGCGATCGACAGGCCGTAGCCCTCGAGGCCCGCACGCTTGTCCGGGTTGTTCGTCAGCAGCCGCATCGAGCGGACCCCGAGATCGACGAGGATCTGCGCGCCGATCCCATAGTCGCGCTGGTCGGCGGCGAACCCGAGCTCGAGGTTGGCCTCGACCGTGTCGCGGCCGCGGTCCTGGAGTTCGTACGCGCGGAGCTTGTGGGTGAGCCCGATGGCACGTCCTTCGTGTCCGCGCATGTAGAGGACCACCCCGCGCCCCGCTTCCGCCACCTGTTCGAGCGCGGCGTCGAGCTGGCGCCCGCAATCGCACCGCAGGGAGCCGAAGACGTCACCGGTGAGGCACTCGGAATGGACGCGGGTGAGCACCTTGTCGCCGTCGCCGAGGTCGCCGTGCACGAGCGCGACGTGCGTGCGACCGTCGACGGTGCTGTCGTACGCGTAGGCGCGGAAGTCGCCCCACTCCGTGGGGAGCATCGCCTCCGCGACGCGCTGGACCAAGACCTCGCGGTGGCGCCGGTACTCGATCAGGTCGGCGATCGAGATCAGTTTGAGGTCGTGCGCCCGGGCGACACGCACGAGCTCCGGGAGCCGCGCCATCGTGCCGTCCTCGTTCATGACCTCGCAGATCACGCCCGCGGGGAACATGTCCGCCAGGATCGCGAGATCGACCGCCGCCTCGGTGTGGCCGGCGCGCCGGAGCACGCCGCCCTCGCGCGCGCGCAACGGGAACACGTGCCCGGGCCGGTGGAAGTCATCGGGCTGGACCTGCGGATCGACGATCGCCGCCGCGGTGATCGCCCGGTCGTGCGCGCTCGTGCCGGTGGTGACGCCGGGGCGGTAGTCGATCGACACGGTGAAGGCGGTGTCGTCGCCACCGTTGGTGGACACCATCTGTGGGATCTGCAGCGCGTCCAGGCGCCAGGCGGCGACCGGCAGGCAGACGATCCCCCGGCCGTGGGTGACCATGAAGTTCACCGCCTCTGGCGTGCACTTCTCGGCCGCGATCACGAAATCCCCCTCGTTCTCGCGGTCGGCGTCGTCGACGACCAGCACGATCTTGCCCGCCCGCATGTCGGCGATCGCGTCGTCGACTGTCGCGAAGACCGATCGATCGATCTCGCCGTCGGTGTGCGCGGATAGCTCCTCGTTCATCTCCCCGACCTTTCCATCAGATGTGCCACGTAGCGGCCGATCATGTCGACCTCGATGTTCACGGGATCGCCCACCGCGGCGGCGCCGAGCGTCGTCGCGGCGAGCGTGTGTGGGATCAGCGCGATCTGAACCTCGGGGCCGTCGAGGGCAGCGACCGTGAGACTCACGCCGTCGATCGCGATCGACCCCTTGTGAACGACGAGCGGTTCGAGCTCGCCGGGGATGCGGACGGTCAGCGTGGCGCCCCCGTCCGAGCTCCGGTCGATCGCCGAGATCTGACCGACGCCGTCGACGTGGCCCTGGACGAGGTGGCCGCCGAGTCTTGCGGCCAAGCTCACCGGGCGTTCCAGGTTCACGGAGGAGCCCTCGTGCACCGACCCGAGGGTCGTGCGGTCCAGGGTCTCGCCGCTCAGATCGAACGCGAGTGTCGCGTTTGTGTGCTCGACGACCGTCAAGCACGTGCCGTTCACGGCGACCGATGCCCCGACAGGGCTGTCGGTCGCGACGAGCGGGCAGCCGACGACCAAACGGCCGCGCTCGAACGCGCGGACCGCGCCGAGCTCCTCAACGATCCCGGTGAACATCGGCCTCCACCCGGATATCGGGGCCGACCTGGTCGACCCGCACGAACGTTAGACCCAGCGCCGCGTCGATCGGCGCGAACCCCTCTCCCATCACCGCGCTCGGCGCCGCCGTGCCGCCGACGACGCGTGGCGCGACGTACTGCACGATCCGATCCACAGCGTCGTCGCGCAGGAAGCTCCAAGCGAGCGTTGCCCCGCCTTCGAGAAGCACTCCTTGAACGTCGCGCTTCCCGAGCTCCTCGAGCAGGGCACGGGGCGATACCCCGCCGGCCCCATCGGCGGCGCACACCGCGACGTCGACGCCGGGCGGCAGGGAACGCGGAAGCGTGGGCTCGCCCACGACCGTCGTCGCGACGAGTGTGGGCGCCTCGCCGTCGAAGATCTTCGCGTCGGTCGCCACCCGCCCCACGGCATCGACCACGACACGCAGCGGCGTCCAGGCCGATGCGAGATCAGGGTGACGAGCGGTCAGCGACGGGTCATCCGCGGCGACGGTGCCGGCGCCGACGACGATCGCGTCGGCCCATGCCCGCAGCCGGTGCGCATCCAGCCGCGCCGGTTCGGACGTGATCCAGCGTGAGGAACCGTCGCGCGCGGCGGTCTTGCCGTCGAGCGACGTCGCGACCTTCCAGATGACGAACGGGGTTCCGGTGGTGACGTGCCGGTCGAACGCGGCGTTCAACCGGTGCGACTCGTCGGCGAGGATACCCGCACGCCCCTCGACGCCGGCTGCGCGCAGCCGCGCGATCCCCGAGCCGTCGACGACCGGGTTCGGGTCAGTCGCGCCGATCACGACGCGCGTGATGCCAGCGTCGATCAGCGCGTCGGTGCACGGTGGGGTCGCCCCGTGATGGTTGCAGGGCTCCAGCGTGCAGACGACGGTCGCGCCACGGGCACGATCGCCAGCCTCGCGGAGCGCGCGCACCTCGGCGTGGGGTTCGCCTCCAGGCCCCTCGTACCACCCACGGCCGACGACCTGGCCATCGGCGACGACGAGCGCGCCCACCATGGGGCGGGGTGAAACATGGCCCCAGCCGCGCTCGGCGAGCGCAAGCGCCTCGCGCATGTGGGT
The DNA here is from genome assembly GCA_963792215.1 of uncultured Actinomycetes bacterium. GTDB lineage: Bacteria > Actinomycetota > UBA4738 > UBA4738 > HRBIN12 > AC-51. Next base: position 15,498 of record CAWBVL010000004.1, read on the forward strand.
CACGTCGGTGTCGTGTCCGTCCATCGTCCCTCGCTCGGGGCGTGGACGCGACACGCGGACCGCCACCGCGGATGCGGCGGCGCAGCGTGCCCGTTCCCTCTCATCCCGACTCTCACGGTCGGTCCCGGGATCGCACCGGGTCCACCCGGCGCTGGCTGCGACGGGGTCGCGGACTGTCACCGCCGGTGGGGAGTTCCGCCCCGCCCCGGAAACAGGCTGTGGGCCAGTATAGGGCGGGTGCTCGTTTCGGCGGGAGTCGGCTAGACAGCCGGTCGCGAACCCGCGGTCAGACCTCCGTGCGGCGGTCCACGGCGTAGCTCGAGCCGCCGTCGCGCTTGGCGAACGACTTCATCTCGGTGGCCACCGCGACCGCCTCGCCGTAGTGCGCGAACTGCCGCTTGGAGGTGCTCGCGATCCCGATCGAGATCGCGACGAGCGGGATGTCCTGGAGCACGCCCTTGCGATCCTCCATCCGGACGAACCCGCGGTCGAGGTCCTCGGCCTCGTAGAACTCGGCCCGGGCCTCGTCGAAGCGTTCGCAGATGCTCTTGGCGATGTCCTCGGCGCCGTCGGGGACCACCACCGCGACGAAGTCGTCGCCGCCGACATGTCCGACGAAGCCCTCCGCGCCGGAGCCTTCGACGACGGCGTCCTGGATGATGCGGGCGGTCGCCTGGATCAGCCGGTCGCCGCGCACGAACCCCTTCTGGTCGTTGTAGGTCTTGAAGTTGTCGAGGTCGCAGTACAGGACCGCGAACTCCCGCTCCTCGCGCACCTGCCGCTCGATCTCCTCCTGGATCCGGATGTTGCCGGGGAGCCCCGTCAGCGGCGAAAGGTTCCGCATCTCCTTCGCGCGACGAAGGGTGCCTTTGACGCGAGCGAGCAGCTCGATCGGATCGAACGGCTTGATGATGTAGTCGTCGGCGCCCGACTGCAGACCCGTGACCTTGTCGGCCGACAACGCCTTCGCGGTCAGCATGATGATGCTCGTGTTCGCCGTCTGCGGGTTCTTGCGCAAGCGCTGGGCGACCTCGAAGCCGTCGATCCGCGGCATCATCACGTCGAGCAGGACGAGGTCGGGCCGGAGTGACGAGGCGCGGGTGAGCGCCTCCTCGCCGTCGGCGGCCACGGCGACGTCGTAGCCCGCGGAGCGGAGGTTCACCTCGACGAACCGGGCGATATCCGGATCGTCGTCGACGACCAAGATGGTCTCGGGCACCTCTACGCTCCCTCTCCGTCCGTGGCGCCGCCGGCCGCGATCGCGGCGAGTCCGCGGGCGGCCGCCGCCGGATCCGGCTGCGCGAAGATACCCGATGCGGCGATGAGAACCGAGGCGCCGGCGTCGACCGCCCGGCGGGCGTTGTCGAGCTTGACGCCGCCGTCGATCTCTAGTGCGACGCCCAAGCCCCGACGGTCGATCTCGGCCCGCGCGGCCTCCAGGCGGGGATACACGTCGTCGTTGAGCGCCTGATAGGACCAGCCCGGCCGGATGCTCATCAGCATCACGTCGTCGATCATGTCCAGGTACGGGAACACCGCCTCGACGGGCGTCTCGAGGTTCAGCGTCAGCCCGACCCCCAAGCCGGCGCCTCGGGCCTTCGCGATCGCCGGGCCGGGCTCGGGCACCGCCTCGAGATGGAAGCTCACGATGTCCAGGCCGGCTTCACGGAGTTCGTCGAAGAATCCTTCCGGCTGGTCGACCATGAGATGACCGTGGAGCGGCCGTTGGGTCACCGGACGGAGGCTCGCCACGATCACGGCGCCCAGGGCGATCGGCGGCACGAAGTGGCCGTCCATGATGTCGACGTGGAACACCCCGACGTGCGGCTCGACCGTCGCGACCTGCACCCCCAGGTTCGCGAAGTCGGCTGCAAGGATCGACGCTGCGACCATACCCATCGGGCGCAATGGTACCGGCCGAGGCCCGGCGAACCTACGGGCCGACGACCTACGACGCCCGTTCGAACGCGGCCACGAACATGCCGTCGCAGCCGTGGCGATGGGGCCAGAGCCGATGGCGCTCGGCCGGACCGTCCGGTCCGGCGGTCACGACCGGCCGGAGCTCCGAACGGGCACGCAGCAGCGCATCGCAAACCGCGTCGGTCTCGCCGCGGGTGAACGTGCAGACCGCGTAGACGAGCCGGCCGCCGGCCGCCATGGCGTCGGCCGCCGCCGACACCAGAGCGAGCTGCCGGGCGGCGAGGGCGCTCACCCGCTCCTTCGGAACCCGCCACAGGAGTTCGGGCCGCCGCCGGGCGGATCCGAGCCCGCTGCAGGGCGCGTCGACGAGCACCCGGTCGAACGGGCCAGCGACGGCAGGCCGTGCGGCGTCATGCGCGAGCAACCACGGCGCCCACCCGAGGCGCTCGCCGGTGTCGGCGATCAACCGGACGCGGCGGGGCGACACATCGGAGGCGAGCACGGAGCCGCCAGGGCCGACGCGTTCGGCGGCGAACAATGCCTTCCCACCCGGCGCGGCGCACACGTCGTAGACACGCTCGCCCGAGCGCGGATCGAGCGCCTCGACGACGAACGCCGACGCTTGGTCTTGGACGGTCCAGCGTCCCTCCGCGAACCCGGGAAGCGCACGCGGGTCGCCGGCATCTTCGAGGATCAAGCACCCGTCGTGCACGGCGGCAGGCGTCACGGTGACGCCCGCCGCTCGCAGCGCGTCCCCGACCGACGTGACCTCATCGGGTCCGCCCACGACACGGATCGACAACGGTGCGCGCGACGCCAGGGCGGCGGCAGCGTCCTCAGCCTCCGCGCCGGCCAACCGATCGAGCTCTTCGATCGCCCAAGGCCGCATCCCCGTTCGTGCGGCGATCGCATCCGTCCCGGTGCCTTCCGGTGGCGGTTCGGGGGAGGCCGCCAGCCGCCGGAGCACGGCATTGACGAAGCCACGCGCGCGCCCGGGCACGAGATCCACCGTCGCCGAGACGGCGGCGTGCGGCGCCACCCCGGCAGCGAGTTGATACGCACCGAGTCGGAGTGCATTCAGCGCCTCGGGCGGCGTCACCTTGTCGAGCGGCCGATCCGCAACGCGCTCGATCTTGGCGTCGAGGATCAGCCGCCGTCGGAGGGTGCCGAACGCGAGCTCGGTCGCGAAGGCGCGATCACGGGGGTCCAATCCGGAGCGGCCGAGCAGCGCGGGCAGCAGCCGGTTCGAGTAGGCGCCGTCGTCGATCACGCGAGCGATCACCTCAAGCGCCACCGACCGCGCGGTCGGCGCGCTCATCCGAGGCGTTCGCCCGCGGTGAAGCGGACGCCGCGCGCCCACGCCGCGGCATCCATCCGCTTGCGCCCCGCGGGTGCGACCTCGACCAACCGCACGCCGCCACGACCCGCGCACACGAGGACGCCGCGTTCGTCGGCGGCCACCACGGTGCCGGGCGGTCCGTCGCTCCCCTGTTGATGGTCGATCGCCGCGGCGAGCACCTTGACGTTCGCGCCGCGGAGCATCGTGGAAGCGCCCGGACGCGGCGCCAGCGCGCGCACCCACCGCACGATCTCATCCGGGGAACGCTCCCAATCGATCGTGCGCTCGTCAGCCTTGATCGTCGGCGCGAGCGTGGCGGCGGCGTCCTCTTGCGCGCGTTCGGGGACGCCGCCGTGCGGGAGCATCCGGAGGACACCGACCAGCAAGAGCCCACCGATCTTCGCGAGCCGCGTGCCGAGCGCGCCGGCGTCGTCCTCGGGACGGATCGGCTCCTCGAGCTGGTTCAGGATCGGACCGGTGTCGAGGCCTTCGTCCATACGCATCACGGTGACGCCGGTCCGTTCGTCGCCCGCGGCGATCGCATGCTGCACCGGCGTGGCGCCACGCCACCGGGGCAGCAGAGAGAAGTGCAGGTTGATGGCCCCGAATGGCGCGAGCTGCAGCGTCTCGCGGCGCAGGATCTGCCCGTACGCGACGACGACGATCACGTCCGGCGCCGCTTCGGCCAGGGCCGTCGCTCCGGGGCCGTCGAGCACGCCGGGGGCTTCGAGATACGTGACCGCATGCGCCGCGGCGGCCCTCGCCACGGCCGTCGGCGTGATCGCCGCGCCGCGGCCGGCCTCCTTCGGCGGGTTGGTCACGACCAGGACGAGCGAGAGCTCGGGCTCTGCGGCGATCGCCTCCAGCGATGGCACCGACCACGCATCGTTGCCGAGGAACGCGACCCGCAGCGTCATCGGCGCAGGATAATCGGGTTCGGCTCCACCGCCTTACGGCCGCTTGCGTGGCCGGGGCTCGACCAGCCCGAGCTCGATGCGGCGAAGCTCCGCGAGCACTGCACGCCGGCCGGTGTCGTCGAGGCGGTCGATGTAGAGCATGCCCGAGAGATGATCGGTCTCGTGCTGGAGGATCCGCGCCAGCAGCCCCTCGCCCTGCACCTCGGTCGGATTCCCCTTGAGATCGAGCCCGCGGCATCTGATCGAGCGGAAGCGGGCCGTCGGGTGATACGGACCTGGGATCGACAGACAGCCCTCCTCTTCGGACACTTCGCCGTCGCCGTCGTAGAGCTCGGGGTTTGCGAGGAACGAGGGTCCGCGTTCACCGTCGTCGAACACGAAGAGTTGGAGCGACACGCCGACCTGCGGCCCGGCGAGGCCGACGCCCGGCGCCTGATACATCGTCTCCAGTCATGTCCTTCGCGAGCCGGCGAAGCGTCCGATCGAAATGCTCGACCGGCTTCGCGGGTTCACGCAGCACCGGATCGCCAAGCCTCCGGATGGGATAGCAGTGCATCCGGGATCCCTCACAGGTGCGGTTCGGCCTCGACGCGCTCGACGACTCCCGCGGACGCCAAGCGCGCGCATGGCGTCGCCGAACGCCGGCAGGCGGTCGGGCTCGAGCGCGAGCAAGCATACCGTCTGGCCTCCGAGCGATGTGACGAGCGACGTGATCGGACGATGCTCGACAAGCGCCTCCTCGAGCGCGTCGGTGCCGATCACACGGAAGACCGGCGGCGCCGACGGGAAACCCCGCGTCGCGCGCGACGCTCACGCTCGCGAGCATGGAACCGATCCGGGCTGCCGCGGACGAGCGCCTGCACCGCCGGATCGCTCGGATGCGTCGCCTGCACGATCGCCCAGCCGGCGGGACGCGCCCACCCCACCGCCTCCATCCAGGTCGCGAGCGCACGCTCGCGGGCGGTGAGCCCGGGTCGCCGGTCCGCGAGATCCGCGTCGAGGATCGCGACGAGGTCCAAGCCGGCGACGCCGAGGTCGCGCACGGCGTCCGCCCCGCCGACGAGCACCTCGCCGGCGGCCCACGGCAGTCTGGGCTCCGCAACGCGCCGAACCGGGACGCGCGCCGCTCGCGACGCCCAGGCCTCGACCCGTTCGGCGCCGCCGCGCCGCACGCCGAACGTGGTCCCGCCGCAGGTGGCGCATCGGCCCGGTGCTTCCACAGACCACACACCGGATCTCTCCTTCCGAGGCGCGGAGCGTGCCACCGCACACGGCGCACGCCGCCGCGGCGCCACATCTCCGGCAGACCTGCGCGATGCCGTGCTCCGGGCAGCGGCGAGAAGAGGAAGGCCCGTCGCGCCTCGGCGAGGGCGCGGACGAGCCGAGGCGCGCGACCCTCGGGACCGGGGCGGACGATCTCGACCTTCGGCCAGCGTTGCGTGGTCGGCGCGACGGTTGGCAGTCCGAGCGACGCCGCCTCGGTCGACGGGCAGGCCGCCGCGAGGACCGCGACCGCGCCGCCGATCGCGGCTCTGCGAAGTGCAACGTCGCGCACGTGGTATACGGCGCACGCTCTTCACGGTGTGCGGGGTGCGACTCGCGCGCCACCCAGATCAAGCCGAGGGACGGCACGGGGGCGAATACCGCCGGTCGGGTTCCGACCACGACGTCGGCCCCGCCGGACACGATCCGCAGCCACGTGCGATAGCGGGTGCGCGCGTCACCGCCCGCGAACACCACGAGGCGCTCCCCGAACGCGTGCTCGAGCGCCGTCACCGTCGCCGGCAGGGGCGACGCCTCGGGCACGATCACGATCGCCCGACGGCCTCCGGCAAGGCAGGCCCGCACCGCCTCGACGGCGAGCGCCTGTTCGTCCTCGGGGGCCGGACGCACGACGAAGGCTCCGGCGTCGCCCGCGCCGATCGCGCTTGCGAGCCGGCTGCCATCCGTGTAGCCCTGCCACAACCGCGCCGGGTCGGTCGCGTCAACGGCGATGGCCGTGGCTCGATCGCCGGCGGCCGCTTCGCCTCTTCCGAGGCCACACGCGGAGGCGAGAGCGCGCTCAGCACCTCCGCCAACGGCGTGACGTAGCGCATCGCGCATCCAACGGGCGAGTTCGAGCAGATCGTCATCGAAGAACCGCACCGGCGAGACCGCGCGCATCACCGGGAGCGTGCGCGCCGGCAGGTCATCGGTCGCGCCGAGGACCCAGCCCTTCGTCAGCTGTCCGTGGAACCGGCACCGAACGAGGAGCCGACGCCGGCCTCGAGGTCGGCGGGCAGGACGTAGGTGAACGGCCGGTCGAGCGAGAGGAGCGGGCCGGTCGATGCAGACCGCGACCGGCCCGGCGAGGACCTGCAGGCTAGCCGACGGCGCTGCGGAGGTCGTCGACGCGGTCGGTCGCCTCCCAGGGGAACTCCTTGCGGCCGAAGTGGCCGTAGGCCGCCGTCTCGCGGTAGATCGGCCGCCGCAGGTCGAGGTCGCGGATGATCGCCGCCGGCCGGAAGTCGAAGATCTCGCGCACACGGCCTCGTGCACGTGCTCGGGGTCGACCGGTCGCCGTGCCGAACGTGTCGATCATCAGCGAGACCGGGTGCGCGGTGCCGATCGCGTACGCGACCTGGAGCTGGCAGCGGTCGGCGAGCCCGGCCGCGACGACGTTCTTCGCGACGTAGCGCGCCATGTAGGCGGCCGACCGGTCGACCTTCGTCGGGTCCTTGCCCGAGAACGCGCCGCCGCCGTGCGGCGCCATGCCGCCGTACGTGTCGACGATGATCTTGCGACCGGTGAGGCCCGTGTCGGCCTTCGGCCCGCCGATCTCGAAGCGGCCCGTGGGGTTGACGAGCACGCGCACGCCGTCGGTCGACAGCTCCGGGAACTCGCGCAGCACCGGATCGATGACTTCGGCCTCGATGTCGGGCTCGCAGCAGCGTCTCGACGTCGACCTCCTCGCGGTGCTGCGCGGAGATCAGGACGGTGTCGACGCGCACGGGCTTGCCGTCCACGTACTCGATCGACGACCTGGCTCTTGCCGTCGGGCCGCAGATACGGAACGACGCCCGCTTTGCGGACGTCGGCGAGTCGCTTGGCCAGGCGGTGGGCCATGGCGATGGGCATCGGCATGAGCTCTTCGGTCTCGCGGCAGGCGAAGCCGAACATCATGCCCTGGTCGCCGGCGCCCGAGTGGTCGAGGTCGTCGCCGAGTGGCCTCGTCGTTGCTCGAGCGCGTCGTCGACACCGCTGCGCGATGTCGGGCGACTGCTCCTGGATCGCCGTGATCACGCCGCAGGTCTCGCCGTCGAGCCCGAACTTCGCGTCCGTGTAGCCGACCTCGGTGATCGTCTGGCGCACGACCGAGGGGATGTCGACCCAGCCCTTCGCGAGCGTGATCTCGCCGGCGACGAACACGACGCCCGGTCGTGACGAGCGTCTCGCACGCGACGCGGCAGTTGCGGGTCCTGGGCCAGCATCGCGTCGAGGACCGCGTCGCGAGATCTGGTCCGCGAGCTTGTCGGGGTGACCTTCGGTGACGGATTCCGACGAGAAGAGATAGCCCGTGCTCATGATCGGCGCGAGTCTACCGGCGCCCGAGGACACCCGCCATGACGCTACGGGCGGTCGTTCCACAGAGCGGCAACGCGGTCCCAGACGCGCCGCGGCGAGCGCGGTCTTCGTCCAGGTGCGCATCGGGGTCGTCGCCCCCGGTCGCGCTCAGGATCGCCGCGTCGTTCGTGTCGGCTCCGAACCCCGTGCCGGCGCGGCCGACCTCGTTCGCGACGAGCAGGTCCAGACCCTTGTCGGCGAGCTTGGCGCGCCCCGCGGCCTCGACGTCGTCGGTCTCGGCCGCGAAGCCGACGAGCACCTGCCCGGGTCGCCGTGCCGCGACGACCTCGCGCAGGATGTCGGGCGTCGGCTCGAGCACGAGATCCGGGACACCGTGGTCCTTCTTCAGCTTGCGGTCCGCGGCCACCTTGGGGCGGAAGTCGGCGACGGCGGCGGCCATGACGACTGCGTCCGCATCGGCGAGCTGCCAAGACGGCGGTCGCGCATCTGCTCGGCCGTCTCGACGCGGACACGTCGATGCCCGGCGGGCGGCGAGCACGGTGCCGGGACCCAGCACGAGGACGACCGCGGCGCCCCGCGCGAGCGCCTTCGCGGCGATGGCGACGCCCATCTTTCCCGACGAGCGGTTGCCGATGAACCGGACCGGGTCGATCGGCTCGTGCGTCGGCCCCGCGGTGATCACGACCCGGCGCCCGGCGAGCGGCGAAGCGGTCGCAGGAAGGTCGGCGGCAACCGCCCGCACGGCCTCGACGATGTCCTCGGGCTCGGCGAACCGCCCTACGCCCTCGTCGCCGTGGGCAAGCGCGCCGTCGACCGGTCCGACGAACCGAACGCCGCGCGCGGCGAGCGCCGCGACGTTGGCTTGGGTGGCCGGGTGCTCCCACATGCCGGTGTGCATGGCGGGCGCGACGACCAGCGGCCCGCGGAACTCGAGCAGCGGCTGCGGTCAACAGGTCGTCGGCGAACCCGTGGGCGAGCTTGGCGATCACGTTGGCGGTGGCCGGCGCGACACGAGCGACGTCGGCCGCGTGCGCCAGCTCGACGTGCAGGACGGTGCCGCCGGCGTCCCAGAGCGACGCGTGCACGGGGTTGCCGGTGAGCGCCGGCGAAGGTGTCGGGGCCGACGAACCGGGTGGCCGACTCGGTCATGCACGACGGTGACGTCCGCGCCATCGGCGCGAAGCGCGCGGGCGAGGTATGCGGCCTTGTACGCGGCGATCCCGCCGGTGACGCCGAGCAGCACGCGGCGGCCGGCGAGGCCCGTCACGTCAGTCGACCTCGACGGTCTCCTCGGGGCGCTCGTAGGAGATCTTGCCCTCGGCGATCTCCTCGAGGGCGATCGACAGCGGCTTGTTCCGCAGGCCGGTCTCGACGAGCGGCGGCACGAATCGCCGCGGCCCTCGCCGAGCTGGCTGTAGTACGAGTTGATCTCGCGGCCCGCTTCGCGGCCAGGATCACGAGGGTGTACTTGGAGTCGACGGCCGCGAGCAGATCGTCGATCTTGGGTTCGATCATCGGGATGCACTCCTGTCGCTGGAGAACCGCAGGTCAGCGGGTGCGTGACCGTTCGATGATAGCAGCGACTTCATCGGCGGCCGCCCCACCTCGTCGTTCACGACCACGTGGTCGAACCGGTCCCCTTGCTCCATCTCGTCGACGGCCTCCGCCAGCCGCTCGGCGATGCTGGCCTCGTCCTCGGTAGCCCGGCCCCGCAGGCGCGCCTCCAGCTCCTCCATCGACGGCGGCGCCAGCAGGATCAGGACCGCATCGGGCACCTCGCGCCCGGACGTGCGCCGCTCCCTGCACGTCGATCTCCAGGATCACGTCCACGCCTTCGGCCAAGGTTCGCTCGACGAACGCGGCGCGGCGTGCCGTACCGATGGCCCCGTAGACCTCCGCCCACTCGAGCAGCTCGCCTCGCTCCACCATGCGGTCGAAGTCGGCGTCGTCGACGAAGCGTAGTCGACGCCGTCGCGCTTCCCCGGGCCGCGTCGGGCGCGTCGTCGCCGAGACCGAAACAGCGAGCCCCTCCGGGTCGCGGCGAGCGGAGGCGCTCGACGACGCTCCCCTTGCCCGACCCCGGAGGGGCCCGCGAGAACGAACAGCGTGCCTCGGGCCGCACGCGCGCCTCGCTACTTCTTGCCGAACTTCGTCGAGCAGCTGCTCGCGCTGCTTCGCGCCGAGGCCGCGGACGCGACGGCTGGCGGAGATGTCGAGCTCCTCCATGATCTTCTGCGCGCGCACCTTGCCGACACCCGGGCAGCGACTCGAGCACCGTCGAGACCTTCATCTTGCCGACGGTGTCGTCGCCTGTCGGCCGTCGTCGAGCACGTCCTTCAGCGTGCGCTTGCCGGACTTCAGCTCGCCCTTGAGCTCCGCGCGCTTCTTGCGCGCCTCGCCGCCTTCTTCAGTGCGTCGGACGCTGCTCCGGGGTAAGCGTCGGAAGGGCCATAGCGCTCCTTCGGTGTCGATGGACGGTGCGAGAACGCCGGGGAGTATACGCACGGCGTCCGAGCGCGGGACAACGCTCGGATACCGTGTACCTGCAGGTTTCATCGCACGTCGCGCAGCCGATCGCGCACGATCGCGCGCGCGCGACGGGATCGGGCGCCGTCGGTGATCGGCACGGCCGACGACGAGGTAGTCGGCCCCGCGCTCGATCGCCTCGCGCGGCGTGAGCACGCGCACCTGGTCGTGACCGTTCGAGCCCGCGGGGCGGATGCCCGGCACCACGAGACAGAACGCGTCGCCGCAGACATCGCGCACATCGCGCACGTCCTCGCCCGACACGACGACGCCGTCGAGTCCGGCTTGCTTCGCCTCGAACGCGAGCGACGCGGGCGTTGCGAGTTCCTCGCCGCCGACGACGACAGCACCGTGACCGCGATGCACGAGCGGCGGCGCGACGCCCGACTTCATCCGCGCCGCGCTCGCGCACCGTCGACCGCGGCCCGCATCATCGCCTCGCCGCCGAGCGCGTGCACGTTCAGCATCGCGACACCAAGGCGGGCGATGTTCGCGCGCGCGCGCTCGACGGTGTTCGGGATGTCGTGCAGCTTGCAGTCGACGAACACCGGCCCGTGCGTCGCGATCCGACGGACGGCCTCAGGGCCGTAGGCCCAGCTGAGCTCGAGCCCGACCTTCAACAGGCCGACCTCGCCGGCCAGATCGCGGGCGAGCCGTTCCGCGGCGTCGAGATCGGACACGTCGAGCGCGAGCGCGATCGGGATCTCGGGACGAGGGATCATGCGCGTTGCTCCTCCTGGATGGGTGCCGGCACGCCGATCTCCACCGCGCCCCGAAGCTCGGCGGGCGATCCGACGGCTCGGCGCTGTAACTCGGCGACGATGCCTCTGGCGATGGTGACCGGCGCAGCGGGGTCGACGAGCGTTGCGGTGCCGACCTGGACGGCAGACGCGCCTGCGAGCATCGCTTCGACCGCGTCCCCGGCCGTGCGGATCCCGCCGCAGGCGACGATCGGCATCCGCGGCAGCGCGCGATGCACCTCCGCGACCGCCCGCAGCGTCAACGGTTTGAGCGCGGGACCGGCGAGCCATCCCCCGGTCGCGCCGAGCGCCGGGCGCGTCGCCGCGGCGTCGATGGCGAGCGCCGGCGGCGACGCGCAGAGCGTCAGCCCCGAGGCGCCGGCTCGCGCTGCGGCAACCGCGAGCGGCACAACGTCGACCCCGCCGGGAAGCTTGGCGAACACCGGGACGAGCGACATCCGCGCGACCGCCCCGACGACCTCGGTAACCCGGTCGGCGTGCGCGCCGAGCACGGGGCGCTCCAGCTCGCGATCCGGACCCGACAGATGCACCTCGATCGCTGCCACGCCGGCACGGCCCTGCAGGACGCCGGTGATCCGCACGTATTCCTCGAGCGTCCCGCCGGCGATCGACACGAACACCGGCGACGCTGTCGCGAGGGTGGGCAGCTCGGTCGCCACGAACGCATCGATACCCGGGTTCTGCAGCCCCGTGTCCCACACGACACCCGACGCCGACTCGACGATCCGCGGCGGCGCGGACCCCTCGCGCGGCTCGACGGTGATCGTGCGCGAGACGAGACCGCCAACGCGGCGCAGATCGGCGAGCCCGTGCAGCTCCTTGCCGGAGCCGGCACACCCCGACGCGATCAGCACGGGCGTCGCCAGCGCGACGCCTGCGACGTCCACTCCGATCGACCGTGTGCTCGCCGTCACGGCGTGTCCTCCGCGATCGCGTCGGTCGCGCCCGCCGCGCGCCACCGATCCCACACGACCCGCGCCGGGTTGAACACCGGCCCGTCGACGCACGCACGCACGTGTCCCCAGGTCGAGCCGTCCTTCGACGCGACCGGCACCGCGCAGGTACCGCACAACCCGTAGCCACAACCCATCCGCTCCTCGACGGCCACCTGCGCGGGCAGCTTCCGCGCGCGGCAGATCGCCGCGACGGCGGACAGGAGCGGCACCTTGCCTGCGGCGTACACGACCTCGATCGGTGCCCGCTCCAGCGCAGGCACGACGGCGTCGATCACGGTGCCGGCCTCCCCCAGCGTGCCGTCATCGGTCACCACCGTGACGAGCTGGGACAGGCGCTTCGCCTCGATCGGCTTGAACACCGCGTCGAGCGTCGAGCCGCCGATCACCATGTCGACGCGCTTGCCCCGCGCGCCGAGCTCCTGCGCGAGGAAGTACAACCCCGCGACCGAACGTCCTTCGCCGATCAGGAGACAGTTCGTCAGCCGCTTCGGATAGGAGAACGGCGTGCCCAGCGGACCGATCACGTCGAGGAACCCGTGCGCACGCAGATCGGACAGCCACGCCGTGCCCGGTCCGGCGGCCGGATCGACGACGAACTCCAGCGTGCCCGCCCAGCCGCCGCGCCGCGACGACTGGTGGATCGTCAGATGGCGGCGCAACAGGAAGTCCCGGTCCTCCGGCATCGCGACGGCGACGAACTGACCCGGCTTCGCACGCTCGGCGATCTCGGGCGCGACGAGCGTCAACGATTGATAGGCGCCGAGCCGGCGGGTGGACAAGATCTCGGCGCGCACGCGCTTCATGTCAGCGTCCCTCCGGTCGCGTCGGCAGCTGCCGCCGCCTCGAACGACAGCCGTCCCTGGGCGGGCCGGTCGGCCACGGCCGCGTGATGTTCCTGGATCGACCGCGGCTCGGTCGGCTCGCCGCGGAGCGCCTCGATCCCGCGCACTGCGGCGAACACGCCGGGCAGCGTCGTGATGCACGGCACCCCCACCGCCGCGGAGGCGGTCCGGATGAACGAGCCGTCGGAGCGCGGCTCGCGACCGAACGGCGTGTTGATCACCAGGTCTACGGCGCCCGCGCGGATCAGGTCCACGACGTTGTCATCGCCCTCACTCACCTTCGTAACGCGCTCGACCGCGATGCCCGCACGCTCGAGCACGCCGGCCGTCCCGCTCGTGGCGAGCAGCCGGAACCCGAGGTCGGCAAGCCGCCGCGCGGGGAACACGATCGCCCGCTTGTCGCGGTTGGCGACGCTCACGAACACGGAACCCGTCGTCGGCAGGGCGTGACCGGCCGCGACCATCGCCTTCGCGAGCGCCATCCCGGGCTCCGCGTCGATGCCCATCACCTCACCGGTCGACTTCATCTCCGGGCCGAGCACCGTGTCCACGCCGGGGAACCGACCGAACGGGAGCACGGCCGCCTTCACGCTCGTGTACGGCAGGCGGCGGTAGTGATGCGGATCGTGGGGCACCACGCCGGCGGCCCGAAGGTCGGCGATCCTCCGTCCGGTGAGGACCAACGTGGCCACGCGCGCGAGCGAGACGCCGACGACCTTCGACACGAACGGCACCGTGCGCGAGGCGCGCGGGTTCGCCTCGAGGACCCAGATCCGCTCGTCCTTCACGGCGAGCTGCAGGTTCAGCAGCCCGACCACGCCGAGCCGGCGAGCGAGCCGCGTCGCGATGTCCTCGATCGTGTCGAGCTCGTCGTCGGACAAGGTCGCCGGCGGGATCTGGCAGCTCGAGTCGCCCGAGTGCACGCCGGCCTCCTCGATGTGCTCCATCACCGCGCCGATGAACACGCCGCCGTCCTCGTCGCACACCGCGTCGACGTCCACCTCGATCGCGCCTTCGAGGAAGCGATCGATCAACACCGGGTGGTCCGGCGACGCGTCTGCCGCGGTGCGGACGAAGCCTTCGAGCTCGTCGTCGTCGTACACGATCTCCATCGCGCGGCCGCCGAGCACGTAGGACGGGCGCACCACGACCGGATACCCGATCTGATCGGCGATCGAGCGCGCCTCGGCGATCGTGCGCGCCTCACCGTGCGGCGGCGCGGGGATCTCGAGTTCGTGCAGCACCTCGGCGAACTTGCCGCGGTCCTCCGCGAGGTCGATCGCGCCGGGCCCGGTCCCCAAGATGGTGTAGCCCTCTTCCTGCAGCGTGCGCGCGAGGCCGAGCGGCGTCTGACCACCGAACTGCGCGATCACGCCGATCGGCTGCTCGGCCGCGCATACGGCGAGCACATCCTCGGCCGACAGCGGCTCGAAGTAGAGGCGGCTCGAGGTGTCGTAGTCCGTCGAGACGGTCTCCGGGTTGGAGTTGAGCATCACCGACTCGAATCCTGCCTCCTCGAGCGCGTACGCCGCGTGCACGCACGTGTAATCGAACTCGATCCCCTGGCCGATCCGGTTCGGCCCGGCACCGAGGATGATCACCCGCGGGCGCTCGGCCGGCGTGACCTCCGTCGTGGGTTCATAGGTGGAGTAGTGGTACGGCGTGCGCGCCGGGAACTCACCAGCGCAGGTGTCGACGGTCTTGAACACCGGCTGGACGCCGAGCGCATCGCGATGGCGGCGCACGGCGGCTTCGCTCTCGCCGGTGAGCTCGCCGATGCGGGTGTCCGACATGCCGAGGCGCTTGGCCTCGAGCAGATCGGTCGCGCTCAGGGTGTTCAACGACCGGTTGCGTAGCGCCTCGTTCGCTTCGACCACCACCGCGATCCGGTCGACGAACCACGGATCGATCTGCGACGCGGCCGCAACCTCCTCGATCGAAGCGCCCGCTGCGAGTCGATCGGCGACCGCATGCAGCCGGGTCTCCCCGGGCACGTCGAGCGCGGCGCCGTCGCCGTCGCCGCCGCCGCCCCAGGTTCGGTCGAGCGCGTGCTTCTCGATCCCGCGCCACGCCTTGCCGAGCGCCTCCGCGAACGTTCGGCCGATCGCCATCGTCTCCCCCACCGACTTCATCGTGGAGGACAGCACCGGCGAGGCCTCGGGGAACTTCTCGAACGCGAACCGGGGGATCTTCACCACGATGTAGTCGAGCGTCGGCTCGAAGGCCGCGGGCGTTTCGCCCGTGATGTCGTTCACGATCTCGTCGAGCCGGTACCCGACGGCGAGCAACGCGGCGATCTTCGCGATCGGGAACCCGGTCGCCTTCGATGCGAGCGCGCTCGAGCGCGACACGCGCGGGTTCATCTCGATCAGCACCTGCCGGCCGGTGGCCGGGTCGACCGCGAACTGCACGTTCGACCCGCCCGTCTCGACGCCGATCACGCGGAGGACCTGGATCGCGGCGTCGCGCATCGTCTGGTATTCGCGGTCGGTCAGGGTCTGCTGCGGCGCGACGGTGATCGAGTCGCCGGTGTGCACGCCCATCGGGTCGAGGTTCTCGATGGAGCAGACGATCACGGCGTTGTCGGCGCCGTCGCGCATGACCTCGAGCTCGAACTCCTTCCATCCGACGATCGACTCCTCGACGAGGATCTCGGTCACCGGGCTGCTCGCCAGGGCATATGCCGCAACGGCGGCGAGCTCCGGGCGGTCGTGCGCGAACCCGCTCCCGCCGCCGCCGAGCGTGAACGACGGCCGTACGATCAACGGGTAGCCGAGCTCGTCGCCGAGGGCGAGCGCCTCGTCGAGCGTGTGCGCAACGCCGGCCTTCGGCACGTCGAGCCCGGCCGCCAGCATCGCCTGTTTGAACCCGCTGCGGTCCTCTGCCGTCCGGATCGCCTCGAGCGATGCGCCGATCATCCGCACCCCGAGCCGATCGAGCTCCCCCGCTTCGGCGAGCGCGACGCTCACGTTCAGCCCGGTCTGGCCACCGAGGGTCGGCAACAGCGCGTCCGGCTTCTCGCGCTCGATGATCTGCAGGACCGACGCAGGGGTCAGCGGCTCGATGTAGGTCCGGTCGGCGAACTGCGGGATCGGTCATGATCGTCGCCGGGTTCGAGTTGACGAGCGAGACCTCATAGCCGTCGGCCCGGAGCACCTTGCAGGCCTGCGTCCCCGAGTAGTCGAACTCGCACGCCTGGCCGATCACGATCGGGCCCGAGCCGATCACCAGGATCTTCTGGATGTCGTCGCGGCGCGGCATCAGCCGTTCCCACCCATCCGCGCTCGGAACTCGTCGAACAGGTAGCGCGCGTCGTGCGGCCCGGGCGCGGCCTCCGGGTGGTACTGCACCGCGAACGCCGGAACATCCAGGCACCGCATCCCCTCGAGCGTGCCGTCGTTCAGGTTCCAATGACTGAGCGACACGCGGCCGTAGTCGGTGAGGGCGAAGCCGTCGGCGTCGCGCCCCCACGACCCCGGGTCCACCGCGAAGCCGTGGTTGTGGCTAGTGATCTCAACCTTGCCGGTCGCGAGGTCGCGCACCGGCTGGTTCACGCCCCGGTGCCCGAACGGCATCTTGTAGGTGCGACCGCCGAGCGCGAGCCCGAGCAGCTGGTGCCCGAGGCAGATCCCGAAGATCGGTACCTTGCCGACCAGCTCACGGGTCGCCGCGATCCCGTAGGTGGTGGCCGCGGGGTCGCCGGGGCCGTTGGACAAGAACACGCCGTCGTAACCGCCGGCCGCGATCTCCGCCGCCGGCGTCTCGGCCGGGAACACGGTCGTCGCGATCCCGCAGGCCGCGAGCCGCCGCAGGATGTTCCGTTTCATCCCGAAGTCGTAGGCGGCCACGCGGAACACCGGTCCGAGCGACGGGTCGGCCGGACCGACGAGGTCGCTCGCCTCATACGGTGTCGGGGTGCTCACGGTGCGCGCGAGGTCGGCGCCTTCCATCCCGTCGGCGGCACGCACCCGCTCCACGAGCGACGCCGGGTCGAGGTCGACCGTGGAAACACCGGCGCGCATCGCGCCGGCCGTGCGCAGCCGGACCGTCAGCGCCCGTGTATCGATCCCCTCGATGCCGACGACGCCGGCGTCCGCGAGCGCGTCGCCGAGCGTGCTCTGGGCGCGCCAGCTGCTCGCGCGTCGCGAGGCTTCGCGCACGACGAACCCGGCCACCTGCACCTGCCCGCTCTCGGGGTCTTCGTCGTTCACGCCGTAGTTGCCCTGCTGCGGCGCCGTCATCGTCACGATCTGGCCGGCGTACGACGGGTCGGTGAGGACCTCCTGGTAGCCGGCCATCCCGGTGTTGAAGACAGCTTCGCCGAACGCCTCACCTGCCGCCCCGAACGCGGAGCCACGGAACACGGCGCCGTCCTCGAGGGCGAGGAGCGCGGGAGCGGCACCCCTCATCGCGTTGGCTTCCCGTCCGCAACCGTGAACGCGCCGCGGAGCATCGTGTAGCGGACCCGCCCGCGGAGCCGATCGCCGAGGAACGCGCTGTTGCGCGCTTTCGACGCGAACGGGGCCTCCACGATCCATTCGGCCGCCGGGTCGAATACCACGAGATTGGCCGGCCGGCCGGTCTCGATCGGGCCGCCGTGGTCGGCGGCCCCGAGGATCCGGGCCGGCGCCGACGTGAGCGTCTCGATCGCCCGCATCCACGGCAGGAGGCCGGGCTCGACGAGGTGCGTGAGCACCACCGCCAACGCGGTCTCGAGCCCGATGGTGCCGGGCGGCGCGAGGTCGAACTCCAGACTCCTTCTCTTCGACCGCGTGCGGCGCGTGATCGGTCGCGATCGCGTCGATCGTGCCGTCGGCGAGCGCCGCCCGCAGGGCGTCCCGATCCTCTGCCGTGCGCAGCGGCGGGTTCATCTTCAGGTTGGTGTCGTAGGCCACGAGGTCGTCGTCGGTGCCGACCAGGTGGTGCGGCGTGACCTCCGCGGTCACGCGAACACCCTCGGCCTTCGCCCGGCGCACCAGCTCGACCGCGCGTGCAGACGACAGATGGCACAGGTGCAGCCGCCCGCCGTCAGGCGCGCGCGATCGCGATGTCGCGGGCGACGATCGACTTCCTCCGCCTCCACCGGCCGACCGGCGAGACCCAGCGACGCCGACCGTGCGCCCTCTTGCATCTGCCCGCCTTCGACGAGCGAAGCGTCCTCGGCATGCTCCGCGAGCACCACGTCGGCGGGAACGCCTTCGCGTAGGTCAGCGCGTTGCGAAGCAGCCGTGCGGTCGGCACGGACCGGCCGTCGTCGGTGAAGACCCGAACGCCGGCTTCGGCCATCTCGCCGATCTCGGCCAGCGACTCGCCCTCGAGGCCGCGTGTGATCGCCCCCACCGGGAAGACGTCGCACGAGCCTGCCGTGGCGGCCAGGTCGCGCACCGCCTGCGACGACGCCGGCGTTGTCGGCCACGGGGTCGGTGTTCGCCATCGCCGCGACCGCCGTGTAGCCGCCGGCCGCGGCCGCGCGCGTCCCCGTCTCGACGGTCTCCTTGTGCTCGTAGCCCGGCTCGCGCAGATGCGTGTGCAGGTCGACGAGGCCGGGCGCGAGGACCAGGCCGCGTGCGTCGATCCGCTCGGCCTCCGCGGGCGCCTCCGTCGCGAGCACCCCGTCGTCGACCGCGACGTCGCGCACCTCGTCGACGCCGGCGAGTCGGGTCCAGCACACGAACCTGTTCGAAGACGACCCGTTCGCTCATGCCGCCTCCCCCACACCGGTGCTGCCGAGCAGCAGGTACAGCAGCGCCATCCGGACCGCGATCCCGTTGGTCACCTGCTCCTCGATCACCGACGTCGGCAGGTCGGCGACGTCGGAGTCGATCTCGACGCCGCGGTTCATCGGGCCGGGGTGCATGATCAGCGCGGTCTCGGGCAGCATCGCCGCCCGCTCGCTCGTGAGGCCGAACAGACGCGCAGTACTCCCGCACGCTCGGGAAGTACTCCAGCCGCTGACGCTCGCGCTGCACGCGGAGCATGTAGCAGACGTCCAGCTTCGGGAGCACCCCGTCGAGGTCGTAGCTCACCTGCACCCCCCACGTCGGGGCCTCGGGCGGGATCAGCGTCGGCGGCCCGACCAGGGTGACCTCGGCGCCAACGGTGACCAAGCCGATCGAGAGCGATCGTGCGACACGGGAGTGCAGCACGTCGCCGACGATCGCCACGCGCAGGCCGTCGAGGCGGCCATGCTTCTCCCGCATCGTGTACAGGTCGAGCAGCGCCTGCGTCGGGTGCTCGTGGGTGCCGTCGCCGGCGTTCAGGACGTGCGCGTCGACCCATCGGGTGAGCTGGAGCGGTGACCCGCTCGAGGAGTGGCGCACGACGATCGCGTCGGCGCCCATCGCCTGGAGCGTGAGCGCGGTGTCCTTGAGCGATTCGCCCTTGGCGACGCTGGACCCACCGGCGCTGAAGTTGATCACGTCGGCCGACAGCCGCTTCGCCGCGAGCTCGAAGCTGATCCGCGTCCGGGTCGAGTTCTCCAAGAAGAGGTTCACGACCGTGCGTCCGCGGAGGGCGGGCACCTTCTTGATCACCCGGCTCCCGACCTCGCGGAAGGACCCCGCGGTGTCCAAGATCCTCGTGACGTCGGCCGCAGTCAGGTCGTGCATCGACAGCAGATGTTCGTTCATGCCCCCTCGCCTTCGTCGGATCGGCGCACCGTCACCGCGTCGGCGCCGTCGACCTCCTGCACCTGCACCCGCACGTCGTCGTCGCGGCTCGTCGGCACGTTCTTGCCCACGAAGTCGGCGCGGATCGGCAGCTCGCGATGCCCCCGGTCGACGAGCACCGCCAGCTGGATCTTCCGCGGCCGCCCGAGGTCCATCAGCGCGTCCATCGCCGAGCGGATCGTCCGGCCCGTGTAGAGGACGTCGTCGACCAGCACCACGATCTTGCCGCTGACGTCGAAGCCGATCCGCGTCTCGTGCACCTCGGGCGCCTCGGCGCGGAGGCCGATGTCGTCGCGGTAGAACGTGATGTCGAGGACCCCGACGGGCACCTCGGCGCCTTCGATCCGGGAGACCTCGGCGGCGAGGCGCCGGGCAAGGTCGTCCCCGCGGTCGGCGATCCCCACCAGGACCACGTCGTCGGCGCCCTTGTCCCGCTCGATGACCTCGTGCGCGATGCGGGTCAGCGCGCGCCGGATGTCGTCGGCGGTCATGACCGTTGCCGTCATAGAGAAACGCCCCCTCGGGCGTGCGAGGAGGCGAACATGTTGTGGCCCATGCGATGCTCCCTTCCCGGCCTCACGGGACCGGCGTTAAAGGGTTGCTCGTTCCCCCGCAGGATACACGGTGACGCTGTGCGGACGCGCCCTCCCGGGCTATCCTGGGTAGCAGGACCACCTCCTCGGAAGGGACCGACATGGGTACGGACGTTTGGGTCGTCGTGGTGATCGGCGTGGTGATCTTGTTCGGCGCCACGAAGCTCCCCCAGATCGCGCGCAACCTCGGCAAGGCGCAGGGTGAGTTCAAGAAGGGCATCAAGGAAGGCAACGTCGAGGACGCCTCGACCCCGCCGCCGGCCGCCATACCGCCCGCACAGGCCCAAGCAGAGCCGCCGGCCGACGGAGACGCGCCGACCGCCTAACGGACCGCTTCAGGCGACGCCTTCGTCGCGCGCGATCCGGCCAAGCAGGCCGTTCACGAACCGCTTGGCGTCCGTCGCCGACAGTTCGTCCGCCGCTTCGACCGCCTCCGAGATCGCGACCGACGTCGGGACGTCGTCGCGCCACAGCAACTCGTAGACCCCGACGCGCAGGATGGTTCGGTCGAGCGACGCCATCCGCCGCACGGTCCATCCCTCCGCGTGCGTCTCCAGCAAAAGGTCGATGTCCGGAAGCTTCTCCGCGACCCCGTCGATCAGCTCGTCGGCGAACGAAGGAACCTCTCGGCCTGCCCCGCGCCAGTCCGTCACGACGGAGGTCGGCGACACGTCGGTGAGGTCGGCTTGATACAGGATGTCGATCGCGACGCGCCGGTCCTCACGGCGGGTCACGCTCAGCCCTTCACGCGCTCGATGTAGTCCCCGGTGCGCGTGTCAACCTTGATCTTCTCGCCCTCTTCGACGAACAGCGGGACCTGCACCACGGCGCCCGTCTCCACCGTCGCGGGCTTGAGCGCGCCGGTCTTCGTGTCGCCCTTGGCGCCGGGCGCCGTCTCCCTGATCGCGAGCACCACCGACGCCGGGAGATCCACCGCGATGGGCACGCCCTGGTGCATCGCCACCTGTGCCTCGGCGCTCTCGGCGAGATAGCGGCCGGCGTCGCCCATCACGTCGGGCCCGACGTGGATCTGGTCGTACGTGTCCAGATCCATGAAGACGAAGTCGGTGCCGTCCGAATACAGGTACTGCATCCCCTTGCGTTCCACGATCGCGAGCCCGACCTTCACGCCCGCGTTGAACGTGCGCTCGATCACGGCGCCGGTCTTCACGTTCCGGAGCTTCGTGCGGACGAACGCGCCGCCCTTGCCCGGCTTCACGTGCTGGAACTCGACGACCTGGAACAAGACGCCGTCGAGCTCCAGGGTCATGCCGTTCTTGAAGTCATTCGTGGAAACGCTCACAAGACCCTTTCGCTCAGAGCTCGATCAGTTCGCGTGCGGAGGTCCCGACCACGACGCAGCCCCCGTCGGTGACCTCCACCATGTCCTCGATCCGGACGCCGCCGACGCCCGCGAGGTAGATGCCGGGCTCGACCGTTACGACGGCGCCGGCCGGCAGCGGGTCGTCCTGCTTGCGGCCGAGGCTCGGCGCCTCGTGGATCTCCAGCCCGACCCCATGCCCCAGGCTGTGCACGAACGCGTCGCCGTATCCGGCGCGCTCGATCACCTCGCGGCTGACCGCGTCGACCGCCTCTCCGGTGACGCCGGCCTTGACGGCGTCGATCCCGGCTTGCTGCGACTCCCGCACGACGTCATGGATCGCACGGAGCTCGGCGGGGGGGGACCCGAACGCGATCGTCCGTGTCATGTCGGCGTGGTAGCCGGCGGCGAGCGCCCCGAAGTCGAGCTTGATGATGTCGCCCTCCGCGAGCGGCCGATGTGTCGGCTCGTGGTGCGGCTCGGCCGCGTTCTCGCCGAACGCCACGATCGGATCGAACGCGAGCCCGTCGGCGCCCTCGTCCCTCATCGCGGTCTCGAGCTGACGGGCGACCTGCTGCTCGGTCACGCCCACGGCGAACCGGTCCAAGATCACGGTGAACGCCGCGTCGGTGATCGCCTGCGCCTGGCGGATCGCGGCGCGCTCGTCATCGTCCTTCACGGCTCGAAGCGGCTCAACGACGTCGGTCGTCGGCACCAGCTCGACGTCGCTGCCGAGCGCCTCGGCGAACCGGTCGCGCGTGGCGACGGTCACGTCCTCGGCCTCGAACCCGAGCCGGCCGATGCCGGCGAGCATGCCCGGCAACTCCTCACGCAATGGATTCGTGTACGTGTGCCGCTCGAGATCGGCCACCTCGCGCCGCGACTGCTCCGTGTACCGCCCGTCGGTCAGGAACAACGGGCCGTCGCGACGGATCAACACCTGCCCGTTCGACCCCGTGAAACCGGTGAGGTAGCGGGTGTGCAGCAATCGGGTGATCAGCATCGCGTCGACACCCAGCTCGTCTAGGCGCGCGGCAACCGCGCGCCTTCTCACGTCGTGATCCACGGCATCGCCTCCAGCGCCAGATGATAGCCAGCGGCCCCGAGGCCGCTGATGGTCCCGCGACACACGGCCGACACCACCGAGGTGTGCCGGAACGTCTCGCGTGCCGCGATGTTCGACATGTGCACCTCGATCGCGGGGAGCCCGCACGCCTCGATCGCGTCACGGAGCGCGTACGAGTAGTGCGACAGCGCGCCCGGGTTGAGCACGATCGCCTCGATCCCGTCGGTGCGCGCCGCGAGCAGCCAGTCGACGAGCTCCCCCTCGTGGTTCGATTGTCGCCAGGTCACGACATGCCCCGAGTCGCCGGCACGCCGCTCCACGGCCTCCATGATCTCGGCGAGCGTCTCCTTCCCGTACGTCTCGGGGTCCCGCGTCCCGAGGGCGCCCAGGTTCGGACCGAACAGGTACAGGACGTTCATGCCGGAGCCCCCATCTCGTGCAGCACCGTCCGCAACTCCTCCTCGGTCACGCCCTCCACGACCGTCGGATCCCCCACCGCGCGCAGCAGCACGAACCGAACCCCGCCGTGGAACTTCTTGTCCATCCGGAAGGCCGTCAGGATGTCATGCGCCGTGGGCAGCGGCCCGTCGGTCTCGAGGCCGAGGGAGCTCAGCACCCTGACGGTGCGCTGCGTCAGCTCTTCGCCCGCAAGCCGTCTCGAGACAGCGAGGTGCGCCGCGAACACCATGCCGATCGCGACCGCCTCCCCGTGCGATCGCCCGGCGAACGCGTCGAGCCGCTCCAGCGCGTGCCCCAGGGTGTGGCCGTAGTTGAGGAAGAGGCGGCGGGCGGCGTCGCGCTCGTCGGCGGCGACGGTTGCGGCCTTGATCCGCACGCACCGGGTCACGAGCGCTTCGAGCGCCGCCGGCTCGCGAGCCAGCACCGGCCCCGGATCGCGCTCGAGGCTCTCGAGCAGCTCCGGGTCGAGCGAGAGGCCGTACTTCACGACCTCGGCCAGGCCGGAACGGTAGTCACGGTCGTGCAGGGTCGCGAGTGCCTCCACATCGCAGAGCACCGCGAGCGGCTGGTGGAACGTCCCCACAAGGTTCTTGCCCTCGGGGAGGTTCACGGCCGTCTTGCCGCCGATCGCCGCGTCCACCTGCCCGATCAACGTGGTCGGCACCTGGACGACGCCGAGGCCGCGCATGTACGTCGACGCGACGAACCCGGCCAGATCGCCGACGGTTCCCCCACCGAGCGCGACCACCACGTCGTCGCGGTGCGCCTCCTGTGACGCGAGCTGATGCAGGAGTGTCCCGTAGACGTCCATCGTCTTGGCGGCCTCGCCGGAGGGAACGGTGAGCGGCACGACATGCAGCGAGCGGCTCTCCAGCGCCTCGGTCAACCTGGCGAGCCACGGGTGGGCGACCGCCGCGTCGACGACGACGAAGGCCTGCGCCGCGCGGCCGAGGTCCGGCAGGATCGATCCGGCCGCCTCGACAACGCCGGGGCCGACCGTCACCTCATATGACCGCCCCGGGATCGGGACGGTCACGCGTTCCAACGGAGCTCCTCCACGATCGCGTCCGCGACCTCACCCGGATCGCCCGCGGCGTCGACGACGTGCCCCGCGAACTCCCGGTACAGCGGCTCACGCTCCGTACGGATGCGCTCGAGGTCGCCGGCCGCCCGGATCAACGGACGGTCGGCGTCCGGCCGCACTCGCGCCGCAAGCACATCGAGCGGCACATCGAGGAACACGCAGGTGCCGGTGTTGCGCAGCGTGATCCGGTTGGCGGGCTCGAGCACGACGCCGCCTCCGCAGGCGATCACCGCCGGGTCGTGCGTCGAGGCCTCGAGCAGCTCCTTCGCCTCGAGGGCGCGGAACCCGGCCTCGCCGTCCGCCTCGAAGATCTCGGTGATCGACCGGCCCTCGCGACGGGCGATCTCGACGTCGAGGTCGACGAACGGCACACCCAGACGTCCGGCGAGCTCTTCGCCGACGGTCGACTTCCCCGACCCGGGCATCCCGACGAGGTAGACGATCACGGGAGCACCTCCAGGTACGCGGCGAGGTTGCGCGCGGTTTCAGAAAGCGCGTCCCCGCCGAACTTCTCGAGCGTGGCATCAGCGAGCGCGCACGCGACGACCGCTTCCCCGACCACGCCGCCCGCCGGAACCGCGCACACGTCGGTACGTTGCTTGATCGCGAGCGCCGGCTCGCCCGTCGCGAGGTCCACCGTGCGCAAGGGCTTCGGGACCGTCGAGAAGGGCTTCATCGCCGCGCGGACGCGGATCGGCTGGCCGGTCGACATCCCGCCCTCGATCCCGCCGGCGCGCGCGGTGGCGCGGGTCAAACGACCGCCGCGCCTCACGATCTCGTCGTGCGCCTTCGACCCGGGCCGCCCTGCCGAGGCGAATCCGTCGCCGATCTCGACACCTTGACCGACTGGATCGACATCAATGCGGCTGCAAGTCGAGCATCGAGCTTACGGTCCCAATGGACATAGGAGCCCAGCCCGAGCGGCACGCCGTACGCGAGGACCTCGAAGACGCCGCCGGCACTGTCCTTCTCCTTCCGCAGCCGGTCGATCTCGGCGACCATCGCGCGCGCCGCATCCTCATCGGCGCATCGAACCGGCGACGCATCGATCGCCGAGACGTCGTCGGGTGTCGGCGGGGCGCTCCGGCGCGCCTTCACCTTCCCGATCTGCACGACGTGCGACAGGATCTGCATCCCGAGCTCGGCCAGGAACGCCTTGCAGAGCGCACCCGCTGCGACGCGAGCGGCCGTCTCCCGCGCGCTGGCTCGCTCCAGAACGTTGCGGACGTCGTCGAAGCCGTACTTCAGGGAACCTGCGAGGTCTGCGTGGCCGGGCCGGGGCCGCGTCAGTGCCTTCGACGGGTCGTCCTCGCCGTCGGCGGCCATCAGCTCGGCGTACTTCTCCTCGAACTCGACGTTGGGGATCGTGATCGCGACCGGCGCGCCCATCGTATGGCCGTGGCGCACGCCTGCCTGGATGTCGAACGCGTCCGCCTCGAAGCGCTGCCTGCCGCCCCGCCCGTAGCCGTGGCGGCGCCGCGCCAGCTCGCCCGCGATCGCCTCGCTGGAGACCGGCACGCCCGCCGGGAGTCCCTCGACGATCACGACGAGGCCGCGTCCATGCGATTCACCGGCGGTCAGGTAGCGGAGCACGGCGCCAATCATAAGGAAGGGTCGAGCGCTCGAGGCCGGGAACGGATTGATGGCGGGGGCGGCCGGAGCCGCCCCCACCCGACCGGCGACCGCTCCCCCCGTGGGCGCATCGCCGGCGTCGGTGGCGGGCCGCTATTTGTTCTGCGGCACGCAGAGCGTGAAGGACTGATCCCCGAACAGGAACGTGGCGCAGTTGCCCGAGACCGATTGCAGCTTGTACTGCTTGTTCGGTCCGAAGGTCTGGCCCGCGGCAACCGAGTACACCGTGCCGTCCACAGAGACGGTGGCGTGCTCCACGCCGTTGGTCGTGAACGCATCGATCAACGTGACCTGATGTCCGCCGATGTCCTGCGTCGCCCCGCTCGGCTGCGTCGGCGTCTTGGCCGGCGTGCTGGAGGTGGAACCGGTGGGCGGAACGGTGGACGTCGTGGTGGTGCCGCCGCTGCTCGTCGAGGTGCCGCTCGAGGTCGACCCGCTGGACGTGCCTCCCGACGGTGCCGGGAAGCCGGCGGGGATAGCGAAGGGGTCGCGAACCGGCAGCTGCAGCACGGGCGATGGCGCAAGGCTCGGCGAGTTGCTCCCGCCGCCCGTCGTGCCACCGGGCCCACTCGACGTCGGGTGCGGCGCGAAGGATGCCTGTTCCGTTCCGCCGCCGCCCCCCAACAATTTGAGTGCGAGGAAGACCACGACCAGGACCCCGATGATGATCCCGCCGATCTTCAGCGTGCGCTGGTCGCGGTCGGTCATCGCCATATCAGGGCGCCCCCGTCGATCCTGAGTCCGTCGACCCTGGCTCCGAACCGGGCCCAGCGCTGGTATCGCTCGTGTAGGCCTCGATCGTCGCCGACATGGTGAGCAGCGGCGAGCCCGTGCCGGTCGTTTCGCCGGGCGTCAGGCTGAGCGCCGTGATCTTCGCCGCTCGCGGCAGCGTCTCGATCCTGTAGCTGAATGCCGTCACGTCGCTATACGTGCCGGTCGCGCTGACCGAAAGCGTGATCGCGCTCAAGCCGGTGGTCTCATCGAAGGTCGGCGTACTCGGCGCGATCGTCGCGAGGTCGAGCCCGGAGTCCAGTGCGGCGCCATTCAGTAGCAGGAGCAGCCCCGCTTCGTCCGCGGTCGGGGGGATCTTCTGATGGACCTCTTTGATGGTTCTTTGGTTCTCCGCGGCGTTGGCCTTCGTGTCCTCCAACGCGTTGCGCTGCACGTTCAGCGTCTGCTCCTTCGCCTGTGCGGTGGCGAGGTCGTCCTTCGCGCTCGATACCTTGCCCATCTCAGGCAGGACCAGGAACACGATCAGCAAGATCCCGAGCACGACGGCCCCGATGATCACGAACAACGGCGCGCGCTGATTACCCACCGCTCGCCCCCGCTCCCGCAGCGCCTCGCTGTGTCAGTGCGTCCTGGGTGAGGTCGACCGAGGTATCGAAGTGGTACGCACCCGCGACCGCCGCGTCCGACGCGACGTTCGAGGTCCACGGGTTGGCCCAGCCTTGCACCGACTCGAGCCTGGTGAGCCAGGTGCTCAGCGAGTCGAAATGCAAAGTCTCTCCCGAGAAGGTCATCGTGCCGACGAACGTCGTGGTGGTGGTACTCGGCGTCGTGGTCGAGGCCGTCGGCGACTCGAGCGTGGATGCAAAGTTGGTGAGGTATGTATCCGACGGAATCACCTTCGAGATATCCAGCAACATGCCCGAGTACGACACCTCGCCGGCGTACGCTGACGCGAGCAACTGCTCCTGCTGTTGCGCCTCGGTCTGGAGCTGTTCGTACTGCTGCAGGTTGTTGATGTCTTGCTGGATCGCAGCGTTGGTCTGCTCCTGCGCATCGACCTGGCTCTGGACGTCGCTCAGCCGCATCGACTGGACGAACCAGAACGCGAGGATCACGAGCACGATCGCGATGCCGGCGAGCAGGAACAGCGCGACCCGGCGGCGCGTCTGTTGGCCCTTCTTGATCTCGCTCGGAAGCAGGTTGACGCGGCTCACGACTCCTCCTCCGGCAGCGCAAGACCGATGGCCACGGCGAGAAGCGGCTCCGCCGCGGCGACATCGGCGGCATCGAGCTGGTGAGCGACGGTGCTGAACACGCCACCGGGCTCGACCGGGACGGGGATCCGCTGGCGCATCAGGTCGAACAACCCTTCGAGGCGCGATCCGCCGCCGGTGACCTTCACCCGGCCGATCTGCACCTCCTTGGCTTGGGCGGTGTAGAACTCGAGCGAAGAGCGCACCTCGTCGACGAACGCCGCCGCGCGCTGGAGCGCCGCCTGCCGTACCTGCTGCGGCGAGGGAGCGTCCTCCACCTCCTGGCCGCGCTTGAGCCGCTCCGCGACGTCGTCGTCGACGCCGGCCGACCGCGCGATCGCGACGGTGATGTCACGGCCGCCGCTCGGCAAGATCCGGACGAAGCGCGTTTCTCCGCGCCCGTGCACGACGATGTTGGTGACGTGCGCGCCGATGTCGACGATGGCCTCTTCGACCTGGCCTTCGTCGAGATCCAGTCTTTGGTCGGACGCGCCGACGGACCGAACGAGCGCGAAGGGGACGAGATCGATCCCGACCGGGTCGAGCCGTGCACCCGTGACCGCTTGCACGAGGAGGTCGACCATGCTCCGCTGCGCGGCCACGAGGAGGAGCCGGACCATCTTCCGGTCCTCTTGCTCGAACTCGCCGATCATGTGGTAGTCCAAGACGGCGTCGTCCACCGGCATCGGGATGAACTCCTGCACCTGGAAACCGAGCGAGGAGCGCAATTCCTTCTCGGGCAGGTACGGGAGCGAGATCTCGCGGACGACCACGCGCTGGTTTCCAACACCGAGCGACACCTGCCGGCCCTTGAAACCGCCCTCCGACCACAGCTTGCTGAGCGCGTCCGAGACCGCCCCCGGGTCGCGCACCTCTCCGCTTTCCACCGCGCCCGGAGGCAGGGCAACTTGGCTCGCGCGCACCACCATCGGCGGTGAGCCGACGAGCTCGACGGCGCGCACGGCGGTGGAGCCGACGTCCAAGCCGATCCGACCCTTCTTCGCCATCAGGAACCGTCCACCTGCACCGACCGAGAGCTGAGGTACTGCTCGACCGCGGACCCGCGGACGCGGTAGCTGCGCCCCACACGAACCGCGGGGAGCTCACCGCTCTTGATCAGCCGGTACACCGTCATCGTCGAGACCCGCATCGCCGAGGCCACCTCGGCGACCGTCAACAGGGACGTGCCGTCGCCCCAGAAGCTCCGAGCCCCACCGGTCGCCATCTCTTCTCTCTCCAGCGACCTGTCGGAGGTCGCGAGCCACATGTGCCACATCTGCAACAGGATGCTCAATAGGGCCACTTGGCCCCGGAAGCACGCAAAGGACACATCAGGGAACAAGGCGAGTCAAACACCCCAGGCGACCATTTCCGCTGGTACGAACGGGTGTTCGAGCCGCTGAGGGGGCAGGCTCGCGGATCAGATGTGACGAATCAGATGTGGAGGAACGTTCGCTGGTACCAGTCGGCGATCTGGACGCCCCATAGGCCCGCCACGACGGCGCCCGCCGCGAGGAACGGGCCGAACGGGATCGCGCCCTTGCGGCCGGCCCCCCGAGCCAGAGCCGCGACCGCTCCGATCGCCCCGAGGACGATCGCGGCGCCGGCGGCGACTCCGACCTGGCCCAGGCTCAGCGACCCAAGGACGAGGCCGATCAAGGCCGCCAGCTTCACGTCTCCCATCCCCATCCCACGAGAGATGAGCGCGACGACGAACAGGATGCCCCCGTAGGCGGCGAAGCCGATCACCATCCTGGGCAGATCGACCGGCGCCCCGAACAGGTTCGCGATCACCAGATAGATGGGGAACGCGATCAAGGCCGGATACACGATCCGGTTCGGGATGATCCGGTGCTCGACGTCGATCACCGAGATGACCGGCATCAGCGCCAACAAGCCTGACACGGCACACGCCACCCACACGCTCTCGTAGACGAAGAACGGCGCCGCCATCAGGATCGCAGTGCTCAGCTCGAGGAGCGGGTACCGGGCGGAGATCCGCTCGCCGCAGCTGTGGCATCGGCCACGCAGGAGCACCCAACCGAGCACCGGGATGTTGTCCCGGTTGCGGATCTCGGCCCCACATCGCGAACACCGAGACCGAGGCGACACCACCGACTCGCCGGCCGGCACGCGCGCGGCCACGACCGTCATGAAGCTGCCGATCGCAAGGCCGAACAGCGCAGCAACGGGTGCGAGCCAGACCGTAGGCACGAACAGAACCCTAGATGTTGAGCTCCTGCCAGAGCACCTGCTCGTAGGACGCCCCGAACCCGAGCACGCGCTCCACCCGGGGGTTGTAGATGACGTTGAACCCGTTCTTGAAGTCCATCGACTGGGCGTAGAGGGCGCCGTCACCGACATCTGCGATGTTGTTCGAGGAGTTCTTGAAGGACATCATGCCAGTCGTGTACAAGAGGCCGACCACGCCGTCACTCGGATCGGACTGCACCCTCGAATCGAACTCGATCGCGTTCTGGCCGTAGATGCTGCAGTCGCCGCCGCCGGAGGTGCACGACCCGGTCGGCTGATACGTGGAGACCACAAACATGTCGGCCGCGATCGACGACGACGTGGTCGTGACCGTGCTCGTGTTCCCGAAGGTGACGGGCGCGTTCGTGATCAACGTGAAATCACCCGACAGTGTGATGCCGTCGAGGTTGATCGCGGTCGACGAGGAGGCCGACCGCTGCCACACCGCGAACGTGCCGGTGAGCGCGCTCTTGTGGGACGTCACGTAGGCGTTGAAGTCGCTCACCGCGGTCAGCGAGTCGTTCGCGCTGCAGTTCGTGATCGGCGTCGTGGTCGGGTAGCACTGCAGGTGCAGTGGGTCCGACGCGCTGCTCGGATAGTTGTTCGGGTCGAACGTGAACGCCGGGAAGGTGATAGGCGTGGGCTGGCTCGTCGACGTCCCGGGAGTCTTCGTCGCCGCGGACACTCCCGCAGCGATGCTGCCGCACGCGGTGGCCGTTCCCGTGACCGAGAACGAGCCGGCGATGTTGTAAGTGGCGCCCGCCGCGCTACAGGTTGCCGTGGACGGGTTAGACGCCTTGAGCGTACCTTGGACGGTCCCGGAGCCGGAGATGCCGTTCGCACCACCGGTCCACACGTTCCCGGCCTTCCCAGAACACCCGAGCGGCGCGTACGTCTTCAAGATCGACGCACCGTTCTGCGTGGTCACGCCGCCGCCCGCCGACAAGATACTTCCGCAGATGTTCGCGTTGGTCCCGACGGTGATGTCGGACGCCGAATAGATGTCACCCATCACGGTCATGTTGTTGTTCACGGTCAAGGCGTTCTGCGAGAAGATGGCGTACTTGAACGACGGGATCGGCTCGTAGGTGATCTGGACCTCACGGGCGAACTGGACGTCCGCCTTCGTCGGGTAGTACCCGACGGAGGTGACGACGATCTGATTGCCCGAGGTCGTCCACTGCAACTGGTACTGCCCATCGACGCCGGAGCAGACGTTCGAGGTGCCGATCGCGCAGCTGTTCGTCGCTGCCCGGCTCTCGCCGAGGGTCGTGACGGCCGCGTCCGCGCCGCCCTCGGCCACCGTCAACGCCTTGCTCCATTCCAGCGACAGGCTGGACTGATGCAAGGATGCAGAACCAGCGTCGAGCGAGACGGCGAGGAGGACCATCATGATGGCCATCAGCAGCATCGAGATGACGAGGGAGTACCCCTCCTCTCGATGCATGGCTCGAAGCAATGCGTTCCTCATGGTGAGCTCCTAGGTCTCGACGTTGCGCAGTTGCACGTCCGACGCGAGGTCGACGGTCGACGTGTCGGTCTCAAACGTCAGGTCGATCGTGACCTGGTCCACAACGCCGGCATGCTGGACGTAGGTGAAGGGATCCGACGAGCATCCCGGGTCGCTTGCCGTCTTGCACAAGATCGGCGAGACGAGCGGCGCGAAGTGCACACCGCCGTCCCTTGACTGCTCGAGTGTGTAAGGCGCCTTCGTGCCGGTCACCCGCCACTCGATCGTGCTCTGCGTTCCATCGATATAACCGCTGAACTTCAGGATCGAGGCGTTGCTCACCGTGAGGTCGACCGACTCGCCCTGGCGCAGCTGCTTGGTCATCTGATCGATCGCGATCCGACCGTCGGTCAGCACATCGCGGCGGTTCGTGATCGTGTTGGTCGTTGTGAACGACCGCATCGCCACGCTCATCATCGCGGTCGCAACGATGCTCATCACCGCCATCGTGACCACGAGCTCGACCAGGGTGAACCCGGCCTCGCCCTCAGCCCGTCGGATTCGGCGTCGCAGAATTCGCGCTGACATTGGTCGCGAGGTCATAGGCCACCACGTAGTACTCGTAGGTATCCGTCTTCTTGTGGGTGTCGCTGCAGGTCGTCGACGCGGTGTCACATACGAGCGTCCACGCGCCCGACGACGTGATCAGGCGCTTGTACATCCGGTACCCGCCGAGGTCGGTTACCCCGACCGGAGCCGTCCAGCCCATCACGACGGTCGTGTTCGCTCCTTGGGTCGACGTGCTGACCTTGTGGAAGCCGGTCGGAGCACCGGGAGCGGTCGTATCGAGGATGATCGTGTCGGTCGCGATGGCGCCGTACTGTCCGCTCGAGTTGAAGTAGCGCGCGTAGACCGTCTTCGTCCCGTCGCCGCTCGGGATCGTCCACGCGTATGACGTCGCCCACGCGTAGGGACCGAGCCACGTCGACCCGTCGTTGGAGAACTTCATGGTCGTGGGCGTCACGCTGCCGCTCTTCGCCAACGTGAGCGTCACGACGGTCGTGTTGGTGTAGGTCGCGTTGCTGTTGACGACCACCGTTCCGTCGGGTCCGCCGTTCCCAGCGTTCGGGTTGGTGGTCGTGACATGACAGTTCGCGGCGCTGTTGGTGGCGGTCCCACCTCCGTTGTCCACGACCGTGTTGACGACGGTGTACGTGGAGGCGCTCGGATACGTGTGCGTGACCGAAGCCCCAGCTCCCGTCGTCCCATCTCCGAAGTCCCAAGAAACACTCGCGATCGAGCCGTCGGAGTCGGAGGCGACGGCGGTGAAGGTCACGGTGAGGCCGGAGATGCTGCTGGTTGGGCACGACACGGTCGGCAACACGTTCTTGGCAGGGGCCTTGTAGTTGATCTGGCCGTCAGAGAACAGCGACGATTCGCTCAGTGCTGAGCTCTCACCCGTGACGGTATTCCTCCAAACAACGACCACGGTGACGCGCTTGGCGTCATGACCGTTCGCGTCGCTGACGCCGTTGCCGTTGCCGTCCGCTGCGTCCCCGGCGCCGGTGCCGTCCTGAGGTGAGTCGTACCACGTGACGTAGCGGTACACCTCGTACGTCGTGCCACCGTTCGAGTACGGGTTCTGGTAGTGCGAGAGTGCCGGCGACGCGCCGGCGACGCGGACGATCGGCTCCGGGCTCATCGGTCCCGAGCCGTCCGGATCGTAGGTCTGTGCCGTCTGATCGATCCAATAGTCAGGGTTGTTGGGATCGGTCGAGTGCGAGAGGTTGGAGGTGTCCGACAGGACGAGGTTGTCGTAGTTCAGCGCCCGCGCCTCTTCCATCTGCTGATCCAGCGCGGCACGGGACGCGAGTCGCTGACGCGACAGGCCGGTGCTGCCGAGACCGAAGATCATCGCCTGCGCGATCGTGAACGCGCCCACGGCCATGATCGTGATCGAGACCATCGCCTCGACCAACGTGAAGCCCTCGTCGCCATCGAGGCGACGGCGGAGCCGATCCAGGATGTGCATCATCGACAGAACCTCCAGCCCTACCCAGTAGGTGTCGGTCTGTCGGCCCACCAGCTTGAGTCCCCCGAACGCCGGAAGGGCGGCCCCGAGGGACCGCCCTTCTGATCGGCGTGGTGCCTGCTTCGTGCTTACCAACCGTTGGTCGCGAGGGCCGTCTGGTTGGCGACGCAGCTCGCCTGGGCGAGCGGCGACGTGTGGCTGAACACGGTGCCGGTGTCGGCCTCGTCGTAGGCCTCGAAGCAGTTGCCCGCCTTCGAGTAGGCGACCAGCTCGATCGCGCCCTTGACGATGCCCGACGCCGTGTTGACCACCTTGAAGCTCATGTTGCCCGGGCCGGTCGAGGCACCCGCCTGGTAGGTCAGCGACGGCTCGGTCGCGAGCAGCGTCGCCGCCGTCACGGTCGAGTAGTCGTCGGTGTCAGTGAAGATCGTCTTGGCCGCGGCCAAGGCGTTGCGGACACCTGATTCCGCCGCCTTATCGTTGGCCCGGTTCCGGGCCCCGAGGAACGTCGGCAGAGCGATGGCGACCAGGATGCCGATGATCAGAACGACCACCATCAGCTCGATCAGGGTGAAGCCCTCATCCTCGCGGACGCGCTTCAAGAGTCCCTTGAGCATTCTGCCTTCGCCTCCTTTCCGTGAGCAAGCACACCCCATCGGTATGCGTTCCAGAGAGATGTCGGCGGGGTCTTCTTGCCTCTGAAGGTCAACTGCCTGAGTTCACCGACAAATCCCCTGAGTTGGGTAGATACCCAACTCCGGGTAGCCGAGAGAACCGCTCGCGAGTGCGGTGGACTTGCGTTCGGCGCTTCAACTCGACGGGATCAGCTTGATGATGTTGAACATCGGCATGTAAAGCGCGACCACCGCCGCACCCACGCAGCCGCCGATCACCGCGATCAGAAGCGGCTCGATCAACGACGTGAGGGCATCCACCTGGGCCTCGACCTCCGCGTCGTAGAACGCCGCGACCTTCTCGAGCATCGTGTCGACCTGGCCTGTCTCCTCACCGACCGCGAGCATCTGCACCACCATCGGCGGGAATACGTCATGCGACGACAGCGGCTTTGCCATCGACTCGCCCTCGCGGACCGACTGCTGCACGTCCTCAATCGCGATCGCGACGACCCGGTTGTTCACGGTTTCGCTGACGATCTCGAGGGCCTGCAGGATCGGCACGCCGGACTTCAGCAGCATCGCCAGGGTTGAGGCGAATCGCGACAACGCAACCTTCTGGAAAAGCACGCCGAAGATCGGAATGCGGAGCTTGACACGGTCGACCGCCGCCCGGCCGGCGTCGGTCTTCTTCCACCGTCGGAAGACGATGCGCCCGACGATGCTGCCGATCAGCACGATGTACCAGAGCTTCTTGAAGATGTTGGAGATCAGCAGCAGAACCCGCGTTGGCAAGGGCAGTGACCCGCCGAGGCCGGCGTAGATCGACTGGAACTGCGGGACGACGAACAGCAACATCGCCGACATGATCAGTGTGACCAGGGCGACGACGGCGATCGGATAGGTCATCGCGGACTTGATCTTGCCGCGAAGTTTGACCTCGTTCTCGATCATGTCCGCCAAGCTCAGGAGCACGTCGTCGAGCGACCCGCCCATCTCTCCAGCCTTTACCATCGCGACGAACAAGTCATTGAAGATCTTCGGGTGCTTGACCATCGCGCCTGAGAGCGACGCGCCTTGTTCGACGTCCGTTCGAACGACTCCGAGGATGCGAGCGAGCTCAGCGTTATCGGTCTGGTCCGACAAGATCGCGAGCGCGCGCAAGATCGGCAGGCCGGAGTTGACCATCGTGGCGAACTGCCGCGAGAAGACGGCCAACTCCTTGAGCTTGACTTTCTTCCCGCCGATCTCGATGTTCATGCTGCGGCCCTGCTTGCCGACCTCGAGTGGCACGAAGCCCTGCTCGCGGAGGCGCGCCAGGACCAGCGCCTCGTTGTCGGCGACGATCGTGCCGTTCAGGACGTTGCCGCCCTTGTCGCGCGCCTTGTACGTAAAGGTGTCAGGCATCGCTCTTCACCGCCTCACATGCCGCCGGTCGACCAACCGTCGGATCCGGATCCGGAGCCGCCGAAGTCGCTCGCGTCTGTGTAATTGCCGCCGTCGGAGTAGGCCGACAGCCCCGTGGATGAGCCGATGAGGCGCTGGAGCTCCTCGGGGTCGTGGCACCGCTCGAAGGCCATCTGCTGATTGATCCGCCCCGCCTTCACATGCGACGCGAGCGACATGTCCATGGTCTGCATCCCGTAGCGGCCACCGGCCTGCATCGCTGAGTAGATCTGGTGCACCTTGCCCTCACGGATCAGGTTGCGGATGCCCGGCGTCGCGATCATCACCTCGGCGGCCACGACACGGCCGCGCCCGTCCGTGGTCGGCACGAGCTGCTGGGTGATCACGCCCTGCAACGTCGTCGATAGCTGGACCCGCGTCTGCTGCTGCTGGTGCGGGGGGAAGACGTCGATGATTCGGTCGATCGTCTGCGGCGCGTCCTGCGTGTGCAGGGTCGCGAACACGAGGTGGCCGGTCTCGGCGGCGGTGATCGCCGTCGAGATCGTCTCGAGGTCACGCATCTCGCCGACGAGGATGACGTCGGGGTCCTGCCGCAAGACGTGCTTGAGGGCCGACGCGAACGAGTGCGTGTCCGCTCCGATCTCGCGTTGGTTCACGACGCAGGTCTTGTGCTTGTGCAGGAACTCGATCGGATCCTCAACCGTCATGATGTGGCCCGCGCGCTCGGTGTTAACGACGTCGACCATGCCGGCCAGGGTCGTCGACTTACCGGACCCGGTCGGGCCGGTCACGACGACGAACCCGCGTGGGAACCGCGCGAGATCGGCGCACACCGGCGGCAACCCCAGCTCGTCGAGACCCTTGATCTCGAACGGGATCACACGGAAGACGGCGCCGACCGCGTCGCGCTGCATGTAAACGTTGACACGGAACCGGGCGCGCCCCGGCAACGAGTACGACATGTCGAGCTCGAGCTCCTGCTCGAACCGCTCACGCATCTTCTGGGGCAAGATCGCGTAGATC
This sequence comes from uncultured Actinomycetes bacterium, assembly GCA_963792215.1. Lineage (GTDB taxonomy): Bacteria > Actinomycetota > UBA4738 > UBA4738 > HRBIN12 > AC-51. The sequence goes on from CAWBVL010000004.1 coordinate 51,910, forward strand.
ATGCCCTGGAGGGCCCGCGGGCTCAGGTTCGGATAGTCCTGCAGCCGTTCGAGCTCGCCGTGCACCCGGACCGTGGGCGGTGTGCCCGCGGTGAGGTGCAGGTCGGACCCGTTCATCTCCAGGAGCTTCCCGAGCAGTTCCGGGATCGGTACCTGGAGATCGTCCTCGGGAGGAGCGACCGTGCTCATCTCACTTCACCACCCTTGCAACCTCTTCCAGCGACGTCAGGCCCATCCGTGCCTTCTCCAGCCCGTCGTCGCGGAGCGTCATCATCCCCTGCTGTATCGCGACAGCCTTGATGGCATCGGCAGACGCACGCTCGACCGTTAGCCGTTCGACCTCTTCGGTCATCTGCATCACCTCGTACAGGCCGATCCGGCCTCGGAATCCCGTGTTCGCGCAGGCAGGGCACCCCGCCGCCTTGTGGAGCTCCTGGACCTCGGGCCAGAGCCAGTCCGGGTATCCGGCCGCGTAGAGCTCGTTCTCGTCGGGCCGGTACGGGGTTCGGCAGCGCTCACAGAGCTTGCGTGCCAACCGCTGTCCGACCACGCAGTCGATCGCGGAAGCCACCAGGAAGGTCTCGACGTCCATCTCGACCAGGCGGGTGATCGCGCTCGGCGCGTCGTTCGTGTGCAGCGACGAGAGCACGAGGTGGCCTGTCAGGGCGGCCTCGATCGCGATCGTGGCCGTCTCCTTGTCTCGGATCTCACCGATCAGCACGATGTCGGGGTCCGCGCGCAGGATCGATCGCAGCGCCGCAGAGAACGTCAGGCCCGCCTTGGGGTTGACCTGGATCTGGTTGACGCCGGCGAGCCGGTATTCCACAGGGTCCTCGACGGTGATGATGTTCTTGTCGACACTGTTGAGAATGTTGAGGGTGCCGTACATAGTGGTGGACTTCCCAGAGCCCGTCGGTCCGGTGACGAGCAGCGCGCCGTACGGCTTGTGGAACGAGACCGAGTACCGCTTGTAGGAGTTCTCCAGGAACCCGAGATCCTCCAGGCGCAGCATCGCGTGCGAGGTGTCGAGGATCCGGAGCACCACTTTCTCGCCGTAGACCGTCGGCAGCGTCGCCATGCGGAGGTCGAGCTGCTTGCCACCGATCTTCATCCCGATGCGGCCGTCTTGCGGGACGCGCTTCTCGGCGATGTTGAGGTCGGCCATGACCTTCATGCGGCTGATCAGGCCGTTCTGGATGTTCTTGGGTGCCGGCGGCATCGGTTCCATCAGCACGCCGTCCACACGGAATCGGATGCGGACGTCGTGCTCCCGCGGCTCGATGTGCACGTCGGAGGCGCGGTCGGCGACCGCCTGAGTCATGATCGCGTTGACGAGCTTGACGATCGGCGCGTCCTCGACCGCCGCGTCGAGGTCGTTGTCCTCGTCATCCTCACCGCTCGCGGCGTCGACCATGCTCGCCATCGCCTCGACCTGTGAGTCGAGCCCAGCGAATTTCTGGATGGCGTTCTCGACGTCGGCGGCGGTCGCGACCACGGGGAGTACGTCACGACCGGTGATGGTCCGGATGTCGTCGAGCGCGTAGACGTTGGCCGGATCAGACATGGCAACCAGCAGCCGGCCGTCTCGCTCCCCGATCGGCAAGGCTCGGTAGCGCTTGGCGAGCGCCTCGGGCAGGAGGGCCGTCGCGAGGGTGTCGATGGGGAACTCATCGAGATCGACGAATTCGAGGCCGACCTGTTCCGCCAAGGCACGAACGAGGTCCGACTCCTTGATCATCCGGAGGTCGATGAGCACGCGGCCCAGCGACTTCGGGGTCGCGCGGTGCTCCTCGAGTGCGGTCTCCAGCTGGGCAGTCGTGATGTAGCCGAGCTCGATCAAGATCTGACCGAGTTGCTTCGACTTCCGCTTGACCTGCGACATCGCGTCCCCGGGGTCCGTTCGGGCTAGGTCGTCCAGATATCAGTCTTCGTCGTCGTCCCCACCCAGCTGAAGCAGACCCGAGAACTCCTTCGCGAGCATCACGCGATCGACCTCGCCCGGCTCTTCCTGGTCTTCGGATGCGGGCGGCGGGGCCTCCTGGGAGACCAGTCGCTGAGGCTCCGTGCGGAACGCGCTCGCGTCGGCGCCGCCCTGATCGTCGGTGGCCGGGGGCGCGGTCTGCTCAGCAGCCGACGCGGCGGTCCGCTCGGCAGCCGGCGGGGCAGGCCGCTCCGCTGCCGGCGACACGGCTTGCTCGGCCGCTGCCTGAGCCTGCTCGGCCTCGAGCCGTGCGAACGGCGAGCCGTCCGCACCGAACGGGGCCGGCTGCTCATCCGACAGCACGGACTCGTACGGCGATCCTTCGATCGAGGGGCGGGCGCCACCAAGCTCGGCGCGCGGCTGCTCTGCAGCGGCTGCCGGCTCGGCCGGCGACGGCGATGGGGACGGCGCTGATGCGGGCGGCGGGGATGCGGGCGGCGGGGAGGCCGACTCCGGACGGCGGTAGCCGCTGAGCGGCTGGGCCGACGCCGGGGACGACTCGACAGGAGCAGCGGTCGCGGGCGCCGGTGCGTCGGGCGATCGCTGCAAGGCTTGCGCCTGTTGCAGTTGGGCTTGCATCGCGGCCATCTGCTCCTGCATCGCCTGCATCTGCTGCAGTTGCGCGGGGTCAGCGCCGCTCCAATCGGGTGCCGCAGCGCCTCCTTCCGCGGGGCCGGTCGGGGCGGCGAAGGACGGCATCTCCTCGGCACCGGGGTTCGCCCCCACTGGGGCGGCAGCGGCGGGGCGGTCGGCCGGCGGGTGCAGCGACGTCCGTGGACGCCCGGACGGCGCGCCGGCGGCGTCGGGCACCTTGAGCGTGACCTCCTTCTGCTTGGCGCGCGTCTCCTCGGCCGCGATCACCGCCTGCTCGAGCTGATCGAGCATCACGCCGGGGCGCACGCTCGTTCCCGTCACGACGAACGCCGCATACGGCCCACGGTGAACGAACGCCCAGAGCTGATCGGAGAACTCGACGTAGCCCTTCCGCGCTTCGCCGACGTGGACGAACCGCAGCCAGGCGGGCTTGAGCTCCGCCTCTTGATCCTCGGGGAACGCGCCAAGGACCAGGCCGTCGCGAGACAGCACCAAACAGCCTCGCACGTCGTCCATGGTCAAGACGACGCGCTGCGCGAGCGCGGCGAATTCATCCATCCGGGGATTCCTCTGCGTCAGGCATCGTCGGACGAACGGAGGCCCTTGAGGAACCCGGCTCGAACGAGGGAACTAGGCCGGTTCGGCGAGCGCCGCCACGGCGGCGGCCGACATGATCTCGAGCGGCGCTGGGCGGCCGGTCCACAGCTCGAAGGACAAGGCTGCTTGATGCAGCAGCAAGCCGAGGCCGCCCATCGCCTGGGCGCCGGCGGCCCGCGCGGCGCGCTGTGCTGGCGTCATCGCCGGTCGGTAGAGCAGATCGACGAAGAGCCCATCGGCGCCGAGCGTCGGGAGCGGAAGGCTCTCTCCGTGCGCCCCGAGCGGCGTCGCGTTGATGACCAGGTCGGCCGAGGCGTCGGCCGCATCATCGAACGCGATCGCCTCGACCTCGGTCGCGAAGCCGTCGAGCGCGTCGGTGAGCGGCGCGGCGCGCGCCGTCTCGCGGAGGGCGACCGCGATCCGGGTCAAGCCGGCGCGCGCGACCGCCAGAGCGCAGGCTCGAGCGGCCCCGCCCGCGCCGAACAGGAGCGCGGTCTTGCCTTCCGGGTCGAACCCGGCGTCGTGCTCGAGGAACCGCGCGAATCCGGGCGCATCTGTGTTGTGCCCGGTGAGCCGGTCGCCAGCGATCTCGATCGTGTTGACCGCCCGCAGCCGGTTCGCGTCCTCGGTCAGCTGGTCCATCGCGTCGGCGACGGCTTCCTTGTGCGGCATCGTGACGTTCGCGCCGGCGAGGCCGAAGGCGCGCAGCCCGGCTACCGCCGCCGGCACGGCGCCCGGTTCCACCGGCAGGGCGACGTAGATCCAGTCCATCTCGAGCGCCGCGAACGCGGCGTTGTGGATCACGGGCGACAGGCTGTGCGCCACCGGCCAGCCGAGGACCGCGGCGACGCGCGTGGCGCCGCCGATCCGCGGCTCAGCCACCGAGGCACTCCTGGACGTTCTTCAGGTGCTCTTGGTACGTCACGGCGAACCGTTGCACGCCGGGGCCGTCGGAGGGGCACAGCACGTAATAGAAGTACTTGGTATCGGCCGGATGGAGCGCCGCTTCCAACGACGCTCTTCCCGGACTCGCGATGGGCGTCGGCGGCAACCCCGCGTTGATCCGCGTGTTGTACGGGCTACCGGTCTGCAGGTCCGACGTCGACAAGGATCCGTCCGGCGTGGGGTCGTCGTAGAGCAGCGTCGCGTCGATCCCGAGCGTGTTGTTGGCCGCGAGTCGGTTGTAGATGACGCTCGCCACCAGCGGGCGCTCCGCATCGAGCTGCGCCTCACGCTCGATCATCGAAGCGATGATCACGATCTGATACGGCGTGTAGCCGAGCTTCTTGGCGCCCCCGACGAGGTCGAGGGACTTCGCTTCGGTATCGAACTGGTCGAGCATCGTGTGGACGATCGTCTTCGCGTCGAGGTTCTTCTTCACCAGCTGATAGGTGTCGGGGAACAGGAACCCTTCCGCGCCGTGTCCGGGCGGAAGGTACGGCCGCACGGCGAGCTTTGGGTTCTCCGCGGCCTTCACGAACGCGTCGGCGCTGACCCCGGTCTCTTGCTCGACCACGCTCGAGATGCTCCGCTCCCCCGGGTAGGTCGTCTGGATCCGCAGTCCCTCCGGCACCGTGAGACCGACGGTCGGCACCTGTTTCGGCGGCGTCGTGACGATCGTCAGGATCTCCTCCAGCGTGGAGCCGACCGGGATCCGGTAGGTCCCGGCCAAGATCCCGTTGGGGTCGCCCGCGCTCCGCAACATCATGTTGCCGACGAACCCGCCGCACCGGATCAGGCCCTGATCCGCGAGATCGCCGATCACGTCTCGCCCGGTGGCGCCGTCGGGGACCTGGAACGTGACGGTCCTGCCGTCGACCGCCGGCGGCTGCTTGCACCGGTTGTATGACGTGTTCGCGAATGCCACGCCGACGATGAGTACCGACAGCATCGCCAGGACGACGACGAGAGCGACGCGGCGGCGGTGGCGGTCGTGCTCCGGATCCGGCTCGCTGAGGTACGAAGGCCGAGGCTCGTCCATCAAGGATGCCATCGGGGGTGGAGGATACCCGGGCCCGGGCTCAGCCCTCGGAACGTTGCCCGTCGAGCCAGCCCTGCAGGATCACCTGGGCCGCCGCCGCATCGACCACGCTCCTGCGGCGCTTCCCGCTCACCCCGGCCTCGCGGAGCGACCGCTCGGCCTCCATGGTGGAGAAGCGTTCGTCGTGCAGCGTCACCGGCACAGAGAGCATCGCGCGCAGGGCGTCTGCGAAGTTGGCCGCGTGGGTCGCGCGGTCACGTCGGATGCCGTCGAGCGAGATCGGCTCGCCGATCACGACCAGCGTCACGTCGTTCTCGTTGACGAGGTCGGCGACCGCGCGCATCTCGCCCGGCGGACGGCCGACCTGAACCGTGCCCAACGGAACGGCGAGCCGGCGCTCCGGATCGCTGATCGCGACGCCGATACGGACGTCGCCGAGGTCGAGGCCGAGAACGCGCCCGGCGTCGGCGCGCTCAGGCACCGGCGAGGAGCGCGCGAGCCCGGTCGGTGATCGTCGCGAGGGCCGCCGGCAGCGCTGCCGCACGGGGGCCACCGGCGTTCGCGAGGTCGTCCTTACCACCGGCGCCGCCGCCGATGACCGAGGCTGCGTCGGCGAGCAACGCGGGGGCCGTTACACCGCGACCGATCGCGCCCGGCGTCGTGGCCGCCACCAGGAGCGCCTTGCCGTCGGCGTTGCCGACGACGACAGCTGCGGGCCTCTCCTGCAGGCGATCTCGCACCTTGATCGCGAGCTCCCGGAGCTCGCCCGGGTCCAGTGAGGGCACATCGCGCACGACCAACGCCAGCCCGTCGACATCGCGCGCCTGCGTAACAAGGTCGTCGATCATCGCGGCGCGGTCCCCCGCCCGGAGCGTGCCGAGCTCGTTACGCAGGCGCTTGTTCTCCTCCACGACGCGGCGCGCACGCTCGATCGCCGCCCGCGGATCCTTCGCATCGAGAGCGCCGACCAGATCGCGCAGCAGCGCGCGCTCGACGTTGATCTCGCGCAGCGCATCGGGCCCGACGAGCGCTTCGATCCGCCGGAGGCCGGCGCCGATCGACCCCTCCCGCAGCAGCCGGATCACGGCGACCCGCCCCGTCCGGTCGACGTGTGTCCCCCCGCAGAGCTCCCGCGAATAGTCGCCGATCTCGACGACCCGAACGATGTCGCCGTACTTCTCATCGAACAGTGCCGTCGCGCCCATCGCCTGGGCTTCGTCCATCGACATATGTGAGACCAACACGCTGTCGTCGGCCGCGAGATGCCGGTTCGACTCGAGCTCGGCTTCCTCGAGCACCTCGATCGGCACCGAGCTCGGATGCGTGAAGTCGAAGCGCAGCCGGCCGGGCTCGATCAACGATCCCGCCTGCCGGGCGTGCTCGCCCAAGATCCTGCGGAGCGCCGCGTGGATCACGTGGGTCGACGTGTGCGCCCGCGCCGTGGCCTCGCGGAACAGCCCGTCTATCTCGGCGACCGCCTCCTGGTCGGCCCGCACCTCGCCGGACTCGACGACACCCTCGTGCACGATCGAGAGGTCGCCGGCCTTCTGCGTGTCGGTCACGCGCACCGAGCCCGTCGCGGTCCGGATCAAGCCGCGGTCTCCGACCTGGCCGCCGCCTTCGGCGTAGAACGGGGTCCGCGCGAGGAACAGCCGCACCGGCTGGCCCTCCTCCGCGACCTCGAGCTGCGCGTTGTCCTCGGCGAGCAGCAGCCGGATCGGCGACTCCGCGTCTGGCTGGTCGTATCCGACGAACGTGGTCGGCGGCACCGCGCCGGTGTCCAGGCCGACCTCCACCTTCTTCGCCGCCGCGCGAGCCCGGTCGCGCTGCTCCTGGAGCAGCTCGCGGAACCGGTCCTCGTCGACCGACAGCCCCGCGTCGGCGGCGAGCTCGATCGTCAGCTCCACGGGGAACCCGAAGGTGTCGGAGAGCTTGAACGCGTCCTCGCCCCGGACGACGCCGTCGACCGCCTGCTCGCGAGCGTCGTCGAACAGCACCATCCCCTGTCGCAGGGTCGCCGCGAACCGCTCCTCCTCGGACGCGACGACCTCGTTGATGAACGCCGCGTTCTCCTGGAGCTCCGGGTACGCATCGCCGAACCCCTCGATCACGCTCGAGACAACCGGTGGCAGCACCTCGTGCTCGATCCCCAGGCGCCGCGCGTGCGCGACCGCGCGGCGAAGCATCCGACGCAAGATATAGCCACGTCCGTTGTTCGCTGGCAGCACGCCGTCACCGATCAGGAACGTCGTCGCGCGTCCGTGCTCCGCGATCACCTTGAGCGAGACGTCGCTCCGCGGGTCCTCGCCGTGTCGGATCCCCGACAGGCTCTCGGCGACCTCCAGCGTCGGTAGGAACAGGTCGGTCTGGAAGACGTCGTCGGCGTCCTGCAGAACGGTCGCGACGCGCTCGAGCGAAGACCCGGTGTCGACGTTGCGCCCCGGCAACGGCGCGACGATCTGCCGCTCGCCGTCGACCTGGTCTTGCATGAACACCAGGTTCCAGATCTCCATGAACCGCTCTTCGTCCACGTCGGGACCGCCGTCGGGCCCGTACTGCGCCCCCCGGTCGACGAAGATCTCGCTGCACGGCCCGGCCGGACCGGCCGCGTGGGTCCACCAGTAGTTCGCGGGCTCCCCTTCGGCGTCGACCGCCCCGCGCCGCACGATCCGCCCGGGGTCCAGGTGCGCGATGTCGAGCCACGCCTGTGGCGTCTCGTCGTCGTCTTCGAACACCGTGACCCACAGCCGGTCTGGATCGATGCCGTAGACCTCGGTGACGAGCTCGAACGCCCAGCGAACGGCGTCTTCCTTGAAGTAGTCGGCGAACGAGAAGTTGCCGAGCATCTCGAAGCAGGTCAGGTGGCGCGCGTCGTGCCCGACGTTCTCGATGTCGTTGGTCCGCATCACCTTCTGAGCGGAGACGGCGCGCGGATAGGGGGGCTCGAGCTGCCCGAGGAAGTACGGGATGAACTGGTTCATGCCGGCGCTCGTGAGCAGCAGCCCAGACTCGGGCGGCGCGACCAGCGAGGACGAGCGCACACGCGTGTGATCGCGTTCCTCGAAGAAGCGAAGGAAGGTCTCGCGGATCTCGGCGCCCTGCACGCCGGGCAGTCTAGCGGTGGGGTTCGCCCGCTCTGTAGCGATCGCGGAGCTCAAGCTCGCGCTCGTTCCTCGCGCGCCGGCCTTCCTCCATCGAGGCCGCGACGAGCTTGCTCAGGTCGAGCAAGCTCCCGCGCGCCTCGCGCGCGAGCGCGGCGGGCGCGGCGCGGCGCGCCTGGCGGCGGGTCCACCGGGTCGTGGCGATCGCGGTGGCGGCGCCCAGTCCGACGCCGAACGAGACCCAGAACAGCCGCCGGATCACGCTCGCGGCTCCTTACCACCCTTGCCGGCCGCCTTCGAGAAGCCCTTGCGGATGCCGGCGCCGAAGCTGATCAGCTTCACCAGCGGGCTGCTCGCCGCCTCCTCCACCAGCCCGGAGAGACGCTCGACGCGGCCGACGATCTGGTTCGCGCTGTCGAGCATGATGTCGACCCGGTCGATCTCGCGATTGGTCTTCTCGACCGAGGTCTTGACCTCGCGGAGCAACGGGATCGTCTCCTCCCGCATCGCGTCGATCGTCATCTTCGTGCTCTCGAGCACCCGGAACGTGTTCAGCAACACGAAGCACAGGAACAGGACCAGCAGCACCCAGCCAACGGCCAGCACGATCAGGGCGATGTCGCCGCCCGTGAGGGCAAGAACCGTCATCCGTGAGCTCCTTGGTCTGCGGTGGAGGCGCTAGCCTACTCGACTCCCTCGCCGGGCTCCGGCCGTACTGATGGCGGCGTCGGACCCGCTCCCGGCGTCCAATCGCCCACGTCATCGCCCATATCGGAGGGCTCGTAGTAGCGATGGTCCTCGTACCCCTCGGGGCGGTAGGCCTGCTCGATCCAATGCCCCGGCTGGTCGTGCGGATAGATGTATCCCTTGCCGTGGCCGAGGACCCGGGCGCCGCCGTAGGACGCGTCGCGCAGGTGTGCGGGCACCGGCTCGGCACCCAGCGCGTCCTCCTGAGCGGCCGCGAGCGCCGTGTACACGCTGTTCGACTTCGGCGCACGGGCCAGGTAGATCGTCGCCTGGGCGAGGTTGAGCCGCGCCTCGGGCAGACCCACGTGCTCGACGGCGTGCGCGGCCGCAGTCGCCTGCACGAGCGCCATCGGATCGGCGAGCCCGACGTCCTCGCTCGCGTGCACGATCAGCCGGCGGACGATGTACCGCGGGTCCTCGCCGGCCTCGAGCATCCGCGCGAGCCAGAACAGCGCCGCGTCGGGATCCGACCCGCGGATCGACTTGATGAACGCGCTGACCACGTCGTAGTGGGCGTCGCCCTGGCGGTCGTAGACGATCGCTTTGCGTTGGACGGCGTCGGCCATGAGGTCGAGCGAGATCGCGGTGACGCCGTCCTCCTGGGCCGCGAGGGCCGCGGCCTCGAGTCCGGTCAGCGCCATCCGTGCGTCGCCACCGCTGATCGCGACGAGGTGCGCCAGCGCGTCGTCGTCGATCGAGAGGTGCAGGTCGCCCAGGCCGCGGTCAGTGTCCTGCAGCGCACGGTCGACCAGCGCCGCAACGTCCTCCTCCGACAGCGGTTCCAGGCGCAGCAACAGGCACCGCGAAAGCAGCGGCGTGTTCAACGAGAAGTAGGGGTTCTCGGTCGTCGCGCCGATCAACGTCACGGTGCCCTGTTCGACGGCCGGCAGCAGGACATCTTGCTGCGCTTTCGACCACCGGTGGACCTCGTCGACGAACAGGACCGTCTTGAACATGCCGCCCTGCGCGCCCGCCATCACCTTGCGCGCGTCGGCGACGCCCGAGGACACCGCCGAGAGCGTCACGATCTCGGCGCCGACCGCGTCGGCCAACAGGTACGCGAGCGTGGTCTTCCCCGTGCCCGCCGGTCCCCATAGGATGATGGACGGGAGCGCCTTGCGATCCAACAGCTTCTGCAGCGCGCGGCCCGGGCCGACCAGGTGGCGCTGCCCGACGAACTCTCCGGGGGTCCGCGGCCGTATCCGCGCCGCGAGCGGCTGTTCGCTCACGGCCGCAGGCTACTCGCCGTAGCGAACGATGCGGGTGGGCCGGACACGCCAGCGGACGCGCTGTTGGCCCTCTACCGGGGTCCACGCCTCGCCGTCGTAGGCACGGGCCAGCGAGTCGATGTGCGCGTCGGCGTCGGGACCAAGCTGACGTTCCTCGACGGCGCCTTCGACCGATATCCACCGATAGGCATCCGCGCCGCGTTGGACCGCGATCGCGACGTTCGGGTTGGCGATCACGTTGCGATCCTTCCGCCGCCCGACCGCTGTGTTGACCAGGACATGCGTCTCGTCCGCGTCGACCCACGTGATGGACGCCTGCGGGGAGCCGTCGGGGTTCAGCGTGATGATCCAGGCGTAGTTCGGGGCGTGCAGCAGCTCGCGGTCCTCGGGCGTCAGCTCGGCGCTCATCCCTTGTCCTCCTCCGGCTCCTCGTCGGGGACGCTCACCGCGATCCCCATCTCGGCGAGCTGCGCCTCATCGGCGCGCGCCGGCGCCCCGGTCATCGGGTCGAGCCCGGACTGCGCCTTCGGGAACGCGGTGACGTCACGCAGCGAGTCCTTGCCCGCCAGCACCATGATCAACCGGTCCAGGCCCATCGCCACCCCGCCGTGCGGCGGCGCTCCGTATCGGAAGGCCTTCAACACGTGCCCGAACTTCTCCTCTTGCTCCTCCGGCGAGAGGTCGAGCACATCGAACACCGCCTGCTGGACCGCGGGCTCGTGGATCCGGATCGACCCACCGCCGATCTCGAAGCCGTTCAGGATCAGGTCGTACGCGCGCGCCTTGGCCGTCTCCGGGTTGAGGTCGTCGGTGAGCGGCGCGGTGAACGGGTGATGCTCGGCGACCCACTTGTGCTCGTCGTCGCTCCATTTGAACAAGGGCGGCTCCAGGTACCAGCAGAACTCCCAGCGTCCGTTGGCGATCAGGTCCAGCCGCATAGCGAGCTCCCGGCGTAGGCCGTCGAGGGCGACGTGTACGCGGTCGGGTCGGTCGGCGACGATGCAGATCAGGTCGCCTGGCGACGCGCCGGTGCGGGCGAGCACCTCGCGCACCTCGTCCTCGTTGAGGAACTTCTCCACGGGCGAGCGGATGCCGCCGTCCTCGACCACGATCCAGACGAGCCCGGCGGCGCCGCGGCCCTTGGCGTCCTCGACCAGCTTGTCGAGCTCCTTGCGGCTGAACGATCCGCCACCGGGGGCGCAAAGCGCTTTGATCAGTCCGCCGTCGGCCGCGACCTTCGCGAACGCGTTGAACCCCGACCCGGCGAAGAGGTCAACCAAGTTGACCAGTTCCATGCCGTACCGGAGGTCAGCCTTATCCGAGCCGTAGCGATCGACCATCTCGTCGAACGCCATCCGACGGAACGGTATCGGCACCTCGACCCCTTGCGTCTCGGCGATGATCCGCGCGTACAGCGGCTCGATCACCGCGAAGATGTCTTCCTCGTCGACGAACGCCATCTCGATGTCGAGCTGCGTGAACTCCAGCCCGCGGTCGGCGCGCGTCGCCTCGTCGCGGAGACACTTCGCGATCTGGTAGTAGCGGTCCTGCCCGCCGACCATCAAGAGCTGCTTCAGCTGTTGCGGCGACTGGGGCAGCGCGAAGAAGCTGCCAGGCCGCACACGCGCCGGCACGAGGAAGTCGCGGGCCCCCTCAGGGGTGGCCCGCCCCAGCAGCGGCGTCTCAACGTCGACGAACCCGAGCGCGTCGAGGTGCTCGTGCATCAGACGCGTGACGTGGTGCCGGAGGCGCAGCGCGTACGTCATCTCCGGGCGACGGAGGTCCAGGTAGCGGTACTCGAGCCGGAGGTGCTCCTCGGCCTCGACCCGGTCCTCGATCAGGAACGGCGGCGTCTCGGCGCGCGAGACGATCTCCAGGCCGGTCGCCGCCACCTCGACCTCACCGGTCGCGAGCGCCGGGTTGACCATGCCCTGCGGCCGCGCACGAACCGTCCCCGTCGCGCGAACGACCCATTCCGAACGCAGGTCCTGAGCCGTCGCGTGTGCCTCGGCCGCCTCCTCAGGATGGAACACCACCTGCACGGCGCCCTCGCGGTCCCGCAGGTCGATGAAGGTGACGCCGCCGTGATCGCGCCGCCGGGCCACCCAGCCGCACAGGGTCACCTCGGTGCCTGTGTCGGCAGCGCGAAGCTCGCCGCACGCGTGGGTGCGCATCGCGGTCGCGAACATCGAGCGTTCCTCGGTCACGACGGCTCCCCAGCCACATGCGCGGCGACCTCAGAGAGCGCGACGGTTTCCTGCACGCCGTTCGTGAGCCGGCGAAGCAACACCGTGCCGGCGGCGAGCTCGTCGGCGCCGATGATCGCAGCGAATCGAGCGTCGCCCTTGTCCGCCATCTTCAGCTGCGCCTTCATCGGGCGATCTTCAAACGCGGCGTCCGCGGACACACCTGCACGCCGCAGATCGGCAACGAGCGTCGACCCGGCGGCGCGCGCCTCGTCCCCGAGCGCGACGACGAAGACCGCGAGCGGGGCCTCGGCCGGTGGCACGACGCCCTCGTCGGCCAGCGCGAGCAGGACCCGCTCGAGGCCCATCCCGAAACCGACACCCGGCACCCTCGGTCCTCCCAGCGCTTCCGCGAGTCCGTCGTACCGGCCACCGGCGAACAACGTTGACTGTTGCTGGTTGCCCCCGTCTTGGAGGGCATCGGACACGAACTCGAACGCCGTACGCGTGTAGTAGTCGAGGCCGCGCACAAGTGTTGGCGTGAGCAGCGTTTCGATCCCCGCTGCCGCCAGTCCGTCGCGGACGGCGTCGAAAGCGGCTCGGCAGTCATCGCAGAGATGGTCGATCATCGCTGGAGCGCCCTTCGCGACCGCCCGACAGGCCTCGTCCTTGCAGTCGAGCACCCGCAGTGGATTGTCCTCGAACCGGTCCTTGTGCTCGTCGCGCAACTCGTCGCGGTGCGCGCGGAAGTAGTCGACCAGCGTCTCGCGGTACGCGGGTCGGCACGTCTCGTCGCCCAGCGAGTTGACCTCGACGTGGTATCGCGTCATGCCGAGCGACCGCAGGAGCGCGTCGCCCACCGCCATGACCTCGACGTCCGCGCGGGGCGCGTCGGTCCCGAGGATCTCGACGCCGAACTGGCGGTGTTCCCGGTACCGACCGGCTTGGGGGCGGCTGTATCGGTACATCCGGGTCAGGTAGTACGCCTTGAAGGGAACGCCCAAGCGTTGCCGATCTCCCAGATATGCGCGAACCACCGGCGCCGTTCCCTCAGGACGAAGCGTCAACGACCGGTCACCGCGATCCGTGAACGTGTACATCTCCTTGCTCACGATGTCGCTCGTCGTGCCCGATGTGCGCACGAAGACCTCGGTGGCTTCGAATCCCGGCGTCTCCACGTATCGGAACCCGTGCAGCCGCGCGATCTCGGCGGCCCGGTCGTAGAGCGCGCGCATCACACCGCCGTCGGGCGGCAGCAGGTCGCGCGTGCCCCTGCTCGGCGCGAAGTCGCTCATCCCGCCTCCCGCAGGAACGGGTTGGAGGTGCGCTCGGCACCGACCGTGGTCTCGGCACCGTGTCCAGGGAGGACTCGTGTCGTGTCGGGCAGTGTGAGGAAGCGGATCAGCGACTGCCGCATCGCGGCGGGATCGGAGTTCGCGAAGTCCGAGCGGCCGATGGTGCCGGCGAACACCAGATCGCCGGACAGCAGCACGACCTCGTCCTCGAGCCGGAAGCACGCAGACCCCGGCGTGTGTCCGGGCGTGTGCAGAACCTCGAGCGTCAGGCCGGCAAGCCGAAGGATGTCTCCGTCGACGAAGGTCCGCAGGTCACCGACCTGATCGAGCTGGACCGCGCTTCCCCCGCCCCATGCCGGGTAGTCCGTGAACGCGGGCACGTCGTCGGGGTGGATATAGACAGGCAGATCCGCCGCGAACGTCCCAGCCGCGCCGGCGTGATCGAAGTGCGCGTGGGTCAACAGGACGGCGGCCGGGCGCTTGCCTGCCGCCTCGAGCATCGCGTGGACAGCCTCCGGCTCGAACCCTGGATCGATGACCACCGCCTCGTCGCCGGCCTCGCCAGACAGCAGCCAGCAGTTGGTGCCGTACGGGTTGCGGTCGAAGACGTCCAGGTACATGAGGCGGTCATGCTACCGGAGGGGCCCGAGGCGCCCGCTACGGCGCGCGGGTGTCGAACAGCACCGTGAAGGGGCCGTCGTTCAGCAGGTCGATCGCCATCTCGGCCCCGAACACGCCGCGGCCGACGCGAACGCCCCCCGCCTCGAGCTGGGCGGCCAGATGCTCCACCAGTTCCGCCGCCCGGCCAGGCTCGGCTGCGCCGAGGAACGACGGCCGACGGCCCTTCCGCGTGTCGGCGAACAGCGTGAACTGCGACACCACGAGCGCCTCCCCACCGACGGCGGCCAGATCCTCGTTCGTCTTCCCGTCGGCGTCGCGGAAGATCCGCAGGCCCACGATCTTGGTTGCCAGCTGCTCGGCATCGGCCTCGGTGTCCTCGTGCCCGACCCCCACCAACAGCAGATACCCCGGGCCGATCGAGGACACCTCGGCGCCGTCCACCGCCACCGACGCGCGGCGGACGCGCTGCAGCACCACCCGCACTAGCTGGGGACCACCCGGTATGCGTCGTAGACGCCATCGACCCGCTTGACCGCGGCCAGGATCGAAGACAGGTGCGTGATGTCGGCAAGCTCGAACGCGAACCGCAGGCGGGTGATCCGATCCCGACCCGTCGACGAGTTGGCCGACAGGATGTTCACGTGCTGATCGGACAGGAGGGTGGCGATGTCGGACAGCAGTCGCGTGCGGTCAAGCGCCTCGACTTGGATCGCGACCACGAAGGAGGTCGGCTTCCCGCCCGACCAGGACACCTCGATCATGCGCTCGGGCTCCCGACGAAGCGTCTTCACGTTGGGGCAGTCGGCGCGATGCACACTGACGCCCTGGCCGCGCGTCACGAACCCGACGATGTCGTCGCCGGGCACCGGTGTGCAGCACCGCCCGAGCCGGACCCAGACGTCGCCCAACCCCTTGACCATGACGCCCTGCGCGACGTGGTCGGGCCTCGCGATCTTGACCGGCCGCGCGAGCGGAACATCGTCGGTGGCGTCCTCGTCGCTCGTTCCGGCGATCAGGCGTGACAGGCGCGCCACGATCGACTGCGGCGACACATGGCCCTCGCCGACCGCGACGTACAGCGCGTCGAGGTCCGGGTACTTGAGATCGGTCGCGATCTGCTCCATCGCGTCTTCGGTCGCGAGACGCTTGAACGGCAGGTTCTGCTTGCGCATCTGTCGCTGCAACAGGTCACGCCCTTGGTCGAGCGCGTCCTCGCGGCGTCCGCGCGCGAACCACTGCCGGATCTTGTTGCGCGCGCGCGGTGTCTGGACGAACTGCAGCCAGTCCTGGCTGGGCCCTTCACCCTGCGCCTTCGAGGTCAAGATCTCGACCGAGTCGCCGGTTCGCAACTCGTAGTCGAGCGGCACGAGCTTGCCGTTCACCTTGGCGCCGATCGTGCGATGCCCGACCTCCGTGTGGATCGTGTAGGCGAAGTCGACCGGCGTGGCGCCTTGCGGCAGGTTGGTCACGTCGCCCTTCGGAGTGAACACGAAGACGCGGCCCCCCGACAGGTCGATCCGCAGGCCCTCCATGAACTCGCGGGGGTCGGCCATGTCCTTCAGCCACTCCATCATCTGACCGAGCCAGGCGAGGTCCGCGTCCTCCTTCTGCTTGCCCTCCTTGTAGCGCCAGTGCGCCGCGATCCCGTACTGCGCGGTCCGGTGCATGTCGCGTGTGCGGATCTGGATCTCGATCGGGCGTCCCTCGGGACCGACCACCGTGGTGTGCAGCGACTGGTACATGTTGGCCTTGGGCATCGCGACGTAGTCCTTGAAGCGGCCCGGCACGGGCTTCCACAGCGCGTGCACCGCGCCGAGTGCCGCGTAACAGTCCTTCATCGACTCGACCTGGATCCGGACCCCGACGAGGTCGTAGATCTCCTCGAAGTCCTTGCCGCGGATCACCATCTTTTCGTAGATGGAATAGAGGTGCTTCGGGCGGCCGTCGACGTCGGCCTTGATGCCGAGCTCCTTGAGCTTCTGGCGAAGCGTCTCTGTGAGCTCCTTGATCCGGCGGGTGCGCTCGTCGCGCCGCGTCTCGACCAGCTGCGCGATCTCCTTGTACGGACCGGGGTGCAGCGTCTTGAAGGCGAGATCCTCGAGCTCCCACTTGACCTCCTGGACACCGAGGCGGTTCGCGAGCGGCGCGTAGATCTCGAGGGTTTCCGTCGCGACGCGGCGCTGCTTCGCCGGCGCGAGCGCGCTCAGCGTGCGCATGTTGTGCAGCCGGTCCGCGAGCTTGATCAACAGCACGCGGATGTCGCCGGCCATCGCGACGATCATCTTGCGGACGTTCTCCGCCTGGGCCAGCTCGCGCGTCTGGAACTGGAGCTTGTCGAGCTTGGTCAAGCCGTCGACGATCTCGGCGACGTCCTCACCGAACTCCGTCTGGATCGTTTCCAGTGACACGGTCGTGTCCTCGACGGTGTCGTGGAGCAGGCCTGCCTCGAGCGTCGTCGTGTCGAGGCGGAGGTCGGCGAGGATCTGCGCGACCGCGAGCGGGTGCTCGATGAACGGCTCCCCGGACAGACGGCGCTGACCGGAGTGGGCCGCCTCCGCCGTTTGATACGCGGCCTCGAGGGCCTTCAAGTCGCCCTTCGGGTTATACGAGCGAACCTTCCGCTGAAGTGCGTCGAACCCGGTCGGCTCGGAATCGGAGCGACGACGGCGCGGCAGCGGTAGCCTGCCGCCGCGCCGGGCGGGAGGCTGAGCGGTGCCAACGGTGACGTCGTCGCGAGTATCCACGCCTGTGGTCAGTGTACGGCCGACCCGCTGCGCTCCCGCGATCAGTACTGGATCAGTGTGAAGAGGTCGTAGCCCTGGAGCTTGTCGCGACCCTTGAGGAACTGGAGCTCGATCAGGGTCGCGATGCCGCAGACCTTGCCGCCGACCCGCTCGACCAGGCTGGCGGCGGCCTTCGCCGTGCCACCGGTCGCGAGCACGTCGTCGACGACCAAGACCCGCTCCCCCGCCTGTACGGCGTCCTTGTGGATCTCGAGCGAGGCCGTGCCGTACTCCAGCGCGTAGGACTCCTCGAGCGTCTCGTGCGGCAGCTTGCCCTTCTTGCGGACCGGGATGATGCCGGCGCCGAAGTGGTATGCGACCGGCGCGCCGAGGATGAACCCGCGGGCTTCGATCCCGACCACCTTGTCGACGTTGCCGCGGCCGAAGTGCACGACGATCAGGTCGATGATCGTCGAGAAGGCGATGGGGTCGGCCAACACGGGCGTGATGTCTTTGAACACGATGCCCGGCTCGGGGAAGTCGGGGACGTCGCGGATCAACGCTTCGATCTGCTCGATCTGCACGGCTACCTCCGTTTGCGCTTCTTCGGCTGACCCTTCTTGTTGCGAGGCTTCGGCTTGGGCCGGGGGCGCGACGCCATCGCGGCTGTCGCGCCCGTCGCCGCGGCGTCGTCGGCCGCCGCGATCGCCGGCTGGGCGGCGGGTCCGCGTATGGCGGCACGGGTCGGCTGCGCGACCTTGCCCCGGTTGACCTGGCGTTCGTGGATGATCGTGAGCACGGGCGCCGCGATGAAGATCGAGGAGTACGCACCGATCGCCACACCGACGAACATCGCGAACGCGAAGTCCTTCAACGTCTGCCCGCCGAACAACAGCAGCGACAGGATCGGCAACAGCACGACGAGCGACGTGTTCACCGACCGCATCACGGTTTGGTTCAGCGACATGTCGACGACCCCGACGTAGCCCAGTCGCGCCGTGAGCGCCGCCGACTCGGTGTTCTCCTTGATCTTGTCGTAGATCACCACGGTGTCATACAGAGAGAAACCTAAGATCGTGAGGATCGCGATCACCGTTTCCGGCGTGACCTCCCGGCCGACCAGGGCGTAGATGCCTGCCGTGATCAAGACGTCGTGGACCAATGCGATCATCGCGCCGGCCGCCATCGACCACTCGAACCGCCAGGCGATGTAGATCCCGATGAACAGCAAGACGAACAGCAAGCCTCTGATCGCCTTGCGTGAGATCTCCTGCCCCCACGTCGGCCCGATGTCCTGGACGTTGACCTCCTCGGGCGAGATCTTGGCCTGGCTCGCGAGGTCGTTGATCAGCGGCTGGCGATCCGTCGTGAGCGCATCGGTCCGGATCGACACCTGTTGGCCGCCAGACACCAGCTGGATCTCGCCCTGCAGTTTGTACTTGTCGAGCACGGTCTGGATCTGGTCGGCCGTGACTGTGGTGCTCGGCGAGTAGTTGAGCTCGGCGCCTCCCACGAAGTCGATCGAGAAGTGGAACCCGTTCACGATGATCCCGATCAGCGACAACGCGATCAGGATGCCCGAGAAGATGAACCACCACCTGCGGTGCTCGATGAGCTGCAGGTGCGGGACGCGGTAGCCCCGGTAGACGGCGTAGGCGCTCTTCACGCTCACGACCCGCCCTCCACCTGCTGCTCCTGCTCGATGTGATCGGCGCCGGTCGCCGAGACGAGTCCGAAACCGCGGAGCGTCGACAAGCGCTTGCTCCGCGCGATCAAGAACACCGTCGGCCGCTTGAAGAAGTAGACGACGGCGAGGTCAAGGGCGGTCGCAACGCCAAGCGTGAGCGCGAACCCACGTACCGAGCTAACCGCCGTGAAATACAGGACGGCGGCCGCGATGCCGGTCACGATGTCCGCCGCCACGATCGTCTTGAACGCGCGCTGGAATGCCGGCTGCACCGCTGTTCGAGGTGAGCGGCCGGCACGCACCTCGTCTTTCAATCGCTCGAAGAACACGATGTAGGAGTCGGCCGTCACCCCGAGCGAGATCACCAACCCGGCGACGCCGGCAAGCGTCAACGCATAGCCGAAGCTGCGGCCCGCCAACGAGATCAGCGCGATCGCCGAGATCGCCCAGATCGTCATGCCGAACCAGGCGACGATGCCGAGCAGCCGGTAATAGAAGAGCAGGTACAGGAACAGGAGGATCAGACCCGCCGCGCCGGCGATGATGCCCTCCTTCAGGGAGGTCGTGCCGAGCGTCGGGCTCACCGTCCGGACCGACTGCTGCGTCAGGTTCACCGGCAGCGATCCGGCGTTCAAGATCGCCGCCAGGTTCTTCGCGTCACTCTCCGTGAAGCTTCCGGTGATCTGGCCACGCCCGGCAGTGATCGGCGACTGCACGACCGGGTTCGAGATGATGGTGTGGTCGACCGCGATCGCGATCTGGTTCTGCGGAGGCTGCGCGTTGACGGCCTCTCGTGTCGCCGTCGCGAACGCGGCCGTGCCCTGGCTGTCCAGCACGAAGTTGATCACCCACTCCGCTACCGATTGGCTCGACCCCGAGAGCGAAGCGGTGGCGCTCGTGATGTTTGCGCCGGTGATCACGACCGGTCCAAGGTGGACGTAATCACCGTTCTTGTCCGGATACCAGACATCGGTCGCGTCGTTGGCGCCACCTTGGCACTGTTTGGTCTCAGCCTCGGACGGCGGGCACGTCAACGTGATCGATCGATACTGCGGATCGCTCGGTGTCACGATCTGGAGCGTCGGCCGCTCCTCGAGACGTGCGGTCTTGCCGATCAGCTGGAGCAGGCTCTCCTGGCCGGTCTCACGCTGACGCTGCGCGGCAGCGTCCTGCGACGTGTAGCACCCCAGGTTCTGACCTTGGGAACTGACGACGCAGTACTGCGTCGTGATGTGCTGGACGGACAACGCGTCGAGCCCCGCCTGGGCGTCCTTCTGGGATGTGTAATCGCACGGAAGCGTCGAAGAACCGCTCGTGTCGAGCGCCGCATAGGCGGTCTCGGCGGGCGAGGGCTTCGGACTGATGCTCGGAGACGCGCTCGAGCCCGGCGCGGGGGTGGACGTTGGCTTCGCCTTTCCGCCCGGCGTGGGCGTCGGCGTCGGCGTCGAGCTCGGCGTGGCGCTTGCGCTCGTCGAGGTTCCGGGCGCGCTGATACACCACGAGGTCTTCGTGACCTTCGTCGTCAACGACTTGTACGCGGCCTGCGCGGATGCGTAATCGGCGTAGCACTTCAGCGGCTTGTTCGAGAGGTCGGTCAGACAGTACTGGCCGAGCTTGGATCCCGGTCCCTGCGATGACGTCGGATTCGCCGACGGAGACACGTTCCCGCTCGGCGACGCCGAGGCGGATGCCGAAGGAGAGGTCTTCGGCGTGGGCGTGATGCCTTGCTTCGCGGCGTCCGCCGCGCTCTGGGACGTGTAGCACACGAGCTGGGCCTTGCCGGCGAAGATGCAGACCTGACTGTCCTGCGAGGTGACCGTGAAGCCCTTGAGCGCGGTGGTCGGCGTCTTGGATTCGTTCGAACAACCGTACGTCGACCCCTTCGGGTCGGCGATGCACTGCAGGTCGACCGCTTGTTGCTGGATCTTGCTGTCGGACAGTCCCGGGATCTGGACCTCGATGGTGTTGCCGGACAACGCGATGTTGGGCTCGCCGACGCCGAACGCGTCGACGCGGCTGCGGATGTTCTCGAGCGCCTGCTGCATGGTGTCGGCCGGCGTCCCGTCGGGCGCCGACAGGATCACCGAGACACCGCCCTTGAGGTCCAGGCCGAGCGTCGGCTCGAGGCGACCGGTCGCGAACGCGGCGACCGACAGTGCGACCACCACCACGACGACGATGATCGAGACCCACAGGCTCTTGCCGGAGCGCTTCATGCCAGCTCCTGCCCGTTGGCGAACAATTGGAAGGTTGCGTCGATCGCCGTGGCGGCGTGACGGCACATCTGCATCCTGCCGAGGAAGATCTCGAAGTAGTCCATGACCTGGCTGATCTTGGTGTCGATCGTCAGTTCCAGACTGACGGTTCGAGCGTCGGAGTCTACCCGCAGGAAGACTCTGCTCGACGGCATAGTTGACCCGGTCGTGGATGTCGCCGGCCAGGTCGACATCGGTGGGCCGCCGGACGCGGCTGCGGTGCACATCGGCCTTGTCGGCCAAGATGACGGCGGCCGACACGGGCGACACCGCCGAGCCTTCGCTCTCCTCGTGGTTGGCGATCGCAGACATGATCAGCATGAGATCAGCACTGTCGGCGCGCTTGCGGAGCGCCTCGTAGGCGAGCATCGCGCCGCTCTGTCCGTGGCCGTCGCGCGTCAAGGCGTTCCCCATGTCGTGCAGATAGCCGGCGACCCTAGCGAGCTCGGCCTCGCGCTGGCTGAAGCCCAAACGCCGAAGCACCTGATAGGCGATCTTGCCCACCAGGTGTGCGTGCCGGAACCCGTGCTCGGTGTAGCCCAGCGCGTCCATCACCCGATCTGCAGACGCGATGAACATCGACAGCTGCGGGTCGGACTGGATGTCGCCGAGGGTGATCGAGGCGACCTCGGCCACCGGTTCGACCGCGGGCACATCTGGGATCGGCGCCCCGTGGGGCGTCCCGACGGCGTCTTCCCTCACGGGCGGATCGGGCCCTCGGCGTTGTCGGCGTCCGCCCCGGAGGTGTCGTGCTCGGCGTCGGCGATGTCGACGACGGCATCGCCGTCATCATCCTCGTCGTCGACGTCCTCGTACTCGTCGTCGTCCTCGTCCACCACTCGCGCGATCGCGCCTCGGATCAGCTTGATCTGGGTCCCGGGGGCGATCTCCAGCACGACCGTGCCCTCGTCTTCGTCTTCGTCGACGATCGTCCCGAAGATGCCTGCCGTGGTCATGATCTCGGAGCCGACGCCGGCGCTCTTTTGAAGGTTCTGCTGCTGCGCAGCCTTCTTGCGCTGCGAGCGCATCATCAAGAAGAGCATCACGGGCATCCCGAGCAGCAGAAGGAGCACGATGGGGCTCCCGCCACTCGAGGTCTGTGCGAGCAACATGGGGGTCCTTCCGATCTGGCGGCCATAGCGTGCAGGAGCGAGCGAGTGCCGAGTTTACCTGCGGGAACGGGGGGTCGCGGCCTAAGCGAGCGGGAGCTGGCCGGGGGCCGTAACTCCTAGGTGTTCGTACGCGCGGGGGGTCGCGGTTCGGCCTCGCGGGGTACGTTGGAGGAACCCCAACTGCAGCAGATAGGGCTCCACGACGTCCTCGACCGTGTCCGGCTCCTCCCCGACCGCGGCCGCGAGGGTCGTGAGGCCGACCGG
The DNA here is from genome assembly GCA_963792215.1 of uncultured Actinomycetes bacterium. GTDB lineage: Bacteria > Actinomycetota > UBA4738 > UBA4738 > HRBIN12 > AC-51. The sequence goes on from CAWBVL010000004.1 coordinate 74,282, forward strand.
GCCGCCGGAGAACCTGTCGATGATCGCCCGAAGCACCGCATGGTCGAGCCGATCGAGGCCTTCGCCGTCGACCTCGAACATCTCGAGCCCCGATCGAGCGATATCCCCCGAGATCGAGCCGTCGTGCCGGACTTCGGCCACATCGCGCACACGCCGGAGCAGCCGATTGGCGATCCGGGGTGTGCCGCGCGCACGCCGCGCGATCTCGCCGGCTCCCTCGGGGGTCGTTTCGACGCGGAGGATGCCGGCGCTCCGAAGGACGATCGTCGTGAGGTCTTGCGTGTCGTAGTAGTCCAGGCGCGGGCTGAACCCGAAGCGTTCGCGCAGCGGCAGCGTGATCCTGCCGGGGCGCGTGGTCGCGGCGATCAACGTGAACCGCGGGAGCTCGAGTCGGATCGATCGAGCCGTTGGGCCCTTCCCTAAAACGACGTCGAGGCTGAAGTCCTCGAGCGCCGGATACAGGACCTCCTCGACCGCGCGCGGCATCCGGTGGATCTCATCGACGAACAAGACGTCGCCGTCCGCGAGGTTCGTGAGGATCGCGGCGAGATCGGACGGCCGCTCGAGCGCAGGGCCGCTCGTCGGCTGGAACCCGGCGCCCATCTCGATCGCGACGATCTGCGCGAGCGTCGTCTTGCCGAGGCCGGGCGGACCGCTGAACAAGAGGTGGTCCACCGGCTCGTCGCGCTGGCGCGCGCCTTCGAGCAGGACGTGCAGCTGTTCCTTGACCCGTTCCTGGCCAACGAAGTCCGCGAGCGTCCGCGGCCGGAGCGCGACGTCGAACTCGCGGTCCTCCGGGCTCCGCGCCGAGGATTCGAGCAGCCGTTCGTCGGGCGTCGCCTCGTCGGCCTCGGTCATGGAGGTCATCGTCCCACCTTCTGGAGGGCCTCGCGCAGCAGATCATCGGGAGCCTTGCCGTCCGGGTCGACGTCGGCGAGCGCTTGCGACGCTTCGACCGGCGTGAGCCCGAGCGCCAGCAGCGCGTCGCGCACGTCGGCGAGCGGTCCCGTCGCGATGAGGTCCGCGCCCTCGCCACCGAGCTTGTCGCGAAGGTCGAGGACGACCCGCTGCGCCACCTTCTTCCCGACGCCCGGCACCACTGTCAGCGCGTCCGCGTCGTTCGCGATCACCGCGCGGCGAAGCGCGTCGGGCTTCAACGCCGACAAGAACGCGAGGGCGACCTTTGGGCCGACGCCGGTCACGCCGGTCAGCAGGTCGAAGAACTGGCGCTCGTCGGGCGACGGGAAGCCGTACAACGTCATCGAGTCTTCTCGGACGACCATCCGGGTGTGGACCCGCGCGCGGCCGCCGACCGGCGGCAGGGCGGAGAGCAGGGATGTCGGCACGATGAGCTCGTAGCCGACGCCGCCCACGTCGAGCACGACGCGTCCGAGGCCGACCTCGACGACCTCTCCTTCGAGGAACGCGATCATCGCGCGCCCGCCCGGGCGGCGACGGCCCGCATGGGCGCGGCGAGCAAGTGCGTGAGTGCCACCGCGACGGCGTCCGCGGCGTCTGCTTGTGCAGGCACGTCATGGAGGCCGTGGATCCGCGTAAGTGCTCGCTGCACCTGCGCCTTGTCCGCGTTGCCGGCACCGGTGACCGCCTGCTTCACCTCGTTCGGGGCGTACTCGGCGACCGGAAGGCCGGCCTCGGCGGCGACGAGGATGATCGCGCCGGTCGCCCGCGCAACGTGGAGAGCGCTGACCTGGTTGCGGCTCCACGCGACCCGCTCGACGGCCACGGCGGCGGGCTTATGTTCGGCGATCGCCGCTCTCGCCGCCTCGGCGATCGCTTTGAAACGGACGCTTTCCTCGGCGTCGGCCGGAGTCGTCACCGTCATGACGAACCGCAGCTCGTTGGCGCGGTTGCGACGGGCGATGACGGCGAGGCCGCATCGGGCCACGCCAGGATCCACGCCGAGGACGGAGCTCTCGAACATCTGTTCGCCGCAGTCTAGGCGGGCAGGCGAGCCCGGGCAACGACCGTCACGAGGCGACGGCGGTGTATCGGTCGCGGTCGGGCATCGGCGAGGCGATGACGTCGGGCGTGAGCGACGCCGCAGCGAACGCCGATCGGTACGCCTCGTCGCTGAAGAGGGTGAGCTCATGCACCTCTTGTTGCTGCTCGAACCCGTCTTCTCCGGTGGCGATCAGGTACCGCATGTCGAGGATCGTGCGGTCGCCGTCGCGCCAGGTTCTCGCGACGCGGGCGGCCGCGAGTCCGTCGCCCGTCTCAGCCAACGCCTGCACATTCGTCCCCGGCCACCACGCGTCCGGGCGGACCCATCCATCGACGACGAGGACCCCGCCCGGTGAGAGGTGCGCGGCCATCCGGCCGATCGCTGCCACGAGTTCATCATCGTCGCGCAGGTACCCGACCGAGCTGAACAAGCACGTGACCGCGTCGAACGTTCGGCCAAGAACGAAGGTCCGCATGTCGCCGTGCGTGAGGGGCACATCCGAGAGACGCTCGCGCGCGACCGCGAGCAGCCCATCGTCCAGGTCGACGCCAGCGACGTCGGGGAACGACCTATGCAGCAGCTCGAGATGCTTGCCGGTGCCACACGCGACGTCGAGCAGTGAGCTCGCATCCGGCTTCCGCTCGCGGATCAGCGCGGCGAGATCGCGCGCCTCAGTCTCGTAGTCCTTGAAGGAGTACAGGAGGTCATAGACGCGCGCGCTGTGTACGAACACCCGACCACCCTAGCGGCGACACGCAACCCGTTCGACCGTCGCCCCACGGCTACGCTCACGTTCATGCGCCGACTCGTACTCGTGACGTCGATCCGGGCCAAGCCAGAGGTTGTTTTCGATCTGTCGACCGACCTCGACCTCCATCAAGCCTCTCTGTCGCGCTCGAGAGAGCGAGCGATCGCCGGACGCACCTCGGGAAACATCGGTCTCGGTGAATCCGTTACTTGGCGTGCACGGCACCTCGGCGTGTGGTGGACGATGACAAGCCGCATCGACGCGTTCGACCGACCTATCTGCTTCGTCGACGCGCAGGTTCGTGGTCCGTTCGGCGTCTACCGACATGAGCATCGATTCACGGCGGTGCCGCAGGGAACGGTGATGACCGACCTCGTCGACGTCGCCGCGCCGTTCGACCTGATCGGAAGACCATTCGAGGGCTTGCTTGCGCGGTACCTCGAGCGCTTACTCACTGAGCGCAACGAAGCCATCGCTCGCGCGGCGACTTCTATGAGGTGACCTGCGGGCGGCCGACCGGCCGCCGGTGTGGGCGGCGCTATCACCCAACGCCGCCGGGCGGCGCTGGCGGCGCTTGGTTCGGCGGCGACGGAACCTCGGTGGGCGCGTTCTTCAAGACGGTCCGCGGCGCGCCGACGTCGACACCGTCCACGAGCGTCGTCGCGGTGCCCGTCCCATGGCTCCACGCGACGGTGGATAACGACTCCGGCTGACCACAGCCGCCCGTCGCCACGAGAAGCGTCTTCGCATCGAGCCATCCGAGCGCGTGTGTCGGGGCACCGGCGGCGGCGATCGCCGGATGCGCGCCCTGCGTATCCACGACCATCGCCTGTTCCTGCTCGCACGAAGCGCCCTGCGTCGCCGCCATCAGTGGTCCCGACTGCGCCAGTTGCAGGCTGTGCGCGGTCGGCGACAGCCCACGGGACAGCACCGTCTGGAAGGTCGAGCGGTCGGCGAGGTCCATCCAATGGATCTCGCTCAGGGCGCCGGCGTGCTGCGCGATCCACCAGATCTGGGTGCCGTCCGAACTGAACGCCACCGAGGAGAACGTCGTGTCGGGCCGCGAGAACACGAGCCGCACGGGATTCTTGCCCTCGTTGCTCGACAGCCAGATGCCTTGCCGCTGCCCCTGATCGACGATCATCCCGAGCGCGAGCCCGCTCGGGTGATACGCGATCGACTCGTACGTTCCCGTCGGCAGGTCGGTCAGCGTCTCGACGTTGCCGGCGTCCATGAACCGCTTCTGAGGCTGGCCGCTCGGCGATGCGTACACCACTGCGAGGCCGAGCGGATGACCCCAGTCGAAGACGGTGGGCGTCGGTCCGATCGGAGGCCACATCGACGCTTGCGTTTCGACGTCGCCGACGCCGAGGCCGGCGAGCAGCACGCGGTCACCCTGCGGCCCGAAGGCGAACGGACCTGGCTTGGGGACATTGAATAGGCACGCGACCACGCCCGTGTCCGGGTCGAGCACCCACGCGCGGCCCTCGGCAACGAATGCCACGGTTTGGCTCGCAACCGCCTTTCCGTGGCAACCCGATGGCAGCGCGCTGCCATCCGCGAGCGTCGCGCCGGTCGGTGGCGGCGACACGGTGACCGACGTCGGCGGTGAGCTCGCTGCGGTGGGCGAGGCAATGCTCGTGGAGCTGGTCGTCGTGCACGAGCCAGCAACCAACGCGACCGCGACGATCAGAATTACACGACGTGCCCGCATAGCGCGGACGCTACACCCGCGGGCCTTGCGGAGTTGCGAAGGAAGACGAGGCCGCTAGAGCGACGCCATGACCTCTTCGGGGATATCGAAGTTGGCGTAGACGTTCTGGACGTCGTCGAGGTCTTCGAGGGCATCGATCAGCCGGAGCACCGCTGTCGCCTCTGAGCCTTCCACCGGGATCGTCGACTGCGGCAGCATCGTGAGCTCCGCGGAGTAGATCGGCACGCCGGCCGACGCGAGCGCCGCCTCGACCGCCTTGAAGTCCTGCGGCGACGTCACGATGTCCCAGCTCGATTCGGAATCGGTCAGATCTTCGGCGCCGCCCTCGAGGGCGAGCTCGAGGAGCCGTTCCTCGTCGGGCGCGACTGCCTTCTCGACGACGATCACGCCCTTACGGGTGAACTGCCACGCCACCGTCCCGCTCTCACCGAGGTTTCCCCCATTGCGGGTGAACGCGTGGCGAACCTCCTGAGCGGTGCGGTTGCGGTTGTCGGTCAGCGCTTCGATCAGGAGCGCGATCCCGCCCGGCGCGTATCCCTCGTAGACGATCTCCTCGTATCTCTGACCGTCGCCGAGCTCGCCGGTCCCCCGCTTGATCGCGCGCTCGATGTTCTCGTTGGGGACCGAGAAGCTCTTCGCCTTCTCAACGGCGCTCGCGAGCGTCATGTTGCCCTCGACGCTGCCGCCGCCTTCCCGCGCCGCGACCTCGACCGCGCGGAGCAGCTTCGCGTACATATTGGAGCGCTTGGCGTCGGTCGCTTCCTTCTTTCGCTTGATCGTCGCCCATTTGGAGTGGCCGGACATCGCTACACCTTCCTCAACAGGTAATCGTGGAGCCCGGTCTCGCCCACGAGCTCAGGATGGAAGGATGCCACAACCAGGTTGTCCTGCTCCAGGACGACCGGGCGGTCCTCGAACGTCGCGAGCGTCTCGACGGCGTCGCCGACCCGCTCGATCCAGGGCGCCCGGATGAAGACGCCGCGCACGCGGTGATCGACGCCACGCACGTCGAGGTCGGTCTCGAACGAATCGACCTGCCGGCCGTAGGCGTTGCGCCGCACCTCGATGTCCATCAGGTCGAACAGCGGCTCACCTCCGTCGACCTCGTGTGCGAGCACGATCATCCCCGCGCAGGTGCCGAGGATCGGCATACCCGCCGCGGCGCGTTCGCGGATCGGCTCGACGAGGTCGTACGCGCGCGCGAGCTTGGCGATCGTCGTCGACTCTCCCCCAGGGATCGCCAAGCAGTCGACCTCGGCGAGATGCGCGGGCGTGCGGACCTCGATCGGGGTCGCGCCGATCGACGCGAACGCCTTCGCGTGCTCGCGGAAGTCCCCCTGGAGCGCGAGGACGCCTGCCTTGGTCATGCGCGTCATGGTACTGAGCGTCTCCTGTATCGCGTTCCAGACTATTGCGGCGCAGCGACTGCACGATCCGACGCTTCAGGTATCGCGGATCCCGCCCGAGGGTTACCTCAGAGCGCAAGGTTGGAGTGAGCGCATGGGATCGAAGACGGCGGACGTCGGGCGTGGGCGCGTCGACGAAGGACGCGAAGCGCTCGCGAAATACAAGGTGTTGGTGGAGCACCTGCCCGCGGTGGTCTACACCTCCGAGCTCGGCACCGATGGCGAGTGGCTATACGTCAGCCCGAAGATCGAGGAGATCTTGGGCTGGACGGCCGAGGAGTGGATGGCGCACGACGCGCCCTGGACGACGTCGGTGCATCCCGAAGACCTCGACCGCGCCATCGCCGAAGAGGCGGCCGCGGCTGCATCAGGCAGTGAAGATCGCCTGCTGACGAGCGAGTACCGGATGTTCACCCGCGACGGCCGGGTCATCTGGATCCGGGACGAGTCGACGATCGTGCACGACGAGGGCGGCACCCCGCTGTGTCTGCAGGGCGTCCTCTACGACATCAGCGACAGCAAGCGCGCCGTCGAGGAACGCGACTTCCAAGCCCGGCTGCTCGAGAGCATCAGCGACGCCGTGATCGCCTACGACGCGGATGACACGGTCACCGCATGGAACCGGGCGGCCGAAAGCCTCTACGGCTGGTCTGCCGCAGAGACGATCGGCGTCCCGCTGCCGTCATCGATCCTCCGCGACGAAGCCGACATCGCCGCCGCGTGGGACCCGTTCGTGCAGGCGATGCACGGCTGGCGCGGCGTCGGCGAGCTCCAGGACAAGGACGGCTACGCCCTCAGCGTCGAGATGAAGTGCGTGCCCCTGCTCGATCCCGACGGCAACGCACGCGGATGGGTGCGCGTCGACCGCGAGGTCGCCGAGACCTGAGCCTCGGCGCTACCAGCCTCGGTCCTGCAGCCGCGTCTCAAGCGTCCCGATCTCCAGGCCCTGCATCGGGTCGCCGATGCCACGGCTAACCTTCGCCACCACATCGGGGTCCTGGAAATGCGTGGTCGCCTCGACGATCGCGCGCGCCATCGTCGCCGGGTCCTCGGACTTGAAGATGCCCGACCCGACGAACACGCCGTCGACGCCGAGCTGCATCATCAGCGCCGCGTCGGCCGGCGTCGCGATCCCGCCCGCGGAGAAGTTCACGACCGGCAAGCGACCCTGTTCGGCGACCATCCGCACGAGCTCGACAGGCGCGCCCAGTTCTTTCGCCTTCGTCACGGACTGCTCGGGCCGCAGTTGTGTGCACTCGGCGATCCCGGCCAGCAACGCGCGCTCGTGGCGGACCGCCTCGACCACATTGCCGGTTCCGGCTTCGCCCTTCGTGCGGATCATCGCGGCGCCCTCGGCGATACGGCGCAGCGCCTCGCCCAGGTTCCGGCATCCGCAGACGAACGGCACCGTGAACGCCCACTTGTCGATGTGGTACTCCTCGTCGGCGGGCGTGAGCACCTCTGACTCATCGATGTAGTCGACGCCGAGCGACTGCAGCACCTGCGCCTCGGCGAAGTGGCCGATACGCGCCTTTGCCATCACCGGGATCGTGACCGCCGCCTTGATCTCCTCGATCTTGGTGGGGTCGGCCATGCGTGCGACGCCGCCTTCCTTGCGGATATCGGCGGGCACGCGCTCGAGGGCCATCACGGAGCAGGCGCCGGCGTCCTCGGCGATCTTCGCCTGGTCGGCCGTGGTGACGTCCATGATGACGCCGCCTTTGAGCATCTCGGCCAGGCCGGATTTCACGGTGAAGGTACCGGTCTCGCGCTGCATCGGGTGATCCTCCTTCGGTCCCGGATGTGGAGAACGCCAGTCTACCGCCGCGACCTGCGGCGCAGTGCCTCGCCTACATCTCCTGCAGGCGCTTGATCCGGTCCTGGATCGGCGGGTGCGTCGAGAACAGCCGCTCCATCGTGCTGGTGTCCTTTCCCGGCACGCGCGAGGGTTGCTCGAGCCACAGGTGCGCGGTCGCGTTGTTCGCGGCGCGCATCGCGTGCGGCGCGTCGGCGATCTTCTGCAGCGCCGAGATCAAGCCGGGCGGGTAGCGGGTCAGCAGCACGCCCTGCGCGTCGGCGAGGTACTCGCGGTTGCGGGTCACCGAGAGCTTGATGAGCTGCCCCGCGAGCGGCGCGAGGATCAGCAGGAAGATCCCGACGGCGAACAGGATCAACGACAGGATGCCGGCGTCGCCTCCGCCGCTGTCGTTGCTGCGCCGGCCCCCGCCGCCCCAGAACCACGATCTCGTGAAGAACTCCGACAACAGGATCGCGGCGCCGACCACCGTGGCGACGATCGTGCCGATCAAGATGTCTCGGTCGAGGACGTGCGACATCTCGTGGCCGATCACGCCCTCGAGCTCGACACGATTCATGATCTCGCAGCAGCCCCTGCGTGACGGCGATCGACGAATGGTCGGGGTCGCGGCCGGTCGCGAACGCGTTCGGCGCCATGCTCGGGCACGACGTACACATCCGGCTTCGGCACGCCGGCCGCGATCGCGAGTCCCTCGACCATATTGTGCAGCCGCGGCTCCTGCTCGGGCGTGACCGGCCTCGCGCCCGTCGACGCTGAGCACCACCTTGTCGCCGTAGAAGTAGGAGCCGAGCGACAGCACCAGCGCGAGGCCGACGGCGATGACCAGCCCCGCCGTGCCGCCGTAGAAGAAGAGGTACCCGATCAGCCAGCCGATCGAGGCCGGGGAACACGACGGCCAGGACGATGAGCAGGACGGTCTTGCGTTTGTTCGCCGCGATCTGTTCGTGCACCGGTGCCTACGGCCTTCGAAGTCGACCTGGACCGGCCCGCGGACGGCGTCTTCGATGTCGAAGAACTCGCGCTGGCTGGAAATGGAACATGTTGGCGATCACGCTCGACGGGAACGATCTGGATCGCGGTGTTCAGCAGCCGGCACCTGGTCGTTGTAGAACTGCCGCGCGTAGGCGATCTTCGACTCGGTGCCCGTGAGCTCCTCCTGCAGCGCGAGGAAGTTCTGGTTGGCCTTCAGGTCGGGGTAGTTCTCGGCGACCGCGAGCAGCTGACGGAGCCCGCCGTCACCGCGTTCTCGGCGTCCGCCTGGCCGGCCACGCCCTGCGCGCCCATCGGCCTGGGCCCGCGCGTCCGTCACGTGCTCGAAGACCTCGCGCTCGTGCGCCGCGTACCCCTTCACGGTCTCGACCAGGTTGGGGATCAGGTCGTAGCGCCGGCGGAGCTGCACGTCGATCTGCGACCAGCCGTTCGTCGGCGCGGTTGCGGACTTCACGAGCCGGTTGAACGCGTAGACCGTCCACAGGACGAGCAGCACGACGACCGCGACGACGATCCAGCCGGCGACACGCATGGCCCTATCGTAGCGGCGGTCCGCCGTCCCTGGCTGATCGCCAGGGCATCGCGGTAGGCGTCTTCGATCGCGCCCCACGGTCATCGACCAGTCGAACGCCTCGGCCCGCTCGCGGCCCGGCGGCCGCAGTCGCGCCGCGAGGTCGGGTCGTCGAGGACTCGACCGGCCGCCGCCGCGAGCGCGGCCGGGTCCCTCGGCGGGACCAGCAGCCCCTCGGCGCCCGTCCGTCGATCGACCTCGTCGTAGCCGGGGATGTCGCTCGCGACGACGGGCAACCCGGCCGCCATCGCCTCGACCAGCACGATCCCGAAGCACTCGCCGCCGATCGACGGTCCCAGGTAGACGTCGCACGCCCCGTGGAACGGAGGAAGCTCGTTCATTCGGGACGGCGCCGAGCATCGTCACGCGGGCGCGCAGCATGGTCGGGCAGGCGATCGACGGCGTCGCGCTCCGGCCCGTCTCCCACCACGACCAAGCCGGAGATCGGGACGGTCGGCAGCGAGGAGCTCGAACGCGGCGACCGCGACCGGGAACCCCTTGCGTTCATCCAGCCGGCCGACGAACAGCAGCTTGCGGCCCGGGCCGAGGTCGGCGGGCTCGGCATCGGCGAACCGCGCAACGTCCACGCCGTTCGGGATCGATCTCGAACTCGCCACCGATGCGCTGGCCGTCGAAGTCCGCCGCGCGATCCGAGACCGCGATCCGCACCGCGATGCGGCGGGCTACCACGCGCCGCAAGAGCGGCGCGGCCAGGTCGTACAGGCGCGCGCGCGCGGCGCCCGAGTGGAACGTGCGCCACCACGGGCGCGCGCGCCTCGAGCGTCGCCCACAGCGCCGTGATGGGGACGTGGGCTCGTGCGACATGAACGACGTCGGGTCGGAAGGTCGCGAGCGTCGTGCCGCACCGCCCGGCGCGACCACGGCCGCGGGTCGATCGGCGCGTTCGAGTCGTTGTACGGGATGTCGACAGGCGGCCCGACCGGGCGCACCCACTGCTCGCACGGGCGGCTCCCGGGTCGGCGCGAGCACCACGACGTCGTGCCCCCGCTCGAGCAAGCGCTCGGCGAGCTCCCGGACGTGGACCTGGACGCCGCCCGGATCTCCCAGGCGTAGGGACATGCGAGCGCGATGCGCATCAGTCCGCGTCTTCCGGCCAGCCCGGTTGGAACACGTGCCAGTCGGGCGGCGACATCGAGATCAGGCGCTCGAACGCCTCGGCGATCGCCCGCGTGATCGCCGTCGCGTCGGCGCGACGGTCGCCGGTGCGTTCCGGCATGTCGAGCGGCCACACGACATCGATCGCCATCCGGTCGGCGTCTGGAACGTGCCGACGACGGCGACAGGGCGCCGGTCGAGAGCGCGAGCATCGCGGGGCCGGCCGGCAACCGCCGCCGCGCCCGAACATCTCGACCTCGATCCCCCGGCCGGTCAGATCACGGTCGGAAAGCAGCCCGATCAGCTTGTTGTCGGCGAGCGCGGTCGTGAGCGCTCTGCCGACGCTGTGGTGGGCCTCGAGCGCCGACGACCTCGATCCCGTACCGCTCGCGCTGCTTCACGAAGAACTGGAAGAGACGCTCGGGACGAAGATGCTCGGCGACGGCGACCATCCGCGGGCCCCGATCGGCCATCGCCCGCGCGCTCGCGTCCCAGTTCCCCAGGTGCGGAAGCACGGCGATCGTCCCCTGCCCCTCCTCCGCCATCCGGAACAGGTGCTCGTCGCCGTCCCACGTGAAGTCGCGCTAAGACGTCCTCGTCGCGGCCACTCCTCGATCGGGAACGAGTCGTACCAGTAGCGCGCGTACCGGCGGAACGCCTCGCGCGTGTTCGCCACGACGAACGGATCGTCGACCGGACGGCCCAGCACCGGGCTTGGTTCGCGGCGACCGTCTTGCGCAACGACGACGCGTATCGATACGCCAGCGACCCCGCCCACTGGAACAGCGCGCGGCCGACGCGCGTCGGGAGCCGCTTCGCGATCCACGATGCGCTGCGCGAAGACGAGATAGCGCGATCTGTCTCGTCGGGTTTCTTCGGGTTCGGCGGTCTCGACCGCCGCGTCGGTCTTCATGCGCGCGCCTCTCGCGCCACCTGGCCGGTTCGGACGATCGCCGCGAGCGCCGAGACGCCGGCCGCCACCCACACCATCACCGGGAGCCATCCGAACAGCAAGGCCGGCCGACGACCGCGCCGTAGCGAACGCCACGCGTCACGTGGCTCTCCTCCACCGAGTACGCCGAGCGCCGCACCGCGGGCCCGCACGTACGACGACAGGAAGCTCGCGCACAACGCCACCAGCGCGCCGAACGCGATCTCGGGGCGGTCGCCGAACGACACCCAGACGATCGGCGCCAGGATGCACGCCGTCCCAGGCGCGGTCGAACAGCTCCGTCGAGCATGCGGTCGACCGGTCCCCCGAGCCCGTGGTTCGCCCGGTGGCCGCCGACCAACAGCAGGCCACCGCTGAGCGCCGACAGCATCCCCGCCCGGACGGGCTGCTCATCGACGATCAGGACCGCTGCGACGACGGCGCAGGCCATCCCGAGGAACGAGCTGGTGCGGGTCAGCGCGGTGCCGGGTGGTTGGCGCTGGAAGCGGACCATGGCTGTGCGCGAGGGTAGCAACCGACTGGGTAGTATCCCCGGACCTGTCCCGCACCCTTCGGAAGGAGCCGCGTTGAGGGCCTACGGCGCGAAGGAGATCCGCAACGTCTTGTTGGTCGGGCACGCGGGAGCGGGCAAGACGTCGTTGTTGGAAGCGATGCTATTCACCGCCGGGCATATCACCCGGATGGGCGTCGTCGAGGAAGGCAACACGGTCTCCGACCACGATCCCGACGAGCAGCGGCGCGGCATCTCGGTGTCCCTCGCGATGGCGCCGATCGAGTGGCGTGACACCAAGATCAACGTGCTCGACGCGCCGGGCACCGCGGACTTCGTCGGCGACCTCCGCAACGCGATCCGCGCGGCCGACGCCGTGATCCTCGTGGTCTCTGCGGTCGACGGCGTCGAGGTGCAGACCGAATACGCGTGGGAGCTCGCGGTCGAAGAGGGCCTGCCGAGGGCGATCTTCGTGAACAAGCTCGACCGCGAGCGGTCGGACTTCGAGGGCACGCTCGCCCAGCTCGTCTCGAGCTTCGGCAATCAGGTCGCGCCGTTCGAACTCCCGATCGGCACGGAGACCGAGTTCCGTGGGATCGCCGACCTCCTGCACGAGAAGGCCGACCTGTACCCGAGCGGACCGAAGGCCGAGGAGTCGGAGTGGCCCGACGACCTCCACGCGATGGCCGACCCCGCGCGCGAGAAGTTGATCGAGGCCGTCGCGGAGTCCGACGACGCGTTGATCGAGGAGTACCTCGACAGCGGCACCCTCCCCGAGGAACACATCGTGTCGGGCGCGAAGGACGGGTTCGCGCGGGCGCGCCTCGCCCCGGTGATCTGCGGCTCGGCGGCGAGGGCGATCGGCATCGACCGGCTGCTGGACTTCATCGTCGAAGAGTTCCCATCGCCGACCGACCGCGACGGCCATCACCGTCGTAGGCAAGGGCGACATCGAGGAGACGCGCGAGCCGGACGCTTCCGCGCCGCTCTGCGCGTTCGTCTTCAAGACGGTGTCCGATCCGTTCGTCGGCCACATCACGATGTTCCGCGTGTTTTCCGGTCAGGTGAGGCCGGATTCCACGGTGTTCGACGCGACCGCCGGAACCGAGGAACGGATCGGCCAGCTGTTCACGCTTCGCGGCAAGGAGCACGAGACGATCCCGTCGGTCGGCCCGGGCGATATCGGCGCCGTCGCGAAGCTGCAGCACGCGCACACCGGCGACACGTGGTCGACGAAGGACCACCCGGTGACGTTGCCAACGGTGTCGTTGCCGGAGCCGTTGCTGGCCTATGCCATCGCGCCGGCGTCGAAGGGCGAGGAGGACAAGCTCGCCACCGGCCTCACGCGCTTACGCGAAGAGGACCCGTCGTTCCGCGTCGATCGCGTCGAGGAGACGCACGAGACCGTGATCTACGGGATGGGCGAGGCGCACCTCGACGTCCAGATGCACCGACTCAAGGAGAAGTTCGGCGTCGACGTCGTGCACCAGCCGGCCAAGATCGCCTACCGAGAGACGGTGAAGGGGTCGGCCAAGGGGCACGGCCGGCACGTGAAGCAGTCGGGCGGCCACGGCCAGTACGCGATCTGCGACATCGAGTTGTCCCCCACCGGGCACGGCGAGGGCTTCGTGTTCGAGTCCAAGATCGTCGGGGGCGCGATCCCGCAGCAGTTCATCCCGTCCGTCGAGAAGGGCATCGTCAAGACGATGGCCGACGGCGTGATCAGCGGGAATCCGATGGTCGACCTGCACGTCGCGCTCGTGGACGGCAAGTTCCACACGGTTGACTCGTCGGACATGGCCTTCCAGGTCGCGGGATCGCTCGCGCTGAAGGAAGCGGTGGAGACGGCCGGTGTCGCGCTGCTCGAGCCCGTCGTTTCGCTCGAGGTCGTCGTCCCCGAGAGCTTCACCGGCGACATCATGGGCGACCTCAACGGCAAGCGCGGCAAGATCCAGGGGATGGATCAGATCGGCGGCGGCAAGCAGCGCATCCGCGCGCTGGTGCCACAGAGCGAGGTCGCACGGTACGTGATCGACCTGCGTTCGATGACCGGTGGCCGCGGCGCGTTCACGATGACCTTCGACCACTACGAGGAGATGCCGCAGAACCTCGCCTCGAAGGTGATCCAGGAGTATCAGCGGTCCCGCGAGGAAGCCCAGAGGAAGTAGCGCGCGCTCGGGAACCTGCGAGCGTTCGCGAGCCGGAGCGCTTCGCGCAGCTTCTTCCGTTCAGCCCCAAGCTCTGATCTGAGCAACGCGAACGCGATCGAAGCGGCGAGCCCCAAGAAGCCGCCGAGGAGCCGAACGGCGTCGTTCCCGCCCAACCAGCCCCACACCAAGAACGCGACGCCGATGAGCCCGCACAAGACCGCCCAGAGCCCGAGTGCCGACCGGTTCCCGCGAAGGGCAGAACCCATCAGCACGAACACGATGAGTAGCCACGTCCAGTTGGGGCCTGTGGAAGGCGATGCATGGGGGTCGTTCGCCTGCGCGATGTCCATGAGCGGGATCGGGGCGATGAGCAGGAAGAACAACAGCAGCGCTAACCCCCGCCTCCGAGTGATACCGAACCAGCCATCGCCCATGCGTGAAGGCTAAGCCGCGGTCGCGCCGAAGGGAAGCCGCCGCTAACCGCGGATGGCCGCGATCACCAACAGCGCCCAGCCGGCGAGGAACAGCACGCCGCCGATGGGCGTGATCGCGCCGAGCTTGCGGCGATCGGTCAACGCAAGCGCATAGAGGCTGCCGCTGAACACGATCACGCCCGCGACGAAGCACCACCCGGCGGCCGCGGCTGCGCCGCTCTCCCACCGGACCGCGATCACCGCGGCAGCGATCGTCGCGAGCGCGTGCCACAGCTGGTAGTCGGCGGCGGTCTTCCAGTTGTCGAGCCGCTCAGGTGACACGCGCTGGCGGATCGCGTGCGCGCCGAAGGCCCCGGCCGCCACGCCGAGGAACCCGAGCGTCGCGCCGATACCGAAAAGGATCCGGTCCACTACGGCTGGGCCTCGAGCAGGAACGGCACCACGGCGGCGTCGAACGCCTCCGGTTGCCGCATGTTCACCACGTGGTCGGCCTGCTCGATCAGGATCTTCCGGGCCCCCGGGATGCGGGTCGCGAGTACGTCGGCCACCTCTTCGATCGTTCGGACGTCGGTGTCACCGACGATCACCAAGGTAGGCACGTCGATCTGCTCGAGGTGTTCGTAGGTCGGGTACTTCGCCCAGACGTCGAGCTCCTCGTCGATCTCGAAGTTCTGTGTGTTGTCCAGCGCGATCTCGCGGATGCGCGCGCCGGCGGGGTCGTCGGTGCCGAGCGCGGCCCAGACCTTCATCGCCTCGTCGGTCGCGAGCACCAGGTCGCCAGCGTCCATCGCCGCCTCGATCGGGGCGAACAGTGTCGCCTCCAGCTCTTCGTCCCACGGGTAGCCGGGGCATCCGGACGCTACGGGCACCAGAGCCCACGCCCGCTCGGGATGCTCGATCACCGTTTCCAGCGCCAAGGCGCCGCCCATCGAACAGCCGACGAACGCCGCGGTCTCGATCCCCCGCTCGTCGAGCAGCGCGATCGTGTCGTCGACGCTCGAATAGGTCTCCTCCGGCATCGAGGACTTGCCGTACCCGCGCTGGTCGAACCGCAGCGCACGGAAACCGGCGTCGACGAGCGTCTTGATCTGCGGCTCCCACGTGCGCATGTCCCACAGGCCCGGATGGAGCAGCACGACCGCCGGTCCTTCGCCGACGTCTTCGAAGTTGATCGAACCGCCGTCTGCGAGCGCGATCGTCCCGTTCATGCGAAGAAGGGTTGCAGCTTCCGGTAGCTCTCCGCAACGAGCTCCGGGAGGACGCGCGTCTCGGCGACGACCGGCATGAAATTGGTGTCGCCGCCCCACCGTGGAACGACGTGCCAGTGGAGGTGCTCCGGGATGCCGGCGCCGGCCACGTGCCCAAGGTTGAGCCCGATGTTGAACCCGTGCGGGTCCGAGGCTTCCCGCAACGCACCGACGCACCGCTGGAGGAACGCCGAGATCGCGGCGTTCTCGTCGGCGGTCAGCTCGGCGAACTCGCCCACGTGCCGCGTCGGCAGGACCAGCAGGTGCCCTGGGTTATAGGGGAACTTGGCGAGCGTGACGAACGCGTGATCGTCGCGTGCAAGGATCCGTTCCTCGTCGGCGGTGCCGTCGAGCAGCGCACAGAAGACGCAGCTCCGGTCGGCGGGCTCATCCTTGTTGGCCTGGATGTACTCCATCCGCCACGGACTCCAGAGGCGGTCCATCCGGTCAGCCGGCCGAGAGCGTCTGCTCGAGCGACCGCGAGCGAGATTCCTCGAGCAGCGCCTCCACGATCGCGTCGAACGCGAGCCCGGAGATCTCCTCGCCGCCACGCTTTCGCACGGTGAACGTGCCGGCCTCGAGGTCACGGTCGCCCACGACGATCACGTACGGCGCCTTGAGCAGCTGCGCCGCGCGGATCTTCTTGCCGACCGACTGCTTGGAGTCGTCGACGGCCACCCTGAGTCCCGCGTCCCGCGCGCGTGTCGCGAGGTCGTGCGCCGCCTCCATGTTGCGGTCGGCGACGGGCAAGATCCACAGTTGCTCTGGCGAGAGCCACAGCGGGAACGCGCCGGCGTAATGCTCGGTCAGCACACCGAAGAACCGTTCGACCGAACCGAACAGCGCCCGGTGGATCATCACCGGCCGATGCCGCTTGCCGTCGGGCCCGCGTAGTGCAGGTCGAACCGCTGGGGCAGCTGGAAGTCGAGCTGGATGGTCGACATCTGCCACGTGCGGCCGATCGCGTCGCGCGCCTGCACGCTGATCTTCGGTCCGTAGAAGGCGCCGCCGCCCGGGTCCATCACGAGCTCGAGGTTCATCGCCATCGCGGCTTGTCGCAGCGCCTCGGTTGCCTCGTCCCAATCTTCGTCTGCGCCGACGGCCTTCTCCTCGGGCTTGGTCGACAGCTCCAGATAGAAGTCGTCGAGCCCGTAGTCGCGCAGCAGCGAGAGCGTGAAGCTGAGCAGCGACTGCAGCTCCTGTCCCATCTGTTCGCGCGTCGTGAAGATGTGCGCGTCGTCCTGGGTCATGCCCCGCACGCGCGTCAGGCCATGGACCACACCGGACTTCTCGTACCGGTAGACCGAGCCGAACTCGAACAGCCGCATCGGAAGCTCGCGGTAGGACCGCGTCCGCGCCCGGTAGATCAGGATGTGATACGGGCAGTTCATCGGCTTGAGGTAGTACTCGGTGCCGCCGTCGAGCTCCATCGGGGGGAACATGCCGTCGGCGTACCAGTCGAGGTGGCCGCTCACATCGAACAGCTGCCGCTTCGTGATGTGCGGCGAGTTGACGAACAGGTAGTCGTCCTCGACGTGCCGCCGGCGCGAGTAGTCCTCCATCAGCATGCGGATCAAGCCGCCGCGCGGGTGGAAGACGGCGAGCCCCGACCCGATCTCCTCGGGGAACGAGAACAGGTCGAGGTCGGTGCCGAGCTTGCGGTGGTCGCGCCGTTCCGCTTCCTCGAGCCGCTCGAGGTACGCGTCGAGATCCGCCTGGTTCGCCCAGGCGGTGCCGTAGATCCGGGTGAGCTGGGCGTTCTTCTCGTCGCCGCGCCAGTAGGCGCCGCTCACGGCGGTGAGCTTGAACGCGCCGAGCCGGCCGGTCGACGGCACGTGCGGGCCGAGGCAGAGGTCTTCCCAACCGTCGTTGCGGTAGAAGCTTGCGGTCTGCGCGCCGGCCTCGATGTCGCCGGCGGCCTCGGCCGTCCCGAGCCCCTCGACGATCTCGCGCTTGAAGGGCTGCTCGGTCAGGCGGCGGAGCGCTTCCTCGGTCGAGACGTCCTCGCGGATGAACGGCTGATCCTCGGCGGCGATCGCGCGCATCGTCTCCTCGATCCGCGGCAGGTCGTCGACCGACACGTGCACTGGGATCGCGAGGTCGTAGTAGAAGCCATCCGCGATGGTCGGGCCGATGCCGAGCTTGGTTCCGGGCCACAGACGTGTGACCGCCTGCGCCAGGACGTGCGCGGTCGAGTGCCGCAGCACATGCAGCCCGTCGTCGGTGCGCACCTCGACCGGCTCGACCGAGCAGTCGTCCTCGGGGACGAACGACAGGTCTCGAAGCACGCCGTCCACCCGCGCCGCGAGCGCGCTCGGCGCAAGCGCACTGCCGACGGGCTCCCCATCCGGGAGATTCACCGTGGTGCCGTCGGGCACGCGCAGGATCGGCATGCGGTGCAGGATAGCCGACGCCCTTACGGCATCCGGTGCTTACTCGTAGCTGATGGCCTCGAGCACGTTGAGCTTGGCCGCTCGGCGCGCCGGCAGGATCGCCGCCGCCACGCCGATCAGCGCCGCGAGGATCATCAGGATGATCAGCTGCCCGACGGGAAGCGAGAGCTCCGTGATGCCGAGGTCCGACAGGGATCGCTGGAGCGCCCAGGCGAACAGGATGCCGATCGCCAATCCGAGGATCGCGCCCAACACCGCGACGATCACGGCCTCGATCCGCACCATCCGCTTGACCTGCTTTCGGGCCATCCCCACCGCGCGAAGAAGTCCGAGCTCGCGCACCCGCTCGAACACCGACAGCCACAGGGTCGCCAGGATGCCGAACCCGGAGATGATGATCGACAGGAACAGCAGCACGAAGACGAATGCGAGCAGCTGGTTGATCGAGTTGAGGAACTGCTGCTTCGACGCCTCCTGATCGTTGGCCTGCACATTGGGATAGTCCTTCTGGAGCATCGCATCGAGCTGCGCCTTGGCGTCGGTTGGCGACACGCCCGGCGCATACTTCAGGAACACGTTCTGGTCCAACGGCTGTTCGACGTTCGCGTTGTACGTCGGCAACGAGATCACATAGTCGTTCAAGATGGCGTTGTTCTCGAAGATGCCGACGACGTTGAGTGGCACGGCACCGGTGGCGCTGAACGTCATCTGCACCGGGCTCCCGACGGAGAGCCCCTTGCCATCTGCCTCGGTCTTCGACACGAGCACCGCGCCGGGCTGCGACAGATCGGCCAGCGAGCCCGACGTCATCGTGACATCGGCGACCTGTGCGAACGTCGCCGGGTCGATCGCGATCGGGAACGTATCCGTGTTGGACGGGCCCACGTGGGCCTCCGTCTGACGGAGCTCTGACACCACCGAGAAGTTCTGATCCTGCCGTAGCTGCTCGGCCAGGTGCGTCGAAAACGGGTTGAACTGGTTGGACGAGAGGGTCAGATCGGCGCGCAGGACCTCATCGAGCGTCTTGACGGCCGACGCCTTGAGCGACGCCGCGAACACCGAGACGAACGCCACAAGCCCGAGCCCGATCATGAGCGCCGAGGCCGTCGACGCGGTCCGGCGCGGGCTCCGCTTCGCGTTCTCGTCGCCGAGGCGTCCCGTCGCGGTCCGGCGGAACGGCCGGCCGATCACCGCCGCGAGGCCACGCGCGAACAATGGGGAGAGCGTCGCGACCCCGAGGAACGTGAGCGCGGCGCCGAGCCCGACGAGCGCGCCGGGATTCGCGGCGCCACCGAACAGCGCGGCGAAGATCGCCGCGATGCCGAGCGCGAGCACGATCCCGCCGATGATCACGCGCCGACGGATCGACGAATCCGGCGTCGAGCTCTCACGCAGCGCTTCGATCGGGGCCACCCGCGACGCGCGACGTGACGGCGCCCACGCCGCCACGACGGTGACCCCGATGCCCACGATCAGCGACACCACGACGGTCCTGGTCTCGATCGCGAGCGCGGTCGGCGGCAGCTTGAGGCCGAGCGCGCCGAGCAGCGCCTTCAGCCCGAACGCCAAGAGCACGCCCAGTCCGATCCCGAGGATCGAACCGATCAGCCCGACCGCGATCGATTCCAGCAGCACCGAGGTGCGCACCTGACGCCGGCTCGCCCCGAGCGCGCGGAACAACGCGAGTTCACGGGTCCGTTGCGACACCACGATGTTGAACATGTTGAAGATGATGAAGGCGCCGACGAACAGGGCCACGAACCCGAAGATCAGGAAGAACGTCCGCAGGAACCCGAGCCCCTGTGACACCTGATCCTGCTGCTGGCTCGCCGCGGACGCCGCGGTGATCGACTCATAGCCACTCGGCAGTACCGACGCGACGCTGGTCGCGAGTTGGCTCGGATCGACACCCGGATCGGCCTTCACGTAGATGGTGTCGAACTCACCCACGCGATCGAAGAGCCTCTGCGCAGTGGGGAGATCGAACAAGGCCAACGTCGCGCCTAGGAAGCTGCTCGACGACCCGAGGTGCGCCACGCCGGAGACGGTGAATCCGCTCGGCCCGTTGATCGTGACGATCTTGATCTGCTGACCGACCGTGATGCCGTGATCCGTCGCAGTACCGGCGTCGATCACCACCTGGTCGGGACCGACGGGCGGCGAACCGCCGGGGTCGATCTGCAACGGGGTGGTAGCCGTGTCCCACGAGCCCCCGATCGGCGGCGCCCCGCCGTTCTGGATCACCTTGTTGGTGGTCGGATCGACGATCCAGGCCGTGCCGCCGATCGATCCCTCGGCGACGGCGACACCGTCGACCGCCTGGACCTTCGGCAACACGCTCGCGGGGATCGGCTGCCGCTCGCTGCCGCCGCCCGTGTTGTTCTGCCCGCTCGACTGGAACGCCGTGGTGCCCTGCACGACCACGTCGGTCCCCTTGTAGACGTCGCCGAAGAGGTCGTCGAAGCTCTTGAGCGCCGTGTCGGTCAGGATGAACGAGCCGGCCGTCATCCCAACGCCGAGCACGACTGCGAGCGCCGTCAGGATCAGGCGGAGCTTGCGTGCGAAGAGGCTCTTGATCGTCGCGCGGAGCACTAACCCTCCAGCGACTTGATCTCGTCGAGGATCGCGTCGGCGGTCGGCGACCGCATCTCTTGCACCACGTTGCCGTCGGCGAGGAACACGACCCGGTCGGCGTGGGCGGCCGCGTGCGCGTCGTGCGTCACCATCACGATCGTCTGCCCATGATCGTCGACCGCCGAGCGAAGGAAATCGAGCAGCTCGGCGCCGCTCTTCGAGTCGAGGTTCCCCGTCGGCTCGTCGGCGAAGATGATCTCGGGACGCGAGACGAGCGCGCGAGCACCGGCGACACGCTGCTGCTGACCGCCCGAAAGCTCGGCGGGCCGATGGTGCAGTCGGTCGCCGAGCCCGACCGTATTCACGACCGTGTCGAACCAGCTCTTGTCGACGTCACGGCCGGCGATATCCAGCGGCAGCGTGATGTTCTCGCTCGCGGTCAGGGTCGGGATCAGGTTGAACGCCTGGAACACGAACCCCACGCGGTCGCGCCGGAGCTGTGTGAGCTGCTTGTCCGACAACGTGGTCAGGTCGATATCGCCGATGAAGACGTTGCCCTCGGTCGGCGTGTCGAGCCCGGCGAGCACATGGAGCAGGGTGGACTTGCCGGAACCGGAAGGCCCCATGATCGCGGTCCACTCCCCCGCGGCGAGGTCGAGCGAGATCCCGCGGAGCGCCTCGACGGCGGCGTCGCCGGACCCGTACACCTTGTGGACACGGACCGCGCGCGCGGCGGGTTGGGTGGTCGTCGTCGCCACAGCTGCTCCCTCCAGTGTTGTGGATCCTGCCGATCGTGCAGCCGGCCGTGATACGCGGACCGGTGGTCCCCTCACGACCGGGGCGACCTCGAACGGTCCGGGAGTCTAGCAACGGGGATATGAACGCCAGATGGATGGTGTGTGCAGGTACCGCTGCGATGCAGCCTAGGTTGTGAACGCGAAAACCTGGTTCCGCATGAAGAGGGCGCCCACGAGGGGTCCCGTGTCTCAGGTAGGCCCGTGGACCGGTGGAGGGGGCGCGTTCGTGGGCGCCGGGTCGGCGGGATGTTGGCGGCAGCCTTGGTCGCCCTGACGATCGTCGTCGCGCTCGCAGCTTCGTCCATCTCCAACGCGCAGACCTCGATCTTCCCGTGCAGGTCAAGAAGACTGGCTCTACCAGGTGGAAGCCATTCGCGACGGAGACAACCGCGGGCCCAAGCCACCTTCATGCCGGACAAGGGAGCACGCACCAACAGCGTCCGCTCGCGCACGCAGGTCGCGGGCGGGACGGTGGCGACCCAGTGGTCAGTCGCCAAGAGCGTGACGGTGAGCTGAACGGGCCGAGTGGTTCGGGGATCGGTGGGCGCGGCTGGGATCGAACCAGCGACCTCTCGCGTGTGAGGCGAGCGCTCTCCCGCTGAGCTACGCGCCCGGGATGTCGCCACCTTACCAACGGGCCACATAGCGACGGCGGCACGCGCCCGCGCCGTGCCGCCGTCTGGGTCGGGCAAGCCCGAACCCTCGCGCATCTTGCCTGCACCGCCCAGGGAGCGCAAGCCGGAAACGGATGGTTCGCCAGGTCAGAGGGTCGCAACCATCACCGGCGAGGTCGTGGGGGCGCTCGGACAGACGCTTGACTCGACCGTCAGGGCGGCGACGTCGGCTGTGCTGAACGAGCCGCTGACCGGGAAGACGACCTGTCCATTGGTCGGGACGACACAGCCGAGGGAGGTCGGCGTTTTGCCCTTGATCGTCCAGAGCTCGTAGGTCTTGCCCGACGGCGGCGCGGCGAGGCCCGAACCCAGGACATAACCCTTGGTTCCGTCAGGGCTGACCGCGAGGGTCATCGCGCCGGCCGTCCCGTCGCTCGGCGCGAACGGCACGATCTGAACACCCTCTTGGCCGATGAAGCTCTCGGGATTGCGCGGAGCCGCGAGGTAGCCGCCGAGCGCGCCGACCGCGACCAAGACGATCGCCGCGGCGATCGCGACGAGCGCGTTGCGCCGGCGATGCGATGGCGCGATCGCCGTCGGACCACCGTCGCCACCGGCCGAACCGCCGCCCGGAGTGTCAGCGAGTGCCCTGACCACCGTTTGCTCTTCGAGTCCAGCAGAGACCGACGTCGGCTCAAGGCCTGCGCCGAGCATCGCGGCGGTGTCGGCGAACCCTTCGCGGAGCTCGGCACACTCCGCGTCGGGACCGTGGTCGGCCAGGAGCGCGTCAAGGTGAGCCCGGTCGTCATGCTCGAGTC
Source organism: uncultured Actinomycetes bacterium (assembly GCA_963792215.1). Lineage (GTDB taxonomy): Bacteria > Actinomycetota > UBA4738 > UBA4738 > HRBIN12 > AC-51. Next base: position 97,078 of record CAWBVL010000004.1, read on the forward strand.
CGCCCAGGGCTTCCAGCGCCAGCAGCTCCTCGATCTCGGTGTGGTCTCTCATCATTCCGTTTCCACCAACGCCGTGCGGAGCTTCCGCATCGCGAGCAACGCCCGCGATTTCACCGTGCCGAGCGGCAGCCCGAGCGCCTCCGCCACGCCGGTCTGGGACACGCCTCGGAAATACATGAGCTCGATCACCTGACGCTGCGCTTCGGGCAGCAAGGCCAGCGCCGCACGCACCGATGCCGCCTCACCGGGACGCGCAACCGCGGCCACAACGTCGTCGGCCGGATCCGCGATGACGATCGGTTCGGCTGCGACTTCCTCGGTCCGTCGCCGCTGCGCTTGTTCCCGCCGCACCAGGTCCACCGCACGCGCGTGCACCATCGTGAGCAGCCAGCGCCGCACGGTCGCGCGGGTGTCGTCGAACCGATCAGGGTTCCGCCACAACTGAAGGAACCCCTCTTGCACGGCTTCCTCAGCGAGCTGGTTGCTCCGCGTCACGCGCAGGGCCACGGACTTCGCCACGGCGGCGTTCCGACGGAAGAGCTCGCGGAACGCAGCGCCCTCCGGGTCGCCCACACGCACGCGTGCGAGCAGCTCGCGGTCGCGCGCGTCCTCCATATCGCGCACGCTCACGACGGCCTCCCAGCTTTGGGGGCGCCGCGTGCATGCATCGACGCGGCGATCGAAGGCGGCGGTGAACACGACATCAGACGGTTCGCACTCCTCCCTCCCTCGGATCGGCCGGCGCCCGGGGATGATGCCACCACCTGCAGGTCCAGGGCTACCTGAGATGATCCGAACCGGGGCGAGCCGCGAACCGCCTCTGTAGGCGCGTACCGCTTGATCCGGCTCACCCGGCGGTAGGATGGTGCCCTGTCCGACGGGGAGGCGTGATGCTCGCAGAGTCGATGGAGGACTTCGTCAACGGCCTGGTCTCCTGGCTGCCCACGAAGCTCGAGCACGTCGCCGAGATCGCCGTCTACATGATGTTCCTGACGATCCTGCTGGCCATCCCATGGATCTTGTGGGTCGGCTACGCGGTGTCGACCACGAAGCGCTCGCGGCACGACGAGTAGCGCCGGTCGCGATTCGTCACACAGCGCACCGTCCGCCATCCTGGCTGCCGTGGAACGCGTCGAGATCGAGGGTGAAGAGCCGACCCCCGAGCAGGTGCTCGCCGTCACCTCCACCTACGGCCACTTCACGGCGATGCAGGTCCGCGGCCGCAAGACTCGTGGGCTCGCGCTCCACACGGAACGGCTCGCCGCTTCGAACCGTGAGGCCTTCGACGCCGACTTCGATCCCGACCGAACGCGTTCGTTGATCCGACACGCACTCCGCGACACGGCCGACGCATCCGTCCGCGTTTACATCCACCGAGGCGATGAGAGACCGGTCACGGTCGTCACCGTCCGACCGCCGGCGGAGATGGCGACCCCGCTCAGGCTCCGCTCGGTCGCGTACCTCCGCCCGGATCCCCACATCAAGCACGTCCACACCGATCAAGGGCACTACCGGGAGGCCGCGCAGCGAGAAGGCTTCGACGACGCCCTGCTCACGACACCGGACGGTCGGATCGCGGAGACCACGATGGCCAACATCGGGCTGTTCGATGCGGGCGGCGTGGTCTGGCCCGATGCGCCGATGCTCGACGGGATCACGAAGCAACTCCTGGAGACGTACGGCCCAGGTCACGGCGTCTCGATGCGGGATCTACCTGTGCACGTACCCGACGCGGCCGCGATGGTCGGTGCATTCGTCTCGAGCGCTCGAGGGATCGGACGCGTGTCGGCGATCGACGACATCGAGCTCCACACACCACAGGATCGCATCGACACGCTGAGCGGGGTGTATGCCGCGGTCCCTTGGGACGAGATCTAGCAGCACCGTACGGCGTCCCGCGGCCGTCGAGCCGTGACGGCATCGAAGGCGGCGCATCGGGCGACGGCGGCGCCGGCGCGGGGTTCGGCAACAACTGCTCGCCCACATAGCCGCCGTACTTGTTCTCCCACCGCTGCGGTCGTTGCACCAACAGGAACAGCACGATGATCCAACCGATGGTCGGGATGAACGTCGTGAACCACCACCACCCGACTTCCCGGTGTCGTGCAACCTCCGAACCGCGGCGGCCGTCAGCGGCAAGAACAACGCGATGATCGAAAGCACGAAGAAGTGAGTGTTCCGATCGCCGCGGTCAGCACGAAGACGCCAAGATCAACAAGGACTGCGAACAGGAAGAACCGCCGGTACTCGCTGCGTGAGGCCCGGCCGTTGAAGTCGACGTACTTTCGCAGGCAGGTCGACACCGACTCGCCGAACGTTGATCGGCGTGCTACTCGTGATCGGGGAACTCGATCACGTACTCCCACAAGACGGCGCCGTCGACCTCCTCCATCCGACTCCGCGACCGACGAAGCGCCTGATCGGTATGTCCGTCTTCTAACGCGATCTCGCGGGCCATATACACGGCTTGCCGACGGCTCAACTCGGGCGACGTCTTTGGGATACGGATCGTGAGCGGCATCGACGCAGCGTACCCAGCGCCCGATAGGAACGCGAATCCGCACGTCCTTACGTAGGCGCGGCGGTCAGGCGAGAGACCACGCGCGTGACTTGCGGAGCGCAGGCTGCTGCGGCAACAGGATGCCGCCCCACGTCGTTCCTCCGTCGCCGAGCGACGGGTCGAGGATCCGGATCCGCTCGAGCGGAACGAAGTCACGCCAGTCCGTCCACCAGTCGACGTGCATCAGGTCGTGATCGGCCGTGCACGAATAGAAGGCGCGCGCGACGTCATGGCCGTTCAGCTCGGCGTTGCGCCAGACCTCGTGCGGCTCGAGCGTTCGCCAGCATGCGAAGCACCGGTCGGGATAGAGCGCTTCATCAGCCATACAACCCTGGTCGGGACCCGGCTGAAGAACCTTGAGTTCGACGGTGTTCGTCGCAACTGGTGGCGCTAGAGGATTCGAACCTCTGACGTATTCCGACACGCATCCAACGCTGCGTTCACGTCGCTCACCGTAGACGACGCCCCGATGCCCGAGGGTTCCGGAATGTCCCCGGAAACCCCTGAGAGTCTCGCCTCAGTGCATGCGGATAGGGTTCGAAGGTGGACGGCCACGTTGCATCGAACCGCGCGAGTTGGGACGCCGACGCCGAGAATTGGGTCGCGCCGGGTCGGGAGCGGTGGGCGGACGAGCGCATGCGCTGGGGTACATTGGGACGTTCCAGAAGATGAACTGCACCTGCTGCCCATGTTTCAGCGAGAGTTTGGAATCCCTTTCCCGCTCGTGCATGGAGATGCCGAACGCGCCCCGTTCCGTGATGCATCCTTCGACCTTGCGGTGAGTGAATACGGTGCAATCATCTGGTGCGATCCGCATCGCTGGATCCCGGAAGCTGCGAGGATCCTTCGGCCCGGAGGACGTCTGGTATGTCTCGGGAACTCTTACCTGCTGATGCTCACGTTCCCAAACGACGGGGAGAAAGCAACAGAGTCTCTTCAACGCCCGCACTTCGGGATGCACCGGTTCGTCGACGCGAACAACACGGCAGCCTCTGTAGAGTTCCATATTCCGCACGGCGAGATGATCCGTTTGTTTCGGCGTTCAGGGTTCGAGATCGAGAATCTCATCGAGATCGGCGCACCTTCGGCGGGTTCAGACGTCCCCTATCGGATGGCGACGGTCAGATGGGCGCAACGCTGGCCGAATGAGCAAGCGTGGGTTGTCCGCAAGCAGTAGGAGCCGAGGCGGCCCGCCCGAGACAGGACCGAATGGAGGGTCCGTGAGGGGGTACTGCAGTCGCAACGATTCAAAGGGGGATGCGATGCGCGACCCGCAGCCGGACTCGCCGATGCCCGGCCAGCCCGACGAACCCACGCCGGGTATGCCAGATCCGTTGCCGCCGCCCGACCCCGAGCAGCCCGAAGTCTTCCCGCCCACGGATCCCGAACCGGATGAGGTCGGCGGACGTCACTGATTTCGCCCACGCGGCTTCGGACCCGAGATATCGAGGAGCGAAAGCCGCCTCGGTTCGCCTGCCCGAGGCCGCGCAGCTCTGATCGGCCCCGAAGTCTAGAGTTACACCCATGAGCGGCTACCCCTGTAGTTCGCCGGGATGCGAGAACTCTGCCTCGTGGGCGATCCTGTCTGAGCAACCGATGGAAGGCGATCACGCGCTCCGGAGCGTGTGGAACTACGTCGGCACGATGGTCTGCGACGGCCACCGAGAGACTGCCGAGGACGAAGCCCTTGAAGCTGAGAAGCACTACCGACTTATCGCTGTGCCGTCCTAAGGCCGCTCGATTCGGTCTTCGAGGTCACCTGACGCTTCCGTTCGTATCTGTCGTCCTCACGCTGATAGCGTCCCGTCAAGCCGGGCGTGCATCGAGAGATCAAGCGAGACCGACCTGAGTATGAGCGAGTTGCGGATCCTGACATTCCCCGAGGCTGAGGTCCGCATCGAGCTTCGTGCCCAGATGCTGGCTTTGCAGGATCAGGCCTGGCCAGCGGATGGGACAAGCGACGGCCCCTGGCACGACCCTGCGCTCGCGCCCGTCTCCATCCTGTTGGTCCGCAACGACGAGAAGGTGCTGGCCGCACTCGATGTGTTGTCGAAGGAGATCGAGCACGCTGGCGAGCAGTGGTCGGCGTCCGGACTCGCAGCCGTGGTGACCGATCAGGAGGAACGGGGGCACGGCTACGGCGGCCGGTTGGTCTCCGAGGCACGCCGATCGATCGAGGCCAGCGGCGTCGACATCGGGTTGTTCACCTGCGACGTGCCTCTGAGGGGCTTCTACGAGCGAGCCGGATGGGAGTTTCTGCCCGGAACCGTCCTGATAGGCGGCACCCCGGATGACCCTTTGCCGAGCGACAGCGACGGCTTCGACAAGGTTGCACTCGGCGGGTTCTTCAGTGAACGCGCGCGGGCTCGGCGTAGGGCCTTCCTAGAAGCTCGGATCGAGCTCTACCCGGGGAACATCGACCGACTCTGGTGAAGGGGACCCTCGGTCTTCGTGGCACGGCACTCCGGCAGCCCGAGTCGCTGGCGACTCCGACACATCATCGTCGCGTAGGCGGCGAGCGTCGCCATGAAGGGGAACGTACACCGCGAGACTGACCCGTTACGAGGCATCAGACGTGCCGCAAAATCTGCCGTTCACTCCGCCGATGCAACCTGGTTGCAACCAACGGCCCTGCACGGTTCGCTCTTGACGAGCGTTTCCGCTGGTGGGCGGTAGAGGATTTGAACCTCTGACCTCTTCCGTGTCAAGGAAGCGCTCTCCCCCTGAGCTAACCGCCCGTGTGCGGCATGCTATCGCGGCGAGAGGCGGGGACCGGAATCGAACCGGTGTGCGCGGCTTTGCAGGCCACTGCCTAACCACTCGGCCACCCCGCCGTACGAAAGCCCGGGTTCCCCGGGCCGCGCGCAAGTCTACTCGGCTCCCCTGACATGCACGGATGGCGCCGATGGCCGTTTTATGCTCCGTCTGTGGACAAGCCGTCGACCTGTCCCGAATGCGGTTCGGACGAGATCCGCGAGACCACCCGAGTGATCGGCTTCTACGACGAGATCACCGCGTTCGTCTGCGGCATCCCCTCAACCGAGGAGGAACCGTGGAAACCCACGGCACGGCACTCATCTCCACCCTCGCGATCGCGTTGTCGGCTGCCCTCGTCGCTGGCTTCATCGCGCGCCGCCTCGGGCTGCCGGCGATCGTCGGATACCTGCTGGCCGGGGTCGCCATCGGACCCTTCACGCCGGGCCTGACAGCCGACCCGAATATCGCGCTGCAGTTGGCCGAGATCGGGGTTGCACTGCTGATGTTCGGTGTCGGCTTGCACTTCAGCATCGCCGAGCTGGTGTCGGTCTACCGGATCGCCGTGCCGGGTGCCCTCGGGCAGATCGCGGTCGCGACCGGGCTCGGTGCGGCAGCCGGCCTCGCGTTCGGCTGGGATCTCCGTGCCTCCATCGTTCTCGGCGTGGCCGTGTCGGTCGCGAGCACGGTCGTGTTGATCCGCGCGCTCGACCACCGCGACATGACGTCGTCTGAGCCCGGACGGGTCGCGATCGGCTGGTTGATCGTTGAGGACCTGGTCACCATCGTCGTGCTCGTCATGCTTCCGGTCCTCGCTTCGACGGGTAGCGCGGCCGACCACATCGGTGATGTAGCGCTCGCCCTGCTTAAGGCTGCAGCACTCACAGGCGTGATGCTCATCGTCGGCGCTCGTGCGCTGCCGTGGTTGCTCGATCGCGTCGAGCGTGAAGGGTCGCGGGAGCTGTTCACGCTCGCGGTCGTCGCGGTCGCGTTGGGGATCGCGTACGCGGCCTCCGTTGTGTTCGACGTGTCGCTGGCCCTCGGCGCGTTCCTCGCCGGCGCCGTGTTGAGCGAGTCTCCGGTCGGCCGCAAAAGCGCCGAGCAGGTCGTCGGCTTGACCGACGTGTTCACTGTGCTTCGTGTCGGTCGGGATGCTCCTCGACCCGGCCGTGATCCGCGATCACCCGCTAGAGATCGCCGTCGTGCTGGCGATCGTCGTCGTTGGCAAGTCGGCCGCGGCGCTCGGCCTCGTGCTGCTCTTCCGTACGTCCGCGGCGACAGGCCTCGCGGTCGCCGCGGGACTTGCGCACATCGGTGAGTTCTCGTTCATCCTTGCGACCACTGCGACGGCGCTTGGGCTGCTGCCCGAAGAAGCATTCCAGGTGGTCGTCGCCGTCGCCCTGCTGTCGATCACGATCAACCCCGGGGTGTTCGCGTGGGCTGCCCGGCGATCGAGCGTCCCGGCCGCGAGCGCCAGCTAACCTGCTGCCCACATGCCCGCCGCCGGACGCCGCCCGTGATCGACGAACTGGCCGGCAAGACCGCTCTGGTCACCGGCTGTGGTAACCCGTTGGGCATCGGGTTCGCGACGGCGCAGGCGCTCGTCCGTGAGGGCGCAACGGTGGCCGTCACCTCGACTAGCGAACGCATCCACGAGCGCGCCGCCGACCTCGGCGGAGATCACGCACGCGGCTTCATCGCCGACCTGACCAACCGCGACCAGGTTCGCCGGCTGGCCGCCGACGCCACCGACCACCTCGGGAGGATCGACATCCTCGTCAACAACGCCGGGATGATGCACGTCGGGCTCACCGACTTCGACTTCCTCGACTTCCTCGAGATCGACGACGAGACTTGGGACCTCGAGATCGCGATGAATCTCGCCACCGCGTACAACGTCACCCGCGCGGTCGCGCCCGGCATGGTCGAACGCCGGTGGGGCCGGATCGTCATGGTGTCCTCGGTCACCGGCACGGTCGTCACCAATCCCGGGTCGACCGGCTACGGGACCGCCAAGGCCGGGATGGAGGGTCTGATGCGCGGCCTCGCGCTGGAGCTCGGCCCGTTCGGCGTCACCGCGAATGCAGTCGCCCCCGGCTGGATCGCCACCTCTCCCCCGGACGACGGCGAGATCGACCACGGGCTTGCGAGTCCTGTCGGCCGCTCAGGCACCGCCGACGAGATCGCCGAAGTGGTCGCGTTCCTCGCGAGCGACCGGGCGAGCTACGTCACCGGTCAGTCGATCGTGGTGGATGGAGGCAACTCGATCCAAGAGATCAAGCGCTCGGGCTGAGCTCCTCGCCGGAGGCCATCTCCGCGTCGTTCTCATCGTGCGGTAATGCGTGCGCGTGCTCCGGCTTGCACGACACCCAGACCTCGCGGTCGAACGCCCCGGCCTCCGGTCGCGCGTCGGACGGAACGAGCAACACGATCCGAACGCCTTCACGAGTCTCGGCCGCGTACCGCGCCCAGGACCCTTGGAACATCTCGTTTCAGCCGGACCGGGATCGCGAGCTCATCACCGCTCGACGATGTGCCAATGCGGACAAGGCGCGACGCTCGCTACGGCCACACGGACCGCTGCTCCGGTTCCGGCTCTGTCGCCGGTTCCGGCCTCGCTGTCGGCCTCGTGTCGAGATCGCGCGCGAGCCCTGTGGTCGCATCTCTCAACTCTTTCCGCGCGCGCCTTTCACGCGAGAAGCCGAAACCGGCGACCGCGATCGCGATCACGGTTAACACAACGGGGATGACGAGGTCGCTCGACTGGAAGTCCGTCGTGCCCTTGGTCAGGAGCACGAACGTGATCCAGGCACCCGCCGCGATCACCGCGCCGACGAATTTCAGTGTGTCCCCTTGCGATATCTGCCGCTGGATCGCAGAGAAGCGAGTCGCCCATCGTTCGGCAAGCAGCTGCGTCGTACGTGAGGGATCCTCGGGTGGCTGCACGACAGGAGCTTAGAGCGACTCGCGAACCCATCGGAATGGACCGGACCATTGGATCCGGAGCCGCGACGCCTCACCGGCGGGGTCTGGGTAGACCCCGCCGCGCCCGATCAGGACCTGTTTATGAGCACCCCGACCGACCACGTACGTTCCGCACGTCACGCGGGCGACGGCCTAAGGACCCGATAGGCGTGGTGATATCTAGGCAGGGCGATGCGAAGTCTTCCCACCGTCCGGGCGACCGACATCATCCGGCGCATCATGGCCCGACGGAAGCAACAGGTAGGTTGCCAGGACCGCCTCGGCGACATCGACGAGCTTCCGTTGATCGCGGCGCGCTTCCCGCCTGAGCATCTCGAACGCCTCCACCTCGTCGACGTGGTGTCTTTCCATCAGGACGCCCTTGGCCCGCTCGGTCACCGCTCGGCGACCGAATGCACCTTCCAAGGCGTGGTACTCACGGAACCGACGAAGCACGATGTCGATCGAGCTTTGTAACTCCTGCCGATCATCCCCGGTGACGATGTAGGCGAACACGCCACGTTGGGCTGCTTCGTTCACGAAGTCTCTGTCCTGGACGTCGATGACGGCGATCACCGGACAGGCAGCCTCGTGCACGATGCTGTCGATCGAGTGCAGCGCGTGCTTGGTCCCCTCGTGGACGATGACGATCGCGACGTCCGCGTCCTCTCTGCGGGTGAGGGCGGCCAGCTCCTCGGCCGGCACGCTCCTGGGCAATGCCTCGTGTCCCAGTTCGGTGATGGCCTGCGCCAGCTCGTTCAGCCGCACGTCGGGTCCGTCGACGATGAGGACGCGGAGGCGATCCACGTGCGGCCCTATGTCGGCCTATTCCCCACGGGGCGAGGATACGTCCCGGCCTTCCTGTGACGCTAGTACCGATCTTCTCCCTATGCCGCACACACGGGTCGGTGTAGTGTGGGTGGTCGGGTCCCAAGCAAACGGACCCAGCGTCCAGACCCCACAGCCGCGGTCACGGACCAGCCGGTTTCCAGCAGACCGGCTATGCCCGGAAGGCGGTGCCCCATGGGGGTTCCTGCATTCTCCCGCTTCATGGTTCGAACCGACGTGGCCAACGGTGTTGCACGGCTCGCCGTCGTCGGCGAGTTGGACATGCAGTGCGCACCTGCCCTGCAACAACACCTTGAGCAGGCGATCGGAGACGGCGCAGACGCCGCGCTCCTCGATCTCCGCGACCTCACCTTCATGGATGCGGCCGGGCTTCACGTGCTCCTCTGGGCGAGCGACCGGGCCCAGCAGAACGGGCACCGTATGGCGATCGTGGGGGTCGGTGGCGAACCGAGGCGGGTCCTTCAGATCACCGAGACCGACGGTCGACTGATCGACGAGGCCGAAGGGATGGATCTCATCCGCCGGTTCACACGGGCGGACGAGACGACCGGAGACGCGTCGCTCGTCGAAGTGGGCGATGGTCCCGATGGCTGATTGGCGTGCCGACGAAGCCACGAACCAAACGATCTTCCGCGAGATGAACGAGTGGACGCTCGACGATGCGGTTGGCCGGGGTGATGAACGGACGGGAACGGACCTCTACCTGTGCGAGTGTGGAGACGCGACCTGCACCGACCCGATCGTGCTCACCCGAAGGGAATACGAGGCGGTGCGCTCAGTACCCGTGCGCTTCGCGATCGCCGTGAACCACGAGAACCCCGAGGTCGACGTCCTGGTAAGCGAATCCGAGGAATACTCGGTCGTGGACAAGATGTTCGGGGTTCCCGCACGGATCGCGTTGGCCACGGACCCTCGGAGAGGTCGAACGAGCTAGCCTGGAGCACGCGACCAGTTCGACGTCAGATCTGTTCTTCGGATCCGGTCCTCGAAGGATGGGTCAGCTCCCATGCGGGTCTCCGGCAGCTGCGAGGTCACGGATCGACCTCGAACCACACGACGCCGGGAGGACCCTCCACAGCTCCCCAGCGCTTGGCGACCGTATCGACGATCAGCAGTCCCAGTCCAGAGTCGGCCAGATCGTCGCCCCGCCGAACGTTGACCTCCATCGCCGGTGAGGGCTGTTCCACCTCGATCCTCACGACGTCCTCGACGGTCCCCGACAGGACGATCTTGTCGCCTTCGGCCAGGCCGCCATGGCGTACGGCGTTGGCGACGAGCTCGGTCGCCATGACCCGAACATCGTCCGCGGTCTGCTCGCCCACCAGAGCGCTCAGCCAGCCGTCCAGGGCCTCTCGCGCCAATGCTGGTGCGACGGCCGACGCAGGGAGATCGGTGTGGATGTCGGTCACCGGTCGATGGGCCCCTCGATGCTTGGATTGGATTCCGGGACAAGGGTTCTTTCCGAGAGTGGCGGATTCCAAACGCTCAAGCACTAGGTCGTCGCCGGCGGAGACGGCGAACCCTCAGCGGCGAGAAATAGCCGAAAGTCCCGGCTCGACGCCAGACCTGCGGGTAGCGCGGTTCTATGAGCACACGGAGCCATGGAACCGAGCGTTCGACGTCCGACGCTGACGGGCCTTGGGTCGAGGCGTTATGGGGCCTCGGCCTCCTCGGAGGCGTCCTCGTCTCGGTCGCGTTGATCGCAGTGATCTTCGGGCGTTAGCGACCGAGGGTTACGACGGGGCACCCTCCGTTTGCATGCGGCGTGGCGAGTATCGGCGGATCTTTTCTCCGTTCCGGGATTCCCGTTCTGAGAGATGGGTAGGCAGGGCCGAAGGAGAGGTACTCCTCAGGAAAGCGGGGATCCAGATGGTTGCGATCGATTTCCAACATGGCCTAACCGATGCTTGGGACAGCGTGGCGACGTTCGTGCCGAAGCTGATCGGTTTCCTGCTCATCCTGCTGATCGGGTACATAGTCGCGAAGGTGCTGGCAGCAGTCGTCGACCGACTCCTCGAGCGCGTGGGTTTCGACGGATGGGTAGAGCGCGGTTCGTTCGGCACGGCGCTGAAGCGCAGCAGTTTCGATGCCTCGGACATCCTGGCCAAACTGGTGTTCTGGGCCGTATTCCTCGTCGCTTTGCAGTTGGCCTTCGGCGCGTTCGGTCCGAACCCGGTCAGCGACCTGTTGCACGGGTTGATCGTGTATCTGCCGAGGATCTTCGTCGCCGTGGTCATCCTCGTTATCGCCTCGGCGCTCGCGAAGGTCGTGACGGATCTGCTGAAGGCCACGCTCGCTACCGTCTCTGGCGGCGAGTGGATCGCGCGGGCAGCCGGCGCAGCCATCTTGATCTTCGGAGTCTTCGCTGCCCTCAACGAGCTCCTGATCGCCCCCGCGATCGTGAACGGTCTTTACTACGCGATCCTCGTGGCGGTCGTCGGCGCGTTCATCGTCGCGGTCGGCGGGGGCGGGGTCCGCACGATGCAGCGCTACTGGGAGCGCGCCAGCACGTCCGTGGAATCGAAGGGGCAGGAGATCAAGCGGGAAGCCAACCCCGATGCCGCTGCGGCGCGTGCACGCCAGATGGGCGACGCCGTCACGCGGGTGCCCGACTCCGACCCATTGGCCTCAGACGCACCGCGGCGCCAGTAACGCGATCCGGGAGTGGAGCGGCGATCTCCCGCCTGCCGGTCCGGTAACCGCGGCAAAGAATGCCGCAAGGAGGGAAGCCGGGGTTGCGTTCCATCTGGCTCGTGCTGCGATTCTGTTTCCCGCTGATGAACCTGGAGCGGACGACGGGATTCGAACCCGCGACCCCCACCTTGGCAAGGTGGTGCTCTACCAACTGAGCCACGTCCGCGTGGACACCCATACTAGGAGCGAACGAACGCCCCTTCAACGGGCGGCGCCGGCCCTAGACTCCGGCCGATGCCGTCCTCGAGGGTTCTGACGCAACAGGAGCTCAACCGCGCTTTGCTTGCGCGCCAGCTGCTCTTGGAGCGCGCCTCGATCTCGATCCCTCGCGCCCTCGAGCGCATGTGCGGGCTGCAAGACCAGTACGCGCCCAGCGGCTATATCGGCTTGTGGACGCGTCTCGAAGGCCTCCGGCGAGAGGATCTGACTCGCGCGCTCGAACGGCGTGCGGTCGTCCAGGCAACACTGATGCGGGCCACCATCCACCTCGTATCGCGCCGCGATTTCTGGCCGTTCTCGACCGCGATCGACGAACCCCTGCGCGAGTGGTGGTTCCGAGCGACGAAGCGTCGGCCTGAAGAGAAGCGACTCCGTGCGATCGACCGGCGCGGTCGGACACTGCTTGTCGACGGTCCGAAGCGGAAGAAGGAGATCCTCGAGGCGCTCGAGCTCCCCGCAACTGATTTCGTCGGCGTTGGTCTGTGGACGCCGATCGTGCGCGTGCCGCCATCGGGCACGTGGGAGAACCGGCGGGCCGATCTCTATGGGCTCGCAGAGTCATGGGTCGGTCCTCGCGATGCGACCGCTGACGAGGGGCAAGAGCTTCTGATCCGCCGGTACCTCGCCGCGTTCGGGCCGGCCTCACGCGCCGACATCGCGGTCTTCACCGGGCTGACACCGAAGATCATCGACGCCGTCATCGGCCGTCTTCCTTTCCGAGCCTTCCAGACCGAGAGCGACGAGCAACTCGTCGATGTTCGGGGGGCGCCGCTGCCGCCGCCCGACGCGCCCGCGCCGGTCCGCTTCCTCCCGACGTGGGACGCCACATTGCTCGTGCACGCGAGACGGACGCAGATCCTCCCCGAGCGATTCCGGTCATGCATCTTCAGCACGAAGATGCCGCAGTCCATCGGCACGTTCCTCGTCGATGGCAAGGTTGCCGGCACCTGGCGATCAGAGAACGGGCGCGTCACGACGTCGGCATTCGAGCCGCTCCCCAGGGACGCGCGTCGAGACGTCGAGCAAGAAGCCGCGTCGCTCGCCGCGTTCATCGCGTGAGTCGCTAGCTGAACGCGGGGTGCCAGCGCACCTCGCCGGACATCGCTCGCACACGGATGTCGTCCATCACTGCGATCTGGAGATCCGCCTCGGCGATCTGGAACCCTTCGTGTCGCACGCCGGCGAACGGATTCGCGAAGCCGTAGCGCGAGGCCGGTTCGAAGCCACGGGCGCCGTAGTACGTCGGGGACCCGAGCAAGATGACAGCGGCGGCTCCCCGTCGACCCGCCTCCGATAGAGCGTCCGCGAGCAGGGTCGAACCGATGTCTTTCCCTTGACTGCGTGGCGCAACACCGATCGGCCCGAGCGCCAGGACCTCCGCACCGCCGATCCAGGCTGCGCTCAGCTGCACGTGCCCAACGATGACGCCGTCTTGCTCGGCAACCAGCGCGAACGATCCAGGTTCATCGCGAACCTGCTCGACGATCGTCGCCTCTTCGGCCGTCGGGAACGCGGCCCGCTCGACCTCGATCGACGCGGCACGATCCTCGACGCGTTCGAGCCGAACGATCATCGGGCCCCCGTGGAGCCGAACCCTCCCTCGCCGCGACTGCTCTCGGGGAGCTCGTCCACCCATGTGGGCTCCACGGCCGGTAGTTCGACGATCACGAGCTGCGCGATCCGATCGCCGACCAGGATCTCGACGGCGTCCTCACGATCCAGGTTGACCGCAGCACAGATCACCTCGCCGCGATAGCCCGCGTCGATCAAGCCGGGCGAGTTCGCCATCGTCAGGCCCTGCTTCGACGCGAGGCCGCTCCTGGGCAACACCAGCCCCGCATGCCCATCGGGGATCGCCACAGCGACACCGGTCGGGATCATCACGCGCTCCCCCGGCTTGACGACTACGTCGACGGCCGAGCACAGATCGAGTCCGGCGTCACCCGGATGCTGCGCCGACGGCAGCTTCGCCTCGGGACGGAGCCTCCGGAACGGCAGCTCGGTCACGAGACCGGCTCGACCAGCTCGATCCGGTTGCCGAAGGGATCACGCACGTGACACCGGTAGAACCCTTCGAGTGGCACGTCGTCGGTCACGCGATAGCCAGCCGTCTCGATCCGCTCGCGAAGCGTCGCGAGGTTCCGCACAAGGAACGCGGGGTGCGCCTTGCGCGCCGGCGCGAACTCCGGCTCCTCGACGCCGAGATGTACCTCGAGATCGCCGTCGCGGAACCAGACGCCGCCGCGAGGCGCAAGCTCCGGCGGCTTCTCGACCTGCGTGAGGCCGAGGATGGCGCCGTAGAAGCGAACCGCGGCCTCTTCCTCGCCCGTCGGCATCGCCAGCTGTACGTGATGCAGCCCCAGCAGCTTCGCGGAGTTGTCCCCCACCCTCGCACCTCCTTCGCGGGAACGCAGCGGGCCGGGGGCGAACCCCCGGCCCGTGGTCGGTCGTCCGAACGGCCGCAGTCTACGAGCAACCGCTGGTGGAACCGCAACTCCCGCAGACGTAGCACGAGCCCGCCGGCTGCATCTTCGAGCCGCACTGGTAACAGAGCGGCGCATCGAGCACCTTGGCCGTCGGCTTGTCGGTGATCTCGATCCGCTGCGGCGGCGGCAGCGTCGGCGCGGCCTCGACCGGAGCGGGTTCACGCGGTGTCGCCGCCGGCCCCGCCTCGAGCTCCGCGACCTTCGCCTGCGTCTCGAGCGTGCGCTCTTCGATCGACCGGATACCAAGGCCCTCTCGAGCCTCTGCCGGCAGGTGGTCGATCGCGAGCCGGCGGAACACGTAATCGACGAGCGAACTCGCGAACCGGATGTCCGGGTCGTTGGTCATGCCGCTCGGTTCGAACTTCGTGTTGATGAACTTCGAGACGAAGGCGTCCAGCGGCACGCCGTACTGCAGACCCAGGGACACCGCGATCGCGAACGCGTCCATCACGCCAGACAGCGTCGAGCCCTGTTTGGAGGTCTTCAGGAAGATCTCGCCGAGGCCATCGTCCGGATACGAGCCCGCCGTGATGTACCCCTCTGCGTCGCCGACCTGGAACGAGGTCGTGATCGACGGCCGCGACATCGGCAGGCGCTTGCGCACCGGCGTCGCGAGCTCTGCCGGCTCGGGCGTCGCGGCCTTCTTCTTGTCGGCCGACAGCGGCTGCGCGACCTTGCAGTTGTCGCGGTAGATCGCGACCGCCTTCAGACCGAGCTTCCAGCTCTCGACGAACAGCTGCTCCACCTCTTCGACGCTGGCCTCTTCCGGCAGGTTCACCGTCTTGGAGATGGCGCCGGAGATGAAGGGCTGCGCCGCGGCCATCATCCGCACGTGGCCCATGTAGTGGATCGGCCGGCCACCCATCGCGGTGTCGAAGACCGGGTAGTGCTCCTCACGGAGGTGCGGCGCCTCGACCACCGAGTTCTGCTCGGCGATGTAGGCGACGACATCCTCGACCTGGTCGGGCGCGTAGCCGAGCTTCGCGAGCGCGCGCGGCACCGTCTGGTTGACGAACTGCATCGTGCCGCCGCCAACGAGCTTCTTGGTCTTGACGAGCGCGAGCTCCGGCTCGATGCCGGTGGTGTCGCAGTCCATCATCAGGCCGATCGTGCCGGTCGGCGCCAGCACGCTCGCCTGCGCGTTGCGGTAGCCGTGGCGCTCACCGAGCGCGACGGCCTCGTCCCAGGCCTGCTTCGACGCGGACAGCATCGCCTCAGGCACGAGCTCGGGATCGATGGTGTCGGCCGCGGCGCGGTGCTTGCGCATCACGCGGAGCATCGCGTCGCCGTTCGGCTCGTAGTCGTTGAACGGACCCGTGACCTCGGCGATGTGCGCGCTGGTCCGGTACGCCCAGCCGGTCATCAACGCCGTGATCGCGCCGGCCCACGCACGGCCCTGCTCGGAGTCGTACGGGAGGCCGCGCGCCATCAGCAGGGCGCCGAGGTTGGCGTAGCCGAGCCCGAGCTGCCGGTACGACCGAGCGTTGTCGCCGATCTTCTTGGTGGGGTAGTCCGACTCCCCGACGACGATCTCCTGTGCGGTGAACACAACCTCGACGGCGTGTCGGAAGCTCGCGACGTCGAAGTTGCCCTCGGCGTCGATGAACGTCATCAGGTTGAGACTCGCGAGGTTGCACGCGGAGTTGTCCAGATGCATGTACTCCGAGCACGGGTTCGAGCCGTTGATCCGGCCCGACGCCGGACAGGTGTGCCACTCGTTGATGGTGGTGTCGTACTGCATGCCGGGGTCGGCGCATTCCCACGCGGCCTGCGCGATCTCGCGCATCAGCTCGCGGGCGCGCACCGTGTCGATCGTCTCGTCGGTCTTGACGGCCTTCAGCCGCCAATCGGCGTCGTTCTCGAAGGCCTGCATGAACTCGTCGGTGACGCGCACCGAGTTGTTCGCGTTCTGATACTGGATCGAGTAGCTGTCGCGCCCGTCGAGGTCCATGTCGAAGCCCGCGTCGCGGAGCGCACGCGCCTTCCGCTCCTCGGTCGCCTTGCACCAGATGAACTCGCGCACGTCGGGGTGATCGACGTTGAGGATCACCATCTTGGCCGCGCGACGCGTCTTGCCGCCCGACTTGATCGTGCCGGCGCTCGCATCGGCGCCGCGCATGAAGCTGACCGGGCCGCTGGCGGTCCCGCCGCCCGCGAGCGGCTCCTTGGACGAGCGGATCCTGCTCAGGTTGATGCCGGAGCCCGAACCGCCCTTGAAGATCGTGCCCTCCTCGACGTACCAGTTGAGGATGGAGCTCATGTGGTCGTCGACGGCGAGGATGAAGCAGGCGCTGCACTGCTGGGGCGTGTCGGGCACGCCGACGTTGAACCAGACCGGCGAATTGAAGGCGGCCTTCTGGTTGACCAGCAGATGGGTGAGCTCCTCGGCGAAGACCCGGGCGTCCTGGTCGGTCGCGAAGTAGCGGTTCTTGGTGCCCCAGCCGGTGATGGTGTCGACGACCCGGCCGACGAGCTGGCGGACGGAGTACTCACGCTGCGGGGTGTTGAGGGGACCACGGAAGTACTTCTGCGCAACGATGTTGGTGGCGTTCTGGGACCACGAGATCGGGAACTCGACGTCGCGCTGCTCGAAGGCGTTGCCGCCCTCCTTGAAGTTCGGGATCACCGCGTCGCGGGTCTCCCACTCGACCTGGTCGAAGGGGTGCACCCCCTCGGTGGTGAAGTAGCGCGTGAAGGTCAACCCTTGCCTGATGACCTCGACGTCCCCCTCGCGTATGACCACTGGACCCCTCCTTGCCTTCCCCTCGACGTCTCCGGTACCCCTCCGAGAGGGCTCCATGTGTGGACAACCTGTGGAACCCGTGTGGAGAGTTACAACCGTGTAACTCGCAGCCCGCGCATGATGGACCGCACACCCCCAGACGTCAAGGGGTAGTGGCCAACCTTTTCCACGACCACAACATCTAGTATCCCAGGGTCCAGAGCCAACGATCGCTGGCAGGCCGCGCGATAGCCCGGCGGGACTAGCCCTTGCGCCGTTTGGCGGGTTCCTTCTTCTCCAGCAGGAGGCCCAGCTCCCGCTCGAAATCGCCGGCCGCCTGGAAGTCCTTGTAGACGCTCGCGTACCGGAGATAGCCGACCTCGTCGGTCCGCTGCATCGCGCCGAGCGCCGCGGCGCCGACCACGCTGGAGGCCACCTCGGGGCCCTTCTTGCGGACCCGAGCCTCGATCCGGTCGAGCATCTGGTCGATCTGGATGTTGGTCACGGGCCGGCCGGTGAGGGCCTTGCGGATGCCCGCCTCGAGCTTGTCGCGGTCCCAGGGCTCCCGGGATCCGTCGCGCTTGATCAACACGAGGCCGACGTCCTCGATGCGCTCGTAGGTGGTGAACCGGCGGCCGCAGGCGACGCAGTGGCGGCGCCGCCGGATGGCCTCGCCGCTGTCGGCCGCGCGGGAATCCACCACGCGGTCGTCGTCGACACCACACCAAGGGCAGCGCATCGTCAAGAGCCACAAGATGTTGTGGCGGCGCGAACCCTAGAACCGGCACGAGGAGCCCGTCAACCGAGCGGCACGACGAGCGAGGCGCCGACGGTCAATGCGCCCGGCTGCACGCCGTTGGTCGCGGCGATCTCCGCAACAACCTGGCGCGGATCGTCGCCCGGCCGGACCCGTTGGGCGATCGACCACAGGGTGTCGCCGGCCTGGACGACCACAACCTGCTGTGCGGCGGGCGCCGACGGTTCCCCCCGTCGGACGGCGCCCGCCGCCAGCGGGCTCATGAGGACCGCGACCAGCGCAGCGGCGACCACGGCGACGGTGCGGCGTCGGCGAACGTACGTTCGCTCCATGTCGCCAGGATGGGCGAACGCCTGTTCGGTGTCAAGAGCTCGGTCGAACATATGTTTGCACTCCCCCAGAACGGGTGCTACCTTGCGGCCCATGGGTTCCAGCCGTGATCGGGCTACGTCAGGAGGGTAGGGACCGTGTCTGACATCACCGCTCGCCAGCAGCGCATCCTCGACTTCATCGCAGAGACCGTCCGCGAGCGTGGCTATCCCCCCACGGTGCGTGAGATCGGCGAGGCGGTCGGCCTGAACTCCTCCTCCTCGGTGCACGCGCAGCTGTCGAACCTCGAGCGGATGGGTCTCCTCCACAAAGACCCGACCAAGCCCAGGGCGATGACCTTGTCGACCGACGAGGCAAGGGCCGCCGGCACGACGGTCCCGGTGCTCGGACGGATCGCGGCGGGCGCCCCGGTGCTTGCGACCGAGCAGGTCGAGGACTACGTCGCGGTGCCCGCCGACTTCACGTCCTCGGGCGACCACTTCGCATTGCGCGTCACCGGCGATTCGATGGTCCAGGCCGGGATCTTGGACGGCGACCTGGTCGTCGTGCGTTCGCAGGAGGCCGCCGACGATGGCGACATCGTGGCCGCGCTGCTACCCGGTCCCGGCGAGGACGAGGCCACCGTGAAGCGCCTCGGCCACGACGGCCCGCGCGTCATGCTCATCCCCGAGAACCCGACGATGTCGCCGTTCGAGATGATCGGTGGGCGCATCGCCGGCAAGGTGGTCGCGGTGCTCCGCAAGCTCTGAGCTTCGGCTAGGCTCCCGAGCCACCGCGCACGAGGAGTCCACATGACGCCGGACCGCCGCACCAACCTCGCTCATCAGATCGCCTCGCAACCGGACGAGCTCGAGCGACTCCTGACGTCAGGGGCGGTCCGCCAGGAGGTCCACGCGGCCGCCGAGGCGCTGCACCGCGTGCGGCGGATCTGGACGGTCGGAACCGGCACGAGCCAACACGCCGCGCACCTCGGCGCAGCGATGCTCCAGGACGCGGGCCGCTCCGCCCACGCGGTCTCGTCGATGCAGTTCGTGAAGAACGCGCCGATCGTCGGCCCAAAGGACGGCGTCGTGGTCGTGACGCACACGGGCGAGACGTCCTATGCGCTCGCCGCCCGTGCCCTCGCCTTCGCGGCGGCGATCCAGACCGTCACGATCGCCCGCGAGGGGATCGGCATGAACGACGTGATCGCGACCGTTCCGAAGGAGACATCCGAGACCTACACCGTGAGCTACACGACGGCGCTGCTGGTCCTCGCGATGATCGCCGCCGAGATGGGCGCCGACTCGATCACGACCGATGCGCTGCAGGGGGTGCCGGACGCGGTACGAGCCGCCTTGGCCGCCCCAGGCACGGAACAGGTCCCGATCCCCCGCCGGTCACTCCAGATCGTTGGGTCGGGCCATTCGTCGGTCACAGCCAAGGAGGGGGCCCTCAAGGTGCGTGAGGGCGCCCGGGTGCTCGCCGAAGGACACGATGCGGAGTTCTTCCTGCACGGGACGGCGGTGCCGCTCACCGGAGATGACCACCTGGTCGCGATCACCTCAGGCGATGAAGACGGGCTCGTGGAGGGTGTCGCCGTCGCGGCGGCGGGCGCCGGCCTCGGCGTCACGCGGCTTGTCGAGACGTCGAACCTGCCATCGGTCCTGGCGCAGATCCCGTTGACGGTTCGGCTCCAGCTGCTCGCATCGCGCTTCGCCGACGAGCGCGGGCAGAACCCGGACACCGTGATCGTCCCGCCCTGGGATGACGCGGCGCTCTGGTCGATCGGGTCGCCGCTCGCCTAATCGGCCGCTTCGGTGGTTCTCGCCGGCTCGCCGACGATCCCGCTGGTGAACGGCCGGACCGCTGCGAGTTCGCGGAGTCCTACGCGCGCGTGCACCTGCGTGCCGTCCGGCTCCGCATGGGCGCTCAGCACCTCGGCGTCTCGATAGAGCATCGCGACGAGGTCGCCACGATCCCACGGGATCAGCGCGCGCACGTCGACCGGAGGCGTCGGCACGGTGGCGCCGATCGCCTCGAGCAGTCCGTCGACGCCCTCGCCTGTGACCGCCGAGACCGGGACCGAGCCCGGGTAGCGGAGCGCGAGTCGCGCTCGGCGTGACCCGGGCAGCAGGTCGATCTTGTTCAGCGCGAGGACCTCGGGCATGTTCGATGCGCCGATCTCGTCCAGGACGCGGCGCACCGCCTCGATCTGCTCGTCGACCGCCGAGGATGACGCGTCGGCGACGTGCACGATCATGTCCGAGAGCGTCACCTCCTCGAGCGTCGAGCGGAACGCCTCCACCAGGTCGTGCGGGAGCTTCGAAACGAACCCGACGGTGTCCGAGATCGTCGCCTTGCGGCTGCCGGGCAGCGCGATCCGTCGGGTGGTTGGGTCGAGCGTCGCGAACAGCTGGTTCGCCACGATCACCTCGGCGCCGGTCAGCCGGCGCATCAATGAGGACTTGCCCGCGTTCGTGTATCCGGCGATCGCGACCTGTGGGACGTTGGAGCGCTGCCGGCTCGCGCGTTGCGTGTCGCGCGAGCGCTGCATGTCCTTCACGTCGCGTCGGAGCTTCGTGATCCGTCGGCGGATGTGCTGGCGGTCCGACTCGAGCTTCGTCTCGCCCGGACCCCGCGTGCCGATCCCGCCGCCCAGCCGGCTCATCGCCTCGCCCCAGCCGCGCAGGCGGGGCAGGAGGTAGTTCAGCTGCGCGAGCTCGACCTGGGCCTTGCCCTCGCGGGTGTGGGCGTGCAGGGCGAAGATGTCCAGGATCAGCGCGGTCCGGTCGACCACCTTGACGTCGAGCCGCGCCTCGAGGGCCCGGAGGTGTCCGGGAGTGAGTTCCTGATCGAAGACGACCAGCTGCGCGCCGGTCGCGTGCAGCAGCTGGTGAAGCTCCTCGACCTTGCCCTTGCCGATCCAGAACTGCGGGTCGGGTTCGCTCCGGCTCTGGACGATCCTGCCGACTGGCTCGGCCCCGGCGGAGTCCGCGAGCGCCGCAAGCTCGTCAAGGTCTTCCTCGGCGATGCCCGGTCCGATGCCGACCAGGATCGCCTTCTCGTGCTGGATCGACCGCCAGGTCGCGGCGATCGGCGACTCGACGATCCGGGTGTCGGCGCGGTCGGGCATGGTCAGCCCATCGACGAGCCGGCCTCGCGGAGCAGCTCGTTGAGCGCGACCTTGTCGTCGGTCGCCTCGGTCCGTTCGCCGATGATCAGCCCGCATGGCATGCCGTATGTGCCCGCAGGGAACTCCTTCGAGCGGGAACCCGGGACCACGATCGCGCCGGCCGGCACGTTCCCCCGATGCACCACTGGCTCGCTGCCGCGCGGATCGATCACGGGCGTGTTCGATGTCAGCACGACGCCTGCGCCGAGCACGGCACGGGCACCGACATGAACGCCTTCGACGACGATGCACCGCGACCCGATGAACGCGCCGTCTTCGATCACCACCGGCGCGGCCTGAACGGGCTCGAGCACGCCCCCGATGCCGACGCCGCCCGCCAGGTGCACATCGCGACCGATCTGCGCGCATGACCCGACGGTGGCCCACGTGTCGACCATCGTGCCGGCGCCGACCCACGCGCCGATGTTCACGTAGCTCGGCATCAGCACCGCGCCGGGCTCGACGTGCGCACCGTAGCGAACCGTCGCCGGCGGCACGACGCGGACGCCGTCCTCGGCGAACCCGCGCTTCAGCGGAACCTTGTCGTGGTACTCGAACGGGCCGACGTCGGTCGTCTCGAGCCCACGCACCCGGAAGTAAAGGAGCACCGCCTGCTTCACCCACGTGTTGACCCGCCACGGTCCGGCGCCGTCGGGTTCGGCCACGCGGAGCTCCCCTCGGTCAAGCCCGTCGATCGTCGCTTCGATCGCCTCGACGTCGAGCGTCGCGCCGGGGTCGCCCTCGGCGGCGGCCCAGGTGGCCTCCACCCGTTGCTCGAGGTCCGCGATCATGCGGTCACCTCGGCGAAGATGCGGTCCAACGCGGCAGCCGCCTGCTCGCACTCAGCGAGCGTCGGCACCATCGCGATCCGCACGAACCCCTCGCCCTCCGGTCCGAAGAACGAACCTGGCGCCACGACCACGTCGGCTCGGTCGAGCAGATCGAGCGCCCAGTCGAGCGACGTCCGACCGTCCGGGACCGCCACCCACAGGTAGAAGGTCGCCTCGCTGCCTGCGACGCGCAGGCCATGGCGCGCGAACAGGTCGAGGAAGATCCGCTCGCTTCGCTGCGTACCGCGCCCGGTTCTCTTCGACGTGGCGCTCGTCGCCCCACGCCGCGATGCTCGCGCGCTGGACGAACTCCTGCGGCGTGACACCGACCGCCGGACGCAGCCGCTGCAGCGCGCCGATCAGGTCGGGATCGCCCGCCGCGAACCCGCTGCGGTACCCGGTCATCGACGAGCGCTTGCTGAGCGTCTGCAGCACCACGAGGTTGGTCGGGTCGCCAACCTGGAGCGCGCCGGCCGGCGGGGCGTCGCCGAACCAGAGCTCGCTGTACGCCTCATCGGAGGCGAGCAGCACGTCGTGCTGACGGCACCGTTCGGCCGCTTCCTCGTAGAAGGACAGCGGCGCCACGGCGCCGGTCGGGTTGTTCGGATAGTTCAGCCACAGGAGGGCGGCCCGCGCCACGCGTCGTCCGGCACCGCGGCGAGATCAGGCAGGAAGCCGAGCTCCTCGGTCAGCGGCAGCCGCAGGACGTCGCCGCCGGCGTACCGCGCGCCCGCGCTCGGTGATCGGGTAGCCGGGCGCGGTCGTGAGCACGAGGTCTCGGCCCTCCGCGGGGTCGAGCACCGCCTGCGCGAGGGAGAAGACGAGCTCCTTCGACCCGAGGGTCGGCAGGATCTGGGTGTCGGGATCGAGGGCAACGCCGTAGCGCTGCTGCACCCATGCGGCGATCGCCCGGCGCAGCGCGCGGCAACCCGGCTGCGCGCGGGTAGGACGAGATCGGCGTGATCGCGGCGGCGAGGGCGTCCCGCACGATCGCCGGCGTCTCTTCTCGCGGGTCGCCCACACCGAAGTCGACGATCGTCCGGCCGGCGCTGCATGGCCTCCGCCTTCCGGCGGTCGAGCGCTTCGAACGGATACGGCTCCACCTCGCGGAGCCGGGGTGACAGGTGGACCACCTATGCCTCCTCGGCGAGGAACGCCGACACGATGTCGAAGGTGCGTGCGAGCGCGGTCGCAGCGACCTGCTCGTCGTCGCTGTGAGCGTACCGCGGGTCCCCCGGGCCGAGGTTCACCGCGTCGATGCCGGCCATCCCGAACTCCGCGACCGGCGTCCACGCCTGTTTGGGGCGAACCTCGAGGTCGCCCGACGCGCGGAGCCGATGGACGAGCGGGTTGTCGAGGCAGACGCGGCCGGGCGGCGCGTTGCTCGACGATCTGGACCTGTGCGGTCGGATGGTCGAGCAGCTCTCGGAGCCGTGCCTCGGCCTCGGCGGGCGCGCGGGTCGGCGCGTAGCGCATGTTCACCTCGGCCTCAACGAGGTCGGGCACGACGTTGTCCGCGACACCGCCCGCGATCGTCGTGACCGACACCACCTCGCGGAACACGAGACCGTCGACCTCAACGTCGTGGGCCGGGAGCTCGGCCACCGGCGCGAGCGCCTCGATCGAGGCATGGATGGCATTGTCGCCGTGCCAGGGGCGGGCGCTGTGCGCGGCGCGGCCGCGAACCCTGACCACCGCTTGGAGGTTCCCATTGCAGCCGACCTCGAGCGTGTTGTCGGTGGGCTCAAGCACGACGGCGAGCGCCGCCTCCCGCAACTCGGGCACACGGTCGAGGGCCGGGAGCAACGCCGACTCCACGATCGACACCTCCTCCCGCCCGAAGAAGAGGTAGCCAACGTCGACGGTCTCGCTACGGACGCCGTTCCTCGGCGAGCGCGAGCATCACCGCGAGCCCACCCTTCATGTCCGCGGCCCCGCGTCCACGAACGAGGTCGCCGTCGATCGCCCCGGTTCCCGCGCCCGCCAGCGGGACGGTGTCGACGTGTCCGGCAAGCACGAGCGGAGCGGCCGGTCGCCGTGTCGGAAGCGCGGCGAGCACCGAGTCGTGATCCTCGCCTAGCTGAGCCCTGGCGCCGCGGCGAATCGGGCCTGAGCGCCTCGAGGATCGCTGCTCGTGCCTGCTCTCGGACGCGATCTCAACCAGGGCGAGCGTGTCGGCGGCGAGC
>CAWBVL010000005.1:0-31892 GCA_963792215.1 uncultured Actinomycetes bacterium
TAGCGACAAGTGCCAGCTGCTGACCAGGGTCTGCGCCGCGGTTGAGCCGACGATGCTTGCGCTCGACGTATCAACCTGACCCACTCCGCGAACTTCAGATCGGTAAGACAGATTCGACGGGATAAGGACCAGAGCCGCGACGAGAATCCCGGGCACCAATCCTCTTGGAACGCGACGCCTGAAGAAGTAGTAGATGAAAAAGCACCAGACAAGCGGCCAGACAACGTTGCTCTTCATTCCCGACGCAATGCCAAGGGCAGTCGAGATAACAAGCATGACGACGAAAGAGACGACGATGGACGAGTGAATCGTTCCCGAACGCGTGGATGGCCGCTATGTAGACGGCGACGCTCGTAAGCCCGGAACCGCATAAACCCACTGAACCCACGCCGACGGGTCTGTTCGGGCGGAAGCGAGGTAGCTGAATTGGCCCGTTGCGAACAGCACCGCGTTTGCCCCGAGTCCAACCGCGAAGACCGCGGATACCGCCCAGATGGACGCCGTAAACCTCGGCACGAACTGCTGAATGTCGCGAGGTGCCCTTGAAAGGCCGTAGCCGATCCAGAATGCAATCATGCTGGCCGCTACGAGGAAGACCGCACGCGTAACCCATTCTGTGTGATGATTGGATCCGACTCTGATCGGTTGACCGAACCAAGCGATAGAGCCTAACCCAATGCCGATAACCACCACGATTGCATAAACAGACGCTGGACTGACAAGCGACACGCGCCACATCACGATCGGTGCAAGGGCGGCGACGAGCATCGCGACGATTGCTACCGCGAGGCCAGCTCGCGGCCCAAGCGACAGCTTTGTCGCCCCGAGTGCAACGATCGTGAGCGCGATCGCGGCGACGAGAAAGGCCAGCACACTGCGGCTGGAAGAGTGGGCGATTCGAACCTGGGCCATTTGACTAAGTGTCACACAACGCTGCGTCCTGTAGCTGACATCAGCCAGCTGGATCATTCGTCCATATCCGCCGACCGAGGCCCCAGGCGCACGGTTTCATCCATCGCGTTCTTAAGAAGGTGAGCGGCACGAGACATCGATTGGCTTGTGGCCACGAGTATCGCGCCATCCTTCAGCCTCGCCATCTCAGAGGGTGACTGATGCAACGCAAGGATGGATTCGGCAAGAGCCGAGCGGTCACCCACCGGAAATACAACACAATTGACTCCAGGGCGCGCTGTGTCGTTCACACCAACGCAACCCAGACGATCGGAAACCAGTAGAGGACCCGAAGGCCGACGCCTCGGTCACAACCAACGGATGCGAGTCGAAGTACGACGGCACGGCCAGAAATCGCTGCACGCGTAGTAACTCCCAATCGCTGCTTGGTTGACAAAGCGGCGAACGTGCTCCGCTCCGGAGCTGTTCGCTGCACTTCAGACCGCATCGGGCCGTCCCCGACGAACAGTAACCAACAACGACTTCCTCGCTCCCTATTGCAAGCGAGACCGACGAGGAGAGATCCAACGGACATTTCCGGTCGATGAGCTTTCCAAAGAAGCTGACAACGAACGCATCGGCTGGAATGCCATGTTGTCGGCGAACCGAATCGCGCGCTCTCTGCACGTCGGGTGTTGTCCCACGGAGGTATTCGATATCGACCGGAAGGACGCCTTCGAATAGCCGTCGCGGTGGAAGGCCGTAGTAGTGGTGGTAGGACCTGTTCGATCACCGATTGCTAGCGCACCAGCCACCGACCTGTAGAAGCGCCTGGCACGATCACATCCTTGAGCCTCCCCCGTATCCCAAGTCGCTGATTTGCGATGGCAGAGTCGCTAATCAGGAGAATGGGAACCCCATTCCGATCCGCCCAAGAGCGCGCGCGCCACATTGTTCGCTGGCTGTATCCAAACAGAACAACGACGTCGGGCGCATACGCATGTAGATGCCCACCCACGTTCGGATTGTCGATGTCCCAGAAACCCGTGCTCTCGCGCGACTTCTCCTCTGCCCTCCATAAAGAGGGATTCGTAGCCGTCGAGTAAGGGGAGGTCCCACTGAAACTCGGTGGAGAATTCTCGAGTCAAAATAGCTATCACTCCCATGGTGGCTCCCATAGAGGACTAACAAATCGGTATCCCGCGCGGTCTCGCGAAACCAAGGTGAGAAGTGCTGGATCGGGTGGGATATCAGGACTGCGGCCCGCGTCACTGTTTGATGCCCCAGCACTCTTGATTCATGGCCATCTCGCACGAGATTCGAGCGTCACCCGAAGAACCACTATGAACGGTGCGCAACCACCTGCCAATTCGTCCCGAAATAGTGCCCGAGACCCGGATCCGCAAAGCAGAGTCGGTAAGGCCGCGACGAAGTTCAGCCGATCGGCGAGCGGAAAGCCGCCCATGCGTGAGATTCGGTCGACTGTCCAGCCAGAGTCAGCCAGGACGGAGGCGATCGCAACACTCGTGAAGCCCCTCACATGGGTGTAGTCCGCCCAAACGGCCCTCGGAATCGCACGTGGCGTGACGACGACCAGTTTGGCTCCCGGCGAAGCTACGCGGTGCGCCTCACGCAGCAGGCCACAAGGATCAGTCAGGTGCTCGAGTAGGTCCTTCGCTAGGATGCCAGCAAAGCTGCCATTTCGAAATGGCAAGCCATGAGCGAAGTCGACTTGGAGCACGCGAGCGGATCCGCGGAGCGAGTCCAAGTCGTAGTCGGAGCCCACCCAACCGATGTCTAGGTACTCACCCTTGCCGCAACCCAGATCGAGCACAGGTCTTCGACCGCGAAAGAACTGACGATAAACAGTCACGGACGCCTGGGCATGCCCCGAGGTGCCTGCCGTTGTAACGGACCTCACCGGGAGCACGATACTGAGGCTCGCTCATATCCGTCACTTACGGCTCAGGTACGCTTGGACTCGACTATATGGAGAGTCAATCGCGTCCCCCCCTCGATCTCGCGCCTCGGTGCTGAAGGCAACTCAATACCCGAAGTCGGCGTGATTGGTAGTCGTGGGAGCTGTTTCGAGCCCACAGGATTGCGATGATGAATGGCCCTCGCCGCGTGTGTACGTAGGAGAGTTGGCCCACCCAGGAAGTACGGCGCGACATCGAACGTTGGTGCTTCAACAATTGGGTTTGTCAGTCTCATCATTCGATACAACCCCGTACTACTCGATGCCGAGACTCAGGATTCAGCGTTCACTGAACTACCGTTTGGCGCGAGGCAAACCTGTTGCAGTTCTTAACCACGATCTCTACCTCGCAGCTTGCGACCAAGAGGTGGATTGGGTGTGGATCGACAAAGGCGTCTGGGTAACACCTGAGACGCTCGCGAGGCTTGCAGCCGCTGGGCGTCGCCTCATTCACTACGCTGGAGATCCCATGATCCTGTTTCATAGAACGGCACTTCGTGGCATCAATCCCTGTCCTACGACGTCCTCATCACCACGAAGGCATATGAAATGGAGCGCTATCGGAGCTTGGGGGCGCGGCGCGTAGTCTTTGTGCCGCACGGATACGACCCGAGTCTGTATCGCCCAGTGGACCTCGCGTCAGATGACCTCGCACAATTCGCGTCCGACGTGTGCTTCGTTGGCCATTGTGAGCCGCATTACCGGCGCCGCATAGATGCCGCAGTTGAGACAGGCGCCGACGTAGCCGTCTGGGGGAAGGTGGCAGCGGGCATCGATCGTTAGACCCCATCTTCGGAAGCTCATTCGTGGTGTCGGGGTGTGGGAGGAGAACTACGTCAAGGTTCTAAACGCCACAAAGATAGGGCTCGGCCTTGTCACGAGGTTGGCGCCCGATCAGTCAACAACAAGGAGTTTCGAGATCCCCGCGTCTGGGGAGTTTCGGCTTGCGGAGAGGACCAGCGAGCACATGCAACTCTTTAAAGAAGGCAGCGAGGCCGAGTTCTTTGAGACGGACCACGAGATGCAAGAAAAGCTCATCTGGTACTTGGAGCATGACGAGGAAAGGCGGCAGATAGCGGCCGCAGGTCGGGCAAAGTGCATACGCGCGGGGTACTCGTATCTGGAGCGAATGCGCTCGGCGCTGGCTCTTATTG
Organism: uncultured Actinomycetes bacterium; assembly: GCA_963792215.1. GTDB lineage: Bacteria > Actinomycetota > UBA4738 > UBA4738 > HRBIN12 > AC-51. The sequence continues at coordinate 4,024 of CAWBVL010000005.1, forward strand.
ACTGACATGTTCGCGACTTCCACACCCGTCGAGCAAGAAGCCGTCTCGCCGACTGTTGGTTGAAGGCAAATGATCACCAAGAATCGCGGACCGCTTCTGCTGCCTGTCCGAGCCCGCGAGCGGCCCGCTACATCTTCGCTCAAAAGTCCCCAACTTGTTCGTCAGCTCGTGCCGAACCCCAGGAAGAACTCCAGGCTGGAGCCAGTTTTCGAAGACCGATCTGGTTGCAATCACGCGCCCGGATAAGGTGGATATGAAGACGCCTCCGTGGCTGCGCCGCGTTCTCCTTATCTTCCCGACGGGAAGTCCGGTCGCGATCCTTTCACTCGGAGGCTCTGCTGCACTCATCGCCGTATCCGGGCATCTTGTCGGCGCGACTGCTCGGCCCCTCGGGAAAGGGGGTACTCGCGCTCGCGCTTGTTTGGGTCGGTTTGGCAGCAACGGTGGTGGACCTCGGCGTAAGCCAAGCAGTGACGTACTACGGGAGCAGGGAGGAAGACGAGCGACGTGCGATCTGGGGCCAGGGAACAGACCATCGCTCTGCTTCAGGCGCTAATAGCCATTCCAATCGTGATAGCGGCAAGCGAGATATTCATTGACTCATCGCAGTCTCAGCTAGCAGTAGTGATTTGCCTCGTCTCGCTGCCATTTTCCTTGGTGCTGGGGAATGAGCTCAACCTTCTGAGAGGTTGCGGGCGATACGGTGCGTACAGTGCTATTCGGTTTGGCCAGTCAGCTGCCTGGGCGCTGATCGTTTGCCTGTTCTACCTCGCGCACCGGCCCAGTACGGCAGGATCGATCGTCGCCTTCGTCGCTACCACGATCGGTGCGACCGTCTGGGCATCTGCGGTCTTGTTGGGAGAGGTGGGACCACCGCGCTTCTCGCTCGCCGGATCATCGCGCTACCTGCGCTACGGAGCTCTCGTTTGGCTGGCCGGCATGAGCTTTCAGGCGAATGCTTGCTTGGATCAAGTCTTTCTGGGCGGAAGCGTGTCTTCCGCCGAGCTCGGCCAGTATGCGGTGGCAGTGAGCCTCGCTTCCGTACGACATTATTCTCACCGGGATAGCGGTCGTCACACTTCCCGCCATCGCAACAGCTTCACCAACGGAAGCGATCGGCTCTGGGAAAAGCGCAACCTAATCCTGGCGATGTCCTCCACCACGCTGCTCGCACTGATTCTAGCTATCGGCGCGCCCCAAATCGTTGAAGATCCGACTAGGGCCCGCGTTCTTGCCTGCAGTTCCGCTTCTCCGGATCTTGCTTCTAGGACAAGATCGCGCTCGGTGGGAACCAATAACCTCCATGAAATCTATCGAGGACAAGGGCGGCTCCTGCAACCTGCGTTGATCGAGGGTGCCGGGGCAATCATGACGGCCATCCTCCTCCTGTTTGCAGTGCCCCGTTGGGGGAGCACGGGCGCTGCGTGGGTTTCGGTTGCCGTCTACTGGCCCGTACTAATCGCCCTAATCTCAGCCTGGAGACCAGGCAGAACGGCCTCGGGTCGAAAGGAGCAGGCTCTGGGCGCCGAGGATCACATCGCGTATCCCGATCCGACGTCGTAAGCATCCAACTACCACTTGCATTCCTCAGCCACCGCGGTTCCACCAAACGACCATGTCAAATGCATTCGCCCACTCCGGCCGACAAACCAAGTAGTTGCCTTCGCGGAACGTCTCGAGCTCGGGGTGCCACTCCTCGTAGAACTCAATCCCCTTCGGAGTCACCTTTCCGACCCTGTACCCAATCGGGCGCACCAGATCGAAGACGTCTCGAAGGAAACTGCGCGCCGCGACCCATCGATGGTTGTATTCGAACTGCATCACGTCGATACGCCCGCTGCGCATGAGCTGCTGGGCCCCCTGCATCACTCGAAAATCATGGCCCTCGGTATCGACTTTCACCAATACAAAATGCTCCACACCTCGCGTCTGGGCGTAATCATCAAGAGTCGTCAAGGTCACTCGCTCAGTGCGATCTTCCCGCCGGGCGTCAGGCGATAGATGAAGCGAATTCGTGCCCGCCCCAGGTCCGGTCAGATGGAAGACTCCCTCCCCCTCCCGGTCTGAGATGGCAACTTCATTCAGCAAGATGGTGACATTTCGCAGAGTCGAGGTGTTCGCTCGAAACTGCGTCGCTGCACTCTTATCGGGTTCGAACGCGTGAATAGACACGTGGCCGCCGACCCTCGCGCCACGAAGCTGCGAGACCAACTCCATCGTCCACAGGCCCACGTTCGCGCCAACATCCGCGATCGAGACCGACTGTTGCGGACCCACTCGTTGGAGGACGCGCCTCTGCACCATGAGCTCCCCGTTGTGGCTCATGTCGTTCGGCACATCAAGACGAGCCTCGTTTTGCAAGAGCCGCGCGAGCCGCACCGTGTTTCTGCGGCCTATCGCAGCAATCAGGGCGTGAACGGCCCAACGTCTTGGCTCGCGGCGCGTCATGGAATCCCGCAGAGTTTAGTTTGACCCGGAACAATCACGTCGTGGCCGAAGACGGCTCTCCGCCATCCACGCCGCGTTCTCAGAAGGCAGGTCCGGACTTATCCGACGGGCGGCTGAAGCTATTCCCTCGGGATTCGGGGGGCTCACAGGTCAAGGCGAGCCCACAGGTAGACCGTCCGGGGTAGAATCACTCTTCCGCCTCGAGGGAGCTGTTGTGCCACAACGTTACGGTGACGACGAAACCCAACTGATCGACTTGCGTCAGTTCCTCAGCGTCGTGCGACGTAGGAAGTGGACGGTAATCATCACCACGGCGATAGTCGTGGCGCTGTCAGCGTTCATGGTCTACCACCGTACCCCGGTGTACACGGCAAGCTCGCGGGTGGAGGTCAGACCGCTCACGAATGACGCATCGCAATACGGCGGTGGCTACTACGAACTGCTGTCGTCAATGGACACCGAGGCGGAACGAGTCTCGTCAAGCCAGGTAGCAGCCGAAGCGAAGGGGTTGGGCGCCCCTCCAGGATCAACCGTAAGCGTAATCGTGCCAGCAAACACCACTGTCTTGGACATCTCGTGCACCCAACCATCGCCCGAACTAGCCGGGGACTGCGCGAACGCGTATGCGAAGGGTTACGTAGAGGATCGGATTCAGCAAGCCACCGCAGCCGCAAGTGCCAACGCCGCTCCTCTTCTTCAAGCCATTAACGATGCGAACAGTACGATATCTCGCCTTGTGGACCGAAGGGTGGGCGAATCCGACCCCCGCTTAGCGGCGGCCAGAAGCGAGCTCGCTACAGCGCGCGCGCAGCTTCCACTGTTGCCGACCGCAAACCAAACTCCCGCGGTGGTGGCTCGGAGCGCCACCCTTCCCCAAGGCCCCGCGAACAAGGGGTACGTCAGTGAAGGGATCTTGGCGCTGCTGGTTGGCCTGGGTCTGGGCGTGGCACTGGCCTTCGTTCGAGAGCGGCTCGACGAACGAGTAACCGACCGAGACCATTTCGAGGCCGCGCTGGGCGCGCCGATCTTGGCCATCGTGCCGCGCGTACCAGGCTGGCGAAACCGGGGCGACGCAAGACTCGTGTCCATCTCAGCGCCCGACAGCGCCGTGTCGGAGTCTTACCGAACCGCCCGAACAACGTTGCTCTATTTGGCGCGGGAAGGCGGTCTCAACGTCATCGCGATCACAGGCCCTGGTCAGGGCGAGGGAAAGACAACAACAACAGGGAACCTGGCTGTGTCGCTCGCGCAAATCGGTAAGCGGGTAGTGATGATTTCGGCCGACTTGCGGAGGCCCCGCCTGCACAAGTTTTTCGGACTTCGGAACGGGATGGGCCTGGCCGACGTTCTTGTCGGTCGCACCGACGTTCCCAGTGCCCTACTAAAGACGCAGGTGCCCGGGCTCCTCTTGATGACGAGCGGCCATACACCTGAGAACCCCGCGGAGCTTCTGGCTTCCGGCGCGATGGATGAGCTTATCGAGGAGCTCGGCAAAGTCGCGGACTACGTCCTCTTGGACACGGCGCCGGCTCTAGTGGTAGCCGACGCGCTAGGCCTTGCCCCGAAAGTCCATGGGGTAATCGTTGTGGCCGACGCTCAGCGGTCTCATCGCAGCTCTCTTGAGTTCATGACGGCTCAGCTCGAACGCACGGGCGGACTGGTGATCGGCGGCATACTCAACAATCTCGACCCATCCGACTCGAAGAAGTACGGATCTTATGGGAAGTACTACAGGACGTACTACCAAGGCGCCGACCGCTACAAGGTGTCCGACGATCAGCAGCGTGACTTGAGTGATACGGGAGCGCCGACACACAACGGCAACGGGGTTAAGGGCACCGGTTCGAACGGTAACGCCAACGGCCATCGGAGGAAGACACGAAAGCTGATAGGCGGCAAGCGAAATTCGACCACGGAGGGCGACACGGGTTCCGAGTCTTGGTCGTGAGTTGCAGTCACCCTTCCGGCATCTATGGGAACCTTTGTCAGTGCAGCGTTCGAGGGACGTCCTGTGGGGCTGGCAAAATGCTTTTAGCTGCTCGTTGCGGGACTACTGCTCCCACGCCATACGAAGACAAGCCGTGGTGGTCGCGCGAACGCAAGCTTTGAACGCGGGCAGACTCTCGAAGTAATCCCCTACCAGCGGGATTGTCCTCGTCGGGAACCCACCTATAGGGTCGTGGGTGATGCGCTGGCTGGTGACCGGGGGGGCAGGCTTCATCGGGTCGCATCTCGCCGACTCCCTCACCGGCTCAGGACACCAGGTCACAGCCCTGGACAACGTTTCCACTGGTTCACGCGACAACATCGCTCATCTGTTCGATAACCCTGCGTTCTCGCTGGTAGAGGGCTCGATCATGGACGCCGGCCTGGTCGATCGACTTGCTGCCGATCACGACATCGTCGTCCACCTCGCTGCCGCCGTCGGGGTCAAGCTGATCATCGATCGCCCGCTCGAGTCCTTGCTCACCAACATCCGCGGCACCGAGAACGTCTTGGCCGCAGCGGCTCGATACGGACGGCGCACACTCCTCACCTCGACCTCCGAGATCTACGGCAAGAACGCACATGGCCCAGTCGGTGAAGACGCCGACAGGATCCTCGGCTCACCGTTCGTCGCCCGATGGTCGTACAGCACATCCAAGGCCGTCGACGAGATCCTGGCCCACGCGTACTGGGAAGATCGCGGCCTCGAGACGATCGTGGTCCGGCTCTTCAACTGCGTCGGGCCGCGCCAGACAGGCGAGTTCGGCATGGTGGTGCCGACGTTCGTCCGCCAGGCGCTGCAAGGCGACCCGATCACGGTCCACGGCGACGGCCAGCAGCAGCGCAGCTTCTGTCACGTGGCCGACACCGTTGCAGGCCTCCTCGCTCTCCTGCAGACGCCCGAGGCCGCCGGCGACGTCTTCAACGTCGGCGCTCCCAACGAGATCACGATCGAGCAGCTGGCCAAGGAGATCATGGTCCGCACCGCCTCGACCTCGCAGATGCGTCTGATCCCATACGCCGAGGCTTACGGCGACGGCTTCGAGGACATGGAGCGCCGCGTCCCCGACATCACCCGCATCCGGCGCCTGACCGGCTGGTCCCCCACCCGCTCGCTCGACGACATCCTCGAGGACGTCATCGCGCACGAGCGCCGACGAGTGGAAGCTCGCGCCTAGGCCGGTGGCCATGGGGGGCGGCGAGGGGCTCCGGTACATCGGCGCGTTCCTGATCACCTTCGGCGCCGCCTGGGCGCTTCACGCCGCTCGCTGGCCGGTTCGCCCACCGACACGGCTTCCTTGACCAGCCCGGAGGCCACAGCACCCACACGACGGCCACGCCGACCCTGGGCGGCCTGGCGATCGCCGCGGCCTTCATCCTGGTCGGGTGTCTGGGCCGGCGGGGCCGACGGACAGCTCGTGACCGTCCTCGCCGGCGGCGGCGATGCTGGCGGTGGTCGGCGCTTTGGACGATCGGCGGTCGCTGTCGCCGTGGCTCCGCCTGGCGCTCGAGGCGGCCGCCGCGGTGGCCCTGTGGGCCGTCGGCGTGCGTGCCGGGCTGCTGGGCCACACGTGGTTCGACCTGCCGCTCACCGTGTTCTGGGTGATGGCGGTGGTGAACGCGTTCAACATGATCGACAACCACGACGGGATCGCAGCACTGGTGGCCGCCATGTCGACGCTCGGGATCGCGGCGATCTCGGCCGGCAGCGGCTACCACCTGGTGGCGGCGTTCTCGCTGGCGGTGGCCGGCGCGTGCCTCGGGTTCTTCATTCACAACAAGCCGCCGGCGACGATCTTCCTGGGGGACGCCGGGTCGATGTTCCTCGGGTTCCTCGTTGCGGCGCTCGCGTTGAAGGTCGACCTGCCAGAGGGGTCGTGGATGGTGCGGCTGGCGGTCGCCGCGCTGTTGGTGGCGGTTCCCCTGTTCGACGAAGCGCTCGTCGTGCTCGCGCGCCTTCGCGAACACCGGCCGGTGATGCTCGGCTCGACCGATCACTCCGCGCATCGGTTGCGCGCGCTCGGGATGGAGCAAGAACCGCGTCGTCGTCACGATGGGCGGCGCGCAGGCGGTGTGCTCACTCGATCGCGTTCGGCGTGGCCGAGGCCGCGACCGACGTGCTCGCGCTGGCGGCGCTGTTCGTGCTCGCGGCCGTCGCGCTTGCGATGCTCGCGACGGCTCTGAGAACACCGACGCCCCGGCGGGAGGCCGGGGCGGTCGGGACCGCGGGCTTCGCCCACGGAAGATAGGATCCGGAGCGTCTAGGCGCTCGCCATCGCGCCGACCGAGTTCGCGAACTTCTCCGCGAGCTCCTGCGCCTGCTCCTTGGACGTGAAGGTGATCCCGCGCTCCTTCAGGACCGACTCGAACTCCTCGAGGGCCGCGCGCTCGTCGCCGAGCAGGGAAGCCTCGGAGACGTTCAGCGCCCGTGCGAGACGGTTGAGCGTCTGGATCGAGGGCTCGACGTGCCCGTTCTCGTACCGGGACAGCCGCGCCTTCGGGATGCCGGAGATGTCCTCGAGATCTGACTGTGACAAGCCTGCGCCCAGTCGGGCTTCACGCAAACGGTTGCCGAAATGACGGTCTTCCTTCACAGGGGTCCCCTTCCCGTGTCGCTTCTACCGGCGTTCTCCCGAGCAGAGTCGCACGCTAGCACAACCGGTTTTCCGCCGAACTCGCGAAGTCGTGCGCGGATGCAACGAGATGCGTTGTCGCGCGACCGTTCACGGGGGCGTGCCACGGTTCCGTGTTCAAACCGTTCTCCAATAGAACTGGTTGCGCACTGTGGGGAACCGATCGGGCACGACGTTGGTGATGCCCCGATGCGCTCGAACCGGCTCCAGATACGCGTGGAGGGGTCTTCGCGAGACTCCACGAGACCCCTCCAGCCCTCCCTAGGGCCGACGCGTGCGCTGAGCCGTGCACCCCCCCGGGTCACGTTCCCCCTGCGCATGACACACCGTACCCGCCCGCCACGGAATCAAACAGGAGTCCCCATCCGGCTCGACCGGCGAGCTCCAACAGGTTTGGGAGCCCTGCGCTCCGGGCACTGCCCTCTCGTCCCCTAGGCGGAGGAGGAACCGAGATGGACGCCCTGCGGCTGCTGAAAGACGACCACGACAAGATCAAGAAGATCATGTCGCACATCGAGGGCACGAGCGAGCGCGGCGTGAAGACCCGCGAGGAGTTCTTCACCAAGATGAAGCGTGAGCTCGTGGTGCACGAGGCGATCGAAGAGGAGATCCTCTACCCCGCCCTCAAGGAGCACCCCAAGGCCAAGGACCTCGTCCTGGAGGCCTACGAAGAGCACAACGTCGTCGACATGGTGATGCAAGAGATCGAAGAGACGCCGTTCGACGACGAGACGTGGGCCGCGAAGTTCACCGTCTTGAAGGAGAACCTCGAGCACCACATCGAAGAGGAAGAATCAGAGATGTTCGATCAGTGCCGGCAGGTCTTCGAGACCGAGGAGCTCCAAGAGCTCGGCGACGAGATGGAAGCCCGCAAGGAAGAGCTCAAGAGCGCCTCGGCCGCTTGACGCGGGTCAGCCGCTGAGGGGCTCACGTGGGCGCATCGACGGCGTCGCTTTCGACATCGCGACGCTCCGCCGACGGTTGGATCTCCGTCTCGTCGACGAGCTTCGACACGATCTCCTCGGCGACTTCGTCGCGCTGTTCCTCCTGCGCTTGCTGATTGACCTCGACGCGCGCCGCCTGCCACGCCGACCAGTGGCCCGACACGAGCGCCCACAGAGACAGCGCGGCGACGTACGTCACGCTGGAGATCCAGTGGGTCCACAGCGACACCGGGATCATCAGTAGCCAGAAGATCGTGAGCCAGCCGTTGACGCCGGCGCATGAAGACGGGATCGCCCTGAACCGAGCTCCAGAGGGTCTTTATCACGTTCACGAAGGGGCTATTTCCCCTGGCTACTCGCGCGGAAACGCTTGGGTTGACAAGACCACGGGGTTGACAACAACACCGCAAGAGGCCTACCTTCGGCGTGGGTGGATGTCAGACATCTGACAGGTGGCCAAATGACAGACTTCGAGATCACGGAAGTATCCCCCAGCCGGTATCGCCTACGGGGCGAGCTCGACATGGCGTCGGCCGGAACGTTGCGAGATGCGGTGCAACGCATCGTCGATGACCGGGGCAACCTCACGCTGGACCTCCAGGATGTGTCGTTCATCGACAGCTCCGGGCTTCGAGCCCTCGTCCAGCTTTCGCAGCAGATGAACGGCTCGGGTCCCCTCGTCCTGTCGAATGTTCCGGCTAGCGTCCGGCGGTTGCTCGACATCGTCGGACTCGAGACCCTCCCAGGGATCAAGGTCGAGGGCGATGGATGAGGCCGCAGCCGGCAACGTCATCCCCCTCGGTGAACGGCTCCGGCAGCACCGGACCGACCGCGGGCTGAGCCAGGCCCAGGCCGCTCGCGAGCTGGAGGTCGCCCGCACCGCCTACCGCCTGTGGGAGATGGAGGCGGCCAAGCCCTCACCCGACCGGTGGCGCTTGATCGCGGGATGGCTCGGTGTCTCGATCTCGACGATGTTGCTGGGTGAGGACCTGATCGACGATGACGACGCTGCAGCGGCCGACATGATCGCCGACCGTGCCGTGCGGGCCGGGGACGAACGCTGGGACGAGATCGCGGACGCGACCGCCGGTGACTTCTTCGAGCAGGAGCGCTTCATGATCGCCCAGCAGACCCAAAGCGGCAAGATCACATCGGCCGAATCCGGCCTCCTGAAAGCCTCGTTGGAGCGCGTGTTCGATCGCGTTCGGTCACGTCCTGCGTCGCCTGCACCCGCGCAATTCCGCAAGCAGTTGGTGGCAGACACGGGTGCGCCCAAGCTCGCGCGGACGGCGCTGGTCGTCACGGCGGCAGGTGTCGATGACGCCGTCGTGGATCGGGCAGAGCTGCTGACCAGCGAGCTCGTGACCAATATCGTCGAACGGGGCGGCTCCGGACCGGTCTGGCTCGCGATCACGATCCACGACGACGCCGTACGGGTCGAGGTCGCAGAGCACGCGAACCCTGAGCCGAAGCGCGCCCTCGGCGACCGCGTTCGCTTGAGCTTCGCGATCATCGACGAGCTGGCGTCGCGCTGGGGCGCGGACCGAGAGGCGGGTCTCAACGTCAGCTGGTTCGAGATCGATCTCTCGGACACGGCGGCCGCGCACTAGAGCCGAGCCTCGTCGCGCGGCGCCGCATCAACGAAGCGCCGGCCATCCCCCTTCGGAGAGGATCTCGAACCAGACGCGTGTGGGATCGTTCGTGTATCCCCATCGGTACGCGAGCTCGTCGACGAAGCGAAGACCGAAATGAGGTCCCGTCGGCGACGGATCGTGGAGCCCCATACCCTGATCGACGACATCGACATAGATCCCGCCGACGATCTGGTGCATCGAGATCGCGACCTCGTCGCGCGCCGGGAGCCCACTGTGCAACACGCTGTTCGAAACCAGCTCTGAAACGAGAAGCGCGACCGGCTCGCGCAGGTCATCCGGCAGCTCCACCTGTTCGGAGAACCACGCCCGTGCCGACGAGGGCGCTTGCCCCGTCAACGGGAACGAGATCGTGTGCTCACGGAAAACCATACGCATAAGGGCCCCTGTCCCCCAATGACTTTCCCAGCGGCGAGCGAGGGAAACACCCACCGCGGTTTGCCGGGTTGCGGAACCGGGAACTCCGGTGCTATGGAAGGGATGCCGCCTGCGCGAGGTCCGTTGACCGATGTGCTGCTCGCCCACCTCCGCGGTGATGCCAAGCTGAGAGGGCGCCCGGCGATCCGGGTCGATCCCCGCACCGATGACGACCTGCATCTGGCGCTCTACCTGTGCTACCAGCTGCATTACGGCGGCATCGAGGGGGTCTCCGACGACCTCGAATGGGACCCGGCGGTACTCGCGTTCCGCGACGTGCTCGAGTCCGCCTTCGAGAACGCCCTTCTCGCCGAGGTCGAGGTCGTTCCCGCGCCCGACGGCCGGCCGATGGCCGACCAGCTCCGCGACATCGTGCGCCGCGACCCCGGTCCGGCCGTCGCGGGACATCTGCAGCGCGATGCGACGCTCGAGGAGTTCCGCGAGTTCGTCCTGCACCGTTCCGCGTATCACCTGAAGGAGGCCGACCCGTTCACGTGGTTGATCCCGCGGCTCGCCGGCGGGCCGAAGGCGGCGCTCGTGCAGATCCAGGCCGACGAGTACGGTGGCGGCGACGCCGGCGTGGATGCACAGCACCCTGTTCGAGCGGACGATGACGGCGCTCGACCTCGATCCATCGAGCGGTCCGCCGCTCGCCCGGATCCCCGGGACGACGCTCGCCGTGACGAATCTGCTGTCTCTGTTCGGGCTGCATCGGCGGTTGCGCGGGCAGTGCGCGGGCGCGCTCGCGCTGTTCGAGATGACCTCATGCATCCCGAACCGGCGCTACGGCGATGGCCTGCGGCGGCTCGGGTTCGACGCCGACGCGACCCGGTTCTTCGACGAGCACGTCGAGGCCGATGCGGTGCACGAGGCCGTCGCGGCGACGGACCTCGCCGGCGCGCTGGCGCGTGAGGAGGATCTGGCGTGGGAGATCCTGTTCGGCGCGCACGCCCTGCAGGCGACCGAGGGGCTCGCGGCCGCCCAACAGCTCGAGGCCTGGACCGAAGGACGGTCCTCGCTGCTGCCGCCGGCCCGTCCCGCACGCCACCTCGCGGCGATCACGTGATCACGTATGTGCTCCCGCTGCGGTGCGAGGGCTGCGCGGTCGACGAGCACGAGGAACTGGCTGGGTACCTGGACGCGCTCTCGGCGCATGCAGCCGTGATCGTCGCCGACGGATCCCCCCGGCACGTGTACGCGCAGCACGGCCGGGCGTTCGGACGGCGCGTGATCCACCTGCCGCTCGAGGACGAGGTGGCGCGGTTCTCGAACGGGAAGGTCGCAGGCGTCACGACGGGTGTCCGGGCGGCAGCGACCGAGCGGGTGATCATCGCCGACGACGACGTGCGATACACGGCGGCGTCGCTGATGGCCGTCGCTCGTGCGTTGGATGTAGCCGACCTCGTGATCCCGCAGAACGTGTTCCCCGGTCCGGAGCGACCGTGGCACGTGCGATGGGACGCCTCGCGCAGCCTGGTGAACCGTGCGATCGGCTTCGATCCGCCGGGGACGCTCGGGGTTCGACGGTCCGCGTTCCTCGCGGCCGGCGGCTACGACGGCGAGGTGCTGTTCGAGAACCTCGAGTTGATCCGCACGATCTCAGCGAACGGGGGCGCGGTCGCCGTCCGCCGGGACATCGCGGTCGAGCGCCTCGCGCCGACCACGCGGCGGTTCCTCGAGCAGCGGGTGCGACAGGCGTACGACGAGTTCGCGCGACCGATGAGGATGGCCGTGTCCCTCGCGATGCTGCCGGTGACGGTCTGGCTGGCTCGGCGGCGCCCCGAGGTGGCGGTCGGTTTGGCCGCTGCCGCGATCGTCGTCGCCGAGTTGGGTCGGCGCCGCGATGGCGGCGCGGCGATGTTCCCGCCGGACACATCGCTGTTCGCACCGCTGTGGGCGGCGGAGCGAGCCATATGCAGCTGGCTGGCGCTCGGGAGCCGGGTGTTCCGCGGGGGCGTCCCCTACCGGGGACGGGTGCTCACGCGATCTGCGACGCCGATGCGTCTGCTTCGGGCTCGTCGCGCGACGGCGCCGCTCCATGTGACCCGTCACACAGCGGCTTCGTCCGGGAACGGCCACATCGGCACAGCGGCACGATCGCACGCCGGATCGTGAGCTCGTTCCCCTCCTCGTCGATCACGCGCACCGGCCCGCGCACCAGGTACGGACCGGAGCGGTAGGCGGTGATCGACGGCATCGGCGCGTCCATGGGGAGCCGATACCCGGGTGGCCCTGCGCAGAAACTCAATGCATGAGCTCGCCGGTGCCCGGCGGCTTCGGCGCGTCGTCCTCGCGCAGGAAGGAGAACTTCCCGTCGGATTCGAGGATGCCCACCCGGACCTGCGCGAGATCGGCGATCCCCTGTTCCCGCGCCGCCTCGAGAACGTCGTCGAGCGTCAGCCGTTCGGTGCGGATCGCGTCGGTCTGCGGCTCGCCGTGCAGCACCACGATCGCCGGCGTGCCCTCGAGGGTCGGCCGCAGCCGCCTGAACCGGAACTGCAGGTAGGACAAGAGCACCGTGAGCAGCGCGAAGGTCGTCACCGCGAGCATGGCGCCGACGACCGACCTGTCGTCTCCGGTCACGCCCTGCTGGATCAGGTCGCCGACCGCGATCAAGAGGATCAGTTCAAAGCTCGACAGCTCGGAGAGCTCCTTGCGTCCCATCGCGCGGGTGACGAACCACACGAAGAGGAACAGCGCGAGCGCGCGCAGGATGATCTGCATCAGGGCACCACGACCGTTCGGTAAGTGACCGTCGCCGCGTCGGTCGCCGTCGATCGAGACGGTGGTCGTCACGGGCGGCACCTCATGGAACCCCGGCTCTGTGTTCCCATCCATCGCAACGCGTAAGGTGTCGCCTTCCGGCGCGTCGAACGTGTAGCTCAGGTCGGTGCCGGACGCCGTCGCCGACCGCGCGTCGGGCTCGACGTTCGAGACGTCGAAGAGGTGGAGATAGTCGAACGTTGTCCGCAGGGTGATCGGTCCGTCGAACCCGCCCGGACGGGTCACCGTGAACTCCCACCGGATCGGGAGACCCGGACGCGTGATGGCCGGGTAGGAGACCGAGAGCGTCACCCCGTTCGCGGTCGTCGTCACGGTTCGGGTCCACGAGCCGAACACCTCGAGCGCCCCGAGCAGGAGGAACGCGACGAGAACGCCGAGCATGATCCGGCGTTCGAGCCGCTGGCGCCGGAGCCTCCGCGGTGGCGTCGGCTCGGGCTCGGTCGATACATGCCTTGCCGGACGGGTCGTGACCGCCATGGAGCGGTCGTTCCCGCGTTCGTCGGTGGTGAAACGAAGCCAGGGGATCGTCAAAGGAGCGGGGGGACCCGTCGTCGGCGAACCGCGCCGGTTCCCGAACGTCCCCATGCGATGCACGGACCGAGCAACTCGTAGTCACCGGCGATGCACCACGCCCGCGAGCGCCCGCACGCGCACGTGAACTCGTCGCCGTCCGCAAGGGCCGCTTCGTCACCGCAGGCGATGCACCGGAGGACCGGCCGTGGGATCACCGACGGATCTACCGCGGACGGATCCACTGCGAGTGTCGTCATGGAGACGTCGTACCCCGTCTGAGCGGGAGGGAAACCGTTTCCGGGGCGACGAGGGCGGGTACTGCAACCGGGAGGGCGACTTCGCCCGCCACGGAGGAGGTTCAGATGCTTGCAGCCATCGGCTTGGGATGGGTCGGACTCGTGATCGTGATCGCGCTCATCATCGCGGTCGTGGTTTGGCTTCTCAACCGCGCATGAGCGAGCGCACGCAGCAACAGGGCGACGGCGAGGTTGCGGTTTGTCACGTCTGCGAGCGCCGGTTCGAAACGCAGGAGGCGCTCGACGTGCACCTCATGTCGGATCACGAACACGAGCTCCTTGCCGACACGAACGCGAAGAACCGGCCAGACCAGGACTCGCCAGACCAAATCTCGCCAGACCGGATCTCGGATGATGCTTGATGGACGCAGCGGTCAGATCTGAGTCGGACCTCCGCATCCAGCTTCATCGGCGCCTGAGCGCGACGTACGCCTCAAGCGGCACGGCCGACAGGTCCTTGTGGATCGAGCCGGGGCCCGTCGCCGGCAGTTATCTGCTCGGCGGTGAGCTGGATGTGGCGGCGGCCGATCAGCTCTCGCGATTGATGCCCCCGCCGGGCGCGATCGACGTGCTGCTGGACATGAGCGGCGTCACCTTCCTCGACAGCGGCGGGGTCGGAGCGATCATCGCACTGGCATCCAGGATAGACCGTGACGTCGTCATCGATCGCCCTTCTGAACCCGTTCGTGCCGCGCTGGCGATCACGCGCGCAGGCGGGCTCCCGGGGATCGTGGTGCAAGAAGGGTCGGCGCCGGTCGGCGGCGACTGATCCGCGCAACGAAGCGAACGCGTCCTGCCCTCCGTTTCGCTCGCTCTGAGCCTGTGGGCTTACTTGACCTCGACGGTCGCCCCCTCGTCCTCGAGCGAGCTCTTCGCGTTGTCGGCCACGTCCTTCGTGACCTTCTCCAGGACCGGCGCCGGCGCGCTCTCGACGAGATCCTTGGCCTCCTTGAGGCCGAGGCTCGTGACCGCGCGGACCGCCTTGATGACGTTGATCTTCTTGTCGCCGACGGCGGTAAGGACCACGTCGAACTCGGTCTGCTCCTCGGGGGCCTCGCCGCCGCCCGCAGGGCCACCGGGCGCCGCCATCATGACGGGCGCCGCGGCCGCGGCCGTGACGTCGAAGGTCTCCTCGAACTGCTTGATGAAGTCGGACAGCTCGAGGAGGGTCATCTCCTTGAAGCTCTCGAGCAGATCCTCTGTCTTGACCTTGGCCATCGTTACTCCTCCTCGTTCTGTGCTTCGTTCGCGTCTGCTGGTGCTTCGTCGGTGCTCTCGCCGTTCTCGTCGCTCGCCTCCGGCTCTGCGGGCGCTTCCGTCTCGGCCGGCGCCTCTGCGACGGCTTCCTCGGCCGGCGCCTCGGTGCTCGCCTCGGCCGGGAGCTTCTCCTTGTAGGCCTCGAGCAGCGACAGGAACTTCGACTGCGTCGCGATGAACATCGCGGCGGCGCGGGACATCTCGGACTTCAGCATCCCGGCGATCTTGGACAGCATCACCTCGCGGCTCTCGAGGTCTGCAAGAGCCGTGGCGCCCGCCGCGTCGAGCGGCGCGCCGTCCATGTACCCACCCTTGATCAGGAGCGACGGGAACTGCTTGCTCGCGTCCTTGAGCTTCTTCGCGACCGCGACGACGTCGCCGTTCACGAACGCCACCGCGCTCGGACCGCTGAGCATCTCGTCCAGCTCGGCGATGCCGGCGTCGTTGGCCGCCCGCGTCATCAGGGTGTTCTTGATCACCGCGAGGCTCGCGTCCACGTCCCGCAGACTGCGACGGAGCTCGGTGATCTCTTCCACCGTGAGGCCGCGGTACTCGGTCAGCAGCAGCGCGTTCGCGCGCTCGATCTGCTCTTTGAGCTCCGCGACTCGCTCGATCTTGGTTGCGTTCGGCATCGCGCCTCCTCCTACGAAAAAACGCGCCTCCTCAGACAGCGGAGACGCGCTTGTTGGCGCTTTGCCTCTCGAGCTGCCTCGGCAGGTACCCGCTGGGCGGGATTACGCGCTTGTCGGTGCGCCCCTGCTGTCTGTGGCGACCCGAGGAGGATAGCAGGCGGTTCTAGGCGACCAGGAGCCGCCTGAAGAACGACCGGTATTGCTGGAGCGCAGTGCGAAGGTCCTCGGTGGATGCCTCCTTGCCCTGTTCCCACTGCTCCTCGAGGCGCGAACGCTCCATCGCGAAGTTGTCCGCGAGCCGCTGCATCAACTCCTGGACCAGGTCGTCGGCCTGTTTGACCGCGGCCTGAGGCTCATCGACGAACCCCACCTGGATCTGCTCCCAGCGCTGCTTGAACCCCTCCCCGTCGCCGGCGGACAGGAGCGGCTCGTTGGTCGCCGCACGCTCGCCCTGCTCATAGATCGCGTTCGGGTCCCGCTGGCTCGGCTGGTCCTGTTCTTGGGCTTCCTGGGCGGTCATCGGTTCCCCTCTCCACCGCTCGAGCTCACGCTCGCGCCGACCATCTCGTCGAACAGCGAGCGGTAATGGACCATCGCTTCGCGCAGGTCCTCCGTCGTGGCCTGGCCACGCGACGACTGCATCGAGACCGCGTGCGCGGCCCGATAGTCCTGCACGGTCTGCCCGTGATCGACGGACAGGTCGGCGCTGCGCTGCTCGAAATCGCTCATCGGGTAGCCGCGGCGTTGCATCACCTCGGTGATCAAGCCGTCGGCGCGGCGGAGCGAATCCTCCGGGGCGTCCACGAACTTCGCCTGCACATCGCGCCACTCCTGCCGGTAGCGTTCGGCTGTATCGGGGTTGAGCGGCTGGATGTCGAGCGCCTCGTAACGCTTCTCCCGGTCGAGCAGATCCGCCTCGGCCTCGCGGCGACCGCCCTCGTGTGCGAGCGCGCGGTCGTACTCCGGGCCGAACCGGTCGCGGAGCTCGTCGGTGCGGCGCTTGCGCATCGCGGCCCACGCGATGAGCGCGACCACGATCACGATCGCTGCGATGATCGACGATCCAAACCCAGGTATCCATCTGCATCCCTCCCGGCCAGGACGTTCCCCGCTCTCGGCGAGGCGAAACGTTGCGTCTCCGAGCCGTTGCTGCTGTTCGGGATGTCGGCTACGTTCCCGGCGTGTTGCCTCCGAGCCAACCGGTTCCGGGCGCGTTGCCGGCGACGCCAGGGCAACCGCTGCGACGCACGAGCGGACTCGCGACCGCGCTCGTCGCGCTCTTGTCCGCGCAGATCGCGCTGCTCGTCGCGGAGATCATCGCGCGGTACATCCAGGCGGACATCCTGCGCGACCTCCAGGCCAACGGTCTGGTCACGCAGCACACGCTCGACCGCGCCGACGGATGGGTCTCGGGGACAGCCGCGATCGACGGGCTCGCGTTCGTCGCCACGGTGGTGGTGTGGTGCATCTGGCAACACCACGCGCAGGCGAACGCGGTTGTGCTGTCGGGTGGCGGGACGCGGTTCACGCCGGGCTGGGCCGTGGGCTGGTGGTTCATCCCGATCGCCAACCTCTGGAAGCCGTTCCAAACGGTGCGGGAGCTGTGGAAGGCGAGCCACGGCGGCGCGTGGCAGACCATCGCGACGTGGTCGCTGCTCGGCTGGTGGTGGGCGACCTGGATCGCGGGCTCACTGAACGTCCGGCTGGGGTCGAACGCGCAGTTCGGGCTGTTCTACGGGTCCTCGACGAGCTTGGAGCAGCTGAGCGTGTCGGCGGCGATCTCGGAGGACCGATGGCGCGCGCTGTGGCTGGCGTTCCGGCTCGTGTCTGCCGCGCTCGCGATCGTGATCGTGCGGTCGGTGGAACGGCTGCAGCAGGCGGCCACGGCGGCGGGCGCGCAGCCGGTGGCGCCGGTGGCGATCGAGGCGCCTCCGGCTCCCGACGGCGGCGCCGCACTACCGCCGCCTCCGCCGGCGATGCCGACGGTGCGGGACGCGGTGACCCCGGGCGAGCGCATCCTGGTGATCGCAGTGGTCATCGGCGCGATCGCGCTGACGATCGGCGGGCAGCTGTGGGTCGGCGGCACGCGCGGCTCGTCTGCAGGGTCGCCGTCATCGGGTTCACCCACCGCAACGCCGGTCGGCGGCACGACGTACACGCAGCACGGCGTGCAGTTCACGTATCCGGCGGGCTGGACCGAGGGACCGACCTCGACGTCGGGAAGCGTCGGCGCGCCGCCGCTGTGGACCGACGGGTTCACGCCGCCCGGCGGCACCAACTACGACATCGTGATCGTGAGCGCCTACTCGGTGGGGCAGAACATCGGAACGGTCCCCGCTTCCAAGCAGGAGGCGCTCGTCAGGAATCTCACGAAGTCGCTGCTGTCGTCATTGAACGGATCGCTGACCGCCGACGTCGCGCAGGTCGCGATCGGAACGGAGACCGGCTACCACTCGTTGATGTCGTTGACGCTGCAGGGTGTACCGGTGGCCGTGGACTTCAACGTGTTGTTCCACGGATCGCAGGAGTACACGATCGTGTGTCAGTCGACGAGCGGTGCGACCGACGAGATCGCGGCCGGGTGCGGGCAGATCCGCGACACGTTCCAGGTCACGGGTTAAGCACGGCCGCGTCAGCCGCCGGATCCGAGCCGCGCGTACCGATCGAGCTCGCGATCACCCACCAGCGGCCGACCATGGAGCTCCAGCCACGCATGCGCCTCGAAGGCGCCGCGGTCGGTCGCCACGCCGATGTGCAGCGACGGCTCCTCCCCCGCTCGCGACAACATCACCTGCGCCGCGAGCGCCTGCGTCAGGCACGTCGCCTGTGGGATCGAGCGCGCGGTCGTCTCGACGGTCCATGCGAGCCGGCCCGGCGCCACCCCGACGCTCCCGCGCCGCGCCCCCAGCCGCGCCATCAACGCCTGCACGCGGGCGAACGGCATGGTCCACAACGCCACCCGTGCCACGACCAACCAGCCGGCCGCGCGCACGGCGAGCATCCGATCGGTCGCCGGCAGCCGCGCGAACGTCATCAGCCGATGCACGCGACGACTGTATCCGAGAGAAACGGAGCCCTACCGCGAGCCGGGTAGCGCCAACTCGTTCCCCTAGGTATGGCTCCACCGCAACGAGATGCCGATGGTTCGGTGGAAACGTTCTCGCTCCTCAACCCCCCGGAGGACACGGTGTCTCGAACCACTCGATCCGTCGCGACGCTCGTCGTCGTCGGCATCCTCACGACCCTCGCCCCGCTCATCCACGCGCTCCCGGCCGAGGCCGCCAAGGTGAAGACCATCAAGATCGCCGACGCGGCGATCGTCGAGGGCGACGCCGGCACCAAGACCCTCTCGTTCCGAGTCAGCTGGACCGGCGCCAAGGGCGGCGGGACCGTCTCCGTGGCCTACGCCACGGCCGACGGCACGGCGACCGCCGGCAGCGACTACACCGCGAAGAGCGGAACGGTCTCGCTGCCGAACGGCTGCAGGTGCGGGACGATCTCGATCCCGATCATCGGCGACCTCGTGACCGAGGGGACGGAGAACTTCTACGTCAACCTGTCCTCACCGGTGAACGCAAAGATCGGCGACGCGCAGGCGGTCGGCACGATCTACGACAACGAAGGGCCGCCCGCATTCGTCGTCCTCGACAGCACCGCCTCCGAGAACGCCGGGACCGGTCGCGTTCAGCGTCATCATGACGAACGCCTCGGCGAGCACCCAGACCGTGGACTTCGCGACGAGCGACGGCACGGCGATCGCAGGCTCCGACTACACCGCGACCAACGGCACGCTCACGTTCCTGGCCGGGGACACCACGAAGACGGTCAACGTGCCCGTGCTCAACGACGCGCTCAACGAAGCCGACGAGACGTTCACCCTCACGCTCAGCAACTCCACCCTCACGCTGAACGACTCGAGTGCCACCGGCACGATCTACGACGACGACGCCGAGCCGACCATCTCGGTTTCCGACGCGAGCGCGCCCGAGGCCGACGGCCTCCTGAGCTTCACGATCTCGATCTCCGTGGTGAGCGGCCAGGAAGTCGACGTCGACTACACGACCACCGACGGCACCGCGCTGGCCGGCTCCGACTACGTCGCCACGTCCGGGACGGCGATCATCCCGGCGGGATCCACATCCGCGCAGGTCGACGTCACCATCGACGGACGACGCGACCTACGAGAACAACGAGGGCCTCACGCTTGACCTTTCCTCGCCGTACAACGCGTCGATCGTCGACGCGCAGGGCGCAGGCACGATCACCAACGACGATGCGCTGCCCTCCGCATCGATCGCCGACGTCTCGGTCGCCGAGGGTTCGTCGGGAACGACGTCCGCAGGCTTCACCGTGACGCTGTCGAACCCGTCGGCGCTCACCGCGACCGTCGATTGGGCAACCTCGGACGGCACCGCCACGGCCGGATCCGACTACACGGCGGCCAACGGAACCGTCACGTTCAACCCGGGTGAAACCTCGAAGCCGGTGTCGGTCGACGTGCTCGGCGACACCACGTTCGAGCCGGACGAGACATTCACCGTGACGCTCTCGAACCCCTCGGGATCGACGATCGGCACGGCGTCGGCCACCGGGACGATCACGAACGACGACAAGGCGGTCACCACCCTGACGATCAAGGTCTCGAAGACGCGCACGAAGGTGAGCGCCGCCGGTGTCCTGGAGCGCGCGACCGCGGACGCGACCGTGAAGGTGACGATCTACCGCAGGCACAAGCGCCACTGGATCACGCTCGCGACGAAGACCGTCCGCGTGACGAAGTTGGGCGACCGCGACAACGACGGCATCCCGGACGCGTCGTACAAGGCAACGTTCCCACGGCCGAAGCGCGGCCGCTACCGGCTCCGCGCGACGTTCGCGGGCAACGCGACGCTGCTGCCGTCGATCTCGAAGGCGCTGTCGGTCAAGCTCTAGTGGGCGGCGGTTGCTCGCGTCGGCGCGACCACACCCGCAGCGCGGCGACCGTCCCCCAGGCGAGGGCGACCGCGATGATCTCCGCGATCCAGTCGCCCATCTGGGCGTCGCGCCCCAGGAACGACTGCAGTACCTCGATCCCCGCACCGGCCGCGATCATCGCGACCAGTACCCACACGCCCCACCGCGCGAAGGGGCCGTCACCGCGACCCGGCCTCCACACCGCAACCAACACCAACAACAGCGATGTCACGTAGTAGGCAAGTCCGTGCTCCAGCTTGTCGAAGAACCGGAAGAGGTGCCGTTCGGAGGGCAACGACACGATCGACCACCACAGGGCTCGGAACACGCTCCGTGCAGGGGGCAACTGCACGAGTGACCACCACAACGTGAAGATTACGGACACAAACGCTGCGGCCCAAAGAACCACATCGATCCTGGTTTCACGGGAGCGGACGGCTGACGACACCCTTCGACGCTACCAGCGTCGCGACGAGCGGCCACCGCCGACACCCGTTGCGCCCCTGGGCCTAAAGGCCCCCTGCCCATCGGACGAAAGCCTTAGCGAGCGGGGTGACCGGCACCACAGCCGGCCACTGGCCACGGGGAGAACCACGCATGAGCGGTGACATGGACGAGATCGTCCAGGAATTCCTGGTCGAGAGCTATGAGGCGCTCGATCGCCTGGACGGCGATCTGTTGACGCTCGAACGCGACCCCAACTCCACCGAGGTGCTCGCGAGCATCTTCCGCGTGATGCACACGATCAAGGGCACGTGCGGCTTCCTCGGCTTCCAGAAGCTCGAGCGCGTCGCTCACGCGGCCGAATCGCTGCTCGGCGCCCTCCGCGACGGCACGCTTGCCGTGAATCCAGCGATCGCCAGCGCCCTGCTCAACACGGGCGACGCCCTGCGCCAGATGCTCGGCAAGATCGAGCGCGCGGGCAACGACGGCGACGAAGACTTCCTGCACCTCGTGGCAACGCTCGAGCGTTTGCGCGCCTCGGGCGGAACCGATGCGCCCCAGCATGTGCCGGCCACCCCCGTGGCCCCGCGCAAGGGCATCACGAAGGTCAAGGCGATCCCGAAGGTCGAAGCGGCCGCGGCCGACGACGATGCGCCGAAGGCCGGGCGACCGGCGGCGCCTGCCCGTCCCGCTCCCCCGGGCCGCGAGGCCGAGGGCACCGAGAAGGCGAGCGTCGCCGAGACGAACATCCGCGTCGACGTCCAGGTGCTCGACAACCTGATGACGCTCGTCGGCGAGCTCGTGCTCGCGCGCAACCACATCACGCAGCTCACCGCCGGCGCGACCCACGATGCGCCGCTGCTGACGGCGGCGCAGCACCTCAGCGGCATCACCTCCGAACTGCAGGACGGGGTGATGGCCACCCGGCTGCAGCCGATCAACACCGCGTGGGCGCGCTTCCCGCGCGTGGTGCGCGACCTGGCGATGGCGCTCGGCAAGCAGGTGCGCGTGCGCACCGAAGGCGACGACACCGAGCTCGACCGCTCGATCATCGAGGCGATCAAGGATCCGCTGATGCACCTGGTCCGCAACGCCGTCGACCACGGCATCGAAGACCCGGCCGAGCGCGAGGCTGCCGGCAAGCCCGCCGAGGGCACGATCGTGATCCGCGCCTCGCACGAAGGCGGCCAGGTCACGATCGAGATGCAGGACGACGGCCGCGGCATCGACATCGACAAGGTCCGCGCGCGCGGCATCGAGCGCGGCCTGATCGACCCGAAGACCGCGAAGACGCTGAGCGCGCGCGACACGATCGAGCTGATCTTCCAGCCCGGCTTCTCGACCGCGGACAAAGTGACGAACCTGTCCGGCCGCGGCGTCGGGATGGACGTGGTGAAGACCAACGTCGGCCGCATCGGCGGCAACGTCGAGGTCGCGACCGAACCGGGCGTCGGCACGACCTACACGCTCAAGATCCCGCTCACGCTCGCGATCATCCCCGCGCTGCTGGTGCACTCCGGCGCCGAGCGCTACGCGATCCCCCAGATCAACCTGGTCGAGCTCGTCCGTGCGACGCCCGACCAGATCGAAGACGTGCACGGCGCGCCGGTGTACCGGCTGCGTGACACGCTCCTGCCGCTCGTGTCGCTCGCGACCGAGCTCGGTGGCGAGGTGACGGAGGTCGGCTCCTGCCCGATCGTCGTGCTCCAGGCCGACGACCGCCGATTCGGTCTGATCGTCGACAACGTCAGCGACTCCGCCGAGATCGTCGTCAAGCCGCTGGGCTCCTACCTCAAGGGCGTCGACACCTTCGCCGGCGCAACGATCCTGGGCGACGGCCGCGTCGGGCTGATCCTCGACGTGCTCGGCCTCGCGCGACGCGCCAACGTCCTCACCGATGAGCAGGACCGTCGCCGCGTCGCCACGCGCGACGAAGCCGACGAGCACGAGGTCAACACCGTCGCGCTTCTCGTGTTCGCGGATCACGAGGGCGGCCGCATGGCGATCCCGCTCGAGCTCGTCACGCGGCTCGAGGAGTTCCCGCGGGTCGAGCTCGAGAGCTCCGGACCGCTGCCCGTCGTGCAGTACGGCGACGAGATCTTGCACCTCGTCGACATCTCGCGGCTGATGCTCGAGCGGCGCCACACCAAGCGCATCGACGGCCTCGGCACGTCGGGCGAGACGCTCCCCGTCCTCGTCTACGAGCACGAGGGGCGCCGGGTCGGCGTGGTGTGCGGCCAGATCGTCGACGTGATCCACCACGACCTCGTCGACCTGCAGCCCGGGTCGCGTCCCGGCGTCGCCGGCACGATGGTCGTCGACGGACGCGTGACCGAGGTGCTCGACCTGCCGCAGATCCTGTCGGACTGGGACGAAGACACGCTCGCCGCCCTGGCCTTCGAGGAGCTGTCGGCATGACGACGACGCTCTACTCGACCTTCTCGGTGGGCGACCGCTACGTGGGGATCCCCGTGGACCGGGTCCAGGAAGTGCTCCTGGCCCAGCCCCTCACCCCCGTGCCGCTCGCCCACCGCGACATCAGCGGGCTGCTCAACCTGCGCGGGCAGATCGTTACCGCGATCGACCTGCGCGCGCGGATGGGCCTGCCCGCGCGCGACGCCGCCGCGCCGAGCGCCAACGTGATCGTGACGACCGACGGCGGCCCGCTGTCGCTCCTCGTCGACCGGCTCGGTGACGTCGTCCCCGTGGACGACGCCTCGTTCGAGCCGCCGCCCGACACGCTCGACGCGGAGTTGGCCCGATCGATCAAGGGCGCCTTCAAGCTCGACGATGCTCTGCTGCTGGACCTTGACCTGGATGAAGCCCTGAACATCACCGCCTGAACTGGGGGATACACGAGATGGACGAGACGACCACGACCGAGCCGCACGGTCACGAGCACCTCGGCGAGGAGCATCGAGACGGCGGCGCCACGCACGACAGCGCCGGGCGCTGGCACATCCACTGGACCGTCGGCCGCAAGGTCGCGGCCCTCGGGATCGCCGGCCTGCTCGCGACGCTGCTCGTGATGGCGACCGGCCAGTACGCGATCACCACGCTGAAGCACGCGAGCGACTACCAGGCCGCCACCGCCGACGCGGTGAAGAACGGGCAGGAGGCCGACGCCGCGAGCGAGGCGATCCGCGGCGCGGTCTACGCCTCGATCCTCGCGGCGACGCCCGATGACCGGCAGGCCGCCAAGCTGTCGATCAAGAACGAATCCGCCTCGATGCGGCAGTCGCTCCAGAAGCTTCAGCAGTTCGGCGGCCTCGCGAACATCGACGCGGTGGTGTCGCAGGCGGACAGCTTCATCGGCTCGTCGAACGCGATCTCGAACCTCGCCGGCGCCAGCTCGGATGCCATCTCCTCGGGCCTCACGTCGTACAACGCCTCGTTCGAGACGTACACCAGCAGCCTCGCCGCGGTGAACCAGGAGATCCTGAACGACTCCGCGAGCGCGTTGAACGCCTCGAGCACGAACGCCGAGCGGACGCGGATCCTGCTGATCATGCTGTCCGTGGTGGCGATCGCCGGCGTGTTCATCGCGGCGCGGCTGGTCGTCCAGGGCATCGTGTCTCCGCTCGAGCAGGCGGTGACCGGTCTCGGCCGGCTCGCCGACGCCGATCTCACCGCGCACGTCGAGGTGAACGGCGAGGACGAGGTGGCGCGGCTCGCGTCGTCGTTCAACGACGCGGTCGACGACCTCTCGGGCCTCGTGCTGTCACTCCGCGAATCGGCGACCACGCTGGCGTCGAGCTCGGAGGAGCTCTCGGCGACGAGCACCCAGATGGGCGCCTCGGCCGAGGAGACCTCGGTGCAGGCCAACGCGGTCTCCGCGGCGGCCGAGCAAGTGAGCGCCAACGTGAACACGGTGGCCGCGAGCACCGAGGAGATGTCGGCCTCGATCCGCGAGATCGCCGCCAACGCGAACGAGGCCGCGAGCGTCGCGAGCTCCGCGGTCGGCTCCGCCGAGAACGCGACCACGACCGTGTCGAAGCTCGGGACCTCGTCGGCTGAGATCGGCCAGGTGATCCGGGTGATCACCGAGATCGCGGAGCAGACCAACCTGCTCGCGCTGAACGCGACGATCGAGGCCGCCCGCGCCGGCGAGGCCGGCAAGGGCTTCGCGGTCGTCGCGAACGAGGTCAAGGAGCTCGCCAAGGAGACGGCGGCCGCGACCGAGGACATCGGGCAGCGGATCGTCGCGATCCAGGGCGACGCGCAGGCCGCCTCGCTCGCGATCGGAGAGATCTCCGATGTGATCGGGCGGATCTCCGACATCCAGAACACGATCGCCTCGGCGGTCGAGGAGCAGACGGCGACGACCAACGAGATCACGCGTCACGTGACCGAGGCGGCCACGGGCGCGAACGAGATCGCGGCGAGCATCACCGGCGTCGCGCAGGCCGCGCACGACACCTCGTCGGGCGCCGCCTCCACCCAGGTGTCGGCGCGCGATCTCGCGCAACTCGCCGACGAGCTGAACCGAAGCGTTCTGCGATTCGTCGTGCGGTCCAACGGCAACGGCCATGCCGCTCCCCGTGCCATGGCCGAGGCCGAGCCCTACGACGCACGTCAGGCCCCACCCACCCTGGCCCCCGCGGCCACGAACTGAAAGGACGGAGGTGAAGCAGACATGCGAGCACTGGTCGTAGATGACTCCCGCGCGATGCGGATGTTGCTGAAGCGTGAGCTCGTCTCCCTCGGGTTCGAGGTCGACGAGGCCGGCGACGGCAACGAGGCTTTGGACAAGCTCAAGGCCGACGGTGCGGTGGACGTGGTCCTCGTGGACTGGACGATGCCCGGCATGGACGGGATGTCCTTCGTCCACGCGGTCCGCGCCGATCCCGCTTACGAAGAGATGCGCGTCGTCATGGTGACGTCCGAGGGCGATCCCGCCCAGATCTTCCACGCGCTGATGGCGGGCGTCGACGAGTACGCCACCAAGCCGATCACGAAGGAAGCGCTGGCCGAGAAGCTCGGACTCGTGGGTCTCGTCGAGCAGGACTGATGCACCGACCGCGGGTCCTGGTCGTCGACGACTCCGTCGTCGTGCGCAGGCTCGTCTCCAAGGCGCTCGAGGCCGAGGGCGAGGTCGAGGTCGTCGGCGTGGCGGCCGACGGCGCGATCGCGCTGGTCAACATCGAGCGCCTGCACCCCGACGTCGTGATCTTGGACGTCGCGATGCCGGTGATGGACGGCCTCGCGGCGCTGGCGGAGATCCGCCAGCGCTGGCCCGGCTTGCCCGTGATCATGTTCTCCACGCTCACGAGCCGGGGCGCCGAGGTCACGCTTGACGCGCTGGCGCTCGGCGCATCGGACTACGTGCTGAAGCCCTCGAGCACCGATCCCGAGTCGGCGATGGCCGAGATCCGGCGCAGCTGCTCCCCCGCATCGCCGCGCTCCTTCCCCAGGCGCGGGAGGCACACGAGCGGACGGCGCGAACCGGCGACCGTGCGGCCCGTCCGTCGGGCACCGTGCAACGACCGAGCGGGCCGCCCGAACGGATCGACGTGATCGCGATCGGGGTCTCGACCGGCGGGCCGACGGCGCTCGCCCAGCTGATCCCGTCGTTGCCGGGCGATCTCCCGGTGCCGATCGCGATCGTTCAGCACATGCCGCCGATGTTCACCAAGATCCTGGCCGAACGGCTTGACCACAAGAGCCCACTGTCGGTCGCGGAGGCCGCCGACGGCGACCGTCTGCGGCCCGGCCACGTCGCGATCGCGCCCGGCGACCGTCACCTGTCGGTGGTCGAGCGGGACCGCGACCATCTGCATGTCTACGACGGACCGCACGAGAACTCGTGCCGGCCGTCGGTGGACCCGTTGTTCCGGAGCGTCGCGGCGGCCTACGGCCCGCACGCGCTCGGGATCGTGATGACGGGGATGGGGAGCGACGGGTTGCGCGGCGCCGAGCATCTCGCCGCGGCCGGCGCGCACCTGATCGTGCAGGACGAGGCGACCAGCGTGGTGTGGGGCATGCCGGGGTTCGTCGCGCGGGCCGGGCTCGCCGACGCGGCGCTCCCGCTCGCCGGCCTTCGCGGCGAGATCTTGCGCCGGGTCGCGGTTGGACGCGACCGCGCGCTCGAGGAGGCCGTGTCGTGAGCGCCACCACGACGACCGGCACGGGCCTGCCCGAGGAAGATTTCGACTACCTCCGCGAGCTGATGCACGTGCGCGCGGCGATCGTGCTCGAGCCCGGGAAGGAGTACCTGGCGCTGTCGCGTCTCGAGCCCGTGGCGCGCGACCACGGGCTGACCACCGTCTCCGAGCTGGTCGGCCTTCTGCGGACGCGTGAGCTCACCTCCGCGATCCACGACCAGGTGGTCGACGCGCTCACGACCAACGAGACGACGTTCTTCCGCGACTTCAACCCGTGGGAATCGCTGCGGACCCGCGTGCTGCCCGAGCTCCTGGCGCGCAAGGAGCGCACGCGCACGCTCGCGATCTGGTCGGCGGGCTCCTCCTCGGGCCAGGAGCCTACAGCTCGCGATGTCGATCGGGGAGCACTTCCCCGAGCTGTTGACGTGGCAGCTGTCGATCGTCGGAAGCGACATCTCATCGTCGGTGCTCGACCGTGCGCGTGCCGGGCGTACGGTCAGCTCGAGGTCAATCGCGGGTTGCCCGCGCGTCTCCTCGTGCAGCACTTCACACGGGCGGGCATGGAATGGGAGCTCAAAGAGCAGATCCGTCAGATGGTCACGTTCGAGCATCTCAACCTGAACACCCGTGGCCGCTCATGTCGCCGTCGATATCGTGCTCATCCGCAACGTGATGACTATATTCCCGACGTCGACACCAAGCGGGACACCTCCTCGGGCGTGTATCCGCCGGCTGCTGCGGGCCTGACGGATTCCTGTTCCTGGGGGCCGCCGAGACGACGTACTCGCTGTCAGACGAATTCGTTC
>CAWBVL010000006.1:0-16590 GCA_963792215.1 uncultured Actinomycetes bacterium
AAGCCACACCGTAGTGGCGTATGGGGCCCCGCCTTCGGCGGGGCCCCTCGCCTTACTGGGTTGGGACCTTGTGCGCGCGATTTGACCCGATGCGGCGGCCGCTTCGCGGCCGCCCCAGAACCACCGAGGTCTACGGCGCGATGTTCTGGTTGAGGTGGAACAGGTTGTCCGGGGTCGTAGGTCCGCTTGACCTCGACCAGCCGGTCGTAGTTCCCGCCGTAGTTGTCGCTGGATCCGGCTCCTGGTCGTCGCCGCGCCATGAAGTTGATGTAGCCGCCCGCCTCGGAGTGCGGCGCGGTGGCGTCGTAGTAGTCGCGCACCCACTTCGGTGTTGGCCTCGTTCTGCGGCCGGGTCGGGCCACATCCCCGCGATCACCGTCGCGAAGTTCGCGTCGCGGTAGGCGAACGCGGTTCGCGTCGGCGCCACGCGGTGGCACGGCGCCGTTGATCGGATAGATGTGCACCGTCGAGTTGACCGCCGGCACCTTCGGGCCGTGCTGCAGGTGCGCGTCGATGGCGTCGTCGGTCAGCTCGGTGACGAAGTTCGCCTTCCAGTAGTGCTGCAAGCCCGGCGGAACGAGCGCGTCGAACGCGCTGTTGAGCGCCGGGTAGGGCATCGGCCCGACGAACTCGGCGACGACCGGCGCCACGTCGTGGAACGGCTTGAGCGCCGATCTCGCCCTCCTCGAGCGGTCCGGCCCAGCACGCGACGAACGCGAGGAACGTGTCGCCGTGGCGGTCCTCCGGGATGAACGGCAGCGGCGGCGCGATCTGGAACGCCGGGAACCCGCCGAACTCCTCCGGCGCGTCGGCGATGTACTCGCGGTAGAACTCGAGCACGTTCGCGCGCGTCGTCGAGCTCGAAGAACATCGGGCCGCCGTAGATGTCCTTGACCGGGTGCAGCTGGAACTCGAACGAGGTCACGACGCCGAAGTTGCCGCCGCCGCCGCGCAGCGCCCAGAACAGGTCGTCGTTCTCCCTGTCGCTCGCGATGACGAACCGGCCGTCGGCGGTGACCACGTCGGCCGAGATCAGGTTGTCGAGCGACAGGCCGATAGCCGCGGGCGAGGTAGCCGATGCCGCCGCCGAGCGTCAGACCCGCCGACGCCGGTCGTGGAGATGATGCCGCCGGTCGTGGCGAGGCCGAACGCGTACGTCGCGGCGTTGAAGTCGCCCCAGCGTCGCGCCGCCCTCGGCCCGCGCGGTGCGCGCCGCCGGGATCGACGCGCACGCCGCGCATGCCGGACAGGTCGATCGACGACGCCGCCGTCGCACGTGCCGAACCCCGGCACGCTGTGCCCGCCGCCGCGGACCGCGAGGTCGAGCCCGTTCTCTCGCGCGAGGTTCACGGCCGCGATCACGTCGCCGGCGTTCGCCGGCCGGACGACCACGGCCGGGCGTCGGTCGATCATGGCGTTGTAGACGCGCCCGGGCCTCGTCGTAGCCCTCGTCCTCCGGCGCGATCACCTGCCCGCGAACCTGCTCACGCAGCTGCTCGATCGTCGGTGCGCCATGGTCTCCCCCTTCGGCTGGCCGACGCTCGACCGTCAGCGACCGTATGGCGAACCGTGTGACGGGGCGTGTGAGCCGCCTTGGCCGCTTCACCGGGGTCGTTGCGGCGCAGGATGGTCGCCATGGGCATCGAGCCTCCAGCTGCTCGGTCCGCCGCTCCTGGTCCGCGACGGCGTGGTGTACGCCGCGCCGCGGGGCAGGAAGGTCTGGGCGCTGCTCGCCTACCTGGCGCTGCGCGAACAGCCCCCGAGCCGGCAGCAGCTTATCGACCTCCTGTTCCCCGACGCCGAGGATCCGGCCGGCGCGCTGCGGTGGAACCTGTCGGAGCTCCGGCGGCTCCTGGGCGGGCCCGACACGGTCGGCAGCGGCAACGTGGTGCAGCTCCGCCTCCCGAGGGAACGGTGATCGACGTCCACGTGCTGCAGGGGGGGACGTCGGGCGAGGCGGTGGAGCTCCCCGGACTGGGACGCGAGCTGCTCGAGGGCATGGACGTCGACGCGAGCCCTGGGTTCACCGCGTGGCTGCTGGGTGAGCGCCGCCGGCTGCAGTCGAGCGGCAGCGCGGTCCTTCGCGAAGGCGCGCTCCGCGCGCTCGCGTCGGGCAACGTCGCGCGCCGCGGTGGAGCTCGCCACGCGGCTGGTCGCGGCCGATCCGCTCGAACGAGGACGCCCACGTGCTGCTCGTCCGCGCGTTCGCGGCGACCGGCGACGAGACGGCGGTCGAGCGACAGCTCGCGGCGTCCGCCGAGCTGTTCCGCGGGAGCTCGGGCGTGGACACGGGCCGGAGCTCTACGGAGGCGGCGCGGCTCGCGTGGTGCCGTCCGCGCGCGCCCGGCGACGCGCGCGCCGCGGCCGCAGGCGCTCCTGCGAGTCGGGCGAGGCGGCGCTCGGCGCGGGCGCGATCGAGGCCGGGCTCGAGGAGCTGCGAGCCGCGGTCGCGATGCCGCCAGCGACGATCCGGCGCTCGAAGCGTCGGCGCTGCTCTCGCTCGGGTCGGCGCTCGTGCACGCGGCGAAGGGCCGCGACGAGGAGGGCTCGGCGGCGCTGCACCGCGCATCGCGGCGGCCGAGGCCACCGGCGACCGTCGGCACCTCGGCGGCCGCGCATCGCGAGCTCGGCTACGTCGAGCTGCTGCGCGCCGACTACGCGCGAAGCCCGTGTGGCTGCAACAGGCCGAGGAGCTCGCCGACGGCGACGAGCTCGAGCTGTCGCGCGTGCGGTCGGTGCGCGCGGCGACGTCGGCGATGTGGGCAAGCACGAGACCGCTGACGAGGAAGCTCGACGCCGCGATCGCGCTCGCCGAGTCGGTCGGAGCCGAACGCAGCGCGCGTGGGTCGAGACGATCCTTGGCCGGGGACAACTGCTGCCGCGACGAGCTCGACGCGGCCGAGGCGACGCTCGAATACGCGCGTGACCGGACGCGCTCGGAGCGATGGACGGCGTTCCTGTCCTTCCCCGAGGCGCTGCTCGGCGAGGTGTGGATGCGCACGGGGCGGCATCGATCACGCGGCGGAGATGCGTTCGAGCACGCGTTCACCCTCGGGTGCTCGGTCGACGACGCCTGCTGGGAGGCGTACGCGGTGCGGGGGATCGGCCTGTTGCAGGCGGCCCGCGGCGATCTCGACGAAGGGATCGCGTCGATGGAGGACGCGCTCACGCGGTGCCTCCGCCAGCGCGACACGCACCAGTGGATCCGGGGCTACGTGATGGAGGCGCTGTGCGCGCTCGGCGTCGCGGCCGGCCATCCGCTGGTCGGCACGTGGGTCGCCGAGCTCGCGTCGTTCGCCGGTCATACCGGGATGCGGGAGTTCGCCGTGCGGGCGTATCTCTATCAGCGTGACCTCGGCGACCCGGATGCGCTCGAGGCGGCGCGAACGCTCGCCGTGGAGGTGGAGAACCCGCACCTGCACGAACTCTTGGAGGCCCACGAGATGCCGCGCTTGGAGCAGCTGATCGGCGTCGCGTGAGCGCCGTGGTGTCGAGAGAGGTAGGGCGCCTGGGGCTGGCCCGTGGAGCCGACGGACGATAGCCGCCAATCGGCCTAGCATGGCCTCCGTATCCGAGGGAGGGAGCCCCGTATGTCTCGTCAGTTCTTGCGCCGCGTCGCGCCGCTCGTATCGACCGTCGCGCTCGCGGCGACGCTGATCGCGTCCGGGTCGCCGCAGGCGGCCGCGGCCGACCCGTCGCCCACCACCTTCCGTGGGACCACGCCACCCCTTTCGTCGATCGCCGCGACCCAGCATCAGGCGACAGCGGCGCAGTCGCTCCGGCCAGGCGTTCGAGGCGGAGTGGCTGCGCACGCACATGATCGAGGGCCAAGAGCCCGAGGGCGGCGACGCCGTCCGCACGGGCCAAGTGGCCGCGCCGACCGCCGCCAACGACGTGTCCGTGAGCCACGCTAACTACGGTCTCGTGCGGTCCTGGCAGGGATCGAACCACTTCGATTCCCGGTACTCGGGTAACGGCAACCAGTTCTCGGGCGAGCCGCCGGATCAAGGGCTCTGCGCGAACAACCAGAACGAGTTCGAGATCGTCAACTCCGTCATCCAGGTCTACACGACGGGCGGCAAGCCTTTGCTCGCCGGCGACCCCGCCTTCCCGAACAGCGGCCCGGTCGGCATCACGCTGGCCCAGTTCTTCGGAAACCCGCCTGAGTTTCAGCGACCCGACGGCCCGTTCGGCCCAACGGCCTTCGACGTGTCCTGCCGGTACGACGCGAGCGTCCAGCGCTGGTTCGTACTGTCGGAGTACCTCGATCTCGACAAGACGACCGGCGACTACACCGGCACGGGTGGCTTCTACGTCGCGGTCAGCACGTCGCGGGACCCGCTCGGATCATGGAACATCTGGGACACGCGGACCGTCAACAACGGGACCGAAGGCACGCCGAACCATCACTGCAGCAGCGGGTTCTGCTACGGGGACTACCCCCAGCTCGGGTTCGACGCGAACGGCCTGTATGTCTCGACGAACGAGTTCGACTTCTTCAACGGTGAGTTCAAGGGGGCGCAGCTGTACGCGTTCTCGAAGGCGGACCTCGTCGCCGGACGCGTTCACCCCACATCGGTGGTGTTCCAGAACGTGCGGTCCGAGGCTGTCGGCGCCCGGGCGTTCACGCTGCAGCCGGTGATCGCGCAGCCGGCCGCCTTCGTCGACGCCGCCGGCGGCACCGAGTACTTCGGGATGACACAGTCGCCGTTCGTCAACGGCAACGCGACCGCGATCTCGTTGTGGCGGCTGACGAACACGTCGTCGCTGAACGGGTCCTCGCCGCAGCTGTCGCTGACGGAGACCTCCGTCGGGACCCAGCCCTACACCGCGGGCGTGCACGCGCTCCAGAAGCCGGGCCCGACGCCGCTGTTGGATTGTGAGAACAAGCACCGGTGCATCGGCGTCACCAACCCCGATCAGCAGAGCCCGTTACCGCTCGACGGGGGCAGCGGCAAGGCCTACGGGGCGTGGCTCCGCGGCGGGGTCGTGTACCTCACGACGGCCACGGCGGTGCAAGGACCGGGAGGAGCCGAGTACTTCAACGGCGGCGTGGACTGGCGTCCGATCGACCTGCACGACGGCGTCGCATGGTTCGCGTTGCAGCCGTCGACCAGCAGCCAGGCCGTGCAGCGAGTGAACCAAGGGATCGTTGACGTGCCGGGCGAGAACATGATCTACCCGAGCGTCGCGATGAACGCCGACGGTGAGGGCGTGATCGGCGTGACCCTGGTCGGACCGAACCGGTACCCGAGCCAGGCCTATCTCCCGTTCACGACGGCCGGCCCCACCGCCGCGGTCCAGCTCGCCGCCCCCGGCATCGGTCCGAACGACGGGTTCAGCGGCACCGCCGACGGCGGCTACCGGACGCGTTGGGGCGACTACGCCGCCGCCGACGTGGCGCCGAACGGGACGGTGTGGTTCGCGAACGAGTACATCGCGCAACAGTGCGGCGTGGCCGTGTTCCGGGCGGATCCAACGTGCGGGTTCACGCGGACGTTCTTCGCCAACTGGTCCACCAGGGTGAACGCCTACAACCCGCGTTAGCGCGCACTCTCCATCGCGCTGAAGGGCCCGCCGTGAGGCGGGCCCTTCGCGTAGGGCGCCGATGTTGCGGAGATCTCGCGCGCGTCCGGCAGCCGCGCTACGGCAGACCGGTCGATGGGTCGCCGGGTCCGGACGGCGGGGCGGCAGCCGCCGCCGATCGGAGCGCTCGGTGCACCGCGGGCGAGCCCGCCAGGATGTCGCCGCCGAGCCACCCCTCGTCGCCGTTCCAGTCGCTGACGACGCCTCCCGCCTCCTGCACGAGCAACCCGCCGACGGCGACATCCCAGGGCGCCAGCCCCAGCTCGAAGAACCCGTCGAACACGCCGCACGCCGTCCACGCCAGATCCAGGCACGCGGCGCCGGGACGACGAAGGTCCTCGAACGCTTCCAGCGCAGCGGTCATCGAGGCGAGGTACCGGGGCAAGCGGTCCTTTCGCCGGAAGGGGAAGCCGGTCGCGACGACTGCCGCGGCGGGTGGTCGGGAGCTCACGCGGCAGGGAACGGTGCCCGATGCCCGTTCCCACACCGCCCCGCCTCCGGCGGCCGCGTGCCATACCTCCTGTAGGAAGGGCGCCGCGATCGCCCCCGCCACGGGGCGCGCGCCCTCGACCAGCGCGACGGACACGCCCACCGCCCAGAACCCGTGCACGTAGTTGGTGGTCCCGTCGAGCGGATCAACCACCCAGCGCACGCCGTCGGCCGCGGCACCACCGAGCTCCTCGCCCACGAACGGCACCGAAGGCGTCTCCGCCGCAAGGAATCCCGCGATCGCCCGCTCGCTGGCCAGATCGACCTCGGTCACCCAGTCGCCCGGAAGCCCTTTGGCTGCACCGACTTCGGGACGAACGGCCTCTCGAATCACCCCGGCCCCGACCAGCGCGGCCGACCGCGCCACCTCCCGCATCGCCGACCAGTCCACCCCGTCACGATATCCGCTACACTGCAAACACACCTCGGGAAGGCGGAAGGCACACCGCTGACCCACCCAGCCGTTGGTTGACGCCCTGCTGGCTAGGTCGTTAGCCTTACCGGTCGCGCCTGCGGCGCCCCAGGGCGTCGTGCGCACACAGGACCTCGATCCACTGCCCGGCGTGTTCGTCGCG
This sequence comes from uncultured Actinomycetes bacterium, assembly GCA_963792215.1. Taxonomy (GTDB): domain Bacteria; phylum Actinomycetota; class UBA4738; order UBA4738; family HRBIN12; genus AC-51. The sequence continues at coordinate 6,651 of CAWBVL010000006.1, forward strand.
TGCGCAGGATCTTGACAACGGAAGAGTGCAGACAGAAGGCCTATGCCCACCATCCAGCAGCTCGTGCGTCAGGGTCGGGAGACCCAGAAGAAGAAGAACAAGGCCCCCGCGCTGAAGGGTTCCCCGCAGCGGCGCGGTGTCTGCACCCGTGTCTTCACCGTGACGCCCCGTAAGCCGAACTCGGCGCTCCGCAAGGTCGCACGCGTCCGGCTCACCTCCGGCGTCGAGGTCACCTGTTACATCCCCGGCGAGGGCCACAACCTCCAGGAGCACTCGATCGTGCTCGTGCGCGGTGGCGGCCCGAAGGACCTCGGTGGTGTCCGCTACTCGATCGTGCGCGGCACCCTCGACACCGCGGGCGTGAAGAACCGCCGACAGGGCCGTTCCCGCTACGGCGCGAAGAAGGGCGGCGAGTAGTCAGATGCCGCGCAAAGGCCCTGCCGTACGCCGCCCGGTCCAGCCGGATCCCGTCTATCAGAACCCGCTGGTCACCCAGCTGATCAACCGGATCCTGCTCAACGGCAAGAAGACCACCGCCGAGAAGATCGTCTACGACGCGCTCGAGCAGATCAGCCAGAAGACCGCGAACGATCCGGTCATCACCTTGAAGAAGGCGGTCGAAAACGTCCGTCCGATGCTCGAGGTGAAGTCGCGCCGCGTGGGCGGCGCGTCCTACCAGGTCCCGATCGAGGTCAAGCCGCAGCGCGGCACCACGCTCGCGATGCGCTGGCTCGTGAACTTCTCTCGCGCGCGTCGCGAGAACTCGATGTCGGAGCGACTCGTCGCCGAGATCATGGACGCCGCCAACGGCGCCGGCGCCTCGGTGAAGCGTCGCGAGGACATGCACAAGATGGCCGAGGCCAACCGGGCCTTCGCGCACTACCGCTGGTGATGGAAGAGCAACTCGGGACCCGCCCCCAGGGGCGGGTTTCCCATGAAGAGGGGAACGCCTGATGGCGGTTCCCGCGAGGAAGATCGACGTGGCAGCAACCGAACAAGAGACCAAGAAGGGCGGCAAGGGGCTCGAGGTACGCGAGTACCCCCTCGCTCGCACGCGCAACATCGGCATCATGGCCCACATCGACGCGGGCAAGACCACGACGACCGAGCGCATCCTCTACTACACCGGTAAGGCCTACAAGATCGGCGAGGTCCACGAGGGCACCGCCGTCATGGACTGGATGGCCCAGGAGCGCGAGCGCGGCATCACGATCACATCCGCCGCGACCACCTGCCAGTGGAAGGGCTTCTGGATCAACATCATCGACACGCCCGGCCACGTCGACTTCACGGTCGAGGTCGAGCGGAGCCTCCGCGTCCTCGACGGCGCGGTCGCCGTCTTCGACTCGGTCGCCGGCGTCGAGCCGCAGTCCGAGACCGTCTGGCGCCAGGCCGACCGCTACGGGGTTCCGCGGATCGCCTTCGTCAACAAGATGGACCGCACCGGCGCCAACTTCGAGCGCACGGTCGAGATGATGGTCGACCGCCTCAACGCGAACCCACTGGTCCTGCAGCTGCCGTGGGGGACCGAGGCCGACCTGCACGGCGTCATCGACCTCGTCCACATGAACGCCCACTACTGGGAGGGCGACATGGGGGAGGAGTGGAAGGACACCGCCATCCCCGAGGACTACAAGGAGCGCGCCGAGGCCGCGCGCCACGAGCTGTTCGAGAAGCTCGCCGATCACGACGAGTCGCTGATGGAGAAGTTCATCGGCGAAGAGGAGCCGACCGTCGACGAGCTGAAACGGGCGATCCGCAAGGCCACGCTCGACGGCTCGGGCGTGCCCGTGCTCTGCGGCTCGGCGTTCAAGAACAAGGGCGTGCAGTTGGTGCTCGACGCGATCGTCGACTACCTGCCCTCGCCGGTCGACGTCCCCGCGGTCGTCGGCCACCGCCCGTTCAAGGAGGACGAGCAGGTCGAGCGCGCGCCCGACGACGGCGCGCCGTTCTCCGCCCTCGCGTTCAAGATCATGTCCGACCCGTACGTGGGCCGGCTGACGTACCTGCGCGTGTACTCGGGCGTGCTGAAGAGCGGCTCCCACGTGCAGAACTCGACCAAGGACCGCAAGGAGCGCATCGGGCGCATCCTGCAGATGCACGCGAACCACCGCGAGGACATGGAAGCCGCCTACACCGGCGACATCGTCGCGGTGGTCGGGCTCAAGCACTCGACGACGGGCGACACCATCTGTGACCCGTCCGATCAGGTGGTGCTCGAGCAGATCAGCTTCCCGACGCCGGTGATCGCGGTCGCCGTCGAGCCCAAGACCAAGGCCGACCAGGACAAGCTGGGCCAGGGCCTGGCGAAGCTCGCCGACGAGGACCCGACGTTCGTCGTGCGGTTCGACGAGGAGACGGGCCAGACCGTCATCTCAGGGATGGGCGAGCTGCACCTCGACATCATCGTGGACCGCCTGCGGCGCGAGTTCAGCGTCGACGCGAACGTCGGCAAGCCGCAGGTCGCCTATCGCGAGACGATCACGAAGCTCGTCCACAAGGTGGACCTCAAGTTCGCGCGCCAGACCGGCGGCCGCGGCCAGTACGGCCATGTCGTGCTCGACCTCGAGCCCACGGGCCCCGGCGGCGGCTACGAGTTCATCAACAAGATCTCCGGCGGCTCGATCCCGCGCGAGTACATCCCGTCGGTCGATCAAGGGATCCAGGAGGCGATGGACAACGGCGTGCTGGCGGGCTACCCGTTGGTCGACCTCCGCGCCACGCTGATCGACGGCTCGTTCCACGAGGTCGACTCCTCGGAGATGGCGTTCAAGATCGCCGGTTCGATGGCGCTCAAGGACGGCGCGCGCAAGGCCGGCCCCGTGCTGCTCGAGCCCGTGATGGAGTTCGAGGTCACGACCCCGGAGGAATTCCTCGGCGAAGTGATGGGCGACGTGACCGCGCGCCGCGGCCGTATCGAGAACATCGACGAGCGTTCGGGGCAGAAGGTGATCCGGGTCGTGGTCCCGTTGGCCGAGCTGTTCGGCTACGTCACCGACCTGCGTTCGAAGACCCAGGGCCGCGCGGCGAGCAGCCCCATGCAGCTGCACGCCTACAACGAGGTTCCGACCAACATCGCGCAAGAGATCGTTGCCCGCGTGACGGGCGAGTAAGCAGAAGGGGCAAGAGGAAGGGATCAGGCAGATGGGCAAGAAGCATTTCGAGCGGACGAAGCCGCACGTGAACATCGGCACGATGGGGCACATCGACCACGGCAAGACGACGCTCACCGCGGCGATCACGAAGCGCCAGGCCGACAAGGGCCTCGCCGAGTTCACGCCGTTCGACGAGATCGACAAGGCGCCGGAGGAGCGGGAGCGCGGCATCACGATCGCGATCGCGCACGTCGAGTACGAGACCGAGAACCGGCACTACGCCCATGTCGACATGCCCGGCCACGCCGACTACGTCAAGAACATGATCACCGGCGCGGCCCAGATCGACGGCGCGATCCTCGTGGTCTCCGCCGCCGACGGCCCGATGCCGCAGACGCGTGAGCACGTGCTGCTCGCCCGTCAGGTCGGCGTGCCCTACATCATCGTCGCGCTCAACAAGTGCGACATGGTCGATGACGCCGAGCTGCTCGACCTCGTCGAGCTCGAGGTGCGGGAGCTCCTCAGCTCCTACGAGTTCCCCGGCGACGACGTGCCGGTCATCCAGGTGTCGGCGCTAAAGGCGCTCGAGGGCGACGAGGCGTGGACCGCCAAGATCGACGAGCTGATGGAGGCCGCCGATAGCTACATCCCCGAGCCGGTCCGCGACACGGAGAAGCCGTTCCTGATGGCGATCGAAGACGTCTTCTCGATCACGGGCCGCGGCACCGTGGTCACGGGCCGGGTCGAACAGGGTGTGCTCAAGAAGATGGAGGAAGTCGAGATCATCGGCATCCACGACACCCGCAAGACCACCGCGACCGACCTCGAGATGTTCCGCAAGCTCCTCGACGAGGTGCAGGCGGGCGACAACGTCGGAATCCTGCTCCGCGGGATCGACAAGGACCAGGTGGAGCGCGGTCAGGTGCTCGCGAAGCCCGGCTCGGTGACCCCGCACACCAACTTCGAGGCGCAGGTCTACATCCTGTCCAAGGAAGAGGGTGGCCGCCACACGCCGTTCTTCAACGGCTACCGGCCGCAGTTCTACTTCCGCACCACGGACGTCACCGGGACGGCGAACCTGCCCGACGGCGTCGAGATGGTGATGCCGGGCGACAACATCGCGATGACGGTCGAGCTGATCGCCCCGATCGCGATGGAAGACGGGCTCCGGTTCGCGATCCGTGAAGGCGGCCGCACCGTCGGTGCCGGCCGGGTCACCAAGATCCTCAAGTAGGCAGTTAGGACACCGCGCTCATGCCAGGAACGAAGATCCGCATCAAGCTGCGGGCGTACGACCACCGGATGCTCGACGTCGCCGCGCGCGACATCGTCGAGCATGTCCAGCGCACGGGCGCGAAGGTGGTCGGGCCGGTGCCGTTGCCGACCGAGCGGAACATCTACACGGTGATCCGCTCGCCGCACAAGTACAAAGACTCGCGCGAGCACTTCCAGATGCTCACGCACAAGCGGTTGATCGACATCGTCGACGCGACCTCCAAGACGGTCCAGGAGCTTCAGCGCCTGAACCTGTCGGCCGGGGTCGACATCCAGATCAAGCTCTGACAGGTCTCACGTAGCGAAGCGATAGACCAGGAAGAAACGGGATCACATGCCGGACATCAAGGGGATCGTGGGCGAGAAGGTGGGGATGACCCAGATCTTCGTCGACACGCGCGCGGTGCCGGTCACCGTGATCAAGGCGGGGCCGTGCGTCGTGACGCAGGTGCGCACCGTGGCGAACGACGGCTACGACGCCGTCCAGCTCGCCTACGGCACCGTCCGCCCGCGCGACGTCACCAAGCCCGTGCAGGGCCACTTCGACAAGGCGGGCGCCGAGCCGGCCCGCTACCTGGTCGAGCTCCGCACCGACGACGCCGGGAACTACGAGCCCGGCCAGCAGATCACGGTCGACACGTTCGCCACCGGCGAGAAGGTCGACGTGGTCGGCGTCTCCAAGGGCAAGGGCTTCTCCGGCGTGATGAAGCGCCACGGGATGGCAGGCCTCCGCAGCAGCCACGGCGTGCACAAGAAGCACCGCTCGCCGGGCGCGATCGGTGCGTGCGCGACGCCCAGCCGGGTGTTCAAAGGCATGCGGATGGCAGGGCAGTTCGGCAACCAGCGCACCACGATGCTGAACCTCGAGATCGTGCAGTCCGACCCTGAGCGTGGGTTGCTGCTCGTGAAGGGCGCGGTGCCGGGCCCGAACGGCGGTCTCGTGATGGTTCGTTCCGCGGTCAAGATGCCCGCGAAGCGGGGAGCGGCCTGATGCCGGCGATCGACGTCCTTGACGCGACCGGCAAGAAGTCCGGCAAGCGCGACCTTCCGTCGGCGATCTTCGAGGCGCCGGTCAACGTGCCGCTGATGCACCAGGTGGTCGTCGCGGCGATGGCCGGCAGGCGCGCCGGCACGCACAAGGTCAAGACGCGCGGCGACGTCCGGGGCGGCGGGGTCAAGCCCTGGCGCCAGAAGGGCACCGGCCGTGCGCGCCAAGGTTCGATCCGCGCGCCCCAGTGGACCGGAGGTGGGGTCGTCCACGGCCCGGTGGTGCGCACACACGACCAGCGCATCAACAAGAAGATGGTCAAGGGCGCGCTCCGGTCGGCGCTGACCGACGCGGCGACGAGCGGCAAGCTGATCGCGATCACGGAGCTCTCGTTCGAGGAACCCAAGACGAAGCAGGCGGCCGAGACGCTGTCGGCGCTCGAGTGCGAGGGTCGCGTGCTCATCGTGCTCGACAAGCCGACCGACGACGGCGCGATCGAGAAGTCGTTCCGCAACCTGACGCACGTGAAGATCGCCTACGCGGGCGGCCTCGGCACGTACGACGTGTTGCTGGCCGACCACCTCGTCTTCACCGCCGATGCGCTGGACGCACTGGAGGGGTCCAGCGACGGTTCGGGCGAGAAGCCCGCCGAACCGAAGGCGGAAGGACGAGGCGAACGCCGCGGACGAGAAGGACGACGAGTCCGATGACACGGAAGAGGGCGATGAGGCATGAAGTCGCCGCGTGACGTGATCATCCGGCCCGTGGTGTCGGAGAAGTCCTACGCCGGGCTCGAGCTGAACACCTACACCTTCTTGGTCGATCCGCGGGCGAACAAGACCGAGATCAAGGAAGCCGTCCAGGCGATCTGGAACGTGCGCGTCACCTCGGTGAACACGCTCCGTCGCCAGGGCAAGGTCAAGCGCCGCGGCTGGACCACCGGCAAGCGCGCCGACCAGAAGCGGGCGATCGTGACGCTCGCGCAGGGCGATTCGATCGAGATCTTCGAGGCAGGGAAGTAACCATGGCCGTACGCAAATACAAGCCGACCACCCCCGGCCGCCGCGGCGCGAGCGTGTCGAGCTTCGACGAGCTCACGCGCGGCAAGCCCGAGAAGTCGCTCGTCGCCAAGGGGCGCAACAAGGCCGGACGCAACGTCCACGGCCGGATCACTGCGCGACACCAGGGCGGCGGCAACAAGCGCCGGTACCGGGTGATCGACTTCCGCCGGAACAAGGACGGCGTGCCGGCGACGGTCGCGCACATCGAGTACGACCCGAACCGCTCCGCGCGGATCGCGCTGCTGCACTACGCCGACGGCGAGAAGCGCTACATCATCGCGCCCGACGGCATCACGCGCGGCGACAAGCTGATGTCCGGCCCCGACGCCGAGATCCGTCCCGGCAACGCGCTGCCGCTGCGCAACATCCCGGTCGGCACCGTGGTGCACGCGATCGAGCTGAAGCCGGGCGCCGGCGCCAAGATGGCCCGGTCGGCCGGCGCGAGCGTCCAGCTGATGGCCAAGGAAGGCCAGATGGCGACCCTGCGGCTCCCCTCGGGCGAGACACGGCTGGTTCCGGCCACCTGCAAGGCGACGGTCGGCGCGGTCGGCAACGCCGAGCACGAGCTGATCCAGCTGGGCAAGGCGGGCCGTGCGCGCTGGCAGCGCAAGCGTCCGTCGGTGCGCGGCGTCGCGATGAACCCGGTCGACCACCCGCTGGGCGGCGGCGAGGGCAAGTCCTCCGGCGGCCGGCACCCGAGCTCGCCCTGGGGCAAGGCCGAGGGCCGCACACGCAAGAAGAACAAGGCGTCGAACCGCTACGTGGTGCGTCGCCGCGGGAAGGGGCGCAGCTAGATGCCGCGGTCGCTCAAGAAGGGACCGTTCGTCGACGGGCATCTGATGAAGAAGGTCGAGTCGATGAACAAGAAGAACGAGAAGAACGTGGTGCGCACGTGGTCGCGCCGCTCGACGATCATCCCCGACATGGTCGGGCACACGATCGCCGTGCACGACGGCCGCAAGCACGTGCCGGTGTTCGTCTCGCGAGGCGATGGTCGGGCACAAGCTGGGGAGTTCGCCCCGACGCGGACGTTCCGGTCGCACGCACGCGATGAGCGGAGGGCCCGATAGCGATGCCCGAAGCACGCGCGACCAGCAAGTACAACCGCACGTCGCCGCGGAAGATGCGCCGCGTCGTCGACCTCATCCGTGGCCAGCACGTGATCGAGGCCGAGCGGCTGCTGCGGTTCTCGGGCCTCGGCGCCTCGCATGACATCGAGAAGCTGCTGCACTCGGCGGTCGCCAACGCCGAGCGGAACCCCGGTGTGGTCGCGGAGAACCTGGTGGTGTCCCGCGCATGGGTCGACGAGGGCCCGACGCTGAAGCGGTATCGCCCGCGCGCCTACGGCCGCGCGACGCGGGTGCGCAAGCGCACGTCGCACGTGACCCTGGTCGTGCGCACGATGAACGACGAGCAAGGAGCCCTCTAGTGGGACACAAGATCCACCCGTACGGGTACCGGCTGGGGGTCATCTACCCCTGGAAGAGCAACTGGTACGCCGGGCGTGACTACGCGGAGTTCCTCCACGAAGACATCTGGATCCGCAAGCACGTGAAGTCCCGGCTGACGCGCGCCGGCATCTCGTCGATCGACATCGAGCGCAAGGGCGACCAGATCTGGGTGTTCATCCGCACCGCGCGTCCCGGCATCGTGATCGGGCGCAAGGGCGCCGAGGTGGATCGCCTCCGCAAGGACATCGAGCGCTACACGAAGAAGCGCGTCGACGTGAAGGTCGAGGACATGAACCAGGCCTCGAGTGAGGTCAGGCCCGAGACCGACGCCATGCTCTTGGCGCAAAACGTCGCCGAGCAGCTGCAGGGCCGCGTGGCCTTCCGCCGCGCGATGCGCCGCGCGGTGCAGACCGCGATGCGCTCCGGCGCGCTCGGCGTCAAGGTCGCGTCCGCCGGACGGCTGGGCGGAACCGAGATGGCCGCCGCGAGTGGTACCGCGAAGGCCGCGTGCCGCTCCACACGCTCCGCGCGAAGGTCGACTTCGGCACCGCTGAGGCGAAGACCACGATGGGCGCGATCGGCGTGAAGGTGTGGATTTACCACGGCGACGAGGTGCCCTACCGTGAGCAGGAGACAGAACGAGCTCGGCTCGCGCGACTGCGCGTGCGCGTGGCACCGGCGCTCCGCGAGGCGAGCGTTCGGCGCCCGAGCCCGCGAAGGCCGCTTGAGCCCGCGAGGGTGCTGAGCCCGCGAGGCTGAGCCCGCGAAGGCTGCTGAGCCCGCGCCCGAGGCGACCGAGCAGCCCGTCGAACAGGAACCGAGGCCACGCCGGCCGCCGCTCCCGCCGCCACGGATCGGGGGTGAGAGCTGATGCTCGCGCCCAAGCGGACAAGCACCGCAAACAGCACCGCGGCAACATGCGCGGCAAGGCCAAGGGCGCGCACCGAGATAGTTCGGCGACTACGGGATCGAGGCGATGGAGCCCGGCTGGATCACGAACCGCCAGATCGAGGCCGCGCCGTGTCGCGATGACCCGCCACATCAAGCGTGGCGGCAAGGTGTGGATCAACATCTTCCCCGACAAGCCGGTCACCAAGAAGCCGGCCGAGACCCGCATGGGCTCGGGCAAGGGCAACCCGGAGGGCTGGGTCGCCGTCGTGCGCCCGGCCGGGTGATGTTCGAACTCGCCGGCGTGGACGAGCGGCTCGCGCGCGAGGCGATGCTCCGCGCGCAGCACAAGCTGCCGATCAAGACCAAGTTCATCATGCGGGTGGGTGGCTGAGCATGGCGAGCAAGGCCGCCGAGCTGCGCCACCTGCCCGACGAGGGGCCTACGCGCGGACGAGAACGCGAAGGACGAGATGACCAACCTCCGGTTCCAGCTCGCGCCGGTGAGCTCAACAACCCGGAGCTGCTCAAGGAGCTCCGCCACGAGTGGCGCGGGACGCTAACGGTCCGCTGCCGGTGCGTCACCTGGAGGCAGAGCTCGAGGCCAGCTCGCCCGGGTCGACGCCGACATGCGTGAGGTCGCCCGCATCGACCAGCTCGGAAGACGAGGCGAGTAACAGCCACACGATCAGGAAGAGGAAGTGAGCGACGCCGAGCAACCATCGAGCGTCAACGCTCGCAAGGTGCGCAGGGCGTCGTCGTGTCCACGAGATGGACAAGACCGTCGTCGTCGCTGATCGACCGCCAGTCCGCCACTGCCTCTACGGGAAGACGGTGCAGCGCACGACGAAGCTCTACGCGCACGACGAGGCGAACGACGCCCACATGGGCGACACCGTCCGCGTGATGGAGACCCGTCCCGGTCAGCAAGTCGAAGCGCTGGCGCGTCGCCGAGATCCTGGAGCGCGCCAGGTGATCCAGCAGGACATCCCGGTGCAAGGTCGCGGACCACACAGGGGCCAAAGAGGCGCTGTACATCAGCGTGCTCGGGGGTACCGCCGCCGCTACGCCGGCGTCGGCGACATCTTCGTCGCCACCGTGAAGGACGCCATCCCGGGCGCCGCCGTCAAGAAGGGCGAGGTCGTCAAGTCCGTCGTCGTGCGCACCGACAAGGAGCGCCGCC
>CAWBVL010000007.1:0-1055341 GCA_963792215.1 uncultured Actinomycetes bacterium
CATCGACGCGGTGGTGTCGCAGGCGGACAGCTTCATCGGCTCGTCGAACGCGATCTCGAACCTCGCCGGCGCCAGCCTCGATGCCATCTCCTCGGGCCTCACGTCGTACAACGCCTCGTTCGAGACGTACACCAGGGGAGCCTCGCCGCGGTGAACCAGGAGATCCTGAACAGACCCGTCGAGCGCGTTGAACGCCTCGAGCACGAACGCCGAGCGGACGTGGATCCTGCTGATCATGCTGTCCGTGGTGGCGATCGCCGGCGTGTTCATCGCGGCGCGGCTGGTCGTCCAGGGCATCGTGGTCTCCGCTCGAGCAGGCGGTGACCGGTCTCGGCCGGCTCGCCGACGCCGATCTCCCCGGCGACGTCGAGGTGAACGGCGAGGACGAGGTGGCGCGGCTCGCGTCGTCGTTCAACGACGTGGTCGACGACCTCCTCGGGCCTCGTGCTGTCACTCCGCGAGTCGGCGACGCGCTGGCGGCGAGCTCGGAGGAGCTGTCGGCGTCGGCGGCGCAGATCTCGGCCTCGGCCGAGGAGACCTCGGCGCAGTCCGGCGTCGTGTCCGCCGCCGCCGAGCAGGTGTCGCGCAACGTGCAGACACGTCGCCGCCGGCGCCGAGGAGATGGGCGCCTCGATCCGGGAGATCGCCGCGAACGCGACCGAGGCCGCGAGGTCGCCAGCCGGCCGTCGGCGCCGCCGAGAACGCGACCGCGACCGGTCGCCAAGCTCGGCGAGTCCTCGGCCGAGATCGGCAACGTCGGTCAAGGTGATCACCGCGATCGCCGAGCAGACCAACCTGCTGGCGCTGAACGCCACCATCGAGGCCGCCCGGGCCGGCGAGGCCGGCAAGGGCTTCGCCGTCGTCGCCAACGAGGTCAAGGAGCTGGCCAGGAGACGGCGCAGGCGACCGAGGACATCGCCCGGCGGGTCGAGGCGATCCAGGGCGACACCGCCGGCCGCCGTCGCGGCGATCGGCGAGATCAGCGCGATCATCGCGCAGATCAACGACTTCCAGACCACCATCGCCTCCGCGGTCGAGGAGCAGACCGCGACGACCAACGAGATGCCGCGTCACGTGGCCGAGGCGGCCACGGGCGCGACCGAGATCGCCGCGAACATCACCGGCGTCGCCCAGGCCGCGCACGACACCACGTCGGGCGCCGCCTCCACCCAGGTGTCGGCGCGCGATCTCGCGCAACTGGCCGACGAGCTGAACCGAAGCGTTCTGCGATTCGTCGTGCGGTCCAACGGCAACGGCCATGCCGCTCCCCGTGCCATGGCCGAGGCCGAGCCCACGACGCACGTCAGGCCCACCCACCCTGGCCCCCGCGGCCACGAACTGAAAGGACGGAGGTGAAGCAGACATGCGAGCACTGGTCGTCGACGACTCCCGCGCGATGCGGATGTTGCTGAAGCGTGAGCTCGTCTCCCTCGGGTTCGAGGTCGACGAGGCCGGCGACGGCAACGAGGCCTTGGACAAGCTCAAGGCCGACGGTGCGGTGGACGTGGTCCTCGTGGACTGGACGATGCCCGGCATGGACGGGATGTCCTTCGTCCACGCGGTCCGCGCCGATCCCGCTTACGAAGAGATGCGCGTCGTCATGGTGACGTCCGAGGGCGATCCCGCCCAGATCTTCCACGCGCTGATGGCGGGCGTCGACGAGTACGCCACCAAGCCGATCACGAAGGAAGCGCTGGCCGAGAAGCTCGGACTCGTGGGTCTCGTCGAGCAGGACTGATGCACCGACCGCGGGTCCTGGTCGTCGACGACTCCGTCGTCGTGCGCAGGCTCGTCTCCAAGGCGCTCGAGGCCGAGGGCGAGGTCGAGGTCGTCGGCGTGGCGGCCGACGGCGCGATCGCGCTGGTCAACATCGAGCGCCTGCACCCCGACGTCGTGATCTTGGACGTCGCGATGCCGGTGATGGACGGCCTCGCGGCGCTGGCGGAGATCCGCCAGCGCTGGCCCGGCTTGCCCGTGATCATGTTCTCCACGCTCACGAGCCGGGGCGCCGAGGTCACGCTTGACGCGCTGGCGCTCGGCGCATCGGACTACGTGCTGAAGCCCTCGAGCACCGATCCCGAGTCGGCGATGGCCGAGATCCGGGCGCAGCTGCTCCCCCGCATCGCCGCGCTCCTTCCCCAGGCGCGGGAGGCACACGAGCGGACGGCGCGAACCGGCGACCGTGCGGCCCGTCCGTCGGGCACCGTGCAACGACCGAGCGGGCCGCCCGAACGGATCGACGTGATCGCGATCGGGGTCTCGACCGGCGGGCCGACGGCGCTCGCCCAGCTGATCCCGTCGTTGCCGGGCGATCTCCCGGTGCCGATCGCGATCGTTCAGCACATGCCGCCGATGTTCACCAAGATCCTGGCCGAACGGCTTGACCACAAGAGCCCACTGTCGGTCGCGGAGGCCGCCGACGGCGACCGTCTGCGGCCCGGCCACGTCGCGATCGCGCCCGGCGACCGTCACCTGTCGGTGGTCGAGCGGGACCGCGACCATCTGCATGTCTACGACGGACCGCACGAGAACTCGTGCCGGCCGTCGGTGGACCCGTTGTTCCGGAGCGTCGCGGCGGCCTACGGCCCGCACGCGCTCGGGATCGTGATGACGGGGATGGGGAGCGACGGGTTGCGCGGCGCCGAGCATCTCGCCGCGGCCGGCGCGCACCTGATCGTGCAGGACGAGGCGACCAGCGTGGTGTGGGGCATGCCGGGGTTCGTCGCGCGGGCCGGGCTCGCCGACGCGGCGCTCCCGCTCGCCGGCCTTCGCGGCGAGATCTTGCGCCGGGTCGCGGTTGGACGCGACCGCGCGCTCGAGGAGGCCGTGTCGTGAGCGCCACCACGACGACCGGCACGGGCCTGCCCGAGGAAGACTTCGACTACCTCCGCGAGCTGATGCACGTGCGCGCGGCGATCGTGCTCGAGCCCGGGAAGGAGTACCTGGCGCTGTCGCGTCTCGAGCCCGTGGCGCGCGACCACGGGCTGACCACCGTCTCCGAGCTGGTCGGCCTTCTGCGGACGCGTGAGCTCACCTCCGCGATCCACGACCAGGTGGTCGACGCGCTCACGACCAACGAGACGACGTTCTTCCGCGACTTCAACCCGTGGGAATCGCTGCGAACCCGCGTGCTGCCCGAGCTCCTCGCGCGCAAGGAGCGCACGCGCACGCTCGCCATCTGGTCGGCGGGCTGCTCCTCGGGCCAGGAGCCGTACAGCGTCGCGATGTCGATCCGGGAGCACGTCCCCGAGCTGTTGACGTGGCAGCTGTCGATCCTCGGAACCGACATCTCATCGTCGGTGCTCGACCGTGCACGTGCCGGGCGCTACGGTCAGCTCGAGGTGAACCGCGGGTTGCCCGCGCATCTCCTTGTGCGGCACTTCACGCGGGCGGGCATGGAGTGGGAGATCGAGGAGCCGATCCGTCGGATGGTCCGGTTCGAGCGTCACAACCTGAACGACGCGTGGCCGAGCATGCCGCCGTTCGATCTCGTGCTCATGCGCAACGTGATGATCTATTTCGAGACGGAGGCCAAGCGACAGGTGCTGGCGAAGATGCACCGCCAGCTCGCGCCGCACGGCTACCTGTTGCTGGGCGCCTCCGAGACGACGTACTCGCTGTCAGACGAATTCGTTCGTGAACCGGATGGCCGGACCGCCTGGTACCGGCCGGTACGCACCGACCCCGTCGGCGGGGCAGGCAGATAGGAGGACACCATGGAATTCAGCACGGATGCGCTCGGTCAGATCGTGACCGACATCTGGACGTCGATGCTCGGGTTCCCCGTGGAGGCGCGGGGCGAGCCGATCGACGTCAACGGCACACGGCACCTGTCGGCGTCCGTCCAGATCTCGGGCGGATGGGAAGGCACGGTGCTCGTGAGCTGCCCCGAAGCGCTGGCGCAACGCGTCGCCGGCGTGATGTTCGACACCCCTGAGGCCTCGGACGATGAGATCCGGGACGCGTTAGGCGAAGTTGCGAACATGACGGCGGGCAACGTCAAGGCGTTGGTCGAGAGCTACTGCCGCTTGTCGCTGCCGATGGTGGCGGAAGGCAAGGAGCTCGCGATCAGCATCCCGGGCAGCAAGGTGGTCGCGCAGGCGAACTTCGACTGCGGCGAGGACCCGCTGTCCGTCGAGGTGTTCGAGAAGGCCTGACGACCTTCTCTCGATCTGCCTGCGTTACCGCCGAGTTGTGCGAGGGGCGGGGGCCTTCGGCCCCCGCCCCTCACCGTTCCCGGGGTCGTGGATGCCTGCATCCAAGATCATCTTGGGGTTATCTGAGGAGTTACCGAAGCGGTTCTCCGGGGTATCTCGATCTCCGTGACCCATGCACGCGCGCTGCTGACCGCCGGTCTAGTCTCGATCCTGCTCCCGCTCGGATCCATGGCATCCGTCGGACCCGCCCTCTCGGCGCCAACCCGAGATGCTGGATGTGGCGATTGGCGATGGCGGGTCAAGACGCTGTCTGATCACCACAACAGGGAGGTGCACTTCTCGCCGATACGCACCTCGGTCCTGCGTCTCCGTCGGCGAACCCCACCGTCGAACCTTGGTCCGACGACACCACGGATCAAGAACTTCGAGTTCCACACGTGGACGCTCCGCGCTAGGCCTCGCAGAGCGCGGATCGAAGGTGATGGCGACATCCATCTGCTCATCTGGGCGCCGCACCATCCGCGCCAGACGATGATCGTCGAGTTTCCCAAACGGTCATGCGTCGCATCTCCGTTCAAACGGAAGAAGATCGCGCGGGCGCGCCGACGGCTCGTACACGACTGCGGGCCCATGTCCGGAGCCTGGGCCCACCTCAAGGGATCGGTGATCCTCACCGGCGTTGGGTTCTGGGACTCGGTCCACGGGCAGCCCGGAGTCGCGCCCAATGGGATCGAGCTCCATCCCGTCTTGGGGATCAGCGGTACGTGTTCCCGGCGGTAATCCCTAGGCCGTGACGCCCTCCGCTTCGCGCGGGTGGGTCGGGTCGATCCGCACACCCGGTCCCATCGTCGAGGACATGACCAGCGACTGGATGTACCGGCCCTTGGCGCTCGACGGCTTCGCCTTCAGCACCTCGTCGACCACGGCCAGATAGTTCTCCAGCAGCGCGCGCTCTTCGAACGACTTCTTCCCGATGATCAGGTGCAGGATGCCCGTCCGGTCAGCGCGGTACTCGATGCGCCCGCCCTTCACGTCCGCGACGGCCTTGGAGATGTCGTTCGTCACCGTGCCGGTCTTCGGGTTCGGCATCAGGCCGCGCGGCCCGAGCACGCGCCCGGCCTTCCCGACCTCGGCCATCATGTCCGGCGTCGCGATGGCGGCGTCGAAGTCGATCTCGCCCTTCATCACGGTCTCGACCAGCTCGCCGCCACCGACCACGTCCGCACCGGCGTCGCGCGCTTCACGCGCCTTCTCACCCTGCGCGAACACCGCCACGCGCACCGACTTACCAGTGCCGTGCGGCAGGGACACGGTTCCACGCAGCGACTGATCCTGCTTGCGCGTGTCGATCCCCAACCGGAACGCAACCTCGACGGTCTCGTCGAACTTGGCGTTCGGGAACCCCTTCAACAACCGGATCGCCTCGCTCGGCGTGTGCTCGGCCTCGCGGTCGAGCCCTTCGATGGCCTTGCCGTAGCGCTTGCCGTGCCCGCTCATGCGCCCAGCTCCGTGTCGACGCCCATCGATCGGGCGGTGCCCGCCACGATCCGCATCGCCATCTCGACGTCGTTCGCGTTCAGGTCGGGCATCTTGCGCTCGGCGATCCGCCGCAGCTGATCCCTGTTGAGGGTCGCCACCTTGTCGCGGTTCGGCACGCCCGAGCCCTTGTCGATCCCGGCCTCCTGCTTGATCAGCTCGGCCATCGGCGGCTGCTTCAGGATGAACGAGAACGTCCGGTCCTCGTAGATCGTCAGCACGGCTGGGATCACCTGGCCCGCGTACTGCTGCGTGGCCGCGTTGTACTGGTTCACGAAGTCCATGATGTTGACGCCGTGCTGGCCGAGCGCGGTGCCGACCGGGGGCGCCGGGGTCGCCGCGGCAGCCTTGATCTGCAAGGTGACGACGGCGAGAACCTTCTTCTTCGGTGCCATGTTCCTGTTCCTTCCTCTTAGCGGTTCGAGCGGCCGTATCGAAACGGCCTCCCGCGGTCAGGGGTACTGCAATTACACCTTCGCCACTTGGTCGAAGGAGAGCTCGACGGGCGTCTCTCGGTCGAAGATGTTGACGAGCACCTTGAGCTTGGCTTGGTCGGCGTTGATCTCGCTGATCGTGCCGTTGAAGTCGGCGAAGGGGCCGGAGGTGATGCGGACCACGTCGCCCTCCTCGAACCCGAGGCGGACCGCCGGCTTGTGCTCCTCTTTCTTGACCACGAGGATCTTCTCGATCTCGCGGCGAGAAAGCGGCGTCGGCTTCTGCCCGGTGCCTGCCGACACGAACCCGGTCACGCCCGGGGTGTTGCGCACGACGTACCAGGAGTCGTTGTCGTACTCCATCTTCACGAGCAGGTAGCCCGGGAAGACCTTCTTCTGGACGATCTGCTTCTTGCCGCCCTTGATCTCCATCACGTCTTCCATCGGGATGTAGACGCGGAAGATCTTGCCTTCCATCTGCATCGTGTGGATGCGCGACTCGAGGTTCGCCTTCACCTTGTTCTCGTAGCCGGCGTAGGTGTGGACGACGTACCAGTCGCCGGGTCCCCGGAACGGGTCGTCGCTCGCGGGCTCCGGCTCGGGCTCTTCTGCGGCTGCCGCGATGGCCTCGGGCTCGTTCTCCTCCGCCTCGGCAACCGGCTCGCTCGCGTCGGCGGCACTGCCAGGCGCGTCGTCGACGACGTCCTCGGCCTCAGGCTTGCTCTCGTCGGGGGCGCCAGCTTCTTCCAACGCCTCGGCGGCGGCGAGCTCTTCGCTGGCCTCCTCGAGCGTCTCGGCCTCGGCGGCCATCTCCTCGACGACCGCGACCTCCACGAGATCCTCCGCTGCCCGAAGCTCGACCGCAGCCTCCACAACGAGATCGGTCACCACCTCGGCGCCCTCGTCCTCGATCGCCTCTGCTGTCTCCTCGTCACCAGTGGCGAGCGCCTCGTTCGCGGCCTCGTCGGTCGCCTCGGCGATCAGCTCGGCGGTTTCGAGCCGCTCGACGGCGTCCTCGGTCAGCACCTCTGCGGCGACCATGGCCTCGGTGCCAGGGTCGGTGGTCTGCTCGTCGCTCACGATGGATCCTTACCTCTCGCGTTCATGGTCGCGTTCTCGGCGATGTTCGTGGAGTGCGGGCCGCGGGGGCCCGGGGGGCAACGGCCGGAGGGACCGGTGGAGATCCTCCGAGCGCCCGGTCGAGCGCTCGCGCCCAGCGTCCGCCCAGTATAGGAGTGGTGCGGAAGGCTCGGCAAAGTGGGTGGCCGGGCCGGGGCGCCCTACCCGTTGAAGATCGGGAACAGGAACTTCGTGAACAGGTAGTCGACCCCGAACACGAAGGCCGTGAGCACCGTGATCGTGACCAGGACCACCGTGGAATAGGTGGTGAGCTCCTGGCGGGTCGGCCAGTCCACCTTCTTGAGCTCCAGGCGTACCTCCCGGAGGAACTGCATGGGACTTGTGCGCTTCTTCTTCTCCTGCACCGAGGCTCGCTTGGTGGTGGCGGCCGGTGCGGAACGGCGATCGGTGCCGGCGGCCTTCTGCTGCCGCTCGGCCTTCGCCTGGGCTCGTTTCATCTCTCGGTTCATGCTGCTCCTTGCAGGCGCGGAGGGACTTGAACCCCCAACCCCCGGTTTTGGAGACCGGTGCTCTACCAAGTTGAGCTACGCGCCTATGGCGGCCGGTCCCCGAGGTTTCGATGCCCTCGGGCGACCCAGTATAGCCCCGGTCAACGGGCAGCCAGACCGACCCGCGGATGGACCGCCGGATCGGCGCGGACTGGACCGAAAGACCCCTCCGCGGATAGGCCGTGGCGTCCTTGTATTTCCCCACGTCAGATACGTGAGTCGGCCTGAAACGGGCCCTATGCTCCGCAGGACACCGAGCGCGGCCCCCAGACTAAGCGAGGCGTCGATATGGACACGAGCGAAACGACGTCCACGACAGAGGAGCAGTCCGGCATCCTCAAGCGTGGGCTCTTCCCCCGTCGCGAGCAGCGTGAGGCCCCGGCCGATCCGCCGCCCACCCAGGATGAGGTGCGGCTGGACGACCTGGTCCGCACGGCGATCGACGAGCGGATGCAAGCCGGGCTCGACCAGATGGAAGGCTCGGCCGCCACGCTGATGCGTGAGATCGCGGGCGAGATGTGGCGCGCGTCGGCCCAGGACGTCCGTCCTGAGCAGGAACGGATCATGTCGATCGTGGCCAAGGACCAGACGGTCCGGTCGATGCTCGCCACGAGCGACGAGCGATTCCAGGCGATCGCGATGCGGACGTCGCGGCTCGAGGACAACCTCGGCGACCTGGCCGAGTCCGAGCGCCGCACCCGCGAGGCGATGGAGGACGCCGCGAAGTCGATCCAGGAGATCGCGCAGTCCCCAACCCTGCACGGGGTCGAGATGGTTCGGTCGCAGCTCGAGGTGGTCGAGCGGCACATCGCCGAGACCTTCACCCACTTCGACGAGCGCGACCGCGAGATCGCCGAGGAGCTCCAGACCACGGTCAAGGAGCACAGCGACCTGATCGCGACCGAGACCGCGCGCATCGTCGAGTCGATGCAGGGGTACGTGCAGGGCGGCACCGAGGCGATCGGCCGGCTGGCGCAGCGGATCGAAGAGCACGCGAAGCTGTTCGTCCTGCAGGACCACAACATCACGCAGAGCGTGATCGACGCGGTCGGCGTGTCGGGCAACGACGTGATGGGCCAGCTCGAGCTGATCAAGGAGAAGGTCGGTCTGCACGGGCGCGACCAGGAGCAGCTGCAGAGCGCGCTCGAGCGGATGATCGACGCGCGCATGCGGGGCATGGCCGAGCTGGTTCGCTCGGATTCGCGGGCGTTGCAGAAGCTGCTCGAGGAGCGGATGGCGGCGGCGGCCGCCGCGCCGACGGTGGTGGTCGGCGAGGACGGGCAGCTGTCGTTCGACGAGACCACGATCACGAAGGCGATCGATCAGCGGATGAATGCGCTGGCGCAGGTCGTCGAGGAGCGGATGGACTCGCTCGAGCGGACGATGACCGAGCAGGTGCTGGCGCTGTCGAACGCCACGACGGCGTCGATGGACAGGAACCTGGAGAAGATGGCTACGGCGGCCGGCCAGGTCGACGGGCTGGACGAGCTCGTGGCCGAGTCCCAGTCGGCCTTCCAGGACCGGATGCTCACCCACATCGACGAGCGCATGGCGCAGATCGCGCGGCTGGTGCGATCCGACAGCCAGGCGCTGGCCGGCAAGATCGACGAGATGAGCGCGGCGACGAACGCGGGCGCCGAGGCGAGCGAGACGCTCGACACGGAGATGCTCCGCTCGGTGCTGCGCTCGGTGAAGGAGCTCCAGGCCGGGATGGCGTCGGACATGCTGGGCACGCTCGACCTGCGGTTCCAGCAGGCGGCCGACCAGCTGCACCGCGAAGGTCAGGAGCAGGCCGAAGCGATGCTCAAAGTGGCCGAGGTGCTCGGCTCGAAGATCGACCGGCTATCGATCCGAGTGGACGAAGGGGTCGGCAACGACCTGCAGATCGTCGTGGACCGGATGTCGGACGCGATCCGCGCGATGTCGGGCGTCCGTCGCGACATCGCCTGACCTCTCACCAACGGTGACCGAAGGGCGGCCCTCATGGGCCGCCCTTCTCGTTACGGACGAGCGGGCACGCGAACTATGACGAGGCCCTTCTTGATGGGCCATTCCCTCGTGCCGTCGCGATCGACGGCGACCCACGTGTCGACAGTGACCACATCGCCGTCGACGGCGCGCACGGTTCCCCCGGCGCGGATCTCCTCGCCCATGAAGACCGGCGCGCGGAACTGCGCGGTGATGCGCTCGACGACCGCGCCCTTCCCCGCCCACACCGTTACGGCCGTGGCCATGTGACCCATTGTGAACATGCCGTGCGCGATCACGCCGTCGAAGCCGACACTCCGCGCGAACGCGTCGTCCAGGTGCAGCGGGTTCCGATCGCCGCCCGACTCCGCATAGGCCGCCACATCTCCCGCCGTGACGACGCGCCGCAGCTCGGGGAGTTCCTCCCCCACCGACGCGTTCACGGCGCCCGCTCCACCATCTGTGATCGGGCGGTACACACCAGCCGGTCCTCGTCGTCACGCAGTTCCATGACGACGGTCAGGAACCCGGTGTCGCCTTTCTGCCTGATCGAGTCGATCCGCGCGCGCACCATGAGCGTCTCGCCCTCGCGCAGCGGACGCGCGTACGTGTACTCCTGCGATCCGTGCAACACGCGCGTGAAGTCCAGGCCGAGCGCCGGATCGCCGACCACTTGCGGGAAGACGGTGAACTCAGCGGCAGTGACGAAGGTCGGCGGCACCCCGGAGCTCACGCCGAACACCTTGCGGAACGCGTCGACCCGCTTGGGATCGACGATGAACGGAACATCGGGGTAGACGGTTCCTTCCGCGGCCGCGTTCATCGGAGGCGGACGCTAGGGGCGGCTCGAGAGCCCTGTCAACGCGCGAAGAACTGGTTGCCGCCGAGGATCTACCCGGCACTATTTCCGAAACGGAACGGCTCGTCGGGTCCGATCCTGCTCCGCATCGCCGTTACAGGCGAGGAGATGTCGCCGATGTTCGCCGACCGTCTGGTCGAAGACGTCATGACGGTCGTGACGCGTTCATAGTTGCCTCATCTGCTGTCCCCCTGATAGGGGACAGGACAAAATGGGTCGCTGTGGCTACCGGCTGCGCTCGTTCGTGGGCCTACCATCCCGGTGCTATGGCTCGGGCCGACGCCGATCCGATCACCATCGTCATCGCCGACGACCACCGCTCCTTCGGCGAAGCGATGCAGATCGCACTTGATCGCGAACAAGACCTTGATGTCATCCAGGTTGTGGGCGACGGCGACCTCGCCGTGACGGCCACGCTGGAGACGGAGCCGGACGTCGTCCTGATGGACCTGCGGATGCCCGGGACCGACGGGCTCGAGGCGACGCGCAAGATCCGGACTCAGGGCGGCCGCTCCGCGATCGTGATCCTCACCGGCGACGGCGACGACGCGATGCTCGCCCGGGCGATCCAGGCAGGCGCCCGGGGCATGCTGCCGAAAACCTCCGCCGTGCACGACGTCGCGACCGCCGTGCGTCGCGCCTACAAGGGCGAGCCGCTGCACAAGCCGGCCGAAGTCAATCGCGTGCTCCGCGAAGAGCGCACGCGTTCGGAGCGCGACCGCGACCTCGAGCGCCGCGTCGAACGCCTCACCCCGCGCGAGCTTCAGATCCTGCAGGCGATGGCGGACGGACGCTCCCCCGAGGAGATCACCGAACAGCTCGGGGTGTCGCGCCACACGCTGCGCACGCATACCCAGAACATCCTCACGAAGCTCGGCGTCCACTCGAAGACGGACGCCGTCGTCGCCGCGATCCGTTTCGGCAAGGCCACCCCTCCCGGCCGCGCCCCGTCGGATCGTGATGCGCTCGGGGCCGCTGGCAACAGCGGCCTCGAGCGCGTCGTCTGATCCAGCGACCGCCCACGAGCGCGCACGACGTCGTCAGAAGTAGGCCACCTGCGTCTGGACGGTATCCTGCCGCCCGCGATGGAAGGCTACGTACTCGGCCCCGGTGGGTCAGTCACGGACGACGCAGAGGTCAAGGCCGGCCGACGGTCGACCAACGGCGCCTTCACGGTGATCGAATCTCGCACCCAAGGCGGAGCACCCCTACACCGCCATGCCAACGAGGACGAAGCGATGTACGTGCTCGAAGGCTCGATCTGGGCACGGTGCGACGATTCTCGCTTCGAGGCCGGACCGCGGTCGTTCGTCTTCCTTCCCCGAGGTGTGCCGCACGAGTGGGACGTGATCGGTGAGGAGGCCGTCGTGCTCATCATCACGGCGCCCGCAGGCCTCGAGCTGTTCCTCCATGATTTCCACGAAGCCGGCGACGACCGGCAAGCCGTCGCCAAGAACTACGGCGTCGATCTGCTCTAGCGCGGCCACGGCGCAAAGGCCTCGCGCCGCGCGCTCGGCTGCTGCTCTCGCGCCTTGGGATGCAGAAGGGCCGGCCCCGCAGGGCCGGCCCTTCTGTGCGTCAGGGGTTCGTGAGACGCGCTAGCGCGTCTCACGATGCAGGGTGTGCTTGCGGCACCACCTGCAGTACTTGTTGAACTCGATCCGATCGCGATCGTTCACACGGTTCTTGACCGTGTTGTAGTTCCGCCGCCGGCAGTCGGTGCAGGCGAGCGTGATCTTGGGGCGGTTCCCCTCTTTCTTGGCCATGGTGTGTCTCTCTTCTCGTCTCGGTTACTTCAGGATCTTTGTGACCCGGCCGGCGCCAACGGTGCGGCCGCCCTCGCGGATCGCGAACCGGAGCCCGTCCTCCATCGCGATCGGGTTGATCAGCTCGACGGTCATCTCGACATTGTCACCAGGCATGACCATCTCGACCCCACCGGGCAGGTTGGCGGTGCCCGTCACGTCCGTCGTCCGGAAGTAGAACTGGGGCCGGTACCCGTTGAAGAACGGGGTGTGCCGGCCGCCCTCTTCCTTACTCAGGATGTAGACCTGCGCCTCGAAGTTGGTGTGCGGCGTCACGGAGCCCGGCTTCGCGAGCACCTGGCCGCGCTCCACCTCTTCCTTGTCTACCCCTCGCAGCAGGACCCCGACGTTGTCGCCGGCCTGGACCTCGTCCAGGAGCTTGCGGAACATCTCGAGGTCGGTCGCGGTGGTCTTCCGTGTGTCGGTGATCCCGACGATCTCGATCTCTTCCATCTTCTTGAGGACACCGCGTTCAACGCGGCCCGTGACCACGGTCCCGCGGCCGGTGATCGAGAAGACGTCTTCGATCGCCATCAGGAAGGGCTTGTCGACATCGCGCTCGGGCTGAGGGATGTAGGCATCGACCTGGGCTAAGAGCTCATCGATCTTCCCGCCCCAGCTGTCATCACCCTCAAGCGCCTTGAGCGCGGAGACCTGGACCACGGGGACGTCATCGCCGGGGAACTCGTAAGAACTCAACAGCTCACGCACTTCGAGCTCGACCAGGTCCAGCAGCTCCGGGTCATCGACCGTGTCGCACTTGTTGAGCGCGACCACGATGTAGGGAACCCCGACCTGACGGGCGAGGAGCACATGCTCACGGGTCTGCGGCATCGGGCCATCGGCCGCCGACACGACCAGGATCGCCCCGTCCATCTGGGCGGCTCCGGTGATCATGTTCTTCACGTAGTCGGCGTGACCCGGGCAGTCCACGTGCGCGTAGTGGCGGTTGTCGGTCTCGTACTCGACGTGGGCGATCGCGATCGTGATGCCGCGCTCGCGCTCCTCCGGCGCTTTGTCGATCTGATCGAAGGGCGTGAAGTCGGCGAGGCCCTTGTCCGCCTGGCGCTTGGTGATGGCAGCCGTCAGCGTGGTCTTGCCGTGGTCGATGTGCCCGATCGTGCCGATGTTCACGTGGGGCTTGTTGCGCTCGAACTTCTTCTTGCCCATCTGTCGTCGCTCCTTGGATGCTTGTGTCCGTAGCGGGGGCGGGAATCGAACCCGCGACACAGCGATTATGAGCCGCTTGCTCTACCTCTGAGCTACCCCGCCGCCGCAGCGGCACAGTCTACCTGCGGGAACGGGCCACCGCACCCACCGGCGACGTCTCGCGTTACGGCCCAGTGAACCCTGCGAGCGCGTGGCTGAATGCGTACGGGTCCTGGGTGATGCCCGAGGTGCTGTTGTCGCGCTGGATCGCCCAGATGGACAGCTCGCTCATGCCCTTCCGCTGGGCGAACGCCATCAGCTGCTGCGCCGCGGCGACGGTGGTGACCTCGGTGCCCTTCGGGTAGTCGTCGACGCCGTTCATCATCGTGGCGCCCTGCATCGCCCACAGCTGCGCGTTCGTCTTGGATGGGAACAGCGCCTGGAGCTGCGAGTGGAGACCATTCGACGCGTTGATCGCGGCCGCGCCCATGTCGGTCGTGACTTTGTCGTAGTAGTCGAACACCATCGGGTTCACGAGGTCGACGCGCACGCCGTTGGTGACCGCGTCCTGCAGAACCGCGAGCGAATCCGATCCGAGTCCGTCGGCGTTGGTCGGCAGCGTGTACTGAACCTGGATCGTGCGGCCCTGCTTCGCGGCCCATGCCTGGAGCATCGCGATGGCTTGGTTGCGGCGGGTGATGCCGGCGGGCTTCGTGAGCGACCGACCCTCGATGTCCATGTCGATACGGGTGACGTCGTAGCTCTTGACGAGTTGCTCGTACGCGGTCGCGATCGAGGTCACGCTCGTGCACGAGTCGCCGATCTCGGTGCCGCCCTGGTCGGCGCTCCAGCCGCCGAGCGACGGGATGATGTCGCCACCAGCCGCTCGGAGGCTCGCGATGTCGCTGAGGTAGCGACCGTTGGCCACGGTCTGGGTCTTGCTGCCGTTCCACGCGAGGGTGCACGAGCGCTTGCCGGTCGTCTCGAGGAACGCGAGCGTGAAGTAGTTCACGCCCGACGCGGTCGAGGTCGCCGTGATGCCGTCGGAGGTCCAGGTCTCGAAGTACGGCGCGTACACGTGTGCCGGGATCGGGGTCGCGGCGCGGGCGCCACCTGCTCCGGCGAACAACGCGGTGATGCTCACCGCGAGCGCGGTCACGGCGACACGGACATGAGACGTGGACAAGCGCATGGATCCCCCTTCGGTGGTCACCTCAGTGACACAACCCTGCCGCACCGCCCCGCATCGGCGCAAGGGCCGAAGGGCTGGGCTGGTTCATCGGTCGGATCACGCGGAGCGCTTCCCCGCCCGTGCCTTGCTCTTCTTCGCTTCCTCGACGCTCGCTTTGAGCGCGTCCAGGAGCTCTTCGACCTGCCGGCCGCTCGGCTGCGCCGTCTGACCCGCTTCGGTCTCGACCGGTTGCTTGCGTCTGATCCGCTCCAGTAGCTCCCGGCGGTAGGTGTCCTCGTATCGTGCCGGATCCCAATGGGTCCTCAGCGCCTCGATGAGCGTCTGTGCGAGTTCCACCTCATCAGACGCGACCTGGACCGCACCGAGGTCGGGCACGAGCGAGCGCCCGTCGCGGACCTCGTCGGAGAAGAACATCGTCTCGAGGCCCAACACGTCACCCGCGGGGCGGATCAAGACGAGATGCGGCTTCGTTCGGAGAACGAATCGTCCGATCCCAGCGTGCCCAGCACGTTCCATCGCGCGAAGGAGAAGCGCATAGGGCTTCACCGCCTCATCTCTCGGCGACACGATGTAGCTCTTCTCGTAGTACACGGGATCGATGTCCGCGAGGTCGACGAAATCCTCGATGGCGATCTCACGGCTCGGCGACGGTCTGACGGCCTCGATCTCCTCCGGAGTGACGATGACCGTGCCGTCGTCGGTCTCGTATCCGCGCTGCAACTCGTCGAACGCGACCTCACGCTCGCCCACCGGCGCGCGATCAACGGGCCTCGATGCGTCGACGGAATCAGGCGCGTCGCGGTCGTCGTCCCGATCACGCTCGGCCTGGTCGTCCGTGATGAAACGACGGAAGCGCACGCGAGCGCCCTGGTCGTCGACGAGATGGAAACGCACATCCTTGGGCTCGGTCGCCGGGTACAACCGGACGGGGATGGTGACCAAGCCGAAGCTGATGGTTCCTGACCACACCGCTCTGGGCATAGACCGAGCGTAGACCTATCGCTCGACTTGGGGCGCCGGGCTGCACCGAACGCGCGCGGGCGCCGTACGGCGATGGGATCTGACTCAGGCGGGAGCCACGCCCCGTTTACTTATAGGTCACCGAATCGATGCGCTCAAGAGAGCGTTTCGCGGCGTTGGCGGCGCCGTCGAGCGAGGCCTCGGGCAACCACCGCGGTTGCCTCCCCGATCGTGACGCCGAGCAGGGAGCCCACCACGACGTCGCCGGGGTAGTGCACACCCGTGTGCACGCGCGAGTACGCGACGGCGGTCGCGAGTCCGCGGATCGGCACCGCAGCGACCGGCATCGTGGCCGCCACCGCGCTCGCGAACGCGAACCCGGACGCCGAGTGTCCAGACGGGAACGAGGTCGAGGTCGGCATGTCCACCCATCGCTGCTTCGGCACGCCGATCCCCGGCCGATCCGGCCGGGCGCGACGGCTCGCGTACTTGATCGGGATGTTGACGACGGCGGAGTTGATCGCGATGGCTGCCGCGCCGGTGAGCGCGGCGCGGCGCCCCTCGCGTCCGCCGACGACGAACAATCCGCCCGCGATCGCGAACCACAGCTTCGAGTTGTTCGCGAGGTTCGACAGACGGCGGAGCGGCTCGTCGATCGACGGCGTCGGGGTCTCCGCGATGGCGCGATAGATCGCGACGTCGAGGGCGCCGAGCTCGTGCAGGAGCTGTGCGAACGGAGAGTTCGGAGGCGTGCCGGTGGCCTCGAGCCGTTCGGCGAGCCGCTCTTCGGGCGGTCGCTGCGGCGGCGGATCGATCGGTTCACTCACGCGCCGATGCTACCCGCAGCCCGCATCGCTATCGTTCGGGCACCGATGGCCGAGCAGCTCGCAACGCCCGCACGACCGTTCGAGCGGTGGGTTCCCGGTGTCCGCATGCTCCGGACCTATCGAGCGCCGTGGCTGCGCGCGGACCTGATCGCAGGTGTGGTGCTCGCCGCGATCCTGGTGCCACAGGGCATGGCGTACGCCGAGCTCGCGGGATTGCCGCCGGTGACCGGCCTCTACACGACCGTGGCGTGCCTCATCGCCTACGCGTTCTTCGGGCCGTCGCGGGTGCTCGTGCTCGGGCCGGATTCGTCGGTGTCTCCGCTGATCTTCGCCGCGATCTTGCCGCTGCTCGCGGTGCCCGACCCCCCGACCGCCATCGCCCTGGCGGGGATGATGGCGCTGGTCGTGGGCGCGGTCGAGATCGGCCTCGGGATCGGCAAGCTGGGGTTCGTCGCCGACCTGCTGTCCAAAGAGGTGCAGGTCGGCTACATGAACGGCCTCGCGATCACGATCATCGTCGGCCAGCTGCCGAAGCTCTTCGGGTTCTCGACCGACGCCGACGGGTTCATCGCCGAATGCAAGGCGTTCGTCGACGGCATCGGCGAGAGGAACGCCACCGCGCTGGCCGTCGGCGTGGGGACGCTGCTGGTGCTGCTGATCCTGCCGAAGATCACGAGGCGGGTTCCGGCGGTGCTGGTCGCCGTGGTCGCCGCGACGCTCGTGACCGGCCTCTTCGATCTGGCGTCCCACGGCGTTTCGACGGTCGGCGCGCTCCCCCAGGGCCTGCCGGTGCCGGCGGTTCCCTCCGTGCGGGTCAGCGATATCGGGCCCTTGCTGATCGCGGCGCTCGGGATCGTGCTGGTCTCACTCACCGACACCATCGCCACGTCGACCAGCTTCGCGGCACGGCGTGGCGACGAGATCGACCCGAACCAGGAGATGGTGGGGATCGGCGCGGCGAACATCTTCGCCGGCTTCTTCCAAGGCTTCGCGATCTCTGCGAGCGGCTCCCGGACCGCGGTCGCCGAGCAGTCGGGCTCCAAGTCGCAGGTGACCGGTCTGGCCGGGGCGGCGATCGTCGTGGTGCTGCTGCTGTTCCTGCCCGGGGTCCTGCAGGACCTGCCGCAGCCGACGCTCGCGGCCGTCGTGATCGCAGCCGCGCTGTCGCTCGCCAACGTCGCCGTGTTGCGCACGTATCTGCGGATGCGACGCTCGGCGCTCGCGATCTCGGTGGTCGCGACCCTCGCGGTGATCCTGCTCGGCGTGCTGCAGGGCATCCTGATCGCGGTCGCGCTGTCGATCCTGCTGTTCTTCCGCCGGAACTGGTGGCCCCACGGGGAGATCCTCGGCCGCGTGCCGGCGATCGGCGGGTGGCACAACATCGGCCGGTACCCGGACGCCGAACGGATCGACGACGTGGTCATCCTGCGGTGGGAGGCGCCGCTGTTCTTCGCGAACGCGGGAATCTTCCGCGAGTTGATCCGCGAGATCGTGCACCGCGACCGGCCACGGTGGATCGTGCTGCAGTGCGAGGCGGTGACCGACATCGACGTCACCGCAGCCGACATGCTCGAGCTCCTCGACGTCGAATTGAACAACCAAGGCATCAACCTCGCGTTCGTCGAGCTCCGGGGCCGGCTCCAGGATCTGCTCCACCGATACGGCCTGTTCGCGACGCTCGACCGGACGCACGTGTTCCCGTCGATCGAGACGGCGCTCGCGACGATCGCGCAGGAGTCAGGCGGTCTCGAAACTGGAGGGACGCCCCCGAGCGACGCCCCAAAGCTCCCCGAGTCCCTGCCGCCACCCGAGTGACAAGGCGGCCGGCGAGTAGCCGATCGCGTGATGCGGTAATCGAACGCGCACCTGCGACGGACGGATCGAGAACCGCAGGGGCGGGTCCATCGTGGTCGCCTCGCCGTCCAGCCCCACGTCGACCGGGCCGCCCGACGACACCTCGAAGGTCGACGCGCTCCACGACGCGAAGCCCGGGAAGCGTTCGGGGTTGCCCACGGCGATCGCGGCGAAGAGCGCGGCCGCGTTGTGCTCGATCGTCAGCGAGATGATCTCGAGCTCACGCGTATCGAGCCGCGGACGGCTGGCGAGCCCTCCGGCCGTCCCGCCGTATGGGTTGTTCGAGACCTGGATCACGTGGACTCCCTCGTGCGTCGTGCCGTCCGGTTCCGTGAAGCGCAGATCGAACGGTTCGGCGTCGGGACCGAGGACCTTCGGAAGGGTGGCGAGGGTGGTGTCGACCTTCGCGTCGCGGTACTCGGGCGAGCGGATGATGGCGGCGTAAACGCCGAGCGACGCGTTGTTCACGAAGACCTGGCCGTTGACGTCCGCGAGATCCAACCGGCGTTCGACGGCGTTGCCGTAGGCGTCGAGGGCACCAACGACGTCGTCTCGGTCCAGGCCCAGATCGAGGGCGAGGTGGTTCCTCGTGCCCGCCGGGACCACGACCATGGAAAGGTCGAGCTCCTCGGCGACCGCGGCGACCATGGCTTGCGACCCGTCGCCGCCCGCCATCCCGATGACGTCCGCATCTGCCGCGACCGCTCGCACCCGAGCCGGCCAATCCTCACCCGGCTCGAGCACCACGGGCTGGATCCCGCGGCGCCGGCATTCTCCGGCTAGGTCGAAGCGCTCGGGCTTGCCGCCTCCGGCTCGCACGTTCATGAACAGGACGCCTCGCTCGGCGGGAGGAACGTCCTCTCCAGCGAGTCCCGCGCTCTTGAGCGATCGCATCGTCGTGCCGAGGGCGTACCGGCCGAGCGCGGTCGCGACGCCCAGCACGGCGATCGCCAGAAGCAGCGTCCCGACGAACGACCCCTCCTTCCGGGCGAGTCCCCCGGAGAGAAGTCCGAACGCCACGAGGACGACGGTCACCGCGATGACGCGGACGGTGGCCCGGCGTGTCAAGGCGACCCATGCGGCGCTCAGCGCGGCCGAGAGGAGGAAAAGCTCGAACAGCAAGCGCAGCGGATCCGCGAAGCCACGGGCAACCGTGACCACGACGACGACCGCGATCAGCGCGATCGCCGCGATCGCCGCGAGCCGCTGACCCGCGGCGGGCCGTCCGCTCGCCATAGCGAGGCAGCCTATCGGGGGTGGCGAAGCTGGCGCAGCGATGCGTCAAGCTCGACGCGTCATCGTGAAGATCGAACCGGCGTGCGCGTTACGGTGTGAGGATGTGCGCGTCATAGATGGACGGGAACCCCTTTCGAAGCGTCAGGGTTCCGTACGCGCCCTCGAACGTCCGCGTGCCACCGGTGATCGGGATGGTGCCTGCCTTGCCCGATGTCGC
The DNA here is from genome assembly GCA_963792215.1 of uncultured Actinomycetes bacterium. Lineage (GTDB taxonomy): Bacteria > Actinomycetota > UBA4738 > UBA4738 > HRBIN12 > AC-51. The sequence goes on from CAWBVL010000007.1 coordinate 19,823, forward strand.
GGGCAGCACGCCTTGGACGCTGATCGAACCCTTCCCGATGAAGACGATCTGGTAGTTGCAGTACGAGGTCCCGGTCTTCGGGGGCAGGTAGACGCATTCGCCCGTTTCGTGCCCGATGCTCGAGCCACCTGAGGAGATCGGGATGATGAAGTCGAGGCGCGAGCCGAAGCCGAACTGCGTCTTGCCGGCCTTGATGGTCTTGCACGCGGCTCCCTTGGAGCTGCAGAGGCCTTCCTTGTACGTGATGTCCGTCGTTGTTGCGAGGGTTGCCCGGGAGCTGGTCGACGCATTCCCAACCGACATCGCGAGCACCCACATCGCCGCTGCACCAACCGCAACCGCCGACACGATCGACACGATCCGCTTCATCTTCGCGCTCCTCCCTCTCGACCTGGCGCTTCCGCTCATGCCACACCTACGCTGGATGTGGCGTCAAGAGGAACCTGAGCGAACGATCAGCTGGGCACCACGAAGCGTCGTGGACATCGACTTCGAAGAGCCGGAGAGGGGAATCGAACCCCTGACCTCCTCCTTACCATGGAGGCACTCTGCCGACTGAGCTACTCCGGCGGCGGCCCCGATACTAGCGCGGTCGTCGGGCAGAGCCGGGGCGTGCCGGAACAGAGGCTAGGCGCATGGCACGATGGGTGACGTGCGGAAACACGCGTTCCTCCTCCTGCTCATGGCCGCCGCGTGCACCAGCCAGACGACGCAGTCCGTCATGAACTGCGGCTTTCCGTCGACTGCCACGTTCTCGCCGGGGACCGAGTTGCATGTCGCGATCGCCAGTGACGACGCCTCGCGCGAGCGCGGCTTGATGGGCGTGACGGACCTCGGACCCGATGACGGCATGGCGTTCACGTGGGACACACCGCAGGACGCAACGTTCTGGATGAAAGACACGCTGATCCCGCTGTCGATCGCGTTCGTCGGACAGGACGGTACGGTCATCACGGTCAAGGAGATGACCCCGTGCACGGCCGACCCGTGCCAGACCTACGCGGCGGACGGCCCGTACACGACGGCGCTCGAGGCGAACGCCAACTGGTTCGAAGACCACCACGTCGGGGTCGGCGACCCGATGACGCTGACGGCCGCGGGATGTCCCTCGTGAGCGACGGCTGCATGCTCTGCGCGGCACAGCCGCTGACCGACCGGCACTACGAAGACCCCGACTGCTGGGTCGGCGACTGCGTCGTCTGCATGACGCCCATGATCGTGTGGCGAACGCACGGTCTCCCCGACACCGACCTCGAGGCCGTGCTACTCAAACACCTAGAGCGAGTGGCCGCCGAGCGCTACGGCGACGACGGCTACTACGTCGACGGCGAGCGGCGGCGGATCCCCGACCACTGGCACGCGCACGCGCGGCCCGCGGGCGGATTCTTCGATCCCCGCAGCGCGCTCTACGAGGCCTCCGACCCCGATACCTGATCGTGCTCACCTTCGCCGGGGAGAAGGCTGCGCTGATCCATCGTGTAGAGGAGCACGAAGCTCGGACCGAGGATCGCGACGGCCAACCCCGTCGCGACCAGGATCGCTGCGATCGTTCCGGATGGCGCCGCACCCTGGGCGACCGTGAGCGTCTGGGGGAGCACATAATCCCATTGCGCCATCCCCCACCCGAGCACGATCGCCGCGACCGCGCCCGCGGCGAGCAAACGGGCCCAATGGGCGGCGTGCCGCATCAACAGGACGAGCGAACCCAGGCCGCAGATCGCCGACGCGATCACTGCCGGTAAGCCACGCGACGTCAGGCCGCCGTACAGGAACGGCGCGTCGCGGTGGAGCACGAAGATCCCCGCGAAGGCGACGACCCCTGCGACCACCGCCGCGATCAGCGCGCGCCGTCGGAAGTACTCGACCATCTCGTCATCGGCCAGACGCCGCGCGTCCCAGACGAGATAGACCGAGGCGAGGTAAGCGACCATCACCACCGCCATCACGCCGCCCAAGATCGAGGTCGGGTTGATCCAACTGCTCCAGGGGTCACCCGCCACACCGCCGGACGGGATCCGGCCCGACGCGATCGCGCCCACGACGGCGCCCATGCAATAGGGAACGAGCACCGACGACGACGCGAACGCGGCGCCGAAGTTCCGCTTCGAGCTCGTCCGCGTGACGGTCTTGCGGAACGCGAACCCCGAGCCCCGCAGGACGATCCCGAATGCGGCGATGCGTGAGCGGCACGAACACGGTGAGCGTGATCGACGCGTACGCCGCCGGGAAGCACGTCCACAGGACGACCCACACGAAGATCAACCAAACGTGGTTCGCCTCCCACACCGGCCCGATCGCGTGCTCGATCACCGCGCGCGGCCGGGCGCCACGCTCCGCTCCTCCGGCGACGAGGTCCCAGAACCCCGCGCCGAAGTCGGCGCCGCCGAACACCGCGTACGCGACGATGCCGACGAACAGGACGATCGCGGCGGCGGTGCTCATCCGACGCTGCTCGCATCCAGGTCGGGCGTGGAGCGTGGGCCGTACGGCACATCGTCGTCACCGCCGCCCTCCTCGCCTCGGTACCGCCTGCTCATCAGGCGCAGCACGAGGATCAGCGTGACGGCGACACCGATGTACAGCGCCAGCACGCCGAGGAAGGTCAGCCAAACCCCGGTGTTGCCCGTCGCGGCGGCCTCGACCTTCATCAGGTTGTAGACGATCCACGGCTGGCGCCCGACCTCGGTGACGACCCAGCCGGCCTCCATCGCGATCACGGCGAGCACGCCGGTCGACGCGGCGATCCGCAGGAACCACCGGCTCTTCGGCATGTCTCGCCTGATCAGCCACGACAGCGCGTACCACGCCGACAGCAGCGCGAGGAACGTCCCGAGGCCGACCATGATGTCCCACGACACGTGGACGATGTTGACGTCGGCGAGGGTCGGCTGGTTCTCGACCGGAACGGTGTTGAGGCCTTGGACGACGGTCGCCTTGCCGGCGCTCGGATCGGACAGCCACGACGCGAACCCGGGGATCGGGATGCCGCCGGTCACCTGTCCGTTCGAGTTCAGGTGGCCGAGCAGCGTCTCGGGGACGTCGCTCGCGGTGTTCGGCACCAGCTCGATCGCCGCGAACTTCACCGGCTGGTTGACGTAGACCCACCGCGCCAGCGCGTCGCCGACGAGCATCTGGATCGGCGAGAACACGATCGCGACGGTGAAGGGGATCAGGAACCCGATCCGGTGGTACCGATCGCGCCGTCCGCGCAGCATCCCCATCGCATAGACCGACGCGATCAGGAACCCGCCGACCACGTACGCCGCGACGATCATGTGCAACGCTTGCAGTGGCATCGCCTTGTTGAAGATGACAGCCCAGGGATCCACGGCAGTGATCTGGCCCGCCGAGTCCATCGTGAAGCCCGACGGCTCGTTCATCCATGCGTTCGCGGCGACGACGGAGGCCGCACCGAGGATCCCGGCGAACACGACCGGCACGCCGGTCCAGAAGTGCGTCCATGGCGTGAGCCGCCGCCATCCGTAGATATAGATCGAGATGAAGATCGCCTCGAGGAAGAAGAAGATGCCCTCGAACGCGAACGGCACGCCGAACGCCTCGCCCCACTGGCCCATGAACCGTGGCCACAGCAATCCGAACTCGAACGTGAGAACGGTGCCGCTCACCGCGCCGACCGCGAATGTGACCGCCATGTACTTCGACCATCGTTGGGCGAGCGCGAGCGACTCCGGCTCGTTCTTCTTCAGGCCGCGGTAGTTCGCGATGAGCGTCATGAACGCCCACGACACCCCGAGCGGAACCAGGATGATGTGCATCGCGAGCGTGAACGCCATCTGCGCCCGCGCCCAGGGCACGGGGTTGACGGCAAGCAGCGCTGCCACGGTGGACATCACGGTCGCACGACGGTCGCCCGCTCCGACGAGGTCGGCGACGTCACAAGCACGCCGGCACTACTCCTGGAGCTTCTCGACCTCGCGCCCGTGCGCCGTCAGCGCCCAGATCACCGCGATCGCGCACACGATGATCGCGATCGCCCAGATCGGATACCAGGGCAGCCACGCGAACGCGGCGATCCCGCTGACGATCGCCATGATCACGCCGACCGTGCGTGCCCAGATCGCCCCGGAGAACACGCCGAACCCCGCGAGCACGACGATGATCCCGATGATGAGGTTGATCCAACCCCAGGTCGACCGGTCGAACTGGAAGAGGTACTTCGACCCCTTCACGTAGAAGGTGTCGTTGAAGATCCCCACCAGACCGGAGACCGCGTGGAAGGACCCGAGCAGGATCATCATGAAGCCCGCGAACGAGATCCAGCCGGCCGCCCAGGCACTGCCTTGACGTTCTGCCATCGACTTCCCCCTCCTGTCGTTCCGAGCCTATCTCAGGTGTGGCTGAACCCCGCCGCCGCCATTCCCGCCGGTGGCGGGGCCTCATGGAGATGTTCGACCGCCTCCTCCAGGTCCCCCAGCAGCGCGTCCGCGAGGTCGTAGCTGAACCCCTCGCGGATGACGACGCGGAGCACCGCGACGTCGGTCGCGTCGTCCGGCATCGTGTACGCGGGCACCTGCCAGCCGTTCGCGCGGAGCCGATCGGATACGTCGAATACCGTGTACGGGACGTCGTCGCGGAGCGCCATCGCGAACACCGGGATCGCGGTGCCGTCGCTGACCAACTCGAACGGACCCAGCTTGCCGATCCGGCCGGACGTGTGCACGGCGAGGTCGCGGAGCGCCTCCATGATCTTGCGGTACCCGGACATCCCCAGGCGCAGGAAGTTGTAGTACTGCCCGACGATCTGGTTGCCCGGCCGCGAGAAGTTCAGCGTGAACGTCGGCATGTCGCCGCCCAGGTAGTTCACATGGAACACGAGGTCGTCGGGCAGATCCGCCGCTGAGCGCCAGATCACGAACCCGACGCCGGGATACACGAGCCCGTACTTGTGGCCGGACACGTTGATCGACACGACGTTGGGCAGGCGGAAATCCCACTTCAGGTCCGGATGCAGGAACGGCGCGACGAACCCGCCGCTCGCGGCGTCGATATGGACGGGCACGTCGAAGCCCGTCGTCTCGTTGCTCGCGACCACCGCGTCGTGGATCGCCTCGATCGGCTCGAACTCGCCCGTGAAGGTCGTTCCGAGGATCGCGACGACGCCGATCGTGTTCTCGTCGATCCGCGCGACGACCTCGTCGGGCTCGATCACGTAGCGGTCGTGCTTGACCGGGACGTAGCGCGGCTCGACGTCCCAGTACCGGCAGAACTTCTCCCAGACCACCTGGACGTTGGATCCGAGGATCATGTTGGGCTTGGTCGTGTCCTTCTTCTGGGCCTCACGCCTCGCGCGCCAGATCCACTTCATCGCGAGGCCGGCGAGCATCACGGCCTCGCTCGAGCCGATCGTCGATGCGCCGACCGAGTCCGCGTCGGGATCGTCGGGCGCGTGGAACAGGTGCGCGACCATGTTCACACAGCGCCGCTCGATCTCGGCGGTCTGCGGGTACTCGTCCTTGTCGATCATGTTCTTGTCGAACGTCTCGGCCATCAGACGGTCGGCCTCGGGCTCCATCCACGTCGTGACGAACGTGGCGAGGTTCAGGCGGGAGCTGCCGTCGAGCAGCAACTCGTCGTGGATCAGCCGGTAGGCGGCGTCGGCCGGGGCGCCCTCTTCGGGCATCCGGTATTTGGGGATCGGCTCCAGGTCGAGCCGCTGGGTGTATGCCGGCGCGAGCGTACCCTCAGCGTCCGGATCGTCCTTCGACACCCTCTTGTGAACCACGGTCCCCCCTTGGTGTTGATCCCCAGGAACGACCCTAGCCCGTTCCGCCGGTTCCGGCGTCGGCGGTCAGATGTACTCGTGACGCCGTAGCCAGCTCATCGCGAAGCCGCCCCAGATCGGCGGCAGGTAGTAGGTGGCGAGCCGGAACGTCATCGCCACCGACAGCGCCGCGGTGTGCGGCAGGCCGAGCGCCACAAGGACGGCGGTGTAGCCGGCCTCCGCCACGCCCATCCCGCCGGGGACGGGCATGAACCCCGCGAAGATCGTCACGAGCGTGTACGTCAAGATCAGGTCCGCGAAGGTCAGATGGTGCCCGAACGCCTCAACGCAGAGACCCAGCACCACTGCGTACAGGAGCACGGCGCCGAGGTTTCCGCCGAAGATCATCACGACCTTGGCCGGCGACCGGAACACCCCGAGACTGTCGCCGATGTCCTGCTTCACTTCGGCCGCCTTCCCGGCGATGATCCCGCGGAGCTTGGGGATCGCGATCACGATCGTGACGAGCACCGCGAGAGCCACCGCGCCGATCAGCAGCCACTTGCCGGTGAACGTGATCGTTCGGCCGTCGACGCCGTCCAGATGCAGGCTCGACATGCCGCTCAACAGGATCAACGCGATCAGTGTGACCTCGACGACGAACCCGGAGACACTGTCGATCGCACCGACGGCCACAGCGCTCGCCGAGGACATCCCGAGCTTGCCGAAGAACCGGATCTCGAGGGCGATGCGGGCCGCGGAGCTCGGGACCGCGAGGGCGATGAACGCGATCGCCCACTGCAACGCCAGAACGGGGCCGAACCGGATCGGGCGGATGCACGAGCCGATCGTGCCGAAGGCCTGCGGGACGCCCACGAGCGGAACAAGGGCGATCGCGGCGGCGAGCCACGCGAGGTCGGCCGCCTTGAACTCCTGGACCAGGTTGTCTACCCCGACGTTCGCGATCGCAGAGATCACGGCCCATGCCACGAGGCCGATCACGACGACCATCACGATCGAACCGACGGTCACGCGACGCAGCTGCTCGAGCTTGGGGACCTCGACGCCTGCGGTCTGCGCGGCTTGGGTGCGGAGGTCGTCGAGCTTCCAGTCGGCGCCCGAGAGCGCGTGTCGGGTCGGCGAGCTCAACGCAGCCGGCTGGAGGTAAGGCAGGATCCCGGCGACCGCATCGTTCCCGAGCGCGGTGTGGGCCGCTCGAAGCGCGCGCTCCGTCCCCACCGTGAGCGCGGTTGCGACGAGCAGTTGCGCACGGTCGGCCTGGAGCGCGACGGTGGTCGCGGACACTGTGGCGCCGCCGAGATCTCCGACGGCGGGCTTCCCCTCCGGGCCGATGACGATCGCGTCGGCGTCGAGCTGGCCGTGCGCGATCTTCGCCCGGAACAGGGCCTCGTCGAGCTCCCAGATGCGCGCGAGGGTCGCGTCGTCGACCTCGGGCGCGCCGAGCGCCGACAGCGGCCGCGCGTCGCCGGTGTCGATCACGACGATCGCGTCGCGTCCCTCCGCGAGACCGGCGGTGACCACCGGCTGCACCGCGATCCCCGAGCGCTCGGCCAGCAGCGTGACGAACGCCTCGTGCTCCACCTGTTCGAGCCGGCCCCCGACCCTCGGCGTCTCCCCCCGCGTCCACACCGACGACCACACAGAGGTGATCAGCTGGCCGTCCCACGCGTCGCGGCCGTACACCTTCACGCGGATCGACCGGCCGTCGTCGGTCCGGCCCAGGATGATCGCGACACCGCTGGGGCTCAGCGGGGCGTACCGCAGATCGACCGCCGTGACGCCGAGATCCGCGAGCGCCAGGCGCGCCTGGTCGAGTGACAGACGGCCGCCCGGCGATCCGAGGGTCAGGTGCACCAGCGCCGCCACGCCGATCCCCACGGCGAACCCGGCCACCACGCCGGAGGGCAGCGCCACGCCGACGGCGACGCTCGCCACCGCGCCGAGGATCAGCACGATGCGGCCGATCCGGCGCAGCGGCCGCGAGACGTGCGGGGAGGCGGCGACCACGACGGCCGCGGCGATCGCGACCCGCATCGCGGGATAGCGGGCGGGCGGGTCCGACGACGCGATGGCGCGCACGCTCTCGGAGCCCGACACCCCGGCGAGCCCCGCCGCCGCGCTCCCGACGATGAACGTGATGGCGACGGCGAGGAACTCGCCGACGAGCATCCTCGTGCGTTTGCGCGCAGCGATGGGGATCGCGATCAGGACGATCGCCCAGAGGAACAAGACGTCGTACGCGGTTTCCCAGAACCATCCGAACAACCCGGGGAGCGCCTGCACGAAGCGCTGCGTCGCGGTGTCCAGGGCTCCGGGCCCGGGCGCGACGAGCGTCATCCCGCCGATCGTCAGGAGGGCTAGCGCGACCAACACGACGTCGGTCGGCCGGCGGGCGCGGGGCGCGTCGCTCGCCGACGAGAACACGCGCACGTCGAACTCCCGGAGCGAGCGGAGCCCGGGACGGCCTTGCGATCCGGGGGTGCCGCTGGGCGGCGGTTCGGTGGAGGTGGTCGATCGATCCATCGTTCGCGTCAGTCTGCCCGACGCCCGGCGCGTCCGGTGGACCCCGTTCTCGGGCCGGGTGGCATGATGGGCGCTCCGACACCGGCCACGTTCGTACGGAGGCAGCGGACATGAGCAGACGCGGGTCACTCCCCTGGCCGGTCCGAAGCGTGCTCGCGGGCTTCGCCGGCACGGCCGCGATGGTCGCCGCCTACCGCATCGGACACGAGCTCCGTCCCGCCGTCGACCGCCCGCTCGACTACGACGACAGCCTGGTTCCGGGACAGATCGTCGCGAAGGTACTCGGCCTGGGTGAGGTCGACGAGGCGACCGAGGCCGAGCTGCGCCAAGCGCTGCTCTGGGGCTACGGGTCAGCGTTCGGGCTGTGGCACGGCATCTTGCGCAAGCGCCTGTCCGAGCCGTGGGCGAGCATCGTCTTCGGCGCGACGCTGATGAGCGCGACGTTCTCCCTGTTCCCGGTGCTCGGAGACACGCCGCCGCCGTGGGAGTGGCCGCCGGACGTGCTCGCCACGAGCATCGCGACGCATGTCGCGTACGTGACGGCCGTCGCGATCGTCGACGACGCCGGCTAGTCCCTCGGCGGCGGCTTCTGCCCCGGCAGCAAGTCGATGTCCGACGGGTGGTACACCGGGTGGTCGCCCGCCGTGCGCACGTCGAACCCATAGTCGAAGACGAGCGATCCGCCGATCGTCGCGCCGATCGCCACCAAGCCCGCGATCACGACGCTGAAGATCGCGAGTCCGACCGGTGTGCTCAGGTCGTCCCACGCGCCGATGCGGATGATGATGTTGATGAGCACGAGCGCCGTCACGGTGAGCATCGTCCAGGCGTGCGCGTTGATCGTGCGGCGGATCTGCGTCCCCTTCGGACTGGACTTCAGCCAGTCCCAGTAGCCGGTGAGCGCGGCGCCGAGCGACACGACCGCGCCGGCGATCATCACCCAGCCGGCGGCGTGGAACATCTCCTGTGACCAGCTCGCGCTCTTCCAGATCGCGGAGATCACGTCGAACGCCGCCGCGATCACGTACGCCGCGATCGGGATGTCGGTCAGCGGCGGGTGGACCGGCTTGCCGGCCCAGCCGCGCAACGGGCCGAAGAACTTCCTGCCCTTCAAGGTCAGCGCCGGGCGGAACGTCATCCGGTGCGTCATCGGGTCCCCTCCTTGCTCATCCGTTCGTTCATCTGGCCCGGGCCCACGCGCCGACGGGGGTGTAGGTCGCGGGCACGTCAACCAAGATCAGTTCGCTGTCGGCGGTGGCATGCAGCACGAGTGAGTCCGGCCCGAAGATCTTGACCGCATCGCCGGTCGCCAGGTCCTCGCCGTCGCCGAGCCGCAAACCGCCGGCGATCAGATACAGATACGCCCCGCGGCCCTCGTCGACGTCGTGCAACACCTCGTCGGCGGGCTTGAGCGACGCGACGTAGACGGTCGCGTCCTGGTGCACGGACAGCGCCGGGGGGTCGCCGCCGATCACACGCAGGAGTTGCCCGTCGCGGTCCTCCTTCGTGAACTGGTGCTGCTCGATGCTCGGCTGCAGGCTGGCCTCGTCGGGCAAGATCCAGAACTGCAGGAACCGCATCGGCTCGGTGTCGGAGCCATTCCGCTCCGAGTGCTGAGCACCCCATCCGAGCGTCATCCGTTGCACGCCGCCGGGCTGCAGCTGCCCGCCATTGCCGAGCGAGTCCGCGTGCTCGAACGTGCCCTCGACGACGTAGGTCAGCCCCTCGACGTCTGCATGCGGATGCATGGGCCAGTCTGCGCCCGCCACGAGCCGGTCATCGTTGAACACCCGCAGTGGCCCGATGCCCATCTGCGCGTCGTCGCGGTAGCGGTCGAACGAGAAGTGCCAGCGCGCGTCGAACCACCCGCCTTGCTCCCGGTGGATGTCTGCGTCGCGGCGGATCTCCAGCACCTACCCCTCCCCCTTGGCCTGCTTCAGCTCACGCTACTCCGGCTCGTTCCAGGCCGTGCGCTCCCAGTCGTCCACCGCGTCCGCGGGCCGGAGGAAGTCGGGGAGCTCCATCTCTACCCGGCCGGCCAGCACGTGAACGTACGGCTCGTACTTCGCCCGCAAAGGAGCCAGGCGGCGCTCCAGATCGGGGTGCACCATGATGCCGGCGTCCTCGAGGACCCGTCGGGCCCGGGCTGCGGCTTCGTCGTCGAGCCGGTTCGTATGGATCGCGTGCGGCGGCATGTGCAGCACCTGCGCGAGGTCGACCACCGCGTGGCGCGAGATCGCGAACGTCCGCCGGGCCTGCCAGGTCGAGACGCCGTCAACGCCGGCGAGCACGAGCGACGACAGATCGAGGATCGACGTCAGCGCTGAGAGCCACGACTCGTGTTCATGCTGCGAGCGGAAGTACGCGAGCACCGGATACGACAGGTGGCTCTCCAGCAACTCCGCCGACCAGCGCTCCCACGTTTCGAGCAGCTCGGACACGGACGCCAGCTCGCCTTCGGCCGCCGCGCGGCGCAGCAGCTCGACCGCGCTCGGCGGGGAGCCCGCCCACTGGTCGAGCATCGAGATCCGGACTTCGCGGCGTGAGAACGCCTGATACATCACCGGCAGGTACGAGATCGTGAGCGCGAGGAACGCGAAGCCCGCCGCCGCCTCGATCGCGACGATCGCGTGTCCGGCGCCCGACGTCGGCGCGTAGTCGCCGAGTCCGAGCGTCACGAACGACGTCGCGCTCAGGTAGAGCTGCGTACCGAACGGAGCCGACCCCACCGGCGCGAGCGGTGTGTTCAGCCCCCACTGGATCAACGCGAACCCTAAGACCACGCCGATCACCCAGAATCCGAGGAGCATCAACAACGACAGCGGCGCGAAGATGCTCAGGTACACCTCGCGGCGCGGACTCGACCTGCGGGGTCCGACCCGCGTCCACGTTCCCCAGAGGACCCGGTAGTAACCGCGCGTGAATCGGAGCCGCCGCGACACCCGCCTCGGAAGGACGAGCGTCTCGAAGGCCTCCCACAGGATCACGAACACCAGCGCGATCCCGATGATGAGGACGGCTATCCGCACGCCGTCCCCGTTGTTGCGCCGATCCCCTCCATGCCGCCTCCCAACGACAGCGCCCCCGGGTTCCTTCCCGCCCAGCGCGACCGAGAGACACACACCCTATGCTGACGCGGCGATGGACCTGTACCTGGTGCGGCACGCGATCGCCGAAGACCGCGATCCCATGCGGTGGCCCGACGACGGCGACCGACCGCTCTCGGCGAAGGGGATCGAACGGTTCGAGCAGGAGGCGCGGGGCCTCGCGACCCTCGTCTCCGATGTGGACGTGATGCTTGCGAGCCCCTTCGCGCGCGCCTGGAGCACCGCGGAGATCCTGACGAAGGAGGCCGGCTGGCCGCCGCCGATCCGCAGCGACGCGCTCCGCTCGGAGCGCACCGCCGAGGAGTCGCTCGCCGCGATCGAGGCGGCACGTGGTGCCGAGGCCATCGCGGCCGTCGGGCACGAGCCGAACCTGTCGGAGCTGGCGTCGCTCTGCTTGCTCGGGACGATCGATCTTCCGATGGAGTTCAAGAAGGGCGCGGTGCTCGCGCTGACGTTCGAGGGCGCGGTCGCGCCCGGCCGCGCCTACCTGCGCTGGCTGCTGCCGCCGAAGGCGCTTCGCTCGCTCGACTGATCCTCGGCCGCATCCCCGTTCGGCTCCTCGCCGCTGCCGATCGCGATCTCGACGTCGCCGAAGCTCCCCGACCCGAACGCACCGATCGAGAGGTCCGGCCCGTCCATCACCTCTTCCACGACCGGATTGTCCAGGGCCATCCCGCGCACGACCTGGCCGACCTCTTCTTTCAGCGCCCGGAAGATGTCGGCGGCCGATCCCCGCGCGTCCACCACCGCGAACGAGTACCGGTCGGCCAATCGCCGGAACTCCGCGAGCAGCAGCCGCTGATAGGTCACGAAGTTCTGGAACATGTCGTGACCGCGGAGGAAGTCCTGGCCCGACTCCCAGTAGTCGAACCCCGACGTCGCGACCACACGCGGAACCAAGTGCTCGACGTCGATGTCGAGGTAGATCACGCGATCCGGCACGAGCGCGAAGCCATAGACATCCTCAAGCCATTTCTGTGAGACACCGCGCACCGCGGCGCGCGCGAGCAGCGAGAAGACGTATCGGTCGGCGATCACGACCATCCCGGCACGCAGACCCGGCAGGATCCGGCGTTCGAGCCGGTCCCACAGGTCGGTCGCGTAGAAGAGGTTCAGCGTGATGGGGTCGAGGATGTGGCCTTCCTTCGCTTGCTGGATGCCGGGGCCGGCGAGGTCGGAACGACGCAGGCCGGTGTCCATCACCGCGTACCCCTCGTCCTCGAGCCATTCCTTCAGCAGTCCGACGTGCGTGGAGCGCCCGGCGGCGTCCGTCGCCTCGATCACGATCAAGCGTCCCGGGAGCGCGTCGTTCTCGATGCCCGGCGGGCGCTGCCCGAAGAAGTTCATCTCGGTCATAGCATCGCCCGCGATGCCGGCTCGAGATAGCGGCCGAGGAGGTCCTCCGAGGCGAGCGCCTCACGCACCTCGCCGGTCGACAACTTGACGACGTCGTTGAGGTGTGGACGCACGATCTCGCGCATCAACCGTTGCTGGCGGATCAGCGTCTGCGTCGCATCCATCCGGATCAGCCCGAACTCCTCGACGAGCTGCTCGTACTCCTGACGGATCAATCCCTGGAAGCGCGCGAAGGACTCCTCGGGGTCGGATGCGAGCCCGAGGTCCAAGCCTGCCTCGTAGTACTTGAGCTGCGCGCGGCCGCCGCGGATGCGCGTGATCGCCTCGGCCAGCGGCACGTCGAAGTAGAACGCGAGCGAGGGTTGCACGGCGAACGAGTACAGCTCGCGGAGCCACTCGCGGTTGACGCCGCGTACCGCGTCGCGGGCGAACGCCGTATACACGTAGCGGTCGGCGAGCACGACTGCGCCACCACGGAGGGCGGGCAGGATCTGCTGGTACGTGCGGCTCGCGAAGTCCGCCGAGTGGATGAGGCTGAACGACATCGGGGTCAGCAGCCGGCGCTTCTTTCCGCGCCGGGTGGTCTGTTTGACGATGTTCGCCGAGTTCCACTCGGTGACGACCACCAGGTAGCCCTCGCTGACGAGCCACTTGTGCAGCAGGTCGAGCTGCGTGCTCTTCCCGGAACCGTCGATGCCCTCGACGATGAACAGCTTGCCCGGCAGATCGAGCTCACGCATCATGCGTCCCCGGACCTTCCAACGTGATCACGCCTTCGAAGCTACAACCGGATCGAGGTTCGGGCGTCGCGTCGCTTCCGACCGGCCCCCCGGGCCTCGCGCGGGGGTCAACGACCCCACTGCCTCCATCGAACCACAGACGGCGCCCTCAGGCGAGTCCGCCGTTCGTCGGTGATTGCCCGGCAAGCGGTCCTGCCGGGTTGCCGGGCCTCCGCAGCATGGCGAAGCCGGCCACGACGAAGGCGCGGAAACGGCGACCCCATAGGACAACGACCTTGGCCCCATCTGACGCCCGCGTTGGACTGGAAGACGCCCGCCGCCGCCAGGTTCGCCTGATAGGCGGCGCCGAACACGCAGAGCGCCGTGGCCAGGGGGTAGCCCCACGGCCTCCGCCGCCGCGCCGAGGGCCACCCGACCCGCGGCGACCGCACCGACGCGGCACGGCGGTTCGCAACCGTGCTCGTCGAAGATGAACGTTCGGCGACCGAGACGAACGGCCCTCTTCTCGGATGACCGCATCGAGTGGTAGGAACCCTGTATGCCGGGAGGGGAACCGAGGGGACGCATCGGCCGTGTCGCGGTCGTGCTCGCCATCTGTGTCGTGAGCGCGATCGCGGCGCCGGCCGCATGGGCGGCGCAGGGCACCACAACTCGGGTGAGTGTCGCCGCCGGAGGCGGCGACACGAACGGGAACAGCAACTGGCCGTCGGCCTCGGCCGACGGCCGCTACGTGGCGTTCTCGTCGTGGGCCGACAACCTGGTGCCGAACGACACCAACGACAACCCCGACATCTTCGTCCGCGACCTCCAGACCGGAACCACTCGGCTCGTCAGCGTCGCCTCGGACGGCACGCAGGCGAACGGCACGAGCTTCACCCCGTCGATCTCCGCAGACGGCAACGTGATCGCGTTCCGCTCGGACGCGACCGACCTCGTGCCGAACGACACCGAGGGCCACACCGACGTGTTCGTGCACACGATGTCGACGGGCCAGACGATCCGCGTAAGCCAGAAGCCCAGCGGGCTCGGCGCGAACAGCGACAGCATCGAGCCGGCGATCTCGGCGAACGGCCAGGTCGTCGCGTTCAGCTCGCTCGCCCACAACCTCGTGCGACAGCCCGTCGACGCGACCGGTCTGTGCTGCGACATCTTCGTCTCGCACCTGGCGACCGGGCACATCACGCTCGGCGACCCGATGCTCACCGGCGGCGGGGCCTCGGACAGCTTCCTGCCGGTCCTGTCGGCGACCGGCCGTTACCTCGCGTTCGGCTCGTGGGGCTGCGGTATCGCCAAGCACATCGAGTGCCTCGATGAAAGCAACGTCTACGAGTACGACCTGAACACCCGCACCATGTCCCTCGTCAGCCGTGCCTACTCCGGCACGGTCGGGTTCGGCTGTGGCGCGAACCCGGCGATCAGCGCCGACGGCACGAAGGTCGCGTTCATCTCCGACGGCGACAACCTCGTGCCGAACGACACGAACCAAGCCTACGACGTGTTCCTGCGGGATATGACGACGGGCGTCACGCAGCGCGTGAGCGTGACGTCGAAGGGCGCGCAGACCAACGGCGGTCTCGGCCGGGTGACGATGTCGGACAATGGTCGCTACGTCGTGTTCCAGTCCGACGCGTGGAACATGGTTCCCGACGACACCAACGGCGTCCAGGACATCTTCGTCCATGACACGCGGACCCGGAAGACGTTCCGGGCGAGCGTGTCGAGCACGGGCGCCGAGGCGAACGGGTACAGCGCGAACGCGACGATCTCCGCGGACGGCCACGTCGTGGTCTTCGAGTCCGACGCCTCGAACCTCGCGGGCCGGGACAAGAACTTCACGACCGATATCTACGGCCGCACGATCGGCTGATCGCGCCCCCCGAGTTGCAGAATGGCTGCAGTGCCGTAACGATGGCGTGACGAGCCCCGGCTGGCCGGGGTCGAGGGGGACAGCCAGGATGGCCACTGCAGCGACGAACGACGCATCGACACAGCCCGACCGCGCAGGCGCCGTCCTCTTCGCGCTGATCCTCGTTGCGGCGGTCGCGAACCTGAACCTGTCGGTCGCCAACGTCGCGCTCCCCTCGATCGGGGCGGCGTTCGATGCGTCCCAGACGAGCCTCAACCTGATCGCGGTCGGCTACTCCCTCGGGCTCGCTGCGTCGGTGCTGTACTTCGGAGCGCTCGGCGACCGCTACGGGCGCAAGACGATGCTGATCCTCGGAACCGCGCTCGCGATCCCGTTCAGCCTCCTCGCCGCGTGGTCCCCCAACGAGTACGTCCTGTTCGTCGCGCGCGTGGGCGGCGGTCTTTCGGCCGGCATGGCGTTCCCCACGACGCTGGCGCTGATCACCGCGTTGTGGTCGGGTCCCGCTCGCACCACGTCGATCGCGTTGTGGTCGGGCATCGGCGCCGCGGTCGCCGCGTTGGGTCCCCTTTTGGCGGGATTGTGCCTGGAGACGTTCTGGTGGGGCTCGGTCTTCCTGATTACGCTGCCGCTCGCGATCGTCGCGCTGGTGATGGCGCCACGACTCGTTCCGGCCCACGTGAACGAGGGCACAGAACCGGTCGACAACCTCGGTGGCGCGCTGTCGGTCCTGCTGATCGGAGCGTTGATCCTCGGCATCAACTTCACCGCCGTGCCCAACGCGGGCACCGCGGTCGCCATCCTCGTGCTCTTCGCCGTCGCCGCCGGCATCGCCTTCGTGATGCGACAGCGGCGCGCGTCGAACCCGCTGTACGACCTGAAGGTCGCCGGGCGGCGTCCCTTCTGGGTCGCGGCGGTCGCCGGCATCATCATCTTCGGGTCGCTGATGGGCGCGATGTTCATCGGCCAGCAGTTCCTGCAGAACGTGCTGGGATACGACACGCTGGAGGCCGGCGCGGCGATCCTACCCGCGGCGTTCTGCATGGTGTTGGTCGCGCCCCGCTCGGCCAAGCTGGTCGAGAAGCAGGGCGCTCGCGCGACGATGCTCACCGGGTACGTGTTCGTGCTGCTCGGCTTCCTCACGATGTTGCTGTTGTGGAAAGAAGGCAGCTCGTACTGGCAGGTCGGGCTCGGGTACGCGTTCGTGGGCATCGGGGTCGGCTTCGCGGGCACGCCGGCCTCGCACTCGCTCACGAGCTCCGTCCCGGTCACCCGCGTCGGGATGGCGTCCGGAACCGCAGACCTGCAGCGCGACCTGGGCGGCGCGATCATGCAGAGCATCTTCGGGGCGCTGCTCGCGTCGGGCTACGCGGCGGCCGCGGGCGCCGCGATCGCAGCATCGGGTCAGAGCCAGCAGATCTCGGACAGCGTGCAGAGCCAGCTGACGAAGTCGTTCGACGGCGCCACGGCGATCGCGGCGCAGTACCCGCAGTACCAGGCGCAGATCGTCGCCGCCGCCAAGACTTCGTTCCTGCAGGGCGACCAATGGGCGTACACGGCCGGCATCGTGGCGGTCCTGATCGGCGCCGCGCTCGTCTTCTTCTTCTTCCCGACGCACGACGACGAGGTGGCGATGCTCGCGCAGTATCACGCGGAAGACACCGCCGTTGCCGTAGGGACTTCGGCGGGTTCGTCTCCGTGAACCGATACCGCTGAAGGGCGTCGCCCGGACGTACGGTCGCCCGTGACGTTCGGACGGCCGGCGGCGTGCAACCAAGGCCTTTCCGAACAGGCGAACCCGTCGTGAGGCGGGGGCGCACAGCTAGGGGCCTGGATCTCGGCCAGGCAGCCCGGTTCCCGAAGGAGGTTCCACCGTGTCGCTGCCGCTCCGTGCCCGCATCGCAACCGTCACCGTCCTCACGCTCCTCGTGTTGACCGTCTTCACGCCGGGCGCGTGGGCGACGGCGCCGAAGATCACGTCGTTCAGCCCTGGATCGGGGACCGTCGGCTCCAAGGTCACGATCAACGGGGCGAACTTCACGTCAGTCAAGTCGGTCAAGTTCGGCACCGCGACCGCCGCCTTCTCCGTCGGATCAGCGAAGAAGATCACGGCGACCGTGCCCACAGGGGCTACGACCGGCAAGATCAGCGTCACGACCTCGGGCGGCGTCGCGAAGTCATCGGGGACGTTCACGGTGCTCCCGTCGATCGCGAGCTTCACGCCGTCGTCGGGCATCATCGGGTCCACGGTCACGATCAACGGCGGCGGGTTCACGGGCGCGACCGCGGTGACGTTCAACCTCACCCCCGCAACCTTCACGGTCGAGAACTCCGGAAGGATCACCGCCACCGTGCCCGCCGGCGCGGCCACGGGTGCGATCGCGGTCACGACGGCCGGCGGCACGGCGACGACGGGCGCGTCCTTCACGGTGCTTCCGCACATCACCTCGTTCAGCCCGACGTCAGGCGCCGTCGGCACCTCCGTCGTCATCAGCGGAACGGGGTTCACCGGCGTCACCGGCGTCACGTTCAACGGCGTCACGGCGGGCTTCATCCCGGACAGCGCGACCCAGATCACCGCAACCGTGCCGACGACCTTCTCCGGACCGATCGCGGTCACGACCGCTGCCGGCATGGCGACCAGCGCCACGGACTTCAGCGTTCTCCCGTCGGTGGTGCTCAGCAGCGCCGCCGGGCCCCCGTCGACCAAGATCACGGTCAGCGGCCTAGGATTCGCCGCCAGCGAGACCGTCGACGTGTACCTCGACGCGACGGAAGTCGGGCTGGCGGGCACGGCGACCGACGGCACGTTCAGCGGGGTCGCCGTCACGATCCCGACCTCCGCCGGCCCGGGGGCGCACACCGTGTCGGTCGTCGGCCGGCGGGACGGCGCCTACGCGCAAACCACCTTCACCGTGCGCACCGACTGGTCGATGTTCCGCAACACGCCGTCGCACCGCGGCAACAACACTTACGAGAACACCGTCGGCGCCAGCAACGTCGGTGACCTGTTCCAGTCGTGGTCCGTCAACGTGAACGGCGCGCCGAGCTCGCCGGCCATCGTGGGTGGCACGATCTACGTGGGCTCAGGCAACGGGACGGTGTACGCCTTCGATGAGAGCTCCGGCTCGCAGCTGTGGGCGTTCCCGACCACCGGCGCTGTGACTGCCTCTCCTGCCGTGATCGGCGGGGTGGTGTACGCGGTGTCGGCAGACGGGAAGCTGTGGGCCATCAACGCGACCACGGGCGCAGCTGCTTGGGGCTCGCCGATCACGCTGCTCGGCACGAGCAACTCGTCGCCGACCGTCGTGGGTGGCGTGGTGTACCTCGGCACGACCACGAACGCCTACGCGATCGATGCAACGACCGGCGCCGTTGACTGGACGATCGCCCCAGCCGCCGGCTCGTTCACTGGCACGTCGCCCGCCGTCGCCAACGGCAGCGTCGTGTTCACATCCTCGACGGGGCACCTCGTGTCGTATACAGCTGGGGCTGCGGGCGGCGCCTTCCAATGGAACGTGACGACCGGCGGCAACCTCACGACGCCGCTCATCGTCTCAGGGAGCGTGTACGTCGGATCGAGCAACGGCACGATCTACGCCCAGTCGCTCGCCACCGGCGGGAACCAGTGGTCGGACAACCCGTCGGGTGTTGGGTTCCTCTCGGCGCCCGCGTACGCGAACGGCCTGATCTACATCGGGTCTAACGACGGCAACGTCTACGCGTACGACACGACCGGCGGCAATCCCTGGGCCAACGGCAACGGCACGTCCTATCGCTCCCCGATCACCGTGGCGAACGGCGTCGTGTACGCGGGCTCGAACGACTTCGGGATCTACGCCTTCGACGCGTTGAGCGGACAGATCCTGTGGAGCGGGTCGACGAACGGAACCGTGACTGCCTCGCCGGTGATCGTGGACGGCATGCTGTTCGTCGGCTCCAACGACGGGCATCTGTACGCCTACGCGCTCGCAGGAGGCGCGTAAGACGAACCGGGATCGACGACCGCCCGGCCCGCTCGCCCGGGCCGGGCGGTTAGAGATCCGTAAGACGTTCGTGGTGCATCCCTATGGGTATGCGCATGTCCGGAGTACCGTGAGAACCCTTCTGCCCTGAGGAGACCGGCCGGTGAAGCGATCACGAGCGCGCGCCGCGTGGATCGCGCTGGCCGTCGTCGTGGTCGCGCTCGCGATCGTGGCCTGGCGCCGGAACGACCGCGCGGTCGCGGCGCCGTCTCCCGCCCCTGCAACATCACCGCCCGCACCGGCGGCCTCACCAACCATGGCGATGCCGATGAGCCCGACCCCCTCGGCGACGTCGTCCGCCGTGGGCAACAAGCTGGTGGGTTCGACCAACATCTACAAGGCGATCACCTCGAAGACGCTCGCGCCGCAGGTGCGCCACGATCCCGAGTATGTCTACGTGCCGAACGGCGTCCCGGGCACCGTCGAGGTGATCGACCCGTCGACATTCAAGGTGGTCCGCCGCATCTCGTTCGGGTATCACACCTACCCCGAGCACGTGACGCCGAGCTATGACCTGCGGTGGCTCTACGGCGACGTCGACGCCTCGAACGCGCTTGCCCAGATCGACCCGCGCACAGGCAAGCTCGTTCGGCTGATCCACGGGATCGAGCGGCCCTACAACCTCTACTTCACGCCGGACGGCAAGCGTGCGATCGACGTCGCCGAGTACGACAACACGCTCGTCTTCATGAACCCCCACACGTGGAAGCCGATCAAGTCGGTGAAGTTGCCGTGCAACGGCTCGGATCACGCGGACTTCGGGCCGCCCGGAGCCGACTACCTGCTGATCAGCTGCGAGTACGACGGCAACATCATCAAGGTCGACTGGAAGCACATGAAGGTCCTGCGTGTGCTGAACGTCGGCGGGATGCCGATCGACGTCAAGCTCACGCCCGACGGGAAGCATTTCCTCGTCGCCAACCAAGGCCTCGGCGGCGTCTCGATCGTCGACCCCACCACGATGAAGCAGGTCGGGTTCATCCCGACGGCGGCCGGCGCGCACGGGATGGCCCTCAGCCGCGACACGACCCACATGTACGTCACCGATCGGCTCGCGGGGAAGATCTCGCTGATCGATCTCAAGACGCTCAAGCTGACCGCGACGTGGAACGTCGGTGGGTCGCCGGATATGGCGCAGGTCTCGCCCGACGGATCACAGCTATGGGTAACGAACCGTTTCGGGACCACCGTGTCGGTGATCTCGACGAAGACGGGGAAGGTGATCCATCACATCGAGGTCGGTCCCGATCCCCACGGGCTGACCTACTTCCCCGAGCCTGGCCGGTTCAGCCTCGGTCACAACGGCGTCTACCGGTAGTCCCTCACCCGCTGAAGCGGTCGAGAAAGAGGCCGTGGCGGATCCCACGGTCGCTTACGGTGAGTTCGGGGACGCCGAGGAGCTCCATGACGGTTCGCACGACACATGCGCCGGCGAGGATCACCTCCGCGCGCTTCGGTTGAAGTCCGGCGATCGTTCGACGCCCGTCGGCGTCGGTAGACCGATATCGCTCGATCTGTCGATCCACCTCATCAGCGGTGAGCGTGGCGCCCTGCACGCGATCGGGGTCGTATGGGTCGAGCTCCAACATCACCGCCGTCATGTTCGTGATGGCGCCGCCCATCCCGACGAGCGCATCAGGGGCTGGGCGATCGGCGATCCGTCCGAGATCCCCGGCGATCGCCTCGCGCGCCTCGGCGACAACGTCGGCCGACACGGCTCCGTCCAGGCCGAACGCCTCGGTGAACCGGACCGCACCGACCTGCACGCTGAACCGCTCCAAGACCTGGTCGCCGTCGCCGAAGGTGAACTGCGAGCTGCCGCCTCCGGTGTCGAACACGACGAGTGAGCCCTCGGCCGCAGGCAGTCCAGAGCGAACCGCGAGATACGCAAGCCGCCCCTCTTCATCTCCCGAGATGACCTCCACGGTGACGCCAGATCGTTCCCCGATCGTTGCGAGGACCTCGACGCTATTCGTCGCGGCGCGCAGACCGGCGGTCCCCACCGCCGCGATCTCCCTCGCACCGTCGCGACGCGCTTCCTGGGCCATGCCGGCGATCGCATCCGCCGTCCGTGAAGCAGCCGCTGAAGAGATCTCGCCGCCGTCGTGGAGACCTTCGCCGAGTCGTGTCACCTCGGCACGATCGACGACAGGGTGCCACCCGTCGCCCTCGCGCTCGGCCACGCGGAACTTGACCGAGTTGGTGCCGACATCGATCACCGCGAACCGCGGGCGGCGCTCGTCGAGCAGCTCGCGCAGCGCGCGCGGATAGCTGATGTTCGGCATGTCGGCGAGGTGGAGATCGCCGAGCGCCGCGACCACTGCGCCGGGATCTTCCGACTCGATAGCGAAGGTCCGCAAAGAGGTCCGGTCCGTGATCACATCGGCGATCTCGGCCATGCACCCGGCGATCGACCCTCGGGTGCGCCGCTTCGTGATGACCACTTCACGCACCGAGCCATCGAGCAACGACGTCATATCGTCCAACGCATAGAACTCGCGTTCCAGGGACGGCACCTTCGCGCCGAGCGCTTCGAACACAACACGAAGACCGCCCTGAGCAAGCGGGAATCCGGCCTTCAGCACCGGCTCCCAGCGCTCCAGACCGTCGGCGTTCGTCTCGCGGAGAACCTTCACGTCCATCAGATCGTCGCGGATCTTGACGTTGCCGCCGCCTGGGCCGAGGAAGTAGCGCTCCTCGGAGACGTGCGCGTCGCCATCGAAGGCGCCGGGCACCGACGCTTCGATCGCGTCGACGCCGGCCCCAAACGTGCGCCATTCCCAGCGAGGCACGATGGCGTCCGCTCCGGGCATGGCATCGACGATACGCAGTGCCGGCCTCCGCCGGATGTGTAGCCCCGCGGTACCCGCCGATGCGCGGGGGAAGCTGCGGCAATTGCCTGCCGCCAGCTGGGCGGATCCACGTGGACGGCGTTGGCTCGTGCTATCGCAGGCCACGTCGGCTAGGGCTCAGTCCTGGTCGAACAGCTTCCAGTGCCCCTCCGTGATAACCACGAGGTCGTCGTCGACCACGCGGATCGCCGTGTCGTCGTCGATCGCATAGCACGGCTGCGACATGCCCTTGGCCCACCGTTCCGCGTCGGCCATGGTGTTCTCCGCCAAGGCGGGGTGATCGAGGTGGGGGAAGATCGAGAACCCGACCAGCCCGAGCGTTCCGTCACCACCGGTCGGCGGCCGCCATTCGACGAAGTCCTCCCCCACGCTCGGGCCCATGATCATGCTCCCCGCGCTCACGCCCATGTAGACCGTGTCGCGGAGCGACGGCAACCGGCCGGCCAGCCCTGACTCCTTCATCCAATAGGCCAGATACAGCGGATCGCCACCGCTTACGAGGAGCGCGTCGGTCTGCTGCACCAGCGGGACCCACACGTCCTCATCGATGGTCGGCAACGTCGTGAGCTCGAGCACGCCGACGGACTTCCATCCCAGGCCGGTCATCGGCGTCGAGGCCGAGCCGCTGATGACCCGATACGCCATCTCGGCGCCGTTGGGCATCGGGTACACCGCGGTGGGGATGCAGAGCGCGCTGGCCTCGCCGATCGGTTTCCCGAGCAGATCGACCAGCGCGTTCTCGATGCTCGCGTTCTTCACGCCGGCGGATGTCAAAAAGAGCTTCATCGATCCCCTTCTGGACGCTCGCCCGTGAACCCGACCACTACATCGGGGTCGGCGGGGCGAGACCGATCTGCTGCATCATCTTGGCAACGTCGAGGATGCCCCAGTGCTCGGTGACCTTGAGGTCGTCGTCCACCGTGACGATGTCGATGCCCTCGATGTCGAACGGCTTCCCCGTCGCCGGCATCTGCATGAACGGGCCCGTCTGCGTCCCCGTGATCCGGCTGCGGATCGCGATCTTGTCGTCCGAGACGATCGTGTCGAGGATCTCGAACCGCATGTCGGGCGCCGCGTCGAACATCATCGTGAAGAACGCCGCCACGCCGTCCTTGCCGTTGGGCATCCCGGGCAGGAGCTGGTGGTCGACGATGTCGTGCGTGACCCGCTCCGTCACATCTTTGACGTCGTGGTTGTTCATCGCGACGTAGAACGCTTCTGTTTCGCGCTGCATGTCCTCACGGGACGGACTCATGACTGACCTCCCGCGCCGAGCTGTTGCATCAGTTTGGCGATCTCCATCTGCGCCCAGGATTCGACGACCTTGTCGTCCTCCAGGCGGTAGATCGTGATGTATTCGATGTCCACCTTGTTGCCGTTGGCCGGCACGCCGAACCACGGAAGCCCTCCGTCGTTCGTCCCAGTCAACCGCGACCGGACCACCACACGGTCGCCCTCACCGAAGCAGTCGAGCATCTCGGTCGCGCGGTCCGAGTACGACGTGCGGCCCATCTCATGGCCCTCGATCAGGCCGTCGATGCCGTTCTGCGGCATCATCGCGGCACCGACACCGTGGTTCCCCTGTGGATGGAAATCCGGCGACAGGATCTCCCGGACGGTGTCGTACTCGTTCGCTGACCATGCGCTCTCCAGCCGGCGCACGGTCTCGACGTTGTTCCCCACGATCCCTCCCTTCCCCTGGCATCGTGGAGCCCCTCGTCGCGACCGTACCGCCGCCCGGTTCCGTATCGCAAGGTCCGTCGGAGGGAGTTCACGTTCCGGCCCTTGCGCCTTCGGGCATCGTGGTGTGAGCATGCAGACGGCCGCACGAGCGTGGGCTCGCGCAACGCGTGACCTCGCGAGAGGAGGGATCCGATGCGGCGATCGGCGCAGCCTCGGTTCGATGACGGGTCGGCAGCAGGTCGGCGCGTACGACGATGCGTGGCCTCCGCGGTCGTCGCGCTCGCGATGGTCATCCCGGCGACCGCAGCGATGTCGGCGACGGCGGCTGCGGTTCCAGTCATCACCAGCTTCAGCCCGTCGAGCGGGCCGGTGGGAACAAAGGTCACGATCATCGGCTCCGGGTTCGCATCGAGCCAGGTCGTCACCTTCAACGGGGTGGCCGCCAGCAACCCGAAGGTCAACCCGGCCGGCACGAACATCGTCGTCAACGTGCCGCCGCTCGCGACATCCGGGCTGATCCGGGTCGCACAGGTGGGCGGCGGCTTCGACGACAGCTCGTCGCCGTTCACGGTGACGTTCGGCGCCGACCTGGCGCAGAAGCGCGTCTACACGGGGCAGCAGCTCACGATCGCCGGCTCGGCCTATCCGCCGTTCGATGACGTCACGTTCTCGATCGGCTCTACCTCCCTGGGCGGGGCCGCGACGGACGCCAACGGGAACTTCAAGGTGATGCGAACGGTTCCCGACATCGGTCCAGGCAAGACGCTGGACCTCACGATCGTGTGCCAAACCGTGGCGTGCGCGCAGGTGTTCCTGCCCTTCAGCCTGTTCACGGACTGGCCGCAGACCCGCCTCGACCCCGAACAGGACGCGTCGAACGGAGCCGAGTGGCTCCTCAACACCACGAACGCGACCACGTTGCACCGCCAATACGATGAGACCGCTGCGGAGAACACGTCCGCCACGATGATCGAGCAAGGCGGGCGGCTTTTCTACGGCGGCGGGGGCAACAACATCGGGGAAGTCTTCTCGATCAAAGTGGGCGGGAAGAGCGGAAGCTGGACCGCCACGACCACGCGGCCGGTGACCGGCCTCGCCGTGTCGGGCGGGGTGCTGTATGCGGTGACGTGGAACACCCTGCTCGCGTTCGATGCCAGAGGGATCACGAACTGCACCAACGGCCAGTGCAACCCGCTGTGGACCGCGAGCTTCGGGAGCAGCACGTTCCCCTACCCGCCCGTGGTGTCGCAGGGACAGGTGCTCGTCGCGGACTCCAACAACCCCGCCACGCTGTGGGCGTACGACGCTGCGGGCACCACGAACTGCTCCGGAAGCCCCACGGTTTGCACACCGCTGTGGCACGACACATTCACCGAGATCTGGGGACCGCCGGCCGCCTCGTCCGACGGGCTCATCTACCTCGCGATCAGTGGGATCGGCTCGAACACGGTCCTCCAGCTCAACCAGTTCGGCGCGGCGATCAACGAGAGCGCGAACCTCGGCGGTACCCGGCTCTTCGGCCCCGCTTTGTCGGGCACCGGCGCGAGCGGCACGGTCCTCGTGACTCGATGGGACGGCTCAACGGCGTCCCTCGTCGCGCTCGATGCGGGAACCGTCGGCGTCAACGCCCACTGGACCAGCTCGGTGCTGGGCGGCAACGACGTGCCGTCGGTCCCTGCGCTCTCGGCGAAGCGCGCGTTCGTGGCGAACAGCGCGGGCCGCCTGCTCGCGTTCAAGATCGCGGGGTGCGGCGCGGCGACGTGCGACCCGTTGTGGACGAGCAAGGCGCTCGGCGCGGGCAACAGCTCCCCGCCGATCGTCGCCGGCGGCGTGGTGTTCCATGCGGCGGACGCCGCGGCCGACTCGCGTGGTCTCGACCAGATCTACGCGTTCGATGAACTGGGCCAGACGGGCTGCGCGGGGACCCCGAAGGTGTGCCTACCTGTCGCCACGATCCAGCGCGGCATCACGAACCAGCCCGGAAGTGTCGGCGATCCCGGCGGGATGCTCGAGGCCGGTGGGATCCTCTACGGCGTGGGCGCCGACGGCTGGACCGCGTTCATTCCGTAACGACCGACGCCTGTCGACGCCCGGTGTAGGTTCCGGGCGTGGACGAGGACGGCTACTTCGGCGAAGAGGTCGCTGCGCGCTACGACGAGTCCGAGTCGTCGGCGTTCTCGCGCGGTGAGATTCACGCCGCCACCGCGTTGCTCGCCGAGCTCGCGGGCGACGGTCGTGCGCTCGAGTTCGCGATCGGCACCGGTAGGATCGCGATGCCGCTCGCTGCGCGAGGCGTCGACGTCGCCGGGATCGAACTCTCGAAGGCGATGGTGAAGCGGCTCCGCGCCAAGCCCGGCGGCGAAGCGATCCCCGTGGAGATCGGCGACATGACGTCGACGACCATCGAGGGTCCGTTCTCGCTCGTCTACCTCGTCTACAACACGATCGAGAACCTCACGACCCAAGACGCTCAGGTGGCGTGCTTCCGCAACGCGGCGGCGCACCTGTCCCCCGGCGGCCGCTTCTTGATCGAGACCGGCGTCCCCGGCGTGCGGAGGCTTCCACAAGGGAAGCGACACCAGGTGTTCCACGCGAGCGACGACTACTGGGGCATCGACGAGTACGACGTCGTGAACCAGGGGTTGATCTCGCACCACATCGAGAACGACGGCGGCGAGTACCGGCGCGTCTCGATGCCGTTCCGCTACGCCTGGCCCGCCGAGTTCGACCTGATGGCGAAGATCGCCGGGATGACGCGGCGCGACCGGTGGGCCGGCTGGCGCCGCGAGCCGTTCACCGCCGACAGCACGATGCACGTCTCCGTCTGGCAGAAACCCGCATAGACGTTTGCGCAGCGGCCCGAGCGGGCATCACCGGTCCTCCGACACGAGGGGGCATCCGCGTGCCCGCAGCGCGCAGCGAGGACGAGCAGAAACGCCTGGATCGCGAACTGATCGAGCTGTTGAACGAGTTGCGGGTTGCGCTGCCCGGCGTGCAGGTGCTGTTCGCGTTCATGCTCATCGTTCCGTTCAGCCAGGGGTTCACGCAGCTGTCGTCTGTCGAGCGCTGGATCTACTTCGCTGCGCTCATCGCGTCCGCGCTCGCCGCGGCGTGCCTGATCGCGCCGTCCTCGTTCCACCGCCTCCGGTTCCGGCAGGGCGACAAGGAGAAGATGGTGCTGCTGGGGAATCGGCTGCTGGTGTGGGGACTGGTGTTCGTCGCCGTCGCGATGTCGCTGTCCGTCGGACTGATCAGCGATTTCGTGTTCGGCACCGTGGTGGCGTTCATCGGCGGCGTGGGGATCGGTGCCGTGCTCGCGTGGTTCTGGTTCGGCCTGCCGCTCAGCCGCCGATCGCAGGACTGACTCAGCCGACGGGCGGCGGCTCGAAACGAGTGCGGAACCGCTGCAAGCTCGCGTCGAGCGCGTCCAGTCGCTCCCGCAACAGGTCCGGATCGAGGCTTCCGGCGGCGACCTGCGCGCCGAGCGCGCCGCGGAGGTTGCCGAGCGCGAGCCGAACGTCGCCGAGCTCGACCGCTGCGTCCTTGAGTGCGGGCTCGGCGGCCAGCGCGTCGAACTTCGCCGCCGTGCGATCGACACCCGCCGACACGCTGCCAAGCAGCCGCGGACGATCGACGTCGGCGCTCATCGGCAAGACAGCCGCCTGGTCGTGGAGCGCCATGCCCTCGGAGTAGGCGGCCATCGCGTTGCGATGCGCCTCGGCGGCGGCCGCACGCGAGGACCGCGCCCGCAGAATGAGCGCGATCACGACGCCAGCGATCAGCAGCAGCAAGATCCAGGGCCACAACGGCGTCCCCGAGCTCGCGGCCGGCGCGGCCGAGCTCGCGGCGGCCGGCGACGTGGTGATCGTCGGCGTCGACGTGACCGTCGTCGTGTTGGTTCTGGTCTTCGTGGCGGTCGAGGTCTGCGTCGAGGTCTGGGTCTGCGTCGACGTCTCGGTCGAGGTGTGCGTCTTCGTCGAGGTCTGTGTCGTCGTGGATGTCGTCTGGCTCGAGGACGTTCGCGTCGGCAACGTCCGTGTCGCGCTCGGTGTCGGACCGAGCGACGGCGCCGAGGTCGCTGGAGGTGTCGGGATCGAGATCGTTCGCGACACGTTCGGCAGGTTGCTCCCGCCGCCGCAGGCCACCAGGACGACGGCAAGAACTGCCGCGCCGACAACCCACCGCGCCGTGCTGCGTTGCGTCACGTTCGACCCTCCATCGGTCGTGAGCCGATCCCCCGCCGGAACGGTACCGCCGCGCATAGCCGGTTGCGAGCGATCACGGATCTGCGCCTGGTCCCAAACACGCAGGGCCGTTCGGCCGCACAGGCCACGACATGTGCCAACCACACTGGATGGAGGACGTTGGTGACCCCGTCCTTCTGGAACACATCGTGGATCTGCCGGTACGCCGCGACGAAGTCGCTCGCATTCCCAGCCGCCGGATCGTTCTCCGGTCGTGGTTGAATGAGAAGACCAGCGGCGAGCTGAACGCGATCAACGCGGCTGCACGCTTCTGCAACACCGAGTCGTACTTGCCCGCGGCGATGTGTGCCCACCGACCGAGGAGCCGGCCGGCAGCCGCGTGTTCTCGCTGATGAACGGGATCCTTCCCGAATCGCGCGTCCAGACATCATCGGCCGTGGGCCACGCCTCGTCCCACTGGTAGTAGACGCGCTCCATCGCTATCGGGCGGCCGATCAGCGACTCGAGCGAGGTCACGGCCCGCCCGCCGATCAAAGGCCGGTCGTCGGCCCGGGCTGGACGAATGCCCCGAACAGCGCGCCCTCCCCCTTGGGGGCGGGCGGGCCCAGTGCCGAGCGCACGGCCAGGACGCCGATGAGCAGCACGCACGCGGCCGCGACGGCAAGAAGTCCCATGCCACGGTTCGACATCACTGCCCCGATGCTCCTTCGGCCGGTTCCACCCTAGAGACGTTCGATACCCACGCCGGGTGGCGCGTTCTCGCGAGACCGCATACGGTCGCCCCGTGGCCGACGATAGCGGGCAACGAGACCTCATCCTGATCCTGGCGCGCGACCTGACCTCGCGCCTGGCAACCGCCGCGTTCGTGGTCGACGCCGATGGGACGCTCGCCTACTTCAACGAGGCGGCTGAGCCCGTGCTCGGAGCGAGCTACGCCGAGACCGGCGAGCTGCCCGCCGGTGGGTGGGCGAGCGAATGGAACCCGCGCGACCTTCAAGGAACGCCCGTCCCGCTCGAACAGCTCCCGCTCGGGATCGCGTTCCGCGAAGGGCGGCCGGCGCACATGCCGCTGTGCATCCAGGGAGGCGACGGCATCGAGCGCAACATCGAAGTCACCGCCTTCCCGCTGTGTGCGCGCCGAGACGAGATCCTCGGGGCGATCGCCGTGTTCTGGGAACGGCCGGCGGAGTCCTAACCGCGATGCGCGCGACGGTCTGGGGCTGCCGCGGCACGCTCGCCTCCCCCGGTCCCGAGACGGTTCGCTACGGCGGCCAGACCTCCTGCATCGCGGTCGACACGAACGACGACTCGTTGCTGATCCTCGATGCCGGCACCGGCATCCGGCCGTTCGGGATGTCGCTGGACGGCCGACGCCCGAAGCGCGTTGACGTGCTGATCACGCATCTGCACACCGACCACATCGAAGGGCTCCGCTTCTTCGGCCCGTTCTGGGACCCCGAGGTCGAGTTCCGGATCTGGGGGCCGCCGGCCCCGACCAAGGGACTGGAGCAACGGCTCGCCCCGTTCTTCTCGCCGCCCTACTTCCCCGTGCACATGCGCAACGTGCCGTCGCGGCCGGAGTTCCTCGAGGTGCCCGACGAACAGTGGACGATCGGAGCGGTCACGGTGTCGGCCGCGCTCGTGAAGCATCCCGGACCCGCGGTCGGGTATCGGGTGGAAGACGGCCGCGGCTCACTCGCGTACCTCCCGGATCACGAGCCCGGCCTTGGCACCGACCTGAGCACGATCGACAAGCGGTGGATCTCGGGGCTCGGGGTGGCGCACGACGTCGATCTGTTGATCCACGACGGGCAGTACACCGTTCCCGAATACAACCAGCGCATCGGGTGGGGTCACTCGAGCACACCCGACGCGGTGACGTTCGCCGAGCGGGCGGGCGCACGGCGGCTGGTCCTGTTCCACCACGATCCGCTGCACAGCGACGACGACCTCGAGGCGATCTTGGCCGACGCCGAGCGCCTCTCGACATCGGTCGAGGTCGAACTCGGCCACGAGGGCCGGATCTTCGAGCTTTAACTCACGAGGTCGTCGCGGGTGACCTGAGGAACCCGACGTCGGTCGCCAACCGGTCGAACCCGAGCCGTTCGTAGAGCCGCTTCGGCCAGTCCTCGTCGTCGGCGAGGATGAAGACCCGGGTGGCGCCAGCGACCCGGGCGGCCTCGCACGCCGCGAGCACCACCGAGCGCGCGACGCCACGGTTCCGGAAACGGACGATCGTGCCGACGTTCTCGATCTGCGCGTCCTCGCCCTCGAGGTAGAGCTCACAGAGGCCGGCTTGCTCGTCGTCGATCCGAGCGACGAAGAACCGCGCGCCGACGGCCGTTTCGTACTTCGCGCGGCTATCGCTGAACGGCTCCGCGAGCTCCTTCGTGAGCTGTTCATCCTCGATGTAGGTCTGCAGGATCAGCTCGCGCGCCTCGGCGAACGGCACCACGTCGACATCGAGCGCGGCCGGCCGGTCCGGCTCGCGGCGGAGCAGTTGCACGACCTCGGGCGCGCGAGTGAAGCCCGCGGCCGCGAAGCCGGGGGTGAGCCGCTCGGCCGCCGCTTCGTCTCGCACGATGACCAGCCGGTGCTCGTACCGATCGTCACCCAGGATCTCGTCGGCCGCCGCGATCAGATCGTCGGCCGAGACGCCGGCGAGATCCGTTTCGGTCCGCAGGAAGTTCGAGTAATAGCGCTGCGGCAGGTCGTCGTCGAGATACGCGGTCCCCCACTCGAACGGCTCCACGCGCGTGCTCACCCGCCGGAGCAGGCGACCTTCGAACGCGGTGAACGCTTCGAGTGGATCCACTGGCGCAAGTCTGACTCACGGGGTGGCCCCTTGTTGAAATGCACGACCCTCCGTACGGTCGGGAGGTCGGTTCACCCCCGTTGTTGCGCCGAAGGGAGGGACCTCATGTTCGTGCCCCGTTCACGCAACGGCGACTGTTGACGCCGTGCGCGGCGTGATCGCGTCGCGCACGGCGTCACTCAACCGCGAACGAGCCCGTCTGCACCGGACCGGCTTGCTCATATGTGCCGATCACGACCCCGGTGGTCGACACCTTGCTGTCGATGAGCGTGAGCGCGGCCGGCATCGTGCCGTCTGCGAACAGCCGCTTGCCCGATCCGAGGAGGACCGGGCACACCCACAGGCGGTACTCGTCGATCAAGCCGTTGCCCATCAGCGTCTGGATCAGGTTGCCGCTGCCGTGCACCTGGAGGTCGGGCCCGTCGCTCGCCTTGAGCTCCGCGACGCGCTCGGCGACGTCCCCCTCAAGCAACACCGAGCGATCCCAGGAAAGATCCGGGTGTCCACGCGAGGCGACGTACTTCGTCGCGTCATTCAAGGGCTTGCCCCCGGCCTCCTCCGGCGCCGTCGGCCAGTACGAAGCGAACACGTCATACGTGCGGCGCCCGAGCACGAGGTCGAACGGGGCGGCCATCATCTCGCTCATCGTCTGGTCCATCACGTCGTCCCAGTACGGGAACGACCATCCGCCCCACGTGAAACCGCCGCTGTCGTCCTCGCCGGGGCCGCCGGGCGCTTGCACGACCCCATCGAGCGTCATGAACGCACTCACCATCAGCTTCCGCATCGATGCCTCCTCCGTCGTCCTCGGGTTCAGTATCTGGGTATCTCTTCACTCCCCCATCCGATGGCGCGGTTAGCGCTCCCACGTGATGGCGATGGGTCCGGGCAGTCCGGGGAGTGGGAGTGACTCTGCCTCCTCGACCGCGGCGTCGCGCTCAACCGGCTTGAGCCGGCGCCACGTCTGGACCGACACCTTCTCGTTGGCGCGTCGCCAGGTGCCCACGACCTCGCCGTCGCTCAGCAAGGCGCCCGGCCACACGCGCGTGGTCCAGAGCTCCGCGCGCCGCTTCGCGTCCGGAACGAGCAGCTTCCGGTCGTCGCCCTGCAACAGGTAGTAGGCGTCGCCGCTCGGGAGCAGCCGCGCCGGCGCGTCCGGTCCCGGCGCCGCGCGCATCTCCGCCTCGTCGGCGGCGAGGATCCAGCCGGGGCCGATCGGCGTGCGCACGTTGGTCAGCGACCCAGCCAACGCGTCGAACGCTGAGACGCCGCCTCGCGGCGTGATCCCCGCCCAACGTGCGAACGACATCGACGTCGCGGGACCGAACACATGCAGGTACCGGCGCGCGAGCTCGAGCCGAGCCTCCTCCGGCGTGATCTTCGGCGGCGGAACGCACCAGAGCGTTGGCTGACGAGCGCCCTCCCATCGGATCACGAGCCTGCCGGTCGTCGTGCCGTACCGCAACGAGTTGGCGTTCACGCCGAGCGCCGCGCCGACGTCGCCGTAGCCCATCCTCTTGGTGCGACCTAGGACCGACTCGACCCGATCGGCGGCATCTTCCGCGCGCCGGCGGCCCTTCGCGTCGTCGGGAAGTCGCCCGAGCGAGAAGTACGCCAGATCTTGCGCGGCCACGACATACGCGCTGAACCGCGGTCCCCACAGCTGGACGAGCGACGGATCCTCCCACGTCGTTGACGTCGTCTTCGCGACGCGGGCGTTGATCGACAGCGACGCCGCCCGCGGCATGCTGTCCTGCAGGCCCGCCCATGCTGCGCGCCGCAAGGATCGCCGGCCGCGCGGGAGCCGCTCGTCGAGCGCACCGACCCGCCGCCGGAAGGCGAGGATCTGCGCGCGGGTGAGGGACAGGACCGCGGGCATGCGCCGCACGGTAGCACCGGCCCACCATTGGTCCGGCCGAACGCAGGACCAGCTGCCCGTCTTCAGGGACCCCTCGAGGACTCCACTAGAGGTGTGGAACTGCTCGAAGAGCCCGCCGGCTCGACGACCGCGCTGCTCGAAGCGCAGGACGCCGTAACGCTGTTCGTCTGAGGAGCGGGTGGTGGCGCGAAGTCGGACGTCAGCCGACGAAATCGGCGAGCGTTGCCTGGCGCAGTCGCTGGCGGGCCTTGCGCTCGCCGCGACCTCGATGATTGAATCGACGCATGCGCGGCTCCCCCGGAGATCGGCTGCGTTCCCATCGGCGCTCGCTCGCCGTGCTGCTGTGCATCGCGGCGCTCACGGTCCTCTCGATGCCCTTGACCGCGTCCGCGGGCACGCGCGCGACCGCCTCGACCAGCACGTTGCCCGCGCCGGTCTCCTGCAACACGTCTGTAGGGAACTGCTGGAAGCCGAGCGTGAAGGCACGCTGGCAGTACCAGCTTCAGGGATCGCCCAACCCGAAGGGCGGCTGCCTCCATAAGAAGACGGGGTTCATCAACATCGGCGTGACCGGCACCTCGTTCGCGACCGGCCGTACGGTGGCGCCGACGGTGTTCGACATCGACATCCTGCAGGACGGCAAGTGCTACTCGCCGCAGGACTATTCGGTCTTGAACTACGCGGCGGTGCAGGCGATCCATGTCCGCGGCGCACGGGTGATCGGCTACATCGACGCCGGTACCGCCGAGACGTGGCGTCCGGACTTCCCCGAGATGCAGGCCTTCGACCAGAGCTGCGACGGGTGCTTGTTCGGCAACCCGCTCAGCAACTTCCCGGACGAGTACTGGCTGAACATCACGACCCACGCCACCGGCATCAACCCGAATACCGGGCAACGGCAGACGGCACGCGCGTTCCTGTTCGACGAGATGCTTACCCGTCTCAAGGAAGCACGCTTGATCGGCGTCGATGCGATCGAGTTCGACGACGTCGACGGCTGGCAGAGCCACAGCGGCCTGAACATCACCGCCGCCGACCAGCTCCGCTACAACATCAAGCTCGCCAACCTCGCGCACCAGATGGGCTTCGCCGTGGGACTCAAGAACGACCTCAGCCAGGCCGCCACGCTGCAGCCCTACTTCGACTTCGCGATCAACGAGCAGTGCTTCCAGTACTCCGAGTGCGGCGCCCTGGTGCCGTGGTCGACGCAGTACGGCAAGGCGGTCTTCAACGTCGAGTACGGCGAGGACCCGGCGTCGTTCTGCCCGAAGGCGAACTCGGCGGCGTTCAACTTCAACTCGATCGGCAAGACCGACGACCTGTTCGACCTGCCGTACCAGCCCTGCCGGTAGCGGGCAGTCACGTCCACAGGTCGATCTGCGGCAACCCGGCGGCGCTCAGCGTTTCGTTCAACTCGGCGCAGTGATACACGTCGTGGCTGAACACGCGCTGGATCACCCAGCCGCGCGAGTGCGAACGGTCATCACCCCATTCGGGATGCGTGATGACCTCGTCGAGCATGTCGAGGGTCCAGTGCTCCAGGCACCTGTCGACGATCCGGAACGTCGCGTCGATCGCCTCGACAAGGTCGCCCGAGCTCAGCACATGCTCGAGGTCGTCGTCGCCGGGACAATCGAAGGCGGCGTTCGTGAACCGGGTGGTGTCGGCGCCGGGCTCGCGCGCGAAGTCGCAGAGCCAGAACACGCGCTGGCACAACGTGTGTCCGATCGTCGCCCACGCCGGCCAGCGGTCGGGTACGGGCTGCAGGGCGAGCTGTTCCTCAATCATCGACGCGACCGTCTCGCGCAGCCGCTGGTTGTAGTGCGGCCACGTGCCGAAGGCCGGGCGGATCGACGCGCCGCTCATTTCGCGGGCAGCGTGCTCGCGTAGGTCACGCCGCGCTTCACCCAGGTCGAGAGCGCACGCTTGGTCGAGACGTCGCCCGCGTCGACGCGCAGCCACCCGTCCATCGCCTTGCCGCGCATGACCATCGGCTCGGCCGGCGTGCTCGACACCAGCTTCGGCGACTGCCCGGGGTCGACGCGGACCAGGATGCCGCCCTGGCCGCTCGCTGCCACCGCCATGTTCCCCTTGATCAGGAACGCGAGCCCGCCGAACATCTTCTTTTCGGTCAAGCCCTTCTCCCCTGCGACCAGCTCGCGGATGCGATCGGCGAGGTCTTCGTCGTACGCCATGGCCGAACAGTACCCAGCCGCGCCGACGTGGGTAGGGCCGCCGACGCACGGAAGCAGCGCAAGGCGTATCGTCACCCCCGGTGGGGGGATCTGCCGCGAGCGCCGGGGCGAACCGTGGGCTGCCCGTTCTCCAGGGCATCCGCCCGTTCGACCGTGCGCGTCTCGGACCCGACGTCGTCGCCGGGGTCACCCTCGCCGCGCTCGGCATCCCCGAGGTGATGGGCTACACGAAGATCGCCGGGATGCCGGTGATCACCGGCCTGTACACGATCCTCATCCCGATCGCGGTGTTCGCGGTGCTCGGGTCATCGCGCCACCTCGTGGTCGGCGCCGACTCCGCGACCGCGGCGATCATGGCGGCCGGCCTCGCTGGGCTCGCGCCGATCGCGTCGCCCCAGTACGTGCAGCTCGCCGGCGTGCTCGCGATCCTCACGGCCGGCTTCTTGCTGCTCGCGCGCATCGTCCGGCTCGGCTTCCTCGCCGACTTCCTGTCGCGTAGCGTGTTGATCGGCTTCCTGACCGGCGTCGGCATCCAGGTCGCCATGGGACAGGTCGCGGGCATCTTCGGGGTCCCCGGCGGATCGACGGGCGGCACGATCCGGAAGTTCTTCGAGACGCTCGGGCAGCTCGGCCAGACGAGCTGGGCGACGTTCGCGGTCTCGGCCTCGGTGCTCGGCGTGATCTTGATCCTCAAGCTGGTCGACAAGCGGATCCCCGGGGCGTTGATCGCGGTCGTCGGGGCGATCGCGGCGTCCTACGCCTTCGACCTGCAGGCGCACGGCGTCGCGGTGCTCGGCACGGTCCCCGGCGGCCTCCCCGGCTTCTCCATCCCGAGCGGATGGAACCAGTGGACAACGCTGCTGCCGACGGCCGCCTCGATCTTCCTCGTGATCTTGGCGCAGAGTGCCGCGACGTCGCGCGCCTACGCGGCGAAGTACGAAGAACGGTTCGATGAGAACCTCGACCTCGTCGGGCTCTCGATGTCCAACGTCGCGGCCGGCCTCACCGGCACCTTCGTCGTGAACGGCAGTCCGACGAAGACCCAGATGGTCGACGGAGCCGGGGGCCGCAGCGAAGTCGCGCAGCTGACCACCGCCGTGATCGTCCTGATCGTGCTGCTGTTCCTGACCGCGCCGCTCGCGTACATGCCGAGCTGCGTGCTCGCGTCGATCGTGTTCCTGATCGGCGTGGAGCTCGTCGACATCGCGGGTATGCGACGGGTGCTTCGGGCGCGGCTCGACGAGTTCATCGTTGCGGCGATCACCGCGTTCGCGGTCGTGGCCGTCGGCGTCGAGCAAGGGATCATCCTCGCGATCGTGCTATCGGTGATCGATCACCTCCGCGTCGGCTACCACCCGAACGACACTTACTTGGTGAAGACGGCCTCGGGTGGGATCAAGTCGATCCCGGTGGTCGGCTCCGAGCCGATCGAAGCGGTCGAAGGCCTGGTCGTCTACCGGTTCGGGGCGAACCTGTACTACGCCAACGCGAACCGGCTGATCGAGGAGGTGCGGGCGATCGCCGCCGGCGACACCGCCGTGCAGACGATCTGCATCGCGATGGGCGCAGTGGGTGATGTCGACTACACCGGCGGCGAGGCGCTCCGTGGGCTGTTCCACGAGCTCGGCGATCGCGACGTCACGCTCGTCCTCGCCGACGTGGCGCCTCTCGTCGGGGAGCGCCTGACGCGCTACGGACTGCTCGACGAGCTCGGGGGCGACGCTGTATACGACACGGTGCAGGATGTTGTGGACGAACGACGCAGCACAGGAGGCGATCGAGGATGACCGACAACGGGCGCACCGCAACGATGGCCAAGCAGCACCTCACCCCCGAGGATCGGATGGCGCTCGGCAAGCGGGCCCGCGCGTCCGTCCCGCGGAGCATCCAGGGCGATTGGTCGCCCGCCCCCGATCGCCGCGACCCGGTCGACATCCTGCAGGAACAGGCGACCACACGCGTCACCGAGCTCGTCCCGATCCGGTACGGCCGGATGCTCGTGTCGCCGTTCACCTTCTATCGCGGAGCGGCCGCGATCATGGCCGCCGATCTCGCCACCACCCCGCGGTCCGAGATCACCACCCAGGTCTGCGGCGATGCGCACCTGTCGAACTTCGGTTTGTTCGGGACGCCGGAGCGGGAGCTCGCGTTCGACATCAATGACTTCGACGAGACGCTCCCCGGCCCGTGGGAGTGGGATGTGAAGCGGCTGGTTGCGAGCCTCGCGATCGCCGGCCGCAATAACGGCTTCACCGATGCGGACCGAGGCGCGGTGGCGCTCGCCTCTGTGAGCCAGTACCGGAAGGCGATGTGGCAGTACGCCGAGATGGGGAACCTCGAGGTCTGGTACTCGAAGATGACCGCGCAGGAGGGACTCCCACAGATGCGGGCGGTCCTCGACAAACAGAGCATGAAGTCGGCCCAGAAGATAGTCGAGAAGGCGAAGACGCGCGACAGCCTGCAGGCCTTCGAAAAGCTCACACACGAAGTCGACGGACAGCGCCAGATCATCAGCGACCCACCGCTGCTGGTGCCGATCGAAGAGCTGCTCCCCGCCGCGGACGCAACCCGATTCGCGGAGACGTTCCACGACCTGCTCAGGACCTACCGCCGGACGCTGCTCGGCGACCGCCGGCACCTGCTCGAGGAATTCCAATTCGCGCACATCGCCCGCAAAGTGGTCGGCGTCGGCAGCGTCGGCACGCGCGCCTGGATCATCCTCATGCTCGGCCGCGACGGCGGCGATCCGCTGTTCCTGCAAGCGAAGGAAGCGCAGGCCTCGGTGTTGGAGCCCTACGTTGGCAAGAGCAAGTACGCGAACGCGGGGCAACGGGTCGTCGAAGGACAGCGGTTGATGCAGGCCGCGAGCGACATCTTCCTCGGGTGGGAGCGCGTCGAGGGGATCGACGGCGTCAAGCGAGACTTCTACATCCGGCAACTGCGCGACTGGAAGGGGTCGTGGCCGCCGGAAGGCATGACACCCGCCGCGATGACCGTGTACGGACGGGTGTGCGCCCAAGCGCTGGCGCGGGCGCACGCGCGCTCGGGGGACCGGATCGCGATCGCGTCCTACCTGGGCAAGGGCGATCAGTTCGACCGCGCGGTCGCCTCGTTCGCGGAGAAGTACGCCGATCAGAACGAACGCGACTTCGAGGCGCTGCAGGCGGCCGTGAAGAAGAAGCGCATCCCGGTCGAATCCGGCATCTGAGCGCCGCTCACTCGAACAGTGCCCGGTGGTCGCGGGACCACTGAACGCGGGCAGCGAGGTCGTCCAGTGTGCCGCGTCGCACCCACGTCCGTTGCGGCTCGTAGCCGCGAGCGGCGAGGGACCGCACGTGGTGGACGTCGAGCTCCTGCCGTTCGATCACCGCGTCCACCAAGCCATCGGATCCCGGCAAGCCGTACGCCTCGGCGAACACCTTGATGCGTCGTCGACGATCCGGCGGCTCCGGGTAGGCATGCCATCTGACCGATTCCTCGTCGTCGCAGAACGGTGCCGCGTATTGGAGCGCGTAGGCGACATCGAGCAGCGGGGCACCAGGTTCGGCGAAGTCGAAGTCGAGCAGGCCGACCGGCTCATCGCCGCCCCACACCACGTTCCACGTGCCGAAGTCCCCGTGACAGATGACCTCGCCGGGCCCCGCCGCGCCGCTGCGGAACGCCCACGGAGCGCCTCCCGACGGCGGCTCGAACCCCAGGGTCGCGTCGTGGTATCCGCGAAGGAACCTCGCGAACGCCCGCAGTCCATCCTCCGGCACGATCTTGGCCCAGCCGGCCACACCCGACTCTCCGGGGATGAAGCTGAGCGTCTCCATCCCGTCGCCGATCCCGATCGGCCGGGGAACCGCATCGAACCCGTGGGCGGTCAGATGCACCAGGAGCGCGTGCACGGTCGGCGTCCACGGATAGGCCGGCCGCACAACGTGGTCACTTTGCACCGAAACGCGGGGTTCGTCGTCGGACACGGGGGAGAATGAGCGCAACATGCGGATCGCAACCTACCTCTGCTCGGTCGTCGTTCTGCTGACGGCATGCTCGACGGCGGGAACGAGCGTGACGCCGCCCGCCGCCACCTCTCCCCCGGTCTCAGTTTCGACGTCGCCCAGCGCGGCACCGACGGCGTCGCCGCAGCCGAACTCCGTCGATGTGCCGAACCCATCCAACCTGGTGGCAGGCTTCGGCTCGTTGTGGGCACGCAGCGGAAGCGCGCTCTGGCAGATCTCTCCGCTAGGTCAGGTGATCTCGCGGATCACCAACGTCTTCTCCGACAAGGTCAAGGCTGTCGGTCCGCAGAACCTCGCCGTGGGCTCCGGGTCGGTCTGGACCGTCCAACCCGCCACGGTACTTCGGATCGACCCGGCAACCGGGCGCGTCATCGCGCGCATCGACGTGGCCGGCGGCTGCGACGACATCACGCCGGGCCCAGGCGTCATGTACCTCGCCTGCCGCGACTCCCGCCTGTTCACGATAGACCCCACCTCGAACAAGGCAACGCTGCTGACCACCACCGGCGTAAGCCCGATCAGCATCGCGTCCGGGAACGGAGCCGTGTGGTGGATCAACTTCTCGGAGGCCGGAGGCGTCACGAAGATCGATCCGTCCACCGGCTCGAGGACGAGCCTCTTGGCTCCGTACGCGAAATTCGTCGTGCCCACCGCGCACCGCACTTGGTTCATCGAGGCCGACGGGAACGCGTTCTCGATGGATCCGGGAGGGAGCCGTCCCTCCAAGTCGGTCTCGCTCGCTCAGTACGCGCTGGGTGTGACGTTCGATCAGGGTGCGGTGCTCATCAACGACGGGGATCTGGTGGCCTTCGATGCCAACACCGGTGACGTGACGCAACGTGCGGACGTCTCGGGGAAGCAGAGCGACCAGGCGGTCGCCGGCGTCGCGGTCCTTGGGCCGATCATCTGGCTCGTCGACCCGAAGGATCAGCGGATCGTTGCTGTGGCCGATCAGAGCTGAAGCCGACGCGTCCCGCAGCGCCTCCAGTTGCTCCAGCTCGGGGTAGGGTCGGCTCATGGACGATCGACTGCGACCGCTGTGGGATTTCAACGACCTGGACACGAGTGAACAGCGGCTGCGCGAGCAGCTCGACGCCGAGACGACGGACGCGGGCCGGGCCGAGGTCCTCACCCAGCTCGCGCGTATCGAGGGACTCCAAGATCGGTTCGACGCCGGCGACAAGCTGATCGACGAGGCCGTGGCGCTCGCGGGAGACGACAAGGCCGCCCTGGCACGAATCGATCTCGAACGGGGACGGCTCCGGCGCTCGGGAGGCGACCAGGATGCCGCCCGACCGCTGTTCATATCGGCCTTCGACATCGCGATGGACGCCGGGCAGACATTCATCGCGGCCGATTCCGCGCATATGGCGGCGCTCGTTGCAGGCGGCCGCGAGGGCTTCATCGACTGGACGCGTCGCGGCATCGACCTTGCCGAGGCCGACGACGGCGCGCGGTACTGGCTCGGCCCGCTCTACAACAACCTCGGGTGGGAGTACTACGACGCGGGCGACTATCGAGAGGCGCTCAACGCCTTCGAGCGTCAGGTGACCGCTCGCGAAGCGGACGGGGACAAGCAGGGGATCATCGAGATCTCGCGGTACGCGGTCGGCAAGACGCTCCGCGCGCTCGGCCGGTCACCCGAGGCGATCCCGATGTTGGAGACCGCGGTCGCCTGGGCGGATGGCGAGGGAGCCCCCGACGGGTGGTTCCACGAGGAGCTCGCCGAGGAGTACGCAGCGGTCGGTCGCGGAGCGGACGCTATGGAACAGGCGAAGGCGGCGATCCCATTGCTCGAGCGCGACGATCCCGACTTCGCGACGGACGAGGAGCGCGCCGCGCGGCTCCGTGCGCTCGCGGAACCCGAAGCGTCCGCCCCCACCGGCTAGCTCCGGCGTATGGCTGAGCACGACGGCGCGACGGGCTCTGCGCCCCGGACCAGCGCCGCGCCTTCGCACGGGGTGACGTTCGGCGAGGCTGCGCGCTTCTGGATCAAGCTCGGGTTCATCAACTTCGGCGGTCCCACCGGGCAGATCGCGAT
Source organism: uncultured Actinomycetes bacterium (assembly GCA_963792215.1). Classification (GTDB taxonomy): domain Bacteria; phylum Actinomycetota; class UBA4738; order UBA4738; family HRBIN12; genus AC-51. The sequence goes on from CAWBVL010000007.1 coordinate 60,855, forward strand.
CATGCACGACGAGCTCGTCGAACGGCGCCGCTGGATCAGCAACGCCCGCTACCTGCACGCCCTCAACTACTGCATGCTGCTGCCCGGGCCGGAGGCGCAGCAGCTCGCGATCTACGTGGGGTGGCTCCTGCACAAGGTCAAGGGCGGGATCGTCGCCGGCGTGGCGTTCGTCCTGCCCGCGTTCTTCCTGATGCTCGGACTCTCCTACGTCTTCGTCGTGTACGGCGACGTGCCCTGGGTGAACGGCATCTTCGAAGGCCTGGGCGCCGCGGTCGTCGGCATCGTCGCGGCGGCGACGATCCGCATCGGGAAGAAGGCGCTGCGCAATACGGCCATGTACCTGATCGCGGCGATCGCGTTCGTGTCGATCTTCTTCCTGCACGTGCCGTTCCCGGTCATCGTGATCACCGCGGGGTTGATCGGGCTGCTCGCCTCGGCGCGGTGGCCGGAGACGTTCACGGTCACGGCCGAGCACGATGCGGAACGCGCAGCCATCCCCGACGAAGGCTCAGCGGGCGAGCACACGACGGTCAAGCTGCGCCGTTCGATCGTCGTCGCCGTGGTCGGGTTGACCGTGTGGTTCCTGCCGCTGCTGCTCGTCGCGGCGTGGGCGGGCCAGGGGTCGACGATCTCGCAGCAAGCGTGGTTCTTCTCGAAGGCCTCGATCGTGACGTTCGGTGGCGCGTACGCCGTGCTCGCGTACATCACGCAGGCCGCCGTGACCAGGTACGGCTGGCTGAGCGCGAACCAGATGGTGACAGGGCTGGGGCTCGCGGAGAGCACCCCCGGGCCGTTGATCATGGTGACGGAGTTCGTCGGCTTCGTCGGCGCCTACCAGCACCCCGGAACGCTCGACCCCTTGGTCGCCGGGGTCATCGGCGCGATGGTCGCGACGTGGGCGACGTTCGCGCCGTGTTTCCTCTGGATCTTCCTCGGGGCGCCGTTCGTCGAGCGGCTTCGAGGCCAGGACCGGCTGTCGGCCGGACTCCACGCGATCACGGCGGCGATCGTCGGCGTGATCTCGAACCTCGCGCTGTGGTTCGCGATCCACACGCTGTTCACGTCCGTCCGCGAGGTAACCGTCGGCCGCGGGTCGGTCCCTGTGCCGATCTGGTCGTCGGTCGACTGGTTCGCGGTGCTCGTCGCCGGGATCGCATTCGTCGGGCTCTGGCGGTACCGCTGGAACGTGCTGTGGGTGGTCGCCGGAAGCGCGGTGGCCGGGCTCATCTACTCGTCGGTGCATTCGGAACCCCGCCCCCTGTACGAGGACGGGGTTCCCGCTGCTTGCCGGATCGCTCAGACGACGTCGCGGCGGCGGATCACCGTCGCGGCCAGGGCGACCGCCCCGACCGTCCAGCCGATCAGGACGATCATCCCCACGACCGGCGTCACGATCGGGTTCAGGCTGCCCATGCCCATCGCCACGCCGGCAGCCGACCCCGGGAGCCACGCGGAGAACTTCGGCGCAAGCCCGCTCAGGATGTTCTCGACCACGAACAGCCACGCGAGCGCGCCGACGATCGCCGCGACCTGGTGCCGCACGATGATGCCGACCGACACACCGATCGCCGACCACAGGGCGGTGATCGCGATCGCCTTCGTGAAGAGCCAGGCAAGCGACCCCCACGCGACCGGCACCGCGTAGCCGTGGGAAACGAGATACACGGCGATCACGCCGGTTCCCACCGCGAGCGCAGCGACCGCGAACACAACCGCTGCGGCGGCCGACACCGTCGTCTTTGCCGCCAGCACCCGCAGCCGCTGCGGCGTCGCGAGGAACGTCGGCACGATCGATCCGTGCCGCACCTCGTCGGTGAACGACCGGATCCCGAGCACCATGACGAAGAGCATCGCGATGATGACGACCCCGGCGTACCCGAACGGTGCGGTCAATCCGGCGGCGAGCTCGGCCGGCGTCGCGCTGCTGAGCGAACCCCACAGCGCCAGCCCGGCGAGCACGACGGTCCCGGCGAGGAGCCCGAACGCGCTTCTCGTGGTTCTGATCTTGCGGAACTCGGATCGCAACACGGCGTTCATCGGATCCCCTTCCCATCGGTCAGCTCGAGGAACAGGTCCTCGAGGGTGGTCTCGCCCGCGTCGGTCAGCTCGTCGAGCGTCCCATGCCGCAACATGCGACCGCGGTCGATCACGACCACGTCGTCGGCCATCCGCGCGACCTCGTCGAGCTGGTGACTCGACACGAGCACGGCCTTGCCCTCGGCCGCGAGATCGCGGAGCGACTGCCGCAGCCACCGGATGCCGTGCGGGTCGAGCCCGTTGGCCGGCTCGTCGAGGATCAGCACCGACGGATCGCCGAGCAGGGCGGCCGCCAAGCCGAGCCGCTGGCGCATCCCCAGCGAGTACGAGCCGGCTTTGCGCCGCGCCGCCGTGGTCAGTCCCGACGATCTCGAGCACCTCGTCGACACGGCCGTCGTCGATCTCGGCCGCCGCCGCGAGCACCCTGAGGTGATTCCGCCCGCTTCGCAGCGGATGGAAGCTCTGTACCTCGAGCACCGCGCCGGCAACGGTGATCGGATCCTCCAGGCTCGCGTACGGGAGCCCGAGGATCGTCGCCTGGCCGTCGTCGGGCTCGACCAGCCCGAGCAGCATCCGCAGCGTCGTGCTCTTGCCGGCCCCGTTCGGACCGACGAACCCGGTCACGCGTCCCGGCACCACCTCGAAGCTCAGGCCGTCGACCGCGGTCACGTCGCCGAACCGCTTGGTCAGCCGCCGCGCGACGATCGCCGGCGATCCGACCTGTGTCGCTTGGTTCACCGTTCCCGTCTGCATCTGCGTCCCCCTTCCGGAACGTCGTGGTTCGTGCACCACGGACGCTAGGGACTGGGTTCGTGCACGCCGTCGGCCTGGGGAACGGTTCTCAGGCTCCTCCTGGAGGATGAGACGTCCGCCGTCAGGCGGAGCCGGGGCGGACGAGCCCGGACTCGTAGGCCAGGACGACCGCCTGCGCCCGGTCGCGAAGGCGGAGCTTCTGCAGCACGTGGCCCACGTGGGTCTTCACGGTCGTCTCGGCGACGAAGAGCTGCGAGGCGATCTCGGCGTTGGAGGCGCCGTTGGCCATCAAGACCAGCACCTCGCGTTCGCGGTCTGTGAGCTTGTCGAGGCCTTCGGGCGTGTCGAGCCGCTGCGGACGGCTGGCGAACTCGGCCACCAACCGCCGCGTCACGGACGGCGCCAGGAGCGCGTCACCCGATGCGACGATGCGAACAGCCGAGACGAGCTCTTCGGGTGGCCGGTCCTTCAGCAGGAACCCGCTCGCGCCGGCGCGGAGCGCGTCGTAGACGTATTCGTCCAGGTCGAACGTCGTGAGGATCAGGACCTTGGCGTCGCCGTCGATCGCGGTGATCTTCCCGGTGGCTTCGATCCCGTCCATCACCGGCATCCGAACGTCCATCACGACGACGTCGGGGTGCAGCCGCTCGAACGCCCGCACCGCGTCGGCGCCGTCCATCGCCTCGCCGACGACTTCGAGGTCGTCCTCGGCGTCCAGGATCATCTTGAAGCCGCCGCGCATCAGCGCTTGATCGTCGGCGATCACGATGCGGGTGGTCATGCCTCATCTTCCACCGGGATCTCCGCTCGGACGACGAAGCCGCCGCCGGGACGTTCACCGGTCGTGAGGGTGCCGCCGAAGACCCCAACCCGTTCGCGCATCCCGATCAGCCCGTGGCCGATGCCGGGCTCGGCCACGGGACCCCTGCCATCGTCGGCCACCTCGATCGTCAGCCGATCGTCGGCGAAGTCCATCGAGACGCGGGCGTTGGCGGGTCGGGCGTGCTTGAGGGCGTTGGTCAGCGATTCCTGGATCACGCGGTAGGCGGCGAGGTCGGCGCCGGCGGGCAGCTCGTGCGGCGTGCCGGTGCGCACGATCTCTACCGGGAGGCCCGCCGCGCGAACGGTGTCGAGCAGGGGCTCGAGGTCGGCGAGGCCGGGCATCGGCGCCGTCGAGGCGGCCTCGCCCGCGTCGGTGAGGACCCCGATCAGCCGGCGCATCTCGGCGAGTCCCGCGCGCCCGGTGTCCTCGACATGTGAGATCGCCTGCTGTGCAGCAGCTGGATCCCGGTCGATCACCGTCCGCGCTGCCCCCGCTTGCACGATCATCACGCTCATGGCGTGGGCGACGACGTCGTGCAGCTCGCGCGCGATCCGGGTGCGCTCGCTCGTCACCGCCTCGCGCGCGGCCAGCTCCCGATCCAGCACCAGCCGGCGGCGGCGGTTGAACACGATCCGCCCGATCAGGATCGGCAAACCGATCGATCCGATAACGCCCGTCAGGACCTCGACCCAGTTGCGATGGGTCTGCGCGGCGATCTGCGAGGCGAGCCCGGCTACGACCGCGATGGGCACGCCGTACTTCGCGACGCGCGGCCATGGTTCGTGTGCAGCGACCGTATACGCGGCCAGTGCGAGCGCGATCTCCGCCGCGGCGCCGTTCCCAACGAGAGCGAAGACCACCACCACCACCGCGACGACCGCCAAAACCGGGATCGGCGCTTGGCGTCGAACGGCGAGCGGCGCGCTCGCGGCGATCACGAGAACCCAGGCGACCGGTCCGTGGACCCCGTGCTGCGATGCCACCGTCGCGGCCACGATGCTCGCGACGAACGCAGCGAGCATCGAGTCCCAGATCAGCGGGTTCACCCGCCCGATCCGATCCCACCAGGTCGAAGGGCTCACACGGAGGACGCTAGCCAGCTGACGCCTGCGCCGCCGTCATCCCGTGGGAGGAGATTCGCTCGCCTGGTTCGTTCGCCGGTTCTCCGAGCAGAGGCTCTCCGGCACCAGAACGTGCTGGACTCGGTCACAGACGCTTGAACGAGAGGATCGCGGCCAAGCCGTACACCATCAGCAGGCCGGAGACGATCAGTACGGCGATCCGCACCCCTTGCAAGCGGAATCGTTGCGACAGGGCCAGCAGGAACAACACCGTCGCGAGCACGACCGTCGTTCGGATGTAGTCATCGGAGGTCTCACGCGCCTGCGTGCCCTCCTCGAAGATGGCCGTCGCCTCGGCGTTCATCGCGTCGCCCTGGTCGATCTGCGGATTCGTGTACTGCGGCATGAAGCTCGGACCGGCTGGTGCGTTGGGGTTCGAGAACGGGTGTGTCGCGACCCACGCGTCGAACGCGATCTTGAACTCGGGGCTGAACCGCCGGAGATACAAGGCGGCGAGCCGTTCTCTGCCGTCCTTCTTCGCTTGGATCCAGGTATTGAACGTCGCGACGTCGAGCAGCTTCTGCTGGCCGCCGAGCGTGAGCAGCTCGTCGGCTTGGATCCTGATCGCCGAGGCTGTGCCGTAGCGCTCGGCCTGGCGACCGTCCCACTTCGCCGCCTGATAGCCGCTCCAGGCGGTGGAGACCGCCACGAACGCGAGCACGATCGCCTCGCTGATCTCGACGAACCGTTCCCAGCGCAGTTTGTCGGGTTGCTCGTGCGGGTTGCCCGCCTCGGCGAGCCCGCCGGCGATCTCCACGTTGAGGTCTTCGGGCATAGAAGGTCGCAAGAGCGTCTGCGCGCCGTCAGCCTATTGGCTCAGCCACCGGTCGGCTTCCAAACGCATCCCATCGAGCGTGCGGTCAGACACCTCTCCGGGAGGAACCATGAAGCGGGCACCCCCGCCCTGAGCCTGACCCGCGTTGTGCTGCGACGCGACCTGTCGCAAGGGATACGCCGATCGCTCACCGTTTCGACACGTCATCGCAACCCTGCGGCCGCATCGCCGCAACGGGCGCGCGTCTACGGTTGGTCGACCCCGCCGGAAGGAGTTGCGTCGATGACTCGCAACGCACGGATCTTGGTCTCCTTGATCACCGCATCGATCGTGATCGCCGCCATATCACTCGCCGGCGTGAGCGCGGCCGCCGAACGGCAGTCGTCGCCGACCGCTCCGGGCGCGCCGTCGTTCGGTCACGTCTTCGTGATCATGGGCGAGAACACCGCGCTGGCGCAGGTCACGGCCAAGACGACGCCGTACTTGATCAACACGCTCAAGCCGTCCTCGGCGTGGATCACGAACGACTACTCGTTCCCGGTGGACGGATCGCTCGCCAACTACATCGGGCTCACGAGCGGCCAATACATCCCGTGCGAGGCGCACAATCTCCTGCCCGAGAGGTGTCACCAAGATGTCCCGAACGTCTTCCAGCAGCTCTCTTCGACCGGCCGATCCTGGCGTGTTTGGGCCGAGGGCGCGACCGGTCCGTGCGACTTCATCGACTCCGGGATGGACTGGACCAAGAACGTCTACAGCGCGCACCACAACCCGGCGATCTATTACGACGGGATCGTCGGCGGTGTCTACGACGAGGCCGTCCGCCCCAAGGAAGCGTGCATCCAGAACGACCTGGCCGCCGGCACCACCGGGCCGAACGATACGAGCGCATTGGATGCGGCGCTCGCTTCAGGCGATGTCGGCAACTTCAACCTCATCGTTCCCAACGACTGCGAGAACGGGCACGACCCGTGCGGCACGCACAACCCGTTCGGTCAGTTCGATGTGTTCCTGCAGCGCGAGATCCCGAAGATCGAGGCTTCGCCCGCGTTCGGCACCAACGGGGTCATCGTCGTCACCTACGACGAGGGGGCCGATAAGCCGTTCCCGAACCGGTTCAACATCCCGCTCGCGATCATCGGACCTCAGGTGAAGACCGGCGTGTACGGAGGCGCCAACCCGGTGTCTCACTACAGCGTGTTGCGCACGATCGAAGACGGGTTCGGCCTTCCTCGACTCGGCGGCGCCGCCACAGCGCAGTCGCTCCCGAACGTATTCGGCTGAGATCTGCCGGGGGGTCTGGGCCCAGAGCAGCCGACCCGAGGCGGGCGCGGGACGTTCTGTCCCATCATGCCGCTGACCGGGGCGTACCCTGGCTTTGGTGCGCGAACGCGCCGCCGCGTACGTACAGCCGTCGGACGAGCCCGCCGAGGCTGCAGAAGGAGACCGATCCATGGCGAAACAGACCAACGACAGACCGAAGGGGAAGCAGGCCCCCGCGCCCGGCCGGTCATCGCGGAAGGCACGACAGGCCGAGTCCGACCGCCGCCGGCAACGGATGCGCCGCGCGGGCCTCGGCGGGGTGGGTCTCGTGCTCGCCTTCGTCGCCCTGGTGGTGGTCGTGTCGCTGCTGAGACCGAAGCCGAGCGCGCAACCCGCAACGAGCGCCGGCTCCGCAGGCACGGCGGTCCAGCAGGTTCCGGCATCCGTCTTAGACGCCGTCGGAACGGGCTCGGGCGTCACGCCGCCTCTGGCGCTCGCCGCCAACACGCCTTCCCTGACCCGGAACGGGAAGCCGCAGGTCCTCTACGTGGGAGCGGAGTACTGCCCCTTCTGCGCCGCCGAGCGGTGGCCGTTGATCGTGGCGCTCAGCCGATTCGGCACATTCGCCAACCTCGGCGCCACGTCGTCTTCCGCAACCGATACCTTCCCGAACACGCAGACGTTCTCGTTCCACGGCTCGACGTACACGAGCGATTCCGTCGCGTTCGACGGCGTCGAGACGGAAACGAACACCGGCCAAGCGCTCGATCAGCCGACGGCTGCGCAGCAGGGGCTGTTCCAGCAGTACGACGCGGCGCCCTACACCAACCAGCCCGGCGCGATCCCCTTCTTGATGATCGGGAACCGGTACGTGTCGATCGGCGCGGAATACGACCCGGGGATCTTGCAAGGGATGACCCGAGACCAGATCGTCGTCGCGCTCTCTGACCCGAGCAGCCCGGTCGCCAAGAGCGTTGACGGCGCGGCGAACACGATCACGGCGGCGATCTGCCAGACGACCGGCGGCAAGCCGGCCAACGTCTGCTCGAGCCCCACCATCACACAGGTCGCAGCGACGTTGCCCACCCCCACCTCATGACGCCTCGTTGGGTCGTGCGGTCGACGTTGGTGCTGGCGCTGGTGGCGGTCGCCGTGAGCGCGTACCTGACCCTCGCGCACTACACGTCGCCGCAGGTCCTCGCGTGCTCGGGGTCTGGAGCGATCGATTGCGCGAAGGTCACGACGAGCGCCCAGTCACGCTTCCTGGGGATCCCGGTCGCGCTGCTCGGCCTGGTGTGGTCCGTGGCGATGGCGGCGCTGTGTTCGCCGCAAGCGTGGCGGAGCTCCGCTCCATGGGTTCGCTTCGCCCGAGCGGTCGCCGTGTGCACCGGGATGGCGTTCGTCCTGTGGCTCGTCTTCGCAGAGCTGGTCTTGGTGGGCGCGATCTGCGTGTGGTGCACGACGATGCACATCCTGACGTTCGCGCTGTTCGTCCTGATCGTGATCTTCGGATACGCGCGAGATCCGCTCGAGGCCGAACCGATCAACGAGCGCGTCTGAGCGGGCGCGACCCAGCGCCCTACGCGCCCTCCTCGCGCCAGCGGGTGACCGACGGCAGGACGACATCGCCGTAGCCGTTACAGCGCGCTTCTGTCACCGACAGCTCGTATAACGCGTAGCGATCATCTGGCGCGTAGGTCGCCGCGGCACCGACGGCAGCCCGCGTCTGCGCATCGTCGACGGGCGCGCCACGGCCTGCGATCCAGAACTCGCCGCCCGTGCCGTCGTTGTCCGGAACCGCGTTGTGCATCGCGAACCATCCACGCTCGCGCAGATCCCGACCCTTCGGCGACGTGGGCTCCATGAACAGGTACATACCGCCGTTGCCGAAGATCGGCGTGACGGGATGCACGCGCGGCACGCCGTCGGCGCGCACGGTGCCGATGTACACCGGCGCAGCGCGTAACCGCTCTTCACCGAACGCCGCCAAGTCCGGTTCCCGTTCGGCGAACGCCGACCACCGCATCTGCCCCTCCCGTTCAACGCGCGACGTGCCATCATCATGGAGGTGACCAACGGCAAGCCTCAACACCTCGACGACCTCGCGCGGCTGCGACGCGTGCGCGACCGGATGGATCGCGACTTCTCGGAGCCGCTCGATGTCGAGTCGCTCGCGAGCGAGGCGCATATGTCGGGCGGCCACCTGACGCGGCAGTTCAAGGCCGCGTACGGCGAGTCGCCGTACAGCTACCTCATGACGCGGCGGATCGAGCGTGCGATGGCGCTGCTCCGGATGGGCGGCCTGAGCGTCACCGAGGTGTGCTACGAGGTCGGCTGCTCGTCGCTCGGGACGTTCAGCACCCGGTTCACCGAGCTGGTCGGCATGCCACCCAGCGCATACCGGCGTGGCGACGCGCCGGTGATCCAGGGCATCCCCTCGTGCGTGGCCAAGCAGGTCACCAAACCGGTCAGGAATCGAGAAGCGCCCGTTTCCGAGCCGCAGCTAGTGTGACGGCCATGAACGACATCACGATCAACGCGAGCTTCCTGCCACAGAACGATCCCGACGCCGCCACGGCGTTCTACCGTGACGTCCTCGGATTCGAGGTCCGCAACGACGTCGGATTCCAGGGGATGCACTGGATCACGGTCGGCCCGACCGACCAGCCGGGCACGTCCATCGTGCTGTTCCCGCCGGAGGCGACGCCGGGCATCACCGACGAGGAGCGCAGCACGATCGCCGAGATGATGGCAAAAGGCACCTACGCCACCATCCTGCTGGCGACCAAGGACATCGACGCCACGTTCGAGCGACTCCAAGACAGCGACGCCGAGGTGGTGCAGGAACCAACCGATCAGCCGTATGGGGTGCGCGACTGCGCGTTCCGCGACCCCGCCGGCAACCTTCTCCGCATCCAGCAGCTCTCCTGACACGGCTTCGGAAACGACCCACGACCAACGGAGGTGACCCGCCATGCCGGCGAAGTCCACGACCACGAAGAAGACCACAGCCAAGAAGAAGACGAGCGCACCGCGGAACGCGAACTCCTCATCGGGCAAGTTCACCGCCGAGGAGCGGGCCGCGATGAAGGAGTACGCGCGCGAACTGAAGGAACAGAAGACCAAAGAAGACGGGAAGAAGCTCCTCAAAGAGGCGATCGCCAAGATGAAGGAGCCCGACCGCACGATGGCCAAGCGGATCGACGCGATCGTCATGGAGGCCGCGCCCGACCTCGCGCAGCGCACCTGGTACGGGATGCCCGCCTACGCCAAGGACGACAAGGTCGTCTGTTTCTTCCAGGACGCGCAGAAGTTCAAGGCGCGCTACGCGACGTTCGGGTTCAGCGACGAGGCCAGCCTGGACAAGGGCGGCATGTGGCCGACCTCGTTCGCGCTGATGCAGCTCACTCCCGCCGAAGAGAAGAAGATCGGCGACCTCGTCAAGAAGGCGGTTCGCTGACGGAGCGGGACGCCGCCCACGCGGTCACGTGCTGTGGCCCGCGTGGGCGGTCATGCGCCGCCGCGGCTTGCCCGCGACCGCGCTGATCGCCGCGCCGGGCACCAAGGTGCCGACGTCCGAATAGCTGGACCTCGTGCCCGGCTCGAAGCGCCGCTTCGCGTGCTTGCGCATGAGTCCCGACAGCAACGCCCCCGGGTCGGGCGCGTTCAGCGTGTCAACTCGACGCCCCTTCGGGCGCGAGCGTGACCTCCCAGCGCTTGCCGTTCCACGACGCGGTGAACGCGTGCTCGTCTGGCGTCGCGTGCCGGTAGTTCCCCGTGGCGATGCACGCATCGGGTGCCGTGCAGTGCACGCCGCTTAGCGCGCTTCCGCTCGCACCCGGCACCCGCGGCGTCGTGCCGAGTGTCCAGCGCGAACCGTTCCACCACTCGACGAACGGAACGGGCGAGTTCCCCGCGACTGAATACCCCACGGCGAGGCACGAGCTCGGAGACGCGCAATCTACCGACACGAGGTCGGCGTCCGGCGTATGCGAAGGGTCGATCGTCGGGGTCACCCGCCACGCGTTGCCGTGCCAAACCTCGGCGAGCGACCGATACGTTGCCCGGGTCGTCCGCTGCGACCCGACGGTCACGCAGACGTTCTGCGACGGACAGTCGACCGAATCGAGCATCGTGTCCTGCGCCTGCCCGAGCCGGCCCGACTGCTGGAACCGCCACTCGGTGCCGTTCCACCGCAGGATCAAGGGAGCGATCAGCGTGCCGAACCCGATGTCGAACGTGTACTGCCCCACGCCGGTACAGGCGGTCGGCGACGTGCACGAGACCGAAGCCAGGCTGGGTTCTTCCATCGTTCGCGGTCGCGGCGGCAAGATGAGCTTCCACGTCGAACCGTTCCACCACTCGGTCATCACGCGTTCGCTACCCGACTTGTTCGAGTAGCTGCCGACCGCCATGCAGGCGGACGACGCGCAGCCGACGCCGGAGAGCTGGCCGTCGGTCGTCGACGGTGGGATCGGAACCTTCTCGAGGCGCCACTCGCGGCCGTTCCAGATCTCGACGAGCGGCCGGTTGCCGCCTGACTTCGCGCCGAAGTACGGAGCCGGCACCTCTTGGGCGCCGACCGACACGCAGCGCGTCTCGTTCGCACACGACAACGACAGCAGGAAACTGTTGCCGTTCTCGATCGGGGGCGTCGGCGACTGCGCCTCCCACGATCCGGAGGAGTGGATCGCGTACGGAACCCGGATGGTGTACCGGCTTCCCGTCGAGCCGACGGCGATGCAGCGATCGGGTGTGGGGCACGAGATGCTGCCGAGCACGGTTTCGGTGACGGGGACCGGCACGACGAGGTTGTCGGTCGAGACGGCGGCGATCCCAGCGGCGGCGACTAACGCGATCACGGCGACGATCGCCATGACGATCAGGCGACGCTCGCCACGACGCCGTCGGTTCTCCGGAGGCGCCTCGCCAGGAGTAGGCGGCTCCTCTTGCCGTTCGCGGGTCTGCTCGCCCAGGCTCACGGCGCGATCATGCAGCTGTCGAACGCCGACAGCGGGTTGATCGTCGTGCCGCCGTCCGGCGTCTTCATATGGAGCGGTCCGACCAGCGATGCGGGCGCATCGGCCGTGTAGCAGCCGTCCGGGCGCACCGAGATCGAGTAGTCGGCCGCGAGCCGGCTGACGTGCGGCCCGTCGACGAACGACTGGCACGTCCAGTCGTCGGCGGGACCGGAGCTCACGCCCGAGATCACGCTCTCACGCTTGCAATAGGAGTACACCTTGACGTCGGCCGGGTCGAGCGCGCGTCCGAGGATCTGCTGCTGGACCACGATCAGGTTCGACAGGGTCTGCGACACCGACGCCTCGAGATGCGTCGACGTGATCCACGTCTTGTTGAGCATCGTGCCGACCAGGAGCAGCGCGGCGAGCACGACGGTCGCGACGACCGCGCGTCCGACCGTCGACCAGCGGAACGGCGCCTGGCCGTCGCCCGCGAAGTCGCGCCGGCGGAACGACCGCCACGCGGCCACCAGCGACAGCGTGCCGTACGCGAAGCTCACGAGCAGCCCGATCCACAGCGCCTTCGACGTGGACGGCGTGATCTGCAGGCCGTGCCACGCCTCGAACGGCGAGGTCAAGAGCATCGAGCGGACCACGACGCCGCTGCCCATCAACCCCAGGCCGACCATCAGGAGCGCCACGACCGGCGCGCCGATCACGCCGGCCATGCTGTTCTTCGTCGTGACCGAGAACAGGATCGCCAGGCATGTGAATGCCAGCGTCGGCACGAGCGCGATCGCGTAGCTCTCCACGATGAGCTTGATCGCCTCCGACTCGCCGAGGAGCTGACCGGACAGACCGACCAACGGCTGGCGGCCGACGACGAGCATCCCCGCGATCGCGCTGCTGAAGCCGAGCAGCGCGACCATCGCCACCGAGAACGTCATCGCCGCGAGCGTCTTGCCGACGAAGATCTGCCCCCGCGAGACCGACCGCGTCAGCACCGTCTTCCAGGTGGACTGCCGGTCCTCGCTCGCGAAGATGTCGCCGGCGACCACGCTCGCGATCAGCGGGAAGCCCGCGATCCCGGCGAAGCTCAGCATGATGAACGGCGTCGCGAACCCCGACGATTGCACCCATCGCCCGAATAGGGAGTCGGCGGGCACCGACGACTGCGAGTTGATGAAGATCACGAACCCGAGTGGGGCCACCACGCAGATCACCGCGGCGACGCGGGGCAAGAGCTGCGCCCGGATCTTCGCGATCTCGACCCGATAGACGGCGCCGATACCCGCCCGGTCTCGGGGCGTCTCGGTCACGGCAACGGCTGCGGCGCTCATCGGCTCGCGGAGACCTCGTCGGGCTCGCGGTCGGGCGCCGATTGCTCGGCACGCTCGCCCGTAAGCGAGAAGAACATCGACTCGAGCGCGGTCATCAGCAACTCGAGGCGCCGGACGGCTATGCCAGCCTTCCCGAGCGTGACCACATACGCGTCGAGGGCGTCGCGGTCGGCGCTCACGGTGAGCCACCCGCCCGCGTCGGCGACGATCTCCAGGCGTCGATCCTGCTTGGCGAGCTCGGCGGCGCGCGCGTCGTCGCTCGTTTCCAAGCGATGCGCGGGCGCCGGAGACTCCTCGCGCAGCCGCTCGAGGGAGCCGTGCCACACCACGCGTCCCTCACGCATGACGGTCAGGCCGTCGCACGCGCCCTCGAGCTCCGACATGTTGTGACTGCTCACGACGACGGTCACGCCGTCGGCCGCGAGCGTTCGCACGATCGCGAGCATGTCGCGGGCGCCGGTGGGGTCGAGTCCGACCGTCGGCTCGTCGAGCAGCAAGAGCCGCGGCTGCCGAAGCAACGACGCGGCGAGCCCGAGACGCTGGCGCATCCCCGAAGAGAACCCACCGACCTTGCGGTGCGCCCGATCGTTGAGCCGAACGGTCGTGAGCACCTCGTCGATCCGGTGCTCGCCGCCCCCGTCCAGATCAGCCATCAGCTCGAGGTTCCGCCGAGCGGTGAGGTAGGGGTAGAAGCGGGGTTCCTCCACGAACCCGCCGACACGGTCGGTCGAGGCCTCTTCGGCGTCGCCGATCTCGCCGCCGAGAAGCTTCACTACGCCTCCGTCGGGCGCAACCAGTCCGAACAGGATCCGCAGCAACGTGGTCTTGCCGGCGCCATTGGGTCCGACCAAGCCGTGGACCTCGCCGACTGCGATGGACAGGTCGAGTCCATCGATCGCCAGCACGTCGCCGAAGCGCTTATGGAGGTGGCGAACATCGAGGGCGAGGTCGGTGGTCATATCCCGATCCGGGTCTGGGGACGCCGCACGATATCGGGGCATCCGGCCGGTCGGGCCACTCTACTTGGAGCAGCTACGGGCTCCGCTGACAGGAGACTGCGATTGCATGGCGACTACGACGTGTTGCCTCAGCCCTCGCCTGAGCAGCCCGGTCCGTCTCGAAGAGTTGGACCTCGATCGTTCAACGGGGGCGGAGAGCTCGTGACGACGAGATACGGCCATGCGCGGAGAGCGCTGCTCAAGACGTAGCCCTGCGCCACGTGATCCACCGTGGAGGCGAAGCATAAGGAGGGGCGTCGAACGCGAACCCGGTAAGGAGGAGCGCACCCACCTAGGTGCCGAGTTCCCCGACCCATTCCTTCAGCCGTGGAAGATGCTCCGCGTAGTGAGCCGGCCCGGCCTTGCTGATCCACTGATCCGCCTCGGTCGAGGGTTCGGGCAGGGAACGCCAGGCGTTCAGCATCCGGGTCCGGGCCGCGACCGCCTGCGCCGTGACGTCGCGGTAGGCGACGTCGTGCATCAGGTCGAAGAACTCCTTATTCATGGCGTCGATCTGGATCTCCTCGGCGCGGTAGGTGCCGAACCGGATCCGCTCCAAGACGACGCCCGCTTCGGCGAGCCAGCTGCCGATGTGCCCGATCAGATCTTTCGCCGACCAGCCCTCGTCGAAGTAGCCGACCTGCTCGACCTGATCGGAGGGAAGACCGTCGATCAGCCGACGGAGTTCGGTCCAGAGCCGATCCTCCTCGCCCAGGAGGCCGCCATCCGGGATCGCCTGCGACATCTAGGGAGTATGCGTCCGGGTGGCCTGCCACACAATCCCTTCAGTGGCAGCCGGACGGCGCCATGGAGCAGATCGGTGCCGCGCTCGGGTTCGACGACCGTCAGGTCAAGGAGGACCTCGAGCGATTCCGTGACCTGATCGAATCGAACGCGTCGAGACCGGCGCGTGGCGAGCGGACATCAACCCGACCACCTGACCGCCAGGTCAACGAACCGGTGAGCAGTGGGACTCCCGTTCCATGACGAAGTTGACATGGACAGCCCCGCACCGCGACTGACCGCACGGACGGTTCATGACAGATCTGTCATGAACATTGCGGAACCCGTTCACGCGGCATCATCGTCGGTCCAGATCAACTGATCTCCACGGAGAGGGGGCCCGTGTGAAAGGTCGCATGCGGCTGGTAGGTCGAGTCGCGATCGTGTGCGTCGCGCTGGCGCTCGCGATGACCGCGTGCTCGTCGTCATCGTCGAGCGGGGGTTCGGGGGCCATCACCCCGACGGCGACGATCTTCGTCCAGAACTTCCAGTACCACAACGTACCGGCGACGTTGCCGTCGGGCGTCGTCACGTTGCTCTTCCAGAACAACGAGTCGTTCCCGATCACGCACGAGATGATCCCGATCGCGTTGCCGGCGGGCAAGACCGCCCAGGACGTGATCAACGCCGCGAAGCAGGACGGTCCGTCCTCGGAGGACGGCTGGCTGCACATCGGCGGCGACTTCGGCACCGCCGACACCGGCGCGGGGCTGGTCGAAACGTTGAACCTCCCGCCCGGCACGTACGCCTTCGCCTGCTGGCAGACGGGGACGCAAAGCGGCGGGGATAACGGTCCGCCCCACGCGGCTAAGGGCATGGTCACGCAGTTCACCGTTTCCTAGAGGCTCGGATGGCTCGGTCGGTTCGCTCGCGTACCCCTCGCGCGAGCGGCCGGCTGCGGTGGGTCGCCCTGTTCGCGCTGCTCTCCCTGACGGGTTGCGCGAAGGAAGGCATCTCCCCCACCGCCCAAGACGTTCACCAGCTCTACACGGTGATCATGATCTTGGCGCTGCCGGTGTTCATCGGCGTCGAGGCGCTCCTGATCTGGTGCATCGTGCGGTACCGCAGGCGGGGCGGCGACGAGGCGCCCGCGCCGGTGCAATCGGTCGGCGGCAACCGCTCGCTCGCCGTCTTCTTCGCGATCCCCGCGGTGATCGTCGCGATCCTTTTCCCGTTCGGTGAGCAGACGCTGATGAAGGTCCAGGCGACCGCCGTGCCCCTGGTCCAGATCCACGTCGAGGGCTTCCAGTGGGAATGGACGTTCCTCTACGAGAACGAGGGCATCTTCGTGTCGGGCAAGACCGCGACCACGACGACGCCCGAGGAGCCCGCCCAGATGTACCTGCCGGTCGACGAGGCCGTCCAGATCGACCTGACCTCCCGCGACGTGATCCATTCGTTCTTCGTGCCCGATCTGCTGTTCAAGCGTGATGCGATCCCGGGCCGCGACACGTCGTTCACCTTCACGCCGACGACGCTCGGCGTGTTCCATGCGCAATGTGCGGAGTTCTGCGGCCTGTGGCACTCGCACATGACGTTCGACGTGCACGTCGTGTCGTCGGCCGACTACCAGGCGTGGATCCTGCAAGAACGCAAGGCGTTCGCAAGCGTAACCTGCGCGCCGAACGGGACACAGCTCGCGTTGGTCGCGCACAACATCTCGTGGAACCAGAACTGCCTCGCGGCGCCCGCCAAGACGCCGTTCACGGTCCAGATCACGAACGAGGACGCGGGCATCCAGCACAACTTCTCGATCTACGACTCGTTCTTCGAGAAACAGAAGTTCTTCACGTCCCCGAGGCTCACCGGGGTGGCGAGCGAAACGCTCAACGTCGATGGGCTGCCACCGGGGCACTACTACTTCCAATGCGACGTCCACGGACCGGCGATGTCGGGGGCGTTCATCGTTGGGTCCGGAGGATCGGGAGGAGGAGGTGGGTGAGCATCGATGGCGGTAACGCACGCACCGACCGCTGAAGCCGTCCCAGAGCCGCGTTCGGGGTTGATGAGCTGGCTCACCACCACCGACCACAAGCGCATCGGCATCCTGTACCTGATCAACAGCTTCGCGTTCTTCGTGATCGCCGGCCTGTTCGCACTGTTGATGCGCACAGAGCTCGCGCGGCCGGGGACGCAGATCTTCGCGCCGCACGCGTACAACCAGCTGTTCACGCTGCACGGCACGCTGATGATCTTCCTGGTGATCTTCCCGTTGCTCGCGGGCTTCGGGAACTACTTCGTGCCGCTGCAGATCGGCGCACTCGACATGGCGTTCCCGCGGATCAACGCGCTGTCGTTCTGGCTCCTGCCGGTGGGCGGGCTGACGATCCTGTCGGGCTTCCTGGTCCCGGGCGGCGCGGCGGCGGCGGGCTGGACCGGCTATCCCCCGCTGTCGGAGCAACTCGGGACGGGTCAGGACCTGTGGATCGCGGGGCTCGTGCTGGTCGGCACCGCGTCGATCCTCGGCGGGATCAACTTCATCGTCACGATCCTTCGGATGCGTGCGCCGGGGATGACGATGATGCGGATGCCCATCTTCTCGTGGAGCATCCTCGCGACCTCCCTGCTGGTGGTGCTCGCAGCACCGGTCCTGACCGCCGGACTGTTGATGGTCTTCTCGGACCGCCAGCTCGGCACGGTGTTCTTCGATCCCTCCCGCGGCGGCGTCGCGCTGCTGTGGCAGAACCTGTTCTGGTTCTTCGGTCACCCCGAGGTGTACATGCTGATCCTCGGTGCCTGGGGCGTCGTGACCGAGATCATCGCCGTGTTCTCGGGCAAGCCGATCTTCAGCTACCGCGGCGTGGTGCTTGCGTTCCTGCTGATCACGGCCCTGTCGTTCAGCGTATGGGCGCACCACATGTTCGCGACCGGCGCGGTCGAGCTGCCGTTCTTCAGCATCACGACGGAGCTGATCTCGATCCCGACCGGCGTGCTGTTCTTCATCTGGCTCGCCACGATGTGGCGCGGGAAGCTCCGGTTCGAGCCGCCGATGTTGTTCGCGCTCGGGTTCATCGCGATGTTCCTGATCGGCGGGATCGACGGCGTGTGGGCGGCCTCGCCCGCGATGGACTTCGCGATCCACGACACCTATTGGGTGGTGGCGCACCTCCACTATGTGTTGTTCGGCGGCACCCTGTTCGGCGTCATGGCGGCGATGTACTACTGGTTCCCGAAGATGACCGGGCGGATGCTCGGCCGGACGCTTGGGATCTGGCAGTTCTGGTTGCAGATCGTCGGGTTCAACCTGACGTTCTTCCCGATGCACATCCTGGGGTTGCGGGGCATGCCTCGCCGTGTCGCCGACTACCCGCCGGACCTGGGGTGGAGCTTCCTCAACCTGCTCTCGTCGATCGGCGCATTCGTGATCGCGGCGTCGATGATCCTGTTCTTCACGAACATCTTCCTGTCGCTCCGCAAGCCGAAGACGGCTCCGGACGATCCGTGGGGTGCGAACACGCTGGAGTGGGCGACCACCTCGCCTCCGCCCGTGCACAACTTCGACGCGCTGCCGCCGATCCATTCGGACCGGCCGGTGTATGACCTGCGGACCCAGCCGGAAGGAGGCGGATCGTGAGCGCGGTCGCGACCCCCGAGCGGAAGGCCAAGCCCGAGCTCAGCGGGCCCGTGCTGGGCATGGTGCTGTTCGTGGCGTCCGAGGCGATGTTCTTCGCCGCGTTCTTTGCCGCGTTCTTCACGATCAAGGACAACGAGCCGGTGTGGCCGCCGCCCGGGATCCATCTGGAGGACCGCGTCGCGACGATCCTGACGGTGATCCTGATCGTTAGCAGCGTGACCGTGCAGGTGGCGCTCCGGTCGATGCGCTCGGGGTCGAGCCGCCGCGCGACCCTGTGGCTGGGCATCACGATCGCGCTGGGGATCACGTTCCTCGCGCTCCAGCTGTACGACTACTCCCAGCTCGGCTTCGGGCTGAAGGACGGTCCCTTCGGCACGCTGTTCTACGTGATGACGGGGCTGCACATGGCCCACGTGTTCGGTGGCGTCGTGTTCCTCGCACTCGTCTTCTCACAGGTGCTGCGCGGCCGGCTCAGCCCGGAGCACCACGATCCGATGTCTGCCGGCGCCATCTACTGGGACTTCGTCGACGTCGTGTGGATCTGTTTGTTCATCGTCTTCTACATCCTCACGCCGCGGTGATCCGATGAAGCCCCTCTCCCGTATCTGCCTCGGGCTCGCGATCTTCCTCGCTGTGGCGGGGACCGTCTACGGGCTCACCTCGCACGAGCCCGCCGGGACGATGCTGCTGCTCGTCGCGGCGCTGACGTTCCTGTTCCTGTTCCTCGTCCTCCGCTCGGCCTCGAGCCGAGCCCCGGAGGAAGAGCAAGAGGAGGAAGAACTGCAGATCGGTCCGACGATCTGGCCGTTCGGGTTCGCGCTCTCCGGGGCCGTGATCGCGATCGGCGTGATCGTTACGGATTGGCTGGTGGTCGTCGGCGTACTGGCGTTCGCGGTGTGCGCGTGGGGCTGGCTGCGCGAGGTCACGCGGTCGCACGCGGCGCACGACTAACGCGCGTCTAGCCGCGCAGGATCAGCCAGGCGAACATCACGGCGATCGTGACCAGCACGACCACGAACACCGTCGCGTGATACTGCGTGGAGCTCGGCGCCGGCAGGCCGGCCGGGTTGCACCGGCGGCAGACCGTGACCCCATCTGCGACGGGATCGCCGCACCGGAGGCATCGCTGTCGTGGCATCAAGATCCTCCTTCTGAGGCGGCCGAGAGCCGGGCGTCGATCCGGGACGCCTCGCGCTCATCGGCGCGCATCCAGTCCAAGAGTACGGATGCGAGCGCCGGCACGATCAGGAACATGGTCCCCACCCACATGATGGCGCCGGCGCGCTGCTGGTCGGCGAGCGCCGCCGCGACGCCCTCTGCCTGCGCGTACGCCGGGTAGAGGACGTCGTTGGCGCCGGCGATCACGAGCCCGAGGAACGCCATCGCGGGCATCGCCAGGAACAGGTACAGGATCCGCGCCGGGTGCGACAGACGGGCCGGCGTCGGGTCGACGTGCACGATCGGCATCCAGAACAGCAGCGCGGTGGCGAGCAGGACGGCGTGCTCGGCCGCGTGCGCCGCGGGGTTCGTGAGCGCGGCCTCGTACCAACCGGTGAGGTGGATGCCCCACAGGACGCCGAAGAACGCGGCCCACGCCACGACCGGGTTGGTGAGGGCCCGCGCGGGCGCGCTGTGCAGGATGCGAAGGATCGTCCGCCGCGGGCCGCCCGGCCATGCCGCGAGCGCCAGCGTGATCGGGGCGCCGATCAGCAACAGGGGCGCCGCGATCATCGTGAGCAGCAGGTGCTGCACCATGTGCGCCGTGAACGACGTGGTGACGCGGGCGTCGAGCGGACCGACCAGGGCCACAACCAACACGGCGATCCCCGCCAGGAAGGCAGCACGAGCCCGAGGTCTCGGCGCATGTCCGAGGCGCCGGCGCGCACGGTCGTCCGCGACCAGGTAGCCCACGAGTGCGACGCCGATCGCGACGACGGCCGGATCGACCGCCGGGCTCACGAGACTCCCTCGGGTGCGGTGGTCGCGTCGTCGGGCTCGGGCACCGTCAGGATCGAGCCCGGCACCGGTCGATGAACGACCGCGGCCGGAAGCTCGATCCGGAAGGTGCTGCCCTCGCCTGCCCGGCTCTGCGCCGCAACCGTTCCTCCATGAGCCTCGACGATGGCGCGCACGATCGACAGGCCGAGTCCGAAGCCGCCGGTGTGGCGGCTCCTGCTCGGATCCGCGCGCGCGAAGCGGTCGAACACCCGGTCGAGGTCCTGCGGCTCGATCCCCTGGCCGCTGTCACGGACGGTGATCTCGACCCGGTCCAACTGGTTCCGCACACGGATCTCGATCGCATCGCCGTCCTGCGTGTACTGCACGGCGTTCTCGATCAAGGCGTCGAGCGCGACCGCAAGCCGGTCGGCGTCGCCGACGATGATCGCGTCGTCGGCGCCGTCGAAGGACCACCGGCGCGGCTGGGCCGCCCACCGGTGGACGGCGTCGGCCGCCAGGTCGCCGACGTCGACGGGTTCGCGGTGGAGCTGATCGGGATCGCCGGTGCCGGCGAGCAGGAGCAGCCCGTTGACCAGCCGCCGCAGCCGCAGCAGCTCGTCGGCGATGATCTCGGCATCCTCGACCACCGTGGGGTCGGTCGCCCGACGCTCGATCAGCTCGGTGTGGCCGAGCGCGACCGTGATCGGGGTGCGGAGCTCGTGCGACGCATCCTGCACGAACTGGCGCTCGCGCTCGAGCAGCTTGAGGTTCTCCATCGAGACGCGTTCGCTTTCCTCCATCGCGGTGAGGCGACGCCGGGCATGCCACACCATGGCGATGAACATCGCGGCCATCAGCGGCACCTCGGTGAGCTCGTCGAGCGGCTGGTACCCGCGGCGGTATTCCAGCGCGATGAAGAAGCCCGTCGACGCCATCACGAAGGCGAGCACGGCGAGCGTCGGTCGGGTCTTCCACACGCGGAAGCCGTAGAGCACGGTGAGGCTCACCCAGATGAAGTGGAACGGGACCGTCTCCCAGTCCGGGAGCATGGCCATCGCCACCAGATTCAGGATGGTGAACGCGACCCACGCGATGTCCCACCACCCGTCGCCGATGGGCCAGCGTGTGTCACTCCGTGTCGAAGCGATAGCCCACCCCCCGGATCGTCGAGATGATGTCCGGCCCGAGCTTGGCCCGCAGCCGGCGAACGTAGACGTCCACGACGTTGGACCCCGGATCGAAGTGATAACCCCAGACGGACGCGAGCAGGCGTTCCTTCGAGACCGGCGTTCCGGCGTTCCGCATCAGCTCTCGCAACAGCAGGAACTCCCGATCGGCGAGCGATACCGGCCCGGATCCCCTGTCCGCCTCGTGCCTGATCAGGTCCAAGGTCGTCGTCCCGACGACGAGCTCGACGGGATGCGGCCGCGAGGCGGCACGGAGCCGCGCCCGGACCCGCGCGAGGAGCTCGTCGAGCGAGAACGGCTTCGACAGGTAGTCGTCCGCGCCGTGGTCCAGCAGCGCGACCTTCGTCGGCGTATCGTCGCGCGCGGACAAGATCAGCACCTGTTGGGCGGGATCGATCTCCAGGATCTTCCGCAAGACCGTGAGCCCGTCGAGTCCCGGCATCACCAGATCGAGGATCACGAGGTCGTAGGTGTGGGCGTGCACGAGCCTGAGACCCTCTTCGCCGTCGCGAGCGGGGTCGACCTCGAGCCCTTCGGCCTCCAGGCTGCGCCGGACGAAGTGAACGATCCGCTCCTCGTCATCGATCACGAGGATGCGTCCGGACAACGCTGGTGCGAGCGTGGCGGAGCTGTCCGGCATGCGCATGGAGACCCCTTCCCGAGGTCAACAGTAGTGCGGAACGCGAAGCCGGGCATAGGGAATGTGGCCTTGGATGACAGTTCTGTCATGCAATGGCCTGGCGCTACCGCACGATGGGAGCCGTCGCCTCCGCCGGCCTGCCCTCGAGGCCCGACCGATCGAGGGCGAACCGGTCGGTTCCGGGCCTCGGGCGTCCCTCGACGAGGTCCGCAACCAGCTCGCCGAGGGCCGGACCGAACTTGAACGCGTGGCCGGCGCACCCACCGGCGATGACGAACGGACCGCGGCGATCGATCACGAAGTCGCCGTCGGGCGTCATGGTCCACGGGTGGCGTTGGTGGCGGATCAGGTGGGGCGACGCATCGGGCATGCGCGCCTCGACCCACCGGGCGAGCCCCGCCGCCTCGGCCGGGTCCGGATCCCACGCCTCGGTATCGGGATCCCACGGGTCGGCTGACCCCGCGTCGAACGCGACCTTGTAGCCGACGCCCGGCACGGGATGGCCGTAGACGCCCACACCATGTTCGTCGACCTGCCAGTCGGCGATGCCGGGGCGATCGTCGAGCTCCGGCATGCCGACGAAGGTGACCTGCGCGACCGCCGGCGCGAGGGGGAGGTCGATGCCGATCGGGGTGAGCAAGCCACCGAGCCACGGTCCCGCCGAGACGACGACCGTGGATGCGTGGATCGTCCGCCCGCGATCGGTCTCGACGACCGCCTCCTCACCGGAGGTGTCGAGCCGGATGGCGCGCTCGGGCTCCGACAGCTCGGCGCCGGCTTCCTCGGCCTCGCGGCGCAGGGCGCGCATGCCGACGTCGGCGAGCACCGTGCCCGCTTCTTCGTGGAAGAGCGTGCGCTCCCCCGGCCGAGGTCGGAGCTCGGGGAACCGCGCGACCACTTCATCCGGATCGAGCTCATCGAAGGGCGCATCGCTCGCGCGCATCCCCGCTGCCAGCGCATCGAGCTTCGCCTCCGGGCCGAGGTCGAGCTGGCCGGTCAACAGCAGGATCGGGTCGCCGGTTCCGCGCTCCAACGCCCGCCATCGCTCCACGGCCTCGCGCGCGAGCTCCACGTAGATCTGCTGCTCGTACGCGAGCCGGATCGATCGCGACGGTCCGGTCGACGACGTCGCGGGGTGGCCGCTGCCGAACCGATCGATCCCGATGACTCGGAGCCCTCGCCGCGCGAGCGCCAGCGCCGTCGAGAGCCCGATCACGCCGAGCCCGACGACCGCGACGTCTGCAGACCGGCGCTCCATCGCGGCGATGTTCTCACCGACGCCCTGCGCGCACGCCAACCATCGGTCAGGACCGGACGATGAGGCGATAGACGACGAACGCGACGCCGCTGACGGTCAGGAACCAGCCGAAAGCCCGCCGGATCCGTGGGCCTTCCACGACGTGCGCGTAGCGGCCCGCAACGAAAGCCGCCGGCACCGACCCCAGCACGAACGCGCCCGCGACCGCCCAGTCGATGTGACCGAGCGACCAGTGCACCAACAAGGTCGGGACCGCGAGCACGATGACGACCAGCAAGCTCGTGCCGGCCGCCTGCCGCATCCGTAACCCGAACAACAACATGTACGCGGCCACGAGGAGGAATCCGCCGCCGTTCGCGAGTAACCCGGTGAGGAAGCCGATGACCGCCGCCGCCGCGACAAGCACGAGCCGACGTTGCCGCCGTTCGCCGCCCCGCAGTCGCATCGCGGGGTCGACCCCTTGGAGGACGCGCGCGCCGACGGCCAGCAGTGCGATCCCCGACAGGATCAATAAGGCCGGACCGCCGACGAGCTTCGAGACGTACGCGCCGGCGATCGCCGCAGGCGCGCCCCCGAGGATCGTCCACGCAGCCGCACGAGGCCGCGCCTCCCCCGCGCGAACGTACGGGATCACCGCGTCGCTCGCGGAGGGGATCGTCGCCGGCAGCGGCGACGCCACCGCCATGATCGGCGGCACGCCGAGCAAGGCGAGGATCGGCGTCGCGACCGACGACCCACCGACGCCGAACAGCCCGGTCAGCCCGCCGATCGCGGCGCCGGCAACCACGAAGACCGGCCACGGCGCCATCGAACGGAGCCTACGGAGCGAAGCGGCAGGGCATAGTCGGACAGGCTCGACGGTTCCGCGGTGACGCGGTCAGAATGCACGCGTGGGCCAGCCGCAGACGGGGATCTTCGCGCTCGGAACGACGTCGCACGCCTACCTCGAGTTCGCGGCGCACGATGCCGAGTCGGCAGACCAGATCGTGCGGGCCGTGGCAGGCCTTCGAGAGCCGCGGACGACGATGGGCGGGGTCAACCTCGTCGCAGGCTTCCGGCCGGAGATGTGGCGCGGGCTCGCGCCGGACGACGCGCCGCGACGATCGAGGGATTCGACCGCGACATCGTCGGCGTGGACGGCTACACCATGCCGGCGACCCAGCACGACGCCTTGCTGTGGCTCTCCGGGAGCGCGTACGACGTGGTGTTCGACGCCGCCCGCGGCTGCGATCGCGGCGCTCGACCGATCGCGGCGGTCGCGCGAGGAGACGTCGAGCTGGCCGTACCACCACGATCTCGACCTCACCGGATTCATCGACGGCACGGAGAACCCGACGCTGCTCGAGGCTCCCGACGAGGTCCTGATCCCGGAGGGCCGCCGGGCGCCGGCGGCACGATCCTGCTCCTCCAGAAGTGGGTGCACGACGCGCCGGCGTGGGAGTCGCTGCCCGACCGACAAGCAGGAGCTGGTGATCGGCCGGAGGAAGGCCGACAGCGTGGAGCTCGATCGCCAGGCCGACGACTCGCACGTCGCGAGCACCGACCAGGAACGGTTCGGCAAGATCTTCCGGCGCAACATGCCGTTCGGCACCGTCAACGATCACGGCACGATGTTCGTCGGGCTTCAGCGCCGAGCAGCGGCGGCTCGATCGCGATGCTCGAGAGCATGGCCGGGATCACGACGGGCACGCCCGACGCCCTGACCGCGTTCACGCGCCCGATCACCGGCGCGTACTACGTCGTTCCGTCGAGCGACGCGCTGCGTCGGTGGGTGCCGGCGGAAGACGCCGACCGCCTCAGCTAAGGATCGGGCTCAGGAAGCAGCGGGGACGAAGGACGCTCGGACCGCGGCGGCGGCTGCGACGATGCCCTCCGCGTCGACGCCGTGCTCGAAGCCGAGCCGGTCGAGGAGCCCGACGAGCGACTCGGTCGCGAGGTTGCCGGGTGCGCCGGGCGCGTACGGACATCCACCGGTTCCGCCGGCGGACGCGTCGAAGATCCGGATCCGCAGATCCAGCCCCGCCTCGACGTTCGCGAGCGCACGCCCGTACGTGTCGTGGAGGTGCAGGGCCAGCCGTTCGACCGGGATCCGCTCGAGGAGCGTGGTCACCACCCTGCGAACGTCATCGCGATGCGCGACGCCGATCGTGTCGCCGATCGAGATCTCGTCGCAACCGAGGTCCATCAGCGCGACGGAGACGTCGACGACGGCCTCGGCGGCGACGTCGCCGCTGTACGGGCACCCGAACGCCGTCGAGACGTAGCCGCGCCGCCACCAGCCGGCCGCGGCAGCGCGCTCGAGCACCGGCGCGAACGCCGCGAGCGACTCCTCGATCGACATCCCGATGTTGCGCTGCGTGAACGCCTCCGACGCGGCGGTGAAGACCGCGACCGCGTCGACACCCGCGGCTTCCGCTCGTTCGAGCCCGCGGAGGTTCGGGACCAAGACCGGATAGCGAACCCCGGGTCGGCGATCGATCCGAGGGAACACCTCGTCGGCGTCGGCTAGCTGCGGGATCGCGCGCGGCGATACGAACGACGTGGCCTCGACGACCTGGAGGCCCGTGGCCGCGAGCGCCTCGATGAACGCGACCTTCGCGTCGGCGGGCACGACCGCCTCTTCGTTCTGGAGCCCGTCACGAGGACCGACCTCGACGATGCGGACGGCGCGATGGGTCGTCACTGCCCGTCCTCCTCGATCTCGATGAGGACCTGGCCGGCGACGACGGCATCCCCCTCGCGCACCCGCACGGCGGAGACCGTGCCGGCGGCCGGCGTCCGAACACTCGTCTGCATCTTCATCGCATCCAAGACCACCATCGCATCTCCGGCGGATACGTGGTCTCCCTCGGCAACGTGGACCGTGTGGACGTTGGCCGGCATCGGCGCTGTGAGCGAGCCGCCCGGCGGGGGGAGCCCGACCGGGTCCAGCTCGTCGCCGGCCAACCGATACGCCCAGCCCTCGTACTGCGCCCACCCGTCGGCGACGACGACCTCGGGCGATGCTGCGGCCGCAGTGTCGAAGGCTCGCCATGGGTCGCGCGGGGATGCGGACTCGGCGTGGACACCGTCGGGAAGCGGCGGCGCCTGCCCATCCCACGCCCGCTCGATCCAGTCGGTGTCGATCGAGCCTGCGGCGACGTCGGGATCGCCGAGGATCTCGATCAGGAACCCGAGGTTGGTCGGCACGCCGACGATCTGAACCGCCGCGAGTGCCGCTCGCAACCGCGCGATACAGCTGGGCCGATCCTCCGCGAACGCGATCACCTTCGCGAGGAGCGGATCGAAATCGAAGGTGATCGCATCGCCCACCCGCAGCGCGGTGTCGATCCGAACGCCGGGCCACTGCGGCAGCTCGAGTCGCGCCACTCGACCGCCCGCCGGCAGGAACCCGTTCGCGGGATCCTCGGCGTAGACACGTGCCTCGATCGCGTGTCCTCGGAGGCCACGTGCATCCGGCACCGGCGCACCATCCGCGATGGCGAGCTGCGCGTGCACCAGGTCAACGCCGGTCACCGCTTCCGTAACCGGGTGCTCGACCTGAAGCCGCGCGTTCATCTCGAGGAAGCGGAACGTCCCGTCGGGCAACAACAGGAACTCGACGGTCCCGGCGTTCACGTACCCGGCCGCGCGCGCGATGCCGGTAGCCGCTGCGCCCAGCTGTTCGCGAGGCTCGGCGGACACCGCCGGCGACGGCGATTCCTCCAACACCTTCTGGTGGCGACGCTGCAGCGAACAATCCCGCTCACCGAGATGGATCACGCCTCCGTGCCTGTCGGCCAGGATCTGCACCTCAACGTGCTTCCCACCCGCGATCCGCCGCTCGAGGAACACCCGGTCGTCGCCGAACGCGGACAGTGCCTCCTGATGCGCGGAGGCGATCGCGCCCGGTAGCTCGACGAGATCGTCGACGGCGCGCATGCCTCGGCCTCCCCCACCCGCCGCGGCTTTGACCATCAACGGCGGACCGAGTTCGCGCGCCGCCGCGGCGAGCGCCTCGTCGTCGCCGGTCGCACCTGGAACGACGGGAACACCCGTCTGCTCGGCGACCTCGCGCGCCCGAACCTTGTCGCCGAGCGCCCGCATCGCCTCGGGCGGCGGCCCGACCCACGTCACACCGGCGGCGATCGCCGCCTCGGCCAGCCGCGCATCCTCCGAAAGGAACCCATAGCCGGGATGAAGCGCGTCGGCGCCGGCGTCGACGGCCGCCGCGGCGAGCGCCGATGGATCGAGGTAGGAAGCAACGGGCGCGACCGCGTCCGCGAGCTCGGCCGCCACCGACCCGAGCTCACGCTCTGTACACGCCACCACGCTCTCGATCCCGAGCTCGCGGCACGCGCGGACCACCCGGACCGCGATCTCGCCGCGATTGGCGATCAGGAGTCGACGGACCACGAGGGGCTCCGCCGCTCGAGGAAGGCCGCGACGCCCTCCCGGCCCTCATCGCCGGTTCGCGCGCGCGCGATCCGCTCCGGCAGGTCGTCCAGCATCAGCCCGGCGGTCGCCTCCCTCACCAGCTGCTTACAGGCGAGCACTGCGTCGGGACCCGCGTGGAGCAGCGCGTCCACCGTTTCCGCCACCGTGGCGTTCATCTGGCCGTCGGCGGCGACGACGTGCACCAGCCCGATCCGTTGCGCCTCGTCCGCGTCGAAGCGCCGGCCGGTGGTGAACAGCGCCCGCGTCGCGCCGGGCCCGATCGCGCGCAAGACGTAGGGCGAGATCGTCGCTGGGATCAGACCGAGCCGAACCTCGGAGAACGCGAAGGTCGTTCCCGCCGCCGCGACCGCGACGTCGGCGCACGCGACGAGCCCCGCACCGCCGCCGAACGCCGCGCCGTGCACCTGCGCCACGACCGCTTTGGGACACGCGTCGACCGCCTCGAAGGCGTCGGCCATCCGCTCGGCGTCCGCGACGTTCTCGTCCCACGAGAGGTCGCGGCTCGCAGCCATCCAGTCCAGGTCAGCGCCCGCGCAGAACGCCGGCCCCGCACCACGCAAGACCACGACACGCACGTCGTCACCGGCAGAGAGCAGGCGGAACGCCTCCGTGAGCTCCTCGAGCGTCGATGGATCCAACGCGTTCCGCCGTTCGACCCGATCCAATGTCACGGTGGCGATCGCACCGTCGCGAGCGACGACGAGCGCACTCACATCCGGAAGACCCCGAACCGCGTCGGTTCGATCGGCGAGCGCGACGCCGCGTCGAGCCCAAGCGCCAGCACCCTCCGCGTGTCGAGCGGGTCGATCACCCCGTCGTCCCACAGGCGCGCCGTCGAGTGATACGGGTCGCCCTCTCGTTCGTAGCGCTCGACCGTCTCGTCCTCCGCCGCCGGATCCCCGCCCACCGCGGTCAACACCTTCGCGGCCTGCACGCCGCCCATCACCGAGATCCGCGCGTTCGGCCACATCCACAGCTGGCGCGGGCTGTACGCGCGCCCGCACATCGCGTAGTTCCCCGCGCCGAACGACCCGCCCACGATCACCGTGAACTTCGGGACCCCGGCGCAGGCGACCGCGTTCACGAGCTTGGCGCCGTCCTTCGCGATCCCACCGGCCTCGTACTCGCGTCCGACCATGAACCCCGTGATGTTCTGCAGGAACAGCAGCGGGACACCGCGCTCACACGCGAGCTCGATGAGATGGGCGCCCTTCAGCGCCGACTCTGAGAACAGGATCCCGTTGTTCGCCAGGATCGCAACCGGATGGCCGAAGATCCGCGCGAAGCCGCACACGAGCGTGTCGCCGTACAGTGCCTTGAACTCGTGAAGCACGGACCCATCGACGAGCCGCGCGATCACCTCGCGGATGTCGTACGGCTCACGGAGATCCTGCGGGATGACCCCGTACAGGCCCGCCGGATCGACCGCGGGGTCAACCGGATCGGCGATCTCCCACGCCCGAGCGTCGGGCATGTTCAGGTTCGCAACGATCTCGCGGACCAGGCGCAGCGCATGCCCGTCGTCGCGCGCCTCGTGATCCGCGACGCCGCTCACGCGCGCGTGCACGTCGGCGCCGCCGAGCTCCTCCGCGGTCACCTCTTCGCCGGTCGCGGCCTTCACCAGTGGTGGCCCGCCCAGGAAGATCGTCCCAGTGCCCCGCACTATCACGGTCTCGTCCGACATCGCCGGCACGTACGCGCCGCCGGCCGTGCACGATCCCATCACCGCCGCGATCTGTGGGATCCCGGCCGCCGACATCCGCGCCTGGTTGTAGAAGATCCGGCCGAAGTGGTCGCGATCCGGGAACACCTCGGCCTGCAGCGGCAGGAACGCGCCCCCCGAGTCGACGAGGTAGATGCACGGCAGGTGATTGTCCGCGGCGATCTCCTGCGCGCGCAGGTGCTTCTTCACCGTCATCGGGAAGTAGGTGCCGCCCTTCACGGTGGCGTCGTTCGCGATCACGACACACGGCCGACCGTGAACCGGACCGATGCCGGTCACGATCCCGGCGCTCGGGGCCGCGCCGTCGTAGAGGTCCTCCGCGGCGAGCGCCGAGAGTTCGAGGAACGAGGATCCGGGGTCGAGCAATCCTTCGATCCGTGCGCGGGCGGTGAGCTTCCCGCGGCCCTCGTGCTTCGCGACCGCCTCCTCGCCCCCGCCGCGGCGCACCCGCTCCAGCCGGGCGGTGAGGTCATCCACGAGCGCCTGCATCGCCTTGGCGTTCTCGCGGAAGGTCGGCGCACCGGTGTCGACGTGGGTGGCCAGTCGGGGCATTCGCTCCTCCGCGGACGCTCGTCGGCGGGCGCCGTTCGGCCACCTTACCGCGAGGCCCGCGCCTAGGTTCGCTGCGGCGTAGGGTTGGAAGCGACGACCGATGGAAGCGCCTCAGACCGCCGCGGACGGCATCGCCCTCGAGGAACTTCGCGACGCCGTGCGCGCGTTCGCCGAGCGTGAGATCGCCCCGCTCGCCACCGAGATCGACGCCACCGACACGTTCCCCCGGCAGCTCTGGCCCAAGCTCGGCGACCTCGGAGTGCTCGGCCCGACGGTGGCACAAGCCGACGGTGGGGCAGGCCTCGGCTTCCAGGAACACCTCCTGATCATGGAAGAGATCTCCCGCGCCTCGGCCTCGGTCGGCCTCTCCTACGGCGCGCACTCGAATCTCTGCGTCCACAACGTCTGGAAGAACGGCAGCCCCGAGCAGCGCGCCCGGTGGCTCCCCCGGTTGCTGTCCGGCGAGCATCTCGGCGCGCTCGCGATGAGCGAGGCCGAAGCCGGCTCCGACGTCCTCGGATCCATGCGGTGCGTCGCTCGACGCACCGACGGTGGCTGGCTCGCGAACGGCTCGAAGATGTGGATCACCAACGGGCCGCAGGCAGACGTCCTCGTCGTCTACATGCGGACCGAGGATGCCGGCGGCGCCTCATCGATAACCGCGTTCGTCGTCGAGCGCGTTATGGACGGGTTCACCACCGCGCAGCACCTGGACAAGCTCGGCATGCGCGGATCGGGCACGTGCGAGCTGCTCTTCGAGGACTGCCTGATCCCCGACGCGAATGTCCTCGGCGCGCCGGGGGACGGCGTCCGCGTGCTCATGTCGGGGCTCGACACCGAACGCCTCGTCCTGTGCGGCGGCCCGATCGGGATCATGCAGGCCGCGCTCGACCTGGTGCTCCCCTACGTCCGCGAGCGCAAGCAGTTCGGCGTGCCGATCGGGTCGTTCGAGCTGATGCAGGGCAAGCTCGCCGACATGTACGTCGCGCTCGAGTCCTCGCGCGGGCTCGCGTATCGCACCGCGGCGGCGTTCGACGCCGACCCGGGCGCTCGGCGCTCGATCGAAGCGGCCGCTGCGCTGCTGCACGCGTCCGAGCGTGCGGTCGAGGTCGCGCTCGAGGCGATCCAAGCGTTGGGCGGCGCGGGATACCTCAACGAGAGCGGCGCCGGACGCCTGCTGCGCGACGCGAAGCTCTACACGATCGGCGCCGGGACCAACGAGATCCGCCGGATGTTGATCGGACGCGGACTCACCGGCCTCGACTGATGGGCGCAGCGCATCCCGAGGTCTGGCGCCCGACCGCCGAGCAGATCGACGCCGCGAACGTCACGCGGCTGATGCGCGCGCACGGCATCGAGCGATTCGACGAACTCGTCGCCAGGTCGATCGCCGAACCGTGGTGGTTCTGGGACGCCGTCGTTGACGATCTCGATCTCGAGTTCTCGACCCCTTACGAGCGGGTCTTCGACCTGTCGAACGGAACCCCGTGGGCGACGTGGTTCGTCGGCGGCCGCACCAATATCGCCAGGCAGTGTGTCGACCGATGGGCCGAGCGCACCCCCGACGCGCCCGCGGTCGTCTGGGAGGGCGAGGACGGTGACGTTCGCATCGCCACCTACCGAGAGCTCCGCGAGCGGACCGACGGCCTGGCCCGCGCGCTCACCGCGCTCGGCGTGCACGACGGCGACACCGTCGCGATCTACCTCCCGATGGCGATCGAGACGGTCGCCGCGGTGATGGCGTGCGCGAAGGTCGGCGCCATCTTCGTCCCGATCTTCAGCGGGTTCGGCCCGGACGCGCTCGCCACGCGTCTCGCCGACGCCAGCTGCCGCATCCTGATCACCGCGAACGGTTCTCTGCGGAAGGGCGCGCCGGTCGCGATGAAGACGGTCGCCGATCGCGCCATGGAGATGGCGCCGGTGGTCGAGCATGTGCTCGTGTGGGATCGCCTCCCCGGATACGGCGAGCTGAATCCCCAGCGCGACCATCGCTGGGACGACATCGTCGACCCGGTCGGCGCCCTGCTCGACGCAGCGCCGCTCGACGCCGAGCATCCGCTCTTCATCGGGTACACGAGCGGAACGACGGGTCGCCCCAAGGGCGCCGTCCACGTCCACGGCGGCTTCCTGGTCAAGATCGCCGAGGAAGTCGCGTACCAAGCCGATCTCCATCCCGGCGAACTCCTCCATTGGTCGACCGACCTCGGCTGGATCATGGGCCCGTGGGAGATCGTCGGGTCGCTCGCGCTCGGCGCCACCATGCTCCTGACCGAAGGCGCGCCGACGCATCCGACGACCGATCGGCTGTGGGAGCAGGTCGCGCGCCACAAGGTCACGACGCTCGGCGTCTCCCCGACGCTCATCCGCGCGTTGAACGCGGCGGGTTCGCACCCCGACCAGCACGACCTGCGCTCGCTGCGGATCCTGGCCTCGACCGGAGAACCGATCGACCCCGACTCCTATCTCTGGCTGCACCGTGAGGTCGGGAGGGAACGGCTGCCGATCATCAACATCTCGGGCGGCACGGAGATCGGCGCGTGCTTCCTGTCGCCCCACCCGGTCGTCCCGACGCGGTTGCTGTCGGTCGGCGGTCCGTCGCTCGGCATGGCCGTCGACATCGTCGACCAGGACGGCGGCACCGTGGCCGTAGGCGAGGTGGGTGAACTCGTGTGCCGCCAGCCATGGCCCTCGATGACGCGCGGCATCTGGGGCGATCCAGAGCGCTACCTCGACGCCTACTGGCGCCGGTTCCCCGACGTCTGGGTCCACGGCGACTGGGCCAGCCGCGACGACGACGGCTACTGGTACCTGCACGGGCGCAGCGACGACACGCTCAACATCGCCGGCAAGCGGATCGGTCCCGCGGAGGTGGAGTCCGTTGTCGCGATGCACACCGCCGTCGCGGAATGCGCGGCGGTTGCCGTCCCCGACCCGGTCAAGGGCGAAAGCATCTGGGTGGTCGTCGTTCCGAAGCCACTCGACGGTGAGCTCGACGATCTGGAACCGGAGGTCCGGTCCCTCGTCCGCGAACACCTCGGCGGGTCGTTCATGCCCACGAGGGTGGTCGTTGCCGCGGCGCTGCCGAAGACCCGCAGCGCGAAGATCGTCCGGCGGGCCGTCCGCGCCGCGGTCACTGGCGAAGACCCCGGCGACGTCTCGACCCTTGAGGATCCGTCAGCGATCGACGCGATCCGAGTTGCCGCCGCTCGGACCTGAAGCGCAACGGAGCTGTTGATCAATCCAGGGAACTGTTCCGGTCACCGACTTGCCCTGGCCAGGCGTGCTCGTCACGGTCGCGCGCAGCAAGCCGAGGAGCAGACGGATCGTCGTGGTCTTCCCGGCGCCGTTCGGTCCGAGGTATCCGAGCACTTCGCCGCGCGCGACCGTCAGATCGAGGTCGATCAACGCATCGGTCGTCCCGAACCGCTTCGACAAGCCATCGGTGCGGATCGCCACGTCGCCAGGCGCCGGTGTCACCTGATCCATGCGCTCCCCCTCGATCTGCACGACATCTTGCCTCTTCGCGGCGCGTTCACCAGCCTCCACCACGCGATCCGCGGGCCGTCGGCATCGGTCGGAGCCGGTGTACGGTGCCGATGGCGACGTGAGGAGGAAGCGATGGAGGTCGCACCCGGCATCCGTCGGATCGGGACCGACAGCAAGATCAACTCGTACCTGATCGAAGAAGGCGGCCGGGTCACGATCGTCGACGCCGGGATCTCGGGGTTCTATCGGAACCTCCCGCACGAGCTCGCATCGATGGGCCGAACGATCGACGACGTCGAGGCGTTGGTGCTGACGCACGGCCACAGCGACCACGTGGGGTACGCGGAACAGCTCCGCACCGAGCGTCGCGTCCCCGTCTCGGTGCACGAGGCCGACGCGGCGCTGGCTCGCGGCCAAGTGAAGAACCCTTCGAAGGGACTGGGACCGACGAAGATCCGACCCCTCGCCGGATTCCTCTGGTTCACGTTCCTGCGCGGTGGGCTACGCACCAGGCACATCGGCGAGGTCTCCACCTTCGGTGATGGCGCCACGCTCGATGTGCCGGGGGCGCCTCGCGTGATCCTCACCCCGGGACACACGCCGGGCAGCGCCGTCCTGCACTTCGCATCGCGGAACGCGCTGTTGATCGGCGACGCGCTCGCCACCTACGCGGTCACGACCGGCGCCCGCGGGCCCCAGATCGCGCCTTTCACCGCCGACGTGCCGCAAGCGCTCGACTCGTTGGCGCGACTCGAAGATGTCGATGCGAACTGGGTCCTGCCCGGCCACGGCGAGGCCTGGACGGGCGGTGTCGAAGATGCCATCGAACGTGCCCGCCAGGCCGCGACTCCCACCAAGTGACACGTGGTCGCTGAGGGAGCATCCGCGCCCGGCGAGCGCGGTCTGACCGATCGCGCGCCCGCCTGGACGCTCGCCGTTGCGGCGATGCTCTCGGTCCAGATCGCGGCGGCCCTGTCGACGCACCTGTTCGACAGGATCGGACCCGCCGGCACGGCGTGGCTACGGCTCACGTTCGGCGCGATCGTGTTCCTTGCGATCAGTCGCCCGCGCGTTCGCAGCCTCTCCCGCTCCGACATGGGCACCGTGCTTGCGCTCGGGGTGGCGACCGGGTTGGTCACGGTGGCCTTCTCGGCCGCGATCGCGCGGATCCCGCTGGGGACGGCGGTCGCGATCGAGTTCCTCGGGCCGCTCGGCGTCGCGGTGTTCCATGACCCGGACCGACGTCGACTATTGTGGCCGGCGTTAGCACTGGCCGGTGTCGTCCTGCTCACCGAACCGTGGCAGGGCTCGATCGATCCGGTCGGCGTACTCCTCGCGGCGCTCGCGGCATGCGGATGGGGTACCTACATCGTGCTCACGCAACGTGTCGGCGACCGGCTCGCGGGATTGCAGGGACTGTCGCTGACGATCCCGATCGCGGCCATCGCGGCAGCGTTCTTCGGGATCCCCGAAGCGGCTGGTCATCTGAGCTGGGCTGTCGTCGGAGCGGCGGCCGGACTGGCGTTACTCATGCCGGTGCTGCCGATGTCGCTCGAGCTGCTGGCGCTGCGGCGTCTGACCACGCACGCGTTCGGGACGTTGATGGCCCTCGAACCTGCCTTCGGCCTGACCGTCGGTTTCGTGCTGCTCTCGCAGGTGCCCACCGCGCTGCAAGTGGTCGGGATCACCCTCGTCGTCGTGGCAGGTATCGGGGCGGAGCGAGGCGGACACCGAGAGGATCGAGCCCCCGACGCACCACCGCCCCTCATCGAGTGACGCCGCCGCCGATCTCGGATGGCGCGATCCTTGGTGACGTACCACGGCCAAGGGATGCCGGACGATCCCGCGATGATGGAGCAGGCGAAAGCGGCATTCATCGCATGGGTCGGAGACGCCGGCGATGCGATCGTCGACCCAGGTGCTCCCGTCCACATGGTGGAACAGGTGGCGACCGGGCAGGCGGCAGCACCGGCCGAGATCGGTGGGTACTCGATCATCGAAGCCGCCGACGCCGATGCCGCCGCGAGTGTGCTCAAGTCGCATCCGTACGTCGGCCGCGGTGGAACGCTCCAGATCAACGAGATCCTCGCTGTGTAGTTACCCGGGGATCAAGCCGAGGACCTTCGCGACGTTCGTGCCCATGATCCCGTCGAGCTTCGCCTGCGGGATCGGCGGCATCGAGCATGCGTCAGCCTCTTCGTTCACCGATAGCAGCTTGTCCTTGAGCTTGACCGGGTCGTACAGGAAGCCCGGATAGTCGGTGCCGAAGAACAGCTTCTCCAGCGGCACGAACATCGGCTCGCACTTCGACAGCAGCAGGAACAGGTCGCGCCGGCTGACGCTCGCGATCAGGTACGAGAGTTCCGCGTAGAAGTTCGGGTGCTTCGTCAGCAGGAAGAGCGCCTCGTCGACCCACGGCCAGCCGGTGTGCGCGACGATCACGCGCAGGTCGCGGAACGTCCGGCCGATGTCGTCCAGCAGCGCGGGTCGGCCGAGCTCCAGGCTCGCGTCGATCCGCGTCGAGCCCGCCTGATGGATCATCACCGGGATGCCGAGCGCTTGCGCCTCGCTCGTACACGGGGAACGCGATCTCGGGATCGTTCGCTCGCCAGTGCTGGTACATCGGGTAGAGCTTCACGCCCGAGAGGCCGAGCCCGATCACGGCGCGCTCGAGCTCCTCGACCGCGGCCTGCGGCCCCTGATACGTCGGGTTCACCGATGCGTACCCGATCAGGTGTTCCGGGTCGGCCCGGACGCACGCGGCGATGTAGTCGTTGCACTTCTCAGGGTTGGGCGGGCCCTCGACACCGAGCACGCCGTCGGTGTCGACCGTTCCGATCAATCGGCCGTCGAGCCATTGCGGCGAGACCGCGAGGATGATGCTCTTGTCGAATCCCGCGTGATCGCGCACCGACTCCGTCGGTCCGATCACCGGCCACCCCGCCCGCGTGAAGCCACTCGCCTCCCACTCCTCCTCCGTCGGCATCCGGTGCGACGGCAGCGTCCCCGTCGACCGGTAGATGCAGAGCGAGCCCTCACGCCCGTACTCGACGGTGAACGCCGGGTCCTCGGCGAGCGACAGGATGTGGCTGTGCGCGTCGATGATCACGGCGTCGGGATCCCGTGTGTCGTCGGCGCGCCCGCCGCGATCTCGTCGTCGACCCCGGCGGCAGCAAGCACGCGGACGAACGCTTCCGTCGCTTTCGCCTCGACCTCCATCACATCGACCATGAGCAACGTGCGGTCGTCCATCACCACGGTGCCGTCGATCACGACGGTGCGCACGGCGCGACCTTGCGCGGCGAACGCAAGGTGGGCGTAGAGCTGGTTCCGGTTGCCGCGGACGAGCGGCGTGAACGACGGGTCGTCGAGGTCGATCACGATGAGGTCTGCCTTCTTGCCTTCGGCGAGGACGCCGGCATCGTGTCCGAGCGCCGCCGAGCCGTTTCGGGTCGCCATCGTAAGCAGGTCGGCCGCCCCGAGCAGCTCGGCATCCATCCGGACGGCACGCTGGACGAGCGACGCGAACTGCATCACCTGGAACAGGTCGCTCGAGTTCACGCCCTCGGTGGAGTCGTGGCCGAGGCCGACGTTGATCCGGGCGGCTCGGTAGTCGAGCAACCGAGCCACGCCGACGCCGAGCTTGGCGTTCGAGATCGGGTTGTGCGAGATCTGCGTGCCGGTGTCGCGCATCAGCCCGATCTCGGTGTCGGAGAGCCAGACGCAGTGAGCGGCCACCGTTTCCGGTCCGAGCAGCCCGCACTCGTAGGCGACCTCGGTGGGCCGCCGCCCGAACTTCTCGAGCGAGCTCTGGACCTCGCCCATCGACTCGTTCAGGTGGATGTGCACGCCCGTACCGAGGTCCGCCGCCAGCGCGCTGGCGTCACGGAGCAGGCTGACCGAAGCCAGCGGAAGCCATTCGATCCCCACCTTGACCTCGACACGCCCGTCCGCCGCGCCGTTGGACGAGCGGAAGCCG
The DNA here is from genome assembly GCA_963792215.1 of uncultured Actinomycetes bacterium. Classification (GTDB taxonomy): domain Bacteria; phylum Actinomycetota; class UBA4738; order UBA4738; family HRBIN12; genus AC-51. Next base: position 98,483 of record CAWBVL010000007.1, read on the forward strand.
GCCTCGTTGCTCGCGAGCGTGTCGAGGCCGTGCTCTTCGTCGGCGACGACGTTCGACAGGACCGCGCGGATCCCGATCTCCCCTGCCGCCTTCGCCATCGCGTCGATGTGGCGGTACATGTCGTTCACTGCAGTGACGCCGAACCGGATCGACTCGGCGTAGCTGAGGAGCGCGCCCCAGTACACGGCCTCGGGATCGATGGCGCGCACGAGCGGATACCAGAACCGCTGCAGGTTCTCGGCGAGCGGGAGATGGTCGGCCCACCCCCGGCCGAGCGCGGTGTGGTAGTGGAGGTCGACCAGACCGGGCATGACCGCCCCACCCTGCGCGTCGATGACCCGCGTGGCCTCGGGCACCCGGGAGCGCACATCGGCCGAGCCGCCGACCGCGACGATGCGATCGCCGTCGATCGCGACCGCGCCGTCGAAGAAGACGTCGTGGTCGTCGTTCATCGTGACGACGATCGCGTCGTCGATCAGCAGCATCGTCGCTCGTTCCGCTACGCGGTCGGGACGACCATGCGATCCAGCACGTGCTGGAACGCGACGTTCGCCTCGTGCAGGACCTTACCCTGGTCGATCGTCGTGAACTCGTGGTCTCGATACACGATGTTCCCGTCGATGATCGTCGTGTTCACGGCGCTCCCGTTCGCCGCGAACACGAGGTGCGAGTACAGGTGCGCCTTCGACTCGGGGAACAGCGGGGTGAACATCTGGTTGTCGAGATCGATCAGGATCACGTCGGCCTTCTTGCCGGGGGTGATCTCACCGGTTTCGTGGCGCAGCGCCGCGGAACCGTTGCGGGTCGCCATCCGGACCACGTCGGGCGCCTGCTGCAGGCTCGGATCGACCCGGCTCGCGCGGTGCATCAGCGACGCGAACTTCATCACCTCGAACAGGTCGCGGCTGTTGTTGCACTCCGCCGCGTCGTGGCCGAGCCCCACGTTGATGCCGGCCGCGAGCATCTCGGGCACCCGCGCGATCCCGTTGCCGAGCTTCGCGTTGGACGACGGGTTGTGCGAGATCTGCGTGCCGGTCTCGCGCATCAGCGCGATCTCCTTGTCCGAGAGCCACACACAGTGGGCCGCGATGCACTTGTCGAACAGGATCCCGCAGTCGTACGCGACCTCGGTCGGCCGGCGACCGAAGCGCTCCTTGGAGTTCTCGACCTCGGTCAGCGACTCGTTCAAGTGGATGTGGATGCCCGTGTCGAGGTCGTCGGCGAGCTTTCGTGCGTCGGTCAGCAGGCCCTCCGACGCCAGCGGCAGCCACTCGATCCCGATGTAGACCTCGATCCGGCCGTTCGCCGCGCCGTGCGACTGCTCGAAGGCGATCCGGTTGTCCTCCAGCGTGTCGAGGTCGTGCTCGTCGTCGGCGATGTCGTTGGACAGCACCGCGCGGATCCCGATCTCTTCCGCGGCCTTCGCCAACCCGTCGAGCCGACGGTACATGTCGTTGACGGTGGTGACGCCGCACTTGATCGACTCGCTGTAGCTCGCGAGCGCCGCCCAGTACGCCTCCTCCGGATTCAGCGCGCGGATGATCGGATACCAGCACGTCTCGAGGTACTCCCACAGCGGCAGGTGGTCGCTCCAGCCCTTGCCCAGAGCCGTGTGATAGTGCAGATCGACCAGGCCGGGCAGCACCGCCTTGTCGCTGGCGTCGATGACCGTCCCCCCGGACTCGTCGACCGTGACGTCTTTCCCGACCTGGGTGATCCGGTCGCCCTCGATCACGACCGTGCCGCCGAAGACCACGTCGTCCTCGTCGTTCATCGTGACGACGGTGCCGTTCTTGATGATGATCCTGTCGCTCATCGCGACCCCCTTCTCTATCGCGAGATGCCTTGGCCGCCGGTCGGCACAGCCGAGGTCAGGTCGATCCAGACCGACTTGGAGTGCAGGTACGGCTCCAACGCCTCCTCGCCGAGTTCCTTGCCGAACCCGGAGTGCTTACGGCCGCCGAACGGCACGGCCACGTCGAACATGCCGTAGGTGTTGATCCACACCGTGCCGGCGTCGAGACGGTCGGCGATCCGCAGCGCTTTGCTCGTGTCCGCGGTCCAGATCCCGGACGCGAGCCCGTAGTCGATGCCGTTCGCGAGCGCGAGCAGCTCCTCCTCGGTCTCCCACGGGATCACCGCGAGCACCGGCCCGAAGATCTCCTCCTGCGCCGCCTTCATGTCGTTGGTCATGCCGGCGAGCACCGTCGGCTCGAGGAAGAAGCCGCCCTCGAGGCCATCGACCGTCGCCTCATGACCGCCGGCCGCCACCTTCGCGCCTTCCTCTTGGGCGTTCTCGACGTAGCTCTTGACCCGGGCGCGGTGGTTGGACGAGATCAGCGGACCCATCTGCGTCTCGGGGTCCAGCCCGGACCCGAGCCGGATCTCCTTCGCCTGTTCGGCGACGCGCTCGGTGAGCTCGTCCGCGACCGGCGCCTCGACGAACAGCCGCGAGCCGGCCACGCACGCCTGGCCCTGGTTGAAGAAGATGCCGCCGAACGCGCCGGCCGCCGCCGCCTCGAGGTTCGCGTCGGCAAAGACGATGTTCGGGCTCTTGCCGCCCAGCTCGAGCGTCACGCGCTTCAGGCCGTCGACGGCTGTGCGCATGATCTCCTTGCCGGTCGCGGTCTGCCCGGTGAAGGCGACCTTCTGCACGCCGGGATGCCGCACGAGCGACGCGCCGACCTCGGGACCGCCGATCACGGCGTTGATCACGCCCGGCGGGAAGCCGGCCTCATCGACCAGCTGCATCAGGCGCAGGGTCGACAGCGGCGCGAGCTCCGAGGGCTTGACCACGATCGTGCACCCGGCGGCCAACGCCGGTCCGAGCTTGTACGCGACCTCGAGCAACGGGAAGTTCCACGGCGTGATCGCGGCGACCACGCCGACCGGCTCGCGCTTGGCGACGGTGAACATGCCGGGGATCGAGTTGGGAAGGACCTTGCCTTCGATCTTCGTGGTCCAGCCGGCGTAGTAGCGGAGGAGCTCGATCGTCAGGGCGATGTCGACGAGTTGCGCCTCCCACATCGGCTTGCCATTGTCGAGCACCTCGATCGTGGCGAACTCATCCTTGACCGCCTCGAGCAGGTCGGCGAGCCTCCAGATCAGCTTCGCCCGCTGCGTCGGCGGCGTGAACCGCCACTCGTCGAACGCCCGGGCGGCCGCCGCGACGGCGGCGTCGACCTCGCGGGCGGACGCGAGCGGCGCCTCGGCGAGCTGCGCGCCGGTCGCCGGGTTCAGCGAGGGCAGGCCCTCGTCCGTCTCGACGAACGCGCCGTCGATGTACAAGCGCATCGGCTCCTCGAGGAAGTCGATCCGCGGCTGGGTGTCGGTGGATGCCATCGTGTGTGGTCTCCTTCGTCGGTTATGCGAGTTCGAGCACCTGGCGGCCGAGCACCGAGCGTGCCCGCAGGGCGTTCAGGGCGTCGTGAACGCCGTCCATCGGGTACGACGCGGCGATCGGCACGGTCAGAGCGCCGGCGTCTGCAAGGGTAAGCGCATCCTGCAGGTCCAAGCGCGTCGCGGCCACCGTCGACACGAAGATCGTCTCGGGCAGGATGAACTCGATCGGGTGCACCTCGAGCGATTCGCTCGTGTAGCCCGTCGACACGAACCGCCCGCCCTTCGCAAGCGACCGGATGCCGGCGAGCATCGACGCCGTGGTCCCGACGAGCTCGAAGAAGACGTCGGTGCCGCGCCCGTCGGTGAGGCCGCGCAGCTCGTCGGCCACGGACTCGTAGCCCTTCTCGCCGAGCACGACACCGCCGGCCGCGCCGTGGGACTTCGCCAGCTCAAGCTTCTCGGCCGAATCGGCGACTGCGAGGACGCGCGCGCCCGCGTGCGCGGCCGCCTGCACAACGATGACGCCGACGCCGCCGATCCCGTCGACCACCGCGGTATCGCCCAGGCGAAGGCCCGAGAGCTTCGTCGCGTGCATGGCGGTCATGCCCGCGCAGGTCAGCACCGACGCTGTGGCGAGGTCGACGCCGTCGGGCACCGGCACCGCGTTCTGCTCGGGGATGACGGCGTACTCCGCGTCGCCGCCGTCGCGATTGAACCCGAGCTGCTCGGGCTCGTTGTCGCAGATGTTGGTACGGCCCTTCAAGCACTGCTCGCAGCGCCCGCAGAAGATCTTGTTGTAGATCGCGACGCTCGTGCCGACCGACATGCGGACCCCGTCGCCCGCCGCCTCGACCACACCGGCCGCCTCGTGGCCGAGCGTCATCGGATAGGGGTCGGGCTTGATCATGCCGTCGAGGATGTGCAGGTCGGTGCCGCACACCCCCGCCGCGTGGACGCGGACGAGCACCTCGCCGGGCCCGGGCGTCGGTGCGTCGATGTCGTCGACCCGCAGGACCAGGTCCTCGTGGATCCGTGCAGCACGCATCAGGGTTGTCCTCCTCGTTCTCCGGCTTGTTCTCTGGCTCGTTCGTTGGCTCGTTCCTCAGGGGAGCCTGCATCGCCGCTCCCGTATGCCATATCCCAGAAGGCTCGCTCGAACGAGATCGAGCGATCGAAGATCGCCGACAGCTCGGCGACGCGCGACGCGTCGTTCGGATCGACGAGCCGGTCAAGCACCGCGGTCGTCTCGCCGACGAGCGCGTCGTAATCGTCGTCGCCGAACAGCGCGATCCAGTCCGCGTAGATCGGGTCGGTGGGCCGCGCCGCCATCAAGGGCCGGGCCAGCTCCCCGTAGCTCCATTGGCACGGGAGCAATGCCGCCAGCCCGTCGGCGCAGTCCGGCATCCCGCACACCGACAGCAGGTGCTGGGTGTACGCGGCCGTCGTCGGGAGCATCCGCCCACGGCCGGCCGAGATCTCCTCGTCGCCGCCGAGCTTGTCGAGGAACGCGAGGTTCGCGGGGATCTCGGTCTCCACGATCCGGGCCAAGAACCGCGTGAGCACGTCGAGCGCCTCGCGGTCGGGCGCTTGCGCGATCACGAGCCCGATCGCGCGCGCGTACGCCTCGAGGTACAGCACGTTCTGGCGGAAGTACCCGCGGAAGGTCTCGTGGGGAAGCGTCCCCGCGGCGATCTCGCGCACCATCGGGTGTGCGACGGCGGCCGCCCACGCTTCGGCGCCGGCCTCGTAGAGCATCTCGGAGACGCGCCAGTCGCTCATCGGCCACCTTCGTCCATACCGGCGAGCTGGTCGCCGCGCACGCTCGCGATGTGCACGCGCATCGCGCGCTCGGCACCGTCGGGGTCGCCGTGCGAGATCGCCTCGACGATCGCGGCGTGCTCCTCAACCGATGCTTCCACGCGGCCGGGGATCTCCTCGGTGAGCTTGCCGATGCGGGTGAGGTGCGCGCGGAGCGTCTCGATCAAGCCGCGGATGCGCAGGTTCGCGACCTGGTCGAACACGATCTGGTCGAACCGACCGAGGAGCTCTGCGAGCCGCACGAGGTCGCCGGCGTCGCGGGCCGCGCGGCTCCGTTCGATCACGTCGTGCAGCGCCGCAAGGGTCTCGTCGTCGGCCTCGGTCGCCGCGGCGCGGACGGCGACGCCCTCGAGCAGCTCGCGCAGCTCGTAGATCTCTTGGAGGTCGCGCTCCGAGTAGTCGGTGACGACCGCGCCTTTGAACGAGGTCGCCTCGACGAGCCCTTCCTGCTCGAGTCGGCCGAGGGCCTCGCGTACCGGCGTCTTGCTCACGCCAAGCTGCGTCGCGATCGCCGCCTCCCTGAGCGGCGCGCCCGGCTCCAGCCGGAGATCGACGATCGCGCCGCGGATCTCCTCGTAGACCCAGTCCGTCACGAGCTGGCGATCGGGACGCGGCTGGAAGACCGCTCCCTCCGGCTGGGTCGTGCCGGGCGTGGACTCAGCCATCGGCAGCGTCTCCTTCCGGATCTTCGACCAGCTCGATCAGGACGCCGCCGGCCGCGGACGGGTGCAGGAACGCGACGCGCGTGCCCATCCCGCCGGGCCGCGGCTCGTGATCGATCAGGGCGACGCCATGTTCGTCCAGGTCGGCCAGCGCGTCGTCGAGCCGATCCACCACGAACGCGATGTGATGGAGCCCCGGGCCGCGCTTGTCGAGGAACCGCCGGACCACGCCCTCGTCGCCCGCCTCCAGGGTCTGCACGAACGGACCGCCGACCTCGTACATCCGCTCGGTGAACCCATCGCCTTCCTCGGTGTGCACCGGGGAGCCGAGGAGCGCGGCGAACAACGCTTCGCCGGTGCGGTCCTCGCCACTCGCCACCGCGACGTGATGCAGCCCCGTCACACGCCACTCGCTCACGCGCGCACCCCCACGACGTCGCGGAAACAGGCGGCGAACGCTTCGACCGTTTCCATCCGTCGCTGTCCGAGCGGGAAGACGTGCACGGAATCCGCACCCGCCGCGAGCGCGGCCTCGATCCGGCCACGCGCCTGGTCGCGGCCGCCTGCGAGCGCGACCTCGCGAACGAAGTCGTCGGGCAGGAGCGTCGCCGCCGCGGCGGCTTCCTGGAACTCGCCGCCTCGATACGCATCGCGAACGGCGGCGACCAAGTCGGGCTCGAGCCCCCACAGCTCGCACACCATCGGCGCGGTCTGCGGGAACCACGCGGCGATCGTTCGTGCCGACTCGAGCGCCGCCTCCTCGTCTTCGTCGATCGCGCCGTACGCGAAGACCGCGATGTGCGGCCTCGGCCGGCCCGCGGCGGTCGAGCCGCGTTCAACCTGCTCGATCGCCCAGGCGAGGCCGTCGGCGAACAACCCGACCAGCACGATCACGCCGTCGGCGATCTCGCCGGCGAGCTCGAGCATCTTTGGTCCGCTCGCCGACACGAAGATCGGGATGTCCGGGCGAGCGAGGACCCGCGAGTGCGCCTCGTCGAACGCGAACGTTCGGTCCTGCATCGACAGGGTCTCGCCTGCCCAGAGCGTGCGGACGGCCTCGATCGCGTGCCGTACCGTCTCGAGCCGCGCCGGGTCCAGCCCGAGCGCGAGCAATGGACGGTCCCCTGCGCCGATCCCGAGGATCATCCTCCCGCCGGAGATCTCGTCGATGGTTGCCGCCGCGACAGCCGTGATCGCCGGGTGACGCGTGAGCGGGTTGGTGACGGCGGTCCCCAGCTGCAGCGTCGACGAATGCGTCGCGGCGAGCGTGAGGTACGCGTACGCATTGCGGGCGTGCAGCGAAGAGTCGGTCAGCCACAGGTTGTCGTAGCCGAGCCTTTCGATCCGCTCGACCATCCCGGTGAACTCGTCCGGCGCGTACGCACCCTGCAGGACCACTCCGGAACGTGGCGCCGTCATCGGAGCGCCTCCCCGTCCCGGTCGAGGGTCGCCGCGAGCGCCCGGATGCCCGTCGCGATCGGCGGCAGGTCGATCCACTCCTCGGTCGTGTGCTCGCCCGCGCCAGTGGTGATGCCGACGGCGACGGCCGGGATGCCGCGCGCGTGCGCGGCGTTCGCGTCGGTGCTGGTCGCGGGGTTCGTCACCGCGATGCCCTCATCAGCGAGCGCGGACTCCGCCGCCCGGACGAGCGGGGCGCGGGGGTCAACGCGGCCGGCGGGACGGTCCCCGATCGGTTCGAGCCGCGCCTGCAGCGGCGCCGGCGTGCCGGCAACGATCGCTTCGAGCCTGCGCACGAGCCCGTCGAGGGCGGTCGGACGGTCGGCGCGCAGGTCCACCTCGAACCACGCCTCGCGCGCACGGACGTTGATGCCCTCGCCACCCCCGACGCGCCCGACGTTGACCGCCGTTCCGGGTGCTCTCGGGATCGCCGCAAGCTCGGCGATGAGCTTGGCGGCGTGGTGCACGGCGCTCGGCGCATCGGCCGCTTCCCACGCGTGTCCACCGGGCCCGACGACGCGGATCCGGCGTCGCGCCGATCCGACGCCGATCGTCGAGACCCGGCCGAGGTAGTTGCCCTCAACGGCGAGCACTGCGCCGACCTCATCGGGCGACGACCCGAGCGCGGCCGTGATGCCCGCGAGATTGCCGAGCCCTTCCTCGCCGACGGTCGCGCACAGCCAAACCGGCGGTCCCTCAGAGGCGACCGCCGTCGCCGCGGCGCCGATACCGACGACCCCAACCGCGTTGTCCCCCACGCCCGGGCCGCGCAGCCTGTCGCCGTCCCGCGCGATCTCGTGCGCCACATCGCGGCCGAACACGGTGTCGAGGTGCGCGGCGAGTATGACGGCCGGGCCCATGCCGGCTCGCGCCCGCGCCCACACGTTGCCGGCGGCGTCGTCGTGCACTTCGTCGAACCCGTCCGCTCGCCACCACAAGGCGATCAGCTCTGCGCGCGCCGCCTCCTCACCCGTCGGCGCCGGGATCGACGCGAGCGTGATCGTGCGATCCACGACCTGCTCCGCGAGCGTCGTGCTCTGCGCGCTCAAGCCGCGGCCACCCCCTTCGCCACGAGCGCGTCGACATCCGCGTCGGTGAGCCCCGCTTCCAACAGCACGCCCCGGGTGTCCGCCCCGAGGATCGGCGCCGGCCGCGGGAACGACGCGATCGCGCCGTCTGTGCGCACCGGCGGCGCGACGGTCAGGTAGGGCCCAGCCGTCGGGTGGTCGAGCTCCTGCACCGCGCCGAGCGCGCGCACCTGCTCGTTGTCGAAGACCTGCGCGAGGTCGCGGACCTCCGCCGCGGGCACGCCGGCGTCGCCGAAGCGTTCCAGCCAGTCCGCTGTGGGCAACGCGCCAAGTTTCTCTTCGAGCGCCGCCGTCAGCTCGTCGCGATGCGCCACACGAGCCGCGTTGTCGACGAAGCGCGGGTCCGACGCCAGGTCGTCGCCGCCCAGCACCGCGCAGCACCGCCGCCACAGATCCTCGGAACCCGCGCCGGCGAGCACGATCCATCCGTCCTGCGTGCGGAACCCGCCGTACGGCGCGAACGTCGGCGAATGCGTCCCCAGCAACCCCGGCACCGAACCCGTCACGAACATCGCGGTCGCGAGCGTGCCCAGCCCCGAGAGCGCGAACTCCAACAAGGAAGAGGAGACGTGCGCGCCGATCCCAGTGCGCACCCGTTCCGCGTGCGCCGCGAGCAAGCCCACCGCGCACGACAGCCCCGCGCCGACATCGAGCACCGGCGCGCCGACCTTCACCGGGCCGCTCTGCTCGCTCCCGGTCACGCTCATCACACCGCTCTCGGCCTGCAGGATCAGATCGAACCCGCCCCGCTCGGCGTCCGGACCGACCTCCCCGTATCCGGAGATCGAGCCGTACACGATCGCGGGATGCCGCGCGTGCACGCCTTCCCAATCCAGCCCGTGCGCGGCGAGGCTCCCCGGCCGGCTGTTCTCCACCAGGAAATCGGACGAGGCGAGCAGCGCCTCGCGCGCATCCGCGGCCTCGGGCTTGCGGAAATCGAGCGCCACGCTCCGCTTCCCGCTGTTCAACGACAGGAACAACACCGACTCGTCGCCGATCCGCGCCGTTCCCTGCACGCGGTAGGGATCGCCGTCTGGCGGCACCTCGAGCTTGATCACGTCGGCGCCGAACGAAGCGAGCAGCGCCGTCGTGTACGACCCCGCGACGAACCGCGTGAGGTCCAGCACGCGAAGCCCCGCGAGCGGCCCGGTCACCACAGCTGCGGCTCCCGGAACTCGCCGAACGTCGACCGGAACACGTCGGCAAGCTCGCCGAGCGTCGCGCCCGCCCGCACCGCATCGATCAACGGCGGCATCACGTTGCCGCCGTCGCGCGCGGCGACCGCCACGGCCTCGGTCGCGGCACGGCAGGCGTCCGCGTCGCGCGCAGCGACCCGTTCGGCGGTGCGCGCGGCGTGGCGCTCGGCCACACCCGCATCGGCCTCGAACATCTCGCCGAGCTCACCGCCTTCTCCCTCCGTCGCGAAGACGTTCACCCCCACCCGCGGGCGGTCGCCGTTCGCGAGCTCGCGCTCCAGCCGATAGGCCGACTCGGCGATCCACCGCTGCGGCATCCCCGCCTCGATGGCGGCCGCCGCGCCTCCGGCCGCATCGAGCTCGCCGAGCAAGCCTCGCGCCCGCGCCTCGAGTTCGTCGGTGAGCGCTTCGACGTAATACGACCCCGCGAGCGGATCCGCGGTCCGCGCGACCCCCGACTCCAGCGCGATGATCTGCTGGGTGCGCAGCGACAGCGTCACGGCCTCTTCCGACGGGATCTCGTAGGCCTCGTCGTAGCCCATGACGTGGATCGACTGCGCGCCGCCGAGCACCGCGCCCAGGCACTGGATCGTCGAGCGGACGACGTTGTTCAACGGCTGCTGCGCCGTGAGCGTCGTCCCCGAGTTCCCCGAGAAGAAGCGGAGACGCCCCGACGCGGGCTCGGTCGCCCCGAACCGCTCGGTCGCGATGCGGTACCACAGGCGGCGAGCCGCGCGCAGCTTCGCGACCTCCTCGAACAGGTCCATCGTCGTCGCGAAGTGGAACGACAGCCGCGGCGCGAACGAGTCGAACGCCAGCCCGCGCGCCACCAGCGCCTCGCCGTAGGCGATCGCGTTCGCCATCGCGAGCGCGAGCTCCTGCACGGCGTCGCACCCCGCCTCGCGCGCGTGATAGCCGGTGATCGAGATCGGGTTGAACCGCGGCAGCGCGCCGGCCGCGTACTCGATCACGTCGCAGCTGAGCCGCAGCGACGGCGCCGGCGGATAGATGAAGGTCTTCCGCGCCAGGAACTCTTTCAAGATGTCGTTCTGGAGCGTGCCGGCGAGGTTGGCCATCGCAGCACCCTGGCGCTCCGCCGCGACCAGATACATCGCGAGGATGATCGGCGCGGTCGCGTTGATCGTGAAGTTCACCGAGATCTGATCGAGCCGGATCCCATCGAACAGATCGACCATGTCCTCGGCCGTATCGATCGCGACGCCGACCCGCCCGACGTCGGCGCGCGCCGCTGGATGCGCCGAGTCGTACCCGAGCTGGGTGGGCAGGTCGAACGCGACGGACAACGCCGACTGCCCGCGTTCGAGCAGGAACTTGAACCGTGCGTTCGCGTCCTCCGGCGATCCGAAGCCCGCGAACTGACGCATCGTCCACAGCTGGCCTCGGTACATCGTCGGGTACGGACCGCGGGTGAACGGCGGCGCACCCGGTGCGCCGAGCCGCTCGGCGAGACCCGCGGCGACGTCGGACTCGGCGTACACCGGGGCGACCGGGATCCCTGCGTCGGTGGCGTCGGTCGCGCTCACGCCGTTCGCTCCTTCGCACCGAGCGCGAGCACGCCGTCCACCACCAGCGGGAGACTCGACCCGACCGGGTGCACCGCCTCGACACCCATCGCGCGCAGCGTGTTCGCGTCTTCGGCGGGGATCGTTCCGCCGACGACGAGCGGGATGTCGACGCCCGCGCGTGCGCGCTCCGCCAGAAGCTCCTCCGCCAGCGCGAGGTGCGCGCCGGACAGCACCGAGACGCCAACCACGTCCGCGTCCTCGTCGACCGCCGCGCGCCAGATCTCCTCGGGGGTTCGACGGAGTCCCAGATAGACCACCTCGGCGCCGGCGTCGCGAAGCGCCATCGCCACCACCTTGATGCCGCGGTCGTGGCCGTCGAGACCTGGCTTCGCGAGCACCACGCGGGTGGGCCTCATGGGAGCATCCCGGCCACGATCACGGGCTCGCCGTCGAGCTCGAGCGTCGCGTCACGCATCACGCAATCCAGGTGCGCGATCGCATCGACCGTGCCGCCGTATGCGATCGAGTTCCCGAGCGCGACGTGCGCGGTTCCCCGCGACGACTCCGTCTCCATCGCGACCCCGCACACCCTCCCGTTGGGGTTGAACGCCACCGAGACCTCGGCGAGGTTGGCCATCCGCGGGTCCGCGCAGCGATCGAGCATCTCCTGCAACCGCCCCGCCTCGTCGCCCTCAACACCGACGAGATCACCGTCGCGGAGGTGGAGCACAACCGGCGACGGCAGCGGCCCCTCCCCCATGAACAACAGGTCGGCGTCGACCACCACGACGCCGGTGGTCGAGCCCTCGACCGGCGCGGTGCCCGCCTCGATATCGGGCGGCGCCATGTAGTCGCCGGGCTCGCGCGCAAGACCGTGCAACACGCGGCCGCGCCGGCCGGTCACCGATCCGCGTAGATCGGTCCCCCCGGGCGTGGTCAGCCGATACGTGTCGCCCGCCCCCCACGCTGCGCCAACCCGCTCCGCGTCCGAACGGATCTCGTCGAAGTCGACGGCGAGCGGGCCATCATCGCGGAACGTCTCCATCCGCACCCCCGGCATCGCGAGATATCGCACGCCGGCGGCGGTCGCCTCGCGCCGAGCCAAGCTCGACCCGATGAACAGGCTCGTCAGCTCGATCACCGCGCCGGCCGACCGCATCGCGGCAGCCACCGTTCCCGGCGGCTCCTGCCCCGGCAGCGACGGCACCGGCATCCGCGACACGACGGGAACGCCGCGCCGTTCCGCGACGGCCGCCTCGAACGCCTCGACGACCTCGGGATCGGTGCCGGCGTCCGTCAGGAACAGGACCTGCTCGCCCGGTCGCAGGGCGAGACATCGGTCCAGGACGTTCGCGAAGCCGGCGGGGGTCTCCACCGTACGGTCATGCTCCTTCCGCGGACAGGGCGCCGGCGGCGAACAGCGCGTACACCTTGGTCGCCTCGTGGATGTCGGCGACGGTCAGGTGCTCGTCGGGGCAGTACACGGGCGGCCCGCCCGGGCCGAAGATCACCGTCGGCACCTTCTCGCCGAAGCTCGCCGTGTCGCCGAGCCAGTTCTCGACGACCAGCGGCGGCTCGGAGCCGCGCACCTCGCGGACCGACGCGCGCATCAGCTCGACGACCGGATCCTCCGGCGCCGCGAGGTACCCCGACTTCACGTCCGCGAGCTCGACCGAGTACCGGAGCCGCGGCTCCGCCTCCAGCGCGCGCGCCAGGCACCGGTCGATCTCCGCCCGCACCTGTTCGATCGTGACGCCCGGCTGCGGCCGCGTGTCGACACGGATCACGCACTCGTCCGGGATCATCGACGGACCGCCCGGCGGCAGCCCGCCGTAGATCCGTCCCGGCACGACGTAGGTCTCCGCGCCGAACAGGTCGACGATCCACGGCTCGAGCTCGGGCTCGTACTTCGACGCGTCGAGCGCCAGCACCATCTGCGCCGCGAGGACGTTCGCGTTGATCGCCTCCGGCTTGTGACAGGTATGCGCCGACTTCCCGATCGCCGTGATGTCGAAGTAGTACCGGCCCCGATGCCCGAGGCAGACCTGGTTGTCGGTCAGCTCGCCGAGGACAGCCATGTCCGCAGGGAACGCATCGAAGAACGCGATCGACCCGAGCTGGTCGCCCATGTGATCGGCGACCGCTGCCATGGACAGGCGGCCGGCGAGCGGCGACCCGCTCGCCCGCACCGCCTCCATGGCGACGATCTGGCACGCCAGCGCCGCCTTCATGTCCATCACGCCGTGCCCGTAGACCGAGCCGTCGATCAGGTCGCCCGAGAAGGGCTCGGTCACCTCCCAGCCGTGCGACACGGGCTTCGTGTCCATGTGCCCGGTGAGGACCACCGTCGGCCCGTCTCCTCCGAAGGAGACGTGGCCGACGGCGTTGGGCCGGTCCTCGAGCACCGGCTGAAGCTCCACGTCCTCGAACTCGGACGCCTGCATCGTGGCCGAGAGGAACGCGGCGAGCGGTCCTTCCTCGCCGAGCACGCTCGGGATCCGGCACACCTCACGGACCAGCTCGACCGCGCGGTCGAGATCGAGCGCGTCCAGCACGCTCGACGCGACCGCCTGCCCGATCGCTACATCCACGGCGTCCCCTCGTTCCTCGTTCGTTTCGAAATGGTCACGGGCAGCTGTACGGCATGTAGTCCGTCGTCGCGATCGCGCTCGCGTCCGGCGTGCTCGTGATCAGTTGGTTGGACGACATCCACTCGCCGTAGCTCTGCCAGTTGGCCACGTCGATGCAGCCGGTCTTCGTCCCCGAGGCGGGCTTCATCAGCTTGAGCGTGTAGGGCACGCTCGCGTCGAGGAACGTTGGCTTGTAGTCGGTGTCGTTCTTCATGATCGTGGTCGCCTCGTCGGGGTTCGCCATCGCCCCGTCCGAGCCCTTGACCACCGCGGCGACGAAGCGGCGGACCGCGTCCGCGTAGGCGGCGTCGGACTGCAGGCGATCGGCGTTGGCGGCGATCACAAGCTCGGCGTACGACGGCACGCCCAGCTGGTCGGCCGGGAACACCGACGGCTTCTTGCCGGTCTCCTGCTCGATCTGGATCGCCTCGACGTTCTGGTACCCGCCGATGATCCCGTCGACCTTGTTCGACAGGATCGAGGGAACCAGGTTGAACCCGACGTTCACCTTCGGCACCTGGCTGTCGGTGAGACCGGCGGTCTTCAGCATCGTGGTGTAGAACGCGTCGTCGCTCGGGATGCCCGTCACGCCGACGGTCTTGCCGTTCATCTCCGACAGCGACGTGATCGGCTCGTCCGGGTTCACGATCAACGAGTTGAGCGGTACGGGGATGACGGTCGCGACCGCGATCGCCGGGAGGTCGTTCTCCTGCCCGTAGAACATCTCGGGCTCATACGTGATCGCCAGGTCGACCTTGCCGAGCGCGACGAGCTTGATCGGGTCGGCCGCGTTCGACGGCTGCCGGAAGTTCACCGTCAGGTTCGCGTCGGTGTAGTAGCCCTTGTCCTGGGCGTAGTACAGCCCGACGTGGTCGGGGTTCGGCACCCAGTCGAGCTCGACATTGAGCGTCGCCGGCGCGGAGGTGCCCGACGTGGACGCGCCCGCGCTCGAGGTCGAGCTGTTGTTGCTGCAGGCCACGGCGACGAGCGCGACAACGGCCACCATCGCCGCCGCAACCAGGCCTTTCCTATGCGTTCGGATCATCTGCGACCGTCCTTTCGTCCCACGGCGCGCCGGACTCTCCCGCGCCCGCCCCCTCTCTCGGTCCACCGGACCTCTATAGGACCCCCCCTCTCGACACCCACGGGCAGAAGATCCGCTCCAGGAGCGAGACCAGCCCGAACAAGGCCATCGCGATCAGGGTGAGCAACAAGATCGCGGCGAAGATGCGCGCGGTCTGCAGGTTCGGCGTCGACGCCTGGATCAAGTATCCGAGCCCCTGGCTCGCGCCCGCCCACTCGCCGAACACGGCGCCGATCGCCGCGAACGTCGCGGCCACCCGCATCCCGGAGAAGATCGACGGCAAGGCACCGGGGAACTCGACCTTCCGGAAGATCGACCACCTGGTCGCATCCAGCGTGCGCATCATCCGGATGAAGTCGTCGTCGACCAGGCGGAGCCCGTCCAGGCCGTTCACCACGATGGGGAAGAAGCAGATCAGGGCCACGATCACGACCTTGGGCAACAGTCCGTACCCGAGCAGGATCACGAGGATCGGAGCCAGCACGACGATCGGGATCGTCTGTGAGCCGATCAAGAGCGGGTAGACCGCGCGACGCAGCGGCGTGAATAGATGCAGCACGATCGCGAGCCCCACTCCGGCCACGATCGAGATACCGAACCCGACCAGGACCTCGCTGAGCGTCGGCCACAGGTTGGGCTCCAGGTACCGCGACCAATCCTTCTGCAGGGAGGCGAGGATCGCGGTCGGCGATGCGAACAGGTACTTCGGGACGTGGAAGATCTTGATCCAGAGCTGCCAGATCACGAGCATCGCGATGACGAACAGCAGGGCGAGGGCGTAGTTCCGCCAGAAGCGCACCCACAGCGACGTCCGCCTCCGGACCGGCGGCGCCTCTGCCGACATCGCGTCCGCGGTCGGCTGCTCTGGAGCCTGGGTGCTCACTCGATCGCCTCCAGCGCGGACTCCTTCAGCTCGATGAACTCCGGGCTCGTCACGATCTCCCGTCGCGAGAGGCCCTCGGTCTGCAGACCGACGTCGAGCACGGTCACGACCCTGCCGGGCCGCGCCGACATCACGACGACGGTCCGCGAGAGCAAGAGTGCCTCGTCGACGTCGTGCGTCACGAGCAGCACGGTGCGCGGCACATCGCCCAAGGCACGGAGCAGCCACTCCTGCATCTGCCCACGAGTGATGGAATCGAGTGCTCCGAACGGCTCGTCCAACAGCAAGATGTCCTTCTCGGCCATCAGGGTGCGCAAGAAGCTGACGCGTTGCCGCATCCCGCCTGACAGCGCATCAGGACGGACGTCCTCGAACTTGGCGAGGCCGAAGTGCTCGAAGAACGGGCGGGTCTTCGCGCGGGCGTCCTTCTTCGACACGCCCCGGTTCTCCATCGCGATCATCGCGTTGTCGAGCGCCGTGCGCCACGGCAGCAACAGATCGCGCTGGGGCATCATCGCGCACCTGCTGAGCCGGCCTTGCGTCGTGGTTTCGCCCTCCACGTTGATCGAGCCGGCGTCCTGCTCGAGCAGTCCGGCGGTGAGCTGCAAGAGCGTCGACTTCCCCCCACCACTCGGACCGACGATCCCGATCCGCGAGTGCCGTTCGATCTCGAAGGTCACGCCGTCGAGCGCGACCACGTCGCCGAACGCCTTGCCGACGCGGTCGAACGCGATCCCGACGTTGGGACTCGCCGAGACAGCCGCGCCGTCACCGTTCACGCCGAACGACTGCTCCCCCAACGAACCCCTCCGCTGCCCTTGATATCTGATATCTCAGGCATCACATCGCGTGGCCGGAACGGTAGCTACCTGGGCGGAAGAGGTCAAATCCGTTGGAGCACAAGGCGATGCGAGCTACGGAACCGCGAAGTCCTCAGCGAGGTCCGGCCACCG
The DNA here is from genome assembly GCA_963792215.1 of uncultured Actinomycetes bacterium. Classification (GTDB taxonomy): domain Bacteria; phylum Actinomycetota; class UBA4738; order UBA4738; family HRBIN12; genus AC-51. The sequence continues at coordinate 115,123 of CAWBVL010000007.1, forward strand.
CTCGAGGGTGTAGGCCATCTCCCAGAACTGATGCTCCAGCCGGGACGACGTGGCGAAGATCCGGTCGATCTCCTCCCGGCGATCGCTGCTGGACGCTTCCTCTTCGACCAGCCGATCGAAGTCGCTGCGCATGTCCGCAACCATCTCGACGTTCGCCGGCAGGGAGAAGTAGCCGACCCAGTCAGCGTAGATGGGGTGATCGCGATCGACCGTGTCCGACAAGGCGGAAGCGATCTCGATGTACGACCAGGCGCAGGGCAACAGCGACGCCATGATCTCGAGCGGCCCGCCGTGCAACGCCAGGGAGCGCATGTAGCTGGTGTACGCGACGTTGGCCGGGGCCATCCCCGACGCGCCGCCGCGGTCGACGGCGCCCATCTCGGTCACGCGTTCCAAGAGCTCGCGGTTACTGGGCAGCTCCTTGTCGACGACCTGGTTGAGATCGGTGATGAAGTATCGGAGCTCGGTTTCGTTCCGTGACTTCGCGGCGCCCATCGCGAGACACCGCGCGTAGTCCTGCAGGTAGAGGTTGTCCTGCTCGAGGAAGAACCGAAATTTGTCGATCGGGAGCGTCCCGGCGGCCAGTTCGGTGATGAACGGATGGGCGTGAAGGCCCTGCCAGATCCGGTCGCTCGCGGTGCGGAGCTGATCCGAGGGGGAACGGGTGGTCGTCATCGCTCTCCTTTATATAGCGGACCGTCCGGCCGCGCGCCCGGGCGCGGCCTCCCTAGGACCGCTGATGCGCGATCCGCCCGTCCACGATCGTGACGTCTACCTTCGTCTCGAGCAGCGCTGCGGGCTCTTCTCTGAACATGTCCCCTGAGAGCACGATCACGTCGGCCTGCTTGCCTGGTCTGATCGAGCCGCGCCGGTCATCGACGTGGTTCGCGTACGCGCCGCCCAGGGTGTACGCGCGGATCGCGGTCGCGAGGTCGACGGTCTCGTCGGTGTTCCACGCGCCCTGGCCGTGCAGGTCGGCACGCGTGACGGCGGAGTACAGCCCGACCATCGGATCCATCTCGGCGACGTTCCAGTCGCTGGAGAACGCGAGGACCGCGCCGGCCCGCGTGAGGGAACGCCACGGAGCGGCCCAGGCGTCGCGCGTGGGGCCGACGTCCTCCCGCCACTGCAGCGCCACGTCCGGCGCGAAATGCCGCGGCTGCATACACGGGACGACCCCGAGTTCGCCGAACCTCGGCACGTCGGTGGGATCCGGACATTCGACATGGACGAGCTGATGACGAGCGTCGCGTCCGCCGTTTGCCCGCTGCGCGTGCTCGATCGCATCGAGCACCGTCCGGATGCCTCGGTCCCCGATCGCGTGGGTGAACGTCTGGAACCCCCGCGCGTCGAGCTTCGCGACCAGCTCGGCGAATGCGTCCGGCTCGTAGAAGAGCTCGCCGTTCGTCGACGGATCGGTGACGTACGGATCGAAGAAGGCCGCGGTGTGCGCCTCCGCCACGTCGTCGATGTACAGCTTGATCGGACCGGCCCGGAACCGATCATCGTCGAAGCGCCGGCCAGCCTCGGAGAACGCATCGAGGTCGTCGTCCGTCGTCCCCGGCGGATGGAAGAGCGCCGCGATCAGCCGCGAGCGAAGCCGACCCTCAGCGCGAGCGCGTTCGAAGAGCGGCAGGTCGTCGACGGAGTTCTGCGGCTCGACGACCGTCGTGATGCCGTATCCGACCGCCAAGTCGAGGCTCTCCAGCAAACGCTGGTAGCGGCGATCGTCGGAATAGGCGGGGACGACGGCCGCGAGCGCCGCCTGTCCGGCGCGCTCCAGCCCCATCACGGCGAAGTCGTGGATCACCCCTGTGGGCTCACCGTTCGCGTCCTTTTCGACGTGGCCGAACGGGATTCGATCGACGTCGCGCGAGATGCCGAGCCTTCCGAGGGCCGTCAGGTTGAGGATCGCGTTGTGGACGTCGTACGTCGTCGCGAACGCCGGACGGCCGCCCGTCACCGACTCGTCGAAGAGATCGCGGAGCTCCCGGCCCTCGGCCGCCTCGTACGCGACCCCTTCGCCCTCGACCCACTCGGCATCGGGGTACGTACGGAGCCACGCGGCGATCCGATCGTGTACCTCCGTCGCGGTTCGGGCGCCGTGCAGGTCCACCGCCTGCGGATCGAGCCCGAGGCGCACGTGGTTGTGGCTATCGATCACCCCCGGCAGCACCGTGTGGCCCGCGGCGTCGATCTCGACGGTGGCCGGCGAGGTGTGCTCGTGCGCCTCCCCATCCTCTCCAACCCACGCGATGGTTCCCCTCGAGATCGAGAGTGCGCCGGCGGACGGGAGCGCATCGTCCACCGTGTGCACCCGTGCGTTGCGGATGAGGATGTCGGCGCCCGGCATCAGGAACGCAGCCGTTCGAGCCTGACCCGCGCGAGGTCGGCCTGAAGCATGTTCCCCTTCGCCTCGTAGAAGGCAAGGGCGGCCGTCGCAGCCGCATCCGCCTCGTCACGACGGCCGGCCAGCTCGAGGACCTCGGCCAGCCCGATGCGGGCATCGCCTCGGTCGACGATGAAGTCCGTTTCGTCGATGATCGCGATCTGTTCCCTGGCCATCCGTTCGGCATCGTCGAATCGGCCCGATCGGGCAGCAACCATGGCACGAACCCGCATCCCGATCACCCTCGAGGCGATGTCCATCCCCCAAGAGTCGACCGCGATCGCCGCAGCGCGCTCCGCGTCGTCGTAGCGGCCCAAGTCGTATAAGGACTCGGCGTGGAACGCGGAGACGATCGACACCGCCGACGACGACGCTTCGATCAAAGCGGAGACTCCTTCATGCAGGATCCGCTCGGACTCGGCGGCGTTGCCGACCAGGCGCTCGAGCAGCCCGAGCTGCTGCGACGAATGCGCCAGCGGGAGCGACCTTCCCATCTCGCGCTTCTGCCGGTCCGCCTCCGAGAACAGGGCTCGCGCTTCGTCGACATCCCCGAGGAACAGGCGAAGGTTGCCCAGCGATTCGCTGATGTCCGAGACGGCGACAGGCGCGTCGTGCGCCTCCTCTGCGAGCGCTTGCAAGGCGAGCACGCCGTCAGGGCACGGCATCGGCCCCCACACGACCGTCGACGCGACCCACCCGAGATACTCCGACAGGAGCAGCTTCTCGTCCGTCGCACGGAAACCGTCGATCGCCCGGCGCCAGGCTGCAGCGGCATCGTCGGCGTGGCACCGCATCCACGCGAAGCCACCGACCGCGCCCCAAGCGAGCGCCGCGCCCGCAACGTCGCCGGCGTCCTCGAATCGTGGAGCCCACGCGAGGGCCGCTCGTTCGACCTCGAGGACGAACTCGTTCGAGGGGTTCCCCCAGAACGCGAACATCCCCTGCGCCATCTTGGCCCGAGCGGTGAGGAGTTCATCACCACCGGCAGCCGCCAGATCCACGGCATGTTGCGTCGATCGCTCAGACGCACCGAGCTCCCCGGTTTCGGCGTACGCCTGACCCAGATCGATGTAGAGCGGGAACAGCGAGACGTCGTGCGGTAAGAGGCTCGCCGCTCTTGAGAACAGACTGATCGCCCCAGGCATGTCGCCGCGCGCGAACGACGCGCTGCCCGCGGTTCGCAGATAGGCGCCCGCTCGAGCCGCGAGCTGCGCGGTGCGCCCCTCGTCATCGCCGAGCTCCCTGAGATAGCCGCACGCGCGCTCGAAGTGATAGCCGATCAACTCGGGAAGCTCCGGCGCGTTCGTCTCGAGCCACTCGCCGAATCGCTCGTGCAGCTCTGCTCGTGCCGCCTTCGTCAGGCCGTCGTATGCAGCATCTCGGATCAATAGGTGACGGAACGCCAGCGCTTCGACGCCCGACAGGTCGGAGCGCTCCGGACGCACGAACTGCTTGCGCATCAACGACGACAGGTGCGCGCCGACATCGACATCGGCGGCAAGCACGTCCAGCGCCTGGCGATAGAAGATCTGCCCCATGACGCTCGCCGCCATGAGGAGCGTGCGATCTGCCGCATCGAGCCGGTCGATACGCGCGGCGAGCAGTGCGGACGTCGTCGGAGGAACCTTCAGGTCGCTCAGGTCGCCGGTCGGTCGCCAGACGTCGCCGTCCAACGTCAGCCGGCCTTCATCGATGAGGATGCCGATCAGCTCCTCGGCGAAGAGCGGATGTCCCTCGGCCGCGGTCGCGATCCGCGTTCGAACCTCCGGCGCCACGTCGTCGGAGGCCAGCAGGTTAGCGACGAGTATCGCGCACTCCTCCTGGGAAAGCGGCTCGAGTGTGATCGAGGTCGCGTTGTGCTTGCCGCCGCCCCAATCGGGCCGTTCCTCGAGCAGCTCGGGCCGTGCCATGCACGCAAGCAGGATCGGCGAATCCGTCGACCAGTCCGCGATGTGCTCCACCAGCTGCAGCATCGTGGGCTCCGCCCACTGCAGATCGTCGATCAAGAACACAAGCGGCCGCCGTCTGGCGATCGCCTCGAACAACAGCCGGATCGCCCAGAGCGTTTCCTCGGGCGTCGCCTCTCCTCCCGGGATCCCAAGAACGTGCCCGACCTGCTGCGCCACCCGTCCGGCGCGATCATCGTCAACGAGCAGGGCGGCGATCTGCTCGCGTGCCTCATCCGCGCTTTCGACACCGGTGAGCCCCACGACCTCCCGGACGCCTTGAACAACCGGCAGGAACGTGATGCCGTCCCCATACGGAGGACACCTGCCGTGCATCACGGTGGCGCGGTCGCCGAGGTCGACGACGAACGCCTCGAGGAGCCGCGACTTCCCGACACCCCCAACCCCGAGCACCGTGAAGAGATGCGACGCCTGGTCGGACACCGATCGGTCGAACGCACCCAGCAACAGCGAGAGCTCACGCCGCCTGCCGACGATGGGCCCATCCAGCCGGCGCGCGAAGCCCGCGGCCACGGGATCCACCTTCTGCACCCGGAACACCGACAACGGCTCGGACTTGCCCTTCACGGCGAGCGGATCGAGCGCGTCGGCGAGCACCGCGTCACGGACCAGCTGGTGCGTCTCGGCTCCGATCAGGATCTCGCCCACGCCCGCCGCCTGCTCGAGACGAGCAGCGACGTTCACGGCATCACCCGCCGCCAGCGTCCCCTCGGTGCTGCTGGTCACCACCACCTCGCCCGTGTTGATGCCGACCCTGATCCGGATACGGACGTCGATGGACGCCTCGAGCTCGGCGTTGAGGTCGCCGAGCGCGTCGTCGAGCTCAGCGGCGGCTCGCACCGCACGGAGCGCGTCGTCCTCCCGGAGTTGCGGGATACCGAAGACGGCCATCACCGCGTCGCCGATGAACTTCTCGACCGTGCCTCCATGGCGCTCGATGACCGCTCGCATCGCGTCGAAGTAGCGCGTCAGCACGCCCTGGAGACGCTCGGGATCGAGGCGTTCACCGAGCGCGGTGGACCCAACCATGTCTGCGAACAGGATCGTGACCGTCCGGCGTGCGCCGGCCTGCGGTTCGGCGGCAAGCGCTGCGCCGCAGGCAGGGCAGAAGGCGAAGTCCTCAGGAACCTCCCGCCCGCAGTTGCCGCAGCGCCGCACGGCGGGAACGTTACCTTCCTTCTTCGAGGCGGTCAGACGGTGGGGATGATCCATCCGGTGCGAGCGGCATCGATCGAAGCCGGACCCCGAGGCGGCCGCCACCGCATTCGCTACCGCCGGGGCGACACAGATGACGAGCGTTTCCCCCGCACCGGCCGACGGATGTCGGGCCGGCAGATACGACCTCGATGCGCGGGACGTCGCTAAACATCGGAACGCGGCATGCGGAGAACCTCGCGTACTCGATCCTGCCGTCCATCCACGAACGATCTAGCGACGAGAACCTACGACGAGCGACCGTTCGCGAGCGGTGTGCCCGTGAACGTCGCGAGGTCCTCGAGCAGTTCGTCTTGGAACCGCCGATCGTGGACGCTGGGGGCCGGTTCGGTCCGCCGCTGGTGGAACCAGTAGCCGCCCGACGTGCGTGCCTCGGGATCGTCGCTCGTTGCGAGCCATGCCTGGGTGACATGCCCGAGCGCAAGATCGTCGCGGGCGTTCGGGCCACCCATCTTCGTGGCGACCCACCCGGGGTCGACGGCGTTGCTGTACACGTCGGTCCAGAGCCGAGCGACCGCGACGGCGAACGCCGTGATGAACAGCTTGCTGTCCGAGTAGGACCCGGTCGTGCGTCGACCGCTCCAGTCCATGCCGGCAAGGGAGGCTCGACCGTCCCGATGCATGTTGCTGCTCAGGTAGATCAGGCGCGGAGATCGGTGCATCAATGCGGTGAGCAGGTACGGAGCGACCACGTTGACCGGCAAGACGTGCGGGCCGCGGAGGGAACCGGCGTTGTGGATGACGGCATCCATCCGTCCGAGCTGATTCGCCTGGTCGGCGATCCCTTGCGTCTCCTCCACGACGGCCAGATCGCCAACGACGACCGCCGCTCCGCGACCCTGCAGATCGAGCACCGCAGCAAGTCGTTGGCCGTTCCGAGCGTGAACGACGACATCATGGCCCAGCGCCAATAGGGCCTCAGCAGCCGACCGCCCGAGCCCATCCGTCGAGCCTGTAACCAGAACGCGCGCCATACCTCAGGACACTAGCTCTGGGTCCGAGCAACGCCGGTCGGACCTCCTTAGGTGAACCGGACGGGCGTCGAGGCCAGATGCCCGGCTTGCGCGAGGTCCATCCAGCCGGACTCGAACCAACCCTTAGCACCGTTGCCGTCACGTCTCTCGACCGCCGCGAACGACCCCATCGCCGCGAGCATGATGACCGCCGCGATCGCCGCCGCCACGACCCGATGTCGCCGCGCCGGGCGCCGGTCGTCGCGGACGCGCCGAGCCAGTCCCTCGTGGGCTCGATGCTCAAGGACGTCATCGAGCGGATCGAGCTCCTCTCCTCCCGTGAGCGGAGCGAGCGCACGCGCAAGCATCGCGTCGGTCAGCTCGGGGTTAAGTGCGAGCACCGGCCCATGGAGGTAGGTGCCGACGACCGATCCCTGCGCCGCACCCTCGATCCGATCGTGGCCGTTGTTCCCATGGCCGCGACGGATCGAGGCGAGCGGTTCCGCTCCGGGGCCAAGGGTCGTGCGGCCGCCGTGATTCTCGAACCCGACGAGATCGAATGACCGACCCCAGAGGCGAGCATCGGCCTGCACTCGCCCAACGATCCGGTCACGCGAAGCACGCGTCTCGACGTCGAGGATCCCCAGGCCCTGGATGTCGCAACCGTCCGAAAGGACGTACCTCCGACCGAGGAGCTGGTAGCCGCCGCAGACGCCCAGCACGACGACCCCGCGGGCAACCGCGTCGCGGATCTCCTCGGTGCGCCGGACGACGTCGCGGCCGACGATCTGCTGCACGCTGTCCGTTCCTCCGCCGAGCACAACGATGCTCGTGTCGGTCGGGATCGGCTCGCCCTGACCGACCTCCTCGATGCGAACGCTGAACCCGCGCCATTCGGCTCGCCGGGCCAGCACGACGACGTTGTCGCGGTCCCCATACGTCCGAAGCAGCCGCGGATAGAGGTCCGCGATCACGAGATCGGTCATCGCAGCACCGGCTCCGGTGCGTCGGCGACGCCTGCACGTCTCGAGCCGAGCACGTCGCGACGGAACTCCAGCATCGCCGTGTAGGTCGCGAGGACCGCCACGTCGTCACCGGGCTGCGTGATCGCCCGGACTTCCCGCAGCAGGGATCGAACGTCGGGATCCACGACATCCACCGCCCCGCCCGCGTACCGGAACCTGAGCGCGATGTCGTGTGCGCGCACGCCGCCGGCGAGGACGGGAACACCGAGCCCGAGAAGCTCCTCGAGACCCGCATCCCAGATCCAGGACACATCGCGACCGTCGGCGGCCAGATCGTTGACCAGCACCACCACCGCTCGGATTCGCGGATCTGACACGATCTGCCGCGTCGCCGCCACAGAGCTGACGGGGTTCTTGGCCAGGAACACCCAGAACGACCGTTCGTCGAACGCGAGATGTTCGGCGCGACCGAACTTCGGAGCGAACGAGGCGAGCGCATCGATCGACCAGGAGGGCGGGATCCCGAAGAACGACGCGGCCGCGATCGCCGCCGCCGCGTTGTAGGCGTTGTGCCGGCCGCCGACCTTCAGCGCCTGCGAACGCCCCCCGATCGACAGCCGCAGCCGGTCGACGCGCCGTTCTTCGGCGGCCTCGACGAGGAACGCAGGCGGTGCGCTGGTCCATCCGCACGCCGCGCACGCCACCGCCCCGAGATGGGCGAAGGTTCGGCGGCGATAGCGCAGCGCCCCGCCACATCGAGGGCAGACCTCGGGATCGGACTCGTGCCCGGTCGTCGGTGGAACGCCGGCATCTACCCCGAATCCGACCGGATGCAGGTCTTCGATCGCATGCCAGAGCGACGGGTCATCGACGTTGGCGACGATCGCGGATCCCGCTGGGAGGGCTCGGGCGGACTCACTGAGGAGCCGAACGACGATCTCGGGCTCCGCGAATCGGTCGAGCTGATCACGAAACACGTTCGTCAGAACGAGAACATCGGGCTGAACCGCGTCGACGACGCGCGGGAGCGCGGCCTCATCGACCTCGAACACCGCTGCGTCTTCGTTCCCGGTGGCGCTCGCCAGTGCGGCGGCGACGCCCCGGAACAGGTTCGCGCCGCTCGCGTTCGCGAGCACACGCACACCCTCCTCCTCGAGGATGGTTGTGAGCATCGCGGCGGTCGTCGTCTTGCCGTTCGTCCCGGACACGACCGTCGTGAACGGCACCGTCCGCGCGCGCCGCCGGACGAACCCGGGGTCCAGTCGCTCGATCACGACGCCCGGCACGCTCGTTCCCGCACCCGCGCCGATCGACCGGCTCAGCGATGCGACCCCGCTGCCAGCCGTCGCGATAAGCGCATCCCATCCTCGCAAGACCGGACCAGGTGCATTGGTGCCGCGACCATCTCGGGCATCCACAGCTCGATGCTCCCAGGGCGGCGGCTCGCCGAGGGCCGTTTCACATTTGCTTTCGGTTCGTTTCCCCGGGCCGCCCGCGCGCTAGCTCTCTAGAACTGAGGAGCTGCCCGCGGAAGCAGCGGTTGCTAGCGGTCACACCTTCACCATGGTTCCGCCACAATGGTTCCGCGCTCCTCTCTCCGGACCCGCAGGGCTACACTTCGAAGAGATGGATGCGGAGATCTTCGGCGCGGACGGACTCATCGTCGCGGTGCATCGCGATCGCGGTGTTCTTCGGCGCGCAACGCCTTCCTGAGATGGCCCGTTCGTTCGGCCGCGCGCAAGGCGAGTTCAGGAAGGGCGTCCGCGAGGGGAACCAGCCCGACGAGGAGCCATCCCCCGCGGACGACGACACGCCGCCCGGAGCTCCGCCGGGCTGACCGCGGCGCCATCGCGTCTCGGTCCGCGCACCGAGAGGTCACGCGCGGCGCGTAGGCGAACCCGAGGCCCGCGGCTGGGACCGGCGGCGGCCACCGCTTCGCCTGCCGCGCCCGCCGGATGGCGTCTGCTCCCGATGTGCTGGGAATCCCGCCTGCACGAACTCCGCGTCGAGATCGAGCATCTTGGCGATGCGACCGACATCGAACCGTTGCTCCGGCGTCACGAACGTGACCCCCTCGCCCCCGCGACCGGCGCGTGCGGTGCGACCGACGCGATGGACGTAGGCCTTCTCGTCTGCCGGCGCGTCGAAGTTGATCACGTGTGTGATGTCTTCGAGGTCGAGCCCGCGCGCCGCGACATCGGTCGCGATCAACACGTCGTTCGCGCCGCTGGCGAACCTGCCGAGCGAGCGCTCGCGTTGCGGCTGGGTCATGCCGCCATGGAGCTCACCCGCGTGGAAGCCTTGCTTCCGGAGGGTGCGCGCGAGCCGGTCGGCGCCGTGCTTGGTCCGCACGAACACGAGCGCGAGCCCCCGGTCGGCGGCGAGCTCGCGGACCAGCGACTCCGTCTTGTCGGGATGCGCCACACAGATGAACCGGTGATGCGCATCGGTGATCGTGACGCCGCCCTCGCCGACCTCGTGCCGCCGCGGGTCGCTGGTGAATCGCGTCGCCAGCCGGCCGACCTCACCGTCCAGCGTCGCCGAGAACAGCATGGTCTGGCGATCGGGGCGGAGCATCTCAAGGATCCGCCGCACGTCGGGCAGGAACCCCATGTCCAGCATGCGATCGGCCTCGTCCAGCACGCAGATGCGGACCCGGTCGAGCCGAAGCAGCTTCCGCTGCACGAGGTCCAAGAGCCGGCCCGGGGTTGCGACGAGGATGTCGGCGTGGCGGGCGCGCTTGGCCTGCGGCCCGATGCCGACCCCGCCGTACACCGCGGCGACCTGCAGATGCGCCACGTCGGCGATCGCACGGAACTCCTCGGTCACCTGGCTCGCGAGCTCTCGCGTGGGCGCGAGGATCAAGGCGGACGGGCTGCGACCGCTCGGGGTCAACCGTTCGACGAGTGGCACCGCGAACGCGAGCGTCTTGCCCGACCCCGTACGCGAGCGCGCAAGCACGTCGCGGCCGGCAAGGGCATCGGGGATCACTCGACCTTGGATCTCGAACGGACCAGCGATACCGCGCAAGCGCAGAGCCTGTTCGGTTCGTGCGGACACGCCGAGTTCGGCGAAGGTCTTGGGTTGCGCGGGCAGCACGGAGCCGCCCGTGGATGATCGGCGTTGCATGAGGAACCTCTACTTCCTATGTCGTGGATCCGCGGCGCGAAGAGAGCCGGGCGGAGCCGCACAGGAACGAGGGATGCGAACGTGTGGGGATCAGCGAGACGCCGTCGCGCGTTGCCTCGAAGGTCGAGGCACACGTGGGGGAACCCCTCCACTGTACGCGATGAAGCGGGCTGGTGCGCGGCTGTGGGTGATAGATTGACGTTTCGGCGTCTCCTGAAGGTTCGCCACGCGCGACCGACGTGTTCCCTCTCACGTCCTTCCGCCCCCGACGGATCATCCGCAGCCGCGGTGCGAGCAAGGGAAGGATCTGGGATGAACAGATCGAACAGCAGCAACGTGCAATACGGGGCGCCTCTCGCGAGCAAACAAGCACTGCGTCGTGAGCAACCCGGGAGGCGATGCGAGTTCCCGGCCTGCGAGACCGTGCTCTCGACCTACAACTCCTCGACATCATGCTGGCTGCACACGAGGGCGACCCCGAGGCATCCGCTGGCTCCGAGCACGGATCCGATCCGCTGAACGCGGCGTCGCCGAGCGCCGACGGCCCGTCGATCGGCGCGGCCGCAACCGCCGATACGAGCTCATTGGTCGAACGGATCATCGGCCAACAGTTGGACTATTACGACGCACGAGCGAGCGAGTACGACGACGTCTGGTACCGACGTGGGCGGTACGACCTCGGCCCTTCGGGCAACGCACGGTGGTTCGCCGAGACCGCTCGGCTGGAGTCGGCCGTCGAGGCCGCGGACATCGCCGGCGAGGTGCTTGAGCTCGCGTGCGGAACCGGCCTGTTCACGAGACGCCTCGCGCAACGGACGGATCGACTCACTGCGTTGGACGCCTCTTCCACCATGTTGGCGATCAACGCTGCACGTGTGGGCGACTCCTCGGTCGTCTACCGGCAAGCAGACGTGTTCGCGTGGGAACCGCCTCACGACGTGCGCTACGACCACATCTTCTTCGGATTCTTCCTATCGCACATCCCGCCCGACCGGCTCGACGCGTTCTGGGAGCGGCTCGAGCGGTGGCTCGCCCCGGGAGGGAAGGTGTGGTTCTGTGACGATGCACCAGGGCGTCGATGATCGGGCCTCGAACCCGGGGGAGATCGTGACGGCTGGACCGGCGTGGGCACACCGCCGCACACTGCACGACGGCCGATCGTTCACGATCGTCAAGATCTGTCACTCGCCCGAGATGTTGATGGCGTGGCTCGAGGCCCGCGGCTGGCGCGCCGATATCGCAACGACAGGTGAGGAGTTCATCTTCGGATCGGCGGTCCATGGCACCGGAACCTGACAAGCCCCGGGAGATCACGATGGCCGCCGCGCGACGCGCGGCGGCCATCGATCCCAGCTGTTGATCACCCGACGACGCGGACGTTGCCGGCCTGCGGGCCTTTCTGGCCCTGCGAGACGTCGAACTCCACCTTCTGGTTCTCCTCGAGGTTCCGGTACCCATCGCCTGCGATCGCGCTGAAGTGCACGAAGACGTCGGGGCCACCGTCGTCCTGGGTGATGAAGCCGAAGCCCTTCTCGCCGTTGAACCACTTCACGGTTCCTGTAGCCATGTTCTGTTCCTCCTTCCTTGCCCGGACGAGCCTGACCGCTGCTCGGGGGCGATCGGTCCGAAGACCGAGAGGGAACTGCACATGGAACTACGGTCGTGAAGTGATGCTGAACCCTCGCGTGCACGATACAGGATGCGGCCGGCCCGGCCACTTCCGCCCGGGCATCCGGGCTCCGCGTTGGCCTCACAGGGTCAGTGGAGCGAGGACTCCGTGACCTGTCCGTCGCGGATCGCAAGGGTTAGGCCTTCGACGCACCCCTCGCTCGATACAACGTCGTAGAGGCCCGCCGCGAGCGAGGGAACACGGCCATATGTCTCGCGCCTGAGGCGGCCCGGAGCGTTCGCACGATCGCGTGCTTACGTCCTGCGCTTCCCTCCACCTCGACCTGGCGGCCGACGTCCACCTCGTCTGCGTGAAGGACGAGCGAGCCCTCGCCCGGCTCCGGTTCGAGCATGATGCTCGTCAGGTCCTGGACCGGGGCTCGCTCGTCCGACATCAGGGTCATGACCGGTGCGGCGGATCGGTCGTGTAGCCGGCGTGAGGCGTTCCCATGTACGGGAACGTGCCCGGGTACGGCGTGTCCACGTCCTGACCCGAAACCGACCCGTCCTGGATCGCCGACGCCGCCCCGTCGGGCGTATACGACGGCTGCACCAACGGATAGGTGAGGCCGGCGATCGCGCGGAGTTCGATCGTGGTCACGTCGTCCGGCAAGCGCCTGCCGTTGGGGAACCCGGCGAGGTCTCCCCCGACCACGCCGAGCCGGTTCGGCTTCGCGGTCGGCGGGATCGCCATGTTCAGCCGCAGCATGTCGCCCGGATCGGTGCCGGTGAAGTTCTGGAACCCAGGGACGATGCCCGACGGGATGCCCGTGAGCAAGATCGCCTCGAGGTCCGCTCGTGCCGCGCTCAACCCCTTCAGGTTCGGGAAGACGCCCGGATACAAGATGGGAAGCAGCGTGGCGAGCTCGGGATGCGCGAAGTACTTCACGAACTGCGCGTCGTCCGTCGGTCCAACCGAGTTCCAGAGGTCCTTCTCGTCCATCGGGATCAGCACTTCGTTGACCAACGGATTGCCGAGCCGGGACACCTGCACCCACGGGCCGCTCCCCTCGATCTTGCCGCCCGCGTCGCGGATCGTGGAGCGGCGGCGACTGGCGGAGGCCCACACCCCGACCACGGACGATGCCTTCGTCGCGTCGGTCGGGTTCGACCCATCGCGGGTCAGCATGGCCTTCGGCAGCTGGATCGCGATCGAGTGCACGTTGAACCCGCCCAGTCCGTTGATGCCTTCTGCGGCCGGCGACGGGATCAGATGCAGGTTCTGGAAGGGCCGAAGGTCGCCGAGGTCGAAGATCGAGCCGAGGTCGACGAAGAACGCCTCGTCGCGCTGGCCCGCGAACACCTTCATGCCGTTGCCAAGATCGTGGATCGCCGCGTCGGCGAGGCCGCCATAATCCGGCGTCGATCGAGGCCCGATGTTGACGGGCGGGCACGCGAGGCCGTTCCCGAGCACATGGCGGGTGCCGTTGCGCACCATCGTGACGGAGTACGTCTGACGGCGGATCCAGTTGGGGTCCGTCAGCGACGAGATCGGCCCCACGTTGTACAGGAACGTCTCCGCCGTCACCTGGGTCGAGAAACGGAACTGGAACTTGAGTTCGTCGCCGTTGTCACCACGGTTGTCGATGTGGATCTGGTACAGGACGTCGTCGCCGAACTCGTAGAAGTTTGGGCCTCCCGGCGGATACTCGGTCGGGATGAAGTTGGCGATGAGCGTGACGGTGTTCGGCTTGTCGGGGCTGACGAACGCATAAAGGTCGGTGTTGTCGGCAACTGGGTCCTGTGCGGTACCCGGCGCTTCACGATGGGACGACATATCTCTTCCCTCCCCAGGGCAGGTGATCGAAGCGGACGGTCGCGTCAGTGCGCGGCGCGAAGCAGGAGCCGCGCAAGCCGTGCGTCGCGACGAACGATCTCCCGTTCGCCGACCAGAACGGTGACCTCGTCGCGATCGCCGGCCCGCACGAACGCGACGACCCGATCGTCGGACGCCGCGATCGGATCGGTCCGCTCCGAGTTCTTCTGCATCGCACCGGCCGCGTTGGTCACGAGCCCACGGGACGCCATCGCCCCCGCCGCCGCGCCGATCGATGCCTTCCGGAGGAACGACCGCCTACTGAACGCGTTCATGCGCTCACCCCTTCCCATGGGCTAGTCGTGGCTGGTTCGCACGATGTGGGCGGGCGGATCACTCGGATCACGTGATCTCTGGGTCGATCGCTGGGTCGATCGCTGGGATGGGCCTCGTGGTGCATCGGTTTGGCGGTTCCCACGCATCGTGTTCGGCGACAGCTCCGTTCGGCCGGATCGGGGGTCTCAACCGCGTCCCCGACGTTCCCCAATAGGACGAACCGGCGACGGCTCGCGTCGGCGCTCGGGGCACGTCGTGCTCGCGGGTCGACGCGTTCGGTGTCACGCTCTCCTGACGGATGAGGTTCACGCCGACGTTTCGCCCTCCTCCCGTGCTCGCCCATTCGGGCGTCCCCGGGATCGCCGCATTCGTCGCCGTCGGGCTGTTCCTTGCGGGCACCGCAGCCGCGTTCGGCGCGTACTGGGTCCGCAGTCATCCTCCAACGAGGCTTCCTCGGACCGCGACCATGAGCCTTGCTGTGGTCGCGGTCGGTTGCTTGTTGGTCGGGACGATCTATCCGGTGCTCGTCGGCGCGCAGCCTTCGCTGACCAGGCCGTCGACCACTGGTCGGCTCACGATCGTGTCGCCACGTCAGGACCAGGAATTTCGGGGCGACCCTGCGTCTATCCCGGTCGAACTCCAGCTCGACGGGGCGGCCGTTGTTCCGCTTTCATCGCTCCGCCTCACGCCGAACGAGGGACACATCCATCTGTACCTGGACGGATCGCTCGTGTCGATGACCGCGGGCCTCACCGCCCGCATCACGGCTTCCCCGGGCTCTCACCAGCTCCGAGCGGAGTTCGTCGCCGTGGATCACCTGCCGTTCGATCCTGCGGTCTCTACGACCGTGACGTTCTCCGTCGAAGGGTAGCGAACTGGCTCAGATCCACTGGCGGTACCCATCGAGCTGGTTGCCCATCTGTTCGATGTGATGGGCGTCGTCGTGCGTAGCACCGGCCTAAGCTTGGACTCGGAATAGGTCCGCTGGATACGTCGTTGGGGCACGGACTGGATCAGCACCCGAAACGGATCGGCTTCCTGTCGTTCGGCGCGTGGCACCCCGCTGCCGGGATGACGAACTCAGCCGCCGACGCGGCGCAGCAGACGCTCGAGCTCGCGGTCGCCGCGGAGGAGATCGGCATCGACGGCGCGTTCGTTGCGAGTCCATCACTTCGCTCGCCAGCTGTCGGCGCCGTTCCCACTCCTGGCCGCGATCGGCGCGCGGACCAGTCGGATCGAGGCCGGCACCGCCGTCATCGACATGCGGTACGAGAACCCGCTCTATATGGCGGAGGACGCCGCCGTGGCGGATCTGCTCGCCGGCGGTCGTCTGCAGCTGGGCATCAGCCGAGGCTCACCCGAGCCGGCATGGCACGGCGCCGAAGCGTTCGGCTACGCCGTCGACGCAGACGACGCTCGCGAGAAGACAGAGATCTTCCGTGCGGCGATCGCGGGAGCGGGAGTGGTCCGCGCCGACGCCGGTGGCGGTCCCGGAGACATCCTGCTTCCTATCCAGCCGCAGTCACCGGGGCTCGCGGAACGGATCTGGTGGGGCTCTGGCACCCGCGAGTCTGCGGCGTGGGTCGGCGAGCAAGGGATGAACCTGATGAGCTCGACGCTGCTGCTCGAGGACACCAAGGTGCCGTTCGACGAGCTGCAGGCCGAGCAGATCGGGATCTTCCGCGATGCCTGGACGGCGGCCGGTCACGCCGGTACGCCTCGCGTCTCGGTCAGTCGCAGCGTCATGCCGATCACGAGCGACTTGGATCAGCGCCTCTTCGGCGGCGATGCGAACGACGACCAGGTGGGATGGCTCGACGGCGCCTTGAGCCGGTTCGGCCGCAGCTACACCGGGGAGCCGGACCAGATCGCCGTCGAGCTCGCGGAAGACGTCGGCGGTACAGGCCGCAGACACCCTCATGCTCACCGTGCCCAGCCAGCTGGGTGTCGAGTACAACGCCGCCATGCTCGCAACGATCGCTCGGGAGATCGCGCCTGCTCGATCGGGTGGCATGCGAAGAACGAAGGCGGTTCCGCCGACCAGCCTTCGCGATAGGGATCGATCGCCCCGCAGGCCAGCTCGCGTATCCCGGCGCGACGCTGACGAACTTAGAGACCGGCTATGGCGATCATCGTCAGCATCGGCTGAGGCCCGCGCGCTGAACCGTTGGCCCGGCTGGTTGGGACTGACGTCAGTGGGATCACCACGTCTCGACGTTTCACGTGGAGTCACGATCGTCGTCGGTCCGCGCGACGATCTGGTCGAGCCGGATCGCGTCGTCGCGTGTGACGAGCCCAACGATGCGATCGCCGTCCATCACGAGAAGGCAGTCGACTTCGTACGTATCCATATCCGTGACCGCCTTCAGCAGCGTGGCCGTGGAACCGACGCTCGGAGCATCGACGACGAGGTCGCTGATGTGCTCCCCGGTTCGTTGGCCCACTCGTACCGCAACCACGTCGGCGAGCCTGACCATCCCCAGGTACCGGCCTCCGTCAAGGGTCGGGAGCGACAGCGTCTTCGGCGCGAAGGAAGGCCTCGTCAACACCGTCGTCGATGCGATCGGCTCCATCGAGGTGCGCCCAGTCGGTGCGGACGGCTGTTGCGACCGGCATGCGGAGGCGCTGCTCGATATGCCCTCCCCGCATCCGCACCTGGTAGGGCGCTGATCGACGCATCACCCATGAATAACTGCGCGACGACCGTCGCCACGACCCCCGGCACGATGAAGCCCGGCCGCCCGGTGGACTCCGCCACGAAGACCACCGCCGTGATGGGACCCGATATCCGGCCCCGAGGAACGCGGCCGCTCCGACCAGCGGAAGCAGCGTCACCTGTGTGACGCCGGCGATGCCCGCAACGAAGCGCCCCACGATCGAGCCCTGCACGACGAGCGGGATGAACGTTCCTCCGGCGCCACCTCCGGTGATGGTCGCAGTCGTGGCGAGCGCGCGGAACACGAACAGCGCGGCGACCAGCCCGAGACCGACCGCCGGCTGCTCGACCCACGCGAGAACCTCATACCCCGGCCCGATCGACAGGGGCGCGTTGTAGACCGAAACGGTGATCGCGACGAGGCCGGCGAGCACGACCGCGGAGACCAGGTATGAGACCCACCTCGGGATCTGGCTCTGAACCTGCTTGGCTCGCCCGACGACCCAGACGAAGCCGCGCGCGCCGGCTCCGCAGAGGACGCCGACCGCGAGGGCGCCGAGGAGATCCGGAACATCGAACGCCGGTGCGCCCGCGACCGGGATCAGCGGCGCCGCGCCCCGAAGGAGGACGAACGTGACGTAGGACGTGCTCGCGCCGATGAGCGCGGGCAACGCGACCCGGCGCGCTTGATCCTGCTGATACGGCACCTCGATCGCGAACAGCGCCCCGGTCAGTGGGGTCTTGAAGATGGCCGCCACCCCTGCCGCGGCACCGACGGCGAGGAGCAGCTTCGCGTCTTCGACCGAGAAGACGCGACGGAACCTGCGATGCAGCGCCGTGCCGATGGCCGCACCCAGATAGATCGAAGGTCCCTCGAACCCCATCGCGCCGCCGGAGCCCAGCGTCGCGACGCTCGCCAGGATCCGCGCGGGGAACGGTCGAAGATCCATCGAGCGGTCACGCTCGTGGAAATTGCGCACGTATTCGTCCGACGTGCTCGGCGAGGCCCCATGGCCCATCCAGCGAAGGAACGCCCACGCCAGCAGCAAGCCAAGGGCCGGCATGGCGACCAAGACCGCCGTCGGCAGCGTCCGCACGTGATCCAACAACAGATCAGCCGTCACATAGTCGAACGCCGCAACCGCGAGTCCGGTCGCGATCCCGGTGAAGCCGGCGAGCAGCAGGGTCTCCGTCCACCGCTGCCGGTGCGGGCGCAGTCGCTCCGCCGCACGGTGGAAGCGATCGTGGCTCGTAGCGCCCATCGACCCGAGCGTATCCGTCGGCGGCTACCTAATCCTGGTGGACGCTACGATGCGGCGATGACCGAGCGAGGAACGATCGCTCCATCAGAGGACGCCGCAACGCTCGAACGGCTGCTCGCGGGCGATGAGACGACGTTCATGACGCTGGTCGACCAACACCAGCCCGCGATGCTCCGTCTCGCCCAGGTGTACGTCTCTTCACGCGCGGTTGCCGAGGAGGTCGTCCAGGAAGCCTGGATCGGCATCTTGAAGGGCCTCGCCGCCTTCGAAGGACGCTCGTCGCTCCGGACCTGGATGTACAAGATCGTCACGAACGTCGCCAAGACCAGGGGCGTTCGCGAAGGCCGCTCGCTCCCGTTCTCGGCGCTGGCGGGAGAGCACGACGATCCGGTCGACCCCTCCTGGTTCCAAGGACCCGAGGACCCGTTCCCCGGTGGGTGGCGCACGTTCCCGAACGATTGGCGCGGGATCCCCGAGGGCCGGTTGCTCGGACGGGAGACGCTCGACCACATCTCGCGCGCGTTGGACGGGATGCCCGCGATGCAGGCCGAGGTGGTTCGCCTCCGCGACGTGCAGGGATGGTCGTCGGAAGAGGTGTGTAACGCGCTGGACCTGTCAGAGACCAACCAACGGGTGCTGTTGCACCGTGGCCGGAGCCGTATCCGGCGAGAGCTCGGCGACTACCTCTCAGAGGGACGGGAACGATGAGCGAGCAGGCGCTGACGTGTCACGAGGTCATCGAGTTGCTCTCGAACTACATCGAGGGCGCCCTGTCCGCCTCCGAGCAGGGAAGGGTGGACGAGCATCTCGCGCTGTGCGACGGCTGCAGCACCTACCTCGAGCAGATGCGGGAGGCCATCCGGCTGAGCGGGATGGTGACCGAGGAGCAGGTACCCGAGGACGACAAGACGGCGCTGCTGGCCGCGTTCCGCGACTGGCGCAGCTGATCACAGCCTCCCGTCACGAGAACCGTTCGATCTTCGTGTAACGGTCGCGTGCTTCCGCGTGACGACACCCCGTCCGGAACGGAACGGAAGGGGGACGGACATGGAGATGTCCATGGAAGGTGCGGTCTTCGTCCAGACGAATGCCGCCCACAACGAGGTGATCGCCTTCTCGCGTGCGGCCGACGGCTCGCTCATGCGCGCGGGCGAGTTCGCGACCGGTGGCGCGGGCGATGACAACGCGCACCTGCCGTCGCAGGGATCGGTCACGCTCACGCGTGACCGCCGGCACCTGCTCGTGACGAACGTCGCCAGCAACGACGTGAGCGTCTTCGCCGTGAACGGCGCGATGCTCGAGCTCACCAAGACCGTGCCCGTCGGCATGGCGCCTCGGAGCGTCGCGGAACATGACGGCCTGGTCTTCGTGCTGAACACCGGCGACGCCACGATCACCGGCCACCGTCTGGTCGACGGCGACCTGGTCCCGATCGAGGGCGCGATGCGTCCATTGTCCACACCAGACGGCGCGCAGGTCGGCTTCACGCCCGACGGTCGCGCGCTCGTGGTCACCGAACGCGGCGGCGACAAGATCTCGGCGTACGCGGTCGGGATGGACGGCATGCTCGGCGAGGGTCGCACCATCGACTCGCTCGGGGCGACGCCCTACGGGTTCGCGATCTCGAACGAGGGAACACTGGTCGTCACCGAAGCGTTCCGCGCTGAGAAGGGCGCGGCCGCTGCCTCGAGCTACCGGATCGACGGCGACGCGATCATGCCCGGCACCGCGAGCATCGCGAACGGCCGCAGCGAGATCTGCTGGGCCGTCATCACGAACGACGGTCGATACGCGTTCACGACGAACTTCGCCGACGGCGCCGTCTCGCGCTACGCGATCGGCATGGACGGCTCGCTCACCCTCGAGGACGCGACCGCCGCGATCACCGAGGACGGGCGGCCGGGCCTCCGCGACGAGGACCTGTCCGACGATGGCCGGCACCTGTACGCGATCGACGCGGACCAGGGCCAGGTCGTGGCCTGGTCGGTCGACGACAAGGGACGGCTGACCGACGCCGGGTCGTGGGGCGGCCTGCCCACGACGATCGCCGGCTTGGCGGCCGTCTGATGCACCTCGAGGACCTGTACCGGGTGACGTTCACGACTCCCGAGTCGTGGACGGTCACCCGGCCGGGTCCCGGCGATCCCGAGGGACAGAGCTTCCTGATCGCCGAGGGCCGCGTCGACGGTCGCGTCACGGCGCGATACCGAGCGGCGAACTATCCACGGCGGCGCGCCGACGGCGCACTCGAACCGTCGTTCCGCGGCGTGCTCCAGACCGACGACGGTGCGACGATCCTGTTCCACTGGGAGGGTCTCGCCACCATGACGCCCTCCGGGATGCGCCAGCTGCTCGGCATGGTGCAGCACGTGACGGACGACGAGCGATACGCATGGCTCAACGATCGCGTCTGCTCGCTCGAAGGAGAGGTTCGTCCCCGCGACGAGGGAGACGGCTTCAACGTCGTATTGCGCGTCCACATGATGACGTGGGAACCGATCACGGATCCGAGTGAACAACCGGCGAACGTCCCCGGTTCTTGACGTGATCCCGTAACGCCTCGCGTGCGACGGACACGGAGTACGCATCGCGACGTTCCACCCTCGAGCTCGAACAGCCCGCATCCGAGTTCTTCGAAACGTAGGGAGGTTCCATGCGTTTGCTCGCACGACTCGCACGAGGCGCCGGCCTGGCGACGCTCGTCGCAGCCGCGTTCGTCGCGGTGCCGACGATCGCCGGGGCAACAACGCCCGTCATCGGTCACGTGTACGTCAACGACAACACCGCCGGAACGAACACGATCGGCGCGTTCGATCAGCATTCCGATGGATCGCTGACCCCGATGGCCGGCTCGCCCTTCTCGGCCGGCGGCGCCGGCACCGGCGCGATCGTCGGCTCGCAAGGCTCGATCCAGTCGACCGCGGACGGAAACTGGGTGCTGGCCGCCGACGCCGGCAGCAACCAGATCTCCGTGCTGGCCGTTGGTGACGACGGGTCGCTCACACCGGCCGCAGGCAGCCCGGTTTCGTCCGGGGGGCTCGAGCCGGTCAGCATCGCCGTGCACGGTGATCTGGTGTATGTCGCCAATGAGGGCAACGGGAGCACCGGCAGCAACTACACCGGGTTCACGCTCGGTGACAACGGCAGCCTGACGCCGCTGTCGGGCTCCACCGTGGCCCTGCCGGCTACCGCGCTTCCCGGCGACATCCTGTTCAACGGAACAGGGAAGAACCTGATCGGGATCGAGGTCGGCACGACCGATCCGAGCACGTTCCGGATCGACAGCTTCCAGGTCGGCTCGGACGGACGCCTTACCGCGGCCGCCGGATCGCCGTTCCCCGCGGAGGCGCCCGGGCCGTTCGGGAGCTCGTTCTCGCCGACCGCCCCGCATCGGCTGTACGTCTCCAACGCGCACGGCGGCACGAACAACGGCTCGGTGTCGGCGTTCTCTGTCAACCCGAACGCGAAGGTGAAGTCGATCACCGGTTCGCCGTTCGCCGACAGCAGACGGCCCCGTGCTGGGTGGAGATCTCCCACGACGGGCGCTACCTGTTCGCGGTGAATACCGGAAGCACGACCATCTCGAGCTACCGGATCAACCCGAACGGCACGCTGTCGCTGATCGGGAGCACACCGTTCAGCAGCGGCCTCGGCATCAGGCCGTTCGACGCTCGCCTCGACGCGGCTGGAACGCACCTGTACGTCGTCGACGCCGCGATCGCGTCGGTGAGTGGATTCGCGGTGAACGGTGGCTCGTTGACCGAGCTGTCGTCTTCGCCCACAGCGCTGCCGACCGGAGCGACCCCGTTCGGGGTCGCGATCGTGGGGGCATAACCAACGCAAGGAGAGGGCCGCGAGCGACAGCTCGCGGCCCTCTCCTACCCCGCCTAGCGACCGAGCAGCGCCAGGTGCTTCGCGCAGGGGTCCGCGACGGTGCAGCACGTCGGGAGCTCTCGAGCCTTCTCGCGCGCCGCCCGCACCCTCGACGTCTCCAACGCTTTGCGCGACCGAGGTTCAACCCCGTTCTCGATCAACAAGCTGCGGCGGCGCGCCGGGTCACGAACTTGCGCGATCCGTCCATCGGGCAGGAGCACCTCGCCCTCGTGCCAAGCGATGCCCTCGGGCGCTGCGTCGGGATCCTTGATCCAGGCATCACCAGGGTTCTCGCTCATCTATCCAGTTCACCACGTTCTGACACGCACGCACGGAAGGAACCGGGCTCCAGCGACTAGCCATCGTCTTGTGCACGTCGACCCATGGCGACTATCGTTGCCGCTCCTACCGGACTGGATCGGTAAATGCGAGGTCGAGCCGCCGTCGTGGCCGTGGTGGTCGCGCTGCTGGCCGTCGCGGTCTGGGCTGTGGCGACTCGCTCCTCGGCACACGAGAACACGACCTTCTGGGTCTCGCCCTCGGGTGACGACGGTGCAGCCGGCACTGAGGGTGCGCCGTGGCGGACGATCCAGCACGCAGCCTCGACCGTCCCACCGGGCGCGGTCGTGAACGTGCGTGACGGCACCTACAACGAAGCGGTGCAGGTCAACGTCTCCGGCAACGCCGACGCGGGACCAATCGTCTTTCAGAACGCGCCCGGCCAGCACCCGATCATCGACGGGACCAGCCTGGACGTGCCCGCGGACTTCCACGGACTGTTCTCGATCGACGGGCAGCGCTACATCACCATCCACGGCTTCGAGATCCGGAACTATCGCACCGACGAACCCGGCCACGGTCCCGTCGGCATCTGGGTGACGGGCGCCTCGGACCACATCTCGATCCTCGACAACCGCGTGCACGCGATCCAGACCAATGTCCAGCAGCGAAACGGTGGAGACGCGCACGGGATCGCCGTGTACGGCACCGACTCGGCGCACCCGATCACCGACGTGGTCGTCTCGGGGAACGAGGTGTACGACTGCAAGGTCGGATCGAGCGAATCGGTGGTCGTGAACGGCAACGTCGTGGGTTTCCAGATCACGCACAACAGCGTGCACGACAACAACAACATCGGGATCGACGTGATCGGCTACGAGGGCAAATCCTCCGACCCGAGCGTGGATGCCGCGAGGGACGGCATCGTCAGCGACAACCTCGTGTACAACATCGACTCGTACGGGAACCCTGCCTACGGAACCGACCGGAGCGCCAACGGCATCTATGTCGACGGGGGACGCGACGTGCTCGTCGAGCGCAACGTGATCCACGACGTGAACATCGGGATGGAGTTCGCGAGCGAGCACGCCGGCCGCTCCACGAGCTATGTCACCGCGCGCAACAATGTCGTCTACGACGCGACGGTGATCGGCCTCGCGATCGGCGGCTACGACACGAAGCGGGGGAACATCGAGCACTGCACCATCGTGAACAACACGTTCGTGAACGACGGCGACGTGGAACTCCTGATCCAGTTCGACACCCGCGACGATCAGATCATGAACAACATCGTCGTCGCCGACCGCAGCCGGAACTTCATCGAGAACCGATACGCCGAGCACGGCGACCAGATCGACCACAACCTGTATTTCGCGTCCGGCGGCGGCGACGCGGGCTCGTGGCAGTGGAACGGTGTCTCGTACCACTCGTTCTCGGACTACGTCGCCGCCACGGGCAACGACCGATCTTCGATGTTCACCGACCCGGGGTTCCGCGACCAGGCCAGCGCGGCGTTCGACCTCGTCGACGGGTCGCCGGCGATCGACGCGGGCGTGTATCTGCCGGCTGCCGGCGAGGTCGATGCGAAGGGGGCGCCGCGAGCGGCCGGCGGCGTGATCGACCTCGGCGCGTACGAGCACCCCGTCCCACCCCCGTCGCCAACGCCCGTCCTTTCGGCGACCGTCCCGATCGCCCAGATGCACTGGACCGAGATCACGAACGGTTGGGGGCCGGTCGAGACCGACACCAGCAACGGCGAGAAGGCCCGCGGGGATGGCCAGCAGATGACGATCGGCGGTGTTCCCTTCGACACGGGCCTCGGTACCCACGCGCACTCTGTCGTGTCCATGGACCTCGGTGGACGGTGCACCGCTTTCGAAGCCGACGTCGGCGTCGACGGCGAGGTGCAAGACAACGGCTCGGTCGAGTTCCAGGTGCTCGGCGACGGCAAGAAGCTGTTCGATAGCGGCGTCGTTCGCGGAGGAGACGCGCCGGTCGGGGCCTACGCCGACGTCACGGGTGTCCGAACGCTGACGCTCGTCGTCACCGAGGGCGGCGACGGGAACGCATATGACCACGCAGACTGGGGGAACGCACGCTTCGCGTGCGCGTGAGCGGGATCCGCTCGAAGACGACGCCAACCTCGGGCATGCCCTCTGATGGCGAGACCGACCGCTACATCAGGTTGCCGCCTCCGGGACCTTCGATCCCGAGTTCGCGTGCGTCTTCGATGGTCCGGTTCGGTACAGGTGATCCCTGGCGCCTGTGGCACGCCATCGTCCCTGCTCTCCGATCGGTTACCTACGAGACCTCGTGCGGATCGTCGTGATCCGTCGCGCCCGGCGCCTCATCGCGGATCGACAGCGCCGCTTCCTCAGGCGAGGCGAAGTCGTCCCGTTCCAGCGAGGCCTCCCCCACTAGCTCCGCCTCAACATCCGGCGCGCCTTCGTCCTCTACGGCGACGACTTCATCAACGACAGCGCCGTCGGATCGTTCGCGCGCGAAGGCTTCATCGAGGCCAAGAGGCACCTGACCTTCGGCGGCCGTCACCCCGCGCCGGTCGGCGGCGAAGGCGCTGTCGGCGCGCATGATCTCCGCCTCAAGCTCCTCACCGTCGTTCTCGTCCCACAGGTCGTCTCGCTCCACCGCTTCCCTCCATCATCCGAACGTGAATGCGAAGCCCTCTGCTCCCGCGGACAAGAACTCGATCGTGAACACGCGGTCCGCGATGGGGCCCTGCTGCCTGACAAGCTGGTGCATCCGCTGCTGCGTGACGACGCCAGATCCGTTGGCGTCAACGTCGCTTCCGGCCGCATCACGGAGCGGTTGGCCGTCGATCGTGACACGGAACGGCACGGATCCGCCGCGCTCCTGGGGGCCCATGACCAGATGCACGTCTCGCGCGTGGAAGGCGAACTCGATCCGCGCGTTCGGTTCATCCGACACCGCGCTCTCGGCATCGATCGTCCAATCGCCGACCAACGCCCACCGGTTCAACTCCAGGACCGCCGGCGCCGTGTAAGAGTGCCGTTCCTTCGGCACCGCCCCGCCCGGCGACGCGAATGCCTGCCCACGTTCGTAACCGAGATAACTCTCCGGCGACCGGAGGTCGAGCCACGCCGCTTCGGCCTCCGGCCCGATCCCCGTAACGGACACGAGGTCGGCTCCCACGTTCTCTACGCCGGCCTCGGCGAGGAGCTGTTGGATCACCTGCTCGGAGCGCTCGTAGTCGCCTTCGCCGAACTGATGATGCCGGATCCGACCCGCCGCGTCGATGAAGTACAGCGCTGGCCAGTAATGGTTCGCGAAGGCGTCCCACACCGCATACCGGTTGTCCAGTGCGATCGGGTACTCGACCCGCATGGCGCCGAGCATCTCCCGAACGTTGTCGACATCGTGCTCAAACGAGAACTCCGGCGTGTGCACGCCGATCATGACGAGCCCATCGTCCGCGTACCGCTCAGCCCACGCCCGGACGTAGGGCAACGTCCGCAGCCAGTTGATGCACGTGTACGTGCAGAAGTTGATCACGACAACCTTGCCCAACAGGGCGTCCGGTGTAAGCGGTGGCGAGTTCAGCCATCCGGTTGCTCCGTCCAGCGGTGGGAACCGCCCCTCGTTCGAGAGACGGCCGCCCGGGCCGATATGCGATCGGATCCAGTCGCTCACCGCCCCCTGAGTACGCGTCATCGTTGACGAGATGCTGCTCGCTAACGGAGCCGTCGGAACGCGGCCCGCATCTCTTCCGAGAAGAGCTCCGGTTCCTCCCACGCGGCGAAGTGGCCACCCCTATCCACCTCGTTGAAGTAGGAGTCGACACTCGGGTATGCCCTTTCGACCCAGCTGCGCGGTGTCCGCCAGATCTCCCCTGGGAACGTGGTGAACCCGACCGGGATCGAGACCGGCTTGGGTGCCTGGCCGGCCGCGCGGGCGTTCTCCGCGCCCTCCTCCCAGTACGAGCGCGCCGCGGAGGCGCCTGTGCTGGTCAACCAATACAGCGTGATGTTGTCCAGGATGTGGTCGCGGGACAGGTTCCCCGACGGCTGCTTGTCGACGAACGCCCGCGCGATCTTGTAGTACGCGTCCGTGTCGTGGTCGACCATCCAGGCAGCGAGTGCGATCGGTGAGTCCAGGAGGGCATACCCGATCGTCTCCGGGCGCGTCGCTTGCTCGACGAAGTACCCGGTGCCCGTGGCACGGAACGCGGCGAGCTGGTCGAGGGCGGCCTGTTCCTCTTTGGTCGGCGGTGAGGCGCTGAGGGCTTCAGCGTCACCGAGTGCCGGCGTGAGGAGGTTCGTGTGGATGCCGATCAAGCCGTCCAGCCCAAGTCGGCCCATCGCGTCGGTGACCTGGGATCCGACGTCGCCGCCTTGCGCGACGTAGCGGGTGTACCCGAGGCGCCGCATGAGCTCGTGCCAGGCCTGTCCGATGCGGATCGGGCCCCAGCCCAGCTCGGTGGGCTCGTCGGAGAAGCCGTACCCGGGGATGGACGGCAAGACGAGGTGGAACGCGTCGTCAGCGCGTCCGCCGTGTGCGGTCGGGTCGGTGAGTGGACCGATCGTTTCGAGGAGCTCGACGACGGAACCCGGCCAGCCGTGCGTCATGATCAACGGCAACGCGTCTTCGTGGGCAGACCGAACGTGGATGAAGTGGATGTTCAACCCGTCGATCTCGGTCTTGAACTGAGGGAGGGCGTTCAGCCTCTCCTCGTTCTGGCGCCAGTCGTATTCGGTACTCCAGTAGCGAGCGAGCTCTTGCATCGTCGCGAGCTGCACGCCCTGGGATCTGTCGGCGACAAGCTCGGCACTCGGCCATCGGGTGGCATCGACTCGACGACGCAGGTCGTCGAGTTCGGCCTGGGGAACATCGATCGTGAATGAACTGATCGCGTCGCCGAGCATTGGAACTCCCTCCCCGCAGGGATCGACCAGACGTAGTGGCGATCCGCCAGCTAGACCGTCGATCGTCGAAGACTCAACGTATGACGGGGAGGGACATACCGCAAGGTCGGCCCCTGATGCTTACGAAGCGTTCATCCTGTCGGGTGGCGATGAGTTGGTTTCTCGTCGTCGTCGGGTCGGTCGTCGTCGTTCGTTCGTCGGGTGGTCGTTGGTTCGTTCGTTGGTCTCGTCGTTGTGGTTCGTTCGTTCGTTCGTTCGTTCGTGGGAGGAGGAGGATTCGAACCTCCGTAGGCATCGCCGGCGATTTTACAGACCGCTCCCTTTGGCCGCTCGGGCATCCTCCCGGATAGCGCACGCATGATAACGAACGGCTACCGTGCGAACCGAATGGCCTATCGGATCCGAGGGACGGTGCTGCCGGACGGCGACGTCCGCGACGTCTTCGTCGACGGCGACCAGATCACGTTCAACGGTGTCGAGGATGCCAAGACGCTGCTCGAGGATTGCATCCTCGTCCCCGGGCTGGTCGATGTGCACGCTCACCTCACCATGTCGTTCCCCGAGCCGGTCGATGTTCCGCCTGCGGAACGTGCGGCGATCGCAGCCGGCGCTCACCTTGACGCCGGGGTCTTGCTGATCCGGGAGCCGGGAAGCCCGGAACTCGGCTCCCGTGACATCGGACCTGAGCAGGCGCTCCCCCGCGTCATCACATCCGGCCGGTTCCTCATCCCGCCCGGTCACGGGGTCCCCGGCCTCGATCTCGAGGTGCCCATCGATCGCCTGCCAGACGAGGCCGAGCGCGAGTTCTATACCGGTGGCGGTTGGGTCAAGGTGATCGGCGACACCTTCGTGCCTGGGCCGGGCATCACCCCGACGTATCCGCTCGACGCCCTCCTCGCCACCGCCGGGCGGATCCATGCGCTCGGTGGGCGCGTAGCCATCCACGCGATGTCGGCGGAGGTCATCGCCGACGCGATCGAAGCCGGGTTCGATTCGATCGAACACGGGTCCTATATGGAGGAGAGTCAGTTGGCCCTGCTCGCCGAGCGAAACATCGCGTGGACCCCGACCCGCTCGATCGATCAGTTGATGCGCTCGATGGTCCGTCAGATGGGATGGCCGGCCGACGCGATCGCCGACCTCGACCGAGGGTTCGACGGACAGCCGGCGATGATCGCGGCGGCCGCCGACGCCGGCGTCACGATCCTGGCTGGTACCGACGCCGGCGCGGTTCCCCACGGTCAGATCCGAGAGGAGATCGCGCTCCTGCACGAGGCCGGGGTTCCGGCTGACGTCGCGCTGGGCGCGGGTTCATGGACGGCCCGTTCGTTCCTCGGGCTCCCGGGGATAGAAGAAGGAGCGCCGGCTGACCTCGTCGCCTATCGAGAGGACCCTCGAGCGGATCTTGGCGAGCTACACAAGCCCACGCTTCGGCTACTCGGCGGCAGGCTGATCGACTAGGAGGAGAACGATGATCGACGTTCGGTTCCGTGAGGTCGTGATCGACTGCGCAAACCCACCGTCGCTCGCGAAGTGGTGGGCCGACTTCACGGGCTACGCGCCGCGCACGACGCACGCCGACTGGTCGACGATCGAGAGCGACGACGGCTCGATGATCATCGGCTTCCAGAAGGTGCCCGAAGGGAAGGTGGTCAAGAACCGCGTGCACCTCGACTTCTGGGCCGCCGACGAAGAAGCAACTGCTCGCGAGATCGAGGCGATGGGCGCGACTCGACGATGGGTGAGCGAGAACCCGGAGGATCCGTTCATCGTGCTCGCCGACCCCGAGGGCAACGAGTTCTGTCTGATCCGCGGCGGGTGAGCGCCTACTGCGTCGCCATCAACAGCCGCGTGCGCATGAGCCGGTGCGCCTCCTGATCGCCGGACATCTCGACGCGATCGTCGGGCTCCCTGCCCCAGAGCCAGAGCAGAACATCCGACGGTGGGCCCAACAGGGTTGCATCGGCCGCTCCATCGCCGTCGGTCACCGTCATGGCCTCGCGGTCGAGCACCACCTGCCACATGCGACCGCCTGTTTCGACTGCGACCCGTTGACCCGTCATCGCGTCGTCTGCGTCGTCCGACCAATCGCCCGCCAGCATGATGTGCAAGATCTCATCGACGCCGTCGGTCGCGAGGGCGGCGTCCACCGGCGACGACGCGCCGCGCGCGAGCTCGGCATCGACCCGATGCACCGCCGTCTCGTGCGCCATTCGCCGCGCCCAGAATCCAACGGTCTGGTCCGCCGGCCACCACGTCGCAGACGGCGACGAGGCGTCGTTGGTTTCGAACATCCCGAGGAGCCTTGCATGCGCGTCTCGGAACCACGGGACGGGATCGTCGGCCTGCGGCCACTCGGGCGGCCACGGGTCGGGGGCCTTCCCCAGTCGCGTGCACTCGATCTTGTGCTCGTACACCTGCGCGATGTGCACGACCAAGTCTCGGACACTCCATCCGGGACACGTCGGCACCGCCGCGTCGATGTTCCCGTCCGCCGCGTCGGCGAGCGTTCGCCCATCGGCTCGAACGTGGTCGACGAACCCCTCGTACTCCATTTACCCACCCTAGCCCGGGGTCGCTCGAAGGGCGGCGACGCTATCCTGCGCCCATGGCCGCCCAATCGAGCTTCGACATCGTCTCCGAGATCGACATGCAGGAGGTCCGCAACGCCGTCGACCAGGCCGGCCGCGAGCTTCACCAGCGCTTCGACTTCAAGAACACGAACACCTCGCTCGAGCTCAAGGACGAGTCGATCGAGATGGCCTCGGGCACTGAGGACCGCCTCAAGGCCGCCTACCAAGTGCTCGAGGAGAAGGCGGTCCGCCGGCAGGTCCCGCTCAAGGCGTTCCAGCCAGGCGCCGTCGAGCCGGCCGCCAAGGGCTCGGTCCGACAGACGGTGAAGCTCGTCACCGGCATCTCCGACGAGAAGGCCAGGGAGATCTCGAAGTTCGTCCGCCAGTCCGTGCCCAAGGTCCAGACCCAGATCCAGGGTGGGCAGGTCCGCGTGACGAGCAAGTCCAAGAACGACCTCCAGGCTGCGATCGCCGCCTGCAAGGACCACGACTTCGGCATCGCTCTGCAGTTCACGAACTACCGCTGATAGGCCTACGTCACCTTCCGTTGCGCGGGGAGCGACCCCGACCTACACTCGAGGCCTCCCGAGGGGGTGCGTCTACAGATGCCCAAGTACGTGATCAATCGCCGGTTCGAGGTCGGCGAGGATGAGATGCCCGAGGTCGGCCGCCGATCCCGCCAGATCATCGAGGAAGAATTCCCGAACGTCGTCTGGATCCACAGCCACGTCACCGTCGAGGACGACGGGCGTGTCCGGACCTTCTGCCTCTATGAGGCGCCCGATATGGACGCGATCCAGGCCCACTCCGAGCTGCTCGGCCAGCACACGATCGACGGAGTATTCGAGGTTGCGGGCGACGTGACGCCGGCGGACTTCCCGCCGATCCCCGAAGCCTGAGTCTCAGTCCTCTGCGGCGGGCTGCTGGCGCCCTCGGTCCCGCTCGACGTCACGGATGTGGAACGCCGCCACCGTGGCGACCGCCTGTTTCTTGACGAGCTCTTTCTTGAGCTGCGGGTCGTCCTCGGGGACAAGCTCGAGCGCCTGCGTGTAGAGGGCCGCTGCCCGCGCCTTCGCCCAGCCCCGGCCGGCAACCTCTGCCGCCGCCATCAGGTACCGGATCGCGTTGGCGTTGTCGCCGCCCTCGCGCCAGTGGTAGGCGAGCGTGGCGTCGGCGTCTCCCGGCGGCAGCTGCACCTCCTCGAGGTACTTGGCGGTGATCTCGTGACAGCGCCGGCGCTCCTCACGCGGCAGGGTTAGGTACGCGACCTCGCGGATCAGCCCGTGCTTGAACGTGAACTGCTGGTCGCCCTTGATCAGTGACGAGCCCTCGCGTCGGATGAAGTCGCGCCGTTCGAGCGAGCTGAGCAACGTAGGAAGGTCTTGATCGCGGTCCTCCCGCAGCTGTTCTAGCAACCCGCGCCAGAACACCTTGCCGACGACTGAGGCATCGAGCACGACGGTGCGCTCCGGCGCCGGGAGCGCGTCCAAGCGCGCAGCAACGATGCCACGGATGGACCCCGGGAGCTGCTTCGCGTCTCGCGTCGACCGCTCCGCGAGCGACGCAGTGAGCTCCTCGATGAACAGCGGGTTGCCGTCGCTCGAGCTCGCGAGCGATTCCGCGCGATCCTTCAGGTCGTCGAGGCCACGTTGTTCGAAGAGCTTGCCCGTCAATTCGACCGCGTCCTCGTCGTTCAGCGGCCCGAGCGAGATCGTGCTCGAGGCGAGAAGCCCACCGCCCCACGACGGCCGAGACGTGAGCAACTCCGGACGCGAGGTCGCAACCAAGAGCAGCGGCACGTCCTGCACCCGCGACGCGAGGAACTCGACCAGGTCGAGCAAGCTGGGATCGGAGAAGTGGATGTCCTCGAACGCGAGCAGCGTCGGCTGCTGCCGCGCGACCGCTTCCACGAACAGCCGCGCGGAGAAGTAGAGGCCGTCGCGATCGAGATCTCCACCTTCGACCGGTAACCCGGCCAGGACCGCGACGGCGTCTGCGACCTCGTTCGGATCATCGGCAACCGCCAACGCCGCGGCCTTCGCTCGCAGCTTCTCGAGCGCCGCCGTTGGATCATCGCCGTCGAATCCGCAGATCTGCGCCACATGTTGCGCGAACGCGCTGTACGGACCCGCATCGCCGTACCCAGCGGACCGACCGCGGATCGCGAGCCCGCCCGAGTCCGTCGCCCGGTGCGCGAGCTCATGGGCGAGGCGCGACTTCCCGATCCCCGCGGGACCGAACACGGTCACCAACGAGCACCGGTTCTCCGACGACACCATGTCCCAGAGGCTCCGGAGGTTCGCGAGCTCATCGCCGCGACCGACGAGCGGCGCCTCCGAGAACACGCGCTCCCCTGCCTCGACGAGCGGCGCGACGGCGACCCAGGCCTGAACCGGGTCGGTCTTGCCCTTGGCGGTGATCGGCTCGATCGGCCGGTATTCGATCACCGTGCGCGTCGACGCGTATGTCTCCTCGCCGACGACGACCTCGTTGACCGGCGCGTTGCTTTGGAGCCGGGCGGCGGTGTTGACCACGTCGCCCGCGACCATCGCCACCCCCGCCTCGGGCCGCGCGCTCAACTCCACGATCGCCTCGCCCGTATTCACCCCGGCACGTACCTGAAGGACCAGTAGCGGGTCGGCCTGATCCATCTCGGCGATCGAGTCGCGCACCGCCATCGCGGCCCGCACCGCCCGCTCCGGATCGTCGCCGTACGCCACGGGCGCGCCGAACACCGCCATCACCGCGTCGCCGATGAACTTCTCCACCCGGCCGCCGAACCGCTCGATCTCCGCTCGCGCCCGCTCGTAGTACACGGTCAGGAACGACCGGACGTCCTCGGGGTCGAGCTGCTCGGACTTCGAGGTGAACCCGACCAGATCGACGAACAGGACCGAGACCACGCGGCGTTCCTGGCGGGTCCCGGACGGAGCCTCGAGCGGGGTCCCGCACGCCTGGCAGAACCGGGCCTTCTCGCTGTTCTCCTCACCGCAGGCCGCACACCGGATCATCCGGTGCAGCGTAGCGTCAGATTGCCTGCGCAGGACCCTCACGGGTAGGCTTTCCGCTCTTCAGGAGGTGATAGGCGTGGACCTTGAACGTCTCAAGGCACGTGCGGCGGAGATCGCCGAAACGGAAACCAAGACCCTGCTTTCGAAC
Source organism: uncultured Actinomycetes bacterium (assembly GCA_963792215.1). Lineage (GTDB taxonomy): Bacteria > Actinomycetota > UBA4738 > UBA4738 > HRBIN12 > AC-51. The sequence continues at coordinate 148,204 of CAWBVL010000007.1, forward strand.
ACGAAGGCATCGGAGCAGCTGCATGCCCGTGCGGTGAAGAGCCTGCCCGGAGGTGTCTCCTCGAACTTCCAGGTCGGCGACCCGTACCCGATCTATCTGGAGCGGGGCAAGGGATCGAGGGTCTTCGACGTCGACGGCACCCAGTACACGGACTTCCACGGCGGCTTCGGGGTCAATGTCGTCGGCCACGCCCACCCCAAGATCGTGGAGGCGCTGACCAAGGCCGCGCAGAACGCGATCCACTTCGCGGTCACCACGCCGGACACCATCGCGCTGGCTGAAGCGATCTGCGAGCGCTTCCAGCTCGAGCAGATGCGGTTCGTGAACTCCGGCACCGAGGCGACGATGGACGCGATCCGCGTGGCTCGCGCCGCGACCGGCCGCGACAAGATCATCAAGATGGAGGGCTCGTACCACGGCCACCACGACTCGGTGCTGTTCTCGGTGGTGCCCGAGGCCGACGTGCTCGACATGCGGTTCCACACCGGCGGCACCGGCGACCAGAAGTGGTACTCGACCGAGCCGACCTCGAAAGGCGTGCCGCAAGCGTTGTGGGACACGGTGATCGTCGTCCCGTTCAACGACGCCGAGGCCGCGGAAGAGGCGCTCGCCGACAACGAGGGTCAGGTCGCCGCGGTGATCCTCGAGCCGGTGATGATGAACATCGGCATCGTCGAGCCGGCGCCCGGCTACCTGCAGGCGCTCCGCGACGCGTGCGAGCGGCACGGCGACCGTGCTGATCTACGACGAGGTCAAGTGCGGCGGCACGATCGCGTACGGCGGCACCATCGAGCGCTACGGCGTGAAGCCGCACCTCGCGGCGTTCGCCAAGGCGATCGGCGGCGGCTCGACCATCGGCGCGTTCGGCGGCGAGGCCCGGATCATGGAATGGGTCGGCAAGGGCGCCGCGCAGCAGGGCACCTTCAACGGGAACCCGCTGTCGAGCGCCGCGGGGCTGGCCGCGCTCACGCAGGTTCTGACGAAGGACGCCTACGCCAATCTCGGCAAGATGGGCACCATGCTCGCCGAAGGCTGCGATCGCGCGATCTCCGAGACGGGTATCCCGGCGCACACGGTCGACCTCGGCGCGAAAGGATGCGTGTCCTATCGGTCAACTAAGTTGACCAACTACCGGGACTTCCTGGAGACCGTGACCGACCTCTATTGGGCCTCGTACCCCTGGATGGTCAACCGCGGGATCTTCATGACGCCCGGCGACGAGGAGCAGTGGACGATCTCGGTGCAGCACACCGAGGACGACATCCAGCAGTACATCGAGGCGTTCGGCTCGTACTGCCAGGAGCTGGCCTCCTGAGCTGGTAGCGGAACGGGGTAGCGACCGAACAAGCGGGGGCCGGCCTTCGGGCCGGCCCTTCGCGTTGAAGGGGGATCGCGATGCACGGGTTCGACGAGAACACCGAGGACCTGGCGAAAGCCTTGATGGCCTACGCGAGTCAGCGCATCGCGAACCCGGTACCGCTCGACGGACCGGCGGCTGCATCGGAGCTGGAGAGGCGGGCCGGTCAGACGATCACCCCCGACGGCATCGGTGGCGCGGAAGCCCTCCGCGTGTGGGCCGAGGTGCTCGCGCCGGCGACGATCTCGACCGACCACCCGGCGTTCCTTGCGTTCGTGCCGGGCGCGCCGACCAAGGCCAGCGTGCTGTTCGACCTCGTGATCAGCGCGTCCTCGACATACGGCGGCGAGCTGGCTCGAGGGCGGCGGCGCGGTCTGGGCTGAGAACCAGGCGCTGCGCTGGATCGCCGATCTGGCCGGGCTCCCCGAGGGACGCCGGCGGCGTGTTCGTGTCCGGCGGGACGGCGGGGAACCTGTCGGCGCTGGTGGCGGCCAGGCACGCGGCTGGGGTCGCGCGAGGCGAACGGCCGGCGCGATGGGCGATCGCGTGCGGAGACTCCGCGCATTCCTCCGTGTTGTCGGCGGCCCGGGTGATGGATGTGGACGTGCTTGCGGTGCCGAGCGACGAGGCGGGTCGGCTCAACGGGGCGGCGCTGCGGGAAGCGCTCGACCATGACCCGCCCGACGGACTGTTCGCGGTCGTTGCCAGCGCGGGCTCGACCAACGCTGGGGTCATCGACGATCTCGCAAGTGTCGCCGAGGTCTGCCGTGATCGCGGCATCTGGATGCACGTCGACGGCGCGTACGGCGGCGCCGCCTTGCTTGCGCCTTCGATCCGCGATCGCTTCGTGGGCGTCGAACATGCGGACTCCTTCATCGTTGATCCGCACAAGTGGCTGTTCGCACCGTTCGACGCGTGTGCGCTCCTCTACCGTGATCCAGCGATGGCGAGGACCGCGCACGTGCAGCACGCCTCGTACCTCGACTCACTGAACGCGACCGCCGAGTGGAACGCGAGCGACTACGCGCACCACCTGACGCGTCGCGCCCGCGGACTGCCGCTCTGGTTCTCACTCGCGACCTACGGCACCGACGCGTATCGCGACGCCGTCGAGACGGTCCTGGACATCGCCCGGAAGGCCGCCGACGAGATCCGCAGGCGGCCGGAGCTCGAGCTGCTCCTCGAGCCCGAGCTCTCAGTGGTGCTCTTCCGCCGGACCGGCTGGGGGCCCGACGACTACGAAACGTGGTGGCGTCGTCTGCTCGACGCCCAGATCGCGTTCGTCCAGCCGACGTCATGGCAGGGCGAGAAGGTCGCGCGCCTGTGCTTCGTCAACCCGAGGACCACCCTGGACCATGTCCGGGCGATCCTCGGGACGATGACCTGACGCGCTACGGCAAGGTCACTTTGACCACGTCCGCTCCCGCCTTGATCAGCTACGGTGGCGGTTCCGGACGACGGTGATCGCGAGCAGCAGCGCTGCGGCCGCGATCAGCTGGCCGCCCATGATGATCCGGTTGACGTCGATCGCCGGCCGCCAGTCGACATCGTCGCCGTGGATCACGAAGGCGCCTGCGGGCCTGGCGTTCACGCCGAATCCGCCGCCGGTACCGGCGCCCTGCCCCTCCGGGCCCTCGCCCCCACCGCCGCCTGCGCCGCCCTGCACCCGCGCGGCCGGGATGACGGTGACCCCGTTCTTCTCGTACGGATCGCCGAAGACGCGGCGCACTGTCATCGTGTCGCGCGCCTGCTCGATCATCCGTTGCACACCCGATGGGTCCTGCATGCCGGACCTCCCCTCCCAGAGATGTCCTCCCATCCGACCACATCCTGTGCTCAGCGTGAAGGCCCACATCGGCCAGGCCATGCGGTTGCCCTCGATCGCCTTGCCGAGGAAGATGCGCGGATGCAGCACCCGAAGACCCAGTACGCGCGAAGCGCAGACGGGACGTATATCGCATTCCAGGCATTCGGCGAGGGTCCCGACCTGTTGGTGACCTCAGCATGGATATCCCACCTCGAGCTGGCATGGGAGGATCCCGACCTCTCTAAGTGGTTCGCCGGTCTCGCAGGCTTCGCTCGAGTCATCAGCATGGACCAGCGCGGAGTTGGGCTGTCCGATCGCATGACGCAGGAGATCGATCTCGAGACGCGCGTAGACGACGTCCGCGCCGTCTTGGACGCAGTGGGGAGCGAACGGCCCGTGTTGTACGGACACGGGCTGGACGGGGGCGCCATCTGTGCGATGTTCGCCGCAACGTTCCCGGAGCGGACGGCCGGGCTGTTGCTGTGGACCGGGCAGTCATGCGGACATCGCGACGAGGCATACCCGTGGGGAGCGTCCGATGACGAGATCACCGAGTTCCTCCAGCTGATCGCCGACAGTTGGGGCGACGAGGATACGGCCGGACCATTGATGGCAGGTGCCGGCATCCCATCGTTGGCCGATGACCCCGCCGCGCGAGGTCGGTGGGCTCGGCTGATGCGCTACTCCGCGAGCCGAGGCGACGCGCTGGTGCACGAGCGGATGTTCGATCAGATCGACTACCGAAGCATCCTGCCGACGATCCATGTTCCGACCACGATCTTGCAACCCGAGGACGAGGCGATGCCTGAAGCCGAATGGATGGGATCGCAGATCCCGGGAGCGACGATCGTCCGGCTGCCCGAGTCACCGGACTTCCCACCCGAGGTCAGCCACCCCGCGGAGAACCTGGAGGCGGCTCGAACCTTCGTCGCGGACCTCCGACTCCAAGAGGACGAATTGGACCGCGTCCTCGCCACGGTCTTGTTCACCGACATCGTCGACTCCACGGCGACCGCCGCGGCTATGGGCGACCGGGCATGGCGAGACGTCGTCGAGAAGCATCACGCCCTCGTGCGTGGCTCACTCGCGCACTTCCGTGGGGTCGAAGTGGACACAGCCGGCGACGGGTTCTTCGCGACCTTCGAAGGGCCGGCGCGCGCGGTTCGATGTGCCGAACGGATCCTCGATGGCGTTCGCACGCTCGGCATCGAGGTCAGGGCGGGCGTCCACACCGGCGAGTGTCAGACCATCGACGGCAAGGTCGGCGGACTCGGCGTCCTGATCGGCGCCCGGATCGGAGCGCTCGCCGACGGAGGTCAGATCCTCGTGTCGCAGACGGTCAAAGATCTCACGGCTGGTTCTGGGATTCGGTTCGTCGAGGTCGGCGAATACGAGTTGAAGGGGGTTCCCGAGCGGTGGCGGATCTACACCACCGCCACCAGTGCTGGCCAAGCGTGATCCCGATCCGAAGGAAGCTAGGAACCGAAGGCCAGTGCCGAGAGCTCGCCCAGCCGGTAGAGCACGTTCGGCACGATGAATATCGCCACGAGCAACACCATCGAGGCCGCGACCACGAAGCCAAGGAGTGCCGGCGTGGCCAGCCGCTGCTCGCCCTCGACCGGATCCTCGAAGATCATCTGGCGCGGGATCAAGAAGTAATACCCGACGCTGATCACGGAGTTGATCACCATGATGCCGGCCAGCCACGGGCCGATGCCGCCGCGCTGGATCGCCGCGGCGAAGATCGCCAGCTTGCCCCAGAACCCGCCCGTCGGCGGCACACCGGCGAGCGACACCATGAACGCGGTCATCGCCACGGCGAGCAACGGCGCGGTGCGGGCGAGCCCTGCGAAGTCTTCGATCAACAACCCCGGGTGCCGCTCAGCCACCGCGGTCGACACCGCGTAGGCGCCGATGTTCATCAACGCGTAGATCAGGATGTAGACGACCGCAGCCTGGAACGCCGTGTGATTGACCGAGGCGTTCGCCGAGACCAACGCGAACGGCAGCAGGATGTATCCCGACTGCGCGATGCCGGAGTACGCGAGCAGGCGGATCGTCTGGTTCTGGCGGAGCGCGACGAGATTGCCCAGCGTCATGGTCAGTACGGACAGCACCGCGAAGATCGGCGCCCAGAACGTGGCCTGCCCGACGAACGCGACGAACATCAGCTGCAGCAGGCCGGCGAAGCCGGCCGCGGCCGACGCCACCGCGAGGAACCCCGCGACCGGCACAGGGGCGCCCTCATAGGTATCCGGCGCCCAGAACTGGAACGGCACCGCCGAGACCTTGAACGCGAACCCGATCACGACGAACACGATCGCGACGTCGGCGAGCGTTTCGCGCGCACCGGTCAAGCCGGTCAGCCCTTGCGCGATCGCATGCAGCTCGAGCCGCCCGGTGAGCCCGTAGATCAGACTCATCCCGTAGAGCATCACGGCGGTCGACAGCACCCCGATGATGAAGAACTTCAGGCCGCCCTCGTTGCCCCGGATGTCGGACTTCCGGAACGCCGCCAGCAAGAACCCGGGCGCCGAGACCAACTCGAGCGACAGGAACAGCATCAGCAGGTTGCGCGAGGCCGGCATCAACGTGCAGCCGAGGAACGCGGTGAGCAGCAGGAAGTAGTACTCGCCCTGATAGAAGCCGCCGTCGCGCAGATACCGGTACGAGATCAGCAGCACGACCATCGCCGCGATCAGGAAGAACCCCTGGAAGATCAGGGTGAACGCGTCGACGACGTAGGCGCCGCCGAACACGATGCGATCGCCCCCGCCGACGAGCGAGATCACCGCGCCGAGCGCGGCGCCCACCCCGACGAAGCCAACCCACATCGAGGCAGCCTTCGCCCGGGCGGGCAGGAACAGGTCGACCACCAGCACCAGCAGGATCGTCGCGGCGACGATCTCGACCGGCAGCAGCGCGTGGTAGTCGATGTTCACGTGCGTGTCATCCCGTGAAGAGGTGCGAGACTGCCTCGGCGCCGTGCAGCGTCGGGTTCAGGATGATGCTCGGCACCACCCCGAGGACGACGGTCAGTGCCAGCAGCGGCACCCACGAGACCCACTCCACGCCGAGGATGTCCTTGAAGTGGTGTTCTCGCCACTTGATCGGCGCGTCGCCCTGGTTCACCCGCTGCAACATCCACAAGAAGTAGCCGGCGGTCAGGATCGTGCCGATCCCGCCGATCACCATGAACGTTCGATAGAGCCCGACGTTCAACACCGCGGCCGGCGTGAACGAGCTCAACAGCGCCATGAACTCCCCGATGAATCCGGCGAGCCCCGGCAGGCCGAGCGAGGCGATCGCGACGAACGCGAAGATCCCGGCCATCTTCGGCATGAGCTCGCTCATGCCACCACCGATCTCGGCGATCTCGCGCGTGTGGTACCGGTCGTAGATCGACCCGACGCAGAAGAACAGCATCCCGGTGATCACGCCGTGGGCGACCATCCCGAAGATGGCGGCTTGGATGCCGATCGTGGTCAACGTCGCGATGCCGAGCATCACGAACCCCATGTGACCGACCGAGGAGAACGCGATCAGCCGTTTCAGGTCCTTCTGCGCGAGACACGCGAGCGCGGCGTAGACGATCGCGATCGCGGCGAGCGCCCCGATCCACGGCGCGTAGGAGACGGCGCCCTGGGGCAGCGCCGGCAGCGCGATCCGGATGAACCCGTAGGTCCCCATCTTCAGCATGATCCCGGCCAGCAGGACCGAGCCGATCGTCGGCGCCTCGGTGTGCGCGTCGGGCAGCCACGTGTGGAACGGCCACATCGGCACCTTCACCGCGAAGCCGAGTGCGATCGCGCCGAACACGACCAGCTGGAAGGTGTGGCTGAACCCGGTGGTGTTGGCGTACGCGATGATCGTCTGGAGGTCGAACGTGTGCTGGCCGGTGGCCGGGTCGACCGCCGTGTAGTACAGCGCCAGGAACCCCAGCAACATGAACACCGACCCGAACAGCGTGTACAGGAAGAACTTGATGCTCGCGTAGCGGCGGTTCGCCGAGCCCCAGATCCCGATCAAGAAGTACATCGGCACCAACACGAGCTCCCAGAACACGAAGAACAGGATCAGGTCGAACGAGATGAAGGTGCCGGCCATGCCGGTGATCAGCAGCAACGTGAGCGCGACGAAGGCCTTGGTCCGGCCCGGCTGCGGCACGTACCGCGCGGTGTAGATCGCGCAGAGCAGCCCGAGCAGGTAGGTCAGGACGTAGAGCGGCAGCGAGATCCCGTCGATGCCCACGTGGTAGCGGACGCCGATCACCGGGATCCAGGCGACGTTCTTCACGAACTGGAGCTGGGCGCTGTTCGTGTAGTCGAATCCGATCGCGATCGCGACCGCACATGCGAGGGCGAGCGCCGTGGTGACGACGCCGAGACCCCGGATCATCTTGTCCTTGCTCGAGGGCACCAGCATGACCACGATCGCGCCGGCGATCGGCAGGAACGTCGTGATCGTGATGGCCCACTGTTGCCAGGTCGTCTCTGTCATGTCGTTCCTCGTTCCTTACCTGAAGATGAACAGGCTCAGCGCGATCACGCCGGCGAACAGCCCGACCGCGTACCACTGCACCTTGCCGGACTGCACCAACCGCAGCCCCTTGCCGAACGTCTCCATCGCGGTGCCGGCGCCGTTCACCGCGCCGTCGATGATGTTCCGGTCGACCCACATGATCACGCCGGAGCCGGCGCCCGCGACCACGGCGGCGCCGTTCACGACGCCGTCGAGCACGTTCTGGTTGAACCAGTAGATGCCCGCCGACCACGTGTCGCGGATCGGGCGGACGATGCCGCCGAAGTAGATGTCGTCGAGGTAGTACTTGTGCACCAGCAGGGTCGAGAACCCGCCCATGGTGAGCGTCGGGTCCTTCTCCCGGTACGTCCGGTACATCACCCAGCCGGCGTAGATCCCGATGGCGACGGCCACGACCGAGATGATCGCGACGAGCGGGCTGAAGACCGCCGCCTCGGGCGCCCCGAAGTACACCCAGTCCAGGAACGGCGCGCCGACCGGCGCGAAACCGAGGAGCCCGACGAAGCAGGTCGCGATCGCGAGCACCACAAGGGGCGCCGTCATCGAGCGCGGCGACTCGTGCAGGTGCTCGGTGCCGCGGTACTCCCCGTGGAACGTCTTGAGGAACATCCGGGTCGTGTAGAACGCGGTGATCACGGCGCCGATCAGCAGCGTCGCCATCAACCAATAGATGTGCTGGTCCTTGGCGGCCAGGATGATCTCGTCCTTCGAGAAGAACCCGGAGAACGGCGGCACGCCCGCCAACGCGAGGGACCCGATCAGGAACGTCCAATAGGTCAACTTCATGTGTTTCCGCAGGCCGCCCATGTCGCTCATGTTGTTGGAGTGCGCCGCGTGGATCACCGAGCCCGCGCCGAGGAACAGCAGGGCCTTGAAGAACGCGTGGGTGAACAGGTGGAACATCGCGGCCGGGTAGCCGGCCTCGCCCAGGCCGAGCGCCGCCACCATGTACGCGAGCTGGGAGATCGTCGAATAGGCCAGCACCTTCTTGATGTCGTCCTGCACGAGCGCGAGCAAGGCGGCGAGCATCAGCGTGATGCCTCCGATGATCGACACGATCGTCAGCGCGATCGGATCGGCGTGGATGAACACCTCGAACGTGCGCGCGACGAGGTAGATACCGGCGGCGACCATCGTCGCCGCGTGGATCAGCGCCGACACCGGCGTCGGGCCGGCCATCGCGTCGGGCAGCCACGTGTACAGCGGGAACTGGGCGGACTTTCCGATCGTGCCGCCGAACATCAGGAGGGCGGCGCAGGTGATCAGCAGCACCGAAACGTGCCCGCCGGCGACCGTCTGGCTGATCACCTGGATGTTCGAGGTGGTCATCCCGGTCGCGTAGACCAGCGCGAAGATCCCGAACATGAACGGCACGTCGCCGACCCGGGTGGTCAGGAACGCCTTGATCGCCGCCGAGGAGTTCGCGTGGTCCTCGTACCAGTGCCCGATCAACAGGTACGAACAGATGCCCATGATCTCCCAGCCGACGAGCAGCTCGAACAGGTTCGACGCGAGGACGACCACGAGCATCGCGCCCGTGAACATCGACAACACGAAGTAGAACCACGTGTAGCGCTTGTCGCCGTGCATGTAGCCCAGCGAGTAGATGTGCACCATCAACGAGATCGAGGTGACGACCAGCAGCATCACGCCGGTCAGTCCGTCGATGAAGAACCCGAGCTGGATCTGGAGCGTCCCGATCGTGAACCAGGTGATGTCGTGCTCGTACGGCACGCCGTTGTGCGCGACCCCCCAGAGCACGCCGAGGGCCATGATCAACCCGGCGCCCAACGCGAGGATGCCGTAGACGGGCCCCTTGCCCGGCGTGCGCTTGCCGAAGAACAGCGTGAGCACGGCCGAGGCGAAGCAGAACAGCGGGATCAGGAACGCGTGCTGGACGAACCAGTTGGGCGCCGTCTGCGCGATCGCGGCGGCCGGCTCGCTCCCCTCCTGGGCGAGGATGTGCCCAAGGATCTGGACGAGGCCTACCACTTGAGCAGGTCCACTTCGTCGACGTTGATGGACGCGCGGTTGCGGAACAGCAAGATGACGATCGCGAGGCCGATCCCGACCTCGGCGGCCGCAACGGCGATCACGAACAGCGCGAAGATCTGCCCGGAGACGTCCTTCAAGGAGGCCGAGAACCCGATCAGGTTGAGGTTGACCGCGTTCAGCATGAGCTCGATGGCCATCAGGACCATCACGGCGTTGCGACGAGCCAGCACGCCGTAGACCCCGCAGGAGAACAGCAGGGCGGCGAACACGAGGACCAGCGGCAGCCGGATCACACGTCGCTCCCGTCGTCCTTGCGGGCCAGCACGATCGCGCCGATCAGGGCCGCGAGCAGCAGGAACGAGACCACTTCGAAGGGCAGCACGTAGTCGTGGAACAGGGACATCCCGATCGCGCCGGTGCTCCCGTCTACCGGCGCCGAGGCGGGCGTCGTCCCCACCGGCCACACGCGCAGGGTCAGCGACGCGAGGCCGAGGAACATCAGGAGCGCGACCACGCCGCCGACGATCCGGTTCTGCACCTGGTGATCGAGCGTGTCACGCCCGATCGGCGCCTTGGTCAGCATCAGCCCGAACAGGAACAGGATCACGATCGCGCCGACGTAGATCAGGATCTGGGTCCAGCCGACGAACTCCGCGCCGACCAGCAGGAACGTCACGCCGACCGACGCGAGCGCGACCACGAGGTACAGCGCGGCGTGCACGACGTTGCGGGCGGTAACCACGGCGATCGCCGCCAGCGAGCCGACGACGGCAACCACCAGGAAGGCGTACTCCTGTGCGGTCACGAGACGGTCTCCTCCGGAGGCTCGGCGCCTTCCTCCAGGGCTGGGGGCGGCAAGACGGTATACGTCCATTCCTCCAGCCGCTCCCGCTCGTGCACCATGTTGTTGATGTCGTACTCGGCGTACTCGAACTCGGGGCTCCAGAACAGCGCGTCGAAGGGGCAGACCTCGACGCAGATGCCGCAATACATGCACAGCGCGAAGTCGATCGCGAACCGGTCGAGGATCTTCGCGCTCCGCGCGCGGCCGCCGCCTGCGGGCTCGTGCGTCTCCTTGTGCGCGTCGATGTAGATGCACCAGTCCGGGCACTCGCGCGAGCACTTGTAGCAGACGGTGCAGTTCGCCTCTTTGAGCGCGATCACGCCGCGGGTGCGTGCCGGCAGGTCGGGCTTCACGTGCGGGTACTGCACCGTGACCGACCGCTTCAGCATCGTGCGAAGCGTCACCGACAGCCCCTGGAGCAGGCCGAGGCCGATCCCCTGTTCCTTCTGCTTGTTCTCTTGGGCCCCCTGCGTCTCCGTCGTCGCCATCGCTAGCCGGTCGCCACCTTCACGAACGCCACGCCGAGGATCCAGAGCAGGGTGATCGGCACGAGCTTGATCCACGCGAACCGCTGCAACTGGTCTTCACGCAACCGTGGGAACGTCGCCCGCAGCCACACGATCACGAACGACAGCGCGAAGATCTTGCCGAACATCCAGATCGGGCCGGGGATGGCCGACAGCCCCGGCAGGGGCAGGAACCCGCCAAGGAACAGCACCGAGGCCACGGCGGACATGACGACGATGCCGCCGTACTCCGACAGCAGGAAGAACGCGAACTTCAGCCCGGTGTACTCGGTGTAGGCGCCGAAGATGATCTCCGAGTCGGCGACCGGCATGTCGAACGGCGGCCGCGTGAGCTCGGCGACCGCCGCGATCATGAACACCAGGAACAGCGGGAACAGCGGGAACACGTACCAGATGTTCTGCTGGGCCTCGACGATGCCGACCAGGGACAGCGTGCCGGCGAGCATCACGGCGGCGGCCGCGGCGAGCACCAGCGGGAGTTCGTAGGCGATCAGCTGTGCGGCGGCGCGCAGGGCTCCCATCAGCGAGAACTTGTTCGCGGAGGACCAGCCGGCCATCAGCACGCCGAGCACGCCGATCGAGGACATCGCGAGCACGAAGAAGATCCCGATGTCCAGATTGAGCGCGAAGATGTCGCCCCCGAACGGGATCACGACCAACACCACTAAGTACGGGACCAGCGCGACGCCCGGCGCGATCGAGAAGACCGTTCGGTCGGCCGCGGCGGGGATCACGTCTTCCTTCTGGATGAATTTGGCGCCGTCGGCCATCAGCTGGGCCCACCCATGGAACACTCCCGCCTCCATCGGCCCAAGCCGGGCCTGCATGTGGGCGAGCACCTTGTGCTCCATGTAGCCGACCGCGAGCGGCACGACCAGAAAGATGATCAGCACGACGAGCGCCTTGATCACCAGCGCCAGCCAGTAGTTGGAAACGTTCGAGTCGACGACGGACGTCTGGGCGAGAAGGATCACTCGTCCTCGTCCTCCTCGCCCTCGACCGCGCCCGGCCAGGGCTTGGCCTCGCGGCTCATCAGGGCGAAGTCCTTGCGGAGCGGGTGGCCTTCGAACGGCTCGGACAGCAACAGCTTCACCGGCCGCGGGTGGCCCTCGACCGCGATGCCGAACATCTCCATCAGCTCGCGCTCATGCCAGTCCGACGTCGGGTACAGGTCGCTGATCGTCGGCACCGACGGCTCGTCGTGCGGCAGTCGCACCTTGAGGCGCACGCTGTGCTTGTTGGTCGTCGAGAAGAGTTGCGTCACGACCTCGAACCCGCCGTCCTCACCGTCGCCGAGGTCGACGCCGCCGGTGAAGTCGCAGAAGTCGCAGCCGAACTCGGGCTCGTCACGACAGAAGCGCACCGCGTCGTGATAGCGATCGACCGCAACGACGGCGACGGCCTGTCCGAACGCGTCGGCGACCTCGACGTCATCGCCGAAGCGTGCCCGGAGCCGCGATCCCAGATCGTCAGGAGACAGCCGACGTCCCACTCCGGAACTTCTCCTGGATGTCTTCGTTCTTGATCTTCTCTTGGAGCTGCACGATGCCGTGCAGCAGCGCTTCCGGCCGCGGCGGGCAGCCCGGCACGAACACGTCGACGGGGATGATCTGGTCGACGCCCTTCGTGACCGCGTAGCTGTCCCAATAGGGCCCGCCACAGTTGGAACACGAACCGAACGAGATCACGTACTTGGGCTCGGGCATCTGCTCGTACAGGCGATTGATCACCGGCGCCATCTTGTCGGTGAGGGTGCCGGCCACGAGCAGCAGGTCGGCCTGGCGCGGCCCGTGCGCGAAGGGGATCACGCCCAGGCGGATGAAGTCGTTCTTGGCGGCCGAGGCCGAGATGAACTCGATCGAGCAGCACGCCAGCCCGAAGTTGAAGACCCACAGGCTGTACCGGCGGCCCCAGTTGAGGATGAACTTGACCGGCTTGACCTTGGGCAGGGGCGTCTTCTCGGTGATCACACCCACCGCAGGACCCCCTTGCGCCAGGCGTACAGGAGGCCGACCGACAAGATCGCGATGAAGATGGTCATCTCCACGACGGCGGTGTACCCGAGCGACTGGAACACCTTCGCCCACGGGAAGAGGAACACCGACTCCACGTCGAAGATCACGAACAGGAAGCCGTAGACGTAGTAGCGGATCTGGCTCTGGGACCAGCCATCACCGACGGGGTCGATGCCGCATTCGTACGTCATCAGCTTCTCGGGCTTGGGGCGACTGGGGGCGATCAGCCGGGCGACGGTGAAGGCGACGATGACGAGCAGCGCTCCGGCGAGCACCACCGCGAATACCACCCCATAGGAACCGAAATAGGTCACGACTCCGCACCTTCCCCAGCGCGGCCGTATCCTAACAGCGCCTTTGGATCGACCTCTGCGCCGCAGCGCACAGCTAGGAACCGCGCCAGCTGCACCAACGCCTGTTGCGCGTGCCCATCCGGCAGGCGGCGGGCCAGCTCGATAGCCCTCGTGACCTCTTGTGAGACCCCCGCGCGCGCGTGGTCGACCGACCCGCTCGAGCGGACGATCTCGAGGGCTCGGTCCAGCAGCTCGCCGTCGGGCGGTCCCGCCGACAGGATGTGCCGGAGCTCATCGCGGTCGGGTCCAGTGGTCAGCGCGTGGAGCATGGGGATCGTGTACACGCCCTCGCGGATGTCCGTGCCCGGCTCCTTGCCGAGCTCCAGCTGGGTCGACGTGATGTCCATGATGTCGTCCGAGAGCTGGAAGGCGAGGCCGAGCGACTCGGCGAACGCGCCGAGCGTCTCCAGGTCCTCGGGCGAGCAGTCCGAGAGCATCGCGCCCATCCGGCACGAGGACGCGATCAACACACCCGTCTTGCGCTTGATCACCTCGAGATGATCCTGCTCGGTCTTGTCCACGTCGCCCGCGCTCGCGACGTCGCGGATCTGCCCGTCGCAGAGGATCGCGATCGTCTGGGCGAGCAGCCGGCAGACGTCTGGCCCGAGGTCGGCGGCGAGCTCGGAGGAGCGAGCGAACAGGAAGTCGCCGGTGAGGATCGCGATCGTGTTGTCCCAGCGGGCGTTGACCGACGGCACGCCGTGGCGCGAGGCGGCCTCGTCCATCACGTCGTCGTGGTACAGGGTCGCGACGTGCGTGAGCTCGATCGCCGCGGCGCCTTGGATCAGCCGGGGGTCGGTCGGGTCGCCGAAGTAGCCGGACAGCAGCACGAGCATCGGACGGAAGCGCTTGCCGCCGGCGGCGAGCAGGTACCCAGCGGTCGTGCCGAGCACGTCGGAGTCCGCTTCGACCGCCTTGGCCAAGACGTCCTCGACGCCGTCCAGACGCGGCCGGATCTCGGCTTCGAGCCGCTCATCCAGCGCGTCCAGCCCTGGGATCACCCGTCGCATCTGCTCACCACTTCAGGATCGAGGCCGACTCGATCGCGCTCGACAGCAACCTCGGGAACACGCCCAGCACCAGGACCGCGACCGCGAGGACCAACCCGGCGACCTGCGGCATGAGCGACCGGTCGTCGTCGACCGCGACGTGCGGGTCGCGGAAGTAGATCCGCAGCACGACACGCAGGTACGCGTAGGCCGCGATCACGCTCGCCAGCACGCAGACGATGACGAGCGGCCAGTTCCCCGCCTGGATCGCCGACCCGAACACCGTCAGCTTCGCGATGAAGCCAACGGTGGGCGGGATCCCCGCGAGCGACAACAGGAAGATCGTCAGCAACGCCGCGAGGCCCGGGCTCCGTTGCGCGAGCCCGTCGTAGTTGTCGTACGACGACGGCTCGTCGGTCTTCACGCCGACCAGCATCACGATGCCGAAGGCGCCCACCGTCATCACCGAGTAGGCGACCAGATAGAACATCGCGGACCGGATCCCGATCATGTTCGGCGAGGTCAGGCCGGCCAGGATGAACCCGGCGTGCGCGACCGCCGAGTACCCCAACATCCGCTTCACGTCGCGCTGCGCCGCGGCGAGCACCGAGCCGAGCACGACCGACACGATCGCGAGCGCGTAGACCACCGGGGTCCAGGTCGTGGTGAGCGGCTGGAGCGCGACATCGAGCACCCGCATCAGCGCGAAGAACGCGGCGACCTTCGTCCCGGCGCTCATGAACGCGACCACCGGCGTCGGCGCGCCCTGATACACGTCGGGCGTCCACATGTGGAACGGCGCGGCGGCGATCTTGAAGCCGAACCCGATCACCAGCAGGCCGAGCGCGAGGAGCGCGAGCGCCTGCGAGCCGGTCTGTCCTGCCAGCGCGCCGACGATCGCCGGAATCTTCGTGGTGGCGGTCGCGCCGTAGGCCATCGCCACCCCATAGAGGAAGAACGCCGACGAGAACGCGCCGAGCAGGAAGTACTTCATCGCGGCCTCGTTGCTGCGGCTGCCGCCCAGCCCGGTGAGCACGTAGAGCGACAGCGACAGGATCTCCAGCGCGATGAACACGACGATCAGGTCGTTCGCGGCGGCGATCAGCACCATCCCCGCCGTCGCGAACAGCACGAGCGGATAGAACTCGCCGCGGAACGCGAGTCGGCCACTTGCCGCCTCGTGCGTGTACGCGATCGCCCCGAAGGCCGCCGCGATCACGAGGATCACCGTGGCCAGCACCGCGAACCGGTCCGCGGCGATCGAGTCGCCGAGCACAGTGGGATCGCCGGTCCAGTTCCAGAGCTTGAGCGCCGCGATCCCGGCGCCGGCCAGACCGGCGAGCGCCAGCGCCAAGTGCACCTGGCGCAGGCTGCGACGTGCGAACGCCTCGTAGAGCATCCCGACGATCGCGAGCCCGCAGAGGATGAGCTCGGGGATCACCGGGTTGAACACGAGCACCGGCGTCGGGATCGGCGCGTCCGGGCCGGTCGGCGGCACCGCGAAGGGCGACGGCGAGGGCACCGCCTGGGCGAGGAGGTGCACGGCGTCGATCATCCGCCGCTCCCCGCCTGCTCCGACGTCGTATGCATCGGGATCACGGTGGTCGCGTGCTCGGGCGAGACCTGCTCAACCACCTGCTTCGTCGTCGGGTCGATCGAGGTGGTCAGCAGCTTCGGATAGACCCCGAACACAAGGAGCAGCGTGAGCACCGGCACGATCACCAGCACCTCACGCAGCGACACGTCCGGCAACGACCGGTGCTCCTCGCGGATCTCGCCGTAGGCGACCCGCTGGTAGGACCACAAGAGGTAGATCGCGCCGAGCACGACCGCGACGCTCGCAAGCACCCCGAACACGTGGCTCACCGCGAACGTGCCCACGATGACGAGGAACTCCCCCACGAAGCTGCTCAGCCCTGGGAGCCCGGCCGAGGCGAACACCGCGAACAGGAAGAACCCGAGCAGCCATGGCATCTGGCTCGCGAGCCCGCCCATCTTGTCCAGCCGCCGCGTGTGCGTCCGCTCGTAGACCATCCCGACCAGCAGGAACAGCGCACCGGTCGCGAGGCCGTGGTTCACCATCTGCAGGACCCCGCCGGTGACCGACTGCTCGGTCAGCGCGAACAACCCCAGCAGGACGAACCCGAGGTGGGACACGCTCGAGTACGCGACCAGCCGCTTCACGTCGCGCTGGCCGAGCGCACACACCGCGCCGTAGATGATCCCGATCACCGCGAGCACTTCGATCGCGGTCGCGAAGTGCTTCGCCGCCTCGGGGAACAGCGTCAGCGTGAACCGGATCATCCCGTAGGCGCCGACCTTCAACAGGACGCCGGCGAGCAGCACCGAGCCCGCGGTCGGCGCCTCGGTGTGCGCGTCGGGGAGCCACGTGTGCAGCGGGAACACCGGCACCTTCACCGCGAACGCGACGAAGAACCCGAGGAACAGCCAGCGCGCGGTCTGGACCGGCAGCGTCTGCGCCGGGTCGGCGAGGGCGCGCAGATCGAACGTGGTCGCCCCGGTGTGCGCGTACAGGAACAGGATCGCAGCGAGCAGGAACGCTGAGCCCGCCATCGTGTACAGGAAGAACTTGAGCGCCGCGTACACCCGACGCTCGCCGCCCCATCCACCGATCAGCAGATACATCGGGACCAGCAGCGCCTCGAAGAAGATGAAGAAGACGATCAGGTCGAGGGCGAGGAACGTGCCGAGCACCGCGGTCTCGAGCACGAGCATCGAGATCATGTAGCGACGCACGTCGGTGGTCACCGTCCACGAAGCGAGCACCGACACCGGGAACAGGAACGTGGTCAGAAGGACGAGCCACAGGCTGATCCCGTCGACGCCGACGATCCACTGCAGCCCGATGCTGGGCACCCACGAGGCTTGCTCGACCATCTGGAACCCGGGGTCGGTGTGATCGAACCGGCCGAGCATCGCGAGCGACAACGCGAACGTCACGAGCGTCACGAACAGCGCGAGCCAGCGCGCGGTCGTATCGCTCATCTCGCGCCCGCCGAGCACGATCGCGAGCACGCCGAACAAGGGGAAGAAGATCACGGCGGTCAGCAGATGCCCGCTCATCCGCGCACCCCGATGAACCCGAGCACGAGCACCGCGCCGAGGAACAGCACGAGCGCGTACGTCCGTACGAACCCGGTCTGGATCAGCTTGCCCCCCGACGCCGAGCGCTTCACCAGCCCGGCGATGCCGTTCACGGCGCCGTCGATCACGAGTGCATCGAACACGTCCGACGTCAGCCGCGCGAGCGCCTTGGCCGGCTGCACGAACACGACGTCGTAGGCCCGATCGACGTACCAGCCGTTCTGTGCCGCGGTCGCCATCGGTTCGAGCCGCGCGCGGAACGCGACCGTGTCCACCCCTCCGGAGCCGTAGATCCACCACGCGATCGCGAGCGAGATGAGCGCGACCGCGACCGCCATGCCGATCAAGGCGGGCACGGACAGCCCGGCGCCCAGCGCCGTCGCGCCCACGACCGGCTCGAGCGCCTTCGTGATCGTGCCCTCCGGGTTGAGCTGCAGGATTCCAACGACCACCACGCCGAGCGCGAGCACCACGAGCGGCACGAGCACCACGAGTTGCGACTCATGCGCGTGCTCGGCGGCGGCGGACCGTTCCCCTCCCAGGAACGTCATGCAGATCATCCGGCCGATGTAGAACGCGGTCAGGAACGCCGCGACCGTGCCGAGCACGAACACGACCTCGCGCCCCGTGTGGTTGGCGACCTCGAGCAGTGCGTCCTTCGCGAAGAACCCCGCGAGCGGCGGCACACCAGCCTGCGCGAGGCCGCCGATCGCGAAGGTCGCGAACGTCCACGGCATCGCACGGCGGAGGCCACCCATCTGCCGCATGTCCTGTTCGTCGTGCATCCCGTGGATCACCGAGCCGGCGCCCAGGAACATCAGCGCCTTGTAGCAGGCGTGCGCGACGAGGAAGAACATCGCGACGCCGTAGGCGCGCATGCCGACCGCGATGAACATGTAGCCGAGCTGGCTGATCGTCGAGTACGCGAGCACGCGTTTGATGTCGAACTGCGCGATCGCGCACGTCGCCGCGAACAACGCCGTCGCGACGCCCACCACCAGCACGACGGTGAGCGCGACCCCGGAGATCTCGAACAGGACGTGCGACCGCACCACGAGATACACGCCAGCGGTCACCATCGTGGCCGCGTGGATCAACGCCGAGACCGGCGTCGGACCGGCCATCGCGTCGGGCAACCAGACCTGCAGCGGCAGCTGCGCCGACTTCCCGATCGCGCCGGCGAACAACAGCAGCGCGATCACGGTCGCGGCGTTCTTGGTCAGCACGCTGCCCGCGGTGCCGAAGATCGCCTCGAAGTCGAGCGTGCCGAACTTGAACACCAGCAAGGCGAGCCCGATCAGCATCAGGGTGTCGCCGATCCGCGTCGTGATGAACGCCTTCTTCGCGGCCTCCGCGTTGCCCGGCACCGTGAACCAGAACCCGATGAGCAGGTAGGAGCAGAGGCCGACCCCCTCCCACCCGAGGTACAGCACCAGGTAGTTCGCGCCCAGAACCAGCATCAGCATGAAGAACACGAACAGGTTCATGTAGGCGAAGAACCGACCCCGCCGCGGGTCCTCGGCCATGTACCCGATCGAGTACAGGTGGATCAGCGCGCCGATCCCGGTGACCACCATGATCATCGTGGCGCTGAGCGTGTCGAGCCGCAGGTCCGCGCCGACGTTGAACCCGCCGACCGAGATCCAATCGAAGAGGTGCTGGAGGGCGAGCCGGTCGTCGGTCGCGTACGACAACAGGTTGAGCACAGCCGCGACCGAGACGCCGAACGACAGGAAGACCGTGGCGGTCCCGAGCACGCCCGCCCACTTCCCGAGGCGGTTCCCGAAGAACAGGTTGATCGCAGCGCCGGCGAGCGGGAGCGCCGGGATCAGCCACAGGGTGCTGACGGCGTGCGGAACGAGCGCGCCTACCACCGCATCTACCACCGCATCTCTCGGACAGCGTCGACATCGATCGTCCGCCGACGCCGGTAGATCGACACGATGATCGCGAGGCCGACGACCACCTCGGCCGCCGCCACCACCATCGAGAAGAAGGCCAGCACCTGCCCGCCAAGGTCGTTGTGCATCCGTGCGAACGAGACGAGCGTCAGGTTGACCGCGTTCAGCATCAGCTCGACCGACATGAAGATCCGCAGCGCATTGCGGTTGATCAGCACGCCGACGGTGCCGAGCGAGAACAAGATCCCGCCCAACAACAGGAAGTAGGCGATCGGCGTCCTCACGGCGTGACTTCGATCTCCGGCTCGACGTCGTCGGCCGGCTCGTGCTCCAGCTCCTCGCCGAGCTCGGCCTGCGTGATCGCACGAACCTTCCGCTGGGCGAGGACCATGGCCGCGATCGCCGCGACGATCAGCAGGATCGACGTCGCCTCGAACGGGAAGAAGTAGTCGCGGAACAGCACCTCGGCGACCCCCTGGGCGTTGCCCGCCGGCTGCAGAGCGTCGAACCCGACGGGCGCATGGGTGGCGAACCCGACCCCAGCCCGTACCGCCGCACCGACCTCGAGCGCGAACCCGATCGCAAGGACGATCGCGACCGGTCGCTGCAGCCACAGCCGCTCGGACCGCACGTCGATCCGGTCGACGCCGAGCAGCATGATCACGAACAGGAACAGCACCATGATCGCGCCCGCGTAGACGATGATCTGCACGGCGAACAGGAACGCTGCGTCGAGCACGAGGTACATCACCGCGATGCACCCGAAGTTCACGACCAGGAACAGCGCCGCGTACACGACGCTTCGGGTGACGAGCATCCCGATCGCCGCGGCGACCGCGATCGGCGCGAACACCCAGAAGACGACGTTGTCGAGCGGCACCTAGATGCCCTCCTTGTCCACCGGGTCGGTGCCGAGCGGCGGCGGCGCCTCGAGGAGCATGTCCTTGGTCCAGATCGCGTCCTCACGCGAGGTGAACGCCATCTCGTAGTAACTCGTCAGCGTGAGCGCGCGCGTCGGGCACGCCTCCACGCACAGGCCGCACATGATGCAGCGCAGGTAATTGATCTGATAGTCCTTCGCGTACCGCTCCCCCGGGCTCACCGGCGCCGCCGGATCGTTGTCTTCGCCTTCGACCCAGATCGCGTCGGCCGGGCACGCGTACGCACAGAGCTCGCACCCGATGCACTTCTCCAGACCGTTCTCGTGGCGATTCAGCCGGTGGCGCCCGATGTGCGAGCGCGGCGGCGGCGGCACGATCTCCTTCGGGTACTGCTCGGTGTTGTCGCGCCGGAACGTCTGCTTGAAGACCGTCGCAAGGCCCTTGGCCACCGCCCACACGGGCGAGGACGGGCGCGCTTGCTCCTGGTCGCGGCGCTCGCGGTCCTCGCTCATGCGGTCGACTCCTCTTGTGCTGCGGGTTGCGCCTCCGACTTGGGCGCCTCGAGCAGTGGCTTCATGAACGACCCGACCAGCCATGCGGCCACGATCAGACCGACCGCAAGGAACGCGCCCTTGCGCCGGCCGTACGTGTCGGGCAGCACGATGATCGCGCCGGTCGCGAGCACCCAGAACAGGCCGAACGGGATCAGGTACTTCCACCCGAAGTTCATCAGGCGGTCGTAACGCAGCCGCGGCAGCGTCCCGCGCACAAGGATCCAGACGTAGAGGACCACGATCAGCTTCAGGAAGAACCAGAACAGTCCGCCGACGACGAACCACGCGCCCTCCCACGGCCACGGCCCGCGCCACCCGCCGAGGAACAGCGTCACGACGATCGACGCGGCGACCACCGTGTTGACGTACTCGCCGAGCTGGAACATCGCGAACGAGATCCCCGAGTACTCGGTGTGATAGCCGGCGACGAGCTCGGACTCGGCCTCGGCCAAGTCGAACGGCGGCCGGTTCACCTCGGCGAGCGCGCAGATCATGAACACGACGAACGCCGGGAACTGCGGGATCACGTACCAGACCTTGTCCTGCGCATCGACGATCTCGGACATGCGCAGGTGGCCGGCGAACATGATCAGCGCGACGAGCGACAGACCCATGGCGACCTCGTAGCTGACCATCTGCGCGCTCGAGCGCACACCGCCGAGCAGCGGATAGTTCGAGCCGCTCGACCAGCCCGCGAGCACGACCGTGTAGACGCCGATCGACGTCATCGCGAGCACCCAGAGGACGCCGACGGAGATGTCGGCGAGCTGCAGCCCGACCGTTCGCCCGAAGATCTGGACCGACGGGCCGAAGGGCACCACGGCGATCGCGAGGAACCCAGGGATCACCGCGAGCGCCGGCGCCATCCGGTACACCCACCGGTCGGCGTTCGTCGGATGGATCATCTCCTTGAAGAAGAGCTTGAGCCCGTCGGCGAGCGTGAGGAGGACGCCGCGCGGGCCTGCGCGCATGGGGCCTGTCCGCGTCTGGAAGTCGGCGATCACCTTGCGCTCCATCCAGATGACGAGCAGGACCGTCACGAGCAGCGCGGCGAAGACGATCACGACCTTGCCGATCAGCACGCCCCAGTCGATCCAGGTCACGCGGACTCCCTTGCGAGGGCAACCGGCTCGGCGTCGACCTCCGCGTCGGCCCCTGGTGCCTCCGGTGTTTCGACGGCCTCGAGTTCGACGGGCACGGTGAAGGCGCCGGCGAGGAGCGTGTTGGCCGCGAACCCAGGCTGGTTGAAGGGAACGAAGACCGTTCCTTCCGCGACGCGGTCGGTCACGTGCGCGGGCAGGACGGCCTCGCCGGCTGCCGTGCGCAACCGGACGCCGAGGCCATCGGCGAGGCCGTGGGCCTGCGCGTCGCGTGGGTTGACCTCCGCGAACGGCGGGTCGCCGAGCGCCTCGTGGAGCTCGGGCACGTCTTGCACCATCCGGCCGTCGTCGATCAACAGCGGGTAGGTCACAAGGATGAGCCCGTCGGCGGCCGGCTCGGACGATGCCGCCCGAGCCGGTTCCTCGGAAGCCTCGCGCGGTGCGAGCAGGCGGCCCATCTCGTCGTGCAGTTCGTCGAGCGTGTCGAACCCGAGGTCGCTGCCGGACGCGGCGGCGAGACCGGCGAAGATCTCCCAATCCGGCCGGCTGATCCCCGCGGGCGTGCGGAGCGGCCGCACCCACTGGCTGCGGCCCTCCCAATCGCTCACGTGGCCGTCGCGCTCGAGGATCGACGCGGCCGGCAGGAACACCGTCACGTACGGCTCGAGGTTGTCGAGCTCGAGCGACTGCACCACGACGGTGTCCACGTTCTGCAGCGCGCGGCGCGCGAGCGCGGCGTCCGGCGCGTCACGGAGCGGGTCCACGCCGACCAGGTACAGGACGTCCAGCTCGCGGTCAGCGGCCGCGCGCAGGATCTCGGTCGCGTCGCGCCCGGGTCCGGTCGACATCACCGGTCCCCACACCCGCTCGAGCTCGTCGCGTTCCGCTGGATCGTCGAGCCGCCGTCCGCCGGGGCCGAGCGCGGGGTGGACACCAGCGGCGAGCGTCCCGCGATCACCGGCGCGCCTCGTCGCGAAGACATAGCGTGCACCGTTGGCCTCGGCCGCCCCGAACGCCGCGGCTCCGGCGCCGGGTCGCTCGCCGGCGATGACCACACCGCGGCCCTCGGCATCCCGAAGTGCCGAGAGTGCAGCGTCCAGCGTCTCGTTCGCGCCGCCGGCGAGGAGCCTCGCTTCATCGCCGGGCCGGCACAGCACGTGCTCGGCGACGTCGAACAGCCGCGTCTCCCTCGGGTGCACCACGACGATCCGCGCCCCGCGATTCGCCGCCTTCCGCAACCTGAGGTGCAGGATCGGGATCTCTTGTTCTGCGTCGAGGCCGACCACGACGATCACCGGTGCCTGCTCGAGGTCGCGGTACGTGACGGCGCGATCGCGATCGGTCGCCATCAACGCGGCACGCCTGTCGACCTCGACCGGTTGCGGCACCCGACGGTGGTCGATGTCGTTCGTCCCGAGTACCGTCCGCGCGAGCTTGGCCAACGCGTAGGCGTCCTCATCCATCAGCCGGCCACCGGTGAGCACACCGACGCGTGCCGCACGGCACGCGTCCGCTACCCGCATCAACGCCTCGCCGAACGACGCCGGCTCAAGGCCGCGGTCACGCACCAGCGGGGTCGTGATCCGCGTCGGCTGGTCGTCGTGGCGGAACGCGAACCGCCCCTTGTCGCAGATCCACGCGTCGTTCACCTCGGGGTTGTCGCGCGCAAGGACGCGCACGACATCGCCACGACGCTGGTCGACCCGCACGACGCACCCAGCGCTGCAATGCCGGCAGACGCTGTCCGCGCTCGTCAGGTCGAACGGCCGCGCGACGAAGCGGTACGGCGTCGCCGTCAGGGCACCGACCGGACAGATCTGCACGACGTTCCCGCTGAACGGCGACGCCAGGTCCTCCCCCGCGGCGATCGAGACGCGCTGACCAGCCCCGCGCGCGTACATCTCAAGGAACCGGTCGCCGGTGATCTCGTCGCAGAACCGCGTGCATCGGGCGCACAACACGCACCGTTCGCGGTCGAGGCCGACGAGCGGCGACATCGGGATCGGCTTCGGGAACACCCGCTTGGCTTCGATGAACCGGCTCTCCCCCGGCCCGAACGCGAGCGCCTGATCCTGTAGCGGGCACTCGCCGCCGCGGTCGCAGATCGGGCAGTCCAGCGGGTGGTTCAACAAGAGGAACTCGAGGTTCGCGACCTGCGCCTCGCGGGCGGCATCGCTCGTGTTCTGGGTCGACACGACCATGCCCGGGGCGACGGTCACGGTGCACGACGTCGCGAGCTTCGGCTGGCCCTCGATCTGGACGTAGCACTGGCGGCACGCGCCGGCCGGCGCCAGATACGGGTGATCGCAGAACCGCGGAACCTCGACACCGACCTGCTCGGCCGCGCGGATGATCAGTGTGCCCTTCGGCACCGTGACCTCCGTGCCGTCGATCGTCAGCGTCACGAGGTTGGCGCTCACGAGGCCACCACCCCCTGCATCTCTGGCACCTCGGCTTCGGCCGGCGCATCCTGCAGCGGACAGCGCCCGAGCCGGACGTGCTCCTCGTACTCGTCGGCGAAGTGCTGCAGCGACGAATTGATCACCGACGCGGTGCCGTCGGCGAGCGCGCAGAAGGCACGGAACAGCGTGTTCTTCCCGACGTCGTGCATCAGCGGGATGTCGACCTCGCGACCGTAGCCGTGCTCGATCCGCGCAAGGACGCGCGTCGCCCACCAGCTTCCTTCGCGGCACGGCGTGCACTTGCCGCACGACTCGTGCGCGTAGAACGCGACCATCCGCTGCGCGCAGTCGACGACGCAGTCGGTCTCATCCATCACCATGATCGCCGCGGTGCCGAGCAGCGAGCCTGCGGCCGACAGCGACTCGTAGTCCAGCGCGGTGTCGATGTGCGCCGCCGTGAGCATCGGGGTGGACGAGCCGCCCGGCGTCCACGCCTTGAGCGACCCATCGCCGAGCATCCCGCCGCCGAGGTCGTCGAGCACTTCTCGGAAGGGCGTCCCGAGCGCGATCTCGTAGTTGCCCGGCCGCTCGACCTTACCGCTGATCGTGATCATCTTGGTCCCGGGCGACTTCTCGGTCCCGACCTCGCGGAACCAGTCGGCGCCGCGGTCGATGATGTCGGGCACGTTCATCAGCGTCTCGACGTTGTTGATCACGGTCGGACTCGCGTACAGCCCTTCGACCGCCGGGAACGGCGGACGCAAACGCGGCTGGCCGCGCACGCCTTCCAAGGAGTTGAGGAGCGCCGTCTCCTCGCCGCAGATATAGGCGCCCGCGCCGCGGTGCAACACGATGTCGACCCGGGTGCCCGACCCTGCAACGTCACCGCCGAGGTAGCCGGCCGCGTACGCCTCGCCGATCGCGCGCTCGAGCACGATCGACTGCCACAGGTATTCGCCGCGCACATAGATGAACGCGGTCTCGCAGCCGATCGCGCGCGCCGCGATCGCGGTGCCCTCGAGCAGCCGGTGCGGCTCGCGCTCGACCAGCTCGCGGTTGTTGCACGTCCCCGGCTCGGATTCGTCGAAGTTGACGACGACGTACGTCGGCTTGCCGGTGTCGCGCGGCACGAAGCCCCACTTCATCCCCGTCGGGAACCCGGCGCCCCCACGCCCGCGCAAGCCGCTCGCCTTGACGACCTCGACGAGGTCGGCGTCGCTCATCGCGACCGCTTTCTTCAGTCCCGCGTAGCCACCGGCCGCGACGTAGCCGTCGAGCCCGATCGCGTCGGCGTTCGACCAGTTGCGTGTCAGGCGCGGCTCGAACGTCACGAGGCCGGCACCTCCTCGAGGCCTGCCAGCGCACGGGACGCGGCCTTGAAGTTCGCGAACACCGGACCGCGCGCCGGGGCAGGCACATCGCCACCGCGCAGCGACGCGATCAGCTCGCGCATCCGCTCGGGCGTGACCTCGTCGTGGTTGCAGAAGTCGACCTGCACCGCCGGCGCGTGGTCGCACACGCCGAGGCACTCCTCTTCATGGACGGTGAACAACCCGTCGTCGGACCTTTCGGCGCCCTGCGCCACGCCCGCGGCTTCGTGCGCCGCCACGTACACCGCGTTCGCGCCACGCAACTTGCACGCAAGGTTGGTGCAGACGTTCACGACGTGCTCGCCGGTCGGCCGCAACCGGTACATCGAGTAGAAGGTCGCGACCGCTTCCACCTCCGCGGTCGTGATCCCGAGCAGCTCGCCGATCTCGCGGAGCGCGTCCTGCGTCACCATCCCGTCGAGCGACTGCGCGAGGTAGAGCAGCGGCATGATCGCCGAACGCTCATGCGACGCCGGGTATCGGGCCATGATCGCCCGCGCGTCGTCGAGCGTCGCTCCCTCGAAGACCCTCTCGTCCCCGCCGGGCCGCATCAGCGATCGACCCCGCCCATCACCGGATCGATCGAGGCGATCGCCGGGATGATGTCGGCGATCAGCGCGCCCTCGATCAGATCGGCACCGCCTGCAGGTTCACGAACGAGGGGTCTCGGATCTTGACCCGGTACGGCCGGTTCCCACCGTCGGAGACCACGTACATCCCGAGCTCGCCGCGCGGCGCCTCGACCACCGTGTAGACCTCGCCCGGCGGCACCTCCACGCCCTGCGTCACCATCTTGAAGTGATGGATCAGGGCTTCCATCGACTCTTCCATGATGTGGGCGAGGTACGCGGGGTCGTTGCCGATCCCATCCGGGCCGACCGAGAGCTTCCCCTGCCACCCGACCTTGGGATCGTCGATCATCACCGGGCCCGGCGTGTCGGCCAGCCGCGAGAACGCCTGCTCGACGATCTTCAGCGATTCGCGCATCTCGTCGATCCGCACGCGGTAGCGCGCGTACGCGTCGCCCTCGGTGCGTGTGATCACATCGAAGTCGTAGGTCTCATAGCCGCAGTAGGGCTCGTCCTTGCGGAGGTCGAGCGCGACGCCGGCGCTCCTGAGCGGTGGCCCGGTGATGCCGAGCTGCATGCAGCGCTCGGCCGACATGACGGCGACGTCGGTGTTCCGCTCGCGCCAGATCGGGTTGTCGTTCAGCAGCGTCTCGTACTCGTCGATGCGATGCGGCAGCAGGTCGATCAGGTCGCGGAGCTTCCGCGGCGCCTCCTCCGGCAGGTCCATCACGAGGCCGCCGGGGCGGATGTACGCGTGGTTCATCCGTAGGCCGGTGATGGTCTCGAAGATCTCCATGATCAGCTCGCGTTCACGAAGGCCGTAGAGCATCACCGACGAGGCGCCGAGCTCGAGGCCGCCGGTCGCGAGCGCCACCAGGTGCGACGTGATCCGGTTCAGCTCGCAGACGAGCACGCGGATCACCTCCGCGCGCGGGGGGACCTCGACGCCGAGCAGCCGCTCGACCGCCATGCAGTACGCGAGCTCGTTGAAGAACGGCGCGACGTAGTCAGCACGCGTGACGTAGGTCACGCCCTGCACCCACGAGCGGTACTCGGTGTTCTTCTCGATGCCGGTATGCAGGTAGCCGATCACCGGCTTGACCCGGATGATCGTTTCGCCGTCGAGCTCCAACAGCAGGCGAAGCACCCCGTGCGTCGAGGGGTGCTGCGGCCCCATGTTGATGATCATCGTTTCCTGGCGGTAGTCGCCCGTCGACGGATCGCGGAAGCCCTCGGCGACGTCGCCGGACGGATCGAACGGCGCGAGGGGGAGGTCCTGGCGGCTGGTGCTCACGCCATGCCCCGCTCGTCGATCGGCGGCATCGTCGCGCCGCCCTTGAACCACGTCGGCACCCCGCCGAGCGGCTCGTCCTTGCGGAGCGGATACCCGGACCAACCGGCGGGCAACAGGATCCGCGTCAGGTCCGGGTGCCCGTCGAACACGATCCCGTACAGGTCGAACGTCTCGCGCTCGTGCCAGTTCGCCGTGGGGAACAGCTCGGTGACGCTCGGCACATGCTGGTCGTCCTCACGCACCGGCACCTTCACGCGCAGGCGCTGCGCGAGCGCGGTCGACCGCAGCTCGTACACCACCCAGAACGCAGGGTCGCGGTCGGGCCAGTGCGTCGCGGTCACCGACGAGAGCGCGTCAAGCTGGATGCCGCGCTCGTCGCGGAGCCACGCCAGCGCCTCGAGCAGCTCGTCGCGGTCGATCACGACGGTCGCTTCGCCGCGCGCCACGACGACGTCCGGATAGCGGGCGCCCACCGACTCCGCGAGCTCGGTGACGCTCACTTGAACGGTTCCTCCGTCCGCACCTTCTTCTGGAGCGTGAGGATCCCGTACATCAACATCTCGGGCTTCGGCGGGCAGCCCGGCACGTAGACGTCGACGGGCACGATCGTGTCGACGCCCTGCACGACAGCGTAGTTGGTGAACATCCCGCCGGCGGACGCGCACACGCCCATCGAGATGACCCACTTCGGGTCGGCCATCTGGTCGTAGATCCGGCGGAGCGCCGGCGCCATCTTCTGCGAGACGCGGCCCGACACGATCATCAGGTCGGCCTGGCGCGGCGACGCGCGGAAGACCTCCATCCCCCAGCGGGACAGGTCGTACTGCCCGGCGCCGGTGGCCATCATCTCGATCGCGCAGCAGGCGAGCCCGAACGTCGCCGGCCACATCGACTGCTTGCGCGCCCAACCGATCGCGCGGTCCATCGTGGTCAGCAGGACGCCGCGCTCGACCTCGTCCTCGATCTCCTCCGGGGTGGTGCCGAGATGCACGCCCTCGTAGCGTTCAACCGGCATGCGCGGCCTCCTCCAGCGCGCGCTCCCGCTCCAGCTCCTGCGCGCGCTCGCGCGCGACGACCTCCTCCGGCTCGCTCGGGGTCACGACCTCGTGGGCCCAATCGAACCCGCCCTTGCGCCAGATGTAGGCGTAGGCGACGAACACCAGCCCCACGAACACGGCCATCTCCACGAGGCCGAAGAGCCCGAGGCGCCGGAACGATACGGCCCACGGGAACAGGAAGATCGTCTCGATGTCGAAGATGATGAACAGCATCGCGACGACGTAGAACTTGACGCTGAACCGCTCGCCGCGGGGCAGCCGCACCGGGTCGTTGCCGCACTCGTATGCCGAGCTCTTGACCGGGTTCGGGTGATTCGGACGCAGCAGCGACGAGGCGGCGATGGAGCCGACCGCGAAGATCGCCGCGAGCCCGCCCATCACCACGATCGGCAGGTACTCGGTCAGCATCGCGCCATCCTACGAGGCATGGTTCATGCCGCCTTCGCCAGCCGGAGCGCCAGGTCCAGCATCCGGTCCTGCAGGTCGCCGTCGCGACCGTCGGACAGGTTCGCCATCGCGCGGAGGGCGAACGACATGATCCCCCGCCGCGGCAACAGCGCGTTGGTCGCGCGGCCCATGATCGCCGGCTTGCCGATCACCGATGCGAACCACCTGCCGACCATGAAGTACGCGCCATACGTGTCCTCGAGCAGGCGCGGGTACTGCATCGTGACGGCCGGGCGGTCGGTGATCAGCGCCTCGTGGACCAGCTCGGCCGCGATCTGTCCGGTCTCGATCGCGTAGGCGATGCCCTCGCCGTTGAACGGGTTCACCGCGCCCGCCGCGTCGCCTACCAGCAGTAGCCCCGGCACCGCCTGCGGCGTCCGGTTCAGCCCCATGGGAAGCGGACCGGACAGCACGCGTCCCTCGGCCGTCTCCTCGCCGATGCCCCACTCCGGCGGCAGCATCCGCGCGAACGCGTCGAACAGGTGCTGCGCCGAGATGTCCTTGAAGTTCGCGAAGGTATTGAGGAGTCCCGCGCCGAGGTTGATCCGGCCGCCCGCCACCGGGAAGAGCCAGCCGTAGCCCGGCAGCAGCAGGTCGCCGTCCCACAGGTCGAGCCACGACTCGATCCACGGCCCGGGGTGGTAGTCGATGCGGTAGTAGCGGCGCGCCGCGATCCCGAGCGGCTTCTTCGGGTCACGCGTCACGCCCGCCGGCTTCCCGAAGCGGCTCGCCGCGCCGTCCGCCGCGATCACGAACCGGGCGCGGATCTCGGTTGGCTCAGCGTCACGCTCCCCTGCCGGCCGGACGGTCGCGCCCGCCACGTACCCGTCGACGAACCGCGGCCCGATCGCCTCCGTCTGCTCCATCAGGCGCGCGCCGGCCTTCACCGCGCGCTGCGCCAACAGATGGTCGAACCCTTCGCGCGGCATCACGAGGCCGTACGGCGGGAACGACGTCAGGTCGGGCCACGGAAGCGAGATCGTCGTGCGCCGCGAATGCGTGCGCAGCCCGATGACCTTCTCGAAGCCGGGGTCGGTGGTGTCGACGCCCATGTCTTCGATCGCCTTGACCGACCGGGGCGTGAGCCCGTCGCCGCACACCTTCTCTCTGGGGAACGCGGCCTTCTCGACGACGGTGACGTCGATCCCGTGCCGAGCGAGGTGGTACGCGGTCGCGGACCCGCCCGGCCCGGCGCCGACGACGAGCACGTCGGTCTCGAACGACTCCACCCTCACGCCCCCTCAGACCCAGCCGCGCAGTGACGGCGGGAGCTTGTGAAAAGTTTCACAAGCTCAGCCTACCGCCGCCACAGGCGAGCGACCGCGGAAGTCTAGCCCTGTGGCCCGTGGTCCCACGTGGCCACGACCGCCGGGACAACCCGTAGGAAGCCAAGGATCGGGACGGCGATGGCGAGCTGCTCGAAGCCCTCCCCCGCGAGCAGCGTCCGGTACTTGTCGTGCCACGCGCTCATGGGCGCGCGGAGGTCCGGATGCTCCGCGGGCATGAGTTCGGCGACGCCTTCCACGCGTGCGCCGGTCAGCTCGGTCCAGTCGCGCCCGCGATCGATCAGGACCGAGACCCGTGGATCGCGAAGGGCGTCCTCCCAGGTGGTGTCGCCAACACGCGTGGCGACCCAGATCGCGTCCTCGAGCCAGACGAACCAACGCGGGGCGACATGGGGGCCGCCATCGGGGCGAACGGTCGCGACGCGGCACATCGGGATGTCCCGGAACAGCCGTCGGATCGCGCTGACGTCTTCGGTCACAGCGAGCCCACCAGGGTCGCGAGCGCATCGAGCGCCTCCGCCGCGGTCCGGTCGAGGCTCGGATCGGCCAGCGCAGCGCGGGAGCTCTCCACCAGCGCGGCGGCCTCGGCGCGCGACGCGCCCGGCACCGCGTCGCCGTCGGCCAGGTCGTCCAGCAGTTGGAAGGCCGCGCCGAGCGGACGCGCGAAGGCGCCGAGCGCCTCCTCGACCTCGGGACCACCGCCGGCGAGGGCCGCGCCGACCAGCACCGGCCCTTCCACGGTGTACGAGCCGCCCTTGAGATACGCGACCGTCGCGGGGTCGACATCGACGTTCGCCACTGACAGGTAGGCGCCGAGCGCGAGCTCGAGGCGCATCCGGGAAAGGCGCGCCACGCCAGCCACCTGTCGGTCGGGCGGGAAGCCGGCCGTCGAGAACAGCTGCTCGGCGAAGGCGGCGGCGAGATCACCGGCGACGATCGCCACCGCGACCCCGACCCGCTCCGGGTCCGCTTGGCCGCGATCCCTGGCCGACGCGATCTGCCGGGCCCGCGCCGACGGCTCCCCACGACGCTCGTCGTCCGCGTCCATCACGTCGTCGTGCAGGAGAGCCATCGTGTGGATGAGTTCGACGGCGGCGGCCGCCTGCCAGATCTCCGGTCCGTCCGAGCCTCCCGCGGCGCGGTACCCCCAATAGGTGCCCGCCGGGCGGAGGCGCTTCCCGCCGGCGCGAACCAGTCGCTGGATCTCTTCTACGGGCTCTGTCGTGCGCGGATCCACCGCCGCGGCGTCCGCGCGCCGGTCCGCGAGGAAGGCCTCGAGGATCGCGTCCACCCGCGCGACGACCGGCTCGAGCACGGAGTCGGTTGCCGCCCCTGACATGGCGGCAGTATCCCAAGTGCGGGTCCAGCGGCCGTGGGAACGTCTCCCTATCATGTACGCCAGCCCATGAAGCGGACGTTCCGTTCCCTCGCGATCACCACCGCGGTGCTGACGCTGCTGCTGATCGCGTGGGGCGGGATCGTGCGCGCGACGGGCTCGGGGGACGGATGTCCGGACTGGCCCGCCTGCTTCGGCCGGTGGATCCCGCGGGCCGAGTACCACACGCTGATCGAGTACACGCACCGTCTCCTTGCGTTCCTGGCGGGCGTCGCGTCGCTGGCCCTCGCCGCCGTCGGCGGGTGGTCGCTGTTCCGCAAGGGCCCCGTCGAACGGGTTACTGCCTGGCTCGCCGTCGCGCTGCTCCCCCTATTCATCGTCCAGGCGCTGATCGGCGGTTGGATCATCCACTCCGGGGAGAACCCGAGCGTGGTGACGCTGCACTTCGCCGTCGCGTTCATCGTGCTCGGCCTTGTCGTGGTGATCGCGGCCCGGACGCTGCTGGGCACGGCCGCGGGCGGGGACCGGACGTACGCGCGGCTAACGCTTCTGGCGGCGGCCGCCACCTACGCGTTGCTGCTGGTCGGGACCTATGTGCGGGCCGAGAACGCAGGCCTCGCGTTCCGTGAGTGGCCCCTGATGGGACAGAGCCTCGTGCCCGACCTGTCGCTCCCAGGCGCCGTCGCGATGTTCGCCCACCGGATGCTCGCGATCGTCGTCGTCGCCCTGGTCGCCTGGACGATGATCCGCGCCCGCACGATGACGCCGCGATCCCCGTTGCTCGTCCGACTCTCGACCGGGGCGCTGATCTTGCTGGTCATCCAGGTGTTGGTCGGGGGCGCCAACGTGCTCACAGAGCTCGCAACGTGGGCGCGGGCGTCCCACGTCGCCATCTCCGCGCTGATCTGGGCGACCGTCGTGGCGCTCACCGTCGCTGCCCGCGTCGAGCCGTCCGGCGACCGGTCGCCCGATCGAGCGACCGCCCCCGAGACCGAGGGCGTCACGCCGCCCACGATGGGCGACACGATCCGCGCTTACGTCGCGCTCACCAAGCCGCGCATCATCGTCCTGCTGCTGATCATAACCGTCCCGGCGATGGTCCTTGCGGCCGGCACGATCCCGTCGCTCGCGTTGATCCTGGTGACGTTGATCGGCGGCACCCTGGCCGCCGGCGCGGCCAACGCGATGAATATGTACCTGGACCGCGACATCGACCAGGTGATGCGCCGGACGCGCCAGCGGCCGTTGCCGAAGCACCGGATCGAGCCGGAGGCGGCGCTCCGGTTCGGGTTCGTGCTCGCCGCGATCGCGTACGCGTTCCTGGCGATCACGGTGAACGTGCTCGCCGCCGCCCTCGCGCTGTCGGCGATCGCGTTCTACGTCTTCGTCTACACGATGTGGCTGAAGCGCTCGACCGACCAGAACATCGTGATCGGCGGCGCCGCCGGCGCAGTACCCGTCCTGGTGGGATGGGCGGCGGTCACGGGGTCGATCGCCATGCCCGCGATCGTGCTGTTCAGCGTCGTCTTCCTGTGGACGCCACCGCATTTCTGGGCCCTGGCGCTCCGGATGCGAGACGACTACGCGGCGGCCGGCGTGCCGATGATGCCGGTGGTCCGGGGCGACGACGAAACCCGCAAGCAGATCTTCCTGTACTCGCTGGTCCTGTTCGGGGTGACCCTGCTGTTGATCCCGATCGCCTCGATGGGGCCGGTCTACACCGCGACCGCGGTGGTCCTCGGCGGCGTGTTCGTGTACCGCTGCCTGCAGCTGTGGCGTGAGCCCAGCGACGACCAGGCATGGCGGGTCTTCAAGTTCTCCCTGCTCTACTTGGCCGGGCTGTTCGTCGCGGTCGCGATCGACGCGCTGGTCTGATCCCCGAGCACCTGGTCGAGCACCCCGGACAGCTGGCTCGCACTCGTCGCGCCCGGCCCGATCATGTAACGGATGGTCCCGGTCCGGTCCACGACGTAGGTGTCGGGCAGGCCGACGTAGTCGAGCGACGCCGCGAACTTCCCCGTAGGGTCGGCGATGCTCGGATACGGCACCTTGTAGCTCTGGACCCACGCGTTGGCCGCCGCGTCCTGGTCCATGTGGTCGATCCCTAGGAACCGCACCCCGTGGCTCGCGTACCGCTTGGCGACGTCGACGAGTTCCGGCTGTTCCATCTGGCACGGCGTGCACCACGACGCCCACGCGTTGATCACGAGCACCTTGCCGGCGAAATCGGCGGTGGACAGCTCGTTTCCGCCGATCGAAGGCCCGCTCAGCGTCGGCAACGGCTTGTCCATCCTGCGGACGCTCGTGCTCGCGTCCGACGACTGGTCCGTCGTTCGGGTGCAGGCCGCCAGCGCGAACACCGCGACGAGGACGGCGATCCAGCGGACGAGGCGCATACGGACCACGGTACCCAACGGCCGCGGATCAGCCGACGGTGACGGTGCCGTTCATGTCCGGGTGTACATCGCAGTGGAAGAAATAGGACCCCGGCGGCAGTGCAGGGATCTGATACTGGACCGTCTTCACGCCGGTCACGATGCCGCCGGTGAACAACGGGTTCGTCGCTGAGGCGTCGGGGAAGATCGCGATGTCGTGCGGCACGTTCGCATCCTGATTGTCGAACGTCAGCGTGTACGGCTTATTCGCCGGCAACGTGATCGTCTGCGTGTCGAATGCAAGTCCGGAGGCCGTCACAGTCGTCGTGTCCCCACCGGCCGGCGGCGGACCCGAGGTCGGCGGTGGCGCCGAGGTCGGCGGTGGTGCGCTCGTCGGCGGTGGACCGCTGGTCGGTGGCCCACTGCCTCCCCCACCGGCCGGCGTCACGGTGACCGTGCCGTTCATGTCGGTGTGGATGTCGCACCGGAAGAAGTATGTGCCCGGCTGGAGCGCCGGGATCGTGTAATCGCCCTTCCCGACCCCGGTGACGAAGTCCCCGCGGAACAGGTTCTTCTTGGCCGAGCTGTCGGTGTAGATCGCCAGGTTGTGCTGGACGCCCGAGTCGTCGTTGTTGAAGGTGAACTGCGTCGGCTTCCCCGCCTGGAACGTCAGGCTGTCGGTGTTGAACTGGAGCCCCGACGCCGTGATCGACGACGACACGCCTCCACCGGGTCCCTCGGTGCTCGCGCCGGGTGAGGTCGTGAGCGTGCCGGTCATCGTCGTCGGGTGGAAGCTGCAGAAGAAGAAGTACTTCCCGGCAGGCAACGAGGGAACCGAGTAGTCGATGGTCGACACGCCCGTGATACCGCCGCCCTCGACGTAGGTCGTTGCGCTCGGGTCCTTCTGCGGGTCGGTCGACGCGACCGTGACCTGGTGCTCGACGCCGGGGTCCTGGTTGTCGAACGTGATCGTGAACGGGGTGTCGGACGGTGCGGTGAGGGAGTTGTCCTGGAAGCCGCTCCCGGCGGCCCCCGACGGTGCGGTGATGGTGAGGACGACGGTCGGGGCCCCGGGTCCTTCCGTGCTTTTCGACGCAAGCAGCAGCGCGGCGCCGGACGCGAGCATCGCCACACCGATCACGCCGACCCCGACCGTCAGCAGCGACCCGGTGTTCACGCGCTTACGCGAGGCGACGATCCCGACCACCGTCACGATGCCGGCGGCGGTGACGAACGCGGTCGCGGTCGCGGCATGCGGCTCCATCCGAAGCAGCAACCGCGAGAACCCCCACAGCACGATCCCGATGCCGATCAGCAATACCAGCGGGATCAGGATCGGCAGGAGCAGGCTCTGGCGTGGCCGCGGCGCCTTCGGATCGTCGGTCATCGGTGCGCCCCCGCCGCCCGCAGATCGGCCTCGACGTCACGCAGTGCGAGCGCGTCCCAGCCCTCGACGTCCTCGCGGTGCCCCCAGCGGAAGAAGATCGTCGCGATGAACCCCCAGAAGATCAGCGTGCCGAGCAGCTTCATCGATAGGCCGGCAACGAGCTGATCGGTCAGCGCCGAGATGCCGAAGACACGTGGGAACGTCTGGTACACGAGGTACAGCGGCTGATGCGAGAACGTGAGGAACGCCGCGGGCACCATCGGCACCAGCGACTGGACAAACAGGTAGAGCATCTGCACCGGCGGCGTGAGCGGCGGCAGCTCCGGCAGCGGCGACATGATCGGCCACCACATGATGATCGCCGAGCCCACGAGCACGACGTGCAGGAAGAAGTGCAGCGGCTCGTGCACGACGGCCGAGTCCACGACGACCGGCCAGTGCGTGATCAGCAGCACCCCATTGAAGATCAGCGTGGCGACGAGCGGCCGCGTCATCTTCTGCCAGGCGAGCGCCACCGTCGGCGGCGACAGCACCTTCCGCCACATCCACGCCGGGATCCCGGCGACGAGCATCGGCGCGGCGACCAGTGTGTAGAGCAGGTGCTGGACCATGTGCGCCGTGTACCAGACGTGCTCGGCCAGGTCGTGCAGCGGCCACATCGACCCGATGAACAGCACGCCCATCCCGGTCAGGAAGATCGTGCGGACGTGCGCCGTGGTGACCTCGCCGGTGTCGCGCTCGTGCCGGCGCGCCCAGATCAGGTACGCGGCGACGACCGACCCGAGGATCAGGATGACGTCGACGTGCGCGTTGAAGGGCGGCA
Source organism: uncultured Actinomycetes bacterium (assembly GCA_963792215.1). GTDB lineage: Bacteria > Actinomycetota > UBA4738 > UBA4738 > HRBIN12 > AC-51. The sequence goes on from CAWBVL010000007.1 coordinate 184,521, forward strand.
TCGCGTCAGCCCGCCCACACGCGGAACATCAGCAGCACGACGGCGTACAGCGTGAACGCGCCGATCGCGCCGAGGGCGAACACCCGGGAGAACCGGCCGTTGTCGAACTTCAGGTGCATGAAGTAGCCGACCACCAGCACGAACTTGATGACCGTGCAGGTGAACAGCGCGACCACCAGCTTGGTCCCGGCGAGCGAGGAGTAGCTGAGCGCGACCTCGATGCAGGTGAGCGCGATGAGCAACAGCCCGACGCGGAGGTACTCGCGGGCCGACGGGTGATACGCGATGTGCTGCTCGGGCGGGTCGGTCGGCTTCGCCGCGGTGTCCGGTTCGATCCGGTGTCCGGTCGAGCTCATCGGGTCGGTCTCCATCGCTAGACGGCTCCGTGCGGCGGCGGGGCCGGGATCAGGTAGACGACCGTGAAGATCACGATCCAGACGATGTCCACGAAGTGCCAGTACAGCCCGACCATCTCGACGGGGAACGCTGGGTCGTCGGACAGCGACCCGCGGAACGAGAACGCGATCAAGATCAGCAGCATCAAGATCCCGACGGTCACGTGCACGCCGTGGAACCCGGTGAGCACGAAGAAGGTGGAACCGAACAGGTTCGTGTGCAGCGTCAGCCCCTCGCGGAAGAACGACGTGAACTCGAACACCTGGCCGCCGACGAAGCAGAGGCCGAGCATCGCGGTCGCGAGCAGCCACAAGCGCATCCGCGCGAAGTCGCGCGCGAGCGCGGCGTTGTGGGCGAGCACCATCGTGAGCGAGCTCGCCAGCAGCACGAACGACGACACCGACGTGTAGCCGATGTCGAACACGTCCTGCGGATACGGGCCGGTCGTGCTCTGCCCGCGGTACAGCACGTAGGCGGTGATCAGCCCGCCGAACAGCAGGCACTCCGACGCGAGGAACAGCCACATCGCGAGCTTGGTCGACCGAAGGCCGGTGGACGTGTACTCGATCGGCGCGTGGATGTCAGACATCGCTCAGTCCGCCACCGAGGGCTCGAGGGCCCAGCCCGTCAGCCCGACCACGATCACCAACGCGCCCGCCGCCACGAGCCACCAGGAATACAGAACCCCATAGCCGAGCAGCGGGAACCCGAACGACACGACCAGCGGCCAGAACGACGGGCTCGGCAGATGGATCGCGTGGCCCTCGCCGTGATGCTCCTCGCCTGACCCACCCGCGGGCACGCGCACCAGCCGGCCGCTCTCGTCCTCTGCGTACTTGCGGTGCCAGAACTCGTCCAGCGAGTGCACCGTCGGGATCTCCTCGAAGTTGTAGACCGGCGGCGGGCACGCGGTCGTCCACTCGAGCGTGCGCGCATCCCACGGGTCCTCGTTCTCCAGGCCGGCCGGCTTCGTCAGGCTGCGGATCACCAGGATGATGAACAGCAGCACGCTGAGCGCGATCGTGAACGCGCCGACCGAGGACATCTGGTTCCAGAACGTGAGGCCTAGCGCCGCCGGGTAGGTGTACTCGCGACGGATCATCCCGCCGAGGCCCAGGATGTGCATCGGCGCGAACGTCAGGTTGAACCCGATCAGCAGGATCCAGAACTGCACCTTGCCCCACTTCTCAGGCAGCAATCGTCCGAACACCTTCGGCCACCAGTAGTACGCCGCGCCGAAGATCGCGAAGATCGCGCCGCCGAAGAGCACGTAGTGGAAGTGCGCCACGACGTAGTAGGTGTCGGTCTGCTGGTAATCCGACGGCACGATCGAGTGCGTCACGCCCGACAGCCCGCCGATCACGAACATCGCGATGCCGCCGATCGCGAACAGCATCGGCGTGTCCAGATGCAGATCGCCCCCGTACAGCGTCCCCATCCAGTTGAAGATCTTCACGCCGGTCGGCACCGCGATGATCGCCGTCGAGATCCCGAACGCGGTGTTCGCGACCGGACCCAGGCCCGCCGCGTACATATGGTGCACCCACACGCCGAACCCGATGAACCCGATCGCGATCCCGGAGAACACCACGAACTGGTAGCCGAACAACGGCTTCCGCGCGAACACCGGCAGGATCTCGCTGAAGATGCCGAAGGCGGGCAAGATCAAGATGTAGACCTCGGGATGGCCGAATAACCAGAACATGTGTTGCCACAGCAACGGCTCCCCGCCGCGGGTCGGATCGAAGAAGGCGGTATCCCACCGCCGGTCGAACAGCATCTGGAACAGCGCGACCGTGATGATCGGCAGCGAGAACGCCAGCAGGAACTGCACGACCAAGCCCATCCACACGAACACCGGCATCCGGAACAGCGACATGCCGGGCGCGCGCATGTTGATGACGGTGATCGCCAGGTTGATCGCGCCGACGGTCGACGCGATACCGGTGATCAGCAGGCCGAGCGCGTAGAACGTCATCCCGTTGCCCGGGTCGGTCGTCGAGTTCGGCGCGTACGCGAACCAGCCGCCGTCGGGCGCGCCGCCCAGGAACCAGCTCGAGTTGAGGAACAGCGCGCCGAGCAGGAACACCCAGAACGACAGCGCGTTCAGCCGCGGGAACGCAACGTCGCGCGCGCCGATCATCAACGGGATCAGGTAGTTGAAGAACGCCGCCGACATCGGCATGACGAACAGAAAGATCATCGTCAGGCCGTGCATGGTGAAGATCTGGTTGTACTGGTCCGCGTTCAGCAGTGTGTTGCTCGGCTTGGACAACTGCGACCGGATCAGCAGCGCTTCGCAGCCGCCGAGCACGAAGAACAGGAACGACGACAACCCGTACATGATCCCGATCTTCTTGTGGTCCACCGTCGTGAACCAGCTCCAGAAGCCCGTCGTCGCCATAGGGCGGCGCAGGATGCCTCGTTCGCGGGTCACGGTGACAGTTGCCATCGGTCGGGTTCGCGCTCCTACGAGAGGCTATAGAGGTAGGCCATCAGGTACTGGATCTGTTGTGGCGTCAGGTTGTAGTCCGGCATCTTCGCACCGAGCTTGACCGCGTTCGGATCTTCGAGCCACGCCGACAACGCGGCTTCGTTCGGCTGGCCGTTGACGAACGTGTCGAAGTCGCACCCGGCGAAACAGGGGTGCGTCTGGTCCGCGAAGTCGGACAGGTTCGGCGCCGCCGTGCTGACGGCCGACGTCCCCCCGATCGAATGACACGCGATGCACTGCCCCGCGCCCTCGCCGATCGTCCCGGGGGTGCCGAAGAAGATATCCATCCCCTTGGCCGCGTCGCTGCCCGGGGCCGGCGTCGGCGCCGGCTGTTTCCGCGCCTGGACCCAGTTGGCCCAGTCGGTCGGGTTCAGGGCGATGATCCGGAACTTCATCATCCCGTGCTCGAGGCCGCAGAACTCCGCGCACTGGCCCCAATAGACGCCTGGCTCCCAGGCGGAGAACACGATGTGGTTCCCTTCGCCGGCCGCGCCCGGCACGACGTCCTGTTTGCCGAACAGGCGCGGCGCCCAGAACGAATGGATGACCTGGTGGTCGGGCGTACCGTCGGTGCTGTGCGCGCCCCCGCCCTCGGACCGCAGCGACAGGTCGATCGTCCGCCCCGCGGGGATCACCATCACGTCGGCCGTCGTGATCGGGCCGTGGTCGCCGTAGTTGACCGCCATGTCCTGGTCCATGTATTGGAAGCCCCACCACCACTGATAGCCCTGCACGGTGATCTGCATCGCGTCGGGCGGCCGCTGCGCGAGCTTCCAGATCAACGAGATCGCGGGCACCATCACGACCGCGAGCAGCACGGCCGGCGCCACGGTCCATCCCAGTTCGAGGCGTGTGTTGCCGTGCAGCTGGCTCGGCATCCGCTCCTTGCCCTTGCGATGCCGGAACTTGAGGGCGAGGAAGAGGATGCCGCCTTCCACGCCGACGAAGACGATCCCCGCGATGATCAGTGGGACGATCAGCACGTCCTTCTCGGACTGCGCGGTCGGTCCGGCGGGATTGAAGGTGTTCTGCGGCAGGTCCTTGCCACAGCCGACCAACAGGAGCGTGAGCAGGACGGCCCCCACGACCCACAGCAGCTTCCTCGGCACCCTGCTCCTCATCGTCCGCATGTCACGTCGCCTGCGGCGAGCCGGCTGGACATTACCACCGCGTCTTGACGCGCCGGTCGTCCCCCATTTCCGTTGCACCGGTTCACATCAGCCCTGTCGCGTCCCAGCAGGTCATTTCGCGTACGAGTGCAATCCCGCGATCCACAGGTTCACGGCGTAATACGTGACCAGCAGCGATACGAAGCCGACCAGTGCGACGATCGCCGCGCGCGTTCCCTTCCATCCGGCGGTGGCACGCGCGTGCAGGTACCCGGCGAAGATCACCCACGTGATGAACGACCAGGTCTCCTTCGGGTCCCAGCCCCAGTAGCGGCCCCACGTCTGCTGCGCCCAGATCGCGCCGCAGATCACGCCGAACGTCCAGACGGGGAATCCGAAGCGGATGAACTTGTACGCGAGCGCGTCGAGGGTCGCCGATGGCGGCAACCCGATCTTCTTCGAGGTCGTGGCGCTGCCGACCGGCTCGTCGGCGCCGCCCGCGTAGCCGGGGGGCGCGTCCGGGTCCGACGTCTCGACGCCGGCGCCGCCCATGATCGGCGGCGGTTTCGTGCCGGTGCGGAGCCGGTCGAGCTCGCGCCGTTCGCTCGCGGCCTTGATCAGGTACACGATCGTGAGCAGGCAGCCGATCCCGAGCAGGGACGACGCGGTGATCATCGCCGTCACGTGGATCTGACGCCAGTAGGAGTTGAGCGCCGGCATCAGCGCCGTGGGCCCGACGTAGAAGAACGAGACGGCCATCGCCATCCAGAGCACGGCCATCGCGTAGACGAATCCACCGACGGTCCGGACCTTCGCGCGCGCCTCGATGATCCACAGGTAGCCGAGGACGACGAGGAACGTGATCATCGTCGAGTACTCGTACATGTTGCCCCACGGCGTGCGGTCCGCCGCGATCCCGCGCGTCACGATCGAGACGCCGTTGGCGACCAGGCCGATCACGCCGATCACCGTTGCGGCGGTGTGCAGCCGTTCCTTGCGGAACGCCAGATACGCGAACGAGCAGATCATCGCGGCGATGTAGGAGAACAACGCAACGTTGAACGCATCGGACGACAGCCGGCCCCATTGATCGGTGGTCACGGCGACACCTCCTGCGGATCTGGCTGCGACGCCGGCTGCGATTCGCGAGCGATCGCGCCGCCGGCGGCCGTCGTCACGCCCTCGACCAACGAGGCGAACTCCTCATCGAAGTGATCCTTCCGTTGCAGCGCGAACCCTCCCACCTGCAGGACCGATCCCGTGCCGTCGGGCCGTGCCCGGACCCACACCTTGCGCCGGGAGATGTACAGCGCCGGCAGCAGGCCGAGCACGATGAGGATAGCGGCCGCCAACACCCAGGGGACGGTCGCGTCATGCGAGATCTGCAGGGTCGTGTACTGCCGCAGATCGGGGAACGCCATCGTGAGCGTCGCCGGTCCCCCGCTGTTCGGACAGGTCACGTTGCCGAGCGATGCCGGGATCGCACCGCTCGTTCCGGAGACCACGCAGCCTTGCGTCGCGTCGACGGTCCACCCCTTGCCGATCAACCCGGACGACGTCTCGTGCATGAACCGGGTGTCCAGGCTGGACAGGGAGTTATCCAGGAGCTTCCCCTGCCACACCTCGTACTGCATGAACGGCGCGTTGGCCTGGGTCATCGGCTGTGGGATGCCGGTGGCGATCGTCTGGAAATAGGCGGCCGCATCTGGATACAGGCGGACCGCGATCGCGATCTGCGGCCGCAGGGTCGTGAGCTTGACGAACCCCGTCCACGGCTGGGCCAGCGGATTCCCGCCCGGCGGCGTCGTCTGCCCGAGCACCACCGGACCGTCGAACAGCGTCCGGTCGCCGCGTTTCACCTGGATGATCGGCGCCCAGCCGAACCCGAACTGGTAGATCCGGACCCCGTTGAACACCACCGGGTGGTTGATCCGAACGTCGGCCTGCTCGGTGGTCCCGTCCGGCGCCGCGAGGGTGAGCTCTGAGCGGAAGTCCATGGGGATCCCGCTGGTCCGGAAGTCGTCCTCGAAGTTCTGCAGCTGGATCTGGGTCCCCGAGAAGTTGCCCCCGAAGAACCGCCCGGTCCGCAGGTCGCCGTCGTAGTTGAACTGGGCGTCGGTCCACCCATAGCCCTCGACGATGGTGGCGTGGCCGACGTACCCGGTCCCCTTGCCGAGGATCACCGCGATCAGCAGCAAGAGGAACGCCCAGTGGAAGGCGAGGCTCCCGATCTCCCGCAGAGCGCCCTTCTCTGCCGCCACCGAACCGGCCGACGCGTCGAGCTCAACGCGATAATGCCTGCGGCGCAACGCCGTCGCCGCTCCAGCGGCGGCGGCTTCCGGCGCCATCGCCACCCGCCGCTCCGCGAACGCGGGGAAGGCGTCGAGCTCCCGGGCGTGGATCGGCTTGGCCCTGGCGGCCCGGATCATCGCCCGCGACCGCGGGATCAGGCAGGCAACGAGCGACACGAACAGCAACGTCGTGATGAGCGCGAACCACCACGACCCGAACACATCGAAGAACCCCGCCGCCTGCCAGAGCTTGGCCCACAAAGGATGATCGATCTGGTAGGCCGCCACGCGCTGCGGGCTATTGGGGATCTGCGGGATCAGCGACCCGACGACCGCCGCCGCCGCGAGCATCAACAGCAGGACGATCGCCGTCCGCATCGAGCGGAGCGTCCGCCAGACGAGCGCGACGGACTTCCGCAGGGACGACGGAGCAGAGGCGACGGGACCGGACATCGCTGTTCCGATGCTACCTGCGGCGGTTCGACCGCAGACCCGAGGTCACAGCAGCGGTCCGTACTTGATCAGCGGCGCCAGCCGCCGGGTGAACTCCCCCGTCGCCACCAGCACGCCGACCACCACGAGCAGCGAGCCCGATACGACGGCGATCGCGCGGTAGTGGCGCTGCACCCAGCGAGCGGAACCGGCGAGCCACTCCACGCCGAGCCCGAGCGCGATGAACGGGATACCAAGCCCGAGCGAGTAGCAGAGCAGGAGGAACGCGCCCCAGCGCGAGCTCCCCACCGCGGCCAGACCCAAGATCGCGCCCAGGACCGGGCCGACGCACGGCGTCCAGCCGGCAGCGAACGCCATCCCCAACGGCAGCGCTCCGGCGGTCCCCGGGTGCACCCGCTCGAGGAATGGCCGGCGCTCGGCGTACAACCGGATCGACCCCCGGCCCAGCGCGTACCCGATCAGCAGCACGCCGAGGACGACGATCACAACACCGGCCACGATCTGTCCGCGCCGGTCCTTGACCAGGTGGACGAACGTCGAGGCGAACGCTCCGTACAGCGTGAACATCACGGTGAAGCCCGCGACGAACAGCAGGATCGGCGCCAGCCGGTGCCACCGGCCGCGGCCCTCGTCGGTCACGGCCTCGCCGGTCACGAACGACAGGTAGCCCGGCACGAGCGGCAAGACGCACGGGCTCGCGAACGAGACGAACCCCGCGAGCATCGCGACCAACGGCGCCCACACATGGGTGACCGTGTCGCTGGTGTCGCCGATCATCGGCGGGGCGTCCGGGTGCTCACCACGGGGTCAGTCTAGGGTCGGAGCCGCGTCTGACGGTCCGGCGAGGTCCCCTCACGTGCAGCGTTTGTGACTAGACGCGCCGCCCGGGCATCATGTCGGTGTCGCCCGCGGTTGGGACACCCGGCCTACGGACGGCGAACAGGTTGAATCGCTATGATTCCGCCGCCAACCGAACGGATGGGCATGGGTCAGATCGACGTCACCTCGAAGTCGCGGACGAAGCAGCGAGCGAGCGGCGTCAAGGCACGCATCGAGAACTTCCTCCGCACGTTCGAATGGAGCTGGACCTCCGCGGTCACGTTCGCGCTCGTCCTCACGTTCTTCCTCCTGATCTCGACCTCGATCATGCCGTCGTTCTGGATGTACTACGCCGAGCAGAAGATCGGCTGGGCGGGTCCGACCGACATCGAGGCCTTCCTCAAGACCCCGTTCGGCACGAGCCTCACGAACCCGCTGTCGCCCGAGGGCTATCTGATGGTCCGCGACGCGATCGCGATGGGCCTGACCACCCTGCCGTTCGTGCTTGTCTTGGTCGTGTCGGCGGCGCTGCAGAACTGGCGCAAGAAGCTCCGCGGCGGCGAGTCCGGCGCCCGACCCACGGGTGGGTACCGCTAGATGCCGTTCACCAAGACCGAGGTCGACATCCATGACGACTACACGGTCGAGGCCGTCGACGCCGCCTGGCTCGCGCAGGGCGTGAAGTCGCCGAAGCATCTGATGCTCGACCCCGACAACTGCATCCTGTGTCGCGCGTGCGAGGACGTGTGTCCGTGGAACTGCATCTGGATGATGTCCAACGAGATCGTCGAGCAGACCGACGAGGAGTCGGTCGCCGCCGAGATCCGCTCGACCACCACCGCCCTGTTCGTGGTCGACGACAACGCCTGCACGCGTTGCTCGGTGTGTGTTGACCGCTGCCCCACCGACACCCTGTACTATGCGCGACTGCCTGAGGGCTCCGGAGGTCGGCGCGCCCTCGCGGACGTCCCACTGGACCAAGCTGAATCGGCGTAGAACGGCGTACGGAGAGGCGACGGGGAGGAACGACCGGAGTGGCGAAGATCCAGCCGCCGAACCTGCGGGAATCTGAGGTCTGGAAGTCGATCTTCAGGCCGGGCTCGATCTATCGCAAGGGCTACAAGGACACGTCGCGCGACCGCGCGCTCGCGACGATGAACAACGTGCTGTGGCACCTGCACCCCACGAAGGTGAAGCGCCACGGGTTGAAGCTCACCTACACGTTCTGCCTCGGCGGCCTGTCGTTCTTCCTGTTCGTGCTGCTGACGATCACCGGCATCTTCCTGATGTTCTTCTACCGGCCGATGGCCGACATCGGCGGCGCGCAGGCCTACACCGACATGCAGACGATCCGCACGTCGGTGTTCTTCGGCGACATGGTCCGCAACATGCATCGATGGGGCGCGCACCTCATGGTGCTGTCGGTGACGCTGCACATGGCGCGCGTGTTCTACACCGGCGCGTACAAGCCGCCGCGCGAGTTCAACTGGGTCGTCGGCGTCGTGCTGCTGTTCCTCACGCTCGGCCTCTCGTTCACCGGCTACCTGCTCCCGTGGGACCAGCTGGCGATCTGGGCCGTCACCGTCGGGACGTCGCTCGCCGGCTACTCGCCGTTCATCGCGAAGCAGGCCAACTTCCTGCTCCTCGGCGGCGCGATCGTGTCGCCCAATACCTTGTTGCGCTGGTACGTGCTGCACGTGCTCGCGCTGCCGTTCGTCTTGGTGCTGTTCCTCGCGGTCCACTTCTGGCGGATCCGTAAGGACGGCGGGATCTCGGGGCCGCTCTAGATGACCTGGGAAGAAGTCAACAAGGACATGGGCGCCTACCAGACGGCGCTCGATGCACAGACGTCCTCGGGGGTCGACCGCCGTGTCGCCGAGGGACGCGCTCGCCGCGCCGCGGTGCGCGCCTACCTCAAGGAGCACCCCGAAGAGGAAGCCGCGCACGCGGCCCAGGCACGAACCGCTGCGCCCGCCGGCGCCCCTGCTGCTGCCGCGGCGAGTGGGAACGGCGGAGCCGCTGCGCCGGTCGCCGCACCGGTGGGCGCGGGGGTCGCCGTCGCCGCTGCGCCGATCACCGCCGCGGTGCGTGAGGCGCCGCTGCCGACCGGCAACATCCCCGAGCCGAAGAAGGGCGCGCCCGACAAGCACCGCCTGCTCGCGATCGTGCCGCCCGAGGGCATCCAGCGGGTCGAGCGCGAGCAGGGCGACCGCGTTCACACGTGGCCGCACCTCCTGCTCGAAGAGTTCATCGCGATGGCGATCCTGTTCGCCGGCTTGCTGGTGTTCTCCTCGCTGATCAACGCGCCGCTGCGCGAACTCGCGAACCCGAACCTGACCCCGAACCCGTCCAAGGCGCCGTGGTACTTCCTCGGCCTGCAGGAGCTGCTCCGCTACTTCCACCCGATGGTTGCGGGCATCGTGATCCCAACGTTCATCCTGGTCGGGCTCGCGGCGGTCCCCTACGTGGACCGCAACCCGAGCATCAAGCCCGGCGATCGCAAGGTCGCGATCACGCTGTTCGCGATCCTGTTCATGTTCGGCGCGACCCTCACGATCATCGGTTGCTTCTTCCGAGGGCCCGGCTACAACTGGATCTGGCCCTGGACACAAGGGGTCTTCTTCGAGCTATGACGTTCCTCGCCATCTCCAACGGCACCCTCGCGGTGATCATCGTCGTGATCTTGGCCGACATCTTCTTGGTCGCGTTCCTGATCGGGTACTCCCGCCGGGCGCGCGCCGCGAAGCGTGCGGCTGCAGGCGAGCTGCCCGCCGCGCCGGCGAAGGCGGTCAGCCGCCGTGACTTCCAGCGGCGGGCGCTGCTCACGTCGGTGATGCTGTTCGGCGCGGAGTTCGGCCTGGGCACGATCGGGTTCCTGTGGCCAAACCTCAAAGGTGGGTTCGGTTCGAAGATCAACGCCGGCCCGCTGCAGGAGATCAAGTCGGAGATCCAGACCGCGAACTACGTCTACGTCGGCGCGGCCCGCACCTACCTGGTCGCATGGAACGGCACGCCGGGCGCCGGCCTGGCCGACTACCCGGCCGAAGGCGTGACGTCGGACGGCGTGATGTCGCTGTACCAGCGCTGCGTGCACCTCGGGTGCCGTGTCCCGTTCTGCAACTCGTCGAAGTGGTTCGAGTGCCCGTGCCACGGCTCGAAGTACAACAACGCCGGCGAATACAAGCTCGGACCGGCGCCGCGCGGCCTGGACCGGTTCCAGATGTCAGTCGTCGACGGGAGCGTGATCGTCGACACCTCGACGATCAAGCTCGGCCCGCCCCGCGGCACGAATACCACCGACCAACCGCTCGAAGGCCCCTTCTGCGTGGCGCCGGGATGATCGCGTCGACGAACTACGCCGCGGTCACGCTGATCGCCGCCGGGGGCGCGTTCATCGTGGGCATCATCGCGGTCGTCGCGCTTCGCCACCGCGCGAAGGGGAAGCGCGCCGAGGTCCCCGCGGGGATGCGGCCTGGGCCGTCGGACCAAGCGCTCGAGACGCCGCTCCTGCTCAAGCTGCAGGGCTGGGGCGTGGTGCTCGTCACGTTCTTCGTGCTGTGGTTCCCGGTGATGTGGCTCATCGAGCCGAACACGAACCTGAAGCAAGAGAACCAGCTCGTCACCGAGGCGATCGCACGCGGCCAGCTCGCGACCCAACCGTTCTCCGAAGAGAACGGCCTCGGTGTGGGCTGCGTCCGCTGCCACGGCAACGAGTTGCAGGGCGGTGTGATCAACGCGCTCGACGCGAAGGGGAACCCGATCCTCGCCTACCCGCCGAACCTCACCACGGTCTGCGGCGGACCGTTCTACAACCACCCCAACATCTTCAGCATCGACGACATCTTCCAGGTGATCCAGGAAGGCCGGGGTGCGATGCCGTCCTGGAGCATCCGGTATTCGGGCGCGCTCGACGATCAGCAGATCAACGACCTCGTGCTGTACCTGGTGCAGCTCAGCTCGCAGAACGTGTCGTTCGACAAGAACGTTTGCCTGAACAAGGCGGCGTCGGACAAGGCGCTCGCCGAGAACGCGAAGTCCGCCTCGCCACTCGACCCGAGGGACCCGTAGATGGAGCAGCACTCCTGCCTGACGTTCGCCGTGGACTGCGGCGTGATGTTCAAGGGGATCGGCGTCGTGCTCGCCGGCTTCATCTTGTTCGTCGGGAGCGTCTACATGTTGCTCACCGCGATCTTCGGCCGGTACATGGCGTATCTCGTGGTCGCCGTGGCCTTCTTCGGATGGATGACGATCCAGTCCGGCATCTGGCTGTTCGGGTTCTGGTCCCAAGGTCCTCAGACGAAGACGAACCTCGGACCGCGCGGGCCTGAGCCCGCCTGGGTGGTGGACTCCGCCGGGCTGGATCCCGGCGCCACCCACGGGGAGCTCGCGTCGTATCCGAGCGGCGCGTATCCCGAACCCAACCCGAGCGACCCCGTGCAGGCCGCCGATCTGCAGGCCGCAACGGGGGTCGTGACCACCTATCTGGCAGACACGGCCAATGCGCAGCTGGGCAACGACCCCTTGGACTACACGGCGCTGCAGCCCACGCAATTCACGGTCGATGACCTGCGCTTCGTGACGGCCGAGGACGGGACGAAGCTCGCCGTCGCTCAGGCGCACTTCTTAGGCGGTGGGCCGAACACGATCGTGACGCTGCATTACAGCGGCGGGCAGGTGTGGCACTACTCGTTGATCTTCTTGATCGGGTCGGCGTTGCTGTTGATCGTGCACATCCCGTTGCTGGACCGCGCGGAGCGTTCGCGCAAGGAATTCCTGGTCGGTGGCACCGCGCCGCCGTGGTACGGACCGGCCTAACAGGAGGAACGATGCTGCATCTGCTCGCCGCGCAGGAAGTGCCGATCTTCGATCAGGGAGCGATCCAGTTCATCCTGCTCGTGGTCATGATCCTGATCGTCTCGTTCCTGATCTGGCTCACGATCCCGCGCTGACTTCGCGCGCCTCGGCGCCGCGCTGCTCGTAATACGCCAGGATCTGCAGCTCGACCGCGAGATCGACTTTCCGAACCGTCACGCCCTCCGGCACGGTCACGACCGCCGGCGCGAAGTTCAGGATCGACCGCAAGCCCGCTTCGACCATCCGCTCCGCGACGTCCTGCGCGGCCGTGGCAGGTGTCGCGACCACCCCGATGGCGATGGCTTCGTCTCGCACGAGACGCAGGCAGATCATCGAGGTCGCGCACCTCGAGGCCTTCGATCTGCATGCCACGCTTCGCGGGGTCGGTGTCGACGAGCGCGGCGACGCGGAAGCCGCGCTCGGTGAAGCCGCGGTAATGCGCGAGTGCTTGGCCGAGGTTCCCGATGCCGGCGATCACGATCGCCCAGTGCTGGGTCAGGCCCAGCTGTTCTCGCACCTCGTGGATCAGATGCCAAACGTCATACCCGACGCCGCGCGTCCCGTAAGAGCCGAGATACGACAGGTCCTTTCGCACCTTGGCCGAGGTGACGCCGGCGGCGTCCGCCAGGGCCTCGGACGAGACGGTCGCGTCGCCAGCGTCGGCGATGCTGACCAACGCTCGGAGATACAAGGGAAGCCGGGCGACGGTCGCGTCCGGGATCGCGCGCCTCGGCGCATCCGAACGTCCGTTCCCGGTCACCTCCGTAGCCTAGCCGCGCATCTCAGGCCTCGACCGCGGCCCGGAATACGGCCGGATCGACCGAGATCTCGAACCGCTCCTCTCCGTCAACGGTGACCACGGGGATCCGGATCCCGTAGTCGCGGATCAACGCGTCGTCGGTCTCGATGTCGATCTCGGTGAAGTTGAACGGGGTCGTGCGGCGAACGTCTTCGATCACGCGCCGAGCCTCGTCGCACAGGTGACAACCGTCGCGCGCATACAGGACGACGCTGGTCACGGCTGCCAGGATACGGATGCCATGGCCGTCCAGGACACGACCGACGATCTCGAGCTGCACCGACGCCTGGCGGCCGGTGACCGGTCGGCGTTCGACGAGCTGTACCGGCGCTATGCAGCACAGGCTTACGGACTCGCCTACCGGGTGACCGGGCAGCAGATGCTTGCCCAAGACGTCGTCCACGACGCCTTCATGGCGCTGTGGCGAGCTCCGGAGGCCTTCGACGCCCGACGAGGGTCGTTCCGGACTTTCTTCCTGTCGATGGTCCACCACCGAGGGGTCGACCAGGTGCGCAGAGAGCAACGCCTTCGGGCCCGAACCGAGAAGGCGGCGAACCTTGACCCGCTCGAGGACGAAGACCCTGCGGACGCCGTGGCCGAGGCCGGCTACATGAGTGTCCGTCGCAAGGAGGTCCGCGAGGCCTTAACCGAACTTCCCGCTGCACAGCGGCAGGTACTCGAGATGGCGTATTTCGACGGCAAGACCCAGGTTCAGATCGGCGAGGAGCTCCAGATCCCCTTGGGAACCGTGAAGACTAGGACCCTCGCTGCCATGCGGAAGCTCCGATCCCTGCTTGCGGAGGCCCCGTGATCGATCACGACGCGGCCGACGAGCTTCTCGCGGGATACGTCCTGGGGTCGCTCACGGGCCCCGATGCCGAAGAGGCCGACCGGCTGCTCACTCAGCACGTGCCGGACTGCCTCACCTGCCGCACCACCCTCGACGCGTTCCGCGGCGTCACCGGCGAACTTGGATTGGCGGCCGATCCTGTAAACCCCCCGGGAACGCTCCTCCCGCGACTCCAACGTGACCTCGACGGCGGCGGACGCCGTTCGCGGCTCCGCGCCTGGAGCCCCGCCCGGATCGTGGCGGGCGCGGCCGCAGCTGTGGTTCTCCTCGGCGCCGGCGGACTCGCCCTGACGCAAGACGGCGGGCCCGGCCCGTCGGCGCCGCTTACCCAAGCGGACCTGGCGCAGGTGCAGAACATCGCCGACAACCCCGACTCGCATACGCATGACCTCGGCGGCGGTACGAGGGAGATCGAACCAGCGGATCGCGAAGAGCTGTATGTGTGGGGCACAGCAGTTCCTAGTCCCAAGCCGGGCTTCACGTACCGCCTGTGGGCGATCAAGGACGGCTCGGCAACCTTCATCGGCGACTTCGCACCGGTCGACGGCATGGTCGCATTGAAGGTTTCCGTCGACCCGAACTCGGTCGATGAGCTCAAGGTGACGCAGGAGCCGATCGGTTCGGTGCCGAGCCAGCCCGGTCAAGCCGCGTGGGACGAGACCGGCTGACCGCTTAGGCCGTCGGCTCGGCCTGCGCGGGCTCCGCCACGACCGGCGCGGTGTCAGGCACAACGATCGGGCGCGACGCTCGAAGGAAGCCCCAGAACATCAAGCAGATCCCTGCAACCAGCGTTCCGATGAATCCCGCGAGCACGCCGGTGGCCGCGAACGCCGCCCCCGCCGCAACCACCGTCGCGCCGAGAGCGATCAGCAACGTGCCGATGAACCGGTCGCGGAGCTCGGGCCGTCCGCGCATCTTCCACGCGGACCAGATCGTCCCGAGGATGAGGATCACGAACGCTGGGTAGGCGACGAGCTGGGCGAGCCCGTGGGCCGCCGTTCCCCCGCCGAACACCTTGATCCCCCTCGGCAGCTGCACCGCGAGCGCCACCGCCGACATCTCAGCGCTGGAGATCACAGCGAACGTGTAGGCGGTCGCGAAGACGAGCACGAGCCACACGGCCCAGCGAACCCAGGGCCTGCGGAAGAGCAACACCAGCTCGCCGCCGGCGAGGAACGCCACATTCAGCACCGCGCCGAGCGCCCAGTAGATGCCGTAGAGCCGGGTCGTCCACCCCGACGCGACACCGATCGTCACTGCCGCCGATGCAACCGCGAACATCCCCATGGCGATCGCCCAGAGGAGTTGCGCCTGACCGTGCCTCGCGAGGAACTGCCGGGCGAGCATCACGGCGAACACCCCGGCGACCAGGGTCGCCGCAAGCGGGATCAGCCACATGGCCCCAGGATACGGCCGGGTGGTTCTCGAAGGCCCGCGACGCTAGCCTGCATGGGCCATGGCCGGCTCCCGCGTTCTGCTGTCCACCGCAGCGTTCTTCGCGCGGCCGCTGGCGACGACCTTCGAGCTGGCCGCCGAATGCGGCTACACGGGCGTCGAGGTCATGGTGACGAAGGACCCGGCGAGCCAGAGCGCCTCCGTGATGCGCGACCTGGCCGCCGAACACGACCTGTGGATCGGTGCGCTGCACGCCCCCGCGCTCCTGCTCACCCGGTCGGTCTGGGGCAAGGATCCGATCGGCAAGATCGACACCGCGACGCGGGTCGCCGTGACCGCGAAGGTGCCGCTCGTCGTGATGCACCCCCCGTACCGGTGGCAGTCGGCGTATCGCAAGTGGCTGCTCAGCTCGCTCTCCAGCGTCGAGGAACGGACCGGCATCACCGTGGCGATGGAGAACATGTTCCCCGTGCATGTCGGCCGGCGTCCCCTGATGCTGCACGCCGACCAGGACCTGGATCAGCTGATCGGCATCCCGCATCTCGTGCTCGACACGTCGCACGCGGCGGTCGCCAAGCACGATCTGATCGAGGTGCGACAGCTCTTCGGCGAACGGCTCCGGCACGTCCATCTGTCCGACAACGCCGGGAAGGGTTGGGACTCGCACCTGCCGCCCGGCGATGGCGTGCTCGACCTCGACGCGTTCCTCCGTGATCTGGCGGGCAGCGGATTCGATGGCACCGTCTCGCTCGAGGTCGATCTCCGCAAACGCCTCGACGACCCCGCCGGCCTCCGGTCGCTGTTGGTCGACATGCGCGAACAAGTCGAGTCGTTGCTGGCCGTCGCCTAGTTATCCTGCACGACGTGCGACGCGCCACCGCCATCACGCTCGTGATCCTGTTCGTGCTGTTGGTGATCGCCGCGGCGGTGCAATTCAGCCAGCCAACGCCGTCTGCGCCGTTCCCCGGCCCGTCGAATGGGACCGAGTTGCCGTCGCCATCGTCCTAGGAGGCTTCGGCTACGCGCCGGTGGGCGTCGGCCTCGCGGCCAGATACCGGCTGAACCACTGCTCGATCAGTTCCTGCACGTGCTCGCCCTGGGGCCCGGTCAGGAGGTCGGTGCCGTGCGAGTCGTCGGTGACGATCTGTTCGTCCGACGGCTGCGGGCTGTTCGCATACATCGCGTCGGCGGCCGCCACCGAACCAGCGGGGTCGCCGAGGCCGGCGATGTAGAGCTTGGGCGCGGAGATCGTCGCAAGCTGCGGCGGCCCCACGGCAAGACCGGACAGCACCTGCGGAGCCGACAAGGTGACGACGGCGTCGATGTTCTCGGGATCGGTGCCCGCCACGAGGAGCGACGCGGTGCCGCCCATCGACGCGCCCGCGAGTCCGATGCGCGTCGGCCCTTGCTTGCGGAGATAGCGCACGGCTGCATCCAGGTCGGTCGGCGCGGCGTTGATGTCCTTCGTGCCGTCCGAGCATCCCGCCTCGCCACCCGGGCAGTAGCCGCGGAAGTCGAACGTCAGCACGCGGTAGCCCTTGCCAGCGAGGCGCTGCGCGAATGGGTACCACGAACTCTGATCGGCGGGGAGCATGTGCGAGAGCACGACGCCTTCTTGTGCGTCGGCCTGCCCGAACAGGCGGCCAGAGAGCGTCACGCCATCCGAGGTCTTGAAGGTGACCTCCTGCGAGGCGCTCGCATCGAAGGTCGAGGACGCGTTGCCACACGAAACGAGCGAGACGGTGAGGAAAGCGATCGCGACCGCGAGGGCGATGCGGGCGGAGGAGCCCACGCGGGTGGGCGGCCTCATGCGGCGGCCTACTTGCCCAGCTTCATCCGCTGGTGCCGGGTGCGCTTGAGGAGCTTCTTGTGCTTCTTCTTGCGCATCTTCTTCCGGCGCTTCTTCACGAGGGATGGCACGCGTTCTGGCCTTTCATTCGGTTCCGAAGAGGTTCCGGAGGTCCACCCGCTTTGCGCGGTAGGTGTCCTCCAGACGGACGGAGCCCAGTCTAAGGGCTTTCGGGGGCTCTGCCACGGGCGTCGTGAGGCGGAGCCCGGCGTCCTCGGGCACGAAGCCGAGGAGGCCGAGCCCGATGAACCCGCCCGCCCCGTCGGACAAACCGACGAGCATCCGGTCGAGCATCTGCAGGTCGTACAGCGGCGGGATCGTCGGCACGAACACCGTCGGCTTGATCCGGAAGCGCTGCTGCTCGCCCTCGAAGTACCCGGCCATCGCCTTCTCGTGCGCCTTCATGCGCTCCTCGACGCTCGTCGTGACGACGTCGGGGTGCACGGGCGCCCGCGCGATCTCGATCCCGAAGAAGCGGTCGACGATCCCGAAGATCGGTTCTAGCTCCTGCCCACGCTGCAGTCCCGCGACGAGGTCGGGCTCCAGAACGTCGACCATGTAGTACTTGAGCAGTTCGCCCGCGATCCCCGAGACCTCGCCGCCGGTGTCGACGATCAGGAGGTCGGCGCCCTCGGTGCGGGCTCGGTCGCGGAGGCGTTGGAGCGCGCCGATCAACGCGGTGAGGTCGTCCTGGGGCCGGGTCGAGCCGACGAACCCGAGCGCGTCGGCGTGCGCAAGTGCGTCGAGCGTCAGGTCGTCGGCCGTGCGGATGTGCTTCATGCCGACGGTGGTCGGCGGCCCGACGGTCTTCTCCGCCACGTCGGCGTCGATGTAGGCGACAGAACGCCCGATCCGCAACGCGAACGCGGCGGTCGCGCGCGCGAGGGTCGACTTGCCTGCGTCGAGGCCGCCGAGGAACACGACGGTGTGCGCGTGGCGGGCAGCTCTGTCGACGAGCTGCTCGTGCTCGTTCATGGACGGTACCTCCTGTCCCCGGAGGCCCCGCCGCGTCACGTGGGTGTGCGAGGTGGTCCGTTAGATGGCTTCGGTGTACCGCTTGCTCAGGTACTCGTCGACGTCGTCCTCACGGAGTCGATAGCTGCGGCCGACCCGAAGGGCCTTGAGTTGCCCCTCCTTGATCAGCCGGTAGACGGTCATCCTCGAAACACGCAGAAGGTCAGCGACCTCGTTCACGGTCAACAGCCGGGCTTGGGTGAAGCGTGTGCTCATGTGTGGCGCGATGGTAGGTGCTGGCGTGTGACGGCGTCTAGCCCCGCGTGTATCAGCCCAGGTCAGGGGTTACGAGCGCAAGGAAGACCGGCCAGTAGTCGTTGGGGTCGACGTGGTCGTCGAAGACCAGCACGTGCTCGAGCCGGCCCTGGTCTTGGGCGACGAGCAGCGCCGGATCGTTCACGTCGGCGATCGCGATCGTGTCGACGCCCGCCTCGACCGCGGCGCCGGCGAACCCATGATCGGCGAACACGACGTCGGGACGTTCGGCCTCGAGGATGCGGTGCATGGCGTAGGGCCAGTGGGTGTGGCGGGGCTGGCGCGTGTCGGACAGCATCGCAACGCGATCCCAGTACACGACCTCCCAGTCGTGGTCGAGGCGGGGCTCGCGCCAGCGAGCCCCGCCGGCCGGTGTGCGGACGTCGGCGCCGTTGGTCGCGAGCCATGCGGCGAGCTCGTGGTACAGGTAGGCAAGCCCGACCGGATGGCCGGTCGCGAGCACGACGCGTTCGTGTGCTTCGGCAGCCTTGCGGAGCCGCTGCCCCGCCGCGAGGCACGCGTCGACGATCGGCTCCGGGCGGATCTCGACCGGCCCGCTTCGCGCCTCGCGTTCGATCGGCGCGCCCGCGGCGTTCTCCACCAGGTCGAGGACCGAGTCGAGCGAGCGGCCGTCCTGTAGCCCGGTGAGGCCGAACTCCTTGTCGGGATCACGGTCCAGGAGCATCTGGGCGTTGCCCCGGACGTTATCGAGGGGGTGTGTCGCCCAGCCGGCGACGAGTCCCGCAAGCAGCGCCCGTTCGAGCTCCTCCCGCGCGATCGGCCGCGGCGTCCATACGTCCGGATCGAACCGCGGGAGACGGTGGACGTGGGCTTCGATAACGTCGGTCGGCATCGGACCCGCAGCGTAACGAAAGGACCGGGATGGACCTGCGAGATGCCAACGCGGTCGTGACCGGCGCGTCGTCGGGCATCGGCGAAGCGACGGCGATCGCGTTCGCGCGCCGCGGCGCGCGCGTGATCCTCGTCGCGCGCCGCAAGGACCGGCTCGAGGCCGTCGCCGCGCGGATCGAGCAAGCCGGCGGGCGCGCGATCGCCTGGACGTGCGACGTGACCGACCTGGCACGCGTCGAGAAGCTCCCCGGTCTCGTGAAGGAACTGACCGGGAGCCCGACCGACGTGCTGGTGAACAACGCCGGGATCGCCGGTGGCGGGTCGTTCTTCGACATGAGCCACGAGCGGATCGACGAGGTCGTGCGTGTGAACCTGCTCGGCGTCATGCACGTCACGCGCGTATTCCTGCCGGGGATGCTGTCGCGCGGCAGTGGGCACATCATCAACATCGCCTCGCTCGCCGGTCGGTTCGCCGTGCCGGGCGCGGCCGTCTATTCGGCAACGAAGCATGGCGTCGTCGCGTTCTCCGAGAGCCTCGACGTGTCCACCAGGCGTCGCGGCGTGCTCGTCACCTCGGTCAATCCGGCGTACGTACCCACGGAAGGATTCCCCGTGACCAACAGGCCCTCTCTGCTGACGCTCACACCCGAGCGCGTCGCCGAGGCGATCGTGAAGGTGGCGAGGGAGGACATCTCGCCGGAGTACTCGGTGCCGCGGTGGGCGGGCGCGATGCAAGCGTTCCGGATCCTGACGCCGCCGCTCTACCGCTGGGGGCTGGGCGTGGGCGAGCGCCGCTACTACGACAAGCGCTGACGACCGCTACGGGTGTGTCGCGAGCAGGTACTGCGACGTGAGGTCGACCTGGCTGACCCCGAGCGCTTGCATCGCCTCGCCGCATCGGGCCCGGACCTTCCCGGCGGTCTCGTCACCGAGCGCCTCGGCCGTGCGGCGCAGACCCGAACCGATCACGATCCGCCACCAATCGTCGGGGTTCTCGAGCGTCAGGGTGTCGGTGTCCTCCCGAAGCGTGAAGTCGCTCAGACCAGACTCCTCGGCGAGCGCACGGAACGCCGCCGGGTCGCCGATCCGTCGCCAGGGCTGGACGACATCGAACCCCGGTCGCTCCGCCTCGACCGCATCGAGGAAGACGCCGATCATCGGATCGAAGAACCGCTCACCCAACACGGTGATCGCCATCCGTCCGCCAGGCTTCAGCAGCGACCAGAACGAGCGGAGGAGCCCGGCCATGTCGTCGACGAAGAACACGCCGAGCACGCAGAGCACCACATCGACCGATCCCGGTTCGAAGTCGAGCGCAGTCATGTCGCCGGTCCGTACCTCAACGTTCTCGGCGCCCGCGGCGCGAACGCGTTGCTCGGCGATCTCGAGCATCTGCGAGGCGAAGTCGATCCCGATCACACGGCCGGTCGGTCCCACGGCTTGCGAGGCGGCGAGCAGCCCTGGGCCGTTGCCGCACGCGACGTCGACCACGGTTTCCCCCGGCTCCGGCGCCGCGAGCTCCACAGTCCGGGCCGACATGTACTGCCAGAAGTCGCGCGACGCGTCCTCGTAATCGGTCGACGCAGCGTCGTACGTGGCCTTCGGGTCGAAGCCGCGGAGTGGATCGCTCACGGCCCGAGACGATACCCGGTCCCACGCGAGAGGATGGGCCCGTGGACCGGGTCCGGCGCATCGTGAAGCTGGTGGCGTTCGCCGTCTTCGTCGCGGCGATCGTCGAGCAGCTCCGACTCCCTCAGGAAGAGCGGACGTGGGAAGGCCGGGTCGGTGGCCTCGTCCCCTACGACTTCCGGATGCCGACACTCGACCGCGCGCGGTCTCGATGGTGGAACACCGAGGACGACCGCCTGTTCGTTCCGACCGTGTTCGGCGTGGGATGGACCCTCAACTTCGCGCGGCTCGCGCGGTTCCTGGGCCTGAGTGAGGCGACGACCTGGAACGCATGAGCTCCGCGCCGACCGTCGTCGACGAGCCGACCGTCGAAGACGTCGTCGAACCCGACGTGCCGTGGATCGTGATCGTCTGGAACGATCCGATCAACCTGATGACCTATGTCACGTGGGTGTTCCAGAAGCTGTTCGGCTACCCGCGCGCCAAGGCCGAGAAGCTGATGATGGACGTCCACACCAAGGGCAAGGCGGTCGTCTCGAACGGACCGCGTGAGCGGTGCGAGGCCGACGTCGCCGCTTTACACAGCTACGGCCTTTGGGCGACCTTCCAGAGGGATCGATGAACGTCGGGATCACGGCCGCGGGCGGCGGCGCGGTGATGGTCGACCTGCCGGATGACCTCCGGGATCTGTTGGCCTCGTTGGCGAAGCAGCTCACCGAGTTGATCGATGACCCGGAGGCGGCCGACGATCCGGGCTTGGCGCGGCTCTTCCCGCCCGCCTCGGTCGACGATCCGATGGAGGCGCTCGGCTTCGAGCAGCTGATGGGCGACGCGATCCGCGCGGGCAAGCGTGAGTCCGCGTCGGTGCTGCGCGCGACGGCTCACCGGAAGCGGCTCAGCCCCGACGAAACGCTCGCCTGGATGCGCTGCCTGAACGACATCCGGCTGTTGATCGGCACGCGCCTCGACGTCCAAGAGGACTCGGACTTCGAGGCGATGGTCGACGATCCGCTGCTCGAGCAGGCGGCCATCATCTACATCTCGCTGAGCGAGCTGGTCGGGATGTTGTCGCTCGCCGCCGACCCGACCTAGCGGACGGGCGAGCCCACCCGATGGATCTTCAGCATGTTCGTCGTCGTGCGCCCGGCGGGCGAGGACGCGGCCATCACCACCACGTCGCCCGCCTTGGCAAGGCCGTGTGCCTGCAGGCCCTCGTCCATCAGCGCGATCATGCCGTCGGTGTCGGTGGGCGGTGATGCGGGCAGTGCCTCGACACCCCACTGCAGGCACATGATCCGTTGCACGTCGCGCGGCGGGACGAACGCGTACACCGGGACGCGTGGGCGTTCCGCGGAGAGCAGACGCGCCGTCCGTCCTGTCTCCGTGTAACACGTGATCGCGACCACGCCGAGATCGGCCACCGGGATCGACGCTGCGGCATGTGCGACGGCCGATCCTTCGTTGGCGTGCCGCGACGGCGGCGCCGGTGTTTCGAAGACCTTGCCTTCGGCCTCGACGTAGCCCACGATCGTCGATGCCGCCAGCGCCGACTCGAACGGATAGTCGCCCACCGCCGTCTCGCCGGACAGCATCACGGCGTCGGCACCGTCGAGCACGGCGTTGGCACAGTCGTTCGCCTCGGCGCGCGTCGGCCGCGACGCGTGGATCATCGACTCGAGCATCTGCGTCGCGACGATCGCGGGCCGGCCGGCGGCGCGCGCGGCACGGATCAGTTCCTTCTGGATCAGCGGGATCTGCTCCATCGGCAGCTCCACGCCGAGGTCCCCCCGCGCGATCATCACCGCGTCGGCCTCGACGAGGATGCCTTCGATGTCGTCCACCGCCGGGCGCGTCTCGATCTTCGCGATGATCGGCACGTAGCGGTCGCCCATCGCGGCCCGCAGCTCGCGCACATCCGCGGGCGCGCGGACGAACGACTGGGCGACGAAGTCCGCGCCGAGATCGAGCGCCCGGGCCAGACCCTCGCGGTCGCGGTCGGTCACCGCGGGCAACCCGAGTCGCTCGGCGGGCACGTTGACACCTTGACCGCTCCGGACGGCTCCGCCTGCGACGCATCTGGTCTGGACAACGTCGCCTTCGATCGCGGAAACCGTGAGCTCGACCGCACCGTCGGCGAGCAACACCCGGTCGTGCACCCGGAGGTCGCCCGCGAGTCCCGGATACGTGGTCGAGGCGCCGCGATCGTCCCCGGTACCCTCGGGGCGCAGCTCGAAGCGCTGGCCCGGACGGAACCTGAAGGGGTCGGCACTGACCGCACCCAGCCGCACCTTCGGTCCGGGCAGGTCGACCAACACCGCGAGCGGCTTGCCGGTGGTGTCCTCCGCCTCGCGGATCAGGCCCACCATGCGCGCGTGCTCGTCCGGCTCGCCGTGCGAGAAGTTCAGCCGGAACACCGACGTGCCCGCGCGAACCAGGCCTTGCACGAGGCTCGGCGACGCGCTGGCAGGACCGAGTGTGCAGACGAGCTTCGTGCGTGTCATCAAGGCCACAGTCTGTCTGCGAGCTCTGCGGTCACCCGGCGTGCCTCGTCGTCGGCTTGATGCGCCTCGAGGGCGGGCTCGGAGAAGGTCGACGGCACTGGCTCGCCTGCCTTTGCGCTCGCCTTCTCCACCCACGCCGACGGCAGCTCGTCGGGAAGCTCACCGGTGGCGTTGGCCATCTCGGCGAAGTAGAGCGTCCACGCGCGCGGGACCACGGTGGCCCACTGGTACCCGCCACCCCCGGTCGCGACCCAGCGGCCGTACGCGGCGTCGTGCGCCAGGCGGTGGAGGACCCCGGCCGCTTCCCTGTAGCTGCGCGTCGTCAAGCGAAGCTGCGCGAGCGGATCCATCGCATGGGTGTCGCACCCGAGCTGCGTGACAAGGACGTCGGGACCGAACTCGGCGACGGCTCGCGGAACGATCGTGTTCAGCGCTTCGAGCCACGCGTCGTCACCCGTGTTCGCAGGCAGCGGCACGTTGATCGCACTTCCGGGCGCATCCGGTCCGCCGCGCTCGTCGATAGCACCCGTCCCGGGGAAGAAGAGGTACGGCTCGTACTCGTGGATCGAGATCGTCAGGACCCGCGGTTCGTTCCAGAAGATCGCTTGGACCCCGTCGCCATGATGGACGTCGAGATCGACATACGCGACGCGTTGGGCGCCCCGATCGAGGAGCCACGCGATCGCGACCGCCGGGTCGTCGTAGACGCAGAAGCCACTTGCTCGCGCGGGCATCGCGTGGTGCAGGCCGCCCGCCGCGTTGAAGGCATGCGCCACGTGCGAGTGCCAGACGCGCCTTGGCCGCAGCGATCGACGCGCCGGCGACGAGCGCCCCTGCCTCGTGCATGTCGGAGAAGATCGGGTTGTCGCCGGGCCCGTAGCCGAACGCCGACCGATCGCCCTCCTCGCCGTGACCGGCTCGCTCGGTCGCGTCGATGAACGCTGCCGTATGGACCCGCTCGAGATCGGCCCGCGAGGCCTGCTCCGCGCCGAGCACGTCGACGGCAGGAAGCGTGTCCAGGCCGGCCGCCGCGATCAGGTCCCAGGTGAGCAGGACGCGGTCGGGGCGAAGGGGATGCTGCGGCCCGTGGTCGTAGATGCGCGCTTCGGGCGCGAGCACCAACCCGGCGCGGCCGCTCACGCGAGAGAACGGATCGCGCCGACAGTCCGCTCGACCAGCGCGTCGGTGTCGTCGTCGGTCAGGGTGAAGGGAGGCCCGAGCATGATCAGGTCGCCGTTGACGCCGTCGACGTGTCCTGTCGACGAGTAGAGCAGCAGCCCTGCGTCGCGAGCCGCAGCTAACACACGCTCGGTCGCTTGTTCCGGCCGCGGGATCGGCGCCTTCTCTTCCCGATCGCTGACGAGCTCGATCCCGAGCATCATCCCGATCCCGCGCACGTCGCCCACGATCGGCGTGCCGTCCAACGCAGCCGACAGGTCGCCCTTGATCTTCGCGCCGAGGTCACGCGATCGATCGACGAGCCCATCGTCACGCAGACGCCGGAGCGCAGCGAGCGCCACCGCCGCGCCCAGTGCGTTGTGGGACCACGTGAACCCGTGGACGAACCCCTTCGGTGCGACCGCCTCGTAGATCGCGCCGCTCGCGGCAGCGAACCCGAACGGCACGTACCCGCTCGTCGTGCCCTTGCCGGCCGTGATGATGTCGGGCGTGACGCCCCACTGATCCACGCCGAACCACCGCCCGGTGCGACCGAACCCGGTCATCACCTCGTCGGCGATCACCAGCACGCCGTACCGATGACACACCTCGACGATCTTGGACCAGTAGTCGTCGCACGGGACCGCCGCGCCCAACGTTGCGCCCGAAACCGGTTCCGCGATGAACGCGGCGATCGTGTCGGGGCCGTAGGACTCGATCATCCGCTGGACCTCGGCGGCGTGCCAATCGCCGCAGCCCTCGGGGTGCGAGGGGTTCTCACAGCGGTACTCGTAGGCGCGCGGCGCGTGCAGGAACCGGCCGAGCCACGGCGTGTAGGGCTTCCGCAACGGTTCCTTGCCGGAAAGATCGAGCGCGCCCAGCGTGTTGCCGTGGTACGAGGACCGGCGCGCGATCACGATTGTCCGCCCGGCTTGGCCGACGGCCAGGTGATACGTCCGCGCAAGCTTGATCGCGGTCTCAACCGCCTCGGATCCGCCGCTCACCGGGTAGATCCGGGCGTCCGGCACCGGGAGAACCGCGGCCAGTTCGTCGGTGTAGGTCTCGACCGCCTCGGTCGTGAACATCGTGCCGTGGACGTATTGGGTCTTGTCGAACTGCGTGGTCGCGGCCTCGATCAGTGACCGGTCTCCGTGCCCGACGCCGACCACGATCGCACCGCCCGCGGCGTCAAGGTAGCGCTTCCCATCGGCGTCGGTGATCCATGCGCCTTCGGCGGAAACGGCGGTCGGCAACGATCGCTGCACGCGAGGAAAGACGTGGCTCATGCGCGATCCGTCACTCGACCGGTGGTTCCTTGCGCGAATCGTCGGCGAGCTGTTCGGCTAGACGGTCGCCGCGCGAGGCGCGGAGCCGCTTGATCTCAGCGGCCCAGTCGTCGTCCTGCGTCTCGTCGGCGGCGGGCTCGTCGCGAGGGTCGTCGGGCATCGGCACCCAGGTTACTTGGTGTAGATCCCCTGAGGGTCGAGCTCCTCGCGGATCAGGCAAAGCTCTTCGGCGGTCGGCACCGGTGTCTCGCCGAGGTCGTCGGCGATCCGCGGCTCCCAGCCCATGTTGGTCCGAACGTCGTCGAGCGTGACCCCGGGATGGGTCGTGCGAAGTGTCATCTCGCCCGTGGCCTCGTCGAACCCGTACGTACCTAAGTCGGTGACGACGCTGGTCGGGCCGCTGCCCCACCAGCCGCGCGTCGCGTCGCGGGCCGGGTCGCCGCTGTGGCCCGGTGACGTGCGGAAATGCAGCTCCTCGACGAACGAGCGCTGCGCCTGGCGCATGATCACCAAGATCTGCTTCGCGTGGATCGCGATCTCGCACGCGCCGCCGGAACCCGGCAGCCGGACCTTGGGGTGCTCGTAGTCGCCGATCACGGTCGTGTTCAGGTTGCCGAACCGGTCGATCTGCGCGCCGCCGAGGAACGCGACGTCGACATGCCCGCGCTGCAGGTAGTACGCGAACAGTTCGTACATCGAGACGATCGAGGTCGAACCAGTCGCGAGCGTCGGGTCGCCGATCGACAGCGGCAGCCGCTCAGGTCGGGCGCCGTACACGCCCGACTCGTAGATCAGCTGGAGCTCGGGCGCGACGGTCCACTGCGCGAGGTTGCAGACGATGTTCGGAAGGCCGACCCCGACGAAGCAGTTGTGGACGCCGCCGAGCAGCCGCGCGCTCGCGGCGATCATCATCTCGTTCTTCGAGTAGGCCGGCTCGACGTCGCTCACGCGTACCGCCCGTAGTCGACCTCGCCCGACAACGCCGGTTCGGGCCGCAGCGAATCCCACCGCGCGTCGCCGAACTTCTCGACGTACTCGGCATGGTTCGCGGTCCCGTGCACCCACTCATCGAGCCACGCGTCCAATGACGACTGCTCCTTCGCGATCGCGTCCCAATCCAGGTAGAACCGGTTGTCCCGGTCGTAGTAGCCCTGCGCGAACGAGGGATGGCAGCCGAACGGCTCCTCCACCACGGCGTCGACGATCGCGCCGGGGATCACCGTTCGGTTCGGGTCGCGCCGGATCGTGGCCTCATCGACGACCTCTTCCACCACCACGATCACGTGCTCGGCGGCGAACGCGACCTCCTTCTGACAGCCGAGCAAGCCCCAGATCTGGGTGTCGCCGTCGGGGTCGGCCCGCTGCGCGGCCACGATCGCGACCTTCGGTTGCAGCGGTGGCACCACGTACACCTCCGTGCCGTCGTCGTAGGGCGATGTCATCGGCTTGATCTTCGGGTTCACCTTCGGGATGTCCGACTCGTAGTAGCTGCGGATCGGGAAGAACGGGAGGTTCGCCGCGCCCGCCATATAGCGCGACACCATCCCGAAGTGCGAGTACTCCTCGATCTCGAGCGGTTCGGGGTCCGCCTTCTCGATCCGGCGGCGCACCGCGTGCAGGTTCCCGACGCCGGGGTTGCCCATCCAGCTGAAGATCAGCTTCGAGGCGACGCCCGCGCCGATCATCTGGTCGTAGATCACGTCGGGCGTCATCCGTGCGAGCGTCAGGTCGCGGCGGCGCTGGCGGATGATCTCGTGGCCCGCGGCGAACGAGATCAGGTGCGTGAACCCCTCGATCGCCACCGTGTCGCCGTCGTGGACCAGCTCGGCCACGGCGTCGTGCATAGTCGTGACCTTGTTAGAGCTCATCCGGTTCCCATCCGTCTCCCGGTCCACGGAGCACGCAGAACTCGTTACCCTCGACGTCGCGCATCACGGTCCAGAAGGTCGACTGGCCGTCGACCGCGCTCGCCGCGATCTCGACGTAATCAACCTTCGTCGCACCCAGCTCGAGCAGCCGGTCGACCTCTTCCCGCATCGTGCCGGTGGGTCGCAGATCGAGATGCACGCGGTTCTTCACCGTCTTCGGCTCGGGCACCGGCTGGAAGAAGATCCCGCGCGTCCGCCCGCCCGGGTCGGCGATGTAGGCGCCCTCCGGGTCGGGGTCGACCAGGTCGTAGCCGAGCGCGGCGGCCCAGAACGTCGCAACGCGGACGGGGTCGCCTGTGTCGAAGGTGAGCGTGTCGGGCGCGAGCCCCACTACGCCCCCGCTTCGACCTCGGCGACGACCTCTTCGAAGATCTCGAGCGCGGCCTTGGCCTGGTCCCCGCGGAACACCAGCGGCGGGCTCACGCGGATGTCGGCGTCGCCACAGCCGAGTATCAACAGCCCCTTGCGGAACGAAGCTTGCTCGATCGCCGCCGCCTGGTCGTGATCGGGGAACGTCATGCCGATCCAGAACGCTCGACCGCGCACGTCGGTGATGATCGGGTGCCGCGACTGGATGTCACGCAGGCCTGCCAACAGCACGTCGCCGACCGCCTTCGCGTTGTCGATCAGGCCCTCTTCCTCGATCACGTCGAACGTCGCGAGCGCCGCGGCGCACGAGACCGGCGAGCCACCGTAGGTCGAGCCATGCGCGCCGAGCTCCCAGACCATCAGGTCTTCACGGGCGATCATCGCGCCGAGCGGCAGCCCGCTCGCGATGCCCTTGCCCGACAGGATGATGTCGGGGGTCACGCCCTCCTGCTCGATCGCCCACATCGTGCCGCTGCGCCCGACGCCCGACTGCACCTCGTCGCAAACCAGCAGGATCCCGTGCCGGTCACACAGCTCGCGCAGGTACCGGAACCAGCCCTCGGGCGGCAGCACGTAGCCGCCTTCGCCGAGCCAGGACTCCACGATGATCGCGGCGACCTCGGTCGGCGAGACCATCCGCTGGAACAGGACTTCCTCGATGTAGTCGAAGTCCCCATAGAAGGAGTGGTACACGCTCGGCAGCATCGGCCCGAAGTTGGTGCGGTACTTCGCCTTCGAGGCCGTGAGCGTGACCGACCCCATCGAGCGGCCGTGGAACGACTGGTAGAAGCCGATCAGGTACTGCCGGCCGGTGGCGTAGCGCGACAGCTTGATCGCCGCCTCGACCGCCTCCGTGCCGGAGTTCGACAGGAACGCCCTGGCATGGCCGAACGGCGCCACTTGGTCGAGCCGCTCACAGACATCCGAGTAGATCGGCAGGAAAAAGTCCGACGCCGAGTAGTGGAGCAGCTCGGATGCCTGGCGCTGCACGGCCTCGACCACCTTGGGGTGGCAGTGGCCGGTCGACGTGACGGCGATCCCAGCGTTCAGATCGAGGAAGATGTTGCCGTCGACGTCCTCGACGATCGAGCCGGCCCCGCGGCGAGGCACGAACGGATACGCGCGCGGAAGCGACGGCGACGTGACCTTACGGTCGCGCTCGATCCGGGCCATGGCCTCGGGCCCGGGCAACTCGGTGACCAGTTTGGGCCGGCTCTGTCCCGCGAGGCCGTCGTACGTGAGCGTCGAGTCCGTGGTCGTGCTCACTCGCCGATCACCGTCCGCGACTGCTCGCGCAGGTAGCTGAGCACGTAGTACGGCCCGCCGCCCGCCTTGCCGGTCGACCCGGAGCCCTTCCAGCCCCCGAACGGCTGCACGCCCGGCCACGCACCGGTGGTCGAGCCCGCGCGCCGGTTCACGTACACGACGCCGGCCTGGATCTTCTGCAACCACTCGTCGATCTCGGACTCGTCCTCGCTGAAGAACCCGGCGGTCAGGCCGAGCTCCGTCGCGTTCGACTTCTTGATCGCGTCGTCGAGCTCGTCGAACTTGCCGACCACGACGTACGGCGCGAACAGCTCTTGGGTCCACACGTAGGAGTCCTCGGGCGCTTCGACGACCGTCGGCTCGACGAACGTGCCGCGGCCGAGGTCGCCGTCGGTGATCCGTTTGCCGCCGGTGATCACGCGGCCGTTGGCCTCGGCCTCGGCCACCGCCTTCTCGAACCGCTCCACCGCCGCGTCGTCGATGACCGGCGACAGGTATGCGTCGCGGTCGAGCGGGTTCTTCGGCGTGATCTTCTCGGTCTTGGTCTTGAGCAGGTCGACGAACCCGTCGTACACCTCGCTCTCGACGTAGACGCGCGAGCAGGCCGAGCACTTCTGGCCGCCGTAGCCGAAGGCGCTGCGGAGCACGCCGTCGGTCGCCTTGTCCAGGTCGGCGTTCTTCGTGACGATCGTCGGGTTCTTGCCACCCATCTCGGCGATCACGGGCTTGGGGTGCTCCGTCGCGAAGTGCTTGTAGATGTCCATCCCGACCGCGTACGAGCCGGTGAACGTGATCCCTTGCACGTCGGGATGACGCACGAGGTGCGCGCCCGCCTCGTCGGCTCCCGGAACGAACTGGAAGGCGCCGTGGGGCATGCCGGCGTCACGCAGCGCTTCGTACAGCTTGTACCCGAGCAGCGAGCCGGTCGGGCTCGGCTTCAGCACCACCGTGTTGCCCGCGACGAGCGCGCCCGAGGACGGGCCACCCGACAGCGCGAGCGGGAAGTTGAAGGGGCTGATCACGGCCCACACGCCGTAGGGGCGCATCACGTCGTAGTAGTCGCCCGCGGCGCCGAGGCCGCTCATCGGGACCTGGAAACCGTCGTGCTTCTCCATCTCGTCGCAGTTCCAGCGGATCAGCTCCGCGGTCTCCTGGACGTCGCCGAGCGCCTCGAGACGGTTCTTGCCCACCTCGAAGGCCATCAGCGCCGCGAGCACGAACAACCGATCCTCGATGAGGTCCGCGGCCTTGCGAAGGATCCCGACGCGCTGTTCCCAGCCGAGCGCGTCCCAGTCCAGGGCGGCTTCCTTGGCGGCGGCGACGGCCCGGTCGACCTGGTCGGTGCTCGCCTGCTGGATCTTGGCCACCACGAGGTCGTGGTCGATCGGCGACCGCTCCTCGTAGACGGTGGTGCCTTCCTCTTCCTTGCCGTTGATCACGATCGGCACGTTGCTGCCCAAGTGGGCGCGCGCCTCGTCCACGGCGGCGTCGTAGGCGGCTTGCAGCTCCTCGTTGTCGGCGGACAGCGTGGCGTAGGTGATACGGAACTTCTGGGTCATGGCGACTCGCCCCTTCCTGCAGGAACACTGACGCGAGGGAGCCATGCTAGCCGGTGCCGAAGAAGCCCGCCCAGGGCTTCCGTGACCCTCCGTCGGCCGAAGAACCGACGTTCGGCTGCGTGATTCCGTCGGTGCCCGGGCGTACGCTTCGTCTCCCTTTCAGATGAGGTTCGTCACCTACGACCGCGGGGGGCAGCGGCGACTAGGGGCGATCCTCGAGGGTGAGGTGGTCGATCTGCCCGACGCGGTCGGGCATCCGGCCTTCCCCACCACACTCGAGGGTCTCGTCTCGCGCAGCCGAGGCACCGTCATGGATGCGGCGCAGAACGCGCTGGCGCGCGACGACGCCTTCGAGTGGCGCGTCAAGCGGCCGAAGATCCTCACCCCCCTGTTCCCGGCGAGCTTGCTCTCGCCCGGATCGCTCGACGTCGAGCGGCGAGTGATCGGCCCCGAGCAGGACGTGCCCTGGCCCTCCGGCGCGGCGTGGCTCGAATACGAACCGAAGGTCGCCGCGGTGCTCGGGCTGGAAACATCGGGCGACGAACCGTTCGACCCTGCTCGGCACCTGTTCGGCTACACGCTGGTGAGCGACTGGCAGGCACGCGATGCGAGCGGCGCGCCGGTGGTGCACGGCGACGGCCTCCCGATCGCCATCGGCCCGTGCGTCGTCACCGCCGACGAGGTCGATCCGCAGGTGATGTATCTGCTGGTGAAGATCGACGGCGAAGAGGTCGCGAAGGGCAACCTGAACGGCACGGCGACGAGCCTCTACCGAACGATCGAGGAAGCGTCGAAGCTGACGCCGCTCGGTCGAGGCGACGCGCTCGCGTTGAACCCGTTCCGTCAGGCGCCAAGGGAGCTCTGGCCCGGGGCGGAAGTCGTCATCTCCGCCGAGGGCATCGGCACGCTGCGGAACCACGTCGCAGCGAGCTGAGCGCTACTTCTTCTTGGCGGCCTTGCGCGCGGCGCCGCGTTCCGCGGCCGCCCGCTTCGCGCGCTCCTTGACCGCGCGCTGGCGGTCCTTGGAGCTCCGCACCTTCTTGAGGTCACCACGTCCCATGTCAAACAACTCGCTTTCAGTCGTCGTCCTCGTCGCCGCCTTGAGCGAGCTCTTCGCTGCGCTTCTTGGCCGCGTCGATCGCGTTCAGGAATGCCGCCCGCACACCCGCTTCCTCCAGATGGCGGATCGCTTCGATCGTGGTTCCACCGGGAGACGTCACCATCTCGCGGAGCTCGACCGGGTGCTTGCCGGTGTCGCGAAGCATCTTCGCCGAGCCGAGCATCGTCTGGATGATCAGCTCCGTCGCGACGTCGCGCGACAACCCGAGCAGGATGCACGCCTCGATCATCGCCTCGGCCAGCAGGAAGAAGTAGGCCGGGCCGCTGCCGCTCGTCGCGGTCACCGCGTCCAGATGCGACTCCTTCAGCCGGAGCACCTTGCCGACGTAGCCGAGCAGCTCCTCGGCCATCCCGAGGTGTTCGTCGGTCGCGACACGCCCCGCCGCGACGACCGACATCGCTTCGTCGACCATCACCGGCACGTTGGACATCACACGCACGACCGGCACGTCCTCAGGCAGGTGCTTCTCGACGAACGACGTGCGGATTCCCGCCGCGAAGCTGATCACCAAGGTTGCCGGCGACAGGTGCGCACGGATCTGTCCGAGCATCGTCTCGATGTCCTGCGGCTTGGCCATCAGGACCAGCGTGCGCGCCCACTTCGCGGCCTCGGCGTTGTCCAGCGTTGCGACGATGCCGTACTTCCCGCCAAGCTCCCGCGCGCGCTCGTCGCGCCGGCACGTGACCATGATCTCGTCAGCCGTCCGGCCGCCCGAGCGGATCAGCCCGCTGATCAGGGCCTCCCCCATCTTGCCGCCGCCGAGGAAGGCCACGGTGCGTTCGGTCATCACGTCCTCACTAGGTTGCTCGCGAAGAACCAGAGGTTCGCGGGTCGTTCGGCCAACCGTCGCGTGAGGTACGGGTACCACTCGGTGCCGTACGGGATGTACACGCGCACGGGATACCCCTGGCCGGCGAGTTGCGCCTGCAGGTCCCGGCGGACACCGTACAGCATCTGGAACTCCACACGTTCTCGGGCTTCCGCGTTGCCGTCCAGGCGTTCCCGCACGCCTAGTTGGATCCGTTCGTCATGCGTCGCGACGTCGATCCGATGCCCGCGATCGAGCGCCGTGACGAACAGCCGCGTGTAGGCGGCGTCCACGTCCCGCTTGCCGCCGACGACGATCGCAGACGGTTCCAGGTACGCGCCCTTGACCAACCGGATGCGACACCCTGCCGGGAGTGCGAACAGATCGTCGGGCGTCCGGCGGAGGTACGACTGGATCGCGAGGCCCGTCCTCGGCGAGCGCGCGTGCGCCGCGTGGAACACCTCGAGCGTGCGGTCGACGTAGGTGTGGTCCTCCATGTCGATCATCACGCCGAGGCCTGCCGCGTCGGCGGCATCGAGGACCGCATCGAGGTTCGCGTTGCACGATGAGACCGACTCGTCGAGCCCGAGCTGCGTGAGCTTCACCGAGATCACGATGTCGAGTTCCGGGGTGTCGGCCGCCGCCGCGACCTCGGCGAGGTACGCCTCGCGCTCGTCCAACGCCTCGCGATGCGTGGTCACGTTCTCGCCGAGGTGATTGAGCATCACGGAGATGCCACCGTCGTTGAGCTCGCGCGCGGCCGCCAGCGCGTCGGGAAGCGTCTCGCCCGGCACGAACCGGCCTGCGACGGCGCGGCCGATCCGCGAGCGGGTCGCCGTGTGCTGGACCCAGGGATGGTGCGCGACCTTGAGGATCGCGGGGCGAAGCACGCTCGAAGACAGGCCCACGGCCGAAGTCTATGCAGGACCGGCGATGCGGCCAGGGATGCGGCCAGGGATGCGGGCGGTCAGTCGTCCTCGCGGGCGAGGATCCCGTCGCGCAAGATCTCGACGAACTCCTTGATCCGCATCCCGCGCCGCTCCGGCCGCCGGTGGATCAGCCCCGGGTCGAGATCCTCCGAGACGAGCGCGTCCTGGAACTTCTCGGCGAGCCAGTCGAGCATCGAGGCGAGCATCTCGACGTCGACGTCGTTGCGCACCTCTCCACGGGACACGCCGAACTCGACGAACTCGAGGGTGCCGTACGGGTCCTCGCTCCGCATGAACCGGTCGATCGGCTGACGGAGCCCGAGCCCTGTGTCGTACCGCCCGATCTGCGCGATCCGGTTCGGCACGGGGTCGGATGTGACGAACTCCTCAGTGCGCACCAGCCACCAGTCCAGGGTCGCCCAGAAGCCCTGCTCGACGATCTCCTTCGGGGCGTCGAGCCATGCCGGGAGCATCCGAACCGCACGCTGATACGCCGCGAGGAACAGGGCCTCTTTCGAACCGAAATCGAGGAAGACGGTGCCCTTGGCGATGCCGACCTCGTGGGCGATGTCCTCGACGCGGGCCCCGCGGAACCCGTGTTCGGCGAAGTGCTGCATCGCGACCTCGACGATCCGGTCGCGCCGCTGCTCCGCGTCGACCGCGCGTTTGGTACGGGCCGGCGCACCGTCGCCGCTCATGTGCGGCACATAGTAGAGCCCGAGAGACCTCCGGTGATCTCTGCCGAAGCTTCGATCTCCGTGGCCCCTCGGGCTCTAGTGCCCCGGGCGACGTTTCGTTCCTGTCGGAGAGTTCCAGACGGCCGGTGCTACCGACGTCTCGCGACGCCTTGTGCACCTTCGCCGCCCCTGCGGTTCACCAGGCCGGTCTTGCGACCGTCCGGCGATCCGTGGTTCGCGTGCCGGCCTCGCGGCCTGCCCGCGTCCTCGGGCGACGGACCCCGACGGGACGATCTTGCGATCGCCCCGGTCGGGCTGCCGGATCGGGTCTCGCGACCCTCCTCGGCCCCGGGGATCCAACCCGGCTGAGTGACCTCGCGGCCTCTCTGCCTTGCCGGTTCCCCCGGTTGCGACGTCTCCATCCGTTCGGTGTTGCCACCGCCGGTCGGCTCCGTCGCCTCGTCCGGTCTCTCCTCCTGGCCTTCCAGCCGCTCGGAGCGATGCGGAATGTACAGATGGCCCCAGGGACGGTCAAGCCGGCGTTTCCGCAGGTCAGACCGCGAATGCGCAGGTCACACGTCTACGAGAAAGAGTGACAAAGCCATTACGCAGAGACGACTTCTCGGTAGACACGCGCGACCTCGTCTGCGGTGCCGTCCCACGTGAAGCGCAGCGCTCGGTACGCGGCCTCGACGCCGAAGCGCGCTTGCAGGTCCGCGTCGCGCAACACGTCGAGCACCCGCGCCGCGTGCGCCCTCGGATCGTGTCCGTCGACGAGGAACCCGGTCGCGCCGTCGTCGACGACGAACGGAAGACCACCGACGCGCGCGGCGACGACCGGCGTGCCGCACGCTTGCGCTTCGAGCGCGACGAGACCGAACGACTCCGATCGCGACGGCACGAGCACCACGTCGGCCGCGGCGTAGAAGTCGGCGAGCCGCTCCTGGGGCTGCGGCGGGTAGAACACGACGCGATCCGCGATACCGAGCGATGTCGTGAGATCGATCAAGCGGTCGACCTCACCGAGCTCGTGCCCGCTCGGGCCGCCGACGATCGCGAGCTGCAGGTCGCGCGTCGTCTCCGGATCGCGTCCGATCGCGTCGGCGATCGCGCGGATCGCGATGTCGGGACCCTTGTGCGCCTGCAACCGTCCGACGAACAGCGCCATGCGCAAGCCCGAAAGGTAGAGGCGACTCCGCGCGTCTTCGCGATCGCGCGGCGTGAACACCCGGTGGTCGACGCCCGGCGGCACCAAGCGGATGTGGTCGGGCGCCGCCCGGTACAACCCGACGAGCTGGCTTGCTTCGGCCGGCGTCGCTGCGAGGATCCGCTCGCTTGCGCCGATCACGCGTGCCTCGCCGTCGATGCGAACGGTCGGCTCCGGCCGCTCTCCCGGCGCGAGCGAATAGTTCTTCACTTTCCCGAGCGTGTGGAACGACGACACGAGCGGCACGCCCCACAGGTCTCGGAGCGCGTTGCCCACCCAACCCGACAGCCAGTAGTGGCTGTGCACCAAGTCGTAGGCGCGATCGTTCAGCTTCGCGTGGCGGATCACGCCGCCGAGGAATTCGGGCAGGTACCGCGGCAGTTCGTTCTTCGGGATCGGCTCGCAGGGGCCGGCCTTGATCGACACGACGTGCGCGTGCTTGGTGAGGTGCTTGGTCTCGTGGTCGACGCCGCCACGGCATCGCGTGAACAGGTCGACATCGATGCCGCGTTGCTCGAGCCGCGTGGCGACCGAGCGGATGTAGACGTTCATCCCACCGGAGTCGCCCGTGCCGGGCTGGTCGATCGGCGACGTGTGCACCGACAAGATCGCGGCGCGCGGTTCGTCGCTCAAGGTTTGCGCCATGCGGTGGTCCAGCCTCCACTGGGGGATGTCTCGATCTCTTGGCGGGTCCGTGTGGGCCCGTGTGGTGGAACCCTTCCCAGGCTACGTCTGTTCCCGCGAAAGGGTGAAGTTCGGGGTGATCGTGGCGGCAGGGCGGTCGCCGCCGCGGAGGGTCGGCCGCCAGGCCGAACCGAGGCGGCGGCGGGCGCCCGGTGTGAGGAGCCCCAGTTGGTCGAGCGTCTCGATCGTGGCCGGTCCGGCCGCCCGGTAGCCGCCGTCGTGGATCTTGACCGCGATGCCGATGCTTTCGCTCCGCACGAGCACGCAATCCAGCGCCTCCGCACCCTCCTTCATCACGAGGTCGGGCGCCGCCTCCATCACCGCGGTGTCGTCGCGCTCGCGCCCGCCGACCATGTATGGCTCCGCCTGCATCGCGTTGAGGACCCGCAAGAGCGCCGGGTGATCGTCGGCCGCGACCGCCATCCGCGCGTACATGGTCGCGTGCGCGCGGAGCGGCATGCCGTGCACCGGGATGCCACAGCCGTCGACGCCGATCACCGGGTCGGCGGCGGCCAGCCGTCGGATCAGCGGCAGCAGCTGCCGGTGATGCGGGTGCGACCGCGTCCGGTAGGAGTCGAGTGGCCAGCCGGCGAACGCGCTCGCCACCAAGATCCCCGCGTGGTTGCCGCTGCAGTCTTGATAGATGCGCGCCGGTTCCTTCACGCGAGCAGCCGCCTCCGCATCGATCGGTCGCCCGACCGGGTTCCGGAGGACCTCGTCGTCGAGCCCGCCGCGTTTCAGCAGCGACCGCACCGCCCGCACGTGCACCGGCTCGCCGTTGTGCGATGAGCACATCACCGCGACCTCGCGATCGGACATCGGTCCGTCGATCGAGGCCAGCGACACCGCGCCCTGCAACGGCTTCATGCACGACCGGGCGAACGCGACGCGGTGCGGATCGCCGACGGACGCGATCAGCGCGCCCGACGCGTCGCACACCGCGATGTCGCCCAGGTGCACGGACTCCAGCAGGCCGGAGCGCTCGACCTCAACAAGGGGAACGGGCATCAGGCCCGCAGCGTAGAACGGGTCAGCCGATCGCGGCCGGCTCGAGGCCAACGATCCACGGCTCGTCGTCGACTAGGTCCAGGAAGATCTCGACGACGTCGGGGTCGAACTGCGTGCACGCGCTGAGCGCGATCTCATCGATCGCTTCCTCAACGGGCAGCGCCGCGCGGTAGGGCCGGTCGTTCGTCATCGCGTCGAAAGAGTCGGCGATCGCGAAGACGCGGGCCGCAAGCGGGATCTCCTCGTGGCGCAAACCCATCGGATAGCCGGTGCCATCCCACCGCTCGTGATGGCTCCGCACGACGTCGACCGCGCCCTTCAGGAACCGGATCGGCTCGACGATCGTCGCGCCGATCGTCGGGTGCTCACGCATCACGAGCCACTCCTCGCGGTCGAGCGCCGCGGGCTTGCACAAGATGTGCTCGGGGATCCCGACCTTGCCGATGTCGTGCAGGAAGAACCCGTAGCGCGTCTCGGGCAGGGCGGCCAACTCCGGGTCGACCGCCTCGGCGAGCTTCAGCCCGAGCCACTGCGTGCGGTCCAGGTGACCGGCCGTGGTCCGGTCTTTCGCCTCCACCACCTGGGCGAAGGACGTCATCGTCGCGAGGTACGTGTCCTGCACCTCCAGGAGCGCCAGATCGAGCTCTCGGCTCCGCGTTCGCTCGGCCGAGTACAGAGCGCCGACCTCGCGTGCGAACACGGTGAGCTGCGCCTGCAGTGCAGGGAATTCCGGGTCGCGGACCCGGTCCCTCAGGGAAAGGAACGGAACGTTCATCTTTGGGGGCCGTGACGCTACACCCGGGTAGGTGCGGCGCAAAGCGCATCCAACAGGTTCGGAAGGGCCGCAACCATCCTGCGCCCGGCCCATCCTGTGGAAAACCGGGACCACGCCGCATCCCCCGTTGGGAGGATGCGTGCCGCGGTGGTAGCTCAGCGGAGCGAGAGGCTGGGGTCTTCCTTGTAGCGCCGCTTCAGCTCGTCTTGGAGCTGATCGAGCACACCGATCACCTCGCGACGGGCGTCCGAGATGCCCGCCTCCTCGGTGGCTAGCGCGTCGATCGCTGCGCCGAGCTCCTCGTCGTTGAGCGCCGTGGGGTCAGAGAGCTTGCTGTCGGCCGCCAGGCGTTCGACCCGGCGCCGCGCGAGCAGCATCTCCTCCTCGGGCACCGCGACCCGGACCGCCTCTCCGCGAGAGGTCACCGGGTGGTCGTCGTCGGCCAGGATCTGCGACAGGCGGTCGATGAGCGGCGCGGTGTCGCCGCCGGCCCGCGACTCGGCTTCAGCTTTGAGGATCTCGGCCCGGCCCTGCAACAGGCGGCGGAGCAACGACAGGTACTCGCGCTCGGCCAGGCAGTCGTCGCGCCGGGCGCGTACATCCTCGAGGCTCAACTCGGTTAAGCCCTCGACGAACGACGGCTCACGGATCTTGTCGATGCGCCGGTTACCGCCGCTAGGCTGGTCGCTCACGGGCGGGATGCTACACCGAGGTGCCGACCGGGTCGCCTCAACCCTGTATCGCGGCGATCAGGATGTCGGCGACCTCGGGGCGGCTGAACTCCTGCGGCGGACGCTCACCGGCGGCGAGCATCGCGCGCACCTTCGTTCCCGACAAGATCACGCGGTCGTCGTCCTCGTGCGGACACGTCTTCGGCGAGCCCATGCCTTCGCACTTCTTGCAGTAGAAGGAGTGCTCGAAATTGAGCGTCTGGATGCCCAGCTCACCGGGCTCGAACTCCTCGAAGATCTTCTGCGCGTCGTACGTGCCGTAGTACTGCCCGACGCCGGCGTGATCGCGTCCGACGATGAAGTGCGTGCAGCCGTAGTTCTTGCGGGCGATCGCGTGCCAGATCGCCTCGCGCGGGCCCGCGTACCGCATCGCCGCCGGGAACACGCTGATCATCGCGCGGTCGAGCGGGTAGTAGCCGCGGAACAGCGCCTCGTAGCACCGCATCCGCACGTCCGGCGGCACGTCGTCGGCCTTAGTGGCGCCCATCAGCGGGTGCACGAACAGCCCGTCGACGATCTCGAGCGCGCACTTCTGCAGGTACTCGTGCGCGCGGTGGATCGGGTTGCGTGTCTGGAACCCAACCACGGTCTTCCACCCACGCTCGCGGAACGCGCTGCGCGTCTCGGCCGGCGTGAGCCGGTAGTTCTGGAAGTCGTCGTGGGTCGGGATCGCGATCACCTCGAGGGTGCCGGCGACGCAGGTGTCTCCGCTGTCGTACATCGCTTTCACGCCGGGGTGCTCCAGGTCGTCAGTCCGGTAAACCGAGATCGCTTCCTTGTGCTTGTCGCGCTTGAACTGGCCCTCGACGCGGAGCACCGCGACCGGGTCGGCGCTCTCGGCGGGGAGCAGCGCGATCGCGTCCGCGTTGCCGACCCGGTGCAGGTCGTCGTCCGAGAGGCCGAGCACAACCGGGATCGCCCACGGCAAGCCGTTGGTCAGGTGCATCGTCTCGAGTACCTGGTGGTAGTCGTCCTGGCCCTGGAAGCCGGTGAGCGGGCTCAGCGCGCCGACCGCGAGCATCTCGAGGTCGGACAGCTCGCGCTCGTTGATCACGAGCTTGGGCAGGTTCGCCGCCTCGGCGGTCAGGTTGGCCGCCCCGTCACCGGTCTGAAGGAGGTTGATGAGGGTGCCGCCGTGCGGCGCGATCGGGTCGGTCTCGGACATGGTGGAAGGGCCTTTCGTCAGTGTCCGTCCAGGATACGGAAAGCCCGGCGACGGAGTCAGTTCGGGTTAGGCGACGACCCAGAGGGCTTCGCGCGCGAGCTCGATCTCCAGGCGTCGATGGTCACCGAGCGGGTCGCCGTCGACCTGAACCGGGAACGGCTCCGCAGCGGTCACCAACACATGCGAGGCGTCGTGCGCGTACTCGAGATCTCGGCCCTGGACGTGTCGCGCCGACCCGAACACCTGCCAGGCGATCCGCGGGACGTTGCGTCGGCTGAGCTTGCGGATCGTCAGCACGTCCAAGCCCTTCTCGAGCGAGGCGTCCGGCGTCATCCGCAGGCCACGGTCCTTGTAGAACGTGTACGGGTCGGTGCGGCCGACCATGATCGACAGCGCCTGCATCGCGTCCTCGCCGTCGATCTCGACCGACAGGTCCGGCGACTTCCCCGCGTAGCCGACCAACAGCTCCCACGACACCGCGCGGAACGCCGCACGGTCGAACTTCGTCTTGGTGTCCGGGTACTTGCGGTCCATTCGGCGCATCGCGGCCGCATCGATCCCCGCGCCGCAGTTCACCGCGAAGTACCGGCCGTCGGCGCGTCCGAGGTTCAGCGGGATCGCCTCGTCGTCGAGCGCCTTCGGGATCAGCGTGCCGGTGCACTCGACCGGGTCGGTCGGAAGGCCGAGCGCGCGAACGAGCACGTTGGTCGCGCCACCCGGCAGGACCGCGAGCGCCGTGTTGGTGCCGGCGAGCGCATTGACCGCCTCGTTGATCGTCCCGTCGCCGCTGAACACGACCACGAGGTCGATGCCGTCGTGCACGGCCTGCGCGGCCAACTCGCTCGCGTGGCCCTTCTCCTTGGTTTCGGCCACCTCGAGCGCGAAGTCTGCGGACAGCGCCTTCTCGATCACCGCGAGGGTTGGCTTGGCGACGGTTCGGGCAACGGGGTTGACCACGAGCAACACTCGGTGGAACCGCATCGCGGGAGTATCCCAGGGGCAGCGGTCCGGCGCGACTCTGCAGGACATACGCTTCTGTTCCGTGACGCGTTTCTTCCTTGTGCTCCACATCTTGGGCGCGAACATCGCAGTCGGGCTCTCGGTGTCGTACGGCATCTGGACGGCTCTCGGCGACGCGACCGGCGCGGCCGAGCGGGCATTCGCGCTCGCTCGATCTCGTGGATCGACCGGCGGATGACCACGCCGGCGTTCGTGCTGCAGTTCTTCACGGGGGCGATCCTGGTGTGGCTGATCGGCACCTCGTTGCTGCAACAGACGTCGCTGCGCGTCTCGATCGGGCTGGACATCCTGCTCACTGTGCTGGCGATCGCGAAGTTCGCGCCGCTGCATCGTCGGCAGCTCGCGCTCGCCGAGCAGATCGCAGCCGGGGAGCCGCCAGACGAGGACTACGCCGCGGTGGCGAGCCGGGCGCGGATCTGGGGCATCGCCGTCGTGCTCATCACGCTCACGATCGTCGTGCTGATGGTGACCAAGCCGGGCGTGTGATCAGCCGCCGCTGACCGGCGGCAGGATCGCGACTTCGTCACCGTCGGCCACGACCGTGTCGCGGGTGGCCCGCTCACCGTTCACCACGAATGTCGAGACCGCCGCGATCTGCCCGAAGCGCTCCCCTTGCGCTGAGGAAAGGGCGTCGCTCACCTCACCGACCGTGCGCCCTGACGCCTCAAGCCGCGACGTGCCAGCGAGCTCCCGAAGAGCCGCGAACACCCGCACCTGGATCGTCATCGCAGGTCAAGGGTACCGGCGAGGGTGCCGACCCGGTACGGTGGAGACCTTCCCATGGCCGTCGTGCTCTTGCTCTCGGACCGTTCGACCGCGCAGGCGTTGCCCGCGCTCGAAGACCTGCGCCCAGACCTGAAGCACGTCCCGCTCGCGCTCAGCGCGATCGGCCACGCGCTCGAGATGCAGCCCGATGTGTTCCTCG
Organism: uncultured Actinomycetes bacterium; assembly: GCA_963792215.1. Taxonomy (GTDB): domain Bacteria; phylum Actinomycetota; class UBA4738; order UBA4738; family HRBIN12; genus AC-51. The sequence goes on from CAWBVL010000007.1 coordinate 226,696, forward strand.
TGGACGCCGGCGAGAACCCTGGGCAAGCCTGGTCGGTGCTCACCGCGCTGAAGGAACGCGACGCGCGGGCCCGAACCATCGTGATCGTCGAGCGACCGGACCTCGGCCGCTACCCATGGCACGAGATGGCCGACGAGTTCGTCTATCCCGGGGCGCCCGAGACCGAGCTCGAGGTTCGGTTCGCGATGCTCTGGCGCCGCGCGGGCTCGGGCGACGGCTCGATCGTGACCCTCGGGTACCTCCGGATCGACACAGACACCTACAAGGTCACTGCGAACGGCCGGCCGCTCGACCTGACCTTCAAGGAGTTCGAGCTCCTGAAGCACCTCGCGACCCACCCGGGCCGGGTCTACACGCGACCCGCGCTGCTCCGTGAGGTCTGGGGCTACGACTTCTACGGCGGCACGCGAACCGTAGACGTGCACGTCAGGCGGCTGCGCGCCAAGCTCGGGCCCGAGCACGAGGACGTCATCGAGACGGTGCGGTCGGTGGGCTACCGAGCTCGGGCCGAGGACTGAGACCTTCGGCCTACCTCCCGGGTTCCCGCCCCATGACCTAGCACAGCCCGACCAGCGGGAAATGACTCCAAGGAACTCTGCGCGCGGGAGCGCGCCGGGGCCGATGTCTTGGCCATGAACACCTGGCTCACGACAGCGAAGCTCGTCCCCACGTTGGGACTTATCCCCCTCGGCGCCGCCGTCGCAGCCGTGTTCATGCAGCGCGAGCCGGCGAAGATCCGCATCCGGTCGACCGGAGAGGACGACCGGAAGCGGAGCCGCTCGCGCGACTGGTAGCACAGATCTCACCCATCCCCCCCTGGCGCACAAGGGGCCGGCGCTTCGGCGCCGGCCCCTCGCCTCGTTCTGGGGTCGCTCAAACCGAACCGACACGGGTTCGCCATACCTGACGCCTAGGCTCCTGACTCGATGGCGGCGCGCGCGGGCATCCGATACCGGTGGTGGATGCCCGTCGTGGCGCTCGCCTTGGCTGCGTGCACCTCGAACATGTCGCCGCAGTCCGACTCGCCGAGCGCGTCGGGCGTGCCGCCGACGTCCATGATTCCCAGCGGACCCGGCCCCTCCGGCCAGACGGCAACATCCGTGAAGTTCGTGCGAGCGCAACACCAGTTGCCGGCGCCCGTTGAGCGCGAGGTCGCCGTGGCCGACGGAAAGCAGATCCTGATCGCGGGCGGGCTCAACTCGACCGGCGGCTCGACCAACGGCGTCTTCTCGTTCTCGCCCGCCACGGGGCACATCGCGAGGATCGGCACGATGCCGCAGGTCTTCCATGACGCGGCGGGCGAACTGCTCGGCGGCAAGCTCGTCGTGTTCGGCGGCGGGTCGTCGACGTCCGTCGACACCGTGCAGGCATTCGATCCGTCGACGCGGAAGGCCTCGGTGATCGGCCACCTCCCTATGCCGCTGTCCGATCTCACCGCGGCGATGATCGGCAAGACCGTGTATCTGGTCGGCGGCTATGACGGGAAGACTGCGCAGCCGACGGTCTGGTCGACAACGAACGGCACAACGTTCAAGAAGGTTGCGACGTTGCCTGCGGGCGTTCGGTACGCGGCGGTCGCAGCGGCCGGCAACGAACTGATCGTTTCCGGCGGGATGCTGCAGAGCGGCAGCGAAACCGACCGGATCTCGCAGGTCGATCCGTCCACCGGCTCGGTCAAGACCATCGGCACGCTGCCAGTGGCGACGGCGCACGCGATGGCGTTCACAGACAACGGCACGGTCTATGTCGCCGGCGGGCGGGACACGGTGGGCAACGCACTCACCACCGTTACGGCGATCGACCCGTCGACCGGCGCGACGACGAAGGCACCCGCGCTGCCGATCGGTCTTTCCGACGCCGCGATCACGCAATCATCGGATGGAACAGCGACCCTGCTCGGCGGCGCCGCGATCTCGACGACCTCGACAGTGCTCCAGACGAAACCGATCACGCTGCAGTCACTCACGCCGGCGGACAAACACCCGCTCGAGCTTTCGACTCCGTTCGTGCACCACCTGCCGGCGTCAGCGGCCGTGCGCCCGTTCGCCGGGAGACTGCTGATGGCCGACCGCGGCAACAACCGGCTGCTGGTGCTCGACCCAACGGGGCACGTGGTGTGGCAGTACCCCTCGCCGTCGCTGCCGGCGCCGACACTCCCCTTCTACTTCCCGGACGACGCGTTCTGGGTGCACGGCGGGAACGCGATCCTGGTCAACGAAGAGGAGAACGACGTCCTCACGGAGATCGCCTATCCGAGCGGCAAGACGCTCTGGACCTACGGGCATCCGCGGGTCGGCGGGTCCTCGCCCGGGTACGTGCACCAGCCAGACGACCTTTATCCTTACCCCGGCGGTGGGCTCGTGGTCGCCGACGCGAAGAACTGCCGGATCCTGTTCTTCAACGCCGCGGGCTCGCCGAGCGGTCAGATCGGGAAGACCGGCGACTGCACACCCGGCCTGCCCAACACCGTCGGATACCCGAACGGCGGCACGCCGCTGCCGGACGGCAACGTGCTCATCTCCGAGATCAACGGAGCGCACGTCAGCGAGATGAGCGCGAATCGCAAGGTGCTGTGGTCCACGCCGGTGCCTGGCCTTCACGTGCCCTCGGACCCCCAGCCACTGACGGACGGTTCGTTCCTCGTGGTCGACTACTCCCATCCCGGCGCGGTGATCCGCTTCACGTCGGATGGCAAAGCCCTCTGGACCTATCGCCCAACAAGCGGCTCCGGCGAGCTGGATCACCCCAGCCTGGGCGCGCCACTCCCCAACGGCCTGATCGCGGTCAACGACGACTACAACCACCGGGTCGTCCTCATCGACCCGACGACGAACCAGATCGTGTTCCAGTACGGACACACGGGCGTCGCCGGAACGGGACCGGGCTACCTCAACACCCCAGACGGGCTCGACCTCCTGCTGCCCGGCGGCATCACGCCGCTCCACGTCGACTTCGCCTCGAACAAGGTGCACCAAGGCCGGCCGTAACGAAGAGTTAACGCCGGGGTAATAGAACCCGTGCACCTCGCCCCTACCCTTGGTGGGTCCGCTGTCGGAGGGGAAGGAGCAACATCGTGGGGAGCCCGAAGTCGCCCAAGGACGTCATCGCCATGGCCAAGGAGGCCGGGGCACAGATCGCGGATCTGCGCTTCACCGACCTGCCGGGCCAGGTGCAGCACCTGTCACTGCCGATCCACGAGCTGACCGAGGAGAAGTTCGCCGAGGGTCAGCCCTTCGACGGCTCCTCGATCCGCGGGTTCCAGGAGATCCAGGAGTCGGACATGCTCCTGGACCTCGACCCGAGCACCGCCTACATGGACCCGTTCACCAAGCACCCCACGCTGAACATCACGTGCTTCGTGAAGGACCCGATCACGGGTGAGGACTACTCGCGCGACCCGCGCCAGATCGCGAAGAAGGCCGAGCTATACCTGGAGCAGACCGGGATCGCCGACACCGCGTTCTTCGGGCCCGAGGCGGAGTTCTACATCTTCGACTCGATCCGCTACGACCAGAGCCAGTTCGAGGGCTTCTATCACATCGATTCCGTCGCAGGCGCGTGGAAGTCGGGCTCGGAGGAAGAGGGCGGGAACCTCGGCTACAAGCCGCGCTACAAGGGCGGGTACTTCGCGCTGCCGCCGATGGACAAGTACCAGGACCTGCGCACGGACATGGTGCTGAACCTCGAGAAGGCGGGCCTGACGATCGAGGTGCACCACCACGAGGTCGGCACCGCGGGGCAGGCCGAGATCGACATGCGGTTCGACACACTGCTGACCACCGCGGACAACGTCATGAAGTACAAGTACGTGGTCAAGAACACGGCGTACCAAGCCGGCAAGACGGTGACATTCATGCCGAAGCCGCTGTTCCAAGACAACGGCTCGGGCATGCACACGCACCAGAGCCTGTGGGCCGGCGGCGAGCCGCTGTTCTGGGACGAGGTCAACTACGGCGGGATCAGCGACCTCGCACGCTGGTACATCGGCGGGCTGATCCAGCACGCGCCCGCGCTGCTCGCGTTCACGAACCCGACGACCAACTCGTACCGCCGGCTGGTGCCGGGTTACGAGGCGCCGATCATGCTCGTCTATTCGCAGCGGAACCGGAGCGCGTGCGTGCGGATCCCAGTCGGCGGCCGGAGCCCCAAGGCCAAGCGGATCGAGTTCCGGACGCCCGACCCCTCGTGCAACCCGTACCTGGCGTTCAGCGCGATGCTGATGGCGGGCCTCGACGGGATCAAGAACAAGGTCGAGCCGCCGGAGCCGATCGACAAGGACCTGTACGACCTGCCGCCCGAGGACAAGGCGAACGTGAAGCAAGTCCCCGGCGATCTGGAGGAAGTGCTGAACGCGCTGGAAGCGGATCACCAGTGGCTGCTCGAGGGCGGCGTGTTCACGCAGGATGTGATCGACACCTGGATCGAGTACAAGCGGCTGGAGGAGCGCGACGCGGTCCGGTTGCGGCCGCACCCGTACGAGTTCAGCCTGTACTTCGACATCTAAGCCCCGCGCGCGGTCTGGAAGGGCGTCCCGGTTCGTCGGGGCGCCCTTCGCGCGTGTGCTGACGGGGCCCAACGGCCGAGGGCCAGATGACCCTGTTGCATCCGAGAGCGCGCTCGCTAGGTTGGCCGGCGGGAGGTGTTCTGGGATGAAACGTTCCCTGGTGATAGCAGCCGGCCTGTTCATGGTCCTGGCCATGGCGCCTGCTGCGGAAGCAGCGCTGGCTCCGCAGTGGCGCATCGACCTCGGCGCCGCAGCGAACGATGTGGCCATCGGACCGAACGGCGCGATCTACGTGGTCGGTGCCGGACCGCCCGGAACGCTCTCCTATGAAGGCGGGCGCGCGACGATCAGCAGGCTCTCGCCGACCGGGCAGGTCAAGTGGACCCGCACGTGGAAGCCCCATCCCGAGCGGCCACGGGCGTTCATGGCGGAAGCCACCGCGGTCGCGGTCGGCTCGAACGGCGACGTCTACGTCGTCGGCAACGTCAGGCGCTTCAACTGCGAAGGCGGCGGCTGGTTCGTCAGGTCGTACAGCCCGCGCGGCAAGCTCCTGCACACCGCGGGACCTGAGAGCGCGTGGTACTGCCGGCCGCCGGGCCCACAGATCGTGCGCGATGTCGCCGTCCGCGGCGACCTCGTGGTGGTCGCTGCGGTGCGGACCGGATGTTGTGGCACCTCTGCGCTCCTCGATGGATATCTCCGCGGCTACTCAACCGACCTGAAGACGCGCTGGACCTCGAACTTCGAGCCGCCGGCACCGACGCCGAAGAAGTGGTTCGACGTCGCAGACTCCGTCTCGATCGCCGGCGACGGATCGGTGTTCGCGGGCGGCTGGTCGGCGACCCAGCGATCGAACGGCGAGACGACGCCGGCGGGTTCACTGACCGTCGCGAGATATGGCCACGGAGGTCAGTCGTTGTGGTCGAAGCGGCCCGGCGTGCCGATGGGCTACGACGGACCCGTGTCGATGGCGCTCGCGCCGAGCGGCATGTTGATCGGCGCGCAGCTCCGCGGCGGCGGCGTATGGTCGGGCCGGCTCACCACGACCGCCGTACCCGTCTGGCACCGCACCTGGGGCGGCGACGCAACGATCCACGCGACGTTGGGTGGTATCGCGACCGACGGTCTCGGCCGGCTGTGGCTGACGGGGAGTCGTAAGGACACCTCCGATGCGGGTCGCAACGTGTTCGTGCGTCGATACGGAGCGAGCGGCGCACTCACAGGCTCGCTGACGATCGACTCGCTGCCGCGCTGGGTCGACGGGAACGCGCTCGCGACGCTCGGCTCCGTCGCGTTCGTCGCAGGAACTGCATCGCATCCGAGGCACAGCGTGCTTCTGGACGGAAAGGTGTGGCGAGTCGCGGGTTGAACGCGCGCTTCGCGCGTCTGCTGAGGGGTGATCGCCCGACGTTGCGTTGGGGCCGATGGCCGAGGGCCGGCCGACCCCTGTTGCATCGCCGTCGTCGTCGCCTACGGTGGGTCGCACGAGGAACCGGCTGCCGGGGCCCCGTCCTCGGCAGCCGGCTCCCGCCAACTGAGGGGGGACCTGCGTGCGCCGCTCACTGCTCTCGCTGCTGGTCGCTGCGTCGCTCGTCGCGGTATTCGCGCCGTCGGCGTCTGCGATCCCGGTGCATTGGACCGCGAAGGGCGGCCGTGCGTTCAACGATGTCGCGCGCGGACCCGACGGGTCGCTCTACGTCGCCGGCGTCGACCGAAGCTCGATCACGGTGGCGGCGTCGCTGCGCAAGTACTCGGCCGACGGCACGCTGCGCTGGACGCGGTCGTGGGTGCCGTACCCGCAGGCGAGCGCACAGGGCTTGGCCGTCGCCGTGGGTGACGACGGCACGATCTACCTGATGGGCATCCTGCGCGGCGAGTGCGAGGGCGAAGGCTGGTTCGTGCGCGCGTACAAGCCGGGAGGCGAACTCCGGTGGAAGTACGCGACGCCAGGATGGGCGAGCTGTTCGCTGGCGGAGTACGCGACCGACATCGCGGTGCGCGACAACCTGGTCGTGGTGTCCGGGTTCTCGCACGGATGCTGCGGCGACCAGTTCCACGACGGATGGATCAGCGCGTTCTCGGCGAACCTGCACCCGCGCTGGCGCGCGAACACCGAGCCGCCGTCGACGCCGCTCGGGTGGTTCGACACGGCGTATGGCGTGGGGATCTCAGCGCCGGGTGCGATCTTCGTGTCGGGATGGGCTGCGACCGCGTCGATCCCGCGCGAGGCGAGCCCGACGCCCGGCACGCCGTTCCTCGAAAAGCTCGACATACACGGGCACAAGATCTGGAGCCATCGCGCGAGCCCGTCGATGCCGACGCAGTACCTCCCGGTGGTGCTCGGGATGAGCGGCAATCGCGTGGTGATCGCGGCCGGCGTGGGCGGCAAGGACGTGGCGTGGGGCCTCGCGCCGACGACAGGGCTGGGTGGCGAGCTACACGCTGCAGGGCAAGTTGCGCTGGCAGAACCGGTTCGGCGGAGGGAAGGACGAGGCCGCGGCGCCGACCGGCGTTGGGATCGACCCCGACGGGCGGGTGTGGCTGTTGAGCACGCGGCGCGACGCGGGCGACCGCGGGACGGATGGGCTGGTGCGGCTGTACAGCCCGACGGGGAAGCTGCACGACAAGCGCCGGATCGACCCCTCGGACCGGTACGTGCGGACCGGCGGGATCGCGGCGTTCAACACGGGCGCGGCGGCAGCCGGCTGGATCGGGACGCAGTACCAGTTCAAGGGCGGCCGCCTCTGGCGCCTGGTGGGTTAGTTGACTCAGCCTGCGATCGCCCTAGCCGACTGAAACATGTCGGCAGGCAAGTCGCGGTCGAGATGCCAGAGAATTCGAACCGGCCGATCAAGCTCGTGAGACATATACGTTGCGGTGCCAGCGTTTAGATACGCCGATGTCTCCCCGATCGCGTTGGTCCTCGCATCTCGCAAGAACAACTGAACCGCCGTACCCAACTCCACATGGCGGCGAGAACGATCGAACGTCGTTGAGCGCACAGATGTACGACCCTGCGTTTCCCATTGGAAGAGGCCAGGCGAGACAGCGAGGTCCGCATACATCCCCGTGGTCGGACTGAACTGCGCTTCGTCCTTTCGGATAAGAGTCACGAACAGCGCATCCGTACGCTCCTGCTCAATGAAGCGAACCCCTTCACGAACCGACCCGGGGTTGCGAAGTCCAAAGCCCGCAAGGATCTCGTCTCTCGAGTAGGTCGCATGGTCGCGTAAGGGAACATCGGGCTTGGGTGAGGAAAATGAGACGTGACGAGCCCGCTCCTGAAGGCACTCAAGGATTTCGCCAAGTTCCTGACGTCGTCCAGAGGACCAGAAGAGTGTGAAGTCCAACGACTCCAGCGCCCTAGTAGATCCAAAGATGTCGAAGTACAACATGGCTAGGCGACGACGATCCGCCTCATCGTATTCGCCGTCTCTGACGGTGGTCCGTCAGCCGCAAGGATGCCGCGAGTGAACGCCAGCCACTCAACGTCGTCGATGTGGAGCATCCGACGAAATGCGTTTCCAAATTGTCGATCTTGCTGACTCTCGTCGGCTGCGGCAAAGCGAGCCCGTCTCCTAAGGTCGAGCCAGCCGAAGTTCCTGCGATACACATCCTCGAGTTCGAATCCGCCGGCGGCGAGAAACTCCTTCAGGGAAACGTCTCCGAGCCTTTCAAGTTCCGCAACAAGCTCGGATGCCGGCAAGTTCAGAGCATGCCTAATGTTGTCGAGGACAAGCTGACTCGCGACCGGATCCAACTCGACATGACAACCCGCGGGGAGATACGGGAACTGGTCCCGAACTGCCTCCTGCAGCCGCTTGCCCCTTGCTCCCGTAAGCGCCGCGAAACGCTTGTCGAAGCGGAACCGCGCGTTCTGCTGCCCGATGAAGTCGAGAACCGTAAGGCACGCCTTGTCGTCGGCTAGACGAAGCCCGCGACCGAGTTGCTGAAGAAAGACGGTCGCGCTCTCAGTCGGCCTGAGGAATAGCACCGTGTCTATCTGCGGAATGTCGACGCCTTCGTTGAAGAGATCAACGGCAAACAAGACCTTCAGATCGCCGTCGCGCAGATCGCGCAGCGCCGCCATCCGCTCGTCGCGGGGGGTGTCTGCCGTCACTGCAGCAGAGGGAATACCACTCAGATTGAACCGCTCGGCCATGAAGCGGGCATGATCTTTACCAACGCAGAAGCCAATTGCACGCATTGCTCTGACGTCAGGCACTTTGTCGCGAATGGCTTGGACGATCTTCAGAGCGCGAGCGGTATCGCCGGTGTAAAAAGAGTTCAGCTGCTCCAAGTCGTACCGTCCTCGGCGCCACGAGACGCCCTGGAGATCGACATCGTCGTGCAAGCCAAAGTATTGGAATGGCGACAGTAGCCCTCGGTCGATCGCCTCCCAGAGTCGCAATTCGGCCGCGATCCGGCCGTCGAACCAATGAGTCGCATCCTTGCCGTCAGCCCGCTCCGGCGTGGCCGTCAGACCAAGAAGCACGCGAGGACGCAAGTGATTAAGGACGCGCTCATACGTTTGAGCTTCAGCATGATGAAATTCATCGACGATCACCATGGAGAACCGGTCTGCCGCGAGTTCTCCAAGATCAACGCGTGACAACGATTGAATCGAAGAGAACACATGTCGCCACTCGGTAGGCCGGACGCCACCAACGAACATCTCGCCAAACGCGCCATCTCGCATCACCGTTCGAAATGTTCGGAGGCTCTGCTGCAGAATCTCTTCTCGGTGGGCGATGAATAGCAGCGTGTCAACCTCTCCGTCGATGCGAAGGCGTTGATAATCGAGGGCGGAAACCACCGTCTTGCCCGTTCCGGTGGCCATCACGACGAGATTGCGCCACCTGTTGTGAAGCTTGCGCTCCGCGTCAAGCGACTCGAGAACCTCTTCCTGATACGGCCACGGCCGCACGTACAATCCGGAGATCTCGATTGGTCCTTCGCTCGACTCTCCCCGCTCAAGCGCAATCGCCGCATCGAAGCGTTCCGCGTCGCGCGATGGTTCGTAGTCTTCAAACCCGGGGTCCTCCCAGTAGTTCGCGAACGTCGATTCGAACGTTCGAAGGATGTCTGGTTGCTCCGTCCCCGAGACTCGGACGTTCCATTCCAACCCGTCGAGAAGAGCGCTCCTCGAGAGGTTCGAGGAGCCAACATAGGCAGTTGCAAAGCCGCTTGCGCGCTTGAAGATCCATGCCTTTGCGTGGAGCCGAGTAGTCCGTGTCTCGTAAGAGACCTTGACCTTCGCCCCTGCCTCAACAAGAGCATCAATCGCTCTACGATCAGTTGCCCCCATATATGTCGTCGTAATGACACGCAGGGGAGCGCCCCGCGCAAGCAGTGTTCGAATCTCAGTTTCGAGAACACGAAGGCCCTGCCACTTAACAAACGCGCAAAGAAGATCGACCTGATCGGCAGACTGAAGCTCACGAGCGACTTCGTGTCCAACTCTAGGTTGGTCGCGCCCGTTGACGAGCAGCGCGCCCATCGACAGCGGGATTTCCGGCCTCGCAGGTTGACGTGGCGGGTCGGGAGTTCCGCTCTGCTCGAGAACAGCAAGCAACATCTCTAGCGGTTGATGAAGAATCTCCTCAGAATCGAGCGCAGCCGGGACCCCGAGCGCGAATCGTGTCGAGAACCTGATTCGCCAATTCCAGCTGGGCGTCGCCCTCATTACCCACGATGCGAAAGGCTCGGAGCAGCAGCTTTGACACATGAGCGGAGAGAGCGACGTGCATGTCCGAGCCAGACAGCTGCCCCGTCTTGGTCAGCTCAGCATCAACGCGTTGCAACGCCTCATGCAGCTGGACGTCGACGATTTCCTCGTATAGCCCCGGGACCAGATCCATCCAATGGCGAAGCTACACCGACCCATCTGGTGCGTTGGTAGCAACCGGGATCCATCTAGCGGACACGACTTCTACCGCGCCGCGTTCAAGCGCGACTCATCTGCCGCTCTCATCAGGTGGCTCTTCGTCCCAGGCAAAGATGCCCCCACGCCGGGCGAACCATTCCGGAAGCGACCTGAACGCTTCACGCACTGTTGGCACCTTCGGATCCCAGGAACGCTGAGTGAAGACAGCCTTCCCCTGCCGGAATAGATCAGCCGCTTTCTCTTCTGCCGACTTCCTTGGCATTCGTTCTCCCGATCGACAGCAAACCGATCGGGAGAACGAACGATCGTGCGAAAGCTCACGATCGAAGAGAAGTTGGGTGGGACTACCGGTGGGCGAGCTCGTCGCGGATCTGGGTCAGTAGCTCAACCTCGGTCGGTCCGGCCTCTTCCTCCTTCTTCTTGAAGCGGTTGTAGGCCTTCACGACCAGGAACAGCACGACGGCGACGATCAGGAAATTGATCACCGCGAGGATGAACGCACCGATCGGAATCACAAGGGTCGTTCCCTTATGCACGCCGATCGCCTCGATCCCGTTGGCGGATCCGAACGCGTACGCGATCGCTCCGAGCACCATGGCCGTGAACGCGGTGACCACCGCGGCGAACGCCAACCCCATGATGAACGCGACCGCGATCTCGACCAGGTTCCCTTTCGCGATGAAGTCGCGGAACTCCTTCAGCATGACCGCCTCCTCTCGTTGACCAGTCGCACCCTAGTCGGTGCCCGGCGCATCGGCCGAACCGGCGTCGTCGCTCGACGGTGGGTGCTTCGTCAGCAGCCGGAGCTCCGGCGGCGTGAAGATGATCGTGACGAAGTACAGCACGGGGATCAGCGCGTAGATCCCGAGGCTGACGGCTTCCCCCACCGTCCCTAACTGCGCCACGACGATCGCGACCACATACAGGCAGATCGGGACGATCACAGAGCATGACGCCGGCCTTGCGCAGCTCCTCGATCGATGGCCAGCTCCGGTGGCCGCCGATGTCGACGCTCCTTCCGGGGACTAATCGATGGCTTCGATGAACACGCGTTCCATGGCGCGGCGGCACCGGCGTGTGATCCGCAGGTAGTCGTCCATGAACGCCTGGCGCGGGTACTCCTCGTAGCCGAGTCGGCGCGCGAGCGCGGTCTGTTCCTCGGCGGTCGGCGGCACAGCTTCGGCATGCACGCGACGGTCGACCTCCATGGCGCACTTCACGTCGTTGAGAAAGACGAACGCCTCGCCGAGGTCGCGCGCGACGGAGCCCTCGACCAGGCGGTGTTCGGCGAGCCGCTCGATGCCTTGGAGCGTGCTCGTCGTACGGACCTCCGGCTCGGGGCCGCCGTTGCGGAGCAGCAGCATCTCGACGGCGAACTGCACGTCCGCCAGCGATCCGTAGCCGAGCTTGAAGTGAAACTTGGTCGCTTCGACGGGGCGGACGCGTTCGCGCTCGATGCGCTCGCGCATGCGGCGGATCTCGACGACGCGGTCGATCGTGATGCCGTCGGGCGGGTAGGCGATGTCGCCGGCCGCGAGCGTGAACCGCTTGCCGAGCGTTTGATCGCCTGCGACGGCGCGTGCGCGGAGCAGAGCCTGGAACTCCCAAGGCTCCGCGTAGCGCTCCCAGTACTCGAGGAAGCCGGCCAGCGAGCGGGCGAGCGGCCCGTTGCGGCCCTCGGGTCTGAGGTCGGCGTCGATCTCCCAGCCGGCGTCGCGCACGTTGCGCATAACTTTCTCGGCGGCGGTGATCGCCTCTTGTTGTTGGTCGGCGCCCTCGCCCTCGTACACGAAGACGACGTCGAGGTCGCTGGCGAAGCTAGGTTCCCGCGCGCCGAGCTTGCCCATGCCGATCACGGCGAGCGGAACGGTGGGCGCGGCGGCGTCGACGGCCTCTCTCAGGACGCGGTCCCCCACCGCTGCGATCTCGGCGCCGGTGGCGACCGGGCTGAGCTCGCGCCCGGCGTAGCGCGCGACGACCCGAACCATGTCGGCTTGCGCGTCGTCGGCGTGGATAACGCCGTCGGCGAGCGCGCGGATGCGTTCGGGGTCGGCGACGAGCGCGTCGGTGGCGAACCGGCTGGCGCCGACGAGGTGGGCGAGTCGCCACGCGGCCTTGGGGTCGGTTGCGAGGGCGTCCGCCGGCCCACTGCGTTGGCCGACCGCTTCGGCGACGCGTTCGAGCCGTACGAGCGCCGCGTCCGGGTCGGCGGCGAGGGCGATCGCCGGCGTCATGACTGCGATGACGTGCCCGAGGACCTTGCCCAAGCGGGTGGCGGGGTCGACGAGTCGGGCGAGCAATTCGTAGCTGCGCACGGGCTGGGCGAACCCGAGTCCTTCGAGCAGCTCTTGGGTGGCCGTGCGGTCGACGCCAGGCGGTGGTTGTGCAGGACCGGCGAAGGCCTCGAGCAACGGTCGATAGAACAACCGCTCGTGGATCGAGCGGACGAGCCCGGTCGTGCGGTCGTATTCCTCTTGCAGGCGTTCGGCGTCGATCAGGCCGAGCGAGCGTGCGATCGTCGTTCGCGCGTGCGGATCTTGCGGGAGGTCGTGCGTCTGCAGGTCGCGCACGATCTGCAGCCGGTGCTCGAGCTGCCGGAGGAAGCGGTACGCCTCGGCCAGCGCGTTGGCGTCGGCTTCTGCGACGTATCCCTCGTCGGCGAGCGACTGCAACGCGGTCAGCGTGTTCGGACTGCGGAGCGTTTGATTCCGGCGGCCGTGGACGATCTGCAGCAGCTGCACGGCGAACTCGACATCGCGGATGCCGCCGCGTCCGCGCTTCACCTCGATGAGCTCCTTACCGCGCTGGCGGATGTATTCCTCGAGGCGGACCTTCGTGCGGCGGACATCGTCGATCGCGGCCGGCTCGAGGCGCTCGGGATAGACGAACGGCGCCACGCCGGTGACGAACGAGTAGCCGAGCATCTGGTCACCGGCGGCCGCGCGCGCCTTGATCATCGCCTGGCGCTCCCACGTGGCGGACTCGCTCTCGTAATAGGCAAGGGTCGCGTCGAGCGAACGCGACAGCGCGCCGGCGCGGCCACCGGGTCGGAGCGCGGTGTCGACACGGAGCGCGACGCCGTCGGCGGTCGGGTCGGAGAGCAGGCGGAGCAGCGCGCCGGCGGCGTTCTCGGCCGCCTCGTTGTCCGCCGGCGAGGAACGATCGTGCACGAAGAGCAGGTCGACGTCGGAGGAGTAGTTGAGCTCGCGGCCGCCCCACTTGCCCAGGGCGATCACGGCCAGGCGGTCGGCGCCGTCGGTGGCCGCCATCGCGGCGGCCCAGCAGGCGTCGGCGACGTCGGTGATCTCGTGCGACGACCTCGTCGAGCGTGGCGCCGCCGAGGTCGCGCGCGGCGACGCGGATCATCGCGCGGCGTCGGAACCGCCGGAGGCCGGCGGCTCCGCCTAACTCCTCGACGTCGGCGGCGACCTCGCTGTCGAGGTTCGCGCGGGTGCGTGCGGTCGCGGTCGCGAAGAGACCCGCTTCGTCCGGATACTTCACGAGGAAGTCGGCGGCGGCCGTCGAGAGGCCGAGCACCTGGATCGCGACCGGCGCGACCGTCGGACGCTCCAGGATCGCGCGCGCGGTGGCGTTCTCGCACACGCGTTCCCATGCGGTGTGAGCGAGCATCGGATCGGGCGCGGCGGCGAGCTCGCGCTCGAGGCTCATGCGGGAGCGTCCGCGTCGGGACCTTCGGGCCCGAGGTCGGAGCTTGGCGGCGGCGACGAGCGGGCCGGCGCCGAGCGCGCGCGCGGCTTTGTCGCCGACCTTGGTCGAGCGGATCGCGCGCTTGGCGCGAGTGGTCAGCCGTCCGTTCGTGCATGCCCCAGAGCTTGTCGACGTCGGCCTCGGCACGGTCGGCGCGGATGCGGTGCCAGTTGTAGTGGCGGTCGCCGGCGTGGATCTTGCGCCAGAGCGCGGTGTACCGCGGCCCGACCGACACGATCTCGTTGTTGAGGCTCGCGTTGTAGTCGGCGAGCTCCTGCTCGCGTTTGGCGGCGACGCGCTCCTCCTCTCGGAGGCGCACGCGAAGCACGCGCTCGGTCCGACCGTCGGCCGGCACAGACGCGTCGAGGAGCTTGGCGAGCTCGTCCAACGCCGCGTCGAGCTCGGCGAGTTGCTCGGCGATCGCGGCTTCGCCCGGTTGGCGCCCTCGGGCACGTTGGATGGTCGCGGCGAGCGATCCGCCGCCCGCGGAGATCGCGAACGCGGGCGTGTGCGCGGTTGGTCCGGTCCACACCGAGGGCCGGCCGTACGCGGATGCGACGGCGCAACCGGTCGGCGAAGCGCCGACATACACACTCGCCTGCGCGATGGCGGCCGCGCGCTCCAACGCTGTCCAGCGCGGCGGCGGTCCGACTGCGGGCAACCGGGCGCCGTCGGCGTCAACACCTTCGTCGAGCGCGACGTAGTCGCCGGGTGGAAGGGCGGACGCGGCGCGGAGGCGCTCGACCACCGCGGCGGGTTTGCGCCGCGGCCGCGAGCCTGGGCAGCGCCAACGCGGGGTGCGGCACGACCTGTGCCGCAACGCCGAGCTCGGCGAGCCGTTCCCCCGATCCGTGGTCGCACACCGAGATGCCGGCCCGTCGCGACAGTGCGTCACGCACCGCGGCGCAGGTCACCGGACGGCGCCACCCCGAACCACACGACGGGCACCTCGGCCTCGAACGGCCCGAGCCCGTCGATCAAGAAGCGATCCGACGAACCGTGCGGCGCATCGAGCGCTACTGAGCCGCTGATCACCACCGCATCGAGCGTCGCCGCGAGCTCTTCCCTCCGCAACGGCGTCGGCGCGCCGAGCGCTTGATCGCTCCACTCCACGCGTTCCGTCTGCCCGATCGACGTCGAGCCTCCGGACGGCGTGTAGACGTACAGCTCGACCCCCGGCAGCCGCGTCGCAAGCTCGGCGCGAAGCACCGCCGCGACCACCGCATCCGCGCCCTCGAACGCCCCGAACAGGCCCACCCGCACCATGACGCAGGCAGCCTACGGGAGAGTTCACACGCCCGTAACCGCTGCCCCGCCGGGCATGGCTACCCTGCCGACATGCTCACCGCTGAAACGGAATACGTGCTGCGCACGATCGAGGAACGCAACATCCGGTTCGTCCGGCTGTGGTTCACCGACGTGCTGGGCTTCCTGAAGGCGTTCACGATCACGTCCCAGGAGCTCGAGGGCGCGCTCCGCGACGGGATGGGCTTCGACGGCTCCTCGATCGAGGGCTTCAGCCGCATCCAGGAGTCGGACATGATCGCCGTGCCCGACCCGGCGACGTTCCAGATCATCCCGTGGAAGACCGAGCAGCCGGCCGCGCGGATGTTCTGCGACATCTACGAGCCCGACGGCACGCCGTTCGACGGCGACCCGCGCGGCGTGCTGAAGCGCCAGCTCGCAGCGAGCGGCCGACATGGGCTACACGTTCTACGTCGGACCGGAGCTCGAGTACTTCTACTTCAAGTCGCTCGAGGATCCGGCGTTCCTCGATCAGGGCGGGTACTTCGACGAGACGCCGCTGGACGTCGCGACCGATTACCGCAAGCGCACGGTGCAGTACCTCGAGTCGATGGGCATCCCGGTCGAGTACGTGCACCACGAGGTCGCGCCGTCCCAGCACGAGATCGACCTGCGGTACACCGACGCGCTGACGATGGCCGACAACGTGATGGCGTACCGGCTGACGGTGAAGGAGGTCGCGCACGAGTTCGGCGTCTACGCGACGTTCATGCCGAAGCCGGTCGCCGGCGTGAACGGCAGCGGGATGCACACGCACCAGTCGCTGTTCGAAGGCGACCGCAACGCGTTCTTCGACGCCGGCGACGCAGTACCACCTGTCGCAGACCGCGAAGCAGTACATCGCCGGCGTGCTGCGGCACGCGCCCGAGATCACCCTGGTCACGAACCAGTGGGTGAACTCGTACAAGCGGCTGGTGCCGGGTTACGAGGCGCCGGTCTACGTCTGCTGGGCGCGCCGGAACCGTTCGCGCGCTGGTCCGCGTGCCGCAGTACAAGCCCGGCAAGGAGGAGGCGACACGGATCGAGTTCCGCTCGCCCGACCCGGCGTGCAACCCGTACCTGGCGTTCGCGGCGATGCTCGCGGCCGGGCTCGCGGGGATCCATCAGGAGACTCGAGCTTCCGCCGGAGGCCTCGAACAACATCTACGAGATGACCGAGGACGAGCGCGCCGCCGCCGGCATCGCCTCGCTCCCCGAGGACCTCCACGACGCGATCACGCTGGCGGAGGAGTCCGAAGGTGCTCCGCGAGGCGCTCGGCGACCACGTGCACGAGTTCCTGATCCGCAACAAGCGCGCGGAATGGGACACGTTCAAGTCGTACGTGACGCCGTACGAGCTCGAGCGCTACCTGCCGGTGCTGTAGGCCGGCGCCGGAGGGCAGCTAGGACACGACGACTTTCCCGCACATGCCGGAGCACACCCCGTTCACCAGCGACGAGTGAAAGACGCACCGGAACCTGTAGGTCCCGGCGTTGTGGAAGGTGAACGAGGTCGACTGGCCTTGGTTGATCGTGGTGTTCTTGTTCCACGCCCCACGGTATGCCGTCACGGTGTGGGAGCCTGCGACCGCCTTCCACGTGACCTTGGTGCCATGCGAGATGTTGACCGTCTTCGGCATCCAGTGGAACCCGCCGCCCGAGACGCCCTTCACCACAACGGCGCTATTCGCGGACGGCGCCATGGCGAACATGGTCACCAGCGCGATAGCCGGTATCAGCAGCTTCAGTCGTCTCACGGGTCCCTCCTCAGTGTGTGCCGGTATGGACAGCGATACGGGCGGGCGGCGAGACCGGTTCACCTTGGTGCGAAGCCAGGGCCCCCCCTAGCCAAAGGCCCTTCAACCCAAGCTTCTAGGCCCGATGGGCGGTTGACAAGGTTATGACGCTTCAAAGATGCTGCCTCAAAGCGGCTTCAGCCCCCGTAAGCTGAGCTGCCTACCTGGGAGGGGAAATATGTCGTTCAAGGGCCACCGCCCCGTTCTGTTCCGTGTGCTGCTTGCCTTCTCGCTCGTCGCAGGACTCCTTGCGCTCGAAGTCGTGCCCGCATCAGCGTCGGGCGGCAACGTCCAGCTCTCAGTCGATATGGCGAACACCAACACCGGTCACGCGACGGCAGGCCTGAACTGGGCCTACACGCTCACGGTTTCCAACGCCGGGGGCGATTCCTCCAGCGGGTACACCGTGACGATCGACGTTCCCAGCGGCACGAGCGTTGGCTTCGCGCCGCCCGCTTGCAGCGACAACGCGCCCACGCCCACGATCGATTGCGTGAGCGCGGGCCAATTGGGCGTCGGTAGTAGCGACACCTACTCCATCATCCTCAACATCGATCCCTCGGTCGCGGACGGAACGGTCCTGGACGTCAAGGCCACGCTTACCGATACCGCGGGCGACACCAACACGGGCAGCCCAACCGACTCGACCGCGCACACGACAGTCGATGCGAGCGCGAACCTGGCCATCACCAACAGCGCAACCAACCAGTCCGACAACCAGATCGATGGAACGGATGACGCCCACACGCTGTTCGCCGGCAACCGGGTGATCTACACAGTGGTTGCGACGAACAACGGCCCCTCCGACGCTCAAGATGTCAAGGTTGCCGAGTCGTTCGACTCCGCCATCGACGCAGGCGCAGCCCAGTACTGCGTAGGTAACGGTTGCGATCCGTCGAGCGGCAGTTCGTACTCCGGCGGGAACTTGACTTCGACTGACATCAGTGGTCTCTCAACGCTGAACGCAGGCGACTCAATCACCATCCGATTCACCGCGAAGGTCAACGCGAACGTCTCGGATAGCACCTCGATCTCCTCCACGGCATCCACGTCGTCCGCCACGAACGACCCGACGACCCCGAACGAGGCTGCAGAAGCGACGACTGTCAACACGAAGGCCGTCCTGTCTCTCACGAATGACGCGACGAACGAGTCGGGGAACCCGATCACTCAGACCAACGACGCGCACAAGCTCTTCGCGGGCGAGCACGTCATCTACTCCGTAGTCGTCACGAACAACGGCCCCTCCGACGCGCACGGTGTGTTGGTCAGCGAATCGTTCGACTCCCACATCGACGCGACCACGGCGGAGTACTGCGTTGGCGGAGCTTGTGATCCGTCGACCGGCACCGCTTACAGCGGCGGGAACTTGACCTCGACCGACGTGCCCGGGCTCGCGACGCTGGGTGCAGGCGCGTCCATCACGATCCGTTTCACCGCGAAGGTGAAGGCGAACACGCAGAACAACACGACGATCACCTCCACTTCCAGCACGCAGTCGTCGACCTACGGCTCGACCACTGCCGTCACGAAGTCGACCGACACGGTTGTGGGGACGCCAGTCGCGAACACCAAGGCCAATCTGACGGTGACGAATACCGCGACGAATCAGTCGGGCAACCCGATCACCGGTGCCGACGACGGGCACAAGCTTTACGCCGGCGAGCGCGTCATCTACTCCGTTGTCGTCACCAATAACGGGCCCTCCGACGCCCAGAACGTGCATGTCGCTGAGGCCTTGGACGGCGCGTTGGCCGCGGGGGCCAAGTACTGCGTCAACGCGGGGTGCAACCCGGCGACCGGTACCGCGTACGCCGGCGGTGACCTGACGGCATCAAACATCCCCGCTCTGTCGACGCTCGCCGCGGGAGACAGCATCACACTCCGGTTCACGGCGACCGTGCCCGCGAGCTTCCTTCCGGACGCTGGGTCGATCACGTCGACAGCATCGACGAGCTCAGACACCTACGACCCGTCGCTTCCCAACTCCGCGGGTGCAACCAGTACCGTCAACACCAAGGCCGACCTTTCCGTGACGAACGCCGCCACGAATCAGAGCGGCAGCGCGATCGACGCCACGCACAAGCTGTACGCAGGTGAACGGGTGATCTACACGGTCGTCGTGTCGAACGGCGGCCCCTCAGATGCGCAGAACGTCGTCGTTGCCGAAGCCCTGAGCTCATCCCTCGATGCTTCCACGGCCAAGTACTGCGTGGGGGCGGTCTGCGACCCGTCGACAGGCACGGTCTATGCGGGCGGCAACCTGACCTCGAGCAACATTGCTGGGCTGGCCACACTCGCGGCGAACGGCAGCATCACCATCCGTTTCACCGCGAAGGTGCCGTCCAACTTCCTGCCAGACGGCGGCTCGGTCACCTCGACCGCTTCGACGAGCTCGGCGACCTTCGACCCGTCGACGCCGAACAGCGTCGGGACAAGCAGCACCGTCAACACCAAGGCGGACGTCAAGCAGACGGCTGCGACCGCCACGACTCCAACGGGAAACGCCGCGAACACCATCTACGCCAATGCGACCGCGAGCCAGAACACGGTCACGTATGACTTCTCGTTCACGAACGACGGACCCTCCGACGCCCAGAACGTCAAGGTGACGGACACACTGAACTCGAAGTTGACTGGCCCCGGCGCGCAGTATCGGTTCTGCGTTGGTACGAGCTGTGCGTTGGGATCGTGGGCGCCGTTCAACCCATCTCTTCAACTGACGATCGCAGTTGGCACGATCACGGCGGGCACCCCGTTCTCTGTCGAGATCGAGGCGCACGCTGACAGCAACCTCGGCCACCTAGGGAACCCGAGTGGCCCCTTCACAGGTATCCAGAACAGCGCCTCGGCGAATTCGAATGCGAACGGGCCCGTGCCCGCAACCTTCGACCCGAACACGGCCAACAACAGCGGCAACGCAAGTCCCAACATCTCGATCTTCACGGTGCCGGCAGCGCCGACGAACCCCGACGCTCGTCCAGGCAACACGAACGCGTTCTACCTCTGGAAGCAGTCCTTGACGTCGAACGGAGGTTCGTCGATCGACGTCTTCCGCGTGACGGTGACTGGGACGGGAGCGCCGGCGAGCATCCCGGACGTCTCGGTGTCGGACTCGTGCGGCACGAGCGGGAACCAGCAGATCTTCTGCACCGGCGTGTCGCCACTGACGAACGGCAACACCTATACGTTCGTCGTCAAGGCACACAACGTCGTCGGGTTCAGTGACCCGACCACAGGCGTCACCGCGAAACCGTCGATCGACGCCGCGGCGAAGCAGATCAACGCGGGGAACCTCACCGAGCAGACGGGGAACACCGCAAACCCGACCACGACCGACAAGCAGATCGAGGTGCAGACTTTCCCCACCGGCACGACCGGGGTCGGGACGATCATCGAGGGCACCGGGGGAACCGGGACGTTCTGCAGCGGCTCCTGCACCCTCGGCAGCATCGTGCGCACGAAGCTGCTCGATCCGAACCTGCCCAACACCTACACGATCACGCTGCTCTACGACAAGACGCTCGTGGGCGGAACCGGTGTGAAGTACTCGTTCTTCTACGCACCATCCGACTCGGCTCCCACGGGAACCGTTCTGCCCACGTGTAACGCGAAGATCACGAACCTTCCGTGCGTAGTGACGAAGCTCGGAAGCGCCGGCGCGAACCCATCGCTGAAGGTGATCATCTACACGAAGGACCCGGATCCGACGATCGGCGGCAAGACCTACCCGAAGTAGGTCAAGCGGCCAACGGAACAGAGAACGCGCGGACGATCCCCAGCCGCTCGAGGAGGAGTTGGCGCTCCTCCTCGAGTGGCTCGTCCAGCGGTCCGGCAAGGTCTGCCAACGCGCATAACGTGAACGCGACCTCGTGGTCGGCCTCACGCTCCCGCGCGGCGGCGAGGCTCTCATCGAGCGCCCGCTGCGCCTCGTCCATGCGGCCAAGCTGCGCGAGCGCGTAGCCGCGGGCGCGCAACAACGCCGACCGCGCGTGGCTGAGCCCATCGCGGGAGGCCTCGACCGCCAACGCGCCGTCGGCGACGGCCAGCGCCTCGTCCGGCCGCTGCGCGACGAGGTGACATTCGGCGATCCGCGTGTCGGTCTCGAGGACCTGCGCAACGAAGTTCGCCTCGGCAAACGTCGCCCGCGCCTCCTTGAGCATCGGTAACCCTTCGTCCGGACGCCCGTCGCGGTACGAGACACGGCCGAGGTTCGCGAGCGCGTACGCGACACCCTGTTCGAAGCCGGCCGCCTTCCACACGCGGAGGGCCTCGCGGAATCGTGGCTCGGCTTCCTTCAGGTGGCCTTGGTCGGAGAGCACCTCGGCCACATTGTTCGTGCCGTTCGCCGCCTCGACGGCGTCGCCGGTACGAAGCCGTAGTTCCTTGCCGTGATCCCAACGCTCGACC
The DNA here is from genome assembly GCA_963792215.1 of uncultured Actinomycetes bacterium. GTDB lineage: Bacteria > Actinomycetota > UBA4738 > UBA4738 > HRBIN12 > AC-51. Next base: position 248,285 of record CAWBVL010000007.1, read on the forward strand.
GCCTCATCCCAACGACCGCCGAAGTACGCGAACGTGCCCATGTTGTTGAGCACCTGGGCTTGGGGCTCGAGTTCCTCGAGCTTCTCGAAGATCGCCAACGCCAGTTCGCAGTATCGCTCCGACCCGCGCATGTCCCCGGTGTCGGCGTACGCGAGCGACAGCGACACGTATGCCTGCGCGAGGCCCTGCTGATGGTCGATCGCCTGGCACGCCTCGACCGCGCGCAGCGCCCATGTGATCGCGTCGCGGTTCCGCCCCTGGAAGTACCGATGCGACGCGATCACACCGAGAAGGCCGGCGCGCAGCTCGGCGGCCTCGTCACCATCGACCCCCTCGAGTGTCTTCAGTGCCCGGTTCACCAGGCGCACGCAGAGCGAGTAGTTGCCGACGCGCTCAGGGAGCCATGACTCTCGCAGCCACAGACGAGCTTCAAGGACCGGATCGTCCTCGATCAGGTGCCGCGCCTGCTGATACTCCTGTTTCGCATCGTCGTACCGACCGAGCCGTTCGTACACCTCGCCAAGCGAGGTGCGAGCGTCGATCTGCGGCCGAGGCGTGAGCCACTCGACCTTCTTCGCGACCGAGAGTGCCCGCTCGAGGTACGCGACGGCATCGACGTTGGCATAGCGGGCGAGCGCCCGTTCCCCTGCCTGGATCGAGTAGCCCCAGGCGAACGCGTGCTCCTGTGCGAAGAAGTAGTGCATCGACAGAAGCTCCGAGAACTCATCATCGTCCTCGCCGGCACGCGCCCGGATCGCGTCGCCGACCCGCGCATGGAGCTCGCGCCGGCGTCGGAACGACAGCCCGTCGTACGCGGCGTCCCGCATCAACGCGTGCCTGAACCGATGTGCGCCCGGCCCGTCGGGCATCACGAACTCGTCCAGCCTGCGCCAGGCAGCCCGGTCGAACTCCTCGTTGTCCGCTCCGAGGAGATCCGTGATCAGATCGTCCGTGAACGACGACCCGAGTACCGAGGCGTAGCGGAGCAGCCGGAGGTCCGACGGCGGGAGCCGGTCGATCTGCGCGGTCACGATCCCATCCACCGACGAGGGCAGATCCCGGACGCCGCCCGCGGCCCGCGCCGCCTGGAGCAACTCCCGGAGGAACAGCGGGTTCCCCCCGGATCGGTCGGCGACCACGTCGAGCTCATGCGGGCGGAGCGGCGCGTCCTCGCTCGCTGCTTCGAGCAGCGCCTTGCGTGCGACCGCCCCCAACGGCTCGGGGCGAAGCGTCACGAGCCCGTCGCCTTCAGGTGCGACGAAGCCGGTCTCCTCGTCGCGGCGCGTGATCGCGACCAGCCACGGACCGGCCGCGATCCCGCCGATCAGGGTCGACAACAAGGCACACGATGCGTCGTCCATCCAGTGCGCGTCCTCGATCGTCACGAGCACCGGCCGTCCCTCGTACATGTGACGCAGCAGTCTGGCCACCGCCCACTCGAGCTTTCCCCGGCGGAACTCCTGCGCCAATGCATCGACTTCGGGGGTCGGCTCGACCTCGGTGTCGATCGGGATCGCCAACAGAGGCAGCCACGGCAACAACTCAGGATCGACAGCGGACACGCGGATCCTGAGCGCTTGCGCTGCATCATCAGCGGGGGCGTGCCGATCGATATCGAGCGCGTCCCGGAGCAAGCCGCGGAACGGCGCGTACGCCGTCCCCACCGCGTACAGCTCACACGTCGCCGAGATCGTCTCGAAGGCTTCCGCACGCACGCGGAGCTCGTGCAGGAGCCGTGTCTTACCGATCCCGGGGGGACCGACGATCTCGATCGTGCGGCCCTGTCCTGCTTTGACTCCGTCCATCCCCTCGTCGATCGCCGCGATCTCGTCCTGTCGGCCGACCAACGGCAGGTCGTCCTGGTCGGAACGCACCTGGACGTCCGCGATCGGCCCGACGAGGTAGGCGGTAACGGGGTCCTTCTTCCCCTTGACCATGAACGGCTCGAGCGGCTGTGTCTCGAACCGGATCCCGGCTGCATCCAAGATCGAGCTTGTCGCAAGGATCTGCCCGGGCCGCGCCTTGGCCATCACCCGAGCAGCAAGGTTCACGGCGTCACCCATCACCGTGTAGGTCCGGCGGTAGCGCGGGCCGATATCGCCCGCGAAGACCGGGCCTTTGTTCACGCCGATCCGGAAGGGGACCGCGGGACCCGCGTCGACGATCCGGCGGAGCGCGAGCATCATGCGCTCCTCGCCGTCCAGGATGGTGCGAGGCGCGCCGGCCGTCATGATCAGCTTCCCCCCGTCGGCGTCGACGTCGGAGGCGAGGAAACAGATGCCGTACTCGTCGACGGCGGCCTGCGTCTCGCCGACGAGTTGTGCGAGACCCTCGGCGAGCACGTCCGGACCTTGCGTTCGCAGGATCTCGTCGGTCCCGTCGAAGTGGAGGAACGCGACGCAGACATGCCGGTGCTCGGGCTCGCCAAGAGCTGCGAGCAGGGTCTCGCGGATGGCGATAGGAACGCTTCCCTCGATCACCGCGGGATCGAGCTCGGGCAACACCCAGGTGGGCGATAGCGCCTCGCCGCGCGGCGCGCTTCTGAGCAGCCAGCCGTCCCCTTTCGCGGCACCGATCGCGCTGCCGGGCAGTTGCTCGATCGTCGCCGGACTGAGCACGATCTCCCCCGCGACCGCTGTCCCCTCCATCTCGACCACGCGGGTCGAGCCCGGCCCCGTAACGATCAGCTCGCGATGAGAGCCCCCCACGAGGAAGAAGTCGAACGAGCCCGTGTGCACGCCGACCGACATCCGCAGGTTCACGCGGCCGCCCGGGGTAACGAGCTTCCCGACGATCTGGAGCCGCTTGCGCATCCCATGTGCAGCACGAACCGCCCGGACGGCGTGGTCGTCGCCATCGAACAGGATCAGGAGGGCATCCCCGCCGAACTTGATCAGGCCGCCGCCCTGGTCATAGGCGACGGTCAGCAAGTCGGAGAAGCAGGTGGTGATCGCGCTCGCCATCTCCTCGGCGCCGATCTGGCCGAGCTTCGCGAGCTTCTCAGAAAGAGCCGTGAACCCGGAGATGTCCGCGAACACGAGCGTGCCCTCCACACTGCGGTGGATGCGGGCGGGTTCGGTCGCAAGCCATTCCAGGGTGAGTCGAGGGATATACGGCTGCAGACGCGAGTGGACGCTCAGCTGCTGAGATGCCATCGGTAGCCATCATCCCCGATGCCGTTCGGGCCCGCTACGCCCGGAAGGCTAACGCAAGCCGCCCGAGCAACCTTCGGCTCGGTGAACCGCATCGTTCCACCGGTTACCCGACGGAAGGCCTAGGGCGGATGGGCCGCCGCCTTGCTCTTCCAGAGCACCCTCCGGTACGGTGTCCGCCCATGCCTGAGGACCAAGATCTGACCGCTGCGCTCAACGCAGCGCGCCAACGCCGGAAGACGTTGCACGACACGCTCGTGCACCTCGAGGAAGCCTTGTCGTCCCCCGCCGCCGGGCGGATCCCCGACTGGACGGCGACCGTCCTGAAGGAGCTCCACGAGGTCCGCGACGCCTTCGAACAGCACATCCTCGTGACCGAGCAGGCGGACGGACTCTACGACGAGATCCTGGAGCGGGCGCCCCGCCTTGCCGGCAACGTCCGCCGGCTCCGCGACGAGCATCCCGAGATCCGCGAGGGCATCCAGGCGAACCTCGATCGCCTCGAGGACACCGAGATCGGCGGCGACTGGCCGTTGGATCAGGCCCGCGACGACCTCCAGCGGTTCATCGGATCCGTGATCCGGCACCGGCAACGCGGCGCCGACCTGGTGTGGGAGGCGTACAACGTCGACATCGGCGGCCTCGAGTAACACCGGCGCCTGCCGGTAGGCTGCCGGTGTGGTGCGGATCGCGCTCGGCCAGCTCAACACGACGGTCGGCGACCTGGACGGCAACGTCGACCGTCTCGCCGACGCGGCCCGCCGCGCGACCGTCGAGGGCGCCGACGTGGTGGTCTTCACCGAGCTTGCGATCACCGGCTATCCGCCCGAAGACCTGGTGCTCCGGCCGTCGTTCGTGAGCGACAACCTGGCGGCGCTCGATGCGCTCGCCGCTGCCACCGCCGACGGGTGCGACGTGATCGTCGGGTTCGTCGATCGAACCGACGCCGGCGTGCACAACGCCGCGGCGGTTCTGCACGGCGGTGAGGTACGCGCCCGCTACGCCAAGTGCAAGCTCCCCAACTACGGCGTCTTCGACGAGCGGCGGACGTTCGCCCCCGGCATGGTGGGAACCGTCGTCGATGTCGACAGCACCTCGGTCGGCGTCTCGATCTGCGAGGACGCCTGGTACCCGGGGCTCCCTTTCGACGACTATCGCGGCGTCCCGATCGTCGCGAACCTCAACGGATCCCCGTACCACCGCGGCAAGGCGGACGAGCGGCTCGACGTACTGCGGGCCCGTGCCGCGGAGACCGGAGCCTGGATCGTCTACGTGAACGCGGTCGGCGGGCAGGACGAGCTCGTGTTCGACGGCGGCTCGCTGGTCGTCGCGCCCGACGGCTCGGTCGCGTGCCGCGCCGCGAGGTTCGAAGAAGACCTGCTCGTCGCCACGATCGAGGACGGCGAGCTGCGTGCCGACGACCGGCCCGCATGGGCCGACGAACCGGAGGACGTCTACCGGGCGCTCCAGCTCGGCACCGGCGACTACGTTCGCAAGAACGGCTTCACCGGGGTGGTGCTCGGACTGTCGGGTGGGATCGACTCAGCGTTGGTCGCAGCCATCGCGGCCGACGCCCTGGGGCCGGACGCGGTGCACGCCGTCGGGATGCCGAGCATGCACTCCAGCCAAGGCAGCCTCGATGACGCCGTCGAGCTCGGGCGCCGGCTGGGCGTCGCCTTCGACGACGTCCCCATCACCGACGTCTACCGCGCCTACGAATCGCAGCTCGCGAAGCAGGACGTCGTGCAGGGACTCGCCGCCGAGAACCTGCAGGCGCGTATCCGGGGCAACTATCTGATGGCGTTCTCCAACCGGTTCGGCTGGCTCGTGCTCGCGACCGGCAACAAGAGTGAGTACGCGGTCGGCTACTCCACCTTGTACGGCGACATGGCGGGCGGCTTCGCCCCCATCAAGGACGTGCCCAAGACCCTCGTGTACGACCTGTGCCGATGGCGGAACGAAGAGGCGCGCGCGACGGGCGCCGAACCGCCGATCCCCGACGCCGTATTGGACAAGCCGCCGAGCGCGGAGCTCCGTCCCGACCAGCGCGACACCGACTCGCTGCCGCCGTACGAGGAACTCGACCCCATCATCGCGGCCTACGTCGAGGACGATCTGGGGATCGACGCGATCGTGTCCGCAGGGATCGGCGCGCCCGACATCGTCACGCGCGTCGTCGCGATGATCGACCGCGCGGAGTACAAGCGCCGCCAGGCGGCACCCGGCGTGAAGATCACGCCGAAGGCGTTCGGGAAGGACCGTCGTCTCCCGATCACGAACCGATACGTCGATCGCTTCGACGGCTAGCCGCTGCACCGCAGCGCTTCCTGTGTTCCCTACGCCGAACGCTCAGGGAGCCGCCGAACGGCGTCGATAGACCTCTCATGCGCCTGCCGACGCTTCGACTGCCGCGCCTGGACGCCGCGATGCGAACCCGCAGCGTGTCGACGCGCATCTTCGGCGCGTTCGGCCTCGCGATCGCGCTCGCCCTCGTGGTCGGGTTGGCCAGCATCTGGCAGATGCAGAAGATCTCGAGCAACCTCACGGCCGTCGCCCAGCACTCGCTGCAGCCGGTCACCGAGGTCGCCGGCATCCACGCGGCGCTCGACCAGATCGAGATGAACCTGCGGGCGCACGCGGGCACCGACGTCTTCTTCGAGAAGCAGAACGACGTGCAGCAGATCCAGGACGCGTTCGACCAGGCGAAGCAACACATCGCCGCGTTCCGGGCGACGGGTCCCAGCGAGTTCGAGCTCAACCAAGCGACAACCCTTCAAGACGATCTATCGAAGCTGGACCCCGTCGTCTTCAACACGTTGCTTCCGCTGTCGGACAAGAACGCGATGAAGGCGTTCGAGGCGCGCTTCAAGAACTACGCCTCCCCGCTGTTCGCCGATGCGCAGACGACGGTCCAGGACATGATGCAGACGGAGAACGATGCGGCGAAGACTGAGCTCGCCGCAGGGCGCTCGGCCTATGCCCAGGCGGTGGTCGGCCTCGTCTTGTTGCTCGTCATCGGCATCGCGATCGCACTGCTGCTCGGCACGCTGATCGTCCGCTCGATCGTGTCGCCCCTGCGTGAATCGGTCGACACGCTCGAGCGCGTCGCGGCCGGCGACCTCACCGCCTCGGTCGACGTCCGCGGCACCGATGAGCTCGCGCAGATGGGAACCGCCCTCAACACCACCGTCGCCCAGACCGCCGAAGCGATGTCGTCGATCACGTCGGGCGCCACGACGCTCGCGACGTCCGCCGAGACGCTGGCCATGACCGGCGCCTCGATCGGCGCCGCGGCCGAGCAGACGTCCGACGTCGCAGGCAACGTCTCCGCCGCGGCAACGCAGGTGTCGGGGAACGTGGCCCAGGCCGTGACAGGGGCAGAAGGTCTGCGTTCCTCGATCCAGGAGATCGCGTCGAGCGCCGCGGATGCCGCGATGATCGCCCAGCGCGCCGTCTCCGACGCCGAGGACACCCACCAGACCGTCGAGCGCCTCGAGGCCGCCTCGCAGCAGGTCGGCGAGGTGATCGCGCTGATCACCAAGATCGCGCGCCAAACCCACCTCCTCGCGCTCAACGCGACGATCGAAGCCGAGCGGGCCGGCGACGCCGGCAAGGGCTTCGCGGTCGTGGCCGACGAGGTGAAAGAGCTTGCCGGACAGACCGCGACCGCCACCGAGGAGATCGACCGCACGATCGCCGGCATCCAGGTCGAGATCCAGGCGGCCACGACCTCGCTCGACCGGATCACGCAGGTGGTCGGCCACATCAGCGACACCCAGACGACGATCGCCGCGGCCGTCGACGAGCAGCAGCAGATGACCGGCGACATCACCGACCGTATGTCCCAGGCGGCCTCCGGCGCCGAGGAGATCGCGGCGACGATCCGCGGCGTCGCGTCCGCGACGACCGAGACCTCGCAGGGCGTCGACGGCGCCCGCACGGCCGCCGCGGGCCTCGCAGAGCTCGCCGACGAGCTCGCACGCACGGTCGCGCGATTCCGCCTCGAGCCCGCAGACGACGAGACACCGGGCCAGGACGCGCAGGGTTCGGCCGATAAGCTGAGCCCAGCCACCGGGCCGGTAGCTCAGCTTGGTTAGAGCAGGGGGCTTTTAACCCTCGTGTCGCGGGTTCAAATCCTGCCCGGCCCACCATGGAAGAGATCCACCGCGGCGCCGCGCGCCTGCTCATCCTCACGCCCGAGCCGCAGGTCTTCTTGCTGCGGCTCGAACCGTCGTTCCGCGATCCGTTCTGGGTGACGCCCGGCGGCGGGCTCGACGACGGCGAGTCCTACGCGGACGCGGCGCGGCGCGAGCTCGCGGAGGAGGTCGGCCGCGACGATCTGACCCTCGGTCCGTGCATCTGGACCCGTCAGGTCACGTTCACGTGGGAGCGCTGGCGCGTGCACCAGAAGGAGCAGACCTTCCTTATCGAGGTGCCTGCGCCGTTCGACGCGATCACCGTCTTCCCGGACGAGGAGCCGATCACCGGCCACGGCTGGTTCACGATCGAGGGGCTTCGCGCCGAGCCGGAGCCGGTCTATCCCATCGGACTGGCCGACCACCTCGAGCGGCTGCTCGCCGACGGCCACGCGGAGGGACCGCTCGACCTCGGCGTGGTCGTCGAGGACTGAGCGTCGGCGCGAGCGGCTACGGTCGACGGATGCGGCGCGTCGAGGCAGCGGGCTGGACCCTCGAGATCCCCGAGACTCACGTCGAGCGCACACGCGGGCTGCTCGGACGCAGCGAACTCGATCCGACCCATGCGCTGGTGCTCGCGCGCTGCAGCTCGGTCCACACGATCGGCATGCGGTTCCCGATCGACGTCATCGCGTTCGACGTCGACTGGGGAACCATCGACGTCCGCACGCTGCCTCCCGGTCGCCTGTCGTGGCCGCGCCGACGCGTGCGAAACGTGATCGAGACAGCCGCTGGCCGCGGTCAAGGCGTTCAACGCGTCTCTCGACGGAAGAACCATTCGCGAAGCTCTCGGCACCGGTCGCCGTCGAACCTGAGCACGATCACGCCGTCGTATTCCACGGCGACGGGGTCACCGTGGTTCCGCGTCGTCACGTCCCAGTGCACGAGCGCCAGATCGTCGTCGACGGCCCAGACCTGCGCGTCCATCTCGACATCCTGAGAGATGCCGGCCGTCCAACGCCTGATGATCTCGTCGCGGCCGTTCCACGGAGGCTGGAACGCCTCATGCGCGTAGACCGCGTCCTTCGTGAACAGCGCCTCCACCTGGTCCGGATCGTTGGCGATCCAGGCCTGGCGGTAGCCCTCCATCCACGCCTCGACGCCGGCACGGTCCATGGCGGAAGCCTAGAACTTCCCCTTCGAGCAGCGTGAGGCGGCCTTGCTATCCTTCCCCGGCGTCTCGAACCGGAGGCGAGCCCTGCGTCCCCATCGTCTAGTGGCCTAGGACGCCGCCCTTTCAAGGCGGAAGCACGGGTTCGAACCCCGTTGGGGGCACGGCATCACCCGCACCACCTGAACCATCGGCGTCGACCGGCGCCGCTGACAACTGCACACGCGCCTGTAGAGGAGTCCGGCCGTCCTCACCGCCCTGTCAAGGCGGAGATCGCGGGATCGAAGCCCGTCAGGCGCGCTAGGGTCGCGAGACCCGAGCCGGCTTCACCCGGCCAGGTAGCTCAGTAGGTAGAGCACGCGGCTGAAAACCGCGGTGTCGGCAGTTCGATTCTGCCCCTGGCCACTCCGTCCCCCCTCCTCCCGGAGCCTCCCCCTTACACTGGCCGCCGTGCTGACCCCGGCGATCGACCGAGATCTCATCAAAGAACTCAAGGACGCGGAGGACGAGCGGTTCCACGCCGCGCGTCCCCGCTCCGCGGAGCTCTGGACCCGCGCGTGGGAGTCGATGCCCAACGGTGTGCCGATGGCGTGGCTCCGCGGCTCGTACCACCACCTGCCGATGTGGGTCGACTCGGGCGCCGGCGCGCGGTTCACGGACGTCGACGGGTTCACGTACAGCGACTTCAACATCGCCGACATGTCGATGTTCTGCGGCTACGCGCCCGAGCCCGTGGTGCGCGCCGTCAGCGACCGGATGGCGCGCGGCAACCAGTTCCTGCTGCCGACCGAGGACGCGATCGTCGTCTCGGAGGAGCTCGCGCGCCGGTATCGCCTGCCGAAGTGGCAGTACACGCTCTCGGCGTCGCAGGCGAACACAGAGGTGATCCGCGTGGCGCGCGTGATGACCGGGCGCGACAAGGTCCTGATGTTCGACGGCAAGTACCACGGGCATTTCGACCACGCGCTGGTCGAACTCGACGACGCCGGCGAGCTCGTCCCTGAGGAACACGGGCTGCCGGCCGACGTCACCGACCACGTCGTGATCGTGCCGTTCAACGACCTCCCGGCGCTGGAGGATGCGCTCGCCCGGAAGGACATCGCGCTCGTGATGACCGAGCCCGCGATGACCAACAACTACGGGCTCGTCCTGCCCGACGACGGCTTCCACGCCGGGCTGCGCGCGGCGACCCGCGCGACCGGCACGCTGCTCGCCTACGACGAAACGCACACCCAGGTCTTCGGGCCCGGTGGGCTGACCGCCCAGTGGAACCTCGAACCGGACTTCGTCAGCGCGGGCAAGTCGATCGCCGCCGGTGTGCCGTTCGGCGCTTGGGGCACGACCGACGACATCGCGATGTTCCTCACGCAGATGAAGGGCCCGGACGGCGAGCGGTTCGACATGGTGGCGGTCGGCGGCACGCTGTTCGGCAACGCGTTGTCGATGGCGGCCGCGCGCGCAACGATGCTCGAGGTGCTGACGCCGGAGGCGTACGAGCACACGCAACAACTTGGCGCCAAGCTCGCGGATGGGATGCATGCGAGCGTCGAGAAGGTCGGGCTCCCGTGGCATATCCCGCACGTCGGTCCGCGCGCCGGGTACGTCTTCGCGCCGGATCCGATCCGCAACGCGGCCGAGGGCCGCGCCAACGCGAATGGATTCCTCGTGCGGCTGATCCGGATCTGGCTCGCGAACCGCGGCGTGTGGGAAGCGATCGTCGGGGCGGGGCCGGTCGTGCCGGTGCCGGCGACCGACGAGGATGTCGACGCCTATCTCGATGCATGGGATGCGTTGGTGGTGCGGCTCACCTCGTGAGCACGTTGCGCCCTAGTTGAACATCTCGCGGCTGCGGAACTCCGCCCACCGCACCAGCACCGACTGATAGGCCTCGGCCGACTCCGCCGGCTCGTGCTTGGCGAGCGCGTCGAGGGCCCGCTGCATCTGCTCGGCGCTGTGGTCGTCGTCCATCTCGTCCCAGCTCATCAGGTCGGAGAGCTCGCCGTAGTCCAGCTCCAACACGCTGCGGGGGTCGAACGTGGCCATCCACTGGTGCAGGTCGATGACGAGCTCGCCGAGCTGGGCCAGGTCCGATCGCCGAAGCGTCGGCAGGACGTTCTCGACGCGGCGCATCGCGCGGCGGACGGGCGCCCGGTATCGCAGCCGGAGCCGGCCGCGCTCGTCGTCGGCGATCGAACGTTCTTCGGGGCGGAACAGCACGAACCAGCGCAGCGGCACATGCCAGGCACTCTGCCGGACGAACGGAACCGTGTGCGGGTCGCGACGGCGAAGCTTGCCGAGTTCCCGGCGGGCACGGCGCGCTTCGCGCGCCGGCAGGATCAGATCCCAGAGCTCGGCGAGGTACTCCTCGGGCTCCTCGGCGATCGCATTGAGCACGCGGAGGCGCGTCCGGTGGGGAGCCAGATACGTGCGGCCGTCGAAGGCCCGCACCTCCGCGGCCTCGCGTCCGCCCGGTGCGAGGAACCCGACGCCCTCGCCGGTGGGCCGGTCGGCGAACCGCGGACGGCCGGTCTGGCGACGCCCCGTGACCAGCCACCGCTCCCAGTGCAGCTGTTCAGAACGCTCGAACCCGTCGAGCGGCTGGAAGACGCGGAGGTAGGCGCTCGGGACCATCGATGCGGAGTTTAGCGAGGGGTGCCGTCACGTATCCTCTCGGCATCCATCGCAAGGAGCTTCAGCCGTGGCCGAACCGCACCCGCAGCCACCCGCGCACTGGGGCGGCTCGGAACCCCGGCGGATCCTGGCTCCCGACGGCTCCGTCGTAGGAGCCGTCCCCGACGATCTCGACACCTCCGCGCTCCGTGAGCTCTACCGGTGGATGGTGTTGGCGCGGCGGCTCGACCGCGAGTGCATCGCGCTCCAGCGCCAGGGCGAGCTGACCGTCTATCCCGGTCACGAGGGGCAAGAGGCCGCCCAGGTCGGCTCTGCGTGGGCGCTCGGCGCCGACGATTTCGTCTGGCCGACGTTCCGGGAGCTCCCGGTGGCGCTGATCCGCGGCGTGGACGCGGTCGCAGTACCTCCAGTACCACCGCGGCACGTGGCACGGCGGTCCGTACGACCCGCGCGCGACCCGCTTCGGGCCGATCTGCATCCCGATCGCGACCCAGATCGCCCACGCGGCCGGGTACGCGCTCGGCCGGCAGCTCGACGGCAGCGGCGACGTGACGATCGCGTACTTCGGCGACGGCGCGACCAGCGAGGGCGACTTCCACGAGGCTGCGAACCTGGCCGGGGTACGCCGCGCTGCCGCTCGTTCTGTTCTGCCAGAACAACGGCTGGGCGATCAGCGTTCCGACCGCGTCGCAGACGGCGGGCGAGATCTGGCGCCGCGCCGAGGGGTATGGGTTCCCGGGCGTGCGGGTCGACGGGAACGACGTGCTCGCGGTGTACGCGGTCACGCGCGAAGCGGTCGACCGCGCGCGGCACGGTGAAGGCCCGACGTTGATCGAGGCCTCACGTATCGGATCGGCGCGCATTCCACCGCTGACGACGCGCGACGTTATCGCGCCGATCCGGAGCGTCGAGGCGGCACGGGCGTTCGACCCGATCGACCGGTTCCGCACCTGGTTGGTCGGGGCCGGACACGCCGACGACGCGTTCATCGCTTCGTGTCGATGAAGAGGCGGAGGCGTTCGCGCGTGACTGTGCGCGAGGGTCGTGGTGGCGACACCGGCGCCTCCGGCCGAGTGGGCGTTCGACTGGGTGTACGCCGAGCTGCCGGTGACGTTCGAGCGGATGCGCGCCGAGGCGCTGGCCACGGAGACCGGATGACCGAGTGGACGTTGAGCCGCGCGCTGAACGAGGCGTTGCGCGACGCGCTCCGAGCAGATGACTCGGTCGTCGTGTTCGGCGAAGACGTCGGCGTGAGCGGGCGGGGTCTTCCGCGTGACCGACGGCCTCCAGGCGGAGTTCGGTGACCGGCGCGTGTTCGACACCCCGATCAGCGAGGCGGCGATCGTCGGCTCCGCGGTCGGCCTCGCGTTCGCCGGCTGGCGCCCGGTGATCGAGCTGCAGTTCGACGCGTTCTCCTATCCCGCGCTGGAGCAGATCATCGACCACGTCGCGAAGATGCGGATGCGAACCCGCGGGCGCGTCGACATGCCGATCGTCGATCCGTATCCCGTCGTTCGGCGGCATCAGGGGCAAGGAGCACCACGGGGAAAGCCCCGAGACCTACTACGCGCACACCGCAGGCCTGAAGGTCGTCGTCCCGTCGACGCCGATCGACGGGTACGGACTCCTGCGGCACGCGATCGCCGACCCCGACCCCGTCGTCGTGCTCGAGCCCAAGGCGCGCTACTGGAGCAAGGAAGAAGGCGACCTCACGACCGACGCGCCGGGCATCGGGTGGGCCGGGTGCTTCGAGACGGCGGCGACGTGACGCTCGTGGCGTACGGCGTCGATGGTCGCTCGAGCAGCGGCGGCTGCGACGCAGCTCGACGACGCCGGGATCGAGGCCGCGTCGTCGACCTCCGCTCGTTGTCGCCGCTCGACGACGACCTCCTGCGCCGATCGTGCCGAAGAGACCGGGCGCATCGTGGTGGTCCACGAGGCCCCGCGCCACGTTGGGTTCGGCGCGGAGATCGCCGCCCGCACGATGGAGCTCGCGTTCGATTCGCTGGCGGCACCCATCGCGCGCGTAACCGGCTGGGACGCGCCGTACCCACCCGCCTCGCTCGAGGACGGCTACCTGCCGAGCGTCGACCGGATCGTCGCCGTCACGAAAGAAACGGTCGCCTACTGATGGAACGCGTCTTCACTGATGCCCGACCTCGGCGAGGGCCTGGAGGAGGGCCGGATCGTCGAGTGGCTCGTGGGCGAAGGAGACGCGGTCGCGCTCAACCAGCCACTGGTCGAGGTCGAGACGGCGAAGGCCGCGGTCGAGATCCCTTCGCCGTTCGCAGGCAGGATCGTCGTCCTGCACGGCGCCGTCGACGCCGACGTCCCGGTCGGAGCGCCGCTGATCACGTTCGAAGTCGAAGCGGTCCCCGCGATCGCACCCGACACCGACGACGGCAAGCCGAGAACCCTCACAATCTCGCGCCCACCCTCGACCGAAGAATGGCGCCCCGGCGGGCCCGCCAAGGCGACTCCTCCGGTGCGCAAGCGCGCCAAGGAACTCGGGATCGACATCGAAGCCGTACACGGGACCGGACCAAACGGGCGCGTCACCGACGCTGACGTCCAACGCGCCGCGGCCGGCGAAGAACGACGCGACCAGGACGGCGTGATCGCGGTCGCGGCCTATCAGAACGTCGGCTCGCGCCTCGAGCCGGTCGGCGAGGTTCGCCGTGCGATCGCGGCGACGGTGACCGCCCAAGCGCAGATCCCTCAGGTCACGACGTTCCGGACGGTCGACTGCACCGCGCTCGACGCCTTCCGGCGCGACCTGCAGGTCTCGCCGCTCCCGGTGGTCATCGCAGCTCTGTGCGGAACCATCAATGGCCACCCGCTACTCAACGCGAACTGGCTCGAAGACATGATCGAGTTCCGTGACGCCGTGAACGTCGGCTTGGCGGTCGACACCGAGCGAGGCCTGATGGTTCCGGTCCTCCAAGACGCGGGGCGCCGAACGATCGGCGACCTCGCCGCGCGAGATCACCCGCCTCGCGACCGCCGCCCGCGACGACTCGCTCGCGCTTGAAGACAAGCTCGCCACCGCCACGATCGCCGTGAGCAACACCGGTTCGTACGGCTCGGAAGCGGGCACGCCGATCCTGTCGCCAGGCACGAGCATCACCATCGCGCTCGGCGTGATCCAACCCCGCGCGCTCGTCGTCGACGGCGCGGTCGTTCCGCGACTCGGCGCAACGCTCTCGCTGACGTTCGACCACCGCGTGCTCGACGGCGCAACCGCCGGTCGCGCGCTGACCGATCTGGTCGCGCTGTTAGAGTCGCCCGAACGGCTGGGAGGGCTGCCTCGGTGAAGATCGCGTCGCTGCTGCCGTCCGCCACCGAGATCGTGTACGCCCTCGGCCTGGGCGATGATCTCGTGGGCGTCACCGACGAGTGCGACTACCCACCCGCCGCCGTCACCAAGCCGGTCATCAGCCGAAGCGCGCTCTCTCAGGGACATCTGCAGACACCGAGCGAGATCGACCGCGCCGTGCGCGAAAAGGTCGGCGCCGGCGAGCCGATCTACCAGCTCGACGTCGATCTGCTTCGTCGAACCCAGCCGGACGTCATCCTCACGCAAGACCTCTGTCGCGTGTGCGCCGTGCCGAGCGGGCAGGTGCAGGCGGCGCTCGACAAGATCGGCCTCCCCGACGCGAAGGTCGTCTCGCTCGACCCGAACACGCTCGACGAGGTGATCTCGACGATCGGGGTCGTCGCGAAGATGCTCGAGCGTGACGAGAAGGGCGCCGAGCTCGTCGCCGCACTTCGGCAACGCGTCGCGATGGTGAAGGACAAAGCCAAACGCCTGCCGACGATCGGCGTCTTCGCACTCGAATGGTCCGATCCGCCGTTCTCCGCCGGACACTGGATCCCCGGCATGATCACCGCGGTCGGCGGCACGACCGGTGCTCGCCGAAGACGGCCGGCCGAGCCGCGAGACCGCCTGGCACGAGGTGCGCGACGCGATGCCCGAGGTGATCGTGTTCATGCCGTGCGGCTACTACCTCGAAGAAGCAGAGGAAGAGGCGGACACGTTCCTCAGCCAGCCCGAGTTCGCCGATACGCCGGCCGTGCGGAACGGGAACGTCTACGCCGTCGACGCGACCTCGTTCTTCTCGCGGCCCGGTCCGCGCCTGGTAGACGGGCTCGAGATCCTCGCGTGGGCGGCGCACCCCGACGCCTACCCGACTCCCCCGGCCGGCACGATCGCCAAGCTCGGATAGCGCCGTGCCCGACGCCGGCAACGCGCCCATCCTCGAGTTCGATCCCTCGCCGACGTCCGTGATCGAACCCAACGAGGTCTTCGACCCGATCGATATCCCACCGCACGTGGTGCTCTGCTTCTTCCAGGATGTGATCGAGGACGTGGTCTCACGCTACGAGGGCGAAGAGATCGACGTCCTGATCAGCGAGATCGGACAGAACCCCGTCTTCCGGGTCACGGTCGACGGTCACCCGGTCGCCGTCGTGCACCCGGGCGTCGGAGCGCCACTCGCGGCTGGGTTCCTCGAGGAGCTGATCGCGCGAGGATGCCGCGCGTTCGTGGCGTGCGGCGGCGCCGGGGTGCTCGTCCCCGATGTCGCGCTCGGTCACGTCGTGGTGCCGACGAGCGCGATCCGCGACGAAGGCACGAGCTACCACTACCTGCCAGCGTCGCGCACCGTGGAGCCCACACCGGCCGCCGTCGGTGCGATCCGAGACGTCCTCGAGCGGCATGGCGTTCCGTTCGTCGAGGGCACCACCTGGACGACCGATGCGCTCTACCGCGAGACCCGGAAGAAGCTCGACGATCGTGTCCGCGAAGGATGTTTGACCGTCGAGATGGAGGCAGCGGCGTTCTTCGCGGTCGCGCGATTCCGCGGCGTGGCGTTCGGCCAGATCCTCTATGCGGGCGACGATCTGTCCGGCGAAGCGTGGGACCAACGCGGCTGGCACGAGCACGCGCAAGGCCGCGAACGTCTGTTCCTGCTGGCCGCCGAGGCCGTGCGGGCCCTCTAGTACCCTTCCCGGCCTATGCCGAACCTGGTGACACCCGACGACATCGGCAAGCGCGTGACGTTCCAGTTCGAGCTACCGAACGGGTTCCTGAGCGAAGCGGTCGGCGTGTTCGAGCGATGGGACGAGGCGGCGGAGACGTACTTCGTCCGCAAGAAGGACGGCACCGAGGCGCGCGTGCCGGCGCGCGGTGTCCGACATGGAAAGGTCATCCCCGAGTGAGCGAGCTGCCCAGCGCCCTGATCCGTCTGCGACTCGGCCAGGAAGACGCGCACTACGGCGGCAACCTCGTGGCCGGGGCCACGCAACTCAAGATCGTGGGCGACCTGATCACCGAGCTCGCGATGAAGTACGATGGCGACGAGGGCCTGTTCCGCGCCTACGAGTCGGTGGAGTTCCTCGCGCCCCTGTACGCCGGTGACTGGATCGAGGCTCGCGGCAAGATCGTGAAGGTCGGCAACACGTCACGGACCTGCGAGTTCGAGATCCACAAGATCGGCGCGGCTCTGACCGACATCAGCGATTCAGCTGCGGAGTTCCTCGACGAACCGGTGCTCACGCTCCGCGCGGTCGGCACCACCGTGGTGCCGAAGGAGCATCAGCGCTTCAGTCACTGAACGCGATCCTCAGCTGGTTCTCGATGAGGGCGATCGGCGCGTGCTCGATCCCCGCAAGAACGTCGTCCCAGTAGATCAGCGCCGACGCAGACATCGAATTCCTCATTGAGGAACATGCGTTCAACGGATAGATGGGTCTTGAGTAGCGCGCGCACGTCGCGCTCGGTCAGCATCGGGCGACGCGAGCAGGCGAGATGGATCAGCTGGCGAGCTCGAGGCCCTGCAACACGCCGACCAGCTCGTCCATGTCGAACGGCTTCGGCACGAACGCCGCCGCGCCCAGCTGCGTCGCACGCGCGCGGTCCATCGCCGACGCGAGGGCCGTCACCATCACGACCCGTGGCCGCTCGACCGCCGGAAGCGTCGCCAACTCCTCGAGGACCGACCACCCGTCCATGCGCGGCATCATCACGTCGAGCACCATCAGGTCGGGGTGGTGACGTCGGATCTGGGTCATCGCCTCGAAACCGTCGTGCGCGGTGAGGGTCTCGTACCCCTCGCCCTGGAGGCTGAACTCGATCACCCAGACGACTTGGGGCTCGTCATCGACGACGAGGACGGTGGGAAGTCCGTTCGAAACCATGTCAGTAGCTACGGCCGTTGAGGCACGGACGTTCATGCGTCCATCGGCTCGACCTCGCCGAACGACGGTGACGCCCTCCGGCGAAGGTCCAGGATGACCGGGTGAGTCCGGTCTAGTCACCGCGGGCCAGACGGGTCGCTACGACGCGGCCGCCGGCGGGATGAACGGGTAGCCGAGGTGCCAGTCTCCTCCGTCGATCGGGCGCGTTGTCAACCCGTCCGCGATGGGGTGGCGTTCCGGCGTTACCGGATCGTCACACCCGAGCCCGGATGCACCGTCCCAACCCTGGGCCCGTGCGTGGCGGCTGCCTCTGCGTGCTCGGGCGGAACCGCGACGATCATCCCGAGACCCATGTTGAACGTCCCGAAAAGATCGTCCCCGGTGAGCCCCGCTTCCTCCTGCAGGAGATCGAAGATCGGCGGCTCGGTCCAGCTGCCGCGCTCCAGCGTCGCGCCGAGCCCTCCCGGCAGGATGCGTGGCAGGTTCTCGAAGATGCCGCCGCCGGTGATGTGCGCGGCGGCGTGGAGCAGGCCCTCGCGATGCATCGCGAGCACCTCCGGCGCGTGGATCGCGCACGGCTCCAACAGCTCGTCGGCGAGCGACCTGCCGAGCTCGGCCACAGGCGCGTCGAGCGAGCGGCCGTCGAGCAGCACGCGTCGCACCAATGAGTAGCCGTTCGCATGCAAGCCGCTGGAGGCCAAACCGATCAACACGTCGCCATCACGGACTCGGTCGGCGCCGAGCATGTTGGCCTCATCCACCACGCCAACACAGAACCCGGCTAGGTCGAACTGATCGTCCCGCATCACGCCCGGATGCTCGGCCGTCTCACCGCCGAGGAGCGCGCAGCCGGCGCGCCGGCATCCCTCCGCGACGCCCTCGACGAGTTCCGCGACGTGCTCGGGCACCACACGGCCGACCGAGATGTAGTCGAGGAAGAACAACGGCTCGGCGCCGGTGCATACGATGTCGTCGGCGCACATCGCGACGAGATCGATCCCGACGGTCGATCGGCGCCCGGTCACGCGCGCGATCTCGAGCTTCGTGCCGACGCCGTCGGTCGCCGCGGCGAGCAGTCGCCCCTGCCCGATCGAGAACAGGCCGGCGAACCCGCCGACGACGTCGGCGACCTCGGGACGCCGGGTGCCGGCGGCGAGATCGGCGATCAGCGAGACCGCCTTGGCGGCGGCTTCGGTGTCGACGCCCGCGGCGCGGTAGGCGTCGCTCACGCAGTCGGGAGCTGGAGCTGGTCCTCCAGCACGAACTTGCCCGCGCCCTCGGGGATCTCGATCGGGTACTCGCCGTCGAAGCACGCGCGGCAGAACGAGTCCTTCGGGCCGCCGGCAGCCTCGACCATCCCGTCGAGCGAGAGGTAGCCGAGCGAGTCGGCGCCCACGTAGGACCGGACCTGTTCGACCGTGAGATCGGCGGCGATCAACTCCTGACGGGTGGGCATGTCGATCCCGTAGAAGCACGGCCACTGCAGGGGCGGGCACGTGACGAGCATGTGCACCTCGGGGGCGCCGGCGTCGCGGAGCATCGACACGACCTGCTTCGTCGTGGTGCCCCGCACGATCGAGTCGTCGATCACGACCAGGCGCTTGCCGCGGATCGAGTCGGGCAAGGGGTTCAGCTTGAGCTTCACGCCGCGGTCACGGAGGGTCTGGGACGGCTGGATGAACGTCCGCCCCACGTACGCGTTCTTGTAGATGCCGTCGCCGTACGGGATGCCCGACACCTGGCTGTATCCCTGCGCGGCGGAGTGTCCCGTCGTCGGCACGGCGATCACGAGGTCCCCGTCGACGGGGTGCTCCTCGGCCAGGCGCCGGCCCATCGCAACCCGCGCTTCGTGGATGGTGATGCCGTCCATCCGCGAGTCGGGCCGGGCGAGGTATACGTACTCGAACACGCAGCGGGCGGTGCGTGGGCTGGTGGCGAACCGCATCGAGTGCAGCCCGCGGTCGTCGATCCGCACGATCTCGCCGGGCTCGACGTCGCGCACCCACGTCGCGCCCACGATGTCGAGCGCGCACGTCTCGGAGGCGACGACGAACCCGTTGGGCAGGCGTCCTATCGACAGGGGCCGTACCCCGAACGGGTCGCGCGCCGCGTAGATGCTCCGTTCGTCCATGAAGACGAAGCAGTAGGCGCCCTGGAGCATCGGCATGACCTTCATCGCGGCGTCGTCGAGGCCCTGAGTGTTCGGAGCCTCACCCGCGATAAGGGTGGTGACGAGGTCGCTGTCGGTGCTCGCCGAGCCGACGCCGACGATCGCGGCGAGCTCGCGCGTGTTCACCAGGTTGCCGTTGTGGCCGAGCGCCACCGACCGGACGCCGTCGGTCTTGAACACCGGCTGCGCGTTCTCCCATGTGGTGGAGCCGGTGGTCGAATAGCGCGTGTGGCCGACCGCGAGGTCACCGTGCAGCGTGGTGAGCGTCGCCTCGTTGAAGACCTGGCTGACGAGCCCAAGGTCCTTGTACACGAGGATGTTACTGCCGTCGGAGACCGCGATGCCGGCGGACTCCTGGCCGCGATGCTGCTGCGCGAAGAGGCCGAAATAGGTGAGCCGGGCGACGTCGTCCCCGGGCGCCCAGACGGCGAACAGACCGCACTCTTCCTTTGGGGACTCCGCACCCATCGAGGAACTCAGTGTACCGGCGGTACCGGCGGCAGAGGCGGTGACGCCGACGTCGCCTCGAGCGTCTTGCTCCGCCGGGGCCAGAGGAACCAAGCCCCGAGGATGAGCGCGATCACGACCGCTGCGGCGATCAGCCAGGGCAGCCTCGAGGGCGGCTCGACGGCGCCCACCGAGACCTTCGTGGTCCACGTGACCCCGTCGTGCGCGAGGGTGGACCCGGCGACCTGGCACTGCCCGCTCACGATGTCGCTCGAGATCGCGCCCGGCGCGGCGCTGTTCACGCTGAGGCTGCGCCGGTCGTCCGTGCAGACCCAAACGCCCACGGCTTTCGGATGAACGGGCTGCAGGGCCGCCGACATGCTGTCGCTGTCCAGGGTGAAGTTCATCGCGGTGGTCGGCAGCTGGACGGAGACGGTCGATACGGTGAGTCCGGAGTCCGTGCTGGTCGTGGGCTGCGGCGCTCCGACCTGCGCGGTGGGAAACGCCGATTCGGCGACCGCGCCGGCGGCGACATCGAGGGCTTCCTGGGTAGCTCCCGTGGCGAGGAGCTCGACGCTCGTCCCGCCGTCGCCGCCGACACGGAGCAGCACGGTGATCGACGGCGCCGGCCCGATCGGAAGCTGCTCGCTCGACGACTCCGACGCCGAACATGCGGCGAGAGCCAAGGCAAGGCAGGCGATCAGGGCGAGCGTCACCGGGCGGCGCAGCGTCGCTCGAGCGGGGATGATGGGGTGAGCGGTCACGTGGCCTCAGGGTACGAGGCTGACCGGAACCTCGCGGGCGACGGGTTCGAGCGCCGCGCGATCGAACGTCAGGACGCGACCCCCGTTGCGCTCCGCGCAGGCGACGACGGCGGCATCGGTGAACCCGAGCGGCGGCTCGGTGAACCTGCCCATCAGCTCGCGGATCCGGGGCACGTCCGCGTCGCCGCAATCGAGCAGCGAGTCGCCCTGCTCGAGCCCCCGAAGGAACCCGATCGTCGCGATGGGACCGAGCCGCCGGTCCAGGATCTGGGCCACCTCGGCGAGGATCGCGACCGGCACCACCGTAGGTCCGTGCTCGGCCAGCGCGCGGGCGGCTTCGCCGTGGCGAACGTCCGATCTGTTCACCAGCGCCACGACCGCAGAGGTGTCGAGGGTGATCACACGCTCACCGGAGCGCGCCTCACGTCGGCCGCATCGGTGACCGGTCCGTTCTTCCACGAGCCGACCCAGCCAGGGAGTTCGGTGCGCGGCGCCGCGGACAGGTACGCGCCGAGCGCCTCTCGGATCAGCTGGGCCTGAGGCCGGCCCGTCGATCGGGACATCGCGCGCAATCCTCGCGCGACCTCAGGGTCGAGGTACACGGTGGTCTTCTCCATGGACGGGAGCATGCCATACGCCATATATGGCACCGCGTAGGTCATGCCGAAATCTTGGCAGCGCTGGGGCGCAGACCATGTGAGCCCCGTCACACCGGCGGGGCACTTCGGCTTGGTTCAGCCCGGAAACAGGAGCGGGTCGCCCTCGAGCCTAAGCAGGAATTCCTTGCGGTGCAAACCGCCCGCGTAGCCGGTGAGGTTGCCGGAGGCTCCGATGACCCGGTGGCACGGCAGGACGATCGGGATCGGATTCTGACCGAGCGCCGCCCCCACCGCCCTGGCGGCTTCGGGATGGTGGATGCCCTTGGCCACCGCGCCGTACGTCGAGACCTCGCCGAACGGAACCTTCGCGGTCTGGGCCATGACCTTCCGCACGAACGGCGACATCAGCCGGTGGTCGATCCCGACCTCGAAGCGTCGGCGCGCGCCACCGAAGTACTCATCGAGCTGCCTGCGGACGTCGTCGGTGGCGCGCGCCGACGCGACCACGCGCGGCGACAGGTCCTCGGCGAAGCGCTCCCCGAGCACCGCCCGGTCCTGGTCGTCGAACCCGATGCACGCTAGACCTTTCGGCGTCACGGCCACGAAGAGGTCCCCGATCGGCGAGCCCACCGTACCGATGGCGACATCGATCAGACCGTCGCGGTCGGCTGCAGCCCGAACCAGCTCGTCGGCCCGGCGAGCCTTCGCGCGGGCGTCGGCGGCGGTGACCATCGTTCGCAGCTCAGTGCTGTCCATCACACACGCTCCCGGAGGGTCGCGAGGCCGGCGCGCACGTTCGCGCGGGCAGCCTCTTCGGAACACCCGAGGATCTCGGCGATCTCGAGGTAGGGACGATCGAGCAGATGGCGGAGCGCGACCGCGGCGCGTTGCTTGGGCGGCAGCGCGGCGACCGCGGCAAGCAATGCCGCGTCGGGCGGCTCGGGCGCAGCGACCTGGCGGTCGGGGACCGTCGCCCGTGGCTCGGGCCGCCGGGCTCGCGCGCGGTGGTGGTCGATCGCCGTGCGCGATGCGATCCGCAGGATCCACCGGTCGAGGCGCCCGTCGTCGCGAACCCGCGGATACGCGCGGAGCGCCGACAGGAAGGTCTCCTGATACGCGTCGTCGGCGTGCTCGGGACCGACCGCCGCCACGAGGAACCGCATCACCGTCGGCCCGTACTCGTCGAGGAACCGCTCGAACGGCGGCGGCGTTCGGGTACCCATCGCAAGGGATGCAACCACACCTGGAACAACGCCGGAGCGGTCGCTCCCGTGAGATGCATCACACGATCTGCAGGACCTCGGGGAGAGCGGCGATGTCGTCGATCACGTGGTCGGCGAGGCCGTCGAACCGCAGGCCTTCGAGCAAGCCGGTCACGCGAAGCAGGCCCTGGTAGCGCACCGACACCATCCCGAGCGCCTTGGCGCCGGCGATGTCGGTGCGCTCGTTGTCGCCGATGTGCGCCGCATCACGAGGGTCGACCCCCAGCGGATCGAGAGCTGCACGGAACGCCTCGGGCGCCGGCTTGAAGACGCCGGTCTCGTCGCTGAACGACCAAGCGTCGAAGGCATCGAGCACGCCGAGACGCTCGAGCCGTCCGCGGAGCACGGGGGACGAGGTCAGGCCGACGTCGCACACGATGCCGAGCCGGATACTCGCATCGCGCAGGGCGCGAAGGCACGACTCGAGCCCTGGCGCGACCTCCAACTCCACGGTCTCGCCGACCACCCGGAACGAATCGATCAGCTCGGCTCGAAGCTCATCCGTCGAGTCGATCGACAGCTCTTCCGTGATGAACGTCACCGAGTCGATGGGCGTGTACTGGCCGGTGTTCGTCCACCAATGCTCCTCGAATCGCTGCCAGTTCTTGGCGAACGCGGCCTCGATGTCGGAGCGCTCTCGTGCCTGACCCGCACGCGCGAGCATGCGGGTCCACCGATCCAGCTGCATGGCCCGGATCGTCCCGGGATGCTCGGCCAGCAGCGTGTGCCAGAAGTCGAAGGTGACGGCGCGGATCGTCACACGGCCTCGCCGAGCAACCGCGGGATCGCGGTCTCCCAGACCTCGGTGAGCTCCGTCACGGGGACGTCGAGCGCGCCGTCGATCAACGCGCGCGGGCCACCCGTCTCGCCGATCCGGGCCGTAGGCACGTGGTGCGCCGCGGCGAGCTCGCGCAGCCGATCCTCGTCGACGGACGACACCGAGACGACCGCACGCGACGCCGATTCGCTGAACAGCGTTACGTGGCTCGGGAGGTCGGTCGGCAGCGATACCGCGAAGCCGTGCCCCAGCCCGATCGAACACTCGGCCAGCGCGACCGCGAGCCCGCCGTCGCCGCAGTCGTGTGCGCTCGCGAGCAGCGTCTCGGCGGCGGCCGTGACCAGCAGATCGAGCAGCGCGCGCTCCTTCGCGAGGTCGAGCGCGGGCGGCATCCCGCCGATGTCACCGAGTACCGCCTCGGCGAACTCAGACCCCCCGAGCTCGGCCGCCGTCTCGCCCAGCAGGTAGACCGCGAGGCCCGGCGATGGGAACGCGCTCGGCACGCGCAGCCGGTGGTCCGACAACAGCCCGAGCATCCCGATCACCGGTGTGGGATCGATCGCGCTGTCGCCGCTCTCGTTGTAGAAGCTCACGTTGCCGCCGGTGACCGGAGTGCTGAGCGCCTCGCATGCGTCGCGCATCCCACGGATGGACTCGGCGAACTGCCACATCACCTCGGGCCGCTCAGGGTTCCCGAAGTTCAGACAGTTCGTGATCGCGACCGGCCGCGCGCCGGTGACCGCGACGTTGCGCGCGGCCTCGGCGACCGCATGCATCGCGCCGAGGTACGGATCGAGCCGACCGAACCGCCCCTTCCCGTCGCTCGAGACCACGGCGCCCTTCAGCGTCCCGGGGATCCGGATCACCGCGGCATCCGACTCCGGACCGGCGACGGTGTTCCCCTGGACGACGCGGTCGTACTGGCGCCACACCCAGCGTTTCGAGGCGATGCCGGGGGCCGCGAGCACGGTTCGCAGCGCCGCGGCAAGGTCGCCGTCGAACGGTGTGAGCGCCGGGTCGAGCGCGTCGGTCCGCGCCGGTGCCACGCGCGGCCGGTCGTACTCCGGTCCTTCGTCGACGAGCGACCGCGCCGGGATCTGCGCGACCACGTCGCCGCGGTGCCTGATCGTGAGGACACCGCCCTCGACGAGCGTTGCGATCACCGCGGTCTGGAGCCCCCAGCGCTCGCATACGCCGAGCACCTCATCGAGCTTCGACGGATGCACGATCGCGAGCATCCGTTCCTGCGACTCGCTGGTCAGGATCTCGAACGGCTCCATGTCGGCGGCCCGCAACGGGACCGCGTCGAGGTCGACGTCGGCGCCCATCCCGGCGCGCGCGGCCGACTCACTGAGCGCGCACGTGATCCCGGCGCCGCCGAGGTCCTGCAGACCCTCGAGCAAGCCGGCGCCGATCAGCTCGAGCGACGCCTCGATCAAGAGCTTCTCCGCGAACGGGTCCCCGATCTGGACCGAGGGCCGCGACGCCTCGGCGCCTTCCTCGAGCGTGGCGCTCGCCAACACCGACACTCCGCCGATCCCGTCGCGCCCTGTTGCGGCTCCGTACAGCACCATCAGCGAGCCCACATGGGGCACCAGCGACTGTGACGTCACGAGCGCGTTGGCCTTCGCGAACCCGAGGCACATCACGTTCACGCACGGGTTCGACGCGTGCGCGTCGGCGAACCGGACCTCTCCGCCGACGGTCGGGACCCCGATGCAGTTCCCGTAGCCGCCGATCCCGGCGACCACGCCCTCGAACAGCCAGCGGTTCCGCGCATCGGTGAGCGGTCCGAACATCAACGGGTCGAGCAACGCGACCGGCCGCGCACCCATCGACACGATGTCGCGGACGATCCCGCCGACGCCGGTCGCGGCGCCCTGATACGGCTCGATCGCGCTCGGGTGCGAGTGCGATTCGATCTTGAATACGATCGCGTCGCCGTCGCCCGCGTCGATCGCGCCGGCGTCCTGGCCCGGCCCGACCAACACCGCGTCGCCCTCGGTCGGCAACGTCTTCAGATGGATCTTCGAGGACTTGTACGAGCAGTGCTCGGACCACATCACGGAATACATCGCGAGCTCCGCGCGGTTCGGTTCGCGACCGAGCGTCGCCACGATCCGCTCGTGCTCGTCGTCTTGAAGGCCGAGCTGTCGGTGGAGCGGTTCCGTCACGCGTCCGCCCCAGCGAACAACCCGTATGCGAACGCGAGCGCCCGTTCGTGCTGCTCGATCACCTGCTCGATCGTGGGACCCACGTGTCCCGCGTCGAACCATTCGACCTCGATGGACTTCCCCGCCGCTCGCGCCGCGTCCTCGTAGGCGCGGAACTGCCCCGGCGGACACCGCGAGTCGTTGTCACCCTGGAAGACGAAGAGCGGTGCGTTGACATCGCCGACGTAGGTGAGCGGCGAGGCAGCGCGGTACCGCTCCGGGAACTCGTCGGGCGGACCGCCGAAGATCTGTTCCTCGTACGCGCGCAGCGCGTCGGCGGTCTCGTCGTACATCAACGTCCAATCGCCGACCGCAACGATGGCGATCCCACCGGCCCACAGCGTGGGCAGTCGGCCGAGCCCGAGCAACGTCAGGTAGCCGCCGTACGAGCCACCGGTCAGCACGATGGCGCCTCGCTCAGCGATGCCTTGGTCCGTGAGCCACGCGACGGTCGCGGCAAGGTCTTCGGTCTCCCAGTGCCCGATGTCCTCCCAGATCGCCTGCTGGTACTCCCGGCCGAACGTGGTCGAGCCGCGGTAGTTGAGCGCGCAGACCGCGTACCCGTGGTCGAGCCACGACGTAAGCCGCGCGCTGTATGCGTCGTTCGTGACGCCCTCCGGACCGCCATGGACCGACAAGACCGTCGGGAAGGGTCCGGAGCCCTCGGGCTCGCCCACCCACGCTTGGATCATGGTGCCGTCGGACGACGGGAACGACACCGATCGCAACGGCGCGGCCGCCGCCGGGGCATCCTGGTTCGCGATGGAGCGCACGCCGTCGGCCGTCACCGCCACGATCTCGGGTGCGTGCAGGGCGCTCGACCGGACCACGAGGACGCCGCCGTCCGGCCCGAACCTGGCGTCCTCGCCGAACGAGCCGCCGCCCAGATCGATCGCGCGGCCCGACCGAGACGCCAGGTCGTATCGAACGAGCGTTTCCTCGGCACGGTCCGACACGCCGAGCAGCAGTTCGCCGCCGTCGTCCGACCAGTCGAGCACCTCGACGTCGCCGTCGAGATCAAGGGGCAGGTCGATGCGATCGCCGCTGCGTGGATCCCATAGGGCCGGACGCGCCCGGCCGCTGATGTTCGACGTCGTTGCGATCCGGGTGCCGCCCGGCTCGGCGATGAGGCCGTACATCGAGGTGGGCGCACCGTCCCACAGCTCGCCGACCTGCTCACCGCTCGCGATATCGAACGCAACCACTGCGTACGTGTTCGAGCCGGTCGGCTCCGACGAGAGATACATGAGCGTCTTCCCATCCGAGCTGAACGCGAGCATAAGCACGACGCCGTGCACGGCACCGAACCGACTCGGCGCCGGATCTCCGGTCGGTGAGGCGATCCAGACCTCGGTGCCGTCGTCGCTGGAGATGGCGATCGCGACCTGTGCGCCCGGGCGATCGACCGCCACGGCCCAGGACGAGTAGCCGGGCATGTCCGGCGTGAGATCCGTCATCGCGCCGCCCTCGACCGGGATCGATGCCCAATGTCCGATCTCGTTGCCGCCCTCGTCATCGAGGGTGAGCAGCGTCCGTCCGTCCTCGGCCAGGTAGGCCAACACGGTGCCCTTGTCGGCGTGCGTGAGCTGCGTCATCGCGCCGGTCGCGGGATCGAGCGCATACGCCTGGAAGACGCCGCTCTCGTTGCTGGAGACGACCACGGACCGCCGGTCGCCCGGTGCGACCTGGAGGCCGCCGAACAGCGACGCGCGGAACCGCTGCTTCCACGGTGCGTCCGGAGACGATGTCGGGAGGAAGTGGCGGCCTCACATCGCTCCCACGCCGGCGAGCGCCGTCTCGAGCAGCGACGCGAGCAGCGGCTGACCGCCGGTCGGACCGACGTCCGGATCGACCGCGTGCTCGGGGTGCGGCATCAAGCCGACCACGTTGCCGGCGTCGTTGCGCACGCCCGCGATGTGATTGGCCGCCCCGTTCGGGTTCGCGGCGTCGGACAGCACCCCGTCGCGCTCCGCGTACCGGAACACGACGAGCCCGTCGCCCTCGACGCGGTCCAGCTGCTCGGGCGTGGCGACCCAGCGGCCCTCGCCGTGCTTGACCGGGATCTGCACCGTCTCGCCCGGCGTGAGGCCGTGGGTCACGCACGGTCTGCGCGGTCTCGACGCGGAGCCACACGTCCTCGCAGACGAACCGCAGCGAACGCGTTCCGTGCCAGCGCTCCCGGCAGCAAGCCTGCCTCGCAGAGGATCTGGAACCCGTTGCAGATGCCGAGCACCGGGCCGCCGCGGGCGGCGAACTCGTGCACCTCGGCCATGATCGGGGCTCGCGCGGCGATCGCGCCGCACCGCAGGTAATCGCCGTAGCTGAACCCTCCGGGCAGCACGACCGCGTCGACCCCGGCGAGATCGTGTTCCGCGTGCCACAACGCGACGGCCTCACCCCCCATCGCTTCGACGGCGCGCCGCGCGTCGGCGTCGTCGAGCGAGCCGGGGAACGTGATGACGCCGATCCGAGGCAGTCGCGTCACGACGCCGCCACCGCGAGCACCTCGTAGTCCTCGATCACGGGGTTCGACAGGACCTTCGTGGCCATGTCGTGGACCTGCGCCGTCGCCGCGGCCTCGTCGGGCGCATCGATCGTCAGCTTGATGTGCTTGCCCACGCGGACGTCGGCGACGCCGTCGAAGCCCATCGCCGGCAACGACCCCTCGACCGCCTTGCCCTGCGGATCGAGCAGCCCCGGTTTCAGCGACACCAACACCTCGAACGTGAAGGTCGTCACGCCGGCACCCCCATGCGCGCCCGATACGCGTCGAACGTCTCGCCGCTGATCCGCTCGTACGCCTCGCGGTACTTCTCGGCGGTCGCCTCGGCCACGTCGTCGGACAGCGCCGGCGGGGGCGGCTCGTGATCCCAGCCGGTCGCGTCCAGCCAGTCGCGCACGTACTGCTTGTCGAACGAGGGCTGCGAGTGACCCGGCTCATAGCCTTCCGTCGGCCAGAACCGCGACGAATCCGGCGTGCCGACCTCGTCGATCAGCGTGAGCTCCTTCGACTCGCGATCGAACCCGAACTCGAACTTCGTGTCGGCGACGATCAGCCCGGCGCCGAATGCGCGCTGGTTGATCCGGGCATACAGCTCGAGGCTGACCTCGCGCAGGCGCTCGTACAGCCCCGTGCCAACAAGCTCGCGCGCCTCATCCGGCGACAGCGGCAGGTCGTGCCCCTCGCTCGCCTTCGTCGTCGGCGTGAAGATCGGCTCGGGCAGCTTCGACGACTCCTGCAAGCCGAGTGGCAGCCGGATCCCGCACACCGACCCGTGCTCCCGATATTGCTTCCACCCCGAGCCGGCGAGGTAGCCGCGGACCACGCACTCCATCGGGATCACGTCCGCCGCGCGCGCGAGCGTCGCGCGGCCGGCGAGATCCGGATCGTCGTCGAAGGGCGCGGGGAACAGCTGGTGGTCGCCGCTGATCAGGTGGTTCGGTACGACCGACTCCAACCGGTGGAACCAGAACAACGAGCAGGCGGTCAGCACGCGTCCCTTGTCCGGGATCGGTGTCGGCAGGATCACGTCGAAGGCGCTGATCCGATCGGTGGCGACGAGCAGCAGGCGGTCATCGCCCGCGTCGAAGATGTCGCGAACCTTTCCCTGGGCGACGAGCGTCACGAAGTCACCTCGAGCGCTTCGAGCCGCTCGAACATCGGTCCAAGATTGACGAGGAACCGCTGCGGGTCGAAGAGCGCATCGACGGCGGACGCGTCGAGCCGCGCGATCACCTCGGGGTCCTTCGCGATCTCGTCGTGAAAGCTCGCGCCTTCGTCCCACGCCGCCGCGGCGGCACGCTGCACGATCCGGTACGCATCGTCTCGCGCCATCCCCGCCTCGACCAACGCGAGCAGCACGGTCTGGCTGAACGCTATCCCGCCGCGGCCATCGACCAGCTCGCGCATCCGTTCGGGGAACACGACCAGCCCGTCGATCACCCACGTCATGTCGCGCAGCATGAACGCGAGCAGCCCCGTCGCGTCCGGGAAGACGATCCGCTCGGCCGACGAATGCGAGATGTCGCGCTCGTGCCACAGCGCCACGTTCTCGAACGACGTCACGGCGTGTCCGCGGATCACGCGCGCGAGCCCGCTCACCCGTTCCGACACCACGGGATTCCGCTTGTGCGGCATCGCGCTCGAGCCCTTCTGGCCTTCGGCGAACGGCTCCTGCACCTCGCGCACCTCGGTGCGCGCCAGATGGCGTATCTCGGTCGCAAGCGCGTCGAGCGTGGATGCGCAGACGGCAAGCGCCGCAAAGAACTCCGCGTGGCGGTCGCGCTGGATCACCTGTGTAGAGGCTCCGGCGGGCGCGAGGCCGAGCCGCTCGCAGACGAGCTGCTCGACCTGCGGATCGACGCTCGCATACGACCCGACGACGCCGCTGATGGCGCCGACGCTGACCACGTCGCGCGCACGGCGCAACCGCGTGCGATCACGATCCAGCTGGAACGCGAACACCGCGAGCTTGTGGCCGAACGACGTCGGCTCAGCGTGCACCCCGTGCGAGCGGCCCATGCAGACGGTGTCCCGGAACTCGAGCGCTCGCCCGCGGACCACGCCGAGCAACCGCTCAACGTCGGCGAGCAGCACGTCGGCACTTGCCCGCACCTGCATCGCCAGCCCGGTGTCGAGCACGTCGGACGACGTCAACCCGTGATGGATCCACCGGCCCTCGGGACCGATCGACGCCGCAACCACGTCGACGAACGCCGCGACGTCGTGCCGCGTCACCTGCTCTCGCTCGAGGACCGCCGCGACATCGAACGACGCCCGATCGCGGCACGCGCGGGCGTCGTCCTTCGGCACCACGCCGAGCGCTGCCCAGGCCTCGACCGCCGCGAGCTCGATCTCGAGCCAGTTCTGCATCCGCGCCTCGTCCGACCAGATCGCCGACACCTCCGGCACGTCGTAGCGCTCGATCACAACTTCAGGCCCTCTGCCAGGTCGTCCTTGAACTTCCAGAGCTTGGCCTGCACCTCTTCGTCGCCGACGCCGAGGATCTGTGTCGCGAGGATCGCCGCGTTCACCGCTGCGTCCACCCCGACCGTCGCGATCGGGATCCCGGTGGGCATCTGCGCGGTGATGGCGAGGGCCTCATTGCCGACCATCTGCGGCGAGGTCGCGATCGGGATGCCGATCACCGGGAGCACCGTGCGCGCTGCCACCGCGGCGGCCAAGTGTCCCGACAGCCCGGTCGAACACACCAGCACCTTGAGGCCGCGCTCGAACGCCGTCCGCGCGTACTCGTCGACGAGGTCCGGGTTCCGCGACGACGACATGATCCGCACTTCGTGCGGGATGTCGAACTTCTCCAGGATCAGGCCGGCCTGCCGCATGATCGGCAGTTCGGACGGCGACGCCGCGAGCACGCCAACCAGGAGATCGTCGTCGCTCATCCGGCCTCCTCGGACGCCCTATCGGCGATGTCGGTGCGGAAGTGCATCCCGTCGAAGTGGATCTCGTGGACACCCGCGTATGCCCGGTTGCATGCATCGGCGAGGTTCGCGCCCGTCCCGGTGACCGACAGGACGCGGCCGCCCGCCGTCACCAGCCGCGCCTCAGCGTCGCGCGCCGTGCCCGCTTGGAAGACCGTCACGCCGTCGATCGCCTCGGCAGCCTCGACACCGGTGATCGGCACGCCGGTCGGGTAGCTGCCCGGATAGCCCTCGCTCGCGAGCACGACCGTCACCGCGGCGCCCTGGTCGAACCCGGCGTGGCCCGCCTCGAACGCGAGACGACCGGTGGCACAGGCATGCAGCAAGGTTCCCACGCGGAAGGGCATCCGCGGCAGGAGCACCTGCGTCTCCGGATCGCCGAACCGGCAATTGAACTCGAGCACCTTCGGCCCGTCGGCCGTGAGCATCATCCCGGCGAAGAGCACTCCTCTATAGGGACGGAGTTCGTCCACCACCGGGGCGAGCACCGTATCGAGGATCTGGGTCGCCATCTCCGGTGGCAACGCGGGAACCGGCGAGTACGCGCCCATCCCGCCGGTGTTCGGGCCGGTGTCGCCATCGCCCACGCGCTTGGCGTCTTGCGCCGCATCAAGCAGCACGCAGTTCCCCTTGCCGTCGGTCACGGCGAACGCGCTGACCTCGGGTCCTTCGAGGAGCTCCTCGACCACGATCGTGCGCCCGGCCTCGCCGAACGCGCCACCGACGAGGCTCCGCTCGATGGCCTCGATCGCCGTCTCGCGGTCGGTCGCGACCGTGACCCCCTTGCCCGCGGCCAGGCCGTCCGCCTTCACGACCGCTGCCCCGCCGAGCTCGTCCACGAACGCGGCGGCCTTCTCCGGGTCGTCGAAGCCCCCGAGCGAGCCGTCGGCACGCCGCGCCGCTCCATGACCTCCTTGGCGAACGCCTTGGAGCCTTCGATCCGCGCGGCGGCTGCAGACGGGCCGAACACGTTGCGACCCTGCCTCCGGAGCTCGTCAGCAAGGCCGGCGACAAGCGGAACCTCCGGGCCGATCACGGTGAGGTCGACATCCTGTTGGTCAACTAGGTCGACCAACGCCGGCGACGTCGTCCGCGGGGACCGACGGGAAACACTCGGCGCTCGCCGCGATCCCGGCGTTCCCGGGGGCCGCGAGCACGCGCGTCACCGTCGGATCCTGCGCGAGGCGCCAGCACAGCGCGTGCTCGCGCCCCCCTCCCCCGACGACCAGGACCTTCACGCGCCCACCACGAGGCTCTGCTCACGCGCCGGGCCCACACCGACGATCGACACCGGCACGCCGCCGAGTTCCTCGAGGAACCGCACGTACTGTTGCGCCTCCTTCGGCAGGTCGTCGAACGCCGTGACCTCACCGATCTCGTCGCTCCACCCGGGGAGCTCCTCCCACACGGGCTCGGCCTCGTGGAACAGTGTCTGGTTGGGCGGCACGTCATCGTAGGTCTCCCCCCCGGCGCGATAGCCAACGCACACCCGTAACGTCTCGAACCCGCTCAACACGTCGAGCTTCGTGAGCACCAGGTCCGTCAGGCCGTTCAGACGCGCCGCGTACCGCAACACGCATCCGTCGAACCACCCGCACCGCCGCTTGCGTCCGGTCGTGGTGCCGAACTCCGCCCCACGCTCCCCCATCCGGTCGCCGTCGGCGTCGAGCGCCTCGGTCGGGAAGGGGCCGCTGCCCACGCGCGTCACGTATGCCTTCGTGATCCCGATCACGCGCTCCACCTGGTGCGGACCGATCCCAGCGCTCGCGAGTGCGTACCCGGCCACCGGCGTCGAGGACGTGACGAACGGATAGGTGCCGTGATCCAGGTCGAGCATCGTTCCCTGCGCGCCCTCGAGCATCACGTGGTCGCCGGCCTCGAGCCGCTCGTGCAACAGGCGCGAGGTGTCGGCGATGTACGGCCGCAGCCGCTCCGCGTAGTCGAGGTAGTCCGCGAAGATCTTGTCCGCGTCGACCGCGAGCCGGTTGTAGACCTTGGTCAGGAGTTGGTTCTTCTCCCACAGGACCACGTCGAGCTTCTCGCGGAGGATCTTCTCGTCGTACAGGTCCTGGACGCGGATGCCGACACGCGCGGCCCGGTCGGCGTACGCGGGACCGATCCCGCGCTTCGTCGTCCCGAGCGCGTTCTTGCCGAGGAACCGCTGCGTCACTTTCTCGAGCTCGAGGTGGTACGGCATGATCAGGTGCGCGTTGAGCGACAGGCGGAGTCCGGAAACGTCGAGGCCCGCCGCGGTCAGCTCATCCAGCTCGCTGAGGAGCACCGCCGGATCGACCACCACGCCGTCGGCGATCACGTTCGTGATGTGCGGATACAGGATGCCCGAGGGCACAAGATTCAGCTTGAGCAGGCGGCCCTCGGCGATGATCGTGTGACCGGCGTTGTTGCCGCCCTGGTAGCGGACGACCAGGTCCATCCGGTCCGCCAGGTAGTCGACCGCCTTGCCCTTGCCCTCATCGCCCCACTGGGTGCCGAGCACGACGGTTGCAGGCATGACCGCCTCAGTGTACGGAACGCAAACTCCTGCCCCACCTCGGTCTTTCGCCCTATCGTCCCTATCCGGCGACACCCGTAGACTCCGGCAGATGCACGTCGACTGGGGCATCGTGCTCGCCGGGGCGATCGTCGGATTCACGGTCGGCATGACCGGGATGGGCGGCGGCGCGCTCATGACGCCGATCCTCGTGATCTTCTTCGGGGTCACGCCGACCGCCGCGGTGTCATCGGATCTGGTCGCCGCGATGATCATGAAGCCGATCGGCGGCGGAGTGCATGTCCGGCGCCGAACGGTCCGCTGGCAGCTGGTCGCCTGGCTCTGCATCGGGTCGATCCCGATGGCGTTCGCCGGTGTGTTCATCATCCACAACCTCGGCGACACCGCGCAGGTCGAGAACCTGACGAAGCTCTTCCTCGGCTGGACACTGCTCCTCGCCTCGGCGGCGATGGTCTTCAAGGCGTGGTTGCAGGGCCGGCGTTCGCTCGCGGCGCGGATGTCGGGCAACAACCCGGAGGACGAGCTCCCGCCGTTCGCCATACGGATCATCCCCACGGTGATCGTCGGGCTGGTCGGCGGCCTGATGGTCGGGCTGACGTCGGTCGGCTCGGGATCGATCATCATCGTGTGCCTGATGCTGCTGTACCCGATGCTGCGCGGATCGGAGCTCGTCGGCACCGATCTCGTGCAGGCGGTCCCGCTCGTCGCGGCCGCGGCGCTCGCGCACATCTTCGTCGGCGACTTCCAGCTCGGTCTGACGGCCTCGATCTTGATCGGCTCGATCCCCGCGGTCTGGTTCGGTGCCCGCGTGTCGTCGCGCGCGCCCGACGGTGTGATCCGGCCATTGCTCGTGTTCGTGCTCGCGGCGTCTGCGCTGAAGCTCCTCAACGTGCCGACCGGCGAACTCGGAGCGATCCTGCTGCTGTTCGCGCTCGGCGGGTTCGCGGTCTGGGGCGCGGTCGACGCTGCGCAGCACCCGAAGGCGCAGTGGGCCGAGATCGAGCTTGACAAGAAGAGCTGGGTGCGGCGGCAGCTCTACCTGGCGCCGATCGGCGTCGGCGCCGCCTATGCCGGGGCGTACTTCCTGCGGATCCGACCGCAGCTCGAGGCCATCGGCGGTCAGCCGGCGGCCGCCCGCCAGCCGGTGGTCACCTGATGTTCGACAAGATCGCCGTCGCGATCGACGGATCGGCGGAAGGCGGCAAGACGCTCCCGGTCGCGCTCGAGATGGCGCAGCGGTTCGGGTCCGCAGTGACGGTGATCCACATCCGCGAGCACACGAAGTATGAGGGCTCCGACGTCGACCTCGGTCCTGCGACACCCGCCGACGAGCTGGTGGGCGGCGCGCTCGACCGATTCCGCTCGGCCGGGATCGAAGCGAAAGGCGAGGTCCGCCGGGTGAACCCGGGCAACACGCCCGAACAGATCGTGAAGGTCGCGGCGGAGGTCGGCGCAGACCTCATCGTGCTGGGGACGCGCGGCATGACCGAATGGCGCTCGATGCTGCTCGGCGGCGTCGCGAACAAGGTCGTGCAGCACGCGCACTGCCCGGTGTTGCTGGTGCGCTGAGCCGGCGCTACGAAACCAGCGTCGCGGTGTCGTCCTGCTCGTCGCGCTCCGGCGCCATGAACGCCTTCGGGTTCCGCAGGTCGACACGCACGGTCGAGCCCTCGGTCGCGCCGTGCAGGTCCTCGTTCGGGATGTGCGCGACCAGCGTCTCGCCGCCCGGCAGGCGCAGCGCCACCCGCGACAGCCACCCGAGCGAGGACACACGCTCGATCACCGCGTCCGTCCCATCGTCGTCGCTCGTGACGACCACATCGTGGGGGCGAACGAACGCCGCCGCGGCCGCGCCCTCGTCCAGGTGTGCGGCCCCCGGGATGCGGATCGACCCCAGGTGGACGTGGCCGTCAACGACCTGGCCGTGCAACACGTTGGCCGCGCCGACGAACCCCGCCACGAACGGCGTCGCAGGCTCGTCGTAGATCTCGCCCGGCGACCCGACCTGCTCGACCTTGCCCTCGTGCATCACGACGATCTGGTTGGCGAGCTCGAGTGCCTCCTCCTGATCGTGTGTGACCAACAGGCTCGTCACACCGAGCTCGCGGTGGAGCTCGTCGAGCCAGCGTCGGAGGTCCTGGCGGACCTTCGCGTCGAGCGCACCGAAGGGCTCGTCCAGCAACAGCACCTGCGGTTGCGGCGCCAACGCACGCGCGAGCGCCACCCGCTGGCGCTGGCCGCCGGAGAGCTGATCCGGGTACCGGGCGGCGAACGGCGTCAGCTGCACGAGGTCCAGCAGCTCCTCGACACGCTGGTCGCGGGTCTGCTTCGACTCCTTGCGCACGCGCAGCCCGAACGCGACATTGTCGGCCACCGACATATGCCGGAACAGCGCGTAGTGCTGGAACACGAACCCGACCTGGCGCTCTTGGACGCTCTTGACGGTGAGCTCCTCGTCGCCCATGAAGATCCGGCCGTCGTTGGGCTCCTCGAGGCCCGCGATCATGCGCAGCACGGTGCTCTTGCCCGAGCCGGAAGGCCCCAGCAACGCCGTGATCGCGCCGGCCGGAGCGGTGAACGTCACGTCGCGCACCGCCTCGAACGAGCCGAATCGCTTGGAGATGCCGTCGACGACGATCGGGGTGCTCATGTGCGGGTCCTTTCTTTCTCCTGCCGGTGCCGGAGCACTTCGATCACGATCAACAGGCCGACCGACACGGCGGCCAACACGAGCGCCACGACGTAGGCCTCGGCGGTCTGCCGTTCCTCGTAGGCGCGATAGATGAACAAGGTCGCGGTCTCGGTCTTGCCTTGGATGAGACCGCTCACGATCAGCACGGCGCCGATCTCACCGATCGCGCGCGCTGTGGTGAGTGCGATCCCATACGCGAGCGCCCACCGGATGTTCGGCAGTGTGACCTTGAAGAACGTGTGCCAGACGGAGGCGCCGAGCGTGCGGGAGGCATCCTCCTCGTCCAGGCCGATCTCCTCGAGCACCGGCACGACCTCACGGATCGTGAACGGGATGCAGATGAAGATCGTGACGAGGATCATCGCCGGCAGCGCGTAGATCACCTGGATCCCCCGCGCCGCGAAGAACGGCTGGAACCACCCCCCGGGGCCGAACAGCACAACGGCCGCAAGGCCGACGGTGACGGGCGACAGCGCGAACGGGATATCGACGATGGCGTTCAAGAGCGACCGCCCGTGGAACCGCTGGCGAACCAGGACCCAGGCGACGATCACGCCGAACACGCCCGTGATAAGCACGGTGATCACGGTGACGATCGCTGTCAGCTGGAACGCGTGGAGCACGTCGGGCTGCGTCAATGTATGCGTGACGCTCGAGAGCCCCGCGCGAACAACGGTCCAGAGGATCGCAACCACCGGGAGCAACAGCAAGAGCGCCACCCACGCAAGCGCGAGCGCGAGCAACCCACGGCGGCCCCGACGAGCCTTCGCCACCTGCGTCCCGACCGCGACGCTCATTCGCTCACCTCGCGGCGCTGCTTGGCCAACCGGCTGGTGGCGAGCACGAGCACGAACGAGATCGCGAACAGGAACGTGGCGACGGCCGCCGCCTCGGCGAACCGGAACTGTGACGTCAGGCTGAAGATGAACACCGGCGCGGTCAGTGTGTGCCCCGTCCGGTTCCCCGAGACGAGGATCACGCTCCCGATCTCCCCGAGGCACCGCGAGAAGGTCAGCAGCGTGCCGGCGATGACCGCCGAACGGATCGCGGGGAACACCACGCGCCGGAAGGTCGCACGCCGGGTCGCGCCGAGCGTCGCAGCGGCCTCTTCCTCAGCCTCGTCCAGCTCGAGCAGCACCGGTTGCACGTTGCGGACCACGAACGGCAGCGTGACGGTGCACAGCGCCAGCACGATCGCGAGCGGGGTGAACAAGACGCGGATCCCGATCGCGTCGGCCGCCTTACCCAGCACCGAGTTCGGGCCGTACAGGACCAGGATCATGACGCCCCACACGAGGGTCGGGATGGCGAGAGGCAGGTCCACGACGGTCGACAACACGCGCCGTCCCGGGAACCGGTAGCGGACCATGACCCACGCGAGCGTAGTGCCCATCACCGCGTTGATCGCCGCGACTAGCGTTGCGGTCACGAGCGTCAGACGGATCGCGGCCCACGCGCCCGGCACCGCCATCGCGTGCGTGAATGTTGCGAACCCATCGCCGAAGCCCTTGGTGACGATCGCGGCAACCGGGAGGACGACGAGCGCGCCGAGATAGATGAAGGCAGCGCCCCGAAGGGCGACATGCCGGAGAGCCGCAACCGTCCGGTGGGGCGACCCCACCAGACGGCTGCGGCTTCCGATCGGCTGTGCGGCGCTGCTCAAATCCGAGCGTCCCTCCCGTCAGCCCGCGTTGGCCACCGCTTGCGTCGCGATGCCGTTGTCCGAGAACAGCGTCTGGTCGAGCTGATCCCAGCCGCCGAGGTCGTCGACCGTGAACATGTCCTTGATCGCGGGGTACCCGTTCGCCGGATCACCCTTCCGCGCGAGCTTCGGGTCGGTCGACCGAAGGTAGCCGGTGTCGGTGAAGTAGCCCTTCGCTTCCTTCGTGTGCAGGAAGTCGACGAACGCGTTGGCGAGGTCGGTCACGCAGTGCGCCTCAGCGTTCTTGTCCACGACCGCGGCCGGGTTCTCGATCATGACCGAGCCCTTCGGGTACACCGCCTGGTCGGGCAGCCCGGCGGCATCGGCCGTCTTGACCTCGTTCTCGTATGTGATCGCGACGTCGCCGTTTCCACCCTCGAAGTTCTGGATCGAGGTGCGGGCGCTGGAGTCGAACGAGATCACGTTGCCGACCACGTCGTTCATCAGCTTGGTGGCGCCGGCCTGGTCGTCCTTCGCGATCCCGGGGACGTCACCGCGCATCGCGGACCCCCACAGGCTCACGAGGTTCCAGCGGGCGCCGCCGCTCTGCGCCGGGTCCGGCGTAAGCAGGCCGAGTCCCGGCTGCGCGAGGTCGTTCCAGTCTGTGATCCCCTTCGGGTTCCCAGGCCGGACGTCAAACACGACGACCGAGCTCGAGACCATCCCGTGGTCGGGGGCCTGGGTCCAGTCGTGTGTGATGAGGCCGGCGTCTTGGATCAGCTGCACGTCGGGCGCGAGCGACAGGGCGACGACGTCGGCGCCCGTGCCGTTGATCACGTTCTGCGCCTGGGTGGTCGAGCCCGTGTATGACTCCAAGAACTGCGGCTCGACGCCGGTCTTGTCCTTCCACATCGCCTTGAAGGCGGGGATGATCTTGGCGTCGTAGACCTCTCGCGGCGTGCTGTACGCGGCGAAGGTCAGGGTCGGCACCGCGGCGGGAGTACAGGTCCCGGACGCGGTGCTCGAGCTGTTCGAGGTGCACGCGGCGAGGGTCGGCAACGCGACCGCAAGCGCCAGAGGAACGATCCAACGGGTGAACCAGCGAGGCATACGGGCTCCTTCTCATCGACCGCACGGCGATGCCATGCGGCACGGGATACGGGGCTCGGCCTCCGGTGGTCCGGTCAACCGACCGTTCTCAGGCGTCCATGCGCCTAAGAAGCTCATACAAGACGGGCGCTCCGGTGTGTCCGGTCACGCAGCGCAGGACTAGAGATACCGGACCATTTCCCTTGGTGTCAAGTACCGCCACACGGTCGCAACACCTTTGTGGCGTTCGGCGGATTGTCCGCGGGTGGGGCCGCTGCTACCGTGCGGGCAGCAGCTGACCAGACGACTGGAGGCCGCGGCGCACGATCGCGTCGCGGCTTCGTTCGTTCATGCGCACCACGATGGGTTCAGGAGAGACGAAGGATGCCGGCAGCGCGGCGCGAACCGGGGCGGCGTAGCATCCCGGGCATGTCGGACACGACCGAGCCGGACGAGCCGGCGCTCGGCGAGATCGAGCTGACCGAC
Source organism: uncultured Actinomycetes bacterium (assembly GCA_963792215.1). Lineage (GTDB taxonomy): Bacteria > Actinomycetota > UBA4738 > UBA4738 > HRBIN12 > AC-51. Next base: position 287,669 of record CAWBVL010000007.1, read on the forward strand.
GAAGAACGAGCCGTGCTCGCCCGCGTCGCCGAGGTACTGCGGCGCATCAACTTCGGCACCGTCGTCCTGGTCGTGCAGGATGGCAAGGTCGTCCAGATCGAGATGGCGGAGAAGTTCCGGTTGCGATGAGCGATGCCACTGCCACGCTGACGCCGCCGGCGCGCGAGGCCGGCGTTCCGAAACTCTCGGTCGACGCGCTCACGGTCGAGCGCACGCTCGCAAGCGGCGAGCGCATCGTCGCCGCGCGGGACGTCTCGTTCGACATCGCCGCGGGCGAGTTCGTGTGCTTACTCGGCCCGAGCGGATGCGGCAAGACCTCGATCCTCAACGTGTTGGCCGGTCTGGACCGGCCGAGCGCGGGGCGGGCACTCTTGGACGGTTCGCCGATCGAGGGGCCGGGTCCCGACCGTGCGGTCTTGTTCCAGGACCCGGCGCTGTTCCCGTGGCTCTCGGTACGCGCCAACGTCGAGCTGGCACTCGAGCTGATCGGCGTCAGCGGGCAGGACCGTCGCGAGCGGGCACGTGGTGCGCTCGCGAGCGTCGGGTTCGACGACCTGCTTGACGCCCAGCCGCACGAGCTCTCGGCCGGCATGCGCCAGCGCGCCGCGCTCGCGCGCGCGCTGGCGTGCGAGCCTTCGGTCGTGCTCGGCGACGAGCCGTTCGGCGTCCTCGACGCCCAGACCCGTGAGCTGCTGCAGAACGAGGTGCAGCGCGCGTGGATGGGATCCGGCGGCCGCACGACGTTCCTGTTCATCACCCACAACGTGCGCGAGGCGGTGCTGCTCGCCGACCGCGTGCTCGTGATGTCGGCCAGACCGGGACGGTTGTTGGAAGAGTTCCGCATCCACGCGCCGCGTCCGCGCGATCTCGACGACGTGCTGGTCGGTCGCGTGGTGTCGGAGATCCACGCGCTGCTGCTCCGCGAGCTGGAGCGGCCGGATGCGTAGGCTCGCGCACGAGGTCCTGCCCCCGCTCGCCGGCATCGTCGGCCTGATCGTCGTCTGGGCGATCATCGCGGCCACGACGACCACCGCCTCCATCCCGTCGCCGCTCGCGGTATGGGACGCGCTTATCGACGGTCTGCGCGCGGGCACGATCCAGGAAGCCGCGGTCAAGACGCTGATCCGCCTGGCGTTCTCGTTCGTGGTCGCGGTCGTGCTCGGCACGGCGCTCGGCGTGCTCCTTGCGCTCAACGAGTTCGCGCGGCGGGCGGTCCGCCCGTTGATCGTCGCGCTGCAGATCACGCCGTTCGTCGCGTGGGTGCCGCTCGCGGTCGTGTGGTTCGGCGTGAGCGAGCGCGCGGTGGTGTTCGTCACGATCGTCGGGTCGTTCCCGGCGATGGCGCTCGCGACGCTGCAGGCGATCCGGCAGGTCCCGCCGCTGTACGAGCGTGCCGGCCGGACGCTCGGAGCGCGCGGCTGGACCCTCTACCGCAAGATCGTCGTGCCCGCGGCGATGCCCGGGATGATGGCCGGCCTGCAGCAAGCCTGGGGCTTCGCCTGGAAGGCGCTGATGGCCGGCGAGCTGATCGTCGCGGCCGCCGGCGCGACCGGGCTCGGGCACCTGCTCGCCGGGCAGGAGACCAACGTCACCGCGCTGCTTGCGACGCTCGCTGTGATCGTCGCGATCGGGGTCGCGGTCGACTACGTCGTGTTCGGGCAGCTCGACCGGCGCATCCGTGCCCGCCGCGGGCTGCTTCCCGACGCCTGACTCAGAACCGTTCGAACGGCAGCGTCGGCGTCAGCACCTCGACGGGCACCGGATCGGCCGCCTCGCGGAACCGGTCGGCGTCAGAGACCTGACCGACCACGAAGCCATAGTGCATCGGGACAGCCATACCCGGCTGCATCGCGCGCACGAGTCCCGCGGCCTCCTCGGGGTTCATCGTGTAGTAGCCGCCGATCGGCACCATCGCGACGTCGCTCTTGATGTCGTCGAGCTCGGGCGCGTGGTCCGTGTCGCCGGCGTGGTAGTAGGTGCGCCCGTCGAGCTCCATCACGTACCCGACCCAGCGGTTCGCCTGCGGGTGGAAGTCGAGCGCCTCCTCGCGCGTGTTGTACGCGGGAACCGTCGTGAACTTCAACCCGCCGATCTCGTGGGACTCGCCCGGCGCGACGGGCGTGACGTCCCCGCTCAGCTCCTTCGCCACGTCGTGCGGCGCTGCGAGCTTGGTCGACGGCGTCGACAGCCGCTCGATGTCCTCGATGCAGAAATGGTCCTCGATGTGCGTGCGTGACCACGATCACATCGGCCGGCGCCGCGTCCTCGGGCACGCCCCAGGGATCGATATAGATCGTCCGCTCGTCGTCGTGCCACCGGAACGAAGCTTGCCGGAACCACGTGAGCTGGTCGAGCATCGCGTCACCTTCCTTCTGCAGGGACCCCGATAGTCTGGCACCGCATGGGCGAAGGACGGGCCGAGCGGCGGACGGGCGCTCGCGCCTCCATCGACCTTCTCAAGCGCAACCGCGACTTCCGTCGGCTGTTCATCGCGTCGGTGATCTCGCTCGGGGGCGACTGGTTCCTGTTCGTCGCGCTGGGCGGCCTCGTGCTCGAGGTCACCGGCGAGGCCGCCGCGGTCGGGTTCATGATCTTCGCGCAGGAGATACCCATCTTCCTGGCGACGCCGTGCGGCCGGCGTGGCTCGCGGACCGGCTCGACCGCCGGCGGCTGATGATCACGTGCGACCTGGCGCGCACGGTGATCTGCGTCGCGTTCCTGCTGGTCGGGCCGAGCAACCTGTGGCTCGCGTATGTGCTGCTCGCGTGCCTCTCACTGTTCGCGGCGACGTTCGACCCGGCGTCAATCGGCGGCGCTGCCCAACGTGGTGGACCCGGAAGACCTGCCGACCGCGAACGCGCTCGGGGGGTCGCTGTGGGGCACGATGCTCGCGGTCGGCGCGGCGCTCGGCGGCGTCGTCGCCGCGGTGTTCGGACGCAACGTGGCCTTCACGGTCGACGCCGTCTCGTTCGCGCTGTCGGCGCTGCTGCTGCTCGGCGTGCACCGGCCGTTCTCGGCGCCGCGCGAGCACGACGAGCACATCGGGATCGTGGAGGCGACCCGCGAGACCGTCCGCTATACGCGGCAGGACGGGCGTGTCTGGGCGCTGGTGTCGGTGAAGTTCGGCTTCGGCGCCGCGGCGGGCGTGCTCGCGATGATCGCCGTGTTCGCGCGCGAGATCTTCCATGCCGGCGACGTCGGGTTCGGGTTGTTGATGGCGGCGCGCGGCGTCGGCGCGCTGATCGGTCCGTTCATCGGCCACCGGCTGGCGGGACCGGGCCACCGACGGCTCTTCCCCGTGATCGCGTGCTCGCTCGCGACGTTCGGGATCGGCTACGCGCTGCTCGGGCTCGCGCCGGCGCTCTGGCTCGCCGCGCTGTCGATCCTCGTCGCGCACCTCGGCGGCGGCGCGCAATGGGTGCTCTCGACCTACGGCCTGCAGCGACTGGTGCCCGACGTGATCCGCGGCCGGATCTTCGCGTTCGACTTCGCGCTGATCACGCTGTCGCTCGGCGCATCGAGTTTGATCGTGTCGACGCTCGCCGATCACATCGGTGCACGGCCCGCGGTCTTGCTCGCCGGCGGCGTCGCGCTGTTGTGGGCCGGCATCTGGTGGCTCCTCACGCGCCAGGTGCGACGCGAGCCGCTGTTCCACGAGCCCGACGTCGACGTGTTCGAACTCGAACGCCCGCCGCTGGGCGCCGAGTAACCGACGTCAGCTGGGCGGTGGTGGCGGCGGACTGCTGCTCCCGCCACCGCTGCTGCTCGGCGGCGCCGCGGGCGGCTCGGCCGGAACCGCCGGAGCGGTCGGCTGTGCCGCCGCGGACTGGCCCATGGTCGAGAAGTCGACCTTCGGCACACCGGCGTCACCGCGGAGCGACTCGTCCACCTCGAAGAATTCCTCGGGCTCGAAGTTGCCGAAGCGCGCGATGATCATCGACGGGAACGACTGCACGCGGCGGTTGTAGTCGCGAACGTTGCCGTTATAGAAGCGCCGAGCGGTCTGCAACCGGTCCTCCGTGTTCGAAAGCTCGGCCTGCAGGGCGAGGAAGTTCTCGTTGGCCTTCAGGTCGGGGTAGTTCTCGGCGACGGCCAGGAGCTGTCGCAACGCCGCGACGAAGGGACCTTCCGCGGCGGCCTGCGCGGCCGGCGATCCCGTCGCGGCGGTCGCCATGGCGCGCGCCTTCGTGACGTCTTCGAAGACCTGCTTCTCGTGCGCGGCGTAGCCCTGCACCGTGGACACGAGGTTGGGGATCAGGTCGTACCGCCGACGCAGCTCGGTGTCGATGTTGGCCCACGCGTCCTTGATCAGGTTGCGTTGGGACACGAACCGGTTGTAGCTCGCGATGCCGCCGACCACGATCAGGATCAGCACCACGAGGATGACGATCGCCCAGATACCCACGGGTTCCCCCTCCTTGTTCCCTTGCGAGCCTACCCCGGATACAGCGACGAGACGACATTCGGCACGTGCTGCGCGAACCCGCGGGTGACGCCGAGGAGTCCGAGCAGCTCGGGCGGCTTGATCCGAGGGCCGGCGATCAAGACGCGATCGCCGACCACCTCGAAGAGATAGGCAGATCCGTTGTCCAGCAGCCACTGCATCATCCGCGCGTCGAGCAGGTCGCTCGCGAACTTCGGCACGTCGCAGTGCACGCGATACTCGCGGTTGAAGGCCTCAGATTCGAACTGTTGGTCGTGGAACGACAACGCGCCGGCGAGCGACGTCATCAGGTTCTCGTGCTCGATCACCAGACGCGGGGCGTCCGCCTCGATCGGCACGATCGCGCAGTCGAAGGAGTAGTCGGTCCGCGACTTGCCGCTGCCCTCGGCGTACATGAAGTCGAACGCGATCACGTTCACCTCCTGCCAGGCGCCGGACACGACGTTCTCGAGCTTGCGCTCATCCCCCCGCGTGAACAGCGTGAACGGATAGCCGAGCACGCCGAATGGATCGTGCTGGCTGTAGCTCAGGTTGAGCTGCGCGGCGATCTGGCGGAACCCCTCGCGGCGGCGGCGTTGCATCGCGTACGCGAGATAGGCGATCAACGCGACGAGCAGCACGCCACCGAAGAACAAGAGCCCCGGGCCTAGCGCGCTCGGCTGGCTCGGGGGCGATGGATACGGATCGGGCGTGAACGTGTGTCGCTTCGAAGCGAGGTCGACCACGGCGATCACGTGCGGGAGCCCCATCGCGGGTGATTATCCGCCGAACTCAGCCTGATTCAGACGCATCTGCCGAGGTCGGATCGGGCGACCACGAGCCCTGGAGCCAGCGCTGTTCGTACGGGCCCTTCTTGGGACGCGGCGGATACAAGCTCGCGACGACCGGTGGGACCTGGCCGGCGAGCGCCTTCGCGCATGCGAGGAGCACGAGCATCTCGCCGGGCTCGAGCACCGGCGAGACGATCAACATCGCGTCCTCGTGCACGTGGATCGTGACGTGCATCGGCAGGCGAAGGAGCGCGGCCATCATCCGCTGGTCCAGCAGGGCGACCGCCGCACGCGGGTCGACGGCACGCACCTCGAAGCGCTGTTCGAATGTGTCGAGTTCGAGATGGACGACGTCACCGACGACCGACTCTCCGGACGGATCGACCTGGCCCTTCGTGAGGATCGCGATCTGCGGGACGGCGAACGGCAGCGGCACGACGCCACACGTCATCGTTCGTCGCGACTCGTCGGGTTGCGGCTGGACCCACAGGTCGAACACCCGGATCGCGTGCTCCTCGCTCCCGTCCCAGACAACGTTCCCGACGCCGTGCGCTCCGCCCCAGCCGAAGACGCGGAACGGCAACAGCGTCGTATCGGGGAACGGATCGAGCACCGAGCAGGCGAGGCCCGCGTCGGCACAGCGTTGCAGCAGCGCCCGCTGGCGGGCCGAGCCCGACCTCGCACGGATCAACGCAACGACGACCGTCGCGATGGCGACGACACCAAACACGAGGAACCAACCCATGCCTGAAAGGTCGGCCAGCGGCGAGGTGCGCTTGAACTAGCCGGTCTCATGGTCGGCTCGCGTGCGCCCGTACAGCGCGTAGTCACGCGCGGGCGCGTCGGGCACCACCCAGAACCCGCGCATCACACCTTCCTCGGTGAACCCGGCCTTCTGCGCGACGCGACGCATCGGCGCGTTGTCCAGGTCTGTGCTGAGCGTCACGCGGACGGCGTGCTCCTCGTCGAACAAGAAGGCGGTGAGCAGCCGGATCGCGATGGTCCCGACCCCGTGTCCACGACGCGTCGCGAACAGCCCGATGCCGAGGTCGAAGATGCCCGGCGGCGCATACGCGGGGTCGCGCCGCGCTTGCACGTCGCCGACGACATCGCCGTCCACAACGACGGCCAGATCCAACACGCGGCCCTCGCGCCACGTCCCGGAGTGTTCCACGCGAGCGCGGACACGCGCTTTCGCGGTCTCATCTCCGGCCGCCCAGGGTGTCTCGAACTCGCCCCGGTCGCGCGTCTCCTCGCGCCATAGCACGTCGAAGTCCCCGCTCGCGAACGGACGAAGGGTGACGCCCGCATCCTGCAGGACGATCCTCACTGGCGCGAACGACTCTGCCACGGCGGAAGGAAGACACTGGTGAGCGGCACGATCTTGCCCTCGGACTCCACCTCGTGCTCTCGCTCCCGCAGACGCTCCTGCAGCTCGTCGGTCTCCGCCCGCAGGGCGTCGAGCTGCGCCTGCAGCTCGATGATCATCTTCACGCCGGCCAGGTTGATCCCGCCCTCCTGCGTGAGGTCCTGGATCTGACGCAGCAGCGCGATGTCGCGATCGGAGTACCGCCGCGTGTTGCCCGATGTGCGCTGCGGGGCGACCAGACCCTTGCGCTCGTAGATGCGGAGCGTCTGCGGATGCACGCCGGCGAGCTCGGCGGCGACGCTGATGATGTACAGGGCGCGACCCTCGTCGCGCTCCTGCTCGTCCGCCATCTCAGCTCACCCCGAGTCCCGCTCGCGGCGAGGTCTCCGTGGCCTCGCGCAGTTGTTCGACCAGCTTCTTCTGCTCCTTCGACAGCTTCCGGGGCACGTCGACAACGACCGTCGCCAGGAGGTCGCCCTGCCCACCGCCGCGCTTCGGCGCGCCCTTGCCGCGCACGCGGAACGTCTTGCCGCTCGGCGTGCCGGCCGGGACCTTCAGCGTCACCGGCCCGTTCATCGTCGGCACCTGCACGTGCGCGCCCAGCGCGGCCTCGGGGAACGTCACCGGCACGTCGAGCGTCAGGTCGTCGCCCTTGCGACCGAACAGCTCGTGCGCGCGCACGTGCACCCGCACGAACAGGTCTCCCGGCTGGCCGCCCGCGGTTCCCGGACTCGCCCTTGCCGGCGAGCTTGATCCGCGCGCCGTCCTTCACGCCGGCCGGAACCTTGACCTGGAACGTGCGCTTGCGGCGGGTGGCGCCCGAACCCCCGCACGTCGGGCAGGGCGTCTCGATGACACGGCCGGTCCCCCTGCACTGCGGGCACGTCTGCGCCATCGAGAACAAGCCCTGGTTGACCGCGATCTGCCCCGCACCGCCGCACGTGGGGCACACGATCGGCTGGGTGCCGGGCGCGCCCCGCTGCCGTGACACGTGCGGCACGGGGCCGGTCCGGTCAAGGTGACCGGGACGGTGGTGCCGGCCATCGCGTCGTCGAACGAGAACGTGACCTCGGTCTCGAGGTCGGCGCCGCGCGCTCGGTCGTGCGCGTCGGCGTGACGCCGCCGCCGAACATCCCGCCGAGCAGGTCCTCGAGGTCGACGTCGGTCGGCGTCGAACCGCACGCCGCCCGGGTAGCCGCCGGAACCGCCGCCGGGACCGCCGTGCGGGAACCCGCCCCCGCCGAATCCGGAGGCGCCCATCTCGCGCGACCTGGTCGTACTTCTTGCGCTTCTCCTCGTCGCCGAGCACGTCGTAGGCGGCGGAGATCTCCTTGAAGCGCTCCTCGGCCTCTGGTCGCCGGGGTTCGCGTCCGGGTGGTGCTGCTGCGCGAGCTTGCGGTAGGCCTTCTTGATCTCGGCCGGCGACGCGTTCTTGGGCACGCCGAGGACCGCGTAGTAGTCCTTCTCGAACCACTCCCGCCGGATCTCGTCGTTCGCCGCCACGCTGCGGTTCACTCCCGCGTCGACGCGGACGCCGGCGGGACGGATGACCCGGCCGCGCAGCGTGTACCCGGGCCGCAGGACGTCGGCGACGACGCGGCTCGCCGTCGCCCTCGCCGCGTCTGCATCAGCGCCTCGTGCTGCTCGGATCGAACGGCTTGCCCTCGGCCTCGATGCGCTCCAGCCCCTCGGCGCCGAGCGCGTCGACGAGCTTCGCGTACACGAGCTCGACGCCCTTGCAGGAACCGATCGAAGTCCGGCTGTCCTCGGCCGCGTGCATCAGCGCGAGGTCGAAGTCGTCCAGGACCTCGAGCAGCCGGCGCACGACCGGCTCGGCCGCCAGCTCGACCGCCGTCGGTCTGCTCCTTCAGCACGCGCTTGCGGTAGTTGTCGAACTCGGCCTGCAGGCGCTGCAGGTGGTCGCGGTACTCGGCTCGGCCTCCGCCGGTCGCTCGGCCGCGCTCGCGGCGCTCCGTCCTCGGGCTCGGGAGGCGCGGCGGCTCGGCCCGCCTCGCACGCGCCTCCGTGACGGGTCGCGCGAACCGGCGCTTGTCGGTGACCTTGTCACGCGGCGCCTCGTCGTCGTCTCGGTCGTCGCGTGCACGTCATGCGCCGCCCTCGTCGACGATCTCGCCCTCGACGACGTCGTCGTCGTCGGACGCCGCGGCTCGTCCGTGGCGGCGTCCTGACCGGCGTCGCCGCCGCCCGCTGCCGCCCCGCCGGCGGCCTGCGCTGCTGCTGAGTACATGGCCTGGCCGACGCTGCTGAAGACCTGCATCACGGCCTCGGTCGCGTCGTGCAGCTTGTCCGCGTCGGCGTCCTCGGTCCTTCAGCGCCTCCTTGAGCGCGTCGTTCGCGTCGACGAGCTCGCTCTCGTCGGCCTCCGGGACCTTGTCGCCGTTCTCCGCGATGAACTTGTCGACCTGGTAGACGAGCTGGTCGGCCTGGTTGCGGGCCTCGGCGGCCTCGCGGCGCTTGTGGTCCTCGGCGGCGAACGTTCTCGGCCTCCTTCACCATGCGGTCGATCTCGTCCTTGCCGAGCGCCGTGCCGCCGGTGATCGTCATCGCCTGCTCCTTGCCGGTGGCGAGGTCCTTGGCGGTCACGTTCACGATGCCGTTCGCGTCGATGTCGAAGGCCACCTCGATCTGCGGCATGCCGCGCGGCGCCGGCGGGATGCCCATCAGCTTGAACCTGCCGAGCGACTTCACGCCCGGCGAGCTCATGACGGTCTCGCCCTCGCCCTGCAGGACGTGGATCTCGACCTGCGTCTGGTTGTCGTCGGCCGTCGTGAAGATCTCGGTCTTGCGGGTCGGGATCGTCGTGTTGCGCTCGATCAGCGCTGAAGATCCCGCCCTAGCGTCTCGACGCCGAGCGACAGCGGCGTGACGTCGAGCAGCAGGATGTCCTTGACGTCGCCCTTCAGCACGCCGGCCTGGATGGCGGCGCCGACCGCGACGACCTCGTCCGGGTTGACGCCCTTGTGCGGCTCCTTGCCGCCGGTGAGCTTCTTCACGAGCTCCTGGATCATCGGCATGCGCGTCGAACCGCCGACGAGGATCACGTGGTCGATCGGCCGAGCGTCCTTGCCCCAGTCCTTGACCGCCTGCTCGAACGGCACCCGGCAGCGCTCGACCAGGTCCTCGGTCATGCGCTCGAACTCGGCGCGCGTGAGCTTCAGCTCCAGGTGCAGCGGGCCCTCGGCCGTGGCGGTGACGAACGGCAGGTTGATCGTGGTCTCGGCCACCTGGGAGAGCTCGATCTTCGCCTTCTCCGCGGCCTCCTTCAGCCGCTGCAGCGCCATCCGGTCCTGCGACAGGTCGACGCCGTGCGCGTTCTTGAACTCCTTGACCAGCCAGTCGATGACCCGCTGGTCCCAGTCGTCGCCGCCGAGCTTGGTGTCGCCGTGGGTCGCCTTGACCTCGAACACGCCGTCGCCGATCTCGAGCAGCGACACGTCGAACGTGCCGCCGCCGAGGTCGAACACCAGGACCGTGTGGTCGGTCTCGCTCTTGTCCAGCCCGTAGGCGAGCGCGGCGGCGGTCGGCTCGTTGATGATGCGCAGGACCTCGAGGCCCGCGATCTGCCCGGCCTCCTTGGTGGCCTGGCGCTGCGCGTCGTCGAAGTACGCCGGGCACCGTGATGACGGCCTGGGTCACCGTGTCGCCCAGGTAGGCCTCGGCGTCGCGCTTGAGCTTGCCCAGGATCTGCGCGCTGATCTCCTGCGGCGTCCACTCCTTGCCGTCGATGTCGACGGACCAGTCCTTGTCGCCCATGTGGCGCTTGACCGACCGGATCGTCCGGTCGGGGTTGGTGATGGCCTGCCGCTTGGCGACCTCGCCGACCAGGATCTCGCCGTTCTTGCGAGAACCCGACCACCGAGGGGGTCGTGCGCGACCCCTCCGCGTTCGGGATGACGACCGGCTCGCCGGCCTCCAGCACGGAGACGACCGAGTTCGTCGTGCCCAGGTCGATCCCGACCGCTCGTGCCATCTGTGTTCCTCCTTTGTCCGGTAGCCGTTGCGGGCCACCCGGGTTCGCGTCTCACGTTGTCGAAGCGCCCTGCGCTTTCGGCCAGGATAAAAGTTGAGTGTGATATTGACAACCTTGGACCGGATCGCCTCTCGCTCGTTGCGCGCCAACCTTCTTCAGCGGTTGACCGCCCGTCATACGGTAGGCGGACAGTCGTCCCACCATCCCGAGCGAGGCTGGCGCCTGTCCGGAAGAACAGGGCCGGAAGGGTCAAGCACCTCAGACCTTCGTCCGATTAAGGCACTAGTACCGAAGGTCTTGGCCGCAAGCCAGCCATGTAGGCGGAAGGAACGAACGTGCGAGTCGGTGCTTCGAACACGCCCCAACGCGAGAGCGCGGTGGCGGGCGGACACCCCACGGTGAGGCACGCCGTGGAGTCGATCCTGCTCGAGGAGCGCACGCGCTGGGCGATGCAGATCCACGATGGGCTGACCCAGTCCGTCACGTCTGCGGTGCTCGAGCTGCAGACGCTCCGGCATCTGATCGAGACCGACCCCGACGCTGCGGTCCGCATCCTGCACGAGATCGAGGTCGAGATCCGCGACGACCTTCGTCACATCCGCGAGCTCCTGTTCGAGATGACCGAAGAAGAAGACATCCGGAGCGAGCCGACGCTCGCGGGCTTGATCAAAGACTTCGCCGCTCGCTGGCGCATGCCGGCGACCGTGCGGGTGGAGGGAGACATCGAGGCGTTGGACGACGCCACGGTGGAGGCGGCGTACGCGATCGCAAGTGAAGCGCTCGCGAACGCCGCCAAGCATGCGGGAGCACCGGATGCGCACGTCGAGCTGACGCCGGCGCCGACAGTCTCCGCATCGAGGTGCAGGATCGAGGCCGCGGCATGGTCGCCGTGACCGACGAGCGACCCGCACTTCGGGCTCAGCATGATGCGGGCCCGCGCCGAGCGATTCGGCGGGACCCTGGAGATCGACGTCGACGCCCGGGGGCGGCACCCGCGTGGTCGCCGAGCTCCCCGTCGGAGGGCGAGGAGAGGAACGATGAGGATCTTGATCGTGGATGACCACGCGCTGGTGCGCCGTGGCATGACCTACGTCGTGAAGGAAGGGTTCCCCGACGCGGAGGTCGTGGAGGCGGAGTCCTCGGCGGCGGCGCTCGACGGCTCCGATGCGGACGGCAAGGTCGACCTGGCGCTCGTCGACGTCCGGATGCCGGACCTGGACGGGCTGGAGCTGCTGCGTGCCATGAAGGCCGAGTGGCCAGACATGCCCGTGATCATGCTGTCGACCTACGAGAACGCGCCGTACGTGAAGCGCGCGCTCGCCGACGGCGCCGCAGGCTACCTGTTGAAGGACGCGACGCCCGAGGACCTGGGACAGGCGATCAACGTGGCGATGTCGGGCGGCGGCAACGTCCTCAGCCCGCGCGTGATCCAGAACCTGTTCGAGGACCAGGAGTCGAGCGGTCCAACGAACGGGCGTCGCACCGAATACAGCCTGACCCAGCGCGAGCACGACATCCTGGCGCTTGCTCGCCGAGGGCCGGAGCAACCGCGCGATCGCGGAACGGCTGTACCTGTCGGAGAAGACGGTGAAGGCGCACCTGGCCGCGATCTTCCGCAAGCTCGGCGTCACGAACCGGACCCAGGCCGCGATGATGGCCGTGCAGATGGGCGTCGGGCCGGTGCCGGGCGCGCTGCTGACCGAGCAGTAGGATCAGCTGCCGAGAGTCCTGGAAGTAGCGGCTCGGCGTCGGGCCTCGCTGGCCCTGGTATTTGTTGCCCGCCGACCCGTACGGAGTCTCGGCCGGCGACGTGAGCTGGAAGAACGAGATCTGCCCGATCTTCATCCCCGGGTAGAGCGTGATCGGCAGGTTGGCTACGTTGCACAGCTCGAGCGTGAGGTACCCGTCCCAGCCCGGATCGACGTATCCCGCCGTCGAGTGGATCAACAGACCGAGACGGCCCAGAGAGGACTTCCCTTCCAGGCGCGCGACCAGGTCGTCGGGCAACGCCACCCGCTCGAGCGTCGATCCGAGCACGAACTCCCCCGGATGCAGGATGAACGGTTCGTCCGGCTTCGTTTCGACCAGCTCGGTCAGATCGGGCATCTCTTCGCGTACGTCGATGAACGGGTAGCGCGAATTCGCGAAGACACGGAACTGATTGTCGACGTGCAGGTCGACCGACGACGGCTGCAAGCACGCGCTCGTCGTAGGGATCGATGATGATGCGGCCGGCCTCCAGCTCGGCGCGGATGTCGCGGTCGGACAGGATCATCGGCGGGATGCTACCCGGCGTTGGAGACCTCGACCCAGCGGGTGAGGGTCTTGGCGGCCTCGCCGTCGTCGATCGCGCGCGCCGCGGTGGCCATGCCTTCTTCCAGGCTCTCGGCGAAGCCCGCGACCCGAAGCGCAGCGCCGGCGTTGAGGATCACGACGTCGCGCCACGCGCCCTTCTCACCGTCGATGATGCGCCGTGCGATGTCAGCGTTATACGGCGCGTCGCCGCCTGCGAGGTCATCCCGCTTGACCTTGCCGAGACCGAATTTGGCGGGGTCAAGATGCGTCTCGCGCACCGTACCGTCTTTCACGTCATAAACCGTGGAGAGGTCGGTCGTGGTCAGCTCGTCGAGCCCGTCGACGCCGCGGAACAGCAGCGCCCGCGTGCCGCGACGCGCGAGGACCTCCGCCATCAACGGCAGCATCCGCTCGTCGGCGACCCCGACCACCTGCGCGTATGGGCGGGCGGGGTTCGACAGCGGCCCGAGGAAGTTGAAGACCGTGGGCACCTTGAGCTCGGCTCGAACGGGCGCGACGTGCGCCATCGCCGGGTGGAACCGCCGGGCAAACATGAACCCGATCCCCGCTTCGTCGAGGCAGCGCTCGACCCCCGCGGCGTCCAGCTCGATGTTGACCCCGAGCTCTTCCAGAAGGTCGGCTGAGCCGCAGTGACTCGTCGCCGCGCGGTTGCCGTGCTTGGCCACCGGAACGCCGGCGCCCGCGACGACGAGCGCGGCGACCGTCGAGATGTTGAACGTGCCGGCGCGGTCACCACCGGTGCCGCACGTGTCGATCGACCGGCTCGGGCGCGCGCACCGGCACGGCGAACGACAGCATCGCCCCGGCGAACGCCTCCATCTCTTCCACCGTCTCGCCCTTGGTGCGAAGACCGAGCAGGAACGCACCGATCTGCGCCTCGGTGGCGTCGCCTTCCATCATCGCGGTCATCGCGGCGGACGCGTCGATCCGGCTCCAGCCCTCGCCGATGCGAGAGCTCGGTGAGGACGCTGGGCCAGAGATCCTCGTGCGCCATAGGCCGGACAGGCTACCGCTGGGTCCGTGCGCGCGACCGCTCGTCGCGCCGCGAGGGCGTCGCTAGACTGAGGCTCCGCCGTCAGCGGAACGGTGGGACCACGCGGGTGTGGTTCAATGGCAGAACGCAAGCTTCCCAAGCTTGAAACGGGGGTTCGATTCCCCTCACCCGCTCTTCTTCGAAGCGCGACACCTCGTTCCGTATGACGATGACTTCCATCTCGAGACGGAGCAGCCGTACGTGACGACCAGGATCAGGGCCACCCGAAGAACAACGCGACGCGGACGCCTCTTCGGGGTTGTGGCGTGCGTGACGCTTCTCGTCGTCGCGATCGCATCGTCACCTTCGCTCGCTTCGGCGGCGGTTTCGACACCTGGCGACTGCGGGGATCCGCAGATTCCCCGTCACTTCCACAAGCAGCTCGTCACGGCCATCCGACTGTCGAGGAACCTGCCGAAAGCCTGGGCGGATTCACCGAACCTCCCGAGGATCATCTGCTGGCAGGACACCTCGTTCGACACGTCCTTCGTTGCCCGGGCGCCGTGGCACCGGTGGCACGGCGAGTTCGCGATGACCGTCGAAGAGATGAAGGCGATCGCCGGTCCATGGCTCAGCAACAACCGGCACGAGTTGATCCTGCAGCCGAGATGCTTCGTCCGTGGCTGGGAGGCGTGTCCGCACACGACCGCGAACACCCGCGTCGTGCAACAGCTGATCGCCGGGATGCGGTGGATCTGGCTGGTCTACCGAACGCCGGCTGCCGCGTGGCGGCACATCGTCCGGACGGGTCGGTTCGATTCGTATCCTCGACCCGGGACCGAGGACACCGCGACGAGGGATCCGTTCTCGGTCTGCCCCGTGAAAGGCACGGTCAGCTATCGGGACGACTTCGGTGTGCCGCGGAGGACGGGCGGCTACCACCCGCATGAGGGCAACGACATCCACGCGCCCGTCGGCCGACCGATCCGGGCGCCGTTCGCCGGCTTCGCCGTGGCGCACACCGACACATGGTTCGCAGGCCGCTCCGTAAACCTGGTCGGTGCAAAGGGGTTCGTTCGCAACGCGCACCTGAGTCGGTTCGGACATCTCGGGTACGTGCGAGCGGGCACCGTGATCGGCTACGTGGGACAGACCGGCGACGCCTTGACACCGCACGACCACTTCGAGTGGCATCCGTGGACCGTGCCGGTGCCGCTGCACGTCGCTCCCTCGGGCTTCCGGCGCATCCAAGACGCGATCGATCCCTATCCGTTCATGAACAAGGTGTGCACGCGCGGCTAGGGTCGATCAGCGACGCACCCGACGCCGCGTCCGAGGGAGGTACCGCGGCGCGGTCGGACAGAGATCCTTCAGCGGACACTGCGCGCATCGAGGGATCGGCGCCTTGCAGATCTCGCGCCCCAACCGGATGAATGCGACGTGGAGCGGCGTTCGAAGTCCGTCGGGGACGAGGTCGTGCAGGATCCGGTCGGCGCGTTCTGCAGACGCCTTGTCTGGGACGATCCCGAGGCGCCGGGTCACGCGGTGCACGTGTGTGTCGACCGGCATCGCGTCGCGGCCGAGGGCGAAGCTGAGCACGACCGCCGCGGTCTTCGGGCCGATCCCCGGCAGTGACGTCAGGTAGTCGCGCGCCTCGGCGTCAGGCATCTCGCGTAACCGGTCCAAGGTGAAGGAACCCTCGCGTTCGGCGACCTCGCGCAAGATCGCCTGGATCCTCGGCGCCTTCGTGTTCGCGAGGCCACCGCTGCGGATCACGTCTGCCACGTCCTCCGGCCGCGCGTCGACGACCGCCCGCCAGTCCGGATACGCCGCTCGCAGCGACGCGAAGGCACGATCGGCGTTGAGGTCGCTCGTGTGCTGGCTGAGCACGGTGAGGACCAGCTCGTCGAGCGGGTGGGTCGCGCGCGGCGCCTCGAGCTCGCCGAACCGCTTCTCGAGCCTGCGATGGATCGCCCGGAGACGTCGGGTGTTCGCGTTGGCGGAGGTCGGGCGCGCTCACACGCCCTGATCGCGCGCGGCGTTGCGGAACATCGTGAGCGACGGCTCGAAGTGGAGCCGCACGTTGCCGGTCGGCCCGTTGCGGTGCTTGGCCAAGATCAGCTCAGCCTCGCGCTTCTTCTCCGGATCGAGGTCGTCGCGGTGGATGAACAGCACGATGTCGGAGTCCTGCTCGATCGCGCCCGACTCGCGGAGGTCGGACAGCTGCGGCCGCTTGTCGGCACGCGCCTCCGGGTTGCGGTTGAGCTGCGACAGCGCCACAACGGGGATCGAGAGCTCCTTGGCCAAGAGCTTGAGCGACCGCGAGATCTCGGCGACCTCCTGCTGGCGGTTGTCGGGGCGTCGCGCGTTGGGCGACGTCATCAGCTGCAGGTAGTCGACGATGATCATCGACAGCCCTTGGCGGCCGGTCTTCATGCGGCGCGCCTTCGCGCGGATATCCACGATGTTCACGTTGCCTGCGTCGACGATGTGCAGCGGCGCCTCGTGCAGGGTCTCCCCCGCCTGGACCACGCGGATCCAGTCGTCGGGGCCGACCCGCTTGTTCCGGATGCGGTCCCAGGGCACCCGCGCCTCACCGCAGAGCAGGCGCATGCCGATCTCGTAGCGGCTCATCTCGAGGGAAAAGACCGCGACCGGCTCGCCGGTGACGGCGACGTTGCGGGCCATGTTGATCGCGAGCGAGGACTTCCCGATCCCGGGGCGGGCCGCGATGATCACGAGGTTGCCCGGCTGGAGCCCCGACGTGAGGTCGTCCAGGTCGCGGAACCCCGTCGGCAGGCCGGTGTAGGCCGACTCGCGGTTCTGGATGGACTCCAGTTCGGACATCGCCTGGTTGATCAGGTCGCCGACGATCGCGGCGTCTTCGGTGTCCTCGCGACGGGCGACGTCGTAGATACGCTGCTCGGCGCCGTCGGCGATGTCGTCGGCGTCGGTCGCGCCCTCGTAGGCGGTGTCGATGATGTCGGCCGCGGCCCCGATCAGCCGACGACGAAGCGCCGCGTCGGCGACGATCCTGGCGTAGTGCGGCGCGCCGGCGGGGGTCGGCACCTCGTCCACGAGGTCGCGCAGATACAGCGCGCCGCCGACCTCGTCGAGGATGCCGCCGCGCCGCAACGCGTCGACGGCGGTGATGACATCGATCGGCTCGCCCTGCGCGAACAGCATGCGCAACGCCTGATAGATCTTGCCGTGTGCCGACCGGTAGAAGTCGTCGGCGTCGAGGAGCTCAACGACCTCGGCCATCGCCTCGGTCGAGAGCAGCATCGCGCCGAGCACGGAGCGCTCCGCATCGAGGTCCTGCGGCGGGATGCGATGCCCGGGGATCTTGACGACTTCGTCAGCGACGCGCGCCACGCCCCGACCCCTCTCTTCCCGACCCAAACACCCGACGGGCGACGGTACGCCTCTCGTCACAGCGGCGACAGTGGAGAAGCGATGTGGATTGGAGAACCGCAGGTGAACTCGCGACAAAGCTTGTCACTCCGCCCGCGACCTGCGCATTCCACATGTGGAAACCCATGTGCACAACTGTGAATAACGACACTGACACGCAAACCGGGGGGGCCGGCGGGAGAGGGATCCCACGGAGCCGCCGAAGGCGGCGAGCAGTTCCCGAACCCGCCGGCCCCGCCGGTCGAGCATTACTCCGCCGCGACGACCTCGACCGTGAGGATCGGCTCGACCTCGTGGAAGAGCTTCACCTTCACCTCGTGCGTGCCGACCGAGCGGATCGGCTCGTCGAGCTTGACGTCGTGGCGGTCGACCGTGTGGTCGATCCTGCTCTCGATCACGGTGACGATGTCCGCCGCGGTGACCGAGCCGAAGAGCTTGCCCTCCTCGCCCGCGCGGGCGGGGATGACCAGCGGTCCGCCCGAGATGAGCTTCGAGGCGATGGCCTCGTACTCACCCTTGCGCTTGGACAAGCGGTTGAGGTGCGCCCGCTTGAGCGACTCGGCGTGGCGGACCGTGCCCTTCTCTGCCTTGACCGCGAGCCCCCGGGGGATCAGATAGTTGCGCGCGTAGCCGTCGGCGACCTCGGCGGTGTCCCCGGGGTTCCCGAGCTTGTCGACGGGCTTCTGCAGGATGATCTTCATCGGCTCGAGAACGGCAGGAGGGCCATCTCGCGGGCGTTCTTGACGGCCTGGGCTACGTCACGCTGGTGCTGCACGCAGTTGCCCGTCACCCGGCGTGCCCGGATCTTGCCGCGCTCGGAGGCGAACTTACGAAGCGTGAGGACGTCCTTGTAGTCGACGTAGTCGACCTTGTCCTTGCAGAAGACGCAGAACTTGCGCTTGCCCTTCTTCTGCCACTTGTCGTCTTTGTCTTTCTTGGGTCGCTTCGACCTATCGGGTTTACCCGGCATCCAGTGGTGTCTCCTCGCTCGATCCGGCCCCCACCGGCGCCGCGACCGCCGCGCCCCAGTCGTTCCCACCGGACGAGGTGGAGGAGCGGTTGGCCTTGGTCACGCTTGCGGTGGCCCACTTCAGGCTGGGACCGAGGTCGTCGGCCTCGATCTCGACGACCGTGCGCTTCTCGCCCTCCTGGTTCTCCCAGGAGCGCTGCTTGAGGCGGCCGGTGACCACCACGCGCGTCCCCCGCGTGAGCGACTCGGCCGCGTTCTCGGCCAGCGCACGCCAGCAGTTGATGGTGAAGAACGACGTCTCGCCGTCGGTCCAGTTGCCGGCCGCGTCGCGGATCCGCGTCGAATACGCCACGCGGAAGTTCGCGACGGCCGCGCCGTTGGACGTGTACCGCAGCTCCGGGTCGTCCGTCAGGTTGCCCACGATGGTGATCTGGTTGTCGCTCGCCATTGGAGCGTTCCCCCTTCTTTCTTCGCTCACGCCTCGACAGAGGCGGGGGAAGCTTTTGCGGTGGTTTTCTCGGGCATGAGCAGGACCTTGTGCCGGATCACCTCGTCGGCGATCTTGAGCGTGCGGTCGAGCTCCTGTTGGGTCTCGGGCTCCGCGTGGAACTGCACGACGACGTAGTACCCCTCCGTCTGTCGCGCGAGCTCGTAGGCGAAGCGCTTGCGTCCCCAGCGGTCGAGCTTGGTCACCTCACCACCGGTGGGGCTGATGACCTTGCTGATGCGATCGACCGCCGTCGTCACCAAGGCCTCGTCGGCCTCAGCGGGCAGGATGAGCATGCACTCGTACTCCCTCAACGTTCACCTCCTCTGGTCTGGACGGCCCCCCGCGAGGGGGAGCAGGTAGGAATGAGGGCTGTCCACGAGTGTACGGGAACGGCTCGGCCCGGATCCGCCTGCGAGCCCTGCCAGCTCGCCGGACGGCGTTCGGGTTACGCCGCAGAGCGTTCGGCGCTTCGGTACTGATAGAGCCCGTCACGGAGCTCGTAGCGAAGCGCCGGCGTCGGTCCGGGACCCGGGCCCGGCACATCGACGACGAGCGGCGTGCGCCCGTCGGGCAAGGGGTAGCAGCGCCCGTCGAATGGCCCGCCAACGAGGACACCGAACCGCGTGTCGCCCAGCGTCAGGATCTCGGCCCAGGGGGTGGTATGTGCGTTCCGCGTGATCATCTCGGCGCTCCCTTCGTTCGGAAGCACACGATATGGAGCGGGTCTGACACGCTTCGCGGGCTACACTCGCAGCCAGCAGGCCGTGCACTCTCAGGAGGTGCGAGCAGATGATCACGATCCACGACCTTCGCAAGTGGAAGAGCGAGGGCACGCGGTGGGCCATGCTCACCGCCTACGACTTCCCCACCGCCCAGATTTTCGACCGCGCCCGTGTCCCGGTGTTGCTCGTCGGAGACTCCGTCGGACGCAACGTCCTCGGGTACCCGAACGAGCTCCCCGTGACGATGGACGAGATGCTCCATCACACGCGCGCGGTGTCGCGCGGTGTGGAGCGGGCGATGGTGGTCGGCGACATGCCCTTCATGTCGTTCCAGGCCTCGACCGACGAAGGCGTGAGCAACGCGGGCCGGTTGATCAAGGAGGGCGGCGCGCACGCGGTCAAGATCGAGGGCCCGCAGCTCGATCTGATCCACCGGCTGGTCGACATCGGGATCCCGGTGATGGCGCACATCGGTCTGACGCCGCAGTCGGTCTACGGGCTCGGCGGCTACAAGGTGCAGGGCCGGGGCGAGGCCGCGCAGAAGATGTTCGACCAAGCGACGAACCTGGAGAAGGCCGGTGCGTTCTCGATCGTGCTCGAGGCGATGCCCGCCGAGCTCGGTGCCGAGATCAGCGCGGGCCTGCACATCCCCACGATCGGGATCGGGGCCGGCGCGGGAACGGACGCCCAGGTGCTGGTGATCCACGATCTCCTGGGGATCAACGAGACCACCCCGAAGCTCGCCAAGAAGTACGCGGACCTGCGCGGGGTGATGACCGAGGCCGTCACGTCGTTCGTCCACGACGTCGAGACCGGGGCGTTCCCCGACAGCGAGCACAGCTACTCCTAGCCTCCCCGGGGGGCGGGAGCACCCCGCCTAGACTGCGCCCGTGACGAAGGGCATGCGGGCATGGCTCGGCATCGTGATCGTCGTCGCCATGACCGTCCTGAGCGCGGTCGTGGGCGACACCGGCGCCATCGCGATCGGCAACGTGCTCAGCAGCCTCGCGGCAGGGCTCTTCGCCGCCGTCGCGGTCTTTGCTCTGGTCGTGTACTGGGAACAGCGAGACGTCCCGCTCTTGCTGGTCGGGGTCGGCGCGGCCGCGTATGTCTGCCACAGCATCCTCATGTCGGTCGTCCAGACGATCTTCACGCCGGTGACCGAGGGGTGGCTCCGCCTGCAGGGCTTCGCAACGTTCAGCGGCCTGCTCGTCTTGCTCGCGAACCTCGTGGCGGTCGTGCCGTGGCAGGACCGCCGGGGACGCACGCCCGTCCGGCCCGGGGTTGTCATCACGGCGAGCGTCGCCGGGCTCATCGCCCTCGACGTCCTCGCCGTGTTCCTCGAACCGGTGCGGTTCGCGGCGGGTCCGGCGGACATCGGGTGGCTCGGGACGACGGCAGAGGTCGTGTTGGTGATCGGTGGTGTGATCGGCGCCGCGCGGCCCCTGCGGTGGGGCGGCCGGTTCGGGTGGGTCGCGGGCGCGTCTGCGTCGCTCGCGATCCTCGGCCTGGCGTTGATCGGAAGGCAGAAGCTGAACGATGCAGAGGTCATCCGGCTCATCGGGCGCGCGACCGTGAGCTCGATCGGCTTGACCGCGTCGATGCTGCTCGTGTTCGTGGTGATCGGGCTCCAGCTGGAATCGACACGGATGCGACGCGCGAGCGACCGCGCCACCGAGGTGATGGAGGGGCGCGCCGAGATCGCGAGCATCGTCGCCCACGACGTGCGCGGCCCGGCGGGCACGATCCGCAGCGTCGCTGGGTCGCTGCGGACCAGCTACCAGCGCCTCGGCGACGCCGAACGCCTCGAGTTCGTCGGCATGATCGAACAGGAGTCGCTCCGGTTGCTGCGTGTCGCCGATCAGATGTCGCTCGGGCTGAAGACCGACGCGGGCACGCTGTCGTTCACGACGACCAACCGCGACCTGGAGGGGCCGATCCTGCAGGGCCTGCACGAAGCGGAGGTCGGCCAGCGCGAGGTGCGCTTGGACCTCGAGCCCGACCTGCACGCGTCGGTCGACGATCGGTGGTTCGCCGAAGTCGTGCGTCAGGGGATCGACAACGCGCTGCGATTCTCGCCCGACGACCGGCCCATCGACCTCCGGTTGCGGCGCGACGGCGGCGAGGCGGTCGTGGAGATCGAGGACCGCGGCCCGGGAATCCCGGAGGACATGCGTGAACAGGTTTTCGAGAAGTTCTGCCGCTGGCGCCCGGTCGGCTACGAGGACCGCCCGGGCAGCGGGCTCGGGCTGTTCATCTTGCGCTCGATCGCGCGGGAACACGGTGGCGGCGCCGGCGTGGTCGCGGCACCCGAAGGGGGTACCATCCTGCAGATCCGCCTTCCGCTGGAGGACCTGCACTGATGCCCGACGCGACCGTGTCGCTCCTGATCTGCGACGACCACAAGGTGCTGACCGATGCGCTGTCGATGGTTGTCGGTGTCGACGAGTCGCTCCGTCTCGTCGCGCCGCCCGTCCACACGCCCGAGGAAGGTGTCGTGCTCGCGTCCGAGCAACTGCCCGATGTGGTGCTGATGGACATCATGTTCAAGGGCTCGGAGATGACCGGCATCGAGGCGACGCGCCGGATCAAGGAGCGCTCGCCGTCGACCAAGGTCATCGTGATGACGGCCCATGACGAGGACCGGCTGATGGTCGAAGCCGTCGAGGCGGGCGCGTCCGGGTTCCTGTCCAAGGACCTCCCCGCCGATGAGATCCTCCGGGCGACCAAGGCCGCGGCGGACGGCGAGGTGCTGATCGACCCGGCGACGCTCACGCGGCTGCTTGCGCAGGTGGCCCGCGAGCGCGAGGAACAGCGCGACGCGATGGCGCTGCTCGACGACCTCACCGAGCGCGAGCGCCAGATCCTGCAGCTCCTGGCCCAAGGCAAGCGGAACGACGACATCGCCGCCGAGCTCTACATCAGCCCCCAGACGGTCCAGACCCACGTCCGGAACATCCTGGGCAAGCTGCGGGTGCACTCCAAGCTCGAGGCCGTCGCCTTCGCCGTGAAGCACGGCGCGATCCAGGTCAGCTAAGGGCCTCAAGCGGCCCTCTTTCCGCGGTTACCCGGAACCGGGTATGCAGCCGCGGAGCCCCAGGGACGAAGTCTCGGGTAACGCCAAGGACCTCAGGGCCTGTCAACCCCCTCGACGGGACCCGGAGACTGAAGGCCCGAGCGAACCCCTCCCTCGCTCGGGCCTTCAACCATCTCAGGGCAGGTTCGCCCGGCGAACCTTCCCGCTCGGCGTCCGAGCCACCGCGGTCACGATCCGGAGGTCCCGGGGCGCCTTGAACCGGGCGAGGGCATCGCGGCAGTGCTCGCGGAGCTGCTCCAACGTCGGCGGGTCCTCGGGGTTGGCCGGAACGACCCAGGCGGTCACGTGCTCGCCCCACTCCGCGTCCGGACGACCGGCGACCGCGACATCGGCAACCGCGGGATGCGTCCGGAGCACCGCCTCGACCTCGTCGGGCCAGACCGTCTCGGCGCCGGTCCGGATCGCGTCGTCGGCGCGGCCGCGAACGCTGAGCCGGCCCGCAGCGTCGAGCCGGCCGACGTCGCCCGTTCGCAGCCATCCGTCGGCCTTGAAGGCGTCGGCGGTCGCCGCGGGATCGGCTCGGTAGCCGTCCATGATCGTCGGACCGCGGAGCTCGATCGCGCCGGCCTCGTCCGGACGGTCGGCGGCGATCCGGACCTCGGAACCCTCGAAGATGCGGCCGTCATAGACGATGCCGCCGCCGGTCTCGGTGCTGCCGTAGGTCGAGACGATGCGTCCGCCGAGCGCCTCGGCCGCCGCGCGAAGCTCGGGATCGATCGCCGCCCCGCCGATCAGTAAGGCCCCCAATCGCGTGAGGTCGCCGCCTCCTCGCACCAACCGCTCCAACATCGTCGGCACCAGCGAGACGTGCGCGCCCTCGGGCGCCTCAGCGAGCAGCGCGCCCGGTTCGAAGCGGTCCAGGATCGTGACGCGGGAGCCGGTGAACGCGCCGCGCAGCAACACAAGCAGGCCGCCGATGTGCGCCGGGCTGAGGCACGCCACCCACGGGTCGTACGCCGACGCGTCGAGCGCGTCGAGCGAACCCGCGACCGCCGCGCCGATCGCCGCACGCGACAGCTGCGCGAGCCGCGGCTCCCCACCGGTGCCGCTCGTCGGCACGATCGCCCACGCGCGCTTCGGGTCCACGGGCGCCGCATCGGCGAGGATCGTTTCCTCGTCGGGCCGGACGACCACCGACGGCCGCGCGAGATCGATCGATCGCTGCTGTTCGCGGGCCGTCAGCCGGATGTCGATCGGCATGAACGAGGCGCCCGAATGTGCATGGGCGGCAAGGATCTCGAGCCAGTGGAACCCCGGCGGGAGTGCGTAGGCGACCAGCTCGCCGGGCGTCGCCCACCGGTGCGCCGTGCCTTCCACGTCGGGTAGCCTAACCATTCGAGTACGCGCTCTAGGAGTTGATGGTCATATGGTCGAGTGGCATCCGAGCGGGCAATGGACCGACATCCGATACGAGACGTCCGGCGCGATCGCAAAGATCACGATCGACCGTCCCGATGTGCGGAACGCCTTCCGTCCGCTCACCACGAAGGAGTTGATCGCGGCCTTCGAGGTGGCGCGTGACGACCCCGCGATCGGCGTCGTCATCCTCACGGGCGAGGGGCCCGACGCCTTCTCCTCCGGCGGCGATCAGAAGATCCGCGGCGACGACGGCTACGTCGACGAGCAGGGCATCGGGCGGCTCAACGTGCTCGACCTGCAGATCCAGATCCGCCGGTTCCCCAAGCCGGTGATCGCGATGGTGGCGGGGTTCGCGATCGGCGGCGGCCATGTGCTGCACCTGTGTTGCGACCTCACGATCGCGGCCGACAACGCGCGGTTCGGGCAGACCGGCCCGCGCGTCGGCTCGTTCGACGGCGGCTACGGCATCGGGTTGCTGGCCCGCCAGATCGGCGAGAAGCGCGCGAAAGAGGTGTGGTTCCTCTGCCGGCAGTACGACGCGGCGACGGCCCTCGACTGGGGGTTGGTGAACGCGGTCGTGCCGCTCGACGAGCTCGAGCCGACGACGGTCGCCTGGGCCAACGAGCTGTTGGAGAAGTCGCCGCTCGCCCTGCGGCTGTTGAAGTCGGGGTACAACGCCGGCGTCGACGGTTTGGCGGGCGTGCAGCATCTCGCCGGCGACGCGACGCTCCTCTATTACATGTCCGAGGAGGCCCAGGAAGGACGCGACGCCTACAAGGAAAAGCGCACGCCCGACTTCTCGCGGTTCCCGAAGCGGCCGTGACCCGCCTCGCGACCTGGTGGCGCGGCGCGCGCCCGCGCACCTTGGGCGCCGGATTGATCCCCGTGCTCGTCGGCGCCGCAGCCGCGGGACACGTCGTGTGGTGGCGGTTCGTCGCAGCGGGGCTCGTCGCCACCGGGTTGCAGATCGGCGTGAACCTGGCGAACGACGCCTTCGACGCGATGAAGGGTGTCGACACGCCTGACCGGGTCGGCCCGCCGAGATTGACTCAGACCGGCGCCGCGTCGCCGCGGGCGGTCCTGGTGGCGGCCCTTGCGTCGCTCGCGGTCGCGGGGTTCGCCGGGCTCGCGCTCGCGCTCGCGACCTCGCCCGTCCTGATCCTGATCGTCGGCGCGCTGGCGCTCGTGGCGGCGCTGCTCTACAGCGGTGGACCGCGCCCCTACGCCGGGCTCGGGCTCGGCGAGCTGATGGTCTTCGTCTTCTTCGGGCTCGTGGCCACGTGCGGCACGAGCTACGTGATGATCGAGACGATCCCCGCGTCGGCATGGTGGTGCGGGGCGTGCGTGGGCTTGCTCGCCGTCGCGATCTTGGAGGCGAACAACATCCGCGACGTCGCGACGGACGCGGTGGCCGGCAAGCGCACGCTGGCGGTTCGGATGGGCGACCACGCGGCGCGCGATCTGTACTTCTGTCTGATCGTCGCGGCGTTCGCAACGCTGCCGATCGGCGCGTTCGTATATCTCCTGTCGCACAGCTTGGGGATGACGCCGTGGGGTCTGGTCGGGCTCGCCGGGTGGTTCCTCGCGATCGCGCCCATCGAGGCGTCGCGCCGTGCGACCGGGCCGGCGCTGATCCCGGTCCTCGTCGGCACCGCCAAGGTGCACGCGGTGACCGGTGCACTGATCGCGCTGGGCCTCGTGCTCGCGACAACGGTGTCGTGATGTCGGTCGCGGACGCGTCGTTCGCGTGCGCGACCGCGTTGGTCGACGCGCTCGCCGGTGGGGGCATGCGGCACGCGTGCGTCTCGCCCGGGTCGCGGTCGACCCCGCTCGCACTGGCCTTCGCGCGCGACGAGCGAGTCGCGGTCCACATGCACATCGACGAGCGCACCGCCGGGTTCTTCGCGCTCGGACTCGCCGCCGCGACGGGCGATCCGGTCGCGCTCGTCTGCACAAGCGGGACGGCAGCGGTGGAGTATCACCCGGCGATCGTCGAGGCTTCGCAGGCGCGCGCGCCGCTGCTCGCGCTGACCGCCGACCGGCCGCCGCGCGTGCGAGGTACGGGCGCGAACCAGACGATCGACCAGGTGGAGCTCTACGGGACGGCGGTGCGCGCGTACCTCGAGCCGCCGCTTCCCGTGTCGACCAACGACGCGGACGCGTGGTTCGACACCGGCGTACGAGCGCTGGACGCCGCCGGCGGCGCGGTGACCGGGCCGGTCCACGTCAACTGCCCGTTCGACGAGCCATTCGTCCCCTCCGGTCCCGCGGCCTGGACGCGGCGCGCGACACCCATCACAGCGGACGACAACCCCGATCCCGATGCGATCGTCGCCGCGCTCGATGCATTTCTGTCCACGTACAGCGGTCGCCGCGGGGTGATCACGATCGGGTCGCTGCGCCCGCCTACCACCCTCTCGCTGCTATCGCTCGGCGATCTGCTGGGATGGCCGGTGCTGGCGGAGCCGCTCAGCGGACTTCGGCTGGAGGCGTCCGGCGCAGGACGCGCTCTGGCCACCGGGCAGCTGCTGATCGGTGACGACGCGTGGCGCGCGCGTCACCGCCCCGAGGTTCTCCTCCAGGTCGGCGCCACACCCACCACGCGTGCGACCCAACGGCTCGTCGCCGAGGCCGACACCATGGTGGTGCTTGATCGCGATCACCTCGACCCAGATCCCAACGGGGTCGCCGAGCGGCGGATCGCCCTCGACCCCGAGGTGTTCGCCGCGCTTGCATGGGACCAACGCGAGGACCGACCGATCGCGAAACCTGAGGGCTGGCTCGAGGGCTGGCGCCGCGCCGATCTTCGGGTCCACGCCACGGTCGATCGACTCCTCGACGGGTGGGACGAGCCGTTCGAAGGACGCGTGGCTCGCGATCTCGGCGCGTTCGTGCCACACGGCGGCGTGCTCTGGGTCGGCTCCTCGATGCCGGTGCGAGACCTTGACGCGTTCCTCGCCCCGCGACGTCCGCCGCGCATCTGGAACCCCGGCGACCTGCTTCGGGTCTTGGGGAACCGCGGCGCGAGCGGGATCGATGGCTCGGTCTCGACGATCTTGGGCGCCGCCGCCGCGAACCTCGGGCCGGCGTACGCCCTCGTCGGCGACATCACGTTCCTGGTCGACGCGGGTTCTCTCCTGTGGGCCGGCGCGTCCGGTCCCGATGTGGTGATCGTGGTCATCAACAACGGCGGCGGCCAGATCTTCTCCCTGCTCGATCAGGCGGGATTGCCCGAGCTGGAGGAGCTCTTCGTGACGCCGTATCCGGCGAACATCGACGCCGTCTGCGCCGCCGCACGGGTCGGACACCGGCGCGTCGATCGATCCGGCGACTTCGTCACGGCGCTCGAGCAGGCGGCGCGGGCGGGCGGCGTGCAGGTCGTCGAGGTCACCTCGGAATCGGGTGTGCAGCGCCGGCGGCGAGCTGAGGTGCGCGACGTCGTCGCGGCGACCCTCGCGCGCGACGATTAGGTCGGCAGGATCGCGAACGCGAAGTCGCGACCAATCGCGACCCCATCGGCGGTCAGGCCGGGGACGACGCCGGGCGTGGTTCGGCCGGTCGTCGTGGTCGAGTCGTCGCCCAACCGTCCGTCGCGCCCATCGCCCATCGAACTGTGGCGACCGCCCGCCATAGCGACGACCGCCTCAGGTGTCGAGACCGTGACCGCCACCGATCGGGTCATCTTCGTGGCGTCGCCGACCTGCCCGTACCGGTTGTCGCTCCGGTCGGTGCGTCGATCAACCCCACCGGAGCGCGTCCAGGAACGCGCGGAACTTCCGGTCGGTCTCGTCAACCTCGTCCTCCGGGACGCTGCCGCCGACGATGCCGGCCCCGGCGTACAGGGTCGCGCGATCCGCGGACAAGCGCGCACATCGTAAGGCGATCGCCCACACCCCGTTGCCGGCGGCGTCGACCCACCCTACCGGGCCCGCGTAGGAAGCGCGTGCGAACCCTTCGAGTTGGCCGATCGCGGTGAGCGCGGCATCGGTTGGCGCGCCGGCGACGGCCGGCGTCGGATGCAACGCGAGCGCGAGGTCGAGCGCGCTCGGCGCGGGCTCGGTCAACCGCCCGCGGAACCTGGTCGAGAGGTGCCAGACGTTCGCCGTTTCGAGCAGCACAGGCTCCCGATCCCACGTCAGTGTCGCGCACAACGGCTGAAGAGCGGCGACGATCGCCTCGACGACGATCGCGTGTTCCTCGCGGTTCTTCGTGGAAGCGGCGAGCGCATCGCCGTTCGCGCGATCCTCGTCCTTGTCGCCCGATCGCGGCGCCGATCCGGCAAGCGGGTTCGCGCGCACCTCGCTCCCCTGTCGCGAGATCAACAGCTCCGGGGAGGCGCCGACCAGCACGCCACCCTCGGCGGGCGCGATGAACGAGAACGCGTGCGGGTCGACGGCACGGAGGCGATGCGCAAGCCGCCGGGCGTCGAACGTCCGCTCGCCGGCGACCTCGATCGTGCGCGCGAGCACGACCTTGCGGAGCTCGCCTCCTCGGATCCTCCGGACGGCTTCCTGCACGGCACCGGCATAGATCTCCGGTGCAGGAACCGGCGTGACCGCGGTCTCGCCGAACGCCGCCGCCGGGATCACGCCGGTGACGAGCGTGGCCGCGCCCTCGCCGATCTTGGTCGTCACGAACGGGTCGGTCCGGCGCACCTGATCCTCGCCGATCACGAGCGTGCCGCCGCCGTCGAACGGAAGTGCACCCGCTGCGACCACCCCTTCGGGCCGGTCGGCGAGCGCGGCCGCGACCTCGGCGGGCGCCACCCGATCGCCGGGCCCCGTCGCGATCCCGACCCCGTCGCGATCCAGGAACACGCCGCCGTCCTGCCAGCCGGCGAGCAGATCGAAGGACGCGCCGAGCCTAGCGGCGCTCATGCGCGCACCCCGGTGAACAGCTGCGTGATGCCGCCCGACAGCTGGATCCGCCGCGCGGCGGGGAACCCGGCGCGCTGCAGCATCGCGACCATCTCCTTCGGCGGCGGCAGGTATGCTATCGACTTCGGCAGATAGGCGTAGGCGTCGCGATCCGACAACAGTCCGCCGATCACGGGCACCACCCGCTGGAAGTACACGGCGTGTCCGGCACGCAGCACCGGCTGCTCCGGCCGGCTCGCGTCGAGCAGCGCGATCGCCCCACCGTGTCGAACGACCCTGGCGAGCTCGGTGAACAGTCCCTCGAGCGACACAACGTTGCGCAACGCGAAGCCACACGTGACGCCGTCGGCGGACGCGTCCGGCACAGGCAACCGGAGCGCATCCGCCTGCACCAACGGCGCGTCGGTGCGCGCGTTCGCGAGCATCCCGAACGCGAAGTCGAACCCGATCGGACGATGCCCCGCGCGCTGAAGCTCGCGGCACAGGTCGCCGGTTCCGCACGCGAGATCGAACACACACGAGCCCGCGGGCAGGTGCAGTTCGCGGATCGCGCGCCGCCGCCACCCGACGTCCATCCCGAACGTCATCACGCGGTTCACCAGGTCGTACCGCGGCCCGATCCGGTCGAACAGCGAGCGAACGGTCGCGGCCTTCTGCTCGCCGGTCGGGAGCGTCGGATCGGTCACGACTCCAACCGCCGATCCGCTTCCTCAAGCACCACTCGGCGGAAGTGGTTCGCGATCAACGCCGTCACGGCGGGCAGCAGCGCTTCGAACGCCTCGGCGGTTCGCGCGCCTCCCGGGTCGGCGCCGACCGTGTCGCGGATCGGCTCGCGCACATGCGCATCGAACAGGTCGATCGCACGGACGGCGAGTGCGCGCAGTGCCTCGTCCGCGTCGCGCGCGAGCCCGAGCAGGTCGCCGACGGGCAGCCCGAACTCGAGCAGCTTCAATGCCGTGCGGACCACTTCGACGTCGGCGCTCGAGTACCGGACCTCGCCGTCGGCCCGCCGCCCGACCGCGATGCCCTCGCGCTCCACCGCCTGGATCAACGACGCCGGCACGCCGGAGGCGCTCGCCAGCTCGTCCAGGGTGAGGGTCGCCGCCTGGCCGTCGTCGCCCCGCGCGACCGCGACCGCCGCGGCGAGGTCCGCGTCGTCGGGGGCGACCACACCGTCGAGGACCCGGCCGATCGCCGCGAGCGTCAGGCCCTTCGTCTGGAGCTCACGGATCCGGCGGATCCGGTCGGCGTGATCGTCGCCGTACCACGCGACCCGTCCTTCCCGTTCCGGCTGGGGCAAGAGCCCTCGAGATTGATAGAAGCGCACGGTGTCGACCGACACTTCGCAGGACGCCGCGAGCTGCTCCACCCGGTACCGCACGAGCACCCACTCTACGAGTGCGCACTCACACCTTCACACCGTCCGCTCGCAACACCTGCGGCCGAGACCACCCGGATACGATGCGCGGCATGCGGCACGCGACGCGCAGCGTGAGCTTGGTCCTCGTGCTCGCGTGCACGTTCGGCACCGTCGCGCTCGGCGCCGCCTCGAAGGCGCCGTGCGCAACCGGCCACTACGGCGACGGCAGGCAGTACCGGTACCTCTGTTACACCGACGTCGTGCCGCTCCTCGGCACCGAACAGCTCGCCGGCGGGCGGCTCCCGTTCCTCGATCCGTGCGCACACAGCGCGAACAACTGCGACGAGTACCCGGTGGTGACGATGTACCTGATGCGCGTCGCCGCCTGGATCCAGGATGGCTATCAAGGCTTCTTCTATACGAACGCGGCGGTGATGCTCGGCTTCGCGCTGCTGACGTCGTGGTGCCTGTGGCTGCTCGGCGGCCGGCGCGCGTTATGGTTCGCGCTCGCACCGACGCTGTTCATCTACGCGACGATCAACTGGGATCTCGCGGCCGTCGCGGCCGCGACCGGGGCGATGGTCGCATGGTCGCGGCGACGAGACGGCTGGGCCGGCATCTTGATCGGCCTCGGCGCGGCCGCGAAGTTCTATCCGGCGTTGATCCTGATCCCGCTGTTCCTCCAGGGTCTGCAGGACCGCGAGCCCGACCGATCGATCCGGCTGCTGTGGTGGTCGGCGGGCACCTGGGTCGCGATCAACCTGCCCTTCATCGTGCTCCCGTCGGGCGGGTGGGCGACGCCTCCCTACCGGTGGGGACCCTGGTCGACGTTCTTCTCGTACAACGGAGGACGCACGCCGGACTTCGACAGCGCCTGGTACGTCGCGTGCCGGCACTGGCCGTCGACCTGCATCTCGATCGACAACGTGAACCTGTTCGCCCTGGCGCTGTTCATGTTCACGACCTTCGTCGCGATCTTGTGGAAGGCGCGTCGCGACCCCTCGTTCCAGCGCTGGACGATCGCCGTGCCGCTACTGATCTGCTTCCTGTTGACCAACAAGGTCTACTCGCCGCAATACTCGCTGTGGCTGCTGCCGGTGTTCGCGCTGACGATGCCCAACCTCCGCCGGTTCGTGGCGTTCGAGATCACCGACGTCGCGGTGTTCGTCACGCGGTTCTGGTTCTTCGGGGCCTACACGGGCGTGATGGAGCTGCCGCAGCAGTGGTGGTTCGAGGTCGCCCTCGGCGCGCGCGCGATCGTGCTGATCTGGTGCCTGGTGGGCTGGGTCCGTGACGAGCGCGTCCCCATCGCGCTCACGACCGCGACGACGGCGCCGCCGATGCCGGTCCTCGTGACATGAACCCCGACGTTCGCATCCGCGATGGATGGCGGGAAGCCGCGTGGGCGTTCCTCGGGGCGCGAGTGTTGCTCACGGTGATCTCGGTGACCGGGGGCGGGATGCTCGCGTTGCCGCCGGGCCAGCCGCCGACCGACGCCGGCTTCCCCAACCCCGGCCTCTTCCCCGGCTGGTCGATGGCGGTCACGGCGCTGCAGCGTCAGGACGCCCAGTGGTTCCTCCGGCTTGCGACCAGCGGATACAGCCACACCGACAACAGCGCGGCGTTCTTCCCGGCGTTCCCGCTCGCGATCCGGATCGTGAACGCCGTGCCCGGGATCGGGCCACTCGGGGCCGGCCTGCTCGTGGCCAACGCGTGCGCGTTCGGCGCCTTGCTGCTCCTGCACGCGCTGACCCGGTTCGAGCTCGGCGACGCCGCCGCGCGCCGGGCGGTCCTGTTCACCGCGCTGTTCCCGACCGCGTTCTTCTTCTATGCGCCGTACACCGAATCGCTGTTCCTGCTCGCGTCGGTCGCGTGCTTCTGGTACGCGCGGCGCGACCGGTGGGTGTGGGCGGCGGCGACCGGCGCGCTCGCCGCGGCGACGCGCAGCATCGGGATCGTCCTGATCCTCGCGCTGTGGGTCGAAGTGCTGTCGCAGTATCGGCGCGACAGGCGGGCGATGCTGCCGCGGTTCGTCGCGGCGGCGGCAGTCGCGATCGGTCCCGCGCTGTACGCGGGGTGGTGGTGGCTCCGTGCTCGCGACTTCCTCGCGCCGCTCGACGCCCAACGGGCGTGGCGACCCGACGGCGCGCAGCAACCGATCGCGACGATCGTGAGCGCGGTGCAGTTGGCGTTCCGCTACCAGAGCTGGTGGCTGTTGGACCTGACGGTGGTCACGCTCGCCGTGATCGGCATCGTCGTGGCCGCGCGCCGGATCGCCCTCACGTACACGGTCTACGCCGCCGCGAGCGTTCTGCTGCCGCTCCTGTTGCCGCTCTCGAGCCGTCCGCTGCTGTCGATGCCGCGGTTCATGGCCGTCGTCTTCCCGGTTTCGTGGGGGTGGGCGATCGCTGCCGAACGCCGGAGACCGCCGGAGACCGCGACCCTCGTTGCCTTCGCGGGTGGGTTTGCCCTGCTTGCCTTCCTGTTCATCAACTGGCAGTTCGTCTTCTGAGAACCGAGGAGCGTGGTGACCACACGGCACCCCCCCAAAGCGACTAGGATTGCCGCAACCCGGGGGCGGCCCGGGCGGACGTGCGGGGCGGACAGGAGGGAACCGTGACGATCAGGGTCGCGATCGCGGACGACCATTCCCTCGTGC
The DNA here is from genome assembly GCA_963792215.1 of uncultured Actinomycetes bacterium. Taxonomy (GTDB): domain Bacteria; phylum Actinomycetota; class UBA4738; order UBA4738; family HRBIN12; genus AC-51. Next base: position 320,480 of record CAWBVL010000007.1, read on the forward strand.
GCCAAGGCCTTCGCCGGTACCTCGACATGGCCGACGGGATCGACGTCGTCGGCGAGGCCGCCAACGGCAAGGAGCTCCTAGACCTGGTTCAGGCCGAGACGCCCGACATCGCCCTGATCGACATCCGGATGCCCGAGATGGACGGCCTGGAGGCGGCGCGGGAGCTCCGCGACCACCACCCCGACGTCGGCGTGATCATGTTGACCGCCTACGACGACCGCCAGTTCGTGGTCGAGGCGGTGCGGTCGGGCGCCCGCGGCTACGTGCTCAAGGCGCGCGACGCCGAGCACCTGATCCAGACCGTCCGGCTCGTGGCCGGCGGCAACATGGTGATCGACCCGCAGCTCGTCGTCGCCCTGGCCGAGGAGCTCTCCACGGCCAAGGAGCGCGACCGCAAGGCCGAAACCCTCACCGCCCGCGAGATCGAGGTGCTCCAGCTGCTGGCCTTCGGTCACACGAACCGCGACATCGCCGAGCGCCTGTACATCTCCCCCGACACCGTGAAGACCCACCTCGAGCACATCTTCGAGAAGCTCGGCGCCTCGGACCGCACCGCGGCCGTCGCCGAGGCGCTTCGCCGCCGCCTGATCGAATAGCCGCCGCCCGGTCTAGTCCGTCTGGCGGAGGCGGTTCCAGCCCACGGGTGATGGAGGCGCGTCGTCCTAGCGGCCATGATGAACAGACCCATGGAAGCCGTTCCATCCCCACGGCGCATGATCCCGGTGCTCGTCGCGCTGGCGATCGTCTGCCTCATCGCGCTCGTGCTCGCCGACCCGGGCACGACGGCGTCGTCGGTCACCCGCGCGTTGACCGCCGGGGCGTCGTTCGTCCTGGCGGGCGTCACGGTCATGGGCGCCGCCCGGTCCGACGGCTGGCCGGGACAGCGCTCGTTGGGAACCGCGCTCCTGGTCGTCGGGGCGGCGGCGATGGTGTTCGGCCTGGTCGGCGTCGCCACCGATCGCGCGTTCGAGCCGCACGTGGTCGACGTGCTCCTGCTCGTGACCGTGTTCCCCTTCATCGCAGCGGCGCGCGACGAGTTCGCGGCGCACTTCGACGAGCCGTACCGGCGCGAGGTCGTCGCCGACGTCGCCGTGCTGTCGCTGTCCCTCGCGGCGATCGCGTATATCGTGATCGTGCCGCCCAACGCCGGCGGTGAGGCGGCCATCGCCGCCGCGACGTTCGCGATCCTCGGCGCCACGATCATCGGGATCTTCGGTGCGCTCGCGCTGTGGGCGCCTGCACGGTCGCATCTGCTGGCCTTCGGCGGGTTCGGCATCATCGCGCTCGTCACGATCTGGTTCGGCCACGCGTGGGCGATGGGCACCTCGCAGGCTGCGTCGGGCTGGATCTCCGTCGTGTACGCACTCGCACCGCCGGCGATCGCGTGCATGTTCCTGCTGGTGCCCCACGACCGCGAGCGCATCGGTATCCGTGAACCCGTCGCGGTGGTCCGGCCGCTGCTCACGAGCATCACGGTCATCGCCGCGAGCGGCGCGCTGTCGCTGGTCGCGATCATGGACGACGCGCGCGGGATCGCAGGCCCTCAGGCCACCGTGATCTTGATGTTGCTCGGCACCGCGATCGCGCTCCGCATCTTGATCAACCAGCTCGCGAGCGCCGACGCGTACGCGAGCCTCCGGGCGGCGGTCGCCGACAGCGATGCCTCGTTGCGCGACATGGATGCGGCGCTCGAGCGCGTGCGCGAGGCGAACGAGTCACTCACGAGCTCCGAGGAACACCTCCGGTTGGTGTTCGAAGCGGCCGTGGACGGGTTCGTGGAGGTCGACGATGAGGGCACGATCGTCCGCGCGAACGATGCGTTCGCTCGGATGATCTCAACCGACACGGGTGCGCTCACCGGCTTGCCGTGGGCGGCGCTCGCCGGGGTGGTGGACGGCGCGGACACGGGCTTCGGCCTGCTCCTGAACGGCGCCCACGCGACGCTCGAGCGGAGCGACGGCCAGGTGCTCCACCTCGAGTCAACCGCCTCGCAGATCCCGACCGACCCGCCGCGGACGCTGCTGCTGGTGCGCGACGTCACCGCGCAGAAGGTCGCCGACCAGACCATCCGGTCCCTGTTCCACTTCCTGCAGGACCGCGACGAAGATCGCACGCGACTGTCGCGACGGTTGAATGCGGCGATCGAGCAGGAACGGAACAAGATCGCGCGCGACCTACACGATGGTCCCGTGCAGGGCGTTTCGGCCGCGTCGCTGAGCCTCGAGGCCGCGCTGTTGATGATCAAGTCGGGCGACGTCGAGCGTGGAACCGAGGTCCTCGTGAAGATCCGCCAGGAACTCGCCGGCGAAGCCGACGCCTTGCGGCAGCTGATGGGAGGGCTCCGCCCACCGGTGCTGGAGGAACGCGGTCTGATGCCGGCGCTCCGTGAGACGGTCGCCCGGTTCGAGGGCGATACGGGCATCGTCTCGTCGTTCGAGGGGGACCTGAAGCGCCCGGTCCCGCGCGACATCGAGACGCTCGCCTATCGGATCGTGCGGGAATCGCTCACGAACATCGGCAAGCACGCGCAGGCAACGACGGTGATGGTCCATCTCGACACCGACGGCAACCAGCTCCGCGTGGAGGTGGAGGACGACGGCCAAGGCTTCGAGACGTCGCGGGCGCGCGACTTCTTGCGTGCGGGACGGGTCGGGCTGGCGTCCATGCGGGAGCGGGTCGAACTCGCGAGTGGCACGTTCAACCTGCGCTCGAGCCCCGGCCGCGGCACCGTCGTCACGGCGTTGATCCCGCTGGACGAATCACTGCTCGCGGCGCCCGCGATCTAGCGCGCGCCGCACCGATCACGGAGGCGACGGTGTCGGCGTCTCCGTCGGCGACGGCGATCCGGACGGTGACGGTGAGCGGTCGGTCGGGCTCGGGCTGTGTGTCGGTTTCGGCGACTCGGTGGGTGTCGGCGACGGCGTGCTCGGGGGCGCGGTCGGCGAGGGCGTCGGCGATGACACCGAGATCGACGGACCGATCGAATGCGCGCTATCGAACGTCGCCACGGGGAAGGGCTGCGGTGGCAACCCCTGCATCGCATTCATCATGAAGGTGTGCCAGATCTCGGCTGGGATCGTCCCGCCGTAGACGGACGGCACGCCCTCGATGTTCTCCAGTGGCGTCGTGTCGTTCTTCGGCCAGCCCATCCACACACACGTCACGATCTGCACGGTGTAGCCACAGAACCATGCGTCGACGTTGTTGTTCGCCGTGCCGGTCTTGCCCGCGACCGGCCAGGTGCCGAGCTGCGCCGCCGTGCCGGTCCCGAACTGCACGACGCCCTGGAGCGCGTTGGTCACGAGGTTCGCGTCGTTCGAATCCAGCACGCGTGTGCCGGACGACCCGACGGTGTCGTCGATCTGCCCGTCGCTCGTCTTCACCTGCAGCAGCGGCGTCGCCCAGTGGCGCACGCCTTGGTCCGCGAGCGTCCCGTAGGCGTTCGTCATCTCCAGCGGGTTGACGCCCACCGAGCCGAGCGTGATCGAGCACGTGTCGGGGAGCGAGGACTTGATCCCGAGCCCGTGCGCCATGTCGACGACGTTGCTCGGGCCGAGCTGCGCGATCACCTGCGCGAAGATCGTGTTCACCGAGTGGGCGGTCGCATCGAACAACGTGAAGTCCCCGGCTGCTTCATCGCCCGCGTTGACCGGGTGCCAGATCCCGTCCGGCTGGGTCGGATCTGGGCACTGCGGGATGCCGATCGTCGAGGGTCCGTGCCAATAGGCGTGCGGGTTGTAGCCGGCTTGCATCGCCGCAGCCAGCGTGAACGCCTTGAACGCCGAGCCCGACTGCCGGCCCGAGCCGCCGACACCGGTGGCGTAGTTGAACTGGCTCTTGTTCCAGTCGCGTCCCCCGGCCATCGCGAGGATCTGCCCGGTGCGGGGGTCCATCGCGACCAGCGCTGCGGCGGGGTCGTGCTGTTGATCGGGCAACCCCTGCTTGATCGCGTCTTCGGCGGCGGCCTGCAAGCCAAGATCGAGCGTGGTCGTCACCTTCATTCCCCCGGCGTACACCTGCGCCTCGCCGTACTTCTGGAACAGCAACTGGCGCACGTACGCGGCGAAGTACTCCGACTGCCCCGGCGCCCGCAGCTGTTCGGTCTGGTCGGGGACCGTGCCGCAGCATCTCTTCGCCTTCAGGCGCGTGGCTTGGGCATTCGAGATGTAGCCGTACTGGGCCATCTGGTCGAGGGAGTAGTTGCGCCGGTACCAGTTGTCGCTCGGCCGGTTGATCGGGTCGTAGAGGTCGGGCGCGTGCAGAACCCCGGCGAGCGACGCCGACTCCAGAACCGTCAGCTCGCTTGCAGGCTTGCCGAAGTACGTCCGTGCGGCCGCCTGGATCCCGTACGCGCCGTGCCCGAAATACACGGTGTTGAGGTAGGTCGCGAGGATCTGGTCCTTGCTCATCGACTGTTCGAGCTTGATCGCGAGCAGGCCCTCGCGGATCTTCTCCTCGATCGTGCGCGGCGGCAGCGTGTAGCTCTGCACGCCGTCCCCGTCGGTCGAATACGTCCCGGCATAGACGTTCTTCACGAGCTGCTCGGTGATCGTCGAGGCGCCCTGGACGGTCTGCCGCCTGATCAGGTCGGTGAAGGCGGCGCGCATGATCCCTGGGACGTCGACCCCGGGGTGGTTATAGAAGTCGTGGTCCTCGGTCGCGATCACCGCGTCCTGCAGGTGGGACGAGATCTGCGACAACGGCACGACGGTGCGATCGACGGACCCGTGCAGGGTCGTCAGCAGATGCCCGTTGCGGTCGTAGAGATAGGTGGTCTGGATCGGCGGGAGCGCCTGCGGAAGCTTGATCCGGGCGTACGCGATGTAGAGGCCGATCCCCGCGAACAGTGCGAGCACGAACGGGGTGGCGAGGACGAAGACCCACCATCGCCGGCGGAGGAACGACTTCTTCGTCGGCGCCGCGCCGCCTTTGGCCGGGTTGGTGCCCGCCGCGCCGGTTGGCTTCGTCTTCGTCGTGGCGGTGCTCCCACGTGTGGATGCAGCGGCCTTCCCGGCTTTCCCTCTGGATGGCCTGGAGGCGTGCTTGGGGGTGTATCGGTCCCCGGTGGAGGCCGACGAGCGGTCGCGCGACACGGTCGCCCGATGCTAGCAAGGGGTTGCGCGGTCAGGGGTCTGGGGGTGTGACGAGTCGGTGCTGTTGGTCAGCCCGCAGCGCGGCGGCGGGCCGTGAAGGCCTCTCGCAGGTGGTTCCACTGGCAGACCCGGCAGACCTCCACCACGTAGCAGCAGGAACCGGGGCTGGCCGCGGCCATCCGCAAGCCGGTGTCGATCGACCAGACGCGGCCATTGTCGTGCTTGAGGTCGTCGCCGTAGACGTAGGCGAGGAGGACCAGCTTGTCCTTGCCGCAGACCGGGCAGTCGACCCGTGTGGGCTCGCCGACGTACTTGGCGGCTCGCATCAGCTCCGGGTGTGCGTCGCAAAGGTCATTGACCGACTGCAGGCCACGCTGGGTGTCGCGCAGGATCGCACGCTTGGCCAACGTGTAGTCGATCACGTTGAGCTCGGCGCGCCGGGAGCGCCCCAGCGGTCGGCGTGCGGGCTTCTTCGCCATGGTTCGGCGATGGTACACCCGGGCCCGGACAGGGGGCAGGGACCGAACGTACCCTCCTTGCCATGAGCGAGATTCGGGAGCAGACGGCCGAGATCCAGGTGATCCAGGAGGGTGCGCGGGCCTGGGCGGACCTGCTGAACCCGCCGGGCACGCTGGGGACCGGCGGGGCCGAGACGGAGACCTTCACCAGCCCCGACGGGGTGTTCCAGACGGGCTTCTGGCGGCGCGAGCCCGACACGTGGTCGTTCGAGCGGCCCTACGACGAGGTCGCGCTGATCCTCGCCGGCGAGGCCGACATCGAGACCGACGGGCAGGTGCTCACCGTTCGCGCCGGCGACCTGCTGGTTACCCCCAAGGGGTCCACGGGTACCTGGCGCATCAAGGAAACGATCGTCAAGTTCTTCGCGATCTACGACCGCGGATAGGAGCGACGCCACGAGCGATCCGTACGGTTCGCTGGATCCGCGGGTGGACCGCGGCGACGAGTCGCCGTTACTCATCGAGGCAGGGTCGGGTCGTGTGTTGCTCCGCGGTCTGCGGAAGCGCTGCCCACGCTGCGGCGCGCGCGGGATCTGGCTGACGTGGTTCAAGCCGAAGCCGCTGTGCCCGGTGTGCGATCTGCGGTTCGAGTCCGAGGAGGGCGGGTTCCTCGGCGCGATGGTGATCAACTACACGTTCGCGTGCTCGTTCTGGATCGCGGCGATGGTGATCACGATGATCTTGACGGTGCCGTTCATCCCCGTCGTGCCGGTGATCATGGGGAGCATCGTCATCCTCGGCGGCGCGCCGGTGTGGTTCTATCCGCGGTCGAAGATGCTCTGGGCGGCGGTGGAGTTCCTGACCGCGCGGAGCGAGCCGGGCTATCGGACGCCGACGGCGCGCGATCCGCGGGCGCGCGGCCTCGAGTAGCGGCTCAGGTGACGGCGAGCGGGATCCTTCGGATCCCCGTGAACGAGCCCGAACGCAGCGGCTCATCGTCGATCTCGGCGTCCGAGAAGCCGGCGGCTCTGACCGCCTCGAGGATCGAGGCGCTCCCTTCGGTGGCCCGTGCGCGCGCGAGGTCGTCGTCGCCCAGCTCGACCTTGCCGAGGTCGCCGAGGTGGCGCACGCGAAGATCGCGGTATCCGAGCGCCTTGATCGCGGTCTCGGCGCGATCGATCTGCGCGAGCGTCGCCGGTTCCACCCCGGTGCCGTATGGCAGACGCGAGGCGAGGCACGGCATCGCCGGCTTGTCCGCGCTCGGGATCTCGAGCTCGGCCGCCGTCCGGCGGACGTCTTGCTTGCGGAAGTTCGCCTCGACGAGCGGGTGACGGACATCGTGCTCCGCCGCCGCGCGGAGGCCGGGACGCCAGTCACCGAGGTCGTCGACGTTGGCGCCGGAGAAGGTGGCTGCGAAGCCTTCGGCCGCGGCGAGTTCGGCGAGCCGGTCGTAGAGCTCGGACTTGCAGTGGTAGCAACGGTCGGCTGCGTTGCGGCGGTAGCCCTCACGGGCGAGCTCGTCGGTCAAGATCGCGCGGTGGGCGATGCCGACGGCGGCGGCGACCGCCCGCGCGCCGTCCAGCTCACCGGTCGCGAGGGCGGGCGAGACGGCCGTGACCGCGAGCGCCCGCTCCCCCAGGACGCGGCCGGCGACGGCCGCGACCAGCGACGAGTCGACGCCGCCGGAGAACGCGACCAGCGCGCTCGGCGCGGTGGCGATCGTTCCTTCAAGCTCAGCGAGCGTGGGCATCTTCGATGTCCTGCGTTGCGGTGGCCGCGGCGAGCGCCTCGGCCCAGATCTGCTTGACCGGTCGGCCGGTCACCGCGGCGACCGCGGCGCAGTCGTCGTGCTCTGGCGCGACGTTCACGACCCGGCCGTCGAGCAGACCGATCTTGACGCGGACGGTGTGGCCGTCGATGTCGACCTCGCGCATCGCGCGGTCGAGCTCGTAGCGCTCGAGCCGTTGCACCCGCACCCCCAGCGTCGACGAGTTCGTGAGAAGCGTCTCGGCGAGCGTCCGCTCCTGATCCGGCCTGGCGAGGACACTGAGCAGCACACCCGGGCGGGCTTTCTTCATCTGGATCGGGACGGTCCACGCGTCGATCGCACCCGCGGTCATGCAGGCGTCGAGCACGTCGGGCACGAGCTCCGGAACGAGGTCGTCGACGTTTGCCTGAAGCAGGACCACGGCCGTGGTGGTCTGCGGCTCGTCGATCGCGTCGCCGATCGCGACCCGAACGATGTTGGGTCGAGAGGGGTGTTCGCGGGTTCCGACGCCGGTGCCGGTCGCGCGCAGCACCATCGCGGGGAGCTCGCCCCACGCATCGGCTGCCGTGACCACGATCGCCGCGCCCGTAGGCGTAACGAGCTCGCCGGGCGTGTCGACGCCGACCACCGGAACGCCGGCCAGCAGCGCCATCGTCGCCGGCGCCGGAAGCGGCATCACGCCGTGATCCATCTGGCCGATCCCACGGCCGAGCGGGACGGGCGCGCAGACGAGCCGTTCGATCTCGAGCGCGTCGAGCAGCGCGAAGACGCCGCAGATGTCGATCAGGGTGTCGTCGTCACCGAGCTCGTGCAGCACGACCTCGTTCCGATCGACACCGTGGACCGCGGCCTCGGCTCCGATCAGGCGATCGAGCGCATCGAGGGAACGCGAGCGGACACGTGGCGCCAACCGCGAGCCCGCGATGACCGCGCGCATCGCCTCGCCGGTGCGCCCGTGAGGCTCGGCCGACCGGACGTCCACATGCGTCGCGCGAAGGCGGGCGCGCACCGGTTGTGAGACGTCGAGACCGACGCCGTCGAGGCCGAGCGCGGCGATCGCCTCGTCGAGCGCGGACCGCGGTGCGCCCGCGTCCAACAGCGCGGCGAGCAGCATGTCGCCCGCCAGGCCGCCGACGGGGTCGACGTGGGCGACGCGGGTCACGGCGCGCGCACCTCAGCGCGGCGTGCGATCCGGGCGGCGACCGATCCTGCGCCGAGGCCGTCGTCGATCCCGACCACCGCGAGCCCATCCGCACACGAGACGAGCATCGCGTTGAGCGCTGTCTCGCCTCCGTGCGCCGAGCCGTAGCCCACGCTGGTCGGCACGCCGATCACGGGACACGGCGCCAGCCCGCCGATCACGCTGGCGAGCGCGCCGTCCATCCCGGCGACCACCACGACGACGTCCGCGCGATCGAGGTCCGGGATCACCGGCGCGAGGCGATGCAGCCCCGCGACGCCAACGTCCTCGTGCACGGTGACGTTGGTGCCGAGCAGGTCGGCGCGGATCCGTGCCTCGTGCACGACCGGACCGTCGGACGTCCCCGCGGAGACGATCAAGACCTGCCCGCGCTTCTCGATCGGCTCGCGCTCGGCCCACACGGCGCGCGCACGTTCGTCTTCGAGCGCCTCGGGAAGGACCTCTCGCACCGCCGCTCGCATCGGCTCGTCGGCGCGCGTGACGAGCACGCTGGACGCGCCCGCCTCGGCGAGCGCCAACGCGATCCGCGCGACCTGATCCGGCGTCTTGCCCGATCCGAGGACCACCTCGGGGGCGCCCTGCCGGAGCTCGCGATGGGTATCCACCCGCGCGAAGCCGAGGTCCCGGTACGGCAACTGTGCGAGCCGGTCTGCCGCATCCTTCGGATCGACGCCATGGTCGGCGACGGCCTCGAGGAGTTCCTCCAGCTGGCGGCGCGAGGTCATGCGGTCGAGTCTACGCCGCAGGCGGCATCGGCTTCCCTTACGGCAGATCGACGACGGCGCGCGCTCGAGCTTGCAAGGCAAGCGAACCCGGGACGAGCAACAACCCCGAGAACGTTCTGCGCACCGTCACGACCGCTTCCGTGGCGCCGGTCGCGCACGAACAATCCACCAGCTCGGTGCCGTTGTCTTCCGCGAACCGCGTCGCATCCGCGGTGGGATCCCCGCTTCCGAGCGCAAGGTCCTGCGCAGCGGCGAGGGCGGCCGCGTCCGCCGCCGCCTCGGCGTGCGACCGTTCCACCAGGACTCGACCGACGTCCGCCACGCCCATCGTGCAGACGAGGGCGATGCAGATCGCGGCGGCGCACACGACCGATACCGACCCCCGCTGCGAGGTCCCGCTCACCCGTACTCCTGGCGCATCACCGCGGACGCATGCAGCTGAACCGACGTGCCGACGAGCCAGCCGATGAACGGCACCCGCATCGGGTCGTCGTACGCGACGGACACCGTCACGGGAGCGCCCTGCGCGCCGACACGAACGATGCCCACCGTCATGGACGATGCGTCGAGACCCGCAGCTGCCGCGACCGCGGCGTCGTGGATCGCCGTCTCGTCCGGGTCGACGGCGGCGGCGCGCGCTCCCGCACGCGCCGCCGCCTCGACCAGCGCTCGATCCCGCGCGAGCACGCCAACCTGGACGAGACCCAAGGTCACCGCGAAGACCAGCGGCAGCACCAACGCGAACTCCACCGCCGCCGACCCGCGCGACGATCGCTCAGGCCGATGAAGCATTCCCGATCACGGTGTCGATGACCTGGTCGAAGAACGCCGGGAGTTTGCCCGACGAGTGCGCCCACGTGATCAACACGACCGCCACAGCGGCGGCGGCCAAGATCACCAACGCGTACTCCGACGTGGTCTGGCCTTCTTCCCTTCGGATCGCTCCGAGGGTGCGCAGGTACAGACGAACGAGGTACGGCATCTGCTCACCTCCTCTCAATCGATGGAACGCACGGTGGTGATGAGGACGGGCACCACCGTGAGGAGGAGGAAGGCAGGGAGGATCAGGAACACCAACGGGAACAGCATCTTCACCGGTGCGGTGCGCGCTCGTTCGAGGGTGGCCGCCCGACGGGCGTCGCGCACCGTTGCCGCCAGCTCGCGCGTCGCGTCGCGCAACGGCACACCGAGCGCCTCGGTCCGCGCCAGCACGGCGACCGTACGCGCGAGGTCCGGGTCGCCCGTCCGCTCGACGTGTTCGGCGAGCGCCTCACGCCATGGGACGCCGAGATCGACCGATCGCATGACCTCGCCGAGGTCCTCACCGAGCGGACCGTGCAGGCAGGAGACCGCCTGCCGGAACGAGGCCTCAGCCGACAGGCCCGCCGTTGACCCCGCGGCCAGGAGGTCCAGCAGCTGCGGGACGTCGGCGTGCAACGCCTTGTTCCGTTCACGCCGGCTGCGCCGCGTGCTGCGGCGTGGCGCGCGCTCGGCCGCCGGCTCTGGAGGAAGGAGGTGCGGCGACCGGCCGGCGTTCGCCACTCCTGCGCACGCTGCAACGATCGAGGAGGCGGCGAGCAACCCGACGAGCGGCGCCGCGCTCATTCGACCACCAGCAGCTTCCTGATCCACGCGAAGGCGCCGAGTTCGAGCAGAAGGCCGACGAGGACGCAGGCGATGCCGACGGGCGTGGACATCGCGCCCTCGATGTCTCGGCGTGAGGTCAGCCACAGGAACCCGAAGAAGCCGACCGGAAGCAAGCCCAGGATCCATGCCGACATCCGCGCCTGCGCCGTGAGCGACCGAACCTCGCGCGTGATGCTCACGCGATCCCTGATCGTGCCGACGACCTGATCGAGCACCGCGGGCAGATCGCCCCCGCTGCGACGATGGAGCTCAAGCGAACCGACCACCAGCTCGACGTTCGCGCCCGGCCGCGCCGACGACCAGGAGCGGAGCGCCTGATCCAACGCGATGCCCGTGTCCAACCGCTCGACGACGAGCGCGAGGTCGTCGCGGACCGGTGGCGCCGCCTCGGTCGAGGCGTAGCGGATCGCCTGCGTCAGTGAGGCGCCCGACCGCACCGCCGCGGCAAGCGCACCGACCGCGTCGGCGAACCGTTCCTCGATCATGACGGGCGTCACCGCGAGCGCACGGCGGCGCCTGACCGCACGCACGACGCCCGAGATCACCAGCCCGATCACGGCCCCCGGAACCCTCGCCACAGCCCATCCCACGAGTGCGGCCGGGCCGAACACGAGGAGGTCGTCTCGGCGCACAGACGGCGGTCCCGCGCCGGCAGACGTCTCCAGTTCCAGCCTGGCGCCGACGGCCGCCCGACGCGACAGGTGCGCGCCGACAGCCAAGCAACACGCCGCGAGCGGTATACCCACGATGGCCAGCGGGTTCAGCGATCGACCCCGACGTCGAACAACGCGTCCGGCAGTGACTCTCCCCGAGAGCGCAGCGTGTGCACCATCGTGGGCACGTAGCCCGTCGCTTCGAACGTGCCTTCGCCCGCACGAGGCTGGAAGCGGAACACGGGTTCGACGACCGCCTCGCCCTCGCGCGTTCCCTCGACCGCGGCGATCTCCCACACGATCCGCCGGCCGTCGCGCAGCCGCGCCAGCTGGACGATCATGTCGAGCGCCGCCGCGACCTGGCCACGAACATGCGCCGCGGGCAGATCGACGTCAGACATCATCGCCATCGTCTCGAGACGCCACAGCACGTGACGAGCTGAGTTCGCGTGCGCCGTCGAGAGCGAGCCCTCGTGGCCGGTGTTCATCGCCTGCAACATGTCGAGAGCCTCGCCGCCGCGCACCTCGCCGACGATGATCCGGTCCGGTCGCATCCGAAGCGCGTTGCGAACCAGGTCGCGCACCGACACCTCGCCGCGTCCCTCGACGTTCGCGGGACGCGCTTCGAGCGAGACGACATGCGGGTTAGCCAGGCGCAGCTCGGCCGCGTCCTCGATCGTGATCACCCGTTCGTCGTCACGGATCGCCGTGGTGAGGATGCCGAGCATCGTCGTCTTGCCGCTCCCGGCGCCGCCCGAGACGACCATGTTTGCGCGCCCGCGCACACACGACAGGAGGAACCGCATCATCCGAGGCCCGATCGATGCGCGCTCGACCAGGAGATCGGGCGTGATCGGCGAGGGCGAGAACTTGCGGATCGTGAGCGTTGGACCGCGGAGCGAGAGAGGCGGCACGATCGCATGGACCCTCGAACCGTCCGGAAGTCGAGCGTCCACCCATGGTGACGCGTGATCGACCCGGAGGCCCAAGGGTCCCACGATGCGTTCGATCAGATGCATGACCGGCTCCTCCCCCTCGAATAGCCGATCGCGCACCCTTTCGATGCGCCCCTCTCGCTCCACGAATACGTCGTCGGGTCCGTTGACCATGACCTCGGTCACCGTCGGGTCCTTGAGCAAGGACTCGATCGGTCCGAACCCGACGACATCGTCGGAGACCTCGTTCACGATGCGGTTGAGCTCGCGCTGCGGCAGCAGCGCGCCGCGCTGCCGGAGCAGGTCGAGCGCCTCGTCGCGGACCCGAACCCGGCGCTCGGCCGGTGGCGCGCTCGCCAGCCCACGCGCGTCGATCCGCACACGCAACTGGTCGCGAACCTCGCGGCGCAGGGTCCGCAGCGTGTCAGTGGCCACGCGCGCCTCCGATCGCCGACGCGACGCGCCCCGCCCTCAGGACGTGATCGGGCTGAACGACGGGTCGGTAGTGCGCACCGTTCCGTTCGCTTCGAACAGCACCAGGAACGTCCGCGCTCGATAGCGCATCCCCGCGTCGACCCACTGTGCGCCGGTGAGACACGAGCCTCCCGGGGAGGAGGACGGAACGTCGTTGAACCCACACGATCGGCTCGCGAGCGTGGTCCACGAGAAGCCGTCCGCCGAGGATTGCAGCGACACCGAGATGCTCATCTGCACCAGCTTGGTCGAGCCGTCGTAGTAGCCGCGCCCCTTGGCGGCGACCTGCCAGTCCGCGCTCCGGACGTAACACGCCGATTGATGCCCGCCCGTCTTGGTCGTCTTCCACGCGCTGCAGCCGGTCCCCACGTTCGCGTGTGCCGATGTCGCGATCGCCATCGACGCGACGATCACGACGGCGGTTGCGATCTGCCGTATCCGCACCTGCTCCCCCTTCCGGTCCGTGCGCCCGGGAGCGGAGGGGGCGCCGGAGTCCGGCGCGACCGAGCACCTGATCGACGAGGGAGAGGACGTCGAGGGCCGTCACGCGGCACCTCGGAGTTCAGCGGTGGAGGCGAGCAGCTGGTGACTCAGCCTCGCGATGGCGCGAGCCGCTCGCGCGCGCGGTGGCAGCAGCCGGCCGTGATCCTGCAGGCGGGGCACGGAGGCATCGACCGGGAGCACCGCGACCGGCGCGCGGCCGAACACCCGCTCGACGTCGGCGGGCACGACCTCGCCGCGCGCCGCCCGATTGACGACGAACGACGTCCGGTCTTCGACACCGTCTGGCGCGATCCGCGCAAGCGTTCGGACCGTCGCACGGAACGAGGCGATGTCGAGCGCGAGCACCTCGACGACGGCATCGGCGGCGCGGAGGCTCGCGCGCGTGACGGGGTCGGTCCCGAGCCCCGTATGCAGGACGACCACGTCGGTGGATGCAGCCGCGAGGTCCACGACACGCGCGACCGAGCGCTCCTCGGGCGCGGGCGTATCCGGCGGCGCCGCGACGATCACGCCGAACCCTTCGTGGTGCGGGAACACGGTCTCGGTGAACGAACCGGGTGTCATCTCATCGACGACGTCGCAGAGTTCCGACACGGGGTGCAGTCCCGCCGTGCCGTCGACGATCCCGAGCGCCGTCGCGACGTCGCCGCCGAATGGGTCGACGTCGACGAGCACGACCGACCGGTCGGCCGACACCGCGGCTCGGGCCAGGTGCGTCGCGACGAAGGTGCAGCCCGCGCCGCCACGCGAGGCGTGCACCGCGATCACCGTCGCGCGCCGCTCGAGATGCTTCGCGCCGACCGCGAACCCTTCGACGTGGGCAATCAAGCGGTCGCGCTCCTCAGGCCACACGGTGAAGCCTCGGACCCCTGCTTCGATCGCCGCGCGAAGCGCGGCGATCGACTCCCGGCTCGCGATCGCGATGCACGGCGTCGGGCCAGAGACGGCGCCGGCGAACCGCGGCTCGGCGATCACCAGGTCCGGCTCGAGCTGCGTGACCGCGTCGGCGATCTGCCGCTCGCCGTCGGCCGTGGCCACCACGCGCACGGCGCCGCTGCGGTCGAGGAAGTGCAGCACCTCGTCGAGCACCTCCGGCGCCTCGATCGCGAGGACCACGCGCGTCGACCGTTCCATCCCCGTCCCTTCTTCACCGAACGCGCGCCGAAGCGCCGCGTTGCCGCTCGAGGAAGCTTCAGGGGGTGGCCGGTGCAGGAATGCGCGCCGACGGAACGAACGCTACCGGCGTGACGGTGCGCTGTTGATCCCCAGACCGACCCATCTCGCGTTCTTGTCGGGGGATGTGCGCGTGCGCTCCGTCACAGCCGACGGCGCGGTGGTTCGAGGGTCGCCGGAGGGCTAGTCCGAGTCGTGCCAGCGCTTCGACAACTCCGACTGCTCGAGACGATGCGACCACTGCATCAAGACGGTCACGATCGTCGCGCCGAAGGTCGCGAGGGCGAACCCACCGGTGAAGGCCACCACACCGATCAGGTCGGGCGACGGCGTGATCTGGTCGCTGACCTGCCACTGCAGGATCGTCCTGAGCACGACCCAGACGAACGCCGACACGATGAACGCGCCACCGAACCGCTGTGCCCACGTATCCATCGAGCCCCTCCGGACGCCGGCCGAGGTACGAACCGTACCGACCGGTCGCGATCGATACCACGACCCGCAACGCGCTGCGGCCCGGGGCCAAGCCCCGGGCCGCAGGTGGTACAACGTGGCGCTTAGCTAGGTGGTCTTCATGACCCCCTTCACGACATCCACCTTCGCACTGTCGCCGGCCGACCGAGCGATAAGCTTGAGCGAGCGCGATGCTCCATGGTGCGTCGTCTTGTTCGCCGAGATGGTGATCACGACGGTCCGCTGGCCGCCGGCCGGCACCGTCACCCAGTACGTTCCCGACGCGACGGTGGTCTTGATGCTATGGCCACCGGTCGCGTAGCTGATCGAGAAGCCGCCTCCAGAGGCGGACCCTCTCAGGAAGAACGAGTCGGTAACGTGGGCGTCGTTCTGCAGGTGGACGAAGAGGTGCTTCGTCCCGCCGGGCGCCATCTTGACGGTCCTGGCCTGGTTTGCCCCGGACATGTTGTAGATGCCATTGCCCGCGTAGCCGGCGCTCGCGTGCTTCGAGATCAGCAGGTCGGGCCGGTACTTAGGCGGGCTCCCTCCCGTCAGCGATTGCACCGTGATCGGGATGTGCCGATCGGTCTTGGTGCCGTCGCCGAGCTGCCCCCCGGTGCTGTCGATCGGCGCGAGGTTGTGCACACCGTGGTTCGCACCGAAGCACTTCACCGCGCCGGCGGTGGTCACCAGACAGGTCATGCCCGTCTTCTGGTAGCCACCGGCCGAGATCTGTTTGACGCCGGAGCCCGACCGGTACACGTGCACGGGCGAGCTACTGGCCTTGGTCTTCCCGTTCCCCAGCTCGCCGGATTCGTTCGCACCCCAGCACATAGCCGCACCGCCGGTCGTGACCGCGCAGGTGTGATTGAAGCCTGCGGAGATCGACTTCGCCGAAAGGCCGGTCACCGTCACCGGGTGGGTGCTGTCAATGGTCGTCCCATTACCGAGCTCGCCCGTGGTGTTGTTCCCCCAGCACTTCACCGCGCCGCCGGTCAACAGGGCGCAGGTGTGATCGAACCCGGCCGAGACGGCGGTCGCAGTGCCGCCGAGGCCGGTGACGTCGGTCGGGACCAGTCTGTCGCTCTTGGCGCCATCGCCGATCTCGCCGTGCTTCCCCTGGCCCCAGCACTTGACGCCACCGCCGGTCGTGACAGCACACGTGTGGTCCCAGCCGGCCGAGATCTGCGTGATGCCGCTCAGCCCGGTGTCAACCGGCGTCCGATGCGATTGCCTATCGCCGGTGCCGAGCTGTCCGTTGCCGTTATATCCCCAACACCAGACCGTGCCCGCGTTCTTGAGCGCGCAGCCGGAGTCGAAACCGAGGGAAACCTGCGCAACGCCGCTGGTCAGACCAACAACCTGGACAGGCGTCACCCGCTTGATCAGCGACCCGTCGCCGAGCTCGCCGTCGCCGTTGTGACCCCAGCACTTCACGGCGCCGCCGGTCGTCACGGCGCAGGAGTGATCCCAGACCGCCTGCACGTCCTTCACGCCAGCCTTCAGGCCCTTCACCGTGGTCGGCTTGAGCCGGTCGATCTTGGTGCCGTCGCCGACCATGCCGACGGCGTTGAAGCCCCAGCATCTCGCGACACCCGCCGTCGTGCGCACGCACGCGTGCACCGCTCCGGCAGAGACCGAGGAAACGTTGGTGGCTTGCGCGGCAGGCGCCGCGAAAACAAGTGCGCCGGCTACCAAGCCGACGGCGGTGATGATGCGGGTCGTATGTGACCCGATCCGGGGGGTGGTGTGACGCATGATGCGTGTTCCTCCTCTTCGTATGTTCCGAGTCTGGCGACCCGAGGACTGCTGCTCCTGTACCCGCGTCGCGTGGAGCCACACCCTAGCTGCGAGATTCACGAAGGGACAAGGGCAGCCGACTGGGTCGGGCCGGACGCCTTAGGACCAAAGCCGGGGTCGTCCTGCAGGGGAACCGATGGACGCGCGGGGCGGTCACTCGCTCAGGCCCATGGCTAGCCTGACATCGATGACTGCGCGCGCGACGGTGCGACGGCGACCGCTCGCGTTCGGGGCGATGCTCGCGATCCTCGTCGTGGGCGGCGCGCTCGCGCTCGTCCGCACGGATCGAGGCGAAGCCGCGCATCCCGCCTCGAGCGCGGCGCCCCCCTCGCTCGCCGCACCGAGCCAGCCCGCCGCGAGCACCGCCGACGAGTCGGCGCAGATGCCGGGCACATGGCTCGCGTGGATCACCGGCTCCTTACCGCCGGACGTCTCGACGAAGGCTGCGGCGACCTCGGCGCTGGGCACGACGGTGGTCGTCGCCGGCGATACCCGGTGGATGACCGCCTCGCACGACGACACGGGCTCGCTGGTGGACCGGCCGATGCCGCCGTACGAGATCCCGATCGACGCGTTCTCGGTCGACCCGCCGAGCTACGCGCCGTTCATCCCGCCGAACATGCGCGACGAGGTCACGTCCGCGCTCCGATCGGGTAAGGCGGTGCTCGGGACGTCGAGCGCGCAGCTCCGCCGCCTCGATGTCGGCGGCTCGATGACGTTCGGCTCGCGAACCGTGACGATCGGCGCGGTGGTGCCGGATGCCGTCGCCGGATGGAGCGAGATGCTGGTGTCGCGCGCGGTCGGGAAGTCGCTCGGGATCGTCGACGACCGCTACCTGCTCGCCCTGCCGCCGGGGCAGATGACGATGCAGCGGTTCGCCTCGACCATGCAGCGGATGATCCCGAACACGGCGATCCGCATGATGCCGCCGGGTGGGTCCACCTATATGCGGATCGCGTCGGGCGTGAACCCGCCCATCGTGATGAAGGAGATGTTCGGCGAGTTCTCCGCGTATCCGCAGAGCGCCGACCCCGCATACCTCAACGTCGATCCGGCCTGGTACGACGCGAACATCGCCACGCGGACCGTCCCGATCCTCGGGCAGGTGACGTGCAACCGCCGCCTGTTCCCGATGCTGATCGGCGCGCTCACCGAGGTGGACCACGCCGGGCTCGGGAACGAACTCCAGGTCTACTCTGGCTGCTACGCGGCGCGGACGGTGGCACGGAGCCCCACCGCACCCCCGTCGCAGCATGCGTACGGGGCCGCGATCGACATCAACGCGCCCCAGAACCCGTACGGCGCACAGCCGACGATGGACCCGCGCATCGTGAAGATCTTCGAGCGCTGGGGCTTCATCTGGGGCGGGAAGTTCCTGACGCCCGACGGGATGCACTTCGAGTACGGGTCCAGGCCGACGGCAAGCACAACCGGCGGATAGCCCGTGTCCGAGGCTGGCGGTAGTCTCGCCCGATGGCGGTGGTGACGCTCCGAGCCCCGTTGAAGGACCTCGCCGGGGGCAACCGCGACCTCGAGATCGCCGGCGACACGGTTGGCGACGTGCTCCGTACGCTCGAGTCGGCGTGGCCCAAGACCACCGGCTGGATCTTGGACGAGCACGGCGCCGTGCGTCGCCACGTGAACGTGTTCCGCAACGGTGAACGCGTCGACGCCGCGACCGCGCTCGACGCGAACGATCATCTCCAGGTGCTTCCGTCGATCACAGGGGGAACGTGATGCCCGAACTGCTGGTGGGAACCAAGAAGGGTCTGTTCGTGTTGGCCGGCGACCGCCCCGACTCGTACCGGATCGCCACGCGCGCCTTCGCCGGCGACGTCGTCGAGTACGCGATCCGCGACCGGCGCACAAGGCGGTACTTCGCCTCGGTCACCTCCGGGTTCTACGGACCGCGGCTGATGTTCACCGACGACCCCGCGGGCGAGTGGCAGCAGGCGTCCGGCATCGCGTTCGCAGAGGGCGACGACGTGTCGCTCGAGCGCATCTGGAAGGTCAAGGAGGGTGAGGCCGACGGCCAGTTGTGGGCCGGCACCGACCCCGCCGCGCTCTGGGAATCCCGCGACGGCGGCGAGACATGGTCGCGCAACGAAGCGCTCTGGAAGGAGCGGATCGCGGGCGACTGGCAGCCCGGGCTCGGCGGCCTCGCGCTGCACTCGATCTGCCCGTGGCCCGGCGATCCGATGAAGCTCGCGATCGCGATCTCCGCCGCCGGCGTGTGGATCACCGACGACGGCGGCGAGTCCTGGCGCACCGGCTACACCGGGTTGGTGCCCGAGTACATGCCGGAAGAGTCCCGCGCCGATACGAACGTGCTCTGCGTCCACAACATGCATCGCGCGCCGGCGAAGCCCGAGCGGCTGTTCATGCAGTTCCACGGCGGCGTGTACCGCAGCGACGACCAAGGCGAAACGTGGAACGACATCCACGACGGGCTCCCTTCGCCATTCGGATTCCCGTTGGTGACCGACCCTGCGGACCCCGACAGCGCGTTCCTGATCCCGATGACGGGGGCCGAAGATCGCGTCGTGCCGGGAGGGTCGCTCGGCGTATTCGGCACCCGCGACGCGGGCACGACCTGGTCGCCACAGGGCGACGGCCTCCCGACCGACGCGTACGTGACGATCCTGCGTCAGGCGCTGGACCGGGACGGTGAGGGCGACGGGATGGGGCTGTTCTTCGGCGCCACGTCCGGCGAGGTCTTCGGCTCTGCCGACGCCGGGCGCTCCTGGTTCACGGTCGCGCCGCGGCTGGCGCCCGTGACGAGCGTGCGGGTCGCGTGACCGCGAGGAGCGATTACCCCGTGTCAGACCACCGTCCTATGGTGGTCGGTATGGGAGAAGTCGTCTCGCTGGAGAACTACCGCGACCAGGTGCTCGCGCCGCGCGAGATGCTCAGCCGCCTCGACGATGCGGTCGCGAAGCTCGATCCCCTCGTACGCGCACACGCCTCAGCCATCTCGCCGACGGTAGAGCGTGAGCTCCGCGCGATCGCGATCGCGGTCAACGCCGGCCGTCCGCGCCAGGCGGCGCGCCGCGCCGAGCGGCTCGCCGGGCTCCTCCAGCACCCCGCTTCGGGCTGATCGCTCCCGGCCGGAGCGCAGGGCCGCCGTAGACTCGCCGACTGACATGGATGCGCTGGAACGGCGCGCGCTCATCCGCGGCCTGGTGACGTTCGTCGCGGTGGCGTTGATCGGGTCGACCATCGTGTGGCTCGGCGGCCGCACCGACGCGGGCTCCTCGCCTCCATCCTCTTCCGCAGGCCCTTCGACCAGCGCATCGGTTCCCGTCCCGACGCCCGAGGCCTGGCTCGCCTGGGTGCCGGGTGGCCTGCCGGCGGGCTTCGGCGACCTCGTGAGCACCGTCCCCGACGTCACCCAGGCAACCACCGCGACCGCCGACATCGCGTGGATAACGGCCTCGCTCGACGCGAACGGCGACGGCGTGGATCAACCCCAGCCGCCGGACATGATCCCGATGGACACGACGGGCGTGGATCCGACGTTCGCGGGGTTCCTGCCCGAGCCCGAGCGTCAGCTCGTGCAGAACCTCCAGCCCGGCCAAGGGATCTTGTCCGAGTCCGAAGCCAACCTCCGAGGCCTCGGGACCGGCGCGACGCTCCTGTTCCACGGCGACCAACAGGTGGACATCGTCGGCACCCTGCCCGACGCGCTGATGGGTGCCTACGAGCTGCTGGTTCCGCGTGCGACCGGCCTGAAGATCGGCGTCACGACCGAGCGCTACGTCCTGTTCCACGTCAAGCCCAACGCGACGGTCACCGTGAACGATCTGATCCCGGCCTTCCGCGACCTGCTTCCCGTCCAGACGGCATTTCCAGCCGTCGAGGTCCGCGCGCCGGGTGACACGCAGTATCTACGAGCCAACGACCGAGTGATGCCGCCCCTGTACCTCAAGGAGACGTTCGGCGAGTTCGAGGCGCACCCCGACAACAGCAAGCCCGGTCACATCGCCATCGAGCAGAGATGGATCCAGGACCACATCGTGTCGGCCACGATCCCCGTCCTCGGGACGATCGTCTGCAACGCCGACATCGTGCCCCTGTTGAAGCACGCCATGCATGCGATCTCCACGGCCGGCCAGGCGTCGTCGATCACCGACGTCGGAGAATGCTTCGACGCTGTGTCGACGCCACACGACCCCTCCGGTCCGCTCACACCGGCCGACTGGGGCGTCTCGATCCAACTGAACCCTTCATCCAACCCGCCGGGCGAGCAACCGACGATGCCGAAGTCGGTCATCCAAGAGATGTACAAGGTCGGGTTCGGCTGGGCGGGCAACGATGCGTATCCGCAGGGATCGTTGTTCCGGTATCGGACCGTCAGCGCGGCGCGCGACTAGCGCGGCACGTTCTGAACGCGTTGCCGGAGAACCGACACAGAGCGAGGGGAGCAGGTATCAAGCGCTGGTCCGCACGTGTCCCTGGAGCCGGGTTCGTACGCCCCGGGTCCTGGGACATGCCTCCCGCGGCATGACTCGCGCGTGGGTTCTGCTCCCCTCGCGGGCGCCTCTCGGCATCCCACCCGACGCTACACCCGAACCGTCGGACGCGCTACCCCTGCCGCGCGACGATCACGCGACGGCGCGTCGTTCACGCGCGCGCAGCGACACCCACACAAGCACACCGGCGACCGCTGCGGCGCCGACCGCGGCCGCCGCGACACCCGCGCGCTTCGGCGGCACGGCGTCTGCGATGCGTGAGCGCAACCGCACGGGGTTGCGGAAGTTGCGGATCTCCCACTCGCGAGCCTCGGCGATGTGCCGGAGGTCGCGATCGGGATTGACCGCGACGGGATGGCCGACGGCCTTGAGCATCGGCACGTCGGTCACGGAGTCGGAGTACGCGAACGACCCCTCGAGGTTGATGCGCTGACGGCGTGCGAGCGACCGGATCGCGTCGGCCTTCTGCTCGCCGTAGGCGTAGAACTCGAGCTCGCCCGTGTAGCGATTGTCGGGACCGACCGCCGCGCGCGTCGCGATCACGCCCGACACGCCGAAGTGCGCCGCGAGTGGGCGCACGACCTCTTCGGGCGACGACGACACGATGTAGATGCGCCGCCCCGCCGCCTGATGCTCGGCGATGAGGTCGAGCGCCTCTTGGTACACGAACGGGTCGATCACCTCGAGTATCACGTCGTGGACGAGCCGCTCGACCTGCGTGCGATCCCAGCCCTTCGTCAGCTGGAGCATGCCCTCTTTGAGCTTCTCCATCCGCGACTCGTCGGCGCCGATCAGCAGGTAGACGAGCTGGGCGTAGGCGCCGCGCATGAGCTGGCCGCGCGAGACCATGCCGGCTCGGTACAACGGCCGCCCGAGGGCGAGCGAGGACGACCGGCTTATGATCGTCTTGTCGAGGTCGAAGAACGCGGCTTCCATCGTCGTCCAATCGTAGGTCACGTATCCGACGGGACCGAGAACGTCATCGGTCGGTTCGGCCGCGACCCTGACCCGGCGGTTCGGCCGCCTCCCCGGCGCCCCGGTAGCCTTGGCGCCGGAGGCGTCAGGGTTCCTGGTGGGCCTCGCGGTCTTCAAAACCGTTGAGGGGGCGACGAGCTCCCTGGCGGGTTCGATTCCCGTCCGCCTCCGCTCTCGCGTGGTCCGCTCCAGGGGCTGCGCGCTCGCCTGGAACGACCTACGCTTCGGGCCGATGTCGACTGCCGAAGAAGAGTGGAAGGCCCTCCTGAGCGGGGAATTCGGGGAGACTCGCCACAAGAGTCCCTTGCGCCTCATCCCGTCGAACCCCCGCTGCAAACTCTGCAAAGCGCCGTTCCGCGCGCCGGGGAACCTGCTCCTGCGGCCGTTCGGCTTCAAGCCCTGGCCGAAGAACCCCAACATCTGCGGCCGCTGCTTCACGGAGATGGACAGGCACGCGAAGCGGTGCCCCTCGCCGCTCGACGATAAGGCGGTCGCGGGTGCCGAGGTCGAACTCTCGATGTTGTTCGCTGACGTGCGCGGCTCGAGCAAGATCGCGCGACAGATGTCCGTCACGGAGTTCACGCGCTTGATGAGCCGCTTCTATGACGTCTCCAAGAGGGTGCTCTTCGAGGCCGATGCGATCCTGGAGAAGTTCGTCGGCGACGAGGTCGTCGCACTCTTCCTGCCGTTCTTGACCGGCCCCGACCACGCGGGCGTCGCGCTGCAGGCGGCGCAGGACCTGCTCCGCGCGACCGGACACGGCGATCCGAACGGACCGTGGGCGCCGCTCGGCGCCGCGGTCCACACCGGCACAGCGTTCGTCGGGATCGTCGGCTCGAGAGGCTCGAGCGATTTCACCGCCTTGGGCGACCCGATGAACTTGACCGCTCACCTCGCGTCGCAGGCGGCGATCGGCGAGATCTTGGTGACCGAGGCGGCGATGCGTTCCGCGGGACAACCCCTCGACCGCCTGGAGCACCGGCACCTGTCGCTGAAGGGGTATCCGACGGACGCGGTCGTCTACCAGGTGTCGTGAGCGCGGTCGCGCGAGCCCTCAAGATCCACGCCGGTGAACGCCGGGTCGCCGTGTCCTTGATCGCGCTGTCGTTCATCGTGATGGCCGGCCAGGTGATCGGGCAGAGCGCCGCGACCGCGCTGTTCTTCGACCGCGTCGGTACGGACGCGTTGCCCACCGTCTATCTGTTGCAAGGCGCGAGCTGCCTCGTGCTGATGCTGGTGATGACGGGCGCGCTGGGGCGAACCGATCAACGCCGCGCCTTCTTGGTGATGGGCGCTGGTCTCACCGTCGTCGTGTTCGCGGAACGGGTCGCACTGATCGGCGGCGCGAGGTGGACCTACTGGGTGTTGTGGCTGACGGTCGCGCTCGCCGTATTGGTCCAGACGGTGTTCCTGTGGGGGATCGCCGGGATGGTGACCGACACCCGACAGGCAAAGCGGCTGTTCCCGTTGTTCGCGGCCGGCGGGATCCTCGGGTCGGTCCTGGGCGGGCTCGTGACCGCCCCGCTCGTACACCTGGTCGGCGCGGCGAACCTGCTGTTGGCCTGGGGCATCACCCTGGTCGCGGCGTTGGCGCTCGCTCGATGGATCCTGCCGCCCGCGGCGCACCGCACGATCCGGCGACCATCGCGCGCGGGACCCGTTGCGGACCTCGTGTCGGCGCTTCGGTACGTGATGCGGTCACGACTGCTCGTCTGGATGACCTTGGCCGCCGTGCTGTTCTCGGTGCTCTTCTACTCCTTGTTCCTGCCGTGGGCCGCGGCGGCCGCAGCCCATTACCCAACCACCGACGGGGTGGCCGCATTCATCGGGTTGTTCTCGGCCGTGACGACCGCCGCCGCGTTCCTCATATCCGCCGGCCTGACGAACCGGCTGTTCGTCCGGTTCGGGATCGCGCTGGCCGTCCTGGTCCTGCCGCTGTTGTACGTCGGCTCTTTCGGCATCCTCCTGGTGACCTCGACGTTCGCGGTGCTGGTCGGCGTGCGCGCGGCGACCGGGATCTGGCTGCAAGGGGTCGCGTCCCCTGCGTGGGAGACGCTCACCAACGTCGTTCCCTCCGACCGCCGCGACCAGGTGCGCACGTTCTTGAACGGTGGACCGTCGCAGGCCGGCACCGCGATCGCGGGCGTGATCGCGCTGGTCGGCACCAACGTGCTGACACCGCGGCAGCTGACCATGGTCGGGTTGGTCACCGCGATCCTGACGCTCGCGGTCACCTGGGCGATCAAGCGCTCGTACGCGACGGCCTTGGTCGACGCCCTCCGGGCAGGGCGGCCGGTGTTCACAGACGAAGCGAGCCGCGTGGCGCCGTTCGCGCTGGACGGCGACGCCCAGGCGATCGACACGGTGCTGGCTGCTGCGGAGGACCCGAGCGCGTCGGTTCGCCGGCTGGCGGTGCAGATGCTCGCCGGGCTCGACGACGAGCGAGCACGCGACCGGCTTCGCGCGGCCCTCGACGATGCGGATCCAGGTGTGGTCGCCCTCGCCGCTGCATCGCTCGCCGGAACCGACACGGCGGTCGCCGAGCGACTTCGCGCGCTCGCGACGGACGCCGATCCCGGTGTGCGCGCCTCGACGTTGGCCGCACTCACGGTCGCGCCTGCGAACGTCGGCGGGCCCATCGCTTCGGGCGCGATCGCCGACCCGGAGCCTATGGTCCGTGCCGCCGCGCTGCGCGCGCTGGCCGGCCTCGATCCAGAGCTCGCGCGCGCGCCCGCGATCGCGCTGATGCAGGATCCGAGCGCGGTTGTCCGCCATGCGGCAGCGCGCGCGGCGGCCGGCGTCGCCGACGGAATGGTGCCCGCGCTGCTCGACGCCCTCCACGAGCCGCTCGCTCAAGATGCCGCGCTCGACGCGCTCTCGCATCTCACCATCGGTGACCACACCGCTGAGGTGGACGACTTCGCGACCGGGCTGCTCGCCGACGCGGCGCGAGATCGTGATCTGGCCGACGCGCTGACCGACGACGACGACGCCACCGTCTTGCTCCGCGACGCGGTCCTCGCACGCGGCCGGGCCACCGGACGCACGGCGTTCCGCGCCCTATCGCTGACGCATGAGGACGGCGCCTCGCTTCGCGCCGCGATCGAGAACCTCGACTCCGCGGACGGCGCGCAGGCGGCGACCGCGCTCGAGACCCTCGAGTCGACAAGCGCGCAGACATCGATCCGGCCGTTGATCCCGCTGTGGGACCGATCCGAGGCCGGGCACCACGACGGTGCGGCCGATGCGGTCGAGCGCGCGGCCCACGACCCCGACCCGTTCATCGCGATGTGCGGCGAGCTGGTCCTACGCAACGGTGCCACCACACGAACGGAAGGAACCTCGATGGACGTCCACACCACGATGCCGGCGATGGAACGTGTGCTCTTCCTCCGGAAGGTGCCGTTGTTCGACGAGCTCGCACCCGCCGACCTGTTGCCGATCGCCGAGGTCGCCGACGAGCAGCGCTTCGCCGACGGGGACCGCCTCGGCGACGAAGGCGAGATGGGCGACGGCATGCACGTCATCGTCGCCGGCTCCGTGCACGTGCGGAGCGGCGACGAGACGATCGCCGAACGCGGGCCCGGCGACGTCGTCGGCGAGCTCTCGCTGATCACCGCCCGCCCGCGGATGGCCGACCTGATCGCCGACGGCGACGTCCGCACGATCTGGATCACGCGCCGCGCGTTCGAAGGGATGGTGCACGATCGCCCCGACGTCGCGATCGGCGTGATGCGGGTGCTCGCGACGCGTCTGGGCGAACACGCGCGCGACCGGGCCACGCAGCACCCTCGCGCCTGAACGCGATGCAAGCCGCGCTTCGTGACGGTCGTCGTTGGCGCGACGCAGGCGGACGCGAGGAGACAGAGCAGGAGCGCGAGAGGGGCACGCACGTTGCGAGCATGCCACGCGCTCTGACATCCCGAGGAACCGGCACGGTACCCTTGGCCGCCATGACGATCCGGATCTTCATCTCCGTGGACATGGAGGGCATCGGCGGGATCACGACGGTGCGCCAGACCACGCGCGGCACCGACGACTACGCCTGGGCGCGTCAGCTGATGACCCAGGAGGCGAACGCGGCGATCGCCGGCGCGGCCGACGTCGGTGCGCTCAAGATCGTCGTGTCCGATTCCCACGGCGACATGGGGAACATCCTGCCGCTCGAACTCGACCCTCGCGCAGAGCTCGTCCAGGGAACGCCCAAGCTCCCATGGAGCATGATGACCGGCATCGAGGAGGGCTTCACCGGCTGCGTCTTCATCGGGTATCACGCGGGCGCGGGCACGGCGAGCGCGATCCTCGACCACACGTTCACCGGCTGGTTCGCCGACATCCGCGTGAACGGTCTGTCCTGGAACGAAACCCACCTGAACGCCGCCCTCGCAGGCACGTTCAACGTGCCGCTGCTATTCGTGTCGGGCGATGAGGAATGTTGCAACCAAGCCACGGCCGCGCTTCCCTGGGTCCGCGCGTTCGCGACCAAGACCGGCTTCGCGGCGATGTCGGGCCGGTCGAAGTCACCGAAGACCGTGCAGGACGCCACACGGCGGCTCGTCGCCGAGTCGGTGAAGAACGCCGACAAGGCGCAGGTGTGGAAGCCGGACGGACCGTTCGCGCTGGAAGCGTTGCTCACCTCGAGCGCGCTCGGCGACATGCTCGCGATCGTTCCCGGAACCGAGCGCACGAGCCCGCGATCCGTGAAGTTCGAATGTCCTGACATCCGCACGATGTACCGGATGCTGCTGACCTGGCTGAACCTCGGGCGCCGCGTCGGCCCTCGCACGCCGGTCGAGTAGAAGCTAGATCCCGACCGTACGGATCTCGGCCACACCCAGATCCACGGAGTCGTTCCCGATCATCACGCTGGTCGGGTGGGGATGGGCGTTCCACACGCGGACCTCCGTCCGACCGTCACGCCTTCGAACGTTCGAAAGCTGCGCCGCTTGGAGGTCGACCGAGAGCAGCGACCCTGCGCGGGGGATATCGCCGCCACCGGCCGCCGGCGCTTCCGTGATCGGCAACGCGAACCGCTCCCATCCATGCAGGAGCGCACCGCCGACAGGCGCGCCCGGCCACACCGCGAGCGAGAACGGTGTTTCGCCGATCATCTGCGCATCCGGCGTCGGCGTGCGGGGTCCCGCATCCCAGGGACGCGTCGCGAGGCTGCCGCTGATCCGGCCGACACACCGCAGCAGCGTGACGGCGAGCGCATCCCCATCGACTTCGTACTCGAAGACGCCCTCGTGGAGCACGGCGACGTCACCCGCGACGACGACGTGACGGGCCGGCCACGTGGCCGAGGCCGACTCGAGCCCGCTGCCCTCCCCGACCAAGGGCCGCGAGACCAGCTCGAACGGTGCACCGGCGAGCGAACGCTCGACCGCCGACGGAAGCGTCACGACGAGACGGAGCCGATGGTCGGGACGATCGTTGCGGATCCGCCCTTCCAGACGGATGAACGGCTCGCCCTCGCGACGGCGCACGCGAGCCCGCACGACAAGGCCAACCCATCCGGCCACGACCTCGTCATCACGCACCTCGATCATCGCGGGTGGTGACGCCACCTGGTCCGGTTCGTCGTAACAGAAGTTGTATAGGTCGCCGACGTCCGGCTCGTCGAGCAATCGCACCTCGAGTCCGTCGATCACGATCGCGTCGTCCCGTACTTCGATCTCGACCGGCACCTCCTTCGGCCGCACGGCAGCGTCGACCACCGAATAGCCGAGCGGAAGGACGCCCTCGCGCTCGAACGGCGAGGGGTTGAACCGCAGGATGCCAGGCGGACCCTCGACGCGAGATCCCAACGAGGTCAGCGCGCGCTCCACGATGTCCTCACAGATCGCACGCGCCTCCGCGAAGCGGCCGTCGACGTCGATCGCGACCTGGTCATGGGAGCACCCGCACGCGGAGTCGTGCGCTCCGTTCCACAGCAGCAACCTCCATGCTCGCCGCAGCTCCTCCTCGGGCCAGTCGAACCCCGGTACAAGCGACGCGAGCGGCTCGGCGTACCGCTCGAGCAACGCCTCCACTAGCCCTCGTTCCTGCTTCTGATGGACGCGCGCGGAGTACACGTTCGGCAGGAGGTGCGCTCGGGCAGACGAGCGAAGTTCGCCGGTCCACACGGGAAGGTCGTCGGGCACCGTTCGCCCATCGACGTAGGAAGCCAGGCCGGCGATCCGTATGCCAGGCTCGCGCAGCCGGTCTGGCAGCGCCGCGTCCGGGCCCGCGTGGTCGTACCCGACCATCACCACGGCGCGCTCGTCCACCGAGAACGACCGGAGCGCATCGACGCTGGCGCCGATCGCCGTGGCGAGCGACGCCTCGTCTTCGGTCTGCTCGAAGAACGATCCGTTCGAGTAGCCATACGGCATGTATTCGGCCACGACCTCGCTCCCGTCCGGCGAACGCCACCGGAAGCTCGAGCGTTCGATCGACGCCGGGACACCGCGCCACACCATCGCTCGATCGAGACCGGCAATCCGCAGCAGCTGCGGCATCTGCCCGATGTGCCCGAACTGGTCGGGCATGTAGCCGAGCCGCAGGGCGCCACCGAGCTCGTCCGCGCGGGCGAGCCCCATCTCGAGATTGCGGATGTGCGACTCCCCGCTCGTCAGGAACTCGTCCATCTGCGTCACCCACGGCCCCGCCGATAGTTGCCCGGAGCGGACGAGCGCCACGAGCTCGTCCGCGCGCTCCGGCCGACGCTCGAGGTAGTCGTCGATCATCGCGGTTTGCCCGTCCAGGTGGAAATGCGGAAAGCCGGCCGCGCCCAGATCCAGGAGTGTGTCCATCATGGTGACGAGCCGCTCGCTGAACACCGCGAACGGCTCGTACCACTCGCGGTCCCAGTGGGTATGCGGCACGAGCCACACCCGGGTGGAACTCACGACGCCGGCACGCCCCAGAAATGCGCCGTGACTTCATCGCGCACACGCGACGACGCGTTCGAGGTGATGGGCTCCTGCGCGAGCTCGAGCGCCATCAGCGCGGCCCCGACCACCGGCGGCGCGGTGAGCTCCCGGACCTCCGCTCGCGGGGCGGTCCGCCGAACACCGAGCTCGAGCTCGTCGAGCAGATAACGATTCGGCGTTCGGAACAGGCCGCCGGCGAGCACGACCTCGACCGGCAGGTTCGTCAGGTCGAGCCGCCGCGCCACAACGCCTGCAGCCTCGCCGAGCGCCTGCCCGATCCGCTCGAGCACGGTCCGTGCGACCAGGTCGCCCGCCTCGGTCGCCGCGAGCACCATCGGCGTCAGGTTCTGCAACGCGGGCTGGCGCAGCCTCGGGTCGGACCGCGCGAGCTTCTCCAGCATCGCCTCGACCGACGGATCTCCGAGCCGCTCGCATAGCATCTCGGTGAGGATCGTGGCGGGACCGCGACCGGTGAAGTGATCGGCGACGGCGCGCACGGCGAGCTCCGACACGTCGAACTCATCCCCGAAGTCGCCGAACACCCGGCCCTCGCCGATCGTGCGGAACTCGGTGCCGACGGGGTCGCGGCCAACCGCGATCGTGCCGGTGCCGGCGATCACCGCGATCCCCCACGACTCCGACGTACCGGCTCGCAAGGCGATGAAGGCGTCGTTCACCACGCGATGCGGAACGCCCGGCGCCGCCTTCTCGGCTACGGCCCCGAGCCGTGGTTCGTCCGACGGCCAGTCCAACCCCGCGAGTCCGAACGCGGACGCAGCGAGCGAGTCGACCCCGATGCCGGCAGCGTCCAGCGCGCCGTGCACTGCGGTGTCGATGGCGCCTTCGGCGCCATCGGCACCGGCGATCTCCCAGTTCGAGGCGCCGGCTTCGCCGGCGCCGATCACGGCTCCCACCTCGTCGACGACGACCGCGTACGTCTTGCGGCCGCCGCCGTCGACCCCGAGGACGCGCGTCACGCGAGCGCCTCCGCCGACGCATACGCAGCCTCGACGATCTCGATCACCGCTCGGCCGTCCTCACCGCTCGGCCTCGGTTGCCGACCCTCCCCGATCGCACCGAGGAACTCTCGCATCTGCGCCGTGTACATCGGCTGCGTGCAGTGCTCATAGTCCACGCTCGGTTCCTCGCGCGGGAAGATACGGGCGTAGCCGCCCGTCCCGTACACCTCGGTCTCGGCCTCGAGCCCTTCCTTGTGCGGCTGCCACCAGCCCGACTCGACGACGGAGTTCGTTCCCTGCGACCACGAGATCAACAGGATCCCGTCATCGTCGACGTCATAGTCGCCGTACCGCGTGCCGATCGCCGCGCACACCCGCACGGGCGACGGATCGCTCAGCAGGAACCGCGCGGTGTCGATCGCATGCACGCCCATGTCGGGGAGCGCTCCCCCACCTGCGAGCGCACGATCGACGAACCACCCGGACGGTCCGTCCCCGGCATGGACCCCGTAGCCACGCGTCTTGACGATCTCCCCAAGCTCGCCCGCGGCGATCCTGTCACGCATCGACTGCACATCCGGATGGAACCGCCAGCAGTGGGCCACCATCAGCGATGCGCCGGAGTTGCGAGCCGCCTCGATCATCGCGTCGCACTCGGATATCGAAACGGCCATCGGCTTCTCCACGAGCACGTGCTTCCCGGCCGCGAGCGCCGCGATCGATTGCGGCGCGTGGAGGGCGTTCGGCGTCGCGACGACCACGGCGTCGATCGTCGGATCGGCGGCCACCGCCTCCCAATCGGTCGTGACCTCCGAGATCCCGTGCCGCTCCGCGAACGCGCGCGCCGTCTCCTTCCGATGGTTGGCCACGATGGCCACCTCATGCCCGGACGCGACGACGCCGCGCGCGTGGAAGCCCTGGATCCAGCCGCAGCCGAAGAGCGCCACCCTCATGGCGCGCGACACTACCCCTTGACGCCGGTGACCGTGATGCCCTCGATGAAGACCTTCTGCATCAGGAAGAAGAGGATCACCACCGGAATCATAAACTCCAGCGACGCCGCCATCGTGAGGTTCCACTGGACGTGGTGCAGCGCCTTGAACTCGGACAGGCCGATCGCGAGGGTCCAGCTCTTGCTGTCCTCCCCCACGTAGAGCAACGGCGCGAAGAAGTCGTTCCACGCGTAGAGGAAGTTGAAGAGCGCGACCGCGAGGATCGCGGGCTTGGCCAACGGCACGATCACCCGCGTCAAGATCTGCCAGTCGTTGGCCCCGTCGACCCGTGCCGCATCCGCGAGCTCGTCGGGGATCGATCGGAAGAACTGGCGCAAGAGGAAGATCGAGAATGCATCGCCGAAGAAACTCGGCACGATCAACGGCTTCAACGACGGCACCCAATGGAACACCTTCACGAACACGATGTAGAGGGGCAGCGCGGTCACCTGGTACGGGAGCATCAGGGTTGCGAGGACCAGCACGAACACGACCTGTCGCCCGCGCCACCGCATCCGAGACAATGCGTACGCCACCGGGATCGACGACAGCACCACACCTGTGGTCGACAGGAACGCGACGAGCAACGTGTTGAAGACGTATCGCCAGAACGGGATCGCGCCGAATACAGCGGTGTAGTTGCTCCATACGAATGGGTGCGGCCACAGATCCTTCGTGTTGGCCTGCTGATCGGTCATGAGCGACGTCAGAACGACGAACACGAGCGGCCCCATGAACAAGACCGAAACGAGGATCAAACCCGCGTGGCTCCGGACCGTCTCGAACAGCCGGCGTCGCCGCACCGCAGCCGGCACGTCGCGCTCAGGGACAACAGTGTTGACGGTGGGCGCCGGACGGAGGCGTTCCTTGAGTGCTATCGGTTCTCGCCTCCCTGGTAGAACACCCACCGACTCGAGGTCTTCAAGATAATCAATGTGCAGATCAATGTGATCACGAGCAACAGCCACGCGAGCGCCGATGCGTAGCCCATCTGGTAATTCAGCCACCCGACCTGATAGAGCCTCGTCGTGAAGAACAGGAGCGACTGCAGCGGGCTCCCGAGCGCGTTGACGTCACCACCGCTCGCGGTGACGTTGGCGACGTAGGCCTCGGTGAATGTCTGGAACCCCTCGATCACGCCGATCACGAGCGTGAAGAAGATCACCGGCGAGATCATCGGCAGCGTCACGTGCCGCCATCGCTGATACCGCGACGCTCCCTCGATGTCCGCAGCCTCGTACAGCTGCCGCGGCACGTCGAGCAACCCCGCCAGGAAGATCACCATCGCGTCGCCGATGCCCCACAGCCCGATGATCAAGATCGCAGGCTTGGACCACGTCGGGCTCTGGAACCACAGCGGAGTGTTCTTCATGCCGAAACCGGAGAGGATCTGGTTGATCGGCCCGATCGTCGGATTGAACAGGAACACGAAGGCAAGCGCAGCGGCGACCGCGGGGGCAAGCGTCGGCAAGAAGAAGAATGTTCTGTAGGCGCTCACACCGCGCCGCGGTCGAACCAGGAGCGACGCGGTTGCAACCGCGACGATGATCCGCAGCGGCACGCCCCAGAAGATGATCCACACGGTGTTCCGAACGGCCGTCCAGAAGAACGGATCCTTCGTGAACATGAACGTGTAGTTCGCCGGCCCGATCCACCGCGGCGTGGACAACAGGTCGTAGTGGGTGAACGAGTAGTACAGGCTCGCGACGACCGGATAGAGCGTGAAGACGAAGAACCCGATCAGCCACGGCGACAGGAACAGCAGCACCATGAGGATGTTCTTGCGGGCGCGCTTGCGCTGCGCGGCCGAGCGCGGGCGAGGCTGAAGGGTCGGCCTCGCCCGCGCAACGGTGTCGCTCCTCGTCGTCGCGATCGGTCATCCTCCTACGGCGCGTTCTGCGACTGCTGCATCTCAGTCTCCGTCTGGTCCGTGGCCGTTTGCAAGCCGCCCTGCAGGTCCGTGCTCTTGCCCGTCTGCCACTCGTCGCCGAAGTTGTCCAGGTACGTCCCGAGCCTGTCCCCGATCGGCGTGGTCGGTCGGTACTCGGAGTACTGGTTCTGGAACGCGTCCAGGAACACCTGGAACTGCGGGACGAAGTTCAGGTCGGGCGACTTCAGCGCCGCGGTGGTCGTCGGCACGTTGTACGCGTTGTTCGCCATGTAGACGAGGGTGTTCGTATCGGTTGCCATGTACTTCATCAGCAGCCACGCCTCGGCCTCATGCGCAGATCCCTTCGGGATCCCGATCACGGTCCCACCGGCGACGCCCGAGCCGTACGCCGCCGTGTTATCCGGCGACGTCGGCAGCGGCGCGGTGTCGTAGTTCAGGTTCGGCGCATCTAGTCCGATGAAGTTCGGCCCGGCACGCCATTCCCCGTCGAGCGTGATCGCCACACGGCCGATCTCGAAGTCGTTCTCCGATGAGAACTCGTCGGACGTCCCCGCGATGAACCGCTGCAGCTTGTCGGCGCCGGTCTGGAAGTCGCCACCGCCGTAGACGTCGGTGATGAACTTCTTCTGCCACGTGAACATCTCGGCCCACTTCGGGTCGGATGCGAACGCAGGGTTGCCCTGATCATCCAGCCACTTCGCGCCGAACATATGCCCGAAGCTGAGCGAGGTGTTGCCGCAACAGTTGTAGCCGAGCCACGGCACGAACCCGGCGACCTTGATCGAGCCGTCCGAGTTGAACTGGGTGAGCTTCTTCGCGTCGTTCAGCAGCTCGTCGGTGGTCTTCGGCGGACCGGAGATCCCCGCCGACTTGAACATGTCGAGGTTGTAGTACATCCCCGTCACGTCGGTCAGGAACGGCAGCGAGCACTGGTTACCGTTGTAGCTCGTGTAGGTCAGGGCGGACGGCGGGAACGTCGCGTGCAGGTCGAACCCGTCGGGTCCGTTGATGTACGGCATCATGTCGATCCAGGCGCCGGTGCTGCACCACAGGCCGACGTTGTCGACGCCGAACGACAGGACCGAGTCCGGCGGCTGGCCGGCGTTGATCGCCGCGGTGATCTTGTTGTCGGTGAGCCCGGTTCGGCTATCGACCGTGATCCACGGGTACTGCTTCTGGAAGCCGTCGAAGATCTTGTTGAACACCTTCGTTTCGGCCGCCGACGTCCATTCACTCCACATCGACAGCGTCACGGGTGCGTGCGATTCGCTCGGGTTGATCGTCTGCGGCGAGGAGCTGTTGCCTCCCGAGCTACAGGCGATCGCGACCAGCGCGACCCCCACAAGAACCGGAGCCCACCGTTTCATCGTTGCCTCCTCCCCCGGGCTCGGCCCGGTGTCTCCCTCTTCGAGACGTACGTGACGGACGGTGCCAAAGGGTTCACGCCGTTGCCGATCGGTCGAACAGTTGAGCGTGTGCGGCCTGGAGGGCCATCGAGACCGAGCCGTAGAGGGTGGCCTCCTCGCGGAGCTCCGACGCCTCGATCGCCGGGCGGAACGGGGAGAGTTCGAGGACGCGCGAGCGGACGGGCTCGAGGAGGGCGGGGTTCGCGCCCATCCCGCCGCCCAGGATCACGAGGGCCGGATCGAGGACGGCGGCCACGGCGGCGATCGTCATCGCGATCCGGTCGGCCTCCTGCGCAACGACCTTCTTCGCGACGCGGTCGCCCTTCGCGGCGGCGGCGAAGATGCGCTCGCCCGTGAGCGGCCCGGTCATCCCGGCACGCTTGGCCGCCTCGACCACCCCGCCTGCGCTGGCGGCTCGGTCGAGCGCGCCGCGCGTGCGGCTCTCAGGCGCGCGGATGTCGGTGCCCGACAGCGGCAGATAGCCGACCTCACCGGCGGCACCGCCCGCGCCCCGATACAGCTCCCCGTGCACGACGATCCCCAGACCGACGCCCGTGCCGATGTGCAGGTACACGAACTCGTTGACGTCGCGGCCGAGGCCGTGCGAACGCTCGCCCAGGGCGGCGAGGTTCACGTCGTTCTCGAAGATCGTGTTCGTGCCGAGCTCTCGGTGCACGAGCTCCACCAGGCCTTGGCGTCCCCATCCCGGGAGGCTGTGCGCGAGCTCGACCTCCTCGCGCCCGGGATGCACGACCCCGGGGCTCCCGACGGCGGCGACCGTGACCTGGCGCCACTTGATGCCGGCGTCGGAGGCGAGGCCATGGGCGATCTCGCCGATCTGCGAGATCAAGGTTTCGGCGCTGCGGACCTTGGCCCGTTCATCGCGGCGGGCCACGAAGGCACCGGTGACGTCGGCGATCGCGGCGCGCACCCAGTTGCGCCCGACGTCGATGCCGACGACCCAGCCGGCGCGCGGATTGAGCTGATACAGGATCGCGGTCGGGCCCTTGCCGCCCTTGGAGCGTCCGGCCTCACGCACGAGGCCCGCCTCCTGGAGTCCGGCGAGCGCCTGGGAGACCGTCGGCTTGGACAACGCCGTCTCTCGCGCGAGCTGGGCCCGAGAGATCGGGCCGATCCGTCGCACACACTCGAGCACGGTGCGCTCGTTGATCGCGCGCAACAGGCTCGGTGTGCCCGTGACGGTCGTCGCCTCGATCGACGTGGACCCCCCGCGATAGCTCAAAGGAAACTTTCCTAACTATTCTGGGGGATGCTAGTCTCCCGCCCCGACGGCAGTCAAGACAGCGAGCGGCGACGGCGGGTCGCCCGGTCCGACGGCCGTGGAGGCGCCGATGACGATCCTCGAGCAAGGTCCGGTGCTCGCGATCGTGCGCTATCGCCAGGGAGGCAACGTCTGGGCGGCGCTCGAGGTGCTCGCCGACGCAGGCATCCCCCTGCTGGAGGTCACGGTCGACACGCCCGGCGCGCTCGACGCGGTGCGGACCGCCGCCGACGCGGGCAGGACGATCGGCGTCGGCACCGTGATGACGCCTGACCAGGTGCGCGCGAGCCGCGACGCCGGCGCGTCGTTCGTCGTCTCTCCCGCGTGCCTGCCCGACGTGATCGAGACCGCACTCGATGTGGGCGTCGAGCCGATCCCCGGCACCCTCAGCCCGACCGAGCTCGTGACGGCGCTCCGGGCCGGCGCGACGGCGGTCAAGGTGTTCCCGGCGGCGCCGGTCGGCGGGCCCAGCTACGTCCGGGCGCTGCGGGGACCGTTCCCCGACGTGCCCTTGCTGCCGACCGGCGGCATCGATCCGGAGGACGTGCCCGGATATCTCGATGCGGGCGCGACCTGTGTGGGTCTTGGGTCGGTCCTGGTCGGCGGCACGCCCCCCGCGTCGGCCGCCGACCTCGAGGGCATCGCGACGCGGGCCGCTGCCGTGATGAACGTGGTGCGAGGATGAGCGAACGCTTCGACGTGATCGCGCTCGGCGAGACGATGTTGTCGCTCGTCGCCGAGGACGGACCACTCGCGACGGCCACGTTGTTCCACGCGACGCACGGCGGCGCGGAGTCAAACGCGTGCGTGGCGCTCGCTCGCGCCGGGCTGCGCGTCGCGTGGGTCAGCAGGCTCGGCGCCGACCACGCCGGCGATCGGATCCGCGAGGCCCTCACGCACGAAGGCGTCGACCTGCGGTGGGTGGTCACCGACGACGCACGCCCGACCGGCGCGATGTTCCGCGACCGCCAGGGCGGACTTGCGTATCTGCGCACCGGATCTGCTGCCAGTGGGCTGGATGCGCAGGATCTCGACGACGTGCCGGTCGAAGCGGCGCGTGCCGTGCTCGTCACCGGCATCACCGCGATGCTCGGACCCGGACCGCAGCGCGCAGCGATCGAGCTGCTGGACCGGGCGACCGGGATCCGGATGGTGGACCCGAACCTGCGCGCCGGCCTGTGGGGATCCGAACGGGCGGCCGACATGATCCGCCCGCTCGTGCGGCGATGCGACGCGTTGATCGGCGGCCAGCACGAGCTCGCCGTGATCGCCGATGGCGCCGACACCGAGGAGATCGCGCGAGCGTGCGCGGCGCTCGGACCGACCGAGGTCGTGGTCAAGCGCGGCGCCGGCGGGATCGCGGCGCTCGGACCCGACGGCGTCTGGCGGGAGCAGCCGCCCGTCCCCGTCGTCGAGCACGACCCGGTGGGCGCGGGCGACGCGTGCAACGCGGCGTACCTGGGCGCCCGGCTCGACGGCTGCGATATCGAGGCCTCGCTCAAAGCGGGCGCGGTCGCCGGCGCCGCGGCGGCGGGCGTGCTCGGCGACACCGGGCTCTCACCATGACACGCGAGGCGATCCAGCCCGACGACGTATCGGTTCCGGCGCCGCCATATAGCCCGGTCGTGATGGCCGGCGACCTCGTGTTCACGGCGGGCCAGGTCGCGATGGATCGCTCGGGCGCCGTCGTCGACGGCGGCGTCGCGGAGCAGACCGACCAGGTGCTTCGAAACGTCGCCGCGTGCCTCGCTGCCACCGGCTGCAGCATGGACGACGTCGTGAAGACGACGGTGTTCCTCACCGACCTGGCCGACTTCCCGGCGTTCAACGAGGTCTACGCGCGGCACTTCTCCCGGCCGTACCCTGCGCGCTCGACGGTGCAGGTGGGTCTGGCGCCGGGCCTGCTCGTCGAGATCGAAGCCGTCGCGCGACGACCGGCGAGTTAGAAGAGCGTCGCGATCGCGCCGACGACGCCGTCGTCGTCATCCAGCTCGAACAGCACACGCCGCCGGTCGAACGCGGCGCACGGGTGCGAGATCCCGAACGTGACGACCTCGCCGACCGCGAGCCGCAACGACGCCCGCACGCGGCAGATCGCATGTTGATCCATCAGCCGCTCGACCGCCATGCCGTCGAGCGAACGGTCGTCGTCGCGCATCCGCAGCGGGATCGGCGCGTCGGTGTCGAAGGGAACATCTCGCTTCCCGATCCCGATCACCACCACCTCCGGCTCCGGTCGTGACAGCACGCTCCCCCACGCCTCGATCGCGGGACGGAATCCAGGCCCCGGCCCGTTCGCGAACGGAGACCCACGCTCGTAGACGCCGTGATCGTGCGTGATCGTGCAGCCGGACCGAAGCACAACGCGAGCTCGGTCGGCGAGCGTCGCGACCCGGTCGAAGAACAGGCTGCCCCCCGCGCTGACGATCGGCGTTCCGTCGACGAGCCCGGAAGAAACGAGGCGCTTCGAAACGTCGGCGAGCACACCCACGAATGCATCCACGTCGGCGAGCACCGACGGTGTGCGCTCATGGCCGATCGTGCCCTCGTAGCCGGCGACCCCAACGAGGGCGAGTTCATTCCGGCGCGCGGCCGTTTCCGCAACAGCCACCGCAGCTTCGAACGACCGCGCGCCCGTGCGACCGCCGGCGTGTCCGACTTCGACGAGCACCCGAAGCGGCGCCGAAGCGGCCGACGCCCCCCACGCATCGGCGAGCAGCGTCACGCCGTCGGTCGAGTCGACCCAGCAAGCGAACTCCATGGTGTCCACGGTTCCCGCGATCGACTCGATCGCGGCCGGATCCACGAGCTCGTTGGCAAGGAGCGCGCGCGGCATCCCGACGCCGTGCATCACGCGGATCTGTGCGGGCGTCGCACCGGTGATCCCGCCCGCACCGGCATCGAGCTGCCGCTCCCAGAGCTGCGGCGCCATCGTGGTCTTACCGTGCGGGAACAGCTCGACGCCATGCTCGGCGGTCCAGGCCTGCATCAGCGCCAGGTTGTGCGCGATCGCCGACGCGCGCAGGGTGACCACGGGCGGCGACAGGTCCCGGAGCGACCAGCCCTCGGTGCCGACGGCGCCCACCGTCGTGGCGACGCCGGGCGGCGCGCCCACCGTGTCGCCCGCGACGGGAGTTGCGAGGATACGGTCGAGCTGCAGCGGCACCGCCGCACGCTACCAACGGAAGGAGCACCGATGGCGACCCTGGCGATCAACGGCGGCACCCCGGTCCGGTCCGCGCCCTATCCGTCCTGGCCCGAAGCGAACGACGACGGGTACGTGGCCGCGGTCGAGACGGTCGTCCGCAGCGGCGGGTGGGGCGGGTTCCCAGAGCCGGGCGTCCACGCCGCGGCGTTCGAGTCAGCCTTCGCCGCGTACCAGGGGGCGGCGTACGGCGCGCTGATGATGAACGGCACGATCACGATGGAGGTCGCCTGCAAAGCGCTCGGCATCGGCTGGGGTGACGAGGTGATCGTCCCGGCGCTCACGTTCGCCGCGACCCCCTACGCGCCGATGGCGGCGGGCGCGCTCCCCGTGTTCGTGGACATCACGCCCGACACCTGGACGATCGACCCCGAGCTCGTCGAGGCGGCGATCACCGAGCAGACCCGCGCGATCATCCCGGTGCACCTCGGTCACCACATGGCCGACATGGACCGGATCATGGATATCGCGCGCCGGCATGGGCTGGCGGTGATCGAGGACTGCGCGCATGCGCACGGCCAACGCTGGCGCGATCAGGGCGCCGGCTGCATCGGCGACTTCGGCTCGTTCAGCCATCAGTCCTCGAAGATCCTGACGTCGGGCGAGGGCGGGTCGTTGCTGACCAACGACGAGCTGCTCGGGCAGCGCGCCCACTCGATCGTCGACTGCGGCCGCGCGAAGGACCCGGACGAGAAGGACTACACGTTCGGCGCCAACTACCGCTTGTCGGAGCTCAACGCCGCGCTGCTCGAGGTCGCGATGCAGCGGTTCCCCGCGCAACAGGAGGCGCGCGCCATCGCCGGCAAGCGGTTCGAGGAACTGGTCGTGGACATCCCCGGCATCACGGTGATGCCGGCGGACAACCGGATCACGCGCTGGAGCTTCTACAACTACCTGCTGAAGATGGATCCCGATGCGTTCGCCGGCCGGCCGAACGAGGTCGTGTGCGCCGCCATGGACGCGGAGGGCATCAAGGCCGAGGTGCAGTACCCGCCGATGAACCACTACGAGTTGTTCCAGCCCTCGTTGTCGCGGCTGCCGGTCGCGGTCGAGTACGCGGACCGTCTGGACCCCTCGCGGATGTCCTTCCCGGTCGCCGAGGCAGCGGGCTTGCGCGAGTCGATCTACTTCATGGAGACGACGTTCCGCGACGGGGAGCAGGGCGTGCAGGACGCGGCCGACGCGCTCGCGAAGATCCAGGCGAACGCCGCGGAGCTGCCGGAGGTCTAACCCTCGGGCCAGAACCGCGGGAGGTAGCGGCGGTTCACCTCGAGCAGCGCGTCCAGCAACGGCTGGGCGGTGTCGAGGTCGGGGACCAACGGGTTCGCGAGCAGCGCCTGGAGTGCATCGCTCCGCGATCCCGACAGCGCGGCGGCGATCGTCAGCCGCTCGTAGTCCTTCACGTGCGCAACGAGCGCGTGCATCTCGGGCGGCAACGGGTCGACCGACAGCGGATGCGCGCCGTCGCGGTCGACCGTGCACGAGACCTCGACCACGTCGTCGGCGGCGAGGTTCGCGATCGCGCCGTCGTTGCGGACGTTGACCACCTGGACGTCTCCGGTGCCGGCCTGCAGCGACGCGATCAGCGCGGCCGCCGCGTCCGAGTAATACGCGCCGCCGCGTTGCTCGAGCAACGCGGGCTTGGTGTCGAGCGACGGGTCCTTGTACATCTCGAGCAGGCCCGCCTCGATCTCCATGACCTGCTCCGCGCGCGTCGGGCCCTCGCGCTGCTCCGCGAGCACCGCCGACGTCCGGTAGTAGTAGTGCAGGTAATAGCTCGGGATCGCGCCGAGAGCGCGGACGAAGTCGATCGGCACCCAGTCGATCTCGTCGAACGGATGGTTCGGCGCGTCTGGCGACAGCGCAAGGAGCTCCGGCAGCCGGTCCACACCGTCGACCAACACCTTGCGCTCCCAACTGAGGTGGTTGAGCCCGACGTGCTCGAGCTGCACGCGGTCG
Organism: uncultured Actinomycetes bacterium; assembly: GCA_963792215.1. Lineage (GTDB taxonomy): Bacteria > Actinomycetota > UBA4738 > UBA4738 > HRBIN12 > AC-51. The sequence goes on from CAWBVL010000007.1 coordinate 361,419, forward strand.
GGCGTCACGTCGAAGTACTCCGCGAAGCTACGCTGGAATCCGATCGCGACGTTGCAGAGACCGAGCGCGTGGTGGCCGGCGTCGAGCAGCGCCTGCGTCACGAGCCCGGTCGGATTGGTGAAGTCCACGAACCAGGCGTTCGGTGCTCCGATCTCCGCGGTGAGCTCCGCGAGACCGAGCACGACCGGCACGGTGCGAAGCGCCTTCGCGAACCCGCCGGGACCCGTCGTCTCCTGCCCGATGACGTCGAACTCGAGCGGGATCGTCTCGTCCGTGTACCGCGCCTTGTTTCCGCCGACCCGCAGCTGCACGACGACGAAATCGGCGCCCTCGAGCGCCTCGCGCGCATCTCCGGTGAGCGCCAGCGTGCCGCCCCATCCCGCCCGCTGCATCATCCGCTCGGCGAGCGCGCCGACGATCGCCAGCCGCTCCGGATCGATGTCGAGGAGCGCAAGCTCGTCGACCGGAAGCCGGTCCGTGCGGGTGACGAAGCCCTCGACCAACTCGGGCGTGTAGGTGCTCCCGGCACCCACGACAGCCACCTTCACACCCATGACCCGCGCATCGTACACTCCGCCCGTGAAATCGTTAGGAAAGTTTCCTGACCCATTCATCGCCGAGATCGCCGGCCAGCCGGACGCCCTCCGCCGGGCCGCCGCCGGACTCGCCGGACACGTCGACGGCCTCGAGGCGCTGCGCGCCCGACAGGGCGGATCCCTCGTCTTCGCCGGCATGGGGAGCTCCTACGACGCCTGCTACCCCGCCGTGACGGCGCTCGCGCGCACGGGCGTCGCTGCCTCGATGGTCGACACCGCGGAGCTCCTGCATTTCCGGCTGCCGACGCTCGGCCCGGACGACGACCTCATCCTCGTGAGCCAGTCCGGCGAGAGCGCGGAGACGGTCGGCGCCGCCCGCGCCTTGCGCGACCGAGGGAACGCGCCGCGGATCCTCGCCGTGACGAACGAGCCCGCGAGCTCGCTCGCCACGCTCGCGGATCACACGCTCGGCACGAACGCCGGCGAGGAGACGGGCCCGAGCACGATGACGTTCGCCGCGGCGCTCGTCGTCCTCGGCGCGCTCGCGCACACGATCGAGGGGCACCGCCCGACGGAGGTCCTCGCCGCGCTCACCCTCGAGGCCGAGGTCGCCGCGGTCGCGATCGACGACCTCCTGGCGCGGGACACGCTCCCGGAGGATCTCGTGACCTGGCACGGCGGCCGCGCGACAACGGTCATCCTGGCGCGAGGTGGTGCGCGCGCGGCCGCCGAGATGGGCGCGCTCACGCTGAAGGAAGCCGTCGGCCTTCCGGTCGAATCGCTCCAGGCCGCGCAGTTCCGCCACGGTCCATTGGAGCTCGCCGGCCCGCACATGGCCGCGATGGTGATCGCGACGGAGCCCGAAACCCGCGAGCTCGACCTCGCGATGGGCGATGAGCTGCGTGCGCTCGGCACGGCGGTCTGGACGATCACCGCGGGGGTCGAGGCGGCGGGCGCCACCGACATCGGACCGATCGATCGGCTGCTCTCGCCCGCCGCCGCCATCGTTCCCTCACAGCTCCTGGCATGGAGGCTCGCCGTCCTCGCCGGACGCGAGCCAGGCACGTACGTCCACGCCGCGAAGGTGACGACGCGTGAGTGAGCTTCGGGTCGCTTTGACGCTGGACGCCGAACACCCCGACCGCCGCTGGTGTCCGCCGGGCAACGCCGACGCGGTCCTCGACACGCTCAGCGAACGCGACGTCACGGCGACGTTCTTCGTCCAGGGCCGCTGGGCCGAGGCGTATCCCGAGACGGCGGCGCGTATCCCCGCCGCCCGCCACCTCGTCGGACACCACTCGCACTACCACGCGCGCATGCCGCTGCTGCTCGGCGGCGGCTTCGACGACGACCTGAACGACGGCGCCGCGGCGATCGAGGCCGCGACCGGCGTCGATCCGCACCCCTGGTTCCGGTGCCCGTTCGGTGCCGGCGCCGACGATCCGCGCGTGATCGCCGAGATCGAACGCCTCGGCTACCGCAACGTCGGCTGGCACGTCGCGCTCGAGGACTGGGAGCCGTGGCGGACCGGCGAGGCGATCGCCACCGACGCGATCGCCGCCGTCCAGGCCCATGGCGACGGGACCGTCGTGCTGCTCCACACCTGGCCGGGAGGCACCGCTGAGGGCCTGCCGCAGATGATCGACGGGCTCCGCGAGCTCGGCGCCACGTTCGTGACGATCGACGCGCTCGAGGAGGTGCCGTGAGGCGAGCGGCCCTGCTGGCCGTCGACGGCGGCGGGTCGAAGACCGACGTGGCCCTGCTCACGCGCGACGGTACCGTCCTCGGCGCCGCCAGGGTCTCCGGACAGGTCGACGGCTTCACCTGGGCGACGTGGGGACACATCGAGGACGAGCAGCTCATGCGGGTGCACGCCGCGATCGACAAGGCAGCCGAGCGCGCCGGGCTCGACCCGGAGGCCGGCCCCGTCGCGGAGGTGGGCTGCTTCTGCCTCGCCGGCGCCGATCTTCCGGCCGACGACCGCCGCCTCCTGCGATGGATGCGCTCGAACAACTGGGTCGACGAGCCGATCCTGCGCAACGACACGTTCGCCGTGCTCCGCGCGGGAACGGACCGGGCCTGGGGGGTGGCGGTGGTCTGCGGCTTCGGGACGAACTGCGCCGGGGTGTCACCCGACGGCCGGGTCGCGCGCTTCCCGGCGATCGGCCCGATCTCCGGCGACTGGGGCGGCGCGAACGAGCTGGGCGCACTTGCAGCGTGGCATGCGTTCCGCTCGCAGGACGGCCGGGGTCCGAAGACGGCGTTCCAGCGCTCCGTGCCCGCTTACTTCGGGCTCCGCACGCCGCGGCAGCTGATGGAGGCGGTCTACTTCGACCGGATCCCCGAGGTGCGGCTCGCGGAGCTGGCGCCGGTGGTGTTCGCCGAGGCGAAACAGGGCGACGCCGTCGCACGCGCCCTGCTGGACCGGCAGGCCGACGAGATCGTCCTGATGGCGACCACCGCGATGCGTCGGCTCCACATGCGCGACCTCGACGTGGAGGTCGTGCTCGGCGGCGGCATCTTCCGCAGCCGCGACGCACGGTTCTTCGCGCGGATCCGCGAGGGGCTCGTCGCGTTCGCGCCGAAGGCAACCGTCCACCGCTTGACCGACCCGCCGATCATCGGCGCAGCCCTGATCGGCCTCGATGCCTTGCACGCGACCAAGGCTGCGCATGCAGCCGCACGAGCGAGCTTGACCCACGGTCGATTGACCCGGCACACTCGCGCCCGGAGGGAGGCCTGATGGCAGCGATCATCCTCGACCACATCAGCAAACTGTTCGGCGAGGTGCTCGCCGTCGACGATGTCTCGCTCCGCGTCGAGGACGGCGAGTTCATGGTGCTCGTCGGACCGTCGGGCTGCGGCAAGTCGACGATCCTGCGCATGATCGCCGGCCTCGAGGAGGTCACCGCCGGCGAGATCGAGATCGGCGACGAGCAGGTCACCGACCTCGAACCCAAGGAACGGGACATCGCGATGGTGTTCCAGAACTACGCGCTGTATCCGCACATGACCGTCGAGCAGAACCTCGGGTTCGGTCTCAAGCTGCAGCACCTACCGAAGCCCGAGCGCGAGCAGCGCGTCCTGGACGCGGCGACGATCCTCGGCCTGCAGGACATGATGGCGCGCAAGCCGTCGGAGCTCTCCGGCGGCCAGCGGCAACGGGTCGCGATCGGCCGCGCGATGGTGCGCGAACCCAAGGCGTTCCTGATGGACGAGCCGCTGTCGAACCTCGACGCGAAGCTGCGCATCCACATGCGCGCCGAGCTGCAGCGGCTGCACGACCGCCTCAAGACCACCACCGTCTACGTGACGCACGACCAGGTCGAGGCGATGACCCTTGGCGACCGCGTCGCGGTCCTTCGCGACGGCGTCCTGCAGCAGGTCGACACCCCGCAGATCCTGTACACCCGGCCGGCGAACCTGTTCGTCGCCGCGTTCATGGGCGCCCCGCCCATGAACCTGGTCGAGGCCACGATCGACGGCGGCACGTTGAAGTTCGGTGGGTTCGAGATCCCCGCCGCGAACGGTGCGCTCGCCGGCTACAACCAGGAGACGGTGATCGTCGGGATCCGGCCCGCCGACATGGAGGACGCCGACGTGCGCCATGAGGAAGGGCCCACGATCGCGGTGCGCGCCGATGTGACGGAGGAGCTCGGCTCCGAGGTCAACATCCTGTTCCGGGTCGACGCGCCGCCGGTCGCGACCGACGTGATCATGGCCGCGACCGACGAAGAGGGAGAAGAGCTGCTTCTGCTCGCCGACGACACGTCGGGGACGATGTTCTGCGCGCGCGTCGACGCGCGAACGAAGGTGCAGCCGGGTGGCGATGTTCGGCTCACGCTCGACCCGACACGCTTCCACTACTTCGATCCGGCGACCGGCTTGGCGGTCGCCGCGAGCGCGGCCTAACTCGTCGCGTCCGCGGGGTCCGCGAGCTGGGGATCGGCCGCCGCGATGTCGGTGGGCAACCAACACTCGACCGTGGTGCCCTGCCCAGGCTTGCTCAACACACGGACCCAGCCGCCGGCAAGCTCCGCACGTTCGACCATCGTCGTGAGGCCGAGGTGGCCGGGCTCGGGCCCCGAGGTCAGATCGGGCGTGAACCCAGCGCCGTCGTCGATCACGCGGACGATGGCGCCGTCCGCGGCGCTCACCGCCTCGACCCGCACGGTCGCCGCCTCCGCGTGCTTGCGGATGTTGACGATGGCTTCTTGGGCGATGCGATAGAGCAGCGCGGCCATGTCGGGGTCCGGTTCGTCGTGGAGCTCATCGAGCATCTCGACGTGCCATCCCGCGGCCTTCGCGGAGTGCTCGGCGTAGAGCCGAAGCGCCGGCACCAACCCGTCACGGTCCAGGGCGGTCGGCCGCAGTTCGAACAACAGCGACCGCAGCCGTTCGATCGCCTCGGCGACCTCCTGCTCGACATCGGTGATCGACTCCACCGTGATCGACTCGGGGAACCCGGCGAGCATCTGCAGCCGCATGTCGACCGCGCTCATCACCTGGATCGGGTCGTCGTGGATGTCGGCGGCGATCTGCCGGCGCTCGGCCTCCTGCGCATGCTGCAGCCGCTGGGCGAGCTCGCGGCGTTGCTGCAACGTGCGACGCAGCACCTCGAGGCTCCAGCGGAGCTTGTCCTCCGCCTCCCGCCGGTCGGTGATGTCGAGCATCACCCCGCGCCAGAACAGGATCGAGCCGTCCTCCGCCAGGACCGGCCACGCTTCATCGTGGATCCAGAGCGTGCGGCCGTCCTTCGTCCGGATCCGATACTCGTCGAGGTACTGGCTCGCGGTGGAGTTCGAGAGCCGGTGCGTCTCGAGCGCACGGTCGACATCGTCGGGATGCAGCTGCTTGGCCCAGAGCTCAGGATCGGCGCGCCACTCCTCAACCGTGAACCCGAGGATCGGCTCGACCTGCGGGCTCGTGTAGAGGTTCGTCGAGGGCTCGTCGGGCCGATCGATGTACAGCACCGCGGGCACGCCCTCGACCAGCGTGCGATACGCCTCCGGATGCAGGTCGTCGAGCCAGTGATCGCGCGCCGTCACGGCAACCCGATCAACCCGGCGAGCACCGCGATCCGCGGCACGATCGACTCGACGTCGATCCACTCCCCGGGCGCGTGGTCGTCGCCGCCGACCGGCCCGAGCGCGTCGAGCACCGGCGTCCCCGCCGCGGCGATCGTGTTGGCGTCGGACGCGCCGCCGGTGGCGGCGTCGTGCATCTCGACCCCGAGCGCTGCGGCAAGCTCGCCCGCTCGCGCGGCGAGCGCCGCGATCGCGTCGGTTCGTTCCATCGGCCGATGCCAGCTCGCGCGCTCGACCTCGACCGTGACGTCGGGTACGGACGGCGCAGCGCAGATCCGCTCGATCTCGCGCTCGGCCTCCTCGAGCGTGTCGGTCACCGGCGAGCGGAGATCGAGCTCCAGCACGCATCGCTCGGGCACGACGTTCGTACGGGTACCGCCTTGGATCGTGCCCACGTTGAGCGTCACGCCGGTCCAGCGCCCGTTGAGCGCGTGCAGGCGAGCGGTCAGGTCCGCCGCGGCGACGATCGCACTCCGGCCCCGCTCCGGCTCCACGCCCGCGTGCGCGGCCCGCCCGTGCACGGTCAACGTGTAGTCGGTGATCCCGTTGCGGGACGACACGATGTCGCCGTTCTCGCGGCCGCCCTCGAGCACGAACGCCACATCGTGCTCGACGGCCAGCTCGCGGATCACCGACCCCGAGAAGGGCGAACCGATCTCCTCGTCCGGGTTGCAGACGTACGTGATGTGCCCGAACGTGTCGATCCCCGCGTCGCGGAGCGCCTGCACCGCGAACATGCCGGTTAACAACCCGCTCTTCATGTCCGACACGCCGGGACCTTTCGCGATCGATCCTTCGATCGCGAACGGCCGTTCTCGAACGGTCCCCGGGTCGAAGACCGTGTCGGTGTGTCCGACCAGCAGGATCCGTCGCCCGCCCGAACCCTCGGTACGCGCGATCAGGAGGTCGCCGAGACGCTGGTCGCCGTCGTGCGCGGGCCGCCGGTCGACGGTCCATCCCCACTCGCGGAATCGGCGCTCGCATCGGTCGACGACCTCGTTGACGCCGTCGGGCGTGTAGGAGCCGGAATCGACGTTCACCATGGCTTCGAGCTCGGCGAGGAACTCGTCCCTGCGCGGCACGACCAGGTCGCGGAGGCCCACGACGTCCATCGGCCGGACGCTAGCATGCGCGTCGGCTGCGAACCACGGTCGCACGGCCCAACACCGACGGACGAGGACGACGAACGATGCGAGATGCGCGCGGCGTGGTGATCGGCGGACGCGGCGCGCCCGCGCGGATCCAACCGATCACGCTCGATGAGCCCGAAGGCGGCGAGGTGCTCGTGCGGATCGTCGCGAACGGTGTGTGCCACTCCGACCTGTGGGCGATCCAGAACGGGAACTGGGGATCGCCGTTCCCGATGCTGCTCGGACACGAGGGCGCCGGCGTCGTCGAGGCCGTCGGTCCCGACGTCGCGCACGTCGCGCCCGGCGACCGCGTGCTGCTCGTGTGGGCGATGCCCTGCGGCACGTGCGCCGCGTGCGTGCGCGGCCGGCCCCGTCGCTGCGCGCATGTGTGGGACCAGCCCGCGCGGATCCACGCGCAGGACGGGAGCCGGCTGATCGGCACGCTCTCAGTGGGCTCGATGGCGACGCACACCGTCGTGCACGGCGCGCAGACGGTGCGGATCCCCGACCGCGTCGACCTGGTCGAAGCCTGCCTGCTCGGCTGCGGCGCGTCGACCGGCATCGGCGCCGCCGTGAACACCGCCGGAGTCACCGCGGGCGACACGGTGGCGGTGATCGGGCTCGGCGGTATCGGCCTGTCGGCGTTGATCGGATCGGTCCTCGCCGGCGCGACGCGGATCATCGCTGTCGATCGCATCGCGGCCAAGCTCGACACCGCGCTCGCCCTCGGCGCGACCGACGTGATCGATGCCGGTGTCGACGACGCGGTCACGGCCGTTCGCTCCCTCACCGACACCGGCGTCGACGTCGCGTTCGAGGCGACGGGCAACGCCGCGGTCGTTGCGCAGGCGACCGGGATGCTCACCCGCGGCGGCACCGCGGTCGCGATCGGCGTCCCCGCGCCGGACAGCACGGTCATGATCCCGTGGGGCGAGGCCTCCGTCGGCGCCGCCTACCCGAACAAGGCGACGCTCAAGATCACCGACGGCGGCGACCCCATCGCCGAGGACTTCGTCGGCTGGCTCGATGCCCTGGCCGACCGGCGGCTCGACCTACGGCCCCTCGTGAGCGTGGTCGCCCCGTTCACCGACGACGCCCTTGCCGACGCGTTCCGCGCGATGCTCGCGGGCGAGGTGATCCGGACGGTCATCGCGATCGACCAACCGCCCCCGGCCGAGGGCGGCGGAGCGTAGCATCGCCCCGTGGCCTCCGGCGAGCTCAACCCGTGGTGGCGGTACGGGATCCGCGTTGCCTCACCGCTGCTCCGAGTGCTGTTCCGCGTGCGCGTGACCGGCCTCGAGCACGTCCCGGCGCGCGGGACGACGCTCCTCGCCTTCAACCATGTGAGCCCCTTGGACGGCCCCGCATTCGCGATCGCGTTCACCGGTCGCACCAAACGACCCGTGCGCTTCCTCGTCGCGGCCGAATTCTTCCGCCGGCGTTTCCACGGGTGGGTGCTGCGCACGTTCGAGCAGATCCCGATCCGTCGCGGAGAGGGTGACGGCGCCGCCCTGGACGCCGCGCTCGACGCGTTGCACGAGGGTTCGGTGATCGCGATCGCGCCCGAGGGCGCCGTGAACGCCGACCCGGAGCATCTCCAACGGATCCGGAGCGGCATCGCGCGGCTGGCGCTCCCGACCGGTGCGCCGATCGTCCCGGTGGGCATCTGGGGAACGCAGGCGCGATGGCCACGAGGCGGCATCCGCTGGTCACGCCCGTGGCGGCCGACCTTCGTGATCGCGTTCGGGCCGCCGATCCTTCCCGAGGGCGACGTCACGTCGGAGGAGGACATCGACATGCTCCGCGACCGGGTGCGTGACCGGCTCGAGGATCAAGTCGCGATCGCGCGATCTCGCGCCTCGCGATGACCGACGGCGATCGATTTCGCCGCAACCGCTGTTCCCGCTGTCCCCGGCGACGTTCTTCGAGGGCCTACGAGACGTTCGTCCTCGCGTTCGTGCTGGCGCTCATCCTGTAGGTGTGCTCATACTGGTTCGGCGATCGGCAACTGCAAGCGGATAACCGGCCGGGAACGAGGAAGGGCCGGCGCGATGGCCGGCCCTTCCTATGAAGCCAGGTCCGTGGCGCGGGCGCGAGGGGTTGGAGACCAGCTCCCGTCGCCGAGGGGGATGGGGTATGTCCTGGCGTTGTACCCGTCCCATCGGGGGAACGGGGCCAGATGTACGCGGGATCTCGAAAAAGTTCGGGGATCAGCCGTGGGAGCCCCGACCCTGACCGCCACCCTGGCCCTGCCCGTTGGAGCCGTGACCGCCGTCCGTGCCGTCGCCGCCGCCGGCGTGTTCGCCGCCACCCGTGGCGTGCGTACCCCGGTTGCCCGATCCCTGGCCGCCTCCCGATCCCTGGTCGCCCCCGGACCCGCCGGTCGAGCCATCGCTCTGCGTGTCTTGCCCCTGGGCGTTGTTCCCCTGGGTGTTGTTCCCGTGTCCGTTGTCGCCGTGGACATCGTTGCCCGTGCCGTGGTCGGTGTCGTTCGGCGAGTCGTGATGGAAGGAGTGCGTGCCGCCGTTGGCATCCGAGGACCCCGACGTCGGGCCGCCGGATCCGTCGTTCGACGATGTCGACCCGCCGGTCGGCCCCGTTGTGCCACGGTGGTGCCCATCCGTGGATCCGGGCGAACGTCCGTGGTTGGCCCACCGCGGTCCCGAGAACCGTGGATGGGTGTGCGGGCCCTGGACGAGGTGGCCCCGCGCGACCGCCGGGGGATGGACGGCTTGTTGGCCGTCGTTCGCGCCGTGTCGGACCATCGCGAGCGCGCTCCCGCCGATCAAGATCGCGGCCGCAACCCCCAGGATGATCGCCCGGCGTGGGCGTGGGCGACGCCGCAACGGGACGACCGGCGCCACCGGCGGCTCGAGCTGCGCGACGAGCGCGGCCCAGCCGGCCTCGATGTCCGGCTCGGGCATCGTGGCGGTGAGTGACTCGAGCCGCTCGTGAACCGCTTGCGCGGCAACATCGCGCGTCATGCCCGCTCCTCCAGCACCTCTGCGAGCGACTTGAGCGCTCGCCATTGTTTCGCGTTGATCGCACCCGTCGAGGTGTCCATCGCGGCTGCGACCTCAGCGTTGGACATCCCGACCAGGTACTTGAGCTCGATCACCTGACGCTGCTCGGTCGGCAGCTGCTCGATCGCGTCGTGCAGCGTAAGCAGTTCCGCGGTCATCGGGTCCACCTCGATGTCGGGAAGCTCGGCGCGGGGCTCGATCCGGACCGACGCCCGCAAGACGTCGACCGCGACGTGCCGGGCGATCCCGTAGAGCCATGCGGCGAACGGCACCCCGGTGTCCCGGTAGGTCGCGAGCCCGCGCCATGCGCGTAGGAACACCTCGGAGACGGCGTCCTCGTCTTCACGCCCAAGCCGGAACCGCACGACGCGCGACACCGCCGTGGCGTGCTGGCGGTAGAGCGTTCCGAACGCATCCTGATCACCGTCCTTGGCCCGAGCGACCAAGGCACGTTCGTGCTCCCGCCCGTCGGGCTCTCCCCTGTTCCCATCGGACGAGACAGCCGAGATGTTCGCGGCAGATGGCTGGAACGCGGAAACCTCCATCCCGCGTAGGTCATCGGCAGGACGCTATGTCCGACTGAAAGGGGGTTTGGCGTTCCGAGGGCGACGCGTGGGCATTCCGACGTCAGGGAGGCCCGTCGTCCCCATCGTTCCGGTCCTCGACGCCGCCCGGCGCCTCGGCACGGGTATGCATCGCTTGCTCCTAAGGCGCCAGGTCGTGGTCGTCCTCCGTCGACTCGGCGACCAGCTCGTCCTCATCGTCCGGGACGTCGTGATCGACCAACCGGTCGGCATGGCGGCAGCATCCATCCCGGAGATCTGCCGCTCGAGGACATCCTCGGCGTAGTCGGCTTCCTCGGGATCGAGCCGGTCGTACGGATCGGGCACCGTCGCTTGGTCGGACGGGCATTACCCGCAACGGATGGGCACCCTCCGTGTTTCCGCGCCCACGAAGCGGGCATCTCCGCTCTGCAGAGCGCCCGCGCACAGGCGACGCCCAGCGAGGAGGAGAACGACATGAACACCACCGGAGCCAACACGGTGAACCTGGATGCCGTCCGGCTCGAGATCCGCAAGATCAAGGAGACGGCCGAGCGGATGGCTAACGGCGACTATCCGGACGAGGCAGACCAGCTGCGCTCGGTCGCGGGGCTGGTACACCACCTCGCCGAGCAGACCGAGCGGCTGGTGCCGCTGATGCCCACGCCGCTCATCTCGGCGCCCGAAGACGCGCACGACAAAGAGGTCGCCCTCGAAGAGGACCGCTCACCCGAACGGGGACCGGCGGCGCCTCTCGATGACCCCACACGGTGAATCCCCGGGAGATCCTCATCTCAGAAGGCGGGGCATGAAGAAGGGCGGCCCTTCGGGCCGCCCTTCCGATGCTTCGGGTGTCGCCGGGCTTAGTTGCCCAGCGCCACCGCGTTGATCAGGTTCGAGTCACGGAGCTTCCGCAGCGCCTCACGCTCGATCAGGCGAACGCGCTCGCCGGACAGGCCGAGCACCTTCCCCGTCTCACGCAGGCTGAGCGGCTGCCCGTTCTCGAGCCCATAGCGCAGGGCCACGACGTGGCGCTCGCGGTCGTCGAGCACCTGGTCGACCGCGCCGCCGATCTCCTCACGGAGCAACTGGTCCTCGACCTCGTTGAACCCAGCGTCGGAGTCGATCTCCTCGATCAGGTCGCCGAGCTCGGTGTCCTCGCCCACGGGCGACTGCAAGGACAGCGGCTCGCGGCGGCCCATCTCGGTGAGGTCGTCGATCTCGTCGACCGTGGTGTCGAGGGCCTTGGCCAGCTCCTCGCGGGTGGGCTCACGGCCCACGGACTGCGCGAACTGGAACCGGGTGCGGTTCAGCTTGCGCAGGCGGTCGTGGATGTGCACCGGCAGACGGATCGAGCGCGAGCGATCGGCGATCGCGCGCGTGATCCCCTGACGGATCCACCATGTCGCGTACGTGGAGAACTTGAACCCGCGGCGCCAGTCAAACAGCTCGACTGCGCGCATCAAGCCGATGTTGCCCTCTTGGATCAGGTCCAGGAGCGGGAGGCCCTGGCCCTGGTACTTGCGGGCAACGGACACGACCAGCCGGAGGTTCGCCATGATGAACCGCTGGCGGGCTGCCTCGGCCTTGCGCACCTCGGCGCGGGCCTTGGCGATGGATTTCTCTGAACGCAGACGGCCGGCGCGGAGACGCTCTTCGCCTTCCTTGCCGCCCTCGATGGTCATGGCAAGCTCAACCTCTTCCTCCTTGGTCAGCAGCGGCTCACGAGCCGCGGCCTCCAGGTAGAGGCGAAGGTCATCTGCGTCGTCGGTCCCTAGGGGACGAGCCGGATCCGGCACTTCGTATCAGCCTCCTCCTCGAAGCCGCTCCGCTGCAGCGCGCAGCGTCGCCAGTCTTCGGGAACTCGGGGTGGTCCCTAGATTCGTCACGAACCGGGCGGAGGTTCGCGGATCTCCGTGCGCAAACGCACCCGCGGTTCGAAAGCCATGGTAGGGGGAGGGGTCGAAAAAGTAAAGCTCAGAGGGTATGGAGGTCTTGTGAAGCGGTTCACGAAGGGTGCCAAACAGCCCTCCCCCGGCCGACGGATAGGCTGGCCGACCATGGTCCTGGACCTTCCGCCGCTTGGCACCGTCGATCTCGACGGGCCGGTCGCCTTTCGGGAGTGGGAAGGACCCAGCGACACGACCTTCGTGCTCCTTCATGGGCTGGGTGGTTCCCATCTCAGCTGGATCCAAGCGGCGCCGGGGTTGGCCGGTCTCGGGCGTGTCCTGGCCCTCGACATGCCCGGGTTCGGACGTTCGCCGCGGGCGGGTCGGCCGACGGGGCTCGTGGACCAGCAGCGGTTGCTCCACGGGTTCCTCGAGTCGCGCACGGAAGGGCCTGTGGTGCTGGCCGGCAACTCGATGGGTGGCGTCGTTGCGATCCTCGAGGCGACGATGCAGCCCGACCGTGTCGCGGGGGTCATCCTCACCTCGTCGGTGTACCCGATGCTCCGCGGGCCGATACCGAACCCGCTCGTGCTCGGGGCGTTCGCGGCCTACGACGTCCCGAAACTGGGCGAGCTGGTGGTCAAGACCCGCAGCGTTGCGCTCGACCCCGAGAGCTTCGTGCGCGTGGGTCTCCGGATCTTGACGAGCGACCCGTCAACGATCCCCGACGACGTGATCTCGCTGCACGCCGAGATGATCGCGGACCTCCGCGCCGACCCCGAGGCCGAGGCCGCGTTTCTCGATGCAGCCCGTTCCATCACCTCCTATGTGAAGAGCCGCGACGCTGGACGGCGAGCGATGAGCAACGTACGCGCGCCGGTCCTGGCGATCCACGGCCGAAGCGACCGATTCGTGCCGGTCGGGTACGCGGAGGCCGCCCTCGCCGCGTACCCGGCGTGGCGCGGCCGGATCTTCGCCCGCGTCGGGCACGTGCCGCACATGGAAGCGCCCGCGCGCTGGCTCACCGAAGTCGCCGACTGGTACGCCTCGGTCCTGCGCTGACCCCGTGCTAGCGTCCGCGCGGATGGGTCGGCGCGCGGCGGTGCTGGTGCTCGCAGCGGCCATCGGCCTCCTCCTTCCGGGTGTCGCGCATGCGGATGCCGAGCCCGCAGCCGACGTGTCCGCGCTCGACGACGTGTTCGCATCCCAGGTCGTTCGCATCCAGCCGGGCCAGGCGGTCGAGTGGACCAACGACGGCGCGACGGTGCACACGGTGACCGCGAACGACGGCTCATGGGATTCGGGCACCCTCGACCCGGGAGCGGCCTTCATGCACACGTTCGACACCGCAGGCGTCTACCCCTACTACTGCCGCTACCACGGGGCCCCGAACCACGGGATGACGGGAACCGTCGTGGTCGGCGACGTGCCGCTGCCCGGCGCTCCGGCCGACGTCGGTCCCGGGACCGAACACGCGCCGCAGACGTTCGCGCCGACGCTGCACGTGCCGGCCGACTATCCGACGATCCAGCAGGCGGTCGACCACGTGAAGCCGGGCGGCATGGTGTTGATCGCACCCGGCGTCTATCGCGAACAGGTCACGGTCACGACGCCGTTCATCACGATCCGCGGCGAGGACCGCAACCGGACGATCATCGACGGCGAGTTCCAGCGGGCTTACGGGATCCAGGTGCTCGAGGCCGACGGCGTGGTGATCCAGAACCTCACGGCGCGACACGCGTTGCTCGATGGCTTCGAATGGAACGACGTGCACGGCTATCAGGGCTCCTACCTGACCGCGTACGACGACGGCGACTACGGGATCTTCGCCTACGGCTCGGACTACGGGGAGATCGACCACTCGTACGCGAGTGGGCACCCGGACTCCGGGTTCTACATCGGGCAATGCTATCCGTGCCATGCGGTGATCACCGACGTCGAGGCGGTCGACAATGCCGCGGGCTTCTCGGGGACGAACGCGGGCGGCGACCTGGCCATCATCAACAGCGACTGGCACGACAACCTCGCGGGGATCGTGCCGAACACGCTCGACAGCGAGCTCGGGCCGCCGCAGCGCGACGCGGTGATCGCAGGCAACTACGTCCACGACAACGGCAACCCGGACGCACCCACGAAGGCGCTCACGTACCCGGCGTTCGGGATGGGCATCGCGGTCACCGGTGGGCGAGACAACCTGATCGCGGAGAACGTCGTGGAGGACTCCGCGACCTACGGGGTCATCGTGATGCCGATCGTCGACACGAACCTGTGGGTGACGTCGGACAACGTCGTCCGGGACAACATCGTGCGCCGAAGCGGACAGGCTGACCTCGCGCTCGGCGCGCCGACACAAGGCGGCGACTGCTTCGCCGGCAACGACGCGTCGACGAGCCAGCCGCCCGCGATCGAGAGCCTCTTTCCGTGCACCGGCGTGCAGCCGTTCCCGGCCGGCGGCGGCTCGATGGCGCCAACGATGTCCGCGTTGGCGCGCTACCTGGCGGTGCTCGGCGACACCGCCCCGGGCGGCGACTGGCGCACACAGCCGGCGCCGCCGCCGCAACCACAGATGGAGGGCGACCCCACCAAGGCGCCGCCCATCATATTGGTCGGCGGCCAGAACGTGCCGCAGCCCTACACCATCCGCCCGACGAGCCAGGTCGTGCTCGCGGCCGGTCCAACCGTGTCCAAGGAGATCGCGATCATGGGGATGCCGCTGGCAACGTCGTGGGGAGGATTGCTCGTCGGGCTCTACGGCTACATCCTGCCGTTCGTGCTGTACGCGACGTGGGTCGCGGTCGCGATGTGGGACCTGATCCGGCAAGAATCGGCGCCGCTGCCGCACCGCACGCGGTGGATGCTGGTGGTGCTGGTCGTGCCGTTCCTCGGACCGCTGTTGTACTTCGCCTTCGGGCGGTCACCGATCCCACGGCAGCTACGACTTGTTCTCACTGCCGGCGGGATCGTGGTGTACCTGCTGTTCCTCGGGCTGGGCGTGTTGATCAGCTAGTCCACCAGGTGTCCAGGTACGCGTCGGTCGCGTAGAGCTTGTCGGTCATCCCGACAGCATGCGCTCGAGCTCGACGTAGAGCCCGCTGTGGTCGAGGTCTCCGTCGCCGGCGTCAAGCGCCCGCTGAAGCTGCGCGGCGACAACCTCGAAAGACGGGATCGGTGTCCCCGTGGCGTCCGCCGTTTCCTCCACGATCCGAGCGTCCTTACGGTGCAATCGGATACGGAAACCCGGGTCGAACGTCCGGTCGAGCATCCGCTGGCCGTGCACCTCGAGGATCTTGGAGCCCGCGAAGCCACCCAGCAGCGCCTCGCGCACCTTCGCCGGGTCGACGCCTGAACGCTCGGCGAGCAACAACGCCTCGGCCACCGCCTCGATCGTCGCGGCCACCACCAACTGGTTGCACGCCTTCGTCACCTGGCCCGCGCCCGACGGACCGACGTGGACGATGATCTTGCCGAGCACCTCGAAGATCGGCATCGCACGTGCGACGGCGTCAGCGTCGCCGCCGACCATGATCGACAGGGTTCCATCGATCGCGCCGCGTTCGCCACCGCTCACCGGCGCGTCGAGCATCGCGACCCCACGCTTGGCGAAGGCTGCCGCCATCTCGCGGGTTGGCGCGGGGTCGATCGAGCTCATGTCGATCACGAGGGCGCCGGCCGCCACACCGTCGAGCACCCCACCCTCACCGGTGAGGACGAGTTCGACATCGCTCGTGTCGGGCAGCATCGTGATCGTCACGTCGCTCGCTGCGGCGACCTCGGCGGTGCTCGACGCCCGCGTCGCACCCCCGGCGACCACCTCATCGACGGGCCCCGCGCTCCGCGAATGGACGGTGAGGGCCCGGCCGGCAGCGAGCAGGTTCATCGCCATCGGCTTGCCCATGATGCCGAGGCCGATGAACCCGATGCGATCGTCGGCCACGACCTCAGTCCTCCATCGCGGCGTCGGCGATCGCGAGCGAGTGGTCGATGATCTCGAAGCCGTCGGCGAGCTGCTCCTCGGTGATGCACAGCGGCGGGTTGGTCATCACGTTCCACCACCGGATGAACGTCGCGAGACCGTTGTCGAGCAGCGATCGGTTGAGCGCCTGCATGGTCTCGTTCATCGAGTTGAACGGCGACAGCGGCTCCATCGTCTCGCGGTTCTTGACCAGCTCGATGATGCCGAACAGGCCGATGTTGCGGACGCGGCCGACGCTCGGGTGCTTGGCGGCGAGTTCCTCGTGGTGGCGCGCCATCACCGGCTCGAGGCGCTTCGCGTTGCCGACCAGGTCGTCCTGCTCGATCACGTCGATCGCGGCGATCGCGGCGGCAACGCCGAGCGGGTGCGTGTTGTACGTGAGACCGCCCCAGAACATGTGGTCGTCGAAGTAGTCGGCGATGTGCGGCGCGAGCGCGACGGCCCCGAGCGGCGCGTAGGAGGAGGTGAGCCCCTTCGCCGTGGTGAGCAGGTCGGGCACCACGCCCCAGTTGTCGACCGCGAACCACGCGCCGGTCCGGCCCCAGCCGCACATCACTTCGTCGGCGATCATCTGGATGCCGTAGTGGGTGCAGAGCTCGCGGACGCCCTGGAGGTAGCCGTCCGGCGGGATCAAGATCCCGTTCGTTCCGGTGACCGGCTCGAGGATGAACGCCGCGATCGTCTCGGGGCCCTCGAGCTCGATCGTCTCTTCCAACAGCGCGAGCGCGGTGTCGGCTTCTTCGAACCCGCGCTTCGTGCCGTGGTACGGATCGAGCACATGCACGACGCCGGGCATCGGGGGCGCCTCGTTCGGCCACCGGCGTGGGTCGCCGGTGAGCGCCATCGTCGCGTAGGTCGAGCCGTGGTAGCTGCGGTACCGCGCGAGGATCTTCTGCCGGCCGGTGAACGCCTTGGCCATCTTCACCGCGTTCTCGTTCGCCTCCGCGCCGGCCAGCGTGAAGAAGGTCTTCTCGAGGTCGCCGGGCCACAGGCCGGCGAGCCGCTTGCCGAGCACCGCGCGGCCCTCGAAGGCGTGGAACGGCGAGATGTACGGCAGCTTCTCCGCTTGGCGGGCGATCGCCTCGGTCACGCGCTTGTCGCCGTGGCCGATGTTCACGCCCATCAGCTGCGAGCTGAAGTCGAGCCACCGGCGGCCGTCGACGCCATACATGTAGACGCCCTCGGCGCGGTCGATCGCGAGCGGCGACGCCTTGGACTGGATGTGCCAGTCGTAGAGCGTGTACCGCGTCGCGTCCGCGATGATCTGTTCGGCCGTCATAGCGCCGGTCTCGGTGCTCATGCCTGCCCCTCTCCTGCGTCGTCGCCCTCGTCCGTCGCCGGCGCGGGACCCGACCCGACGATGTAGCTGTGCTCGGCCGCCCAGCGGAGCATCACGCTCTCGCCCGGATGCGGATCGACCGCGCCGACCTCGTCGTTCAGGCGATGGACGGTGAGGCGCTCGCCGGTGCGCAGCAACACGATCAGCTGCGTGATCGACCCGAGATACACGACGTCGATCACCGTGCCGCCCACGTACGAGGCGCGGTCTTCGGCCGTGCCGTTCGCGAGCTTGATCCACTCCGGCCTGACGGTGATCTGCGCCCGCCCGTCGTCGTGACCCGACCCGGGATCGACCGCGAGGATGCGCTGTCCGTCGCCGAGATCCATCGCGAGCAGGCCGGCGTCAGTCCGGTCGACCCGCAGGTCGATCAGGTTCGACGTGCCGATGAACCCCGCGACGAAGGCGCTTGCCGGTCGCTGATACAGCTCGCGCGGCGTCGCCAGCTGCTCGACGACCCCCAGGTTCATCACCGCGATGCGATCGCTCATCGTCATCGCCTCCTCCTGGTCGTGCGTCACGTAGACGAACGTCGTCTCGGTGCGCTGCTGAAGCTCCTTCAGCTCGAGCTGCATCTCCTTTCGGAGCTTCAGGTCCAGGGCGCCGAGGGGTTCGTCGAGGAGCAGCGCCGCGGGACGGTTGATCAACGCCCGCGCGAGCGCGACCCGCTGTTGCTGCCCGCCGGACAGCTGCGTGGGCCGCCGGTCCTCAAGGCCGTCGAGCCGCACCGTGTGGATCACGTCGGTCATCCGCTCGGTGATGTCGGACTTCGAGAGCTTCTTGATCTTCGGGCCGAACGCGATGTTCTCCGCGACCGTCATGTGCGGGAACAGCCCGTAGGCCTGGAAGACCATGTTCACGTTGCGCTTCGCGGGCGGGACCGACGTGACGTCGCGGCCCTGCAGCACGATCCGGCCCTCGTCCGGCATCTCGAAGCCCGCGATCATCCGCAGCGTCGTCGTCTTGCCACAGCCGCTCGGACCGAGCATCGAGAAGAACTCGCCGCCCGGGATCTGGATCGAGACGGCGTCGACCGCGGTGACGTCGTCGAAGTGCTTCGTGACGGCGTCGACGAAGATCTCGCCTTCGTGGCTCGTCGCGGTGGGCTCGGTGTCCGTGTCGGATGTCGCGCTCATGTCTGGATCCTGTTCAGTCGGGCGAGCTTGTACGCCAGCAGGGAGAAGACGATCGACACGACCAGCATCACGAGGTTCAGCGCCGAGCCGGCGCCCCAGTCGCCCGACCCGAGGATCAGGTCGCGAACGCGCTGGCCCATCATGTAGCTGCCCGTACCGCCGACGATGTCGGCGGTGACGAAGTCGGTGAGCATCGGGATGTAGACGAGGATCATCGCGATGAAGATGCCGGGCGCCGCGAGCGGGATCAGCAGGCGCTTGGACTGCACCCACCACCCGGCGCCGAGGTCGACGGCCGACTCGAACATCGACGCGTCGATCGCCTTCATCGCGGCATAGATGGGGATCGTCGTATACGTGATGTAGCTCGCGGCGAGCGTCACGATCACCGCGAACGGACTGAAGAGCAGCCACGTGATCGGCGGCCCAGGGATCATCCAGTTGACGATGCCGTTGCGGCCGAGGATCACCTGCCAGGCGTAGATCTTGACGACGGGCGCGAGCTCGTCGGCGAGGACCAACGACAACAGCAGGAACAGCTCCCACCGCCCCGCTCGGAACACCATGTAGTACGCGAGCGGGATCCCGATCGCGAGCATGATGATCATCGCGGTCGTGCTCATCCACAGCGTCGTCCAGGCGATCTTCCAGTTGAGCGGGTCCGTCAGGACGTCGGTGTAGTGCGAGAGCGTCCGGCCGCTCGAGGTGTTCGGCGGGAACTTCAGGATGCTCATGAACGCCATGATCACCATCGGTCCGAGGAACAGGACGATCAGCAGGGTGACCGGCGCGAACAGGATCCCGAACGCGCCGCGCCCGCTCCCTTTTCGCCGTGAAGGCTTGGCCGGCGCGATCGCGACGTCTGCCGTGGCCATCTAGGTCTCGGCCGACGCGACCACGGCCTCACCTCCCGCGATGATGCCGCGTGTGGCGTCCTCGCCGCTGCGCGCCCGGAGGAACAACAGCGCGACCGTGAGCAGGACCACCTGGATGATCGAGATCACCGTCGAGATCGCGTTGACGATCGCGGTGTGATCCGGGTTGCGGACGCTCGAGTAGACCCAGACGGGGAACGTCTGCTGGAAGCCGAGCGTGAACGCGCTGATCTCGTAGTTGTTGAACGACCAGGTGAACGCGAAGATCGCGCTCGCCGCCAACGCGGGCGCGATGTGGGGCAGGATGATGTAGCGGAGCACCTGCATCCGCGAGCAGCCGAGGTCGATCGCAGCCTCCTCCTGCACACGCTGGAACCGAAAGAGCTGCGCGCCGACGATGGCCGTCACCAGCGGGAACGTGCAGACGACCTGGGTCGCGATCACGGTGTTGAGCGACAGATCGATCTTGAACCGCACGTAGAACATCAGCGCCGCGATCCCGATGATCAACCAGGGCAGGATCAACGGGGCGCCCACCAGCCCGGCCACCGCCGGGCGCGCGCGGAACCGGAACCGGGTCAGGCCGAACGCGGTCAGCGTGCCGAGCACGAGACAGATCGGCGCGACGATGCACGCCACGACGATCGAGTTCACGAGCGCGGCGTGCAGGAGCTGGTCGTGGAACGCGTCGGTGTACCAGTGGACCGTGACGCCCTCGAGCGGGAACGCGAGCACGTTCGAGTCGTTGATGCTGAACAGCATCAGGATCACGAGCGGGCCGAACAGCACGAGGTAGACGACGAACAGGAACGCGCGCCACGACCAGGTGACCGCGTGCGAGCGGAACCGCACCCCCGCGGTCGGCGGGATGGCGGTCACCACACGGGCGGTCGCGCGCTCCGCGACGTTGGTCGCCATGGCCTCCCGGACCTAGCTCGCCTTCACTTCGGTCCAGGCCGCGACCCACGCATCACGGTTCTCCGGGGGGCTCGCGGGGATCGCGTTCTGCAGGTGGAACGGCGCGTCGAGCGAGGCCTCCTGGATCAGCTGCGGCGACGCGAGCTTGAGCGTCTTCTCGTTCGCGATCTGGTAGTTCCAATGCTGCGCTTCGTACAGCTCCGCCTCGGGGCTCGAGTAGTAGTTCAACAGCGCGTAGACCGCGTCGAGGTTCTCGGGCGCGACGTTCGGCGTCATCCCGTACCCGCAGGCCCACAGGAACTGGCCTTCCTTCGCGACCGCGAACTTCGCGTTGACGCCCTCTTGTTGCAGGGCCTTGGCGGTGTCCGGGTAGCCGGAGCTGATCACGATCTCGCCGGACTTGAACAGCGACTTCACCTCGGCGTCGCCCTTCCAGAAGGTGCGGAACTGCGACTTGTGGTCGATCAGGTACTGCTTGACCTGATCGATCTGGTCCTGGTTCATGTTGATCGGGTCTTGGATCCCGAGCGTGAGGGCGCCGATCATGAACGCGGTGACGGCGATATCCTCCATCCCGGCGCGGCCCTGCCACTGCGGATCGAAGAGGTCGGCCCACGAGGTCGGCGGGGTGGTGACGACGTCGGCGTTGTAGACGATGCCTGATGTGCCCGCGTCGACGGGCACCATGTAGATCCCGCCGTTGTACTGCACGCCCGGCAGCTGCTGCATCGACGGGAACAGATCGTTCCAGTTCGTCAGGCGGCTCTGGTCGAGCGGGGCGTAGATCCCCTTCTCGTCCATTTGGAGGGTCGCCTCGTCGACGCAGCTGTTCACGACGTCGGCGTCGAAGCCTGCCTGGATCTTGGCGATGGCCTCTTCGTTCGATCCCATCGACGACGTCTCGAGGTGGATGTTGGGGTACTGCTGTTCGAAGGCGGCGAGGTAGCCGGGGTCGAATCCGTCGGAATAGCTCAGCAGGCGGATCGTGCCGGTGATCGACGACGGATCGACCGAGCCGTGCGGTCCCGCGCTCGGCGGCGCCGAGGACCCGCCGCCACACGCCACACCCACGAGGGCGATCGCGATCGCAGCCGCACCCGCACGGACCCACCGTCCCATCGCAGACCCCTCCTCGTGAACCGTTCGCCGTCGCGCATCGCAGGGCGTCCGCGACCGGGGCGAACCTAGGTCAGGCGGGGTAGATTGTCAACGGTTGACAAGAGTGGCGGTGCGGTCAGCCGGCGTCCGCGGACGAAACGACGCCGGCGATCAGATCCCCCGCCTCCTCCGCATGCTCCGCGAACAGGCGAGCAGCCTTGTCCTCGTCGCCGGACGCGATGGCGTCGACCAAGGGCCGGTGCTGGCGGGACACCTCATCAAGCGAACCCAACACGTCGCCGTCGAGGCGGAGCAGGGCGCGCAGGGTCGGGACGTATCGATCGAAGACCTCGACGATCCGGGCATTGCCCGAGAGTTCACACAGGCCCTGATGGAACGCGAGGTCGGCGCGCGAGACCGCGGCCGCATCACCGGTGGCGACCGCGGCGTCGATGCTGTCCGCGAGCGCGCCGAGCTTCTCGAGCGCGCCCGGGTCGGGATCGCGCGCAAGTGTGCGGGCGGCGCGGCTCTCGAGCGCCGCGCGGAGCCCATAGATGTCGCGCACGTCGTCCGCGGACATGCTGACGACGAACGTGCCGCGGCGCGGTTCCTCCTTGAGCAGCCCTTCGGAGCGCAGCAGCTTGAACGCCTCGCGCACCGGGCCTCGGCTGATCGCGAGTTGCTCGGCGATCTTCGCCTCGACGAGGTGCTCGCCCTGGCTGAACCCGCCGGACAAGATCTGTTCGCGGATCCTGTCGGCCGCGTCCTCGGCGAGCGAGCGCGGCGCGGTCAGTGGCTCGAGGGTCGTGTGGTCGTCCATCTCGCGCGCAGCATAGCGCGATGTCGACAGTCGACCGACGACCAGGCCTGCTCGGCGCTCAGCCCTCTCCGCGGGCGCGCTTCATAGCCGCGTTGACCTCGTCCACGTCCAGGGTCATCGCGAAGAACCCGATCTCGGCCTCGTACACGGCCGGGTCGGCCTGCGCCTTCACCTCGTCCTCGAACACGTGCAGCACCGGGAGTCCCAACTGAACCCCCGCCAACGGACCCACCCAGGCCGGATCGCCGTCGCGGACCGTTTCGGCGGCCACCTCGACCGCTTCCGCGTCGGCCGCCCCGAGGATCACGACGATGCCGTCGGCACCGCACTCCTCGACGATCCGCTTGATCAACGCCTGGTTATCCGGATCCATGGCGCCCGAGGCCGTTCAGACGAAGCACTCGGTGCGCGTCTCGATCACCTCGGCGCCCGCGCTGCGCGCCACCGCGGCGATCGCCTCACCGGGAACGCTGTCACGCTCGCCGAGCGCGATCACCCATCTGCCTTCGAGCTGCATCCGTCGTCTCACCTCCTTCGGGTCGTGTTGCGTGAGTCTCCGTTGCTTGTCGCAGGTGCTCGGGGATCGGCGGGCCGACCGCCGGCGCGCCATCGAGTAGCCGCTCGATCGCTCGTTCGATCTGATCGGGCGTCGTGCCGTTGCTGGTGAGCCGCTCCACCTCGACGCCGTCGCGCATCGTCAGATACGCGGGCAACCCGGCGACGCGGAGGTCGCGGCACACCGTGCGGTTGTCGGGCGCGTTGACGGAGATGAAGCGCACGCGGTCGCCGTAGCGTTCGGCGAGCGTCTCGACCGCAGGCATCAGCGCGAGGCACGGCTGGCACTGCGGTCCCCAGATGTCGACGAGCACGTCGCCGCTGGACGCGAGCGCCTCGAACGTGTCGACGGTCGCTTCGATCATGTCTCGGTGTCTCCTCTCAGGTTTCCAACGTGACGGACGCGCCATCCCACAGACGGGTAAGCCTGCCGAGGAACAGGGAGCCCTTCGCGATGAGCATGGTTCGGTGCAAGTCGCCGGCGGCCATGCGCACGAGCGCGTGCGGGAGCCAGGGGACCGCGCTCGCGATGTGCCCCTGCGTCGGCGCGAACCCGGGCATGCCGTGGTCACGCGCAAATGTCGGGATGGCGCTCTTGTCGAGCTCTCCGCGCACGACGCCGAGGCCCGCGAGCATCCGGTAGTTGCGGTTGGCAACGTCGCCGCCGCCCTGCGGCTCGGTGATCTCGGGGTTATGGATCTCGGTCGCGTAGGTGCCGACGTCGGTGATGGCGATGCCGAGCGAATCGAGCGGATCGCCGACGAGCGCCGTGAGCTGAGCCTGCGGCGCGACGCCCGCGCCCACGGGCATCGTGCCGATCGCGTCGGCACGGACGACGGGCCCGTTCGACCCGTCGGCGGGCTCGAGCAAGATCGCGATGCCCGCGAGCACGTCCTCGAGGATCGGATAGCCGGCCGACAGCGCGCCCTCGAACTTCATGCCGAGCTTCGCGAGGGAACCGCCCGCCACGACGACCACCCGCTGCTCGATCCCAGCTTCGATCAGCGCGGCCGCCACGATGATCGCATGCACCGGAGCCGCGCAGAACGACTTGACGTCGATCGCGCTTGCCGCCGTGAGGTCGCACGACTCGGCGATCGCCTTCGCGACGTTGCCGCCGCCTCGCTGATAGCGATCGCCGACGGCTTCCTCACCGCAGCCGATCGCGTGGGTGATCGTGGCCGGATCGACGCCCGTGCGCCGGAGAAGATCGCGGAGCGCGCGCACGCCGCTGGCCTTGATGGCGAGGTTCTCGAGCAGCACGTCGGCTGCGAGCGACGGGTCAGCCTCGTGATCAGCGCGGATCCAGCCCGCCTCGCTGTCGCGGTCGGTGAGCCGCAGCGCGCCCTCGGGCATGGCGTCGCCGTCGTCGATGAGGTCGAACTGGTCCGCTTGCCTCATGGCTTCGTAGAAGTCGGTCTGCCTGCCGATGTCACCGAACGCGCCGTCAGCGGACGCGTCCTCGACGGGCTGCTTCCACCACGGGCGCTCGCGATCCCACAGGTCCTCGGGTCGGAGGTTGCCGATCACGACCTGGTTGGGCGGATAAGCGACGGCGTCGTCGAAGGTCCGGAGCGATGTGGCGATCTCGGACCACCGGTGCGTCTCGCGGCGCGGCTTGGATCCGTAGCGCACGAGGTCGGGCACGTGATCGAGCACGAGCGATGTCGCGACGACGGCGGCGCGCGGGCTCATCCGTCGATCTCCCACATGGTGCGAGGCGCGACGTCGGTCGCGAGCATGTCGACCGCGCGATCGAGGATGCGCACGCGGAGCGCCAGCTCGTCGCCGGCGGCGAGGGAGGGATCGCCGGTGGGGTACGTGATGGCGACGCCGCGCACGATCCGGTTCGCCCCGACCATCTGCGCGATCGTGGGGAGCGCCGTGATGAACACGGTCGGGATCCCCATCCGCTCCAACTCCTTCGTCAGCGTTGCCCCGCAACGCGTTCCTGTGCCTCAGGTGCCGGTCAAGATGACCGCGTCGACCCCCGCGTTGCGGAGCTCGGCGCCGATCTCCTGGCCCATCCGGGTCGAAACCGCCACCGGCGTGTCGACCCCAGTCGTGGTGAAGAACTCGTCGTGGATCCGCCCGATCCGTCCCGCGGTGACGAGCGCGCGAGCGGCGTCCAACGGCACGAGACGGTCCGGGTCGCGGTTCGCCTGGGTCGTGTCGAAGCCCGCGTGGACCGAGAGGTAATCCTCGGGCGCGAGCTCGGCGCGATCGCCGATCGGATACCGCAGCCAGACGTTCGCATGGCGCGTCGGCAAGCGGTCCGGGTTCCCCTGCGGGACGCAGCCCGCTTCGGTCACGAGGGCGACGAGCGCCGTCGACGGATCGGCCAGGGGATCGGGCGGCGCAACGCGATCGGTCGGCGGCACGATCTCGGTGCGCACGTCGCCCGCGAGCTTGGCGAGCACCAGGCCGATCGCGCGCTCGGCCCCGAGCGCGCCCGAGCGCACGTTCACCCGGAGGCCCCGCGGCAGGTAACCCTCTTCGGTAGGCGAACCGACCGCCGCGCCCGACGCGAGCCTCGAGGCGAGCGAGGCGACGAGCGGCACAGCGTCGCGCATCCCGGACACGTTGGCGGTGGTGGGCACGATGTACGCGGCGCCTTCGCTCGCGAGCACACCGGGCGAGTCGGGTGTCATCGCGGCGACGACCGCGGTGCCGCGACGACCGAGCTCGCGTGCGAGGACGCCGCACGCGTAGCCATACCGCCCCGAGCCAAACGATGGACCACAGACCACGACGTCCGCGCCGGCCTCCTCGATCCACGCGAGCAGCGTCGCGAGACAGTCGGCCTCGTGCAGCGCGAACCGGTCGTCCCCGCACGCGACCGTGAGATCGATCTTCAATCCCGCGGCGACGAACGCCCGGCCCGGGCCCTGCGGACCTTCGAGCCGCACCGGCTCATGGTCGGCGGCCTCTTCACCGCCGAGCCCGGCGAAGAACTGGTTCACGTAATGCACGACGGTCATGCCGGCACCGCCGTCCACGGTCCGTCGCCCGTCTCCACACAGCTGCCCAGGTAGTGGACCATCGCGATCGCGCGCCCGGCCTCGCCGTCGCCACCACCGACGATGCGGTCCGGCGTCCACGCGGGGACGAGCTCGTCCTCGTTCCCGGTGCTGACGAGGCAATCCGCCTCGGCGACGTGATCGGTCAGGCCCCCGTTCGTTTCGCAGATCAACGCCGTCGTCGCGATGCCGCGCGACTCCAGCGCGTGCACGGTCAGCATCGTGTCCGTGTGCGAGTTGCCCGACGAGAACGTCGTGCAGATGGCACCGGCCGCGTCGAGCTCGGCCGCGAGGACCGCCGATGCCTCGGCGCCGCGCCGCTTCGCCTCAGCCGTGTCGAGATACCCGGGCGCGAGGATCAGGCCGGCGAACCGCAGCGTGTCACCGTGTGCTCGCTCGAGCGCGCGCACGAGCGCGAGGTCTTGATAGTTGGCCGTCGTGTTGCGGACGCCCGGCCAGTCGTAGGCGCCGTTCGTCAGTCGGCCGGCGTTGAGCCAGACAGGATCGATCACCCTCGGCATCAGGTCGCGCAGATCGTCGCCGTCGAAGAACGTGTCGGTGAGCGGGCCCTCTGACGCGACCTGCAGGACCGCGCACACGGCGGGAAGGTCCGGGTCTGCATCCTCACGTACGCCGACGTGCCACACGTCGTCCGCCACCGCATCGAGCGTGGTGGCGGCGAGGGTCCGCGCGATGTCGAGCGCTGTCCGTCGGATCGCGGCGTCCGCATCCGCGATGGACGCGCCTCGCGCCGGCACACAGCGCAGCACCACGTTCGCGGTCGAGCCCCACGGGGTCCGGTCCTGACCGGGTCCCGACATATCCACGTATGACGGCGGGAACTCCTCGGGCCCGACGAGACCCGCCGCTTTCCAATCGCAGACGGGCAGCACGGCGACGCCGGCGATCCGATGGATCCGCGCGTGCGAGGTGTCGTCCCATGTTCCGCCGAGCACGCCGGGGAAGGTCGCAGCGGGATCGTCGGCCCGGACATCGGGCACGACGGCGTCGAGCACGTTCGTGATTCGGACGCGATCGCCGGGACGGACGACCTCGACCGTGGCCTCCGCCAGTGCCGGTTCTCCGGCTCCGACCGCGAGCTGCGGTGACGCCACAAGCAACGTTGCGCCGTCCCGCCCTGTCAGGGTCCCCTCGACGACCTCGTCGATCGCGAACGCCGCGATCTCGAGATCAGCGCGGGTATGTGACAAGCTCTGAGAGCTTACGCTCCGCCGGCCTCGTCCGGAAGAGGCGGCGCCGCGGAGCGGTCGTACCAGTCGCCACCGCCGAGCTCACCTCCGTCGACGATGATCGTCTGACCCGTGATCCACGCGGCGTCGTCGGACGCGAGGAACAGCACGGCCATCGCTTGATCGCGGGGCGAACCTGCACGGCGAAGCGGGATCTTGCGCAGGTACTCGCGTTGCAAGCGCGCCTCGTCGGGATCGGCGGCCATCTCGGCGGCGCCCTCCGGCGTCACGGTCTGTCCCGGCGCGACGGAGTTCACACGGATGCCGAGATGCCCCCACTCGTGTGCGGCCGCTTTCGTGAGCGCGACGAGCGCGGCCTTCGACGCGTTGTACGCGGCCTCGGGCGATTCGTTCTTGAAGGCGTTCGCGGACGTGATGTTCACGATCGCGCCACCGCCGTGTTCCGCGAGATGCGGCGCGATCGACTGCATCGTCGCCATCGGCGCCCGCGCGTTCACGGCGAACGTGCGATCAAAGGTTTCGCGCGTGAGCTCGAGCAACGGGCCGTCGGGCATCATCCCCGCGCAGTTCACGAGGACGTGCACACGTCCGAACGATGCTATTGCGGCGGGCACCAACCCGCGCGTTTGATCGAAGTCGGCGAGATCAAGGGTGTGCGTCTTGACGCGATCCGGCGCAAGCGCGGCTGTTCCACGGAGACCCTCCTCGTTGATGTCGGCGGCGAACACCGACGCGCCCTCGTCGAGGAACGCTTGGACGATGCCGCGCCCGATGCCCTGCGCGGAGCCGGTGACGATGACCGTGCGGTCGGTGAACCGCATCACGGCATCTCGGGGTAGTGCAGCGGCGCACCCGCGACGTCGAGATCGGCCCACGACAGGAACCGGTCGCCGACGTTGGCGACGACGGCTCGGCGGAGGCCGTCACCGACGAACACCATGTTGGTCGGCGCGTCGAAGGTGGTTGCGAGGTGGTCGTCGATCCGCAACACCTCGCGCCCGTCCGGATCGAATCGAACCAGCCCGTCGGGCCTGTAGAGCGTCGCCCACACGTGTCCGTCGGCGTCCAAGGCGAGGCCGTCGGCGTCGGTGTCGGGGAGCTCGGCGAACGTTGCCGCGAGGCCCGCCGCACCGTCCGACTCGATCGGGACGCGCGCGATCCGCTGCGCCTGCGACTCGATCACGAGCATCGCGTCGCCCGCGGGCAGCACCGCCATACCGTTCGGATACTCGACCACCTGATCGCACCACCGCTCGGTCACGCCGCCGCGGATCCTGACGATCTCCGGGTTGCCGTCACCACCGGAACACGTCACGTACAGCGAGCCGTCGGGACCGAACGCCGCGACGTTGGGCTCGTCAAGCTCGACGCCGCCCACCCCACGAGCGAACACCTCGATCGTCCTCGTCTTCGCATCGATACGCGCGATCTCGCCGTTGCCGTCGTCGCAGGCGTAGACGCGGCCGTTCCCGTCGACCGCGATACCCAGCATCGAGCCACCGGTCGCGCCGAGCTCCTCGACCTCACCATCCAGCGACACGCGGTAGAACTCGCCGCCTTCGCCGCCCGCGTACACATGACCGTCGACCGGGTTCCACGCGACGCCTTCCGGATGGTTGAGCCCCTCCGCGAACACCTCGAAGCGGTCGATCACGCGGCTCCCTCCATCGCGGCGAGCTCTTCTTCGATGACCCCGTAGGCCATCCGAAGCGTCTCGACCGGCAGGACCAGCGACGGCTGGATGTTGAGCGACGTGGTGCTCGAGTCGGCCAGGATGCCTCGGCGGGCGAGCCGTTCGGCGAGGTCACGCTGTCGCGTCTCGTCGCGTTCCTTGGTTGCGCGGTCCGTCACGAGTTCGATCGCTTGGAAACACCCGACGGAACGAACGTCGCCGATCGCTGAGAACGTATCGGCGAGCTTCTTGAGCTCCTCCGCGCCGACGGCCTCCAATGCCAACACGTTGTCGAGCACGGGCTCCTCGCGGAACACCGCGAGCGTCTCGAGCGCGGCCGCGCACGATGCGGGGAACCACGACCACGTCGATCCCGTGGACAGATCGTCGAAGCCCATCGCGCGGTCGGTGCCGAGCACGGCGCCGATCGGCATGACGCCGCCGCCCATCGCCTTGCCGAGTGCCATCAGGTCCGGCTGCACGTCCCAGCGCTGCACGGCGAACATCGCGCCGGATCGTCCGTAGCCGCTCTTCACTTCATCGACCGCGAGCAGGAACCCGAACTCTTCGCAGAGCGCGGTCAGCGCGGTCCAGAACGCCGGCGGCGGCGCGACGCAGCCGCCCGAACCGAGCACCGGCTCGATCACGATCGCCGCCACCTCGGCCGGATCGACCGCGTGGAACAACAGGTGGTCGCGGATGAAGTCCACGGTGCCGTCGCCGGTACCGCCCGGCCGCGCCTCGAACGGCGAGCGGTACGGATTCGGGTACGGGACGTGCACGAACCCGGGCATCAGCGCGCGATAACCCGCGGACAGGTCGCTCGTTTCGGCGCCGACCGCGCCGGCGGTGCCCGCCTCGCCGTGGTAGCCGCCCATGAACCCGATCACGATCGGCCGACCGGTGGCGCGCCGCGCGAACCGGATCATCGTCTCGACCGCCTCGGTGCCGTTCAGCGCGATGTCGACGCGCGTGAGCCCGTCCGGCGCGACGTCGAGCAGCTGCTCGGCGAGCGGCAGCATGTACTCGTGGGCATAGAAGTGCGCGTCCTCGAGGCCGGTCGTTCGCAAGGCCTCGATCGCCGTGTCCATGATCCGCTTGTTGGCGGCGCCGAGTGGCACCGACGCCATCCCGCTGATCAGATCGAGGAACACATTGCCGTCGACGTCTTCGATCCACGACCCGTCCTTGCGCCGGACCACGAACGGACCGAGATCCTTCGCGAGGCCGGGATAGAGCACCCGGTTGAGGTCGTCGAGGATCGCGGCGCCGTCCGGCCCGGGTAGCGACGTGTGGACGTTGGGTCCGTTCACACCTTGCCCCTCTTCGCGTGCCGCAGGATCACGCGCGCGGCGTTGCGGCCGTTCGCTCCGGTGACGCCACCCCCCGGATGGGTGCCCGCGCCGCAGAGGTACAGCTCGCGGATCGGCGTCGTGTGATCGGCCCATCCGCGCGCCGGACGCAGGAACAGCAATTGGTCGGGCGCCATGTCGCCGTGCAGCGCATGGCCGCCGGTGAGCCCGAGCCGCCGCTCGAGGTCGAGCGGCGACAGCACCTGCCGGTGCTCGATCATCGCGGGCAGCGTCGGGAAGTGCTCAGCGATCGCCGCGACCGCCCGATCGGCGCGGTCCTCCTTGATGTCGTCCCACTGCTGATCACGAAGCGTGTACGGCTGCGAGTTCACGTCGATCGTGATGATGTGCTTGCCGTCGGGCGCGAGCGACGGGTCGTGCACCGTCGGGAAGCACAGCTCGATGTGCGACGGGTCGGCCGCGATGCCACGCGTCGCCTGCGCCTGTTGTTCGTCCATGTCCGCGATGAACGGGTT
Source organism: uncultured Actinomycetes bacterium (assembly GCA_963792215.1). Lineage (GTDB taxonomy): Bacteria > Actinomycetota > UBA4738 > UBA4738 > HRBIN12 > AC-51. Next base: position 392,071 of record CAWBVL010000007.1, read on the forward strand.
CAGCTCCATGATCCCGCGGTGGTACGGCTGGACGACGCCGTCGGGGTCGCCCGTCACACCGGGAAGACCGCCGACCGCGAGGTTGATCTTCATGCTCGTGCCCATGCAGCGGTACGCCTCGATCCGCGTGACGAAGGTCTCGGGCAGGTCTGCCGGGTCGGTGAGCTGCAGGAACGTGCGCTTCGGGTCTGCGTTGGACACGACACGCCGCGCGCTGATCTCCTCGCCGGACGTCAACCGGACGCCGGTCGCCGCGCCGCCGCGCGTGAGGATCCGCTCGACCTCTGCGTTCATGCGGATCTCGCAACCCGCTTCCCGCGCGGCCTCCCCCATCAACTCCGTGACGACGCCCATCCCGGCGCGCACGAATCCCCATCGACGGACGCCCCCGTCGGCGGCCTCGCTCGCGTGGTCGTGCAGCAACACGTACGCGGTTCCGGGCGTCGAGGGGCCGACCGCCGAGTCGTTGATCGCGTGCCAGCCGAGCGCCGCGAGGACGTACGGCGACGAGAAGTACTCCGAGAGGTACTGCGTCGCGGACGTGGAGAACAGGTACGCGAGATCGGCGATCGTCCGGCGGTGACGGAACCCCAGCCGACCCCAGCGTGAGATCTCGCGAAGATCGTGCAGCGACGACATGCCGAGGTCTGGCGCGATCCAGTCGAACGCGGGCACCACGCCCTTCACGAGTCGCGCAAGATCGTCCTCGAATCGCTCGAGCTCGTTGGCGTCGGATGGCGAGAACCGCTTCGTCTCCTCGACGTTGTCCGCCATGTCGTCGCCGAGCTGATACCGCGCGCCGTCGGGGAAGACGTTGAGGGTCGGCCCGGCCGGGTCGACATGGACCCCGCGCTGGACCAGCCGCATGTCGCGCCAGATCGCCTCGCGGAGCATCGACAAGACGTAGGCGCCGGTGGACGCGCGGTAGCCGGGCGCGAACTCCTCCGTGTTGCAGGCGCCACCGAGGATGTCCCGACGCTCCAGCACGATGCACCGCATGCCGGCGCGAGCCAGGTAGAACCCGGTGACGAGGCCGTTGTGGCCCCCACCGATCACGACCGCGTCGTAGACCTCTCCCATCGGCACGCGAACGCTACTCGCGCATGCCTGCGCGGTGGTTCCCGCCAGGCGAAGCGAGCGCACCTGCTGGGCATCCCGGTCCGACGTGAGCACCTGCGCGAGCCACGGTCTTCCTTCCTCCTCGCTGCCGCCAGGACATCGCGGCGTCGCAGATTGTTAACAGTCGACCACCCGGCGGGTCAAGCCGTCGGGTCAGACGTCTGGCTCACGGATCCGCAGGTGTCCGGCGATCGTGGCGATCGCCCCGGCGCCGAGGATCAAGACTCCGCCAAAGAGCACAGAGGCGGTGATCGGTTGCCCCAGGAAGATCGCGGCGAGCAGCGCAACCGTCAACGGTTCGATCACGCCGATGATCCCGTTGCGCACCGCCCCGATCCGCCGGAGGCTCGCAATCATGCACAGGAATGCGCCGGAGGTGAACGCGGCCATCGCCAGCACGCGCAGCGGCGCGAGCCGGCCACTCGGCAGGGTCCACGACGTCGAGACCAGGGCATAGGCGAGGTTGGAGACCGACGCGAACGCCGCGACCCACAGCCCGGTCGTCATCGGGTTCGTCGCGACGGCGATCCGCTCGGTCGCGACGAGGTAGCCCGTGTAGGCGAAGGAACACCCGACCGCGAGCACGATCCCTGCGGTCTCGATGTCGACGCCCGCGCCGCCGACGATCACCGTCGCGCCACCGACGAGCGCCATCGCGAGCGACAAGACCAGCGCGCGGGCGGGCACCCGTCGCGCGAGCAGGCTCGCCGCCACCATGACCCACACCGGGTACAGGTAGAACAGGAGGGTCACCGTCGCAGCACTTCCATGGTTCAGCGCGCCGAAGTACAGCGCGGACTCGGTGCCGTAGCCGAGCAGCCCGATGAGCGCGAGGCCGAGCCGCTCCCCGGGAGCGGGGAGCACCGGGCGGCCGGTCGCGAACGCAAGCACGGCGAGCAGGATCGCGGTTAGGCCGAACCGGAGGAAGAGCAGCGTGAAGGGGGGCTCGCCGTGCAAGAGGCCAGCGCCAACGATGACGACGCACGCGAACAACACGCCCATCGCGACCGCCAGCAACGAACCCAGGAGGTCGCTACGGCCCGTCGTCGGGACGCTCACCCGCTCTCCGCGAGGAACGCGGCGACGCGGGTGACGAGCTCCGGCAGCCTCGCGAGGAGTTCGTCCTCGGAACCCATCACGACCAGCTCGGCGTTCGGCATCAGCTCGGCCAGGACGACGCCGAGCTCGAGCGGGTGGATCTCATCCCCTTCCTGGCAGAGGATCAGCGTTGGCGCCGTGACCGCCCGCAACAGCGCTCGGTCTCTGATCGCCGTGTCCCGCGTGATCTCGCGGATCGACCGCGCGACGCCGATCGCGTTGAGGTCCTGCCAGAGGAACATGTCGAGCTCTCGGAGCCACGGTTTCTCGTCGTAATCCGCGCGCCTCCTCGAGTCGGCGACGATCGCCTCGACCGCTTGGTCGACCGGCAGCGTTTCCAGCAGATCCGCGACGTGATCGAACCGCGCGTGATCGGTCATCTTCAGATCGAGCGCGGCCGGCAGGACGAAGACGATCCGCTCGAACCGGTCGGGGTCGCGGCCGAGAAGATGCGTGATCGCGCCCTGCCCGAGCGATGTCCCGACCGCGCGCGTCGCGCTGTATGCCGTCGCGACCGCGTCCAGATCGTCGGCGAAGTCGGCGAATGCGTAGTGACCAGGCTCGGGCGTGCCGGAGTGCCCGTGTCCGCGGAAGCAGAAGCGCACCTTCGTTCCGGGCGCCATCGGGGTGAACGCGGCAAGCTCCATGCACGAATTGGTGAGGCCGTGTGCGAAGACCGTGACCGGCTCGCCGTCGCCCTCCACCTCGACGTGCAGCCGCGTGCCATCGCGCGACGCGATCTCAGGCACGCCGGCTCCGGAACGCTTCGACGAGATAGACGACGACGATCACGAGCACGGAAAGGTTACGGGCCCCGAGCACCAGCTGGTTCCCGCCGGGCCCGAGGTTGATATCGACGTACCAGATGGTGACGAGGGCGCCGGTGATGATCACGGGCGCGGCCCCGAGCCAGGTCCACCGGCGGCCGTCGCCTCCGGCGACGGCCGCCCACGGAAGCAACCACGCGACATACTGCGGGCTGAACACCGGCGAGCACACGAGCAACGCAGCGACGGCCGCCATCGCCGGCACGCCTGCAGGCTGTTCGTCACGATGTCGCGCGAGCAGCCAGATCAAGGTCACGGTTAACAGGGCCAGCGCCAGCAGCAACTCGGGTGCGCCGGGCGGGATCGTGCCGGCGCGGTTGGCGCCCTCCTCGAACCGGTGCTGACCCGTGACCGCCCACACGGGCACGCCGATGGTCGAGCCGATCTCCCATCCGGTCGATCCACGGAACGTGCCGACCTGCTGCAAGGCAGCGGATCCGCCGATGGCGAGCCACGCGACCAGCCCGGCCCCGAACGCGATCGCGGCGGTCCAGATCGCGCGCCAGCGTCGTTCCAGCGCCAACGCCGGCGCGACGACCAGCGGCCAGATCTTCGACAGCGCGGCGATGCCGAGCGCGATCCCGCCCACGCGTTCCCGTTCGCGGCGTGCCCACGCCAGTGCGAGCGCCGCGAGCGCCACTGGCACGAGGTCGCTCCGCCGGTAGATGAAGATCAGCAGTGGCGCGCCGAGCCACAGATAGCGGATCGCGGCGTCGCGGCCCCACCCACGGGCCACCGCGCGCCACGCCACGAGGTCGGCCGTGAAGGCGACCACCGCGAGCAACATCCGCGTGAGCGCGAGGCTCCCCCAGCCGACCGCGCGGATCACGATGTAGTCGCCGATCGCGTATTCCACCGGGCTGTTGCGCCACGGGATCCCAGGCAGGTGCGCGATGTTGTAGAAGCGGTGCGCCGCCGAGTCCGGGTAGTGCGGCACACCGACGATCACCGTCACGACCACGACGATGCGGAGCGCGATGAGGCCGATCTCGGCCGGACGCCAGGATGCCGCGAGCGCTCGGATGCCGCCGGCGCGCTCAGGCGCCGACATCACCTGCGACCAGTTCGTCACCGGAGACGATGTCGTCCTGCGACGCGAACTGGTCGTGCACCTTCCGCGACCACAGGGCGACCAGGAACGTCAGCCCGATGAACACCGCGCCCGACACGACCAGGATCACGCGCGTGCGCGACGCGCTCCCCTCGATCCAGATCGCCGACAGGATGAACGCCGGCACGATGAACCCGAGGTTGTACGCGATGTCGTAGAGCGCGAACGCGCGACCGCGGAAGTCGTCTGGCATCGCCTGCTGCGTGATCGTGTCCGACGAGATCTTCCCGAGGAAGAACGAAAAGAACCCGAAGAACAGCATCAGCGCGAAGCCCAGCTTCGAGACCATCGCCCCGAACACGAGCGCCGAGCCACCCATCAGGAACATCGAGAACAGCAGCAGCCGGATGGGCGCGATCCGGTCCTTGTACTTCTGCGCCACGACGAGACCGATCGCGCCGCCGAGCAGGCCACCGAGGCCCGAGAGCACGAGCGACAGCGTGCCCGCCTTGTCTATCCCGCCCTGCACGAGGTTCTTCGCGTAGAGCGCGAACACGAACAGGCCGAAGCCCCAGAACTGGTAACGCATCATCTGGAACGAGATCAGGCCGATCGCGGCGGGCGCCCGGCCGGCGACCTCCTTGATGCCGGCCCAGATGTTCTTGATGATCTGGCCCGCCTCCTGGGCGAACGTCGTGGCGTGCGCGACGGCCTCGACATGCTCCATCTGCATCGCGACGATCGCGCAGATCACGAGGATGCCGGCCCCGGCCATCACGCCGACCCACGACGCGATCAAGCCGCCGAACGCGACGCCAACGACGATCCCGACGATCTGCGCGACGGCACCGCCCGCTTGTGACAGGCCATTGCCCTGCAAGAGGTCCTTCCCGCTCGAGACATCGGGTAGCGCCGCGGACTTCACCGCGAGCGCGACCCGCGCGACCGCCTGGGCGGCGATCAGCGCGATGATCAGCCCTGCGGTCGAGGCGGCCTTGCCCTCCGAGGACTGGGAGCCGAGCGGGATCAACACGACGACCGCGATCACCGCGACGATCGCGGCGACGATCCAGCTCGCCCACCACATCACGCGTCGCCGCGCGAAACGGTCGATGAAGACGCCCATGAACGGGCTGATCAGCGTGTACGGCACGTACAGCAGCAAGATGACCTTGAGCAGGTAGTCGGCCGACGGCACGTTCTGCACGTCGAAGCCCTTCTCACCGCCGAACCCGATCGACTTGCCGATCGCGCCCTGCACCGCGCCCTGGCCCGCCTGCGCGAGGAACTGCATCGACAGCAGGACCGCGAAGGCGCGCTTCGCGAAGGGCGAGAAAAGCTTGTTGAAGAACCCGGCGAAGTTGTCGAGGGGCTTCTTGAGCCATGCGTCGGCGCTGCGGAGCGCACCGCCCAGGCCGATGGCGACGAGCACGACGGCCCAGCCCTTGGTCGTGGTGAGCGAGCCGCGCCACACCGCGAGCACCACGATGCCCGAGAGCATCAGCATGATCACCGACATCCCGGGGATAAGCGCGATCCGGTCGATCGTCGTCCGGAGCCCGAACCACGAGGACGCGAGCCATCCCGGCAGGATCAGGATCAGCGCGAGGATCGCGATCACGAGGAGGTTGTGCCCGATGTTGGCGAACGCACCGGGGTGATCCTGCAGCTCGGCCTGCTTCGCGTTCGCCGCAGCCTTTGCTTGCGCCACGACATCCGCCGGCGGTGTGTACAGCGTCGTCCCGTTCTCGGTCCCACCGGAGAACGCGCCGTTCAACACCCACACGCCCGGGCCGATCGGCGTCGCGTTCGCCGTCGCCTGCTTCAACAGCGCGTCCCGCTGCTCGGTGCTGCAGTTGGCCACGCCGTTGCACAGGCCCTGCTCGTAGTACTGATCGATCAGGAACACGACCGGCGGTTCGGTGAACTGTTGGAACCGCGCCGGATAGTCCGGCGGGGTGTCCCCGTTCACCGAGCAGTACTGGTCGACCCACTGCGCCTCACAGAAATGCTGTCGCGCGATGTCGTTGTACCCGGCGCTGCCGACCGAGGACGTCGTCGGCTTGCCCGCGAGGAAGTTGTCGACGGTTCCGAGGTAGGTGACGGACCGTTCGGGCGCGTCCCCCGGCAGCCCGGTGCGGAACACGTTGGTCCAGGTCTTCGCCCAGCCGTAGGCGGTGTTCGTCCCGGTGGAGTCGTTGCTGTCGAGGTAGTTCACGAGCAGGACGTTGGGCCGCTCGCCCGCGGCGCTCACGACCTCGTGGACCGCGGCCAGCGAGGTCCGCACGTCCTGGTTGGCCCACTGGTTCGTATCGGACACCCACCTGCGTTGCAACCCGTCGTAGAGCACGATGCCGAGCGAGCCCGCGATCAACACTGTCGCCAAACCGCCGGCGATCGCTTTCGGGATCACGTCGCCGGCGAAGCCTCGGATCGCGACAAGCACACCAAGCAGCAATACGGCGACGATCACGACGAGGCGGATGTTCGGCAAGAACGCCACCGCTTCGTTCGTCGGCAGGTCGGTCAACACCTTTGGGATCACGAACCCGAGCGCGCCCCACACCGCGAGTCCGACGCCGGTCCAGCCGACCCACTTGGACGGCGCGCGGTCGGTGAAGAACCAATGGATCGCCGCGAAGCTCCCGAGTCCGACGAGCGCCATCGGCGCGGCGGACGCGTTCATAAAGCGGTAGTACGGGATCGCCTTACCCGTGATCACGGTGAGCGCGCCGGCGAGCGCGAGCAACCACCAGATCGACGCAAGGTCCTCGGTGCGCGCGGGCTTCGTGTAGCGCTTCGCTCGCAGGACCGTCGACGCGATCGCGATCACGATGAACGGTACGATCACGATCGGCTGCATCGACAAGATCCACTCGCGCAGCCGTGCCGCGAAGAACGCCGCGGTATACGGCGGCGGGAGCGCCGCCTCGGCGAGGCTCGCCGAGGATCCCCAGATCCCGATCACCCAGCAGGACAGCCCGGCGATCATGCCGAACCCGACGGACATCAGCATCGGGCCGTCGGCCTTCAGCGCGGCGCCGAACGAGAACCGGCTCGTCAAGAAATGCCAGCCGAAGACCGCCAGCAGGATGCCACCGAAGATCACGCAGGTCGTCGGGTGTGTGAACGCAGCCGCCATCCCGATCAGGAACAGCGCCGTGCGGGCGCCCCACGATGTCCGCGCTTCATGCAGGAACGGGATCGTCAGACACAGCAGGAACAGCACGGTCGCGTTGTCGAGGTAGCCGATGTACGGGGTCGACATGAACAGCGCGACCGCCGCGAGCATCGCCATGTGGATCACGACCGGGTCGCGGCGGCTCCGGTAGAACGCCGCGGCGAGCGCCAGCCCCGCGAACACGGGGATCCCGACCATGAACAGCGTCGAGAACGTGTAGCGATCGATGCCGGCGACCCGCTGCAGCAGCGCGCCGAACACCGGCACGCTCACCCGGTAGCCGGCCGAGAACAGGCCGTTCGGACCCCAGTCCTGGACGACCCGGACCGGGTGGGCGTCCAAGATCACCTGAGCTCGCCAGGTGTACCAAGCAGGGTCGCGGGTCGGGGCCGAAAGGCTCGGATCGAGCAGGAACCGCCAGCCGAGCGCCAGACCCAGGACGATGGCGGTGAGGGCGATCGCCCACCACGAGCCGAGCAGGCTCGAGCGTCCGCCGGTGTCGGTCTCCGAGGCCTCGGGGACCGTCACCATCTCATCGGTGGCCATGGGGGTCGGTGCTCCGTTCTGTTTGGTCGGCCGGGAACCGGTCCGAGAACCACCGAAGGATACGAGACGGACCGGGCCGAACCGTGAACGTCACTACACGATGTTCTGGGTCTTCTTCACGATGGACTGGATGCACGGGAGGTCGGGCAGGATCGACGAGGGGAACACGGCCTGGAACACAGGGTCGTTCTCCTGGCCGGGGTTCGGCGTCACGCCACCGCCCGACGTTTCCGCCTGGGTCAACGTCTGCACGTATCGGGCGATGTCGGCGATCGTCGTGCCATTGGCAGCCACGTCTTGTTCGTTCAAGAAGATCGAGCCCGGCTGCACGTTGTCGACGATCGGCACCGTGGGACCGTTCGTATCGAACTTGGTCTCGATCGCCGACGAGACGGCGCCGGTCGAGATCTCGAAGCCACCCGAGTCGATGGGGTTCGGCATCGCGGCGTGGTCGGCCGTGATCACCATCGCCCAGTTGTCCTTGCCCACTTGCTGGTTGAGGTACGGGATGAACCGCTTGAGCGCCTCATCCTGATACTTCACGGCGTCGGTCATCTCCGGACTGTCCATCGACCACACATGGCCGACGTAGTCGATCTCCTTGAAGTTCAGATAGAGCATGTCGGGCATGCTGTCCGCGCCGAAGTGCTCGTTCTTGATCGTCTGCTCGACGATGTGCTCTTCGAAGACGGTCCGGGCCGGCGTGTCGAAGCTGTTCCCAAGCTGCGCCATGTCGTTGGTTCGCCACATGCCGTCGAGCTTGCCGTCGGCGCGGTCGACGCTGTCGATGATGCTCTGAGGGATGCTCTCCTCGTGCTGGAGGAACGACGGCACCGAGTAATACGGCGCGTCGACCTTCGGCAGGTTCCAGACGTCGCCCTCGGCGGTCGACGTCCCGCCGGTCTGTGCCGGCGAGCGGGTCATGGCGATGTCACGGTCCCCGCCGTTCCAGAAGCTGCCGTGACCCATCATCCCGAGGTGGATGTCCGCAGTCGCGACCATCCCGACGATCGGCTGGTTGTTCTCGGCCTGGTCGTAGATGTCCGCGAACGTCGGATCCACGAAGAAGTTCGGGCCGATCTGGTAGGGCGTCGTGTCCTGGCCGCCGAGCTGGAAGTGATGGGCCACGATCCCGTGATGGATCGGGAACGCGCCGGTCCCGATGGTCGCGTGGTCCTGCGCGGTCGAGGTGGGTGAGGACCCGACATAGGCGTCCTTGAACCAGGTGCCCTGGGGGATCAACGACTTCAGGTACGGCCACTGGGCCGCGTGCTTCTGCAAGACGTTGATGCCGGCCGAGTCCCAGACGAGAACGATCAACAGCTTCGGCGGCTTCTGACCCGGCTGGATGACGTTGGAAAGGGCAGTGCCGTCTGGCGTCGTGAACCCGTTGAAGTCGAGGATCTTGGCCTGTGTGGGAGCGATGTCGGCGAGGGTGACGTCGCCGCCGACCTGGCCTTGGGCCTTGATGTGACCCGGCCCGTACCAGAACATCGGCACGTGCTGGATGTAGTCCCACGGCCCCACGTGCGGCAGGCCGGCGCCCATGAAGTTCGGCTCGGCCGGGATCGCGGTGAGCTCCGGCCCGCGGTCCGGGCTGAAGCCGTTCCACGTGCGCACCAGGTAACGGTGCGGGATGCTGCACGCGAGGTTCATCAGATCCTGGTCGGACTGCGCCGCGGGCGCCGGAGCGCTCATCACGAGCGGCACGAGGAGTGCGAACGCCGCGACCAGAGGCACGACGACACGACGGGTGCGGCGAGGCATGGCCCTGTAGGTAACCAGACGACGGGGCGTGCGACGACCACCTCGCGGGTACCGTGACGTGATGAACACAGGGCGTCGCCTGACCGTGCTCCTGGTGGCCCTGGCGTTGATCGGGATCCCCGCCGCGGTGCTGCGGATCGGGTGTGTGGGGAAGTCGTGTCGATCCGACGCCACGGCGGTCGCCGCGCCAGCTCCCTTCTGCTCGCTGCCCGCGGAGCTCCGCACCTTGATCACGGCCGGGACCTACGACGGACGCTCCCCCGATGTGATCGGCGTCGGCGGGTCGACGCCGGTGGTCACGGACGGCGTGCAGTGGCCGTCGGAAGGGATCTCCGATCAACCTGGATCGGTAGATCTGAACTTCCTCGGACGAGGGATCAGAAGCGGTCGAGCACCTGTCGGGGTTTCCCTTGATCAGGTGGCGCCGACATTGGAACCGCTCCTCGGAGTGGATCGTCCACACCCGGAGGTTCGAGCGGGAACTGCGATCCCCAAGGTCGTCGCATCTGGTGCGCATACCCCGCTCGTCGTCCTCGTCGTCGAGAAAGGCCAGAGCGCGACGGGTGTGCGCGCACCGTTCCCCGATCTGCCGCAGGGCGTCCACACATCAGAAGGAAGAGCAGAAACCGGGTCCGTTCCGAACGATCCCATCGCGGTCGAGTCGACCATCGGGACCGGCGGACTTCCATCGCAACACGGGATCACGGGCGCCTTGATCCGCAACGCGAACGGCAACGTCGTGCGCGCGTTCGGACCCGGCTCGCCGCAGCCGGTGATCGCGACGCTCGGTGACGACCTCGATCGATCGACCGGCGGCGCGACCAAGATCGGTCTCGTTGAAACCGCGGTGGGCGACGCCGGATTGACCGGCGACTCGTGGTACGGCACCGGCCCTGTGCGCGACCGCACGGTCCCGGCCGGCGCGAACCCGGCCGTCGCGGTCGGCGGGTTCCTCTCGAAAGGTTGGGGCGCGGATGCGACCCCTGACCTGCTCGCGGTTGCGCTCGATGGATCGCAGAACGCTGATGCCACTGGCGTCTCTTCGATCCTCGATGCCGTGTTCCGTGCCGTGCCGGATGCGACCGCGGTCGTGACGGGAACCGGACTCGAGCAGACCGGGAAGACCGCGACGGTCCCGACGCCGGCCGGGAGCGACTCGGTGGTCGGTGGCGGCGTGTTCCTCGATCGGAGCGATGGCGCCACGACCTCTGCTGAGGACGTCGTCGCGTCGCTGAAGGCGGACAAGGCGCCGGACGGCTCGCCGTTGTTCGCCGACGCGTTCGCGAGCTACGCGGTCAGGTTCGGGAGGTACTGCTGATGGCGACGACCCGGACCGAGCCGCAGACCGCCCCGCCGGCACCACCCTCCGCGACGCCGGAGCGCACGTGGTTGCGGGTGACACTGATGCTCGTGGCCATCGCGCTGTTCGCGCGGTTCGGCCACCCGATGCAGATCGCGTGGCTCAGGAACCTGCTGATCATCTTCGGCTCGCTGTTGATCGAAGCGATGCCGTTCGTCGCGCTCGGCGCGGCGGTCTCCGCGCTGATCGAGGTGTTCGTGCCGGCGTCCTCGTTCGCGCGCATGGCCGCGCTGCCTCGCTCGCTGCAGATCCCCGCCGCCGCGCTCGCGGGCATGGCGTTCCCCGTCTGTGAGTGCGGCTCCGTGCCGGTGGGACGCCGCCTCGCGCGCAAAGGCCTGTCGCCGGCGGCGGCGGTCACGTTCATGCTCGCGGCGCCCATCGTGAACCCGGTGGTGATCGCCTCGACGTTCGTCGCATATCGAGGCCGCGACTCGCAGTGGCTGATGGTCGGCGGCCGGTTCGTGCTCGGGATGATCGTCGCCATGTGCGTCGGCTGGGTGATCGGCGCCCGCGCCCCCGGCGAGCTGCTGCGCGGCGCGACCGTCACGGACGAGCCCGATGATCACGACGAATCGCGCGGGCGCCGGTTCATCACGCACCTGTCGAGCGACCTCGTGTTCATGGCGCGGTTCCTGATCGTGGGCGGCCTGGTCGCCGCAACGATCCAGACGTTCGTGCCCGCATCGCTAGCGAACCACCTCGCGTCGCTGCCGGTGTTGAGCATCGTCGCGATGATGGCGCTCGCGTTCTTCTTGTCGTTGTGCTCGGAGTCCGACGCATTCGTCGCGGCGTCGTTCACCGCGTTCGGCCCGTCCGCACAGCTGGCGTTCCTCGTGTTCGGGCCGATGATGGACATGAAGCTCGGAGCGCTCTACGTGGGAACCTTCTCGAAGGGGTTCTTCCGAACGGTGTTGATCGTCGTGGCCGCGGTGACGCTGGTCGCGTGCTTGTGGATGCAGGTGATCTGGGGATGAGTGCGGTAACCGTCGAGGCGACGAGGGCTCGCTGGAGTCCGACGCGCGTGGCGATCGGGCTCGTCCTGCTGAGCTGGGCCCTGATGTTCTGGACCCTCTTCCTGACCGGCCGGACCTACCTCTACTTGTCGTCGCGGACGGCGTGGCTCGTGCCGATGGGCGCCGTGATCATGTCCATCGCGGCGATCGGCCGTCTGTGGACGGCGCGATCCGACACGGAAGAGCCGCTCGAGCGGCGCACGGCGTGGGCGCTCGGCGTGATCGCGCTGCCGGTCGTGCTGGTGCTCGCGCTCCCGCCCTCGGCACTCGGCGCGTTCTCCGCCGGCAAGCGTTCGACCTACGCGGGGTCCGCGATCGGCGCGACGGCTCGCGACGTGACCGGCCCACTGGACTTCGTCGACATCGGGGCCGCCCAGTCATTCCCGACGGCGATGCAGGAACTCGAGGCGCGCGCCGGCCAGCCGATCACGCTCGAGGGCTTCGTCACGACGGACACGAGCGCGCCGCCGGACGAGATCTTGCTGACGCGGTACGTCGTCACGTGCTGCGTTGCCGACGCGACGGTCGCGCAGGTGCGGATCGTCGGGCTGCCGCCCGGGACCTACCCGACCGACGAGTGGCTGCAAGTCACGGGCGCCGTCTATCCGGTCGGACGCGAGGTGCTGGTCGCGGCGGACACCGTCCAGCAGATCCCCGTGCCCTCCGAGCCCTACCTCACGCCATAGCGGCGCAATCGGCGCACAGGCCGACGAGCTCGAGCCGGTGCTGCACCTGCGCGAAGCCCGCGCGCTTCGCGATCCGATCGAGGGTTCGGTCGAGGGTCGCCTCGAGATCGGCGGGCACCTCGACGTCGCGCATCGTGCCGCAGTTCGAGCACACGAGATGGTGGTGGTGGCCGATCAGGTCTTCGGCGAGCTCGTAGCGCCCGTACTCCTCATCGGTGGGAACCCGCCGCACGACGCCGGCGTGCTCGAGCTCCGCGAGGTTGCGGTAGGCCGAGCTCTGCTTCATGTCGCCCGCTACGGCGAGGATCTGCGGGATCGAGCGCGGGCTCGCGGCGTCGGCGAGCAAGCGCACGAGGTCGCGCCGCTGCTCGGTGTAGCGCTGGCCGGCGCCACGCAAGCGCGCCTCCACCGTCGTGTCGAGCTCGGTCTTCATGCCGCGCTCTTCACCGCTGCAGGGAGCGACCGTCGCGCGAGACTCACCACGGTGAACACCGCCGCCGCGACCAACACGATCGACCCGCTGATCGACAGGTGGAACACCTGTCCGACGACCACGCCGACGAACGCGCTCGACGCGCCGATCAGCGCCGCGAGCCACACCGTCTGACGGAACGACCGAGCGAGCAGCTGTGCGCTCGCGACCGGCAGCACCATGAGGGCGGCCATCAGCAGCAGGCCGACCACCTTCATGCCGGAGACGATCACCGCGGCGGTGAGCGCAGCGAGACCGACGCCGAGCGTGTCGACCGGCAGGCCTTCGACACGGGCCCATCCTTCGTCGGACACAACGGCGAAGAGCACGCGCCGCAGCGACCAGATGCCAACGGCGACGATCGCGCCGACGACGAGCACCGCCACAAGGCCGCCCGTCGACATCCGCAACGGGTCGCCGAACAGGTACGGCAATGTCTCGAGGTCGAGGTCGCCTGCTTTGGCGGCGAACACCACGCCCAGCGCGATGCCCGCATAGAAGAAGAGCGCCAGCGCAAGGTCACCCGCGATCCGGCGCTTCGCCCGAAGGAGCTCCAGCCCGACGGCGCCGCCAACGGCGAACACCAGGGCGGTCCAGACGGGCCAGATGTTGACGAGGAGACCGAGCCCAACCCCCGCGAACGCGACGTGGCCCACGCCGTCGCCGATCAGCGACAGCCGCTTCTGCACGAGGAACGCGCCGATCGTCGGCGCGAACGCGCCGACGGCAACGCACGCGAGCAGCGCGCGTTGGACGTCGGCCGTGTCGAGCGGCGCCGGCAGCGGCAGCGCGCCGATCACCGCAATCCCTCCAGCCACAGCGGCAGGTCGTCCTGATGGATCCCGAGCGAGACGCCCGAGGACGCGAGCTCAGCCGGCGATCCGTCGAACAAGACCCGGCGCTTCAGCACGATGACCCGGTCGATCACATCGCTGACGGCGGACAGCTCGTGCGAGACGAGCAGCACGCCTGCACCGTGCTCGCGCTGCAGGTGGACGAGCGACTCGCGGAACCGTCGCTGCGACGCGCGGTCGACCCCCGCGATCGGTTCGTCGAGGACCAGCAGGTCGGGTTCGCTCGCGAACGCACGCGCGATGAATGCGCGCTGCTGTTGGCCCACGGACAGTTCGTTCAACGGACCGTCGGCCACCTCGGCGAGCCCGACGGAGCTGATCGCGTGATCGATGGCAGTGCGGTCGGTCTCGCTCTGTCGGCGCCACCAGCCGCGCTGCCGAAGCCGCCCCGACGAGACGATCTCCCGGACGGTCGCGGGCACCTCGCTCTCGAGCGTCGGCCGCTGCGGCACGAACCCGAGACGCCACCTGGCGTGGAACCGGTCGGGCGACTCGCCGAAGAGCCGGACGGTGCCGGCCGCCGGCTCGATCGAGCCGAGCAGGACGTGCAGGAGCGTGGACTTGCCCGACCCGTTCGGTCCGACGAGCGCCACGAACTCCCCGGGCCGGATCTCGAGCGAGACGTCCTCGATCACCGGCTCGCGGCCGTACCCGGCCCAGATGCCCTCCGCGGACAACAGCGCCGTGTCCGCCGCGACCGCGCGCTCAGCCATGCCGCTGGGCGAGAATGGGAATGATTCTCATAGCTGAAGAGGCTACGGCGGCCTGCGCATCAGCGTCAAGGGGAAGCGCCTACGCCGGAAGGCGGTACGAGCGTCCGGATCGTTCGACCACCCCGTCGCGGACGAGACCCTCGAGCGCCTCCCTCACCCTGCTCGGGTCGAACCCCGTCTCGTTGGCAAGCGCCGCCGGCCCGGCGGAGGAGCGACTCCGAAGGACGTCCACGACACGACCACGCACCTCGCGCATCGACCCGGCGAAACGCCCCTGGCGGTTGGGGCCGCGCTCGACCGGCCCGCCGGTGGGGTGTACCCGCCGCCATCGGCACGCACGGGACAACGGACAGCCGTCACACCGCGGCACCGCCCGGCAGTGCTCGCGCCCGATGTCCATCAAGGCTTGGTTCCATCCGCCGGGATCGTCACTGTCGACCCATCGCTGCGCGGCGGCGTCGACCGACGATCGCGCCGGTGACTCGTCACCGCCGAACCCGACGCGCTCGACGATCCGCCGGACGTTCACATCGGGCGCGGCGACCGCCACACCGCCGGCGATCGACGCGACCGCCGCGGCGGTGTACGAACCGACGCCCGGCAGCGACCGAAGCGCGTCGACGTCGGTCGGCACGCGCCCGCCGTGATCTCGAACAACCGCCTGCGCCGCCGCGTGCAGGTGGACCGCCCGCCGGTTGTAGCCCAGTCCCGCCCACGCACGCAGGACGTCGGCTCGGCTCGCCGCAGCGAGCGAAGCGACCGTCGGGAACCGCCGCAGGAACGCGCGGAACGCCGGCTCGACACGAGATGCCTGCGTCTGCTGCAGCATCAACTCGGATACCAAGGTTCGGTACGCGCTCGGCCGTCCTCGGCGCCACGCGTACAGCCGAGCGCGGGGCGCGTACCAATCCCAGACGGCTACCCGCGCCGAGGAGGGAAGGCTAGGCTCAGCCGGCATGGAGACCTTGCGCGACGTGATGAGCACGCTGCTCGTGACGGTGGCCGAAGACGCGACCGTCTCTGAAGCAGCCCAGGTCATGAGCCTCCAACACGTCGGCGCCGCGCTGATCGTCGACGGCGATCGCCTGCGCGGCATCTTCACGGAGCGCGACATCGTCCGGGCGCTCGCCGCCGAGCACGACGCCGCGGGTCACGCCGTGGCCGGCTGGATGACGGACGATCCGATCACGTTGGGACCCGAATCGTCGGTCGCGGAGGCACGGGACCGGATGCTCGAGGAAGGGTTCCGGCACATCCCCGTGGTCGAGGGGGATCGCCTCATCGGCATCGTCTCGCTGCGCGACGTGTCCGGGCGCTAGCCCTAGAACCCCGCCGGCGTGCCCGCGTCCATGGCGTTCGCCGCGTCGCGGAGCGCGCCGAAGACCTCGCGGAAGATGTCGGCGAGCTGGGCGGCGCTGACCTCGTCGGCGGTCCCGCGGGCCGCCATAGCGGTGATCTCGCAGGCCTTGTCGAACACGTGCCAGTCGGTGTCTCGGGACATCTCGGTGGGCCTCCTCGTCCTCGGTGGGATAGCGTCCAAGGCTAGCGCGGATCTCCGCCACCTCGATGTCGAGATGCGAGCCGCCCGTTCGTCGATGCGGATGAAGGCGCCGTCCGCTCGGGCAGCGCCGCGCAGACCGAAGGAGGATCGGATGAAGTATCTACTGCTGATCTACGCGGACGAGCACGCGTTCGAGGCGATGAGCGAAGACGAGCGCCACGAGGTCTACGCCGCCTACGACGTCCTCATGAAGGACCTTTCCGACAAAGGGCAGTCCCTGGCCGGTGACGAGCTCCAGCCGACGTCCACCGCCACCACGGTCCAGGTTCGCAACGGCGAGCGCCTCGTCACGGACGGGCCGTATGCGGAGACGAAAGAACAGCTCGGCGGCTACTTCCTGATCGACGTGGACGACCTCGATGCCGCGATCGATGTCGCCGCACGGACCCGAGCGTCCAGCAGGGTTCGATCGAGGTCCGGCCGGTCGCCGACTGATGGGGACCGTCGCCGAGGTCGTCGACCGCGCCTATCGCGACGACACGGGGCGCGCCGTGGCCACGCTGATCCGCGTCACGCGCGACTTCGACCTTGCGGAAGAGGCCTGGCAGGACGCCTGCGAACAGGCGCTGCGGACCTGGCCGCAGCGAGGCGTCCCGCGCGATCCCACCGCGTGGCTGTTCACCGCGGCCCGCAATCGCGCGATCGACCGCCTTCGGCGCGAACGGGTCGGGCGGGAGAAGACCGCCGCGGCGATGCAGATCGCGGAGCTCGAGGCGATGGGAGACGACATGCACGAGATCCCGGACGATCGGCTGCGGCTGTTGTTCACGTGCTGCCATCCGTCGCTCGCGTTGGACGCGCGCGTCGCGCTCACCCTCCGGACGGTGGCCGGGCTCTCGACCAAGGAGATCGCCCGCGCGTTCCTCGTACCGGAGCCGACGCTCGGGCAGCGGCTCACCCGTGCGAAGCGGAAGATCCGCGACGCGGGGATCCCCTACGTCGTGCCACCACGCGAGGCGCTCCCCGACCGCCTCGACGGCGTCCGGGCGGTCGTCTACCTCGTGTTCAACGAGGGCTACGAGGCCACAGAGGGCGAGCTGATCCGAACCGATCTGTGCGCCGAGGCGATCCGGCTCGCGCGACTGCTGGATCACTTGATCCCGGAGGAGCCGGAGAGCCGCGGGCTGCTCGCGCTGCTCCTCCTGCAGCACGCCCGCCGGGCCGCGCGGACCGACGCCGCGGGCGACCTCGTGACGCTTGACGACCAGGACCGTGCGCGTTGGGACCATGCGCTGATCGACGAAGGCCTCGCGCTCGTCGACGAGTCGCCGGGCATCGGTTCCTACCAGCTGCAAGCCGCGATCGCCGCCTGCCACGACCGCGCTCCCAGACCGGAGGACACCGACTGGGCGCAGATCGCTTCCCTATACGACGAACTCCAGCGCGTCCGTCCGTCCCCGGTGGTCGCGCTCAACCGGGCGGTGGCGGTGGCGATGGCCGACGGCCCGGATGCGGGCCTCAGGCTCCTGGACCCGCTGGCGGACGACCTCGACCGGTACCACCATTTCCACGCGGCCCGAGCGGATCTGCTGCGCCGTGCCGGCCGCGAGCCCGAGGCCGCGGACGCCTACAACCGGGCGCTGGCGCTGGTCGGCAACGACGCGGAGCGCCGCTACCTCGAACGGCGCCGGGCGGCCCTCACCCTCTAGCCGATGCACCACGGCGGCTGCGCCGTGGCCTAGCATCTGTCCGGCCGATGCTCTTCCCTACCGTCGATTTCGCGCTCTTCTTCTGTCTGGTCTTCCTCGGGCACTGGGTCCTGAATCACAACGCCCGGGCATGGAAGGCCTTCATGATCGCGGCGAGCTACATCTTCTACGGCTGGTGGAACCCGCGGTACATCGTCTTGTTGGCGGGCGTCACCGTCGTCGCGCAGGCGGCGGCGATCGTGGTCTCGCGCCAGGAGGACCAGCGCCGGCGGATGTGGGCGATGGGCATCGGGATCGCGGCCGTGATCGGGCCGCTCCTGTTCTTCAAGTACTACGGGTTCTTCGCGGTCAACGTGACGAACGGCGCGACCGCCCTGCACGCCGCCCTCGCGCCGCCGTTGATCCAGGTGGCGCTGCCGGTCGGCATCTCCTTCTACACGTTCATGGCGATCAGCTACGTCGTCGACGTCTACCGCCGGGAGTTCCCGGTGGCGTCGTGGGTCGACACCACGCTGTACCTCTCGTTCTTCCCGCACCTGGTGGCCGGTCCGATCGTGCGACCGGGCGAGCTGATCCCCCAGCTGGACATCCAGCGCGACCCGCGGCACCTCGACATCGTCGGCGCGGGCTGGCTGATCCTCGGCGGTCTGTTCAAGAAGGTGGTGATCGCCGAACTACCTGGCAGCCGCGATCGTCGATCCGGTGTTCGGCGAGCCGGCGCGGCACAGCTCGCTCGAGATCGCTCGTCGCGATCGTCGCCTACGCGGTGCAGATCTACTGCGACTTCTCGGGCTACACCGACATCGCGATCGGCGTCGCGAAGCTGCTCGGCTTCGAGTTCCCGCAGAACTTCAACCGGCCGTACAGCGCGCGGTCCGTCCAGGACTTCTGGCGCCGCTGGCACATGACGCTGTCGCGTTGGCTGCGTGACTACCTCTACATCCCGCTCGGCGGGAACCGGAAGGGCACCGTCCGCACCTACGAGAACCTGATGATCACGATGCTGCTCGGCGGGCTGTGGCACGGCGCCGCCTGGCACTTCGTGGTCTGGGGCGGCCTGCACGGGGTGTATCTCGTGGTCGGCCATTGGAAGGCGACGCTCCGCGCCCGCGGGGTGCTCGCGACCCCGCCCGACACCTGGTGGACCCATGCGCTGCGATGGGCCTCGACGTTCGCCCTCGTCTGCGTCGGGTGGGTCTTCTTCCGGGCGGACTCCGTCGGGACCGCCCTGTCGATGCTCGGCCGGCTCGTGACCTTCCAGAGCGGACCGACGTCGCTCGTGACGCTCCCGGTGCTGCTCGCGATCGCGATCGGTCTGGCGGTGCAGTTCGTGCCGCGGGCCCCGGGGGCCGCGATCCGGTCCGCCGTGTCGCGCCTACACCCGGTGCCGATGGGGATCGCGGCCGGCCTCGCGCTGTTCGCGATCACGACCTTGGGGCCGCGCGGTGTGGCACCCTTCATCTACTTCCAGTTCTAGGTCTGATGAGCGAGCACCCGACCACCCCGCCACAGAGTTTCCGCCGCCGCGTGATGCCGGCAGGCCGCGCGCTGGTCGTGATCCTCGTGACGCTGCTCGTGTGGGCGTTCCTCTACGCGCCGGAGCTGCGGCGCTCGGCCGAGGCGGCGCCCACCGGCACGCGCCGGACGGTCTCGCTCGCGATCTTGAACCCGCTCGTGTGGTTCACCGACCACACCGGGCTCACCGCCGCCGCGAACGCCGCGTCGCGTGCGGCCGGGCGTGACCCGAACGCCGAGGTGGGCGGCGTGAACGTAGGGGTCGATCCGCTGCCGTCGGCGACGCCCGGCGAGCAGGAACACCACCAGAA
Organism: uncultured Actinomycetes bacterium; assembly: GCA_963792215.1. Classification (GTDB taxonomy): domain Bacteria; phylum Actinomycetota; class UBA4738; order UBA4738; family HRBIN12; genus AC-51. Next base: position 411,794 of record CAWBVL010000007.1, read on the forward strand.
GATCGTGAAGGACACCGACATCCGCGAGCCCACGCCGGACAGGCAGCTCCGGGTGGCGATCGTCGGCGACTCGCTCGCGCAAGGCGTCGGGTTCGCGGCGGACTCGGTGTTCAAGCCGTTCTGGGCCGAGGTGTTCAAGCAGGGCCGGATCTCGACGGGCCTCGCCCGCCTCGACTACTTCAACTGGATGGCGCAGATGCACACGATCGTCGACCGCGCCGACCCCGACCTGATCCTGGTGATGATCGGCGAGAACGACAACCAAGGGCTGCTGTATCCGGACGGCACGCTCGAGCAGGACATCGGCACGTTCGATTGGGCAGCGCACTACCAGGCGCGCGTCGAACGGTTCGCGAAGATCGCCACCAGCGACGGCGGCCACGTCGTGTGGATCGGGTTGCCGAACGTGAGCGACAAGAGCCGCTGGGAGTTCATCCAGAAGCAGAACGCGATCTTCCAGAGCGTCGCCGACGAGCTGCCGAACGTGGCCTACTTCGACACGTGGAACACGTTCGCCTCGGCCGGCGGCTATAGCGCGTTCTACCGCGACGGCACGAAGGTGATCGAGATCCGCGCGCCCGACGGCGTGCACTTCAACACCGACGGGTACACGCTCCTCACCGAGAAGGCAGCGCAGCTCGCAACCAAGGACTTCAACCTCGACCCGAAGACCTACGCGCCCTAGGGACGGAGGCCGCCGTCAGGCGATCGGCGGCACGTCCGGCAGCTGCGAGAGCGCGTTCTCCTCGGCCGCCGGGTCGAACTCGACCCCGAGGAGCCGTCCGTGCAGGTAGTCGTCGTAGGCCTGCATGTCGAACGCTCCGTGACCCGAGAGGTTGAACAGGATCACGCGCTCCTCGTTCGCGTCGCGGGCCGCGATCGCCTCGTTGATCGCGCCGCGGATCGCGTGCGCGGACTCCGGCGCCGCGACGATGCCCTCTGTCTTCGCGAACTGGATCGCGGCCTCGAACACGTCGTTCTGCGTGTACGCGACAGCCTCCATGTGCCCGCCGTGGACGAGCAACGAGAGCGAAGGCGCGTCGCCGTGGTAGCGCAGCCCGCCGGCGTGCACCGGCGCGGGCACGAACGTGTGCCCGAGCGTGTACATCGGGACGATCGGCGCCATGCCGGCCGTGTCGCCGAAGTCGTAGGCGTACGTGCCCTTCGTCAGGGTCGGGCACGCAGCCGGCTCCGTCGCGAGGAACCGCATCGCCGGCTTCGCGCCCGAGAGGCGGTCAGCCATGAATGGGTACGCGAGCCCGGCGAAGTTCGAACCGCCCCCGACGCACCCGATCACGACGTCGGGTGTGTCGCCCGCGAGCTCCATCTGCGCCTTCGCCTCGAGGCCGATCACCGTCTGGTGCAGCAACACGTGGCCCAGCACCGAGCCCAGCGCGTACTTGATCGAGCCGCCGCTCGTCGCCGCGGTCTCGACCGCTTCGCTGATCGCGATGCCGAGCGACCCGGTCGACTCCGGGTTGTCCTCGAGGATCTTCTTGCCAGCCTGCGTGGTCGGTGACGGCGATGCGACGACCTCCGCGCCGAACGTCTCCATGAACACGCGCCGGTAGGGCTTCTGCTCGTAGGAGGCCTTGACCATGAAGACCTGGCAGTCGATGCCGAAGAACGCGCAGGCCATCGACAACGCCGAACCCCACTGGCCCGCGCCCGTCTCGGTCGCGATCCGCTTCGTGCCGGCTTCCTTGTTGTAGTAGGCCTGGGCGATCGCGGTGTTGGGCTTGTGCGACCCGGCCGGCGAAACGCCCTCGTACTTGTAATAGATGCGCGCCGGGGTCTGCAGCGCCTGCTCCAGCCGCACGGCGCGCTGCAACGGCGACGGCCTCCACAGCTTGTACACGTCCAGAACGGCGCCCGGGATGTCGATCCACTCGTCGGTGCTGACCTCCTGAAGTATCAGCGACTCGGGGAACAGCGCGAGGAGGTCCGCGGGCCCGACGGGCTCGTGCGTCGCCGGGTGCAGCGGCGGCAGCGGCTGCATCCCCGCCCGCACGATCGACGGCATGATGTTGAACCACGACGTCGGCATCCGGTCCTGCGGAAGGTCGAACCGGGTCTGCTCGGTCATGACGACGCCTCCTTGGCTGGGGGTGCGGAGCGTAGCCGCTTCCCGCAGCACCGTCACCGGGCCGAAGGAGCTGCTAGGCGACCGGCGCGACCGAGACCTCGATCCAGCCGTCGACCTCGCGCGCGCTGTAGAGGGGCAGTGGGTCGCGCGCGGGTCCATCGATCGGCTCCCCCGTCTCGAGGTCGAAGACGCTGTCGCAGGCCGCGCACGTGACCTGCGCCGAGCGATCGTCGAACGAGCCCTCGGCGAGCGAGCACCCCTGGCCCGTGCACGTTTCGGCGAACGCGAACAGCCGGCGCTCGTCGTGTGCGATCGCCACGCGCGCAGCGGGAAGGTCGAACGCGCGGATCTCGCCTTCGGGGATCTCCGCCAGCGTGCCGACGCGGACGTGTTCGGGATCGCTCACGCGCCACGCACCGCGAGGAACGATCGCTGCAGCACCGTCGCGGTGCCGAGCACGGCGAGCAGCAACAACACCGGCAACATCATCCCCGGGATCAGGAGGCCGACGACGAGCGCGATCACGCGTTCCAACCGCTGGAACAAGCCTTCGGTCAGCACGACCTTCGCGGCCTCGGCCTCCGCACGCACGTGACTCACCGCGACCGAGACCACCAGCGTGATCAGCGCGAGGATCGCGGCGGTCGTCTGGCCGTCCGCAGCGAGTCGCCAGAACAGGCACGAGAACACGACCATGTCGGCGATCCGGTCCAACACCGAGTCCATGAACGCGCCGGAGCGCCGCGATTCGCCACGCTGCCGTGCGACCGAGCCGTCCATCACGTCGAAGATGCCGCCGAGGATCAGTGCGATCGCCGCCCACACCCATTCGCCGGACAGGATCAGGATGCCCGACACGACGTTGGCGGCGAGCGCGAGCACCGTGAGTTGGTTCGGGCTCACACCCGTCCAGAGCATGAACGCGAGCACCCCGCGGTAGGGCCACGCGAAGATCCGCTGTGCGACGCCGCCGGCCGCACCCTCGCTCTTGCGCGGAGCCGGCATGTCCCGGACGCGCGGCGCCTCCCGCGCCCTGCGGCGACCGTCGTCGATCGTCATCGAGCGGATCAGCCCGCGAACGGCTCCAGCGACACGATCCGATACCGGAACGTGCCGCCGGGTGCGTCGTACGCGATCTCGTCGCCGATCGCGGTGCCCACGAGCGCGGAGCCGAACGGCGAGCCGGTCGTCACGGTGCGCGCGCCGGGCGCCTTCTCCTCGGCGTGCTCCGCGATCAGATAGGTCTCATCGTCCTCGTCGTCGAAGTCGAGCGGCTTCACCGTGACGAGCATGCCGGGCCCGACCGCGTCGGCCGCGGTCGGCGCCTCGACGATGTCGGGGTCGCGGAGCATCTGCTGGACGTTGCGGATCCGCGCCTCCATCAAGCCCTGCTCGTCCTTGGCGGCGTGGTACTCCGCGTTCTCGCGCAGGTCACCGTGCTCGCGGGCGACCTTGATCTTCTCGGTGATCTCGGCGCGCCGCGGGCCCGTGAGGTCATCGAGTTCCGCCTTCAGCCGGCTGTAGGCGTCGAGCGTGAGCGTCGCCGTCGGCTCCTGCCCTGCCAGGCGGGGCGGCCGCGAACGGAGCTCCTCGGGAAGTTCGGGCATGCGGCCGAGTCTAGCCGTGACCCCTGGGCATCGCCGAGGCGAAACGCGCGATCCCTGCGGGCGCAGACCCGTCGGCGATCGAGATCGTCTCGGTCGATGAGACGCCGCCTACATGGACCGCCCGATGTCGCAGATCCGCGCGAAGGTCGCCGGTCCGCCCGCATAGCGCCGTTCCGGAAGAGCCCCCTCAGACCTCGCTGAAGTAGACGTTCTTGACCTCGGTGTACAGCGCGGCCGCGTGCATCCCCATCTCGCGCCCCATGCCGCTCTGCTTGAATCCGCCGAACGGCGCCTCGGTGTGCACGGAGCTCGCTGAGTTCACGCTGAGGTTGCCCGTTCGGATGCCCTTGGCCACGCGGATCGCCCGGCCGAGGTCGCGCGTCCAGATCGAACCCGACAGGCCGTAGGGGGAATCGTTCGCCATCCGGATCGCGTCCTCCTCGGTGTCGAAGGGGATCATGCAGACGACCGGACCGAAGATCTCCTCCTGCGCGACGCGCCAGCCGTTGTCGACGTCGGCGAGCACCGCGGGCCGCATGAAGAAGCCGTCGCCGTCGGGCACGTCGCCGCCGGTGACCGCGCGAGCGCCCTCGTCCACCCCGAGCGCGAGATACGAGCGTGACGTTTCCCGCTGCGCCTCGGAGATCAACGGGCCCATCTGCGTGCCCTCGTCTAACGGCTGGCCGACCGTGATCGCGTCGGTCGCGGCGGCGAACCGGTCGACGAACGCCTCGTAGACGTCACGTTGCACGAACTGTCGGGAGCGCGCGCAGCAGTCCTGCCCGCTGTTGTCGAACACCGACCACATCGACGGCGCGACGGCCGCGTCGAGGTCGGCGTCGTCGAACACGACGTTGGCCGACTTCCCGCCGAGCTCGAGCGACACGCGGGTGATGTTCTCGGCCGCGGCCTGCATCACCGTGGTTCCGACCTCGGTCGAACCGGTGAACGAGATCTTCGCCACACGCGGATCACGCACGAGCGCCATCGGCGGTGGTCGAACCAGGTCCCGGCAGAACGCTCAGGGTTCCCTCCGGAACGCCCGCTTCCATCAACAGATCGGCGATCGCGAGCGCCGTCAGCGGCGTCTGCGACGCCGGCTTCACGATCGCGGTGTTGCCGCACGCGAGCGCCGGTGCGATCTTCCAGCTCGCGATGACGGCCGGGAAGTTCCACGGCGTGATCAGCGCGCAGACGCCGACCGGCTCGCGGATCGTCACGTCGAGGCCCGGCGGCACGATCGGGATCGTCTCGCCGGTGATCTTGTTCGCAGCGCCGCCCCAGTACTCGAAGACGTTCGCGACGATGTCGAGCTCGGCGCGCGCGTTGCCGATCGGCTTGCCGCCGTTGCGCGCCTCGAGCTCGGCCAGCGCGTCCTGGCGTTCGCGGATCAGGAACGACGCCTTCGTCAGGATCCGGCCGCGTTCGCGCGCGCTCATCCGCCGCCACGGTCCTTCGTCGAAGGCGCGCGCAGCCACATCGACGGCACGCTTCGCGTCCTCCTCCGAGCCGCGGGACACCTCCCACCCCGGGGCGCCGGTCGCCGGCTCGATCACGTCGGCCGTGGCGCCATCGGCGGCCGCCACACGCACACCGCCGAGCACCAACAGTTCCGTCATCGTTCGCCCATCGGTGGGATGTCGTCGCCGACGAAGATCGCTCCGTTCCAGAAGGCCTCGACCCGCTGCTTCGGCCAGCGTTTGAGCTCCAGATGGAGTTCCTCGGGCTCCCCGAACGTGCCGTAGGCGAGTTGCACCGTATAGCCGTCGTGCTCGTACGGATGGAAGGTGTGCGGCCGGCGCGCCGAGCGGATGCGCCGGGTGCGTCGCGATGTGCCCGGCCGCTCGGTCGCGCTCTCTAGGTAGGTGAACACGGTGCCGCCGAGCCACGTGTGCGGATCGATCCAGACCCACAGGGTGCCGCCGTGGTCATGGACGAACGCGGCGGCTTCCTCGCTCGCGATGATCCTCACGCCGCGACGCTAGCGCAGTCGGCCGCGTCGCGTGGCCGTCCCCGGTACGCTTCGCTCGCCGAGCAGCCAGAGGGGGAACGGATGCGTTTGGACGGCAAGGTCGCGCTGATCACCGGCGGCGGCAGCGGGATGGGCAAGGTCGCGAGCGAGGTCTTCGCCGCCGAGGGCGCGCGCGTCGTGCTCACCGACGTCAACGACGAGGCGGGTGAGGCGACGGCCTCGGGCATCGGCGACGCCGCGTTCTACGTCCACGCCGACGTGTCCAAGGACGCGGACGCGCAGGCGATGGTCGCCGCGACGATGGACCGGTTCGGCCGGCTCGACGTCCTCTACAACAACGCCGGGATCATGCCGCTGGACGACGGCTCGATCACCGACATGGACGGCGGGATCTGGGACGCCGTCCTCGGTGTGAACGTCAAAGGTGTCGCGTTCGGCTGCAAGTACGGGATCCCCGTGATGCTCGAGTCGGGCGGCGGGTCGATCATCAACGTCGCGTCCTTCGTCGCCTGGATCGGCGCCGCGACCAGCCAGACGGCCTACACCGCGTCGAAGGGCGCCGTGCTCGCGATGACCCGCGAGATCGCCGTCGAATACGCACGCAAGGGCATCCGGTGCAACGCGCTCTGCCCCGGCCCGATCGAGACGCCCCTCCTGCTCGCGCTGCTCTCCGATGACGAGAAGAAACAACGCCGGTTCGTGCACATCCCGATGGGCCGGCTGGGCCGCGCCGAAGAGCTCGCGAAGGCGGCGTTGTTCCTCGCGTCGGATGACGCGAGCTTCATGACCGGCGCCTCGTTGATCGTCGACGGCGGGATCACCGCCGCGTACGTCACCCCGGAGGACTGATCTCGATGGCGGCCGAGACCTTCCCCGACCGGGTGCACGACGCCACCCTTGGCTACTTCCAGATCCTGTCGATGTACCTCGGCCTTCGCCTCGGGCTGTACGACGCGCTCGGCGACGGCGAGCTGACATCGAGCGCGCTCGCCGAACGCGCCGGCATCGAAGCGCGGTACGCGCGTGAGTGGTGCGAGCAGCAGGCGACGATCGGAGTCCTGGCGGCCGACGCCACGCACGAACCCCCGGTGTTCCGGCTGCCGGACGACGTCAGGGAAAGCCTGCTCGACCGCGATTCCACCTCGTACCTCGGCGCGACGATCCGCCAGCTCGCGAGCCTCCGCGCGGTGATCGATCCGGTCGTCGAGGCGTACCGAACCGGCCAGGGGCTGCTCCCCGAGATGTTCGGCGCGGAGAGCGCCGACGGCCAAGGTGGCTCAAACCGTCCCGTCTACCTGACGACGCTGCCGACGGAGTGGCTCCCGAACATCGAACCGTTCCGCGCCAAGCTCGAGGCCGGTCCCACCCGAGTGATCGACATCGGTTGCGGTCACGGCTGGTCCTCCATCTCGCTGGCGCTCGCCTACCCGCACGCGTCCGTGGACGGCTACGACCCGGATGCCTATTCGATGGAGCAAGCGCAGCAACACGCCGAAGAGGCAGGCGTCGGCGATCGCGTCCGGTTCCACGTCGCCGACGGCGCCACGATCGACGCGACCGCCGACCTCGCGATGGCCTTCGAGTGCATCCACGACATGCCGAACCCCGTCGAGGTGCTCGGTGCGGCCCGCAGAACGCTCCCCGACGACGGCGCGATGCTCGTGGTCGACGAGCGCACCCGCGACCGGTTCGACGGCACCTTCGACGCGACCGAGGCCTACTTCTACGGCTGGAGCATCTTCGATTGCCTGCCTGCCGGCCGTGCGACGGCGCCCTCGGCCGCGACCGGCACGGTGATGCGCCCCGACACGTTGCGCGGGTACGCGGAGGCGGCCGGCTTCACCAGCCTGGAGGTGCTTCCGATCGAGCACGACGCCTTCCGCCTCTACCTGTTGCGCCCCTAGACACGAACTAGTCCGGTTTGCCCATCGCAGCCACGATCTGCGGTTTGACAGGCATCGACCGACGGCTTCGAATACGCCCAGCCACACGCACCTCCGCTTGAGGGGAAAGGAGCTGCAGATGGGCGATGCCGGATCCGGCATGGGATCCTCCCCCGGCACCGAGGCGTCGAAGTCCGACGTCGAACGGCTTCACGAGCTCGGCTACGCGCAAGAGCTCAAACGCGGGATGAGCGGGTTCACCAACTTCGCCGTCTCGTTCACGATCATCTCGATCCTGTCGGGATGTCTCACCCTGTTCGGCTTCGGGATGGCGATCGGCGGCCCGATCAGCTCGACGTACGGGTGGCTCCTCGTCGGCGTCATGGTGACGTTCGTCGGACTCGCGATGGGCGAGGTCTGCTCGAGCTATCCGACCGCCGGCGGCTTGTACTACTGGTCCGCGAAGCTCGCCAGGAAGAACGGACCGGCGTGGTCATGGTTCACGGGCTGGTTCAACATGCTCGGCCAAGTCGCGATCACGGCCGGCATCGACTTCGGACTGGCCGCGATCTTCAGCGGGTTCCTGAACGTCGCGTTCAACGTGACCACGACGAAGATCATCTTGCTGACGATCTACACCGTCGTGCTGATCCTGCACGGACTGCTGAACACGTTCGGCGTCCGGCTGGTCGCGACTGTTCAACAACATCAGCGTGTGGTGGCACGTGTTCGGCGTCGCCGTCATCGTGGTGTTGTTGGTGGTCATCCCGGACCAGCACACGAGCTTCTCGTCGATGTTCAGCTGGGCGGACAGTACGGCGGCGCTGACCACAGCGCCTGGCGCGGCGGCGACCGGGGGGTTCGTCAACTACTCCGGCTTCTCGTCGAGCCCCATCCCGTTCTTGGGGATAACGGCGTACATCTTCCTCATCGGGTTACTGCTGGCGCAGTACACGATCACCGGCTACGACGCCTCGGCGCACCTCACCGAGGAGACGCACGACGCGGCCGTGTCGGGGCCCAAGGGGATCTGGAAGTCGATCGTGATCTCCGTGATCTTCGGGTACATCCTGCTGCTGGCGGTCAACTACGCGATCCCGCCACAGGGCGGCTACCTGTCGGCCCTGTCGTTCCAGTACCCGATCACCGCGAACCTGGCTGCGCCGGTCGCGATCTTCCGCGACGCGCTCGGAAAGAACTGGGCGATCTTCGTGCTGCTGATCGTGATCGGCGCGCAGTTCTTCTGCGGGATGGCGTCGGTGACGGCGAACTCACGGATGATCTACGCGTTCAGCCGTGACGGCGCCGTGCCCGGCCACAGATGGTGGCACACGATCAACAAGCGGACCCGTACGCCGACCAACGCGATCTGGCTGGCCGCGATCCTCGCGTGGCTGCTGGTCGCGCCGGCGTACTGGATCGGGTCGATCGTCGCCTACTACGCGGTCACCGCGATCGGCGTGATCGGGTTGTACCTGGCGTACGTGATCCCGACGTATCTGCGGCTGCGCGCGAAGGACGCCTTCCAGCCGGGACCGTGGACGCTCGGCGCCAAGGGCCGGCTCATCGGATGGATCGCCGTGATCTGGGTCCTGTTCATCTGCATCATCCTGTGTCTGCCGCAATTCAACTGGGGCGACCTCGATGGCGACCCGGCGACCCCGGCGGTGAAGTTCGTCGACGTCTTCAACTTCACCCCCATCGTCGTCGGCGGTCTGTTCATCGTGATCGGCCTGTGGTACCTGCTCTCGGCCCGGAAGTGGTTCACCGGGCCCGTGGTCCAGGGGACGGCTGAGGAGCTCGCGGCGATCGAGCACGAGCTGGAATCGGTCTAGGCACAACCCGGCGTGAGGGCGCGGCCGCTTCGCGGCCGCGCCCCTCGCGTCTCGTGAGGGGGGTCGATGCAGACACAGGGCATGCTGATCGGTCGAGGAGCTCGCCGAGCTGGCGCACACCGGCCAGATCGACACGGTCCTCTGTCAGTTCACGGACCTGCAGGGCCGGTTCATGGGCAAGCGCGATCCTGCCGGACTTCTTCCTCGAGGAGGTGCTCGGGTCCGAGGGCCTGCACGCCTGCCTGTACCTGCTCGCGATCGACATGGAGATGGAGCCGCTCCCCGGCTACGCCTACGCGAGCTGGGATACCGGCTACGGCGACTTCCGGATGATCCCCGACATCGCGACGCTCCGCCTGTGCCCGTGGCTCGAGAAGACCGCGATGGTGATCTGTGACATCGCCGACGAGGAGACGAGCGAGCCGACCGCGGTCGCGCCCCGCGCGATCCTTCGCGCGCAGATCGCGGCGGCCGCAGAGATGGGCTACCTGATCAAGACCGGGTCAGAGCTCGAGTTCTATCTGTTCAAAGACTCGTTCGACGAGATGGCCGACCGCGACTACCGCGAAGCCCGGCCGAGCTCGAGCTACATCATGGACTACCACATGCTGCAGACCACCAAAGATGAGTGGTTCATCCGTCAGGTGCGCAACGGCATGCGAGGCGCGGGGATCCCGGTCGAGTTCAGCAAGGGCGAGTTCGGCAAGGGGCAGCACGAGATCAACATCACGTACTCCGACGCGTTGTCGAACGCCGACCACCACGCGCTGTACAAGCACGGCGCGAAGGAGATCGCGGCGCTGAACGACGTCGCGATCACGTTCATGGCGAAGTGGACGATGGCCGAGGCCGGATCGAGCTGCCACCTGCACTCCAGCGTGTGGAGCAGCGACGGCGCGAGCAGCCTGATGTGGTCGGACGACGGCGAGCACAACATGTCCGACACCTACCGCTGGTACCTCGGTGGCCTCATGACGACCGCGCGCGAGATGTCGTGGATGTACGCGCCGTTCGTGAACTCGCTTCAAGCGGTACCAGCTCGGGTCGTGGGCGCCGACGGCGATCGTGTGGAGCCGGGACAACCGCACCGCGGGCTATCGCACCGTGGGCGAGCACAAGGGCGCGCGGGTCGAGTGCCGCCTGCCGGGAGCCGACGCCAACCCGTACCTCGCCTTCGCCGCGACGATCGCGAGCGGGTTGTGGGGCATCCGAAACCAGGTGGAGCCGCCGGCGATGTTCGTCGGAAACGCCTACGAGGCGAAGGATGTGCCGCGCGTGCCGACGAGCCTTCACGAGGCGATCGACGCGTTCCGGGGCTCGGCGATCGCACGCGAGGCGTTCGGCGACTTCGTGTTCGAGCACCTGCTGAACACCGCCGAGCAGGAACAGATCATCTTCGACAACCAGGTCGGTCACCGACTGGGAGCTCGCCCGGTACTTCGAGCGCGGCTAGATGGCCGACGACGCCGTCTGGGCGATCGCGCGGTCGGTCCCCGGCTGGGCACACGGCGACCTCGACATCGCGCCGCTCGAGGGCGGCATCACCAACCGCAACTTCGTGGTGACGCGTGGCGGCGAGCGGTTCGTGCTGCGCGTGCCGGGCAAGGACACGGAGCTGCTCGGGATCGATCGGGCGAACGAGGCGCGGGCTGCGACCGCTCGCCGCCGAGGCCGGCGTCGGCCCGCCCGTGATCGCGTTCCTGCCGGAGTCGGGCTGCTTCGTCACGCGCTTCGTCGAGGGCGAGCACATCCCGATGGCGGACCTCCGTCGCGACGACGTGCTCGGATCGGTGGTGCGATCGCTCCGATCGTTCCACGCGTGCGCTCCGATCCCTTCCTCGTTCAACGTCTTCCGGGTGGCGAGGCGTACGCGGAGACCGCGGCCGAGCGCGGGGTGCGAGCCGCCGGCCGCGTACGACGACGCGCACGCGTTGGCCGCAACGGATCGAGGCCGCGTTCGCGCGAGAACCCGTCGCCGCTAACGACCTGTCACAACGATCTGCTGAACGCGAACTTCCTCCGCGACGGCGATCACACCTGGCTCGTCGATTACGAGTACGCGGGCATGGGCGACCCGTTCTTCGACCTCGGCAACCTCGCCGTGAACAACGACCTCGACCCCGCTGCCGACGAGCTACTGCTCAGTCACGCGTTCGGCGACGTCGGCGACCGCCACCGAGCCCGCCTCGCGCTGATGCGTCTCATGTCCGACTTCCGCGAAGGCGATGTGGGGCGTCGTCCAGCAGGCGATCTCCACCCTCGATGAGGACTTCGAGGCCTACGCGACGAAGCACATCGAACGCTTGCTCACGAACGCGGCGGCCTCACCGCTGGACGAACTGCTCGCGGCCGCGGACCGAGCCGGCGTAGCGCCTAACGCTCGCGAGGGAACAACGACGCGCGCGATGATCAGCCGCTGGATGTCGCTCGTTCCCTCGTAGATCTCCTCGAGCTTCGCGTCGCGCAGCCACTTCTCGACCGGGTACTCGCGCGAGTAGCCGTAGCTGCCCAGCGTCATCACCGCGGCGTTCGCGGCGTTCCACGCCGCTTCGGACGCCGCGAGCTTGGCCATCGACGCCTCGGTCCCGAACGGCTCGCCCGCGTCGGCAAGGTCGCGCCGCGTGCAGCGTCATCAGCCGCGCCTGGTCGAGCGCCATCTTGGCGTCCACTAGGCGGAAGCTCACCGCCTGGAACTCGTGGATCTTCTTGCCGAACGCCTCCCGCTGCTTCGCGTACTCGACCGCGTACTCCAGCGCCGCGCGCCCGATCCCGATCGAGTTCGCCGCGAGCGTCACCCGCGACCGGTCGAACGACCGCATCACGCCGTAGAAGCCTTGGCCCTCGTCGCCGATCCGCCGGTCGTCGGGGACGAAGCAGTCGGCGAAGAAGAGCTCGCCGTCGGATAGCAGCGCGAGCCCGAGCTTCGGGAGCTTCGGTCCCAGCGTGAACCCCTCGTCGCCCTGCTCGACGCACGAACGACGTGATCCCCTTCGCTCGCGTTCCCGGCGCCACGGTCGCGTACAGGAGGTAGTACCGCGCAACGCGGCGCACCGCTCACCCAGGTCTTCTGTCCGTTGAGGCGGTAGCCGCCGTCGACCTTGGTCGCGGTGGTCGATGATCGCCGCCGCATCGGACCCCGCGCCCGGCTCGGTGATCGCCAGTCCGGTCATCGGGGGATCGTCGCCGCACAGCGGCGTGATCCACCGCTCTCGCTGCTCCTCGGTGCCGAGCGCCGCGAGCGGATCGGCGAAGAAGGACGCGCTGCCGACGATCGACCCGATCGGGCGCGTCGCCCCACGCGAGCTCCTCGCCGATCAGGCACGCCGTCCGTGCCGAATCGATCCCGCCGCCGCCGTAGGCTCGCGGGGAGGTCGAAGCTTGTCAACCCGACCGCGGCGGCCTTGCGCACGACCTCCGTGGGGAACTCCTCGCTCTCGTCGTACCGACCCGCCACCGGCCGGATCTCGTTCGCGGCGAACTCGCGCGCGAGCGCGACGAGCTCCCGCTCGACGTCGGGGTCAGTCACGCGTCGCTCCGAGCGCCGACCATGATCACATCGCTGCCCTCGAGGACGATCTCGTCGCGCTGGTTCCGCGTCTCGACGCGCACCGTGACGATGCCGCGATCCGGTTTCGAGCGAGACCGCCGCACCTCGGTGACCTCCGACACGGAGTAGATCTCGTCGCCGGGCAGCACCGGTTCGACGAAGCGACGCGTCTCCTCGAGGTAGGTCCCGATCGACCAATCGTCGGTGTCGGACGACAAGCCGCTTTCGACCGAGAGGACGAGCAGACCGTGGGCGATCCGGCCCGCGAACCCGACTGAGCGCGCATGCTCGTCGTCCGTGTGCAGCGGGTTGGCATCGCCCGACAGCTCGACGAACGCGTCGATGTCAGCCGCGGTCACGACGCGCCGTTCCGTCTCGAAACGCAGGCCCTCGGACAGATCCTCGAGGTAGGTCGTCACGTGGCCACCTCCCCCATGGCGCGGATGGTCTCCGGGTCCTTGGTCATCGCGAGCACCGAGGTCGCCCCCGCCTTCGAGTACGCCTCCATCCGGTCGCGCACGAACGCCGCCGACCCCGCGAGCGCAAGCGTGTCGACCATCGCGTCGGGCACGGCCGCCGTCGCGTCGCTCATCCGGCCCTCAAGCGCGGCGCCCTGGATGGCATCCACCTCCGCCTCGAACCCGTATCGTCGAACGAGGTCCGCGTAGAAGTTCTTCGTCCTCGGACCGTATGCGCCGACGTACAGCGCGATGTCCGGACGCACGACATCGCGAGCCGCCGCTCGGTCTTCGTCGATCGCCGTCAGCACCATCGGCGCGACGTCGAAGTCGGCGCGCTAGATCCTCGATCTCGAAGATGTCCGCGTGCTCCGGGCTGAACAACAGCGGAAGCCAGCCGTCCGCGATCTCCTTCGTCAGAGCAACGTTCTTGAGCCCCATCGCCGCGAGGTAGATCGGGATGTCCTGCCGCAGGGGCATAACGTTCAGCTTCAGCGCGCCGACCGTCGCCGCCCGGCAGTGGCATCGCGTAGATCTCGCCATCGAAGGTCAGCGGCTCCTCTCGCGCGAGCACGGCCCGCACGATCGCGACGTACTCACGCGTCCGCGTCAACGGCGACCCGTAGGGAACGCCGTGCCAGCCCTCCACGACGCGTGGCCCGCCCGACTCCGAGACCGAGCCGGAGCCGTCCGCCGGACAGATGGTCGATGGTGGCGGCGGCCATCGCTGTCGCCGCGGGTGTCCGGGCCGGCATCTGCAGGATCCCGGTACCGATCGCGATGCGTGAGGTGTGGGCGGCGATCCAGGTGGCGAGGCACGGTCGCGTCGGACCCCCACGTCTCCGACACCCAGACCGACTCGAGACCGACCTCCTCGGCCAACTTCGCCAGCGCGGCGACGTCGTGCGGCGTTCGGTCCCAGTGCCGGAGGTGCACGCCTATCCGCATGCGCGAAGGCTAGTCCGTACGGTCGTCGCGCGAGACGTTCGCCCCGCGTAGCATCCCGTCCATGCCGAACGACGAGCGGGGGCACAACTCCGGAACCAGCAGGAAGAGCTGCATGCCCAGCCCCGCGGCGGATCCTCGAACGACTCGATGAGCGCTCGAACGCTGACGGTCGCGCTCGGAATCGTGCTCGGCGTCTTGGTGGTGCTGTTGTTCCTGCTGATCCGCTGACGGACCCGGCTATGTGAACGCGCGGAGACCGGTCAGGGTCTCGCCGATCACGAGGGTGTGGATCTCCTCGGTTCCTTCGTAGGTGATCACCGACTCGAGGTTCGTCATGTGCCGCATGATCGGGTACTCGAGCGTGATGCCGTTGGCGCCGTGGATCGCGCGCGAAGTCCGGGCGATCTCGAGCGCCGCGCGGGCGTTGTTGAGCTTGCCGACGCTGACGTGCTGTGGCAGGAGCCGCCCCGCCTCCTTCATCCGGCCCAGGTGGTAGCGCGAGCAACGTTCCCTTGTTCAGCTCGAGCGACATGTCGGTGAGCTTCTTCTGCACGAGCTGGAACGAACCGATCGGACGGTCGAACTGGATCCGCGTCTTCGCGTAGTCCAGCGCGGACGAGAAGCACGAGCGCGCCGCCCCCATCACGCCCCAGATGATCCCGAACCGTGCTTCGTTGAGACACGTCAATGGACCGCGCAGACCCTTCACCTCGGGCAGCACCGCGCCGGCGGGCAGCCGCACCTCGTCCATCACGAGCTCCGACGTGACGCTCGCTCGCAGCGACAGCTTCTTGTGGATGTCGGGCGCCGAGAACCCGGGCGTGTCGCACGGCACGACGAAACCGCGGATCCCGTCGTCGGTGTTCGCCCACACGATCGCGACGTCGGAGACGCTGCCGTTCGTGATCCACATCTTGTTGCCCGACAGGATCCAGTCGTCGCCGTCGCGCTTCGCGAAGGTCCGCATCGACCCCGGGTCGCTGCCACTGTCGGGCTCGCTCAGCCCGAAGCACCCGATCGCCTCACCGCCTTGCATCCGCGGGAGCCATTCCGCCCTCTGCTCGTCCGAGCCGAACGTGTGGATCGCGAACATCGCGAGGGCGCTCGTCACGCTGACGAACGACCGCAACCCGCTGTCGCCGGCCTCGAGCTCCAGTTCGACCAACCCGTAGGCAACCGCGCCGAGCCCGCCGATATCCGGGAGCTGCGCCCCGAGGAACCCGAGCTGACCGAGCTCCTTTGCGAGTTCCCGCGCGGGGAATTCCCCGTGCTCGTACCAGTCGTCCACCTCGGGAAGGATCCGGTCCGCGACCCACTGACGGGCAAGGCCGCGGATCTGCCGCTCCTCATCGCTAAGCAGCGCGTCGATGTTGATCAGATCGAGCGGATCGGGTGCGTCCACGGGGCAGCTCCTTCCTGGATGGGTCCAGCCTATGCCGCCGGCCGTTCAGCGGCGCGGGCGCTCAGGACTCTGCTTCGGCGCGCACCTCGGCGTCGTGCTCACCCAGGCCGGGCGGCGGCATCCGATAGGTCGCGGGCGTCCGAGATAACTGGAGTGGGTTCGCGACGGTGTCGACGCCCGAGATCGATGCGACCGCGTCGAGACCGACCGCATGCGCGAGCGCGAAGGCTTGGTCAACTTGATTGACCATCCCACAGGGGATCCCGCGCGCGCTCAGCCGGTCGATCCAGGCGGCGGCTGTCGAAGCGGCGAGTGCTCGCTCGAGCGCCTCGACGAGCGGCTCGCGGTTCGTCACGCGAGCCGCGTTCGTCGTGAATCGCTCGTCGGCGGCAAGGGCCGACACGCCGAGCACATCGCAGAAGGTTGCGAACTGCTCGTCGTTCCCGACCGCGACCACGAATGGTCCGTCCGCGGCTCGCAATGTTTCATACGGCGCGATCGACGGATGCCGGTTCCCCATGCGTCCCGCTACGACGCCGGCCGTGAGCCAGTTCGACGCCTGGTTCGCGAGCGCGAACAACGTCGTCGACAACAGATCCACCTCGACGAGCTGCCCCTCGCCGGTCCGATCGCGGTGGCGGAGTGCCGCAAGGATCCCGATCGCGGCATGGAGACCGGTCATCACGTCGACCAGGGCGACACCGATCTTGCGTGGCTCGCCGTCGGCGTCGCCGGTGATCGACATCAGGCCGCCCATCGCCTGCGCCAGGAAGTCGTACCCCGCCACGTCGCCGCGGCCGATACCGGCGATCCGGCACGAGACGAGCGAGGGCTTCTCGCTCGACAGGGTCTCGTGGTCGAGCCCGGCGCGCGCCATCACCCCGGGCCGAAAGTTCTCGATCACGACATCGGACCGCATCGCGATCGTTCGTGCGACCGCGAGGTCGTCTGGGTCCTTCAGGTCGAGGACGACGCTCCGCTTGTTGCGGTTCACGCTCAGGTAATAGGAGGCGTCGCCGGCCTCCGACCAGGGCGGTCCCCACCCGCGCGTGTCGTCCCCAGCGCCCGGGCGCTCGATCTTCACGACGTCGGCCCCGAGATCGCCGAGGATCATCGTCGCAAGCGGTCCGGCGAGCACCCGGGAGAAATCCGCCACGCGGATCCCGTCCAGCGCCCCAGGCGTCTCCGTCACAGCGGCACTGTAGGCGGTCTCGTTCGGCGACGTGGACCCGACCGAGCGTCACCGCGCCGGTACCCGGCTCTCCCGCAAGCTCGGTAGCATCCGCGGCATGAACGTGACCGTGCTCGCGAAGTTCGTCCCCAACCCGACGGGCACGCCCTCGCTCGGGCCCGACGATCTGCTGATCCGCGACGCCGGCGACGGCGCGCTCGACCCCGGCGACGAGTACGGCCTCGAGCTCGGGCTCCAGCTGGTGGAGGCCGGCGGCGGCGAGGTGACCGTCGTCTCGATGGGTCCCGCGGAAGCCCTGGCAGGTGTCCAACGCGGGCTCGCGATGGGGGCCCACAAGGGCGTGCTCGTCACGGACCCGGCGCTTCGCGGTGCCGACGCGCTGGTCACCGCGCGCGTGCTCGCGACGGCGGTCGCGCGAACCGGGTACGACCTCGTGATCGCCGGCGCCGAGTCGACCGACGGCTACACCGGGACGATGCCGGCCACGCTCGCCGAGCTGCTCGGCATCGCCAGCGTGACGGCCGTCCGCAAGCTCGAGCCCGACGGCGACGGATTCCGAACGGAACGCCAGACCGAATCCGGCTACGACGTGCTCACCTCGCCGAAGCCGACGCTCATCACGGTCACGGCCGGCGCCACCGAGCCGCGGTACCCAAGCCTGAAGGGGATCATGGCCGCGAAGTCCAAGCCGGTCGACACGGTGAGCGCGGCGGACCTCGGCGTGACGGACCTCGCGTCGACGCAGACCATCGCTGCGGTGACCGATGCGCCGGCGAAGGCCGGCGGCGAGATCGTCACCGGAGACGACGCCGTCGCCCGCATCGCCGACCTGCTGACCGAAGCGAAGGTGATCTGATGGGCGCGACCTGGGTCTACGCAGAGGTCACCCCGGACGGCGCGCATCCGAGCGCGCTCGAGCTGCTCACGAAAGCGCGCGCGCTCGGCGGCGAGGTCGCGGCCGTTGCGCTCGGACCGGGCGCGACGGGCGCCGCACAAGAGCTCGGCGCCCACGGCGCGACGATCGTGTATGCGAGCGACGACCCGGTCTTCGCCGACCAGCCGGGCCGCACCGCGGCGCACACGCTCCACTGGCTGATCGGACAGCACACACCGTCGCTGATCCTGTTGCCGGGCACGTATGCAGGGCGCGATGTCGCGGGCTGCCTGCAGGCGCTCACCGGCTCGACGCTGATGGCCAACGCTACCGACGTCGAAAGCGCGTCACGCGCCCGCACGGAGATCTTCGGCGGCACGAAGATCGTCGACGTCGAGCTGGCCGGCCCCGAGCCGCGCCTGGTGCTCGTGCGGCCCAAGTCCTTCCCGCCCGAGCCGAGCGGCGGCACGGCCGAGGTCGTCGCCGTCGACGCGGTCACGCCGCCCGGTCCGGCGGCCACCGTCGTCGAGCGACACACAGAGGCGGCGAGCGGCCCGAAGCTCGAGGAAGCGAACGTCGTCGTCGCCGGCGGCCGCGGCCTCGGCGGCCCCGAGCCGTTCGCGATGCTCGACGAACTCGCCGCGGCGATCGGTGGAGCGGCCGTCGGCGCCTCGCGGGCAGCGGTGGACGCCGGCTGGGTGCCCTACGCCTATCAGGTCGGCCAGACCGGCAAGACCGTCAAACCCGAGGTCTACATCGCCGCCGGGATCAGCGGCGCGCTGCAGCACGTCGTCGGGATGAAGGGCGCCAAGCGGATCGTCGCGATCAACAAGGACGCCGACGCGCCGATCCTCAAGATCGCCGATCTCGGCGTCGTCGGGGACCTGTTCGAGATCGTCCCCGCGTTGACCGAGGAGGTCCGCCGACGGGCCAACTCCTGAGCGCCGTCGCGCTCGCCGCGGTCCTCGTGATCGCGGTCGTCGTCTTCGTGCGGCGGGCGCGCGCGCGGATGGCGTTGCTGCGCGCGGCCCGTCCGGCGGCGCGCACCGCCGAGCCCGGTGCGCGCGCCCGACGGGAGCTCGCGCACGTGCTCGGCCAACGCAAGCTCTTCCAGAAGGCCCTGCCCGGCGTGATGCACGCCTGCATCTTCTGGGGCTTCCTCGTGCTGTTCCCGACGATCATCGAGGCGATGCTCGCGATCGTCGACGACGGACGGACGCTGCCGGTGATCGGTCAGGCGCCGTGGTTCCTGTTCCTCGTCGATCTCTTCGCGACGCTCGTCGCGGTCGGTGTCGCGATCGCGTTCTACATCCGCAAGGTGCAGCGCCCCGACCGCTTCCGCGGCTCGCACATGGAAGAGGCCGACAAGATCCTCCTCGCGATCCTCGGGATCGTGACCACGCTGCTCCTCTGGAACGCCACCAAGATCGCGCTCGGTCAGACCCTGCACCCGAGCGCCGAGCCGGTCGCGAACGCGTTATCCAACCTGTTCGGCACGGGCCAGCCGACCGAGACGCTCGAGCGCGTCTTCGTGTGGTCGCACGTGCTGATCGTGCTCGGGTTCCTCGCCTACCTGCCGAAGTCCAAGCACCTGCACATCATCACGGCCGCGCCCAACGTCTACTTCGCGAAGAACGGCCCGAGCGGGCATCTCGAGAAGCTCGAGATCGACCTCGAAGGGCCCGAGGAGGACATCCGCTTCGGCGTCGCGACCGCGAAGGACCTGTCGAAGAAGCAACTGCTCGACCTCTTCAGCTGCACCGAGTGTGGGCGCTGCCAAGAGGTCTGTCCGGCATGGAACACCGGCAAGCCGCTCAGCCCGAAGCTGTTGATCATGGACATCCGGGACGCGGTCGCCGGGATCGATCCCACAGCGGGTGAGATCGAGCTGCAGCCGCTCGTCCCGAGCGCCGTCACCGATGAGGTCGTCTGGGACTGTGTCACGTGCGGGGCGTGCATGCGCGAATGCCCGGTCGACATCGAGCATGTCGACACGATCGTCGACCTCCGTCGGAACCTCGTGATGGCCGAATCCCGGTTCCCGACGGAGGCGGGCACGATGCTCCGCGGCGTTGAGGGCCCCAACGAGAACCCCTGGGGTCAGCCGGCCTCGGCCCGCACCGAGTGGATCGGCGACATCCCGGTCCGTGTGCTCGCGCCCGGCGACACCGCACCCGAGTACCTGTTCTGGGTGGGCTGCGCGGGCGCATTCGACGACCGCGCGAAGAAGACGACCCAGAGCGTGGCGCGGCTGCTGAACGCCGCCGGCGTTGACTGGGCGATCCTCGGCGGACGCGAGCGATGCACCGGCGACCCCGCCCGACGGATGGGGCACGAATACCTCTTCCAGATGCTCGCCGAGCAGAACGTCGCCACGTTCGCTGAGGCGGGCGTCACCAAGGTGGTCGCGACGTGCGCGCACTGCTTCAACACGCTCGCGAACGAGTACCCCGACTACGGCGCCAGGCTCGAGGTCGTCCACCACACCGAGCTGCTGTCGCACCTGCTCGCCGAGAAGAAGCTCCTCACGACGGCCGGCGCCAACGGCACCGTCACGTACCACGACGCCTGCTACCTCGGGCGGCACAACGGTCAGTTCGAAGCCCCCCGCGACGTGCTCGGTTCGACGGGCCTGACCACCACCGAGATGGAACGCGCTCGCGAGCGCTCCTTCTGTTGCGGCGCCGGCGGCGCGCGCATGTGGATGGAGGAGTCCGACGGCGACGCGCGGATCAACGACACCCGGTTCGCCGAGGCCGCCGGCACCGGCGCCGACACGCTCGCGGTCGCGTGCCCCTACTGCTTCGTGATGCTCGACGACGCGGCGAAGGCCGCGGGCTCCGACATGCGCGTGGCCGACGTGGCGACCCTGCTCGCAGAGGCCGCCCTCGAAGAGCCGACCGCTCGCCCGTAGACTCGCCATATGAAGCCGCTGCTGTTCGCGAAGGCCGACGCAGCGGAGACGTTCGGGATCGGGCACACCGCCGTCACCGACGCCGGGGCCGAGGTCCGCATCTGGGACGCCGTCCACGACGAGCCGGCGCCATCGCTCGACGACGTGAACGGCGTCGTCATCTTCGGCAGCTCCTACAACATCGAGCATGTCGGCGAGCAACCGTTCATCGATCGGCTCCGCGCGATCACCCTCGACGCGCTCGACCGCGGCACCCCCTACCTCGGGATCTGCTTCGGCGCGCAGATGTTGGCTTGGTCGCTCGGCGCCGAGATCAGCAAGGCCCCGGTCCGCGAGATCGGCTACGTATCGCTCCGGCCGCTCCCCGCCGCCGACGACGACCAGCTCCTGTCTCACTACGTCGACGGCGACCAGGTCTTCCAATGGCACATGGACACGTTCGACCTGCCGGCCGGGGCCGAGCAGCTCGCGACGGGCGACCAGGTGACCGCGCAGGCGTTCCGCATCGGGGACCGAACCTGGGCGACCCAGTTCCATCTCGAGATCGATCGGGCGGAGATCGACCTGTGGATCGACGACATCGGACCCGCGCTCGAGAGCGAGTGGGACACGACGGCCGCGGGGTTGCGCACGGCCGCGACCGCCCATCAGGCGCGCCACGAACACCAGGGCACCGAGGTGTTCCGCAGGTTCGTCAAGGTCGCGCGGACGCTCGCCTGACCTGGTCCGACGGACTAGGCGAAGGGGACTGGCGTTCGCGAGCGGTATCGGTCATGATGCGCGCCTAAGCGGGCACCGCACCGGATAGATCACGGTGCCCGGCCGCAGGAGAGGACCAGATCTACGGACGTGAGCGCTTCGTTCCGAACAAGCTTCGGCCGGCCCCCCTCCGACAGCACCCGCGCATCTCGTCGCGCCGAGGAACCGGCATGACGCAGATCGAGGCCTCGCGATTCGGCAAGCCACTGCCCGAGGGCGGCACGATCGGTGTGATGGCGCCGTCCGGTCCCTACTTCAATGCCAGCGACATCGACCGGCCGTTGCGCTGGTGGCGGGACAAGGGCTACACGGTCAAGCTCACCGACTCCGTGTGGCTGCAGGACGACTACGTCGCCGGTCCGCCGGAGAAGCGCGCCGAGGATCTCAACGCGCTGTTCGCGGACCCCGAGGTCGACGTGATCCAGGTGCTCTGGGGCGGTACCGGCGCGATCGAGATCCTCCCCTTCCTCGATTACGACCTGATCGCGCAGAACCCGAAGGCGCTGATGGGCTTCTCCGACATCACCAACCTGCACATCGCCCTGCGCCAGGAGAGCGGGCTCGCGACGTTCCACGGCCCCGGGTTCGGTTCGATGGGTATCCCCGCGCGCACCGCGTTCACGTGGGATTCCGCGATAGCCGCGTTCGCGGATGGCGGCACGGGCGGAGTCCCGCGCGACCCCGACGACCCGTACGTCCGCACGATCGCGGGCGGGGAAGCCACCGCGCCGATCGTCGGGGGCAACCTATTCACGTTCACCCATCTGATCGGAACGCCCTGGGATCCGGTGTTCGACGGCGCGATCCTGTTCTTCGAAGAGGTGGGCGAGCTTCCGTACATCGTTGAGGTCGAGCTGCATCAGCTCGCCCATGCCGGCAAGCTCGACCATATCCGAGGGGTCGTGGTGGGCGAACTGTTCGAATGCGACTGGCGGGAATCCCGCCCGGACTCCCCGCGCACCCGCTCGATAGAGGACGTTCTGGAGCGCTGCTTGCTGCCGCTCGAGGTTCCCGTCCTCTACAAGCTCCCCTTGGGGCACGGGAAGCACCTTGCCTCCATGCCTCTTGGGGTGCAAGCAACCTTGGATGCTGATGCACAGACCCTCACCATCGACCAACCCGGCGTGGTGCCGGGCCCGTAAAGGTACGTAGGAACCCTCACGAAGGCTTCAACGGAAGGAGGCATTACATGAGGAAGGTCCGAAAAGGACTCCTCGTCTCGCTCAGCGGCCTGATCATCGTCCTGCTGGCCGCAGGCACCGCGTGGGCGCAGAGCGCGAGCGCCAAGGCGTCCGAGTCCGCCTCGGCCTCGGCCTCGGCCGGCGGATCGGGCGGAACGTTCATCGAGGGCACGATCAACAACATCTCGACGGTGAACCCCTGGAAGGCGATCGAGTCGCCTGAGTACGAGGTCCTCGCGCTCAACTTCGACCTCCTCGAGAACTTCGACAAGTCGACCCTGCAGGCGGCGCCCGGTGTGGCGACAAGCTGGACCCAGTCGTCGGACGGCATGACCTGGACCTTCCAGATCCGGCCGGGGATGACGTGGCAGGACGGCCAGCCGTTCACGGCCAAGGACATCGCCTGGACCTACAACAAGACGCTCGACTGTAAGCTCGGCAACTCGCTTGACTACCTGGTGCCCGACTTCACCAAGTCTGTCACCGCGCCGAGCGACACCGAACTCGTCTGGACCACGAACAAGCCGACGAGCGCGCCGATCCGCCCGCCGTGGGTCTACATCGCGCCCGAGCACATCTACGGCAACGACACGTGCGATGAGATCAGCAAGGAGCCGTTCTTCACGGAGGGGCACCCGATGGTCGGCAGCGGCCCCTTCCAGTTGACGGATTGGGTCAAGGGCCAGAGCTGGACGATGAACGCCAACCCGAACTACTGGGGCGGCGCGCCGCACATCAGCCAGTTCAAGGTCGTGCTGTACGACAACTCCGAGGCCATGGTGAACGCCCTCAAGGCGGGTGAGATCGACTACACCAACCTCGGCTCCGTGGACCTGTTCAACCAGCTGCAGTCCGAGAGCCAAAGCGGCGGCGGCAACATCACCACACACGTCGGCCCGGCGGTGACGTTCGGTCAGATGAGCTTCAACATGTGCGACCCGACGTCACCGGATGCCGCCCCGTACTGCAAGAACAACCCCGGCACCGGGAACCCCGCGCTGCGTGACCCTGCGGTCCGCACCGCGATCTCGTGGGCCATCGATCGGCAGACGATCGTCGATAAGGTGCTCGCCGGGTACGGGGAACCGGGGACGACGATCGTCCCACCGTTCGCGACCTTCTATCACTACAACCCGACGCCGGACGAGACGATCGGGTTCGACATCAACAAGGCGAAACAGATCCTCGCCGACGCCGGCTATAAGGACACGGACAACAACGGCGTCCTCAACGATCCGAAGACAGGCCAGGATCTGAACTTCCGCTTCATCCTGCGAGCGGAGTCCGATATCGGCGCCCGTTTGGGCCAGTACATCTCCGGCTGGCTGAAGCAGATCGGGATCGCGACCACATCGGAGGTCGTCAGCGACGGGAAGCTCTCCCAGGCCTGGCTTTCCGACGACTACGACATGTACATCTGGGGCTGGGGACCCGACCCCGACCCCGACTTCATCATGTCGACGTTCACGTCGAGCCAGTGCGGAACGTGGAGCGACACCTGCTACTCCAACCCTCAGTACGACAAGCTCTACGTGGATCAGCAGACCGCCGCGACCCCACAGGACCGGCAGGCGATCGTCTTCAAGATGCAGGACATCCTTTACAAGGACATCCCCGAGATCGTCCTGTACTACGACAAGTCCCTCGAGGCGTACAACAGCGCGAAGTGGACGGGCCTCGAGGACAACGTCTCGCCACAGCCGGATGGGTTCCTCTGGAACCAATACACCCCATACTCCGCGCTCACCGTGCAGCTTCGGAGCGGCGCGAGTGCCTCGAGTGGGGGGACCAGTTCGGGCCTGCTCATCATTGTGGGTATCCTCGGAGCCATCGTCGTGATCGTCGGGATCGTGATGGTCGCCCGCAGAGGTAAGTCAGAAGAGGACCTGGCCTAGGACACGCGAGAGGGACAGGACGAAGGATGGGAACGGCGAAGTACCTGCTGGGGAAACTCGGGCAGCTCTTCATCACCCTCGTCCTCGTCCTGTCCCTCGCGTTCCTCCTGTTCCGTGTCTGGCAACCGGGCGATCCGGTCGCCACATGGGCGAAGGCGAGCGGCGCGCATCTGAACGCTGAGCAGCTCGACCAGATCCGCCACCAGTGGGGTTTGGACGTGCCGCTCCCCCGTCAGTACGTCTCGTACATGGGTCAGATGCTGACGTTCAACTTCGGCACATCGACGATCTTGAACCCGCAAGAAAGCGTGAGCAGCATGTTCTGGTCACGGATGGCGAAGTCCGCGATCTTGATCGTCACCAGCACGTTCGCGGCGATCGCGATCGGGGTGTTGCTCGGCATCTACGGCGGCTGGAAACGTCAAGGGAAAGTCGATCAGGCCTCGATGGGCAGTTCGATGGTGTTGTACGCGATGCCCGAGTTCGTCCTGGGCATGATCTTCATCCTGATCTTCGCCGCGACCCTGCACCTGTTCCCCGTCAGCCTCTACGAAAGTCCGATCGCGAAAACTGGGCTCTCGCACTGGACCGACGTCATCAATCACATGGCGCTGCCATGGCTCACCCTCACCCTCGCCTACGTGGGCGAGTTCTACCTGGTGATGCGAAGCTCGCTGTTGGACGTCCTGGGTGAGGAGTACATCGCCCTGGCCCGGGCCAAGGGTGTGCGTGAGAAGTTCGTCTTGCGCAAGCACGCGGTGCCCAACGCGCTGCTCCCGACGATCACGCTCGTCGCGCTGTCGTTCGGCTTCATCCTGAGCGGTGTGATCACGGTCGAACTCGTCTTCAGCTATCCGGGCGTCGGCAAACTCTCCGTCGACGCACTGCGGCAGCGCGACTTCGCCGTGCTCCAGGCCACCTTCGTGATCTCGGTGATCGCGGTCCTGCTGGCGAACTTCATCGCGGACCTGACCTACGCGTATCTCGACCCGCGCGTGCGGAGAGCATGAGGATGAAGACCGAACCCGCGATCACCGCGCCCGAGATCCAGGCCCCGGTCTTGCCGCCGAATAAGCTCACCCCGCGTCAGCTGCGGTGGGCCCGGCGTCGTCGAACGCTCGGACGGTTCTGGCAGCAGTTCCGGCAGAGCAAGATGGGGATGATCGGGCTCGCGATCTTGATCTTCTACGCCGGGGTTGCGATCTTCTCGATCTTCGCCAGCAAGGGGGCCCTGGATCCGACGGTCACCACCAACGGCCCCCGGTTGGCCGGACCTTCGTTGCATTACCCGCTCGGCACGCAGATCGATGGGATCTCAGTGCTGTCGCTCACGATCGAGGGCGCGAGGATCTCGTTGTTCGTCGGCCTCTCTGCCGCGCTGATCTCGATGCTGCTCGGCACGCTGATCGGGATGTGGGCCGGCTATAAGAGCTCGGTCCACGACGCGATCTTGATGCGGATCACCGACGTGTTCCTCGTGCTCCCCTGGCTTGCCCTCGCGATCGTCCTCGCGGCGATGTTCGGCCAGAACTTCTGGATCATCATCATCATCATCGGGCTGACGTCGTGGGCCGGCACAGCCCGACTCGTGCGCGCGCAGGTCCTCTCCGTCAAGGAACGCACCTACATCGAGCGGTCGCGTGCGCTCGGTGCCAGCGACGCCCACGTCGTGATCAAGCACATCACGCCCAACCTGATGCCCATCATCTTCGCGAACACGATCCTCACGATCGCGATCGCGATCTTGTCTGAATCCCAGCTGTCCTTCCTCGGTCTCGGCGACCCGAACGCCAAGTCATGGGGCACGCTCATCGAAGAGGCGTTCAACCATGGCGCGCTCACCCTGCACGCGTGGTGGTGGTTGATGGCGCCGAGCATCTCGATCGTGCTCGTGGTCCTCGGCTTCACGATGGTCGGTTTCGCGATGGACGAGATCGTGAACCCGAGGATCCGAGAACGATGAGCGTCCTGAACGTCGAAGACCTCCGCGTCACCTACACGACCAAGGGGGGCGACGTGCCCGCGGTCCGCGGCGTGTCGTTCTCGATCGACCGGGGTGAGGTGCTGGGGCTCGCCGGCGAATCCGGCTGCGGCAAGTCCACGATCGCGGGCGCGATCCTCCGCTCTGCACTCCCCCGGTACCAAGATCGAGGGGACGCTCGAGCTCGAGGGCGAGGATGTCCTGGCTCTCAAGCCGGGCCGCCTCCGCGCCGTCCGCTGGACCGGCGCGTCGATCGTCTTCCAGGGAGCGCTGCACGCGCTGAACCCGGTCCAGAAGATCGGCGACCAGATCGAGGAGGCGATCCGCGTCCACGGCATGGCGACACAGAAAGAAGCCGCCGTGCGCGCCGGGGCGCTGCTCGAGCAGGTCGGTCTGCCCGCCGCGCCGCAAGGACGACTACCCACATGAGCTATCCGGCGGCCAGAAGCAGCGCGTGATGATCGCGATGGCGCTCGCGTGCAGTCCGACCCTGGTGATCGCCGACGAGCCCACCACCGCGCTGGACGTGATGGTCCAGGCACAGGTCTTGCAGCTGCTGCGCTCGCTGCAACACGACCTCGGCCTCGCGATGCTGTTCATCACGCACGACCTGTCCGTTCTGGTCGACGTCTCCGACCGGCTCGCGATCATGTACGCGGGAAAGATCGTCGAGGAAGGCAAGGCGAGCGAGGTCTTCCACGCGCCGCAGCATCCCTACACCGCGGCGCTCGCTGCGGCGTTCCCCGAGATCGGCGACACGCGGTTCCGCCACAGGCCGACCGGCCTGGGCGGCGACCCGCCCGACCCGCAGCAGATCCCGTCGGGGTGCCCGTTCCACCCGCGCTGCGACCGAGCGATCGAGGCGTGCAAGAGCGTGGTTCCGGAGCTGTGGGACGCCGGGACCGATCGCCGAGCCGCGTGCGTCCACGTCGCCGGCGCCCCGAGCCTGGCCTCGGTGACCTCGTGACCGACACCGAGGCGGCACACACCGAGACGCTCGAGCTCGGCGAACCGATCATCGAGATCAACGACCTCGAGGTGAACTTCGCGGCGCGCGTCGGCCTGATCGGTGGCCTGATGGGCAAGAAGGGCTCCGACGCCAAAGCCGTCGATGGGGTGGACCTGACGCTGCACGAAGGCGAGGTGCTCGCGCTCGCAGGCGAGTCGGGATGCGGCAAGACAACGACGGCGCGTGCGCTGGTCGGACTGATCCAGCCGCAGGCCGGCACGATCAAGTTCCGGGGCAAGACGCTCCCAAGAGACACCCGGAGCCTTCGCCCGTTCCGCCGCGAGGTCCAGATGGTGTTCCAGGACCCGACGGGGTCGCTCAACCCGCGTCAGACGATCTACGAGATCGTCGCGGAGGGCCTGCGGATCCACGACATCGACGAGGGCCCGAACGGCGAAACCGAAGAGGACTTGGTCGCGCAGGCCCTCTCGCGTGCCGGGCTGCGGCCGCCGGAGCGCTTCTTCCTCCTGTACCCGCACGAGCTGTCCGGCGGCCAGCGCCAGCGCGTCGTGATCGCCGGCGCCCTCGCGCTCGAGCCCAAGGTGCTCGTCGCCGACGAGCCGGTATCGAACCTCGACGCGTCGGTGCGCGGCGAGATCCTCGGCCTACTGCTGAAGTTCCGCAACGAGCTGCGGATCTCGATCTTGGTCGTCACCCACGACCTCGGGCTGGCCTGGAACATCGCCGACCGCGTCGCGGTGATGTACCTCGGCCGCGTCGTCGAGATCGGACCGACCGAGGAGGTGCTGTTACGCCCGCGCCACCCGTACACGAAGGCCCTGCTCTCCGTCGTGCCGGAGGCAGGCGAGGTCGGCGTCATCCGGGAGATCCTGCAGGGCGAGCCGCCCGACCCGACGCGGATCCCGGCGGGGTGCCGCTTCCACCCGCGCTGCCCGGTGGTCGCGTCGGGACGTGCGGCGGAACTCGGGATCGAGGATCGGTGCCGGGGCGAGGATCTGCAACTGCAGCCGGTGGGCGACGAGCACTTCGCCGCCTGTCACCTCATCGACATCAACCAGCAGCCGTAGGCGGTTGATCCACCGCCGCGGGCGGTGCATCGTTCGGCTCGACGTCCGTCTGCTTTGAACCGTCTCCCTCATCGCCGCGCAGCACACCAAGGATGGCCGCCATCTCGGCGTCGCCGACCGGCGCGTCGTGCGGCTTGGCCGCGTTGCCGCCCGTCCGGGCGGTGGCGAGCAGGGCGCGGAGGTTGGACTCGGCCATCTCGGCACGGCTCTCGAGCTCTCTGGTCCGCTCGCCGAGCGAGCGCGCTCGCCGCTCGGCCTCGTCTCGCGCCGCGCGGGCATCTCGTGCCTCTTCACGGAGCGTCCGGCTTTCGGCTCGGAGCTCGGCGGCCTCGCGGCCGAGGTCCACGAGCTTGTCGACGACCGCGCGGCCCAGGTCGGAGTACGCGGCACCGCCGGTCCGACCCGGCCCGGGGGTCGTGGGACGCATCGTCTTCGAGCGGCGCGGACGCCGACCGATCGACTCGCGCTCACCGGCGTCGAGCGGCTTCGGGTCGAGCAGCCGGTAAGAGCCGTTGGCGGCCTCGAGCCGCCGCCTCGCGATCAGCGCCCGGACGGCCCGCGCCGTCGACAGCGGATCGGGCAGCCCGAGTCCGCGGCCGATCTCGGCGGGGGTCTCCTGCAGGACCTCGCCCACAGCGACCCGATCCGAGACCGCAGCAAGGAAGGCGTTGGCGCGCTGGAGACTCTCGTCGTTCATTTCGCGCCAATCATCGACTGCATCTCTCCAACTGGCTAGTTGCGTGGTAGCGCATCGATATCAGCTACGGATCACTGCAACACGACGCGCAACAGCGTGGTCGAACTGTAGGACCCGAGGTCGCCATCCGAGCGGGTGACCTTCGTGGTCGCGTGCCCCGCCTGCGCGTCGGCGGGGAGCTTCACCGCCGGGTGGATGAAGCGAAGCGTGTTCGTGAACCCGCCCAGGTCGGAGGAGCCGACCGGCGTCCGGCCGGCCTCGGAGAAGGAGAGCCTGAGCACGCCGGCCGCCCGCGTGCCCCTGACGTTCAGCCGGATCTCCTTCGCCTGGACCTGCGACTGCGCGAAGTCGCAGGCGGCGGGTGGCGCCAGCTTCGCGTCCGCCGCCCCGGCGGCCGTGCCGTTGGCCTGGATCTCGATGGTGCCCGTGACGTTCCAATCGCTCCGGCAGGCGCCGCCCTCGTGCAGCGTGTGCTGGGTGTTGACCCGCATCGTCAGCGTCCACGAGGTGGGGACGGGCTGGGTCGGCGTCGGCGTCGGCGTGAGATGCGCGCCGGGGTCCTCGACGCCGGGCGGGAACGGGTTGGAGCGCGACGCGACGAACGCACCCACGCCGGCGCACACAGTGAAGACCGCGACCCAGATCACGACCTTCAGGGGCTTCGGCACGCGGCGAGGGTACCGCGGGGTCCCGGCGGGTTGGCTGAGGCGGCGAGTGCGCCCGTCAGCCGACGCCGAGTCCGGTCATCAGCGCCCGAAGCGACAGCCCGAAGCAGATGAACGAGGCGGCCGTGAACAGCACCCAGGGCTGCGTCCATCGGCTCTTCTCCGTGCGCCCCTCGGCAACCTCGCGAGCCATCACGTGCGCGATGCCGAGGATCGCTAGCGGCCCGAACCCATAGACGTAGTGCAACGAGGTGTCGGGGCGATACCCGAGCACAAGCAGGATCAGCCCGATCGCCGCCTGACCTCCGGCGAGCACCTGCTCGACCGTGATCCACGTCCAGAACCGTTCGCCCGTGTCGCGCTTCATCACGAGCGCGACGCCGCCCCAGATCCAGCCGACGGTGAACACGGCGACGACGATGAACCCGACCGCCTCGTGAAACCTCGGCATGGCGGCCGGAGTCTAGCCAGCCAACCCAAGCAAAGCCGGAACGTCGGCGAGCGAATCGACCACGTGATCGGGCGAGCCTCGATCGAGGTCGTCCCGTCGGAACTTGCCGGTGCGCACGAGGATGCCGGTGAGGCCGGCTGCACGGGCGCCGTCGACATCGTTCACGACGTCGTCGCCGACCATCGCGGCTCTGTCCGGGGCGACGCCGAGCACGGACAGCGCGGCGTCGAAGTACGCCGGTGCCGGCTTGCCGCACACGACGGCCTCTACACCGGCCGCGGCCTCGAGCCCAGTGACGTACGCCCCGGCGTCGAGCTCGAATCCGTCCGCCGTTCGCCAGAACATGTTGCGGTGCATGGCCACCAGCGAGGCGCCGTCCCGCATCAGCCGCCCGAACACCCGGTTGACCGTCTCGTAGGTGAAGTCCCTGGAAGCGCCCCCGAGCACGATCACGTCGGCGTCGGAAGGAGTCATCGACCAATCGCACATCCTCGAGATCTGCGCGCGAGTCGCCGTCGGACAACAGGAACACGGCAGCCGTCGGGTGCATGCGGCGGAGATGCTCGGCGGTCGCCGTCACGGCCGTGACGATCATCTCGGGCGACACTTCGAATCCGGCTCTCTGCAACGTCGCGGCCAGCTCGGTCCGCGGATGCGTCGTCGTATTCGTGATCAGGCAGATCGGCATGTCGGCCGCACGGAACGCCGTCATCGCCTCGATCGCGCCGGGGATCGGTTCCCACGACGTGACAAGCACGCCGTCGATGTCGAGCAGGAGCCCCTCGGCGGCGGGCACGAGCGCTCAGCCTCCGAGCCGGATCCCGAGCGAGCGCCGCGCTTCCCCGACCTGGTCGGGAACGATCTCGCCGCGCTGGCGACGGCGCCATATGTCGTACGGCGCGAGGTATCGGAACTTCGGCGGCAGGAAGGGCCGGACGGCGCGGGTCAGCGCGAACGCCGCGTCAACCGACGCCTGCCGGACCGGCCCCAACGGGAACCCGTACATCTCGCGGACGAGCGGCGGCAAGGTCGCGAACGCCAGGCGCGACACGCCTGATAGAACCGGCCGCCATTCTGCCTCGTGCGGCGGATCGAGGAAGAGCTCCGCGACGCGACGCGCGTTGTCGGTGACGAGCAGCTCGCCACGATCTTCGACGTCGGCCATCCACGCGCGCAAGGCGGGGATCGTCGGCGGGATCAGATCGCGCGGCACCAGGCACATCTCGGCCGCGAGCATCTGCTCCTCGTGGAAGCGTTGGCGACCCGCGTCGTCGAGCGCACCCACCGTGCGCTCCTCGAACAGCAGCGCCGAGTCGACGAGACATGCGTGCACGTAGAGCAACAGATGCGGGTCGAGCGCGTCGTAGCGCAAGCCTGTGACCGGATCGGTTCCGTTGATCCGCACGTGAAGCTCGTTGATGCGGTCGGCCGCTGCGTCGGCCTCGCCCTTGGTCCCGAACGTGAGCGTGTAGGTCAAGATCAGCGTTCGCTGCAGCCGCTTCCACGGGTTCCGTTCGAACAACCCGGTCTGTCCCGCACCGGCGATCACCAACGGATGGGCCGCTTGCATGAGGAGGGCTCGCGCGCCGCCGAACAGGACCGTGACCTCTTTGTGGACCCGCCACGAGACGCTGTCGGGTCCGAAGTACCCCTGGTCGCCGTCCGTGATGCTCACGTGGCCAGCGTATCGAGCATGGGCGGCAACGGCTTCCGTGCGCCGGCCCACGCGAACATGCAATATCCCAGGCATGTTCCTGGTCCCCGGGCTCGTCGTGCTCGCCGTGCTGCTCGGGTGCGTGCTCGGCGGGCGGCTGCGCCGGTTCGAGAACCTCCGGATCAACCGTTGGGGGCTGGCGATCATCGGCGCCGCGCTCACCGCGATCGTGAACCTCTTCCCCGCGCTGTCGATCGGCCCGATCCCGGACACGGTCGTGGGTCCGGTACTGCTGGCGTTGTCGTACTTCCTGCTCGCGGTGTTCTTGCTGTCGAACCGGTGGATCCCGGCGGGCTACGTGATGATCGTCGGACTCTTGCTGAACCTCGTCGTCGTGGTCGCGAACGGCGGCATGCCGGTGCGGGCGGAGGCGATCACCACGGCCGGCGGCAACCCGGCGGTGCTGCAGGACGCGACGGTCGGGAAGCACCACCTGATGAGCGACGACGACGAGTTGTGGCACCTCGGCGACGTGATCGGCGTGCCGGAGCCGATCGGCATCGTGCTGTCGCCCGGAGATGTGCTGCTGTACGGCGGGATGGTCTATTCGATCGTGCAGATCATGCGGGGACGGCGCCGCGAGAACCCTCGGCCGTTGGCGTTGTGGTTCCCGGGGTACCGAGGGAAGCACGCGCCTGATTATTGGCGGATGCCGGTCCGGTACCGCCATCCTGATCCCGCTGAAGCAGAATCGTCGGGAACCGAACCGTGATGGTGGTTCCGTCGTCTGGCGAGCTCGTGACGTCGAGCGTGCCGCCACCGACCTTCGCGCGCTCGCGCATCATCGCCATCCCGAAGTGACCTTCGGGTCCGGGAGCGGAGGTGTCGAACCCGGCCCCGTTATCTCGGAGCTTGAGGACGATGTTCTGGTCGGCTTCCGTGACGGCGATCCAGACGTCGGACGGGTCGGCATGCTTCATCGCATTCATCACGCCTTCGCGCGTGATCTGGAAGATCAGCAACGCGATCGGCGCCGGGAGGTCGTCGATCTCCTCGACATCGTGATGGAACCGGATGCCCGAGTCGCGGCCGACCTCGTCGGTGAACGACTCGAGCGATTCGGCCAGGCCAGCGGCCCCGAGCGGTGAGCGGTGCAGTTCGCGGATCACTGCGCGGACGCGGTCTGAGGTCTCCTGCTTGGATTCCTTGATCTTCTCGAGCTGTTGGCGGAGATCCTCGAGATCCTGCTTATCGAGCATCTTGCGCGCGATGTCGACCTGAAGCGACAGCCGGAAGAGGACCTGCGCAAGGTCGTCATGGAGATAGCCGGCGATCTGGAGGCGTTCGTCGGCACGCTCCTCCGCCATCGTGTTCGAAAGTTCGCGCAGGATCTCCTCGCGCTCCTGCAGCTCCACGTGCGCCTCCTCGAGCGCATGCGAACGCAGGAACATCTGGCGGGCGAACAGGAGCGGTGCAATGACAACCAACACTGCCCACAGACCAACGGGCGTAAGAGACAACTTCGCAAGTACAGCCCCCATAACTGACAGACCTGCGTAGCTGATCAGGAATTCGCTGATCCGAGGAAGCTGTCGAGCCAGCGCGACGATAGATCTCCCGTACATGAGGCTTGTCGCAATGACGACCAACGAAAGGTTCGTCACGTAATCGACAAGAGACGCGGCCAGCGTCGCCAGTACGACCTGGCCAACGGGGTCATTCACATCCGCAAGGAAGTGGAAGGTTGCGCTTGCCAACAGAACAGCCAATGCAACCTGAGCGCGGTTAAAGAGGGCCTTCATGAATGTGGTTTCACGACGGAACTCGGAGGGATCGACCGAGCCGATGAGAGCGATTCCCGCCGCCCAAGCCGGCGAATAGAGGATTCCGACGGCCATCAACAGCGGGAAACCGAGGCTGACGTTGATTCCTCGCCAGGCAGGAACGGGCATAAGTTCCGCCACCGCTACCAACGCGACCCAAATCAGGACGTCGCGATTGAACTCCTCTGGCGTTTGAGCGATCCGAAATACGATGTAGAGGATGGTCGGCACTGCAACGAGTAACGCGTAGACCGTCGCCCGATTCATCTGCCGGAGAGAGAGTTCATTGACCGGGCGATTGGGGAAGGACGCCATCACCACATACTCGCCCGGATCAAAGCTAGAGGGAAGTAGCGACTCCCTACTGCTTATGACGTAGCCCGCGTAGCGGTCTTGTCCCCCATGTTGGGGTCACCCGATACTCACCGCAATGTCCCCCTAGGGACTGAAGCTGCTGGTGAGGAAGTGAGAGAGGGCCTTCTCGCGGGAAGGCGGAAGGGAGTCGACATGAAGGTGGTGCGTCGAGTCGTTATCGCACTCGGTTCCATCGCCGCCTTGGTTCTCGCGGGCGGCGCTCACTTCAAGGTCGCCTGAGTAGCCAGGCAGCCTGAAACTCACTTCGGACCCCCTTCGGGGGGTCCGATTGATTTCCTGGCCCCGCGCCTTACTCGTCGCTGAATCGCCCAACAATCAGGGTCCCGCTCCCAGGCGACGACTCGATCCTTATTTCGGCGCCCACACCTGCGGCACGTTCATGAACGAGTTCAAGTCCAAAGTGTTTGTCAACTCTCGTCCGTGGGTCGAACCCGACTCCGTTGTCGAGCACTCTTAACTCGATGTCCCCTTCGTCGCGGTTAAGAGACACCCAGACCGTGTCTCCTCGCGAATGATTGGTGGCGTTGACCATCGCTTCGCGGGCGATCTGGTAAATCACCAGCTCAACTTCCGGCCGTACCTGGAGTCCGGCCCCAAGATCGGTCACGAATGTGATTCCGGATCGATCATGCAGGTGCTCTGACAGCAAGCTCAGGCTGCCTAGTAGGCCTGCATGTCCAACCTCGGAATGACGCAGTCCGTAGATCACGTTCCTCAACTCCTCCGCGACGCGCTCACTCGATGAAATCAGCTCCGGAACCGACTGCTCGAGTTCGAGGAGTCGACCGGTTCGATAGCACTCCCGAATGACGTGCGCCCGAATAGTGACATCGAAGATCCTCTGGAGGACGTCATCGTGGAGTGCCTCTGCGATGCGACCTCTCTCGTCGGCTCGCTCCTCCGCGATCCGCTCATCCACGCAGCGGAGAGCCTCACGACGAACCGCCAAGTCGCGCCGAGCACTGGCTGCTGAAACGGTCTGGCGCAAGGTTTCGGTAGCGATCGCGACAGGGATGAGGAATACAAGAAGGGCCGGAGTGCCGACGTGCGCATATAAGGCCGCCATCATCGTGGCAACGAGCCCCAACCCGACGTAGAAGACTGCAAAGAACCGCGGTGTGCCGATGAACAGCGTCCGGAGCACTTCGCCGATCCGCTGGCCAGACCCTAGAGCATAAATCAGCGCAACTAAGAAGTAGTTGATCGCCGCGTCCGCAACCAGGGCGGCCTCTCCCACGAGCAGGGCAGCCGGCCAATCCTTCGCATCGCCGCCCAACCCCATAAAGACCAATCCAGCAGCCATCACGGACAGCGAGATCTGAGAATGATTCCAGAGACCACGCGAGATCGACGTGCGGCCCTTCAACTCTTGAGGGCTAGTAGCCGCGAGGAAAGCAATGAGACCTGCCGGCGCCGGTCCAAGAACAAACGAACACGCCAGGAGGATTGGCAAGTCCAACGCGATGTACGGGCTTCCCTGCTGCTCTCCAACCGGAAGAACGCTAGCGAGAAGAACCAAGCCCAGCCATGGAATGGAAGACAACTCCAGAAGAGGCTCACCATCGATCCAGAGCAGCGAAATCACTGACACAACGGTCAGGAGAAGAAGACCAGAGCCAATCCGAACAGCACGGACTTCAGTTGGCCGAGCCTTGGGCGACGCTAAGTCGGGCGCTGACGCAGTTGCCATGAGTCCCCCTCCCGCCCGCACGGTCGGGGCCACCGTGCAAGTTCAGCTAGCCTCGGTTTGTAGGCGATTCGACTCGCCGAAGGCAAGTTATCCACAGGGAAAGAGTGACAAGACCGCAGGCCAGGGCCTGCTTCGGGGCCAAACGAGGTGCGTGAGAGACTGTTCCGACATGGCCGACTCGAACCTTTCGCCGCGTCGCGGTGACCGCGAGATCTGGGGTGACGACCCCGAAGAGGTCGACGCGTCCGCGGTCGTCGAGCAGATCGAGGCCGCGTACCCCGAAGCCGAGCGCCGGTGGCACCATCACCCGCTCATCGCGCCGTTCAAGGCGGTCGCGCTCTTCATCAAGCGGAGCGGCAAGCGGATCGCCATCACGATCATCGGCGGGCTCGTCGTCCTGCTCGGCATCGCGATGCTCATCCTGCCTGGCCCCGGCCTCCTCGTGATCATCGCCGGCCTCGCGATATTGGCCACCGAGTACGTCTGGGCGGAGCGCCTGCTCATGATGGCCAAGGAGAAGGCCGTGCAGGCGAAGGACAAGGTCCTGCGCAAAAAGGCCAACAGCGATGACAGAGGCGCCGCCTAGGCTGGCGGCGCGCCCTCCCGTTCCGTAGAAGACTCACCGCGTCCCGAGAGGGAAGGCTCGATGCTAGCGACCGACACATCCATGGTGCTCTTGCGGATCGTGCACATCAGCACAGGCGTCATCTGGGTCGGGTCGCTGTTCGTGGTGGTGTTCTTCGTGCAACCGAGCGCAGCGACGCTCGGACCCGCGGGCATGCCGTTCATGGCGGAACTCCGCCGGCGTCGATTCGTGGACGTCGTCTTCATCGACGCCGTGTTCACCGTCCTCGCCGGAGCGATCCTCTATTGGCACGACTGGCACTTCATGGCCAGCTTCAGCGACTGGATCGGGACGAGCTTCGGAGAGGCTCTGACGGTGGGCGCGCTGCTTGCGATCGCAGGCCTCGGCGTTGCCGGGTCTGTCACGCGTCCGACGATCAGCCGGCTCGTGGGACTCGGACAGCAGGTCGCCGAGTCGGGGGGGCCACTCTCGCCCGAGACGGCTGCGCGGATCGGCATCCTCCAGCACCGGCTCGTCGTTGCCGAGCGGCTGAGCTTCTCGCTGGTCCTCCTCGCCGTGGTTGCCATGTCCTCCGCGCGATACATCTGAGAGATGGCCGGACGCATCCTGATCGGCATGTCTTCCTGGACCGACCCGACGCTGGTCAAGGACGGCGACTTCTACCCGCCCGACGCGAAGTCCGCCGAGGGACGCCTGCGCTTCTATGCGTCGAAGTTCCCGATCGTGGAGGTCGACTCCACCTATTACTTCCCGCCGAGCGAGATCGAACTCGGTGCTCTGGATCGAACGCACGCCGCCCGAGTTCACGTTCAACATCAAGGCGTACTCGTTACTGACCAACCACCCGACCAAGCGCGAGTCGCTGTACAAGGACGTCCAGGACCGCGCCGGCCGACAAGAAGCGAACGTCTACCGAGAGCAGCTTCCCGACGAGGCGGTCGACGAGGTCTGGCAGCGGTTCCGTGATGCGCTGATGCCGCTGCATTCGGCCGGCAAGCTCGGTGCAGTGCTGTTCCAGTTCCCACAGTGGTTCGTGATCTCGAAGAAGTCCAAGGCCTACATCGACGAGGTCGTCCTGCGCCTGCCCGACTATCGCGTGGCGATCGAGTTCCGGCACAAGAGCTGGATGGAGGAACGAAACGTCGAGGAGACGCTGTCGTTCCTCGAGGAGCGGAACCTCCCGTTCGTGTGCGTCGACATGCCGCAGGGGTTCGACTCGTCGATCCCGCCGATCGCCGCAGCGACCGCGGACGACTTAGCGATGGTCAGGTTCCACGGGCGTGACCGTGACGTGTGGGAGCGCAAGGGTATCCCGGCGTCGGAGCGATTCCGCTACGACTACAAGCGCGACGAGCTCGAGGAGTGGGTCCCGAAGGTCGAGGCGCTCGCGGCCGAGGCACGCGAGACCCACGTGCTGATGAACAACTGCTATCAGGACTTCGCGGTCCGTAGCGCCCGCGAGCTCGGCGACCTCCTCGACATCGAGCTACCGGAGTAGCTATCCAGCAGCGCCGCTCCGAGGCGATGGTGTTGAACCGGGCACATCGAGTTGCACGAGGAGTTGTCCATCCCACGACAGAACTGCGTCCGAACTCTGGCTCAACGCGTTGAAATAGCTCGGATTGCCCGGGAGTGGATCGCCGGCAAAGTCCCACTGCCCGACGTCTCCGTCGGCACAGTGGATGCTGATGACTGTTCGACCCGCCACCACCGTGTCGAAACCAAACGTTCCGGTACCCGTTGAGCAGGGTGGGAAGGGAGCCAGGACGCTTCGCTTACCGTCTTTGAACCGGGCGAAGATCTGCGAGTTCCCAAAGGCCACCCACTGTCCGGTCTGGGTGGGATTGACCGGACCAGCCGACGTCCATCCGTGCGACGTTTCGCCGAGCTGCAAGTCCGGGAACGAGATCGAGCCCATCATGTGTCGGAGGATCTCTTCCTGCTGCTGCGTGAAGCGTGCGTCGTTCGACGTGACACGGACGTTCACCGGCTCACCGTTCCCGCGGAACATGCCCATGAGAGCACCATCGCTCGTCGGCGCGAGCAGCGTGTCGAAGTTCAATGGATACCGCGCGCCATCACGCGCGCGAATGCCTCGGCCACCGCATCGTCGGCCACGTCACGGCGACCGCCCGAATAGGCGTAGACGGCCCGCCAGAGCGTGGCGCCCGACCCGCGCCAGATCGCGTCGTAGTCGTGAGCGTCGTGCACCCGTCACCCTTTCAGAGCACAGAACCGAGTCAAAGGTGAACGGGTTCCCTGCCAGCTTCTTCAACCAGCACCGATCCTGTCGCCAACAGGCTCCCGGGTGCTGGGCCGGTACGCTCGGAGGATGTTAGGCACGGGCAGCCGGTTCCAGGTCGCGAGGATCAGGGGTATCCCGATCTACGCGTCATGGTCCTGGGTGGCGATCGCCGCTTTCTTCATGTTCGGGTGGTACACGCAGTTCTCGTACTCGATGCCATCGAGCGACGCGCTCCGGCTCGCGGCGATCACGGCCGTCCTGTTCTTCGGGGGGATCCTCCTGCATGAGGGCGCGCACGCGATCGCCGCGCGGAGCTTCGACCTCCCGGTGCGCGCGATCACCCTCGTCTTCTGGGGCGGCGCGACCGAGACCCGCTCATGGCGCGCCGGTCCGCTCGCCGACTTCGTCGTGGCCGCGGCGGGTCCGGGGACGACCGCGGTCCTCGGGCTCGGGTTCCTCTATATCGCCTCGATCATGGCGCCCGGCGATACCCAGAGCGCGATCGAGATGCTCGGGCGGCTCAACCTCTATTTCGCCGTGCTGAACGCGGTGCCGGGGTTCCCGCTGGACGGCGGCAGGATGTTGATGGCTGCCGCTTGGGGCGTCACGAGGAACCGGACGACCGCCCTCCGGGTCGCGGGCTTCGGCTCGATGGTGATCGGGATCGGGCTGATCGGGTACGCGGTGCTCAGCTTCAGCCAGGGCAACGGCGGCTTCGGGATCTTCCTCGGATACCTCGGCTTCGTGCTTGTCAGCGTGGGACGCCAGGTGCCGGCGCGCGCAGCGCTGCATCAGCAGTTGTCTATGGGCACGGTCCGCGACGCGATGCGCCCGCTCGGCGCCGCGATACCCGCGAGCGCCACGTTGTACGACGCAACAGAGCGCTGGCTGCGACCCGAGCCGGCACGGACCTTCTCCGTGGTCGATGAGGGCCGTCCGGTCGGGACGATCTCGCTCGAGAGCGCCTCGCACACGACCGCCGGAAGGCCCGTGCGCGAGGCGATGATGCCGCTGAGCGAGAAGACATCGGTCGGCGCGGACGAAACGCTGAGCGACGCGCTGGAGTGGGTCGCCGGGCACGAGTCACTCGTGGAGGACGCGACGGGGATCGTCGGCGTGCTCGACGTCGGCGACATCGACCGCTGGCTCAAGGCGCACTGGTCTACGGGCACGTTCATCGATCGGCCCGCGGGCTTCGTCCCGCCGGCCGACGCGTTGCCGCCGCGTCCCGACCTCTAAGCCGGGCAGGGGTGTCGGCACCGAGGCGTAGCATGCGGTCGATGACGGCCCCCCCGTTCGTGTTCGACGATGCCCAGGAGTCGGTCCTTGCGCACGACGCTGGCCCTGCGCTGGTGACGGGCGGGCCAGGCTCGGGCAAGACCGCCGTCCTCCGGGAGCGGTTCGCACGGTTGATCGAGGCCGGCGCTGAGCCGGAGCGGGTCGCGCTGGTCCTCGGCTCTGGTCGGGCACGCGATGTGGCGCGGGCGGCGCTGCTGGAGCGCTTGCCCGCCTCGCTCCCCGGGCTACAGGTCGCGACGTTCCACGGGCTGGCCAACCGGGTGATCAAGCTCCGCGAAGGCGAGCCGCCCGAGGTGCTCGGCGCAGCGGAGCAGTTCGCGAAGGTGCGGGAGCTGCTCTCCACCCAGGATCCGGCCGCTTGGCCGGCGTACGGCGGGCTGCTTGGGGTGCGCGGTTTCGCCGACCAGGTGCGGCAGCTACTGACGCGGATGCAAGAGTCGCTGTTGGGCCCGAAGGAATTGGCTGAGGCCGCGGATCGGGTGGGCCTGACCGGTTGGAGCGAGCTGGCTCGATTCGCGCAGGAGTATCTGGACGGTCTGGCGATGGTCAACCAAGTTGACTATGCGGGGCTCGTGCAGATGGGCGCAGCCGTGGCGGGCGATGGCCCGGCGCTCTTCGATCACATCCTCGTCGACGACTATCAGGACACGACGCTCGCGCAGGAGGCGCTGCTCCACGGCCTCACCACGACGAGCACCGTCGTGACGGCGAACCCTGACGCCCACGTGTTCTCGTTCCAGGGCAGCAGCGCGGTGCCATTGGAGCGGTTCGCAACGACGGCGTTCCCCGGGGCCGCGCGGATCGCCCTCACCCAGGACCATCGGGCGCTCGACGGCCGCGACGTGCATGCGTGGGTCACCGCGCACAGCTCCGAGGAGCACGCGGCGATCGCGCGCGAGCTGCGCCGGATCCACGTCGAGGACGGCGTGGCATGGGGCTCGCTGGCCGTGGTCGTTCGCCGTCAGGGCGTGCACCTCGGCAACCTGCTGCGCGCGCTCGACGACGCGCGGATCCCCCGCGCCGTTCCCGAGCGCGGTCGTTCGTTGACGCTGGAGTCGGCGACCTATCCATATGTATTGGCGTTGCGTTGGCTCGTGGCCGACCCCGCCCGTCGCGACGAGCTGATCGAGCCGCTGCTGACCTCGGCGGTGGTCGGGCTCTCGCCGGCGGCGGCGCGCGGCCTGACGCGGCTGGCGAAGACAACGGGCCCGGCGCCGCGCGCCGCCGCAGCCGCCCTCGATCGGACAGACGGCCTTGCGCCCGAGGAGGCGGCGCGGGTCGAACGGGCACGCGACACACTCGCGAAGGCCTCGCTGTTCGCCGGCATGTCGGTGCAGGACGCGTTCAAGGTCCTGTGGGAGGAACTCCCCTGCTCGCAAGAGCTCGTCGAGGCGGGTGGCCCCGACCTCGACACCGTGGTGACCTTCGCCAACGTGGTCGCCGAGGCGTCGGAGCAGGGCGACAGCGGCGTCGAGGGATTCCTCGAAGCGCTCGATGCCGGCGAACACGGGCCCGGATGGATCGCGCGCGAGGCGGCAGAGGGCGACGCTGTCCAGGTCCTGACCGCGCACGGCACGGTCGGCCAGGAGTTCGACACGGTCCTCGTCGCCGGTACGACCGAGGGCAACTTCCCGTCGCTGTCGCGGCCCGAGCCGATGTTCGATCTCGCGGCATTGCAGCGGGTGCGCAGCCGCTCCGAGCAGGTGCGCGAGCGCCTCGAAGACGAGCGCCGGCTGTTCCGCATGGTGGTGGGGCGCGCGCGCCGCCGCGTGGTGCTGGTCGCGGCAGACGTCCATCCCGACGATGACGAGCTCACGCCTCGCTCGCGGTTCGTCGACGAACTCGGCGTCGCGTGGGCCGCCGCGCCGGAGGGCACCGACGACGATCCGGTGAGCGTTCGCGAGGCGATCGCCACGTGGCGCCAGCAGCTCGCCGACCCCGGCATGGAGGCGTGGCGCCGGCTCGCGGCGCTGCGCGGCCTCGATGCGCTCGGCGCCGATCCGACCACCTGGTGGTATCAGCGCGATTGGAGCAACTCGGTCAAGCCGCTTCGCGACACCCTTCGCATGTCCTACTCGCGCCTGTCCAACCTCGAGAACTGCGAGCTCCAGCACGTCCTCGGCGACGAGCTCGGCCTCGGCCGCGTCGCCGGCTACCAGGCGTGGGTCGGCAAGCTCGTGCACGGCATCATCGAACGGATCGAGCGCGGCGAGCTCGGCAAGACAAAGCAGGAGATCCTCGACGAGGTCGACCGCCGCTGGCGCGAGCAGGAGTTCCCCTCGAAGGCCGTGTCGGTGGCGCATCGCAAGCTGGTCGACGAGCGGATGTTCAAGAACTGGTGGTTCGAGTACGGCGAGGAGGAATCGCTCGGCAACGAGGTGCGCTTCGAGTTCGACTTCGAGGGCACGACGATCGTCGGCGTGATCGACCGCATCGGGCCGATGCCCGGCGGCGGCACGCGCATCACCGACTTCAAGACCGGCAACCCGGACAACGCGCCGAAGGCCGAGGAGAGCCTCCAGCTGGGGATCTACTACCTGGCGGTCAAGGAGTCGGACGATCTGGCCGCGTACCGGCCCGTCCGCCAGGTCGAGCTCGCGTTCATCAAAGGCACGTGGAAGGGCGACCACCCCTTGGTCAAGCCAACGTGGCAGATCACGGCCGACGACGAAGAGGCCTACCAGGCGTCGGTCCGCGAGGCGCTCGCGTGGCTGATCGCGCAGAAGCGGGAGCTGAACATCACCGAGCGGTACCGGCCCAACCCGACCGCCAACTGTTTCTGGTGCGATTTCAAGTCGTTGTGTCCGCTGTTCCCCGAGGGACAGCCGGTGTTCGACGAGGCAGCCGCGCGATGAGCACGCGCGTCGCGCCCGCCGAGATCACCGCCGCGCTGGGCGCCGAGCCCACCGAGGAGCAGTGGGCGGCGATCTCGTGGCCGCTCGAACCGTGCGTGCTGATCGCGGGCGCGGGCTCGGGCAAGACCTCGGTGATGGCGGCGCGGGTCGTCTATCTGGCGCTCGGCGCGCTGGGACGCGTCGACGCGCCGGGCGTGATGCCGGGCAACGTCCTCTGCCTCACGTTCACGAACAAGGCGACGGAGAACCTGCAGCTCCGCGTGCGACGGTCGCTCGCCCACCTCGAGCTTGCGGAGGGCGAAGAGCCCGAGATCATGAACTACCACGGGTTCTCGGCATCGCTGCTCGATCGCTACGGCGTGCTCGCCGGGTTCGAGCCCGGCGCGCGCGTGCTGAACCAGGCGCAGCGCGAGGAGCT
This sequence comes from uncultured Actinomycetes bacterium, assembly GCA_963792215.1. Taxonomy (GTDB): domain Bacteria; phylum Actinomycetota; class UBA4738; order UBA4738; family HRBIN12; genus AC-51. The sequence continues at coordinate 455,123 of CAWBVL010000007.1, forward strand.
CTGCGGTCGCGTGCTGGACCGGATGACGTTCGAGCACGCGGCGGCGACCTACCAGCCGTCGCTCGTGAACAAGATCCTCGATCTCGACGACCAGCTGCAGAACCACCGGGTCGCGCCGGCCGAGGCGCTCGCCTGGTTGCACGACCGCCTCGAGGTCTTGAAGGCGCACCGGTCGGAGCGCTCTTACCGCGCCGCCGAGGAGCGGATCGAGCTGACCGAGGCGGCGATGATCTACCGCGAGTTGAAGGCCGAGCTCGGCGTGATCGACTACGGCGACCAGATCGACCGCGCGATCGAGATCGCGACGCGATTCCCCGATGTGGTGGCCGACCACCGTGCGCGGTTCCAAGCCGTCCTGCTGGACGAGTATCAGGACACGAACGTCGCGCAGGCCGAGCTGATGGGCACGCTGTTCGGCGGCGGCCATCCGGTGACGGCGGTCGGCGACCCCGACCAGAACATCTACGCCTGGCGCGGCGCGTCGCTCTACAACCTGTTCCGGTTCTCCGACGACTTCCCGCGCGCGGACGGGACGCCCGCGATGCGGCTGCCGCTGTACACGAACTTCCGCTCGGGCGCGCGGATCCTGGCGGCGGCCGACACGGTGATCGCGCCGGTGCCGGAAGGGCAGCGTCCGCCGGGAAAGCGGCTGGTCCCGTGGGCCGCTCGGGGACAGGGCGAGGTACGGGTCAGACGGGTTCTTGATGAGTGGACCGAGGCGAACGCGATCGCCGACCGATGTGTCGAGCTGCACGACGGCGGATCGACGTGGGCCGAGATGGCGGTGCTGTGCCGCACGTCGCGGCTGTTCGGGCTGCTGCGGCAAGCCTTCGACGAGCGCGGCGTTCCGGTGGAAGTGGTTGGTTTAGCCGGGCTGCTGAAGATGCCCGAGGTGGTCGAGGTGCTCGCGTACGCGCGTGCAGTACAGGACCCGACGGCGAGCGTCGCGCTCGCGCGGATCCTGCTCGGGCCGCGGTACCGCGTCGGCTTCAAGGACATCGCGCTCGTCGCGCGGCTCGCGTCGGTCGAGACGGCGCAGCTGCGCGAGGCATACGACATGGAGGATGACGACGTCGAGGCCGAGCCTGTGCTGCTTGCCGAAGCGCTCGAGCACCTCGAGGCCGTCGAGGGTCTGTCCGACGACGGGCGCGAGCGGCTGGCCGAGTTCCGCGAGGAGCTCCGCGTGTTGCGGGCCGAGGCGCGGCGCCCGGTCGGCGAGTTCCTCGGCGAGGTGATCCGGCGGATCGGGATCCTCGACGAGCTCGATGCCGAACCGGACCGCCGGCACGGGCTCGGGGCGCGGCGCAACATCGCGGCGTTCCTCGACGAGGTCCACGCGTTCGAGCCGGTCGAGGGCGAGCTGACGTTGCGCGCCTTCCTCGATCACATCGATGCGGTCGAGCGGCTCGACAAGCAGGAGTGGGCGCCGGTGCAGCCCTCCGACGCCGACTCGGTCAAGGTGATGACGATCCACGTCGCGAAGGGCCTCGAGTTCGACCACGTGTTCGTGCCGGGGTTCGCACACGGGCTGTTGCCCAACCCCGAGATCCCGCAGAACCCGGCCGAGCGGGGCAAGTCGCTCGACTTCGAGCTACGCGGGGACGCCGACATCCTGCCGCGCTACGACGGCAACCTGTCGCGCTTCAAGGACGAACTCCGGTCGCAGGAGATCATCGAGGAACGCCGCACCGCCTACGTGGCGCTGACGCGGGCGCGGCGTTCGCTCGATGTGAGCGGCGCCTTCTGGTACGGCGACAACGTGTACCCCAAGAGGGAGAGCAAGTTCCTGAACGAGCTGATCGCGTGGGGCGATGAGTCGGGGCTGGCGTCGGTATCACTCGACGCCGACGAGGCGGGCGAGGAGAACCCGATGCTCGGGCTGCGCGAGCGGTTCGTGCGCGACTGGCCGGGTCCGGCGGTGCCGCCGGCTGCCCAGCCCGACCCAGCGTTCGCGGACGGCTGGCGCGTGACGGCGCTGGACTCGGGCGTGCAGACCTCGCTCGTGGAAGCGCTCGACCCCGCGGCGAGGGCTTCGTTCGACGCCCTTGCCGCCGATCGGGTCCAGCTGGCCGCACACTTGCTCGAGCGCGAAGCCGCCGACCGGGCGATCCGGTCGCCTGGCGGCGACCGCATCCCCCTCACGTTGTCCGCCAGCTCGCTGATGGACCACGCGCTCTGCCCGAAGCGCTTCTACTGGACGCGCGTTCGGCCGCTGCCGCGGTTCAGCGGGCCGGCGGCCCGGATCGGGACCGAGAACCACAAGTGGATCGAGCGGCGCGCCGCAGGCCAGGGCCGGCTGCTCGAGTCCGACGACGCGGTCGACCTCACACAGGAGGAGCTGGCAGGCGACCCAGGTCGTGTCGAGCGCTTGCGACAGGCGTTCCTCGGGTCACGGTTCGCGGATCGCACACCGCTGTTCGCCGAGCGCGCGTTCCTATTGCGGGTCGGCGCGTTCGCGGTCGGCGGGCGCATCGACGCGATCTACGGCGAGGCCGACGGACCCTGGGAGATCGTCGACTGGAAGACGGGATCAGGACAGGCCGACCCGCTGCAGCTCGAGCTATACGGACTCGCGTGCACCGAGATCTGGCACAAGGCGCCCGAGGAGCTGACGCTCACCTACTACTACCTGGCGCGCGACGAAGCGGCGTCACACCCGATGGGCGAACCCGCCGACGTGCGGTCGCGGGTCGAGGCGACGCTGGCGTCGATCGAGTCGGGCACCTACGAGCCGACGCCGGGACGCTGGTGCACGTTCTGCGACTTCAAGGGCTTCTGCGACGCCGGCAAGGCCTGGCTCGCGGAGAACGTCTAGCCGCGGCTGCGGGCGTCGAGCCGTTCAACCTGCTCTTCGAACCGGCGGTAGTTCGCCGCGGGGTCGAACCCGCCGACGATCGGGCCCGGTACGAAGCGCGCGTCCAGTCCGGTCTCGGTGGTCGCCCGGTAGCGAGCGACGGCCCGGAACCACTCCAGGTCCCCAGGCTGCAACGTCGAGGGGCCGGAGGTGCCGAGCCGGCGGAGCGATGGATCGTCGACGACGACGGGGGTCCGGCGGAACGCGTGGGCGAGTGACTCGCGGACGGTCGCGTCTTCGGATGTGACGGTGACCTCGCGGCCGTCCCAGAGCGCGGTGCCGACGGTGAGCTTCTGCTCGTCCTCGGGTTGGTAGTACTCGACGTTCACAAGATCAGGCTACCCGGCCGGTCGCTCTGCGCGTCTAGTGAGCGTCCTTGTTCGCGCGGCGGACCATCTGTGCGAGCGCGGTCATCAGCGCGAGCGCCAACTCGGGATCGTCGCGGAGCGCTTTCTGGAGGTCCATGCGTGTCATCACGGCGAGCTGCACCGGCGTCTCGCTGGTCACGCTGGCGGAACGCTCGCCACCGTCGATCGCCGCGATCTCACCGAAATGGTCGCCGGGCACGAGCCGAGTCAAGAAGCGGTCGCCCATCGTCACCACCGCCTGGCCCTTCAACACGACGTAGAAGGCGTTGCCCTTCGAGCCCTCTCGAACGATCGCCGCGTCGGCCATGAAGTCGGCCACGTCCATCAGTCCGGCGAGGTGCTTGAGCTGCCGCTTGTTCAGCTCCCGGAACAGCGGGACGTAGGCCAGGACGTCCTCGAGCTTGGTCGTCGCCATCGGATCCTCCCTTGTTCGCAGGAGCCTAGCGGGTTGCCGTGCCGCCGGTGTCAGACCGCGCGGCTAGGGTGCTCTCGGGTGGTGCCGATGGTCGTTCGCCCTGTGGGCGTCGTGGAACCACTCCCCCTCGTCGTCGTCCGTACCGGTCACGCCGCGGTGCGGCAGGGCGAGCCGTGTCCCGATCTGTGGACGATCGAATCGGGCATCTTCGCTGTGCGCATGGTCAACGCCGAGGGCCGATCGTTCCTGATCGATCTGTACGGTCCGGGCGATCCGCTCGGCGCGCCCAGCGAGCTGCCGGCATCGGTCACGGCGACTGCGCTTCGGCCGGCCAGGCTGCGGCCGCTGCGTCCCGAGGGTGCGGTGGAAGCGATGAACGCCGTGGCGGCGCGGATGACCGTCCTCGCCGCCGACCTCGCGTGGTTCGGGGTCGCCGACCGGATCGAGCGACGGCTCTTCGACCTCGCCCGCCGGATCGGGCATCCGATACAGGGCGGCACGCTCATCCCGATCCGTCTGACCCAGGACGACCTCGCGTCGATGGTCGGCGCCACACGCGAGACCACCAACCGCGCACTGCAGACGTTGTTCGCGCGCGGTGTGCTCGACCGGCAAGGCCGGGGACGGTATGTGGTTCGGTCGCAACTGCAGTTGGTGCCGGATGCGCCGCCGCTAGGCCGAGCCGGTGGCCTCGCCCTGTAACAGGGCGAGCGAGCACGAGCCGCAGTAGCGGCCACGACCGCGGACCGGGCGGCCGCATCGCGCACAGGCAGTGGGTTCCTGACGCGCCCACGTCTGTGATGCGCCGCGTCCGTTCTTGTGCACGGCGCCGTCGAGCTCGAGCTTCAACAGGTGCGCCGTCACCGTGCGCGCGGCCAGATCGTGGACCTCGGGCGGATAGCTCGCGTAGATCCGTGCAACGAGGGCTTTCACCGTGCGGTCGCCCGCGTCGAGGCCGGCGAGCACCTCGGCCTCGCGTTCCTCACGGTGCGCGATGTACTCGCGGAGCACGCGATCGGCATCGGTGCGGACGGGACCGTGCCCGGGGTAGATCGTCGCGCGGGTGCAGCTCGAGCATCCGATGCAACGTGGTCAGGTACCGGGCCAGGTCGCCCTCCGGTGGATCGATGAAACTCGTGCCACGCCCGACCACCGTGTCGCCGGTGAACAGCGCACGCTCGGCCGGCTCGAAGAACGCGACGTGGTCGGGGCTGTTCCCGCGCCGTGCACGGCGATGAGCTCGACATCGGCGCCGGCGGTGAACCCCGCGCCGTCGGTGACCGCGTCGCGCCGTCGAGCCGCCACGCGTACACCGGCGCATCGACGAGTTCGCCGAGAGCGACCGCGCCCTCGCCGTGATCACGTGGTCGTGGGTGACGAGCACCGCGGGAGACAGCGCCCGCGTCTCTACGATCTGGTCGACGTGCCCGGGATCCGGCGGTCCGGGTCGATCACGATCGAGGGAGCCGCACCGACGATCCACGTGTTCGTGCCCTCGAGCGTGTAGACGCTCGGATTCGGCGCGAGCACACGCACGACCCGCAGCATCAGACCTGCTCCATCACGTGCAGTGGCATCGTGTCTTCTTCATCCTGCGTCGGGTCGCGCGACTCGAACGTCAGCGCCATCGCCTCTTCCGCCGTCGAGCATGCGGCGACCTGAGTGACCGTGTACCAGCTGGGCCAGTAGAGCTTGTGCTCGCCGCGCTCCCATTCCTCGAGCAGCGTCTGTGGATCGATCCACCAGGTGCGCGCGATCTCGCCGCCGTCGGCGCGCGGCTCGACCCCGTTGCCTTCGATCGTGAAGTAGCGGGCATCGAACCGAACCGGCACGTCCGGCGGTGCGACCCAATGACAGAGCGGCGAGATCTGGTCGGCGCGCGGCGGCGAGTGGTCGGCCGGCGCGAGATCGACCGCAGCGACGAGGCCGTCGGACGTCAGGGTCAGGCCGACTTCTTCGTTGAGCTCGCGCACGGCGGCTACGCGCGGCGCCTGTGCGGGGTCGGCGAACCACCGCTCGGCGCGCGCCTCGTCTTCCGCATCGACCGCGCCGCCGGGGAACGCGATGTATCCGGGCAAGAACCGGCTCCCCTCGCCTCGCTGCACGACGAGCAGCTCGAAGCGTTCGGTCGCGGGCCTGACGCACACGGCCGAGGCGGCGCGGCGGATCGGTCGGTCGCCCACGGGCGCCATCCTCGCAGGTCGCAGCCATACTGCGTTCCGTGCAGACCGCCGCTGCCGACGCCATTCGTGCACGGATCCGGGAAGAGGGTCCGATCGGGTTCGACGTGTTCATGGGCCTCGCGCTCTACGGACCGGGCGGGTTCTATGAGCGGCCACCGGTGGGCGCCGACCGCGACTTCGTCACCAGCCCGCACGTGCATCCGGCGTTCGGCCGGTTCGTGGCGCGCGCGGTCGAACCGCTCCGCGATGCGATCTCGCCGGGCGACGGACTTCGGCTCACCGAGGTTGGCGCGGGTGACGGCACGCTCGCACGTCAGCTCCTCGATGCGATGTCGTCGGTTCGATACACGGCGGTGGAGGTCAGCCCTGGCGCACGCGAGGCGCTCGGTGCGATCGATGGGGTCGACGTCGCGACCGAACTGCATCCGCCCGTCGACGTCGTGCTCGCGCACGAGCTCCTCGACAACCTGCCGTTCCGACTGGTCCGTGACGACGCCGAAGTGACCGTCGACGTGGATGGCGATGCCTTCGTCGAACGACCGCGGCCGCTCGAGGCCGACCTTCGCGGACTCATCGAGCGCCGTCGGACCGAGGGAGACATCGTGGTCCCGGTCGGAGCGCTCGGCTTCATCGAACGGATCGCGGCGAGTCTCACCCGAGGCTATGCGCTCTTGATCGACTATGGGAGCGATAGCTCCGGGCCGGTGCACGGCTACGCACGGCAGCAACCGATCGGAGACGTGCTCGATGCGGCGGGCACGATCGACATCACGGCCGGCGTCGACTTCGGCTGGATCGCCGATCACGCACGTGAGCGAGGGCTGCAGGCATTCCCGCTCGCTGACCAAACCGACGTGCTGCTCGCGCTCGGCCTCGAGTCGTGGCTGCGCGACGAGCTCGCGACCCAACACGAGCAACTCGCGCGCGGCGCGGGCATCGACGCCGTCCGCACGTGGTCGATGCGATCGCGCGCGACGATGCTGGTCGACCCGGCCGCGCTCGGGCGCATGCGTTGGCTCCTGATCGCCACTCAGGGCCTGCCTGCGCCACTGTGGGTCGCCACCGCGACTGACCGAACGACCGATTGACCCTTCCGCGGGGCGAGGGCTAGCGTGTGCCGCCCGGTCCTGGGAGGGAACCCGTGAAGCGTCGTTGGATCGCCGCGGTCGTGGCAGCGCTCGTGTTGCTCCTCGTCGTCGTCCTGGCGAACCGACAGACGCCACCGCCCGCGGCCTCCCACGCGGTCGCGGATCCCCTCACGTCGCAAGAGCCGAACTCCGAGGAAGGAGGCAAGGGCGGGAACCCCGAGGCCGCCGATCAGTCCGAGACGACCGACATGCGGCTCGAAGCGGTCGCTGGGGCCAGAGCCGCAGGGACCTTCGGCGTCGACACGAATGCCCTGCAGTCATCACCGGCCGCCGGCTGGGCCGGCGAGTACGTGGTCAACGCGAAAGCCGATGACTGGGAGCCGGCGGTCGCCACCGATCCGAACGCGCCCTGGGCCTACGTGGTGACCACCCGCTACGGCGTTCCGAAGCCGTGCAAGGGCAATTGCCCGACGCCCTGGATGGCGCTCACCCGATCGAACGACGGCGGTGCGACCTGGAGCGCGCAGGTGCCGCTGTGCGCATGCAAGGGCCGCGGCCAGTTCGATCCACAGATCGAGGTGGTACCGGACACCGGTGACGTCTATGCGGCGTACATGAACGGCTTCAACATCGTCTTCATCCGCTCGACCGACCACGGCAAGACATGGTCGGTGCCCACGAAGATCTACGGGAACGTCGCCTGGAACGACAAGCCGTTGCTCGCGACGAGCGACGACGGCCGCGACGTCTACATCAGCTTCAACGGCCCGCAAGGCGGCGACCCGTGGATCGCGCGATCCCACGACGGCGGCCGCACGTGGACCCAAACGCGCGTCACCAAGAGCAAGCTGTACTACTACACGTTCGGCGGCGACGTGACGCCGTCGGGTCGCGTGGTGTTCTCGGAATCGGCCGTGAACTACGCCAACAACATCGGCCTGCAAGGCACGACGAAGGTCTTCGCGGTTGTCTCGGGCAATCGCGGCAAGACGTGGAAGCGTGTACTGGTCGACGCGTTCCCGGTTGGGCTGCAGAGTCCCGAGCGGGCGGACTTCTACGTGGGGCATACCGCCCTCGCCTCCGACGGCCAAGGCAACCTGGCGATCGCCTACGACGCGCCGACGACGTCGTACGGCCTCCAACGGATCTACACGCGGTGGTCGGATGACGGCGGCATCACGTGGAGCGCTCGGACCGCGCGATCCGTCAAGGGCGAGATGGCGACCGCCCCGGCTCTGACCGCGCGCGGCAACGGCGACGTCCGCATGTTCTATTTCCAGACCGCGGGCGGCGGGAACCTCGACGGATGGAACGTCTTCTACCGCGCGTCGAGCAACGGCGGCCGCACGTGGACCAGCCCAGTGAAGATCTCCGATGCGTCCGGCGGCGCCGCCTACAAGTCCGCGAAGGGGTTCGAGGAGCCATACGGCGACTACGGCGAGCTCGGCATCGTGTCGACCGGCAAGACGTTGGCGGCCTGGGGCGAGGGAAAGAGCTACGCCGGTCCGGGCGGCGTTTGGGTCAACCGCCAGACCTGAATCCGGTCCTGAACGCCGGTCAGTTGCGCGCTGCTCAACACGGCCGTACGTTCCACTTGGACCTACCTTCCCCGGCAGGAACGGAGGTATCGGATGCACGTCGTCGTTGCGTGCTCGCGCTCGTGCTCGTGCTCGCAAGCCTCGCGTTGGTGATCGGCTTGATGGTGACCGGCGGCTCGACGTCGTCGTCTCCGGGCTCGTCGCCGCGCGCGACAGGACCCGATCAGGGCGGAGGCGAGGGCGACGCCGGTGTCGAGGGCGACGGTGGCTCGACCGAGGCCGAGCGGGAAGCGGACGGGACCGCCGCGCGGATCCAAGCGTGGCGGCAGGCCAAGGAAGCCGGAACCCTCCGGGTGAACCAGACGGCGCCAGCCGCACCGGCCGCCGGCTGGACCGGCGAGCAGGCTGTCAGCCCAACCGCGAACGACTGGGAGCCCGCGATCGCGGGCGATCCGAACTCCTCGTACGTCTACCTGCTGACGACTCGGTACACCGGTCCGACAGCATGCGGCAACAAATGCCCGTTGCCGTACATCATGCTCAAGGTCTCGAGTGACGGTGGCGCAACATGGGGACCGGACAGGTTCATCTGCACATGCTCGGGTGTTGGCTCGCAGGCTGACCCCGAGATCGAGGTCGTCCCGAACACCGGTGCTGTCTACGCGGCGTTCATGAACGGCTTCAACGTCTTCTTCACAAAGTCGACCGATCACGGCGCCACGTGGTCCACCCCCGTGAAGATCTACGGGAAGGTCGCGTGGACCGACAAGCCGATCCTCACCACGAGCGACAACGGCCAGGACGTCTACATCGCGTTCAACGGGCCGACCAGCGGCGACCCGTGGGTCGCGCAATCCCACAACGGTGGTCAGACCTGGACGCAAACCAAGGTCGTCGACGGGCCACGGTACTTCTTCGCGTTCGACGGCGACGTCCTGCCCAACGGCACGGTCGTGTTCTCACAGGCGAGCCTTGACTACAGCGGCCCGCACAGCTCGCTCGTCGGACAGTCGCAGATCAACGTGATCCGCTCGACGAACAACGGCGCGTCGTTCACGTCGAACCTGGTCGATACGGTTGAATTTCCCCCAACTGCACCGCGGCGGGGTGTCCGGCGGACTACTACCCGGGGCACACCGCGATCTCCGCGGACGCCAGCGGGAACCTGGTCCTCCTGTACGACGGCGCGACGGTCTCTCACGGGAACGACACGATCTGGTCTCGTCGTTCGACCGACGGCGGAGCCACCTGGTCGACGCGCCAGGCGCTGTCGACCAGCGGCGAGATGGGCGATTTCCCAGCCGTGGAGTCGCGCGGCAACGGCGACGTCCGCACCTGGTACATGCAGACGGACGGCGGCAACTTCGACGCTTGGAACGTCTGGTACCGCGCGTCGACCGACGGCGGCGTGACGTGGAGCGCGCCGGTGAAGATCTCCGACGTCACCTCGGGCGCGACCTACAAGACGGCGAACGGGTTCCTTGAGCCGTACGGCGACTACGGCGAGGCCGCGATCACGAACACCGGGAAGTTCATCGGGATCTGGGGCGAGGGCAACTCGTACACGGGACCCGGCGGCGCCTGGTTCAACCGGCAGACATAAGAACGCTATCGGCCGGGCGGCCTCCGGGTCCCCCCGTCAGTTCCCCGCGACGAACAACCAGATGATCCCCGCCGCGACGGCGGCGCACGCGATCGCAGCGACGATCATCAACACGCGAGCCGTGGTCGACGGTGCCGCATCGACGATGCGGAGCGCGCCGGGTTCCTGCCCCTCGCCGACCGCGTGATCGAGCGCCGCGTCCGCGTCGTGCATCGAGCGGTAGCGCCGGACGTCGATCCAGGTCGAACCGTCGAACCGCTGCAACACGGCCGTCCGCGAACCGAGGAACCGACCTTTGCCGATACCGGCGAGGAAGGGGCTCGGTTCGCCTGGTCCCGGGATGGCCATGTCGCGACAGTAGTCGCGACCGCCCTGCAGGGCAAGGGATTCAGTACGCGATCGCCCAGGTCGCTTCGTCGACGCCCGGCCGCCCGCACACGACGCAGGGCGCGCCCGGGTCTTGCGGCTCGAACGGCAGGAACCGGATCGTCGCCTTGGTCTCGGCCTTCACCTTGGCCTCGCACACCGCGTCTCCGCACCACGCGCCGCTGACGAACCCACCCGCGTCGGCGATGAGCTCCTTCAGCTCGTCGAAGCTCGAGGCCCGGTGGGAGTTCGCCTCGCGGAACGCGACCGCCTCGTCGAACAGTCCTTGCTGGACCGCGTCCAGCAAGCCTTCGATGGCCGCGTCGGCGTCGTCCAGCCCGAGCTCCTGCTTCTCGCCGGTGTCGCGCCGCGTCACCGTGATCTTGCTCGCCTGGAAGTCGCGGAAGCCGAGGTCGAGCCGCACCGGGATGCCCCGCAGCTCGCTGTCCGCGAACTTGAACCCGGGCCGCAGGTCGTCGCGATCGTCGACCTTCACGCGGATCTCCGCGCCCCGCCACGAACGAGTCGCGATCGCGCTGCGCAGCTTCTCAACGGCGCCGCGGATGCTGCTCACCTCGTCGTCGGTCTTGCCGGGGATCGGCACGATCATCACCTGGATCGGTGCGACCGCCGGCGGCAGCCGCAGACCCTTGTCGTCGCCGTGCGCCATGATCAATCCGCCCACCAGCCGCGTCGAGACGCCCCACGAGGTCGCGTACGCGTAGTGCTGTTCGCCGTCGCGCCCGAGGAACTGGACGTCGTACGCGTGCGCGAAGTTCTGCCCGAGGAAGTGCGAGGTTCCAGACTGCAGGGCCTTGCGATCGCGCATCATCGCTTCGATGGCGAAGGTCTCGTCGGCGCCGGGGAACCGTTCGCTCGCGGTCTTGCGACCCATGTGCACCGGCACCGCCATGACGTCCTCGGCCACCTGCCGGTAGACGTCGAGCATGCGCAGGGTCTCCTCCCACGCTTCCTCGCGGGTCTCGTGCGCCGTGTGTCCCTCCTGCCAGAGGAACTCGGTCGTGCGCAGGAACAGCCGCGTTCGGAGCTCCCACCGAACGACGTTCGCCCATTGGTTGTACAGGAGCGGCAGGTCCCGATAGCTCTGCACCCAGCGGGAGTAGGTGTCCCAGATGATCGTCTCCGAGGTCGGTCGGACGATCAGCGGCTCGCCGAGCTCCTCTCCGCCCGCGTGCGTGACCACGGCGAGCTCCGGCGCGAACCCCTCGACGTGTTCCTTCTCGCGCTCAAGCAGCCGCTGCGGGATGAACAACGGGAAGTACACGTTCTCGTGCGGAGGATCGGTGTGCTTGAAGCGCCAGTCGAGCGCGTCGCGGATCGCCTCCCAGATGGCGTAGCCGTACGGCTTGATCACCATCGTGCCGCGCGCCAGGGAGTTCTCGGCCAGGTCGGCGCCGCGCACGACCTCCTGGTACCAGGCGGGGAAGTCGTCGGCTTGCGTTGGAAGGGCCATCAGGCGCCCCAGGATAGCGGGCGCGAGGCCGCTATTTGTCGACGTCGCCGACGACGAAGAAGATCGACCCGAGGATCGCGATCAGGTCGGGGATCAGCGTGCCCGGCAGCATCGCCGGCAGCACCGAGATGTTCGAGAAGCTCGCCGTGCGCATCTTCAGCCGATAAGGCTGCTTCTTCCCGGCCCCGACCACGTAGTAGCCCATGATCCCGAGCGGGTTCTCCTGGCGCACGTAGATCTCGCCTTCTGGGATCGTCAGGGTCTTGGGCATGCCGCTCGCTCGGAACGGCCCCGGCGGTAAACGGTCCAGGCACTGCTCGATGATGTTGCAGCTCTCCTTGACCCGCTCGACGAGCACCCACAGGCGGTCGTAGGAATCGCCACGGTCGCCGACCGGCACGTTGAACTCGACCTCGTCATACTTCTCGTAGGGCTCGTCCTTCCGGGGGTCGATCGCGACGCCGGCCGCCTGGGCGACGGGACCCGAGCAGCCGTAGGCGAGCGCCATCTCCTTGGACATCGAGCCGACGTCGCGGCAGCGCGCGAAGATGATCTCGTTGCCCATGATCAGCTGCTCGTACTCGTGACACACGCGGCGGACCGCGGTGAGCACCTCGCGGGCTTCCTTGATGAACCCGCGCGGCAGGTCGTCCTTGAGCCCGCCGACCCGCGCGAACGAGTGGTGCATCCGCGCGCCCGTGGCCGACTCGACGAGGTCCTGGCACATCTCGCGCTCGCGGAACGTGTAGAAGAGCGGCGTGATCGCGCCGAGTTCCAACGGATACGAACCCATGAACACAAGGTGGTTCATGATCCGGTTCCACTCGGCCATCATCGTGCGGATCCACTGGGCGCGATCGGGCACCTCGATGCCTGCCATCCGCTCGACCGCGATCGTCCAGCCGAGCTCGTTGTTGAACGCGCTCAGCCAGTCGTGGCGGTTCATCAGCACCAGCGTCTGACGCGCGTCCCGGTACTCCGCCAGCTTCTCGGCGCCGCGGTGCATATAGCCGATGATCGGCTCCGCCCGCTTGATGACCTCGCCGTCGAGCTCGACCACGATCCGGAGCACCCCGTGTGTGGCCGGGTGCTGCGGGCCGATGTTGAGGATCATCTCCTCGGTCTGGAACTCACCGGCCGGGATGATGTCGACCCCGCCGCCGCGCACGAGGGCGGTGACCTCGTGGCTCTGGAAAGCGGGACGCGTCGGCGTATCGACCATCGTCCGGGCATCTTACCGAGGGCGGTCGACGGGCGCCCTCCGGGGTGACGTGCGAGCATGGCCGAGCCATGCCAAGACGGGTGTTCGGGATGGGTGCGCTCTGCCTCGCGCTCGCTGGCTGTTCGACGCTGACCACGGCCGGCGAGATGCCTTCACCCGCACTACTGCGCGTCACGGTCGTCCAGGACACGAGCGCCGGTATGTACATCGAAGGAGCCGCTCGATACCTACATATGACCGGCCCGGGGATCGACACGCAGATGCGCCTCAACGAGGGAACTCCCACCGCGATCTCGCTGCCCGCCGGCTCCTATCAGCTGGAGTCGTGGGCGAGACCCTGCGACGGGAACTGCGGGCACCTCGACGGCCCCACCGACCGATGTGCCGGCACGTTCCCCCTGGCCGGCGGTGAACCACGGCGATCGAGATCACGGCGTCGCCCGGGAAGCCCTGCACGCTCGCCGTCATCCAGTAGCGGGCGCGCAGTAGGCTCCTTCGCGTGGGAGGGTCGGACGCGCGCCGCAAGGTGCCGTCGGTCGACGCGATCTTGCGCTCCGCCCCCGGGCAGCGAGCGTCGCGTGTCGTCGGCCGGCCGGTGCTCAAACGAACCCTGACGGCCGAGCTCGACGCCGTCCGAGCGGCGGCCGCCGACGGCCAAGAGCCGCCGCTCGCCGACGAGATCCTCGCCGCCGCCGCCGCGAAGGCGATGCGGGCCGTCACCGGCCAGACCTCGGTGATCAACGCGACCGGCGTGATCATCCACACGAACCTCGGGCGCGCGCCGCTCGCCCGGCCGGCGGTCGAAGCCGTCGCCGCGGCTGCAGCCGGCTACACCGATCTCGAGGTCGACCGCAGCACGGGCGCGCGCGGTTCACGCGCCGGTCGAGCCGAGCTGTTGTTGGCGTCGCTCACCGGCGCCGAGGACGCGCTGATCGTGAACAACTGCGCGGCGGCATTGGTGCTCACGCTCGCGGCGCTCGCGAAGGGCAAGAAGGTGTTGGTCTCGCGCGGCGAGCTGATCGAGATCGGCGGCGAGTTCCGGATCCCCGACATCATGCGCGCGTCCGGCGCGCGTCTGGTCGAGGTCGGTACGACGAACCGCACGCGGCCGGCCGACTTCCGCAACGCGATCGAAGACACCACGGCCGCGATCCTCCAGGTGCATCCCTCGAACTATCGGGTCGTCGGATTCACTGCTGCGGCGAGCACGACACAGTTGGCCGAGATCGCGCGCAAAGCCGGCCTGCCGTTGATCTTCGATGTCGGCAGCGGATTGCTCGACGCCGAGCGTGGGTTCCCCGGTGAAGAGCCGTCGGTGCATCAGGCGCTCGCCGACGGCGCCGACCTGGTGACGTTCAGCGGCGACAAGCTGCTCGGCGGCCCGCAAGCGGGATGCGTCGTCGGCCGGGCCGACCTGACCACGAAGCTCCGCAAACATCCGCTTGCCCGCGCCATGCGGATCGACAAGCTCCAGGCGGCGGCGCTCGAGGCGACGCTGGCGCTCTACGCCACCGGCTTGCACGGCGATGTGCCGGTTCACCGGATGATCCACGAGCCCCTCGACACCGTCGCGCAGCGCGCGCACGCGCTGGCCGAGGCGATCGGCGGCGACCTCGAGCACGCGCACGTCGTCCACTGTTCGTCGGTCGTCGGCGGCGGCTCGGTGCCCGGCCAATCGCTCGACTCCTGGGGCGTACGCGTCCGGTGTCCAGACCCGAACGCCTTCGCGGGGCGGTTACGGAACGGCTCGCCGTCGGTCTTCTGCAGGACGGAAGACAAGGACGTGCTGCTCGACGCGCGCACGATCACCGACGACCAGGTACGCCACGTCGCCCGCGCGGTCCTTTACGCGATCGAAGGCGACGACCTCGACGACGACGAGCGCTGAGCGTGCCGGGAACGCTCGGGGTCATCGCGACGGCGGGCCACGTCGACCACGGCAAGTCAGCCCTGATCGTCGCGCTGACCGGGATCGACCCCGACCGCTTCGAGGAGGAGAAGCGCCGCGGCCTCACGATCGACCTCGGCTACGCGTGGACGACGCTGCCGAGCGGACGCGAGGTCGGGTTCGTCGATGTACCCGGCCACGAGCGGTTCATCCGGAACATGCTCGCCGGTGTCGGGCCTGTGCGGCTCGTGCTCTTCGTGGTCGCGGCGGATGAAGGATGGAAGCCGCAAACCGAGGAGCACCTGCAGATCCTCGACGTGCTCGGTATCGCCGGCGGCGTGATCGCGCTCACCAAGACGGACCTCGTCGACGCCGACGGGGTCGCGCTCGCGACCGAGGAGGTCCGTGACCGGGTCGAGGGCACGGTGCTCGCCGATGCGCCGATCGTGCCGGTCAGCGCGCGAAGCGGTGACGGGCTTCCCGAGCTGATCGCCGCGCTCGACCGGCTCGTGCTCGGCGCACCGGCTCCAGATGAAGCCCGCACCCGGCTGTTCGTCGACCGGGTCTTCACGATCACGGGCGCCGGGACGGTCGTGACCGGGACGCTCACGGGCGGGTGCCTGCGGATCGACGAGGAGGTCGCCCTCGAGCCCGGCGGTGTTCGCGCGCGCGTGCGGTCGCTGCAGACGCACAAGCGCGCGCGAGACGAGGCGTGTCACGTTGCGCGCGTCGCGGTGAACCTCGTGGGCGTGGAACGCGCGCCGCTGCGTCGTGGCGTGGTGCTGACCGAGCCGCGTGCCTTTCGGCCGACCACGACCGTCGATGCGATCGTACGGCCGGTGCGCGACGTCGATCGAGTTCCGGAGCGCGGCGCGTTCCTCTTGCATCACGGCGCGGCGGAGGCATCGGCCAAGATCCGCGTGCTCGAGCGGCAGACGGCCGGCGCTCTGCTCGTGCGCATCCGAACCGACGAACCGCTCGTGGTCGACATCGGGGACCGCTTCGTGCTCTGGGAAGCCGGACGCCGGCGGGTGGTCGGGGGCGGCATCGCCCTGGACCCCGCACCGCCGCGCGCCGCAACCCCTCGGCACGTGGCATTCCTCGCACGGCGCGCGGCCACCGACGATCGGCACGAGCGCGCTCAGCTCGCCATCGAGGAAGCGGGCGCGATCCGCATGACCGAACTCGCGAGCCAGATCGGCGTCACGCCCGCCACGACCTCAGCCGACGGATGGCTCGTCGCCGACGACCTCAGCGAACGCGTCAGGACCTCGGTCACGGCCTCCCTCGGATCGTTCCACCAAGAGCAGCCACTCGCGCAAGGGATGCCGCTCGACGCCGCGCGGCGCACGGTGCTGGACGCCGTACGTGAGCACGGAACCCGTGCGGAGCCCGGCATCGCCGACGCGATGCTGGATCACCTCGCGACGGATGGCGTGATCGTGCGGGACGCCACGACCGTTCGCCTCGCGACCCACGCCGTGTCGCTCGTCGAACACGAGCCGGAGCTCGACGATCTCGTCGCCGCGGTATCCGGCGAGCACGAGGCGACCCCACCGACGGTGATGCAACTCGTCGCGGACGGCTTCGATCTCGCGTTGATCGACGCGGCCGGTCGGTCCGGTCGCCTGATCCGGCTGTCGCAGGACCTGGTCGTCACCCCCGGGGTCCTTGCGCGCGCCGTCGAGTTCTCGCGCGAACACGCCACCGACGGCATGACGGTGAGCGCGCTCCGCGAGGCGCTGAACACCAGCCGCAAGTACGCGGTCCCGCTGGCGGAGTACCTCGACGCGACGGGCGTCACCCGTCGCCAGGGCGACCTGCGCTTCCCGCGCGAGGGCTAGGAGACCGCCGCGGCGACCGCGACCTCGACGCACGCCCCGAGCGGCAGCGACGAGGCTCCGGTGGCCACCCGCGCGTGCTTCCCCTCTTCGCCGAGCACGTCGACCAACAGTTCGCTGGCCCCGTTCGCCACCTTCGGGTGATCGACGAAGTCCGGCGACGCCGCGACAAGCACCGTCACCTGCAAGATGCGCTCGAGCCGGTCGAACCCGTGCAGCGTGTCGCGCAGCACCGATAGCGCCTGCAACGCGGCCTGGCGAGCGGCAGCCGCGCCGTCGTCGATCGAGACGCGGTCGCCGAGATGACCGGGATGCATGACCGAACCGGCCTTCATCGGGATCTGTCCCGCGACGAATGCCATCCCGTCGCGCACGACGCACGGCACGTACGCGGCGATCGCGGAAGGCGGCGGGGGAAGCTCGATGCCGAGCTCGAGGAATCGGGCGTTGATCTCGGTGTCGTCCATGGGCCGCATCCTGTCACGCGGCTGTCGTGGCCGCGAAACGCGGCGCTACTCGACGCCGACCGGGTCGGGTTCGGGCTCGACCTTCAACACCAGCCCGTCGACGCCACGCACGCGCACCTTCGTCCCCGACGCGATCGGCTCGCCGAGGCTCCGGCCGCGCCACATCGCGCCCTTCACGTGGACGGGTCCGTCGGGCGCGAGCCGTCCACGCGCCTCGCCGACCAGCCCGATCAGGCCCTGCTGGGTCGCGATGATCCGATCGCGCGACTGGACCGCAACCGTCAGCGCGAACCCGTAATAGAGCCAGCTCGCGATCACGGCGCCGCCGATCAGCCACGGCGAGATCCGGATCGCGTCCGCGACGCCTCGGTACACGAGGTAGGACCCGACCGCGAACACGGCAAGCCCTGCGTACGTCAGCACCCCGAGCCGTCGCATCCGCAGATCCACGACCATCGCCGCGATCCCGGCGAGCAGCAGCACCGCACCGGGCCACTGCGGCACCGCGACCGTCGCCCCGTAGATCCCCAGCGCCAACAAGAAGAGTCCGCAGAAACCGGCGAACCCGAACCCCGGCTGCGTCAGCTCGAACGCGACGCATGCGAGGCCGAGCACGAGCAGGACGTAGACCATCGTCGGCGTGGCGACCGCGTGGGCCCCGCGCACCAACAACCCCGGCTCGACGAATCGGATCGTCACGCCGACGCCGTTGGTCACGTCGGTGTCGGTCGTCGCGACCTTCGTGTGCAACTCCCAGGGCCCTGCGGCGGTCTGGACGGTAGTGCCATCCGCCTGGTTCAGAAGATCGATCACCGAGGTCGCGCCGAACTTCGCGAACGCGTACTCGACCGCGAGCGCCCCAGGCATGGCCTCGTCCTGATGCTCGAGCTTGACGCCCGTCCGGCCCCGCGCCGCCAGCCACGCCTCGATCGTCTGGTTCAGGTCGGCCGGCGGCGGCGCCGGATGGAGCAGGTCGATCGGGTTCAGCGGACCTGTCTGCGACCCCGGCGCGACGGACGCCAACGACGCAGCATCCATCAGGAGCATCCCGGCCCCGCTCGCCCGGGCCGGCACTTCCCCGACCCACACCAGCACGGGCACCGGCAACGAGACCAGCTGTTGGGCCAACGCGACGCCGTCCTGTCCGATCGTGCCGGCGCTGTTCAGCTGCAGCACGATCACGGCCTTGTCCGCAACCGCCTGGTCGATCTGGTCCTGGAGATAGCCCATCAGAGGCCGATCGATCGCGCCCTCGACCTTGATCACGGCCACCGGGTTGCCCGGCGTGTCGCTCGTTTGCGCCAGCGCCGACATGGGCAGCGCCGAAGCGATGAAGAACATAAGGAGAAAGGACACGGAGCGGGCCACGCTCGACCCATCGTACCGAGACGGGCGTATCCTCCGATGGAACCCCTCTTGAGGACCAGATGAGACGTCCGGCCCCCTCCCACAGAGCACCGTCCGACCCGCTCAGCGACCGCTGGGCATTCAAGCCTGTCGCGTTCCTGTTGCTGATCGCCACGCTTGTCGCGAGCGCCGGCCTGCTCGCGATCTTGATCTCCCCGCCGTTCTTGGCCGCGGGAGCCGGGGTCCAGAAGATCCAAGGTCGCCTCAACGCCGACAGCGCGCACTTCACCGGGATCCCGCGCTTGCCCCAGCGCTCCACGATCTACGCGAGCGACGGCAAGACGGTGCTGGCCCACATCTACCTGGACAACCGGGAGGTCGTGCCGCTCAACCGGATCAGCCCCAACGTCATCAAGGCCGTGCTCGCCATCGAGGACTCGCAGTTCTACAACCACGGCGCGATCGACCTGACGTCGGTGATCCGCGCGATCGGCGCCAACATCCGGTCGGGCTCCTTCTCGCAGGGCGGCTCGACCATCACGCAACAGCTGGTGAAGAACACGATCGGCACGAACACCCCGACGCTCGAACGCAAGTTCAAGGAGCTCGCGCTCGCCGAGCGCGTTGAGCAGCACTACTCGAAGGACCAGATCCTCGAGCTGTATCTCAACGACGTCTTCCTCGCGAACAACGTGTACGGCATCGGGACGGCCGCGCGGTTCTACTTCCACGAGTCGGCCGCGAACCTCAACCTGGCGCAGGCGGCACTGCTCGCGGGCCTGATCCAATCCCCGTCCTACGACGACCCGATCGCACACCCGCGCCACGCGTATCTCCGCCGCAACGACGTGCTGAACCGGATGATCACACTCGGCGAGTCGCACGATCCGATGGGCGTGTCCGCCAAACGCGGCGAGGCGGCGAAGAACCGCCCGATCATCCTGCACACCGGCGGCAACTACCTGCCGACGCCGCCGTTCCTCGTCGACTACGTGCGCCAAGAGCTGATCGACGATCCCAACGGGTGGTACGGGGTGCTCGGCAACACGCCGGAGGATCGCCTGAATACCCTCAAAGAGGGCGGGCTTTCGATCATCACAACCCTGAACCCGGATTGGCAGAAAGCCGCGCAGAAGGCGGCGAGCCAACCGTGGGCGATCTCGCCGGCCAACCCGGGGTACACCCCGGAGCCGGACGTCGGCATCGTGTCGCTCGGGACCAAGACGGGTGCCATCAAGACGATGCTCTCGGGCCGCGATTACCAGAAGGACCAGCTGAACCTCGTCACGACGCCGCACCAGCCGGGGTCGTCGTTCAAGCCATACATCCTGGCGACCGCGTTCGAGCAAGGGATCCCGCCGACGGCGACGTTCTCGGGGGCACAAGGCCCGATCGCCGGGTGCTTCAACCAGGACGGCTCGGTGTGGAACGTGACCAACGCCGAGGGCACGAGCCTCGGCTTGACCAACCTCTACGACGCGACCGCGTACTCGATCAACGCCGTGTTCGCGAGGCTCGCCGAACAGGTTGGTCCGCAGAACGTCGCGGACATGGCGCACCGCCTGGGCATCACGACGCCGCTGCCGGCGGTGTGCGCGTTGGGCACCGGCTCGGTCGGGATCACGCCGTTGGATCAGGCCTCGGGGTATCAGACGTTCGCGAACAGCGGGGTTCACTGCACCCCGTACGCGGTCAGCGAGATCCTCCGCAACAACAAGGTGCTGTACGACCAAACGCCCGACTGCAACCGCGTCCTCGCCGCCCCGATCGCGAACCTCGTGAATAAGGTGCTCGAGGGACCGGTCACGTACGGGACCGCCGCCTCCGTCTTCTCGAGCGGCTGGGGCAAGTGGCCGATCCGCGGCAAGACCGGCACCGCCGACTCCAACAAGGAGTTGTGGTTCGCCGGCTACACCCGGCAGGTCACGACGGCGGTGTGGGTCGGCTCACCGCACATCCCGTACCCGATGCCCAACTATTGGGGGACATCTGTGTTCGGCGGCACCATCGCGGCGCCGATCTGGAAGGCGTACATGCTGCAGGTCCTGCAGGGCATGCCCGCGCGCCAGTTCCCGCTCGCGCAGCTCGGCCGCGTGCCGAGCGTGGTTGGGATGGACCAGCAGACCGCGATCTCGACGCTGCGGAACGCCGGCTTCCGGGCCAAGATCAACGTCGTGCAGAGCTACCTGCCGCAAGGACAGGTGCTCACGCAGGATCCGGCGGCCGGTGCGCAGTCGGTCGCGGGGATCACCGTCACGCTCGAGGTCAGCAACGGCGTCGCGAAGAAGGTCACGATCCCCTCGGTGAAGGGACTGAGCGTGGCGAGCGCCGAGGCCGCCCTGTCCGCGATCAACGTCACGCCCCTCATCACCTACAAGCAGACGACCGACCCCGCACTCGACGGCATCGTGATCGGAGTCACGCCGGACGCCGGCACCCTCGTGCTCGAGGGGACGAGCGCCACCCTCATCGTGTGGCAGGGCCCGGCGCCGAGTCCGAGCCCCACGCCCAGCCCGAGTCCCGGGGGCGGCGGCGGCCATGGCAACGGCGGCGGCAACAACGGGAACGGGAACGGGAACGGGAAAGGGAACGGCAACGGGCACTAGCGCCGCGCGCTAGCCCAGCCGTTCCTTGACCTTGCGCTGGACGAGACCACCGTCCACCTGACCCTTGGCCTTGCCCATGATGAAGCCCATCACCTTGCCCATGTCCTGGGGCCCGCTCGCGCCGGTCGCGGCGAAGGCTTCGTCGATCAGCGCATCCACCGCACCCCCGTCGAGCTGTGCGGGTGCATAGGGCTTGAGCACCCTGCGCTCGGCCTCCTCCTTCTCCACCAGCTCGGTCCGGCCGGCGGCCGAGAACGCCTCGATCGACTCGGTGCGCTTCTTGACCTCCTTGCCGGCGACCTCGCGCACCTCGTCGTCGCTCAGCTCGTGGCCCGCGTCCTTCTCACGGTTAGTGATCGCGGCTGACAGCATCCGGAGGGCCCCGACGGTGACCTTGTCGCCGGCCTTCATCGCGGCCGTCGTCCGCTCGCGCACCTGCTCCTTCAGCGACCCGTCCACCTCTACACTCCCTCTCCGTGCTCACTCCGCTCGTCGTCGTCGCGATCGCCGCGGCGGCCTGCGTCGCGTACGGGATCGTGATCGAACGCCGCTGGTACCAGCTCCGAACCTACGACCTGGCCATCCTCCCATCCGACGGACCCGAGCGGATGGACGTGCTCCATCTCTCGGATCTTCATTTCGTGCGGAACGACGCGTCCAAGCGCCGGTTCCTGGCGGGACTCCCGCAGGCCGACATCACGGTGGTCACCGGTGATCTCCTCGCCGAGCCCGAGGCCGTCGAGAACGCCGTCTCGTCCTTGCAGCCGACACGCGGCCGGCTCGCGAACTGGTTCGTCCTCGGCTCGAACGACTACTTCGTGCCGCAGCCGCTCAACTACTTCTCCTACTTCCGGCGGGAGCGGAAGCATCGGCGCGTCGCCGGCGGACGGTCGCGGGAACTCAAGGCCCAGCTGACCGCCGATGGCTGGATCGACCTGACCAACTCCCGGCGCGAGACCGCGGTCGGCGGCATGGAGGTCGAGCTGCTCGGGCTCGACGACGCGCACATCCGGTGGCACGACCTCCGTGTGGCGCCGCGTCAGACCGACCGATTCGGCGTCGCGGTGATGCACTCGCCCGACTCGGCGCCGGAGACCGCGGCGCTCGGGTACGACGTGATCTTCGCCGGCCACACCCACGGCGGGCAAGTTTGCTTGCCGCTCGTCGGGGCGTTGGTCACCAACAGCTCGATGCCCCGGCGGCTCGTCGCCGGATTGTTCCGGATGGGGCCGTCGATCCTGCACACCTCGCGAGGCCTCGGGACGAGCAAGTACGCGCCCTTCCGCTTCTGCTGTAGGCCTGAGGCGACGATCCTTCGGCTCACTCGGAAACCGACGGCGCCGGACCCGGCGATACACTGACCGACTCCGGGACGTAGCGCAGTTTGGTAGCGCGCAGCGTTCGGGACGCTGAGGTCGCGGGTTCAAATCCCGCCGTCCCGACCCGGAAACGACGGGGGCGATCGCGGTGCGATCGCCCCCGTCGCCCATCGAAAGCCCTTTGGCTGCTTCGAACGTATGTTCGAACAACGTTGACGGCCCCCCGTCGAGGTCGGTACGGTGGTTGTCGCGAGGGCTCGGGTAACCGAGCCTTCAGGCTATCCAGGGTCGGAAATGACCCGAAGAGGAACGGCCCCGATCGCGGGCGAACCAAGGAGGATCGGTTATCGGGACACGACCTAAGGTCACGCGGCTCGTGGTCGCGGCCCTTCTCGTCCTCCCCGCCCTCGTCGCATCCGTCTCCCCCTCCTTCGCCGCGCCGTCGAAAGCAGACGTCGAGGCGGCCAAGCAGAAGCTCCTGCAGGCGCAGAACCAGTTCGCGGCCCTGAACGAGCAGTACAACCAGGCCGTCTACGAACTCCAGCAGGCGCAGCAACACATGGCGGACGCGCTGGCGATGAAGAAGGCGGCTGAGTCGCAGGCGGCCACAGCCCGCACGGCGCTGTCCAAGCGCGCCGTCCAGGCCTACACCGACATGGGATCCCAGTACGAGGCGCTCCTGTCCGCCGGATCGATGAGCGAGTTCTCCGACCGCCTCGCGTTCCTCGGGGCGATCACCCAGAACGACGCGAACGTCGCGAGCCAGGCCGACGCCGCCGCCCAACAGGCCCAGTGGGCGGCCCAGGAGTACAACCAGGCGGTCCAAGACGCGCAGCAGAAGTCCCAGCAGCTCCAGACGGAGCAGCAAGCCGCCCAGAACGCGCTCGATCAGGCCCGTCAGTACGCCGCGACGACCCAGGCGAACTACAACTCGTGGTACCAGCAGCAGCAGCAGGCGCTGGCGGCAGCAGCCGCAGCGGCCGCTGCCCCCCCGACGACTGTGAGCCAGCCCGCGACTCCCCCGAGCTCGGGCGGCAGCACACCTCCGTCGATCCCGCCTTCCTCGGGCGGCGCCGCGACCGCGGTGGCCGCGGCGGAGTCCGTGATCGGCGCGCCGTACGTCTTCGGCGCCGCGGGTCCGGATGCGTTCGACTGCTCGGGTCTCACGATGTGGGCCTGGGCGCAGGCCGGCGTCTCGCTCCCCCACTCGGCGGCCGCGCAGTACGCGAGCCTGCCGAAGGTGCCGCTCAGCGCCGTGGAGCCCGGCGACATCATCTACTACACCAACTTCGGGGCCCACGTGGCGATCTACGTCGGCGGCGGCCAGATCGTCCAGGCGCGCCACCCCGGCCCCGGCGGTCAGGTCCAGTACAGCTCGATGATGGGCTACGACACTCCCGTCGGCGCCGTCCGGCCCTAGCTCCGCTCCTACCTCGTTAGGCTGCGCGCGTGCAAGCACCGCGCGCCTCCGCAGCTGATCTCGATCTCGTCGAGCGCCTCCGCACCCGCGATGAGAGCGCGTTCGTGGAGCTGGTCGACAGCTTGACGCCGTCGATGCGCCGCGTCGCCCGGATGTTTGTCTCGTCCGATGCGGTGGCCGACGAGGTCGTCCAGGAAGCTTGGGTCGGCGTCCTCAAGGGTCTGGCCGGATACGAAGGGCGCGCATCGCTCCGCACGTGGATCTTCCGCATCCTGGTCAACATCGCGAAGGGTCGCGGCCAGCGCGAGGCGCGCAGCGTGCCGTTCGCGACGCTGGCCGGCGACGACCTCGATGTGCCGACCTTCGATCCCTCGGCGTTCGACACGTCGGGCCTGTGGTCGACGCTTCCGTTCGATTGGCGCGGGATGCCGGACGAACGCGTCACCGCCGGCGAGACGCTGGCCGTGATCGGCCGAGCGATCGCATCGTTGCCGCCGATGCAGGCCGAGGTGATCCGGCTCCGCGACGTGCTTGGCTGGTCCTCCGACGAGGTCCGTAACGCCTTGGATCTGACCGACACCAATCAGAGGGTGCTTCTGCATCGCGCGCGTGCGAAGGTTCGCGCGGCCGTCGAGGCGCACCTGAGGAGCGTGAACCCGTGAGCACCGATCTCGTCTGCCGCCAGGTGGTGGAGCTGATCTCCGACTACCTCGACGGCGCGCTGCCCGCCGACGTGCGGGCGGCGGTCGAGGCGCACCTCGCCGGCTGCGACGGCTGCACGATGGTGCTCGAGGAGTTCCGCCGGACGATCGCGATGACCGGGATGCTGGCCGAGGACGACGTCACACCGGCGCAGCGCGACATCCTGCTCGCGGCTTTCCGCGGCTGGGCCACCGCCTAGCCCGGTTGCGCCCTCACCCCGAGGCGCCGAGATCGGCGAGCCGCGTTTCGGCCTGCCCGACCAGTGCGTCGTTCCCGATCTCACGCGCCGCGTCGCGAGCCTGCGTGAGCAGATCGATCGCCTGCTGCTTGCGCTGATCCATATTGGCCTCGTGCGAGTACTTCACGCGCTCGTCGGCCTTGATGATCAGCTCGAAGATCTCTTTCGGGTCCACGCTCAGCCTCCCGGGTGTACGGCCTCGTCCAGCTGGCGGTCGAGGAACCCTCGGATCTGGATCGCGACCGCGGCGCCCTCGCCGACCGCGCTCGCCAGCTGCTTGGTCGACCCCCCGCGCACGTCGCCGGCCGCGAACACGCCCGGCAGTGAGGTCATCTGCATCGCGTCGGTCGCGATGAAGCCGCGCTCGTCGAGGTCGACGATCCCCTTCACGAAGTCCGTGTTCGGATCGAGCCCGATGAACACGAACACGCCGTCGGGATGGTGCTCCTCGCGCTCGCCAGTCGCGACGTTCTCGAGGACGACGGTGCCGACCTTGCCGCTGCCGTCGTCCTTCGGCTCGAAGGCGACGACCTTGCGCTGGAGCAGGACCTCCATCCTGGGGTCGGCCGCGACCTTGTCCTGCAGCACCTGGCTGCCCGCGAGCCTGTCCTTGTACTCGACGACCGTGACCTTGTCGGTGAACTGCGCGAGGAACTGGCCCTCCTCGAGGCCGCTGTTCCCGCCGCCGAGGACCATCAGGTGCTTCGACCCTTTGTAGAACGGCCCGTCGCACGTGGCACAGAAGTGGATGCCGGCGCCGATCAGGTCTTCCTCGCCCATCGCCTCGGTCCGCCGGTAGGACGAGCCGGTCGCGATCAGCACCGCGCGCGCTTCGTAGTGGTCGCCGTTGGAGGTGAACACGCGGAGTTCCTCGGCTCCGGCGTCCTCGATCCCGGTGACGCTCAGCGCCTGCAGCATCTCGACGCCGTAGCGCTGGGCCTGCCGCACGATCCGGTCGGCGAGCTCAGCGCCGCCGATCCCGTCGGGGAAGCCTGGGTAGTTGTCCAGGCGCTCGGTCACGCCCGCCTGCCCGCCCAGGCCTTTCGAGTCGATGATCAGCGTCTCGAGGTTCTCGCGCGCCGCGTAGATCGAGGTGGTGAGCCCGGCGGGTCCGCCTCCGATGATGATCAGGTCGTAGGCGTGCTGCATGCCCATCCGTGTCAGGCCGAGCTTGTCGGCGAGCTCCTCGTTGGTCGGTTCGGCCAGGTGCGAGCCATCCGGGAAAACGATCGTCGGGATGATGTTCTTGCCGTCGTTGCGCCGGTGGACCTCTTCGATCAGCTCGGGCTCGTGCTCGATGTCGTGCCACTCGTAAGAGATCCGCTGGTCCGCAAGGAAGCGCTTTGCACGGCGGCAGTCGCCGCACCAGGTCGCCCCGTACACCTTGATCACGTCGTCCACGCCTGCTCCTCGTTCTCGACGGATGGAGCCTAGTGCGGCCCAGCGTTTCGCGCGTTACGGGCTGGGTCAGCTCCCGGCGACCAGATCGGCCAACCCCGCGGCCTCCGCCTCGATGGCCTCATGCTCGGCGAGGTGATCGAGCCAGGCCGGCGGGATCGCCGAGCTGCCGTGCAAGGCTCCGAGGAGCGAGCCGGCGACGGCCGCGTTCGTGTCCGTGTCGCCGCCGAGGCCGACGACGGAGCGAAGGCCGTCCTCGAAGCCGAGCTCCTCGCCGACGACCTGAAGCGCGATGCCTGCGGTGAACAGACAGAACCCTTGATCGGGGCCGTCGATCTGGCGGGAACGGCCGGCCTCGCCGACCAGGAACTCAAGCTCCTCGCCGCCCTCGCGGTCCGACAGGACCGCGAGGCTGTCGAGAACAGCGGCATCCGCCGCTTCACCTCGGACCAACGCGGCGATCGCAAGGGTCACACCGAGACACGCCGTCTGGCACCGGCCGTCCCAGTGGGTGAGGCGCGAAAGCGCAGGCGCCTCTTCTAGAAGGACCTCAGGTATGTTGGCTCGCGCGACGCCGAGCGGCGCGCAGTACATCACCGACCCGTTCCCGGCGCTCACCTCCGGCCCGCGTCGGTCAAACACGGCCTTGGCCGGCTCGGGCGTTCCGACCGCCGCTTCCTGGAGGGCCAATCGCGTCTGGATCCCGACGTCGGGTGGGTCCGAGGCGAGCCACCCCAGATGCCGCTCCAACACGTCGTCCAGATCGAGCGCACCCTCGTGCTCGATCAGCGACTGCCACAGGTTCATCGCCATCGCGGTGTCGTCGGTCCAGGTTCCCGGCGGCAGGCCCATCCACGGCAGCTCGAACGCCGGCAGCGGAAAGGCGACCTGGGTCCGGCGCCGGAACTCGAACGGCGCGCCCAGCGCATCCCCGATCGCCAGGCCAAGGATGCTCCCCAGCACACGGTCTCGGACATCCACGGGCGGCGAGCATAGCCGCAGGTCAGAGTATTCGGACGTCTGGTAGCCTTGCCAACCGCAATGGACAAGACCGGCCCCAAGCACAAGACCTGTCGACGTGTGGGCGCTCCACTCTGTGGGCGCCCAAACTGCCCATCCAACAAGCGGCCCTATCCGCCCGGGCAGCACGGCCGCGGCCGCAAGCGCATCTCGGAGTACCAGACGCGACTGCTCGAGAAGCAGAAGCTCCGCCACATCTACGGCGTCAACGAGAAGCAGATGCGCGGCTACTTCGACAAGGCCACCCGTTCTACCAGCGTGACCGGCGAAGAGATGATCCGGATGCTGGAGTGCCGTCTCGACACGATCTGCCTGCGACTCGGGTTCGCCCAGACGACCAGTCAGGCGAAGCAGCTCGTCTCCCACGGCCACATCAGTCTCGACGGCCGCCGGATCGACATCCCGAGCGCCCAGGTCAAGCCCGGCCAGACCATCACGCTCTCGCCGCGGGCGAAGAACTTCGTCTTCGTGCGCGAGGCCCTCGAGATCACGCCCGAGCCGCCCTCGTACCTCTATAGGAACAAGGACGAAGGCTCGGGTACGCTCAGCCGGTTCCCCGAGCGCGGCGAGATCCCGCTCCCGGTTCCGATCGAAGAGCGGATGATCGTCGAGTTCTACGCCTAAGCGTCGCTCCGATGCTGCACCTCGTCCGACACCTCTTCTTCACCTTCCGCTTTCCGAGATCCAGCGTCGCACGAGCTCGCTACGAAGCCCGGGTCGACCTGAAGCAGCGGCCCGGATACGCTGGGCGACGCCGCGAGGGCCGAGACGAGGGGGACCGATGGCTGGGTCGGACGACATGCGGATCAACATCACGGAGAACGGTCCCTATCGGGTGACCGGCTCAGTTCCCCTCGTTCCGCGAACGATCGTCACGGACGACGAAGGGTTCTCCGTTGAATGGGGCGAAGGCGAGCCCTATGCGACCGAGGCCGCGTACGACCTCTGCCGGTGCGGCAAGTCGAAAACGGCTCCCTTCTGTGACAAAGCGTGCGAGAGCAACGGATTCGACGGAACGGAAACTGCCAGTAGGAAGCCGTACCTCGAGCTGGCCGAAGAAGAGGTCGGTCACGATCTGATCCTGACCGACGCCGAGGACCTGTGCGCGTACGGCCGCTTCTGCGATCCCGGGGGCCAGATCTGGAACCTCGTCCAGGAGCACGACGACGCGTCGAGGGCGCTCGCAATCCGCGAGGGGAAGTTGTGCCCTTCCGGACGGCTCGTGACCTGGGACAAGGAGACACGAGCGCGCAATGAAGAGGACTACGAGCCGTCGATCGGCGTCGTACAGGATCCGAGCGAAGCGTGCTCCGGTCCGCTCGCCCTTCGCGGCGGCATCCCGGTGATCGCGGCCGACGGGTTCGAGTACGAGGTTCGGAACCGACAGACGCTCTGCCGCTGCGGCCAGTCTGAGAACAAACCGTTCTGCAACGGGTCACACGCCGCGGTCAAGTTCCAAGACGGTCAATCCGAGCGCGGCGCCGTTACGACCTGACCCGCCGCACGCCTTCCGCACACCGCACACCATCGAGGCGCCAGCGATCAGGTGGACGGTGCCGTGATCGGATCGGTTGCCATGCGATGCCAAGCACGCCGTCCCGAACGAGCTGCTTCGGAGCGGTCCCGTCGATGCTGATCACGACCAGCCCGCCGGGTCCGCCATCTCTGCCTGATCCGTACGCGATGAGCTGTCCATCCGGGGACCAGACGGGGTTGAGGTTCGTTGCTCCAGGCCCGTCACGGGTGAGCCGGGCCACGTCAGTCCCATCCGCGCCCATGATGAATATGTCGGACTCCATGGACCCCTCTTGGCGTGTAAACACGATCGATCGTCCGTCCGGGGACCAGGAGGGGTTGTAGTCGCTTGTCCCGTTCGATACTTGCTGGCATATCTGTCCCATCGGTGTCCATGACAGATATGCCGAAGCCCGAGTCCGTACCCTTATCGAAGAGGAGCTGCCTGCCATCGGGCGAGAACGACACGGTGAAGTAGCTGTGTTGGCCGGGTGGGATCACCTCACCGACGGTTCGATCCGCACTGCCATCGGGAGAGACGAAATGGATCGCCGACCCTTGAGGCGTCGCCGCGACATACGCGATCGTCGACCCGTCGGGGGACCACGAGGGCGCGCTGACATTGTCCGCGCTCGCGACGAGGTGAGGGTCTGACCCGTCCGCATCGATGACCCAGAGCTCACGCTGACCGCCCGTTCGGGGAAAGACGGCTACGGCGAGGCGGGTTCCGTCAGGAGACCATCCCGGCAACCAGGCTCCCGGGGGGTATGCCGTCGAGCCGGATGCGCTTTCCCGTTTCTGGATCAACGGTGAATAGCGAAGTCCCATCCCCATACGCGATCAGACCGTTCGAGGCAGGAGCGAGCCGCACGGATTTCGGCGCCGCGACCGGACTGGGGTCACGGGCAGCCGGGGTGCGCAGGCGGGCCCAGGTGAGGCCACCGATCACGAGCGCTGCGACGACGACCGAGACGACCAGGGCGCCGGCTCTTCCCGAGCGGGTCGGCCTTCGCTCCATCAGCAGTTCACTCGATCGACTCACGATGGAGCAAGCGCGGCCCGGACGAGCTCGACCAGCTCGGCTTCGCGCCGCTTGAGTGATGTCCGGGCGTCGTCCTGCCCGACGAACGAGGCCAGCACGCTCGCTTCGGTCAACGAACCGATCACCGCGGTGTACAAGGTGAACAGCAGCAGCGCGGGATCCTGCTTGCGGATCTGCCCTGCTTCCATCCCCGCCTCGAGGAACCCGATCGCTCGCACGCGGAGCGGCTCCAACGACGACCCGAACCGGTCGAACGCGTTCGGGCCGAGCCTCCCGGCTTCACGGATAAACATCGGGAACTCCGGCCATTGCGCCGCGAGCTCGTAGACCGCGTGGATCACAGACTCTGCTCGCTCCTCGGGGTCGTGCGACCCCTCGAGCGCCGATGCGATCTCCTCGGCTGCCCGCCGCCCGGCCGCTGCGAGGCACGCCTCGAGCAGGGCGTCCTTGTTCGGGAAGTAGTACAGGAGGGTCTGCTTGCGAACACCGACCGCCGTCGCGATCGAGTCGAGCGACGCGCCCGCGTAGCCCTCGGTGCCGAACTGACGGATGGCTTCCTCGACGATCGTGGTACGACGACGCTCCCCGCCCGTACGCGGCATCAGGTCTACTTCCAGGTCTGCGGACTTCCGCGGCGCGGCACCGGCCGCGACCCTTCCCATGTGCGGCGCCACCCGGCGCCCACCGGTCCCGCGAGCGACGGGGTCTCGCCGCGCTCGGCCCGCGTGAGCGCGTGGAACCAGTCAGTGCGGTCCTCGTCGAACAGCTGCATCACAGCCTGCTGCATCCGCGCCGACAGATGCTGATGCGTCTCGCCCTCTTCGGGATAGAGCACCTCGCCGTAGCGCATGGTCACCACCGGGCGACCTCTGCGCGGCCACCATCGGCCCTTCGGCATCGCTTGGTACGCACCGATGATCGCGACCGGCACCAGGCCGACCCCGAGCTCGAGCGCCAGCCGCGACGCCCCGTGCCGGAACCGCTGCATGTGCCCGTCGGGCGAGCGTGTCCCTTCGGGGAACACCACGATCGACCAGCCGTCGTCGACCAGCTCGCGCGCCTTCTCGATAGCGGTCGACCCACCCCGCCCGCGGTCGATCGGGAACCCGCCGTACACCAGCGCGGTGAACGCCTGCCGCCACCACACGTCGAAGAAGTAGTCGCGCGCCGCGCCGACCCCGGTCTTCTTCTGCCAACGCTCGGGCAGCGTGCACATGATCAGGGTCGCGTCGAGGTGGCTCGAGTGGTTCGAGTAGAAGATCACCGGCCCCGGCACGTCCTCCAGGTGATCGGTGCCGTAGACCCGCAACGACAGTTCCGTCGCGACGATCGGCAACATCCCGCCGCGCAGGATCACCCGACGCGCCGCGACGCCGGCCTTCGACCGAGCCCAGTCCGTCGGGAACCCGGCGTCCTCATGCGGCTCGGTGTAGGGCTCGGCCGACCTCGGCACCAACGGCCGCCGGCCCCACCGGAAACCGCGAGCCAGCTCGCGGAGCTCGTCGCGCGCGCTCATTGCACGTCCGCGATCATGATCGGCGGCGCATGGAAGTACGTGATCGACGCGCCCGATCCGACGGTGTCCTTCGCCATCTCAAGCGCATCCCGCAACGAGTCCGCGCGCCGGTAGCCGAGCCGCGCGACCGACTTCGGCTCACCCCCCACGAAGATCACGTCGCCGCAATGGTCGCGCCCGTGCGCGCCCCAGTACCACATGTAGAACGGGTGCACGCCGTGATACGCGTGCGAGGTCCGGTACAGGTGGATGTACCAGGGGTCGCGCGCGTACCGGTCCTCGAACGTCGCCTCGATCTGCTTCGGGTCGGTGGTCTCTGCGAGCACTTCCTCGAAGAAGTCGATGTAGCTCGGGTGGTGGATCGTGTTGAACTCCCACGGCACGGGATGGAACAGGATCGCGACGCCGCCCTCGCGCACGATCGGCTTGTTCCGGTACATATTGAAGAGGTAGCCGAGCCCCAGGCAGTGCACGAGGATCGGGTTCAGCACCGAGTTCACGTTGTATGGCCCGATGTACGGGATCCCGAAGATGCCGATGTCGGCCTGGCCCTGCACCTCGACCAGCTGCTGGCGGTGAAGGTTCTCGATCGTTCGCTCGTGGACGACCTCGACCTCGCCCGCATTGACGCCGGTCACCTTGTAGGGAGCCTCGATCCGCCGGAAGAACTCGCGGCGGATGCGCGGCGGCGCCAGGTCGTTGGCGGACTTCGCGCCCGCCATCAGCGCCTGATCCTTCGCCGACCACTCCCACTCGCGCTTGTTCAGGAACCCGAGCTGCGACGGGAACGTGTCCGCGTTCATCGTGGTCTCGATCTGGAAGATCTTGACGCCGTTGTCCCGGAGCAGGCGGCCCATCCGGTTGACCGAGTCATTGATCGCGCTTTGCCCCTCGCGCGGGTCCATGTACGACTGCGAGTGGAGCATCGTGTTGACGTTGTGGTGGTGCTTGAGGCTCTCGTACCCGGCGAGACCGACCGCGACGGACTTGTGGCCGCCGTCCATCGCGACCAGGTTGATGTTGACGTACACGATCAGGTCCGACTCGGCCGCGCGCTTCTGGATCTGCACGGTCTCGCCGTGGTCCGTCTGCCCGACGATCGTCATGTTCGCGCTGTCTTCTGCGTCGAGGTTGTAGAGCGACTTCGGCCAGAACGAGCGGTAGACGCGCTCGCCGACCATGCGCCGGATCTCGCTCGAGGTCATGCGGCGGTGGAGCGCGGTCGCGACGACGATCTCGAGGTCGTCGACGCCAGCGCGGGCGGCGAGCTCGATCACGTGCTCCAGGATCCGTTGCCGCACATCGGGTGTGACCATCGGCGGCAGAGGGATCGAGATGTCGTCGACGGCGATCGTGAGCTTCATCCCTGCGTGCAGCAGCTCGGGGAGCGGCTCGCTTTCGCCGATCGGGTTGAGCAGCGCGTGGTTGATCGCGGCGTTCAGGTTGTCGATCCCCGACAATGAGTCGGGCGGATAGATCACGCGCGTGCCGAGCGGGAACTTCTGCATGCGGTAGCCCTCGCCCTCGTGGACGAGCAGCGGCGGCGTCCGCTCGTCCACCTCGAGTACGAACCCTGGTCTTGGCATGTGTGTTGGTCTCCCTGTTAGTCCTGTGGTCGGAACGCGACCTTGAACGTGCCGAGCGCGCCGGCCGACATCGCGTGATCGATCGCGTCGCGCCAACCGGCGAGCGGATAGGTCGCGCCGACGAGCTGTTCGAGATGCGGCAGGTTGCCAGCGGCCTGGATCGCGGTCGCGAAGTCGTCGGCGGTGGCGGTGTAGGCCCCGACGAGCTCGAGCTCCCGGAACCAGAGGGGCGTGAGGTCGGCGCCCGCGCCCGGGATGCCAGAGACGACGATGCGGCCGCCGGCCTTGGCGGTTCTCAGCGCCATGTCGAGCGCGCTCTTGGATCCGGTGCACTCCAGGACGACGTCGGCGCCCCCGAGCAGGAAGTCCTGGCCGCGTTCGGGCGTGAGCTTGACCGCGCTGGTATGTCGGCGGACGGACTTCGTGGCGTGCTCGGGCCGGACGACCTCGTCGGCGCCGGCCAGGCGGGCGGCGGCCCGCTGTTTCTCGTGCTTGGCGGCGACGATGACGTGGTCCGGCTCGGCGAAGAGCTTGAGGGCGATCAGCGTGAGTATGCCAACGGTGCCGGCACCGATGACGAAGACCGTGTCGCCCTTGGCAACGTTGGCGCGGCGGGCCGCGTGGATCGCACAGGCGAACGGCTCGAGGAGCACCGCGACCTCGTTCGAGATCGGATCCGGGATCGCGTACAGCTGCGAGCGGTGGGCAACCATCGCGCGCGCCCATCCGCCGCTCGTGTCTGAGCAGTAGCCGGTCTGCAGACCTGCCTTGAGATCGCCGACGGTGACGCGGTCGCAACGGTTGGTCGCGCCGGCGGCGCAGTTCGGGCAGAGCGGTTCGCCGCGCGCGGCGCATGCGAGCACGCTCCCCATGGCCACGCGGGTGCCGGCCGGCAGGTCGCCGCAGTCCTCGACCAGCTCGCCGACGATCTCGTGGCCCGGCACGAACGGCGTCGACACGAGTGGCGAGAAGTAGAACGACGACTTGCCGGCGATCGTCGACAGGTCGCTGCCGCAGATGCCGGCGAGCAGCGGCTTCACGGTCGCCCATCCCTCGTGACCGTTCGGCGGCGCGGGGTCCTTGATCTGCACGAGCCGCAGCGGCGCAAGCGGGCCCGACAGGAGTCCCGGCGCCTTCGACCCAACCGTTCGCGCGCCGATATACCGCGGCGCACTTCTGAAATATTCCAGCGCAAGAGTTGTCATCGGAGGCTACCTGCCCCTCCGACCGCCTCGGCTATGTCCACATGTTGGAACTGAGTTCCACCATCTGGACATGGCCCGGCAGACATCTCCGCGTACGTCGCGCTCCTGCACAACCCAAGCGTGACTTCGGGCACACCACGACGGCGCATGCCCCGACCCATCAGCGCACCGCGGGCTTCGGAAAACGGACCTTCGGCATCGAACGCGACATCTCCCAGTTCTCGATCGGCCACCGCCGGCGCTTCGCGTGCCGGTACAGCGCCGAGTCGGGCGACACCGCAACCGGATTCCCCACCGCGCGCAGCAGCGGCAGATCGCTGTACGAATCCGCGTACGCGTAGCAGTGCCGCAGGTCGACGCTTTCCTCGGCCGCGTACCGCCTCAGCCATGCCGAACGCGCCTCCCCCACCAACGGCGGCTGGCTCATGAACCCCGTATAGCGCCCGTCGCGTTCCTCGAGCTCGGCGCCGATCAGCACCTCGAACAGCGGCGACATCGGCTGCACGAACACCGACGCCGCGGCCGTGATCATGATCGTGCGGTGCCCGGCCGCGCGGTGCTCTCGCACGCGCCGGATCGCCGCCGGCGACGCCTTCTGGAACATGAACTCGGCAACGTGCGAGCGGATCAACGCCTCAACGCCCGCCACCGACGCGCCCTCGTACCGCCGGAAGAACGTTCGCAGGAAGTCGCCGCGGTCGCGCCGGTCGATCTGCAGATAGCCGGGGATCCGACCGAACACGCTCACCATCTCGGCCGGCCATTCGTCCAGCGGGAGATCGGCGAACCGCGTCCATACGTACGACTCGACGACGTTGGACGAGATGATCGTGCCCTCCATGTCGAACACCGCGAGCACCGTGTCGTCGCGCGGCCGGATCCGCACCGCGGGCTTCTCGCGGTCACGACGCGACAGCTCGCGTAGCGACACCGTCACCGCGGGACAGTGCACGTCCTGCAGGTAGTACTTCCAGTCGAGCACGCCGGCGTCGAACGGGAACAGCTCCTGGTCGCCGGGCGTCAACGATTCCCAGAGGGACACCACCCGCGCATCCGTGTAGACGACCTCCGTCTCGGTGTACATCCCGTACAGGTCCGAGTACCGCTCGACGAAGTCCACGCGCGCTCGGTCGCGATCCACGCGCGTCACCGCATCGCGCATCGTCTTCGACTTGGGCATGTGCGTGACGACCTGCTCCGCGAGGTCGGTCAGCTTCTCGGCCCGGCGGAGCATCTTCTCGACCTTGAGGTTGCCAGGGAAGTCCCAGGTCGGGACCTTATGCTCGCCGCGGCCGCGCTCGGGCAGCGGCTGCGACTCGAAGTACTCGCGCACGTACTCGTAGAGCTCGAAGAACCGCAGGGGGTTCCGGTCGCCGCTCGAGACGTTGTAGTGCGCGGGCTCGCC
This sequence comes from uncultured Actinomycetes bacterium, assembly GCA_963792215.1. Taxonomy (GTDB): domain Bacteria; phylum Actinomycetota; class UBA4738; order UBA4738; family HRBIN12; genus AC-51. The sequence goes on from CAWBVL010000007.1 coordinate 490,749, forward strand.
GGCGGGCGGCGGCGTCGCGGCGACCGCCAGGATCGCGTTCACCACGTAGTCGACCGGGATCAGGTCGACGATCCCTTCGGGGATGCCCGGGAACTCCGGGATCTGGCCCATGCCGTACGCGCGGATGATCGGGTCGGCCATCTTGAAGCCGTCGATCCAACCCTTCGATGGGTGCGCCAGCGCCGACTCGATGATCGACGGACGAACGATCGACAGGCTGAGGCCGCGCTCGTGCGCGAGGTCCTCGACCATGCGCTCCCCCATCGCCTTGGTGAACGTGTAGAGGTCGGGCCAGCCGAGCGTGCGCGCGCGCATGCGCCCGTACTCGATCAGGCGCTTGTCGACCCATGCCTTGCGTCGTTCCTCGGCGTCGATGCTCACGGTCGAGGGGCCGGCGCGCGAGTGCTCCTTCGCGGCCTTGGCCATGAAGTGCTCGAGCATCTCGGGCTTGCGCGATTGCGACTCGACCTCGTCGCGGGCCTGCAGCGCCATCTTCGCCTCGAGGTCGTAGTCGATCTTGTGGTCGAGGGGTCCCTCGGGGATGACGCCCTTCTGCACACCGGCGACATACGCGGTCGAGACGTGCACGAGGTGCGGCGTGTTGTACGCCGTCGCGGCTCGGTAGAGGTTCCGCGCCCCGAGGAGGTTCGTCTGGAATCCCTCGTCGATCGGCGGGTCGAAGCTGACGGTCGCGGCCGAGTGGATCACCACGTCCATCCCGGCGGGGATCTCGGGCTCGGAACGGCTGAAGTCGCCCTCGAGCACGTCGACCTTCTCGTCGAGGAGGGCGAGGAGGGCGTCGTCACCGCCGACGCGATCCTTCAGGAGGTCGAAGGCCGGCTTGCGGGTCAGGTAGTGGACGCGGTCCACCGCGGTCGAGGACTGCTGGCCCCGGACCAGGACGGTCACGCGCGTGTCCGGCAGGTCGAGCAGGATCCGCTCCAGGATGACCTGCCCCAGAAAGCCTGTGACGCCCGTGAGGAAGATCCGCTTGCCCGCAAGAGCGTCGACAATCGACCCGCGCTTGTCTACCACGCGGCAGATTATGCGTTATCTACCGGCTGGTAGACAAGTCCTCGGCGCTATCGCAGGTCGATCGTCCCGTCGACGGAAACGCCGGGCCCCGTAACCCACAGGTGGTACGTGCCGGGCGCGAGGGCGTGGCCGCCGAGCTGGGCCAACTTGGTCGATAGGTTGTACTGATACTGGCCGCCGGAGCCGCCGCTGAACTGCATCACGTCGCCGAAGTTGGACGCGCCCGAAGCCGCGACGGTCGCCTCCGCGCCGCCGACCAAGCCGAGGTGGACGTGCAGCGGCAGGTTCCCGATCGAGGCGCCCGAGCAGTCGAGCACCTGGAGCTTCACGGGGATCGTGCTGCCGAGCTTGAACGAGGTGCGGCCTGCGAGCGGCGGCAGCAGGCCGGTCGTTTGGAGCGTAGTTTGCGCCACCTGGATGTGGGCGGGCGTCGACGAACCGCCATCCTCATCGGACACGATGATCGAGACCGTGAACGAGCCCGATCCGTAACTGTGACTGAGGCCGCTAACAGGCGAGGTCGCGTCGGTGCCGGTCGAGTGCGCCGAGCCGTCGCCCCAGTCGACGTCGTAGCTGTAGGTGTCGTTGGTACCCGCCGGGTCGGTCCACGCGAACCCGAGCGTGGTCGCGTTGTCGCCGCCGAGGCAGCCAGCTCCGGTCGTTCCCGACGACGTCACGTCGGTGATCGTCGGCGCCACGTTGTTCACCTGGACGGTGGTCGTGTACGCGGTGTAGCCGTCGTCCTTGTCGAAGATCCGGCCAGTCACGGGGTACGAGCCGTCGTCGGGGAACGAGCAGCTGGCGGTGTTGGACATGCCCGCCGCCGCGTACGTGTCGGGCAGCGCGCTCCCGTCGCAGCTGAAGGCGTAGCGGAAGCCCGCAGTCGTGTCGTCGCTGGATGGGTCGGAAGGGTTCGTGAGCGAGACCGTCGCGGTGCCACCTTCGTCGAGCGGACCGCTGTTCGAGATGTTCGCGGTCGGCGACACGTCGTGCACGTGGACCGTCGTCGTGTACTCGGTGTAGCCATCGTCCTTGTCGAAGATCCGGCCAGTCACGGAGTACGTGCCGTTGTCGTTGAACGTGCAGTTCGTCGAGTTGGATGTGTCCGCCGCTGCGTACGTGATCGGCAACGCGCTCCCATCGCAGCTGAACGCGTAGTGGAAACCCGCGGAGGTGTCGTCGCTCGACGGATCGAACGGGTTCGTCAGCGAGACGGTCGCGCTGCCACCCTCATCGATAGGGCCGCTGTTCGAGATGTCGGCCGTGGGCGGGACGTTCAGCGCCTGCCAGGTGAACGAGTCGCTGGTGGTGTGTTCGGTGTCCGTCGCGGCAACGTCGACCGTGCCGGAGCCCTGGTCGGTCGGCGTGTAGCTCCAGTACCAAGAGCCGTCGTTGTTGTCGACGGTGCCGCCCCTGCCGTCGGTCTGGTTCACGAAGTCGGTCGTGCCATCGCCGTCGGTAAAGGAGCCGGTCACGCCTAGCTCGGACCCTTCGGGGCCGGTCACGGGGTTCGGCTTGGCGTGGTCGCCGACCGCCGGTGGGAACGCGTTGTAGTCGCAGAGGTCGCCGATCCCGTCATGGTCGGCGTCCGCCTGATCGGGGTTCGCGACCGTCGGGCAGTTGTCCTGGGCGTCGGGGATACCGTCGCGATCGATGTCCGACGGACCGCAGGTGCCGACACCGGTGATGATGTAGGTCGTCGTCTCGGTGGTCGGGCTCATCTCGCGCCCGTTGCTCGCGCTCGCGCGAAGGTCGACCGTCATCGTCTGGGTCACGTTGCAGGCATCGCGCGGGACGGCGATCGCGATCGTGCCGGTCCCGTTCTGTAAATAGTCGGTCAACGTGATGGCGTCCGCGGGCGAGCCGGCCGGCGACGCGACCCACGGACCGGAGCGCGTGATGCCGACGCGAACGGTGTCGCCCGGATTCGCGAAGACGTTGTCGGTGCGACCGGGAGCATCGAAGACCAGCACCGAGAAGGGGTAGTTCACGGTGGTCCCGACCTGCTGGTTGCGAACGATCGTGTTCGCGGTGGGCGAGCTCAGCGCGTCGTTGTCGGCGTCGGCTCGGACCCCGTCGGCGAGCGCGGCGGACGCGGAGAGTGCGACGGCGGCCGCCACCGCCAGCGTGATGAACGAAGCCTTGCGGCGAGCCCCCATGGCACGTGTCTCCCCTCGGTCGGTCGAGGCTCGGACCCGAGCGCTCGCAGCGTCCGACACGTGTTATCGGCGGATAGGGGGATAACTCTTGATGACTAGTTCCCGACACGCGTGTCGGGAAGAGGCCGGCGTGAAGCGCGACTCGGGGGCCACGGCTGATTTGCCCTGGACGCGACGAGGGGGCGCGGCTCACGCCGCGCCCCAGTGGCTCGGAGACCTTCGTCGCTACTTCAGCCCAAACTGGAAGGTGATCGTCGTCGTGTCGTTCAAGGTGATCTGGTAGACGTACGTCTTGTTGTTCTGCAGGTTCTTCGTGTTGATGTTGAAGATCCATTGCTTGTCCGTCGTGTCGGACCGGAACGCGGTGTCGGGGGTCGTTGAGACGACCGCCTCGTTCACGCTCGTCTCTGTCGTCCCCGAGATCGTCTTCACCAAGGCGAAGCCCATCACGAGACCGGGCGTCCCGATGGAGTTACCGGCACTGTCGCAGACTCGGAATTTCGCCGGAACAGTGCTCCCTTGCTTGAAGATGCTGGTGCCATCAGCGTTGATCGGCTGAAGGATTTGACGTCCAGGCGACCCGAAGCAAGGACCCGACGCATACTGGATCGTGAAGCTCTTCGAATCACTGCTTGTCTGGTGGTTCGCATCTCCTGGGAAGGTCGCGGCTGCCCCAGCGAGCCCAGGACCAACGTTGCTCGTGTAGGTCACTCCGACCGGTTGGTTCAGGTTGGCGCCGGAGACGGACGCCGAGCATGGCGTCTGGGGCGACCCGCTGTACACGACGCTAGCCGGACACATGACAGTTGTCGTTGAAGGCGCCTTGGTGATGCTGAAGTTCGCCGTCGAGCCGGTCTGGAAGCTGTAGTTCGGAGCCGACAGGTTCCCGGGTCCGCAGGTGATCGTGTAGCTGCCCACCGTCTCACCCGGGGTCCGCGAGCAGCTGGCCGAACCGGTGATCCCGGAGGTGCCGGCGGTGTCGCCGTTCTGGAAGCCGGACAGCGTCGCGGTGAGCGACGGGTCCGAGGCCCCGTAGACCTTGGACTTCACCACAGCGTTCACGTTCAAGACCGCCTTGGTGATGCTGAAGTTCGCGGTCGAGCCGGTCTGGAAGCTGTAGTTCGGAGCCGACAGGTTCCCGGGTCCGCAGGTGATCGTGTAGCTGCCCACCGTCTCACCCGGGGTCCGCGAGCAGCTGGCCGAACCGGTGATCCCGGAGGTGCCGGCGGTGTCGCCGTTCTGGAAGCCGGACAGCGTCGCGGTGAGCGACGGGTCCGAGGCCCCGTAGACCTTGGACTTCACCACAGCGTTCACGTTCAAGACCGCCTTGGTGATGCTGAAGTTCGCGGTCGAGCCGGTCTGGAAGCTGTAGTTCGGAGCCGACAGGTTCCCGGGTCCGCAGGTGATCGTGTACAGCTGCCCACCGTCTCACCCGGGGTCCGCGAGCAGCTGGCCGAACCGGTGATCCCGGAGGTGCCGGCGGTGTCGGAGAACTGGAAGCCGACACGTGTCGGTGAGCGTCGGGTCGGTGGCGCCGTAGACCTTGGAGTCCGCGACGGCGTTGACGTTCAGGGTCGCCTGGGTGATCGCAATCCCGTGGAGCCGGTCTGGAAGCTGTAGTTGGCCCGAGGTCCCGGGCAAGCTGATCGTGTAGTTCGGGCCGGCCGACAGGGTGCCGAGGTGGATCGGGTAGGTGCCCACGTCCTGACCGGCGGTGCGCGACAACGCCCCGGAGAACACCGTGTTGCTGTCGCCGTTGTAGAGGGTGCCGTGGCTGTAGGTGAGGGTCGGGTCGGCACTGCCGTAGACCTTGGACTGGTTGTCATCGGGCGTCACGACCAGGGTCCGGGCGGTGATGTCGAAGTCGGCCGTGGTCCCGGTGGCGAAGCTGTAGTTCGGCGAGGCCAAGGTCCCCGGGTACAGGTGATCGTGTAGGGCGAGCCCAAGACCCTCTCACCTGAGGTCCGTGCGCAGCTGGCCGACCCCGGTGATCCTGGAGTGCCTGGGGTATCGGAGAACTGGAACCCGCTAAGGTGTTGGCAGCACCGGGTCGGTGGCGCCGTAGACCTTGGAGTCCGCGACGGCGTTGACGTTCAGGGTCGCCTTGGTGATCGCAAGGTCTTGCCCGTGGTGCAGGTCTGGAATCGTGTAGTTGGCCGGCAGACAGGGTCCCGGGCCAGGTGGATCGTGTAGGGTGCCCACGACCGACCGGCGGTGCCCGCGACAGTCGCGGCCCGGAGATCGTCATGTTGCCGGCGTTCCGGAGAGGACGTGCCGTGGTGTAGGTGAGGGCCGGGTCGGCGCTGCCGTAGATCTTGGACTTGTTGTCGGCGTCACGACAGGGTCCTTGCGGTGATGTGAAGTCGGCGGTGGTGCCGGTGGCGAAGGTGTAGTTCGGGAGGCCAAGGTCCCGGGGTCACAGGTGATCGTGTAGGGCGAGCCAGCACCTCTCGCCTGAGGTGCGTGAGCAGCTGGCGCCCCGGTGATGCTGGAGGTGCCTGCGTCATCGGAGAACTGGAAGCCCGACAAGGTGTTGGTCGAAGACCGGGTCGGTGGCGCCGTAGACCTTGGAGTCCGCGACGGCGTTGACGTTCAGGGTCGCCTTGTTCACGGTGAAACTGCCCGAATTCGAGCTCGTGGCGTGTGTCGCATCGCCACCGTAAGAGCCAGAAACTGTGTGCGTACCCGTGCCTACCGCTGACGGTGTGTAGGTGACCGAGCACGACGTCGCGGCGCCGGAACCTGAAAGCACACATGTACCGCTTGTGAATGAACCTGAGCCAACCGTGTTGTTGAACGAGACGGTGCCCGTGGGAGACGTCGGGGAGCCGTTCGTGTCGGTGACCGTTGCAGTGCAGAGGGAACTCTGACCATAGGTCTTAGGCGAAGCACACGACATCGCCGTCGTGGTTGCGTGCTTAGCGGTGAAGGTTACGGAGACAACAACGTTGTTGTTCACGTTCGTACCCGAGCAAGGGTTGGCTGTCTGGGAGCCTGTTCCGCAAAGGCTTCCGCTTGTGAAGTTCCAGGTCGAAAACACGAAGTTCGATGCCGGAGTAGCCGTGAGCGAGTAGTCCGGGTTGCCTGATGCTGTGCTGATGTTGATCCCGCTACAGCTCGCAACGATGGTCGCCGTGGTCGTCCCCGACCCGGTCCCTCCGGCGCTGATGCAAGAGGCGGGAAGCGTAACGATGTCACCGGCAGCTTTCGTCGCCTTAATCTGCACAGAGCCGGAACCAATGAACGTGACGTCGAGACTCCTGTTGTTTGCCGCCACGTAGGGGCCAACGCTTGGGCCCCCTCCAGGAGCACCGGCCGGCGTCACCTCATCGGATGCCACATCATCCAAGGAACGAACAAGGTTGATGCGACCGTTACTCACGCCGCCGTCAGGTTCCGCGTTCCGAGCTAGTCGCCCGACGATCGTTCCGGGGGTGGCATAGGATCCACCGCAATCAACTGCGCTGCAGCTCCGGCAACGATCGCTGCGGACACCGACGTGCCGGTGACCGAGTCGTGCCGCCGCCGACGGCGTCGGCCTTGATGTCGACGCCAGGGGCGGTAAGGAACACCGCGTTCGACGAGTTCGAGCCGCTCCACAGCTGATCGTTCTGGTCGGTCGCGCCCACGCCGACGACCTTCGCGTCGCCGGCCGCCGACGACCTTCGCGTCGCCGGCGGGGTAGTTCGGCGTCGTCGCGCCGTCGTTGCCCGCCGCCGCCACAACCACAACGCCGTGGTCCCACGCGTAGTTCACCGCGTCCTGCAGCGCCGACGAATAGCCAGGGTTCGAGAACGCCATCACGGCGACGTTCGCGCCGTGGTCCGCGGCCCACACGAGGCCGGCGATGATGTCGGAGTCCTGACCGGTTCCATCAGCAGACAGCACCTGCACCGGCATCACGTCGACACCGGTGAAGCCCACGCCGGCGATCCCCTCGCCGTTGTCGGGCGTCGCCGCCGCGATCGACGCGACCCATGTGCCGTGTCCGTTCGGGTCGACCGTCGGGTCGCCCCCGAAGGCGGACCAACCGGGACCGGTCGGTACGTCGCTCGACTGCACGCCGGTGTCGAGCACCGCGATCGTCGCCACGCCTTGCGGATTCGTGGACCCGTACACCTGATCCCAACCGATCTGCGGGAGCGCCCACTGCGAGCCGTACGCGGGGTCGTTCGGCGTCGCCTCGGCGTCACGCGTGCGATCGCGATCTACGGACTCCACGCGCGGGTCGCTCAAGTACTCGGCGACCGACGCGTCGACGGAGTCCGCCGGCACGTCGACGACATACAGACGGAGCGCGTCGACCGACGCGACCTGAATGCCACCGCCCGCTGCGATCGCGTCGGCAGTGTCCGCGTCGCTCAAGCCGCTGACCAGACGGACGAGCAACGTGCGCGTCGCCGACGGCGCTGGATCCGAGCTCGTCGGCGAGGACGAGTCGGACGGGGAAGGAGCGTCCGTCGGCGACTGCGCGTCACTCGGCGCGTGGGTCGCGCTCGAGGTGTCGGTGGGGCTGGGCTCTTGAGAGGGGCTGTCGGCCGGAGCATCGGTCGCCGAGGGAGAGGGCTCGACAGAAGGGCTCGCGTCGGAGGTCGTGGTGCCGGTTGCGGAGGGGTCGATGCTCGGAGCGTCGCTGGGAGTGCTCGTGTCGGTGGAGGTTGTGGACTGGGCGGTCGACGTATCCGTCGACGTGTACCCCGCCGTCCCGATCATCATGGAGGCGACGATCGCGAGGGGAAGAAGGAGCGCCCACCCTCGCTTGATGTGGAACCACGTCTTGGACCGCTTCTCGTGTCGACCTGCCATCTCGCGAGCCCTCTCCAGTAGCCCAAACGGGTGAGCCTCCGCATCACCCTCTGCGCTCGAGAGACCTCCCTAAGGCGGCCTACGGCGCATGAGGCATGAGTCTTATCAGCGAGGTTCCTGCCCTGAAAACGGGACAAAGGTCCCGAAAATGCCGTCCTAACAGTGCGAATGGCCTAAATCGCCGCTCGACAACCGATCACCCTTCGCCTCGACCACTCGCGAGGGATCACGAACTCGAGCAGGCCTTGCACGCGATCGCCGTCGTGTAGCGGCGCCGCGACCAACGCATGCCCGGCCGGCCGATCGAGCAGAACCGACTTCGCCACCGCGCAGTGGTCGTACAGATCGAAGAGCACACGGTTCGTCGTCTGCGCGAGCGTATTCAACGTGTGCGCCGCCGCGAGCTTCTTGTCGATCTCCGCCGGGTCGAACGGAACGGGCGACCCGGCAAAGACGGTGGGTGCCACTGCCAACCGGGGTCCTCCCCCGGCGTCCGCGACCTCTCCTTAGTTGCGGAACTCCGCGCTGTTGACCGATGGGCGCAACGAAAGCGCAAGGCAGCCTGTCACACCGCCGCGTAGAAAAGATGTGAAGAAGGGCCGCCACAACGTTGAAGCACTTGGCGCCTCGGCCTCGCTCGGTACCCTGGGTAACCGATGCCCCCCGAGCCCCCGATCGGGCGCCGTGCCCTTCTCAAGGCAGCCGGCGTCGGCGCCGCATCCCTCGCGCTCCCGTGGACCTTTGAGCGCGCAGATGCGAGGACGATGCCGAAGCGCGCCTACTACTACTTGTGGTGGAGCAAGGCGCATTGGCACGACAAGCTCGGCCCCAACTTCCCGTACGGCCGCTCCCCCTCCCGCTGCCGGCGTCCCTGAACACCACTGGGTGCCAGCCGCATTCCCGCTACGCAGGCAACAGCCTCACCGACGTGCCACGCGAGCTCTACTCGCAAGACCAAGCCGCGGTGATCGAACGCCACGTGAAGCAAGCTCGCGCGGCACGTCTGCACGGGTTCATCGCGAACTGGCGAGGAACCGGCAACAGCTCGCAGGCCGTCCACTCGACGCCCTACACGTCGCGGCTTGTGCACCTGCTGAACACCGCGAAGCGGAGCACCGCGAACGGCCACCCGTTCGATGTGTGGCTGTCGTATGAGGCCGGCGCCACGATCTTGCCGGCGAGCTACATCATCCACGACCTCCTGTGGCTCCACCGCAAACTGGGCGGCCACTCCGCGTGGGGACGTCGCGGCAGCCAGCCGGTCGTGATCTTGACCGGCAGCCACCACTACTCGTTGTCCACCCTTCGAGAGGTATCCAAGGCGGTTCGCGGGCACTTCTTCCTGGTGGGCGACGAGAGCCTGACCACCATCTCGGCCGACCGTCTCAAAGCCTTCGACGGCATGTCCTATTACTGGTCCTCGCAGAACCCGTACGCGAACCCGCAATCGTTCGATCAGGTCCGGCAGCTCGGACACCGCGTCCACGCCGCCAACAAGCCGTGGTTCGCGCCGTTCGCGCCCGGCTATCAGAACCAGCTCGAGGGCGGGATCTGCGTACCGCGGCGCCACGGCGAGACCCTGCAGCGCCTCTACAACGGGAACCGGAGGTCCAACCCCCAGGCGATGTGCCTGATCTCGTGGAACGAGATAACGGAGGGGACGTACATCGAGCCGCTCCGCCGGTACGGCAGTGCCTACGTGAAACGCACCGCGAGGCTGTGATCGATTACTCGGCCCAGCGTCCGCAGGCGTTGCAGGATTTGGCGGCCATCGGATCTTGCCGCAGGACGCGCCCACCGCAGTACGCGCAGCGGGTCGGCATCGCACGAACGAAGGCCTGGAGGGTCGCACCGAGCGACCGTCGTGACCGCTCGATCTGACGTCCGAGCTCTGCGGGAACCTGCATGCTCTCGCTCCCCATCGTTCCGTCGAGGTCCTGCTCGAAGGTTCCCAGTGGGGTGCGACCGCCCAGTTTCCGTGCGATGAACATCCGATGACATGATGCGCCTGCTCAGATGCGTTTGCCTGTAATCACTTAGGTCTAGCGCAAACGTTTGAGCGAAGTAGGCCGGACGCGGTACGGCCGACGGACGGCCCACACGCCGCCGTCGGCCGTTCGCCGCGGGTCCGACCTAGATGAAGTTCTTCGACACGGTGACGTCGTCGAACGCGACGTCGTACGTCCCAGTCGTTCCGGTCTGTCCCAGGAGCAACTGGCCGAAGTTCGTGGTCCCCAGGTCGCCGGTGGCGCCGAGCTCGGGCAGAAGGGTGCCGTCGAGCCACACCTCGGTGGTGCTCGGGGACCCGATCTTCCCGTGGATCTCGACGGTGTACCACTGGCCCGTGTTGATCGTGGCGGTGCTCACGGTCGAGGTCCCCGCCGCGTTGCGCGTCGCGAGCTTCCCGCTCGAGTTCACGAGCAGCGACAGCTTGCTGCCGCCTGCGTTATTCCGAAGGCGCGCGAGGTCGACCGCTCCGGTCCGGCTGATCACTTTGAACCGGAACCGCGCGTACATGTCGGTCACCGTCGGGGAGATCGACGTGAAGGCGTACGTCGAGCCGCCGCCTGCCGCCGTCTCGCGGGCGACCCACTGGCCGCCGCCGCCGGAGACACCCTGGCTGACCGACAGCCCCGCGACCGTCGACCACATGCCCAGCGAACCGCTCTCGAAGTCGTCCTGGAACAGGACGCCCGCCGACGGCGTCGTCACGATCGCGGTGTTCGAGTCGACCGACTGGTTGCCCGCAGCGTCCCGGGCACGCACCGTGTAGCTGTACTGCGTGCCGCCGGCGACCGAGAGGTCGCTGTAGCCGAGCTGATCGCCGGCAACGCTCGCGATCGGGACGCCCCCGCCGTTGCGATAGATGTCGTACGCGGTCACTCCCACGTTGTCGCTGCCGGCGCCCCACGTGAGATCGACCCGACCACCGCTCGGCGCGTTCGCCTGCAGGTTTGTCGGCGGGTTCGGGTTCACGTTGTCGATCGACGGCGTCGTCAACGTCGCCGTGTTGCTCGGGTCCGACGTGTTGTTCGACGGATCGCGCGCCTTGACCACGTAGCTGTACTGCGTGTTCGGGCTCACGGTGCTGTCCGAATACGTCAGCGTGCTGCCGGCCACAGAATCGATCTTGGTGCCGGCCCGGTAGATGTCGTACGCGCTGATGCCGTTCGCGTCGGTCGACGCGCCCCACTGCAGGTCGACGCGGTTGCCGACCGGCGCGCTCGCCTGAAGGTTGGTCGGCGCGGTCGGCGGGATGTTGTCGGGCGAGAAGTCGTACACCTGCTGGTCGAACTGCTGCCCGAGCGAGTTGATGGGCGTCACCGTCACCTGCTGACCGTTCACGGTGACGAGCAGGTAATGGAACACCTGGTCGATCTGGGTCGGCTTCGTGGCGGATCCGCACTTGCTCCCGCCGGACGAGCTCCACCCGATCCCGTACGCGTCGTACGGCTGGCAGTGCGAGATCGGCTCCGGCTTGGCACCGCCACCCCCGGTGACGTAGCTCACCAGACCGCCTGGGGTCTTCACGTTCCGCTCGTACAAGTGCGCGTGCCCGTTGAAGACCATGTCCACGCCGTTCGCCTCGAGCAGGCCTTGGAGCGCGTTGGCGCCCTGCAGGTAGGTGTCGCTGGGCTCGGTGAAGTTGTCCGAGAACAGGGGGTAGTGCCAGACGGCGAACTTCAACTGGGACGGATGCGTCTGCAGATCGTGCTTGAGCCATTGGTACTCGGGGCTGTTCTGCTGCCAGCGGTACGCGTGATCCATCCCGTACTGGTCGCTGGTGCCGACGTTGGAGTCGCTCCACTGGGAGGTCAACACGTAGAACCGGGCGTTGCCCTCGTCGAACGCGTACCAGGCGCTCGGTGACTTCGCGGAGTTCGAGCCGTTCAAGCAGCAGTAGGTGTCCATCTGATAGCTGCCGCTCGACTGCGACACGGCCTGCGCCTGCGGCCAGTTGGTGAAGAACGTGGCGTTGGCGCCGTGGTTGCCCGGCACGCTGAACAGCGGCAGCTGCGCGCCTGCCTGGGGCCAGAAGCTCGGTCCGAAGATCGAGCTCATGCGATAGCCCGTCTGGTTCAGGTCGCCGTAGTTGAGCTGGCTCCCGCTGTCGTACGCGGTGTCGCCCGCCGCCAAGGCGAACCGCGCGCCGCTCTGGCCGATCGACGAGTCGAGCGCAGCCTGCTGTGGGTTGTTCCCCTGCTGATCGGTGTCGCCCCAGTCGCCGAAGACGGCGAACGAGTACGAGGCGTTCGAGTTCGCTGGGATCGCCGACCAGAACTTCGGGGTCGCGTCGCTGCCGAGCAGGTCCGTCGTCCCGAGGTACACGCGGTAGCAGTACTGCGTGTTGGTCTGGAGGCCGGTCAGCTTCGCCTTCCATTGATACTCGGACACGCTGCCGACGGAGATGCTCGTCTTCGATGCCGAGACGGTCTTCGTGCGCGCAGTTCGAGCCGACCGGGCCGTACTTGACCGAGCCCGTGGTCAGCGACCGGTCGGTGGCCCAGTTGACCGTGGCGTACGTCGTAACCACGTCGGTCAGATAGGGGTAGCGCGTCAGCTGCTGCGCGACGGCCGCCTGGGCGGGCGCGCTCTCTGCGAGCTGCGCCGTCACCACGCCGATCGTGCTGACGGCGAGGACGAGCGCGGCGAGCCGCGTGCGTATGGAATGGGGGGTCATCACTGTGTTCGGTTCCCTTCTCCGGGTCGTGCGGCCCGGAACGTCACCCCGAGCGCGAACAGAACGCCGGTGATCACCACCAGCGTCATCAGGTACAGGATGAAGACGGATGAAGCGTGTTGCGCCCCGGCCGCCAGGTAGGGCGGCTCTGACTGCAGCGACGTGATCTCGGTCGCGTCGTTCGGCGTGGTCGTCCAGACGCCGCTGAGCTCGTTCGTATGCGGCTTCAGGTCCCACTTCAGCTCGGGGAAGAGCGAGGCGGCGAACGCCGGGATCGACGAGTGGTCGAGCTCCTCGTGCGACACCACGTTCTGCTCGGCATAGGGCGAGAGCAAGATCATCGGCACACGGAACCCGAGCTGCTCACCGTTGCGACCCGTCCGTGGCGCGATGTGATCGTAGTAGCCGCCCCAGTCGTCCCAGGTGATCATGATCGCGGTGTTGGGCCAGTCCGGAGATGTGCGGATCGCGTTGACCAGGGACAACGCGCGGAGATCGGGCGACTCCACCTGCGGCTCGTGCGACGTCGGCTGCGGCAGGATGTAGCTGATGCTCGGCAGGTTGCCTGTCGCCGCGTCCGTGTAGAGGTTGTTCTGAGTTCGGACGTTGGCCGCGAACTTGGGGTTCTTCCAGAACCGGCGCATCGACAGGATGGGAGCCCAATACAGCTGGCTCGGTGTCGCTTGCCCCGACTGCGCGTACGCCCCGTCCTGGACCTTCTGCTCGTCGATCTGACCGAGCCCGCCGATGTAGTACCGCCACGTCACATCGGTCGTCCGGTTGGCCGCGTCGAAGATGGTCCTGATGCGACTGTCCCAAAGGCTCCTGAAGTCGGCGCTCGCACCCGTGTTGAGGCCGGCCGTCGTGCCGGCAACGAGGTTCAGCGTGTTGGGCAAAGACCCAGCCATGGCCGAGGAGAAATAGCGGTCGAACACCACGCCCTGCCGCGCGAGGAGGCCCCACGGCGGGTCCGCAGCAGGATCGACGACCGTGAATGACAGCTGCGGCTTCTTCCCAGCGGCACGTTGGGCCTCGTAGAAGCCATCCATGTAGCCGCCGTTGAATGACTGCTTCGCAGCAGTCGGTCCATTGCTGAGCACCTCCTGCCCGTTCTTCACCACGAACGCGTTTGGGTCGAGTTTGGAGAACTTACTGATGTGAACCGGCTCGCTTTGACCTGCCTGGTGGACGTTCTGACTCGGGCGGTGCCCAAGTGCCGTCGGAAGCCAGCCGAAGATATGGTCGAACGTCGAGTTCTGCTCAACGATCACGACGAGGTGCTCGATCTTGCCCGGTGGGGGCGATGGCACCGCACCCGGCAGCATGTACGGCGCGTCCGGCGGCGTCTGCGCGGACGCAGGCACGATCCACGCGGCGGCAAGAAGTCCGACCGCAACCAGCGAGAGGATGACGCGCCTCATTGTCCGGTCTCCGCTTGCCCGGTCCCGGAGACCAACGGGTCGCCGCCGACGAGCTGATACACGACGATCCGTACCTCGGCCCCTGGCGGTGGGGCGCCGACCCGCGACGCGACGGTGTTGCCCTCGACCCACACGGAGAACACCGGGATCCCCGAGTACTTCGTCACGTAGTCCATCAACCGACGGCTGTAGAACGGCGCCCGGTCGGCCGTGTACCGGTCCCAGACCGCGTACTGCACCTCGATCTGGCGGATGTCGAAGTCGGGGTTGGGGATCGGCCGGTACGCGGGGTTACGGAGGTTCGGGTCCTGGCTCACGGACAACGCGAAGAAGTCGCGGTCGCCGTAGAAGCTCACGAGGTTGCCGAGCGACGGACCCATCGTGAGGGCAACCGCGTTGCTCGGCGTGTGCTCCGCGAACCACAAACCGGTCTCGCGCCCGCCGGCGAAGTCCTGCACCTCGACGTCGGTGGTGAAGGGACCGGAGAAGCTGCTGTCACGGATCACGTTGCCCGCACGGATCGCCGGCCCGGCCATCGGACCGAGGACCGCGAGCGCCATCACGAACGCCGCGGCGGTCGCGATCACCGTCGACCACCGTTCGCGGATCCGGAGGAACAGCTCGACGAGCCCGCGCGCGCCGAGGATCGCCATCGGCGGGACGAGGATGATTGCGTAGGGCAGGAGCTTGGTCGGCCAGAACTGGAAGAACGCGCCGAACACCGCGAGCCACGACAGCAGCAGCTTGTCGGCTCTGGTGCGGCGGATGCACGCGATCACCACGCCGTATGCGATCGCAAGCGTCGCGACCGGCGTGATGAAGATCCAGAAGACCACCGGGAAGTACCAGACCGGGTGGTTCGGCGGCCGGAACAGCTGATAGATGATGTAGCCGCCCGCGCCCGACCCCGAGAACAAGAACCGGGTGCTGATGAACGGCGCGAGCATCACGAGCATCAACACGCCGCAGAGCACGAGGTCGCGGACACGCGTCCGCTTCAGGATCTTCGACCACGCCAGATAGACCAACGCGGCCGGCGCGAAGACGATCATCGTCTCCTTGATCACGCAGGCGATGCCGCCGAGGGCCGCGGCGAGATAGAGCCACCGCCTCGTGGTCGGGCCGTCGTAGCGATAGAGCGCCGCGAACGCGAGCAGGACCGCGAGCCCGGCCGGCACGTCCAATAGGACCTGCCGGCTGATGAATACGTGGTACGGCATGATCGCGAGCGCCGCGCCGGCGGCGAGCCCCGCCGCCAGGCCGAACATCCGCTTGCCGAGCAGGTACGTCGAGAACACCGCGGCAACGCCGGCCACGACGACGGTCGCTCGCGACATGAACTCACTCATGTGGCCGAGGATCGTGAACTCCATCGCGAGGATGGTCTGCAGCAGCAACGGGTGCGCACGGAACGGCGAGAAGTTGCGCGCGTAGTCGCCGACGCCGGCGAGCGCGCCCGCCTGGCCGGTGTACACGGCTTCGTCGCTGTTGAACCCCAGCGCCGTGAGGTGGATCAGCCGAACGTATAGCGCGACACCGACGATAACGAGGACGGCGAAGCTGACGAACATCCGCCGTCGTTGACGTGTGCGGTGGTCCTCGACCTTGACGATGTCCTCGTCTATCTGCTCAGTGGCCGGATCCGCCGACCGGGCGCGGACGCCCATCATGGTTGCACCACGAGGGACGAGCGCGCGCGACCGGTCAACGGTCACCTCTTGCCTTGCGTGATGCGCGCGTCCCGTAGGGATCGCACACTTGCCACCAGACCGGATACAGCGGGCGCCTCCCGATCGCTCTGCTGGTCCAGGATGTCGGAAACCTTCTGCAGCAATGTCAACGCGCCGGACAAGGCCCGTTCGACCTCTTCGGCCTCGTCGGGCGACAGCTGCGCGAACCGGGACGCGATCGACTCGGCCGTGTGGCGCTCCGTGTCCAACGCGATCACCTCTCCTTCACCATCTGCGGACTCGACGTCGCCGACCCGAGTCAGGTCGAGCATCACGTCACCCGTCTCCTCGATCCGGACGACGTCGGCACCGACCGGCACCGCGATGCCGGCCGCGAGCTGCGGCAGCCGCTCGAACCAGTTGCGGTCCGGCGTTCGTAGATGCACCGACTCGACCCGGGCGACCAACTTACGGCGGATCGCACGCTCGTCGTCGACGTAGCCATCGGTGAACCACCCTTCGATACGCGGATAGGGCGGGAAGCCATACGCGTCTTCGGTGTTCTCCGAGAGGATCTCGAAGGCCGTCTCCTCGTCGAGCTCACGGAGCAGCGCGTCGCCGCGCTCGATCACGACGAGCCGGTCCAGGTCGAGCACGCTCACGAGCTCGGCCTCGGGGATCAACCGGTCGACGTGGAACTTGGGCGGCGGCACCGCCATCTGCACGAGCGCGCTCATCGTCGCGACCGGCAGGTGCGCGTTCCCGATCGCCATGCCCACCGACCGGCCGAACTTCGAGTGGATGCGGCCCTGGATCTGCAGCGCCGCCCGGGTCAACGTCGGCATCGGCGCGCCCTTCACGGCGTGAAGCGTGTGCGACGAGATCGTGAGCGGCTTGGGAAAGGACAGCGCCCGTCCCTCCTGGTCGATGATCACCATGTCGTCGGACACGAAGCCCGACCCCTGCTCCTTGATCGACTTCAAGCAGGTGGTGGTCTTGCCCGTGTCGGTGCGGGCGGTGATCAGCACGCCGTGGCCGTCGATCTGCAGGCAGGCAGCGTGGGCCAGGATGTAGCCCTTGCGCACCATGAGCCAGCGCACGACCGGCTCGACGACGTTCGTGTACGCCACGTGGGGGGAGCGGCGCAGGAGCTTGGACACCTGGATCTGCGACAGCGTCTCGACGTCGATCTTCGCCGCGAAGCCGAACCGCCCCAACTGCTCGACGTAAGTGACCTCGCCGTCGTGCTCGGTCACGGTGACGCGCCGGCGCAGGCCGCCGAAGCCCTTGTTGCTCACGGTGACCTCGATGTCGGGCTCGGCGAGCAGCTCGGGCACCTCGAAGCGTTCGAGCTCGGGCAGCGGCGTCTCGGAGACGATCCGCACGATGCCGTGGACGTTGTAGCGCCACGAGGAGCGGCGCCTGCCCGGCACGACGCCGGCGGCGTCGACGCCGCCGCCGGACCCATCGACGCCGCCGGACCCATCGACGCCCCCGGACCCATCGCCGCCGCCGGAGCGGGTGCCCCAGATCAGGCGGTTCGAGATCGCGAAGCGCACCAAGGTCATCGCCGTGATGACGAGCCAGTTCGCCCACAGGTGCGACACGTTGAGCCCGGTCGTGATCGCGTACATCACCGGCGCGCTGGCGACGTTCCAGATGTTGTTCATCAGGGCGTACCAACCCAGGCGCGCCCAGCGCCCTTCGCGGCGGCCTTCGAACACGTAGCGCTCGAGCAGCACGAAGTTCCACGCCGTCGAGAACTGCGTCGCGAGCAGGAAGCCCCACAGGTAGTAGAGCCCGAAGACGTCGGTCAGCATCCAGAACGCGAGCTGGTTGATCACCAGGCCGGTCGCGCCGACTGCGATGAAGCCGAGGAAGCGCCCGCCCCTGCTCGAGGGGATGCGCTGGGGTACGTCCGTCTCAGTGGCCATCGGTTGCCCCCTCCGGGATCCGCGCCGATGCCACTGCAGGGACACGGGGTCGTTCGAACGCCAAGGCGACGCAGCGCCGCGTCGCCTCCCAGACGATCGAACGCGACATCTTCGATCGTCCGAATGCCCGATCGCGGAACGTGATCGGAACCTCGACGATACGCATACCCGCGCGGCTGACCGCGTACACGCCCTCCACCTGGAAGCCATATCCGTCGCACTCGGTGCCCTGCTCGAGCAGGACCTCGATCGCGCTGCGGTCATAGACACGGAAGCCGCCGGTGACGTCCTTGGTGGACAGGCGGAGCAACGTTCGCGCGAACAGGTTCGCGCCGCGCGACAGGAGGCGCCGCTGCAACGGCCACCCCTCGGAGCCGCCGCCCGCTGTGTAGCGCGATCCGAGCGCCAGGTCGGCGCCGTGCCGCACCGCGGCGTCGAGCGCCGGCAGATACGACGGATCGTGGCTCAGGTCCGCATCCATCTCGCCGACACGGGCGTACCCGTGTGCGAGCGCCCAGCGGAACCCGGCGCGGTAGGCGGAACCCAATCCTTGTCTTCCCTCCCGTTCGATGATGGTGATCCACGGCATCGTCGCCCGAAGCTCGTGGATCCTCGCCCCGGTGCCATCGGGGGAGCCGTCATCCACGAAGAGCAGGTCGACCGCCACCTCGTCGCGCACGGATGTCACCCGCGCCACGAGGTCGTCGACGTTCTCGATCTCGTTATAGGTCGGCACAACCACTACCAGCTGTGCATTCTCCGAAGCCAACCGATGTCCCTCCCCTATGCCCACCAGCGAACAGCCGGCGGTTCATCGGCCAGATCCACTGGGGTCCAATCCGGACCTCAGTGCCACATCCCCTACCATCTCCTACGAGCCCAACTGCCCCCGACCGGACGGCCCCCGGCGGAACTAGCCCGGAAGTGGATGGGTATCACACGGACGGCCTACCGTAAATGAGGCCATCGGCCTAACTGAAGGTGAACAGGCCGTGACCAGCCGTTTCGCACATGCGGAAATCCTGTGAAGGTGCAACCTCGGGGGTCTCCTAGACTCCCCCGACCATGGAACTCCACGAGGTCCAGAACCGGATGCGGGAGACCTACGGGGCCCGGGACAGAGCCCGAGGGGTCGACGCCACGTTCCGCTGGTTCACCGAGGAGGTCGGCGAGCTCGCCAAGGCGATCCGGTCCGGGGAGCCCGACGAGCTCGCCCACGAGACCTCCGATGTCCTCGCCTGGCTCGCGTCGCTCGCCGACCAGCTCGGGGTCGACCTCGAGGCCGCGATGGCCCGATTCGCCGAGGGGTGCCCGAAGTGCGGCGCGTCGCCGTGCCGGTGCGCCTCGTGACCGACGTCGGCGTTCGGATGGCGGCCCCGGCGGACTGGCCCGCGGTCGCCGGTCTCTTGGTCGAGCTCGGCCGCGGCGTCGCCGAAGGCACCGCCGCGGATCCGACGCACCAGCTGCAGTTCGCCGGCCACATCCGCCGGATCGAGCACGTGACCCTGGTCGCCGAGGACGATGACGGCGTCGTCGGCGTGATCGACATGGAGTACCACCAGCGGCTCGGCGATCACCGCCCGCAGGCGCGCGTGCACGACCTGATCGTGACCGAGCGTGCACGCGGGACCGGCGCCGGCCGCGCGCTGCTGTCGCGCGCCGAAGAGCTCGCGCGGCGGCGTGGCTGCTTCCGCATGGCGTTGGTCACCGCCAACTGGCGCGCCGACGCGATCGCGTTCTACGAGCGGCAGGGCTGGCAGAGCTACGGCTCGTGGTTCGTGAAGCAGCTCGCCGGTGACGTGGGTCCGGGCGGCGAGCCTGATCCCGTCTCTGGTCGGGACGACAACTAGGCGGCCGGGAGGAACAGCCGCTCGGCGATCATGACCGCGTCGAGCGCGGCGCCGATCCGAAGGTTGTCCGCGCAGCTGAACAGCGCGAGCGCGTCGTCGCGGCCCGGCACCTGGCGGATCCGGCCGACGTAGGCGTCGTCGCGGCCCGCGGCGTCCAGCGGCGTCGGGAATACGCCGGCCTCGGGGTCGTCCATCAGGGTCACGCCCGGCGCGTCAGAAAGCAGCGACCGTGCCTCGGCCACATCGATCGGCCGGTCGAACGTCGCGAGGATCGACACCGCGTGGCCCGTCACGACGGGGACGCGGACGCTCGTCGCGAGGACGTCGAGGTCGGGCGCGGACAGGATCTTCTTCGGCTCGTCCATCATCTTGATCTCTTCGCCGGTGAACCCGTCGGCCTCGAACGCACCGACCTGTGCGACGACGTTGAACGCGATCGGCCGGGAGAACACGTCGCCGGTAGGCAGGGCGTCGCGGTCGGGGTGCGCGAGGCCTTCCACGTCTCCGCCGAGCTTCTCGATCTGCTCCGCGAGCTCTCGCGTGCCCTTCTGGCCAGCACCGCTCACCGCTTGGTACGACGAGAGCACAAGCGAGCGCATGCCCGCGGCAAGGTGCAACGGAGCCACCGCGAGCACCGTCGCGATCGTCGTGCAGTTGGGCACCGCGATCACACCCGGCCGTGGCCAGCCGTCCAAGGCCTCGGGGTTCACATCGGCCACGACGAGCGGGCACGCGGGGTCCATCCGGAACGCGCTCGAGTTGTCGATACAAACCGTGCCGTGTGCTTCGACGAGGCCGGGCAGGAACGCGCGTGACGTGTCGGCGCCGGCCGAGACGAACGCGACGTCCACGCCGGCGGCGGCGTCGACCGACAGCTCGCGCACCTCGACATCGTCGTCGCCGAACGGAACGGTCCGCCCGGCGCTCCGCGCCGACGCGAGCGGCACGAACTCATCCACCGGGAAGCGGCGCTCCCGCAGGATGCGCGCCATCTCCCGGCCGACCGCACCCGTCGCCCCGATCACCGCGACCTTCATGCCGGACATCCTACCGGCGGCCTTCCCGGAAACCGGGCGCTGACCAGCGCGTTATCCGACCGGCGTGTCGAGCCCGAACCGCTCGTGCACCACGCGGAGCGCACGGTCGCCGTCGGCGCGGCGGATCACGCACGACACGCGGATCGGCGACGTCGAGATCATCTCGATGTTGATCCCCTCGGCCGCGAGGGCGTCGAACATGTCGGCGGCAACGCCGGGATGCGACTTCATCCCGGCGCCGACGAGCGAGACCTTCGCGATGTCGTCGTCGATCGTGAAGCGCTCGGCACCGATCTCGGCCGTGAGCGACTCAAGCGCCGAGCGCAACACCGGCAGGTCCGCACGTGGCGCGGTGAACGACAGGTCGGTCGTCTCCTCGTGCGACACGTTCTGTACGATCATGTCGACGTTCACGCCCTCGGCCGCGATCGCCTTGAACACGCGCGCCGCCACGCCGGGACGGTCGGGCACGTCGTCGATCGTCACCTTCGCCTCCTCGGCGTCCAGGGCGATCCCGCTGATCAGCACGCCTTCCATCTCGTCCTCACTCCTCTCACGCACCCACGTGCCGTCGTCGTCGTGGAACGCCGACCGCACGTGGATCTTGACGCCGTGCCGCCGAGCCATCTCGACCGACCGCGTCTGCAGCACCTTCGCGCCGGCGGCGGCCAGCTCGAGCATCTCGTCGTAGCCGATCGTCCCGACCTTGCGCGCGCCGGTGACGACGCGCGGGTCCGCCGTGAACACGCCATCGACGTCGGTGTAGATCTCGCAGACGTCGGCCCCGACCGCGCCGGCCATCGCGACGGCCGTCAGGTCCGACCCGCCGCGGCCGAGCGTCGTGATCTCGTAGTCGCTCGAGAGGCCCTGGAACCCCGCGAGGATCACGACGGTCCCGGCATCGAGGGCCTCGACGATCCGCTTCGGCCTGATCTCGGTGATCTTGGCGGCGCCGTGCCGCGTGTCGGTGATGATCCCGGCCTGCGACCCGGTGTAGCTCGCGGCGCGGCACCCACGCGCGTTCAGCGCGATCCCGAGCAAGGACATCGAGATCCGCTCGCCGGCCGTCAGCAGCATGTCGAGCTCACGCGGGTCGGGCAGGTCGGTGATCTCCGATGCCATCGCCAGCAGGTCGTCGGTGGTGTCGCCCATGGCGCTGACCACCACGATCACCCCGTTGCCTTCCTCGCGGGCTCGCACCACCCGATCGGCGACGCCTTGGAGCCGCTCGACCGAGCCCACGGACGTGCCGCCGAACTTCATGACGACGGTGGGCATGCCGGTGAGGACTCCTGGTCGGGGACCGCACGAGTCTAGCCGCGGGTACCCTGCCGCCCGGTATGGAGGTCTCGATCCGCCCGCTCCCGCTCGAGCGCTGGCCCGAGGTCGGCAGGCTCGCCGGCCGCGCCTTCTGGACCGAGGACTACATGGCGCCGCTCGCCGACGACGAGCTGGACCGGTTCGCGGTCGTTCAGGACCTATACCTGCGGATGCAGACCAGCGAGACGCAGGTGACGCTCGCCGCCTTCGCCGGCGATCACGTGGTGGGGTTCGCCTGCGTCGAGCGGGGCGCCTGCTTTTTCTGCTCGATGGACCCGGCGGCGGCACCACCTGCCGGCGACCGGACCGACGAGGTGCTCCACGGGGTGGACCTCGCGATCCGCGAACTCCACGTCGGCCTGCCGGCCCACGCCAACATCGGGCCTGTGGCCGTCGAGCCGACCTTGCAAGGCAAGGGCATCGGGGCAGCGCTCGTGGACGCCGCCTTCGAGCTCGCAACCGCCGGCAACCCGCCCACGGTGTCTCTCGACTGCGACCCGCGGCTCCAGGGCTTCTATGAGGCGCGTGGCTTCGTCGCCGTAGCCCGCGTGACCGACCCGTGGGGGTTCGACATCGTGGGGCTTCGTCGCGATCCCGCCGAGCCGGTACCCTGACGCGGTGCGGCCGGCTCCAACCGAATCGCAACCGTTGCTGGCCTGTTGCGCGTATCTAGGACTGAGTCACGGTTTGTGCTCGGTCGCCGAGCGATGCAGGATGGGCCGTTCGATATGGGAGGTTGGTCGATGAGGGGTTCGCTTCGGGTTCTGGTCATCGGACTGGCAGTGACGTTGGTCGGCGCCGCGTGCAGTAGCAACTCCAGCGGCGGCGGGTCCGCGGCGCCCGGCCAGCAGGGTGGGACGTTCTCGTACGTCAACGGCGAGCCGAACCACCTGATCCCTCAGAACGACTACGAGTCGGCGGGAACGCAGGTGTTCCAGGGCCTGTGGACGCGTCTCGTCGACTTCGACCCCACGACCTACAAGCCGGTCCCGGCGCAGGCCGATTCGATCACCCCGTCGAGCGACGGCCTGACCTACGACATCAAGATCAAGTCGGGCTGGACCTTCCACAACGGCGAGCCCGTGACCGCGCAGTCCTACGTCGACGCGTGGAACTACGCCGCATACGGTCCCAACGCCTACATCCTCAACTTCTTCTTCGACAAGATCCAGGGCTACGACGCGTTGAACCCCTCGAGCGGCACCCCCAAGACCAAGGAGATGACCGGGCTGAAGGTTGTGAGCCCGACCGAGTTCACCGTGACGCTGAACGACCCGTACAGCCAGTTCGAGTACACCCTCGGGTTCGACGCGTTCGACCCGCTGCCGAAGGCCTTCTATCAAGACCCCAAGGGCTTCGACGAGCAGCCCATCGGCGACGGGCCGTACATGATGGACGGCAAGTGGCAGCACGATCAGACGATCAACCTGCAGCGGTACCCGGACTATGCGGGCACGCCGGGGTTCGCCGACAAGATCGAGCTCCGCATCTACCAGGGCGACGCTGCGTGGTTGGACTTCCAGGCAGGCAACGTCGACATCACCAACGTCGGCTCGGACCACCTGCAAGAGGCCCGCAAGAGCTACTCCGACACGCTGTCTGAGGAGCCGGGCGCGAGCCTGCTGTATCTCAACCTGCCGCTGTACGACCCGCAGTACCAGAATAAGGACATCCGGCAGGCCCTGTCCTTGGCCCTGGACCGGCAAGCGGTGATGAACGCGATCCTCGTCGCCGAGACACCGGCGGATGACTTCATGCCGCCGCCCGTGACCGGCTACCGCCAGGGCGCCTGTCAGTACTGCGTGTACAACGTCGACCTCGCGAAGCAGAAGCTGCAGGAGGGCGGCGGCTTCAACGGCACCTTGACGCTGAACTTCTACGCCGACGACACGACCCTCGAGCAGGCCATGGAGGCCGTCGCCAACCAGTGGACGCAGAACCTCGGCATCCAGGTGAAGCTGAACGCGATCCCGCAGAACACCTACTTCTCCGGATCGGGACCGATCTACACCAAGAAGATGACCGGCCCGTGGTGGGACGGCTGGACCGAGGACTACCCATCCATCCAGGACTTCCTCGAGCCGATCTACGGGGCCAACGGCGGCTACAACACGTCGGGCTACCTCAATAAGCAATTCGACCAGACCCTGAGCACGGGGAACCAGCAAGGCCTCGAGGAGGCGATCCCGACGTATCAGCAGGCCGACGACATGATCTTGCAGGACATGCCCGCGATCCCATGGGGATACATCGGCTTCAACACCGTCCACTCCGACAACGTGGCGAACGTGGTGAAGGTGCCGGGCCTTGACGAGCTCGACCTCGCGAAGGTGCAGGTCGTGGGCGCGTCGGGGGCAAGCGCCAGCGCCAGCTAGACGGATAGGGCCGTGTCCAAGCGGTACCTGATCCGGCGCCTGTTGTTGGTGGTGCCGGTATTGCTGGGCACGATCTTCATCGTCTTCGCCCTGGTGTTCCTCACGCCGGGCGACCCCGTCGCGCGGCTCGCGGGCAACAAGCCGCTGGCGCCGAGCACGTACAACGAGATCAGGACTCAGTACCACCTGGACCAGCCCTTCGTGGTGCAGTACCTCTACTACCTCGACGGGCTGGTCCACGGAAATCTGGGGGCGACCTTCACCGGACGCGACGTCAGCTCCATCATCACAGAGCGGTTCCCGGTTACGCTCAAACTCACGCTCGGCTCGTTCGCGATCGAGGTGGTGTTCGGGTTGTTCTTGGCTGTCATCGCCGCCGTGAAGCGACGAACCTTCGTCGACAGCGCGATCCTCGTCTTCACGTTGTTCATGATCACGGTCCCGATCCTCGTGCTTGGGTTCGTGCTGCAGTACGTGTTCGGCGTGAAGCTGCATTGGCTACCCGTGGCCGGCATCCGTGACGGCGCGGCGAGCTACATCCTGCCGTCGCTCACGCTCGGGCTCGGGCTCGCCGCGTCGCTCGGCAGGC
Source organism: uncultured Actinomycetes bacterium (assembly GCA_963792215.1). Lineage (GTDB taxonomy): Bacteria > Actinomycetota > UBA4738 > UBA4738 > HRBIN12 > AC-51. The sequence continues at coordinate 515,626 of CAWBVL010000007.1, forward strand.
TGGCCCGATCCAACGTGCTCGACAACATGCAGGGCGAACACATCCGTGCCGCCATCGCCCGCGGGCTGCCTCGTCGCCGCGTCGTCGGCCGCCACGTGCTGAAGAACTCGCTCGTGCCGATCGTCACGATCCTCGGCCTCGACTTCGCCTACCTCATGGGTGGCGCCGTCATCACCGAGACCATCTTCAACCTGCCTGGGCTCGGCTATGCGCTCATCACGGGGATCAAGACACAGAACGGACCGATGGTCGTCGGGCTCGTGACGTTGTCGGCGGTCATCTTCGTGTTCACGAACCTGTTCGTAGACCTGTTGTGCGCACGGATCGACCCGAGGATCAGCTATGAGTGACGACCTGATGCCGCCGCCGGAAAGCGAGGTCAAGCCCCAGAGCCTGACCGAAGCGATCGCGATGCCAACCGGCGGCAAGCAGCTCACGCTGTGGGGCGACGTCTGGCACAAGCTCAAGCGCGACAAGCGCTTCTACGTCGCGGCGTTCCTGATCGCGATCTTCGTGCTGATGGCGATCGCGCCGTTCCTGTTCTTCGTGAAGGATCCGAACGCGTGCGCGATCACCGACTCGACGCTGCCGATGAGCAAGGAGCACTGGTTCGGCACCGACATCCTCGGGTGCGACTACTACACGCGCGTGATCTACGGGGCTCGGACCTCGCTCGAGGTCGGCGTGATCGTGTCGAGCCTCTCGATCGTGATCGCGCTGACCTTCGGCGCGTCGGCCGGCTACTTCGGCGGGTGGGTGGACACGGTCATCTCTCGATGGGCCGACATCTGGTTCTCCATCCCGACGATCCTCGGCGCACTCCTGGTCCTGACCCTGTTCAACGGCGGCGGACCGGTCCTCGTCTCGCTGGTCATCGTGATGTTCGCGTGGCCGGATATGACGCGCCTCGTGCGCTCGACGGTGATCAGCGGGAAATCGCGCGGGTACGTGCGCGCCTCGCGCACGATGGGCGCGCGCGGCCGGCGGATCCTTCGCCGGCATGTGCTGCCCAACGGGATCGCGCCGGTGTTGGTGTTCGCCGCCTACGTGGTCGGGAGCTCGGTCGGCGCGGAGGCCGGCCTGACGTTCCTGGGCGTCGGCCTCCGTCTGCCGACGATCTCGTGGGGGCTGCAGCTCGCCGTCGCCGACACGCGGTTCCCCGAGGATGCGTACTTGATGTTCTGGCCGTCGCTGTTCCTGTGCCTGTTGATCGGCGCGTTCATCCTGCTCGGCGAGTCGCTCCGCGACGCCATGGACCCGAAGCTCTTCGGTGGCGATGTCTGACCCCGTCCTGACCGTCGACGACCTGCACGTCGAGTTCCGCACCGAGGACGGTGTGGTCAAGGCCGTCGACGGCGTCTCGTACGAGCTCGGCAAGGGCGAGATCCTCGCCGTGCTCGGCGAGTCCGGTTCGGGCAAGACCGTCCACGCGCGCGCGGTGCTCCGGATCCTCGATATGCCGCCCGCCCACATCACGGGCGGCCGCGCGATGCTCGGCGACGTCAACCTGTTCGACCTCGACGAGGCGGACATGCGCGAGGTGCGCGGGGCCCGGATCGCGATGCTGTTCCAAGACCCGCACACCGCGCTTGATCCTGTCTACACCGTTGGCGATCAGATCATCGAGCTGCTCCGTTTGCGGCGCGGCATCTCGACCAAGGAGGCGCGCGCGCAAGCGCTGGAACTGCTGCAATGGGTCGGGATCCCGTCGCCTGAGGGGCGACTCAAGGCGTATCCGCACCAGCTCTCCGGCGGCATCGCCCAGCGCGTCATGGTCGCCATGGCGATCGCGCTCGACCCCGACGTGCTGCTGGCGGACGAACCGACGTCCTCGCTCGACGTCACGGTGCAGGCGCAGGTCCTCGATCTCCTGGGCTCGATCGTGAAGCGGACCGAGATGTCGATGGTCCTGATCACGCACAACCTCGCGGTCGCCGTCGGGCTCGCCGACCGGATCGCGGTGATGTACGCGGGCCAGCTGGTCGAGCTCGGACCGGCCAAGGCCGTCTACGCCGACCCGAAGCACCCGTACTCCGCGGCGCTGCTCCGTTCGATCCCCGACATCGAGCGTCGCGACGAACGGCTGCCGGCGATCAAGGGCACGCCGCCCAATCTTCTTCACCCGCCCGAGGGATGCCCGTTCCACCCGCGGTGTCCGTACGCCACCGACGTCTGCCTCACCGCGATGCCGCCGCTCGAACAGGTCGCCGAGGACCATCTCACCGCGTGCTACCACTGGGACCAGGTGGAACGATGAGCGACCCGCAGCCGCTGATCCGCGTCGACCACGTCGTGAAGCACTTCCCATTGAACGACAAGGTGTTCGGCTCCAGCGGCGTGATCCATGCCGTCGACGACGTATCGGTCGAGCTGTACCCGGGCGAGGTGCTCGGGGTGGTCGGCGAGTCCGGCTGCGGCAAGTCGACGCTCGCGAACCTGATCATGCGGCTCGAGGAGCCGACGTCGGGCACGATCGAGTACCTCGGTCGCGACATCCAGACCTTCGAGAAGGATGACCTGAAGACCTACCGCCGCGAGGTCCAGATGGTCTTCCAGGACACGTTCGGGTCGCTCGATCCGCGGATGACGATCACCGACGTCCTGATCGAGCCGTTCACGATCCACCGCGAGGTCTTGCCAAAGGATGCGTGGCCCGACAAGGTCCGTGCGTTGCTGAAGTTGGTCGGGCTCGACCCCGACCACGCGAACCGCTACCCGCATCAGTTCTCGGGCGGCCAGCGGCAGCGCATCTGCATCGCGCGGGCGCTCGCCCTCGACCCGAAGGTCCTGGTGTGCGACGAGCCGGTGTCGGCCCTCGACGTCTCGGTGCAAGCCCAGGTCGTGAACCTGCTGAAGGATCTCCGCGACGAGTTCGGGCTCTCCTACGTCTTCGTGGCGCACGACCTGTCGGTCGTGCGCCAGATCGCCGACCGCGTCGCGGTGATGTACCTGGGTCAGGTGCAGGAGATCGGCGACGAGGCGGAGGTGCTCCTCCATCCCTCGCATCCGTACACGCAGGCGCTCGTCTCAGCGTTGCCGACCGCCGACGTGCAGGGCAATGTGACCGGCAAGCGGATCGTGCTCTCGGGCGACCTCCCGAGCCCGGCCGACCCGCCGTCGGGCTGCCGGTTCCGCACCCGGTGCTGGATGGCCCAGCAGAAGTGCGCCGACGAGGAGCCCGCGCTGATCGAGCGAGGCACCGGCCGGCCGACGAAGTGCCATTTCGTGACGCCGGCCGTAGGCGCCCCGGCCGCGGTCTGAGCCGGTGTCACACGCAGGTCCTTTCGTGGCATGAACCGCTGACGGAACCGCCCGGATCGCGGCGGGCGTCGGAGGTCAGGTGGACGAGCGCAGCGACTCCGAGCTGCTCCTCGCGTCGCGGGCAGAGCCTGTGGCGTTCGTCGAGCTGTATCGGCGCCATGCCGAGGACGTGCTCAGGTACTTCGCGCGCCGGACCCTGGACCCCGAGGCCGCGGCCGAGCTGACGGCGGAGACCTTCGCCGAGGCGTACGCCTCGAGGCGGAACTACCGAGACACGGGGGCGAACGGCGTGGCGTGGCTCTACGGGATCGCTCGGCACCAGCTCGGCCGGTTCTTCCGGACGGGAACGATCGACGCGGCCGCGCGCCGGCGTATCGGACTGTCGCGCGAAGCGCTCCCGGCCGACGACTACGAGCGGATCGAGGAGCTGGTGGATCTGGCGCCGATCCATGAGGCGCTGGTCGAGGCCCTCGAAACGCTCCGCGGGGACCAACGTGACGCCCTGCAGCTCCGCGTGATCGACGGGCTCGGGTACGAAGAGGTGGCGAAGCGGCTCGGGTGCGCAGAAGCGGCGGCTCGGCAACGGGTCAGTCGCGGATTGCGACGGATCGCGTTGGTGTTGCAGGAACGCGGGCTCAGTCTCGCGACGGAGGTGGAGTGATGGACACCGAGATCGAGTTCCTCCGTCGGTTCGAAAGCGAGCTGTCGATGCGGACGCAGGCGGACGCAGACGGAGGAGTCACCGCCACCGAAGAGCCCGAGGCGGTGGAAGCCCTGCGTCTCGCTCGTGGCGGCGCTCCTCGGTCTCGCCCTGTTGGTCGGCCTCGCCGCGAGCGGCGGCTTCATAGGGGCCGAGTCGAGCCAGTTCAACTCCGTCGGCGCGGCGCTGAACAACCCGGGGGCCATCTCGGTGCCGGGCGTCCAGGCAAATCAGGGACAGACCATCTTCGCTGGGCGCACGGTCCACCAGTCTGCCCCCCTTCCGGGGGCGCCGGCCGACCTGCCAGCAACCGACGCCGGCGGAACCACAACCAGTTCCGGTGCCAATCAGCAACTGCAGGGTTCAGGTGCTCCCGCAGCGCAGCAGGGCGACCTCTCGAAGATCATCAAGGATGGGCAGATCGCGGTGACGATCGACAAGGGGACGTTCAAGGCGACAGCGGGCTCGGTCGCGCACATCGCGGCGGTGAATGGCGGCTCAATCCTTTCCTCGTCGACAGAAGGTGGCGACAGTGGTTCGTTCACGCTGCGGATTCCAGCGGCGAACTTCGATAAGGCGATGCTGCAGCTGGCACAGCTCGGCAGCATCGACTCCTCGGCGAGCCAGGGGCAGGACGTCACCGCGCAGTACGTCGATCTCAAGGCGCACATGAAGATCTACCTGTCGCGCCGGCGGGTGCTGTTCGGCCTCATGGACAAGGCGACGACCATCGGGCAGTCGCTCACGCTGCAGAACCAACTCGATCAGGTGCAGCTGAAGATCGATCAGATCACCGGACAGATCAGCTACATCAACAAGCAGGTGGCGGAGTCGACGATCAAGGTCGATCTGCACGAGCCGGGCGCGGCCGCCGCGCAGAGCCCGACACGACGACATCGACAACCCGAGCTTGGGGCACGCGTGGGACCGTGCGGTGCAAGGACTCCTGAACATGATCGCGGCGACGCTGATCGGCCTCGGCTACCTGCTGCCACTGCTGATCGTGGCCGGGATCGTGCTCCTGGTCGTGCGGTGCGTTCGCCGTCGCCGCGTCGCGGCGGATGATGCCTAGGGCGGAGGTGCGTCCGACGCTCGCAACCATCCGAGCGCACGCGACCGCTCTGCACTGATCGACGCAAGCGTGCTGTCGTCGCCGTTCGCACCTTCTGTCGCACCGAACCAGGTGTCGGCCTCGCGCCAGGCCGCTTCGACCTGACCGGGGTCGCGCAGACGCGCCGTCGCACGGAACACCGAGACCGATCCCGGCGCTTCGATCGTCGCGTTCAGGTCCTCGACCGCGAACTCACGATCGATCGGCGGCATCGTGTCGAGCATCCGCAGCGCCCAAAGCAAGACGCCGAGGCCCTCCTTCCGCCACATGCCGTCGGCGATCGCCTCGGGCGGCCAGGCCGAGGTCGGCGCGTCGAACAGCGTCCGCTCGACGTCGGTGATCGCGCCGGTGAGCGACTCGCGCTCGAACCAGGCTTCGGTCTCGTGTCGTGCGCCTTCGGCCTGACGGCGGCGCATCTGGTCGCGTGTCTCGGCGACGATCAGCTCGATCGAGGCTCGCCGAACCATCGCGTACAGCACGAGCGCCCGGTCGGCGACGTCGCGCGCCGACGGGCGGTCGCTCACATCTCTCTCCTGCCCTCGAGGGCCTGAGACAGGCGTCATCTCGTCGGCGTACTCGAGGTCGCCGCCGACCGGCAGCCCGCTCGCCAGGCGCGTGACGCGAACGCCGAGCGGCTTGATCAGCGCCGCGACGTACATGGCGGTGGCGTTCCCCTCGAGGTTGGGGTTGGTCGCGAGGATGCACTCGGTCACGTGGTCGCGCTCGACCCGCTCGAGCAACTCCTGCACACGAAGGTCCTCAGGGCCGATCCCGTCGAGCGGGCTGATCGCGCCCCCCAGGATGTGATACCGGCCCTTGTGCAGCGCGCTCTTCTCGATCGACGCGGCATCCTTCGGCTCTTCGACGATGCACAGCACCGTGCGGTCGCGGCTCTCATCGCGGCAGATCCGGCAGAGATCGCCCTCGGCGACGTTGCCGCACTCCCGGCAGAACACGATCCGGCGCTTGGCCTGGACGATCGCGTCGGCGAGCCGCTCGGCGTCGTCGGCAGGCGCCTTGATCAGCCAGAAGGCGAGCCGCTGCGCCGACTTCGGCCCGATCCCGGGAAGCCGGGATAGCTCGTCGATCAGCGCCTGGATCGGGCCTTCGTACACGTCAGGCCTTGTCGTCCGTCACGGGCTGGGCGCCGAGCATCTCTTGGACGCGACGCAGCGCCTCGGCGTCATCACCCGGCGCGTCGTCCTCTTCGATCGGCTCGACATGCGTGCCGTCGTCGCCGGCCCTGGACTCGCGCACCACGCACGAGATCTCGGGCGAGATGCCGAACAGCTCTTGCAGCACCTCTTGGAAGGCGGCCTGCCGGCTTTCCACCTGCTTCACCGTGTTCTTGAAGGTCGGCGGGAACGCGATCTCGAGCGTGGTGCCGTCGTAGGAGGTCGGTGTCGCGCTTTCCATCAGCGCGCGTAGCACCGCCTGCTTGCGCTGGCCGAGATGCTGGATGACCGAGCCCCACGACCGGCGGAGCATCGCAACGTCGACGCTCGCGGCGTCGGCCGCGTGCGGAACCGGAAGCTGGGTGCCATCGCCGGCGGCATCGGGAACCGCGACCGGCGTCTCCTCCACGACGGCGACCGTGTCGGCCGCCGGCTTGGGAGCTTCACTCTTCTGAGAAGGCTTGGGCTTGGGCTTGGGCTTGGCCTTCGGCGCGGGCTCGGGCTCGGGCACCGGCGCCTCCACCGGCGCGGGCGCGACTACCGCCTCGGCACTGGGTGCGACCGCCCCCGCGGACACATTCGCAAGGCGCTCCAAACGCTCCAGCCGCGCGACCACCCCCGCCGGCGTCGGATCGGTCTCGGGCGCGCACGCACGCACAAGCGCGAGCTCCAGCGTCAGCCGAGGCGACGTCGTCCAGCGCATATCGGTCTGCGCGGCGAGCAAGAGCTCGAGCACGCGCGACAGCTCCCCCGGCGTGAATTTGTCGGCCTGCGCTCGGAGGGACGCGTACGCATCGGATGGCACGTCGAGCAGGTCCTCCTGGTCTGGCGCCGTCTGCACCAGCAGGAGGTTCCGGAAATGCGCCAGCAGATCGCCCGTCACGTTGCGCAGGTCGTGCCCCGCCTGGACCAGCCGATCCACAGCTTCGAACGCGCCGCGCAAGTCCCCGACCGCGACCACGTCGGCGACCTCGACCCGGATCTCGCCCTGCGGCACACCGAGCAGCGACCGAACGACCTCTTCGTCGATGCGCTCGCCGCCGACCACGCTCGCCTGGTCGAGCAGCGACACCGCGTCACGCGCCGACCCCTCGGCCTGCCGCGCGATCGCGAACGCCGCGCCCGCGTCGAGCTGCACGCCCTCCGAGCCCGCGATCTTCTGCAACAGCTCCGCGAGGCCATCCATGGTCAACCTGCGGAAGTCGAAGCGCTGGCACCGGCCGACGATCGTCGGGGGCATCTTGTGGGGCTCGGTGGTCGCAAGCACGAACCGGACGCCGGGCGGCGGCTCTTCGAACAGCTTCAGCAGCGCGTCGAACGCCTCGCGAGACAGCCGCTGCGCCTCGTCGATGATGTAGATCTTCTCGCGCCCGACCATCGGCGCCGTGGGCGCCTTCTCGCGAAGATCGCGGGCGTCATCCACGCCACCGTGCGATGCCGCGTCGATCTCGACAACGTCGACGTGCGCCCCGTCGCGGATCGCGATGCACTGGGCGCACTCCCCGCAGGGCTCGGGGGTAGGCCCGTGCTCGCAGTTGACCATCTTCGCCAAGATCCGAGCGGTGGACGTCTTGCCCGTCCCGCGCGGCCCGCAGAACAGGAAGGCGTGATGGAGCTTCCCCTCGCGCACAGCGCCGGTCAGTCCGCGGACGACATGCTCCTGCCCGAGGAGGTCCGAGGGCGTCTGCGGCCGGTAGCGCCGATAGAGCGCCTGGTGTTGCGTGTCCTCAGCCAACTCCAACCCCCTCGAAACGATGAACGGCCGTGCACCCGCCATCGACACCGAAAGACTCGATCGCTTCTCCGCGCGGCAGGCTCCGGCCAGGCGAACCTACGGCACCCGCCGGAAACCGCTTAGGGCTGCTGCGTTCCCGCCCTGACCCGGTTCGCGGTCCGACGTCGCGTAGGACCCGACCCTCAACGCCCCGCGCAGAGGCTGCCTCGGACCTCACGGGCCTCCGGCGGGGATTCAGCCCCGCATGAAGCGGATCTCGGGTACAGGGCACCGCTAGCTCCCCGCCTAGCACGGCCGCAGCCGAGTATACGGGCGGTCGAAGACACGTCTTCCGGAGATCCGCGCCGCTGGTCAGCGGTCGCGGAGATGCGATGTCGCCAGGACGATCGCCCCCGCGGCGGCCGCGCACACGATCAGGCAGCCGAGGACGAAGGGGAGCCCCTCGATGAGGAGCCAACCGGTCGCGATCACGAGGATCCCGAGCGCAGCCATCCCCACCGGGAGACGCGTGCGTTCCGTGACGGATCTGACGGTCATAGCAGGACCTCCTGCAGGGGAAGTGCCGTCTTTGGAGCATCGGTCGGGGCGCCACCAGCCTTGACCGGGAACCGCACACGCCCGGCCGGCGTCCTAACGGGACCAGATGCCCTCCTCCCCAGGGTACCCAACCGGAAGGACGCCCATGCGCCAGCCGATCCGCGCCCTCCTCGCCACCGTCGTCGCGGTCGCCGCCATCTTGATCGCCGCAGCCGCAAGCTCTTCCGCGGCAACGCCTCCGACCGCCGCGCCCCCCAGCACCTCCGAGCACACGCCCTCCACCCCCGGTATCGGCGCCACGTGCGTGATCCAACATCCGGACTGCAACGACATGGGCTTCGGGGCGGAGGGAGCGAACCCGGGTCATCGGGCTCCGGCGACGGCACGGCGCCGCCCACCATCGCCCCCGTCCCCACGTGCGGCCCGGAGACGAACGGTTCGGTCTCCGGTCCGGACGGCACCGTCGCGACGCTCCCCTGCATCCCCGGGCCCGAGCGCAAGCCGCAGCCCCTGATCGTCGAGCCGCGTTCCGGGATGGCGAACGTCCGGCCGATCTCATTCACGTCCGCCACCGTTGGACCCGACGACCGCACCGTCGACGACCAGTTCTGGAGCGGCGTGGAACCGTGCTCCGTGCTGGACCACGTCGACGTCGCGTACGGAATCGACACCGTGACCATCACGCTGTTCGAAGGCTCCGACCCGTACGCCGGGATGGTCGCCTGTCCCGACATCGCGATGCTGAAGCAGGTGACCGTGCCGCTCGATCAAGATCTCGCGGGCCGCCGCATCGTCGACGGCGCCACGTAAGCAGCACGCGAGGGTTCTGTAGCCTCGGGTCATGCCTCCCGTTCGATCGGTCTTGGTCGACTTCGACGGCACCGCGTGCACGCACGACGTCGCCGAACACCTGATGGACCGCTTCGGCGAGCCGGGCTGGCGCGACTGGGACGAACGGTGGATCCGGCGCGAGGTCGACACCCGTACCGCGATCCGAGGGCAGGTCGCGCCGTTCGCTGCTCGCGAGGACGAGCTCATCGCGTACGCGGTCGAGCACTGCCCGCTCGACCCGACGTTCCCCGCGTTCGTTACCTGGTGCCGGGACAACGACGTCTCGACGACGATCGTCTCCGACGGGCTCGGCCTCTACATCGAGCCGGTCCTGGCTGCCGCGGGTGTCACCGAGGTGCCGATCATCACGAACGACTGGGCCGGAGGCGCGATGGCGTTCCCGAACGGCCACCCTGAGTGCGACTGGTGTGGGACCTGCAAGATGCTTGCCGTCCAACGAGCAGTTGCGCCCGTGGCGTTCGTCGGAGAGGGGCACTCCGACCGATACGGAGCTCTCTATGCCGACATCGTGTTCGCGAAAGACGCGCTCGTTGCGATCTGCCGTGACGATGGGGTGCCGTTCGTTCCGTACGAAAACTTCGACGATGTGCGTGCGGTTCTCGAGGTCGTCGAGACGTTGCCCGGCCCCGTCGCGCCGAAGCGATGCCCCGGCTGGCACACCGCATGATCCCCCCGGCCGGTCTCACCGCGCGGCCGCTCACGAGAGACGACATCGACGACACGATCGCGATGGTCAACACGTGCGAGCTGATCGACAGCGGCGAGCCGATGTGGGAACGCGCCGATCTGCTCTCGGACATCTCCGTCGACGGGTTCGACCCGGACAAGGACTGGCTCGGCGTCTTCGACGGCAACCGGATCGTCGCGTGGGCGTTCCTCCAGGGGCCTCGCCGGCTGTGGATCGACGTCGCACCGGACATGCGAGGGGGCGGTATCGGCACGTCGCTCCGACGATGGGCGATCGCGCGGGCCCGCGACCGGGGGAACGACCGCGTCGGCCAAACCATCGAGGACAGCCGAACGGACGTCGCGACGACGCTTCGCATTGCCGGGTTCACCCCTCGGCACACCTCGTGGATCTTGCAGATGGATCACCCGACCGAGCCGCCGGTGCCAGAGCCGCCAAAGGGCATCGAGGTCCGAGGGAGCCGGATGCCCGACGAGGAAGATCGGACGCTCGAGATGTTCGAGACGGCGTTCTCCGAGTTCGACGACCGGCTCCCAACCCCCCTCGACGACTGGCGCGCGAGCGTGACGCGGCGTGAAGGCTTCGTGCCCGATGACCTCGTCGTCGCGGTCGACGGCGAGCGCGTCCTCGGCGGTGCCTTCCTGATCGACAGCGAGGAGATCTGGATCGACAAGCTCGCCGTGGCGGCCACCCACCGTCATCGGGGCGTCGGCCGTGCGCTCCTTGGCGCCGCGTTCCGCCGTTCATTCGAGCGGGGGTACGACCACACCTCGCTGTCGACCGACTCGCGCACCGGCGCGCTCACGCTCTACGAACGCGTCGGCATGCACGTGACACGATCGTTCACCAACTGGGCGATCGATCTCTAGCGCGTTGGCGGTGGCCGAGGGATTCGAACCCTCGGGAGAGTTTCCCCTCCACACGCTTTCCAGGCGTGTCCCTTCGGCCGCTCGGGCAGGCCACCGGGCAGGAGTCTACGGAACCGCCGCGGCCGCTCTAGGAACTCTTGAGGAAGAGGAACGACGCATAGGCCTTCCGGCCCTTCGGCGTGAGATGCATCTTGTCGTAGAACCAGTTCGCGTGGCCGCGCGAGTGCTTGTACCAGTCGATCAGATAGGTGTTTGCGTGCCGCCGGGCGCATGCGCGTAGCCGCGTGTTCTGCGCCTTCATGATCTTCGGATACTTCGTCGGTCCGGTGACCGTCACGAGGTAGACGCGCCGCGCCGAGCCGGCAAGGCGAGCGATCTTGTCGCAGTCTCCGGCCCGGATCAGCACCCCGTTCGTGCCGAGGTGGATCACGATCTTCTGCCGCAGCAGGCCGTGGCGCTTCTTCTGCTTCACGATCGAAACCGCCTGGTAGAACTGCCGCGACTTCACCGCGTCGACGATGAACCCGTGGGCCCGCAGCTGCGGCTTCGCGCCCAGCATCACTGAGTCACCGATCGCATAGCGACCAGCTGGGATGCCCGACGCGAACGCAGGAGCTGCGGCGGCGAGCAGAATCAGGGCGAGCGTGGTGGCAACGAGGGTTCGACGCATCCCCGCACCTTACGGCGCGCGGTCGATACGGACCACGTAGGCTTCGGTCGTGATCACGCTTCGCCCGCTCACGATCGACAACCGAGCGGCGCTCGAGGCCCTCAAGATCGAGCCGTTCCAGGAGCAGTTCGTGAACAACGTGTCCGAAGCGTTGCAGGAAGCCGAAGACGAGCCCGGCGGACGCGCGATCCAGTTCGGCCTGTACGACGACGACACGCCCGTCGGATTCGTGATGGTCAGCGACGAGGTCGACGGACCCGACTACATCGCGCACTACCTGTGGAAGCTCTTGATCGATCGCGACAACCAACGACGTGGATACGGCACAGCGGCCCTCGATCTCGTGTCGACGTACTTCAGAGACCGAGGCAACAAAGAGATGTGGACCACGGCCGGCGAAGGTGAGGGCAGCCCGATCCCGTTCTACGAACGCTACGGCTTCGTCCGCACGGGCGAGATCATCTTCGACAACGAAGTCCTCCTCCGCCTCGACCTCACCTGAACGCAGACGCCGAGGCGTACCATCCGTCCATGGGTACTCCGGATTTCTCGCGTAGCGGCGGCTTCGGCACCCCTGAGGACAAGATGGGAGAGCTGGAGCGTCGTCACGAAGAGGCTGCCAAGGAGATCGAGGCCGACAGGGTCGCGAGGGACGTTGAGAAGAACGATCCGTAGTGGCGTCCGTGGTACAAGCGGCTCTTCCGTCGCTCCTACGGCCTAGAACGTCGTGATCTCGACGGCGACGGTGTCGCTCTTGGACGAGTCGCCTTCTGAGGTGATCGACACCGGGCACCGGTAGTGCAGGTTCGGATTGACCGTCACCATGTTGAGCGTGATCACGACGTGCGCGCCGGCATCCAGCACGAACTTGTAGTTGCTGTGGATGAACTGCCGCGTGATGTGCACCGCGCTGACGCCCACGGGAACCTTGTACTTGCCGATCAGCACGCGGAGGATCTGGAAGTTCTTGTTCCCCGTGCAGCCGGTCAGGTCGAACGTGTCCTTGGTCGTGCCGTCGTTCTGGAAGGTGAGCCAGTACCAGACGCCTTCGCCGTTATCGATCCGCTGATAGATCGTCTGGCCCTTGGCGTTCGAGTTATAGACGTTGTTGCCCTTCCAGGGGTGCGGCGGAGGGTTGATCGTGCACCCGGTGCTCTGGCCGCAGAGCTTGATCCACGCGTCGGGGCGGTACGGAGGCGAGCCAGCGCTCGCGGACGGGACGACGAACGCCTGGGCGGCGAGACCCACGACGACCAAGGCAAGCAGCGTTCGCTTCATGACTCCGAAGGTATCGGGTCTCGACCCGGTCGAGCTTGAACCAGTCGTATGGGGGACAGAACGCGAACGGGCGGGCCCGCGACGAGCCCGCCCGTTCGTCCGCGGAGGCGGCGTGATTTGAACACGCGAGGGACGGATTAGGCCCCTAACCGCTTTCGAGGCGGTCCCGTTCGGCCGCTCCGGCACGCCTCCGTCGCCGAGTCTAGCAACGCCCCTTCGCCGGGCCGCCGCACGTGGCAGGATGCCGGGATGATCGACGTCAACGCCATCGCCGGCATCCCGCTGTTCGAGGGCCTGGCATCCGAAGACCTCGACCGGATCGCAGGCTGGCTCGAGCCGATCGACGTGCCGGCCGAGTGGCACCTCTTGAACCAGGGCTCGTACCCGGACGGGTTCTTCGTCGTGCTGGAAGGAACCGTCCGCATCGAACGCAACGGCGACCCGATCGCCGAGCTCGGACCCGGCGAGTTCTTCGGCGAGATCGCGCTGCTCGAGGACAACAAGCGCACCGCGACGGTCGCAACGTCGACGCGCGTGCGCGCCGCCGTGATGGATCAGGCGGACTTCTTCGAGATGACCGCGCAGATCCCTGCGATCAGCAAGCGGATCACCGACGCCGCGATCTCGCGGTTCCCGAAGCGCTAACGACGGTCGCGGAAGAACCCGCGGAGCAGCTCGCTGCACGCGTCGGCCTCGACGCCGGTCACGAGCTCCGCCCGATGATTGAGTCGCTGATCCTGGACGAGGTTGCCGAGCGATCCTGCGAAGCCGGCTTTCGGGTCGGGGGCACCGACGACGACGCGATCGACGCGGCCAAGCACGATAGCGCCCGCACACATCGCACACGGCTCCAACGTCACGACGAGCGTGCAGCCGTCGAGACGCCAGGTGCCGAGCGCATCGGCCGCCGCACGCAGGGCGAGCACCTCGGCGTGCGCGGTGGGGTCTTGTCGAAGCTCGCGTTCGTTACCGGCCGCGGTTAGTTCGCGATCCTCCTGGACGATCACACAACCGATCGGAACGTCGTCGTGGTCGAGGCACCCGCGCGCCTCCTCGAGCGCGCGATTCATCCACTCGGTGTCAGTAGGCATCGATCTCGCGCAGCCGGTCGTCGCTGATGCCGAAGTGATGTGCTACCTCATGCGCGACCGTCCGCGCGACCTGCGCGCGCACCCGCTGCTCGTCCGGACCCGCGTACGCGACGATCGACGCGCGATACAGCGTGATCGTGTCTGGGAGCACGTTCGTGTAACCGCTGCCGCGGCGCGACAGGGGGATGCCGTGGTACAGGCCGAGCAGGCCGGGTTGCCCCGGCGGCGGGTAGTCCTCGATCAGGACCGACACGTTGTCCATCACTTGATGGACCCACTCGGGCAGGCCGTCGATCGCCTCCACGACAAGCTCTTCGAAGCGGTCGGCCGGCACGGACATGCCGCGTAGCGTACGAGGCGCCGGCGCGTTACGCCGACGGGAGCCATGCGGCGCGCGACGCCTCGTACGCGTCGATCGCGTCGGTGTGGCGCAGCGTGAGCCCGATGTCGTCGAACCCTTCCATCAGGCGCCAGCGCGTGAACTGCTCCATGTCGAAGGTCTCGTCGAGGCCCGGCGCACGCACGGTCAGCGTGTCGAGGTCGATCTCGATCCGCGTGGTCGGGTCGTCGAGCGACGCGTCCATCAGCGCGCGGACCGACTCCTCGCGGAGCTCGACCGGCAGCAGCCCGATCTTCAGGCAGTTGTTACGGAAGATATCGGCGAAGCTCGGTGCGATCACGGCCTTGAACCCGTGGTCCTCGATCGCCCATGGCGCGTGCTCTCGGCTCGAGCCGCACCCGAAGTTCGGGCCGGCCAACAGGACCGTGGCGCCTTCGTAGCGCGTGTCGTTGAGGATGAAGCCCGGGTCCTTGCGCCACGCCTCGAACAGGAACGGGCCGAACCCGGTCCGTTCGATCCGCTTCAGGTGCTCCGCCGGGATGATCTGGTCGGTGTCGACGTCGGAGCGGTCCAGGGGCAGCGCGGTGCCCTCGATGCGGCCGATCGGTTCCATCACAGATCCTCCGGGGTCGTGAAGTGGCCGGCGATCGCGGTGGCGGCCGCAACCCGCGGGCTGACCAGGTGCGTACGACCGCCTTTGCCCTGCCGGCCCTCGAAGTTGCGGTTGCTGGTCGAGGCGCTCCGCTCACCCGGCTGCAGGATGTCGGGGTTCATCCCCAGGCACATCGAGCAGCCGGCGCCGCGCCAGTCGAAGCCGGCCGCGCTGAAGACGTCGTCGAGGCCTTCCTGCTCGGCCTGCATCTTGACGGCGACGCTGCCCGGAACGACGAGCGCGCGCATGCCGTCCGCGACGTGGCGACCGCGCACGACCTCGGCCGCGACCCGAAGGTCCTCGATCCGTGAGTTGGTGCACGAACCGATGAACACGGTGTCAGGCCGGATATCGCGGATCGCAGTGCCCGGTTCGAGCGCCATGTACGTGAGAGCGCGTTCGGCGGCCTCCTTGCGCCCCGTCTCGTCGAAGGACGACGGGTCGGGAACCGCGCCGTCGATGGTCGTGGACTGCGCCGGGTTGGTGCCCCAGCTGACATACGGCTGCAGAGCGCCTGCGTCGATGGTGACCTCGGTGTCGAACGTCGCGCCGGCGTCGGTGGGGAGCGTGCGCCAGTGGTCGAGCGCGCCATCCCAGTCGCCGTCCTTCGGCGCGTGCGCACGCCCCTTCACGTAGGCGAACGTCGTCTCATCAGGTGCGACGACGCCGGCGCGCGCCCCGCCCTCGATCGACATGTTGCAGATCGTCATGCGGCCCTCCATCGAGAGGGCCTCGATCGCGGACCCGCGGTATTCGATCACGTGACCGGCGCCGCCGCCGGTTCCGATCCGGTTGATGATCGCGAGGATGATGTCCTTGGCGCTGCAGTTCGGCGGCAGGTCCCCATCGACGGTGACCGCCATCCACTTCGGCCGGCTCTGCGGCAGGGTCTGCGTCGCGAGCACGTGCTCGACCTCGCTGGTACCGATGCCGAACGCGAGGGCGCCGAACGCGCCGTGCGTCGAGGTATGTGAGTCGCCGCACACGATGGTCATGCCCGGCTGCGTGTAACCCTGCTCCGGCCCGATCACATGGACGATGCCCTGGCCGCCCGAGCCCCACGGGTACAGCGTGATGCCGAACTCATCGGCGTTGGCCTGCAGCGCCTGCATCTGCCGAGCGCTGACGACATCGGTCACCGGCCCGTCGGTGGTCGGCACGTTGTGATCCATCGTCGCGACGGTGAGATCGGGACGCCGGACGGGGCGGCCCGTCATGCGAAGCCCGTCGAACGCCTGCGGACTCGTGACTTCGTGGATCAGGTGCAGATCGATGTAGAGGAGCTCCGGCTCGCCCTCGGCGCTGCGAACGACGTGCTGGTCCCAGATCTTCTCTGCGAGCGTCTTCGGCATCGTTGGGTGCTCCTTGGGGCAAGCCGACGGCGAGGTGAGCCTGGTAGCGTGAGTTCCAAATAATGGAACTCAGTTCCAAATAGTGGACATCACCATAACAGGTCGGCCAAGCCGGCCAGCCCGAGAAGAGCGGCAACGGGAGCAGCCGAAGATGCCCAAGACGATCGAGGACGAGGCCTGGTGGAAGCTCTGGGTCGAAGACGAAGGCGAGACCCGTCAAGGCGTCTCGGCCGCAGCCCGCCCAGCGCCGTCCACAGGCGTCGGTGTCCTCGACCGAGCCGTCGACGTCCTCGGTGCCGTCGAAGGCGGTGCCCGTTCGTTCACGTCGATCGCCGAGGAGACCGGCCTCACCAAGCCGACCGCCCACCGGATGATCAGCGCGCTCCAGGCGCACGGATTCTTGATGTACGTCGGAGGGGTCGGCTATGCGCTCGGGCCCCGCCTGCTCGACCTCGCCACCACCGCGCTTCGCGAGCTTCCCCTGCGCCAATTGGCGCGCCCGTCGCTCGAGCAACTGGCGCGCACCACGGGCGAGTCGGCGCAGCTGTACGTGCGCCACGGCGATCGGCGGATCTGTGTCGACGCGGTCGAGTCGGAGAACGAACTCCGCACGATCGTCCAGGTCGGCGCGTCGCTACCCCTCGGGCGCGGCTCGGCCGGCAAGGTCTTCCTCGCGTGGGGTCCGCCGTCGGACGAAGACGTCGAGGACATCCTTCAGTCGATCGCGACCACGAGGCGGCGGGGATGGGCCGACAGCTACGGCGAGCGTGAGCCGGGTGTCGGTTCGGTCAGCGCCCCGATCTTCGGCCCGCACGATCAGCTGCTCGCCGCGATCTCGGTCTCGGGGCCGAGATCACGACTCCAGCCCCTGCAAGCCAAGCGCTACGGACCGGCGGTCGTCGAAGCGGCGAAACAGGTCGAGCAGCTGCTGGGCCGCAGCTAGCGCAGGAGAGAGCTGGCGCCGCGCTACCAGGCGTACGCCTCGGGCGCCGCCCCACCGGGCCCGGGGAACGTCATGTCCAGCGCCTCGAGCACGTCGTCGGAGAGCCGGATCTGCAGCGCGCGCATCGAGCCCAACAGCTGCGACTCCGTGCGCGGCCCGATGATCGGCGCCGTCACCGCCGGTTGGTGCAACAACCAGGCGAGCGCCACGTCAGCGGGCCGCTCCCCCAGTTCCTTGCACAGGTGCTCGAACCGATCGAGCTGATCCCGCTCGGACTCGAGCCGTCCCTGCATGTAGTCCTGTGCCCGGCGTCCCTCGGTCACCTTCTCCAACGCGCCGGCCAACAGACCGCCCGCCAATGGGCTGTACGGGATCAAGCCCATCCCGTACTCCTGCACCGACGGGATCACCTCGAGCTCGACCGAACGTTGCATCAGGTTGTAGACGGACTGCTCCGTCGCGAGGCCGAGCGAACGGCGCCACGACGCGATCTCGTTGGCCCGCGCGATGTGCCACCCGGCGAAATTCGACGACCCGACGTACAGGACCTTCCCCTGCCGCTTGAGGTGGTCCATCGCCTCCCAGATCTCGTCCCACCACGCCTCGCGATCGATGTGCTGCATCTGATACAGGTCGATCCGGTCGGTCCGCAGCCGGCGGAGCGACGCCTCGCACTGGTGGATGATCGACAGCTTCGACAGGCGCGACTCGTTGGGGAGATCTCCCATCTGGCCGTACACCTTGGTCGCGAGCACCACGGTGTCGCGCCGGCCCTCGCCCTTGTCGAACCAGCGCCCGATGATCTCCTCGGTCGCGCCGACGCCCAGGTGCCGCCCGTAGACGTTGGCCGTGTCGACGAAGTTGATCCCGTACGCCACAGCTGTGTCCAAGATCGTGTGGCTGTCCTCTTCTGAGGTGTGCGGGCCGAAGTTCATCGTGCCCAGGCACAGCCGCGAGACGACGAGCCCCAATCGTCCGACGTGGGTGTACTCCACGGCCCGAGTCTACGACCGCTTCATAAGGCAACCCGCTTACCCTGAGGCCCGATGGACCCTGTGATGGAGCCTCTGCCCACGACGACCGGGCCCGCCGCGCAGCCGGCGCCCTGGCGCGAGGTCTTCCGGGGGCGGAACGGGCGGCTCGTCGTCGGTCTGCTCCTGTTCGAGACGCTCGGCGCGATCCACCTGCTGATCGTGTCGACCGTGATGCCGGCGGTGCTGAGCGACCTCGGGAACCTGACGCTCTACGGCTGGGCCGGCGCCGCGTGGGCGCTCGCGATGATCGGCACGATCCCGATCGTCACCTCGGTGGCGGACCGCTTCGGCACGCGGCCGATGATCCTCGTGACCGCCGCGCTCTACGTGATCGGCTTGACGATCTCCGCGGTCGCACCGTCGATGGCGGTGCTCGTCGCCGGTCGGTTCGTGCAAGGCGCAGCAAGTGGGGCCGCGTACGCGCTCTCGATCAGCGCCATCGCCAAGACGATGTCGCCGGCGCTGCGTCCTCGGGTGCTCGCGGTGATGGCGACCGCGTGGTTGTTGCCCGGGTTGTTCGGACCGTTGATCGCCGGGTTCCTCGCCGACAACCTCAGCTGGCGGTGGGCGTTCATCGTGCCGATGCCGTTCCTGTTCCTGTCGGTCGTGATGATCTACCCGGCGCTGCGTGACCGTCCCGACGCGGAGGCCGCACCCGCACCGGTCCGCGGCGCGCTGCTCGTGATGCTGGGCGCCGGGTTGTTCCTCGGCGGACTCGACGGCGGCTCGTTCGTGGCGCCGATCCTCGCGGTGGTCGGTCTGGTCGTGATGATCATGGCGCTGCGTCGGCTCGTCCAGCCGGGCACGTTCGTCGCGCGGCGGGGCGCGCCCGCCGCGGCGCTGTGCGCGTTCCTGCTGTCGATGGCCTTCACCTCGATGGACAACTACGTGCCGCTGATGCTCACGCACGTGCGCGGGATGTCGATCACCGCCGCCGGGGTCACCATCTCCGTCGCGGCGCTCACGTGGGCGCTCGGTTCGTGGTGGCAGTCGCACGCGGTCGGGCACCGGAGCTACGGCTGGCTGGTCTCGGTGGGCGCCTTGATCTTCCTGGTGGGCATCGCCGTGACGATCTGGGTGCTGCACGGGTCGCCGCTGTGGCTGATCGTCATCGCCTGGATGACGGCCGGATTCGGGATGGGCACGGCGTTCCCCGTGATCCCGCAGTCGGTGATGGCCGGCGCGGCCGAGGGCGCCGAGGCGCGCGAGCTCTCGCCCACGCTGCTGATGGATACGCTCGGGATCGCCGTCGGCGCGGGGGTCGGGGGCGCCGCGATCGCACGGACGGCCGACGCGGGCCTCTCACTCGTGACCGGGCTGACGGTCGCCTTCGCGATCTCCGCCGCGGCGGGGATCATGATGGCGGTGCTTGCTCCGCGGATCGATCGGCGTTAGTCAGCCGGCCATCTCGCTCCGGATCGAGCGCGCCGGGCATCACCATGAACAGCAGTGTTGCGATCGCACCAAGCACGCCAGCCCCGATCAAGACCGCGTCCGCGCCGAGTGCCTTCGCGAGAGGCCCGACGACGAGGAACGACACGGGGGTGCCGAGGATCGAGATCATCCAATCCAACGAGGACACCCGCCCCAGAAGCTCGCCCGGTACGAGCCGCTGCATCGCCGTGAACCAGATGACGATCAACACCGCGATCGATGCCTCGGCGATGAACGACACGAGCATCGCTTGGGGGATGTTCGCGACAAGTCCGAAGAACGCCGTCATGCCCATCCCGACCGCCCACGCGATGTACATCACCCGCAGTGGTCGTCTCGGCAACCCGCTGCGCTGCGCCATGAACAGCGACGCGATCACGGACCCCGCGCCACCCGCACCGAACACGAGGGCGAGCTGGAGTTCCGTACCGCGCAGCTGATCGGCCACGACGAACGGCACGAGTGTCTCCCATGGGCCCCACACGCAGAACAGACTGACCATGCCGCCGAGCATCCCCCACAGCAGCCAACGGGTGGACACGACGTAGTTGATCCCCTCCTTCACGTCCGCCCACAGATGCGTCTCGGTTTCTTGCGCGAAGCGGTCGCCCCGTACACGCATCAACGCGATGCAGACGGCCGACACCCCGAACGTCACCGCATCGACGAGGAAGGCCCACCCCGTGCCGGCCTGGTGAACGACGATCGCGCCGATCGTCGGGCCGATCACGAGCCACGCGAGCGGCCGAACGGTCGAGGCGATCGAGTTCGCCTGCACGAGATGCTCCTCCGGCACGATCATCGGGATGATCGAGTTGAACGCAGGACCGAAGATCGCCTGGCCGGCGCCGTACGGCAGCACCAGCAAGACAAGGAGCGGCGCGGTGAGCGCGTCGAGCAGGATCAACGTGCCGATCGCCGTGATGGCGACGAGTCGCAACAGGTCGCCGATGATCATCAGATGCCGGCGATCCATGCGGTCCGATAGCGCGCCGGTCGCGAGCAGCAACAGCACCTGCGGCGCCGACCACGCGAACCCGACGAGCGCGAACGTCGCGGGCGATGCGAGCAGATCCTTATAGACGAACCACGCGACGGCGAAGACGTAGATCCCGTCGCCGATCATCGAGACGGTCTGGCCGATCCACAGCAGCCGGAAGTCGCGGTGCTGCAACGGCCGGAGCACTCCGACGCGCTGATACAGGGGGAGCGGCTCGGCCATGTCGTTCACCCTACCCCGGCGCGCGCATGAGCCCGCCCGGAGCCGTTGCACGACGGGCGATCGTTCCGGTCGGTCGCGCTGCGGGTTGCGGGATCGAGCGCGTTCGTCAGTCGTCGTGACGCTCGGCCGCCGTCCTTGGACTGCGTTGGAGGCGGGACGCTCGACTCCGGATCACGGTCGTCGCCAGGGATGAGAGCTCGACCGCGGGGATCGGCGTCGCCCACGTCGGCGGCGAGGTCGTCTGCACCGACGAGGTCGGCGCATCAACCGTCGCGTTTGAGTCGGTCTCGTGCCGGTCCGGTGTGTTCGCCCGCAAGGGGGTACTTGTCGCCACACGAACCGCGCTCGCCGGCCTTCGCGCGCAAGATGCGCCGCCAACGGCTCGGCGATCCCCGGCTCGTCTTCCACGACAAGGACACGGATTCCGACACAACTAGGGTCCGAGAAGAACCTGAGAGATCCAGCAGACGACGGTCCTGGTTCGGACGGGACCCATGGCCCCGGATGCGTTACCCGAAAGGACAAGCCGTCTTGCGCGCCGGGAGGGAGTCGAACCCCCAACCTTCTGATCCGTAGTCAGATGCTCTATCCATTGAGCTACCGGCGCAGAACGCCCATCGTACCGTGCGTCGCCGAGGCGGATCCCGGACGGGCAACGGCGTCTGCGAGGATGGTCGGCCATGAACGCGTCGGCGGGGACCGCGAGTCAGACGCTTCACCGACTCACATCTCATGGCCCGTACGACGCCGAGGATCCGGACAAGATCTGGGAACCGCCGGTCGATGACCCTCGCGTTGTCGCAGACCTAGTGGTCAACGACACCGATCGGCTGCCTTGGTTCTACAAGCGGTACGAGGAGGACCTGCCTGCTGTGCCGTTACCTCGCGACCTGCCGACCACGACGGCGTCGACGGTCGGAGTGCTGGCCGGTACCGCCGGGATCCGGCCGGGACCGCTCGACCTGCCGCAGGCCTCCCGACTGCTCCACCTGTCGGCCGGCGTCGTCAGGACGATGGTCCGGCCGTACGCGACGTGGCTGTTCCGCGCCGCGGGCTCTGCTGGCGGACGGTTCCCACTGGAGCTCTACCTCGCCGTTCCCGAAGGACACGACGTGCCCGGCGGCGTCCACTGGTACCAACCGGAGGCACACGCGCTCGTCCAAGTGGGTCCTCCGCCGGAGCGTGGCGCGCCAACCATCGTGGTGACCGGCGTTCCCTGGCGGACCGGATGGCGCTACCGCGAGCGCGGATACCGGCACGTCTACTGGGACGCCGGCACGATGCTGTCGCAGCTGCTCGCGGTCGCGACGTCCGCGGGACTCGAGCCCTCGCTCTTCACCAGGTTCCCCGATGCCGCCGTCACGTCGCTCATCGGCGCCGACGGGATCCACGAGTGGCCGGTCGCCGTGGTCACGTTGGACGGCGACACGCCCGCGATCGCCGCGACCGGTCCGGCCGCCACCGGACGCGTCGACGCCGCGCCGGTCGCGTTCCCGCTTGAGACGGCCGCCCAGCGTGCCGGCGACATGGACGCCCTGGGCGATCCGTGGGAACGGCCCGAACCGGTTGAGACGCCCATCACCGACGGGCCGCCGATCGACACCGTGGTGCTGTCGAAAGGATCGACCAGGCTTCTCGATCGGACGAAGAGCGTCTCGCTCGACATGTTCCGCACGTCGATGCTGGCCGCGATGCGCGGCATCGGCGTCTCGCATGTGGTCGCCGTGCACGGAGTCGACGGCATGTCGCCCGGCATCTACCGGTGGCCTGCGCGTGAGCCGCGTCGGCCAGGCGATGTCCGCGACGAGCTCTACCGGCTCGCGTTCGAGCAAGAGCTCGCACAGGACGCAGCATTCGTCACGATCGGCACCGCCGACGTCGGGGCGCTCGACGACCGGGGGTATCGCGAGGCGCAGCTCGGCGCCGGGATCGTCGAAGGACGACTCCACCTGCTCGCGTACGCGATGGGCGCAGCGGCCTCCGGGATGACCTTCGCCGACAGCGAGCTCGAAGGAGTGGTCGGCGAACGCATCGACGGCCTACTACTCACCTGCGTGGGCGTCCCCGAATACACGTCGGCGACGGGTGGTGCGCCCGGCGCGCCCATCGAGGTACGGCGCATCGAGCCCCGGACGTTATGACCGACCCGGACGACCTCATCGACGAGGCCTCGAAGGCCGCGTTCGAAGGATGGGACTTCTCGTGGCTCGGCGATCGAAGCGACGACCCGAAGACGCCGTGGCGCTACCCCGAGCTGATGGCCGTTGCGCTCAGCGGGTCGACCCACGCTCTCGACATCGACACCGGTGGTGGCGAAGCGCTCGCCGCGCTCGCGCCGTTCAACGGTTCCGTCGTCGCAACCGAAGGCTTCCCGCCGAACATCCCGGTCGCGGGCAAGACCCTCCGAGCGGTCGGTGTTACTTTGATCGGCGTCGAGTCAGCGCCCGACAACATCGATCAAGAGGGATCCACCCCGATCGACAGCGCGAGCCATCTCCCGTTCCGAGACGATTCGTTCGATCTCGTGCTGAACCGCCACTCCTCCTATCGACCCAGAGAGGTCGACCGAGTGCTCCAACCCGCCGGCACGTTCCTGACGCAGCAGCGAGCCGACGGTGACCACGATCTGCTCCGAGCGTTCGACCGCCCGATCACAACACGCCCCGACTTCGACCTCTACCTGGCAGTGGACCAGCTGCAGGAGGCGACCCTCCGCGTCGTTCGCGGCGAGGAGTCGTACGGGAGCGTGCGGTTCTTCGACGTCGGCGCGCTCGTCTACTACCTGCGAGCGATCCCGTGGATCGTGCCCGACTTCGACGTCGACACGGATCGCGACGCGCTCCACCGGATCCACGACGCGATCCAGGCCAATGGATCGTTCGGGGTCACGAGCTACCGCTTCCTGATCGAGGCTCGGACGATGCCGTGACCCCGTCGTAGGGTTGTCCCATGACCACATTGCAGCCGGGTGACGCCGCCCCTTCGTTCTCACTGACCGACCAGCACGGCAACACGGTCGATCTCAAGGACTACCGAGGCCGGAAGCTCCTCGTCTACTTCTACCCGGAGGCCGACACACCGGGGTGCACCACGCAGTCGTGCGATCTCCGTGACCACCGGCAGCAGTTCGCGGGCCTCGGGGTCGACGTCGTCGGCATCTCGCCGGACGAGCCCGACAAGCAGCTCGCCTTCGACGAGAAGTACGGGCTCGGGTTCCCGCTGCTCGCCGATACCGATCACGAGGTCGCCACCGAGTGGGGAACATGGGGCGAGAAGAAGAACTACGGCAAGACGTACATGGGGATCACGCGCTCATCGTTCCTCATCGACGAGGAGGGCAACATCGAGCAAGCGTGGTACCGGATCAAGCCGGAGAGCACAGTTCCCAAGGCGCAAGAAGCGCTCGCTGCCTAGTTCCGACCCCCCGCCGGTCTACGATCGGCCGGTGCGTCGCCTGAGATCGCTCGCCACGGCAGCACTCCTCACCGCAGCGTTGGCCGCGTGTTCCGCGATCGGATTCCCCGGCGGTGGATTCGGCTCGGGACCCAGCTCGCAGATGCCGACGTTCCACTCCGGTCCCGACACGAAGGCGCAGAGTCTCCTCGCCTCCGCGTGGGCCTCGGTGATGTCTACCGCGAACGGACAGTTCGACCATGTGGACAAGGCGTCTATCTCGACCAACCCGATGTTGAAGGTGGTCGGCGACGTGCCCGCGCGCGTCGATGTGATCAGCGTCGATCACATCGGGAGCGACGGCGTCGTCATGAGCACGAAGAGCTCCAGCGGCACGGTCTTCTGTATCGCGGTGACGACCGATCCGATCCCGATCACGGGAAACGTCGACGCTCAGGGCGCCACTTCGATCAGCGACTGCTCGGGGACGCCCTGGGGACCGAGCTGAATCGCGACTACGAGAACTCCCTAAACAGCCGGAGTTCCACGTCGGTGAACGACCACCACCGCTGCCCGCCGCAGTAGGAGTTCGTCAGCGACACCACGCCGACCCGCCGGTCCGGCCGGAAGAACATCCGTGTGCTTACGCCGTAGTCGCCGCCGGTGTGACCCATGCGGAAGTACCCGTGGGGTGAGGCGCCGTACCAGACCAGGCCTTGATGCCAGCCGACGATATTCGGGATCTGGTTCCGGCGGATCTCCTGCACCGTGCTTCGTGATAGCACGTGCTTGCCGCGGATCTTGCCGAAGTTCATGAACGCGCCTAGCCATGTGGCCAGGTGCAGCGCGCTCGTCCTCATCGCGCCGTTCGGATAGTCCGGATACCCGTACTGGAAGTACGGTCGCAGATCGCCCGTGTGCTGGTTGTAGTGATACGGCATCGCGAGGTTGTCCCGACTGCTCAGGTCCGCGAGCCGATACCCCGAGTCGGCCATCCCGAGCGGCTGCAGGATCCGTTCGTGGCAAAGCCGGTCGAAGTCGACGCCGCTCACGCATTCCCCGATGTAGCCGGCGAGGGCGACGGCGAGATTCGAGTACGCGTACTCGGTCCCCGGCTTCCGCTTGTAGAAGTTGCTCTCGCGGTATTCCTTCGCGCCCGGCGTGTAGTACGAGCGCATGAAGCTCGCCGAGCGAGACCGGCGAGTCGCCGTGGAAGTACAGGCTCGGATGTGATGCCGGCGTTCCCCACACGGTGTAACGATCACGGATCGCCGACGTGTGCGTCAGCAGCTGCCGCATCGTGATCGGCACGTGTGGCGCAGCGGGGATGTGCACCTCGAACGGCAGGTAGCGATCGATATCCGCGTCGAGATCGAGCTTGCCTTCCTCGACAAGGGTCATGATCGTCGCGCAGGTGAACGTCTTCGAGACCGACGCGAGCATGTACTCCGTGGTCGGCTGCGCACGGATCTTGCGCTCGATGTTGGCCCAGCCGGTGCCCATCGACCAGACGATCTGTTCGCCCTTCACGACGGCGAACGTGGCGCCCGGCGTCCCGATCGAGCGCATCTTGTCGCGAACGAACGACTCGAGGTCGGTCGCGCTCGCCGATCGGAGGAATGTGAACGGCGCGATCGTCGCGGCGCCCGCGACCGCTGCGCGCGTCACGAAGTCGCGGCGGCTCAGGCCGCGTTCGTGTGTCTGACCCGCGAGGTCGGGGTCGGGTGGAGCTCCCGAGGCCGCCCGCACCCCTGCTCCGCCCCGCTCGAGGAACTCCTGGCTTCGAGGCGTCATGGCGTCCGCGGAGCGTAGGCGGTGCGATCGAGCGAACGCAAGACGCCATGGGTCCCAACGTGTGGATAGGGTGTCGATCGGATGCAGGCCGAAGAACGAAACTTCGAGATCACGAAGCACGTCGATGCGTCGGTCGACGACGTGTTTCGCGCGTTCACCGACGCCGAGGAGCTCACAGGCTGGTGGGGTCCGGAGGGATTCAACGTCTCGGACGTGATCTCGGATCCGCGCGCGGGCGGTGAGTTCCGCCTCGTCATGACCGGTCCCGACGGGGTCGGACAACTCGTCGAGGGCACGTACCAGGAGGTGTCGCCGCCGTCGCGGATCGTCGCCGAGATCTCCGCGGTGTCGCCCGATGGATCGCCACTGGTGACGGCGGTTCTCACGTTTGACCTCGCAGAAGCTGATGGTGGAACGGAGATCCATCTCGCCGGACACGGACAGGCGTTCACGCCGAGAGCCCAAGACATGCTCGCCGGCATGCAAGAGGGCTGGGCCTCCAGCCTCATCTGTCTCGAGCGATTCCTCGAAGAGTCAGAAGGGCCAACACTCAAGGCCCGCCACGAAACGGTCTGACCGGCCGCCCGCACAGTCCCCTACGCTTGCGCCGTGACCGAGCGGGTGTCGGCGCGAGTTCTCCTGATCGACGAGACGTCGCGTGTCCTCTTGGTCTCCTCACGTGACCCAGATGACGGCATCCTCGTTTGGTACACGCCCGGAGGCCGAGTCGAGGACGGAGAAGATCTGCCCACAGCGGCGTTGCGAGAGATCCAAGAAGAAGCCGGTGTCCGACTCGACGACCTGACGGGTCCCATCTGGGCGCGCCGGTTCCCGCACACGTTCGCCGGGCAGTTCGTCGACGGCCACGAATGTTCTTCGTCGCGAACGTCGGGGCGTCGCAGATCCTCGACGTCGCCGAGACCGATGAAGGCGCCAGCTACTTCGAGGGCTGGCGGTGGTGGACGCTCGACGAGATCCGCGCCTACGACGGCATCGTCGCCCCGCGCCGACTCGCCGACCTACTCGAACCCGTTCTCGAAGGAACGTTTCCATCAACGCCAGTCATCACAGGCGAGTAGAACGGGCCTACACGGGATCGACTCGGCGCACCGTGGTCGCTGAGTCTTAGACGGCGTCGCGGTACTGCGGGCCGCCATCTTGTGAATGGGCGATCGTGCTATCGAGGCCGCGCGCTGCGGTCTGCACACCGGCGGAGACGCCGGGATTCGAACCCGGGAGGGAGCTCAACACCCCCTAACCGCTTAGCAGGCGGCTCCTTTCGGCCACTCAGGCACGTCTCCGTCGCCGAGTCTACCGTCGCGCCTCAGGCGCCTCGCCGCGATCAATCCGCGATGAGATACAGGGTGTGTCGGTTCGCCAACGGACGGGTGCGGCATCGCTGAACGCGTCCGGACCGTGAGTTTCCATCGGTTCCCCCTCCCTGCCGCAGGCGGATCCGCGCGCTTAGGGGGAGATGCGGCCGGCGGCGCGCAGCAGCCCGAGCAGCCGATCCACCGGCAACGCGAACAGCGTGTTCCCGTCTCGGCCGACGGTCGTGTGCGACGCAAGCATCGCGTTGACGACCGCTTCCTCCGTCGCCTCGATCGTGGCCTTGAAGACCGACGAGATGATCTGCCACGACTCGCTCCCATCGGGCAGCACCGTCGGCGTGTAGGGCTTCCCGTCGAGCGGCACCGCGTTCGCCGTCGAGAACGCGATGAACTGCTCGCCGCTCCCGTTCGACGCGTAGGAACCCCCGCGCGACAGCCCCATGCCGGCGCGCTGGGCAACCCGCCGCAGCTGGTGCGGCACCAGCGGCGCGTCGGTCGCGACGATCACGATGCACGAGCCCTCGCTGTGCTCGATCGGCATCAGGTCGGTGATCTGCTCGCCCACGCGGACGCCATCGATCAACAGCACCGAGCGATCGCCGTGGTTCGTCATCACCAACACGCCGACCGTGTACCCGCCCGTATCCGCCGGCAGCACACGCGACGCGGTCCCGATGCCACCCTTGAAGTCGAAGCACTGCATGCCGACGCCCGAGCCGACACAGCCTTCTTCCACCGGCCCGCCGGTCGCCGCGTCGAGCGCGGCGAACACGTCCTCATCGGTGAGCGGGCGCTCAAGCACGGCCGACAGCCACGAGTCGTCGCACTCGGTCACGCACGGCATCACGGCCTCGGCCGCGGCCACGTCCTTGGTCGCGATCCAGGCGACCGCCGCGTCGAAGGCCTTCCCGATCTGTTGCGAGCTCGTGAGCACGATCGGACTCTCGAGGATGCCCCACTCCTTCATAGAGTTGATCCCGATCAGCTCGCCGTAGCCGTTCAGGATGTGGGTTGCGGCGTAGACCGGCTCATCCCAGGGCGCGGCCACCCGCGGGAAGACGGTGGTGACACCGGTGCGGATCGCGTCCTTCGCACCGTCCTCGCCCCGGATCACGCTCTGGTGGCCAACACGCACACCGGCAACATCGGTGATGGCGTTGAGGGACCCGGGCTCCTCGCTGCCGATCCGGATCCCCAGGTCGCGCGCACGAGGCTGGGTCGTCACGGCCAGCTACGATACCTGCTCCACCATGGGCATCCTGGGCCTCGGCGTCTCCTTCCGTCGCGCACCCGTCGAGCTGCTGGAGCGGCTCGCCTTCACCGACGACGACCTCACCAAGGCGTACCGGTTCGCCCTCGACCAGCCCGGTATCGACGAAGCCGTGATCCTGTCCACGTGCAACCGGGTCGAGATCTACGGGGCGGTCGCCACCTACCACGCCGGGTTCCTCGGCCTGAAGCGCGTGCTGAGCGAAACACGCGCGGTCACGGCCGATGAACTGAGTGACCCGCTCTACTCCCATTGGGAACGAGACGCCGCCGATCACCTGTTCGAGGTTGCCGCCGGGCTCGACTCGATGGTCCTCGGCGAGACGCAGATCCACGCGCAGGTTCGGGAAGCGCTTCGGCGCGCGGCCGCCGAGGGTGGAGCCGGCGTCGCGCTCACCGGTGTGTTCCACGCGGCGTCGCGTGCCGGCCGGCGCGTGCGTCAGGAAACGTCGCTCGGCGCGGCGCCCGACGCGTTCGTCGCGCTCGGCGCGGATCTCGCCGCCGATGCGCTCGGCGACCTCAGTGGTCGCGACGTCGTGGTCGTGGGTGCTGGCCAGATGGCCGCGCTCGCCGTGAAACACCTGCATCAGAAGGGCGTCGGCCCGACCCGCATCCTGAACCGCTCGCTCGAGCACGCCCGCGCGCTCGCGCAACGGACGAACGCCGAGCACGGCGACCTCGACCAGCTCCCCGAAGCGCTCACCCACGCCGATTTGGTCGTGTCCGCGACGGGCGCGGCGGGCCACGTGATCGATGCGGCGATGATCGCGGCCGCGATGGAGGCGCGCGACGGCCGCCCGCTGGTGTTCGTCGATCTCGCCGTGCCCCGCGACATCGACCCCATCGCTGCCGACATCGACGGCGTCACGCTGCTCGACATCGCGGCGCTCCGCGACGGCGTCGCCGCGCACTCCCCCGAGACCGCGGAAGACATCGCGCAGGCGCAGCGGCTGGTCGAAGACGAGGTCGGGCGCTGGGTCTCTCGTCGGCGCGGCGAAGAGCTCGCACCGGTGATCAAGGCGCTCCGGCGTCATGGCGACGCGGTGGTTTACGCCGAACTCGAACGCGTGCGCACGCGCCTCGAGGCGCTGGACCCGGCCGAACGCGAGGCCGTCGAGTCGGCCGTCCGCGGCGTCGCCACCAAGCTGCTGCACGACCCGATCGTCGGCATGAAGGAGCGGATCGAGCCCGCGCGCGAGCGCGAGGTCGCGCTCCTGCTCGCACAGTTACTCGGCCTACCCGACGTCGACAGCTCGTGAGCGCACTCAGGATCGCGACGCGCCGCTCCGACCTCGCGATGGCGCAGGCCGGGATCGTGCGGCTGATGCTCACGGAACACGGTCGCGAGGTCGTGCTGCTGCCCGTCGAAACCACCGGCGATCGAGAAGGCGGCAGCAACAAGGATCGATGGATCGACGCGATCGTCGACGTCCTGCGAACCGGCGAGGCGGATCTCGCGGTGCATTCCGCGAAAGACCTGCCCGCCGATGACCCGGAGGACCTCGTGATCGCCGCGGTGCCCGAGCGGGCCGACCCGCGCGACGTGCTCGTGGCGACCGACGACGCGTACTTCGACGGCGACGGGCCGCGGCGCGGCGCTCGCGTCGGCACCTCCTCGCTGCGGCGTGCTGCGCAGCTGCGCGCGATGTTTCCCGGGGTTGAGCTCGTTGACCTCAACGGGAACGTCCCGACGCGTCTCCGGAAGCTGCAGGAGGACGGAGGTCCGGATGTCGCCGTCCTCGCCGCCGCGGGCCTCGACCGGCTGGGGCTCACCCCCTCGGCGCTGAAGCCGCTCCCGGTGGACGTCGTGGTGCCCGCGCCCGGCCAAGGAACGCTCGCGATCCAATGCCGCGCCGACGACCGGCCGCTCCGAGCGGCGTTGTCGGTGCTCGAGCACGGCCTGTCGGCCACCACCCTGTATGCCGAGCGCGCGCTGACGCGCGCGCTCGGCGGCGACTGCAACCTTCCGCTCGGTGCGTTCGCGCAGGTTCCCGGCGACGTCGTCCACCTCGCTGCGTGCGTGGCGGCGCCCGACGGCTCGCGCGTGATCCGCGCCTCGGTCGAGGCCGCCGACGCCGAGCAGGCAGCGAAAGACGCGACGGCCGAGCTGCTGGACCAGGGCGCCGGCGAGATCTTGGACGCCGTCCGCAAGGGATGACCGCCGACGGTCCCCTCGCGGGACGGACGATCCTCGTCACACGGCCGGTCGACCGCTCGGAGCATTTGGTCAACCTACTTGACCAACGCGGCGCGACCGTCATCGCCGCGCCGTCCATCGAGCTGAAGCCCGTCCGAAGCGCCGAGCTCAGCAGAGCGCTGCGCGACCTCACGGCCGGCGAGTTCGCCTGGATCGTGCTCACGTCGCCGGCCACGGTTCGCATGCTGGACGAACGGCTCGACGGTCCGAACGACGTCCGGGCCGACGTCGCCGCGATCGGTGAAGGAACCGCCGCCGCCTACCAACGATGGGCGCGCCGCCAACCGAAGCTCCTGCCCAAGACCTTCACGGTCGATGGGCTCGCGCGGGCCTTCCCACTCGGCGAAGGCCGCGTGCTGTGTGCGCGCGCCGACATCGCCCCCGACGGACTCGAGGATGCGCTCGCCGCAAAGGGCTGGAGCCCGACCCGCGTGGACGCGTATCGGACGGTATTCCCCACGACGATGCCGAAGGCGGCGCGAACAGCGCTCGCAGCCGGCGACGTCGATGCGATCACATTCACCAGCGCGTCAACGGTCCGCGGATTCCGGCAGGCGCTGGGGACGACGACCATAGCCGGCAAGCCCAAGGTCGTCTGCATCGGCCCCGTCACCGCGAAGCAAGCTCGCGAGGCCGGCATGACGGTTCACGCTGTGGCAGATCCACACACCACGGACGGACTGCTCGCCGCCCTCGAGCGCGCGCTTACGCCCAGGCGTCGCGCAACGCGCGGATGACGTTCCCGCCGGCGAGCATCGCGATGTGATCGTCCGAGTACCCGTGGCCCACGAGCCACCTGATGATGTTCGGGAACTCGCTCGGGTTCTCAAGCCCCTCCACGTAGTCGATCTCGACGTGCGCCGGCTGTTCGCCTGTGCTCAGGTTGTCCGCGTACAGACGATGCAGCCCCACGTGGTCGCCGAAGAGCGTGTCCGGCCCGAACCCGACGTGCTCGATCCCCATCACGTCGATGCAGTACTCGGCGTGCGCCATCACGGTGTCGAGCGAGTGCGGCTCTCCGTGGATCGTGGTCGTGTTCGGCGCGGCCTCGATGCCGATCACACCGCCGGTGTCGGCGACCGCCTTCAGCAGGTCGTCCTCCTTCAGCTTCGTCTCGGAGAACAGGGCTCGCGCGCCGGAGTGCGACAGGAACACCGGCGCGGACGACGCCCGGCACGTCTGCATGGCGGTCACGTCTCCGCAGTGCGACACGTCGATCGCCATCCCGATCCGGTTCATCCGCGTTACGGCCCGTGTGCCGAAGTCGGTCAGGCCGCCGTCTCCCGGGTCGCGCAGGCCGCCGCCGAGCTGGTTCGACTCGCTGTACGTGACGCCCAGCATCCGGACGCCGATCCCGTACAGGATGTCGATCCGGTCGAGCTCGTTCTCGATGGGCGCCGCGCCCTCGATCGAGACGATCAACGCGATGCGGCCGGTCTCGTGCGCCCGTTCGATGTCGGCGACCTCCGTCCCGAGGAACACCACCGACGAGTGCGCCAGATCGGACAGGTGCATGCCCACGTCGTGGATCACGTCGGTCCACTTCCAGCCGCCGGCCGACGTGATCGTCGCGGTCCCGTCGAAGAAGTTCTCGAAGACGGCGTCGAGCCCGCTCGCTGCGAGCCCCTCGAACCCGTACCACTCGCGGCCTTGGCGGATGTACGCGTCGTTGACGTTCCAGTCGACGGGCGCGATCCCCGCATGATCGTGGAGCGACACGCAGACGCTTTCGCGGAGCAAGCGACCGGCTCGGGCGTCATCCTCGTCCGAGAGCGGCACGATCGTCGGCTCGACCCGCCCGAGCTCGGCGACCAGGTCGAACGCGACGTAGTCTTCTCCCTCCACCAGATAGGAGAACGACCGGTAACCGTCGTGGCGCTTCTTCGGGTCCACCGGTCGCGCACGCTAGCAGGCGTGGTTCGGTCCCCGGCGGGAATGCCCAGTGAGGAGCCGGGGTTGCAACCAAGGTTCCCGAGAGGAGGCACACGATGGGCTGGAACACGAACGTGATCGAGGAGTTCCGTGCGAACGAGGGCAAGGTCGGCGGCAACTTCGAGGGCCGCACGCTGTTGCTGCTCCACACCACGGGCCGCAAGAGCGGCGAGGAGCGGATCAACCCCCTCGCGTACAACATGGACGGCGACCAATACGTCGTGTTCGCGACCAAGGGCGGCAACGACTACCACCCGCACTGGATGCTGAACGTTGCCGACAACCCCGACGTCGAGGTCGAGGTCGGCACCGAGCGATTCAAGGGCCGCGCCGAGGTCCTGTGGGACGGGCCCGAGCGCGACCGGCTCTACGCCGCCCAGGCCGCGAAGTGGTCGCAGTTCGGCGACTACGAGACGAAGGCCAAGCGCACGATCCCGGTGGTCGTGATCACCAGGGTCTGAGCGGGACGGCTACCCTTACAGGCCTGATGGCCTTCCCCGCCGACCGACCGCGCCGCCTCCGCCGCACCCCCGCGCTGCGCGCGCTCGTGCGCGAGACCACGCTCGAACCGGCCGATCTGATCGCGCCGCTGTTCGTGAAGGAGGGCATCGCCGACGCGATCCCGATCGCGTCGATGCCGGGCCAGTTCCAGCACACGGTCGAGTCGCTGCGCAAGACCGCGGCCGACATCCGCTCGAAGGGCGTGCTCGCGTTCGTCCTGTTCGGCGTGCCCGAGCACAAGGACGCTGAAGGGTCCGAGGCCTGGAACCCCGAGGGGATCACGCAGCAGGCGATCCGCGCGCTGCGCGACGACTTCGGCGACGACGCGGTGATCGTCACCGACCTGTGCCTGGACGAGTACACCGACCACGGGCACTGCGGCGTGCTCACGCCCGACGGTGAAGTCGACAACGACCGGACGCTGCCGTTGTACGGGCGGATCGCCGAGGCGCAGGCAGCTGCCGGCGCCCACATCGTCGCCCCGAGCGGGATGATGGATGGCCAGGTCGGCGTGATCCGCGCGGCCCTCGACGGCGCGGGGGCGACCGACGTCGCGATCATGGCCTACGCCGCGAAGTTCGCGAGCGCGTTGTACGGGCCGTTCCGGGAGGCCGCGGAGGGCGCGCCGTCTTTCGGGGACCGCACCGGCTACCAGCAGGATCCGGCGAACGCGGTCGAGGCGCTCCGCGAGATCCGCGCGGACCTGGACGAAGGCGCCGACATCGTGATGGTGAAGCCGGCGGTGCCGTACCTCGACATCGTGCATGAGGCGGCCGCGTTGGGTGCCGCGCCGGTCGCCGCCTACCACGTGAGCGGCGAGTACGCGATGATCAAGGCCGCGGTCGCCAACGGCTGGCTCGACGAGCGCCGTGTCGTGCTCGAGACGCTCACCTCGATCCGGCGCGCAGGCGCCGATCTGATCCTCACGTACCACGCGGCCGACGCGGCCGACTGGCTCCGCTCGGGCTGACCCGGACTTCCACTCGGCACCGTCGCAGTGCGAGACTCGCACCGCATGTCCTCCTACGACGCCTTCGCCGACGACTACGACGTCTGGGCGGCGGACATGACCGAGGACATCGACTGGTACGTCGAGCTGGCGGAGGCCGCCCGGGAACCGATCGTGGAGCTGGCCGTTGGAACGGGGCGCGTCGCGATCGAGATCGCCCGTCGGACCGGCAAGCGCGTGATCGGCATCGACCGGTCGCCGAAGATGCTGGCGGTGGCCAGCGAGCGCAGCGCGGGGTTGCCCTTGGATCTCCACAAGGGCGACATGCGCGAGCTGCAGCTCGACAAGCAGGTCGAGCTCGTGATCTGCCCGTTCCGGTCGATGTTCCACCTGCCGACGTGGGGCGACCGCCGGGCGGTGTTCGACCGAGTCGCCGCGTCGCTCGTGCCCGGCGGCCGGTTCGCGTGGAACGTCTTCGCGTTCAGCCCCGTCCTCGCCGCTGCGCTGGATGGCAAGCGGACGGACCGGGCCGGTGGCCGCTGGGAGATCGTGACCCACGTGCCGGCCGACAGCCGGATCGATGTCATCCGCGGGCGGGATCTCGAACGGCTCGGCACCTTCTCGCTGTGGTGGTCGACCAGGCGCGAATGGGACGGCTTGATCGACGTCGCCGGCCTCGAGCTCGAGGGCCTGTACGGCGGCTTCCACCGCGAGTCCTACGACGACGATTCGCTGGAACAGGTCTGGCTGGCGCGGAAGCCGGGCTGACCTGGTTCAGCCCGCGATGACCGCGGTCAGGCCGAGCAGCTCGTAGACGGCGTTGGCCGCCGCGATCGCGGTGATCTCCCCGTGGTCGTAGGCGGGCGAGACCTCGACCACGTCGGCGCCGACGATCCGCAGGCCCGCGAACGCGCGGAGCGTCGCGAGCAGCTCCCGGCTGCTGAGACCGCCCGCCTCCGGCGTGCCGGTGCCGGGCGCGTGGGCCGGATCCATCACGTCGACGTCGATCGAGATGTAGACGGGCAGGTCGCCGACGCGTTCGCGGATCTCGCCGGCGATCGAGTCCACCGATCGCGTCAGGTAGTCGAACGCGCCCACGATGGTGAACCCGAACCCGGCGTCCTCGACCAGGTCTTGCGGCGTGAACAACGGCCCACGGATGCCGATGTGCGCGCAGCGGTCGGCCGCGAGCAGGCCTTCCTCGAACGCGCGACGGAACGGCGTGCCGTGTGTGTACGGCGCGCCGAAGTAGGTGTCCCACGTGTCGAGGTGCGCGTCGAAGTGGACCAGCGCGACGGGGCCGTGCTGTGCGTGGACCGCTCGCAGCACCGGCAGCGCCACCGTGTGATCGCCGCCGAGCACGATCGGGACCGTGGCGTCGGCCATCAGCGACCGTGCGCCGGCCTCGATCTGTGTGATCGCCTCATCGATCGCGAACGGCGTGCACGGGATGTCCCCGGCGTCGGCGACCTGCTGATCGGCGAACGGCCGCACGTCGAGGCCGGCGTGGTAGCCGCGAAGGAGCCGCGAGCCCGCACGGATCGCCGCCGGACCGAACCGAGCGCCGGGCCGGTAGGTCGTCCCCGCGTCGAACGGGACCCCAACCACGGCGACGTCGCACCGGTCGACCTGATCGAGGCGTGGCAGCCGTGCGAAGGTCGCCGGGCCCGCGAACCGCGGCACGACCAACGGGTCGACCGGGCCGAGCGGTTCGTCTCCTCCACCCGTGTGTTCCATGGACGTCCCTCCCATCGCGCGGGCACGCTACCCCGCCGCCGGGCCGGCCCGCCACCTCTGCTAGCCTCCGCGCGCGAAGGGGGACCACGCCATCTACATGACCATGCTGCTGCTCGGGTTCTTCGGGATCGCCATGGGCACCGGCTGGATCGCCCAGGTGATCACCCGCAAGGGGTCAAGCCGGATCGACTGGGCGCAAGCCTTCTGGGTCGGGCTGGCGGCGATGGGCGTTGCGTGGCTGGTCGCCTGGCTCCTGGACCGCACGGTCGGCACGACGTTCGGCGTCGCCGGGTTCCTCGTGGCGATCGCTGCGGCGATCGTGATCCAGCTGATCGTCCGTTCCCGCCAGGCCGCGGAGGTCGCTGAGGAACACCACCGCGAGAAGGAGCTCACGCCCGAGGGGCTCCCCGGCCACCATCAGCCGCAGAAGCACAGGAAGAAGAAGCGGTAGGTCAGCCGGTCTCGCGCGCGCGAGCGGCTGCGTGCCAGTGCGCCGCGCGCCGCTGGAACAATGCGTAGGCGAACGGCCCCGCAACGATCGGTCCCCAGTACGACACCAGGCGGTACGCGAGCGTCGCCAACGTCGCCGATGGACCCGGCACCCCGGCGAGCACGAGCATCGCTGCGAGCCCCGCCTCAACGAAGCCCAGGCCGCCCGGCGTGATCGGGATCATGCCCAGGACCACCGACGCGACGTAAGCGAGCAGCACCAACGACGCGGTCGGCTTCGAACCGGAGGCGACCAGCGCGGCGAGCAGCGCCAGATAGTCGAACAGCACGTTGCCGGCCGAACGGAGGATCGCCTGCGCCCATTCTTCGCCCAGGGTCGTGCGGACCGCGTCGCGCTCGGCGGTGAGTCGGTCCTCCAGCCCGGTCATCTTCGGCCTCCGACGGAACACCATGTTGCGGAGCCGCTCGATCGTGTGCGCGACGGAGCCGATCGGCTTGTCGAGCAGCAGCAGCACGGCCCCGCCGCCGACGAGCAACACGAACAGCGCGATGCCGAGCCACGCGGCTCGGAAGAGACCGCGGTCAACAGCAACGCCACCGATGACGGCCGGCAGGGCCAGCACCGGAAGGGCGAAGAGCGTCGCGACGTTGATCAGCGACGCGGCGGCGAGCCCGGTGCCGATCCGCGCCGAGTCCATCCCCGCGCCGACCAGCATCCGGTACTGCATCGCGGCGCCCATCGGGCTTCCGCCCGGGACGACCTTGCTGACGGCGTTGCCGACGACCTGCGCGGTGCCGATCACGAAGTACCGGCTCGACTCAAGGCACAGCCCGATCAACAGCCACATGCAGACGTAGCTCGCGACCTCCGCCGCCGCCATCACGAGGAACCAGCCGGGCGCGACCTGCTTCAGCTCCTTGACCGACCCGAACGTCGCGACCAGGGACGGCCACACGACGTACAGCCCGATCAGGGCGAGGAACAACATGATGATGCGGCCGGGTGTGATGAGCTTGGGCCGCTCGGGCAGGGCGGCCGCGAGATGCTCCACGCCTTCGGGCGACGAGCCCGGCGGCACCGGATCCTGTGGGGGCTGCATCGATGGAAGCGTCCCCGGCGACGAACCCATCGTCAATCACCGAGCGGATAGCATCCGGGCTCGTGCCCACGAACGAGGAACTGTTCGAACGCGCCCGCGCCGTGATCCCCGGCGGCGTCGACTCGCCCGTTCGCGCGTTCGGAGCGGTGGGCGGCACGCCGCTGTTCGCCGCGCGAGGCGAGGGCGCGTGGATCGAGGACGCGAGCGGCGCGCGCTACGTCGACCTCGTGCAGTCCTGGGGCGCGTTGCTGTTCGGGCATGCCCACCCCACGATCGTTGAGGCGGCCACGGCGGCCACGGCGAATGGCACCAGCTTCGGGATGCCGACCGAGGCGGAGGTCGAGCTCGCGACGCGGATCGTCGATGCGATCGCGAGCGTCGACGAGGTGCGGTTGGTGTCCTCGGGGACGGAGGCCGCGATGTCGGCCGTCCGGCTGGCGCGCGGCGCGACCGGCCGCGACCTCCTCGTCAAGTTCGACGGGTGCTACCACGGGCACGCCGACGCGTTGCTGGCGAAAGGCGGCGGCAGCGGATTGGCGACGCTCGGCCTGCCCGGTTCGCCGGGGGTGACCGACGGCGCGGCACACGACACGCTGACGGCGCCGTACAACGACGCCGATGCGGTCGCGGCGCTGTTCGACGCGCGCGGAAACGAGATCGCCGCCGTGATCGTCGAGCCGATCGCAGCCAACATGGGCGTGGTGCCGCCGGCCGACGGCTTCCTCGAACGGCTCCGCGAGCTGTGCACCGAGCACGGCGCGCTGTTGATCCTCGACGAGGTGATCACCGGGTTCCGGCGCGCGTACGCGGGCGCGCAATCGGTGTTCGGCGTGACGCCCGACCTCACGGTGTTGGGCAAGGTGATGGGCGGCGGATTCCCGTGCGCGGCGTTCGGCGGTCGTCGCGACCTGATGGAACAATTGGCGCCGGTCGGCCCCGTGTATCAAGCGGGCACGCTGAGCGGGAACCCGGTCGCGGTGGCGGCTGGGATCGCCGCGCTCGACCTTGCGCGCACCACCGATCCGTACCCGGGATTGGAGCGCGCGGCCGACACGCTGATCGATGGGCTGCGCACGAGCTTCGACGCACAGGGCATCCCCGCGACGATCAACCGGTCGGGCTCGCTGTTCAGCGTGTTCTTCAGCGAGGGGCCGGTCACGGACTTCGACGGAGCGAAGGCCGCCGACCATGAGCGGTACGCGCGGTTCTTCCATCATCTGCTCGACCGGGGCGTGGCGCTCCCGCCGTCCGGGTACGAGCTGTGGACGCTCGGGACGGCCCACGGCGACGCCGAGCTGGAACGCGTGCTCGACGCCGCCGGGACCTTCCCGGGCTAACAACCGAGTCTGCGCTCAGGCCGCAGGCTCGGGGACCAACGCCGCGTCTTCCTCGTCGTCGATGTCCGGTACGAAGCGCACCGTCTCGATCGGCCGCGAGGCAACGGGCGGAGGTGTCCAGTAGGGGTCATCGTCGGTGATCCCGAACAGCTCCCACTGACGCATACAAACCCTCCTCGTTTCTCGTCCGCCAAGGACGTGTGAGGTATCGGCATCCGGGCGCGCACGGGCGTATCGGTCCTTCGGCGGGTCCGGCCTCGTCCGGACGGCCGAACCATGTGGTCGCACGGTTGCGATGCAGGCAGGTAGGCTGCTGGGCCGATGGCCGACCCCATCTCGACCGACCCGCTCGAGCGGTTCGAAGCGGCGGTCCGCGTCCGGGTGGGGGGCGAGGCCGACGAGTGGCTCTCGCAGGTCCCCGAGCTGATCTCCGCCGTCACCGATGCGTGGGACCTGCACGTCACCGCCGTCGCGAACCGTATCGACGGGTTCGGCATGTCGATCCCGGCGCGCCGCGACAGCGAGCGCGTGTCGGTGCGGATCGCCTATCCGGACGCGTTCCTCGCGGACGAGACCGCGGCCTTGCGTGCATGGGACGGCAACGGCGCCGTGCGGGTGCTGGAGGAAGACGAACGCGGCGCGCAGCTGCGGACGTCCCCGACGCCGGGAACCGCGTTGTCGCTCGAACGCAACGAGATGACGGCGCTGCGGAAGATGGCGCAGACGCTCAGCGACCTGTGGATCGACCCACCGGAGGGCATGCAGACGCTCGCCTCGGAGGTGCGCGCGTGGGGCGCGACGATGCCGGAGCGGTTCGAGTCGGTGCACCAGCCGTTCGACGAGCAATTGATGCGCGACGCGGAGGTCATGTTCCGGTCGTTCGGACCGAGCCAGATGGACGCGGTGCTGCTGCACGGCGACGTGCGGCTCGAGACGTTCCTGTTGGACGGCGAGCGGGCAGTGGCGATCGACCCGAAACCGCTGGCCGGCGAGCCGGCGTTCGACGTCGCGTCGTTGTTGCGTGACGGTCCGGGTGAGCTGGTGCGCGATCCGGTCGCCGGGCGGCAACGGTTGCAGGCCCGGTTGGATCAGCTGACCGATCTGCTGGAAGTGCGTGCGAGCCGTGTGCGCGGGTGGGCGTTCGCCGTGGCGATCGACACCGGGCTGTACGCGTACGAGACCGGCGACGTCGACGGGGGCGACCTGATGATCGAGGTCGCGAAGCTCTGTCAGTCGCTCAGCGCGTGAGCGCTCGCTCCGCAGGTTTTGACCCGGCTGCCACGCCGAACGGGAAGCGGCCGAGGCGGCGCTCGGTGCCGTCGCCGAACGCGACCAGCTCGGCCTCGTAGGCGGTCGACGTGACGCCGGCCGTGTCGTGGTGATGGAGCCAAGCGAGAAGGGGCTCCCAGATCTCGGGTTCGGGCTTCGCCCGCAGGTAGCAGAGCGAGAGATGCCCCTTCCAGCCGTCGGGGCCGAAGTGGTCGCTGTATCCGGCGGGAAGCTCGGCCGCGGCGGCGCGCACCCAGAGATCCTTCAGCGCGTCGCCGAGACGTTCGGACATGTCGAGCAGGGCGACCGGCACCGGGTTGCCGTCGTCTTCCTCGAACGCGTCGAGGGATGTGGCGCGAAGCTCGATCGGCGAGGTCGCCCTCGCCCAAGCTTCGACGAGCGCGGCGATGGCCTCCTCGTTGGTCGAGGTCAGCGGCGCCGCGCTCCCTCCGAACGACTTCAGCGTCGCGTGCGGCGCCGCGAAGACGCGGGGCGGCTTGGTGCCGAGCCGGTCGAGCACCTCGCCCTGCCACCGTTCGTATGCATCGACGAGGTTGGCGGCCGGCCGGAGCACGACGTACGCGATGTGCGGGAGCGCTCTTAGCGTCGCGGGGTCGGTGATGATCGGCGCGTCCGAAGGCTTCGTCCGGTCGTTGATGAGGAACCACTGGACCTTGCCCTCGTGGTTCAGCTCGAGCTCGATCTTGACCAGGCCGCCGGCAGCGATCACGTCGCCGCGTTGGGGCGCGTCGACATCGAGCGACTCCATCGTGAGCGTGCCGTGTCGTGCGGTCGTCTCGGCGGCTTCCTTCGCCCGGCGGTCGAGCGTGTCGTCGAGCTCGACGTTGTCGGCGAACAGCGCTCGCGCGTCGTCGTCGTTAAAGTGGTTCACGAGCTCGATC
Source organism: uncultured Actinomycetes bacterium (assembly GCA_963792215.1). Lineage (GTDB taxonomy): Bacteria > Actinomycetota > UBA4738 > UBA4738 > HRBIN12 > AC-51. Next base: position 556,731 of record CAWBVL010000007.1, read on the forward strand.
GCGCGACCGGCGGCGCGTTGTAGCGCCGGGGCCGCCGGTGGGTCGGGAGCTTTGGGCAACGCCTCCAGGTCGGCGAGCAACTCGAGCGCCTCGGCGCACGCCCAACCCATGTCGCCGTAGGTGACGTTCGACAGCGCGACGACACCGATGTTGCGATCCGGCAACCACCGCATGTGGGAGCCGTAGCCCGGCACGCCGCCGCTGTGCGTGACGATGGTGCCGAGCCGCGAGTCAAGCCGCATCGACAGGCCGATGCCGTACCCGTACGCGACCTGGCGCGCGGGCCCGCTCGGGCGCGTGCGGACCGCGTCGATCGTGTCCATACGCCTAGGCTGCTGCATCTCGCGCCGCGCCCAGCGCGCCAGCGGTCCGTCATCGGGGTCGTCGCGCGGGGGATACGCATCACAGAAGAACGTCACCCAGCTCGCGAGGTCGGCCACCGTCGACCACAGGCCGCCCATCGGCGCGATCGTGCCGTCGCCGGGCGGCTCGGATTCGGCGGCCCACGCGCCGTCCTGCCACCGGTACGGCTCGGCAACGTTGGCGCCCGTGGGGCGCGTCCACGTCGTCTTGGACATGCCGAGCGGCCCGAGGAATCGCTGGGTGACCAGTTCCTGCGGCCTGATGCCGGCGGTCCGTTCGATCACCCGGCCGATCACGCCCCAGCCGAGGTTCGAGTACTCGAACTCGATGCCGGGCGTCCACGTGAAGGAGGCGCCGGCGTCGATCAGCGCGTCCATCCCGGCGGTCGGCAGGTCGAGGTGGCGGTCGGCCCACGGGTCGTCCGTCGGGAGGCCCGACTCCATCGACGCGAGATGACGCACGGTGAACGGCGGGCCGTCGGTTGTGGGGCCGCGCCACCCGGCGAGCTCGGGGACGTAGGTCGCTACGGGCTCGTCGAGGCGCACTGCGCCTTCGACCACCAGGGACATCAGCGCGGCGCCGGTGAACGACTTGGTCATCGAGGCGATCCGGAAAACACTGTCCTGGTCGGGCTGCACGTCCTCGCCGACGCGAAGGGTGCCGAGGCCGCGAGCGGCGATGAGCTCGCCGTCGTGGACCAGCCCCCACGCGATCGCGGGGGTGTGTTCGACGAGGGCCCAGCGGGCGAAGACGTCGTCGAGATCGGGCAACGCTTCGTGAAGGTCCATGGTGGCGTCGAGCCTATCTTCGCGCGAGGATGCCCGCGCCTCTGGCGTCTTGCGAGGCAAGAAAAGTTCGCTGTTCCCTCTTGCCTTCCGAACACATGTTCCGGCCCCACACGCGCCGCCGCACGCACGCGCGGCATAGATCGGTCCAACCAAGACGGCGTCCTGAGCCGCGAGGTTGGAACGTGCCCGCGGCAACCGTGCCTGAAGCGTCAGCTCTTCTTGAGAGCGCGATCCTTCTGGATCTCGCGCACGGCGTGGTGTCCGGGCAATCCCGTCACGCCGCCGCCGGCGTGGGTCGCGCTCGACGCCTGATACAGGCCCTTGATCGGCGTGCGGTAATCGGCGAACCCAGGCACCGGCCGCATGTGGAACAGCTGGTCCACCGTCAGCTCGCCGTGGAAGATGTTGCCGCCGATCAGGTCCCAGCCCTCCTGCATCTGCTTCGGCCCGATGATCTGGCGCGCCTTCACCGAGTCCTTGAACCCCGGCGCCACGTCATCGAAGTGCTGGATCAGGCGATCGGCGTACGCCTCGAGCTCGGGCCAGTGGTCGTCCTCGTCGTCGGCCCACTTCGACGGCACCCACTGGCTGAACATCGACACCGTGTGGATGCCCTCGGGCGCGAGCGTCTTGTCGACCACCGTCGGGATCTCGGTATCGGCGAACGGCACGCGGGCCGCCTGCCCGAACCGGGCGTCCTGATACGCCTGCTCGAGTTGCTCGTTGTCGTCGAGCAACTCGATCGCACCCCCATGGATCTCGGGGTCGTAGTCCGGGTTCGCCAAAAACGTCGGCAGCGTGTCGATCGCCAGGTTCACCTTGACCGTGCCGCTGCGGGTCTTCCAGTTCTCGATGTCGGTCACGAACTCCGACGGCAGCTCGTCCCGCTCCAACTGCTGCAGGAACGTGATCTTCGGGTGGATCGCGGTGATCACGAGCGGCGCGCGCAGCTCCTCGCCGCCGTCCAGCACCACGCCGGTCACGCGGCCCTCGCGCGTGGTGATCTTCTTGACGCCGGCGTTCACTCGAACCTCGGCGCCGAAGAACGTCGCGCTCGCCTCGCAGGCCTCCGCGACGGCGCCCATGCCGCCTTCCATGAAACCCCAGCTCGCAACCTCACCATCGCCGATGTCGCCGACCGAGTGGTGCATCAACACGTACGCCGTCCCGGGCGCGTCGGGGCCGGCCCACGTGCCGATGATCCCGTTGACCGCCATGAACCCCTTCATCTGGGGCGTCTCGAACCACCGATCCAACAGATCGGTGGCGCTCATCGTGAACAGCCGCGTGATGTCGGCGGCCGTCTGCTCGTCGACCTGCTTGCGCAGGCCCCACGCCAGCTGGAACACGTCCTTCAGGTCGCCGAACCTCTTCGAGCCGATATGGGGCGGTGTCTGCATCAACAGCGGCCCCATGATGTCGGCGATCCGCCCAACCCACTCGTAGAACTCGAAGTACGCGTCGGCGTCCTTCTTCGAGATCTTCTCGATCGATTCGCGCGTGATCTTGTCGTCGCTGTGCTGGATGATCGAACCGCCGCCGCGCATCGGCATGTATCCCTGCCCGAGCGGCAACAGCTTGAACCCGAACTTCTCCAGCTGAAGGTCGCGCCGCAGCGTCGGCGGCATCAACGACATCGTGTAACTGAGCGTGTTGACCTTCACGCCGGGAAGTTCGTCGGGCCACGGCTCCATCGTGTCCGCCGCACCGCCGGTCTTGTGGCGCTTCTCGAGTACGACGGTGCGGGCGCCCTGCTTGGCGAGGTAGGCGGCCGCGACCAGGCCGTTGTGGCCCCCGCCGATCACGATCGCGTCGTATACGTTCGCTGGCATCTTTGACTCTCCGTTCAACAGGTCGGGTCGGAGGCTACACCTGGGGCGTTCTCGATGGGTAGCCGCACACCCACGCTCGGCGACCCTTCGCCGCAAAGGGTGCAACATCGAAGGGTGCCGGGCACACCGTATGGGTGTACCGATCCGATAGGAGGTTCCACATGACCGAGACCGCGACGTTCGGAGCCGGCTGCTTCTGGGGCGTGGAGTGGGTGTTCCGCAAGGTGCCCGGCGTGCTCGACGCCGTCAGCGGCTACAGCGGCGGCACGACCGCGAACCCGACGTACCGCGAGGTGTGCAGCCATACGACCGGCCACGCCGAGGTGGTCCGGGTGACGTTCGACCCTGCGGTGGTCACGTACGAGCAGCTGCTCGAGGTGTTCTGGGCGATGCACGACCCGACACAGGTCGCCCGGCAGGGTCCGGACATCGGCGACCAGTACCGCAGCGTGATCTTCACCGAGACGCCGGAGCAGGAGGTTCAGGCGACGGCTTCGAAGGCCAAGGCGCAAGCACGGTTCTCACGGCCGATCGCGACCGAGATCGAGCCGCTCGCCGCGTTCTACCCGGCCGAGGATTACCACCAGCGGTACTACGAGGGGAACGGCCACACGCCGTACTGCCACGTGTTCCCCGCAGACGTGGTGGCGTCGCTCGGGCTCACCGGCGCGAAAGCGGGATAACGGCGCGCCGGCCGCCGAGGCGGCGGTCCGGGCGAAACGCTAGCCGCGGTAGCCGACCACTTTGTGTGATCCGTCACACAAGGGTTGCGAACGCGACGCACCGCATCGGCACAACGACACGCGATCGACGGGCGGAAGCGACCGGTCGCCATAGGTGACCGGTGGCCCGCCCGCGACGCGGACCGGCCCGTCCGGCTTGAGCGCGATCGCCGGCGGGCCGGCCGGGTCCGGGACGTCCCAGCGGAACGGCGCCGGCTCGGGTGCGTCGGTCGGCTCCTCCTCGAAGCACGCGAAGGGCGCTTCGCGCTCGCAGAACGGCATGGCGCTCGAGCGGCCGCATCGGCAGAGCGCGCACGGATCGGGCGCCTCGAGCGGATCCATCACATACCCGTCACCGTCGCGGCGGAGCGATCCGACCGGGATGCCCTCGACGAGCATCGGGCCGCCCGGCACGACGTGGATCCGCATCGGGACACCGTACCTGTGGCTGCGATACTCGCCCCGTCATGACCGCACGGCTGCGCGTGCAGATCCGCGACGGCGGCGGGCCGCCGTACCGGCAGCTGGTCGACGGCGTCCGGCGACAGATCGAGCGCGGCACGCTGATACCGGGCGACCGGATCCCACCGGTGCGGACCCTCGCCGAGGAGCTCGACCTCGCGCCGAACACCGTCGCACGCGCATACCGCGCGCTCGAGGACGAGGGATGGCTCGTGGGCCGAGGCCGAGCGGGCACGTTCGTCGCCGACCGTCTGCCCGAACGGCCGTCGGCGGCCGATGCGGCGCTCGCGACCGCCGCCGACGACTACTTGCGGCGGGCGGCCCAGCTCGGGGCCGACCGCGACGACGCGATCAGGGCGCTCCGACGACGGCCGTCCTAACGGCGCCTGCTCGACCCGGTCGGACCCCGGGCGTAGACTCCTCGAACGCATGTTCGAGGACGAACTCAACCCCGAGCAACGGCTGGCCGCGACCCACGGCGAAGGCCCGTTGCTGATCATCGCCGGAGCCGGCACCGGCAAGACGACCACCCTCGCCGCACGCGTCACGACGCTGCTCGAGCGGGGCGTCCGGCCGGAACGGGTCCTGCTGCTCACCTTCAGCCGCCGCGCCGCTCGCGAGATGCTCGACCGCGCCGAGCGCGCCGGCCACCGCGAGGCCGGGCGGATCTGGGGCGGCACGTTCCACGCGGTGGCCAACCGGTTGCTCCGGGTCCATGCCCAGGCGCTCGGCCTCTCGCCGGCGTTCACCGTCCTGGACCAGGCAGACGGCGCCGACGTGATGAACCTCCTTCGCGACGAGCTCGGCTACGCGGCGCGCACCAAACGGTTCCCGCGGAAGGAGACGCTCGCGCAGATCCACTCGCGGGTCGTGAACGCCGGCGAGAAGCTCGACGCCGTCCTCGAACGCCACTACCCCTGGTGCATCGACGAGACCGAGGGCATCCGTGAGATCTTCCGCGGATACACAGCGCGCAAGCGCGAGCAGCACACGCTCGACTACGACGACCTGCTGCTGTTCTGGAAGGCGCTCGCGAGCTCGCCGGCCACCGGGCCACACGTCGCCGCGATGTTCGACCACATCCTGGTCGACGAGTACCAGGACACGAACGCCGCTCCAGGCCGACATCCTCGAGGCGATGCGGCCCGAGGGCACGCCGCGCAATCTGACGGTGGTGGGCGACGACGCGCAGGCGATCTACGGCTTCCGCGCCGCGACCGTGCGCAACATCCTCGACGTTCCCCGAGCGGTTCCCCGGCACGACGACCGTGACGCTCGAGCGCAACTACCGATCGACCACGCCGATCCTCGACCTGTCGAACGCAGTGATCGCCGTGCTCGGCGCAACGCCACGAGAAGTCGCTGTGGACCGAGCGCGACGGCGGCGTGATGCCGACCCTGCAGGCGTGTCTCGACGAATCCGGCCAGGCCGACGCGGTGTGCCGAGCGGGTGCTCGCAGCGCGCGAGCGGGGCACGCCGCTGAAGCGACCAGGCCGTGCTCTTCCGCGCGGCGCACCACTCCGACGTGCTCGAGGTCGAGCTGCTCCGCCGGAACATCCCGTTCGTGAAGTTCGGCGGGCTCAAGTTCCTCGAGGCGGCCCACGTGAAGGACGTGCTCGCGATGCTGCGCGTGCTCGAGAACCCGCGCGACGAGGTCGCCTGGTTCCGGGTGCTGCAGCTCCCCGAGGGCATGGGACCCGCGAGCGCCCGAGCGGTGATGGATCGGATCGGTGTCAGACGCGACGATGACCTGAGTCCGGTAGTCAATCTACTTGACGCATCCGATCGAGGTCCCGAAGGGAAGCGGCGAGGGCGTGCAAGCGCTGCGCAGCGCCCTCGCCGGCTGCCTCGACGAGGAGGTCGCGAACCCCGCCGCCCAGCTCGAACGCATCCGCACGTATCTCGAACCCGTGATCGCGCGCAAGTATGCGTCGGCGGTCGCGCGCATCGCCGACCTCGACCAACTCGCGCTCCTCGCGCGTGGGTATGAACGCCGGGGCCGGTTCCTCGCGGAGCTCACGCTCGACCCGCCTGCGGCATCGACCGACCTCGCCGGTCCGCCGAGCCTCGACGAGGACTACCTGATCCTGTCGACGATCCACTCCGCCAAGGGTCTCGAGTGGGACACCGTGTATGTGATCCACGCCACAGACGGCTGCATCCCGTCGGACATGGCGACCGGCGACGAGGACGAGCTCGAGGAGGAGCGTCGGCTGCTGTACGTCGCGCTCACCCGCGCGCGCGACGAGCTCGTGCTCACGTATCCGCAGCGCTACTACAAGCGGCAGAAGCCGCGCGACGACGTGCACATGTACGCGGTTGTGTCACGGTTCCTCGACACCGGCGACGTCCGGCAGCATCTGGACGAGCGTGCGCCCGCGATCGACGTGCGCGAGGACGACGACCTGGACGCGGCGACGGGCACCGCGAGCGTCGACGGGTACCTCGCCGATCTGTTCGGGTAGCGGCTCGGTCGGCTAGTTCCCGCCGAGCAGGTTCCCGACGATCTTCACGCCGCTCGAGTCGTCGTCGCCGGAGGGCTGCGGCAGGTACGGCTGCAACGCGTGCGCGAGGTTCGCGATAGGCAGCGTCTGTAGCCACACGCGGCCCGGGCCGGTCAGCGTCGCGAGGAACAAGCCCTCGCCGCCGAACAGCTTGTTCTTGATGCCGGGCATCATCTGCACGTCGAACGCCATCTGCGCTTGGAACATCCCGACGTGGCCGGGGTTCACGCGGAGCACCTCGCCGGGAGCGAGGTCGAGCACGCGGACCTCGCCGTCGAGCTCGACCCACGCCTGACAGGTGCCGCCGAGCTTCTGCAGGATGAATCCCTCGCCGCCGAAGATGCCGGCGCCGAGCTTCTTCTGGAAGCCGACGGTGAACTCGACGCCCTCGGTTGCGCACAGGAAGCCGTTGCGCTGGATCATCAGCTCGCTGCCCGGCTGAACCTGCACCGGCAGGATCTGGCCTGGCATCTTGGTCGCGAACGAGACCGAGCCGGCGCCGTTCTGCGAGCGGAACTCCGTCATGAAGATGCCGCCGCCGGCGACCGCGCGCTTCAGCACGCCCATGACGCCCTTCGCGCCCGCGGTCTGCGTCGTCGTGGTCATCTCGATCGACTGCGACATCCAGGACATCTCGCCGGCCTCAGACACGATCGTGTCGCCAGGGTTCAGCGTGACCTCCAGGACGGGCAGGACAGTGCCGTGGATCTGTGCGTCCATCGCCAGGCCTCCTGTCGGGGTCGGTTCGGCTCGAAGGGTATCGGCACCGTCGCCTGGGGCCCGTAGGCTGGCCGCCCCATGGCCACCTCGACCACTGGCCCGATCCCCGGCGCCTACCTCCTGGACCTATACGACACGCTTGCCCACGGCGACTGGCGATCATGGCGGGACGAGCTCGCCTCGATCACCGGGCTCTCGCAAGACGAGATCGGGAGCGCCTATGAGCGAACCCGGGCGGCGCGGAACCGGGGCGCGTTCGAGTCGCCGGCGGGCGACGTGGCGGCGATCCTGGACGCAGCCGGACTCGATGCAGGGCTGGCCGACCGGGTGCTCGCGGGCGAGACGGCGTTCGCCGGCCGGATCTCCCTGTACGACGACGTGCTGCCGACCCTGTCGCGGATGCGCGACGCCGGCCACCCGACGGTGATCGTCAGCAACTGTTCGTGGGGGACGCGGCCAACGGTGGAGCGCCTCGGGTTGGACCGCGCGTGCGACGCGGTCGTGCTGTCGTGCGAGGTCGGCTCACACAAACCGGAGGCTGCGATCTATCAGACGGCGCTCGACGCACTCGGCGTCGAGCCGGCCGACGCGGTGTTCGTCGACGATCAGACGCCGTACTGCGACGGCGCCCGCGCGCTGGGCATCGACACCCGGCTGATCCAACGGCCGACGGCCACCCCGTTCGAAGGGTTCGCGCCGACGACCAACGGCCATACGGTGATCACCGGGCTGGCCGAGCTACTCGACGGCAGCTAGGCGCTCAGCAGCAGTCGTCGATACAAGCCGCGATCGGCTTGCGGATCCCCGTGACGAACGGCACCTCTTGTTTGGTGAAGCGGCGCGCCTCGGTGTTCCGCAGCAACCGGATCACGTCGACGATCGAGTCGAGCTTGGGCGACTCGAACGCGAGGATCCACTCCCAATCGCCCAGGCCGAACGCGCTCGTCGTGTTGCCGACCACCTCAGGAAACTCGCGGCCGGTGCCGCCATGGTCGCGCAGCAACGCCGAGCGCTCCTCGGCCGGCAACAGGTACCAGTCCGCGGTACGCACGAACGGATACACGCACAGATAGTCCTGCGCGGCGTCGCCCTTCACGAACGCCGGCGCGTGATCGGGGCTGAACTCCGCCGGCTTCACCACGCCCATGAACGACCAGGCGAGGTCGAGGTACGCGGCGATCTCGGTCCGGCGGAACTCGACGAGCGCGTGCTGCACGTCCTCGGCGGTGGGCCCGATCAACCACAAGAGCAGGTCGGCGTCGGCGCGGAAGCCGACCGTCGAGTACGACCCGCGGAGCGTCACGCGATCGCCGAGCCGCTTGACCAGGTCCTCGACCTCGCGCGTCGCGCGCGCACGGTCCTCGGGATCGGCGAACGCGGAGCGGATCTCCGGGTCGGCGCGGAAGACGGGATACAGGGCGTAGAGCGTGTCGGTCATGCGTGGACCTCCCGGTCGAGATAGGCAGCGATCGCGTCGGCCGCCTCGCCGGCGCTGCGCACGCAGTCCGGGACGCCGACGCCGTCGAGCGACCGTCCAGATACGAAGATACCCGGGGGCAGTTCATAGCGGATGCGTTCGGCGCGCTCGAGGTGGCCGACCAGGTACTGCGGCATCGCGCGCGGCCACCGCACGACGGCGGCATCCTCGGGCGCGTCGGGCAACGAAAGCAGTGCCGCCAGGTGCCGGGCGCACGCCTCGATCAGCTCGGCGTCGTCGGCACGAAGGATGTCCTCCTCGCCCGCCGCGCCGACGAAGCAGCGGAGCACCGCGCGATCGCCGAACGACGGGTCCGGCCACTTGTTCGAGATCCACGTGCTCGCGGTCATCGGCGCCGCGCCGCGCGGCACGACGAACCCCGACCCGTCTGGAAGCGCCGAGGCGGTGCCCTCGGGATAGACCATCGCGACGACGCCGGTCGAGACGAAAGGGATGCGCGCGAGCTCCGCCGACGCCGCGCCCGGCGGGACGAGCCCTGCCGCTGCGGGCGCGTCGACCGTCAGGATCACGACGCGCGCGTCGACCGGTCCACCAGGCGTCTGGACCCGCCATGCGTCGCCGTCAGCGTGTTCGATCTTGGTTGCGGGCGTGGAGGTGCAGATGGTCGCCTTGTCGACGTCCTCGACCAACGCGTCGACCAGTCGTTCGACACCGTCGCGTGGGCGCAGGAACATCGGGCCGGCGTCTCCCTTCGGTCGTCGTGCCGCGGCCTGCGCCCCACGTAGGAGGGACCCCTGCGCGCGCTCCCACCCTTGGAACTCGGGGAACGTGGCGCGCACCGACAGCGCGTCCACGTCGCCCGCGTACAGGCCGGCGAGCAGCGGCGCGATCGCCCGGTCGGTCGCCTCGTCGCCGAGCCGGCGGCGGAGCAGAGCCCCGAGCGACTCGTCTTCGTCGTCGCGTCGCTTGCGCGCGATCAGGTCGCGCAATGCGCGCATCCGGCCGGCGCCGGACAGGCCCGGCCAGCGGAACGCGTCACCGAGATCGCTCGGGATGCCGAACGCGGTTCCCCTCGGGTACGGCACCAGCCCGCGCTCCGTCCAGAGGTACGAGCCCGGCGAGCGCGGTTGGATCAACTCGTCACCGATCCCGAGCTCCCGGCAGAGGTCGACCGCCCAAGGCTTCCGCGCGAGGAACGAGTCGGGGCCGGCGGGTACCCGAACGCCGCCGACCGAGACGCTCCGCAACATGCCGCCGGGTTCGGGACTCGCCTCAAGGACGGTCACCGACGCGGCGGGGTCGTGCTGCAGCACGCGGTGCGCCACGGTGAGGCCCGTGACTCCCCCGCCGACGACCGCGACGTCGACGGTCACGACGTGGCGCTCCGCCCGGTGCGCTCGTGCACGAGATCGACCAGCCGTTGCAGCGTCTCCACCGGTGTGTCGGGCAACACGCCGTGCCCCAGGTTGAAGACATGGCCGTCTCGACCGTCCGCGCGCGCGAGCACGTCGAGCGCCTCTCGTTCGACGACCTCCCACGGCGCAAGCAGCGCGCTCGGATCGAGGTTCCCCTGGACGGCGCGCTGGGATGGGCCGCCGATCCGCTCCCACCCGGCGTCGAGTGGCACGCGGGCATCGATGCCGATCGCGTCGCCGCCGGCGGCGGCCATCGCGCCGAGCAGCTCGCCGGTCCCGACGCCGAAATGGATCACCGGCACGCCGAGATCGCCGACCGCCGCGAACAGCCGGCGCATATGCGGCGCCACCGCCGTCTCGTACGTGGCGGGCGCGAGCGCACCGACCCACGAGTCGAAGATCTGGATCGCCGACGCGCCGGCCTCGACCTGCGCGCCGACGTGCGCCACCACGATCGTCACGAGCCGCTCGAGCAGGTCGTTCCAGAGCGGCGGCTCGCTCCAGAGAAGCGCCTTCGTGCGCGCGTGGTCGCGCGATGGGCCGCCCTCGATCAGATAGCTCGCCAACGTGAACGGCGCGCCGGCGAACCCGATCAGCGGGACGGCGAGCTCCTTGACCAAGCGCCGGATCGTGTCGACGACGTACGGCTCGTCGACCTCGGGCTCGAGGGGACGCAAGCGCGACACCCCGGCCGCGTCTCCGGATCGGCTGATCGAGGACGGGGCCTCGGCCCTGCACGATCCGGATCGGCAGCCCGATCGCGACGAGCGGCACGACGATGTCGCTGAACACGATCGCGGCGTCCACCGGCATCCGACGCAAAGGCTGCAGCGTGATCTCGACGGCTTCCTCGGGACGGCGGATCGACTCGAGGATGTCCCGGTCACCGCGCAGCTCGCGGTACTCCGGTAGGTACCGGCCCGCCTGGCGCATGAACCACACCGGCGTGCGGTCGACCGGCTCGCGCAGCAGGGCGCGCAGGAAGCGATCCGAGGCCATGACCAGCCAGGATACGGAGCCGGAGGGGGTGCGCTCGGGCGCCGGCCAGGACGGGCCGCATGCGGTTCAGGCGAGCTCTGTGTCGGCGGTGGTCCCCAGCCCGAGCGCGGGGTCGGATCGCCGGAGCCCCACGACCTCGCTCGTCACCTCGATCAGCCGGTCGATGTCGAACGGCTTGACCAGATAGGCGACGGCCCCAAGGTCGCGAGCCCGTTGCAGGTCGTGCATGTTGTCCTTGCCCGAGCACACGATCACCGGGACCGGATCGCCCTTCGCGTGGAGCTGCTCGAGCACCTGCCATCCGTCGATCCCCGGCAACAGCACGTCCAAGAGCACTGCATCCGGCGACTCCGCCTCGATCCGTTCGATCGCGGTGCGGCCGTCGCCCGCAAGCATCGGCTCGACGCCGGCAGCGGTCAGGTTGATCCGCAGGATGACGAGCGTGTCCGGGTCGTCCTCCACGATCAGGACGCGCGGCCTGTGGTGCGGAGCCATCTTCAGCCGGCCTCCCGCTTCCTGCGCAGGTCCAGCAGCGCGGCGACGTGCGCGCGCTCGGCCTCGTACAGCCTCGCGTTCGCGATCGCCAGTGCCGCCTGCTCGGCGAACACCGCGAGCGCGCGCAGGTCGTACTCGGTGAACGAGCGCCCGATCGGCGCGTTCACGTTCAGCACGCCCTGCAGCTCGGCGCGGTGCACGAGCGGCACCGACATCGCACTCTCCACATAGGGCTCACGCAGCACCAACCCGGGGAACAGGTCGGGATCGGCATGCCCGTCTATCAACACCGGGTCGCGGCGGATCGCCACGTACCCGGCCACGCCGTCGCCGAGACGCATCCGCTGCCCCACGGCCGCGTCACGCCCGAGCGCGCACACCGTGACCAGGTCGGTCTCTTCCACCAGCATCACCGAGCCGCCGGTCGCGTCGAGCAGTTCGCACGCGCTCCGCAAGATCGTGTCCAACAGCTCGTCCATCTGGAGGTGCGCGTTCATCTGCTTGCCCGCGTCGAGGAGCAGCGAGACCTCGTGCAGCCGGTTCGTGAGGGCGGCGGTCAGGACGCGCTCGTCGGTGAGCGACCGCGTCAGCCGCTCGAGCGCGGTCTCCTTATGGAACGCCCAGAGGAACAGCCCGCCGCCGACGCCGACGATCACGAACAGGATGCGGCCGGTGCCCGCCTCTTGGAGACGGTTCGACGGGATGATCGCGAACGCGACGACGACCGCGGCGATCAGGGCGAGCGCGGTCGCGGTGCGCTGCCACAACTGGCGGCGCCGTTGTTCGACCGCTTCGAGCGAGGGCGTCTGGAAATCACGGAGCCCGGCGATGCGCGCATCGCGCCGAAGCCGGTCCGGTTCGCTCTGACGGTGGTTCCGCACGCGGGCCTCTCAACTCGTTGACCCACGTCGTATCGGCCCGCTGCCGGAGCCAGAAGAGCGGGAAACCGGCCGACCCCCGCGTGGGGGACGGCCGGTTCCTCGTGAAGCAACGCCGGGGGCGTCAGACTTGCGACAGCGCCAAGCTCGGCCGCCTTTCGAGCACACACCGGCGGCTCGAACTGACCGGGGAGCTCCTCCCACAGCTCGAGCGGGCGCGAACGGCGCCGGTGCGCGAGTGTCAGGCTGACGATCCGCTGCGCGGCCTCCGGCGGCACGCGCTTGCGCTTGGCGTTGTAGAGGTAGCCGCGCAACGTCGACTCCGGCATGTTGAGCAACTCCGCGACGGCACGGACCGAGCCGTGCTGCATGCGGAGCCACCCGATCAACGGACGAACGCGATCCACAGGCACGCCCTGCTTCGACCACATGCCGGCGCGCGGGTGCACCACGCGCAGCTGATGGCCTGGCACGAACGTGAACGGGTGCCCGGCGTGGCGGTTCCACGGCACCGACGTCACGGCGCTCCGCTTGGGGGCGGCGCCGCAGCCGCAGTGACAGGCCCCGTACGACGAACACTCGGGTACGCAGGTGCCGTGCGACGGATGGTCGAACGTCCATCCGGCAGACCGCGGTTCAAGCGGGGGTTCTCGAAGCGGTTGGGTCTCCACGACCTCTCCTTACGTCCGGCCGTTCCTCGGAACGGAACGGCGGTCGATCGCGAGCGGGGATGCTCGCGGTCTCGACTGTCAGACGAGAACGAGAGGCGGAGCGCGTGTGCCGCCGGCACGAGACACGCGGCGGACGAGCGAAACGACGACGGGCCGGCTCGGCGTGCGGATGTGGGCGACGAGGACCGGCGGCCGACGCCGGACCGACCGGACCAAGCGCAGCACGGCGAAGCCGAGCGCGATGAGGACGAGCGCCGAGCCGATCGCGAACGACAGCTCGAACATGAAGCCGGAACCGAACAGCCCTTCGGCGAACGGATCGCGCTGCGCGATCCGCTCGGTGACCTCGAGGAGCATGAACAGCACGAGCTGCGAGGCGACCAGCGCGGCGAGCAGCCGTCGGAGGTGGCGGGTCGGGTCGACCGTCGAGCGACGCCGCCAGCGGACCCGGCCGAGCGCCCACCACGCGCCGACGACGACGAGCGCCTGGATCAGCATCGGGATGTACGCGGACCAGGAGTACGACAGGCCGGCGTGGCGGTACTCGTCGGCGTCGAACAACGCGTTCGCGATCGCGTGACCGCAGATCGCGCTCAGCAGGGTGCCGCGCACCCAGAAGAGCCACGAAGGCTTCGGGGCCATAGCGTCAGGATGGCAGCCTTCGTTCGTGCCGGTCAACGCACAAGTGTGGAGGGTTCGTGCTGCTCGGAACCGCTCTCAGGCAACGCTCAGGAACCGTGCGAACCCTCGAGCAGCGACGCCGCGTGGTCGGGCACATACGTGTAGAGGTCGGTCGGGGGGCGCACATAGCCCTCGTCCTGCTGCCGAGGCGGGATCTCGATCTCCGGCAGCGGCCGCTTTTCCCATGGGATGACGCTCAGCAGGTGCGCGATCGCGTTGAGCCGCGCGCGCTTCTTGTCGTCGGCCGGCACCACATACCAGGGCGCCTCTGGGATGTCGGTGTGGACGAACATCTCGTCCTTCGCGCGCGAGAAGTCGACCCACTTCGTGCGCGAGTACAGGTCGGTCGGCGAGAGCTTCCACCGGCGCATCGGATCCTGGATCCGCTTCTGGAACCGACGCTCCTGCTCCTCGTCCGAGACCGAGAACCAGTACTTGATCAGCAGGATGCCGTCCTCAACGAGCAGCCGCTCGAAGATCGGGCATTGCCGCAGGAACGTGTAGTACTCCTGTTGCGTGCAGAACCCGAGCACGTGCTCGATGCCCGCGCGGTTGTACCAGCTGCGGTCGAACAGCGCGATCTCGCCTTTGGTCGGGAGGTTCGCGACGTACCGCTGGAAGTACCACTCCCCCCGCTCGCGTTCGGTCGGCTTGGGCAGCGCGATATGCCGTGTGAGACGCGGATTCATGTACTCCGTGATGCGCTTGATCGTGCCGCCCTTGCCCGACGCGTCACGGCCCTCGAAGATCACCGCGATCCGGGCGCCGGAGGCGGTGACCCAGTCCTCCATGCGCACGAGCGATTCCTGGAGGCGCTTCAGCTCGGCCTCGTAGGCCTTCCGCGGGATCTTGGACGCCATGCCGGCGAGCCTATCGCGATGGCCTCGGCGCCGCGCCGTCCATCACGAGGTCGACGATCGCGTGCGCGAGGCGCTGATTCACGGGGTCGCCCGTGATCAGGCGCCGGAGCACCATCGGGCCACCGAGCAGGTCGATCATCACGCGGGCGTCGACGTCGGGCCGGATCTCGCCGCGTCGCTTGCCGCGTTCGATCACCTCCATGAGGCCGCGCTGACGCTCGGTGACGAGCACGGCGCGAACGGCCGTCGCCAGCTCTCCGTTCCGCGACATCGCGTCGACGAGACCGGCGAGGACCCGAGCGGCCGAGCCTTCGTGCGGCTTCGTGAAGCCGCCCATCGCCCTGATAAGCGCGTCGCGCGTCGACACCTCGTCCGGAATCGTCGATGGCGTCGGCGGCTTCATCGCCGTGAGCGCGTCGACGACGAGCGGGATCTTGGAGGGCCAGCGCCGGTAGACCGTGGTCTTGCCGACGCCGGCCCGCGCGGCAACCGCCTCGATCGAGAGGCGGTCGAAGCCCTCTTCGCCGAGGAGCGCAAGCGTCGCCGTCAGGATGTCGCGGTCGACCTGCGGATCGCGCGGACGCCCCGGCGCGCGCGCGGCACTGAGCTCGACCCCGGCGTTCACTCTGACGCCTCGACCGCGACCGCGACGTCGCGCTCGGGTTCGAACTCGTCGGGCAGGGGCTCTTCAGCGGGGGTCTCCGCACGACTCGGGAGCCAGATCAGGGCGACCATGGCGCCGATCAGCGCGATCGTCGCACCCACGAACAAGCCCTTGTCCATCGCCGAGATGAACGCCTGCTTCGACACGGCGACGAGGGCGACGCCCGCGGTTCCGCCCATCGTCTGACCGATCTGGATCGCCGCGCCGACCGACTGCGACGCCGCCGCGGCCGCGTCCGAGGGCAAACCGGCGAGCGCCCCCGACACGTGCGATGCGAACGACGAGGCGAACACGCTGCCGAGGATCGCGACGCCGAGCGCGCCGCCGATCTGGCGGGTCGTGTCGTTCATCGCCGAGCCGAGGCCCGCCTTGGCAAGCGGCAGCGAGCCCATGATCGACTCGGTCGCCGGAACCATCGCGGTCCCCATGCCGGCGCCGAGGATCACCAGCGCGATCAGGACGTGCGGGTAGCCCGACGACACGGTGATCGTGCCGAGGAAGCCAAGGCCGATCGCGACGGCGGTCATGCCGACCGCGACCAGCATCTTGTTCCCGAATCGCTCCACGAACCGGCCGGCGAGCGGCGCCGACACCATCAGGACGAGCGCGATAGGCGCGACACGCAAGCCCGCCTGCAGCGGCGTGTACCCGAGCACGAACTGCAGGTACTGCGTTAGGAAGAACAGCGAGCCGAACAGAGCGAAGAAGACCAGCATGATCGAGATGTTCGCGGCGGTGAATCGCGGGTTCTCGAAGAAGGTCACGTCGAGCATCGGGTGGTCGCTCCGCAGCTCCCAGATCGCGAAGGCGGCGAGCACGATGAGCGCGAACGCGAAGGTGACCAGCGTCTGCGTCGAGGTCCAGCCGTGGTCCGGCGCCTCGATGATCGCGTACACGAGGCTCACGAGCCCGACGATCGACAGGACCGCGCCGACCGGGTCGAGCGCGTTGGGCGATGGGTCCTTCGAGTCCGGCACGATCAGACGCCCGAGGATCAAGGCGACGATCACGACCGGGACGTTCACCAGGAACACCGATCCCCACCAGAAGTGGTTCAGCAGCCAGCCGCCCACGATCGGGCCGATCGCGATCCCGAGGCCGGACACGCCGGCCCAGATCCCGATCGCGCGGCCCCGCTCATCGGCGGGGAAGACGTTCGTGAGGATCGACAGGGTAGACGGCATGATCAGCGCGCCACCGACGCCCATCAGGGCGCGGCTCGCGATCAATGCGTTCGACGTCCCCGAGAACGCCGACAGCGTCGACCCGACCCCGAAGATGATCAGACCGAGCGCCAGCGCCTTCCGTCGGCCGTAGCGGTCGGACAGACTGCCCGTGGTCAACAGCAGCCCGGCGAACACCAGGATGTATGCGTCGACCATCCATTGGAGCTGGCTGTTCGTGGCGCCGAGATCGCGCGACAGCGTCGGCAGCGCCACGTTGAGGATCGTGTTGTCGAGTCCGATCACGAGGAGGCTCAGGCACAGAACCCCGAGGATCCACCAGCGCCGCTCGTAGCCCTCCGTGTGCTCCGGCTTCAGGATCTGTGCCACGGTTCCCACCTTTCGATACGCGTGCGTTTCGGAAATGGTACCCGCGGTCGGGGGATTCCGCAACGCGCGCGTATCGGAATTTTCGGTGAACGAGACCTACGGAACGAGTCGGGGAGCGGGAGGACAGGGATTCGAACCCTGGAGGGACTTTCGCCCCTAACGGTTTTCAAGACCGTCGCCTTCGTCCGCTCGGCCACCCTCCCGGACGGAGCGTACCCGCGGATATGTATCTAGGAGCAGGAAGAGCCTAGAAGCGTCGCAATGAGGCTGAGCTACGGCTCCTGCCGAAAGCGTCTGAGCATGGCGTAGGTATCGCTATCGACGGTTCGCAGAACTTCGAACGCTCGACTGCGATACAGCCTCACGGCGCGTTCGTTCTTGATCCGGACGGCGAGACTGATCTGGTCGTACGTCTTGGCCGCTATCTCGAGTAGCGCGTCTAGCAGTCGAGCGCCGACGCCGCGGCTCCGGTACGCCAGACTGATGCCGATCCCGAGTTCAGGTGTCTGGGCGTCGACGAAGCCAAAGGCAGGGTCATCCTCCGGGAAGATCCGGGACCAGGCAGCTCCGACTCCTTTCCCGCTCGCGTCGACCTCCGCGATGACGCCCGCGTCACCAGGTCGCATCCAGCCATCGACGTAGTGTCGAAACTCATGCGGCATGTCATCCGAGATGTCCTCCTCTGAATCACCGTCCACATCGGAAGGGTTCTGGTTGATCGCCATCCAGAGCACGTCGATGTCGTCCGGTCTCGCGACGCGTATCCGAATCCCATCGTTGTCGGTCAAACGATCCTCGCAAACGCCAGCACCAAGGCTGCCCGCTCCCGAGCGCACTGTACGGCGGTGGTTGGGCGCGAGCAACGGGCTGACGCCTCCTGAAACGAAGTTCACGCTCGACTGGCCGAGGGTGCCGTCACTCTGAGACCTCAGGTGTCGTCAGGTGACATGAGGCTCAGGGGAGGCGATCCGCACTCTGAACCTGTCTGATCACGATTCCTCTCAGAGCTACCTGTCCCTTCAACTGCCGCGCTGCCTTCGTAGTTGGACGACTGAACCCAAGGATCGTTGTGGATAGCGACCCGACAACCAAGTCCATACGGTAGGTCCAGTTCAAAGGGCGACCGTTCGGAACGAAGTGCAGGCGTGTCGGGGATCATGATCCATGACCAGGGCAGATCGATGCCGCCAATGGACCTCGGTGCAGGACCGGACCTGGTCGAGATTCAGGGAACAGATCAGGCCGAGCGTCCTGATGTCGGGCACCCAGCGAACATGCCGGTTCGTGACCATCACGTAGGTCCACCCAGCACCCGCGCTATCGAGGTCGCCGGTTGTCGAGATATCGGCGCACCTGCCAGACGCAAGGTCCTGTTCGCCCTCCCCTAGTTGATCCCGGACGGCTACCTCGCTCTGCCTCATCAAGTCGCGGAAATAGGTCACGGCGGTGAGCGTAGGCGGCGAAGGACATCGCAGTGTTTTGGAGCTCCCGCAGATCGGCGACCTCTGGGCGACCATGACGCATATCGTGATGGTTGCAGCTATCGTCGCCTCAGCACGGTCGCTAGGTCGGCGCGGTAACTTTCCATCGTGCCGCACGTAATGGACGAGGTCATGGCGACCCTGCGGGCGCGGGAGGCCAAGTACGACCGTCTGATTGTTTCAGCAACCAAGTTCCGGGCCTTTCTCGATCAACACGACGGCTTCAACGGGCAGGAGTGGCTGCGGCAGCCGTACAACATGAGGATGCTGCGAGACATGACTGCTGCCGCGTATCAGGACGTGTCGCAGTCGGCGCGCGAAGTAGGCACGCGCCAGATCATCCAGGAGATCGAGCGGCTGGAGCGGACGCGCGACCCGGTCCTATCTGTGATGCCTTCACACGACGAGGGACTGCGGGGGATCGTGCCGTGGCCCGACCACGCCACGGCATCGACCATCGTCGACGACCTGCTCCGGGAGACGGCGCGAGCCAGTCGGCGGTTTCGAGCCACCCGCGCCGTGCTCATCGCTGCGTTCATCCTCGGGCTTGCTCCGGGAACCGTCCTGACAACTCTGGTCACCGTGTTCAGGTAGTCGCGCCCGCCCTCGGACGAGGCCGTGCTTCTAGATCCAGCGGTAATAGCCGATGTCGGGAGCGTTGTCCTGCTCGGCCCGCGAGATCGCTCCATTGATGAAGGCTCGAAACCTGACCGCCCGGTCGATTTGGCCGAACCAGCCCCGTGGGAGATGGCAAGCCGCTGACCGTCGATTAGGACGTGTAGCGTGCCTTTGTCCGACGAGTTGAAGATTGCGATGGTTGTTGAATACAGCACACATCAGCCCTTTGCCCGTCAGGAAGATGCCAACGGACCGATCAACCCGACCGCCGCCGAACGAGTCGAGTTCGAACCCCCAAACAACTTGCATGTCCCGCAGGCGGAATCGATTCCATGATGTGAGCCGCAGGTACATCGTCGTCGGCGAGAGCCTGGTGATGACCCTATGGATGTCGAGGATCGAAGAACTGTCGTTTGGATCAACTCGGATGCGGAGCGAGCCGGCCTCGGCGGATTGCGCGGCAGGTCCAACCAGTAGGAAGGTCATCGTCATTATGACCAGCAGTCGACGCACGGTTCCACTCCCTCTCTCTCAGACACCTCTCTTACCGACTGTGACCGGCGAGGGTTCCCTACGCATCACTCTCGATCTCTAGCCGGAGGTGCTCGACCAGCCATCCACGCATGACCGGATCGGCTTCCAGATCGGCCAGCGCGTCAAGCAGCGGTTCATGCCCGCCGCGTTCGTAGAACTGTCGAAAGGTGTCGGCGCGGACGAGGTCGTCCGATTCCAGCAAGGCGAGGAGTTCGCGGGCTTTGGCGAAGCCGAGCGTTTCGACGATCTGCCGCGCAGCGGCTTGATAGTCGTTGATCCATGTTTCTCATGAGTCTCGGCGCCCCGCCGGTCGTGACCGAGATCCTCGCGGGACCGGGGGCGCTGGCGAGGCGGATCGGCGGGACCGCTGGCGCGTGGCTCGCCTCGGTCGACGCGCGGCTCCGTGGCGGTTCCCGGGATCCCGCCGCGATCTCGTTCCGCGTCGTCGCGAGGATCGATGATCACGTGACGCTGACGGTCTCGCGCGAGGACGTCGCCACCTTCGTGTTCGAAGAGTGGGTCCGCGACCACGTGATCGCGAAGCTCCCGGGCAGCTGAGGTACGCCAGGAACGCTGGTTCTTGACTCCTGGCCGGCGGAGACAACCCTTACGGTTCCCCTTTCGCGGGTTCGATGCTTCATCCCACCCAACACATCGGCGCAGCGAAGCTCACCAGCGGCCTGTGCCGGAGGAGCGTCGCGCAGCTGGGCCCCGTGACATCTACGAGGAGGACTGCGATACGCTCGACCTCGGTCAGAGGAGCCGTGGTCGGCCTCGGGAGGTGGCGGGCGTGTTCCGGATGGCTGTGGGACACAGTGACGACATCGATCCGCTCTCTGCGGTGCATAGCGCGATCGAGCAATGCCAGGCGGCCCTGAATGGAGCAGCACAACCACAGGCAGCCCTGCTCTTCATCGCCGCGGACTCCTTCGACCCGAGCCTGATAGACGTCGTTCGGAACGGCGTTCCCCGCCGCTGATGTCCTCGGCGCCAGCTCGTCCGCCGAGATTTCGTCCGGCAGCGGCTACCTGGAAGACTCCATCTCGCTCGCAGTGTTCGCATCGGATACCGTCGAGTTCGGGGTCGGACTGGGCTCTGGCCTTGGGAACAACGTAGAGGCCGCGTGCCAGGCGGCGACCGAGCAAGCGCTCGCCTCGATGAGGACCGCGCCACGTGTCTGCATCGTCCTGCACGAAGCGTTCGTCGCGGACCCGCCGCATGTGGTTGATGCCCTTGCTCAACACTGCCCGACGAGGTTCTGATCCTGGGGGGTACCTCGGCGCGGAGCGATTTCGCAATGGCCACCGACCTACCAGTTCCGGAATGCGGGACGTGGCCACCGACGGCATCGCCGTCCTGCTCGTTCGGCGGCAACATCGATGTGTCGGCCGCCGTCGGCCTCGGGTTCAAGACGATCGGCCCACAGGGCACGGTCACCGTCGCCGACGACTCGTCGATCCAACAGATCGATGGCCGACCAGCAACCGAATTCTTGCATCGCTATATGGACGCAACTGGGCCTGCTGCGTACGCGATACTTCCGCTCGCCGTGCTCGAAGAAGACGCGAAGGAGCACTACCTACGCGTCATCCCTGCCTTCCGCCCTCTGACTCCGGCGTCGTACCCGCCGGACTGCCGGATCGGGTTCCGCTCGGGCGGCACTTGTGCGGCTCACGACAGCGGACACCGAGGAGGTCCTCGCGGGAACGCGGGACGCTCTCGAACGCGCGCTCGCGCGGCCTTCCCGGGCGGACACCGTCCGGACGCCGCCGGTGATCTTCTCTCTCGCGCAGTGCGGAAGATCCTTCTCGGATCCCGGACTCACATCGAAGCCGAGCTGCTCGCACGATCGGTGCTGGGCGACGTCCGACCATCGGAGTCTACTGCTACGGCGAAGTCGCCCCGCTTCGAGGCGCATCGAGGGCAGGTTCTGAACGAGACGTTCGTCTCGCTCCTCCTCGGCGGATGAGCCAGGGACCTCCGGACGTGCAGCAACCGCCATCCCGACCCTGACCCGGTCAATGTGGCGCGTCGCCTTGCTCGCGAGAACGACCGTTTGCGCGCAACACTGACCACCTCGAGCAGATGCGCGACACGAACGCCGCGCACTCGATCGGGTCCGCGCGGAACTCGACGCCCTGCTGCTCGAACATCTCCCGAAGCCGATCATCGAATCGGCTGAACGCGGGGCCGAGACGCTAATCGCCGACTGGCACGAGGACGTACGGTTCTGTTCAGCGACCTCGTGGGGTTCACCGGAGATATCCTCGCGGCTGCCTCGTCGCTGATCTGGTCGCTGGCCTTGAACCAGTCTTCTCGAGCTTCGACGAAGCTGTGACCGTTTCGGTGTCGAGAAGATCAAGACCATCGGCGATGCGGAACCGCTCGTCGCGGGTCTTCCAGGATCGAATCCAGATCACGCGGCCGCCTGCGCGGACGTCGCGCTGACGATGGCCGCCGTAGTTCGCAGGGCCGGGGCCCCGTGGCGGATCCGGATCGGGATGCACAGCCGGCCCTGCCATCGCGGGCGTCATCGGGACACGGAAGTATGTCGACGACGTGCGGGGCGACACCGTGAACGTCGCGAGCCGTCTCGAGACGCCGTGCGAGCCGGGGCGCATCCAGCTCGCAGCCCTCGCCCAACGGCTCGAAGGGGCGTTCGACCTGGAACGTCGTGGCTGCATCGACCTCAAGGGCAAGGGAAGACCGAGACGATTCCCGCTCGCGCGGTCGCTCCGAGATTAGGAACGAGCGGAGCCCACATCCGTCGCTTGGCGCCGTGCTCAAGCCGGCGACCGGGGCCTACACACGGTCGCGCTTCCCAACCAGCGTTCCTTGCTAGAGCGGTCGTCAGGCCGCGTCAGACGATCAGTGTTCTTCATCGACAGCGCGGATACTGCCGAGCGGAGAGGAAAGCGAGTCTCCCCCGTTTCGGCAGATCCATGCGACGATGGTCGCGATGGCGACCCGTGTACAGGCGGTGATCGACTGCGCGGACCCGGAACAGCCTCGCGGGGTTCGGGCACTGCGCTCGGCTACCAGGAACAGCCTCCGCCGGAAGGGTTCGATTCGTGGGAGGACGCTCTACGGGCGTGGGACGTGCCCAGGTACGAGTGGAACTCGCGGAGCGCGGCGATCGACCCCGACGGGTAGGCCCGCGGCTGTTCTTCCAGCAGGTGCCGGAGGAGAAGGTCGTGAAGAACCGGGTGCATCTGGACATCAACATTGCAACGGGCGTCGCTGATGCCGATGATCGAACACGCGCGATCAGATCGGAGGTTGCCCGCTTGACTGATGCGGGCGCATCTGTCCTCAACGAGATGGAGGAGCGCGGAGAGTTCTGGGTCGTGATGCAGGACCCGGAAGGCAACGAGTTCTGCGTCCAATAGACGCGCCAGATCCAGGGCGTAGGTCGACGGTGCGCGTCGAGCTGGCGTTGGTGTCGCCCACCGAACATCGAACGGACCGCATGTGACACCATCGCCGTGTGTCGCGACGTTCCTTCCCCATGCGGGCGACGGCATCGCTCCTGCTCGCGGGCGCCCTGGCGTGCACGTCGACGGACAGCCAGCCATCTTCGTTCTCCCCGGCTTCCGAGGTGCGGGTGAACGGCGTGACGGAACCGATCGATGCCGGGCTGACGCTCGGGCAGTTGATCCAACGCGATCAGCTGCGGGCGGCGCCCGGGCGTCTGGTTTCGGTCTCGGGCAAGACACTACGGACGCGCGCCTACCCCGGTCGGATCCTGCTGGACGGCAGCAGGGCCGAACGGTCAACGGAGCTCACGTCGGGCGATCACGTTCGGGTGGTCGACGGTACGGACCGTGTCGAGCCAACGGTCAGAACGACGAGCATGGTCGGTCGACGGGTGGGCGACCCGGAGTTCTCGCTAGCGACCTATCCCACCCGCGAGATCGTCGTTCGCGGGCGCATCTCGCACGAGATCGTATCGGTCACCGATCGACGGCTGGGCACGGGAAAGGCACCACGAGCGGTGGCCCTCACGTTCGACGATGGACCGTGGCCTGGCGCGACGAGGAAGATCGTCCAGGTGTTGAAGCGCTTCCACGTGCCCGCGACGTTCTTCGAGGTCGGACGGCAGGTCGCTGAGCATCCGAGCGTCGTGAAGAGGGTCGCCGCCGCGGGCGATGAAATCGGGAACCAAACGTTCGATCATCCGCTCACGCTGCAGCACCACCCAGCGCACCAGGTTGCCGCTGAGATGTGGCGAACGACGAACGCCCTTGCCGCGAGCACGTACGGCCGACGTTGTTCCGGCCGCCCGGTGGCTGGTATGACGACGCCTTGATCCAGGAGGCGCGTCGCCAGCACACGCGCGTCGTCCTTTGGGACGTCGACCCGAAGGATTGGAAGCCGAGCGCGTCGGCTCGGGAGATCGCGCACAACGTGCTGTCGAACGCACGCCCGGGCTCGATCATCCTGCTGCACGATGGCGGAGGCGACGCCGCGCATACCGTCGCCGCGCTCCCCAAGATCATCCAGGCGCTTCGGGGCAGAGGTTTGCGCTTCGTCCTGATTCCTCCTGGGCCGGTGTGAGCTGGCACCTTTACTGCCTCAGTCTCGGCGAAGGGCTGGAGGAAGGAGGCGTGACTCAGCTGCTTGGTTCGAGTCTTGTCCGCGACAACGTCGGCTGGAACGGTGGCGGCCTCTTCGTCTTCAACGGCCAGCTGGGATGCGGAGCTCGGCAGCGGTCACGGGAAACGTTGCCAAGAATGGCGGCGGGATCTATTCAGAGGCAGAAATCAGGATGACACGGTCTGCACGCGTGACCGGTAACACGGCCGAAGCATTCGGAGGCGGCATCTACAACAGCGGACAACGCGTGCATGTCTGTTCGTCGGATGTGCAGCTGAGTCCAAACGACCCGGACGATCCCCCGCGTACGGAGCTCTGCTAGCGACCGCCGAACGACATCCTTGGCTTCCTTCGTGGTTGGGGCCTGTTCACAACTCACGGGGAGCGGCTGCGGCGGCCTGCGGCTGACGCCTGGCGCGTGTCTGGCCTTGTGGTGCGACGTGCACGGGGTGTTGCCGATGGTGCCTGGAGTGCTCGATCTCGTTGCCATCAGGTTGTTGCGCGGGTCAAGACGCTCAGCCATGTGGCCGATGTCAGTGCCGATGAAACAAGGGCCCCGTATCGGCTTGGCGGTTGGAGCGCTGATCCTCTTCGTGGTAATCGGCGTCGTCGGCCTGTTCGGGTGGCCGCCAGCGTGGTGGTGGCTGATCGGGATCGTCGCTGGAGTGACGATCCTCTGGGTCATCCCAGTTCGTAGGTAGATGCCGTTCTTAGGCGCTTGTTGTCGCGCTTCGCTCCTGCCCGCCACAGAAGCCCCGCCCATGTTTGACCGCCGGCCGGCGGTGGGTATCGAAGTACGTGAGACGCCGCTGGGGCCTTCGGGTTCTGGCGGCGTCTCGCTATCGCTCGGAACTTCCATCTGCCCGGCGGTTTCCCGAGTTGCGCTTGTGGCTATCCGGTCGGAGTATCGGGCGTCAGCGAGGGCCAAGCTCGCCCCGTGCTCTGAGGTCTGGATGGACGAGTACGAACACGCAGCTCGACGGATCGTCGACTTGATTGGGCCACCTGCGGCTCGGAACCTGCTCGCGCTACTCGACTTCGACGACAGGACCCGCGCCGAGACGTTCCGGCAGATGCGCGAGCACGGCGGTCAGCCTGGACTGCTTGACTCGCTCCAAAGCTTGGAAGCCGATCCGGTCACGCGTCGACAGCTTGTCGAGGCTCTTCGGATACAGCTTCAGACCGGCTAGAGCTCCAGACCCTCTACAGGTCGAGCCTGCTCGTTTCGCTCTCGGAACGTGGCGTGAACCGAATCGCGCCTACTCCGCAGATCGGAGAGGGAAGAGATATGGGTGCATCGAGGCAATTGGATTCGCACATGATTCCGAGATCAGATTCGCTCACAGATTTGCTGCTACTCGAAGAACAGCGGGCACGAGTCCTACGCTCGAGCCGCCGGTTCGTCCGGATCCATCGCTCCGGACCTCGTTGCTTTTGGCGGCGCTGCAATCGACCGCCAACTCCGACAGACCATGCAGGGTCTTGCCTGGGAGGGCTTCCTCGCGAATCCTCTCGGGTTCGCCGTAGCCGACTTGACCGGTAGGTCATTCCGGGGTACGACGCTCTGTGGAGACGACCTGGGAGGGGGCTCCCCATGCGTGCGAGTCGCACGAGATTCCATTCGCTATTTCTTGCGGTGGCCGCCACGTTGTCCATCGCGGTCTTGCCGCCGGTAGCGGCAAGTGGTGATGTGAGGGCAACGACCGTTGCCTCGGGCTTGAACAACCCGCGCGGGATCTTCCTTGTACGCGGCGGCTCGTACTTCGTCGCCGAAGCTGGCGCCGGCGGTTCGGGGCCCTGCCAGCCAGGACCTTTCGGCAAGACCTGCGTCGGGCTGACGGGTGCTGTGACCCACGTCACCAACGGATCCCTCGACCGGCTCGTGCGCCTCCCGTCGATCGCAACGAAGGACGGCTCGTTCGCGTTCGGGCCACACGACGTGGCCAGGGGAGACGAGGGCGCGCTCTTCGCGACGGTCGGCCTAGGCGGCGACGCCGAGTACAAGGTCGGGTTCGGGCCGAAGGGGGACGACCTCGCCAGACTCGTGAGGGTCGCTCGGAGCGGCAACATGCGGGTCGTCGCCGACCTCCTCGCCTACGAGCAAGCTCACAACCCGGCCGGCGGTGTGAAGGAAAGCGATCCCTACGGGATCTTGCGCCGCGGTGACGCCAGCATCATCACCGATGCGGGGGCGAACGACCTGCTGAAGGTCACCGATCGCGGCCGCATCTCCACCCTCGCCGTATTCCCACCCCGGATGGTCGACTTCCAGGGCGGCGATGTCCCGATGGACGCCGTCCCGACGACCGTCGTACGGGGTCCCGACGGCGCCTTCTACGTCGGTCAGCTGACCGGGTTCCCGTTCCCGCGTCACGGAGCTCGCGTGTTCCGCGTGGTGCCGGGGGAGAAGCCAACGGTCTGGGCGCGCGGATTCACCAACATCATCGATATGGCGTTCCATGACGGGACCCTCTACGTTCTCGAGATCGCCCACAACAGCCTCGCGACAAGCGGGACTCCCTTCGGGGCGCTGCTCCGGTTGAACCCGGACGGCTCGAAGACCGTGCTCGACAAGGACCTGTCGTTCCCGACCAGCCTCGCGTTCATTCCGGGCAGCGATGATGTGCTTGTGACCAACTGCGGGATCTGCGCCGGCGGAGGAGAGGTGCTGAGGATCAAGCTGTAAGGTGCCACAATCCCGTTCGCGCGGAGGAGGGAAGCATGCGCGTGCGGCGCCCGCTATGGGGTGGTGCCGTTCAGGAAGGAGAGGGCGTGCGGCGCGGGCTCCTACTTCTGTCTGGCGGTCGCCATCTGCCCTGCACTTGCGCCCGCCGCGCACTAGAGGAAACTGACGGCTGTTCGCGAAGGTCACCGTGCTCCAGTTCCTAGATGTTCTGACCGACCGTTTTGCATAACGCTTCGCGTAACAACGCAGAGGTACTCCGAGGTACTCACGGGGACCCAGAGGCACACCAAGATCAGTGGTCAAGCCTCTGACCAGCAGTTTCGTTCCGCCCTTACAAGGCGAAGGTCGGGGGTTCGAGCCCCTCAGCGCCCACTAGTAGACGTAGTGCTCTGAAGTGGCGCTGTCATCAGTGAGCCGTCGGCCGGTAGACCAGCAGCTGGGAACGCCCGTCGAAGGTTCGGGACTCGAGGAGATCTAGGTCGAAGTCCCCCGCGCCTCCCAGGATCGGGCTCGTCCCCGTCGCGCCCGAGATGACCGGAAAGATCGTTACCTCGATGCGGTCTACCAGCCCAGCTGCCGAGCAGCGACCAGTTAAGCGACAGGCTTCCCTGCGAGCGAAGGGGTACGTCCGACTCCGCCTTGAGCCGCGACACGATCTCCGCGCCGTCGCCGCTCTCGATCGTCGCGTCGGGCCAGCCGAGGGTGTCGTGCAAGCTCGAGGAGATGACGGTCGCGGGCATCTGTAGGCTCCGGCGGTTCCACTCGTCCTGGCTGTTCGGGTCGTCGGTGCGCAGCAGGATCTCGGCGTTCTGTCGGAACGTAGTGGCCCCGAACACCATCCGCTGCTGCGGTGTCGAACAGCGCCGCCCGGTATGCGAGGAGTTCCGGCCCTTGCTTACTCCAGTAGCCGCCCCAGTCGCCTTCCGGTCCGTAGGACCCGTAGCCGTCCAGGGTTGAGAACACGTCCCACGTGTACGTGGCGGTCATTGCCCATCTCCTTCAAGATCCAGCGTCAATGGGGGCACCGTACATCCGCTAGACGACGACGCCCTGGTCACGATTCACCTCGGACCGCACACCGTCCATCCGGGACCTTCGACGTCGCGCTAGGAACAAGGGCAATGCGCGAAGTTTGCTGCGCTCTCGGTCAGCGCATCAATTCGACCGGCGGGCTGCGCCTCAGGAGTGCGACGCTCTAGCAGAGCGACGGTCATGGCAAGTCCCAGCAGGCCAGGCCACGCGAGCGGGTCAAAGAGTGCGCACCGGCTGCATCACCCGAGGCAGCTCCATATCAGGAGTCCCAGCCGCAACCGCCTGGAATCGCCGGCGATGCTGACATCTCCGTTGCTTCTGGGGGAGGGACCACTTGGCTCGGAGCCGGCTCCAACCGAAACCATCTTCGCGCTGGAGGGCGAGCTCGACCCTGGCGACGTGTCCCAGCCTGGACCGCTCAATGGACCTCCCTTCCCTGGCAGGTCGAGCGCTGGTACTCGACGCGTCCGAGTTGAGGTTCATCGACGCCCTCCTTGAGCGTTGTGCGTGCTCTTCCTTAAGCCGATCTTCCAAGCTTGAGCTGCGACCGCCGCTGAATCGGGCGGCTGACAGGGTGCGTCATCGTTGACCCGTGAGGTTGTCAACGACGGGCATACGGTGGACGCTTGCTTCAGCGACCCATCGACTTGCTTGCGCGACCACGCTCGCCTTGCGTCGGTCGTCCCTGACGCGTGAGACTGCGTCCATGAACCAACCGGAGACGCGTTACGCGTGGAACGGAGACGTCTCCTTGGCGTACCAAGTCTTCGGGAGCGGCACCGTCGACCTGCTCTACCTGCCTGGAGGCGTCTCCAACGTCGACGTCATGTGGGAGAGCGCGCGATACACCCGGTTCCTTGAGCGACTTGGGTCGTTCTCACGGGTCATCGTCATGGACCGGCGAGGTACGGGGTGCTCTGAACGGTTCTCGCCGAACGACGTCGCACCGTTGGAGGTCATGATCGATGACGCGATTACGGTCCTCGATGATGTCGGGTCTGAGCGGACAGCGATCTTCGCCTTCGAAGAGACGAATTACATCGCGGCACTGTTGGCCGCGACTCGCCCCGACCGCATATCCCATCTTGTGCTGCTCGATCCGTCACCGTCACTTGTCGCCAACGACGAGATCACCTGGGAATGGTCCCACGCGCAGTGGGACGATCAGATCCAGACGTTCCGTTCATGGTGGGGCCGCGACGACATGGTCGCGCAGACGCCCGACATCATCCCGTCGCTCGTCGGGGATGAGCGCGAGAGTCGATGGCTTGCGCGCTTCCAACGACTGACGCAAACACCGGGGGCCGCGGTCGCGGAGATCCGCAAGTATTGCGACACGGATCTTCGCGCCATCCTTCCCACAATCCACGTGCCGACTCTCGTCCTGCACCGCAAAGACGACAGCGTGATGGATGCTCGAAGTCCAGAGTACGTCGCCGCGCACATCCCGAACGCCCGCCTGATGGTGCTTCCCGGGCGTGACCACATCCCTTTCTGGGACGGAAGCGACGTGCTCGCGGACTCGATCGGGGAATTTATGACGGGTTCGCGCCGCGCGCCAACCGCCGATCGCTCCCTCGCAACCGTGCTGTTCACGGACATCGTCGGATCCACCGAGCATCAGGTCCAGGTCGGGGATCGGGAGTGGAAATCACTGGTATCGGAGCATCACCGCTTCATCCGGACAACGCTCGATAGGTGGCGCGGCATCGAGAACGACACCGCTGGCGACGGCTTCTATGCAACTTTCGACGGCCCCGCTCGTGCGATCGAGTGCGCACGGGAGATCGCGGCCGGAGTGCACGAACTCGGACTCGAGATCCGTGCGGGGGTGCACACCGGTGAATGTGAGGTGATCGACGGCAAATTCGCTGGTCTGTCCGTAACGATCGGAGCCCGCGTCTCGGCGCTCGCCGGTCCTTCGGAGGTGCTCGTGTCTCAGACCGTCAAGGATCTGGTAGCAGGATCAGGACTCACGTTCGTGGACGTCGGCACGCACGAGCTGAAGGGCGTACCAGAGACGTGGCATCTCTACCGCGTCGCACCGTGACGCGAAAGGCCAGTTAGCCTACGCTCCCTGGTCAGGGTCCGCTCCATTTCTTCTTCGGTCAATCCATGCGCCCGCCACGTCATCCCGACTAGAGTCGAGACTTCCTTCGTTGGGAGGCCGTATGCGCGCAAAGTTCACTCTCGCTCTGATCGTCACCGTCGGCATGCTCGACCTTGTGGTGCCGGCCGCGCTTCGAATATCTGGGTCCGAAGGCGCGACGACCAGGAACGGCGGCTTCCGTACTACCTGGCGCTCGGCGATTCGCTCGCGGCTGGCCATCAGCCCGAACAAGGCCTTACGAACGAGGGCTACGTCAACGACATCCGCAAGACGTTCGCGGAGAGTCTGGGGGGTCTTCGACTGCACAACGTGGCGTGCATCGGTGAGACGAGCCGCTCGCTCATCACCGGTCAGCACTCCGAATGCAGATATGCCGCAGGGTCGCAGCTGGGCGCGGCCCTCGCGTTCATCGCTCGGCATCCCGGGGAGATCGCCTTCGCCACCGTCGACGTCGGCACGGACGATCTGTTCGCGCATTGCCTGTCGCGTCGAGGTGTCTTCGCGCGAGCGTGTGTTCTCGACGTGATGCCGCGCGTGGAGCGGCGCCTGTCGCGGATATTCGACAAGCTCGGTTCGGCGCTCGGACCGGATGTCCCGATCGCGTCGATGACCTACTTCGATCCGCTCCTGGGTCTGTGGCTCGTCCCGGGAGGAAGGCCGTTGGCAAGGATCAGCCTCCGCGCGATGAAGGCAGCCAACCGGGGGTTCACCAGTGCCTATGCCGACGCGGGCATCCTGACAGCGGACGTCGCTGCGACGTTCCGGATCGGCGACTTCGACCACAGCGTCGGGGTGCCGGGCGACGGAAGGGTCCCGGTGAACGTCGCGAACACGTGTCGATGGACGTGGTTCTGCTCTTCGCGGTTCTTCGGCGATCCGCATCCCAAGCGATCCGGCTACCACAAGATCGCGCACACGTTCAACCGGCAGTTGGTGCACCACCTTCCGTGACCCACCTCAGCAGAGGGTTTCCTTGCAACCCTCGCGATCGCGTGAGTGGTCCGACGATCTACGGACCTTCTGCCACGCGTGACATGCTGACCCGCCCAGGTACGTTCTCCCACCCAACACCGCATCCGCTCAGCGCTGGATCAGATCGAGGCGCCGATACAACTGCGAATGCGCCCAGCTATCCCAGCCCAACCTAGACCGGGGCTCGCAGGGATGCGGCTTCAACCTATTGCGGCGTCGAGTCGTAGAACATGGTGAGTCGGGCGATACGCCCGTCTTCCGCGAACTCCGCGAAGTCTGTTCCGGTGAACATCAGTTCGTCCCCTTGCCGAGCCGCCCAACGAACGCGAAGCCGGTCCCCGAGGACCTCGGGCTCTGACGTGTCGGTGATGATCATCCCAGGCATCTCTTCGTTGGTTCGAGCGATGTAGTCGCTCAACGCCTCGCGGCCTACCAAGCCCTCGGGGGTCTCCTCATCGACGAACACGCCGTCCTGCGCCCAGGCTGCCTCGAGAAGAGGCCTCCTCGTATCGGCATCGTGCTTCTCACTCCAGGCTGAGCTGTATGACATGTACGCGGCGACAGGGTCGAGGCTCTCGGATCCCTCCGGCCTCTTCCCGATGACTCGACTCTCCCCTTCTGTCATGAGGCAGAGGATAGGGGGAAGGGCCTCGGTCTCGGTCTGGGAATCCCTACCCGATGGAAGCTCGATCGGCGACGACTACACGGTCGAGGCCGCCGCTTACACGTCCTTCCGGGACGATTGGTGGAAACAGCACCCGAAGGACCCGTCAAGACGTTACGGGTAAGTAATCCCTCGTTACTCTGCAGTGCATGTCGTTGGCTCCGACCTCGCTCCGCTCTACCTTCGGCGATGACATCGACCGGAAGGCGGGCACAGATGATGGCAACAACAACAAGAGGAGGAAGAGATGCGGCTCGACGATCTGGAGGAGGGGAACCGGCGCAAGCTAACACCACCGCCGGATGCTTCGAGAGCTGACCAACGAGCATCGAGCAGGTGCCGGACGATGTAACGCGGCCCCAGGAAGATCGGATGCTGGCCATCCTTGAGGACCTGATCGTCGTGGACGAGGCCAAGCTCAGGATTCAGCGGGCCGACCGTCACCTTCCCCCAAGGAGGCCGCGACCTTGAGCAACCGCAGCGATGACGAAGCACTGCAGCATGCCAAGGAAGTCCTGCGCGACCGCACGATGCTTCGTCGGAACGGCGAAATCACGACCGTGCCAGATGGCGATATCGAGGATCACGGGTTCAATGCGCGGCTCCAGGCGTTCTACGTCGAAGTTTCGACGAGTGCTGCATCAGGGCTCACTCTTATGACGTACCTGCTGGAAGCAAACGGGGTGGAAACTGCGGGAGAACTTCCACAGAGCCTCGTCGATGCCATTCTGCCGGTGCTCGAACCAGTCATGGCGGGGGTCAAACAGGATCCCGGGAGCGCAGATCTAGTTAGGGCGTAGGCAGCGCCCCCTTTCCGGAGGCGGGCTCCGCGTCCGGTCGCTGCTGCTTCGGGTGGCCGCGGAAGGACTCGCGGTACGCCCGCGCGGATGAATTCATCTCGATAAGGCGTCGGTCAGTCATCGACCTCTGTACCGTCAAGAGGGAAAGACGACCACGGACCCTCCCCGGCGCGCTGACTGCGTGGCCGATCCCGAGGCGTCTAGGCTGACGCCTCGACTGTCAGTGTTCCCCACGTGCTCTATCGGGCACATCAACTGGCCGCAAGCGACAGCCTGCGCCGAGAAGGAGACGTGGTAGCTCCGCGATCACGGCATTAGCGGAGACCGGCGGCTCTACGGGGTAACGATGATCTTGCCGGCGGTGTGGCTCTCATGGATGAGGCGCACCGCCTCGGCTGCGTCGGGAAGCGCGAACGTCTTCGCAACCAACGGCGTCAGCTTGCCGGCTTCGGCCATCACCCTGAGCGTCTCGATGTCTTCGCCCTTTTCCTTCCCCGTCACACCGACAAGGCGCTGTCGAGTGAACATCGAGACGATCGGCGCGCGCACCATCTGGCGACCGATACCGCCTGTCCAGTTGCCGCCGCCATCACCCCCGACGATCACGAGCGTTCCGTCGTTCGTCAGTGCGCGCCGGAGCTTGCGCAGTGGGCGCCTGCCGGCGGCGTCGATGATCACGTCCCACTGACGACGACCATCCGTGAAGTCCTCTCGCGTGTAGTCGATCACGTCGTCGGCGCCGAGCGAGCGGACCACGTCGGCGTTCTCGCCGCTGGCCACACCGGTCACCGCGGCGCCGAACGCCTTCGCGATTTGCACGGCGAGCGTGCCGACGCCACCGCTTGCACCGATGACCAGCACGCGCTGCCCGGATTGGACGTGGGCGATATCGCGCAGCGCCTGTAGGGCCGTCACCCCCATGATCGGCACCGCCGCCGCCTGCTCGAACGAGAGACGCTCGGGCTTGCGAACGAGCTTCGAGGGGCTCCCGACCGCGTACTCAGCGAACGAGCCGTCGACGATCCCCATCACCTCGTCGCCGGGCCTGAACTTCGTCACGTTGACGCCGACCTGCTCGACCACGCCGGCCACGTCACGGCCACGCGGCGCCTTCCATATCCGGCGGAACTCGGGCACGGCCCGCGCGATGTAGGGCTTTCCCGCCATGACGTGCCACACGTCCGGCCCGGCCCCGGCCGCCCGAACCTGGACCAGCACCTCGTCGTCACCGATCACGGGATCGGGAACCTCCCGGAACTCCAACACGTCGGCCTCTCCGAACTTGTCCTGCACGATCGCCTTCATGGCCATTCCCCCTGGGCAAAGCCCATTCAGTCAGTGGTGCGAAGCTTTTGCTAGGAGCCCGGCCGAAGCCGGGCTCCGAGGCGTTGTGTTCGGTTCAGACCGAAACGCCAACGGGCTTCTCAGGGACCAAGGAGGTCCCGCCAACTTCGCGAGGCTCCCCCTTGGGGAACGAGAACCCCTTGAAGATCAGCAGCAGTGGCACGACGAGCTCGAACACAGCTCCGGCCGCGACGAAGATGAGGCCCAATCCGGCATCAAGTTTGACGTCACCGATCAACGACACGGGTATCCCGATCGCCAAGGAGATGTATGCGATCAAGCCCAACACCGCGAGGAAACGCGGAATCAACCCGGACACGTACAGCAGGTACGAGAAGATCAGTCCAGCCGAGGCCGTGAACACGTAGATGAACGCGTCGTAATGAGCGAAGTCGTTCTTCGTGGTCAGCATGTAGATGCCGGCGGAGATGATCATCAGCGCCTCGCCGATCCTGAGGGCCGCGTAGCCACCACCGAGGCGTGCGCTGTAGCGCCTGAAGATCGGCCACATCAAAACGCCGATGGCCGCGACGGCGAAGGCGGATATCGCTTCCAACAGGACGCCCGTGGCGAGCGTTGACGTTTGGCCGCCTTCTCCAGAGAAGTACGACGTGACTAGCCCACTTCCGATGGCGAACGTGGCGGTTGCCGACAGGAATAGCACCCCCACAAGTGCGGCGGTCTTTCGATACGACCCTAAGTAGGGCTTGCGGACAGCGGTTGCGGTCGCGCTCATATGTTCCTCCCTTAACGAGGTGACCTTCCAGCGGGGGAACGAGTCCCTGGCGAGGTCTAGAGCGCGTCCACTTGCTTGACGGTGAACGAACGGTCGAAGAGACCAGATTTGCGCGCCTGCGTTGGCTGAATCTCAAGCGTATCACCGTGGTGAAACGAACCGACGCCACAAGACACCCCCACGCAGCGGAACGGGCCCGGAGCGCTGGGGTCTCACCCCGAGCCCGCAGGGCGAGAGCCGGTTCACCTGGATGCCGTCCTGGCGGTCCTCCTCCCTCCGGCCGGGCACGAGAAGGAGAAGCACAAGAGGGCCCCTGGTGCGCGTTATGGGATCAGCGGTTCAGGGGGCCCGAAGGCTCCCCAACAGCTACCGTCGCCCATTCGCAACCGTTGAGAGACGACGCAGAGCTTGTCTCGTGCAGACGGCGACAGGTTCTCGAGCAGCCGTCTAAGGCCTTCGTCGTTCAGCCTCCAAAGCGCGGATCAACCTCTGCTAGCCCGAACGTGTGAACGTGCAAGTGACGCTTGACGACATGGACTCCTGACGAACTGGCGCGTAGACCTCGACCATCGCGACAGTTCGGCCCCAACCTGCGCATACTCGAAGAAGGACACGAGCCCGTCAGTGACGGGAGAAGAGATGCCACGGGTTCGCCTCCGCCGAATCCGTCCCATCGAAGCCTCGCGGGTCTTCGTGAGCCAACACTTCGGAGCGCTTTTCAGCTCTCGACCGACTCACCGCTCGCTTTCGGCCGACGTCGGGCACAAAACCAAAGGAGCAACCGAAGATGCAAGCAATGCGGATAGCGAACTACAAGGTGATCAAGGGCACGTTCCCCGAGCTGGCTGAAGAGGCCAAGGGCGGCATGCTCGACATCTTCAAGAAGCAGCCAGGATTCATCCGCTACGGGCTCGCCGACACCGGCAAGGGCGAGTGCGTGTCGTTCAGCGTATGGGAGACACACGCCCAGGCCGACGCTGCGACGCCCCTGGCGGCCTCATGGGTCCGAGAGCACCTAGCAGATCGGGTCGAACTCCGCTCGACGGAAGATCGGCGACCTCGCATTCGACGAAGGCGTGTCGGCCACCGTTTGACAGAAGCCGATCCTTCTGAAGAGGAGCCCAGCGATGGGCTCCTCCCTCAGATCGATTCGCAGCGATCCCACACGTCGGCGACCCACACGCGCTGGGTCATTGCGACGCTAGGAGGCTCACGTGACCAGAGTCGTCGATACTCCGGCTGGCGCTTGGGAGGCCGGGCTGGCTGAACGAAACAAGCTTGCGGACCTCTTCGCGGCCATCGGTAACGCGACCAACCAGACGCTCAGCGACATGCCTACGTTCTCGGACGAAAACGTCCGGCGGCAGATGATGCGTACGTTCGCGACGGTCGGCGGCTTCGTGAGGTACGCGGACATCCTGCAACGTTCGACGAATCAGGCATCGTCGGAGAGTTCCGTGGCCATCATCCAACTCGGGCGTGCATTGAGTCGTCGGATCGAGGTCAAAGATCGCGATCGCGGCGCATCACCCCGGGGTACGCCGCGACCCTTGACATAGCCGGAGCCTAGCGAGCCGCGCCGATCAGAAACACGGCGACGGCCCGACCGGGATAGCGAACGGGCCCGGGCGTGGGAGGTCCCTCGAGCCAGCAGGACGAGCGGCCGACTCTGCCGGACCCACCGGGCGGGCCCCCGTCCTTCAACCGGTGTTCGCAACAAAGGAGCAACCCCCGTGCTGGCTGCGCGTTTGATCATCTTCGCTGTTCGACCAATCGCCCAAAGACGGGCTGCCGTCGGGTGTCCAGCGAGCCGATGTATCTCGTAGGGGGCATGACGACCTTCGCTGGAGGGAGTATCGGTACCCAGGGTGTACCGAGAGCAGAGGCGGGTCGGGTGTGGCCGAATCCTCCTGCGCGATTAGGTCGCGTCGGTCACGCGCCCGTTGGGGGAGACATCCCATCGGTGCCGCGTGGTTTCGCTTGCCACCGCGACGGTCTCGCCGGTATCGCTCGCGACCCATTGAGCCGCCGCGATGGCTCTGGAGCGGCTCCGATACGAGCCCGAACCATGACTCGTCCAAACCCGGAACCGCTCCGTCCTGCGGCGGCTTCATTTGATCTTCGCTGCCTGCGATGTGTGATCGACCGCGCGCCCGGCTCCGGTCCCCAGACCACCGACGTCAGGGTCGGCGCTCGAACCGTGAGGTTCGCTCAACGCCCTGATATCGGCCGACGTGACATCTCGTAACGGCACCCTGATCACCCCGCCTTCACGAGCACGGACCATGAAGGTTTGAGCCTCCTCATCGAGATGAACGACCGTCCCGATGACGGTGCGGGCGTAGCCCCCGTGGGACGCCACTTCGAACGAAGTCTCGGATGTTTCTCCGCCTCCCCGGAACCTAGCCAGGAGCTCCTCAGCGAGTGTCGCAGGAGCCCTGAGCGTCGGCTCATCGACAACATCAGGGAACGAATGGCGAGCGGCTGGATCTCGTTGGCCTGTCGGGTCTTGCAGTGTGATGGTCATGGGTCTTCCCTTCCTCCTGAAGATCCCTTCATCGCGCCGGATGGTCGAGCGCTTCCCTAGCATGCATCCTTGTAACCACATCTCCGAACGAGAATCGCCAGACCCATGCTCGCTCACGTGCCTTGTTGTCGATCCTGCGACGCCGGATATACACAGCGACGCACGTCAGTGCGACGAGGGCCACGCTAGTCCAAACCAACGGGCCTGATAGGGCGATAACAACGATCACCAGGATCGGTAGCCCGACCACGAACAGGGACACCGTGAGAACGTTTCCTCGAACGGGCTTCGGCCAGTAGGCCATGTCTTGCCTCCTCGTTCTAAAGGAACCGGGAAAGGCAAGGTCGCGAGGTCTTCGCGGGTGCGCCCCGTCTTGGGCGGCTCCACCGATCGGTGGACACTTCCAAATCTACCAGCAAGCGCGTCGCACTCGACGGGTCTGCGACATATAAAGCGCCGTGCCGCTCGATACTGCAAGGAAGCCCCCACCTATGGGCACGGCCCCTCGGCCCTCCCAGCCTTACACTCGCCGCCTTGGCGGATTGCAAGGTCAGCGGTTGGCAGCCGCGGCCACGCGCAAGGGTCGCCGTAATGCCTGCCGACTGTTCCTCATGCGGCACGGCCGCGACAAGGACGGTACCGAGGTCATGCGCGGTTGGGCGTTCGACAAGGTCCTCGACCTGAAGGACTGGCGCAGCTAAGCAGCCTGAGGGCGATCCCTCACCGCGAACCACACGCACCCGACGACGATGAGTGCCGCGCCGATAATGAGCCACGGCCATGGACTCCACTCATCGGTGCATGACTGGCTCGTGGCAGTCATCGTGCAGACCGTCCCCGGGCCCGCGCGATTCAGGAACGCCACGTAGAGGAGAGGAAGACCGAATCCCGACACGAGTCCGGCCACGCCGGCGCGCGCCTGCAGGCGCCTCGCGAGGAGAACGGTCGCCACCGCAGTGATCGCGAGCACGAACACGCCGATCGACAAGATCGCGAGGACTCCGAACGCAAAGCCTGCCCCGACGGCCGCCCATGCGATGAACCAGGGCACGCCGGTTCGGGTCGCGAGGTTCACCCCGTCATCTTCCTTCTTCGGCGTCCATCTCGGCCAGCAACCGGACCACCTGGCGCCGGACGTCGGGATGCATCGTCGGCGTGTCGATCACGTCGGCCCACCCGTCACCATTGGCGTCGCCGTAGCGGTCGGGCGGGGTTCCAGAGCGTCAGGGGGCAGCCGCCTCCCGGGCAGCCAACCCTTGACAAGCTCCGCGCTGGTACGCCTATGCGGTAGCGGCGCGCTTGGCGTGCCGCAACCCCAGGAGCGCGAGCATGCCGAGCAGCAGACCGGCGATCACCATCGCGTAGCCCGCGTACATGGCGATCGTCGAGACGGTCCACCAGCCGTACGCGTTCAACAAGATCGAGCGGAGCGTCTCACACTTGAACAGCGTGTCAGCCATGACCTGCAGTTCCGCCGCCTTCTGAGTGTGTCGCGAACCCTCTGCCTCGCCATCCTCGCGGCGACGACGTTCGGCCTGGCCGGTGGCTACGTGGCTTGATACGAGAGGGGGGGTGTTCCTCGGACGGCGTCTCGATCAGCCGAGCGATGCCACTCGCAGCCCGGCGCGCCACCCGGGCGCGCGGCCACCAGACGGAGGCTCCACGCCCGCATCGATGCCTGCCGTCGCCAATAGCCATGCGGTAACGGAGTTCGAGTTCCACATCTCGCCGGTATGGAACTCGTCGCGACCCCAGACCAACGGCGGCACAGACGGCACTAGATCGAGGATCCGTCTTGCGACCGCAGGATCATCCGACAACCTCACCGGGCCGGCGACAGCTTCTCCGATATCCGGAATCACACCTTCCCGCCATCGTCTGATCTCATACCGGAACAATCTGAAGCGTCCAGCGAGCCTCGAACCGACAGGGCCTTCCACAACGACGCCTCGTAGTTCACCATGAAGATCAGGCACGGGCGTCTGCTCGATCGTGAACCGGCCCTCAGGGACGACGACGACGAGAGCCGAGTGGT
Organism: uncultured Actinomycetes bacterium; assembly: GCA_963792215.1. Classification (GTDB taxonomy): domain Bacteria; phylum Actinomycetota; class UBA4738; order UBA4738; family HRBIN12; genus AC-51. The sequence continues at coordinate 595,912 of CAWBVL010000007.1, forward strand.
AGAGGTCACATATCGGCCGTCGTTGCAAACGCGCACCGATCGCCTCGAAGAGCTTTCCGCTCAACCTCACCACGCGTTGGCCCGCACCCAAAGGGATCCAGTAGAGATCGACCGTTGCGAGTGGCTCTCTTCCTTCGTCGATTGGCGTCGTTCGGTGTCCATGGAGAGCAGCGAAGCTCATCGGACAGCGGCCGTTTCGGCCCGGTCCCTGATCCCGCGGAGCATCCGCTCGCTCATCACGAATGCGAGAATCTCGGTTGGCTCGACGACGAGCGGCGCCCACGGCCGCAGGTAGGCATACCTCTCACGCACCAGCAGCCTAGTGGTCCCGTCCAGGCGCTCTCGGAGCACGAAGGCCCAGGTGTTGTCGAAGGGGGATGCCGTGTTCCCCATCGGAACCCCGCCGCGGAGGACGAGTGTTCGCCCTGGTTCGAGGACGGCCACGACAAGCGCGACCTGCGGATGCAGGTTGACCTCGTCTCCGACCTTCGCGACTTGCCACTCGGTCACGATTCGATCTGCGCTGTGGATATCGCAGCCCACGAGGTTCTCGAAAAGGTCATAGCTGTAGAAACCGCCACGGCCCTGCCCCAGCTGCGCGATCCACGGCCAGACAGTTTCGGCCGAGGTGCGAACAGTGATCGCGCGGGTCGCGACGAGATCTGGGTTCGGGATGAGGTCATCTCCGGGGAGGGGTTCGTCGGACTCCGGGTCGATCGTGCCCCACCGCAGTTGGCGGGGTCTGGCGAGGAGGATGTAGGCGGCGGCCGCGCCGATGGCGGTGAGTGCAGCGGCATGACGGCTTCTCATCCGGGCGCCCCTTACCCTCGGTCGTTTCAGCAACACAGTAGACCTTGCGACCCATCTCACCGCCCCCGCCCGTGGGCCCGAAATGCGCGAGTACGTGGCAAGCTGGGGCGGTGGAAGGTTACGAGGGACCCGCGGTTGTCCGGCAAGCGGATGAGGACATCGCGGTTGCGTGGTGCATGTTCGACACAGAGGAGGCGCCGACGCTCCGCCAGGGGTTCTGGGGGGGCCGCTTCACGCATCCCACCGCAGTCCACATCGAGCCGGGAGATGCCGTACTCGTGCTTCCTGCGGGCGAAACCGCCGAGATACGGATCCAAGAGATCTCGTTCGGTCACGGAACGCGCGGCTGGTTCGCCGGTTCCGGTGCGCCTCCCGAGATGCCCAACGATGAACAACCGTGAGAAGCCGACGCTCGGTGAACACCTGAGAAAGATGCGTCGCAACGCGGGCCTATCGCGGAGCCGGCTCTCGCAGCTCACCGGATCGGACATCCCGACGATGGGGCGAGCTGGAGACCGATCGCGGGAGGGAGCCGCTGCCCAAACGATCCGTCGTACCGTGGCGGTTGGTCGGTCGGGCGGAGCCTGAGGCACGCGTTTGATTCGGGCTTCTTCAGCCGCCTGCGCTGAGCCGGTCATTGGGAGAAGTCTTGACACAAGCCACAGGGGGTTGGCTGCCTTCCCCCGGCAGCCAACCCCCTGCAGGCTCCGTACTGGGGCGCCTAAGCGCTCGCGCCGCGCTTCGCGTGGCGGAAGCCCAGGTCCTCGTCCCATTCGAGCGCAAGGTCAGCGATATCCACAAGGGCATCTTGACATCATGCAGTCCACCGTTGGTCGCGCTCGGACCCCATGTATCTCGCCTAGTGACACGTGGTGGTCCCCGAGTCGGCAAACGTATTCCCTGCTTCGGGGATGAACTGCCAGTCATAGCTCGTCGGATGCAACGTCAGCTCGAGCACGCCGTACGCGGAGTTGCCACGCACCTCGCTGTTCGGCTGAACGGTGGCAAACTTCGCGAGGCTCTTACCGCCGGTTCCAACGACGAACTCGCGGATGCCATCGGATGATGCAACCTGCGACGGCGTCTGCGGCGCGAATCTCTCGTAGAAGTGCTGATTGCCGTTTAGGACGACTTCGGCACCGGCCGCGTACAGCGCGTCCCAGAACTTCGCCGTGACTTTCGATCCGCCGCTCTTGCTTGACGCGAACCGTGGGTGGTGCCAGTAGGCGAGTGTGCACGTCGTGGGATGCGCTGCGAGATCAGCCTGGAGAAACGTGTACTCCGGAGACGTGAGGCCGCATCCACCGACGTTCCGGCATACCGAGTTCAGCGCGATGATGTGCCACGCGCCGACATCGAAGCTGTAGTAGCCCTTCGACGGGTCGCCCGCCGCCGAGCCGAAGTACGAGAAGTAGCCGCCTCCGGGTGTCGCTGAACACCCGGTGCCGCCTGAGGTCAGGTACTCCTGTTCACCGGGGACGGGTGATGTGATGGCCTTCAGGGAGGACTGGCCCCACGTCGGACCGTACGACTGGTTAAAGGCCTCGAGACCGCCACACTGGTACTGCGTGTCGCCGATCGCCAAGATCCGCTGCAGGTTGCTCGTGGCGAGGAGGTTCTGTAGGACCGCGCTCGTCGCCTTCATGTGACACTTCGTGGCGGTGCCGTCACCACCGTTGAACGGCGCTGTCGCCGGATCACACGCGATATCGCCCGCAGCCGCGATCACCGGGTCCCCCGTCCCATCCGCCAGGGCGGTGGCGGACGACGCGGCCTCCGCGGCCGGAAGGAGCGCGATGACCAACGCGACAAGGAAGCACACAGCGAAGACGCGTCGTCCGGTTCGTTGCCTGCGCTTTACGCCCATCTTTGATCCTATGTCGTTCGTTATCTCACGCTACCCAGCTACGGGACGAGCGAACATAGAAATACTTCAGACTTGACCGAGAGATGGATCGATCCAGCTTGCTCCCTCCGCCCGTTCCGGCGGATCGCTCATTCGATCAAACCGTCGGTCGAAGCTCGCCGTCCGATCGTGATCGACGTCTCGAAGGTGACGTTCGTCGACAGCACCCGAGTCAGCCCATCGCCGACGTCGCGTCAGCTGAATCGATAAGCCCGCACGTCGAACGGGTGTCCGACGGCGTTCGTGGGTTGGACCGTCACTCTCGTGCCTTTCACCTTGACCAGCAGGAAGTGGAACACTTGGCCGATTGATGACGGACGCGGCGCCGTTCCGCATGCGCTGCCGGGGTGCTTGACGAGTAGGACCATCCGATCGCGTACCGGTCGATGGGACTGCAGCCGCTGACCGGCTCGAGGTCCGCACCACCACCACCGGTGACGTAACTGATGGGCATTCCCGGAGCCGACCGGCGGTTGCGCTCGTAGATGTGGGCGTGCCCGTTGAACACGATGTCCACGCCGTGCGATCCGAGCAGGTGCTCGAGGTGGCCGGTCCCGTGCAGGTAGGAGTCGGACGCTTCGTGCGCGTTGTCGGAGTACATCGGGAAATGGAAGAACGCGAACGCGAGTGGCCGAGGGTGCGTCTTAAGATCGTGCCAAGCCATCGATACTCGGCGCGCAACACCCGCCAGTGGGCGTCATGGTCGTTCTTGTAGATATCCCCGTTGCCGACGTTGCTGTTGGCCCACGATGCTTCGAGCACGTAGAACCGTGCGGGTCCGGCGTTGAACGCATACCACGAGCTCGGGTAGCTGGCTGAGGACGTGCCGTTGGCACAACAGTACGTCTGCATGCGATAGCGTCCGCTCGAGGCGACCGCAGCGCGGTCGTCGGGCCAGTTCAGCAGTGAAGTCGCGTTCATCCCGTGGTTGCCCTGCACGTTGAACAAGGGGATGTGATCGCCGGCCTTCGTCCACAACGCCGGTCCGAAGATCGTGCTCATGTCGGCACCGCGCTGCACGAGATCGCCGTAGTTCGTCTGAGAGCCCGACGGGTAGGCGGTGTCGCCCGTCGTCACGGCGAACGTCACGCCGCTCCTCGCGATCTGGCGCATCAGGTCACTCTGCTCGGCGTTCTTGCCGCCGCTGTCGACTTTGCCCCAGTCACCGATCGCGCCAGGCAGACTCCAGCCGATCGCGTTCGTCCTCCAGTCGGGAGGCGAATGCACTCGGTGCGTCGGCAAGTGCCCGTAGTCGCACGGCACGGACAGCATGCCAGTCCTCAGCCGTCGCTTGGCGTACCTCGATCGACATCGTCGCAACATAGCGGCCCTCCGTATGAGGCCGCGGGGTCAGGCGCTCGTTTGAGAACCACCACCACCGGGGAACCCTCGAGGCGTCGACGTCGGAAGGAGTAGGCGATGGCGAAGGTCCCGCCTCAGATGTGGGAGAAACCGGAGGCGTTTCAGGACGTCCCCGCGGAAGATGACCGGCATCAAGGTGTGATCGACGACATCGTCGGCCATACCGAGGCCACCGATCACAGCGACCACGAGCACGGACCGGGTTGCGGCCACGACGCGGAGCGACACGGCGACCACATCGACTACATGCACGATGGCGAGCGTCACTTCGCGCACGACGGCCACTGGGACCGGCACGACTGAACGGCCCCGTCACGTGGGACGGAAACCGGGAGGGAATCGCCAGGCAGGGAAGGTCTCGGCGAGACCTTCGCGGTGCGCGTTCCAAGCGGTCGGGTCCAGCTGCGCCGGCTGAACGATGGTTATCTGCTCGCCTCGTATCGTGAATCCCCACGTGAACCCAAGCAGCGCGATCGTTAGCGCGGATACTCGCTCGATAGTTGAAGACCTCGCGCGGTTTGCGTGACTGATGGTAGGGATCACGAATAGTCATCAGTGCTGCGAGTCAGCCTTCGATTGTCTCGTTGAATGCCCGCAGTCGGGACACTTGAACACGATGTTCTCGAACTGGCCGACCTTCAGTCCCTGAACCAGGGTGCGCCCGCAGGCGCCGCACACCATGCGGAGATTTGGGTTCGAATCGCCCTGCAAGACCGGAGCGGTCTTCGGAAAGACTTCGGGATCCGGGGCAAGGACCGTGCGTGTGTCCGGTGCCGGTTCCGGAATGACGGCCAACTTAATCCGAGTCTTCCGGGGCGTCGGTCCTTTCTTAGCCATGCCGATCCTCTGGGATCCTCTTCGGGGCATTTCGTGCCGCTGCGGCACCGAATGGAAGACGGGCCCGCCACGGCACGAATGGCGCAAAACGATCGGGTCGGAGACCGTTTTCAAGACCGTCGCCTTCGTCCGCTCGGCCACCCTCCCGGCTCAGCGTAGCTCTAGCCCCTGGCGAGCGAAACGGTCGTGCACGCGGTCGGCGACGGCGCCGTTCGAACGGGTCGACGACGTCGAGTTGAAGGGTCTTCCCGAACCGACCCCACTCCTCCGCGTGGCGCGAACATGTAGCAGCGCCCGTGAGTTTGGATCAGATCCCCCGGAGCGAGAACCCGAAGCCGACCTCATCCGTAGACCCAGCAGGTGTGTTCCCAGGGGTCAGGTTCCACCCGACCTCGGAACGCTGATGTCGCCCGGGGAGGTGAGGAGGGGTCGCATCGGTATCCGGCAGGGAACCGCTCGAACGCATACCAGGAAAGGAGATCTCGATGAGGAACTCCGAACGTGTGCGCCCATCGCGACTTGGCACGATCTCGATCGTCGTCGTCGCGCTCATTGGCGTCACGGTCACCTCTGCCCTCGCTTTGAGGCCAAGGGTGACGACCTCAGCGTCCCTGCCGTGCAGCAGTGGTGGGGCTGGGTGCATCAGCATCGGGTTCACGGATGCGTGGTTCAACGGGAAGACCGTGCAGCTCGAGTACTCGCATCGGTTCTTCTGTGCTCAGCCTCCATCGAGCGAGGCAAAGTCCGGATGTGAGGCAGGTGCAGCCTCCATCACACCTCCGCCGAGCGGTCCGGTCGTGAGTTCGATCTACCTCCTCCGACCGTTGGGATTCGTGCCTCCGGCTTCGACGGTGCAGTGCGGCGCCTCGTGCATCGACCAGCCGACCACCATGGACCTGTCACGGGTTGGTGGAGAGGAAGCGGCCACGCTGTCCCGGCGAAGCTTCGTGATCGAGGACACCGAGTCCTTCCAGTCGACCTGGTGGCCCGTCGTCGTCGTGGGTGTCAAGTCCTTGGGAGCGTGGAACACGATCGCCTCCGCCAAGACGATCGACGCTGTTGATGCGTGCCAGGCAGCGGGGCACTGCAGGCCCGAAGCGGAGTCCAACGCATTCGTGTTCTTCCAGGTGCTCGGGCCGGGGATGAGTCCCCACGGACCAGCTTGACGAATGGAGACAGAATCGTGATGGGCCGACCCCGGGATCGGGGTCGGCCCATCACATCCGATCAAGGCGGGTAGTCCCCGCCACCCGATGGCCGATCGCGACCCCAGCTCGTAGTCGCGTCAGCCCACGACCCGGTAGCGGAGGACCTCCAGGTGCTCTGCACCGTGTCCTCAAGAGGTCCTCGATCTGACGCCGGAGGTGCTCGCGAGTTTTGATCGCCTCCTCGACCGGACGACGCTGACCTCAATCATCCATACGAGCAAGGTCGTCACTGATCGCCTTGACTTCCTTCACGACCTCGAAAAAATGCTTTTCGACGAAGGAAAGAGGGAGCGGCCCCTTGAAAGGAAGGAACTACACAGGATGCTCGCCAACGGCAGAACGTGGGTGTTCGGTGAGCAATACACCTTGGCAGTTGACGACCAAGGGCTGACCAAAGTTCAGAGGCACATCGCGCCCTCCTCGGCGACGACACACCGGTCGACGCTCCTGTCAAGGACGCCGCGGGTCACGCCCGGATTGTGGATCTGATGCTTTCAAAGGCCGCTCACTTCGCCGATCGGCGGCACCACCTGGTGATCGAGCTGAAGCGGCCGAACGTGAAGCTCACTCAGAAGGAACTCGGCCAATCACGAACTACGCCATCGCGGTAATCAAAGACGAGCGGTTCAAGTCACCCGAGTGACATGGGAACTCTGGCTGGTTGGCGACGACATGGATGACTCTCTCGAGCAGCTGGTCAACCGCAAGAACTCCCCGCCCGGGTTATACACGGAGGGCGACAATTATCTGATCTGGGTGCGGCGTTGGGCCGAGGTTCTAGAGGAGAATCGGCAGCGCCTCTACTTCTATCGTGAGCACCTCGAATATCAGCCCGGCGAGGAGGCGGAACTGGCCGACATGTTCGGGAAGTACCTTCCGGAGCAAGGCACAGGGAAGATCAGCCCGCGGGAACAGACAAAAAGTGAAGGCAATCTGATAAGTGAAGCTTGCCTAGCAGGGAGTGCTGCGTGGTCGTCGATCTCAGTGAGGATTTTGCGGCTTGTTCCCGTCGGTGAGCAGCACCCCGCCCACGACGTCGAGCTTCCACACTCCATCGGCCGCCTCGCTCCCAGCGCTTGAACCGGCGGTCTCGATCGGGCACCGCCTGGCGCGAGACCCCGAACCGGCTCGCGGCCTCGATCATGGCGACGCCATCGCGAATCACTGCGAGCACTGCCTGATACCGCTGCTCCACGAGACTCAGCTCCACCAACTTGGTCGGGAGTTCACGGATCAGGCGGAGCCGGCGTCACCCGTCAGGCGAGCCGTGTCACCCATCAGCTGGGAGCCGAAGTGCCACGCATCAGGCGGGACCAGACACTCGAGTGGGCCCCCGGGGACTCGAACCCCGAACCTGCGGATTAAGAGTCCGAGAACGAGTGTGCTGTGTCATCCCGCAATGGCCCATGACCTGCGGAGATGTTCCGACTGACCGAGCCGATTCGCGTTATCGCAGGTCACGAGTTGTCCCAACTTTGTCCCACGGGTCATTGACCTCTCGGCACGAATGTCTGCGGCCACCCGTACAGCTCGCAAGCCGGTCCCATACCTCGAACTCGGGAACCCGGTCGCCAGCCTCCCTCTCGCGATACTCGCGGACGGTCACGCCGATAAGCCACGCCGCACGGCAGACACGGAGCCCGCTGTCGATCGCGCTGCATCATCGACGGAGAGGCGGCCACGGAGGCACGAGAAGAGCCTAGAACGAGTCTGGGACGGCACGGTCACGCATCGGGGTGACGGATGTCGCGACACCCCGAGGCCATGTCCCACGCCATCGCGGCCTGTTCATCGCCGAACCGGATGAAGCCGGCCTGCTGGACGTCCATGGAGAACAGGTGATACCTCGGCTCGTCGGGCGCCCACTCGATCCGTGCGAGGATCGCCTCACGGAACGCAGCGCGGACGCCCGGATCGCGTTCGTCGATGGCTGTCCCGTACAACTTGATGTCTCCTCCACGGTTGTCTTTGTCGCTTGGGACACTGTGGACGGCAACCCTGGGGTCTCGGTGGAGATCTTGAGCTTTGCGGCTCTGCCACATCATCCCCAGCAAGAGGCGGCCACTGGCGAAGTCGACCTCGCACGGACTGATTCGAGGCGAACCGTCAGGCCGAATCGTCCCGAGCACGACCAGTTGATCCGTTCGGAAGCGTTCCTCAGCGAGCCCACCGATGGGAGGGCACGCCGCCGCAAACTCATCCCATTGCATCTGTCGATCTTAGGCGGCTTCGAAGACATGTTCTTCGTAGACGCGAGGCCCGTGCAGCCATTCGTCGACGCCGAACACTACGAACCGCTCGCGGACCAGGTGCCTCCAGGCCCCACGTAGTTCGGGCCCTCCCCCCAGATGACATAGCTCTTGCCCGAGGCGTTGACCGCGATGGAGAAGTAGTCGCCGTAGGGGAACCCGAATCCGGCGGCGGTCTTGTAGCTCGCTCCCGAGCCGAGGTTCGAGAGCCGCACCGTGGGGGTGAACGATCCGCCGGCGTTGGCGGTACTGCGGTACCAAACGTTGAACGCGCCCGCGCCGTTGCGATCATCCATCCATGCGATGCGGAAGTCGCCCGCCGTCGGGCCCGACGCGACCACCGGGAAGTCGGCGCCCACGGTCGTCGCCCCGCTTCCGATCGCGATGGGAGCGCTCCAGGTCACTCCGTTCGTCGATGTCGATCCGAACAGAGCCATCGGACCCGCCGAGACGGTGCTCTTCGAGTAGACGACCATCGCCGTCCCGCCCGCATCGACCGCGATCGCCGCCTGGGCGCCGTAGAAGTCGGCGGGGCAGCTGCGCACCGTGCAGGCCGGCTGTTGCTGGCTGGTGTCGACGAAGGTGGTCGTCCAGGACGCGCCGGCGTTGGTCGAAGAGATGACCGCGAGCTTGATCGGCCCCACCGGGGAGGCCGCGTCTTGCTCGGCACTCTCGGAGAAGTACACGTTCCCGTTCGGGGCGACGACTCCACCCTCGGCGAACCAGTACAGGGCATCGCTGTTGGTCTTCACCGGCGCGGAGAAGCTGGCGCCGAAGTTGTGCGACACCGAGATGTATGAGGCGGTCGAGTTGAACGCGATGTACACGTCCTGTCCCGAAGGCGAGATCGCGATCCACGGCTTGTCGGTGAAGGAGAGGCCGGAGAGCGCCTTGAAGTCGATCGGTGCCGACCAGGTCGCGCCGTGGTCAGAGGACTTTTGGAACACGACCGCGTAGCCATTCATGTGCACCTGATAGATCGTGCCGCCGGTCGCAACCTTCATCACGGGATCGTTCTGGGCTCCCTTGCAGGGACAGACGAGGGAGTCTGCGCTCCAGGTCGTCCCTCCGTCGCTCGACGAGCGGAACGCCATGCAGTGGCCCATGCCTGCAGCGCAGAACTTCGAGTACCGAGTCGTCATCTCGTAGACGTAGGAAGAGCTCGGGTCCGTGACGACGTTGGGCTCCCAGTCATTCGCCGAACTCCAGACCGTCTCGTTCGAGAAGCCGCCGGGGGGCGGGGTTGGGGTCGGCGTGGGGGATGAGCTGGTCGGCCGGGCATTCGGAACGCGTTGGGCCGCTGCGCCGTTCTTGGCTTTGCCGGTCAAAGCGGTTGCGCCCCCGGAGCGCATCAACGACACCCCGACCACGACCAACGAGATCGCGAACAGACCGACAACGAAGCGCTTGATCATGCCGCCTCCCCCACTCGCAAACGTCACGACGACCTCGTCCGAGGACGGGCGGAGCATAGGTGGTGCATGAAGGGTGAAGCAATAGGTCCTAGGTCGGATCGCGGCTGAATGCCATTCGATTCCGGTTGAAAACGGGATAGCTTCTAGCTGCGAACTCGTGAGGCCAGCTCGCTAGCCGTCGTTGACCTCGCTGCGGACCCCCGGCGTCCCGTGAGGCCCACGATCTGGCGCACACTGCGGACGTTCGGCGCGCCAGGACGAGCGGCCGGTTCATCTGGCTACTGGGGTCAGTTTGAATCTGAGGGGTGATCCTGGGCGTCAGTTTCGAGGAGGTCGGTGGCGCCGGCGACGGTGAGCACCCGGTGCGCGGCGCTCGACGGGTTGCGGAGGACCAGTGATCCGCCGTTCTCGGTGAGTCGACCTCGCGCCTGAACGAGCACCTTCAGGCACGACGAGTCCATGAACTCGACTTCCGACAGGTCCAGGATGATCGTCTGCTTGGGACCCATGTGCGGCTCGATGACGTCCCGCAGCCGTCCCGCGGTTGCCATGTCGATCTCGCCGCGGACGTGGATGACCGTCGCCTCGCCCGTTGCGTTGACGTCGGTCGAGAAGTCTTCGACCATCAACCGGAAGTTAGCGGCCTATCGGGCGGGGGGCAAGTCCCCGTCCGTCCCGGGTGGTGTCTAGGCCCAAGCACGTCCGGGGGGACTCATTCAACGCGTCTCGAGCTGCACTACCCGGACGCGACGACGGTACGGATCCCGATCGATGATCAGGGCCGCTACCACTACCGTCTCCCAGCAAGTCGGCAGGACGATCTGGTCGAGCGCCCCGGCACGTTAACCGCTTTCGACGCGAAGGGAGACCAGGTCGCGACGACGCTCGTCGCCTCCGTCGCCTATTGGCGAGGCCAGGGATGAGCTCTCTGCGATGCTTAGGGACGCTCGAGGACATGGTGGTCGCGCGTGTGCGAGGGTTCGGTTGGCTGCGGTCGTCCGGCTAGATGGAGAGCAAGTGCGAGCGAAGGCGATGGGCCCGCGACGCGAGGGGACGAGGACAACCTCGACGCCGGCCGACGTTGAGCGATAGCAGACGGCGAGCGCGCGCGTACTCATCCACGCCGATCCGGAGGCGCCTCTACGTGCCCGGAGGCTGTCGCGCGTCGTCTTCCCGTACGAACGAGAACTTCCCGTCAGGTTCCAATACACCGATTCGTACCTGAGCGAGGTCGGCGATCCCTTGTTCGCGGGCCGCGTCCTGAACCTCATCGAGCGTCAGCCGTTCGATCGAAAGCGCCGGCTTTTGTGGCTTTCCGTGAAGCACCACGACGACTGGTGTCCCCTCGATCCTCGGACGCAGGCGAGCCCATCGGAACTGCATGAGCGACAGGCTCACGGCGAGGAGCGCGAAGGTCGTCACGGCAAGCATCGCGCCGACGACCGATCGGTCATCGCCCGTGACCCCCTGCTGTATCAGGTCGCCGACAGCCACCAACATGATCAGCTCGAAGCTGGAGAGCTCGGCGAGCTCCTTGCGCCCCATCGCTCGCGTGACGAACCACACGAACAGAAACAGGACGAGGGCGCGGATGATGATCTGCATCAGGGCACTACTATCGTCTGCTAGGTGGCAGTCGCGGCGTCGGTGCCGCCGATCGACACTGTGGTCGTCGCGGCGGGAAACTCGTGGAACCCCGGCTCGGTGCTCCCGTCCATCGAAACCCGCAACGTGTCGCCCGCGGGTGGGTCGAAGGTGTACACGATGTCCTGACCGGAAGCCGTGGCCGACCGTGCGTCGGGCTCCAGGTTCGAGACGTCGAACAGGTGCAGGTAGTCAAACGTCGTTCGGATCTCGATCGGCCGGTCGAACCCGGCTGCGCTTTTCACCTCGAACTCCCAGCGGATCGGCAGACCCGGTCGCGTGATGGCGGTATAGGTAACCCTCAGCACCACGCCGTTCCCGGTCACCGTCACCGTACGGGTCCACGAACCGAACACCTCGAAGGCCCCGCCACTAGGAATAGAACGAGGATGCCGAGCATCACACGACGCCAAGCTCGCTGGCGCCGCAACCGAGCCGGGTTTAGGGGCTCTGGAGCGGTGGGCAGTGGTTGAGGCTTGGGCCGCGTGCGGACCGCCATGCATCGGTCCTTCCCGGGGCGGGCAGGCCGAAACGCAGGGAAAGGGCCCGCCGACAGGCTGTTCGGAGGGCGCAACGAACGCACACCCAGCGCGGGCGTAGAGGCATAGCACATGCACGAGTAGCACCGTTTTGCCCCGACCCGTCCCGGGTAGCGAGGTCTCGTGGACGCGAGCGCGAGCCCAGAACGGATCGAGGACGTCTGGGGCAGACGAAGGCCTTTCGGTCCGCGTGAGGCGTGGCCCGATCGCCTCGACGCCCACCTCGCCGAGGGCCTCACGGAGCGAGACGTCGATCGGTGGGTGCAGTCGGCTTGTGTCCTGTGCTCCTTCGGGTGCGGGGTCGATATCGCGGTCAAGGACGACACAATCGTCGGGATCCGAGGCCGATCCGACGACCACGTGAACCACGGTCGCCTCGGCCCGAAAGGCCTTTACGGATGGCAGGCGAACAACTCGCCGGACCGGCTCACCCAGCCGCTCGTCCGTGTGAACGGCAGGCTCGAGTCTTCGGACTGGGACACCGCCATGTCGATCATCGCCGACCGATCTAAGCAGCTGCTCGCCGACCACGGCGCATCCGCCTTCGGCTTCTACACCAGCGGCCAGCTGTTCCTCGAGGACTATTACGCGCTCGCGATCCTGGCGCGCGCCGGCATCGGCACCGCGCACCTGGACGGCAACACCCGTCTGTGCACCGCGACAGCGGCGGCCGCGCTCAAGGAGACGTTCGGGTGCGACGGCAACCCCGGCTGCTACGAGGACATCGACGTCTGCGACACGCTGATGCTGGTCGGGCACAACGTCGCGGAGACCCAAACCGTATTCTGGGCCCGGATGCTCGACCGGCTCGACGGCCCGCAACCGCCGAACCTCGTGGTGATCGATCCGCGCGAGACTCCCGCCGCGCGACGAGCCGACGTTCATCTAGCTGTTCGGGCGGGCACCAACGTCGCCGTCCTCAACGCCATCCAGCACGAGTTGATCCGAACCGGATGCATCGACCAGGCGTTCCTCGATGATCACACGATCGGGTTCGAGGAGCTCGAGGCCACGGTCGCCGCCTACCCGCCTGAGGAGGCCGCTCGGATCTGTGAGGTGAAGACAGGCGACATCCGGCGTGCCGCCGACATCATCGGACGGGCCAAGCGGCTCGTATCCACCGCGCTCCAAGGCGTCTACCAGTCGAACCAGGCGACGGCAGCCGCCGTGCAGGTGAACAACATCAATCTCCTGCGCGGGATGGTCGGGAGGCCCGGCGCCACCGTCTTCCAGATGAACGGACAGCCGACGGCGCAGAACACGCGAGAGACCGGTGCCAACGGCGACTTCCCCGGCGTGCGGAATTGGGCCAACGAGGACCACGTCGCGGAGCTCGCGGAAGCCTGGAACGTGGAGCCGATCCAGATCCCGCATTGGGGACCGCCGACACATGCGATGCAGATCTTCCGCTATGCCGAGGAGGGATCGGTCCGGTTTCTGTGGATCTCCGCGACCAATCCGCTCGTGTCGCTGCCGGAGCTGCACCGCATCCGTTCCATCCTCGAGCAAGAGCGGCTGTTCGTGGTGGTGCAGGACTGCTTCCTCACCGAGACCGCGCGCCTGGCGGACGTCGTCCTGCCCGCCGCCATCTGGGGAGAGAAGACGGGCACGTTCACGAATGCCGATCGCACGGTGCACCTGTCTGAGAAGGCCGTCGAGCCCCCCGGTACGGCTCGCCCGGACTTCGAGATCTTCCTCGACTACGCGCGACGGATGGAGTTCCACGACAAGGACGGGAACCCCTTGTTGCCCTGGTCGACTTCAGAGGACGCTTTCGACGCGTTCAAGGCGATCACCGCCAGCCGGCCGGCTGACTACTCCGGCATGTCATATGACCTGCTGCGCTCGAAAGGGTTCGCCCAGTGGCCGTGCAATGTGGCGAGCCCTCAAGGCACCCCGCGCCTGTACACCGACCAGATCTTCCCGACGCAGACGGATTACTGCGAAGACTTCGGCCACGACCTGTTGACGGGCGCAGCGTTGGAACAAGAGCAGTACAGAGCCAAGCGCCCGGACGGTAGGGCGATACTCAAACCGGCGCAATACTCGCCCGGGGTCGAAGGGCCGTCGGATGACTATCCCTTCCAGCTCGCAACGGGCCGGCGCGTGCACCATTTCCACACGAGGACCAAGACCGCCCGCGCGCCCGAACTCCAAGGGGCCGCGCCAGAGGTCTGGGTCGAGCTCAACGAGACGGACGCGGAACGACTCGGGATCGATGACGGCGATCTCTGCCGTGTGACATCGCCCCGCGGTTCGATCGAAGCGCCCGCGCACATCGGTTCCCCGCGGCCCGGCGTCATCTTCGTGCCTTTCCACTACGGCTACTGGGATCGAGACGCCGTCGGACCCAACGGAGAGCCGGGTCGTGCGGCGAACGAGCTGACCATCACCGCGTGGGACCCCGTGTCGAGGCAGCCGTTGTTCAAGGGCACAGCTGTTCGCGTGGAACGGGTGACCCCATGAAGGTCGGTCTTACGATCGAGACGGTGCACGGGTCCACGATCGATCTGGCCGAGGAGCTGGAGGCGATCGCGGAGCGCCATGCGACCGACCATGCCGTCTATCACGTCGGCACGATGCTGGCCGACCGGTGCCGCGCCACCGCCCGCACGCTTGCTCCCTTCGCCGACCGATACCAGCAGCGCATCGACGATGGCGACGGGAACGGGCAGCTGAGCGAGCTCGGCGACCGCCTCCGTCGCAGCGCCGCGACACTCGCCGGGCGAGTCGATGAAGTGGGGTTGATCCTGCTCCGGGATCTTCGGCACCTTGCGATGGAGGCACACGGCGCACAGATGGACTGGACGATCCTTCACCAAGGGGCGGCGGTTGCTCGTGACCAACCGCTCGTGGATGTGGCGACCGTTGGACAAGACGAGATGAAAAGGGTGGTCGCATGGCTGACGACACGCATCAAGGAAACGGCTCCCCAAGTCCTCGCGGGCTGACCGCGCCGGCGCACGCGCAGGCCGCTGCGCGAGCGGAGCTCGCACAGCGCCTCGACCGCGTGACGCGGGTCAATCTTCGACCGATGGCGAGCCCGATGCCGATGGGCTTCATCGGCCTCGCTGCGGCCACGCTCGTGCTCGCGTCACTCAACCTCGGTTGGGTGCCTACGTCGGAGGCCCACACCGTCGCGTTGGTGATGATCGCCTTCGTGTTCCCGTTGCAGGCGTCGGCCGCCATCTTCGGCATGTTGACCCGAGACGGTGTCGCCGCGACGGCGATGGCGACCTTGAGCGGCACATGGCTCACGGTCGGGCTCGTGATGCTTTCGTCACCGCCCGGCTCGACGAGCGACGCGCTTGGTGTGCTGTTGATCGTCTCGGCGATCTGCATGCTCTTGCCGGCGATCGGCGCTTCGCTCGCAAAGCTCGTCGCCGCGTTGGTCTTCTTCACGGCCGCGGTGCGGTCCGCGACGAGCGCGATGTATCAGATGACGTCGTCGGCGTCCTGGCAGAAGGTCACCGGCTGGGTTGGCGTTGTGCTGTTCGTGTTCGCCGTGTACGCGGCCCTCGCGGCGCTCCTCGAGAACGTCGAAGGACGCACCGTGCTTCCGATGGGTCGCCGGCAGAAGGGGCGAACGGCGGTTGAAGGCGGCCTGACCGAGCAGGTGATCGACGTGACACACGAACCTGGGGTGCGGGCCCAGCTCTGAGGAATCGGATCGAGGGTCGCCCAATCCCGCTCGGGCGTCCCCTCGGGCTGCTCCATGATTTCTACGGGCAAGCGCACTCCCGGACCGCATTGGTGCCCTAAGGACCTCCGAATCCATGAGAATTCAGTACGAGCATGAGTACGTCACACGCGTCCGTCTGGTCGTGCGCCGGCGGGAAGGGTGGGCTGCCCTACGACCAATCGTCACAGACGAGGGGACATCTCAGCTTCGAAGTGCGGGGCAACGACGAAGGTCGGATCAATTGGGCACATCGAGTCTGAGGTGATGGCCGAGTGGGTAGGGACATGGGTCAATTCCGACTTGGTCACGGAGCGATCGCAGTTGGGTCCAACGGCGATGTGTACGTCGCGGATTCCGGCAACTTCCGCGTGCAGGTCTTCTCCTCGACCGGGACATTCATTCGGCAGTTCGGCACGTTCGGCACCGGTCCAGGTCAGTTCCAGTGGCCGTTCGACCTCGAGGTCGATGATCGAGGACACGTACACGCGCGCTCAGAATGGGAGCGCGGCGGGCGCGGTGCGGACTGGCGTTCCTGCGCATACTTTCTTTGTCCATGGGGATGCCACCGGCGATGTCGCGGAGCAGATCGATGGTCTTCGTATTCGCTGCCCTTCTTTGCGTAAGTGCGCTGGGAGCGGCCACCCAATCTCCTGTCGACGCCGCATTCTCCCGCACCCTTCGCCGCTATCCATATCTGACTGATCTCGTGAAGCGCCACGTGACGGTGAACTGGGCGACAACGACGACGGTCACGTCGGGGTCGGTGACATGGGGCCGCATCGGCGGCGATTGTGCCGCTCACAAGGCCGGCGCCAGCAAGACGTCGGTCACAGTTGGAACGACCGCCGAATATCAGTGGCAGGCAGAGATCACCCGGCTGAAGCGTGGGCGGCGATACTGCTATCGCATACTCGATGGCCGCACCGATCTGCTCGGTAGCGACCCGTCGCCGTCGTTCCGGGCGCAACTACCCAAGAAGGCGACGAGGTTGGCGTTCGCGGTGTTCGGTGACTGGGGTCACGTAGACGCAGGCGGCAACAACGCGCAGCAGAGCGACCTGATGGGCGAGATCGCCGCGAGCGGAGCGACGTTCGCCGTAACAACAGGCGACACGGCCTACCCGTCCGGTTCGCAAACGAACTACGGCGACCTCGTGCAACAGGGTGCGGACACGAGCGCGATCTTCGGACCGTCGTTCTGGACGAAGGCCGGCGACCATATCCCGCTGTTCAACGCGCAGGGCAACCACGGCATGAACGCGACTTCACTACTGAACTGGCCGCAAGATCATGCGGTGTCGAACTCGGGCGGGACCTACAAGATGCAGACGTACTGCTGCGCGAACAACACGTCGTCGGCCAGCTACCCCAGCTCGTGGTACGCCTTCAATGCTGGCCCCGCGCGCTTCTATGTCCTGGAAGCATCCTGGGACAACGCGAACGTTGGCGATGCCGATCTGTACAAGAACGACTACGACGCGCATTGGACGACATCGCGATCGGAGTACGCATGGCTCAAGCACGACCTTGAAGCCCATCCGCGACCGCTCGCGTTCGCCTTCTTCCACTTCCCCTTGTATTCAGACAACGCGACCGAGTCTTCTGACACGTTCCTGAACGGCCCGGGGCACCTCGAGGAACTGCTCGGTCAGCACGGGGTCGACATCGTGTTCAACGGCCACGCGCACATCTATGAGCGCAACCGCCCGTCAGGGGCAGGGATGCCGGTCTCATACGTGACGGGAGGTGGTGGAGCGAACCTCGAGCCGGTGAGCGGCTGTTCGTCCATCGACGCGTACGCCATCGGATGGTCGAACTCATCGGACACGGGGAGCGCGTGCGGCTCAGCGTCGGCGCCGTCGTCGATCGGCGAGGTCTTCCATTTCCTGTTGGTCACCGTGGATGGCACCGGCGTCACGGTGCAGCCAGAGAACGCCAACGGGGACACCTTCGACGTGCAGACATACCACTTCGGGTAGGGAGCGGTTGATGACGCTTTCGAGCCAGCGTGCACGATCGCTGGAAGGCGCGGTCACCCGCAGGCGCTCAATGAGCCGTTCGCGCCCCGAGGAACGATCGGTCGCCGATCCACTGCGCGGGTGGCGCGGCTAGCAGAAGGGCGATCGCGTCGAGCCGGGGTGCATACTTCGCCCGCTTCTCGGTGAAGCGCGCGAACGCGTCGTCCACCGGGCGAACGGAGAACCCGTCCTCCTTCATGTCGCGCAGGACGTCTTCTTGGCTATCGCGATCAGCAGCGCGAGGTCGGCTCGCTCAGGTCGACCGACCTAGGATTGCAGGCGCGCGTCCCGACGAGGCTGCCCGTCGTGACGATCGGTGAAAGACGTACGCTTGAGGGGAAGCGATCCCCGCCCGTCGGGCAGAGATCCACCGCACGGGGGTCGCTCCCATCCGGTCTCATTCGCTGGTTCCAGCGAAGACCTGATAACCCCCGAGCGGGTACCCGTTCTCGAGCAGGCCAGTTGGTCCCACGTGTCCGGGACAACGCACCATCGAGCAAGGAGAGCAAGATGAAGTCTGTTCGCATCGAAACGTACGAGATCAAACAAGGCTCCTTCCAGGAGCTCGCGGACCTCACCCACAAGGGTATGCTCCGGACCTTCCAGGACCAGCCCGGGTTCATCAGGTACGGCCTCGCCGACCTCGGTGACAAGAACTGTCTGTCCTTCAGCCTCTGGGAGACCCGGAAGGACGCCGATGCGGCGACCCCCGTGGCAACCAGCTGGGTGCGCGACAACCTGAATGACCGCGTCGAGCTACGGTCCAACGTGATCGGTGAGCTCGCCTTCTACGAAGGTGTACCGGCCACCGTTTGACCGGATCTGATCCTTCTGAGGAAGGGCCCAGCGATGGGCCCCCCTCCTCAGATCGATCCGTAGGCGACACCTGCTCACGGTGCCTGCTGCGGCGCTAGGAGGCTCACGTGAGGGACGTCGTCGATACCCAGGGTGATCGAAGCCTTCTTGAGGCTGGGGTGGCTGAACGAACCAAGCTCGCCAACCTGTTCGCGGCCATCGGGAATGTTCTCCGATGAAGGTGTCCGGCGGCAGATGATGCATACATTCGCCGCCGTCGGCGGCCTCGTGATGTATGCGGACATGCTGCCACTCGACGATGAAGGCTTCGTCACAAGCTTCGTTGGAAAGTTCCGCGGCGATCATCAAGCTTGGGCGTGCCCTGAGTCGCCGGGTCGAGGTCAAGGACGCGTGACTCCTCGACTGGGGAGATCGCTGACACCAGTTGAATGTGTGGACTGAGTTCAAGGCGCAGCTAAGACGTCGGGCCATCTCCCGACGCGCTAAGAGGGTTGATGAACTCCGGTACGGGTATGGCTGGCCTAACTCCACGTCCTCCACCCCCGAGCGACCGTTCTGGTGATCGAATGACTCCCTTCCGAACCGCAAGACGCCTCCTCGTCATCTGCCTGGTCGGTGCCGCCCTAACTCCATCCCATGCTGCTGAAGCGGTTACAGGAGATCCAGTGGTCGCTGCCGCCGGCGACATCGCCTGCGACCCTGCGTATCCATCCTTCAATGGCGGGAGCGGCACGGCGACCAAGTGCCACATGGTGGCGACAAGTGCGGTTCTGCAGAACCTCTTGACGACGACGAACCTGCAGAAGATCCTGCCGCTGGGCGACGAGCAATATGCATGTGGCGCTCTCCAGGCCTTCAACGGGTCCTACGCGCCAACGTGGGGTCAGGCGGCCTTGTTAGCCGTCACCTCACCCGTGCCGGGGGATCACGAGTACATCGCCTCAAACGGGACCAGGGGCGACGCAAGCTGCCCTGCCACGCCGGGGAATGGGTACTACTCGTATTTCGGCTCGGCGGCCGGCGACCCATCGAAGGGGTACTACAGCTACGACCTCGGCGCTTGGCACATCATAGCGTTGAACTCCGTGTGCAAGAACATCGGCGGATGTGGTCGGGGATCCCCCCAGTACACCTTCTTGCAAGCGGACCTTGCTGCCCATCCCACGACGTGCACGCTGGCGTACTGGCACCATCCACGGTTCGCATCGAGCACGAGCGGAGGGACCAAGAGCGTCGCGCAGTTCTGGAACCTGTTGTACGGGGCGGGGGCCGAGATCGTGCTGAACGGCCACAATCACTTCTACGAACGGTTCGCTCCGCAGACACCGGCGCAGCAACCGTCGCCAAGCGGCATCCAGGAGTTCGTGGTGGGCACGGGCGGGCAGAACCATGCGACATTCGGGCCGATACAACCGAACAGCCAAGTGCGCGACGCTTCGGCGTTCGGAGTGCTCACGCTCACCCTTCACGACACGAGCTATGACTGGCAGTTCGTCTCGGAGGTCGGCAAGACGTTCACAGACTCAGGTAGTGCGAACTGCCACTAGGTGCGCCTCGGGACCGAGACAAGGGGGTCGCATCAGCTCCGTGCCGAGTTCGTCGCCGTCGACCATTTGCCGTTCGATCCCCGCGGAATCGCAACTGTGATGTTCACTGTCGACGGGTGACATCACGAATAGAGGAGCAGGCTCGGTGACCTCAGGTGTCGTCAGGGGGGGTATGAAAAACCAGCCCCACGGGTTCACTCGAAGCCTAGGAGGAGAGCTGATCAGCGCTAGTCGACTTCGGTAAACAGCGCCGTGGCCTCGCCTTCACGAAGGGCGACGATGCTCTGACAGTCTCGGCAGGTCCAGCAGGTGAGCCGATGGATCCACGTTCCGTGCTCATAGACACCCGAGGCGACGAGATTACTGGAACCACACTCGGGGCATCGGATCTGCTCACTCATGCGCCAAGCATCGGCGAATTGAACGTCACCCATCAATGTCACGGAGCAGAAATAGCCAGCCGCAGAGTCAACGTCCGGCGTCAGAGTCGGTGCGCATCGCGCCAGGGGATACTTTCTAGTCACAACGGGCGCGAAAGGCTAGCGCCCAGCGAGCCACGCGAGTTCCCGTCCGATCTGCAGGAGGAGCTCGAGCGCGTGGTCAGCGTGTCGCTGCTGCACGACGTGGTGCCAACAGATGCACTCCGAGGTCGAGTTCGCCCCGGCACACCGATCGTGCGTGTCGGCATCGCGGCACTCGGCCCAGACGGAGCGATCCTTCACCAGAGCGGCGTACCCGGAGGACGTGATATCAAGCACGGGCGAGGCGCACCAAGCGACCACGATGCAGGGCTCTCCCGAGGGGAGAGCTCGAGCCGTAGATGCTCGACCAGCCCGCCGCGCATGACCGATCCGCTTCGAGGTCGCTCAGCGCGTCGAGCAGCGCCTCGTGACCGCGGCGCTCGTGCCAATGAAGCCTGCCCGAAAGGCATCAGGTTCATGTCGTAAGCAAATCGCGGAGGTCCATCACGCGATGAGACTGTTCGATCAGTTTCCGGCCCGAATACACCGCCGACCTCGACCGGAAGATGGCGACATCCGCGTTGCTATGAAGTCCAGGGGTAGCGACCGGAAGACACGGCTTGAGCACAGACGAGCGGCAACAGAAAGGCAGGCGAAACGCGAACTGTGCCATGCTCAGAAACGCGGTCCGTTGGTTCCCTCCGACTTCAGCGCGCCGCGTTAAAAGGCCCTCGCCCGTGCGGGCGCTTCCTTCGCTGCGAGCTCACTGCCGCGTCGTCGTTGCTGCGGCCGGCGGAACACCTCCATCACCGCAAGTTGCGACCTTCGGTCCTTCCCGGCGGATGGACGAAGAGGCTAGCGTCCGGCGACTGGATCCGAGGGGAGGGGGATCCCGTGGCGAGATGGAGGGTGTTCACATTCTTCGCTGCTCTTGCCTGTCTGGTTATGGCGTTCATCGCCAATACGGCGATAACCGCGGGTTATCCCGCGCTCTTGGCCTTGCTGGACGAGGGGCTTGAGTGGCTAGGCGTTTGGCTGAGCCTCACGTTGGTCGGCACGGTCTACTTCCTCATCCGGTACGGGGTCCGGTTCGGGCGACCGACCAAACCTCAACCCAAGAACGCTTTGCAACATCGTTAACGAGTCGATGGATCTAGGCCATCGATTAGAATCGCGTGCAGACCTTCCGGAGCGGGGTATCGGGAGACCCATGTTCAAGTGGATCTTCCGAACAGGATCGATCGCGGTGGCCGCGCGGGAGTGGCGGACGTACCGCGCGCGCCGCGCCGAAGAACGCGCCCTGGCCAGCTCTGAGCTCCTCTGAACAGGCCCGCTTCGCCGCCCATTCAGACACATCTCAGACCGAGCTCGAGACGGCGAAGCTAGAGGCTGCTGCCTCGGAGACAAGGGTCGACCTCTTGATCCGACGACATCCTTAGACGGGTACGGCCCCGGTGACCGAGGTTCCCCGACCAGGGGCTGAGTTCACGGTCAGATCCCCGCCGAGGGCCGCGAGACGATCGCGCATCCCCTGAACGCCGGTTCCGTCGGCGGTGGTCGCGGGGTCGAAGCCGAGCCCCTCGTCGCGGACCTCGAAGCCCACCTCGCCAGATCCCCCTCGGAGATGGACCTTCGCGGTCGACACCTCGGCGTACTTGGCTACGTTCTGGAGAGCCTCGAGGACACAGAAGTAAACCGCCGCCTCGGCCTCTTGCGAGTACCGTCCGACATCAGATGCTTCGACGATCACGCTCATCGTGGCCCGGCGCGCCTGAGCTTCGATCGCAGCGACAAGCCCTTGATCCGCGAGCAACGGTGGGTAGATCCCTCGCGCTAGATCTCGGAGGTCGGCCAGCGTCTCCTGGAGGCCCTCCTGGAGCTTGCGGAGCAGATCGCGGACCTTGTTCGGGTCCCCAGCGACGCCTTCGGCGATCCGCGCTTGGACGGCAAGGGCCACGAGCTGCTGCTGCGCCCCGTCGTGGATGTTGCGCTCGATGCGGCGGCGCTCGCCGTCCTGGGCGGTGACGAGGCGCTGCCTCGACGCCTGTAGCTCATCGAGGTTCGCACGGAGCTCCTCCGTCAGGCGCACGTTGCGAAGCACCAAACCTGCTTGAGCCGCAAGATCGTCGACGAGCTTAGCCTCAGGCACCGTGAGCGGATCGTTCGGCGGCTTGGTTACCGTAAGGGCACCGAGCAGCTCGTCGCGGTGGCGAACCGACGCCACCTTCGACACGTTTCGGAACGCGGGCAGGTTCCCGTCGGCGATAGAGAGTGGGAACGCGGCCTCGCTGCCGATCCCCCACGACGCGGATGGTCGAATCTCGGCGCCGACGCGGAGCCATACGGTTGCTTCCCGGGCGCCGGTCCCCTCTCCGAGCGCGGCAGCCATCCTCGGCAGCACGTCCTCAACGGAGTAGGTCTCCGCAACACGCTCCGAGAAGTCCGAGAGCACCTCATATGGGGACGCTCGCTCGCCGTAGACAAGCCGGTTCGCGAACCGTTTCGCTCGATCGCGCACCGGGTTGAATGCGACGGCGATCGTCGCGGCGGCGAGCACCGTAAGGAACGAGTTGTTCGAGGAGCCGATCGCCGTGCCGATGCCCACGACGATCGCGAGGTAGGCGATCGTGAAGAAGGCCGCGAGCACCGCGTACACGACCGTCTTGCTGATCACGACGTCCAGGTCGTAGAGACCGTGCTTGAGAACGGCGACCGCGCAGGCCGCGGGCACCGCGATCCCGAACCCGAACAGGATCACAAGCTCGAACGCTGGGTCGGGAACCGCGAGGCCGACCGCGTAGCCGACGATGAGCAGGAGCATCGCTGCCCCCGTGACGCCTGCGGAGAACGCCAGCCACCGCACCTGCTGCCGGAGCTCGCCCGTCGATCGGCGTGCTCGCATGACCACGCTGACGATCGCCGAAAGGAGGACGACGAGCGCCACCAGCCAGATCAACCCCGGCGCGCCATTCTGCATGTCGACGGCCGCAACGCTGCCGAGCGGGTTCGGGATCGATGGAGTCCCTGTGATGGTGATCGTGCTTTGCAAGAGCAGGAAGACGAAACCCACGACGACGACGAGCACGGCGAACCGGGCGAGCCATCGCCAGCGCCTGGAGGGCAAGTGCCCGTCGGGGAACAGCAAGAAGAGGAAGGCCGCCAGCCCGGCCGGGAACACCACCCAGTTAACTGGGTCGTGCAGCCAGGCCACCCACTCCGCGAACGGGAGCGCGGTGAAGTGGGCGCTGCGATAGACGTACTGCGTGATCACCCCACTGATCACGCCTAGGAGACCCAACGAGAGCAGGATCCAGCCGATCGGATTGCGTGGCTGACGAGACGCGACGAGCGTCCCGATCACGGCGGTCCCGATCGGCAGAACGGCGTCGATCAGGTCAGCGTCGGCGTAGCTATGGATGGCTGAGCGGTTCGCGATGAGCAGCGCAACCGTGACGACCCAACACGCCAGCCAGACCGCTGCGAGCGACCATGCCAGGCGGCTGAGCCGCTCGTCCGTCACCTCGGGGTGGGACGTACCCATCTCCAGGCATTCTCCCCCCACGCCGAGGGCCTCTGGAAGGGAGTTGACATGTGCACCCTCGGTGAGGCCGGTACCACTTTCGCCAAAATGGCAACAGGGTTGAGGTGCGATGGTTCGTTGGCACGCAAACACCCGAGTAATGACACCCGTCGGCAAGGCTCACGCCGAGCTGGACGGCCTCCTCCCACTCCGGTCGGAGTCGCGATCGGCATGTCTTCCTTCTTCGACACGACTGGAGCGTCCTCGCCGCCTACGAACGTGACGAAGGTGGCGGGGCCTGCATCGGATTCGGAGGGTTGATGATGAGCGACCCTGAAGATCTCAAGCCGGCGGTCGTCACCGACTCGTGCCTAGCGTCGCTGGCCGGTAACTCTCTCGGTTTCTCAGG
This sequence comes from uncultured Actinomycetes bacterium, assembly GCA_963792215.1. Lineage (GTDB taxonomy): Bacteria > Actinomycetota > UBA4738 > UBA4738 > HRBIN12 > AC-51. Next base: position 620,334 of record CAWBVL010000007.1, read on the forward strand.
GCGACCGCGCTTCAGATCCGATGGAAGCTAATCGATGCGGTAGTAGTAGTCCCGTCGGGCCGCTCGCGCTAGCGACCTCTGAACAGCGGCGGACGCGAGCCGAGGAACGCCTGCATGCCTTCCTTCTGGTCCGCGGTGTCGAAGAGTTGGCACGCGAGGTCTCGCTCCAAGTCGAGACCTTCCCCTGGTGGGCGGCCGTTGCCCGCGTCGATCGCCGCCTTCGCCGCTCCGATGGCGACGATCGGACCTTCCGCGTAGCGGGCGGCTGCCTCGAGCGCCGCCGGGTAAACCGACGGACCCGGAAGCAACCGATCGACCAAGCCCATACCGAGCGCCTCACGGGCCTTCACGCGACGACCGGAGTAGATCAGGTCCTTCGCGACAGACGTCCCGATGAGACGCGGCAGACGCTGGGTGGCGCCGGCGCCCGGGATGATCCCGAACCGGATCTCGGGCTGACCGAGCACGGCGGTCTCGGAGGCGAACCGGAAGTCGGCGGCCAGCGCGATCTCGCACCCTCCACCCAGGCAGATGCCGTTGATGGCCGCGATGACGACCTTGGGAACCGCTTCGAGCACGACCAGCGCTTCGGCGAGCGCCGTGATCACCGGTCTGATGGTGTCGGCGGACCGGTCCGACATCAGCGCCACATCCCCGCCGGCGGAGAAGATCCGTTCTCCGCCCCAGACGACGACCGCCCCGACATCATCACGGTGACCGACCTCGAGTGCGGCGTCGTGCAGCTGGGTCGCGAGGCGAAGGTCGATGACGTTGCGGCGAGGATGGTCGAGACGGATCGTGGCGACGCCGTTATCCACATCCAGATGGACGTGCCGCGTTCCTTCCGGCACAGGCGCGATTTCGGTCACGCTGGTTCCTTGGGTCTGCCCTACCGCCATCGTCATCTCCTACCCCGCAGCTTGATCCTGAACCGCATCGGTCGATCAGCGGCGGCGGATCGCTGCTTCATATCGACCGGCGTGATGCGGTCCGCTAAGCCCGATCGGTGCCCTCCGATAGGTTGGCCCATCACGTCGAGTTCAGCGCAGCCGTGTGCAGGTAGATCTGGCACCTCATCTTGGTGTGGCCGGAGTTGAGCGGGTTCAGCGGAGCGGAGACCAAGATCCAAGATGAACCGGCGGTGAAGTTCGTGCTGGTGGTGCTCCCATTGGTCGCCCAGTGCCCAAAAGGGCGAGCGTCCTCGTAGGCTCGCTCCCTCGAGGAAGCGCTGACGTGACGATGAGGGGATGGACAGCTGTGGCGAGGTTCTACGTGACTGTCACGATGCACTACACGGTCGAGCGACCCGACGCGTGGACGGCTGAAGACGAGGTAGCAGTCGTTCGCACGGAGACCGTGATCGGTCAGTACCGGCCCGAGGAGGTCACGATCACCTATTTTGAGCCGGCTGAGTCCGAGGGCGGCGAAGGCTAGCGAACCCGTGTTAGCTGGCCGCCGGCGGAGAGATCCCACCGTTGCCCGGTCCTTTCGTTCGCCACCGAGATGGTGTCCCCTGACTCGCTCGCGACCCACCCAGCGGCTGCGATAGCTTTGGACCAGCTGCTGTACGAGCCTGAGCCGTGACTGGTCCAAACCCTGAATCGGTCGATCCTTCGAGGTCTCATCCGATGCTCGCGGACCTGACGTCTCGGATCGGAACTCGCAGACGCCGGTCGTCCTCCCGCATCATGAAGGTCTCTGCCTCCTCATCGAGGTATTCGATCGTTCCTGTGACGGTTCGCAGGTGGCCTCCGTGAGACTCCACCTCGAACGAGATCTCTGTCGCCGCTTCGCCTGCTCCGTAGCGGGCGATCAGATCCTCGGCGAGCGTTGGAGAAGCTCTCAGCTCCGGCTCAACGACTAGATCGGGGAACGCGTGTCGCGACGATGGATCTCGTTCGCGCGTCGGGTCTTGGAGGGTGACGCACATGACGTTTCCTTCCTTACTACGGTCGCTTCATCGCGCCGGGTGATCGAGCGCTTCCCTCGCGCGCATGCTTGCGAGCGTGTCTCCGAAGGAGAAGGCGCCTACCCATGCTCGCTCGCGTGCGTGTTCGGCCCTGCGATGCCAGATGTACAGAGCGACGGTCAGGAGTGCCGTGAGGGTCATGCCGGCCCAAACCAACGGACCTGACAACGCGATCGCAACGATCACCGCGAGCGGTATCCCCACGACGATCAGGAGCACCGTGAGGACGTTTCCTCGAAGGGTCTTCGGCCAGTAGGCCATCTCTTGCCTCCTCGTTCTCAAGGAACCGGGAAAGGCAAGGTCGCGAGGTCTTCGCGCGTACGCCCCGTCTTGGGCGGCTCCACCGAATGGTGGACAATCACCAATCTACCAGCATGCGCGTCGCACTCGACGTGCCTGCGTGGCATGGAGCGGCGTGTCGCACCTATATGGCGCCGCGCGGTGCTCCCCTCAATAGACACCTCGAGCGTTGAACTGACTTACATGTTGAACAGACTTGCATGCAGTCCCTAGGTGTCTGCCGTTGTTCCTGGCGCTTGACCAGCGTGACGGAACGCTCTTGTCGTCTCGAAGCGTGACCTTGAGCCAGACGGACTGATCCGACGCGCGATCTACACGGAAGTGCCCGTTCGGGTCGAGTACGGGCTGACAACACTCGGCGGGGACCATGCGGTACGACTGCTCCCACATTCGTCGCCCTGCCGCGCCCAAGTGCGGCAAGCCCGAACGCCGCCGTTTGGAACTGCGCGACGCGGATAACCAGCCCTCAGTGCTCGCGTCTGGGGAGGCATCCGATCCCAGGGCGGGAGTGATCCGGAAGCATCGCGACCACGAACCGTGCAAGGCGCATCCCTCCGGATAGCGCCAACCCAGATTGGAGCGCGGCCTCGCCCCACGGGGTCGTTGCTCTCGGCAAGAGGAGGGCCATTTGTTCGACCTGTTAAGCAAGCACCGTGGGCGAGCGGGGATCGTGGCGATCGCACTGGTCGCCGCAACGCTTTCGCTCGGTCTCGGGATCGCGTCTGCGCACAGCAACACAAGCGCGAGCGGCCCCGGCGCCCTGCCGTGTGAGAAGGGCGGCACGGGATGTATGTCGATCGGCTACACGAAGGCGTGGCTCGGCGGACACACCGTCAAGCTCGAGTACTCACATACCTTCCTCTGCAACCAGCCGCCGTCGAGCGCTGCGAGCTCGCAGTGCGAGTTGGGGAAGGTGCACCAGACTTCCCCGACGAGCGGCGCAGTCGTTAGTCCGCTGCGCGTGCTCGTCCCGCTCGGCTTTACCCCGAAGGCGAGCACGCTGCAGTGTCCGACGGCCGGCAAGTGCATCGATCATCCGTCGACCATCGACCTGTCTCGGGTCTTCGGCGCCGGGACCGAGAACGCTGCGCTGCCACCCCATAGCCACATCCTGGTGGACGCCGAGGTGCACCAATCAACCTGGTGGCCGGTGCGTGTGATCGGGGTCAACAAGGCGCGCTCCTGGAACAGGATCGTGTCGCACAAGAACGAGCACACCGTGAAGGAGTGCCAGAAGGCAGGGAACTGTACGGCGGATATTCCGACGAACCTGTTCCTGTTCTTCCAGGTGTTGCAACGCGGATCCGCGATCAAGTAGCCCGTTCGTGTGCCGTCATGGGATGGCGTTGTGGCCATCCCATGACGGCACCACGTCCCGAACCCGATCCCGACGGGAAGTGTGATGTCCGTAGCCACAGATCGCATCGAGCCAACGACGACGCGCCGCGTGTCCCATCGTCGGATCAGCGCCGCGACGATGATGATCGGGGGGGCGCTCACTGTCGCGGGCGTGTTCCTCCCGTGGGTGCGTGTGTTCGCCGGTCTCGAAAGTTTCTCGGGCTCGCGGGGTCTCTACGGTGAAGCCTTACGTGCGGCCGCGGCGGTCGCGATCGGCATCGGGATCGTTCGGTTCAGTTTCAATGTCGAACTTCGCGGCGCGAGCGTTCTAGCCGGGTCCGTCCTGGTCTCCATCGCCGGATTCGTCGCGTACCAAGCGATCGCCGGCGTGCGCTCGTTCGACCCGATGCTTCTTCCAACGACCGGGCCGGGGCCGTTCGTCGCCCTCGCCGGTGGCGTGGTGGTGCTCGGTGGGGCACTGTGGGGCTCGGCCACGTCGGAGCTAGACGTTCCCATCGATCGGGTCGCATGGCGCAGCCTCGCGCTGCTGTCTGGTGGTGCCGGAGCGATCCATCTCGCCGCATCGCCGGATCACCTTGGAGAGTGGAAGCCGCTCGGGGTGGCGTTCATCGTCGCCGGGCTGCTGCAGCTCTTGTGGGCAGTCTCGGTAGTGGAACAACCCTCGCGGATCTTGCTCGTCGTCGGAGCCGCCGGCAACGTCGTGTTCATCGCGGCCTGGGCCGTCTCCCGGACGAGCGGCTTCCCTATCGGGCCGGATGCAGGGGTACCGGAGGCGGTCGGGCTCGCAGATGTGATCACGATCGCGCTCGAGATCGCGCTCGTCGCGCTCGCGCTCGTGTGCGCGCTGAGGCCGATGGTTGGCCGGCTCCGTTCTCGCGTTGCAAACGTCGTCTTCGGCGTCATCGCCTCAGCTGTAATCGTCGCCTCGGTTATCGCGGTTGCGTCCGTGACTGGCGCACTCGGCGCCGGCGGCGGGGGGATGCAGATGCACTGACCGCGTGCAGCGCGATCGCAACCACCGACGCCCGACCGGAAGGGTGCATCAGGCTCACCGAGTTTCTCCGGCTCACTGCTTGTCTACCATCTGCTTCTCGATACCAACTGCCTGTCGCAGGTCTTCGATGTCTTTGACGAAGCCGGGCTGATCTCCGCCGAGATGCTCCATGAAGTCGGCCAAGCCATCCGCGAGCGCATCGAGCTTCTGGTGGATAGCTTGTTCTGCCCGGTGCTGAGAGTTCTGCAGAAGAGCGACCATGAGGAAGGTGACGATGGTTGTCGCCGTGTTGATCACGAGCTGCCATGTGTCCACGTTCGGGAACAGCCAGAAGGACGGTGCCCACAACAGAACAAGCAGGACACACGCAACGAAGAATGGCGCCCGGCTGACGAAACCGGCGGATGCCTCCGCGAAGCGATCGAAGAGTTTCGACTTCTGTTGCTCAGCCATGTCCTCCCCCTAAGCGCTCTGGGTTCATCCTTGTCCAACGGTGGCGTTGCTTGAAGCGGGGTTTGAGTGCCTACCCGTTTGTACCATGTGGTTTCTGAGTCTTACGCAGCAGTTGCGCGACCTCTTTCGCAGGGCGTTCTGGCGAGTCCTTTCGCGGCGGCGTCGCCCTGCCAGTGCGCAGTTCGGAGGCTATCGACCTAGACGAGGTGCGCCCGTTCCTGGTAGGCGGTGGTGACCGGCTCGGAACTTCGTATCCCGCTCGCGGCGTACGAGCTCGCCGCATTCAAGCGAGCGATACCGCGTCCCCTCCGACCCGACGAAGACGTACGCGCACCCCTCCCGCGCACAAGCGCGGCGGGATCCGCCCGGCGGCTAGGTGGTTACTGAGCGGAGCAATGCGGCAAAGCCCCGCTCGCCGCCGTCGACATCCGGGAAGACCCCGAGTAGCGAATCTGAGTGCTCGCATCGAGCGCCATAGGCGAGTCGGTATATCTGGGCGGCATCGACGAGCTCGCGATCGCGTGATGCGAACCTTCGACCTCGCGCCTCCTCATATTCGTTGACGAAGGCGGAGCTTTCATCTGGTGACGGAAAGGGGTCGGTCGAAGAGTCGCTCCAATCCGTCGTGAAGTGGACGCTGGCCGCAGCCACCAAGACGGCTTCAGGACAGGTGCAGACGCTATCCCAATCGAAGATCGCGACAACGGCGGACCGATCCATGCGAAGGTTCTCGATCCGCCAATCGGCGTGGCCGATCACCATCGGTTCGCTCGCGCTCTGATCGAGGACCGAGCGAGCGTCTTTCGCAAGCTCGTCGATCCACTCGGCTCCGGGGAGCGAGAAGTCGAAGCGTAGGTCGTGCGGCGTGGGCCATAGCTGGTCGTCCGGGAGACCGAAAGGGTTAGCGAGGGGAAGCCGGACGATCCCAAGCATCGGCGTGGCGGCTTCAACGAACTGGAAGAGACCCGACGCCAAGACGCGCCTGACGGATGCATCGTGCGGGTTCACCTTGTCTCCCCCGGTGAGCATCTCTTCCGCCGCCCCGATGCCATTGCCCATCGCCTGGGGCTTGCCGATCGGCGTTGGCGCCGGAAGTCCTTGATCGGCAAGCGTTCGTTGGACGGTTCGGATCCCATCGAGCGCGTCTCCGACCAGATCGACACGGTGGACCTTCACGACGACTTTCCGGCTGTCTGTCAGGAGCAAACCAAAGACCGCGCCGACGCCTCGGCGATAGAAGGTGACGCTTTGGAGCTCGCCCCCTAGGGCACTCGCAAGGAAGCCATCGAGAAGACCGACAATCCTTGCCGGGTCGCTGGTACCGAGGAGAACGCCCTCCAAGGAAGACGGCCACTCGTCGATCGCGGCTGCGATGACACTCGTGCCTCGATCCTGCTCCACGATGTAGAGCCTAGTGAGCTGGCGCCCTGGTACCCGGGTCGTTCTAGACGATGCGCTACGCCCACGTCGCGGACGCCCGCGACGAGGTGCTCGCCGCCGAACATGGTTCGCGTATGGAAGCGGTTCGCAAGGCTCGCTCGCGTGTGTCGGAAGTGACTGGGAAGGTCCCTCGCGGGGTCCCTTGGCGCTCGCACGAGCGTAGCGTCGCCCGTCCGAATCGATCCCACCTCTAGCACAAGCATCGCTCCGGTGGGCGCTGAGGGGCTCGAACCCCCGATCTGATTGCTGCTTCTGTCTGGCAGCGGTATACCGAGGCATGGATCCGATCGACGCATCTCGCGCCTACAGCGCCGCTTGGAATGAGAAAGACCCGGATGTGCCCCGCGGACTCTTGGAGAAATCCTGGAGCCAGAACGCCACTCTTGTCGATCCGGATTCTCCCGGAGGCGTCGTCGGCATAGACGCGCTGGACGAGTACATCGCCGGCACGAACGAGGAACTTCCGGGGGCTCGTTATCACAGAGATGTCCGAGTTAGAGCTACTCGGAAACAGGCTCCGCGTGCGGTGGGAAGCTCATCAAGGTCAGACGCGGCCGTATTCGGGAACCGACTTTGTTGAGTTCGCAGATGACGGCCGGATCTCGAGGCTCACGATGTTCTACGACTCCACTTCGACCTGATCGCGTGTGGCGTCATCACCTCCAGTTTTGCCGCTCCAAGTTCTTCACTCCGCGCACAAAGGTACGCGAGGGATCCGCGGCACCACACGCGTTGGCAAAGGAAAGGTCAAATGGGCATTGTGGCCTACGGTCTTAGGCGCTCGGGGGCTCGACCCCCGACCTTCGCCTTCTAAGCGCGGAACGAAAGCCCGGGTCAGCGAGTTGCGCCGCCGGTTCGGTCGTGCCTCTGAGTCCCCTGAGTGCCTCCAAGTGCCTCTTCGTTGTTACGCGACGCTTACCTCTCGACTACGCGATACAGGTGCCAGAGTTCGGGGAGGCCCTTCAACTCGTGCTCGCCGGCGTCTGCAAACGCGAGACCGGAGCCGGCGACCAGATCCTTCACCGTCTGAGACACGAGCACCTCCGACGGGCCGGCGTTCGCCATCACGCGTGCGCCGATCGTGACAGAGAGTCCGCTGCACTTCCCGTCCGCGATCTCGCACTCGCCCGTGTGGATACCGGCGCGTATCTCGATCCCGAGCGTCCGCACGTCGCGGACGATGTCCAGAGCACAGCGGATCGCGCGAGCCGGACCATCGAATCGGAGGTAGAAGCCGTCGCCGGCCGTGTCCTGCTCGTCGCCCTGGTGCCGCTTGACGAGTTCGCGGACGACCGCGTGATGGCGCTCGATGAGCTCCTTCCAGGCGGTGTCGCCGAGCCGCGCCTGGCGCTCGGTCGACGCGACGATGTCGGTGAACAGGACGGTGGCCAACACCCGGTCGGTCGTCAGCATGGGTTCGCGCCCGGTGACGAACCGCTCCACCTCGTCAACCAAGGCGTCTGCGTCCCGATGAAGGGTAGGTGGTTCACGCCGGGGAGCTCGATGAAGATCGCTCCCTCGATCGACTCGGCCACATAGCGAGCCTGTCGGGGCAGCACGATGGCATCACCCTCCCGGTGTATCACCAGGGTGGGCACGTGGATCGCGGGCAACACGTCACGAACGTCGAGGTCGGTCAAGATGCGCCCGAGTTCCTCGTAGGCGCTCGGGCTCGCGACGAGTCGCTCGAACCGGGCCCACCACTCCACGAAGCGCTCGTCGTTCGCGACCGAGGGTGCTTGGAGCATGAGGTTGGCGCCGGTCCCAACTTCGCGGACGAATCGCTCGAAGAAGGCGGCCTGCTCCTCCGCGCTCTTGCCGTAGGGGTAACCGGGCGCAGAGAGCGTCCTCGCGGTCGGCGCGTACAGGAGCAACGCGCGAGTGCGCTCCGGATGCGTCGCCGCGAACAACATCGCCATCGCTGCGGCACGTGCCGCGCAGTACACCACCGCGCTGGAGGACCCCGTTGCGTCCATCACGGCGCCCACGTCGTCGCGCTGGAGCTCGAGCACCGGCGGCGCCGGGCCGCGATCGGACAGACCCACACCGCGCATATCGAACAGGAGCAAGCGGGAGAACCTCGCGAGCCGTTCCAGGTAGTGCGCCCACGCGGGGTGTTCCCACATCACTTCGAGGTTCGACCAGATCCCCGTAGCGCACACAAGGTCGACCGGTCCGTCGCCCACCACTTGGTAGGCGATCGACGCGCCGTCGCGCGCCTTTGCATAGCGAACCGTCGGCGCTCGCAAGGGGCCCCTAGCTCGTCCCATCGACGACGCGGTACAGGCGCCACCGGTCGGGAACGCCCTTCAGCTGATACTCGCCCACGTCCTCGAACGCGAGGCCCGAACCGGCGACGAGGTCCTTGACCGTCTGAGAGACGAGGACTTCGGATGCGCCTGCCTTGGCTCCCACCCGCGCTCCGATGGCAACACCGAGTCCGGCCACGTCCTCACCCTCTATCGCCACCTCGCCCGTGTGCAGGCCCGCGCGGATCTCGATCCCGAGCGGCTTGACGCCCGTCACAATGGCCTCGGCGCACCGGACCCCCCGTGCGGGCCCATCGAACGTGGCAAGGAACCCGTCACCCATCGTCTTGATCTCACGGCCCCTGAATCGAGATAGGTTCGCGCGCACGACCTGATCATGCTGAGCGCGGATGTCGGTCCAGGCACTGTCGCCAACCGCTGCGCTTTGGGCCGTTGAGTCCACGATGTCGGTGAAGAGGACCGTTGCCAGCACCCGGTCGAACTCGGCCTCGTCGTGTTGGATCCGCCGAGCGAACCGCTCGACGCTCTGGACGATCGTGTCGGCGGCTTCCCAGACCAGCATGTGGTCGGCGAACGGCAATTCCACCAACGTCGCGCCGGGGATGCGCTCGGCGAGGTAGCGCCCCTCCTCTACCGGCTCGACGGGGTTGTCGGTCGCATGTAAGACGAGCGTGGGGACCTGGATCGTGGGGAGGATCGCTCGCACGTCGGAGTCGCGCAGCATCTCGTTGAACGCGATCATCGACCCTGGGCTCTGAGCCGACCGCAAGAACCGCGCGAAGCGCGCGATGGCCGCCGCATCCAGCGTGTGCTTCGGCGATAACCAGTGGAACCACTCCTCGGTGTAGTCGAGCGTCCCCCATCTCGCGTCGATTTCTGCGGAGTTCTGATCCCATTCCTCTGCGGTCCAGCCCACGGTCCAATCCGGAGCCCACAGCCCGCGAGGCGAGCTGTTGGCCAGGATCAGCCCCGACGTGCGCTCGGGGAAGGAGGCAGCGAACAGCGCGCACATCATGCCGCCGTCCTGGTAGCCGAACTGCAAGGCGCGTCCTGATCCGGCCGCGTCCATGACCGCGCGGACATCATCCATGCCCGCCTCGAAGGAGGCGGTGTCTAGTTCGCGATCCGAGCAGCCGTTCCCTCGCTGATCGAAAAGGATGACCCGTGAGAAGGATGCAAGGCGCCGGAGAAAGCTCCCGATCTCCGGGAGTTCCCACGCGAGGTCCACGTGCGAGACCTGGCCCATCGTGATCACCAGGTCGACCGGACCCTCTCCGAACACCTGGTAGGCGATGTGGACGCCGTCGACGGTCTGTGCGTACCGGGTCTCCGGCTGGTTCATCGCTGCATCCTCTCCTGATATCAGGCCCGACGCATCCCCAGAAATGTCGCTGCGTTGACTCGATCGCTGCCGGCAACGAGATCGCCTAGCACCTATGCGATCACGCCGCCCCAGTCCCACGCGGCGGCGGACGAGACGATGCAGCTGGGAGGGCACCTCCTGGTGGGCGCAGAGAGACTCGAACGCGAGGGCTTCTGTTCTGCTGCTCCCCAAGGCCTTCGCGGCGTCGGCGGACGTAGAGCTGCATTCGTCGAGTGGTTCTTCTCGGCGCACGTCGCGATCGAGTTTGACGATCGGAAACCCCACCTTCCGGAGGGGATCACCCCGTACCGCGTCCTTGCCGTCGAAGACGACGACATCGAGTTCTTCCCGGGCCGTCATGACCCCCGTTTCGAAAACGATGCGTCGAACAGGTGCTTGGTCACAGGCGCATCCATTCGTCTCCGCGTTCATCGACCGACCGGCGCTCGCGGAGGTGCTACCGAGCATCCTCGGTGCGCTTCCGCTCTCTATGGGCGACGCCTACCGGGGAGGTTTCCTGTTCGATCGTGCGGTTGCGCCGCCGCTGCTCCCGTTGCCTCCCCCCGACGACCTCGCGTTCTTCAGCGTGATGTATCCGCAGATCTTGAAGGACCAGCTTCCGGCGGCATTGGACGCGCACCGACGCGTGGCTGACCTGCTCACGCAGGCCGGAGGACAGCGATACGCGGCCGATTGGTTGGACGACATGGACTCGGACGCTTGGACAGAGCGTCTGGGCGATCGATTCGAGACATGGTCGTCTGGGAGGAAGAAGTTCGATCCGAACCGGATCTTCCGCTCCGCGCTCCTACCAACTCGGCACTAGACACCTGACCCCTGTCGTATGCCGACCCCGTCCTGGCGCGGGGCGAGCTTAGGCTCCCACCTGGTGGTCATGGCGCCGTTGGAACTAGATCAGTCAGCGAGGAACTCCGCGGTCCACGGATCATCGATCGGCACCACCAACGGAAGCGACGTGGCAGCCCCAGGGCGAGCTGAACCGTTCGAGCGATGCTTCCGCTTGATGGCACGCACCATCCCGGAACAACGTCAGATTGCGCATGAAGGAGGATTTGTCTACCGTCCAAGGGTCTTCGTCCGACACGAACAGGAGACCAGGACATGCGCAAGGCGATCGTGCTGTGCAGCATCATCCTTCTCGTTGCGTTGGCGGTCTTCCTTCCCCTGCGGTATCTGAGGGCCCACGACGCGTCGAACCGTGCTGAGGCTACGACCCCGACGACGTCGGAAGAGGAGCCGGAATCCGAAGGGCGCGGAGGCGACCCCGACGCCGGGGCGGTACACGTCGGCGAAGCGCAGCTCAGCACGGTCGTTTCCGCTCCATCCCCAGGGTGGGCCGGTGAGAGCGTCGTGGGCACCGGCAACACCTGGGAGCCGACCGTCGCCGCCGATCCCAGTTCGCCGTACGTCTACGTGATGTACAACGACTTCACCGGCACGAAGGCCTGCAACACGTGTCCATCGACGCCGATGATCGTCCGGGCATCTTCGGATGGGGGCGCCACGTTCGGACCAGAGGTGCAGGTCTGCGGTATCGGCTGCCCGCACGTCGCATGGCAGTACGACCCGACGTTGGCGGTTACCTCTACCGGCGTCGTCTACGCCGTCTGGATGAACGAGTACAAGATCGTGTTCTCCAAGTCCACGAACCACGGAGCGAGCTGGTCTCCCCCAACCCTCGTCTCCGGCAAGATCAGCTCCGACAAGCCGTGGCTCGGGATCTCGAAGAACGGAACGGACGTGTACATCACGTTCACGAAGGGGACCGGCGGGGACCTCTATGAGACGCATTCGCACAACGGAGGGTCGACGTTCTCGGCAGCGCATCTGATCGGAACCGTCGCGAACAGCCACTATTTCTACTCGAACGGGCTCGCGGTGCTCCCGAGCGGCACAGCGGTCATGTCGGCCTCCCAATACCCGAACACGAACAGGCAGACCACGACATCGCCGATCTCGATCTCGACGTTCCGCACGACCAACGGCGGCACGACGTGGACGAGGGTGAACGTCGACAGCGTGTTCGCGGGTCCAACGTACGTCACGTCATCCACCACGACCCTTGCCGCCGACGCCTCGGGGACGCTTGTCGTCGAGTACGGCGGCTCAACGACTGCCGGAGCGAACGGCAATATCTGGATCCAGCGTTCGACCGACGGGGGGCTCACCTGGACCGGCAAGACCTTGCTCACCCCATCGACCGGAGGCGGGGACGCCAGCTTCCCGGCGATCGCGGGTGGCGCGGCCGGCGATTTCCGTCTGACGTACATGGACAGCCGAACCGGCGCGTGGAACGTGTGGTACAGGGCATCGACCGACGGAGGGGCGACGTGGAGCGCCGACGTCAAGCTCTCGGATGCGTCCAGCGGCGCTCCGTACAAGTCTGCCACCGGCTTCACGGCCCCGTACGGGGACTATGACGCCATCGCCATCACGAATCTCGGGAAGAGCGTCGCGGTCATGGGCGAAAGCTCGAGTTTCACGAATGGCCCAGGCAACATCTGGCTGAATCGCCAGACGTAGCTCGGCGGCGGCTCGCGGCGGAACAGTCGGTCGAGGTCCTTACCCGTGGTCAGATATCTGAGATCGTGGTGCCAGCAGGGCACCTTCTCTACTCAACCACCGGCACACATGGCACAGAACAGCGCGCGGAACTAGCGACCGTTTTCAAGACCGTCGCCTTCGTCCGTTCGGCCACCCTCCCGGCGTGAGCGCACCCGGCCGATGCGGGTGCCGGTCCACAGGCACATGGCATAGACCGCGGCCGCGCCGAGCAAGAGAACGACGCCGCTCCACGCCGCGCTCCGGAACGCGGCGCGCTGCCCGGCCAGGGCCACATGGAACACGAGGACGACCGCGAGGAACACCAGATAGCCCCCGACGATGCTGATCACGACGTTCCGCGTCGTCGGCTCCCGACGCACGCGTTCCTTCGGGCCGCTCCATGCGCGCACGACCATGACGACGAAGATCGCGTACGCGGTCACGAGCGGCGGCACGATCACGCGCGCGCGGTCCATCGTTCAACCCCGCAGGAAGAGGTTCCAGCCTCGGATGAACAGGTGCCATCCGAGCCAGAGCCACAGCCCGAGCATGATGATGCGGCCGGCGAGCGGCTCCATGAAGTCGCGGAACAGCTGCGACATCGTGGGCCATTCGGGCGCGTAGACGAGCCCGAGGCCCTGCCAGACCAGGAACGCGCCGACGATCACGAGCCACCCGATGAGCGCGATCGCGCGCACGTTCCACCTCCGTCTGATGGGCATCGGAAGAAGGCTAGCCCTGGACCCGAGGGCCACCTACCGTTTTCAAACGTTCATCAGGGAACATGGGGGTAAGGCGACCCAGATGGAATCCCCCCGATCCTTTCGTGCGCGTCTGGCGGCGGCCCTGTGCTGTGCGTCTTTCGTGCTGCTCAGCGCCTGTTCGTCACCGTCGGCGTCGACCGTGGCGGGGCTGGCGTCTCCGTCCGCCTCTTCCCCCGCATCCCCGGTCGCGAGCAAGGCTGCGAAGCATCAAGCGCTCGCCGGCATCGCGCCGCTCGTCGTCATCTTCATGGAGAACCACGAACAGGGCGCCGTCGTCGGTTCCTCGTCTGCCCCGTACGAGAACTCGTTGATCCATCGCGGCCGGAGCTACACCAACTACTTCGCGATCTCGCATCCGTCGCTGCCGAACTACCTGGCGTTCGCGAGCGGTTCGACCCACGGCAAGACCGACGACAACGTGACCGCCGGCGAGTTCGACGGGCCAACGCTGTGGACGCAGCTCACCGCCGCCGGCATCCGATGGGCGGTCTACGAGGAGTCGATGCCGTCCCCGTGCTTCCCGCAGTACGCAGCCGGATCAGCCCCCAGCGACTACGCGTTGAAGCACAACCCGGCCATCCCATTCCATGAGATCGCGTCGAACAGCTCGGAGTGCGCCCGCGTACAGCCGCTGACGCGCATGGACCCCAAGCAGTTGCCACCTGTCTCGTTCATCACGCCGAACGAATGCAGCGACGCGCACTCGTGCGCCCTATCGGCTGGCGACGCATGGCTTGCGCAGCAGGTTCCGGCGTTGCTCGGCGCCGGGGCGGACGTGATCGTCACGTACGACGAGGGGACGACCGACCTCGGCGCCGGTGGCGGGCCGGGCGGCGGCCACGTGTTCGCCGTCGAAGCCGGCCCCGGCGTGCCGAGCGGCGCCACGGTCACCAAGCCGATGAACCACTACAGCTTGCTCGCCGGGATCGAGCAGCGGTTCGACCTCGCGAAGCTGGGCGGCGCATCGAGCGTCACGCCGCTCCCGATCTAGATTGCGCGCTCAGAGGGTCGCGACCGTGACGTGGCTCGCACCGCCTCCGATCGTGATCTCGTAGCGGTCGGCGGCCTCGCCGAATCCCTCGCTCTGCAACTGGGTCCGGCCGCCGATCGCGCCGAAGGACTGGTCGTCGAACACGAGCCTGGACGCGCCGCCCCGGACCTGCAGCCTCACTGGAACCTCGCTCGGCCGCCGCACGGTGACCTGGCTGGCGCCACCGCCGATCACGACCGGCACCGCGCCGATCGGCGGGGGCAGCGCGATCTCGACCTCACTCGCGCCGCCCCCGATCCGCAGACCGAGGAGCTCGATCCCGTGGAGCTTGGCTTCGGCGCTCGCCGCGCCGCCGGGGATCTCGATCTCCCACGGGACCGTCGTCGACAGTGAGATCTCGCCGCGCCTGGTCCGCCACTCGAACGGGCGGCTGATCCGCGGATACTTGAAGACGATGGACTCTGCCTCGAGCGACGCCTTCGGCGGACTCCCCTCGAACCGCGCCCAGAGCATCGCGTCGAGGTCGGGCACGGCGCTGATCGTCAGCTGCGGCGCGCCGTGCGGGAACGTGAGCTTCGCTGCGGGCGCGGCGCCGAGCGCCACGCGGA
Source organism: uncultured Actinomycetes bacterium (assembly GCA_963792215.1). GTDB lineage: Bacteria > Actinomycetota > UBA4738 > UBA4738 > HRBIN12 > AC-51. The sequence continues at coordinate 635,410 of CAWBVL010000007.1, forward strand.
CGTCGCGACCGTCGTCCGTGATGGTCAGTGCATCCGTCATGCTCGTGGTTCCTTTCCTCATCATGCGCGCTTGAAGAGCGCGGTCAGCGGAGCGAAGACCAGCACGAACGCGGCGGCCCGGGCCAGCGCGCGGATCACGAAGAAGCTCGCGGGTTGGCCAACCGCCGAGGCCGCTTCGGGCCCGAGCGTGAGCGAGCGAGCCGCGTCCACCCTCGCCCGTGCTCGGCCTCGAGGTCCAGGCCGTCGAGGGCGGTCCGCCTTCCCGGATCGCTTGGTCACGCCGGTCGCTTCGATGGTCGCTCCCATGGCCTCGTCTCCTTTCGTCGAACACCGTTCCATGTGTCGAACGGCATTCTGCACCAGCTCGGTATAAACTGTCAAACGCTGTTCGAGAACTGGAACGGCGTTCGGAAGAGGTGCTATCCTCCGTTCCGATGAGCGATCAGACCACTGCAGCGGAAGGGCTTCCGGACCCTCCTTGGCGCGAGCGCAAAGAAAGCCCGCGCACGCCCCTTACGCGGCAGGCGATCGTGGAAGCGGCGCTCCGGGTGCTCGACCGGGATGGGATGGACGCCCTCTCGATGCGCAAGGTCGGCGAGGAACTCGGCACCGGCGCGGCGTCGCTCTACTGGCACGTCAGGAACAAGGACGAGCTCCTCCAGCTGGTGTTCGAGGCGGTTTCAGAGGAGACCGCCATGCCGATGCCGGACCCGTCGCGATGGCAGGAGCAGTTGCGCGATCTTGCGCAGGAGATGCGCCGGTCGATGAACCGGCATCGTGACGTCGCTCGGATCTCGCTCGGCCGGATCCCCGCCGGACCGACGCTTGCTCACTACTCGGAGTGGCTGTTCGCGCTCCTGCAGCCGGTCGGCGTTCCCGATCAGGTGATCGCCTACCTCGGCGACCTGATGGGGCTCTATATCGGTGCGTTCGCGTTCGAGGAAAGCCTCGGTGTCGCATCGCCGACCGGAGAAGACCTGCCACCCGGCGAGATCATCCAGATGTTCCGCGACTACGTGGCGTCGCTCCCCGACGACCGCTTCCCGCGCACGAAGGGCGCGATCGATCTGCTGTTCGGCGGCGGCAACGACGAACGGTTCGAGTTCGGCGTGGAGATCTTGATCCGCGGCCTCGAGACGTACGCGACCGGAGGAACCGGACGATGAGCAAGGTGATCGCACTCATGTCGATGTCCCTCGATGGCTTCGTCGCGGCCGAGCACGACGGGGTGGACGAGGTGTTCGACTGGTATCTCTCCGGCGACGTCGAGGTCCCCACGTCCGATGAGGACTTCACGTTCCGTGTCTCGCAGCCGAGCGCGGAGCACCTCCGGAGCCTGACGACGGAGATCGGCGCGATGCTCACCGGCCGGCGAACGTTCGAGGTTGCCAACGGCTGGGGCGGTCAACACCCTTGGGGGATCCCAGCCTTCGTGGTGACGCACGAGGTGCCCGACGGCTGGCCCCGGCCGGACTCGACGGTCCACTTCGTCACGGACGGCATGGAGAGCGCGGTGGCGCAGGCACGGGCGGCCGCCGATCCACGGTCCGTAGGCGTGCACGGCGCCGACACGATCCAGCAGCTGGTCAACGCGGGCCTCCTCGACGAGCTCCGCGTCGATCTGGCCGCCGTGTTGCTGGGCGCGGGCGTGCGCCTGTTCGACCATCTGGCGAACGGCCAGCTTGTTCTAGGGAACCCCGAGGTCGTGGCGGGTGTGGGCGTCACGCACCTGCGCTATCCGGTCGAGCGCAGGTAGCGAGCGTCCGCTGGGCGCTACCCCGTGATCGTCCACTTGGGGCCGCGGCAGTCGGTCCGCAAGGGCAGCGGGTCGGGGCTCGTTGGCGTCTGCGAGAAGTCGAACGCGTTCGCCAGGCTCGGCGCATCCCGATCCCTCGCCGTCAACGGCTGCAACCCCCAGTTGTCCTCGATGAACTTCAGCATCGAATCGAACTCGCTGGTCTTGTGGTCGACGTAGCCCTGCTTCGCGTACGGCGACAGCACGATCAACGGCACGCGGAACCCATAGCCGAAGTTGTCGACCGTCGGCGGCTTCACGTGGTCGTAGAAGCCGCCCCATTCGTCCCAGGTCAGGAAGATCGCCGTCGACTTCCACGCGGGGCTCTTCATGATCGAGTTGATCACCTGCGTCGCCCAGTTCTCCCCGTAGCAGAAGTTCGAGCCGGGGTGATTCGACAGCTGGAAGCGCGGCGTGATCCAGCTCACCGACGCGAGCGAACCCGCGCCGATGTCGCGCGTCACCTGATCCACCGGGAACACGTGCTGCTTCCATGCCTTGCCGTAGAACACCGGCTTGATCGACGAGAACGTCGACCAGACGTACCCGGGCTGAGTCGACGTCGCCGAGTAGAAGGACCATGGGATGTTCTTATCGCGGAGCCGGTCCTCGATCGTCGGGATGTCGAAGCACGGATGAACCCAGCTCGCCTGGCCCTGCTCGTTGACGACCCGCACCTTCTCCTGCGGCGGCGAGTCACATCCCCATGTGAGCGAGCCGAGCACCTTGTGCCGAGACGGGTTGTCGTGCGCGCCCGCCGATTGTCCGGAGATCGCGTACAGGTGGTTCGCGTACGAAGGTCCGCGCTCCGCGGAGAAGAAGTGGTCCGCGAGCGTGTAGTGCTTCGCCCAGGCCCAGTAGTTGGGTTCGTCAGACCGGTACAGCTGCGTGTACGCGTACCTGTCGGAGATCGGGTCCTGGTTGAACCCGTCCATCTTGCCGTGGTTGTAGTCGACGGTCGCGCAGATCCAGCAGTGCGGCACGTCCGGGATGCGCTGGGCCGTCAGGTGGGTGAGCCGCCGCCGCCGGCCATCGTCCACGCCCACGGTCACGCCGTCGGAGCCCGGGAACGTGCCGAACATGTGGTCGAACGAGCGGTTCTCCTGCATCAGGATGACCACGTGCTTGATCGGCCACTTCGTCGGGATGTCTTCCCCGGCGAACTTCTTGGGTGGACTCGGCAGGATGGTCGGCCCGTTCTGTGCGCCCGAGCTCGCCGCGGGCGCGTCGGAGCTGGAGGTAGCGGTGGTGCAGGCGGCCATGACGATCAGCGCTCCCACCGCGAACGCGGTGGAGCGGCGGCTGCGACGATCGCGAGGGAAACGCATAGAGGTCGGTCCGGCCGGGCGAGAGCGCACAGCGAGGGACCGAGCGTAGCAACCCATCCCGCGCAAACCGGCCTCTGTCACGGATACGCAACGAACCCTCGGTACCCTCGCTGTCGATGACCGACGATCCGCACCCCCGGCCGATCAGCCGGCGCCGCTTCCTCGAACGGTCCGCGATGGCGGTGGCCGGCGGCGTGCTCTTCTCCTGCACAGGTGGCTCGGTCACGCCCCGCGTGAGCCCGTCGAGCTCGCCGGCGATGCGCCTGGACACCCAGTGGCCGGTCAAGCGCGTCATCTATCTGATGCTCGAGAACCGGAGCTTCGACAATCTGTTCGGGCGGTTCCCCGGGGTCGAGGGCACGACCGTCGGCAACATGCTGGGCAAGGAGAAGCCGCTGCTCCGATGCCCCGACTGGCTGCCCGGCGACCTCGGGCACGACCGCGGCTCGGCGTTGGCCGAGTACGACGACGGCAAGCTGGACAACTTCGGGATCAACCTCTACGGCGACCCGTGGGCGTACACGCAATTCCAGGGGCCGGAGATCCCCGCGTACTGGCATTGGGCCAAGGAGTACGCGGTGAGCGACCACTTCTTCTCGTCGGTGATGGGCCCATCGTTCCCGAACCACTTCTTCTTCATCGCGGGGCAGTCGGCCGGCGTGTACGACAACCCGGAGAACATCGGGACGGCGCCGTTCGATGCGACCGCGGGGCAGCCGGGGGCGGGCACTTCAAGAGCTGGGGCTGCGACGCCGTCCCGCTCGGCGACAACCGCGTGTACATCGTCGAGACCGACCCCAAGGGCAACGAGCACAAGCGGAACACGTGCTTCCACATGCAGACGGTCGGCGGGCAACTGTCGGACAAGGGGATCGACTGGCGGTACTACGCGCCGCTCCCCGGATACCTCGGGTACTTCTGGAACCAGTACAACGCGATCGACGAAGTGTTCCACACCGACCTGTGGCAACGGCACGCGCAGCACAACATCGACGACCTGATCACCGACATCCAGGCGGGCGACCTGCCCCCGGTTACGTGGGCCGTGCCGCACTTCGAGCTCTCGGATCACCCGCCGTCGTCGTCGGCGTTCACGCACAACTGGGTGCAAGACATCGTCAACGCGCTGATGCGAAGCGACCTCTGGTCGAGCACCGTCTTGTTCCTGACGTGGGACGAATGGGGCGGTTTCTACGATCACGTGAAGCCACCGGTGGTCGATGAGGGCGGGCTCGGGTTCCGCGTGCCGCTGCTCACGATCAGCCCGTTCACCCGGCCGGGACTGATCGACGACGAGGTCGGCGAGTTCTCGACGCCGCTGCGCTTCATCTCCGACAACTGGGGGCTGACCCCACTGACCCCGCGGATCAAGAACACCCACAACATGGAGCACCTGTTCGACTTCAAGCTCGATCCCCGCGCGCCGTCGGTGTTCACCCAGCGCGCGCAGACGTTCGGCGATCCCTACAACTATCCGTCGAACTTCCCGGATTGGCCGCCCGGCACCGTTCCGGTCACCGATCCGTTCGGCTAACGCGTTCAGGTGAGCCGGCGGTAGAGCCGGATCGCGAGCGGCACGAAGATCACCAGCAGCCCGACGATCCAGAGCACCGACTTGACCACGAGCCCTGGAACGTGTCGACCGGCGACTGCGTCTGCGGGTCCATGATCCCGCCCGGCCCCACCGCGAGGTACCGCGCCAGGTTGCACCAGTGCGTGACGGGGTTGTTGCGCGCGATCACCTGGAGGAAGGGCGACATCCCGGCGACCGGCACGAACGCCGAGCTCACGAACACCACCGGGAAGATCCAGGTGAACGTGGCAGCCTGCACGGCCTCGACCTTCTTCAGCGACAGCCCGATGCACGCCGAGATCCACGAGAACGTGAACCCGACGGCCAGGACGAGCACGGAGCATCCAGAGCGCGTTGATGAACCCGTTCTGGAATCGGAACCCCACCAGGTACCCGATCACGATCACGATCGCGAGCAGGAGGAGGTTCTTCGCCAGGTCGAAGGTCGTCCGCCCGACCAGGACCGCCGATCGCGCCATCGGCAGCGAGCGGAACCGGTCGATGATGCCGTTCTTCATGTCCTCGGCCAGGCCGATCGCCGTTGTGGTGGAGCCGAAGATCGCGTTCTGGATGAAGATGCCCGGCATCAGGAACTGCACGTAGTCGAGGCCGTGCGGCAGGTTCGGCGAAGTGGTTCGCGTAGATGAACCGGAACAGCAGCACGAACATGATCGGCTGCACGAGCTCGAAGATGAAGACCGTCGGCACGCGGGTGAGCGTGACGACGTTGCGGCGCGCGAGGAGCAGCCCGTTGTTGATCGCGCTGGCGGAGCGCGCGCCGATGCCCGAGGGGGCGCGGCGAGCGGTGGAGGAGTGGGCGATCGTCGCGCTCATGCGTTCTCCTTCTGCTTGCGGCTGCGCCGGCCGCGCTTCTTCTTCTCGGGTTGCTCAGGCTCCTGGCCGTCTTCGGCCGCGTGCCCGGTGAGCGCCAGGAACACGTCGTCCAGCGACGGGCGGTGCAGGGCGAACCCGGAGAGCCTGATCTTCTGCTCGTCGAGCCGGCGCGAGCTGTCGCGGAGCGCTTCGGCGCCCTCGTTGCCGACCGGGACACGGATGCGGCCTTCGTCGACGTCGACGTTGGGCGCGCCGGTTCCGATGCCCTTGAGCGCCTCGGCCGCGGCCCGACGTCTGCGCGGGTCCTCGACGGTGAGCTCGAGCACCTCGCCGCCGATCTGGTCCTTCAGCTCGTCGGACGTGCCCTCGGCGATCACCGTGCCGACGTCGACCACCGCGATCTGGTCGGCGAGCTGATCGGCCTCCTCCAGGTACTGCGTGGTGAGCAGCAGCGTGGTGCCGTCCTCTTGCAGCTCGCGGATGAACGCCCACACGTCGATGCGGCTCCGCGGGTCGAGACCGGTCGTCGGCTCGTCGAGGAACAGGATGTCGGGGCGACCCACCAGGCTCGCCGCCAGGTCCAGCCGCCGGCGCATGCCGCCGGAGTACGTCTTGGCCTGGCGGTCACCGGCGTCGGAGAGCTGGAACCGCTCCAGGATCTCGCCGCTGCGCGTGCGCGCCTCATCCTTCGGCAGGCCGTAGAGCCGGCCGACCATCTCGAGGTTCTCGAGACCGGTCAGGTTCTCGTCGACCGCAGCGCTCTGACCGGCGAGCCCGATCCGGAACCGAAGCTCTTCGGCGTCCCTCACGACGTCGAGGCCGTCGACCTCGGCGCGACCGGCCGTCGGCAGCAGCAGGGTGGTCAGGATGCGAACGCACGTGGTCTTGCCGGCACCGTTCGGCCCCAGCAGGCCTAGCACGGTGCCGGCCTCGACCTCGAGGTCGATGCCCTTCAGGGCTTCGACATCGCCGAAGCGACGTTACGAGCGCCTCGGTGCGGATGATGGGCCCCCCTGCCACGGGCCCCAGCCTATCGACGATCGATGACAACGTGGCGGTCAGGATGCCCGACGAACGTTCCGGCGCTGGAGCACCAGCATCCAAGTGAAGACCGCCGCCGCGACGACGCCGATCGCGATCTCCGACCCCCACACGACCCGCGAGCCGCTCAGGCCGCCACCGACGAACCCGGTTCCGACCATCGACCTGGCAAGCGGCTCGAAGCACAGCGCAAGCGTCACGAGTGCGGCGCCGACCCACGAGCGCGCCACGCGCCACCGATGGCCGAAGTACGCGTAGATCGGTCCGGTGATCAGCCCGCCGACGATCCACAAGAGGTTGGCGTCGGTGGTGGCCGTCCGGACGGTCCGCGACCAGAAATGCGCGACCGGGACGCTCTCGAACGCGCTGTTCGACATCGCGAAGTACCCGGCTAACGCCGACAGCACGATGACCACCCCGAGCGCAACCGCGCGCTTGGCGCGCTCCTGGGTCATCCCGGCGAGGAACGGCAGGATCAACCAGGGCGCCGACATGCCGCTGACCGTGATCGTCCACCAGCCGAGATGGGACGTGACGTGCACCGTGCCGAGGTACTGATCGAGGGCGCCGAAAACGAACCCGACAAGGATCGCGAGCACGAAGGCCATGACGCGAGGATACGCCGAGACCCATACCGGACAACCTGGAAACGAGGTGTCTTCACAAGGCGGCCCGGCCGCCGATACCCTTGGACACGATGCCCGAGACGCCTGAGACCCCGACGATCCCCTACCAAGAGATCGTTGAGCACCTGCCCGTGGTGGTCTACGTGGCCACGGATGCTGACCCGGCCGCACGCACCGTCTACATGACCCCCAACGTCGAGCAGATGCTCGGGTACGGACCCGAGGCGTTCCTCGCGCTCGGGGAGGACTGGACCTCGCTGATGCATCCCGATGACGTCGCGCCGCTGACCGAGCGATATGCGCGAACGCGGGCGGCGCGAAAGCCCTTCGACATGGAGTACCGGTTCCTGCATCCGGACGGCCGGGTCGTGTGGGTCCGCGACACCGCGATGATCGTGACGAGCCACAACGATGGGTCGCGCGTGTGGCAGGGCGTGATGGAGGACATCACCGAGCGCGTCGAAGCGCAGCAATCGGCCGAGGTTGCGGCGGCGCAGTACGTGACGCTCCTCGAGAACCTTCCCGCCGTCGTCTACGAGATGGTGCCCGATGACGACCGCCGCACGCGCTACGTGAACCGCAAGATCGAGGAGCTGCTCGGCTACACGATGGACGAGTGGCTCGACCAAGAGGACATGTGGGTCGAGGTCCTCCACCCCGACGACCGAGAGGTCGAGCTGGCGGCGCACGACCTGCACTCGGGAACGGGTGACCCTTGGCGCCGCGAGTATCGGCTGATCGGCGCGGAAGGCCAGATCGTCTGGGTCCGCGACCACGCCACGTTGATGCGCGACGCCGACGGCGTCCCGCTGCATTGGCAGGGCGTCATGGTCGACATCACCGCCGAGAAGGAGGCGCAGGGGAGCGATCGAACGCGCCAACGACGAGCTCGAGTTCCGCGTGCGCGCGCGCACCGCACAGCTCCAGCAGGCCAACGAGGCCATGGGCATGGAGATCGCCGAGCGACAGCGCGCCGAGACCGAGCGCGACCGCGCCTCCGGGAGCTTGGATCGGATACTCGAGAACGTGCCTGCTGTGGTCTACCTGTGGCAGCCGCGGGAACGGGCGGACGGCGCATGGTCTACCTATGTCGGCGACCAGATCGCGCAGATGCTGGGATACACCGCCGAGGAGTGGTACGAGGCCGGCTGGCGCGAGCGGGTCCATCCGCACGACCGCGTGCGCGTGAACGAGGCGGCGGAGTACAGCATCGAGACCGGCGAGCCGTTCCAGATGGAGTACCGCTACCTGGCGCGCGACGGACGAGCCGTCTGGGTCCTCGATCGGGCGACGCTCGTGATGCGCAACGATGCCGGCGAACCGCTCCTGTTCGAGGGCGTCATGATCGACGTCACCGCGCAGCGCGAAGCGGAGTCCGCCGCGGAGAGCGCGACGGGCCGGCACGGGGAGCTATTGGATCTGGGCACGGCGGCGCTCTACTGCTACGAGCTCGACGGCGACGAGCCCCCCACGCCGCGCGTGGTGTACGTCAGTCCGAAGCTCGGGTCATACCTGGGGATGACGGAGCCGTCGCAGCTCGCCGAGCCGAGACGATGGTTCGAGGCCGTCCACCCCGACGACCGTGCGCGGGTCCAGCGGGCCGTTGAGCATGCATGGACGACGGGAGCCGACCAGATCGACGAGTACCGCGTGATCGACGCGCGACGGCTCCATCGTGTGGCTGGCCGACCGGATGCGCTGCGTCGAGCGCGACGCCGAGGGGCGCCCACGCCGCTTCCTCGGCACGATCTTCGACGTCACCGAGGCGCGGAACGAGCGTGAGGACCTCGCTCGGCGGCTCGACACCTTGTGGGCCGTCGAGTCGAACGCGCCGGCCGCATTGTGGACCGAGGTCACCGATCTGCTGACCGGGGTGGCGCGGTACACGTACATATCACCGGGCTGCGTCGATCTGATCGGGTATACGGCGGAGGAACTACTCACCGAACGCGAGCACTTCAGCCGGCTCGTGCATCCCGATGACCAGGAGTACGTCGCCGCGCTCGACGCGGAGGCGAACGAGACGGGGCGTCTGGGACGCCGTCTATCGAGTGATCCATCGTGACGGCTCGCTGCGGTGGCTGCATTCGCTGGGCAAGCGGTCGCTCGACGCGCCGCCCGGGACGGTCGTGTGGCACGGCGTCGGCATCGATGTGACGGCGCGGATGGGGGCGTCGCAGGCGGCGGAGGCCGCTCGCGACGCCGGGCTCGCGCCCCCCGTCTAGCTCGCCTTCGGCCGCAACACCCGCACGCGGTCGGGCAGGTACTGCCACAGGTGCTCGGGGATCTCGACCGAGCCGTCCGCGCGCTGATGGTTCTCGAGGATCGCGATCAGGGTGCGGCCGATCGCGGTCGCCGTGCCGTTCAGCGTGTGCAGCGTTTCGAGCGACCCGTCGGCGCGCCGCACGCGCGTCTGCAACCGCCGCGCCTGGTAATCGGTGGTGTTCGAGCAGCTCGTCAGCTTCGCGGTACTTCCCTTGGGCCGGCAGCCATGCCTCGATGTCATACTTCTTCGTCGCGGGCGCGCCGAGGTCGCCGACCGCGATGTTGACCACGCGATACGGGATCTCGAGCTTGCCCAGGACCTTCTCCTCGACGCTCAGCAGGAACTCATGGTCGTCGGCGCTCCGCTCGGGGCTCGTGAACATGAACATCTCAACCTTGTCGAACTGGTGCACGCGGAACATCCCGCCGAGGTCCTTGCCGTAGCTGCCCGCCTCGCGCCGGAAGCAGGTGGAATAGCCGGCGTAGCGCAGCGGCAGGTCGGCCTCGTCGAGGATCTCGCCCATGTGCAGGGCGGCGAGCGGCACCTCGGCCGTCCCGACCAGGTACAGCTCGTCCTCGTCGGTGCGGTAGATGTTCACCGCCTCCGCCGGGAGGAACCCCGTGCCGTACATCGCCTCCTCGCGCACGAGCACCGGCGGGATCACCGGCGTGAAGTCCTCCTGGGTGAGGATGTCCATCGCGTTGCGGACCAGCGCGAACTGCAGCAGCACGATGTCGCCGAGCAGATACACGAAGCGTGAGCCGCTCGTCCGCGCGCCGCGCTCTGTGTCGAGCACCCCGAGGAGCTCTCCCAACGCGGCGTGATCGCGTGCCTCGAAGTCGAACACCGGCGGCTGGTCGTGGTTCCGCTTGATCTCGACCGCGTCGTCCTCGCCGCCGTCGGGCGCGCTCGGGTCGGGCAGGTTGGGGGTCGAGGCCAGCAGACCGGTCAACGCCGCCTCGGCGTCGGCGAGCTGCGGCTCGAGCTCCTTCAGCTCGGCGCTGACCGCGCCGACCTCGGCGATCAACCGCTGCTTCTCATCGCCCTCGGCCTTGCCGATCGCCTTCGAGGCCTGATTCTGCGTCGCGCGCAGTTCTTCCACGCGGGTCGTGAGCTTGCGCCGGTTCTCGTCGGCGGCGAGCAGCTCGTCGACGGCCTCGGGCATCCCGCGCCGCGTCAGCCCAGCGCGGTAGGGCTCCGGGTCCTCCCGGAGTCGTTTGATATCGAGCATCTACCTCACACCTTCACGTGATCGGGTTCCTTCGAGTCCGTGCCGGCCGAGCCCGTCGACGACGAGCCGGGCTGTCCGGACGATCGGGAACCCGAGGAGGCGCCGGCGTCCATGATGCTCTGACCGTGGAAGACGCCGCCCTCTTCGACCACGAGGGTCTTCGAGGTGATGTTGCCGTCGATCCGCCCGCCCTTCGCCAGGTGCGCGCGGTCCTTCACGACTATGTTGCCGGTGAAGCGGCCCGCCACGCTGACATTCTGGGCGCGGATGTCCGCCTCGACCTGGCTCTGCGGCGACAGGGTGACGTCGCCGTCGGCGTTGATCTGGCCCTTGACCTGGCCGTCGATCCGCAGACTCCCGGCGGACACGACGTTGCCTTCCAGGCGTGCGCCCGCGCCGACGATCGTGACCTCACTGCTGTTGTCCGCCATCTGTTTGTCCTTTCGCTCGCGCGCGGGCGACGCCATGTGCTCGCCGTGCTCCGCCTCGGCCTCGTCCTTGCGCCAGATCATCGCGCAGCCGCCGTCCGCTCATCGGTGTGCATCGCCTGCCGGATCGCCTCCGCCTCTTCCTGAGACAGGTTGTACGAGCTCTGCCCGGTCGTGACCGGTTTCGCGTAGACCCGAGTCTCTTGCCGGCCGTTGATCGAGGTCAAGACGACGCCCGTGCCGTGATCGTCCAGCAGCGCACAGGAGAAGGACAGGCGCCCGCCGACGTCCTCGAAGGCGTCGTATCTGAGCACGCCGACCCGCCGCACGCTCCCCTCGATCTGGACCTGCTGGCGCTTGTCGGTCGCGTTCAGCGTGCGCACCGCCTGCTCGAGCCGGTCGATCTTGCCCAGCAGGGCGCCGACCGCGTCGTCGCCGCTCAGGTTCGACGCCCGGTCACCGCCCTTGGCGCCGCCGAGGATCACGAACACGACCGCGAGCAGCGACAGACCGATCGCGATGATCGCGATCAGGGTCAACGTGCGATCCGAGAGGGTCATCGTGTTGTCCTTCGACGCCGGAACATGCAGCGCACGAACGATTCTGCGAGGAAGTGGGCAGTATAGCCCGACCGTTCGAGCCGCTCAGGTCACGTCGCGGCGCTGGAACTGCACGAGAGACAGAACGCCAAGCACCAGCACGTAGATGGCCACCACGACCCATGCCTTCGTGACGTCCATCACCACGATCGGTTGCGGGATGCCGGGTCCAGAGAAGTCCTTCGGCTCCATCAGGATCGGCTGCCGGCCGATCACCACGACGGCGGCACGGACGAACAGACTTCCTTCGATCGAGGGGCGGAATCCGGCGATCACGCCCTCGAACAGGATCAGGTATCCGAACAGCACCCCGAGCGATGAGACGGTCGAGCGGCCGATCATCGCGAGCACGTAGGCCACGAGGGCGAATGCGATCGCCATCGCCGAGACGCGGAGCATCGTGCCGGCAACGTCCCCGAGCAAGTGCGGCGGCAGGAACCCGGTCACCCCACGGACGGCGGTGACGAGCCAATACACCACGGCGAACGCGATCTGTAGGAAGAGCGTGACCACCACGACGACAACGGCGACCACCAGCGCACGAACCAGGAACACACGCAGACGGCGCGGCTCCCACGTCAGCAGCGTGCCCATCGTGTTGCTCGTCCAGTCCGCGCCGCCGAGCGAGGCGCCGAGAAGCGCACCGAGCAAGATCACGAACGTCGAGATGTGCTCGAGGATCATCCCGACATCGCGCAGCATGATGGCGTTGAGTTGGGGCGTGACGGCGGCGCTGCAGACGTCCTCGATCGAGGTGTACCTGGCGTCGATCAGCTGGCCCGGGCCCAAGTACTTGCCGCTGAGGCAGCGCTGGTACGTGGCCTGATACTGGGTCTGAGCCGCAGAGATCTGCGCCGGCGACGGCTTATGGTTGTACGCCGCCGCGATCCCCAAGCCGATCACAACCCCGATCAAGCCGCCGATAATGACCATCGGGACCACGCGCCGGGAACGCGCGCGCAGGAACTCGGACCGAAGCAGCCGCATCAGTCGGAAACCCCTTGGTCCTTCGTGAGCTCGAGGAACACGGTCTCGAGATCCACCGTGTCGGGTCTGAGCTCCGTGACGTAGAGGCCGGCATGGGCGAGTGTTCGGCTGATCCGTTCGCTCTGATCGGCGGGCACATCGGCGCGGATCGCGCCGGCCTCGATCGTCGCGGGGATGTTCGCGTCGGTGAGCGTGCGGATGCCTGCCTCGAGGTCGGCAAGCTTCACGATCACACCGCTCGTCCCGGTGGTCGCGAGCACCTCGTTCACTGCGCCGGCCTTGATCAGCTTGCCTTTCGCGACGATCGCAACGTGGTCGGCGGTCTGCTGGACCTCAGACAGGATGTGGCTCGACACGAAGACCGTGCGGCCCTCCGAGCCCAGCGAGCGCAACAGCTCCCGAACTTCGACGATGCCGGCGGGGTCGAGACCGTTCGCCGGTTCATCCAGGATGAGCAGCGACGGATCGCGCAGCAGCGTCGCGGCGATCGCGAGCCGCTGCTTCATCCCGAGCGAGTAGGTACGCACCGGATCCTTGGCCCGATCGCGGAGCCCGACCCGTTCGAGCGACGCGTCGATCGCAGTGGCGCCTTCGCCGTGGATGCGCGCGAGGATCTCGAGGTTCCTCCGGCCGCTGAAGCGCGGAAACATCGCGGGGGCCTCGACGATGGAGCCGACGCGGCCGATCACGCTCGGCAGCGCGTGCGCGACGTCTGCGCCGAGCAGCGACAGGCGCCCGGCGCTCGGACGAACCAGGCCTAACAGGCACCGGATCGTTGTCGTCTTGCCGGCGCCGTTCGGTCCGAGGAACCCGTACACGCCGCCTTCCGGCACGCTGAGGTCGAGGCCGGCGACCGCAACCGTGCGGCCGCCGCGCACGCGGGTGTACTCCTTGCGGAGCCCTTCGATCTCGATCATCGCCATAGCGTCGCGGCTCACCCTAAACGGCGGTAGCGCCTCGTGCGGGACCTATGATTGGCTCCTTATATGCGCCGCAAGAGGTTGGCCGTGATCGCGTTCGGACCGTTCGACAGCGGTCTGGGCGCATAACGGTGTCCACCCCGCCGATCCGTCTGGTGCCGGCGAGCCCGGCGCACGCGGCGGGCATGCAAGACCTGGTCCGCGATCCGGAGGTGCTTCGGTTCACCCGGGTGCCCAGTCCACCGCCGGAGGACTTCGTCGAGACCTGGCTCCAGCGATACGAAGAGGGCCGCTCGGACGGCACGAGCGAGGCGTTCACGATCGAAGATCCCGGCGACGGCCGGTTCCTCGGGATCGCGGTCGCGCCGTCGATCCGCCGAGACGAACGCACCGCCGAGCTCGGCTACGTGGTCCATCCGGACGCGCGCGGCCGAGGCATCGCGACGGTCGCGCTCGAGCGGCTCACGGCTTGGGGGTTCAGCGAGCTCGACGCCGTTCGCCTCGAGTTGATCATCTCGGTCGACAACAAGGCCTCGAAGCGGGTCGCCGAACACAACGGCTACCACTACGAGGGAACCCTTCGGTCGTTGTTCGTCATGCCGGGACGCTGGGAAGACTCAGAGATCTGGTCCCGGCTCGCGACCGATCGCTGAACTCAGCCCAACGCGGACGGATGCAGGAAGGGCACGAGCGGTGTTCGCTCCGTCGCGAGCACCTTCACGAGTGAGGGCGGCGTGATAACGGTCGCCGAGGCACGTGGTTTCCTCGGGGCGCGGTCGGTGTAGCCGGCGGGCGTCCACCGCAACCGTTGGGAACCGAGCACGAGCCATGGCTGGCCGTCCTCACCGAGCACGAAGGTGCCATCCGGCAACGCTCGGAGAGGCGCCTCGTGGTGTCGCTGCCGGCGCGCTGTCGGATCCCATCGCTCGCGGTGCAGCACTTCGTCGATCGCATCCGCATTTGTTGCCGCGCGATGGTTGATCTGCGTCCAGATGTCGACGAACGCCTCGTAGTCCGCGTACCGGCACAACCTGCACGGGCGGTGTCCGGCCGCGAACGCGGTCGCCTCGTCCAGGAAGAAGAGCTCGGTGAACCGCCCCGGCTGCATCAGCGGGGCGCGATGCCAACCGCGGAACTCGAGCTGGCATGCGATCCATCGCTTCACGCCGAACGGACGCCGGATGCGCCCACGTGCGTTGTGCATATTGCCGCGGTTCGCGTAGACGAGCCCTCTCGCCTCAACCGCGATCGGCTCCCCCAGCGGCGTCATCCGGTTCTGCAACGGCACCGAGCAACGGTACCCAGACCGTCCGACGCGGCCGAGGTACGAGCCGGATGGGAGATCTCTCAGAAACTTCCTCGGCGCCCCTCACCACGAGATGAGCTGCGCGGGGTCCGCCATCGGGACGAGTTCGGGAACGACGACCAGCGGTCCCTCCTTCGGTCCGCCCTTCACACGAGCGATCGTCCGATCGAGGATCTCGCCGATCAAGCGCTTGTAGTCCCACCCTGCGGCGCGGGCGGAGACGGGCAGATACGACGTGAGGTTGGGATCGTGATGCATCCCCGGCAGGGTGTTGATCTCGATCAGCTGCGGCCTTCCGTCACCGTCCATCCGGATGTCCACACGCGCCACATCGCGGGCATCCATCGTCGTGAAGGCATCGAACGCGAGCGCTTGGATCTCCTCTTGCAGCGAGGACGTGAGGTCGGCGGGGCAGACGCATGCGTCGTGTCCGGCGGCCGAGTCCTCGAAGAACCACTTCACCTCGTACGACGCGAAGTGCTGCAGGTCCGGGGGGAACGCCGAGTAGTCCTGTTCCGCGATCGGAAGCGCCATGAGCCCGTTCCCGTATCCGGGGTTCCCCAACACGGACACCGTGAACTCACGGCCCGGAAGGAACTCCTCGACGAGCACCGAGCCCCCGACAAGCGCCTGGATCTCTTCGACCTTGCTCATCAGGGCGGACGGCTTCTCGATCAGGTTCCCGTCGAACAGCCCCTTGCTCGACCCCTCGCTGTTCGGCTTCACCAACACCGGGAAGCGCAGCGCTTCGACCGTGTGTTGTCGGAGATCCTCCCCGAACAACACGAACCTCGGCGTGGGGAGTCCGTGGAAGCGCCAGACCTTCTTGCTGAGCGCCTTGTCGAGCCCGATCGCCTGGGTGAGCGCGCCCGAGTGGGAATAGGAGATGCCGAGCATCTCGAGCATCGTCGGGATCTGGGCTTCGCGAGCCTCGCCGCGCCGACCCTCCGCGATGTTGAAGACGAAGTCGATCGAGGGTTTCAGCTCGAGCAGCGTCGCGACGCAGTTGTCGTCGGCCTCGACGTCGATGCAGTCGTGCCCGTTCGCCTCGATCGCGTCGTGGATCGCGGCGATCGTCTCGGGCTCGTCGAACTCGGCTTGTTCCTGCGACGCCGCATCCAGTCCGCCACCGAGATGACGAACGTTGTAGGTGAACGCGATCCGCATGGCTCGTGACCCTAGTGCAGAACCCGCGGGCGAGTAATCGGCCGAACGTTCAGTCGGCCGGACCCCCCATGGGGCCGACCGAGGCGACCCGCGCACGAGTGGTTCGTGCCAGCGTCCGAGAGCGAACCGAGCCCTGCGACACGATGTCCAGGAACTCCTGCCCGGGGACGCGATACAGGTGAGACGGAACGACCGTCCGAACGGTCGCCGTCCGCGGGATCCGATGTAACAGCCCCACCTCACCGAAGTAGTCGCCAAGCGCGAGGTCGCCGACCCGGCGATCGGGACCTTCCTTCGTGGCGACCGTCACCTGCAGCTCGCCCCGGACCACGACGAACAGGTCGTCCGGCTCGTCTCCCTCACGGATCACCGGCACGCCGGCGTCGATGTCTTCCTCCGTGAGCGCCTCGGCCAGATGCTCGAGCGTCGCCCGGCTGGCGCCACGGAGGATCGACAAGCGGCGAAGCACGGCCACCCGGTCCTGCAGCGGGCCCGAGTACGCCGCCACCGACGCGTCGATCGCGTGTCGCTGGCTCCAGACGCCGACACCGGCGAGCGCCATCAGCGCGCCACCGACGACGAGCGCCGTCGTGAGACCGAAGGTGGACACGACGATCGGTGCGACGAGCATCCCGAAAAGCATCCCGGCCGTGATCGACGCGTCGAGCGCGCCGAATGCACGGCCGAGAACGTCTGCGCCCAGCACCCGTTGAAGCGAGGTCGCGACCATCACGTCGACGACGATCATCGCCGCGCCCTCGATCAGCAGGACCGCCAGGGCAGCGCTCGGCAGCGTCAGCACGGCGAGTGTCGCCATCGGGACCCCGCACAGCAGTGCCGCCATCGCCAGGACGAGGCCGGCCTCTGTCCGGTCGGCCAATCGCCGGGCGAGCCCCGCCGCGGCTAGCCCGCCCACACCGATCGCCGCGTAGAGGAAGGCGACCCCGTCCACGGTCATACCGAGACGAGCGGTCGTGACCAGCGCGTAGAGCACCGTCTCCAGGCCATACAGAACGCACGTCGCAACTTGGGTAAGGACGAGCGCGAGCACGAACGGCGACGACGAGAGCACACGGAACCCGGCCATGTAGCCGGAGCCCGTTGCCGGCTCGACCGTCTGCGTCACCACCGGAGGCCGTGCGGTCTCGACGTCGGGACCCAGATCAGCGTGGATCAGGATCGTCAGCATCGCTGAGGACAGGAACGTGACCCCGTTCACGAGGAACGCAGCGGTCGGTGAGCCGATGATCAGCATCAACCCGCCGAGGGCGGGACCCAGGGCGTAGCTGAGGTTCGTTACCGTTGCCGACAACGTGTTGACGGCCGACAGATCGTCCTCGGAAACCATCCGGGGGATCGCCGCGTTCACGCACGGGCTGTACGCGACCGAGAAGACGGTGGCGACGGCAGCGAGCGTGAGCGCCAAAGCCGGGGCACCGTCGCGAGCCGTCACCACGGCGAGGACGAGCATCGCCGCGCACCTGATCAGGTCCGACGCCACCATCGTGGATCGCCTGGGGCGGTGGTCCGCGATCCAGCCTCCGACCGGGCCGAAGAGCACGTACGGCAGCAACCGGATGATGCCTGCCGCCGCGACCCACGCGGCCGAGCCGGTGCGTTCGAGCACGAAGACGATCAGCGCGACGTTGTAGAGCCAGTCGCCGATCTGCGAAAGACCGAGCCCCGCGATCAGCAGGCGAACGTCGCGGATGCGGAGTGGATCCCAGAAGCCCGCGTGACGATCCACCCATGCTCCTCACACCGGTCGGACGAGCGAGAGTATGCGCGCGCGCGCGCTGCGACGGAGTTGATCCGCGTGGGAAGTGGGCGAGGGGGGAGTTGAACCCCCACGTCCTTTCGGACACAGGAACCTGAATCCTGCGCGTCTGCCAATTCCGCCACTCGCCCGTGGGGACGGGAATCGTAGCAGCGCCTCTCGGCGAGCTTTGAGCCGCAGCGACATGGGCGCACATGGCGCCGCCCGATGCCACGGGTCCGCAACACCCTGCGGGGTAGGATGACCCCGAGCGGACGAGCGACCTTCCCCGCCAACCAACACCGTGCCGAACCTCCGAAACTTCGAGCGTCGATTGGGGGGCCTGGTCGAGGGCCTCTTCTCGAAGACGTTCCGGTCCGGCGTCCAGCCGGTCGAGATCGCCAAGCGCGTCGTACGGGCGATGGACGACGGCAAGCAGGTAGCCGTGAACGAGGTCTGGGCGCCCAACCACTTCGAGATCTCGCTCTCCAGCGAGGACGGCCCGAAGTTCCAGCAGATCGAGACCGCCCTAGTGGCCGAGCTCAAGACCGTCATCCTCGACAACGCGGGCGAGCGCGGCTGGGGGCTGGTCGGGCCGCCCGAGGTCGAGTTCTTCGTCGACAACAAGATGAAGCGCGGCGACCTCGAGGTCGAGGGGTCGCTCGTTCAGGGCGATCAGCCGGTCGAGGTCCCCAAGCCTGCGCCGGAACCCCAAAAGCGCGCGCAGCTCCGTGTCCACGAAGAGGGCGGCGTCCGCGCGATCCCCGTGGACAGGGAGCTGATGACGATCGGCCGGCTGTCCGAGTGCGACATCGTCGTCGGCGACTCCGGCGCCTCACGCCGGCACGCGCAGATCCGCACCGCCGACGGCGTCTCGACCGTGACTGACCTCGGCTCGACCAACGGCACGAAGGTCAACGGGCGTGACGTCCAGTCGGCGACCCTGTCAGACGGCGACCGCATCACGGTGGGAGCGACGCAGATCGAATACCGGAGCGAGTGATGCTGGCGGCGGTCGAGCCGTTCGCGCTCTCGGCGCTGAAGTACGGGCTGCTCGCGTTGTTGTTCCTGTTCATCTGGCGCTCGATGCGATGGGTGGTCCGCGGCTTGAACGTCGACCGCACGCCGTCGGGCGTCGCGACCGGCGGCGCGCCCGCGTCGGACTCCCCCGCCAGGGCGAGCATGCTGATGGTGCAGTCCGATGGACAGAAGCCGCGGTCGGTGCGGCTCGACGCGTCGACCACGATCGGACGTTCGGTCGAATGTGAGCTCCGCCTCGACGACACCTATGTGTCACAGCAGCACGCGCGCATCTTCGATCGCAGCGGCAACTGGTACGTCGAGGATCTCGGCTCGACCAACGGCACGTTCGTGAACGAACAGAAGCTCGTGGCGCCGGCGATGCTCACGCCCGGTGACAAGATCCGCGTCGGCCAGACGATCGTGGAGCTCCGCCGATGAGGATCGTCGCCGGCGTCGCCACCGACACAGGCCGCGTGCGCGACCACAACGAGGACGCGTACATCGTCGAGCCGCCGCTGTATGCGATCGCCGACGGGATGGGCGGCGCGAACGCGGGAGAGGTCGCGTCGCAGCTCGCGCTCGAAACGATCGGCGACATGCAGCGCGCCGGCCAGACGACGCTGGACGACAAGGTGCGCGAGGCGAACCGCGTCGTGTTCGCCCGCTCCGGCGAGGACACGAAGTTCGCGGGGATGGGCACGACGGTCACCGCCGCGCTCGCGTCGGCCAACGCGCTCCACCTGGTGCACGTCGGGGACAGTCGCGCCTATCTGCTGCGCGCCGGATCGCTCCGACAGCTCACGCGCGACCACACCTTGGTCGACCGCATGGTCGAGGCCGGTGAGATCAGCCGCGACGAGGCCGACGTGCACCCACACCGCAACGTGTTGATCCGTGCGCTGGGGACGGAGCCGAAGGTCGACGTCGAAGCGCTCGACCTCGGCCTGCTCGAGGGTGACCAGGTGCTGATCTGCTCCGACGGACTGCATGACATGGTCACCGAGGAGCAGATCGGCGCGATCCTGGACATCGCGCGCGGCGCGCCGCAGGACGCCGCCGACCGTCTTGTGCGCGCCGCGAATCGCGCGGGCGGCATCGACAACATCACCGCGATCGTGCTGGAGGTCGAGCCGGGCGAGCCGGACGCGGGCACGGTGGCCGAGGCGCAAACGGGTTCGCCGGCGTCGGAACGCCGCGTCCCGTGGCGCGCGATCACGGTCGTGCTGACGACGATCGTGCTGCTGCTGGTCGCCTACACGGTGCTCCGTTCATACCTGGACCGGCAGTGGTACCTCGGCGTGAGCGACGGCCGCGTGGCGCTCTACCAGGGCATCCCAGCGGCGCCGTTCGGCGTCCACCTCTCGCACGTCGACCTGGACACCGGCATCGACGTGACGGCGATCGCGAAGTTCCCCAGCTACCAGGGGCTCGACCAAGGGATCACCTACTCGAGTCGCGACAGCGCCATGCAGACCGTTGCGCAGATGCAGGCCGACCTGCGGGCACAGCAGCAGCATCAGCAGCACCACAACAAGAACGGCGGAGGGGGCGGCGGATGAGCGCCGTCGCGGCCACCCCGACCACGCGCACCCGACGTATCCGAAGGCGAACGGGCCTGACCTCGACGATCGTCGCGGTCATCGCGAGCGTGCTCGCCTACGCGCTGCAGGGCCTCGGCCTCGACGGCCAGACACCGGCCAACCTGGTCACGTACGGGGTGGTGTTCGCGGTGCTCGCTCTCGGCGGGTGGTACGCCGTCCGTCGGCTCGCGCGCGACGCGGACCCCATCCTCTACCCGACGGCGGTGCTGCTCGGCGGGCTCGGCCTCGCGATGCTCTACCGGTTGATGACCGCGCGCGAGCATCCCGAGTTCGCGACGGAACAAGCGGTGTGGCTCGCGATCGGCCTCGGCGTCCTCGTCGCCACCCTCGCGCTGGTGCGCGACGTGCGGCAACTCGACGCGTACACGTACACGATCGGTCTCCTGGGCATCGCGCTCCTGCTGCTGCCGATCGTGCCCAAGATCGGCACCGAGATCAACGGCGCGCGCCTGTGGGTGAACCTCGGGTTCATCACGTTCCAGCCCGCCGAAGCCGGGCGCATCCTGATCGTGATCTTCCTCGCGAGCTATCTCGGGCAACGGCGGGAGCTGCTCGCGACCGGCGTCGGCCGCTTCGGCCTGCCGCGCGTGAAGGACCTCGGCCCGATCATGCTCGCGTGGGGCGCGTCGCTGCTCGTGCTGTTCCTCGAGCGGGACATGGGTGCGTCGCTCCTGCTGTTCGGCGTCTTCATCGTGATGCTCTGGGTCGCGACCGGCCGGTGGGCGTACCTCGTGCTCGGGTTGATCCTGTTCGCGATCGGCGCCTACATCGGCTATCTCGCGTTCTCGCACGTACAGGTGCGCGTCGACGCGTGGCTGCACGCGATGGACCCCGGGAAGGTGAACGACGAGGGCTATCAGCTGTCGCAGGGATGGTTCGCGCTCGCGTCGGGCGGGATGGTCGGCACCGGTCTCGGGCTTGGCTCGCCGACGTTGATCCCGTACGTCGGCAGCGACTTCATCCTCGCCGCGTTCGGTGAGGAGCTCGGGATGCTCGGGGTCGCTGCCGTGCTCCTCCTGTATCTGGTGATCGTCGGCCGCGGGTTGCGGATCGCCGTGGAGCGGCACGACAGCTTCGAGAAGCTCCTCGCGGTCGGCGTCACGACGGTGCTCGGGCTGCAGGTGTTCGTGATCGCCGCGGGAGTGCTGCGTCTGATCCCGTTGACCGGCGTGCCGTTACCGCTCGTCAGCTATGGCGGCACCAGCCGTGTCGCGTCGGCGGTCGCGATCGCGCTGCTGCTGCGCACGTCCGCGGGTCCGTACTTCCGTCGGCGACGGGTGCGCGCGAAGACCGAACCAGACGACACACAGGTGGACGTCTAGATGGACCGCCAGATCCGGCGCCTGGGGATCGCGTTCGTTGCACTTTTCGCGCTGTTGTTCGGCCAGGTCGCCTACGTTCAGGTGGTCGCCTCGGACCGCATCGCGAACGAACCCGCCAACGCGCCCCGGCAGATCAAGGCCGAGTACGCCGTCGAACGCGGACAGATCCTGGCCGCGAACCGCACGACCGTCCTCGCGGAGTCCACGCCGAACCCCGACACGACGTCCCCGTACAAGTATCTGCGGGACTACCCGAACGGAGAGCTCTGGGGGCAATTGACCGGCTACTACTCCCGGATCTACGGGCGCACCGGCCTGGAACAGGCGATGAACTCCTACCTGTCGGGGACCGCGCCCGAGTTCGCGACGCAGAACCTGACCGACATCCTCCTGGGCCGGCCCAAGAAAGGCGGCTCCGTCATCACCACGCTGGACCCGCGCGTGCAGGCCACGGCGCGCAAGGCGCTCGGCACGCACCAGGGCGCCGTCGTGGCGATCGACCCGAGCAACGGCGACATCCTCGCGATGTACTCCAACCCCGGGTTCGACCCGAACCAGCTGTCGAGCGGCAGCGACCAGCAGATCGGGAACGCCTGGCAACAGCTCATCTCCGACCCGTCGCACCCACTCGTCTCGCACGCGTTCCAAGACCTCTATCTGCCGGGTTCGACCTTCAAGACCATCACGGCGAGCGCAGCGCTCGAGAACAACTGGCCGCCCACCAAGACCTGGAAGAACCCGCACCAGCTCGACCTGCCGCAGACCACGAGCACCATCCAGAACTTCGGCAACGAGCTCTGCAACGGCGGCTCGTCGACCGTCACGATGGAAGAGGCGTTCACCGAGTCGTGCAACGTGACGTTCGCCCAGATCGGGATGGCGCTCGGGGCCGACAAGATGACCGCCCAGGCGCAGGCGTACGGTCTGTGCAAGATCGCGCCGGTCGAGGGCCAGCCGGCGCCGTGCCTGAACGACACGATCCCGTTCATCCTGCCGTGGCAGACCGGGCGGTTCCCCGAGGCCCAGTACTTCGGGAACAACGAGCCCGCGCTGGCGCGATCGTCGATCGGCCTGGACAACGATCTGCTGAACCCGTTGCACATCGCGTTGATCGCCTCGGCGATCGCGAACGGCGGCACGCTGTACGAGCCGCGCCTCGTCACCGAGGTCCGCGACGCGACCACGGGCCAGACGATCACGACGTTCGACCCGCAGGACTACAGCCACCCGCTGACGTCGACCTCGGCGACCGAGCTCCGGCAGATGATGGTCAACGTGGTGCAGAACGGCACCGGCTACCTCGCGCAGATCCCCGGTGTAACGGTCGCCGGCAAAACCGGGACGTCCGCAAACACGCACGGGCCGCCGAACGCGTGGTTCACCTCGTTCGCACCCGCCGGGCAGGGACAGACGGCGCGCATCGCCGTGGGGGTTATCGTGCTCGACGGCGGCGACCTCGGGAACGAGGCGACCGGCGGCCAGGTGGCGGCCCCGATCGCGAAGCAGGTCATCGAGTCCTACCTACCGCGCGGCTGACGCAGAGGGGATCCACGAGGTGGAACGGCAGACGATCGGCGAGCGCTACACCGTCGAGGCCCGCATCGGGCAGGGCGGGATGGCCGAGGTCTTCCGTGGGTTCGACCCGCAGCTGGACCGGACCGTCGCGATCAAGGTGCTCGGGCACCCGTTCGACCGCGACGCCGGGTTCGTCACGCGGTTCCGCCGCGAGGCGCAGGCCGCCGCGCGACTCAACCACCCGAACATCGTCGGCGTCTACGACGCGGGCGCCGACGGCGACACGCACTACATCGTCATGGAGTACATCGAGGGGCGCACGCTCGCATCCTTCCTCGGCGGCGGCGGACACCCGACAGCGATGCAGGCGGTCGAGCTCACCGAGAAGGTGGCCTCCGCGCTGCAAGCCGCCCACGAGCACGGCATCATCCACCGCGACATCAAGCCCGCGAACGTGATGGTCACTCGGTCGGGCGCGGTCAAGGTGATGGACTTCGGCATCGCGCGGCTACAGAGCGACGCGCACCGCGCCGCAGACCGCGTCGGTGATGGGGACGCCCACGTACTTCTCCCCCGAGCAGGCACAGGGCCAGCCGGTCGACGCGCGCTCCGACATCTACTCGCTCGGCATGCGTGCTCTACGAGATCCTCGCGCACCGTCAGGCGTTCACCGGCGACACGCCGGTCGCGATCGCCTACAAGCAGGTCAATGAGACGCCACCTCCGCCGTCCGCGTCCAATCCCGATGTGCCGCCGCGCCTGGACGCCGTCGTGATGAAGTGCCTGGCGAAGAACCCGGCGAACCGCTACCAGACCGCCGGCGAGCTGATCGCCGACCTCGAGCGCGTCCGACAGGGGATCGACGTGGAGGCGACGCCGCTGCTGCCCGTGGTCGGCGATGCGACCGCGACGCAGGTCATCGCACGGCAGCCCACCGAGGTGATGCCGCCACCCGAGCCCGAGCAGTCCTCCAAGCGCGTGTGGCTCGGCGTCCTGATCGGCGCGCTCATCGTGGCGCTGCTCGGGGTCGGCGGATATCTGTTGGCCCAGAGCCTGGATAGCAACCAGGCCACGAGTAAGCCGATGCCCGACATGGTCGGCAAGCAGTACACCGAGGCCAAGTCGATCCTCGAGAACCAATACGGCCTATCGGTGAGTCGGTCGTTCAAGACGACGCAGTCGGTGCCGGCTGGTCAAGTGCTCGCCCAGAGCATCAATCAGAACGACCCGGTCGAGCCCGGCACCGCCGTGGTACTGACCGTCGCGGAGAAGCCGGCGGCGATCCCGGTGCCGAGCCTGCGATGTCTGACCCTCGCGCAAGCGCAGGGGGCCCTGCCGGCCGGCCTGACGCTCGGCGCCAAGGCGACCGCCGCAACGCCCGATACCGCGTGCCAGCCCAACACGATCATCGACCAGAGCCCTGCGGCCGGCGACTCGGTCCAGCCGGGCACACTGGTCGACGTGACACTCAACCCGGCCGCGCCGACCACGGTCACCCTCGACGACTACACGTGTGTCACCTATGGCAAGGCCAAGAACGAACTCCGGAAGCTCGGTCTCGTGCCGGCCTTCCGGGGAACGACGACGCCACTCCCACAATGCCCGAACACGAACTTCGTCGCGATGCAGGATCCGGCCCCCGGGACCGTCGTGCCGCTCGGCAGTACCGTTGGTCTCTACACGGGCTCGGAGGAGAGTCCGTCGCCGACAGGGAGCCCGTCGCCGTGACCGCGTACGTGACCGAGCAGTTCACCCCGCAAGAGCAAGTGACCCTCGAACCGTTCGTCTCGAACCTCGACGGGCCGGTGTTCGCACTCACCAACCTGCCCGAAGCCGTCAAGGGCGCGATGTTCGCGCGATACTCCCGCACGACGAAGTCGCTCCGGCGGCTGTTCCTCGACGAGTTCGCCGATGACGTCTTGCGCCTCGGCACGGCGGAGGCGCGTGGCCGGTCCGAGCGCGCCGCGGGGATCTACGAGCGGGTGTTCGTGGAGTACGGGGACGACTCGGTGGCGCAGCTCGGCGGTGTCCATCTCGCGTGCGAGCAGTCGTCCCAGCTGTTGGCCAAGGCGCTCGAGTGGGGACGGCTCGCCGCGTACCTGGAGCAGTCGACGCGGTACATGCGCTACGACGACAAGCCGGGCGGGCGCTGGCGCGCGACCGTGCCGGCCGAGCTGGAGCACACGCCGCTCGCCGACACGTACGCCGCGTTCCTCGACGAGGCCTTCACGGTCTACGGGGAGCTGTACGAGCAGCTCGAGCCGTGGTTCAAGGAGCGGTTCCCCAAGCAGCCCGACGACACCGACTTCGTCTACCGGCAGACGATGCTCGCGAAAACGTGCGACACGCTCCGGATGCTGCTGCCCGCGGGCACGCGGTCGAACCTCGGGATCTACGCGACCGGGCAGTCGTACGAGCAACTGCTGATGCGCCTGGCGCAGCACCCGCTCGCCGAGATGCGCGACTACAGCGAGCTGATGCTCACCGAACTCCGCAAGGTGATCCCCGAGTTCTTGGAGCGTGTCGATCAGACCGAGCGGGGCGTCGCGTGGACCGACTATTGGAAGGCGGTGCGCGAGCGAACCGACGAGCTCACGTACAAGCTCGTCGGCGACATCTCGCCCGAGCCGCGCGAGGTTGGTCAACTTGGTTGACCATGACCCCGAGGGTGAGCTGAAGGTCACGGCGGCGGTGCTCTACGCGCACAGCGCCCTCCCCGATGACCAACTGCTCGACGTCGTGCGCGCGATGACGGACGAGGAACGCGCCGAGATCCTCGCGGCGAGCCTCGGCGATCGTGGGAATCGCCGCCACAAGCCCGGTCGCGCGTGGGAGCGCACGCAGTACCGCTTCGACGTCCTCTGCGACTACGGGGCGTACCGCGACCTGCAGCGTCACCGCCCGCTGACCCTCGAGTGGCAACGGCTAACGCCGGCGCTCGGCTACGAGGTGCCCGAGGCGATCACCGAGGCGGGACTGGCCGACCGCTGGGATCACGTCATGATCCGCTCGCGCGAGACCTATGAGGCGATCGCCGCCGCGGGGCTTCCCGACGTCGCGCAGTACGCCGTGTCGATGGCGTACCGGATCCGGTTCGTGATGCAGATGACCGCGCGGGAAGCGATGCACCTGACCGAGCTGCGGTCGCAGCCGACCGGGCACCCGGTGTACCGCGAAGTCGCGCAGGAGATGCACCGGCAGATCTCGGGCGTGCACCCCGCGATCGGTGCCGCCTTCACGCACATGTCCTACGAGGATGTCGATCTGGAGCGCCTCGAGGCGGAGCGGCGAACCGAGCGCAAGCGCAGGAAGCAGCGCGGCTAGCCCGCTCGCTCGACGCGCCTATCCTCGGAGGGTGCGTTCCCTGGACGTAGCTCGCACGGAGCGACGCAATGCGCTCATCGCAGGCGTGATCGTCGTCGCAGCGTCGGCCGTCATCCTGACGACCGCGCTCGGCGTCGGCACGATGAAGGACCTCGAGGTGTACCTGCTCGCGGGGCGCCGGTTCGGCGACGGGGCGACGCTGTACGGCGACCACTTCGGCCAGGCGCTCTCGACGCCGCTGCCGTACACGTATCCGCCGATGTGGGCGGCCGCGATGGCGCTCGTCGCGTGGTTGCCGTGGCGTGCGGTCGATGTGGCGTGGACGCTGGTCGACCTGGCGCTGCTGGTCTGGGTCGTGCGGGTCTCATACGCGCGATTGCTCGACCGACTCGGCGAGCGGCGATGGATCGCGTGGGCGTGCGTGATCGCCGTGTGCGGGCTGACCGCCCCGGTCCTGTCGGTGTTCGACCTCGGGCAGCTCGGGCTCGTTCTGATGGCGTTGGTGCTCGCCGACACGCTGCCGGGGACCACGCGGCTCCCGCGCGGCGTGCTGGTTGGGATCGCGACTGCGATCAAGCTGCTTCCCGGCGTGTTCGTCCTGTATTGGGCGGTCACGAAACGTTGGCGGGCCGCGATCATCGCGAGCGCGACCGCCATCGGCTTGTGGGCGGCGACGGCTGCGCTGCGACCGAGCACCTCGAGCACCTACTGGTTCCAGATCGCGATCCACCCGGAGCGCGCAGGCGACGCCTCCGACGTCTTCAACCAATCGGTGAACGGGATGCTCGAGCGCATCGGGTGGTCCTCGACCGCGGTGTGGGCAGCGGTTGCGTTGATCGTGCTGGTGGTTGGGTTGCGTCGCGCGCGCGAGGCGCATCTCTCCGGCGACGAACTGGCGGCGGCGGCGCTGGTTGGGCTGACCGGGGTGCTGGTCTCACCGATCTCGTGGGTCCACCACGCGGTGTGGATCGTGCCGGCAACCGGCGTGCTGCTCGGCGACGGACGCACGCGCGAACGATGGATCGCGTGGAGCGCGACGATGCTGTTGTTCCTCGCCGACGTCCCGTTGTGGGGTCGTGCGGGCGTGCCGCTCGGCCCGTTCCGCGTCATCGCGGAGAACGCCTTCGTGCTGGCGATGCTCGTCCTGCTGGTGCTGCTCCCGATCCAGCACGAGGCCGCCGAGACCATCGTGCTTCCCGATCTGGAGGCGGCCGAGGCGCCCACGCACGCGTGAACGCCGCCACCGATCCGTCGGGGCGCGTCACCGCGGTGATCCACAACGGCGTGATGGACCGCATGACGGTCGAGGGGCTCGCGTGTGCCGACACCGGCGAGCCGCTGGTCCGTTCGTCGCGCTTCTACGTCGGGTCGCTCGCGAAGCAGTTCGTCGCCGCGTGTGCGCGGTCGCTGATCGACCGAGCGGTCCTGGATCCCGACGCCCCGGTGTCTTCGTATGTCGTGGACCTGCCGGGTTGGGGCGACGACGTGCGGGTCCGACATCTGGTCCATCACACCGCCGGCATCTCGGACCGCGATCGGGGCGGGCCGCCGCCACCGCCGCGCGGCGTTCGCGCCATCGGGAACGACGACGTGATGGCCGACATCCGTTCCCTCGACAGGACCGCGTTCGTGCCGGGAACGCGCTACGCGTACTCGAACCGCGGCTACCAACTGCTCGGGCAGGTGGTCAGGGCGGTCGACGGTCGATCGCTGCCGTTATTGGCCGAGGAGCGCTTGTTCGCGCCGCTCGACATGACCGCATCGTTCTTCCGCGATCAGGAGACGGCGCTGCCGCCCGAAGCGGCGCGCGGGCACTTCCTCGCCAGCGACGGCGGGATCTACGTCGAGCCGGCGCGCTTCCACGCGGTCGGCGCGGGCGGGCTCTGGACGACGGTCGACGATCTCGCGCGGTGGGACGCCGCGTTCTACGAAGAGGGCTCGGTCGCATCGGGGCTCGTACAGCGGGGCGCGCTCGACGACGGCACGCCGATCCACTACGGATGGGGACTGTCGGTCCGCACGCACCGAGGGCTGCCGATCCACAGCCATGGCGGGAGCTTCCCCGGCTGGACGGCGAAGATGGTGCGGTTCCCGACCGAACGCACCACCGTGATCATCCTGGCGAACGGCGAGACCGGGGACGTCAGCGCCGACGCGTTCGCGCTGGCCGACGAGGTGCTTGCCCACGCGATGGATCACGCGGCGCTCCACGCCGACGAGACGTTCGACGGCGTGGCTTAGGCCGGCGCGGGTTCGAGCGGCGTCGCCGGCACCGCGCCGGCGACCTGCGTGCCGCGGCCCGGCGCCGACTCGACACGCAGGGTGCCGCCGAGTGCGCCGAGACGGTCGAGCATGTTCTGGAATCCCGCGCCCATCCCCTTCGAGCGGGTGTCGAAGCCTGCCCCGTCGTCCTTGACGACGAACGTGAGGCCGGGCTCGCGCGCTTCGACGGTGACCGTGACGCTGGTGCCGTCGCCGGCGTACTTGCCGGCGTTCTGGAGCGCCTCGAGGACGCAGAAGTAGACGGTCGCTTCGGCCTCGGGCGCGAAGCGCCCGAGGCCGGCGGTCCGCACCGTCACCGGCAACACCGCGCGCCTGGCGGCGGCTTGCAGGGCGTCGGGCAACCCCCGGTCGGCGAGCAGCGGCGGGTAGATCCGATGCGCGAGATCACGCAGTTCCTGGAGCGTGTCCTCCACCGCGGTCGACAGACCGTCGAGCACCTCAGTTGCTCTCGCCGGGTCCTTGTCCATCAGCTGCCGCGCGAGCTTCACCTGGATCCCGAGCGCGACGACGTGCTGCTGCGCGCCGTCGTGGAGGTTCCGTTCGATCGTGCGGCGAGCGGTGTCACCCGCGGCGACGATGCGGCCGCGCGACGCTTGGAGCTCGTCGGCTTGTCGCCGCACCTCCTGCAGCGATTCCTCCAAGGCTGAGTCGAGGCGCGCGTTGTGCAGCACGACGCCGAGCTGGCGCGCGATCTCGACGAGCGTGCGTTCGTCGTCGGCGGAGAACGTCGTTGCCGTGACCGGCCGTTCGATCACGAGCACGCCGAGCAGCTCGCCGGCGTGCGCCATCGGCGCCAGGCGGACGTACGCGTCCTCGCGGCCGTCGAGCATCTGCGGCATCCACACGCTCAGCCAGCCGTGTCCGGACAGGCCGGCCTGCACGATCACGACCGGCTCGAGGCTTCCCAGGTCGATGGGCGCGCGGTCGATCTCCGGGTCGCCGATCCACGGTCGCAGCATCGAGCCGTGCAACGTCCACAGCTCCACCGCCCGAAGCTCGAGCGCGTCGCGCAGCTGTTCGGCCGATTGGAGCGCGAGCTCGTCCAACGGGATCGCGCGGGACATCCGCGCGCTGAACGTGCGGGTCAGGTCGGCGCTCGACGCTCGGTCGCGCGACACGAGCCGTCGAGCCCACGCATCGATCCCGGGGGAAGCCGCGCGATACACGAGCGCCGCGACCACAACGACGATCAGCGCGAGCCCGAGGAACCACCGTTCATCCGAGGTCGGCTCGCGGCCGGCGAGCAGGACCACTGCCATATACACCGCCGCGACGATGCCGAGGAGCGCGGCGACCGAGATCGTCGCGATGAGCGCGGGATCTGCCGCGCGGGCCACCGACGGCCACCGCAACGAGAGCAGGAACGGCACGATCGCGACAAGCCCGACGAGCGCCCCGATCCACACCGCGACGTCGTGGTCGAACACCGCGTTCAACCCCCACACGACCACGCTACCGAGCACGGCGAGGAGAACGCCCCACACGAGCCACCGGCTTGACGCGCGCACGCGCTACTCCGCCCGCAGGACCATCGCGGGCTTCGTGCGACGCGCCGCGAGCGCGGGTCCGATCGAGATCACCACGGCCGCGAGGACCGTCACCGGTACCGCGGCGGCGACCGGCACCCACGCGACCACCGGCACCGAGACGACCCCGAGGTTGGTCGCGAACAGCGACCACCCGAGCCGGCCGATCAAGACGCCGACCGGGACCCCGATCAAGAGGGCGACGAGCGCGAGGACAACGGACTGCCATGCCACGGCGCTCGCGACCTGTCGCTTCTTGAAGCCGAGCGTTCGCAGGATCGCAAGGTCCTTCCGACGCCGCCGTACCGATGTGATCAACACGTGGATGAGCGTGGCCAGCGCCGACAAGGTGAACAGCGACGCAAGGATGAGGGGCACGTTCTCAGAGCGCTGGGCCTCCTTGGTCGAGTTGCCGAGGTTCGAGAGGTCGCCCGGCCGGAACGAGGTTTGGAGTTTCCGCAACTCCGGATTGATCTCCTTGCTGACCGCCTCCTGATCCGCGCCGGGCGCGAACCGACCAAGCGCCAGCCCGACGCTCGCGTCCGGGTAGAACCGCTTGAGGCCCTCGAAGGTGAGGCCCGCCCCCTGTCCGAGCCCAGGGCCGAACCCGAGGTCGGGGAACACCGGTTCTCCCACGATCGTGAGGTCATAGCGGTTGCCACCCGCCGAGACCGAGATGCGGTCGCCGATCGTCGCGTCGATCTGCTTGAGAGTTGTCGCACCGAGGGCGATCTCATCGTCATTGGTCGGCCAGCGACCGGCGAGCATCGTCGGAACGACCAGTGAGCCCTTGGCCGGCGAGAGGCCCCACGCGTTCGCCGAAACCGTCGAGCCGCCTTCGCCCACATAGACCGAGTCCTGGAAGTTGCCGATCGTCAGGTCGGTGAATGCTGGGTTGCGCTCGAGCATCGGTACGGCTCGCTGTTGGAAGAGCTTCCCGGAGAAGGGACTGCCTGTGCCGAAGTCGCCTGTGATGCCCCACAACGCCGGCGTGTGCACGAAGTGGTTCATGCTGGCGGCGAACCCGAACGCGGCGATCATCGCTGCCACGGTGAGCGACAGACCGATCACGGCACTCCGAACGGGTGTGGCCGTCCGGCCGTGACCCGGTTCGAGCGCGAGCCGTGCCCCGGCGACCGCCGACACCGGCAACCCGATCGACGCGAGCGCGGTGGCGATCCTGGACGGACGGCCGGAGCCCGAGAGCTCCACCGCGCCGGCTACCCCACCCCGCGCCGCCGCCAACCGCCACGCGGGCACACCGGTCAGCAGCAGCGCCACGACGAGGATCATGACGACCGCGGCGACGGTGATGACCGGAGCGACATACACACCCTGGATGGGATCGATCAGCTTCGCGATGCCGTAACCCGTGAACGGCGAAACCGCCGTCGAAGCAACGACGGCGATCAGCGCACCGCCGACGCCAACGACTCCCCCCGTGACGAGCGCCACGCGTGTGATCTGGCCTCGAGACATCCCGAGCGCGCGAAGGATAGGGTCCTCGGTCGATGCGAGGACGGTCCGCCGGACCAGCGCCTGTCCGACGACGAGCAGTCCGGCGATCACGATCAGCCACCCGAACACCCGGGTGATGATCGAACGCAGGTGCGTAGATCGCTCGGCAACGATCGCCTCCTGCGTCATGTCGAAGAAGAAGGCGTTCGGCTCGAGCTGGGAGATCTGCTCACCGAAGGCCGGGATGCTCGCGAGTCCCTCCGTCAGATGCAGCGTCGCCGCATCACACCCGAAGGCGGTGTTCCGATGCGCCTCGTAGAACGGGTATGTGGTGAGCACCGTGCTGTCGGTGCCGCTGAGGTCGTTGGGCGTGAGCACGATCCCGGTCACGGTCAGCGGGATCGGCTTCTCGAATGCGCCCGGGAACGGCTTCTTGCCCGAGAACAGGTCGCCGTACGACACCTTGTGGGAGATCAACTTCACGTAGATCGTGTCGCCGACGTTCGCATGCGCGTAGCCGGGGCCCCACGACACAGCCGCTTCATTGGCCGCGTCCGGGAATCGGCCCGCCATCAGCTTCATAGGAAGCGGTTGGTTCGGTTGCTGGGGCATCAGCAGCCCACCATCGAGCGCGTCCCCTTTGCCGAACAGCGCCGACTTCTCGTCGGCTTGGAGGAGGCCGACCGGATTGACGAACGTGAATCTGTCCGCCGAGGCCACCGACGGCCGGGTCGCCGCCTTGTCGACGTTCAGCGGAGGGAAGAATCCCTTGTCACAACCGGCGGTGAGCACCTCAGGTTCGTGCACCGCCGCGCGGTACCGCGCGTAGGCGGTGTCTGACCTCCACGCCGCGGTGAACGCGGTGATCGCGATCGCGCCGACGATCCCGGTCGCGAGCGTGAGGATCACGATGGAGGCGAGGCGCCGCCGCAGATCCGCGCGCGCCCGCATCCCGACGGCGCTCACGGGGCGGCCTCCTCCCCGAGCACGCCGAACACCGCGTCGGCGCGTTCGCCGGGCTCCGGCCGCCCGTCGTCGATCCGGCCGTCCTTCATCTGCACGATCCGTTCGGCCGACGCCGCGACCTCGTCGTCGTGCGTGACCATCACGATCGTCTGGCCGCCGGTATGGAGCCGGCGGAACAGCTCGAGGATCTCGAGGCCGCCCGCGGAGTCAAGAGAGCCGGTCGGTTCGTCCGCCAGCAGCAGCGTCGGTTCGTTCGCGAGGGCGCGTGCGATCGACAGGCGCTGGCGCTGTCCTCCGGAGAGCACCCCCGGCGAACTCGCCGCCTTGTCGGCGATCCCGAGCAGGTCGAGCAGATCCATCGCTCGAGACTCTGCGGCGCTTCGCGATCGGCCCGCCACGACCGCCGGCAGCGCGACGTTCTCGCGCACAGTCATCCCTTCGAGCAGGTTGAAGAACTGGAAGACGATCCCGATGTGGCGTCTACGCATCACGGCGAGGTCGTCGTCGGACAAGCCGGCGATCGGCTCACCCGCGATATCGATCTCGCCGTCGCTCGGCGCGTCCAGCCCGGCCACGAGGTTCAGGAGCGTGGACTTCCCGCAGCCGGAGGGGCCCATGATCGCCGCGAACGCCCCCGGCGCGATCTCGAGGTCGATGCCCCGCAAGGCCCGGACGGGGACCTGGTCCTCGTCAGCGGCCTCGAACGTCTTACGAACGCCACGCAGACGGAGCGCGGGCGCGTCCTGGTCTGGGATCTCCATCGCGCACGAGGGTACGGGCATCGGGGAAGCGCAACGACCGCACGACCACCACCGTTCGAAGTGAGGGAGCCACCCCGGATCACGGGGTCGGCGACAGAGGTGTTTCGGTACGCTGAACCCTTCCGATGGACCGCGACGCGACCTTCCTCTTGTCCCTGGTGACCTTCGCGGTCGCCGCCTGCACGGTGGGCATCTGCGGCTGGATCATGTGGTCCCGCACCCGGCCCACGAGCGCGGTCGCCGACGTGCACGAGCATCCAGGCGTACACGAGCATCCAGGCGTACCCGAGGAGTCGTGATGCTCACGCTCCTCGACCTGCGTGAGCGGGGCGGGCGGCTCGAACCCACCAAGCTCGAGATCGATCCCGCCACGGCCGAAACCGTCCGCGAGATACTCCAGCGCGTCTTCGTCGAGGGCGACGAGGTGCTGGTCGCACTCGCGGCAGAGTTCGACAAGGCCGACCTCAGCGACACCGGCATCCTCGTCGATGAAGCAGACTTCACGCGCGCCGAGCGCGACACGCCCGACGATCTGAAGCAGGCGCTCGACGACCTGATCGGCCGGCTCCGCGACTTGGCGGAGCGACAAACGCCGCGCGAGTGGTGGCACGAACGCGACGGCGTCCGCTTCGGCGAGATCGTCCGGCCGCTGCGCACCATCGGGTGTTACGTGCCGGGAGGCCGCGCGCGGTATCCGTCAACGGTTGCGATGACCGTCGTGCCGGCGGTGGTCGCGGGCGTCGAGGAGATCGTGGTGTGCACCCCGCCGCAGACCGACGGGTCCGTGCCGGCCCCGGTGCTGTACGCGGCCATGCGCGCCGGCGCCACGCACGTCGCGCGCACCGGCGGCGCCCAGGCGGTCGCGGCGATGGCCTACGGCACCGAGTCGATCCCCGCGGTCGACCGGATCGTCGGGCCGGGCAACGTGTACGTGACCGAGGCGAAGCGCCAGGTCGCCGGCTTCGTCGGGATCGACGGCTTGGCCGGGCCCTCCGAGCTCGCGATCGTCGCCGACGGCGACGTTGACCCCCGCATGGCTGCCCTCGATCTGATCGCGCAGGCCGAGCACGACCCCCACGCCTGCACCTACTTCTTGACGCCGGACCAGGCGCTCGTCGAGAAGATCAACGCGGCCTTCGAGCAGGAGCTCCCGCAGGCCGGGCGCGCCGAGATCGTCGAGCAGGCGATCAAGCACACCAAGCTGATCTTGGTGCGCGACCTCGACCACGCGATCGACGCGGTGAACGACCTCGCGGCCGAACATGTGCTGCTGCTCGTGTCCGATGTCGACGAGGTGCTGCCGAAGGTTCGCAACGCCGGTGCGGTGTTCCTCGGGCACTGGACCGCGGTGCCGTACGGCGACTACGGCGTCGCCTCCAACCACGTCTTGCCGACCGCCGGCACCGCCCGGTTCTCGAGCGGGTTGCGCACGTCGGACTACGTCACCGTCAGCTCGGTGATCCAGATGACCCCCGAGGCGGCTCGCCGCTTCACCCCCGGTACCTCGGCGATCGCTCGAGCCGAAGGGCTCGTGGGCCACGCGAAGGCGATGGACGCGCGTGCCGAGGAGGCCGGGGAGGCATGAGCGTCGGCGCCGAACCCCGGCCCGGCCTCCGCGACATCGAGGTCTACGACTCACCGCAGCTCGACGTGCCCGTGCGGCTGAACACGAACGAGTCCCCGCACCCGTTGCCCGAGGACTTCATGGAGGAGCTCGCCTCGACGATCCGCGAGCTCCCGCTGAACAGGTACCCCGACGGCCACATGCGGCGGCTGCTGGCCGAGCTCGCGGCCGCGTCGATGCACCCGGTCGAGGGCGTCTGGGCGGCGAACGGATCGAACGAGGTGCTCACCCAGCTGCTCCAGGCCTACGGCGGTCCCGGCCGGCGCGCCGCGGTGGTCGAGCCCACCTATCGGTTGCACTCGCGTCTTGCTCGGCTCACCCACACCGAGGTCGAGCACCTCGCGCTTCCGGACGACTTCGTGCTCGGCGACGCGGAAGTCGCCGCGGTGGTCGCGGCGGCGCCCGATGTGGTCTTCGTGTGCTCGCCCAACAACCCGACCGGCAACGCGCAACCGTTGTCGGCGATCGTCGGGATCGCGCAACGCCTGCCCAACGCGTTGGTGATCGTCGACGAGGCGTACGGCGAGTTCGCGCCCGCCGCGTCGGCACAAGCGCTGATCGCCACGAACCCCAACATCGCGATCACGCGGACGTTCTCGAAGGCGTTCGCGCTGGCCGGCGCGCGGATCGGCTACCTGCTCTCGACGCCCGAGGTGATCGCCGATATCGAACGCGTGCGGCTTCCGTACCACCTGTCGGCGTTGACGCAGGCCGCCGGCATCGTCGCGTTGCACCACCGCGGGGAGGCGTCGGAGCTGCTCGGAGCGATCCGCGTCCAGCGCGACCGGATCAGCCGTGAGCTGCGCACGATCCCGCAAGTCACGGTGTACCCGAGCGACGCCAACTTCGTCTTGTTCGTCCCACCGGTCGAGGCCGGCGCGGTGTGGCAGGGGCTGCTCGACCGCGGGGTGCTCGTCCGCGACCTGAGCGTCGTCGTGCCGAACGCCCTGCGCGTCACCGCCGGAACCGAGCACGAGACCGACCGGTTCCTGACCGCGTTCAAGGAGGTTCTGGCGGCATGAGCCGCACCGCGACGGTCGCGCGCGCGACGAAGGAGACCGACCTCACCGTCGAGCTCTCACTCGACGGGTCGGCCAACGCCGTCGCGGACACCGGCATCCCGTTCTTCGACCACATGCTGCAGCAGTTGGGCAAGCACGCCGGGTTCGATCTGAGCGTGACGTGCAAGGGCGACCTCGAGGTCGACGGTCACCACACCGTCGAGGACTGCGGGGTCGCGCTCGGCGAAGCGCTGAAGGAAGCGCTCGGCGACAAGGCCGGCGTCCGCCGGTTCGCGTCGATCGTCGTGCCGCTCGACGAGGCCGCGGTCGAGGTCGCGCTGGATCTGGCCGGCCGCACCTTCGTCGTCTACGAGGTGCCGGTCCCCTACGAAACGATCAACGGGTTCGACACCGGGCTCCTCGAGGACTTCGTGCGCGCGTTCGCCCAGAGCGCCGAGCTCACCATCCACGCGCATCTGCGGTACGGGCGGTCGCCGCACCACATCTGCGAAGCGACGTTCAAGGCGCTGGCCAAGGCGCTCGGCGACTCGTGCGCGCTGACCGGCCGCACCGGCGTGCCCTCCACCAAGGGAACGCTGTCGGGCTGATGTCCGCCACGGTCGCCGTGCTCGACTACGGCAGCGGGAACCTGCACTCGGTTTCCCGCGCGCTCGCCCACGTCGGCGCCGACGTGCGCGTTGTCGATCGCCCCGCCGACGTCACCGGCGACGCGGTCCTGATCCCCGGCGTCGGCCACTTCGGGCAGTGTGCGCGCGCGCTGCGCACGGCCGGCTTCGAAGCGCCCATCCGCGCTGCGGTCGAGGACGGCCGTCCAGTGATCGGCGTGTGCGTCGGCATGCAGATCCTGTTCGAGGCGAGCGAGGAGGACGACGAGCCGGGTCTCGGCGTTCTGCCGGGCGCGGTGCGCAAGCTTTCTGAGACGGTTCGCGTGCCGCACATGGGCTGGAACACCGTCGCGTGGGCGGGTCGCCGGCACCCGTTCGTTGCCGACATCCCCGACCAGACGTCGTTCTACTTCGTGCACTCCTACGCGCCAGACCTCGGCGTCGACGCCGTCGGCGCGACCGAGCACGGCCGGACGTTCGCGGCGGTGGTCGCGCGCGAGAACGTGTTCGCCACGCAGTTCCACCCGGAGAAGTCCGGCGAGGCGGGGCTGCAGCTGTACGCCAACATCGTGCGGGAGGTCGCCGCGTGATCGTGATCCCGGCGATCGACCTGCGTGGCGGACGCGCGGTGCGACTGCTTCGCGGCGACCCCACCACGGAGACGTCCTATGCCGACGATCCGGTCGAGGTCGCCTCGCGCTTCCAGGAAGAAGGCGCGCGGCGGCTGCACCTCGTCGACCTCGACGCGGCGCTCGAGCAGGGCGAGAACCGGGACGTGCTCCGCGAGATCTGCCAGGCGGTGGCGATCCCGGTGCAGATCGGCGGCGGCGTGCGGACGATGCCCGACATCCAGGCGGTGCTCGACCTCGGCGCGTCGCGCGCGATCCTCGGCACAGCCGCGGCCCTCGACCCGGCGTTCGTGGCTCGCGCGGTCGAGGAATTCGCCGAGCGCGTGCTGGTCGCGATCGACGTCCGCGGCGGTCACGCGATGGTCAAGGGGTGGCAGGAAGAAGGTCCCGAGCTCGAGACGACGATCGCCGCGCTCGACGACGCCGGCGCGCCGCGCTATCTCGTCACCGCCATCGCGCGCGACGGCACGCTCGACGGCCCGGACCTCCGCCTGTACAAGCAGGTGCTCGCCCTCACCGACCGACCGGTGATCGCGAGCGGCGGCGTGCGGACCGCCACCGACATCTGGGCGCTCCGCGACGAAGGCTGCGAGGCCGCCGTCACCGGCAAAGCCCTCTACGAGAAGACGCTCAAGCTGTCGCAGGTCATCCGGGGCTGAGGGCGACGGCATGCTCGCGAAGCGGATCATCCCCTGCCTCGACGTCGACGCCGGCCGTGTCGTGAAGGGCGTGCGGTTCCAGAACCTGCGTGACGCCGGCGACCCGGTGGAGCTCGCGGCGCGATACGACGCCGACGGCGCCGACGAGCTCGTCTTCCTCGACATCACCGCCACGCTCGAGGGCCGCGGCGCGACGGACGACGTGATCGAGCGAACCGCCGAACAGGTCTTCATCCCGTTGACGGTCGGCGGCGGCGTGCGCGACCCCGACGACGTCAGGCGTCTGCTTCGCGCCGGCGCCGACAAGGTGGCGTTCAACAGCGCCGCGGTGCGTGACCCCGAGCTGTTGTCGCGCTCCGCCGACACCTACGGCGCGCAATGCGTCGTCATCGCGATCGACGCGGCGCGCCGCGACGGTGGCTGGGAGGTCTTCGTCGACGCGGGCCGAACGCCCACCGGTCGAGACGCCGTCGCGTGGGCCGAGGAGGCGACGGCTAAGCGGGGCGCGGGCGAGATCCTTCTCACCTCGATGGACCGCGACGGCACCGGCGACGGTTATGACCTCGAGCTCCTCGAGGCCGTCCGTGACGCGACCAACGTGCCCCTCATCGCCAGCGGCGGCGCCGGCACGCTCGAGCA
This sequence comes from uncultured Actinomycetes bacterium, assembly GCA_963792215.1. Classification (GTDB taxonomy): domain Bacteria; phylum Actinomycetota; class UBA4738; order UBA4738; family HRBIN12; genus AC-51. The sequence goes on from CAWBVL010000007.1 coordinate 674,224, forward strand.
CTTCGCCGACGGGCTGCGCATCGCCGACGCGGTCCTCGCCGCCAGCCGGTTCCACGACGGCGACCTCACGATCGGCCAGGTCAAAGACCACCTCGCCGCCGACGGGATCCCGGTGCGCCGATGAGCCTCGGACAACTGAACCTCGATGAGCTCACCTTCGACGAGCGCGGGCTGATCCCCGTGATCGCGCAGGACGCCGGGAACGGGGACGTGCTGATGCTCGCATGGGCTAACCGCGAGGCGCTCGAACGCACCCTCGACGAGGGCCGGATGGTCTATTGGTCGCGCTCGCGGCAGGAGCTCTGGCGCAAGGGCGACACGAGCGGCCACATCCAACACGTCGAGGAGCTCCGCGTGGACTGCGACGCCGACGTCGTGCTCGCACGCGTCCACCAAGAGGGCGCCGCCTGCCACACCGGCGAACGAACCTGCTTCTTCCGCAGTTTGGAGAGCTCCCAGGCATAAGCTCCCGCCGTGGGCGGGCTCAGCACGCCGGCCGTCGGCGTCGTCTTCCTCATCGCGACGGCGGCAACGTGGTTCGCGGGGCTCTTCCTCGCCGACAGCACCGACATCCTCGACGACCGGTTCCACCTGGGCGAGGCGATCGGCGGGCTGGTCCTGCTCGGGATCGCCGGCACGCTTCCCGAGATCGCGATCACCGCGTCGGCAGCGATCAGCGGCAACCTCAGCATCGCGGTCGGGAACCTCCTCGGCGGCATCGCGATGCAAACCCTCGTGCTCGCCCTGATGGACCTGACCTCACGGAGCGACACGCCGCTCAGCTCGATGTCACGCGTGCTCGAGCCCATCATCGAGGCGCAGTTCGTGATCCTGCTGGTCTCGATCGCATTGCTCGGGCCGCTGTTGCCGGCCAGCGTCGCGGTCGGCCCGGTGAGCCCCATCTCGATCGTGCTGGTTATCGTCTGGGTCGGCGGCCTGATCGTGCTCGATCGCACGAAGAAGTCCGAGCGCTGGCAGGCAGCCGCGGCGGCGGTCGGACCGCACATGACGCTGCCCTCGCCGGAGCCGTCTAAGCGTGTTCGCCCGAACCGCTTCGAGGGGAAGAGCACCGCGCTCACGATGACCGGCTTCATCGTTGCCGCAATCGTGACGCTCGTGGCCGGGGTCGAGCTCGAACGATCGGGCAACGCGCTGGCCGACGCCTGGGGCGTGAACGGCGTCGTGTTCGGCGCGACGATCCTCGCCGCAGTGACGGCGCTCCCCGAGATCAGCACGGGGATCCGCGCCGTGCGCCTTGGGCGCGTCGGGCTCGCGATGGGCGACATCTTCGGCGGCAACCAGGTACAGATGACGCTGTTCCTGATGGCCGACATCCTCGCGGGCAAGCCGGTCCTGCAGACGGTGACCACCGGATCGGCATGGCTTGGCGGCATCGGGGTCATCGTCACCGCGGTCTACGCCATCGGCCTGGTCGTACGCCCACCCCGCAAGCACTTCGGCCTCGGCACAGACTCGTGGATCGTGTTGCTGTTCTATCTGTTCGGCGTCGTGGGATTGATCCGCATCTCGCAGTGAACGCCGCGCGGCAGCGCGCCGGTACACTCGCCGCTCCATGTTGAAGCTCGTCATCCCCAAGGGCTCGCTCGAAGCGCAGACGCTCCGCCTGTTCGAGGAGGCTGACCTGCGCGTGCGTCGCGGCTCGGAACGCGACTACCACGGCACGATCGACGACGACCGCATCGAGCGTGTCTCGATCCTGCGGCCGCAGGAGATCCCGCTCTACGTGCAGGACGGGCTGTTCGACCTGGGCATCACCGGCCAGGACTGGATCGCCGAGACCGGCGCCGACCTCGAGGTGCTCACGACGCTCACCTACGCGAAGACCGGCACGGGCCACGGCACGAGGGTCGTGCTCGCCGTTCCCAACGAGCACCCCGCGAACAGCGCGAAGGAGATCCCGCCGGGCACGCGCATCTCGACGGAGTTCGTCGAGCTGACGAGGAAGGCGTTCGCCGACCTGGGCATCGACGTCAAGGTCAGCTGGTCGTTCGGCGCCACCGAGGCCAAGGTGCCCGAGATCGTTGATGCGATCGTCGACGTCACCGAGACCGGGTCCACGCTGCGCGCGCACGGCATGAAGATCATCGAGACCCTGCTCACGTCGGACCCGGTACTGGCCGCGAACCGCGACGCCGCGGCCGACGCCGCGAAGCGCGCCGCGATGGACGACATCGTGACGCTGCTCCGCGGCGCGCTCGAGGCGGAGGGCCGCGTGTTGATCAAGCTCAACGTCACGCAGGAACACCTCGACGCGGTCCTCGCCGTCGTGCCGTCGATGAAGGCGCCGACCGTGTCTCCGCTCACCGAAGGCGGGTTCGCGATCGAAACGGTCGTGGACAAGCGCGGGGTGAACCGCCTGATCCCGCAGCTCAAGGCGGCCGGCGCCACGGACATCCTCGAACTCCCCATCTCGAAGATCGTCCCCTGAGCGTCGCGAGCCGGGGGTACCCTCGGGCTCCCATGCGTCGCTTCCCCGCGCTGCTCCTTGCCGTTCTGCTCGCCCTTGTCGCGGTGCCCGCGCATGCCGCATCCGCGATGCTCGACCCGGTCTTCGGCGGCGACGGGATCGTCACTGCGTTCCCCGACGGGGGGATCGCCACCACGGTGGGGATCGACGGAGAGCGAAGGCTCGTCGCGATCGGTTACACGACCGGCAAGCACGTCGACGTCGCGGTCGCGCGCTTCGAACCCGACGGCTCGCCCGACACGTCGTTCGGCGCGCACGGCCATCGGAGCTATGACCTGGGCGGCGCCGACTACGCGTTCGACGGTGCCGTGATCCCGAACGGCGGCCTGGTCATCGTCGGCCGCACGTCGAAGAAGCACGACAAGATGTTCGTGCTGCGATTGCGGCCCGACGGCACGCGCCAGCCGAGCTTCGGCGACCACGGCGTCAAGCTGATCGACTTCGGCAAGCCGCTGCAGAGCGCGAACGCGGTCGCCCTCACGCCGCAGGGCAGGATCGTCATCGGCGGCTACACCTCGAACGGCATCGGCGCCCGCTCGGCGCTCGCGCGTCTTTCGCCGATCGGCACGATGGACAAGGGCTTCGGCGGCGACGGGATGGTGAGCTTCGACCTCGGCTCCGGCGCGGAGGAGATCAACGACGTGCGCGTGCTGCCCGGTGGCTCGATCGTCGCATGCGGCGACGCGGAGAACGGACAGAACCCGCGGTTCAGCATCCTCGAGGTCCGCAGCGACGGGAAGCTCGACCCGACCTTCGGGACGGCCGACGACGGGAGTTCGACCGTCGACGTGGCGCCGGGTCCCGATGTCGCGAACGCGCTGATCATCGCCGCGAACGGCAACTACCTCTTGGCGGGCTACGCCGGCACGAACACGGACCCGGCCGTGCTCGCCGTCACTCCACACGGCATCCCCGACCCGAGCTACGGCAACCACGGGCGCGTCCTGGTGAAGCTCGCGAACGCGTTCGAGGAGGCCGCCGACATCGTGCGCGACGGCGCGCAGGCGTACTTGGTCGGCCGCATCCGCGGAACCCACGACGACATGGGCGTGATCCGGCTCAAGGCCGGCGGCGCGCTCGACACCACCTTCAGCGGTGATGGGATCCTGCGGATCGACGTGGCCGGTTCGACGGACGCGGCCGACGACGGTCTGCTTCAGCCGAACGGGAAGCTCGTGATCGCCGGCCAATCCTGGCGTGCCGGCGTTCCCCGATTCGCGTTGGCTCGCCTCCAGACCTAGTCATGCGCATGGATGGAAACTAGGAACCCATGGCGAACCCGATCTTGCTGCTCGTGTCGGTGGCCGTGGCCATCGCCGGGCTCGTCGCGTTCATCTATCTGCTGCGTCACCGCTGACATCCGCACCCAAGCCGACCCAGAGTCACCCCGAACGGATCCGACATCCAACGGCCTATGGCGCAGGGCTTGACCACATGATGTGCTTTCTGGCAGCATGGGGAGCATGTTTGAATGGTCGTTCAAGACCGCGCACCGGTACGTAGGCAGCTAGCGGCGCGCCGCGGCCCGAAGCCGCGCGCGCAGACGACCTCTCGGCCTTGCCGGGAGGTCTTTCGTTTCCCGACCGAGCGTTTGAGGAAGGACTATCCGATGGAGATCGCGGAGCAGATCAAGACGGAAGCCGCTGCCCTGCAACAGCGCTGGGATTCCGAGGCACGCTGGACGGGCGTCGAGCGCCGGTACACCGCAGAGGAAGTCATCCGCCTCCGTGGGCGGATCCGCGAGACCCAGTCCTTCGCCAGGCAAGCCGCCGACAAGCTTTGGAACCTCATCACCACCGAGGACTTCATCCCGGCGCTGGGCTGCCTTACCGGCAACCAGGCGGTTGAGTGCGTGAAGGCGGGCCTCCGCGCGATCTACCTCTCCGGGTGGCAGGTCGCCGCCGACGCCAACCTCTCCGGTCAGACCTACCCCGACCAGTCGCTCTACCCGGCCAACTCCGTGCCGGCCGTGGTCCAACGGATCAACAACGCGCTCCGCCGTGCCGACCAGATCGCATGGTCTCATGGGCGCGAGACCGACTTCCTGGCTCCGATCGTCGCCGACGCCGAGGCCGGCTTCGGTGGCCCCCTCAACGCCTTCGAGCTGATGAGCTCGATGATCAAGGCCGGCGCCGCGGGCGTGCACTTCGAGGACCAGCTGAGCTCCGAGAAGAAGTGTGGCCACCTCGGCGGCAAGGTGCTGATCCCGACCACGCACTTCATCCGCACGCTGACCGCCGCGCGGCTGGCCGCCGACGTGCTCGACGTGCCGACGGTCCTGGTCGCGCGCACCGACGCGCTCGCCGCGACGCTCCTCACGAGCGACATCGATGAGCACGACCGCCGCTTCACCACCGGCGAGCGCTCGGAGGAAGGCTTCTTCCACACGCAAGAGGGCAGGGACGCCGCGATCGCCCGCGCGATCAGCTACGCGCCGTACGCCGACATGCTGTGGTGCGAGACCTCGACGCCCGACATGGACGAGGCCAAGGCGTTCGCCGAGGCGGTCCACGCGGAGTTCCCCGGCAAGCTGCTCGCCTACAACTGCTCGCCGTCGTTCAACTGGAAGAAGACGCTCGACGACGCGCAGATCGCGAAGTTCCAGAAGGAGCTCGGCGCGATGGGCTACCGCTTCCAATTCATCACGCTAGCCGGCTTCCACGCGCTGAACGCGAGCATGTTCGACCTGGCCAAGGGCTACGCGACCGAGGGCATGACCGCCTACGTCAAGCTCCAGCAGCAGGAGTTCGCGATGGAGCCCGACGGCTACACGGCCGCGAAGCACCAGGCCGAGGTCGGCACCGGCTGGTTCGACCAGGTCAGCCAGACGATCACGCAGGGCACGTCATCCACGCTCGCGCTCGAAGGAAGCACCGAAGCAGACCAGTTCTAGGCAAAGCGCGGGGTACGCTCCGCGGATGACGAAGCCCAACGCGCTGTTCATCGCGTCCATCTGCCTTGCGCTGCTCACCCTCGCCGTGCCTGCGCACGCCGCGAGCGGCGACCTCGATATCGCATTCGACGGCGACGGCATCTTCACGTGGGGACTTGCGAACCCAGCTGAAGAAGGGGCCAGCGGCGTCGCGGTCGACCCGTCGACGGGCGACCTCGTCGTCGGGAACGCGAATTACCCGTCGAACATGGCCGTCACCCTCGTCAAGCCCGGCGGCGGCGTCGACACTGCATTCGGTGGGGGGACCGCACAGTTCGGAGGGGCGCAGACCCGCGTCACGAACGCGGTCGCAGCCCAGTCCGACGGCAAGATCCTGGCAGCGGGCAACGCCGGCTCCTCCGGAGAACACGTCTTCCTCGCGAGGTACCGCCCGAACGGCAACCCAGACACGTCGTTCGGCGACAACGGGCTCGCCAAGGCAACCGTCTGCGGCGATACCGCATACGAGACCAACGTCTTCGTTCGCTCCGACGGCTCGATCGTCGTCGTCGGTGACTGCGGCAACGGCGCGACTCACGACAGGCTCTTCGTCTTGGTCTTCCGTGCGGGCGGCGGGCTCGACGGCTCGTTCTCCGGCGACGGCATGTACCAGCTCGCGATCGGCGACGACTATTGGCTCGGCGACGCGACGCTCGACGACCGAGACCGGCTGACGATCGTCGGACGGTCCCAGGTCGGGACCGGGTTCGAGCGTGCATCGGTCATCCGCCTCACACCGAAGGGAACCCTGGACGGCTCCTTCGCCGGCGACGGCAAAGCGCTGTTCAACTTCGCCTCGGACGACGACGATCCGCGCGCGGTGATCCCGCACGGCAACGGCGTGCTGGTCGCTGAGCAAGGCTTCTTCTCACCGCCCAACTCGGACATCCTGGTCTTCGCGGTCACGTCGCAGGGCAAGCTCGACACGGGCTGGTCCGGGGACGGCAAGTCGAGGCTCAACCTGGCGTCGACCGAAAGCCCGACCGACGCCGTGACCGACGCGGCCGGCCGGATCTACCTGTCGGCGACCTACACGTACGGGACCTCTGAGGCGACGGTCATCCGGATGAAGCCGAACGGGGCGCTCGACACGAGCTTCGCCGGAACGGGATACGCGCATACCGGCACGAACTCGAACGGCGCCTGGGTGATCATGTGGAAAGCCAAGCCGACGGTCGTGGGCTACGCCAACCTCACGACCGACTTCGACGATCTGGTCGCTCGCTTCGTGGCCTGAGACCTACCGCGGCCGGCCGCGCAGAATCGGCCGATGAGGGGTTCGACACGGCTCAGGTTTTGGATAACCCTGGGCCCGGATGCATCGCATGCGTGACCGTCGAGCGCTGATCGCGGCGATCGGCCTCTCGTCCTTCGGGGACGAGCTCGCGATCGTCGCGCTTGCCCTGCGCGTGGAAGATCTGACCGGCTCCGCGGGGATGGTCGCGCTGCTGTTCATCGTGTCGGCGCTGCCGCATGTGCTGTTCGCACCGGTCTCGGGCTGGCTCACCGACCGTCGCGAAACCGTCCAGACCCTGCGCTGGTGTTCCCTCGCACAGGCCGTCGTGGCGACGGCGCTGGCGTTCGCGGTCGGCTTACCGCTCGTCTTCGTCCTCGCGTTCATGCTCGGCGCGCTCGCGAGCGTCACCGCTCCGTCGGTGTTCGCGCTGGTCCCGCTGCTCGACGAGGACGGCGACACCGCGAACACGAACGCCAAGATCGAGATCGCCAAGTACACGGGCTGGATCCTCGGCCCGCTCGTCGCCGGCCTCGTGGCGCACTCGAGCGGCACGGCCGCGCCGCTGCTGGTCGACGCGCTGACGTTCTTGGTGCTCGCGTTGGGGACGCTCGGGATGAGCATCCGCCGCCTGCCGATCACGGGCGAGGAAGCCGCAGAGGACGGTGCACGCGCGGGGTTCGCCTACGTGGCGAACGACCGCTTGCTGCTGCTCGTGTTCATCGCGATGGCGGGGATCGTGCTGTTCGCTGCGACCGACAACGTGGCGGAGGTCTTCTTCGCGAGCGACACGCTCAACCAGCCCGCGATCGGGTACGGGGTCTTGGCTTCCACCTGGACGGTCGGGATGGTGGTCGGGGCGTTGCTCGCCCGGCGCGCCGACTCCCGTCGGGCGCCGATCTGGATCTTCGGGGGCGCGATCCTCGGCGGCGGCGCACTCGTCATCGGGGCGCTCTCTGCGGCCCTGATCCCCGCGGCGACGTTGTTCGTCGTGGCCGGACTCGGCAACGGTATCGAGAATGTGGCGGCGCGCACGCTGATCCACGGCCGGGTGCCGTCGGCGCTGCACGGTCGCGTCTTCGCGGCGTACATGGGCCTCGTCAGCAGCACGCAGATCATCGCGACCGCGCTCGGCGGCGCGCTCGTGGTCGGCGTCGGTGGCAAACAGGCGCTGATGGTCGGTGGCCTCGGGTCGCTCGCCGTCGGCGCCTTCGGGCTCATGGTCTTGGCGTTGGTCCAAGCGAGCGTCGGCGACGAGCCGCTTGTGGTGCACGTCGAGGATGCGAGCGTGGCGCCGCCCGAGCCCGTCGATGCTCCGGTCGATGCTCCGAAGCAGTTCCGACAGACCCCCTGGTAGCACGAGGCTCGCTGCGGCCCAGCGAACGAGCCGCGTCCTTGACGTGTCTCGGAGGCTGCCGATACCCTGTTGCACCTGCAAGACGGACAGGAACCTGCCGATGGAGGCTCAGTGATCCAGACACGCGCTGCCGGGGAGGTCGCGGCCATGGTGCCGTCACGCCTGTGCTGCCGCAGCGCCGCGGGCATGGGGATGCCCGCACGTCACCGCCTGCGGTAGCCGAATACCCGTCATCGCATCACCTGAGGCCGCCGCTCCGGCGGCCTTTCCCGTACCTGGACCGATCGCCACATCGACTCGACCGAGGAACCGATGGCAGACCGAGACCCGATCCAACCGATCCACGAGCCGACGCTCGCCTTGGTCGACGAGGAGTCGACGTGGGTCCAAGACGCGGCCGGCCGGTTCGAGAACGCGAGCGCCGAGGAGCTCCTCGCATGGGCGATAGAGACCTTCCACCCGCGGCTGGCGATCAGCGCCGCCGGCGGCGTCGACGGCATGGCGCTCGTCGATATGGCCTGGCGCATCGACCCGAGCATCCGCGTGTTCACGCTCGACACCGGGCGCTTACCGCCCGAGACCTACACGCTGTTCGAGGAGGTGCGCGACCGCTACGGCGTCGACGTCGAGTTCGAGGTCCCGGACGCGGCTGCCGTTGCGTCCTTCCAGACCGCGAACGGGCCGAACGCGATGTACCGCAGCCTCGACCTCCGCACAACCTGTTGCACGATCCGCAAGGTTGAGCCTCTGAAACGCAAGCTCACGACGCTCGATGCGTGGATCGCGGGCCTCCGCCGTGAGCAGTGGGTGAGCCGCCGCAACATCGCGAAGGTCGAGCTCGACCGCGAGCACGGCGGCATCGTCAAGCTCAACCCGCTCGCGGACTGGACCCTCGACCGCGTGTGGGACTACATCCGCGAGCACGAGGTCCCGTATCACGAGCTGTTCGATCACGGCTACACGTCGATCGGCTGCGCGCCGTGCACTCGCGCGGTGCTTCCCGGCGAGCCCGAGCGCGCCGGCCGCTGGTGGTGGGAGCAGGACACCGATAAGGAGTGCGGCATCCACTGCTCCGTGCAGTTGCTCGGCTCGAAGTCCGACAGCGAGAAGGCCGCCGAGGCCACCGCCATGTTGAAGGAAGTGCACACGTGAGCGACCAGCCGAAGCAGGTGTTCGACCGCACGCAGGGTCCGACCGAGGTTCGCGCCGCGGTCCAGACGCAGGTCGCGGAGCACGGCTTCGATCCGTGGGAGGCGATCGAGGAGGCCGAAGGGCCGCTCGCCGTGGGCCGGATGCGCCTGATGGGCGTCTACGACGACCGCCAGCGCAACCGGTTCATGTTGCGGATCCGCATCCCGGGCGGGCAGATCAACGCCGATCAGCTCGACACCGTCGCCGGCGTGATCCGCGACTTCGGTAACGGCTGGGAAGGACACACTGAGCCCGACCGCTTCGGCGAGATCACCACCCGCCAGGACATCCAGGTCCACTGGGTGGAGTTCACGCAGCTGCCCGAGATCTGGCGGCGGTTCGACGCCGTCGGCATGACCACCGCGCAGGCGTGCGGCGACTCGATGCGGAACCCGACGGCGTGCCCCGCCGACGGCGCCGACCCACGCGGCTACCTGCCGGTCACGCCGCTGATCGACGAGTTCCGAACGTTCTCCAAGGACGAGGAGAAGCTGACGGCGTTCCTGCCGCGCAAGTGGAAGGTCGTGGTGACCGGCTGCCCCACCGACTGCGCGGTGGTGAAGTTGCACTGCCTTGCATTCACGCCCGCGCACGGCGCCGACGGCACGCTCGGGTTCAATGTCCACGCGGGCGGCGGGCTGAGCGACTCGCCGCGGATCGCCGATCCGCTCGACCTGTTCGTTCGGCCCGACCAGGTGACCGACACCGTGCGCGCGACGCTGCAGCTCTATCGCGAGTTCGGCGACTTCGATATGAAGGCCGTGAACCGGTTCCGCGTGCTCGTGCACCATCTCGGCCCCGACAAGGTGACGGAGGAGATCCGGTCACGGGTCGACAGCGAGACGACCGGCGCCGGCGAGTCGCTGTGGACCGGCGAGCCCGAGGACCATCTCGGCGTGCACGAGGACGCGAGGGGCACCCACTTCGTCGGGCTCTGCATCCCGATGGGACGCCTGACCGACGACGAGTGGTTCGAGGTCGCGCGCCTCGCGCGCACGCACGGCGACGGGGGCATCCGGATGTCGCAACGCCAGAACCTGCTGCTCACCGGCATCCGGGACGTCGACGCACTGCTGGCCGAAGACTTCGTCCAGACCTACAAGCCCGAGCCCGATCCGTTCGAGCGCGCGATCGTCGCGTGCACCAGCGCGCCGTTCTGCAAGTTCGCGATCGACGACATGAAGACCAACGGGCGGAAGCTCGTCGCGCACCTGCAGGAGACGTTGCCGGTCGCGGGCCGGGACCGCCTCGACGGTCTGAAGCTCCATATGAGCGGGTGCAAGGCCTCATGCGCGCAGGTCCAGGCCGCGCACATCGGCGTGCGCGCGACGATGACCAAGGACGAAGAGGCCTACCACCAGGCGCTCGACATCTCACTCGGCGGCGACCTCGGCCACTCGCGGCTCGGCGCGTGGGTGCGGCTCGAGGAGCCGGTCGACGAGGCCTATGACTCGATCACCGAGGTGCTCCGCGCGGTGTGCGCGGGCGAGCTCTCACTTGATGACCTGACTCCGGCCGGAGTCGGCCGCTACTTCGAAGGGAACGGGAATGGTTGACACAGCGGAACGGGTGAACGGCGGCGGGAAACAGCCGCACGTCGACCCGGCGCGTGACGTTCGTGACGACATCATGGACGAGAACGGCGTGCCGGAGCTGCTCGACAAGATCTGGTTCCACAAGACGGCGAGCGCCGTCATCGACGCCGACCGGTGCGTCGGCTGCGGGGCGTGCATCGCCGCGTGCCCCTCGCGCTCGATCGGCGTCGGGACCGACGGCCTGCCGACCCTGGTCCGGATGTGCACCGGCTGCTCGGCGTGCTGGGACTACTGCCCGATGGCCGGGTTCCGCCCCGAGAAGCTCAACCACCAGGTCGAGGACGACCCGGTCGGCCCGATGCAGCAAGCCGTTTCCGCCCGTGCGCTGGCCCGGCCCGACGGCGCGCAGGACGGCGGCGCGGTCACGGCGCTGCTCGCCACACTGATGGAGCGCGGCGTGATCGATGCGGTGATCCAGACGCAGAAGCTCGACGCGTTCGTCGGCACGCCCGTCCTGGCGACGACGGTCGAACAGGTGCTCACCGGCGCCGGCAGCGTGTACCACCAGTCTGAGGCGCTCTCGATGCTGAACGAGCGCTGCCCCGAGCGCGTCGAGCGGATCGCGCTGGTGGGCACCCCCTGCCAGATCAGCGGCCTCCGCGCGATCCAGAAGTTCCCGTGGGAGAGCCGCGACACGCTCGCGAGCAAGGTCACGCTCGCGATCGGTCTGTTCTGCACGCGCTCGTTCGACCCGAAGAAGCTGATCCCGATGGTGGCGGCCGAGGTCGTGAACCTCGGCAAGGTGTCCAAGATCGACATCCGCGAGGGCAAGCTCGTCGCCGCGACCAGCGAGGGTGAAGAGCTGATGAAGAAGCCCGTGAAGGACTTCCACCAGGCCTCGCTCAAGGGCTGCGACGAGTGCGCCGACTTCGCCGCGCTCGGCGCCGACCTGGTCGTCGGCAACATCGGCAGCGAGCCCGGCACATCGACCGTGCTGATCCGCACCGACGCCGGCATGGACGCATGGGTGCGCGCGGCGGGCGCCTTCGAGGACGCGCCGATCGAGGACCTGTCCGCGGTGAAGCGGCTCGCGCTCCGGAACCTCGACCGCGCGAAGAAGAACCTCAAGCGGGAATACGACCCCGAGGGTCCGCTCTGGATCAGCTACACCGAGCACCTCGACGAGTACGAGGGGACGGACCGCGAGGCCGCCTCGCCGCCGCCCTACCGGTCGCACCACTACACGGTCGCCTGCTAGCCATGGCGCCCTTCAGCTTTCCCGTGCTGCTCGAGCTCGCGGGACGCCGCTGCGTGGTGATCGGTGAGCTGCCGATCCGGGAGGGGAAGGTCGAGGCCCTGCTCGCGGGTGGTGCGACCGATGTGCTGGTGGTCGCGACCCAGCCTGCGGATCATCTCGATGAGCTCGAACTGCTCGAGGGCGTGATCGTCGCGCGCCGCGCGTGGACCTCGGCCGACCTCGCAGGTTCGTTCGTAGTCATCGCGCACCACCGCGATGCGGCCGAACGGTCGCGGCTGTCGGCGGCCGCCCGGCGGGCGGGCGCATTGGTCAATATAGTTGACGATATCCCCGCATGCGACTGGGCGATGCCTGCGATCGTCCGGCGCGGCGAGCTGCTGCTCGCGATCGGCACAGGAGGCGCGTCGCCTGCGCTCGCGCGCAAGATGCGCGAGCGGCTCGAGGCGGAGTACGGGCCCGAGTGGGCCGAGGTGCTTCGGGTGCTGCGCGAGGTTCGCGAGGAGACGCTGCCGCTGCTTCCCGATATCCGTGACCGCTCAGCGCGTTGGCGCGAGGCGCTCGATCCGGACGAAGCCGCGGCGTTGGTTCAGGCCGGTTGTGCGGACGAACTCCGCGGACGGCTGGTGTCCCGGTTGCTGGACGGAGCGCGCCGATGACCGGCCGCGTCGTTCTGGTCGGCGCAGGTCCGGGCGACCCCGACCTGATCACAGTGAAAGGCGCGAAGGCGCTCGCCGAGGCCGACGTCGTCGTATACGACCGGCTCGCCGCGCCGGCATTGCTGGAGTTGGCGCCCGCGAGCGCCGAGCGGATCCACGTCGGCAAACAGCCGGGCGGTCACGCCATGAAGCAGCACGAGATCGACGCCGTGCTTGTCGAGCAGGCGCTGCTCGGCCGCGCGGTCGTGCGCCTGAAGGGCGGCGACCCGTTCGTCTTCGGCCGCGGCGGGGAGGAGCTACTCGCGTGTGCCACGGCCGGCATCCCGTGCGAGGTGATCCCCGGGATCACGAGCGCAGTGGCTGCGCCGTCCGCCGCCGGCATCCCGGTGACGCACCGCGGCGTCGCAAGATCGTTCGCCGTCGTCACCGCATCGACGGCCGGCACCGCGCACGAACCGGACGCCACCGACCTGAGCCGCATCGCCACCGCGGTCGACACGCTGGTGCTCCTCATGGCGGCAGGCCGGCTCGCCGAGACCTGCCGCGCGCTGATCGACGCAGGCCGCGACCGTGAGGAACCCGCGGCCCTCGTGATGTGGGCAACGACACCCGAGGAACGCACCATGATCGGCACACTCACGGATCTCCCTGCGCTGGCCGCCGCCGCGAACATCGGACCGCCCGCGACACTGATCGTGGGCGAGGTCGCCGCGATCCCACAGCGGGTGGCCGAGATCACGTCAGATCTACAGCAGACCGCGACGCGATAGCTCGGCTCAGCCGATGTCGAAAGCGTAGAGCGAGCCGTCGCGACAGCCGATGTACACGCGGCCGTCCGCGATCGCGGGGCTCGAGTTGAAGCCGCGGTCCATGTTGTCCACGCCCCCGGACGTACACGCGTCCACCATCTACGGCGCAGCGGCATCGCGGTGGGGCAACGAGCACCGGCCCATCGTCTGACGGAGACGCGGTCGAACGGCCGTTGTCGTCTCGAGGCCCGCTACTGCGACGGCGGCTTCCAGAACCAGAGGTAATTCGGCGGGGCGTGTCGGTACGCTCAACCTGTTCGGACGATAGCGCCGCCTCAGACCATCTGGAGAACTTCGCGGAGGTCCGTGATGCGAGCGCCCGTCCAGTCCTCGCCGTCGAGATGAAGGAGCGTTGTGGCGTCGACGTCGGGGTCACGGATCTCGACGGCGGTCATGCCGAAGTCCTGCGCGCCGGTGAGTTCGCGATAGGCCCCGTCGCCGCAGTACAGGCATTCAGCGGGCTCAACGCTAAGCGCGTCGCAGGCGTACCGGTAGATCGCCGGGTCCGGCTTGCGCAGGCCGACGACACTGGAGAACACCTCGACGTCGACCAGGCCTGCGAACATCGACGCTTCCCACATCGGCGGCGTGTCCGGCGCGCACATCGAGATCAACGCGAGCCGGAAGCCTCGAACGCGTAGCTCGGTCAGCGTCTCGACCGCGGCGTCACGGGGCCGGAACCACGTCTCGTACATCTCGGCGCGACGCTCCAGCGACTGCGTCACCGCACTCGCGGAAGGCTCGGGCAAGCCGATCACCTCGCAGATCGCAAGCACGTTCTCGTCCATCGTCTTGTACACGCCGGTCTGCCGCTCCAGGACCGTCTCGTTCCACCCCTTCCGGAACGCGTCCGCATCGGCGCCGAGCACCGTGGCCATGTGGTCGATCGACCCGTAGAAGTCCACGTGCGGGAACTCGGGGACGAGCGTGCCGTAAAGGTCGAAGATGACGGCGCGGATCGGCACGTCAGACGGTCTTGCGCCAGTCGTCGACGACCTGGCCGTAGATCACGAGGTCGACGTATAGCCCGCCGCCGACCTTGCCAGCGCCGCGGAGCACGCCCTCTTCGCGCATCCCCAGGCGTTTCGCGACCGCGCGGCTCCGGAGGTTGTCGACGCCGGCACGGAGCTGTGTTCGATGCAGGCCCTCGTCTTCGTAGCCGCGCGTCATCAACGCTTGCGCCGCGCGCGTAACGAGGCCGCGGCCAACGAACGCCTCGTCCAACCAGAACCCGAGCTCCCCGACGTCGTCGGACCCGGCGATCACCAGATCGCACCCACCCGCGAGGTCGTCGCCGACCCAGATGCCGTTGCCGTCGAGCGAGCGGCCGTCATCCACACGCGACCCGATGTAGGCGGTCTGCGACGAGGCGTCGGTGGCGTCGTCGACCCAGTGGAACCAGCGAGCCAGGCGCACGCGGTTCGCATCGATCACCGCGAACAACGCGTCGGCGTCAGCGGGCGTGTACGGCCGCAGCACCGCACCGCCGCCGAGCTCGATGTGCAGGTCGGGTTTCACGACCGCACACTACGCCACTCGTCCTCGAGGATGCCGTAGCCCACCGAGTCGAGGTAGCCGTCGGACACGCGGATCCCGTCGCGCCAGACACCTTCCTCGCGCATCCCGAGACGCCCGGCGACCGCTCGCGACCGCGCGTTGCCCGACGCCGCCTGCAGCTCCATCCGATGGAGCCCGAGCTCGTCGAACGCCATATCGAAGAAGCGCCTGCATGCGCGCGTGATGATCCCACGGCCTTCGTACGACTTCGCGAGCCAGTACCCGATCTCGCCGCTGTTCGACAAGGTGTCGATCTCCACGCCGATGCCGCCGGCCAGCGCACCGTCGACGAAGATCCCGTTGCCCTCGATGTCGACCGGCGAATCGAGGCAGCTCTGGATGAACGTGCGCGTGTCGTCGGCGCTCTTGGTCGTCTCCTCCCAGATCATCCAGGGGCGGAGATGGTCGCGGTTCGCGTCGATCAGGTCGAAGAGCGCCTGGGCGTCATCGAGCGTGTAGGTGCGGACGACGGCGCCGTTCCCGAGATCCCAGTAGATCTGGTTCACGGAGCGGCGGTCGCCGCCTCGCGCTTGGACCGCTCTTCATCCACCAGGACCCGCCGGAGCACCTTGCCGACGAGCGTCTCGGGTAGAGCGTCCCGGAACTCGACCTCCTTCGGCGCGCGATATCCGGTCAGGCCCTGCGCCGGGTCCTTGCACCAGGCCATGAGCTCCTCGGCGGTCAGCTGTTGCCCTTCCTTCAGCACGACGAACGCCTTCACGCGCTCGCCGGTGCGGTCGTCGGGCACACCGATCACCGCGCACTTCGAGATCGCGGGGTGGTGGTACAGCACGTCCTCGACCTCGTTCGGATACACGTTGAAGCCGGAGACGAGCACCATGTCTTTCAGGCGGTCGACGATCCGGAAGAACCCGTCGGGCTCCATCACCGCGACGTCGCCGGTGTGGAACCAGCCGTTGCGGATCGCGAGCGCAGTCTCCTCCGGGCGCCGCCAGTAGCCGAGCATCACCTGCGGACCCTTGATGCAGAGCTCGCCCGGCTCGCCTTGCGGCATCTCCTTGTCGGGGTCGTCGAGCGAGATGATCCGCGCGTCGGTGTCGGGGATCGGCATCCCGATCGAGCCCGGCCGCCCGCGGCCGTCCAGCGGGTTCACGTGCGTCACCGGCGAGCACTCGGTCAGGCCGTAGCCCTCGACCAGGACGGCGCCGTCGCTCACCTCGGCGAACCGCTTCGCGACCGCCTGCGGCAGCGGCGCCGCGCCGGATACACACGCCTTCACCGACTTCAGGTCGAACTTCTGCACCTCGGGGAACTCGTTGATCGCGACGTACAGCCGCGGCACGCCCGGGAAGAAGGTCGGCTTCTCCTCCTGCGAGATCTCGAGGATCAGATGGATATCCCGTGGGTTCGGGACGGGCACGAGCTTCGCGCCGATCAGCCCGGTGAGGACCATCGCGAGCAGCCCGTACGAATGGAAGAACGGCAACGCGGCGAGCACCGCGTCGCGTCCCTCCTCGATCGTCGTGATCCAGGCCCAGGCCTGCCGGGCGTTCCCTGCGAGGTTGGCGTGCGAGAGCATCGCGCCCTTGGCGATCCCGGTCGTGCCGCCCGTATAGATCAGCACCGCGGTGTCCTCGTGCGGTTGCACGGTGGCCACCGGAGGGATCGGGCCCGCGGACGCGATCTCTTGATGCCACCGACGCACCTGCGCGTCCTTGGGCACCGGTGGCCACGGCTTGCCGGCGGCCAGCTGCTGCTTCTTGAACTTGAGCGCAGGCGCGAGGAGCTTCTTGATCGCCGGCATGTAGTCGTTCAGTCTCGTCACGACCACGTGCTCGATCCCGACCGACGCGAACACGTCCGCGAAGTCCGCGTACATCAGGTCGGCGACCAGCACGACGTTGACGTCGGCGTCGCGGAGCTGGTGTTCCATCTCGCGGGCGCTGTAGACGGGGTTGTTGCCGACCGCCACCGCGCCGATCCGCATGCACGCGTAGAACGCGATCGTGAAGGGCGGCGAGTTGGGCATGATCAGCGCGACCCGGTCGCCCTTGCGGATCCCGAGACCGGCCAGCATCGCGCTGCAGAGCTCCACCTCGTGCAGCAGCTGTTTGTAGCTGAGGTGCTTGCCGAACCAGGCGATCGCGGGCCTGTCGGGGAACCGTCCGGCCGCCGATTCCAGCAGTCCGAAGACGCTTTCGGAGGGCATCGGAGCGATCGAATGGGGCACGTCGGACGGGTAGGACGCGACCCAGGGTCGTTCGTCGCTCATGCGCGGCATGATATGCGGCATGGCAACGACCTTGCAGGACACGAACACGCCCTCAACCGAGGAGCGGCAGGGCAGCCTGTTCATGGCCGGCATGCGCCTGGTCTGGGACTACATCAAGTTGCACCCCAAGCCATTCATCGTGTCCCTGGCCGGAGCGCTGCTGTTCGCGGTGTCGTCGATCCTGCTGACCGATGCGCTCGCGCGGGCCACCAACAACGTGCTGGAGCCGGCGCTCGACCCCTCCGCCACCAGCGTCGTATTCACGTCGAGGGCCGTGTGGCTCTCGGTCCTCGCGCTGATGGCGTTCGGCTGCGGACGGGCGCTCGGCATCATGGTCCGGCGGTACTACTCGGGCGTCGCCGGCGAGCGTGTGATGGCGACCCTCCGCCGCAACGTCTCCGACCGCTACCGCGAGCTCCAGCTCCAGTACCACCGCGAGACGCCAACCGGCGAGTTGCTCGCCCACATGGAGGCCGACGTCAAGGCGGCGGTCGATGTGTTCTGGCCCGTGCCGTTCGCCGTCGGCGTGATCGCGTTGGTCGTGCTCGCGATGATCCAGATGCTCCGGGTCGACCCCTGGCTCGCGCTGGTCGGCGCGACGCTGTTCCCCATGCTCGCCCTGATGAACCACAGCTTCGCCAAGCGCATGGAAGAGCCGGCCCGGATGGCGCAGGAGGACATCGGCGTCGTCTCGGCGGTCGCGCACGAATCCATCGACGGTGCGCTCGTCGTGAAGACGCTCGGCCGCGAACAGCTTGAGACCGAAAAGCTCGAGGACGCGGCGCGCACGCTCCGCAACGACCGCGTGCGCGGCGGGTACGTGCGGGCGACGTTCGAGGCTGCCCTCGACGCGATGCCGACGCTTGCGACCGTCGCCCTGATCGCGGTCGGCGCGTGGCGGATCCACCAGGGCGCGATCAACACCGGCGACCTCGTCGGATTCGTCGCGCTGTTCGGCCTGCTGTCATGGCCGATGCGGTTCATCGGTTGGATCCTCGCCGAGCTCCCGCGTGCGGTCGTCGGGCACGACCGGCTGCAGACCGTGTTCGCCGAGCAGGTCATGGTGACGCCGCCCGAGCATCCCGTGCCGCTTCCGCAGGGTCCGATCGGCGTGTCGGTCAAGGACGTGCGGCTCGTCTATGACGGACTCCCGGTGTTGAACGGCGTGAGCTTCGACGTCGACCCCGGCGAGTCCGTCGCGATCGTCGGCTCGACCGGCGTCGGCAAGTCGACGCTCGTGCAGCTGCTGGTGCGCCTTGCCGACCCTGACCAGGGCATCGTGACCGTCGGCGGGATCGACGTGCGCCAGTTGGATCCGCTCGACCTGCGCGCCGCAGCCTCGATCGTGTTCCAGGAGAGCTTCCTGTTCGCGGCGAGCGTGCGGGAGAACATCGCGCTGGACGACACGGTCGACGCCGACGAGGTCGTGCGCTCGGCGATGATCGCGTCGGCCGACCGGTTCATCCGGGAGCTGCCCAACGGCTACGACACCGTGGTCGGCGAGCGCGGCCACACCGTGTCGGGCGGCCAGCGGCAGCGTGTCGCGCTGGCGCGCGCGCTGGCCCGCAAGCCGCGGATCTTGATCCTCGACGACGCGACGTCGTCGGTCGACCCGACGATCGAGGCCAACATCCTGCACGCGCTCCGTCGCGAGCTGGACACCACGCTGATCGTGGTTGCCTACCGGCTGTCGACGATCAAGCTCGCCGACCGCGTGATCTACCTCGAGGGGGGCAAGGTCGCCGGCACCGGCACGCACGACGAGCTGCTCGCCACCCAGCGCGGCTACGCGTCGATCATCCGGGCCTACGAGCGCCGCACCGTGGAGGAGGTGCTCGATGAGCGCTGAGCTCGCCTCCTTCCAAACGGATGACGACGCGCTGCCGGTTCCCGAGGAGCTCCAAGGCGCCTGGGCGGTCCTGAAGCGCGGCGTCGGCGAGAGCACCGAGCTCCGGCGCGGCCTCGGCCTGACGGTCGTTGTCTCGCTCGGCGTCACGGTCGTGTCGCTCGTCACGCCGATCCTGCTCCAGAAGGTGTTCGACCACGGGCTGTCCCCGTTCAACGCGAAGTACACGTACACGATCTGCGGGATCGGGTTCGTGCTGGTGCTCATCGCGTTCCTCGCCGCCCGGATAGCCGGGCGGCGGCTCGTGGTGGCCGCCGAGAACGCGATGATGCAGCTTCGCGTCACCACCTTCTCGCACATCCACGCGCTGTCGATCGCGGACCAGTCCGAGGAGAAGCGCGGCGTGTTCGTCGCGCGCGTGACAGCCGACATCGACGCGCTGCAGCAGTTCATGGAGTGGGGCGGGATCGCGTGGATCATCTCGATCACGCAGGTGATCGGCGCGCTGATCCTGATGCTCATCTATGCCTGGCAGCTGACGCTCGGGATCTGCATCCTGATCGTGCCACTGGTGCTGATCGTCTGGTCGATGCAGGCGAAGCTGACGTTGGCGTTCAACACCGCGCGCACACGGGTCGGCGAGATGCTGTCCGAGGTCTCGGAGTCGGTGATGGGCGCGGCGGTGGTCCGCGCGTACGGGCTGGACGAGCACACCGACCGCAAGGTCAAGCGCGCGATCGACCAGCGGTACCGGGCGGAGATCATGGCGCACTTCCGGGCGGCGACGCTGTGGCCGCTGTCGTCGGTGTTCTACGCGATGTCGCTGTCGACCGTCGTGATCCTCGGCGCATTCTTCGGTCCTCGATGGGGTATGTCGTTCGGCCAGGTCGTCGCGTTCCTGTTCCTGGCCGACGTGTTCCTGCATGTGTTCACCGACCTGCCCGAGGTGTACTCCGAGACGCAGAACGCGATCGCGGCATGGCGCAAGATCCTCGCGGTCCACGACATGCCGCTCGAGATCGTCGAGCCCGTGCCGGGGGTCGAGCTGCCGCGCGGCGCGCTGTCGGTCGAGGCCAAGGACATCCACTTCACCTACCGCGAGGGCCCTGAGGTCTTGCACGGGATCTCGATGTCGGTGCCGGCGGGCGGCCACGTGGCGATCGTGGGCGAGACAGGCTGCGGCAAGAGCACGTTCGTGAAGGTGGTCTCACGGCTCGCCGACCCCACGGAAGGGGCGCTGCTCATCGACGGGATCGACCTCCGCCAGGTCGAGCCGACGGCGCGCCGGACCCACATCCGGATGGTGCCGCAGGACGGGTTCCTGTTCGACACGACCGTGCGCGACAACGTGCGGATGGGGCGCGAGGGCGCGAGCGACCGCGACGTCGAGACCGCGTTCGAGGAACTCGGGCTCGGCGACTGGGTCGACACGCTGCCGGAGGGTCTCGACACGAATGTGGGCGAGCGCGGCGAGGCGCTGTCGGTCGGCGAGCGCCAGCTGGTCGCGTTGGTACGCGCGCAGCTGGGGAACCCCGGGCTCCTGATCCTCGACGAGGCGACGTCGGCGGTGGACCCGGCCACGGAGCGGCGGATCACCGAGGCGCTGCGGCGGCTGTCGGCCGGCCGCACCGTGATCACGATCGCCCACCGGCTCTCCACGGCGGAAGGTGCGGACAAGGTGTTCGTCTTCGACGCCGGACGACTGGTCGAGGAAGGCACCCACGCCGAGCTCGCTGCGGGCGACGGGACATACGCCGTGCTCTACGGCTCCTGGCTCGGGAACGTCCGCGAGGACGGCGCCGCCTAGCTTCACGCGCCTCTCTGCGTCACTCCTGATGCCTAGGCTGACGGCGTCCGCTTGGAAGGGAGCGACCGGATGGTCTCCTGGGGAGAGTTCCGCGAGATGCGACCCGATCTCGAGGAAGCGGGTCGCGCTCGCCTCTATCAGTTCGGAGTCGGTCTCGCGTTCCTGGCCACCGTTCGGTCGGATGGTGGTCCGCGACTTCACCCTCTGTGTCCGGTGATCGACGGGGACGAGTTGTACGGGTTGTTGATCCCATCGCCGAAACGCGACGACCTCCAGCGCGACGGGAGATACGCGCTGCACAGCTTCCCGACCGACGACAACGAAGACGCGTTCTATGTCACGGGCTCGGCCGCCGTCGTGCACGATCGCAGCGCGTCGGAGTCGGTCGCGGCGCGGTTCCTCTCCGAACGCGGATGGTCGGAACCGCCTGATGACTTCGAGGAACAAGAGCTGTTCAGCTTCGACGTGGAAACGTGCCTGCTGACCGTCACGACCGGGCACGGCGATCCGCACCCGACGCACACCGTCTGGCGCGCCCCGACCTGGATCGCGGACGCACGCTAGGCTCGCTCGACCATGTCGGACCCGATGCGCGCGATGGCCGAAGCCTCGCTCTTCCCGTTGGACGGCGAGCTCGGCGCGACGGGCCTGACCGACACCGTCACGGTCGAACGGGACGGCTATGGGATCCCTCGCATCACCGCCGCCACACTCGACGACCTCTGGTTCGCGCAAGGCTTCGTGACGGCGGGCGAGCGACTGTTCCAGCTCGAACTCGCGCTGCGTCTGGCCACCGGGCGGCTCTCCGAGATCTTCAGCGAGCTGACCTATCAAGACGACATCTTCATGCGCACGATCGGCCTCAACCGCGCCGGTGCGAAGCACGTCGAGGACTGGAGCGACACCGACCAGACGATGCATGCGCGTTTCCGCGCCGGCGTCGCGGCGTGGATCGACCAGATGCCGGCCAAGCCGATCGAGTACCAACTGCTCGACCTCGAACCGGCGATCCCGGATGACCCCGCGCCCTACGGTGCCGCGATCGCGCTGCTCGCGTGGAACCTGTCGAGCAATTGGGACGCCGAGCTGCTGCGCGCCGAGCTCGAAGACACGATCCACCACGCGACCACCGACCTGCTGCTCCCCTCGTCGTCACGCAACGGGGTCGGCTCGAACAACTGGGCGGTCGCGGGCACGCGCACCGCGAGCGGGAAGCCCCTCGTCGCCGGCGACCCGCACCTCCTGGTCACGCAACCCGGCACCTGGTTCGAGCTGCACCTCCGCGCCCCCGGCTACGACGCCCGGGGAGTGGCGCTCCCCTTCCTCCCGGGGATCATCCTCGGTGCGACACCGCACCACGCATGGACCGCGACCAACGTGACCGGAGACTCACAAGACCTCTTCGAGGAACAGCTGAACGACGACGGCACCGCGGCTCGATTCCAAGACGCGTGGGAACCGCTGACGATCCACGAAGAGCCGATCCTGGTGCGCGGGGAGGCGGCGCCACGGATCCTCCAGGTGCGCGAGTCGCGGCACGGCCCGATCCTCACGCACGGCATCGGCGGCGTCTCACAAACGGTGTACCGACCGATCGCACGCACCTACGCCCTGCGGTGGACCGGCCACGACACAACGCTCCGCCCATCGCTCACGCTCGAAGCAGCACGCGTGACCAACGCCGACGAGTTCCGTGAAGCCGTCCTCGAGATCGCCTGCCCGGGTCAGAACTTCGTGTACGCCGACATCGATGGCGCGATCGCGTATCAGTGCACGGGCCGGTTCCCCGTCCGAGCGAACGGCGACGGCACGCGACCGGTTCCCGGCTGGGACGGGGAACACGAGTGGACCGGCTGGATCCCCGCCAACGAGCTGCCGCACGAAACAGATCCAGAACGCGGCTGGCTCGCCACGGCGAACAACGACATCCAGCCGCCCGGCTATGAGCACCTGATCGGCGCCGACTTCCATCGGCCGGCAAGGTGCGACCGGATCGTCGAGCTCATCACCGAGCACGACGGCCACGACGTCGCGTCGATGCGGACGATGCAGACCGACACCGTGTCGCTCACGGTCGATGAGGTCTTGCCCGGGCTGCTGAAACTCCACCCTGGCGACGAGGGCCAGCGCGACGTGCTCGACCGGCTCGCCAGCTGGAACGGCGATCTCGCGCCAGATTCGACCGAGGCCGCGATCTACGAGCTGTGGCTCAGCGCGATCATGCGGCGGCTCGTCGGCGAGCGGATCGGCGACGAGCTCTTCACGGCCTACAGCGGCTTCCGCGAGATCTTCGTCGGCGAGACGCTGCCGGCGATGCTCGCCCACAGCACCGACCGGGTCGACCCCGAAGCGCTCCGCCACGCACTCCAAGAGGCCATCGAGATCGCAGACGGCCGCACATGGGGCGAGATCCACGCGCTCCGGCTCGCGCACCCGCTCGCCCGCATCCCCGGTCTCGACCAGCTCTTCGTCGCGGCCACGATCCCCTACGGGGGCGATGAGTCGACCATCTGCCAGGGCGCGATGGACCCGCTGCGCGGCCACACCCCCGCGGTGATCCCCTCGTGGCGGGCGGTCTGGGATCTCGGCGACCTCGAACGCAGCGTCGCGGTCGTACCGAGCGGCGTGAGCGGCAACCCCTCGTCACCCCACTGGGCGGACCAGGCGCCCCTCTACCGAGCCGGAGAGGCAAGGCCGGCCGGGTTCGAAACGCCCGCCGTAGCAACGCTCACCCTGCGACCTGCGCGGGTACCATCGAGCCGCGATGCCTGAGTCCAAGGGCCGGAAGAAGACCGCCGCGAGCCGCTACCAGCTGCATCCGCAGCGCAAGCAGCGGACCAAGTCGAGCCCGAAGTGGTTCGCGCCGGCGATGGCCGCCCTGATGGTGATCGGGATCGCGATCATCGTGTGGAACTTCTTCCGCAACGACGGGAACTCCTTCGACCCAGGCGTTATGTGGCTCGGCCTCGGGGTGCTCGCGGCCGGGTTCTTCGGCATCTCCTTCTGGAGGTAGCGGGCTCAGGCCCGGTTCCTCCACCGTCGTGTGTGGAAAAACCTGGGGATACCTGGGTGCCGAACGGTGGAAAACGCCGGTCCTCCCGTTGCCTCACACCGTTCCTGGGCGCCGCTCCACGAGCATCTTCTCGCCACAATGGCGGGGGATCTGCAGCTCGCCGAGACGGGAGACCTTGTATTCGGTCCCGCATTCCCCGCACACCAGATACACGTCCAAGTCCTCGACATCCTCCGGCTCGGCGGGCGGCTTCTCGGTGTCGAGCGTGCCGGGGGCGGGTCCGGCGAGCGAGCGCAGCGTCGCCATCCCGACGCGCCAGATGACGTAGCCGAGCAGGATCGCGCCGGGGATGAGCAGCCAGGCAGGCATGAGGCCACGGTAGCAGCGGCCCCATCGAGGCCCGCACGGGCCGGTGCACCTTGCGGCACTTTCCATCTGCCGCACATCGCCGTACGGTGAATGCCGCAAGAACGCCGGGCGAACGCGGGAGAGGACGTCGATGGGCGACTACGCGAACCGCATCATGACCAGGCTGGCGTCGAAGGACCCCGGCGAGCCCGAATTCCACCAGGCGGTCCGCGAGGTTGCGGCCTCGGTGGAGCTGGCGCTCGAGCGGAACCCCCGATATCAAGAGGCCCGGATCTTCGAGCGGATCGTGGAGCCGGAGCGGGTCGTGATGTTCCGGGTGCCCTGGGTGGACGACGCCGGCGAGGTCCAGGTGAACCGCGGATTCCGGGTCGAGATGAACTCCGCGATCGGGCCCTACAAGGGCGGCCTGCGGTTCCACCCGACCGTGTACCTCGGGATGCTGAAGTTCCTCGCGTTCGAGCAGATCTTCAAGAACTCGCTGACTACGCTGCCGCTCGGGGCCGGCAAAGGCGGCGCCGACTTCGATCCGAAGGGGCGGTCCGACGCCGAGGTGATGCGGTTCTGCCAATCGTTCATGACCGAGCTCCAGCGCCACATCGGCCCGTTCACCGACGTCCCCGCAGGCGACATGGGCGTCGGCGGACGCGAGATCGGCTTCATGTTCGGGCAGTACAAACGGATCCGGAACGAGTTCGCCGGCGTGCTCACGGGCAAGGGCCTCGAGTACGGCGGCTCGCTGATCCGACCCGAAGCCACGGGCTACGGCACGGTGTACTTCGCCGAGGAGATGGCCAAGACCCGCGACGAGTCGCTCGAAGGCAAGACGTGCCTCGTCTCAGGGTCCGGCAACGTCGCGCAATATACGGTCGAGAAGCTGCTCGATCTCGGCGCGAAGCCGGTGACGCTCAGCGACACGGGCGGGTTCATCCACGACAAGGACGGGATCGACCGCGAGAAGCTCGCGTGGGTGGTGGACCTGAAGGAGCGGCGGCGCGGGCGGATCATGCGATACGTCGACGAGTACCCGAGCGCGACGTTCACCCCCGTCGATCCGAACAGATCCGGGAACCCGCTGTGGTCGATCGCGGCGGAGGCAGCGTTCCCGTCGGCGACGCAGAACGAGATCAGCGCCGAGGACGCCGGCCACCTCCTCGAGAACGGCGTCTACATCATCGGGGAGGGCGCGAATATGCCCACCGAACCGCAGGGCGTCGAGCGCTTCGTCGACGCGAAGATCCTGTACGGGCCGGGTAAGGCGGCCAACGCCGGCGGCGTCGCCGTGAGCGGCCTGGAGATGTCGCAGAACGCCGAGCGGAGGTCGTGGACCCGTGAGACGGTCGACGACCGGCTGCACACGATCATGATCGCGATCCACACGAACTGCCGCGAGACCGCCGACGAGTACGACGTGCCCGGCAACTACGTCCACGGCGCGAACATCGCGGGGTTCCGCAAGGTCGCGGACGCGATGCTCGCGCAGGGCGTCGTCTAGACCGGCGCGTTAAACCGGCTGCAGACCCGGAACCCTCTTGTCGAGGAACGCCAAGATCGCGCCGATCTGGCGCACGTCCTCATCCGACACCGCCGAGCCGTGCCCCGTTCCGAACCGGTAGACCTCGTGCGGCGCGTTGCGCTCGGCCAGCTTGTCGACGTACGCGAGCGCCTGACCCAGCGGACACCGTGAGTCGTTCTCACCGATCACGAACAACACAGGCGCATCGACGTTGTCCGCGTAGGTGATCGGGTTCGACCGCTCGTAGAGGTCGGGCTTCTCCTCGGGCGTGCCGCCGAACAGCGCGCGATCCATCGCTTGCAGCGACGGCGCCTCCTCCGTATAAGCCATGACGTAGTCGCCGACGGGGATGCCGGCGACGCCGGCGGTCCACAGGTCGGGGTTGCGGCCAAGCTCCATCAGCGTGATGTAGCCGCCCCATGACCAGCCGGCGACCACTACCCGCTCCGGGTCGACGTCGGACCGGCCGAGGAGATCGCGGAGACCGGCCGTCACGTCGTCGACGTCGGTGAAGCCGGGGTCGCCGGTCAGTGCGTCTCGCCACGCACGGCCGTATCCGGTCGAGCCCCGGTAGTTCGGCATCGCGACTATGAATCCGAGGTCGACGTAGGCCTGCACCTCGGGCATGTAGTGGTCCTCGTACAGCCAGTAGGGACCGCCGTGCACGAAGACCATCAGCGGGTGAGGGGCCTCACCGTCGGGCTCGACGATCCAGCCGTGCACCTCTTGGCCGTGATCGTTCTGGAAACGCCAGTCATGGAACGGGCGGCCGGGCGGCGCTGGCGCGTCGACCGCGATCGGCTCGGCCCCGGTGTCGTCGAGCACCCGCGTCCGATGCACGCCGTCGGTGTGCTGGAACCAGACCCGTCCGTCCGGCCGGACCCGCGCGGCAGCGATCGAGCCGGGCGGACTCGGGATCTTCGTTGCGGCGCCGCTCTCGACGTCCACCTTGAACAGCTCCTCGCGCCCGTCCATCGCCGCGATCAACACGACGGCGTCGGCGTCCGGATACCAGTCGGCGACGCGGTGATCGCCGGGCGCGTCGACCTCCAGCTCGCGCCAGTCGTCCTTGGCGACGTTCCAGATCGCGACGCGCTGGCGATCCTCGGGCTCGTGGGTCACCGCGAGTCGCTGGTCGCCGGGAACCGGCGACCACGCGGTTGCGAGCACGGCCGCGGTGCCGTCGCCGCGTTCCGCGACGACGGCCCCGCTCGGCTCCACGATCCGTACGCCCGGGTGCGTCACGTTGCCGTGTTCGGCGTGGGAGAGCGCCACGAGCGTTCCGTCGGCGGACAGACCGGCGAGATCAGCGTTGTGCTCGTCGCCGGCGATGCCCAGCCATTGCTCAGAGCTCGCGATCTCGCGGAGCGGCTCGCCGTCCGCCGACGTGAAGACCGCGAACGTGCCGTCTTGCGTGCTGATCCCGGCGGCGATGACACCCCCGCGCTGCGCGATGCCGCTGTTCCATCCGCGCGGCGCGCCGTCGAGGAACGGTTCCGAACCGCCACCCTCGAACGGTCGGGCGATCCATGCGCCCGTCTCGTCGCCGGTGTCCTCCTGCCAGAAGATCGCTTCTGCGCCGTCGGGCGTGAGATGACCCTCGCGCACCCCGACCGGGTGGTCGGAGACCTGCCGGCGTTCACCGGTGGCGACGTCCCAGACGTGCACCTGCCAGATCCCCGAGGCGTTGGTCTCGTAGACGCAGCGGTCGGGTCTGTCTGGCGCCCAGCGCGGCAGGGTCAGCACCGGCGCGCGGAGACGCTGCTCCCACAGCGGCATGTCGCTCATGGCCGTGGAGGCTAACCGACCCGGCGGTCCTCGACGGCTCGAGCGGATGATCAGCGAGCGGAGTGACTGTTCGTTGTGTTGTCGCCGCCGGAGCCACCGGAACCTGCGCCGTCTGCGCCACTTCCGCCGGTGCCCGAGCCGCCCCCGTCACCGCGATCGCCCGAACCGTTGCCGCCGGAATCTGAGTTGCCAGAGCCTGAGTTGCCCGAACCCGAGTTCGACCCGGTGCCCTTGCCACCCTGATGACCCGCCGAGCCCTGACCGTTCTGTCCGGAGCCGGCGTGCTGCCCGCCGCCGCTCCCGGACCCGGACCCTGGCTCGCCACCGGATCCTTCGTGATGGGGTCCTTCATGGGTCGAGCCATCGGGGGTCGGGTCGTCGCGCGCCTCCTGGTGCGCCGGCGTGAGCCCTGCAGAACGGACGCCACCGCCGGCAGATCCGGAGCCCTTCGTGGTGTTCGACCCCGATGTCGCATGCCCGTCCTGGGTCGGATCGAGCGCGGGCCCGCGCCCCGTCGGGTCCGCGTCCGTCTGCACGCCTCCGGTCACCGTCGCCGCGCCCGATGCGACCACACCGCTCGACGTCGGATACGACCCCAGGGGATCCGCCGCGACCACCTGGACATGATGGCCGGTCACGTCCGCGATCGGCGGGGCCGGCGATGCGAGGGCAACGCCGCCGAGAACCGCGGCGATGCCAAGCGACGCCAAGAACCCACCGGTGGGGCCCTTGACGATGCGGATCAGGCTGTCTTGGAGGCGTTGCATCTCGGGGAAGTGTGGCGAACTTGAGCCACCCGCTGTAGCGCCGGAAGGTGAAGATCACTCCCTGACACGGGGTAGGCCTTTCGGCCCGAGCGCCCCTACGCCTCAGCCGTCGCCGCCGCGATCGCCGACCAGACGCGCTCGGGCGAGCACGGCAGGTCGACGTGCCGGACGCCGAGGTGGCTCAGCGCGTCGACCACGGCGTTCTGGACGGCCGGGGTCGAGCCGATCGAGCCCGACTCCCCGATGCCCTTGGCGCCGAGGGGGTTCACGGGCGTCGGCGTCTCGGTGTTCGCGCACTCGAACGAGGGCAGTTCGGCCGCGCTCGGCATCAGATAGGTCATCAGCGTCGACGTGATCGGATTGCCCGCCTCGTCCAGCCGGACCTCCTCGAACAGAGCCTGGGCGACGCCCTGCGCGAGGCCGCCGTGTTGCTGGCCGCGCACCAGCATCGGGTTCAGGATGCGGCCGCAATCGTCAACCGCGATCAACCGGCTCAATCGAACATCGCCGGTGTCGAGATCGACGTCGACGATCGCGACGTGCGCGCCGAACGGGAAGGTCGCGCCTGGATCAGTGCTCACGCCTTTCGCAGACAACGCACCGCCGTCAGCCTCGGCCCGTGCCGCGAGGTCGCGCCAGCTGATCGACCGCTCGGGGGCGCCGAGCACCCGGAACCCGCCATCGATGGGCCCCTCCAGATCCGCGACATCGGCCTCCAGCGCGGCGGCCGCGAGCCCGCGCGCCCGTTCCACGACCTCGTCCGCTCGCGCGACGAGCACAGATCCACCCGCCTGCAGCGAACGCGAACCCCATGAGCCCTGCCCCCGCTCGACGAGGCCGGTATCCGAATGCACGACGCGAACGTCGGCGTGTGGCAGCGCGAGCACGCCCCCGACGAGTTGCGCGAACGCCGTCTCGTGCCCCTGCCCGAACGACGTCGTCCCGACATACGCCGTGGCGGTGCCGTCGGTCTCGATGTCCACGCGCGCGAACTCCTTCGTCGGGAAGCCGGTGATCTCGACGTACGTGGCAAGGCCGATCCCCATCGCGGTCCGGTCGCCGCGAGTGCGCCGCTCGGCCTGTTCGGCTCGCAGCGCCGGATAGTCGGCCAGCTCGAGCGCGCGATCCAGCGAGAGCCGATAGTCCCCCGAGTCGTACTCCGTGCCGGCGGCGGTCCGGAACGGGAAGGCGTCGGACGCGATCAGGTTCCTGCGCCGTATCTCGGCCGGGTCCATCTCGAGCTCGGCGGCCAGGAGATCGACGGCGCGCTCGATCGCCGCCGCCGCCTCGGGCCTGCCGGCTCCGCGATACGCGCCGAGCGGCGTCACGTTCGTCACGACCGACCGGCCGCGGAACGCGATGTCCTTGATCGCGTACACGCCCGAGATCATCTCGGCGGTCGTCTGCCCCATGAACGACCCGAGCTGCGGATACGCCCCGACGTTGGTCAGCACCTCGAACCGCAGACCGGTGATGGTTCCGTCTCGGCGTGCGCCCACCTCGATCCACTGCACCTGCGAGCGCCCGTGGGTCATGCTGATCATCGACTCGCTGCGCGATTCGGCCCAGCGCACCGGTCGTCCGAGCACCTTGGCGGCTTTCCCGACCACGAGATACTCGGGGTAGGTCGGCACCTTCGCGCCGAACCCGCCGCCGACGTCGGGCGCGATCACACGGATCTTCTTCCGGTCGACACCGAGCACGTCCACGAGGTCGCCGCGAACATCGAACGGAACCTGCGAGGACACCCACACCGTGTAGGACCCGTCCTGCTCCGGGATCACGGCGATCGCGTTCATCTCCATCGGCACCGGGGCGACGCGCTGGTTCACGAACCGGCCGCGCACCGTCACCTCCGCGCCGGCGAGGACATCGTCGTCCCAGCGCTGCTCGAACCGCGTCGCGACATTGGTCCCGGTCTCGGGGAACAGCAGCTCCCCGTCCGTCGCCGCGACCTCCGGATCGATCAGCGCCGGCAGCGGTTCCGTCATCGCATAGATCGACTCCGCTGCGTCGAGCGCCAGTCCCAAGCTCTCCGCCACGACCACCGCGTACGGCTCCCCCACATAGCGCAACCGTTCCGTCGCGAGGATCGGCCGCTCGAACGGCCGGTCGAGATCGCCACCGGGCACCTCGACCGACCCCGCCGCAAGCTGGTGCGGCAGATCCAGGTCGGCCGCGGTGTACACCCCGACGACACCCTGCAGGGCGCGTGCCTCTTCGAGCCCTTCCACCGACTCGACCACGGCGTGCGCGAAGATGGACCGAACGAACACGGCCCGCAGCGCGCCGGGGATGTCGATGTTCTCGACGTAGCGACCCTCACCCCGAAGGAAGCGGGGGTCTTCGGTCCGCAGGGCCGGGATGCCGAAGGTAGAGGGAGGGATGGTCACCGCGGCCATCGTCCCACAGTCGACCGAGGGGGAAGACGCATGATCCGTATCGCCACGCGAGGCCTGGCGGCCGCCCTGATCTTCGCGACGCTCACCGTGGCGCCAACGGCGTCCCACGCCGTGGTCGGCCACCGCGCCACGATCAAGGCCAAGCCCGTGAAGACCGGGCTGAACGGCCCGACTGGGTTCACCTTCGCGCCCAGCGGCGTGATCTGGTACCTGGAGCGCGCCACCGGCGAGGTCCACAGGCTCGACCCTCGAACGGGCAAGGACCACCGTGTGTTCACGATCAGCGGCGTCAACGGCGACGGCGAACGCGGCGCCCTCGGGATCGCCCTATCCCCCAGGTGGCCCGCCAAGAAGGTGGTTTACGTCTACGTCACCCGCAACGGCGGCGGTCATCTGCAGAACCAGCTCGTGCGGTTCATGGTCTCCGGCGGGACCGGCCACGGCCTCAAGGTGTTACTCACGAGCCCGGCGAGCGCGGACCCGTATCACAACGGCGGACGGATCCTGTTCGGCCCCGACCGCAAGCTCTACGTGATGATCGGCGATGGGCACAACAGCGCGAACGCGCAGGATCGCTCGGATAACTTCCGCGGCAAGATCCTCCGGCTCGATCCCGACGGGACCGCTGCGAAGGGCAACCCCTTCGGCAGCCGGATCTGGTCCTACGGCCACCGGAACTCCTTCGGGTTCACGTTCGATCCGGGCACGCACCGGCTGTGGGAGACGGAGAACGGGCCCCAGTGCACCGACGAGATCAACCTCATCGTGAAGGGCGGGAACTTCGGGTGGGGCCCCAAGGAGTCCTGCTCGTTGCCCAAGCCCGGTGGGACGAACAACTCCGGACCCAGGCCCCGGCACGGACCGAAGTGGTTCACCGCCTCGACCATCGGGATCACCGGCGCGGCGTTCTGCCACGGGTGCGGGATCGGCTCGTTGCGCGGCCAGCTCATCTTCGGCGACGTGGACACGGCGTCGTTGCGGGCGATCCACCTGAACGCCGCGCGCACCGGGTTCTCCTCGAAAGCTCGGGTGATCACGACCGGGCTCGACGGGGTGCACTCGGTCGAGGTGTCGCCGATGGGCCACATCTTCTTCAGCGGCCCCAACGGGATCTACCGGCTGGTGTCGGGCTGACCCGGGGGTCCCGGATCCCCCGCGGCGCCGCACCCGATCCGAGACCTCGCGCCAAGTTGCAACGTGGACTAGTGTGGGTAGGCCGACCCCCGGCGGGAGGAACGACGCATGGATATCGGGCGTCCGCAGCGCATCATCGAGATCGAGCCGGTCTCGTTACCTCTGCCCTCGCCTGACCTGCCGTCTTACGAGCCGGCGACTGAGCCCGCTCCCGATCCGAACCCCGTCGAGCCGGTCGATCCATGACGACGGCGTCCGCGCTCCGGCCGCTGGAGGCCACGACGGGGATCGAGCCGATCGTCGCATGGCGGACGTGGGCGCTCACCGGGCACCGGGACGGATCGAACCTGCTGCTGCGGCCGGTCGCCGGCCGATCACGGCCGTGGCGTCCGATGCAGGTCGCGGAGGCGGGCTGCAAGCACACCCGCATGCACACCTCGCCGAGCGTCGACTGCACCTGCGGGCTGCACGGGACGCACGGCTTGGACCTGCTCCGCCGAACGCGCTGCCCTGCGGTGCTCGGCCGAGTCGCGCTCTGGGGCCGCGTGATCGAGCACGATCATGGCTACCGCGCGCAGTTCGCCTATCCGCAGCTCGTCACGCTGATCTGCCAGTTCTGCTTCTGGCAATGGGGATCACACGCGCCGAGCCCGGACATCGTGGGCTGGTTCCCTCGCGACGCGCTGGTCCCGTTGTGCTGGGGACACTTGGAATTGGCACAGCGCTACGGGATGGAGCCGCGACGGCTGTTGCCGGCGGATGAGGTCGGGCTCGCGCTTCGCGAGGCGTACGCGGTGGACCAGCTGATCCACTGGTAACGACGCCGCGGGTTCGCGTCAGCTCGACGGACCGAGCTTCTTGCGCGCTGCGGCTTGCGCAAGCCGTGCGCGGAGATCGTTGGCCTCGGGCGTGAGGCGCAAGGCCTCTTCCTCGGCTTCCTTGGCGCGCGCCTCCGCCTCAACAACCTTGGCCTCGAGTTCCTCCAGCACCTCGTTCGACACCTGGCCGTTGGGCGTCGGCGCGGTCTCCACCTCTTCGCGCGCGGCGACGACGTCGGCTCGTGCCGATGCCAGCGCGTCCTCGGCCCCTTTGGCTCGGGCTTCCGCGTCGGCCAGTTGCACGCGGAGCGCCTCCACCTCGGGGTCGACCTTGGCCGCGTCCTCCTGCATGTGACGTTCCATCTCCGCGACACGCTCGTCGGCGTCGCGCTTCACCCGGTCGAGCTCCTCTTGTGACACGGAGCCGTTGCGCGCTGCCGCCGCCTCTTCCTCGGCTCGCTTGAGCGCCACCTCGAGCTCGGTGATCCGGCCGGTCGCGGCCTCGATGTCCGCCGACGAGGTCAGTCCGCTGGGACCGTCCTTCACGCGGGCCTCGAGGAACGCGAACGCTTCGGAGGCTTGCTGCAGCTGTTTACGCGCAACCTTCAGCTCCTCCTCGAGCTCTTGATCGCGGCTCGCCGCCCCCGTAACCATGGCGGGCTCCGCTGCGGCGGCGTCCTCAGACGGCACCGCGGCGGGCTCTGGGACCACGGCCCCGGCGACCGGCTTGCGCACCATCGCGATGACGAACAGGATGCCGGCGATCACCGCGCCGATGATGCAGACGAGTGAGATGGTGTCCCACGGGCTCTCGGCCGCGGTCTGCAGCTTCGAGTAATACACGTCCATCTGGACGACGCCCACGGGCTCGATCTGGTCCTTCACCATGAACGGCGTCGTGACCTCGAGCAGGTTCGTCAGCAAGGGAGGCGAGCCCACCGTCGCGAAACTGAAGTTCTCCTGCACGACATGCGACTGGGTCAGCTTGTTCGTGATCGCGTCCGTGAAGTTCGCATCCTGCGTCACCTTCAGCTGTCCGACCACCTCGTTCGGATCGCTCGAGGCCAGCAGCACGCCGTCCGTCCCCCAGATCCTGACGCGCGCGACCGTCGGGTCGGTGAAGATGTCGCCCTCGACAGAGACGGCGAACTCCTTCTTGTCGAACGTGATGGTGTCGGCGCGCGTGTCGACGATCGCTTGGTCCGCGATCGTGGTCCTCGCGTAGGACTCGACCCGCGCCTGCGCCTGCTGCACCTGGTCGTTGAGCGCGGTCACCTTCTGTCCGCGCGCGAGGAACAGCCCGATCAGGAACAGCACGACGAGGCCGCCCCAGAAGAAGCGGGCTCCCATGCCCCGTGTCGCGCGATCGATGATCTTCATGTGTCGGCCCCTCGAAGGGGGGCGTCATGCTCGCCGATGCCGATCGCGCCGACAAGCGTTTGGAGAGGTTCCGACACACTAGACGGGAGCTTGAACCCGTCCAGGAGGCCCTCGTCCCTCCCGCGATGTCCTGCGGTGCAACCAGTCCCCTGTGAGGATCGAGCTCCCCTTCCTACCGTATCGCCGCAGGGGCGCTCAAGGTGCCCGGCAGCGACAGCCGATGGGAACCCAACCCGCGAACCCGCGGGGGTCTGCCCGGGGGGAACCCATCCATGGCACGGAGCTGGCGGTTCGTTGCACCCATCGTGATGGCGGCGGTGCTGCTCACGCTGTCCGCAGGCTCGGCGACCGCCGTGACTCGTGTCCGTCACACCTTGCTCGAACGGCACCAGACCGTGCAACAGGCGCGTGCCGTTAGGCGGCAGGAGAGCAAGCTCGAGTCGGATCTCCGCAGGCAGATCGCGGCGTTCGAGCGGACGTCACGGCGGCCTGAGGGCCCGGGCGCCCGCAGCGAAGACGTTCGCGTGCCCGCGACGAACGCGGCGATCGACCGGCTGCTCGTCCTCGCTCGCGGCCGGCTGCGCCGCCTGAACCCGTGGGCGCGGCATCGCATCGAGGCGCTCCGCACGCGGTACCACTCCTTGCAGTCGTGGCTCGACCACGAAGGCATCTTCCGGACATGTCCCGTGCCGTCCTTCACGACCATCTACGACGACTTCGGCGTGGTCGTCCGGTTGCCACACGTGCCGGTGCACGTGCACCAGGGCGACGACGTCATGGCGCCCACGGGCTCCCCCATCGTCGCGCCGTTCGACGGGTACGCAACCTCGGGACGCAGCAAGCTCGGTGGTCTGGAGATTCGGGTTTTCGGAACCGACGGCTACATCTACAACGCGCATCTCAGCCGCCTCGGCTCGGTCGGATACGTCAAGGCCGGCGACATCGTGGGCTACGTGGGATCGACCGGGGACGCGACGGGGCCACACGACCACATCGAGTGGCATCCCGGCGACGGCGTGGCGGTCGACCCTAACCCGCTGCTCACTGCCGCCTGCGTCGACGCGCTCAGCGGTTCGTAGCCGAGAAGTGCTGGTAGTCGGTCGGCCACGACCAGGAACCGCCCCACTCCCATCCGATCGCATGGAACGCCCACCATGTGCGGTCGTGGAACGAGAGCATGCCGCGACGGACCGGCTTGCGACGAACGAACCTGGCACCGTTCGGCGGTGAGACGCCCCACGGACCGATGGACGGGTTCTCGACGGGGTTGATGTCGATCGCACGCCCGTACGCGTGTTGCGACCACACGCAGCACACGTTGTTGCGATATCGACAGTTGAACGCCGACGTGTTGTCCGCCTTCATCGAACGCATGTCGACGGCGCCATACCGGTCGACGAGCTTCATGCGTCGGATCGGGAAACGCGCGTCGTAGAGCTTGTGGAACACACGCGCCACCTTCGGTGCCCACCGGTGGTGGACCACGAGTTCGCCCGTGTGGGGGGCCCGATCGAAGCCCCAATAGGTAAGCGAGATCAAGCGGAGATCACGCAGCGGAACGGGACAACCGGCGTGCCACGAGCGGCCGAGCATGAGCGTTCGTACGGGATCCGGCAGCCGTCGGATGTGTACTTGGTACACGGTCCCGCGATGCGCTGTGTCGGTTGCCGACGCGAGCGGCGTGGCGTTCCCCGCCGGCATCGCGAGCGCGACGGTGAAGACGACGGCGAGAACGATGGACCGATGCACGGCTCCCATCATCCACCGGATGAGTACGGGTGCGACGTATGCGGGTCAGTCGCTCTGGTGGGGCATCTTCTTCCGGGCTGCCGCATCCGCCAAGCGTGCACGCAGCGACCACATGTCGTCTTCCGCCGACATCCGATCCTCGGGAGGAGACGGCTGATCGTTGGGCGACACATCCTGGGCATGGAGCTCCGGCTCCGGCTCGGATACGGACTCAGGGGCAGACGCGACCGGGCTCGGCTCCTCAGCATCTGCCTCGACGTGTGAGGCCTCACCGTTCGCCGATGACTGGTCGCCGTTCTCCTGCGCCTGTTCGGGCTCCGGCGGCGCGAACGCTGCGCTCCAGATGTCGTCATAGCGCGCGTCGTCGGAGGGGGCGGGCGGGATGCCGTTCCCATTCGACGCAGGCGAAGACGCAACGGGCGTCGGTGTCGACGAAGGCGCATGCCACTCGACGGCTGGGGTTGGCTCACGCCAGTCGGCCGTGACAGGTTCCGCCTCGACCGGCTCAGCCGCTTGGACCTGAGCGGCCACTGGTGCAGGCGCGTTGATCTCAGGCTGAGATCGCTCAGGCGTCTCGGTCTCAGGCGCGGCTGAAGGAACCGCGTCCCAGGCGCGTTCGGGTTGACGCTCTTCCGTCTCGACGGGCTGAGGCTCGTCGACCTGCGGCTCTTCGAGCTCGGTCTCGACGTGCTCGGGCTCGTCGACTTGGGGCTCCTCGACCTGGGCCACGACGGATCCGGGCTCGGAGGCTTCCGTCACCGCGACATCGGACTCGTGGACTTCGGGTTCGACGGCAGGTGCATGCGCCTCGGCATGAACTGACTGCGTTTCCTCGAGAGCTTCGACCAGCTCGCCCGTATCGCGATCGGGTTCGTTCTTGGTACCGACGGTCGCCTCTTCAGGTTGCTCTCTCCGGAGAGCAGGAGCGGATGACCCCCAGGGGTTGACCGACGCTTGCTGCGGCTCAGCAACGTCCGCGCCTTCAGCGACTTCCGACGCACTGGTCGCGGACATGAACGACGCCGGGACATCGTGCTCCTCGGGCTCCTGCACCTTGGGTTCGTGCACCTCGGGTTCGTGCACCTCGGGTTCGTGCACCTCGGGCTCGGCGACGGAAAACGCGGCGCTCGCCGAGATCTCGGGCTCATCGGGTGCGAACCTCGATGCAAGGCTCACTTCGTCCACAACGGCAGGGACTGGATCGGGTTGGGACACGTCCCCCGTCGACGACGTGTCGACCGGGAGGTCACTCACGCCACGCTGCGCAGCGAGCAGATCCGCCTCGAGTTTCGTGGCGCGCTCCTCCGCGGACTGCCCACGCTCCATGTGGTTCGCGAGCTCGCTTCGAAGCCTGGCGATCTCGGCTTGATCTTCCTCACTGTGCGAAGGAGCCACGGGCGGAGCGGACTCCAGCTCGGTGACGCGCGCGTTGGCCGCGGCGAGCGCGGCCGTCAGGGTCGCGATCTCGGCACGCACGGCGTCTCCGCCGGCGTTGGCCTCGTGCAAACTCGTCTCGAGCTCGGTCGCGCGCTGCTCGAGGTCACTCGCCTTCGTGCCGAGCTGTGCGACGCGCACCTCGAGCTCGTCACGGACAGATTCAACCGACGCCGCGCGCTGCTCGGCGGCGGATGCACGCTGCTCCGCACCCGTCGCACGCTGCTGCGCGTCGGCCAGCTGCGCCATCGCCTCGGCCACCTTGGCCTCCGCGTTGGCATCGGTCGCCGGAGCAGCCGGCGCGGCCTGCGCCTCGTCGAGCTGGCGCTGCAAGGTCTCCGCGCGCGCGATCGCATCGGCGGTCACCGACCTTCCCTCGGCGAGCTCGCGCTCGAGCTGTTGGACACGGAGCGCCGCGTCGTCCGCAGGAGCGGACGCCGGAGCTGCGGGAGCCGCCGGGGCACCCACCTCGGTCGCGCGCGCCTCGGCCTCCTCGGCGCGTCGGTTGGCGGCTTCGAGCTGCGCGAGCAGTTCCTTGGTCGCGTTGTTGGTTTCCACGTCCTGCATCTGGATCCTGGTACGGAGCTGCTCGAGCTGGTCTTCGAGCGCCTGTCGGATCGCGACCTCGCGATCCAACGCGGACGCGGCCTTGTCGTCCTTGGGCATGACATCGACAGGGTCGGGCGTCGCGTCCTTCTTCGCGAACAGCGACCGCTTGGCCTTGGGCGCGGCAGGTGCAACGGCCACTTCCGAAGGCGCGTCCGACTTCTTCGCCCTCTTGGCGGGCAGGCGCAGGCCGAACACCGTCTTCGCCGGCTCGGCAGGCTCGGCGTCCGCGACGGGCTCCGAGGCACGGACCGGCTCGGACTCCTCTTCCGCCGGTTCCTCCTGGGGCGGGTCCATAGAGCGGCCGGTCGTCACGGGCACCGGATCGAACCCGGTGACCCGGACTTTGCTCGACGAGGCCTTGGACTCGGCAACCTTGCCACCGGACGTCGCCTTCTCCTTCGGGGGGGCCTTCGCCGCTGTACTGCCCTTCGTCGCCTGCAGCATCAGCAGCAAGCCTGCGACCAGCAGCACGATGCCGAGCCCGATGAGCGGGAGCCGGACGGCGTCGAGTGGACCCGACGCCTCGTGGCGCAGCTGCGTGTAGTTGGAGATCACAGCGGCGATGGCGACCGGCTTGGCGCCGGTGCCGTCGACCGGGGCATAGATCCGCAGATCGGCCCCGTCGACGACGCGGCCTTGGTCACCCGCTGCCGCGGTTTGGATTCCTTCCGTGTCGGCCGAGAACGACGCCAGACCGGGCGAGCTGTACAGCGGCACCCCGGCGTTGGAGAACAGCCGGAGGTCGGTGCCGGCCGGCAGGTCGATCTGCTTCGTGAACGTCGCGGACTCGGCGTCCTTCATCGGGCTCGAGAGATCCGCGTGCTTGGCAGCCGTCGCGACCTTCGTGTTGACGAACGCGACCGATTTCGCCTGACGATCGGCGATCGCCGAGTCCAATGCGCGCCGGTGCAAGAACCCGCCCAGGAACACGAGGACGGCGCAGAGCACCGACAAGCCGATGAGGATCTTCCAGTTGTTGCTCTTCCCGTTGCCTTCGCTGCGAACGCCCATCAGAGATCCCTCGTCGCTCCCGGGAAGGCCCTCGGCCCTCACGTGGGGAGGCTTCGGCGCGTTCACGGGTGACCTAAAGAACGGCCGGAGGGCTGCTTCCGGACCGTTCCCCTCAAGGCAGATACCTGCGGCCGCCGATACCGCCTTCGGAGACGCGCCAAACCGTTCGCTCTGGGAGGGGCCACAGCGGCGGCGAGACGCAGGGAACGAGGGGGAAGTCGATGCAGCACACGCAGGCGTGGTACCGCCGTACCTCCGCCTGGGTCCTGGCCGGCGTGCTGATGCTTGCGAGCATCGGGGTCGTCGTCGGACTCGTGGCACCCGCACCATCCGTCGCGAGGAACCGCACGTTCGTCGTGCACGCGAGCGCGGACGCGACGGTCTTCGGTCGCTATCCACACCGCAACTTCGGGAACCGGCCGCGGCTGGTCACCGGCGCGGTGCCCGGTGGGTCGCGGGCATACGCGACGTTCCCGCTGCCCGATCTGGGCGGGCTGGTCCTGGACCGCGCGACGCTCGCGCTGCACGTCCTGGGTCAGCGGCACCCGATCGAGGTTCGCCGCACAGGGTCGGGCTGGCACGAGATGCGGATCGACGGCACGAACGCGCCCGCCGGGTGGACAACGCTCGGCCGTGCCGGACGAGGAACCGGACACACGCTGCATATGAACGTCACCGACCTCGTCGCGCGCTCGTCGACGTCGGTCTCGCTGCTGTTGCGGACCGGCGGGAAGCGCACAGCCTTCGCCAGCAGCGAGAGCGGGCATGGACCGAAGATCAAGATCCACGGCCACACGCCGAACCCAAGCCCGTCTCCGACCGACACGCCCTCGCCGTCCGGAGATCCGTCCGCGACGCCCACGCCAACGTCCACGCCGAGCGGCGGCGATGTGCAGCCGTCCTTGCCGATCCGGGCGGCGTTCTATTACCCGTGGTTCCCCGAGACGTGGGGCCCGTCGACCGACCGCTACACCAACTACCATCCGTCGCTCGGCTGGTATGACTCGAGCGACATCGGCGTGGTTTCGGAGCACATCGCTGCGATGCAGTACGGCGGCATCCAGGCCGGCATCGCGTCGTGGTGGGGCCAGGGTTCGAAGACCGACCAGCGCATCCCGACGCTGCTGCGTGCGGCCGACGGCACGACGTTCCGGTGGTCGCTGTATTACGAACCGGAGGCGAAGGGCGACCCGACGGTCTCGCAGATCCACGACGACCTGACCTATATCGTCAACCACTACGGGAACGACCCTTCGTTCCTGCGGATGAACGGGCGGCCCGTCGTGTTCGTGTACGCCGACGGGAACGACGGGTGCGGCATGGCGTCGCGGTGGGCCCAAGCGAACACCATGAACGCCTACATCGTGCTGAAGGTGTTCTCCGGCTACAAGACGTGCGCCGATCAGCCGGCGGGCTGGCACCAATACGGGCCCGCGTCGGCGACGAGCGACATGTCGCCGTACTCGTACACGATCTCGCCCGGGTTCTGGAAGAAGGGCGAGAGCACGCCCCGGCTGACGCGCGACCTCTCGCGCTGGCAGAACCAGGTCGCCGCCATGGCGTCGTCGACCGCGCAGTTCCAACTGATCACGACGTTCAACGAGTGGGGCGAAGGCACGGCGGTCGAATCTGCCGGCGAATGGAGCTCGGCCTCGGGGTACGGGAAATACCTCGATGTCCTGCACGGGCTGCCCGTCGACCCGTCGCCCACGCCGACGTCATCGTCCGCGTCGCCGACCCCGACCTCGTCGTCTCCGTCCCCGACACCGACGAGTACGAGCTCGAGTCCGCCGCCCACGACGAACCCGCTCGTCGTGATCTACATGGAGAACAAGGAGCGATCGAGCGTGGTCGGGTCCAGCTCGGCGCCGTATCAGAACGGGCTGCTGGCGCAGGGCATCAACTTCACCCATGCGTACGGCGTGACGCATCCGAGCCTGCCCAACTACCTCGCACTCGGGAACGGCTCGACCGACGGGAAGCAGGGCACCGACACGATCTCCGCCGGCGAGCTGGCACAGTCACCCACCCTGTGGAACCAGCTGCAGAACGCCGGTATCTCGTGGGGCGTGTACGAGGAGGACATGCCGTCGGCGTGCTCCGGCGCCACGACGTCGAGGTTGTACGCGCTGAAGCACAACCCGGCGACGCCGTTCGGGTCCGTCTATCACGACAACTCGACGTGCTCGCACGTGCAGCCGTTCTCGTCATTCGACGTGTCGCACATGCCGAAGGTGAGCTTCATCGCCCCGAACCTCTGCAACGACGAACATGACTGCGGACTCTCGACCGGCGACGGGTGGCTCCAAGCACACGTCACCCCGATGCTCGCGAACGGCGCGACGGTGATCTTGACCTATGACGAGGGATCGACGAGCGCAGGGATCAACGGCACGTCCGGCGGCGGCAACATCTACACCGTCGTGGTTGGACCCCACGTCACCCCGCGCGTCGACGCCGGCCAGTACAACCAGTACTCGATGCTCGCGGCGATCGAAGCGCGGTTCGGGCTGAACAAGCTGAACGGCGCGGCGAACGTCACACCCCTGCCGTTGTCCTGAACGTGGTGCGGGTGCGGGCGGCCGATGGCGGGGCCGTTCGCACCCGGGCCGCTCAGATCGCCGTGGCGCCGAGGTGGATCAGCCGCGCAGCCGACCGGTACGGCTCACGGTGCCCCGCTTCACGTTCCAGCGACAGCAGGCGGTCGAAGTCATCGTTGCTCAAGGCGTCGGGCGCGAGGTCGGAGAAGAGCCGGATCCCGGCCCATGAATCGAGGCGCCAGCCGGTGTTGGTGAGCAGCTCGCGCCACTCGTCGACCGACCGCGACCGGTTCGGGATACCGAGGTTGCCGCTGGCCACCGGATCGTCGAGCACGCGCAGCGCCTCTTCGTAGTCGCCACGAAGACCGGGCCGCATCGCCAGCGCGACGCGGTTCTTCTCGAGGAGCGAGAGCGTCGCGCCGGTTGTGGCGACACGGCGCATCGCCGCGAGATGGGCTCGCGGGTCGTCCAGGTACATCAGCACCGCGTGGCAACAGATCGCACCGAACGGCCCGGGCGTGAGATCGGCGATCCGCTCGACGCCGCCCTCGACGAACCGAAGGTCGACGCTCGCATCAACGGCGTGCCCACGCGCAAGGTCGAGCATCGCGGGCGACGGGTCGAGCAGGGTGACCTCATAGCCGCGCGCGGCCAACGGCACCGCGATCACCCCGGATCCACCGCCGACGTCGAGGACCGTCGCAGGAGGCCCGGGCAAGGTCGCGGCCAGGCGCTCGAGGACCAACGTCGCGCGCACGCGTCCACGCGTGGCCTCGTAATGATGGTCGAACCACTCGGCGCGTTCGTCGAACGTCGGCGTCACGACCGGCCGAGGAGCGCGGCTGCGTTGGTCGCGGCCTCGCGTCCGCTGCCGACCGCCCCTTCGATCCAGCCGGCGCCCTCGCCCGCGATGTCGGAGCCGGCGAACAGCAGCCGGCCCTCGGGCTCGCGCAGCTGCTCGAACGTGCCGTCGGAGAACCACGTCGGCGGGACGGCGAGCCACGTTCCCTTCGAGAAGGGATCGGTGACCCAATCATGACCGGCCGTCTGCACGACCTCGACGTCGGGCACGTGTGCGCGGACGGCGTCCGTGACCGCCGCAGCGTCCGAGAGATCAACGCGATCCTGCACCGAGAAGCCCATGAAGAGCTGGTCGCCGTCGGAGGATTTCGGAACGAATCCGGCGTTGACCGCCGTATGCCAGCCGGCGCCGAGGTAGCCGGCGGGCGCGTCCCGGACGATCGCGACCACCTTGGAGACCTCACCGGGATGCCGCTCGGTCGCAGCCTTCTGCTTCGGCGCGGCGAGCGGCGGATCGAACGCGATGTCGGCCCACACGTTGATCGGCAACGCGACGATGGCGGCCGTCGCCTGGAGGCGAGAGCCGTCCGTCAGCGTCACGGCAACGTTCGTGTCGTCGGTCGCGACGGACGCGACGACGGACCCGAACCGGACGTCGAGCCCTTCCGCCATCGCGTCGATCAACGCCTTGGTGCCATCGGTGATGAGCTCACCCAGGTCAACGTACGCATCCACCGGCGTGTACTCGAGCTCGATCATGTCCCACAGGAGCGGCAGGATCGACTGCCGTTCGAGCTTCGCGCCGCCCATCGCGGCCAGGAACGAGCGGAGATAGTCGCCGGCTTCCACGGGCGCCTGCAGGCCATCGACCCATCCCGCCGAGGGCACGTCCAGCTGGATGAGCGCCTCGCGTCCTTCGCTCGCGAAGGCCTTCGCCGTCTGTTCAAGCGCCTCGGTGAGCGACGAGCCCGACAGCTGCTCGCGGATGCGGTCGATCGCGGCGGCGCCCTCCTCACGGTGATCGCCGCGGACCCAGCCGATCGTCTCAGGCTCGCCGGGCTCGGTGACGCCGATCCCATAGCGCGACAGCTCCGCGGCGAGCGACGGCTGCGTCGCGCGAGAGATGAACATGCCGCCGTACTCGGCCCAAACGTCGGTCCCGGGGATCTGGCGATACCACGTGCGGCCGCCGATCCGGTCTCGCGCCTCGAGCACCACGACCCGGTGCCCCGCCTCGGTCAGGTCCCGGGCGGCCGCAACACCGGCGAACCCCGCACCGATGACGATCACGTCCGC
Source organism: uncultured Actinomycetes bacterium (assembly GCA_963792215.1). Lineage (GTDB taxonomy): Bacteria > Actinomycetota > UBA4738 > UBA4738 > HRBIN12 > AC-51. Next base: position 717,751 of record CAWBVL010000007.1, read on the forward strand.
GTCCATCGGGTCCGCACAATACCCCGAACGGACCGGTCCGCAGTCGGCAAAGAACGGATCTGGCATCCCGTCGAACCCCCCAACATCGAGTCAGATGCACTCGTGAGCTGCCATCACGCATCAGGTGGCGGTTGCCCGGCACCGATACTTCCCACATGGAGAGGAGTGTCCGCGCCGACCTGGGGCAGCGGCTCCGCGACGCCCAACGACGTGCGTTCGAAGCGGAAGCAGCGTACGAGACCCTGCTGGGGCAGATCCCCGGCGCGGCGTGCAGATCCGCGCGGGCGTCCACGTCCGTGAGATCAAGACGTTCGGCGATGACGTCACCGGGGTAACCGTCAACATCGCCGCACGGATCGGCGCGCTCGCCGGCTCTTCCGAGATCTGGGTCTCGTCGGTCGTCCGCGACCTCACGCCGGGTTCCGGCCTCATCTTCGAGGACGCCGGCGAACACGAGCTCAAAGGGGTGCCGGCTCGCTGGCGCCTGTCCCGCGTTTCCGCATAACGCCCGGCAACGCGATGTCAGCCGTATGGCCTATCGAGGGCGTCGGCCGTTCTGCCGACAACCCGAACAGTGGAGAGGACCCTGTCATTGACGTGCCGCGAGTGCGGCAAGGACTTCGCGTCGGCACTACAGATGGACCCGGAGACCTTCACCCAGATCAAGGTCGAGAACAACCTCGAGCGCTGCCCGAACTGCGGATACGCGCGGCGGTACCAGAAGGACGACTACTTCTTCATCTGAGAAGTGGAGACGATCGGACTCGAACCGACGACCCCCTGCTTGCAAAGCAGGTGCTCTACCAACTGAGCTACGTCCCCAAGCTGCACCGATTCTATCGAGCAGTCGATCAGGAACCCGAAGCGGTCGACTCTGTTCGTGCGAGGAAGTCCGCGACGACACCGAGGCACCGCTCCGTCTCTTCGACATGGCACATGTGCGAGCTCTCGTCGAATGTGGCGCGCTCGGAACCGGCGATCCCCGCTTGCACCGCGTCCATGATGGCGGGGGTGGCTTCGTCGTAGCGCCCCGACAAGACAAGCGTTGGCACGTCGATCTCCCCGAGCCGGTCGACGACCGTCCAATCTCGGATCGTGCCGATCACATGGAACTCGCTCGGCCCATTCATCGTGTGATAGACCTCTGGATTCGCGGCGAGCCGCTCGAACGTCCTGGTCACGCACGCCGGCATCGGCTTCACGCGGCAGACATGCCGTTCGTAGAAGACCGCTACCGCCTCTTCATATTCCGGGCTGTCGGTCGTCCCTGCCTCCTCGTGGCGCAGCAGCGTCCCCTGCACATCGGGAGGAAGCTCGTCGCGTAACCGGTTCGCTTCGGAAACCCACTGCGGGATGCTCGCCGGCGAGCTCTCGATGATCATCGAGGCTAGCCCCTCCGGCTTCGTGAGGGCGTACTCCATCGCCAACATGCCACCCCACGACTGCCCGAGGATGTGCACCTGATCGAGGCCAAGCGCGTCGCGCACCGCACCGACCTCTTCCACGAAGAGCTCAACCGTCCACATCGAGGAGTCATGGGGTCGGTCGGCGATGCCGGAGCTCCCGCAGCCGAGTTGGTCGTAGAAGATGACGCGGCGACCCGTCTCGGCGAGGTCTTCGAACGGCTCGAGGTAGTCGTGGCACGCACCCGGTCCGCCGTGCAACGTGAGGAGGGGCAGCTTCCCCTCGTCTTCCTTCGCTCCCGCGATGCCGTACCACGTCTCGAACCCTCGGAATGGGATCCGACCTACGTCGTCGAACGACCTCGACATCGGAGCGAAGGCTAGACCCGGCTCTTCAGGCCAGCAAGGTCGAGCGGGTGGACAGCCAGCCACGGCCTGGCGCGTGGCCGTGACTTCCGGTTCCATGGCTGCCATGTCTCCGCAGCCGGTCCGGCGCCTCAATCGGGCGTACGGGCTTGACACAGCGGTGCAGGCTCATCCGGGTTTCACGGCGCGGATGTGCAAGAACAGCGGCACTCGCTGCCACCGCCGACTCCGATCGTGCTCGATCGCGTCGTCGGGGACAGGCGGCTCCGCGAGCCGATCGATCAGGAGACCCGCGCTCGCGATGGCCTCGACGTAGTACTGCAGCGGGCGATGCGCACTCGCGAACACGACTTCGAGCCCGTCCCGAACGACGGTGTCTTCTCCGAACGATGGGTCGAGGTACGACTCCTCGATCCGGAAGGCGCTGTTCGGCTCGTCCGACTCGAAGCGGCCCACCGAATTCATCGGGTGCACGATGGCTAGGCACAGATGTCCACCCGGCTCGAGCACGCGCGCAGCTTCGTGGATCGCCGACCCTGCGTCGTCGACGTCCTGCAGCGACATGAAGGCGACCACCAGGTCGAAGGCAGCATCACGGAACGGGATGCGGGCGGCATCAGCCCGGCAGACCGGGATCTCGTCATCGGCCGCCTTCGCCGCCTCGAGCATGGCCGGCGAGGCGTCGAGGCCGACCATGCGTTGCCCGAGCGCTCCCAGGTCGCGCGAGAGACGACCTTCCCCGCACCCGAGGTCGAGCGTCAGACGCCCCGCCTCCGGAAGGATCGGCAAGAACACATCGCGATGGAACCGGTCGTAGCTGTCGTGGTTCGGCTTCTGTACCCAGGCCACGAACCCGGGCGCGTTGCGCTCCCACTCGGCGCGCAGGTCTGCACTCGCGCGGCGCTTACGGACGATCCCTTCGGGCTTCTCACTCATCGCAGTCCGACACCCGGTCGCCTGGTCGGAGCGCCCGGAGATCGCTCCGAACCGGCCCAACGGGATGACCGGCTAGATGATGTTCTCGCAGTTGCGGACGGTGCGGCCATTGCGGCACGTGTCCGTGCCATCGCCCCCGGCCCATGGGAGCCCTCGGGCTTGACGCCCACGCCACCGTCCAACCGGTCGTTTCCGGCGCCGCCGAACAACTGATCGCCGTTCAGGAAGCAGCGTCGTCCAACGATTCGATCGTAGCCATCGACGGCGGACGCGTTCGAAGCCGTGTTGCGACGTCCTCAGCCGCACGCATGAGGCGCAGAACGTTGCGCCCGGCGACCGCTCGGAGGTCGTCGTCGGTGTATCCGCGCGCCCGGAGCTCCTCGAAGACCAGCGGATAGGTCGAGACATCGACGAGCTCCTCGCCCATGGTCGAGACACCGTCGTAGTCGCCGCCGACGCCGATCGCGTCGATCCCCGCGACCGCTCGGATGTGATCGATGTGGTCGGCCACGTGTGCCGCGGTGACCGGCGGCGGCGGATGCGCGCGCTCCCACCCCTCGCTCTCGCGGGTGACGGTGTCTCGGTCATCGGGATGCGCATCCCGGAGCCGATGGAATTCGGCCCACCACGCGCGGTTCTGCTCGGCGCCCTCGTTCGTCAAGAACCACGGCACGAAGGTTGCCATCACGACGCCACCGGTGCGCCCGACCAGCTCGAGCACGTCGTCGGGAACGTTGCGCGGAACATCGGCGAGCGCCCGCGCCCCGGAATGCGAAAACACGACGGGGGCCTCGCTCACCTCGATCGCCTGCCGCATCACGTCGTCCGACACGTGGCTGCAGTCGACGAGGACACCGAGACGGTTCAGCTCCCGGACGACCTCTTCCCCGAACCGGGTCAGACCGCCGTGCGGGTGATCGCCGGTCGCGGAGTCCGCCCAGGGCAGGTCGTCGTTATGGGTGAGCGTCATATAGGAAGCGCCGAGACGGGCAAGCACCCGCAGGGCGCCGAGCGAGTTGCCGATCGCCTGGCCGCCCTCGACGCCTACCATCGACGCGATCCATCCGGCGTCACGGGCACGCTCCACGTCAGCGGCGGTTCGGGTCTGCTCGAGCGCGTCGGGATACCGTGCGACCAGCCGGTGGAACGCGTCGATCTGCTCCAGCGTCTGCGTCACCGCTTCGTGTCCGTGCAGGTCGGATGGCACATATACGGACCAGAACTGCCCGCCCACGCCGCCGGCTCGAAGCCGAGGGATGTCGGTCATGAACGCGGGCGCATCCACCGACACATCGGGATCGGGTTCGCCGGGCGCGTCGAGATGGGCCTCGCGCAGCGCCCAGAGCAGGTCGTTGTGTCCGTCGATCAGTGGCGAAGCACGGAGCAGCTCGACGAGCGCGTCATCGGTCATCGCGGAGCATCGTAGGCAAGAGCGGAAGGCGCCGCTGACGGTTACCGCTGGGTCCAGACCGCTTTCTTGCCCGACCCGTCGAGGAACTGCACGAAGGGCGACTCGTCGTTGGCGAGGCCGACGAGCGCGCGAACGGTTCCCTCGTGGTCCAGCAGCCGCATGACCGGCGCGCCGGCGGCCGTCAGGCCGAGCCGGATCCGCGCCTTCCCCCGCTTGTCGTACAGGCCGAGGGTCGGGGTGCCCTGTTCGGCGAGACGGTTCTGGTGGTGGAGCTCGCCCTCCGCGACCTCGATCTCCATCGTCGGCGAGGCGTCTTGGCTCAGACCGAACTTGGCACGCATCCGCCCGTTCTTGTCTCCGAAGGCGAGCGAGGCTGAGCCGTCGGACGCGAGCCCCATCGTTGCGCGGATCTTGCCGTTCTCATCGCCGATCGCGATCCCGGCCGCGCCATCGCCCTGGACCCCGAAGCGCGCACGCACGACCCCGCTCAGATCGAGCATCGAGATGAACGGCTGTTGATCGTGCGAGATGCCGAGCCGCAACCGAACGTGACCCTGCTCGTCGACGATCTCGAGCGCCTCGGCCTGCACGACGTGCTTCTTCATGTCGCACCACGCGCGGAGGGGACGGGGAAGGCTCCGCGGCCGGCCAATCGTGACGCAGAGCACAGGGCGACACAAGGAACACGGACACAAAAGCGAGACGCCGCCGGAACCCGAAGGCTTCAGCGACGTCTCCGCTATTTTTTACACCCGCCGGCGCCGACCGGTCAAGGAAAATCTTGCCTCTTGTCACTCAGATCCCGTGGTTCAGGGGATCTCGATGAACAGGCGATAGGTCTGCACCGTGTCCGTGTTCGCACCGCCGCCGACCACGGCCTTGATCGGTGGCAGGTTCTTCCCGCCCTGTTCGAGGAACTGCTGGTACGCGTCGTTCGGCAGGATCCCCTGCAGCGCAGTTAGGGTGCCGCTCACGTCGATGTAGAGCAGCATCTGCGTCCCCGGCAGTCCCTGGGTCGCGGAGGCGAAGGACGCGTTCGACGTGATCGACGAGCCGGAGCCCTGGCTCAGGTCGACCGCCTGTTCCACAGCGTTCGGCGACAGACCGATGACGAGGGCACCGTTGACGACTCCCCACGCGACCGGCGTGGTCGGGATCGCGCTGTACGTGATCTTCACGCCTTGGTAGTCCTCGGTCTTGAGCGTGCGGGCCGAAAGTCCCGGAACGCCGGCACGTGCGAGCAGGACGGGCAGATGCGTGTCGAGCCACGACTGCACCGCGCCGGCGTCGTCGACACCGATCATGACCGTGCCGCCTACCGGCAACACTCCCTGGGCCGGCCCCACCTGCACACCCACATCACCGGTCAGGTGCCCGAGCACGCCGTCGGGGCCGATCAGTCCCAACCGTTCGATCGTTCGCGCAGGGCCGGGGCCAAGCTGAGCGAACTGCGTCACACCGTCCGCGAGCGCCTTGCCGATCCCCGAGGTCGCGAGCACCGCATACGCGTTCGCGGGCATGATCGCCAACAGTGGGTTGGGGCCAGAACCCAGCGTTGCACGCTGCGCGTCCGTGAGCTTGCTCGGGTCGGTGGTCGTCGCCCCGTCGATCGCGAGGCCATCCGACTCCGCCGAGATCGAGTACGCCGCAGCTTGATATGCGGCGAACTGCGCATCGGCGCCGCCCAACCCCCCAGGAACAAGGCTTGCGAGCGAGGTCAACCCCTGGATGTTCACGTACGCGAACCCGAGGTTGTCGCCGGGCAATCCATCCATCACCGTCGTGAACGTCTGGTCGTCCTGGATCGACGACGCTCCTTGGTCGGTCTGGATCACGGCCTGCATCGCATGCTGGTCGCTCGTGAGTACGACCGTGCCGTCGACGATCGCCATCTCGCCACCGTCGGCGGACGCCGCCGACCAGACCGTGACGCCGTCGACGGTGGTCTGCGTGTACGTGTCGCCTGAGGCATCACGGTACTTCTGGAGCGCAGCGGAGGCGGCGCCGTCGTCGTCGCTCGCGATCAGCACCGCGAACTCGGGGGCGGCACCGTCGATCGTGGCGTACCCACCCACTTCGCCGCCCACCCAGGTGAGGTCCTCACGCGTGAGGCCGGAGCCGCTCAGCGCGTCGTCGAGCATGCCGTTCACCTGCTGGGTGAGGTCCTGCTCGCTCCCGACGTCGGGGAACTTGGACGCCATCCGCAACAGGTTCATCTTCTGCGAGGCCGCCGGATCGAGATGCGCGACGACGACCGCGTCGGCGCCGCTCGGCACCTTGTCGAGCACCGCCTCGGGTGCCCCGCGGAGCGTGAAGTAGGCCGCGGCGGCCCCCACCACGCCGAGGACGAGCACGGCGGCGCCGGCGAGCAAGGCGATCGTGACCGCCTTGGACCGAGGCTTGGATGTGACGGCACCGCCCTCGGAAGGCAGGACCGGTTGCATCGGGTCCGGCGCCTCGGGCTGTGCCGGCGGGGCCGGCGTGTCTGCGGACGGCGTGGGGACACCAGCCCCCTCGTCGGGCGGCGGCGGCAGCGAGCCGGGAGGCTTCGCGGGCGGCAGTTGGTTGCTCATGAACGCTCTGGGGTGGTATCGGCCGGCAACCCGGTAAACCCTAGACCCGGCATCCTGCGGGCTTCGTCAGGCGGCGCTGACGATCTCGCGGCGGACCGTGCACGCCTCGAGCCGATCGGGCTTGGGTTCGACGCCGATCCCCGGCCCGTCCGGCACCGCCATCGTCCCCTCGGCATCGAGCACGAACGGCTCGGTCAGGTCGTCGGCGAAGTAGCGCGCCGATGCGCTCGTGTCGCCGGGGAGCGCGAAGTTCGGCAGCGCCGCGAGCGCGAGGTTGGTCGCGCGCCCGATGCCCGTCTCGAGCATGCCGCCGCACCAGACAGGGACGCCGGCCGCGGCGGCAACGTCGTGCACACGCCGAGCCTCCAAGAAGCCGCCGACGCGTCCCGGCTTGATGTTGATGATCCGGCACGCGCCGAGCTCGATGCGCGGCCGCCGCGTCGGCCGAGGAACGGATCGATTCATCGAGGCAGATCGGCGTGCGGATCTCGGCTTGCAGGGCCGCATGACGGACGCAGGTCCTCGTAGTGCAGCGGCTGCTCGATCATCAACAGGTCGAAGCTCGTCCAGCGCGCGGAAGATGTCGACGTCGTCGAGCGTGTACGCGGCGTTGGCGTCGACCGACAGCAGGATGTCGGGGTGGTCGCGCCGGATCGCAGCGACCCGTTCGACGTCGATCCCCGGCATCGATCTTGAGCTTGATCCGCAGGTAGCCCTGGTCGAGGTGCTCATCCACCCGGGCGCGCAGCTCGTCCGTCGTGTCGGCGATCCCGATCGAAACGCCGCACGGCACCGCACGGCGGTCGGCGCCGAGCCACGACACCAGGGAGCGGCCGGCCGCACGCAGCTCCGCGTCGAGGACCGCGTCGATCAACGTCGCCTTGGCCATCGGATTCCCGCGCACGGATCGCAGCAGATCTTCGACGGTGTCGTTCGACACGTCGTCGGCGGCCACGAGCGACGGGCCGAGCACATCGCGCAGCAGCACCCATGCGCCCTCGTTCCATTCGCCGGAGAACCCCGGGAAGCTGTCGTCGGCGACGCACTCGCCCCAGCCGTCGATGCCGCCGAGGCGCACACGAGCGAGGATGCACTGCTTGCCGGTCGACGTACCGAAGGAGACGCGGAACGGCCGCACCAATGGCATCTCGATGAGCGACAGCTCGATCGACTCGACACGGCTCACGTGGTGCCTCCAACGGGCTTGGCGAACACGTACGCCGAGCGCTCTCGATCGAACGCCCGGCCCATGCGGCCGGCGGCGAGGGCGTCCTCGATCGCGGTCGCGACGGCATCGCGCCACCGGTCGGCGCGCGCCGCGTCGCCGGCACGAAGCTCCGAGTATCCACGCGGGATCGCGATCGCGACGGGACCGTTCCCCTCGCGAGGGGACATCTCGGGTTCGCCGTCGTTGTCCACGATCAGATCTTCGGCGGCTTCAACCGGCCGCGGGCCCGGCTCGCGCCGGAGGTCCCATGCGACGAACGCGCGATCGCTCCGCTCTCCTTGATTCAGCGTGTCCTGCATCGAACCGTAGAAGTCGCGCTGGAACCGATCGATCACCGCGCCCAGTTTGCCGATGTTGAGCCACGCGTTCCGGGCGAGCAGCGGATCGAACGTCCAGCGCATCAGGTCGATCCCCTGATCGAGTGCCTGGGCTCGCTGCGCGAACTTGAGCGCGGTCCCGACGCCGCGATGCCGGCTGTCGGGGATCGACGCGAGCATGTGCGAATGCACGTGCAGGCCGTCATCGTCGACGCCGGCCCACCCGAGCACGAACCCGACGATGCGGTCGCCGTCGCTCGCTCCCCACGACACATTGCCGCTCGCAGCGAGCGCCCGGACCACCTCTCGATCGAGGTGCTGGCCGCCCCACGTGCGGTCGATCACCGCGTTGATCTGATCCGCGTCTTCGACCGTGATGAGGGGCGTGAGCGTGACGCCCGCCGCGCTCGCCGTGTCGCGTGCGAGCGTCCAAGGGTCGGTCACGGTGGTCGAGCCTAGCAACGTCGAGGCCCGCGCCGAAGGCGCGGGCCTCGTGGACAACCTGTGTCTGGCTGTGACGCTCAGCCGCCGGCGGGCGGCGGGAGCTCCTGCCACTCGACGTCGTCGAGGTCGGCTCCCTGCTTGCGCTTCCAGAACATCACCGCAGCGCCGATCGCGGCCAAGATCGCGGTGATCTTCAGCAGCTTGCGGAAGAACCCGCCCTTCTTCTTCTCCACGGTCTCTTCGCCCATCGAGGGCCCCCTTCCGGCTATCGGCGTACGCGATCTCGTGTATCGGAACGGCCAGCCTAGCATCGGTCCCGTTCAGCCATATCCTCGGGGTTGGCGCAGGTCGGACGTGTCAGGCCTGGAAGCGCAACGGGTCGAACGCTGCTGGGTCGAAGGGGTGCGGCTCATCGAGCACCATCGACGCGACCAGTCGGGCGGTCCCGCCGGCCAGCAGCACGCCCTCCGGGCCGTGGCCCGTGGCTGCGAGGAGGCCGTCCCGTACCCAGCCCACGAGCGGCCGGTCATCGGGCGACATCGGCCGGATCCCCCAGCGGATGCCACGGACGGGGAGCTGCGCGAGCGCCGGTGCGACGCGCGAGGCGCGGCGCGCGATGCGCGCAGGTGCGTCCACATCCTCCGCCTCGGGTCGGAGCGCGAGGTGATGCGACGCGCCGCATACGATCGCATCGTCGTAGGACTGGTGCAGCAGCGCGGACACCCCCGGGTCTCTCGGTAACGCCTCGCCGAGCTCGGCGGCCGTGGGCGTGTCCTGGCGCTCGGTCGGGTCGCCGTCCTCTTCCTCGATCAGATGCCGCAGCAGGCCGGGCGTGCCGTCGAGCTCCACGATCCAGCCGCGCGCTCCGCTGACGGGCAAGCCGATACCGCGTTTGCGTGCGAGCGGCGACGACCACGGGCCGGCCGCGAGCACGACGGCGTCGGCATGCAGGACCCCGTCATCCGTCACGACGCCCGTCACCCGAGATCCATCCTCGACGACATCGCGCACCGTGCAGTGCGTTCGCACGTCGGCGCCGTTCGCGCGCGCAGTGAGCGCGAGCGCCACGGTCAACGCCCCGGGGTCGATCCGCCGCCCCTGGTCCAGCAGCCACGCCTCCGCGAGGTCGGGCGTCAGGGCCGGCTCGACCTCTCGCAGGTCGGCGTCGTCGAGGCGCTGAGCGTGTGTGCCCGCGGCCTGCCGTTCGGCGACCCTCGACCGCAGCACCTCCGCGCCTGCGGCCGTCGTGGCGACCATCAGATGCCCGACCGGGTCCGGATCGAACCGGACCGGTACATCGGAGCCATCGATCACCTCGCGGTACATCGCGAGGCTCCCGGCGCTCATCGGCCGCAGCGGCGGATCGTCGGACAGCACGAACCATCCCTGGTTGCGGCCCGAAGCGCCGGCGGCAAGCTCGTCACGCTCGACGAGCACGACGGACACGCCACGACGCGAAAGCTCGTAGGCGCACGCCGCGCCCACGACGCCTCCGCCGATCACGACGGTGTCGGGCATGGGTGCAGCGTATCGGCGAGTGTTCGGGTGACCGCCCGGGTGAGGAACAGTGGGCCTGGTTGGACTTGAACCAACGACCTCTTCCTTATCAGGGAAGCGCTCTAACCGAGCTGAGCTACAGGCCCCCGGCCGGGCTCGCCAGGGTAGGAGCGGCCGGCGAAGGGTGTCAAACGAACGCCGTCAGATGCGCTTCTCGGCCAGCACGACCTCGACGCCGCCCACGATATCGGCGATCAGGTTGTAGATGAGGGCCACGAAGGTCCACAGCAGGGACGCCGCGATCGCCATCACCACGCCGGCCCCGAACAGCCACGTGAACAGCTTGACGCCGTCGATGCCCGCGGCCACACAGTTCTTCGTGCCGTTGTCGGTATTGATCACGCAGCCGATCCAGTACGCCACCGTGTCCGTGACCCCCGCCGCCGACAGCATGAAGTAGATCAACAACAGAGCGAGCCACCCCACGACCATCGCGCAGAAGCAGAAGATCAGCGCGAACTTGAAGACGGAGAACAGGCCGAAGCGCCGGACCGTCACCCGGGTTCGCCGCGAGTTCGTCCGCCGCACCGGGCGTGCGGGTGTCGTCGTCCGCGCCGGTGGCACGGGCGAGGCTGGCAGCTCCACGTCGATCGGATCGGACAAGGGCTGCTCGGTGATGGGGTCGTCGGCCGTGGTCGTCATCCCTGCGTACCCAGAGGTTCTAAGGGTACGCCCCGCCGAGGGCAAGCACCTGCAGCGGAATCAGGTTGGAACGTCGGAACATCTTCACGTTCTGAACGGTCCCCCGTCGGCGAAGAGCATGCGCGCTTGCGCCACCGCCACGACGGCCAGGAACACGGGGGCGACCACCCACGACCACGGGTCGACATGCGCGAGTGGCAGCAGCGCCAGCACGCCCACGATCGCGCCCCCGAGGGCGATCAGCGCCGTCTTCCACGGTTCGCGCACGCCCCGAGCATAGGCTGGGCACATCAAGCAGGACGACCCCGGTGCCGATGGTCTGGTGATGGCTGCATGCGCGCATGGCATGGACGCGGCCTGGTGCTACCTGTGCCGAGTCGACAACGAGGGGACGGATCCGCATGTCCTGTGGGGGCTCGCGTTCGATGACGACCTCGAGCTCCTCGAGACCTCGACCGCCGCGATGAGCTCCGACATGGCGGGGTACCTCCGGTTCCTGTGCGAGGAGCTCAACGTCCGTTTCGACGAGACCTTCACCCACGGCGAAGCGGCGCTCGTGATCCAGGGACTGCTGACCGATCCGGCCACCGACAGCCAACGGCGGACGCTCATCGCGCTCGGCGGCGACGGCACGGCCGACTCGCTCTCGTACGGGCAGGCGCGCACCAACATCCGGCGGACGATCGCCCTCCGCGGTCTGCGCTCGGCCTGAGTTCACCCGTCTGCGATGATGCGCGCGTGGACGCGCGCACTACCTCTCCCGGCGACACCGCGGCACGCCGCGGCCTCGCGTTCGTCCTCGGTTCGCTCGCCCTGACGCCGGTGATCGTCGCGATCGTCGCGGCCGTCCCACAGGCCGCACGCGGCGCGGTGTTCGAGCTCGGACTGTTGTGCGCGGCGGCGGTCGCGCTGTGGGGTGGCGTCGTCGCGCGACACGCCCTGCAGGCCGGCACGCGGCGGATGGTGACCGCCTACGCCGCGGCGATCCTCGGCCTGGTGGTGGGGATCACCCTGGTGCTGGTCTTCATCTCGTCCTCGGTGGGGATGCTGGCGTGAACGCCGATCTCTCCGCCGACCTCCGGCGCATCCTCGGGATCCAGGCGGTGCGCGCGTTCCTCTACGGCTTCGGCGCCGTGATCCTCGGCGCGTCGCTCGCGGCGTCGGGTACATCGGATCTCGCGGTCGGTCTGCTCGGGGCCGCGATCCTCGCCGGGATGGCGATCTCGGCGATCACCGTCGGCATCCTCGGCGACCGATGGGGGCGCCGGCGAACCTACGGCGGCCTCTTGCTGCTGATGGGCGTGGTCGGCGCCGCGTACGCCGCGACCGACAAGCTGTGGATCCTGATCGTCCTCGCGCTGCTCGGCGTGCTGTCGACCGACGCGAACGAGAACGGACCGCTGACCACCCTCGAGCAGGCGATGATCGGACAGGCGCCGGCGGAGACCCGGTTGCGCGTGTTCGGCCGATACAACGCGGTCGCGTATCTGTCCGGCGCGTTCGGCGCCCTCCTCGCGGGGGGACCCGAGTTCGTCCACCGCTACTGGACCGGCACGCCGACCGGCCGCGCGTGGTTCCTGCTCTTCCCGATCGGGGCGGCGATCTGCCTGTGGCTGGCGTCGGGTCTCGGCCGGGCTCGAGACCGAGGTCGCGCGGAGCCGGATCCCGCTGGAGCGGTCACGTGCGACGGTCACGAAGCTCTCGACGCTGTTCGCGGTCGATGCCTTCGCGGGCGGCTTCGTGGTCACGGTGATCATCGTGTTCTGGTTCTCGAAGAAGTTCGATGCGAGTCCCGAGCTGATGTCGGCGGTGATCTTCCTCGCCGGGCTCCTCCAGGCCGGTTCGTCGGTGATCGCGCCGAGGATCGCGGCGCGGGCGGGCATGCTCAACACGATGGTGTTCACGCACCTGCCGTCGAACATCTTGCTGATCCTGGTGCCCTTCATGCCGACGCTCGGGGGCGCGATCGCCGTGCTCCTCGGGCGCTTCGCGTTGTCGCAGATGGACGTGCCGACCCGGCAGGCCTACATCGCGGCGATGGTTGACCCGTCCGAACGAACCGCGGCGGCCGCGGCGACCAACAGCGCGCGCTACGTCGCCAGGCCGGCCGGCCCGATCATCGGGACGGCGCTGATGCGGGTCGCGTTCGGTGCGCCGTGGGTCGTCGCCGGCGCGATCAAGTGCGGCTACGACGTCGCGCTCTGGCGAGTGTTCTCGAAGGTGCCGTTGCCCGAGTCGGCGGCGGACTGACCGTCGACCGCCAGGTCGTCGAGCACGACGAGCGGTGCCGGGTCGTTGACCCGTTCCATCCGCACGATGCAGCCGACCTCCTCATCGATCCACAGGCGCATCGTGGTCGAGCCCCGCAGGCCCTGCACCTCGGCGATCAGGCTCGGTCGGCCCGTCTCCTCACGCCCGGTGACCTCACCGTGGGCATCGCGGAGCCGCACGAACCGCCGCGGCTCGACGGCGGACGTGATCCACGCCTCCCCGACCAGGGTTGTGCCCGTCTCGGCAAGGCTGAACGCGCCGGCACCGTCGTAGCGCACCTTCAACGGATCCCGCCCGATCGCGTAGGCCGTGAACACGAAGGCCGGTTTGGGCGCGAGCATCCGCTCACGGAGTTCGGGCCAGTCGGGGAGGGTCACGGTCGGCAATCTTCCCATGGCATCCGGACCGACGCTTCGACCGTCCGGACGGGTTCCGCGAGCAGGCGGGGGGTTACTCCTCGTCCATCTGGAGCACGACCGGCGCGATCGCCGCGACCGTCTCGCCGGGCTCTACACGCATCGTGCGCACGCCCTGCGAGCTGCGTCCGACGCGGCGGATCTCCTCGGCGGCGACCCGCTGGACCTTGCCCGCCGACGAGATCGTCAGCAGGTCCTGGTCCTTCGAGCCGATGAACGCGCCGGCGAGCAGGCCCGTCTTGGTCGTGATCTGGTGCCCGATCACGCCCTTGCCGCCGCGACCCTTGACCGGATAGTCGGCGAGCTTCGAACGCTTGCCGTAGCCGTTCTGCGAGACGCTGATCATCTCCTCGCCCTCGGAGGACAGACAGAGCTCGATGACCTCGTCGTCCCCGGCCAGGCGCATCCCGATCACACCGGCGGTCGCGCGGCCCATCGGACGGGCGAGGCCCTCCTTGAAGCGGATGGTCTGGCCCTTGCGCGACACGAGGAACACGTCGTCCTTGCCGTTGGTGAGCTTCACGTCGATCAGCTCGTCGCCGGGCTTGAGGTTGATCGCGGCGAGGCCCGTGCGCGGCGAGTCGTATTCCGGCAGGGCGGTCTTCTTGACCATGCCGCCCTTCGTGGAGAACAACAGGAACCGCCCCTCCTCGTACTCCTTGAGGTCGAGCACCGCGGACACGCGCTCGTCGGCGCTCACCTGCACGCCGGGCAGGTTGGCCGCGTACAGCCCACGCGCCTGACGCGACGCCTCGGGCACCTCGTGCGCCTTGACCCGGTAGACCTTGCCCTTCGACGTGAAGAACAGCAGCCAGTTGTGAGTCGTCGTGATGAAGACGTTCGTGATGACGTCCTCTTCCTTGAGGGTCGCCCCCTTGACGCCCTTGCCGCCGCGGCCCTGTCGCTTGAACGCATCGATGGGCTGGCGCTTCACATAGCCCGCACGCGAGACCGTGATGACGACGTCTTCCTCGGCGATCAGGTCCTCGAGGTCGAACTCGCCCTCGTCGGCCTTGATCTGGGTCCGCCGAGCGTCGGCGTACTTCTTCCGGATCTCCTCGAGCTCTTCCTTGATGACACCGCGGAGCTTCTTGGGGCTCTTGAGGAGCGAGTCGAGGTACTTGATCTGCGCGACGAGGTCCTTCTTCTCCGCGTCGAGCTCGGCGCGGGCCAAGCGCGTCAGCCGCCGCAGCGGCATGTCGAGGATGTGGTTGGCCTGGATCTCTGACAGCTCGAAGCGCTTCATCAGTTTGGTGCGCGCCTCTTCGGAGTCCTGCGAGGCCCGGATGATCGTGATGATCTCGTCGATGTGGTCGAGCGCGATCAGCAGGCCCTCGACGATGTGCAGGCGTTCCTCGCGCTTGCGCATGCGGTACTGCGTGCGGCGCGTGATGACGTCGACCTGGTGGTCGACGTAGTACCCGATCATCTCGGCGAGGTTGAGCGTGCGCGGCACGCCGTCGACGAGCGCGAGCATGTTCACCCCGAAGCGAGTCTGCAGCGGCGTGTGCTTGTAGAGCTGGTTGAGCACGACGTGCGGGTTGGCGTCGCGCTTGAGGCCGACGACGAGCCGCATGCCGTTGCGGCTGCTCGAGTGGTCGTGGACGTCGGCGATGCCCTCGATCTTCCCGGTCTTGACCAGGTCGGCGATCTTCTCGGCGAGGCGCGCCTTGTTGACCTGGTACGGGAGCTCGGTGACGACGATCTGGGAGCGGCCGTTCGAGCCCTCCTCGATCGTGGACTTGGCACGCACCTTGATCGAGCCGCGACCCGTCGGTACGCGTCCATGATGCCTGCTCGCCCATGACGAACCCGCCCGTCGGGAAGTCGGGGCCCTTCACGAACTGCATGAGGTCGTCGACCGTCGCCTCGGGGTTGTCGACAGGTGCATGACCGCGTCGATGACCTCGCCGAGGTTGTGCGGCGGGATGTTCGTGGCCATGCCGACCGCGATGCCGCCGGCGCCGTTGACCAGCAGGTTGGGGAACCGGCTCGGCAGGACGAGCGGCTCCGTCTCGTACCCGTCGTAGTTGGGGACGAAGTCGACGGTGTCCTCGTCGATGTCGCCGAGCATCTCCATCGCGAGCGAGCCGAGGCGCGCCTCGGTGTAGCGCGAGCGCCGGCCGGGTCGCCGTCGACGGAGCCGAAGTTGCCGTGGGGGTCGATCAGCGGGTAGCGCAGCGAGAAGTCCTGCGCCATGCGGACCAGCGCGTCGTAGATCGCCGCGTCGCCGTGCGGGTGGTACTTGCCCATCACGTCGCCGACGACGTTGGCGGACTTGCGGTGCGGGCGGTCGGGGCGCAGACCCTGCTCTACATCGCCGCAGAGGATCCGGCGGTGCACCGGCTTCAGGCCGTCGCGGACGTCGGGGAGCGCCCGGCCGACGATGACCGACATCGCGTAGTCGAGGAAGGAGCGCTCCATCTCCTCCTGGATCTCGATCGGCTCGACCCGGCCCCCGAACAGGTTCTGACTCATGCGTGCGCGCCTCTCGTCGCGGATCAGATGTCGAGGAACCGGACGTACTTGGCGTTGGTCTCTGATGAACGCGCGCCGCGACGCCACGTCGTCGCCCATCAACACGGTGAACAGACTCGTCGGCGATGGCGGCGTCGTCGACGGTGACCTGCAGCAGGGTGCGGTGCTCCGGATCCATCGTGGTGTCCCACAGCTCGTGGCAGTCCATCTCGCCGAGGCCCTTGAACCGCTGGATGTCGACTTCTTGCCGTCGGCGTTGGCCTCGCGCCACTCGTCCCACTCGCGTTCCGTCTAGAAGTAGTGCTCCTGCTTGCCTTCCTTGACGAGGTACAGCGGCGGCTGGGCGATGTACACGTAGCCCGCGTCGACCAGCTCGCGCATCTGGCGGAAGAAGAACGTGAGCAGCAGCGTGCGGATGTGCGCGCCGTCGACATCGGCGTCGGCCATGATCACGATCTTGTGGTAGCGGACCTTCTCGACGTCGAACTCGTCGCCGACGCCCGCGCCGATCGCGGTGATGAGCGCCTGGATCTCGAGGTTCTCCAGCATCTTGTCGAGGCGGGCCCGCTCGACGTTCAGGATCTTGCCCCGGATCGGCAGGATCGCCTGCGTCGCGGGTTGCGAGCCGTCTTCGCGGAGCCGCCGGCCGAGTCGCCCTCGACGATGAACAGCTCGCAGCTGCCGGGGTCGCTCGGCTGGCAGTCGGCGAGCTTGCCGGGCAGCGACCCGCCCTCGAGCAGCGACTTGCGCCGCGTGAGGTCGCGCGCCTGCTTGGCGGCCATGCGGGCCTTCGCGGCCGACTGCGACTTCTGGACGATGCGCTTGCCCTCGGTCGGGTGCTCCTCGAGCCAGTCGGCGAGCTTCTCGTTCCGTGGTCTCGACGAGCGACCGCATCGAGGCGTTGCCGAGCTTGGTCTTGGTCTGGCCCTCGAACTGCGGGTCGCGAGCTTCACCGAGACGATCGCGGTGAGGCCCTCGCGGATGTCCTCGCCGAGGAGGTTGTCGTCCTTCTCCTTGAGGAGGCCCTTGGTGCGCGCGTACCGGTTGACCACGTTGGTGAGGGCCTTCTTGAAGCCCTCCTCGTGCATGCCGCCCTCGATGGTGGTGATGTTGTTGGCGAACGAGTGGACGGCCCTCGCTAGTAGCCCGTGTTCCACTGCAGCGCGATCTCGACCTCGCTGTCCTCGCTCTCGGTCTCGACCGCGACGATCCGGTTGAACAGCGGCTCCTTGCCTGGTTGAGGTGCTTCACGAAGTCGACGATGCCGCCGTTGGCCTTGTAGTGATCTGCTCTCGGACTCGTCGCGCTCGTCGATGAAGCTGGATCTCGAGGCCCTTGTTGAGGAACGCCAGCTCTGCAGGCGCTCGGCGAGGTCTCCGCACGGAACTCGACGGTCTCGGCGAACACCTCGGGGTCGGGCCAGAAGCGTGACGTGGTGCCCGTCTTCTGGGCGGCCTTGCCCTTGGTCAGCTTCTTGGTGACCTTGCCGCGAGCGAAGGCCATCGTGTGGATCGCGCCGTCGCGGTCGACCTCGACCTCGAGCTGCTCGGACAAGGCGTTGACGACCGACACGCCGACGCCGTGCAGGCCGCCGGAGATCTTGTAGCCGCCGCCGCCGAACTTGCCGCCGGCGTGCAGCACGGTGAGGACGACCTCGAGCGCCGATCGGCGGTCCTTCGCGCCGGGGATGGGCTCGACCGGGATGCCGCGCCCGTTGTCGATCGACGCTGGCCGAGCCGTCGGCCAGAAGCGTGACGACGATGCGGTCGCAGTAGCCGGCCATCGCCTCGTCGACCGCGTTGTCGACGACCTCGTAGACGAGGTGGTGCAGGCCGCGGACGCCGGTGGAGCCGATGTACATGCCCGGGCGCTTGCGGACCGGTTCGAGGCCTTCGAGGACCTGGATGTTCTTGGCGTCGTAGCCCGTGGACTTCGTGCGCCGGGGCTTCGCGGGTGGCTTGGATGCTGCCTTCGTTGCGGTGGCCAAACGTCCTCCGATCGGGGCCGCGCGCAACCGACGCGGCGTCGCTGGGGGCGTGCGCGGGGGGACCGGGCACGACCCCTCTATGCTACTCGAGCCAGGGTCCGGATGACCGTAACGGACGTCACGAAATCAGCGCGTTGACCTGCGGTTTTCATGTGTTCCGACGACGATCCGGATGGTCGTGATCACACCGCCGCCCAAGGCGTCGTCCGCGCGCTTGCGGATCTCCTCCGCGAGGTAGGTCGCCTGCGATCCCCAGGGCCCGTCGGCGGCCCGAACGACGAGGCAACCGCCCTCGAGCGAGACCGGCGCGGTGGCCTCCGCGAGCCGCTCCCCCACGAGTTCTGGCCACGCTTTCGAAAGCGTCGCGACCGGCATCCCCCGGCTGAACAGCTCCTCACCGAGGAGCTCGTCCACCACGTCGCCGAGCGCTACGGGCCGCTCGGTGCGTGGATCGCGACGTTGGCCGAAGCCCGTGGAGTGCGGCATCCGGCCGTCAGCCTCGCACCTTCACCGAGCCGGCGCGCACATCCCAGACCTGGGTGGCCTGCTTCGGAACGTCGGCGTCGTCGGCGACGCTGATCACGACCTGTCCGGGGCGTGCGGCGAGGCGCGCGGCGACATGGTCGCGGCGCGAAGGATCGAGCGCGCTGTATGGGTCGTCGGCGATCACGATCGGCGGCTCGCCGATCGCGGCCTCGACGGCGTCGGCCACCGCCAGACGGAGCGACAGCGCGGCGACCCAGGTCTCGCCGTGGCTCGCGAACCCCCGCGCGCCGAGATCCCGAACGGCCAGCTCGAGGTCGTCACGATGGGGACCTACCAACGAGGCACGCCGCTGGAGCTCGTCCGCACGGCGCTCGGCCAGGCGCTCCCGGAACGCCTCCGCGATGTCGCCGCCGGACTCGATGTTGGGCGCGTAGCGGACCAGGAGCGGGTAGCCGGCGACATCGTCGAAGACGCCGCTGGCCGCCTTCGCCAGGGCACCCACCGCTGCCGCACGAGCCTCGATCACAGCGGTGCCGGTTTCGACCAGCTGCTCGTCCCATGTCGGCAGATCGCGCGGCGCACCGCGGCCGTCGTGCTCCTTCAACAGGCGGTTCCGCTGGCGCACGACCTTCTCGTAGGTCGACGTGAGCGTGTCGGAGGCGGGAACGAGCGCGACCACCGCTTCGTCCATGAACCCGCGGCGCCGCGACGGATCGCCGGTGATCACCGGCAGGTCGAACGGACCGAACAACACCGAGCGCACCTGCTTGCGAAGATCCCGGCGGCGACGTACCGGCGATCGGTTCACCTGCACCTTGTTCGCGCCTTTCGTCTTGACCTCCGCCTCGACGAGCACCTTGCCGTCGCGCGTCTGGAACTCGCCACGCACGAACCCCGACGACGCGCCGCGTCGCACGAGCGGTTCGCTCGCGCTCGCACGGGGACTCTGCAACGCGTAGAGGAAGTGCATGCCCTCGAGCAGGTTGGTCTTGCCTTCGCCGTTGGCGCCGACGGCGACGAGCAGCCCTTCTGGGATGGGCTTCAGCTTGGTATGCGCGTGGTTGCGGAAATCGCGCAGCTCGACCCAGCGCAGCAACATGGCCGCAGGATACGCTGCGTCCGAAGGGCTACGGGACGGCCGCCGGGAGTCGGACCGGCATCACGAGGTAAGTGAACCCGCCGCCCTCGCCGTGCACGACCCCGGGCTTCAGTCCATCACGGACGTCGAGCTGGATCGACTCGCCGACACTCGCGGTCAGTCCGTCGATCAGATAGCCGGGGTTGAACGCGACCGTCAGGTCCTCGCCTTCGTAGCGCGCCTCGACGGTCTCGACCGCATTGCCGAGGTCGGGCGAGCTCGACGAGAGCTTCACGCCGAGCGCGTTGAACTCCATCCGCACCGGCGTTGTGTCGCGCGCGAGCAAGCCCACGCGACGCACCGCGTCGAGCAATTGCTGGCGTGAGACGGTGAGCCGGCTCTCGTGCGTGTCGGGCAGCAGCTGACGGTAATTCGGGAACTCGCCCTCGATCAGCCGCGACGTGATCGTCAGCCCGCCCGAGCGGAACGACACCTGCGCGTCGTCGACCGCGATCTCGATCGAGCCCTTCTCATCGGCCGCCGCGGCGCGCCCCGCCTCGGACAGCGCGCGCTCCGGCACGATCGCCTTGCCCTCGCCGTCGGCGGTCGCTACCAGCTCGCGGACCGCCAGCCGGTACGAATCGGTCGCCACGAGCATGCAGCCCTCGCGACTGATCTCGACCAGAACGCCCGTCAGAACCGGCCGCGCCTCGTCGCGGCTGGCCGCCCGGCCGACCTGCGAGACCGCTTCGGCGAACGCGCCGGCGTCGGCCTGGACCTTCGTGCCGCTCGGCTCCTGGAGGCCTGGGAAGTCCTCGGCGGGTAGCAGCCGGAGGGATCCCTCGTACGCGGCGCACCGGATCTGGGCCTGCGCGCGGTCGGTCTCCACATCGACCGGCGCGTCGGACAGCGACTTGACCGTGTCGCCGAGGAGCCGCGCCGGCACGAGCGCCGTTCCCGCCTCGTTGACCTGCACGTCGATCGTCAGCCGCGCCGACACCTCGAGGTCGGTGGTCGTGAGCGTGAGCTGGCCGGCGTCGGTGGCATCGAGTAACACGCCGGTCAGCGCCGGGATGCCCGGCCGCGACGAGACCCCGCGCTGCACCGTCTGCAACGCCTCGGACAGCGCGTCGCGATCACATCGGAACTTCACCCTGGGCACCCCCTGCAGTTCTTCTGTTCTGTTTACTAACCAGTAGTAGTAGAGCCTGTGGAACGGTGGAGAACCGAGCGTTCTCCCAGCGTAGAAGCGGGGTCGGACATGTGGATGGCGGGTGTGGAAAGGTTGTCGGTCTGGCCTGTGCGCGGGAGCCGGAGAGATTGTCCCCAGCGATCCACGGCGTTATCCCCCGTCTTCACACCGAGCTCCTGACCCGCCCACGGACGATCCGGGTCAGGTCCTGGACCTGCCGGAAGGTCGCGTCGCGGGCGCGCATCTCGTCCTCGACCTTCTTGATGCCGTGCAGCACGGTCGTGTGGTCGCGGCCCCCGAAGATCTCACCGATCTTCACGAGGGACAGGCCTGTGCACTCGCGCATGATGTACATGGCGATGTGCCGTGCCGTGGTCAATGGCCGCGAGCGCGACTTCGACACCAGATCGCCGGTCGTCAGCGTGAAGTAACTCGCGGTCTCTTCCATGATCAGCTGCGGCGGGATCTCATTCTCCGATTGCGGGATCAGGTCTTGTAGCGCGCGCTCGGCGAGCTCTTGATCGACGGGTGAACCCGTCAGCTCGGACCACGCTGCGACGCGTACCAATGCGCCCTCGAGCTCACGCACCGACTGATCGAACTTGGACGCGACGAACTCGATCACCTCGTGCGGCACGACGAGCCGCTCGCGCTCGGCTTTGAGCTGCAGGATCGCGATCCGCGTCTCGAGGTCGGGCGGCTGCACGTCGACGCACAAGCCCCACCGGAACCGGCTGACCAGCCGTTCCTCCAGCCCAGAGAGCTCATGCGGCGGCCGGTCGGAGGCGATCGCGATCTGTTTCCCACTGCCGTGCAAGTGATTGAAGGTGTGGAAGAACTCGGTCTGCGTCTCCTCGCGCTTGGCGAGGAACTGGATGTCGTCGACCAGCAGCACATCGACCTCGCGGTACCGCTGACGGAACCGATCGCTCTGGCGCTCACGTACCGCCTTGATGAACTCGGTCAGGAACTGTTCCGACGTCACGTACTTCACGCGGATCCCGGGATTGAGCCGGTACATGTGATGCCCGACCGCGATCAACAGATGGGTCTTGCCCAAGCCCACGCCGCCGTAGATGAACAGCGGGTTGTACGCGGTGGACGGTGGGGCCTCGGCAACCGCCATCGCCGCGGCGTGCGCGAACCGATTGGACGGTCCGGGCACGAACGCGTCGAACGTGTAGTTGGGGAACGGCAGGCCGGGCGCCCCCAGGTTGGGGTTCGGCCGCGCGGCCTGCACCTGGGTCCCCGTGGTGACGGCTCGCTCTTCGTGGGGCGTCATCGGCTCGGGGGCGTCGCCGAGCGGATGACGGCTCCCCTCGCTCACCTCGAACTCGATCTTGACCGGATGACCGAGCGTTTGCGCCGCGGCGTCCTCGATCAGCCCGAGGTGGTGATGCTGCAGCCGCTCGCGCACGAGCGGGCTCGGGACGGACAGCGTCAGGGCCTCTTCGTCCAGCCGCAGGGGCTGGACGTCGGAGAACCACATCACGATGGTGGTGTCCGGGAGCTCCGATCGAGCCTTCGCCAGGACCCCTGACCACGCGTCGAGTGCTGGCGTGTCGTGCACGATCGATCCCATACCTATTCCACAAGGCCTTTCCACACCGGTGGATAACCCGTTCGGGGGGAAGGGTTCCCATCCGACGAAGCCGGAGTGCGACGTGCCCGGGGGAAGGCGTCGGGGACCATAGCACGGCGTTTTTCCACACTTCACGTCGTAACAGGGGTCTTGACGCACTTTCTGTTGTCAACCCCTGTGGGCAGCGACGATGCCCGTATACTCCACACGGCCGGCGAACCCGCCGGCCGTCGCATCGAGTGAGGTTCATGAATCATGGCCAAGGGCAAACGGACGTTCCAGCCGAACAACCGCCGCCGCGCGAAGGTGCATGGGTTCCGCCATCGCATGCGCACGCGCGCCGGTCGTTCGATCCTCGCGTCGCGCCGCCGCAAGGGCCGGTCGCGACTCGCCGTTTGACCTGCAGGAACGGACAGGCGTCGTGCGTTCGCGCGAGATCTCGAGCATCCTCGATGATGAACGCGCGATCCGAGGTCGTCGCGTCGTGGTGTTCCTCGCCCCGGGGTCGGGGCGGGTCGCCGCGATCGCGAGCAAGCGGATCGGTGGTGCGGTGCAACGCAACCGTGCACGCCGGATCCTGCGGGCAGCGTGGGCCGAGGTCGGTCCGCTGGCGGGCGAACACGATGCGGTTCTCGTGGCGCGCGCCGCGATCGACAGGGCTTCGAGCCGGGAGTTGGTGAACGAGATGACGGCGCTCGTGACGGGGACGGCGAGGGCATGAACGGACGGGACCTTGTCTGGCAGGCGGGTGCGCCCGCTCGATGGCTGGCGATCGCGGCGATCCGCGGCTACCGGCTTGTGTTCGCCGGATCGTTCGGCGGCCAGTGCCGCTTCTATCCGAGCTGCAGCCACTACGCGGAGGACGCGATCCGGTCGCACGGCGTGATCCGAGGCGTGGCCTTGGGAACGTGGAGGATCGTGCGCTGCAACCCCTTCGGTTCGGGCGGTATCGACCGGGTGCCGATGAGGGTCGCGGCGCATGATGCCGTCATACAGAAGGCGAGGGCTTCGTGACCGTGCTGGCGTTCGCTCCCTGGCAGTCCCTGCTTAACGGTTTGGGCTGGTGCCTGGCGCAGATCTATTCGGTCGTCCCGAACTACGCGGCCGCGATCATCATCCTGACGGTCCTGATCCGGCTGCTCCTCCTGCCGTTCGGCTTCAAACAGATCAAGAGCATGCAGCACATGCAGGCGCTCCAACCCGAGCTCAAGCAGCTGCAGAAGAAATACAAGAACAATAAGCAGAAGCTCCAGGAGGAGCAGATGCAGCTCTACCGCGAGGCGGGGGTCAACCCGCTTGGCGGGTGTCTGCCCCTGCTGCTCACGCTGCCGTTCCTGTTCGCGATGTACGCCGTCATACGCCCGCCGTTGCTGTCGGCGAACCTCGGTTCGACTGGTCAGGTGGCCTCGTATCAGATCGTGAACAACCACCTGCCCGAGGACAGTGAGCTGTTCCACAACGTCTTGACCCACCAGAACCTGGAGATGGCCGGGATCAACCTCCAATGCTCGCTCGCCACGTCGGGCACCCAGGCCGAACTCCGCGACACACAGAAGCAACCCATCCAGGCCGGCCTGCCGATCCTCGGCACGAACGCGCAGCCCATCCCGAACGCGACGTCCGAGTCGTCGCTGGACTGCGGCACGAAGAAGTTCCCGGACGCGATCCCGTATGTCTTGCTCCTTGGTGTGATGCTCCTCAGCGCCATCTTCATGCAACGGCAGATGACCAAGGCCAACCCTCAGGCTGCCCAGGCCGGGCCCCAGGCGGCCCTGATGAAGTACATGCCGCTGATCTACGTGGTGTGGGGGTGGGCGTTCCCGGCCGGCCTGATCTTGTACTGGACCACGGCAAACGGGATCCAGATCGCCCAGCAGACCGTGATGCTCCGGGCCGGCCATATCGGGCCCGAGGCCCTTGAGCGGGCCAAGGCTGAGCAGCGCCGGCGCCAGGAGGAAGGCGGCCCCAAGAAGAAAGGCTTCATGGCCTGGATGAGCGAAAAGGCCCAATCCGCCCAGGGCACGCAGGATCAGGCGAAGCAGCAGCGCGCGAGCCGACAAGACGGCAAGCCGCAGCAGCAGAAGTCGTCGCAGCGCAAACCCCAGGGCCAGCGCAAGCCGCAGCCGAAGAAGCCGCCGCAGGTTCAGAAGAAGCCACAGACTCAAGAGCCCCAGCCATCGGCGAACGGCGATGCCGTGTCGGGGTCGGACGACGGCTCGACCAACGGCGAGTCGACCAAGCCGGTCAAGGGCGCCAAGCCGGGCAACCAGCTGAGGCCCAAGAAGAAGCAGCCTTGAGCGCGGAGGTGGACCATGGCCGAACGACCTGACGACGACATAGACATCGAAGAGCAGGCCGACGCCGTCGCGGATTTCGTCGAGGAGCTCCTCACCCGGATGGAGATGGATGCGATCGCCGAGCCCTCGGAGCAGGGCGGCCGGATGTACGTCGACATCCTGGACGGCGACGACGCCGATATGGCCCTGTTGATCGGCAAGCAGGGGGCCACCCTGGATGCGATCCAGGAGCTGGCCCGCCAGGTGGTCGGCCGCCGGTTGGACGAGCGGATCCGCGTCCTCGTCGACGTCGAGGACTACCGCAAGCGTCGCACGTCCCAGGTCGAGGAGAGGGCCCGTTCCGCTGCGGACCGGGCCCTCGAGTCGGGCGAGGAGCAGTCCCTGGAGCCCATGGATGCGCTCGAGCGGAAGATCGCCCACGACGCCGTATCTGGCATCGATGGAGTCCGAACCGAGTCCAAGGGCGAAGAGCCCGACCGGTACGTCGTCGTCTTCCCCGAGTAAGGACCCCGCCGGCCGAGTTCGGCCTCCCTAGGATGTTTCACGTGAAACATGAGGCTTGGGCTCTGCAGGCCGAAAGGCTGGGGATCTCGCTTTCCGCGGATCAGCTGGACCAGCTTGCCGATTACTACGGGCTCCTCGAGCGGATCGCCGTTCCCCGCGGGATGATCGCGGCGTCTGACGCGGACAGGCTCTGGGAGCGCCACTTGCTGGACGGGCTACGGGCGGCAGGCGAGATCCCCGGCGGCGCCTCCGTGGCGGACATCGGGAGCGGGGCCGGTATCCCCGGCATCCCACTCGCGATAGCCCTCCCGCGGTCTCCCTTCTCTCTCATCGAGCCGCGAAGGGCAAGGGCGGCCTTCCTGGAGGCGGCGGTCGACAAACTTAGGCTCTCGAATGTGGCCGTGCTTCCACTGCGCGCCGAAGATCTCGCCGGGCCCTTCCAGATCTGCGTCGCACGGGCGTTCTCCTCGCCGCTGGCGAGCTGGGAGGCGGCTAAGGGCCTCTTGTCGCCCGATGGGTTCCTCGTCTACTGGGGCGGCGAGAGCTTCGATCCGTCTGCGCTGGAGGCCGAAGGGGTGCCGTCGCGGCTTTCCCCTCACTCGGACCTTGCGCGAACCGGGCCCCTCGTTATCATGGGCCCGCAGTGACCAAGTCCTCTTCCGGCTCCTCTTCGCCGTCCCCATCTCCCGGTCCAAGCGCGACCAAGAACCGAGATTCCTCCAGGAAGCGTGTCAGCGTCCCCGACACGCCAGGGGTTGCTCGGATCATCGCGATCGCGAACCAGAAGGGCGGGGTCGGGAAGTCCACGACCGCTGTCAGCCTGGGCGCCGCCCTCGCCGAACTCGGCTTCCGCATCCTGGTGGTCGACCTCGACCCGCAGGGCAACGCGTCGACGGGCATCGGGATCCGACACGACGACCGGCAGGTGACCAGCTACGATGTGATCGTCGCCGAGTCGCCGGTGACCGAGGCGATCGTCCACTCCCCGATCAAGGGACTGGACGCCATCACGTCCACGATCGACCTGGCCGGCGCCGAGATCGAGTTGGTCAGCCAGTTCTCCCGGGAGGGCCGCCTCAAGCGAGCCCTCGAGCCGGTCCACGAAGGTTCGTATGACTTCATCTTCCTGGACTGTCCGCCGTCACTCGGCCTGATCACGATCAACGCTCTGACGGCGGCTGAGGAGCTCATCGTCCCGATCCAGTGTGAGTACTACGCGCTGGAGGGCCTCGGGCAGCTCCTGCGGAACGTCAGCCTGGTCCAGCAGAACATCAACGCCGAGCTCCGTCTGACCGGGATCGTGATGACGATGTTCGACCCTCGGACGAGGCTGTCTGAGCAGGTCGTCGAGGAGGTCCGGCGGTTCTTCGGTGACCTCGTGTACGACAACATCATCCCCAGGACGGTGCGCCTGTCCGAGGCGCCGGGCTTCGGCGTCCCGATCACGGTGTATGACCCGAAGTCCAAGGGGGCGCAGTCCTACCGCGATCTGGCCCGGGAGGTCGCCCTGCGGCCGGTCCCTGAGTCCCCCATGCCCGCCTTCGACGAGGTGCCGACCATCTCGGTGCCCAACTTCGCGGAGGGCACACCGCCGTCCGCGCCCGCCGAGGACGAGGAGGGCGCGGACGACGTCGCCGAGATCCCTGAGGCCCCCGACGAGGAGCCGGCCGTCGTTGAGAGGGCATCCGAGGAGCCTCCGGCGGCTTCCGAGGAGGTCGCGCCGTCGCCCCGGGAAGAGCCCGAGATGGCCCCAGCAACACCGCCGCAGGCCCGCGCAGAAGAAGCGCAACCGGCCGCGCCGCCTCTCGTGGAGGCTGCGACGCCCTCTGTTCCGGAGTCGGATGCCGAAGATGAGATCTGGGAGACGCCTGAAGCGGACGCGAAGGTCCGGCCGGCGCCCCGACCTGCCCCCGGCTCGGCGCCCGAGCTCCGGGTCGTGGTGATCGACGAGGACGCTGAGCTCGGCGGGGGCGCACCCGTGCCCAAGCCTGGCGGTTCCGTGAACGAGCGCACCGAGTCGATCGGAGCGACGCTGCATGATGACGACGGCCAGCGCAGGCGCTGGCGCCTGTTCCGTAAGGGAGGCGAATGATGTCGAAGCGAGGCGGTCTGGGCAGGGGGCTGTCCGCGCTGATCCCGGGCGCCCCGGAGGGCGCCGACTCGGCTGGAGGGTTCCTCGAGGTCCCGGTCAACGCGATCGCGCCCAACCCGAAGCAGCCGCGGACCCATTTCGATGATGAGGCGCTTGCGGGCCTAGCGGCCTCGATCCGCGAGGTCGGGATCCTGCAGCCGCTGGTCGTCCGCCGGAGCGATGACGGTCGCTACGAGGTCATCGCCGGTGAGCGCCGTCTGCGAGCCGCGAAGGCCGCGGGCCTTCCGGTCGTTCCCGTTGTGCTCCGCGACTCCGGCGACGAGGAACTCCTGCGCGACGCCCTGATCGAGAACATCCATCGGGAGGACCTGAACCCGATCGAACAGGCGGAGGCGTTCAAGGCGCTCCTGGGGGAGCTGGGCCTCAAGCAGGAGGAATTGGCCGATCGGGTCGGTGTGTCGCGGTCACACATCGCCAACACGATCCGCCTGCTTGCGCTCCCCTTGGACGTGCAACAACTCCTGACCGACGACAAGATCACCGCCGGTCACGCTCGTGCACTGCTCTCGCTCGGGGATAAGGAAGCGATGTCCACGCTGGCCTTGCGGGTGTCCGCCCAAGACCTGTCGGTGCGGCAGACCGAGGAGGCCGTCCGGCGATTCGTCGAGGCGCCGACCGAGGGCAAGGCTCCGGCGGTCAAGGCCGCGCCCGAGCCGCCGCCTGCCAACGCCGCGCTCGCCGAGGTCGAGGAGATCTTGTCCGAGCAGCTGGCAACCCGGGTCTCGATCCAGATGGGCGCCAAGCGCGGCCGCGTCGTGATCGAGTTCGGCTCGACCGACGACCTTGAGCGGATCGTGTCGGAGATCGTCGGGTCCGGCCCCGGCCTCGCGCCCGACTAGGGCTCGCGCGGTACAGGGGACGCAACCACCCCGAAGTTCTTCACCCCGTCGGCGACCTCTTGGAGGATGTTGGTCGTTGCCTCCTGGCTCAGACCACGCGCCAAGCCCAGCGCCCAGACTCCGCAACTCTTGGGGTTGTTCGCGAGCACCGCGACCGCCTGGTGATCCCACAGGCCCGTGACTGCCCGGATCTTGGGCTCTCCGGCATGAGGCAGCTCGATGTCGATCAGCGCCTCGGCGACGGGGGTGCACGAGACGTCATAGGTGATCCTGCCGACGTGCACGGTCGCCGGCAGCCCGTCGCTCGGCGCCGGATCGGGAGCCGTCGTGGGCGTCGTGCTGCCATTACCGCCGGTGCATGCGACGGCCACGCAGGCAAGGACGACAGCGGCGACGGCGGTCCGAGCGCTCAAGCCGAGCTCGAGGGCTGTATGATGCGGTCGCACAGCTGGGGAAGCGAAAGCCCAGCGGCCGCTGCGGCCATCGGAACCAGCGACGTGTCGGTCATCCCCGGGGAGACGTTCGCTTCCAGGACCCACGGCCGTCCGTGCGCATCGACGATCACATCCACTCGGCCTATCGATCGGGTGGCGAGCGCCGCCAACGCCTGGGCCGCGACCGTCGACGCCTCGGCCGCCGTCGCCGGTTCGAGGCGCGCCGGCGCCCAGTAGTCGGTCGCCCCGGCGGTATAGCGGGCGCCGTAGTCGTACACGCCGTCCTTCGGTGCGATCTCGACGATCGGCAGCAACTCCAACGGGTCGCCGATCGCTGCCGCTGCGATCTCCGTTCCCGACACGTACCGCTCGACGATCGCCGCATCGCTGTACGACAGTGCCGCCATCAACGCGCCGGCGAGATCGCCCGCTCGCTCGACGATGGCGACACCCAGCGCCGACCCGCTGCGCGACGGTTTCACGACGCACGGAAGACCGATGCGTTCGACGACGGTTGCGAGCGACGCGCCGGCGCCGAGATCACGCAGCGCCGAGCCTTCGATGACGACCCAGTCTGGCGTGGACACGTTCGCTCGACGGAGCACGTCCTTCGCGAGCACCTTGTCGAAGGTCAGCTCGCAATCGAGCGCGCGCGTTCCCGTGTACGGAAGCTGCTCGAGGTCGAGCAGCCGCTGCACCGTGCCGTCCTCACCTTCCTTGCCGTGCAAGGCAAGCCAGCAGAGGTCGGGCGGTTGTTCGCGCAGCGCTTCCACCAGCTTGCGCTCGGCTGGATCGACGGTCCACGTGTCATGGCCGAGTGACGCGAGCGCCGTCGCGACGCGATGGCCGCCGCGCAGCGACACGTCACGCTCGGGTGTGCGTCCGCCTGCGACGATCGCGATCCGCATCAGATCACCCGCCGAGGCTCCGATAGAGCTCGGCTTCGTCGTGGAGCAGCGATCCGAGAAGCGCGATGCCGTCGCGGATGCGGTCTTCGGTCGGATAGCAGAACGCGAGGCGCATCTGGTTCGTGCCGCGTCCGTCCGGATAGAACGCGGTGCCGGGGACGTAGGCGACCTGGCGCTCGACGGCGGCGGCGAGCAACGCCTTCGTGTCGAGCCAGTCCGGCACCGTCACCCACACGTAGAACCCGCCGCCCGGGTGGGTCCAGGTGGCCTCGCTCGCGAGGTGTTCCTCTAGCGCGTCGAGCATGACGTCGCGTCGCGATCGGTACGTGTCAACGAGTCCGGCTAGCGTGCCGCGCCACCGCGGCTCGTCGGAGAACCAGTGCTCCGTCATCAGCATCGTGAGGTTGGAGCTGCAAAGGTCCGCGGCTTCCTTGGCGAGCACCAACCGTTGAACGACGGACTGTTCCGCGAGCGCCCAACCGACCCGCACGCCGGGGGAGAAGGTCTTCGAGACCGTGCCGAGATAGATCACGTTCTCGGGGTCGAGCGTCCGCAGGCACGGTTCCGCCTCACGTTCGAAGCGCAGCAACCCATATGGGTTGTCCTCGACGATCGGGATCGAGGCCTCTCGGCACAGGGCGACGAGCTGCCGTCGACGCTCGGCCGACATGGTCACGCCCGCCGGGTTACCGAAGTTCGGCACCGTGTAGACGAAGGTCGGGCGCTCACCGCGCAAGAGCGTTTGCTCGAGCTGTTCGACGAGCATGCCATCGTCGTCGATCTCGATGGGCAGGAACCGCGGCTGGTACGCGCCGAACGCAGTCAGGGCGCCGACGTATGCGGGCGCCTCAACCGCGATCACGTCGCCGGGATCGATGAAGAGCTTGCCGACCAGGTCGAGCGCCTGCTGCGCGCCGGCGGTCACGACCACGTCTTCCGGGTCGGCATCGATGCCCTCTTCGGCCATCAGCATCACGAGCCGTTCGCGAAGCCCGATCGACCCTTGGCCGCCGCCGTACTGCAGCGCGACGTCGCCGTGTTCCTCGAGCACCGTGCGCGCGACCGCGGCGACCTGTTCGTTGGGGAGCGCCTGCACGAACGGCATCCCGCCGGCGAGCGAGACCACCTCGGGCCGCGACGCGACCGCGAACAGCGCGCGCACCTCCGATGCCGTCATGCCCGCGGCGCGCGCCGCGTAGCGGTCCACGAAACGATCGATCGAGAATTCGGCCATCGAACTGGGGATGAGGGTCCGGAAGGGCGAAAGCGTAGCAGCGCTACACGGTGCCACTGGGCGGCGGCGGGGGAGGGGGAGCGATCGCAGGCTGTTGCCGCGCAGTGGTTGCGCCCCCTGGCGGCCGTCCCACTGCGAGGTAGATGATCGCGCCGATCAGCCCGGCGAGCAGGATCACGATGACCCAGACGATCTGCGTGCCACTCTTGAAGCTCGCGTCGTTGGGCATCCGCACGACGTCCACCAGCGTCACGATCACGAGGGCGATCGAGCCCACGACGAACACCAAGAAGAAGAATGCGAAGATGGTCATCAGCGCACCGCCGGCATCACGTCGGTGGCGATCAGGTCGAGCATCTCCATGTCGTCGTACAGCTCGTGGTTCAGGAAGATGCGCTGCACGCCGACATCGGCGTACTCGCGCAGCCGCACGATCGCGCGGTCGGGGGTGCCAACGATGCAGTCGTGCTCGATGTCGGCGCGGTATGCGTCGAACGGCCCTGCGCTCGGATCCAGCGAGTGCGCACGTCGCAGCTTCCCGAGGTAGGCCTCCTCGGTGGGCGCGACGAAGAACCAGGTCATGAGGGACGTGACGAGCGCTTGCGGGTCTCGGCCAGCCGCCTCGACGCCCGCGCGCGCCCGCGCGAACCGCGCGCCGACCTCCTCCGCGGTGCCGCCGACGGTGTTGAACTCGTCGGCGTAGCGCCCGACCAACGCCTGCATGCGGTCACCAACCGTCGTCCCGCCGAGGATCAGCGGAGGCCGCGGCCGTTGGACCGGCTTGGGCAACTGGTCGGCGCCCTCGAGCCGGTAGTGCGCCCCCTCGAACGAGAACGCATCCTCGGTCAGGAGTCCGTGCACGATCGGGACCTGTTCCTCGAGGAGCTGCCACCGTTGCTCGACGTCATAGAAGGGCAGGCCGAAACGCGTGTGCTCCTCCTCCCACCAGCCGGCGCCCATCCCGATCTCTACGCGACCGTTGCTGATCAGGTCGACGGTCAGCGCGGAGCGTGCGAGCACCGCCGGCGGCCGGAACGTGACGGGGGAGACGAGGGTGCCGAGACGGAGCGTCGAGGTTCGCTCGGCAAGCGCCGCGAGCACCGCCCAGGCGTCGGTGGCTCCGACGCCCGACACGCCGCGTGCGCTGAAGTAGTGATCCGAGCGGAAGAGTCCTTCGAGCCCGAGCTGCTCTGCACGGTCGGCGAGCGCACACCAGTCCGACCAGGTGACGCCCTGCTGCCCCTCGATCATCAGACACGTCCGCACGCGCGCTAGCCTAGCGGCGATGGATGCGGCCCCTGAGACTCGCTACCTGACCGAGGTCGAACGCGGCACCCGTGCGCTGATCCTCGGGTTGATCCTCGGGCTGGTGCTCGCGGTGTTCGGCCGCCGAAGCTAGCCCTCGAAGAACCGCCGAACGCCCTCGCCGATCGCCCGCCCGATCCCCACCACGAGGTCGGGGGCTTGCAGGAGCGCCGCCTCGGCCTCGTTCGTCGGCACCAGCGCTTCGACCTGCACGGCAGGCATCTTCGTCTCGCGCAGCATCGCGATCGACAGCCGCTGGAGGCGTCCCCGTACCCCTCGCTCGTGCTCGAGTTCCTCGAGGATCATCTCGGCGAGGTGGCGGCCCGCCGGCGAGTAGGTCACCTGGGAGCCGAAGTACGAACACGTCGGCCCGCTCGATTCCGGCGAGTCCTCGCCGAGGTGCAACGACACGATCGCGGCCGCGCTCATGTCGTTCGCGTCGGCGGCCCGTGCCGACGCGTCGCCGTCGCGGACGTGGATCACGTGCGGCTCTGCGCCGATGCGCAGCAACTCTGCGACGAGCGCACGGGCGAGCGCCTGCCGAACGTCGCCAGGCTCGGCGATCGAGCCGCCGCCCGCGTCGATCGCGATCACCGCGCCGCGCACCTTCCCCTGGATCGCGCGCAGCTGTTCGGTCTCGCGCACGAGCCCGCGCCCGAGCACGTCCTCGAGCGGCCGCATGCGCTCGAGCGTCGCGAGCGTGTGCAGGCCGGCGACGCCGTCGGGTTCATCCCCGACGTTGCGCTGGAAGTCGCGGACCGCGGCCTCGGTCTCGGGCCCGTACATCCCGTCCTGCTTGCCGGGGTCGAACCCGAGCGCGTCGAGCTTGCGTTGCAGGGCTCGGACGTCGTCTCCCCGCAGGTAGGGAGCGTGGACATACAGCGTACGGTCGCCGAGCCGGAATCCCGCCTCGACGAGTTGACCCCAGGTGTCGGGCCCGACGCGGCCGTCGACATGGAGGTGTCGTTCGGCCTGGAACGCGCGCACCGCAGCGTCGGTCATCGGACCGAACGCGCCGCCGAGCTCGTCGGCGGGCAGTTCGTGGCCGAGATCGGTTAGCCGCTGCTGGATATCGAGGATCTCGGGGCCGTTGTCCCCCTGGCGATAGACGCGCATCTGTGCAGTGTGCGCCCGGCCCGATCGACCGGCAACGAACTCAGGACAGGTGCGCGTTCAGGTCGCGCAGGATCGCGTCCTTCGGCTTGGCCCCGATCACACGAGCGACCTCCTGGCCGTCCTTGAACAGGATCAACGAGGGGATCGACATCACCCCGTAGGTCCGCGTGGCCTCCGGATTCTCGTCGATGTTGAGCTTGGCGACCTTGAGACCCTCGCCGCGCTCGTTGCCGATCTCCTCGACGACCGGAGAGACCATGTGGCACGGCACGCACCACTCCGCCCAGAAGTCGACCAGGACGGGGATGTCGGACCCGAGGACCGTGGTCTGGAAGTCGGAATCTCCGACCGAACCGATGTTCGCCATCGTCTGTGCTCCTTCAGGTATCGCGTGTTCGGGTTCGATCGCCGCGCTTGATACGGCGCCCACAGGTTCTCAGAACCTAGCGCTCTCCAGAGACATTCCCGACCCGCCCTAGCTACTCGGCCTCGTCCGTGAGGAACCGCTCTGCGTCGATCGCGGCCTTGCAGCCCTGGCCCGCCGCCGTCACCGCCTGCCGGTACGTGTGGTCGGTGACGTCGCCCGCGGCGAATACGCCCGGCACGTCGGTCTCGGTCGAAGGTTCGTGCACGACCAGGTACCCGTTCTCGTCGACGGGGAGTTGATCGCGGAACAGCGCCGTCGTCGGGTCGTGCCCGATCGCCATGAACACGCCGTCCGCCGCAACCGTGCGCGTCTCGCCGGTGCCGACGTCGCGCGCGACCGCGCCCGTCACCGCGTCGTCGCCGATGATCTCGTCGAGCACCGTGTTCCACATCACCTCGATCTTCTCGTTCGCGAACACGCGATCCTGCATCACCTTGGACGCGCGGAACGCGTCGCGACGATGCACGATCGTTACCTTCGACGCGAACTTCGTGAGGAACGACGCCTCTTCCATCGCCGTGTCACCGCCGCCGACCACGAGCAGCTCGCGATCGCGGAAGAAGAACCCGTCGCAGGTCGCGCACGCGCTGACGCCCCGACCTCGAAGCTTCTCTTCGCCGGGGATACCGAGCCAGCGCGCGGTCGCCCCGGTGGCGATGAGCAGGGTCTTCGCCCGCCAGGCCTGGTCGCCCGCCTTCACGAGGAACGGCCGGGACGAAAGGTCCACCTCGGTGACGTGGACAGCAAGGATCTCGGCGCCGAAGCGCTGGGCCTGTTTCTCCATCTGCTCCATGAGCTCTGGGCCCATGATCCCGTCGGCGAAGCCGGGGTAGTTCTCGACGTCAGTCGTGAGCATCAGCTGGCCGCCGGCTTCGACGCCCTTGAGGACGAGCGGCTCGAGGTCGGCGCGGGCGGCGTAGAGGGCGGCCGTGAAGCCGGCTGGTCCCGAGCCGATCACGATCACGTTGCGGACGTCGTCGGGCATCGTGCGCATCCTCCCATAGGGCGGAAACGCCCGCCTATTCCGTTACAGGCGACCGGTGGTTTGGCTGAGCAGCTGGCACCCGTGGACCGATGCCACCTTCAGCTGCAACAGCGTTGGCGGGAGCCCGGCGCCGGGGCCGATCAGGTACACGCCGAAGTACGCCGGCTGTCCTTGATATGTCGCAAGGATGACGCGCGACAGGGTTCCTTGCGGATCACCGAAGGCCTCGTTGAGACATGCGGTCGCCTTGGGCAGGAGTGACGGGTCGGCGGACGCTGTCGGGGTCGGGGATGACGGAGCGCTCGTCGCCTCGGCGCCGTCGTTCGTTTGACTAGCGGCGGGGGCGGCGACGGCGAACGACATCCGCAATCGCTCCACGACCCCAGGGAGCGATTCGAACGCGTAGTCGGCGTGTTGGACCTCGACGCCGGTCGCGGATGGGTATGGACCGGCGGGCGACGCTGCGGCACCGGCGCCGTCGGCCAGGTTCGCTGCGGGTTGCATGCCCGAGCCTTGGCCGAGCTTCGGCGCGATCGCGATGATCAAGAGCACTGCGGCGGCGGCCCCCGCGGCGGCCAGCACGCGCGAGGTTGCGGGCCGCCGCCGGGCGCGCCCGGCGATCGGGGTGACCTCGGGGTGGCGTTCGGCGGCCATGCGTGCGGCCTCGGCGATCGCGTCGCCACCGAGTCCCTCGGGCGCGGCTGGTTCTCGCATCCCCTGGGCGGCTCCCGCACCGGCCAGGGCGAGGCTGAGCTCGCTGCGGCACGTCGCGCACGTGCGCAGGTGCGCGTCGACCTCGGCCCGCGTGGACGGGTCGAGGGTGCCGTCGACGTAGTCGGTAAGGAGAGGTCCGGGATGGTTCATCGGCGTGTCTCCTTCGACGTCGGCGACCGGCCTTCCGGTTCCGAGGCGGGTTCGATACCGAGCGCGCGGGCCAGTGCGATCCGCCCGCGATGAACCCGGGACTTCACGGTTCCCACAGGGAGGTCGAGTACCTTGGCGATCTCGTCGTAGGGCAGGTCCTGCACGTCGGCGAGCACGATCGCGATCCGGAAGTCTTCGGGGACCTGCGCCAGCGCCGCCGCGACATCGTGCGCCCCCGCGACCGCGTCGGCGTGGTCGTCGACCGCGGGCTCGGGCGCCGTTGCAAGGTCGTCCCGACGAAGCACCGGCCGGCGCTGCGCCCGGCGCAGGTGGTCGTAACAGACGTTCATCGCCACGCGGTACAGCCACGTCGAGAACGCGGCCTCGCCGCGGAAGCCGTCGAGCTTGCGGACCATGGCCAAGAGCGCATCCTGCGCGGCGTCCGCCGCGTCGTCCGGGTTCCCCAAGACGCGCAGGCACACGGCGTAGACGCGGCGTTCGTGTCGGGCGATCAGCTCGTTCGCGGCGCCGGCGTCACCGGCGAGGAACCGTCGGACGAGCTCAAGGTCGGAGGCGCCACGGGGTGGATCGGCCACGACCGAACGCTACAACGCGGGCGTGGCTTCCTCTTTGACCTCGATCTCCGTGAAGTGCTGTGTGAACGAGATCCGGCCGAGGATCAGGCTCGATGCGGTGGTCTTCAACGTGATCGTCGCCTGCCCAGACGTCGGGTCGATCTTGCACCACGTGGCGTTCTTCGGGACGTCGACGTTGTCGGTCAACAGGCCCGGCTCTGCCGCCAGGCACGCCTTCGTCGCGTCATGCACCGAGTGATAGGTCGTCGCGGCGGTCGACGCCGCGCCCTGCGCGGTGCTCGACAGCTTGAACGTCGTCAGCACGATCGAGATCCCGTCGAGCACGAGAAGCCCAACCAGGAGGAGGACGACGATCCAGACGATAGCGACCTTGCCGATCAGGCCGGCTTGGTCGTGCAGCGAGCGGGATGTGTGACGTGTCATCGGCGGAAGCGAGCAGCCAGGGCTCGCCAGACCTCATCGGCTTCCTCGATCTGGAAGATAAGGGCGCCCAGGACGAACGCAAGCACACCCGCCGCGACAGCCGCGGCTACCTGCACCAGGTTGAGGATCGGCCGGTTGACGTCGATGACCGCGGCGATCCCCTGGGCGGTCGCCCAGGCGGCGAGGGCGGTGAGCGCGCCGGCCGCCGCGGTCCGTATGAGGGAGCCCGCGATCCGCCGGCCGTCGGCGCCGCCGAGCCGGCGCCGCAACAAGAGGAACAAGATCACCGAGCCGGCGAGGTACGAGAGTGAGAAGCCGAGCGCGAGGCCCGGCACGCCGAGCCCGAACCCGAACGCGAGCACGACGTCGGCCACCAGGTTCACCACGGCGGCGGCGATGTTCGCGAGCGCGGGCGTGCGCGCATCCTGGATCGCGTAATAGGTGCGTGTAAGCAGCTGGAACGCCGAGAAGAAGGGGAGGCCGACCGCGAACGCGGCGAGGGTCTTGGCCATCAGATCGACCGCTGCCGGGTCGTTCCGCATCTGGCCGTAGCTCGCCAGCAGCGCCACGATCGGTCCCGCGAGGACCGCGTAGCCGGCGGCTGCGGGGATCATCGCCACCTCCGTGTCGCGCAATCCCTGCGAGAACAGCTCGCGGACGTTCGGGATGTTCCGGTCGGTCCACGCGCCGGCGAGGCTCGGCAACAGCGCGGTGAAGATCGAGACCGCGACGATCGCGTGCGGCAGGGAGAAGAAGATGAACGCCTGCGAGTAGGTCCCGTACCCGCCGTCGCTGATGTGCCCGTTGAACACGATGATGAAGAAGTAGGCGATCTGGTTCACCACCACGTACAGCGCGACCCATCGTGCGAGGTGGATCAGGCGACGCACCGTCTCATGCCGCCAGTCGAACCGCAGCCGCCACCGGAAGCCGATCGCCCGGAGCGACGGCCACAGGGCGACCGTCATCGCCACGACGCCGAGCGTGGTGCCGGCGGCAAGCAGCAGACGCTCCGTCGATGAGACGTCTGCGAGCGTCATCGGCCCTTTCCCATGCATCGCGAAGAAGGCCAGCATCGTGATGATCACCGCGACGTTGTTCAGCACGGGCGCGTACATCTGCGCGGCGAAGCGGCGGTTGGCCGTGAGGATCCCTGCCGCGACCGCGCCGATCCCGTAGAACACGATCTGCGGCAGGAACCACCGGAGGAAGAACGTGCCGAGCTCGAGCTGGGCGGCGTGCTCGGCCGGATCCGTTACGCCGATCAGGTACAGCCGCATGATCCACGGCGCGAGGATCATCGCAACGACCGTCACGGCCGACAGCACGACCAACACGAAGGTGAGGAACCGCTGGCCGGCGATGCGACCCTCGTCCTCGCCGTACCGCTTCGCCCAATCCACCAGCAGCGGCACGAACACGCTGGTCAAGATCCCGCCGAGGATCAGCTCGTAGACGATGTTCGGCGTCGTGTTCGCGACGAAGTAGGCGTTCGCGAAAACGTTCGTCGTGCCGATCGCCGCCACGGTCACGCTCACGCGGATGAGTCCGGTCGCGCGCGACAGCAGCGTGCCGACCGACATCACCGCCGCATTGCGAACGTCGGTCGCGCGCTGGTCCAGATCGGGCGCGCTCAGGTCCAGCTCGGGCGTGCTCAGGTCGGGTTCGTCCGCCGCCGGAACCACCTCCTCGCGTAGAGGCCGACGAGGACGAGCGCGGCGAGTACTGTGACGAGCAGCGCGATGCTGTTCACCGCCGTCGTCCGAACCGCGATCGCGATGGTGGTCGAGCCGTCCGGGTTGATCGGAATGAGCCTCCCGTTCGGATCTCGCACCGACACGTACACCGGGTTCTGCCCGGTGGAGTTGGCGATCACGCGGAACGACACGAGTTGGCCCGGCTGAGCCACCACCACGTCGCGTGAATCGCCTTCCGGGAACGTGAAGTCCTGCGACCGGAGTTCGACCGTGACGTGGTACGTGTGATCGCCGGGATCTCCCATCTGCATCGGGATCGTTCCCTCGTGCGACGTCAACGTGAAGCGTTGTTGATAGACGTTCGGGGTGACGGCGGCGAACGCCTGCGAGACCGTCGTATCCACCGATGAAAGCCACGGTCCTCCGGACGCCGGGTCGGTGAGGTAGGTGGGCTCCGTCGCGGTGAAGAGGCGGCGCCGCAGATCGGTGGGTTCCGCGCTGCCGGGCCCGAGCATCGAGTTCACGATCGAGATGTCGCCGCCGAGCCGCGCCATGGTCGCGGCGTAACTGTCATCGAAGCGAGCGCCCGAAGGCGCAGTGAGTGCGCCGGCGTCGTTGGGGTTGTCCGGCGTCACTTGGTCGACGAGCTGCGACAGGGAGACCGGCTGCAGGAACGGCGCGCCCGCCAGGCGGTCGAGCAGCGGCGCCCACATCGCGACCGGGAGCGTCGACGGCGGTGCGATCGCGACGCCGCGCTGCGTCGGCGGGTTGGGTACGGGCTCCTGCTTCCAGATGAACGCGAGCTCTCCGAGCACCATCTGCGCGGCCTGCACGGGGTCCTCGAGCAGGTCGGTCCGGTCGAATAGCGCCTGGGTGCTCGGGTCGGGGAGGACCAGCGTGGGGCCGGCGGCCGTCGGAACGGTCGGCGCCGGCGCGTAGATGCCTTGCCACGGCGATCGGTCGACCGTGGTTGCCGACCCGAGCGCGATGTCGAGTGAGGATCGCGCGAGCCAGTCCAGGGTCTCGTCGTTGAAGTCCGCGCCGCTTGGAGCGAACACACGCGGGCTGGCTGTCGCGTTCACCGTCGAGAGGACGTCGCTCGCGGCGGCGCGCTGGGCGTCGAGCTGCGCTTCGAGCGTGGGTGTTTCGCCGGCCGGGAAACCGCTGTATGTCGCGAGCATCGACGGGATGTTGGGGTTGCCGAACGGGTCCGCCACGGTCTCGACGTTGTTGGTCGCACCGACGACGCTGGTGAGTTCGGCGATGAATCGCGTGGCTTGCGTCGCCTGCGGCGAATCGGGGGACACCTGTGTGCCGTCGGTCGTGTGATACCCGGTTGCGACCTGTCGGGCCTGCGTGACCACCATCGGGTCGGTGATCAGATCGACGACCCCGCGGGGATGTCTGGCGCTTGCGCTGCCCGCGATCGCGTCGAGGACGGCGCGCAGGCTCCCGCCCTTCCCGAGCGACGCGGGGAAGGCGGTGTCGACGAGCGCATCGTCGGCGCCGAACGCGACCGGGGCAGACAGCGGAACCGCGACGCTCGACAGCATGGTCTTCTCGGGCGTGCGAACCAGGTAGATCACCGGCGTGACGACGGTGGCGACGACGGATCGTTTGGACAGCAGGTTGATGGAGGCGGGGTAGACCTGCGAATCGAGCTGGTCGATCGCCGCGATCGAGGTCAGATCGACCGTCATCGGGATCGTGCGTGGTTCGCCTGGGTTGAGAAGGCCGTGGATCTCCTTGAAATGGCTGAACCCGATCCCGGTGACGCCGGTCGTGAGCATCGCATCGAAGCCCGCCTGGGTGCTGATGCGTTCGCCGAACTGGACCTGGAGTTCCAGCTTGGATAGCGGTGTGGTCCCGTTGTTGGCCACCTCGACCTGGAAGTCGAGGGCGGCCCGGTGGGTGGCGCTGCTCCACGGCGACTGCGAGACGAGGTGCATCGTCACGTCGGCGTTCTGCGCGGCGGCGGGAGGTGGAACCGCGACCAGGCAGAGCGCCACGAGCGCGGCGGCCACCGCGCCGAAGAAGCGTCTCACGGGCGGCATCGTAGTCGGCACGCCCGGGCGCCCGGCGCAGCGCTCTACCGGGTCAGTTGCACGAGTTGCGCTGCGGCGTATAGCACCGCGATGACCAGCATCCCGCCGCCGACCACCGTTCGTAGTAGCCGCTCCCGCGCCGAGAGGGCCACGATCGCGCCGACCCGGGCGCCGGGAACGGCCCCGATCGTCAGGAAGAGGGCAACCCACCAGTCGATGTTGCCGAGCCATGCGTGGACGACCGTGCCCGGGATCACGAGCGCCCAGATCGTGAGCAACGAGGTCCCGAGCGCCCGCTTGAGCGGCATCCCGCACCACCCGGCGAGCAGCGGCACCATGATGAGCCCGCCCCCGATGCCGAGCAGGCCCGACACCGCCCCCGCCGCGAAGCCGATCGCGCCGAAGGTGGTCCGCGGGATCTCGCCACTCGGGGTGTCGGCCCCGGTGGCGACCTGCGTTCTGCCGCCTCGGATGATGCCGATGGACTGCCATCCGAGGAGCCCGGCGGTGACCAACAACAGGAGCGTCGGATCGATCCACTGGGTCGCGAGCGCGCCGAGGACCGAGCCGACCAGACCGGTCGGCACCATCCACCAGGCCGCGCGCCGATCGACCTGTCCAGCCTTGGCGTAGGTGTACGCCCCGGTGATCGAGGTCGGGAAGATCACCGGCAACGGCGTCGCGATCGCCTGGATCGACGTCACCGGCAAGAACGCATCGATCGCGGGCGTCATGACGATCCCGCCGCCGACGCCGAAGATGCCCGAGAGCACACCGGCGCCCGCGCCGATCGCGATCGCGATGACCGCGTCGGCGACCGTCACCGCAGCAGCTCCGAGGCTTTCACGAGCATGTCGCGTTCACCCCGGTAGGCGGCCCGCTTGATCGCCCGTTCCATCGGGAACCAGCGGATCTCCTCCATCTCGTCGTCGCGGTCATCGACGTTACCGCCGGTGTGCCGCATCAGGAAGAAGTGCACGGTCTTGCGGATGCGGATGTCGTCCCAGACGTACATGTACTTCGTGTCGCCGAGGTCGGCTTCGATCACCGCGGTCATGCCGGTTTCCTCGCGGACCTCGCGGATCGCGGCGTCCTCTTTGGTCTCGCCCTCCTCGATGCCGCCCTTCGCGAGGCCCCACGCGAGCTGGCCCCGCCGTGTTCGCCTCGATGCGAGCACGACCTCGATGCCTTCGTCGGTCTTCCGATAGACGACGCCGCCTGCCGAAACCTCGCGCGTCGTCGGGATCTTCTGTCGGCGCGCGGACCGCTTCGTGTCGCCGCTCTTCGAGCCGCGCGTGCCACCGGTGGTCTTCGCGGCGTGCGGCTCCCCGCCTCGCTGCTTCTTGCCTGAGCGCCGTTGGCCCGTGCGCTTCCCTCCGGCCTTCGAGGAGGTGCTGCGGCCACCGGCCGACGTGGCCTTTTCACTGCTCGTCTGACCGCCGGTCTTCTTCGCCTGCCCCTGGGCCGCGGCGCCGCCCTCGGATGTCCCGGTCTTGCGGCGGGGGCGCCGCCTTCGCCGGCGCTTCCTGGCGCCGCCCGAGGCCGCCTTCTCTCCTTGTGACGCAGAGGCTTTCGTCGGTTCATCGGCGCCCATGACGTGCGGATACTAGCCGCGCTCAGGGCCGGGGCTCTCGTTGCCGACAACCAAGCGGGGATGAACATCGACGACCTTCTCCGGCACACCGTGGAACGCGGTGCGAGCGACCTTCATCTGAAGGTCGGCAATGTCCCGTTCCTACGGATCGACGGCGAGCTCCAGCCGACGTCGCACGACGCTCTGACGCCGCCGGACACCGTCGCCTTCGGGAACACGGTGATGAGCGAGCACAAGCGCCGGGAGTTCGAGGCGCACAACGAGGCCGACATCGGCTACACGCTTCAGGGCGTCGGTCGGTTCCGGATCAACGTGTTCCGCCAGCGCGGGCTCGTGGGCCTGGCCGTCCGGCGTGTGCGCTCCGAGATCCCGACGTTCGAGGAGTTGCGGCTGCCCGAGGTCATGCGGACGCTCTCGGACAGCCCGCGCGGTCTCGTGCTGATGACCGGCCCGACCGGGACGGGGAAGACCACCACGATCGCCTCGATGATCGGCTACATCAACCGGTCGCGCCGCGCGCACATCGTGACGATCGAGGACCCGATCGAGGTCGTGCACGACGACGAGATGTCGATCATCCAGCAGCGCGAGATCGGGCTCGACACCGATTCGTACGAGGCGGCGCTCCGCCACGTCGTGCGCCAGGACCCCGACGTGATCTTCGTCGGCGAGATCCGTGACGCCGATTCGGCGCTGTCGGCGATCCAGGCGGCCGAGACCGGCCACCTCGTGATCTCGACCCTCCACACGATCGACTGCATGGAGACCATCAACCGCGTGCTCGACCTGTTCCCGCCGCAGCAGGCCAAGGAGGTACGGGCCTCGTTCGCCGGCGCGCTTCGCGGGATCGTGTCGCAACGGCTCGTGCAGAAGGCCGATGGGAAGGGGCGCGTGCCCGCGGTCGAGGTACTGGTAAATACGGGCCGCGTCTTCGACCGCCTGGTCGACCCGGAGCAGACGGACTCGATCGTCGACGTGATCGCCGACGGCGCGTTCTACGGGATGCAGTCGTTCGATCAGGCGCTCGTGCAGCTCGTCAAGGACGGCCTCGTGACCGTCGACGACGCCCGGCGCACGGCGTCGAGCCCGCACGACTTCGACCTGCAGCTGTCGGGAGTGCTGGACCGCGGGTCGGCGTTCAGCGACGACCAGCGCGCCGGGCTTCCGTTCTAAGAACGCCGCCCCTCACAGCCCGCGTGCGGGCGCCCGACTATCCTCGCGCCATGCCGGACGGACCCTCGATGCTCGATGTGCCGCCGATCGCCAAGGAGCTCGGCGCTCGGTTCGCTGAGGCGGGGAAGGAGCTCTTCCTCGTCGGCGGGAGCGTGCGGGACATCCTGCAGGGCAGGCCGTCACCCGACCTCGACTTCGCGACGTCCGCGCCCCCGACCGAGACGACCCGTCTGCTGCGGGGCTGGGCAGACCGGAAGTACCTCGTCGGCGTGAAGTTCGGGACCGTCGGCGCGCTGAAGGACGGCACGCGGGTCGAGATCACGACGTTCCGCAAGGAGATCTACGCCGAGGAACATCGCAAGCCGGCGGTCACGTTCGGCGACGACATCGGGGTCGATCTGTCGCGGCGCGACTTCACCATCAACGCGATGGCGGTGCGCCTGCCCGACGGCGGATTCGTGGATCCGTACGGTGGGGTGAAGGCACTGTCGGCCGGTGTGCTCGACACGCCGCTCAGCCCGGAGACGTCGTTCTCGGACGACCCGCTGCGGATGATCCGCGCCGCGCGTTTCGTCGCGCAGCTGGGCGTCCGGCCAACCGAGCGGGTGGTCACCGCGATGCGCGAGATGGTGGAGCGGCTCGACATCGTGTCGGCCGAGCGGATCCGCGACGAGCTCGACAAGTTGCTGGTGGCCGAGCACGCGCCCGACGGGCTTGAGCTGCTCGTCGCCACGGGCCTGGCCGACCGGTTCCTTCCGGAGCTCCCGGCCCTCAGACTCGAGCAGGACCCGGTCCACCGACACAAGGACGTACTGCGACACACGTATGCGGTCGTCGATCGGTGCGAGCCCGACGTGGTGCTGCGCCTGGCGGCATTGCTGCACGACGTCGGCAAGCCCGCCACGCGCAAGATCACGCCCGAGGGCGTCACGTTCCATCATCACGAGGTCGAGGGCGCTCGGATCGCGCGCGCGCGGCTGACCGAGCTGCGCTATCCGAAGTCGGTGATCGACGACGTCTGCACGTTGATCGAGCTGCATCTCCGGTTCCACGGATACGGCGACGGCGCGTGGTCCGACGCGGCCGTCCGGCGATTCGTCCGCGATGCCGGGCCACTGCTCGACCGGCTGAACCAGCTCACGCGCGCCGACGTGACCACTCGCAACGAGAAGCGTGCGCAGGCGTTCGCGAAGCTGCAGGACGAGCTGGAGGAACGGATCGCGGCGCTCGCCGAACAAGAAAACCTCGAGGCGATGCGGCCGCCACTCGACGGCAAGCAGGTGATGGAGGTGCTCGGTTCGCAGCCCGGCCCGGAGATCGGCGAGGCGCTCGCCTACCTGATGGAGGTGCGCCTCGAGCGCGGCCCCATCCCCGAGGACGAGGCGATCGAGTTGTTGC
This sequence comes from uncultured Actinomycetes bacterium, assembly GCA_963792215.1. Taxonomy (GTDB): domain Bacteria; phylum Actinomycetota; class UBA4738; order UBA4738; family HRBIN12; genus AC-51. The sequence goes on from CAWBVL010000007.1 coordinate 762,109, forward strand.
GTGCCTGGGCCGCGGCGCGGTCGTTGACGTCGTAGGGATCCGCGCCGGCGCACGATCTTCAGGGGCTGAGCTGTGTGGAGAGCCGCGTAGGCTCAGGACGTGGACACGGCCCAACGATCGGCGGTGGACGCTGCGCGCGGCCTGAGCGCGGCGGACGTCGCCGACCGCGTCGCCCGAGGCGAGGTCAACCTCGTGCCGGCGGCGCCGAGCCGAACCGTCGCGCAGATCATCCGTGCGAACGTGTTCACGCGGTTCAACGCGCTGCTCGGCGTGATGCTGGTGTTGATCTTGTTCGTCGGGCCATCGCAAGACGCCTTGTTCGGTCTCGTCCTCATCGCGAACACGCTGATCGGGATCGTGCAGGAGCTCCGTGCCAAGCGGACGCTCGACCGGCTCACGCTGTTGACGGCTCCGACCGCGACCGTTGTGCGCGACGGCGAGACCGCGCGCGTGTCGCCGTCCGAGATCGTGCGGGACGACGTCGTCGCGCTGGCGCCGGGGGATCAGGTTGTCGTCGACGGCGACGTCTTGACCAGCGAGCGTCTCGAGGTCGACGAATCGCTCCTCACAGGCGAGTCGGAACCCGTGGTGAAGGAGCGCGGCGGCGGCGTGTTGAGCGGGTCGTTCGTGGTTGCGGGGACGGGCCGGGTGCAGGTCCGAGAGCTCGGCGCAGAGGCGTACGCTGCGCGGATCGCCGAGGACGCTCGCCGGTTCACGCTCACGCGTTCGGAGCTGCGCAGTGGCATCGACCGGATACTCAAGTTCGTGACGTGGGCGATCATCCCGACCGCAGCACTCCTGTTCATCAGCCAGTATCGGGCGCTCAACGCATGGCGCCCGGCGCTCTCGGGTGCCGTCGCGGGGACGGTCGCGATGGTGCCGGAAGGACTCGTGCTGTTGACCTCGATCGCGTTCTCGGTCGCGGTCGTGCGGCTCGCTCGCCGCCGAGTCCTTGTGCAGGAACTGCCCGCGGTCGAGGGCCTCGCGCGCGTCGATGTCCTGTGTATCGACAAGACGGGAACGCTGACCGAGGGCAAGCTCTCGCTCGACCGGATCCAGCGGTTGGATGACGGCGTCGACCCTGAGCCGATCCTCGCGGCGCTTGCTGCAGCGGATCCCGCGCCGAACGCGACGCTTCGCGCGATCGGCGACGGACTGCCGACGCCGGCCGATGGCTGGACGATCGAGGATACCGTTCCCTTCTCGTCGGCACGGAAGTGGAGCGCAGCGGCGTTCGCCGGCCAGGGCGCGTGGCTGCTTGGCGCGCCCGACGTGCTCACCGACGACGCCACGACGCTCGCCAAGGTCGCAACACACGCGGACGCCGGCGCCCGCGTCGTCCTCTTGGCCCGATCCGGCGCGCTCTCGGGCGACACGATGCCCAGCGTCCGGACGCCGGTCGCGCTCGTGGTGTTGGCCGACCGCGTGCGGCCGGACGCAGCCGACACGTTGCGCTACTTCGCGGAGCAAGGCGTTCGGGTGACGGTCATCAGCGGTGACGCGCCCTCCACGGTCGGCGCGATCGCGTCCTCGCTCGGCCTCGAAGGCGCCGAGGAGCCGGCCGACGCTCGCCAGCTGCCTGACGATCCCGCCGCCCTCACGGAGGCGCTCGAGACACACGCCGTGTTCGGCCGGGTCACACCGCAGCAGAAGCGCGCCATGGTCACGGCACTGCAGGCCGCCGGCCACACCGTCGCGATGACCGGTGACGGCGTGAACGACGCGCTCGCCTTGAAGGATGCGGATATCGGCGTGGCGATGGGCACCGGCGCCGACGCAACGCGTGCGGTCGCGCAGCTCGTTCTGCTGGACGGAACCTTCGACGCGCTGCCGAGCGTGGTCGGGGAGGGTCGCCGTGTGCTCGGCAACATCGAGCGCACGTCGAACCTGTACCTGACCAAGACGGTCTACGCGATGGTGTTGTCGCTCGCGGTCGGCGTCGCGACCGTCGCGTTCCCGTTCCTGCCGCGGCACCTGACGCTGATCGCCGCCCTCACGATCGGGATCCCGTCCTTCTTCTTGGCGCTCGCACCGAGCGCCGAGCGGTTCCGCCCGGGGTTCGTCCGGCGGGTGCTGCGGTTCACGATCCCGACGGGGATCCTGGCCGCGACAGCGACCTTCCTCGGGTATCGCCTGGCCACGCACGAGCCGGGGGTCACGATGCTGCAGGCCCGGACCACCGCGGTGATGACGCTGATGTTCGTTGGGTTGCTCGTGCTGTCGATCGTCGCGGCCCCGCTGAACCGATGGCGGCTCGCGCTCGTGTGGGCGATGGGCGTGCTCGCCGTGCTCGCCTTCGTGCTCCCCATGACCCAGACGTTCTTCGCGCTCGACCCACCGCCGCTCACGGTTTGGCTCGCGTCGATCGGGATAGCGGCGTTGACGTGGACGCTCGCGCGGTTCTTCGTGCCGGAGGAACGGCCGGTCGGCACGCGTTGGCGGGCCGAAGGAGATTAGCGGCTAGAGCGTGCCCCAGTGGGACTTGGGCCAGACGATGACCCACGCCTTGCCGATGATGTTGTCCCGCGGGATGAACCCGATGCCCGGCTGTGTTTTCGGATCCGCGATCAGGCCGAGGCCGAAGCGCGAGTCCATCGATTCCTCTCGGTTGTCGCCGAGCACGAAGTACATGCCGTCGGGCACGTGCACCTTGCCGAAGTCCGTCGTCGTGCCCTTCACGTAGGGCTCGTGTATCGGGACGCCGTTGACGTAGACCTTGTTGTTCTTGGCCCAGACGGTGTCGCCCGGCAAGCCGATCACCCGCTTGATGTAGTCGGGGTTGTCCGGCTTCTGCACGCCGATGCCCTCGAAGATCCAGTGCGCGATCCCGCCGATGAAGCTCCGTTGCGGCTGCTTCGCGGGATCGGGCTCAGAGAACACGATCACGTCGCCGCGCTGCGGATCGTGGAAGTAGTAGGGAACCTTGGACACGAGGACGCGGTCGTTGACCTGGAGCGTGTCCTCCATCGACTGACTGGGGATGTAGAAGGCCTGGATCAAGAACGTCTTGATCAAGATCGCCAGGATCAGCGACATGATGATCAAGCCGGGCATCTCGCCCAGGAAGCGCAGGATCGGGTTGCGTCGCTTGCCGGACCCTTCGTCCGGCTGGGGGGAAGCGGCGGCCGGACGGTCGGTCTCGGTCTTCACGGCCTACAGGGTATCGGGTTCCTCGCCGGGCACCATGAGCCGGATCTCGACCGCCTTGCACGACGCCCAGACCTCGCGACCAGGCACGATGCCCAAACGATCGACCGATCCGGTCGTGAGTTCGGCCACCAGCGGCGGGGCGGTGCGCAGGCGGATCCGGGCGCGGCCGCCCACCGTGGCGACCTCCTCGACGGCGCCGCGGAACACGTTCCGGGGCGAGCCGTGGGGTTCCTCTGCATGCAGCGCGATCTCGGCGGGGTTCAACGTGGCTCGGACGTCAGCGACCGGCGCTACCCGGAGGCCCTCTGGCCAGACGACGGTCAGCTCGCCGCCCTTGGTGCGGAGTACGCCAACGCCTTCCTGATCGGGGACCAACTCGCCCTGGAAGAGGTTGGTGCCGACGAACTCAGCCGCGTAGCGCGTTGCCGGCCGACGCCGGACGTCGTCAGGTGTGCCCGTCTGCGTGACGTGCCCGTCCTCGAGGAGTACCAGCCGGTCGGCGAGCGTCATCGCCTCGACCGGATCATGCGTGACCAGTACGCGCGGTCCGATGAAGTCGGCGAGCGTGCGACGGAGTAAGGCGCGGAGCTCGGGCTTGGCCTCGGCGTCGACGGCGGCGAACGGTTCGTCCAAGAGGAGCACCTTGGGCTCGGCGGCGAGGGCGCGCGCGAGCGCGACCCGTTGGCGCTCGCCGCCGCTCAGTGTTGCCGGTCGGGTCGACGGATCGACCGCCGGCGCGAGTTGGGCGAGCTTCTCGTGAGCGCGCGTGCGTGCGGTGTCGCGAGAGAGTCCGGCGGCGCGCAATGGGAACGCGACGTTCTCAAGCACGCTGAGCTTGGGGAACAAGATGCCGTCCTGGAAGGCGACGCCGATGCCCCGACGCTCCGGTGGAAGATCCGTAAGCGATCGGCCGTCGAGGACCACGTGGCCCGTCGCGTACGCGACCCCGGCGATCGCTTCGAGGGCCGTTGTCTTGCCGGCACCGTTACGCCCGATCAGCGCGACCGTTTCGCCGTCGGCGACATCGAACGCGACGGTGATCGTCCGGTCGCCGCGCCGGACTTCGACGTCGACATCGAGTGGCATCACCCCGTCCCGGTGATGCGGTCCCGGAGCGCGACGAGCACGCAGATCGACAGGAGCACCAGGACCAACGACAGCGCGATCGCGCCCTCTTGGTCGGTCTGCAAGGTTTGGAAGACCGCGAGCGGGATCGTCTGTGTGCGTCCCCCGAGGTTGCCGGCGAACGTGATCGTCGCGCCGAACTCGCCGAGGGCACGGGCCCACGCCAGGACCGCGCCGGCCACGAGCTGCGGCGCGACCATCGGCAGGATCACGCGCCGGAGCGTATAGCTGGGCTTCGCGCCGAGCACCGCGGCAGCCCGTTCGAACCGCGGATCGAGACTCCGGAACCCGGCCTCGGCGGACAGCACCACCAACGGGATCGACACGAACGTCGCCGCGACCACGGCGCCCGCGGTGTGGAACGTGAGCTGGATCCCTGCGAATCGCTCGAGCCAGCTGCCGACGATCCCACGCCGGCCGAGCGCCTGCAGGAGCCCCACTCCCGCGACCACTGGCGGGAGCACCAGCGGCAGGATGACCAGAGCACGCAACACCGCGCGCCCACGGAACGTCCCGCGCGCGAGGATCCATGCGAGCGGGACGCCGAATACCACCGAGCACAGTGTCGCCAGCAGCGAGACCTCGAGCGATAGGCGGAGCGCAGCGCTCGCCCCCGGCCCGCTCAGGATCTCGACGATCCGCCCCCACGGGGCGCGGAGCGCCAGTCCGAGCAGCGGCAGCGCCACGAACGCGGCGCCGATCGTGCCGAGGACGATGAACGAGAGGGGAAGTCGGCGCTGCACCGGTCTACTCCGGTGGCGGCGGCCCGAACCCGAACTGCTTCAGCGTCGCCTGTCCTTGCGTGCCCGTCACGTACTCGACGAAGCTCGTCGCCACGTCGGTGTTCGATGAGCCCGTGACCGTCGCGATCGGGTAGGTCGCGACGACGTTCTGCTTCGTCGGGATCGGCACCGCGCGCACGCCGGTGTTGCTGGCTACGTCCGACATGTAGACGATCGCGGCGTCCGCCTCGCCCGAGTTCACCTTGGCCACCACGGACGCATCGTCGGGTTCGTTCGACACCACGTTCGGCATGACCTCGTCGGTCAGCTTGTTCAGGTCGAGCATCTGCCGGGCGTAGTCGCCCACCGGAACGCCTGGGGCGCCGAGCACCACCTGCACGCCAGGCTTGGTCAGGTCTTGCAGCGTCGAAACGCCGGCTGGGTCGTCGGTCGGCGTGATGATCACAAGTTGGTTGGTGGCGAAGTCGACCCGGTTCTCGACACCGGGGTCCTTCGCGACGGTGTCCATCGCGGTGCCGCTGGCCGAGGCGAACACGTCCGCGGTCCCTTCGCTGCCGATCTGCGTCGCGAGGTCCGTCGAGGACCCGAAGTTGAACGTCACGGTGGTACCGGGGTTGGCGCTCTCGAAGTCGCTGCCGATCTGGTTGAAGGCAGCTGTCAGCGATGACGCCGCGAACACCGTGAGCTCGGTGGAACCGCTGGACCCGCTCGTGCTCGCGCCGCTCGTCGATGAGGACGAACACGCCCCGAGCACGAGGGTCGCCAACACGACCGGGACGATCAGGAACCGCTTCATGCGCCTACCTCCACCATGACGCTCGTCGCCTTGACGGTGGCGGTCGCCTCCATCCCGGGTGCGAGTCCGAGTTCGTCGGCCGCCTCGCGCGTGATCAATGACACGACGCGGTGCGGACCGGCTTGGATCTCGACGAGCGCCGAGACCTTGTCCTTCGTGACGTTCGTGATGACTCCGGGAAACGAGTTGCGCCGACTCGTGTGCGACGGCGCGGGTTCGATCGCGCGGCGCTCGGCGAGGATCCGCGCCACCTCCGACTGCGGAACGATCCGTTGGCCGCCCGTCGTTCGGTCCGTCTTCAGCTTCCCCGCACGCTCCCAGGTACGGAGCGTTTCGACCCGCACGCCTACGAGCTTTGCCGCCTCGCCGATCCTATACCCATCCATGGGGGGCCCACCATACAGGTTTCCCTGGTATCGACGGCTGAGAAGATGGAGTAGACACTGGGTAGGCTCGGCTCCAGGCGATAGGGAGGGTGCGATGCGCACGAGTGCGAGGAATCAACTTGGTGGCACGGTCACATCGGTCACGATCGGGGCCGTGATGGCTGAGGTTGTGGTCAACGTCGACGGAGTCTCCGTTGTCGCGGTGATCACCAAGGAATCAGTCGAGAAGCTCGGCGTGGCCGAGGGCTCAAAGGTGTCGGCGATCATCAAGGCCACCGATGTGATGATCGGCGTCGACTAGCGGCTCAAACGGCGAAGCGGACGTTCAGGATGTCGCCTTCCTGCACGACGTAGTCCTTGCCCTCTACCCGAAGCTTGCCGGCGGACTTGGCCGCGTCCATCGATCCCGCTGCGACCAGGTCGTCGTACGAGATCACGTCCGCGCGGATGAAGCCCCGCTGCAGGTCGGTGTGGATCACCCCGGCGGCCTCGGGCGCAAGCGCACCCGATCGAACCTCCCACGCTCGTGTTTCGTCCTCGCCGGTGGTCAAGAAGGTGATCAGGTCGAGCGCGCGGTAGCACGCCGCGATCACCGACTCGAGCCCGGGCTCCGTCACGCCGAACTCCTCGAGCAGCGCCCGCGCTTCATCGGGATCCATCTCTGCGACCTCGGCCTCGATCGCCGCATAGACGCCGACCGCGTCGCCCAACTCTGCAGGCACCGACGTCCCTTCCTCCAGGTTGGCGACGAGGACCTCAGGCTTCAGCGTCAGCGGCGCGATCCCGCGCAGCTCGGCGACGTGCTCGGACGTAAGACCCGCTTCTCGCAGAGGCTTCTCCGACTCGAGCGCCTTCTGCGCCTCTTCCAAGGCATCGACCTCGGGGCCGGGCTTGCCTCGTGCCTTCTTGACTGCCTTCTCCAGGGCCGACGAGATCACGCTGAGGTCCGCCAGCAGCAGCTCCGCTCGAACCCCTTCGAGCTCCGACACGGGTGATGCATCCGGCCCGAAGCACCGGACGACCATCGCCAGGGCATCGACCTCTCGCAGCTTGGCCACCGACTGGGCGCTCGCCATCCCGCCCGGGACATCGACGAACCGGACCTGCGCGGCGACCGTCTTCGTCGATCGCTCGAGGTCGGTAAGCACCTGAAGTCGCGGATCGGGCACGGGGACAACGGCGATCGTCGCCTGGCCGCCGTGCGTTCCGGCGTGGGTCAGGGCGGTGAACAGCGTCGACTTGCCGGAATAGGTCGCGCCGACAAGTCCGATGTCCTTCACGGGCGCTCACGGTAGCAGCGGGGTCCCACCGACCTGGGGGTACCGACCGGTCCCAGCGAGGTCAGCCGGATGGCCCACAGCTACCGACTTCTGACCACTGGCGTGGCGGTCGGGGTTTGACCGATGCTCCGTTCGAGACCGGATCCCGGCCGGGGCGCCGCCAGACCCGCCCCGGTCGGCCCGGCCTCCTAAACCTGGTGTGCCAGGGCTGCGCCGAGGGGGGCGCATCGTGTGAAGGGCGGGGACCCGACGGCCCCGCCCTTCACCGCGTCTGGACCTCTTAGCTCTTGGTCTCCCAGAAGACCTTCGCGATCTCATCGACCGCGTCGAGCAGCTTCTGGCCCTGCGCCGGGTCCTCCGACTTCTTCGCGGCGCCGGCTTCCTTCGTCGCGTTCCAGAAGAGGTCGTGCAGGTTCGCGTGCTTCTCGAGGTGCTCCGGCTTGAAGTAGTCGGTCCACAGCACCCAGAGGTGGTGCTTCACGAGGTCGGCGCGCTCTTCCTTGATGACGATCGCGCGCTCCTTGAAGATGGGGTCGTCGCTCCCCTGGTACTTCTCTTGGCACGCCTTGACCGACTCAGCCTCGATGCGGGCCTGCGCGGGGTCGTACACACCACACGGTAGATCGCAATGTGCGTGAACCGTGCGACGGGGTGCGAGGATGCGATGCAACATGGACCAACCCCCTCCTTCTGACGTCCCGGACGAACCGCCCTCCGACGAACTGTCCGAAGAGCCTGCGGTCGAATCCTATCGCCGTGGTCGGAAAGCGGCGTCCGGCGTCGTGGCAGGCGCGGCCCTCGTCGCCGGAGCGGCGTTCGCCTTCGCGAGGTTTCACCCGGCGCGCATCGCGATCGAAGGCGTCTCGATGGCGCCGACGTTGCTTCCCGGCGACTGGGCGCTCGTCGTCACGCCGGAGCGGTTCCATCGCGACGATGTGGTTGTGGTCGAGCACCCGCGGCGCCCGGGCTACGAGATCGTGAAGCGACTTGTCGGTGTGCCTGGCAGCGTGGTTGGCGGTCGCGAGCTCGGCGACGACGAGTACTGGGTCGAAGGCGACTTCGCGCACCGGTCGACCGACTCGCGTGACTTCGGCCCGGTCACTCGCGATCGACTGAAGGCGAAAGTGGTGCTGGTGTACTGGCCGCTCGAACGCCGCCGCCTCGTGCGGTAGTCCCTGCTCCTAGCAGTTGATGTCGGTGTTGACCCCGGCTCCGCCGTAACAGACGTCACGTCGCGCCTTCCCATCGAGCGTGGGCCTATCGCGAGTCAAGTGCTCGGCTGAGCCGCTGCGTACGCCGATACCGCTCATACCATGGTCGAGATGGAGCCCGGAGTCCCCCCGCCGCCCCGTCGCCCGGATCACGAGATCCCGGGGCGGCCGGACCTCGGGTGGACGTCGCTCCCGCCGACGATCGGACCCCCGCCGCGACGCCGGCGCGGTCTCGTCGCCGTCGTCGCCCTGCTCACCGCGATCGCCGTTATGGGGTCGCTCGGCCTGGTCGGTGGCGTCGTCGCCGATCTCTCCCGGCCGAAGGGGTCGAGCGATGAGTACAAGTTCCTCGCCACGGTTGGCGGACACCCGGTCCGATGGAACCCCTGCGATCCGATCCATTACGTCGTCAACCTGCAGGAAGCGCCGTCGGGCTCGCTCTCCGACGTGCAAGAGGCCATCCGCCGGGTGTCGGCCGACACAGGCATCACCTTCGTGTTCGACGGATCCACCCAGGAGATCCCGCAGAAGGATCGATCGGCCTACATCCCGGCCGAGTACGGCGGGCGATGGGCGCCGGTCGTGATCGCGTGGGCGACGCAATCGCAGACCGACATCCCGTTCCACGACGGCGAAGATCAGTTCGCCGCGGTCTCCCGCCCGCTCGCTCCGCCGGACGGCACGCCGCAGTTCGTCAGCGGATGGGTCGTGATCAACGCGTCGGACCGCAGCCCACCCGGCTGGATCTCATCGGCCTATCAGGGGCCGACGATCCTGCACGAGCTCGGGCACATCATGGGTCTGGACCACGTGACCTCCAAAGCTGAACTCATGGAGCCGTCGGGCGGCTACGTGACGGACTTCGGGCCCGGAGACCTGCAAGGGCTGGAGCTGCTCGGCCGCGACCAAGGCTGCCTGCGCGAACCCGCCGTCCCCTGAGCGAGCCTTGCCCGCCAACGCAGGTCGGGGGTACTCTTGCAGGTGCAAATGGTGCGCACACGTGAAGCCGGCTCGGTCGCGGCGATGATCCCCGACCGCCTCTGCGCCTGTTCCTGATCCACAAGGAACAGCGCGGCTCACCGCGCCATCTCTTCCCAGTTCCCCTGCAACCATTCCGGAGGTTTCTGCATGAGTACCACCATCATCACCGTCGACGCGAAGGGCCAGTCCTGCCCCGGGCCGCTCGTGAGCCTGGCCAAGGCGATCAAGGACGCGCCCCAGGGCGCGACCTTCGAGCTCCTCGCGACCGACCCGGGCTCCAAGTCGGACGTGCCGTCCTGGGCCGAGCTCACCGGCAACACGCTCGAGAGCGCCGAGGCGCTTCCCGACGGATCGTTCCGCTACCTCATCTCGAATGCGGTCTAGCGATGGCGATCACCGAAGACCGCGTCGAAGAGACCGCGACGCTCGCCGACCTGTTGCAGCGGGTCGAGGTGCTCGAGACCGAGCAGGCCAAGCAGGTCAAGAAGAAGAACAAGATGACGATCATCGCGTGGGGCGGTCAGCTCGACCGGATCTGGCCGACGACGATCCTCGCGACCACCGCCGCCGCGAGCGGTATGGAGGCGAGCGTCTTCTTCACGTTCTGGGGACTGTTCGCGATCGTGAAGCCGGGCGTGCGCATCACCGGCGACAACTGGATGCAGAAGATGATGTCGCTGATGAACCCGGGCTCCGCGCAGAAGGCGAAGCTGTCGCACTACCAATTCATGGGCGCGGGGCCGGCGATGTTCAAGAAACTCGCCGACGAGCAGAATGTCGCGAAGCCCGACGAGCTGATCGGCCTGGCGCAGGAGCTCGGCGTGAAGCTGATCCCGTGCCAGATGACGATGGATCTGCTCGGTCTGAAGCGCGAGGACCTGCTGGACGGGCTGGAGGAGCCGATCGGCGCCGCGACCGCGATCCGCGAGATGCGCGAGGCCGCGATCCCGCTGTTCATCTGACGTTCGCGGGGCTCCTAGGCCTCTTTGCGGGCGAGGATGTTGAGTCGGACGTAGTCGATGGCGGGCTCGCCGAGTTCGATCGCGACGGCGTGCACCAGCTCGTCAGCGTCCTCGGGCGTCCGGCGAGCGACCTCTCCACTGAGGATCACCGTCCGCAGGTAGGGCTCGAGTTCGTCCGCCGGCAGCTCGACCGGCGCCTCGGTCAGCCAGGTCTCGATGTCGACGAACCCCTCGGCTTCCATCCGGGTCCAGGTCTCTTCGGGCGTGGCGTAGATCTTGGTCGCGAGGAGGTTGATGCCGGCGGCCTTCTCGGCGGCCGCGTTCACCCGTTCGAGGTTGCCCCATCCGCCGCACTGCGCGGCGAACTGCCCGCGCGGCCTGAGCACTGCCGCGAGGTTCGCGAACAGCCGGTCGTGGTCGGGCACCCAATGGAAGGTCGCGGTCGACAAGATCGCGTCGACCTGATCGATCGGGATCGGATCGACGAGGTCGTGGGTCAGGTACGTCATGCGATCCGAGCCGAGCCGTTCGACCGCCGCCGCGATCATCGACGGCGACGCATCGAGCGCGATCACTCGTCCGCGCGGGAGCCGCTCGCGGAGCGCTTCGGTCACCTGCCCCGTCCCGCAGCCGGCGTCCAGGACGGTCTCGTCGCCGCGCAGGCGCAGACGGTCGAGGACCTCGAGCCCCCATCCGGTCATGGGGATCGGCAGCCGGTCGTAGGTGGCGGCGTCCCAGTCGTGCGGCACGGTGCCGCCCAGCCTACGGCGATGCGGGTCAGCGGCGACGGCGCGCGGGTTCGTTCGGCGTCTCGGTGACGACGACGTCGACCTCGGCGTCCTCGGCGTCCTCGGCGTCCTCGGGTTCCGGCACGGCCACGACGCTTGGATCTTTGCCGAGCACGCGCTCGTCGCGCAGGGCCTTGTACCAACCGGGTTCGTACGCGAGCGCCCTGCAGTCGTCGCAGTCCTCGCGCGTGCCCGGCTCGTGATCGGCGTGCGGCATCTGTGCAGCGTGCGCCCCACATGAGGCCGATGCAACGACTCAGGGAAGGAACTGCTGCTCGACCTTGGTGATCTCCCCGCCGCCGATCGTGATCCACCACCATGACGTGTCCTTCGGCGGGAAGTCGGACTGCTGCGTCTCGCCGAGCCAGCCCAGGAACGCGGCGTCGTGCGCTTTCACGGGCTGACAGCAGTTGCCTTCGGGGATGTACTTCACTGAGAACGGGTCGGCGAGCGGCGCGATGCGCATCCGTGCGTTGTCGTTCACGATGAAGTAGCCGTCGGGCACTGGGGTCTCCAGCCCGCGATCTTTCGCCGCCTGGTTCGCGGCGGCGCCGGTCAGGAAGTACGCGAGGTCGTAGCGGACGGCCGGCGGTCCAGCCTCGCCTCCTTGGAGGTCGTTCAGGCGCACGAAGTAGCGGCCGTCGGCGAGGGTGTCGCCCTGCGGCTCCGCTGTTGGGTCCGGGCTGGGCGTCACGCTCGGCGACGCGCTGGCCGACGGTGTCTCGGTGGCCGTCGGCTTGGGTGATCGTATGTGCGTCGGGGTTGCACTGGGCACGACGGACGGTGCTGCCACGTCCGGAGAGTCGTTGCCCCGGCCGAGCGCGTAGCCCCCGCCGAACACCACCAGGGCCAGCGCGATCACCCCGACGATCAACAGGGTGCGCCGGTTGCGGCCGGTGTCGGGAGGAGCGTGATGCCCGTTCGTCGCCATCCGCGGGGGGTCCTTTCGGCTCGAGGCGCGCTCACGATAGACGCAGGTCAGGGCCTGACCCGGGAGGCGGCGAGATCGCACGAGACGTTAGTTAGCAATGCGTACTATCATGGTCTGCATGGAGCGCACCCGTCCAGACATCCGGCCCGCCGAACTCGCGGCGCAGCTGCGTGTCGCGGTCTGGCGCGCCGCCCGCCGGATGCGCCACGTGTCCGACGTCGAGATCACCCCGACGTTGCACGCCGCCCTGCGAACGATCGAGCGGCACGGACCGGTCACGGCCGGGCAGCTCGCACGGTTCGAGCACGTGCAGAAGCCGTCGATCACCCGCACGATCCGCGAGCTGGTGGACCGCGGACTGATCGAGCGTCTCCCGGACCCGATCGACGGGCGGGTCACGTGGCTGCAGACGACGCCCGCGGGTACGGCGCTGCTGCACGCGGCGCGCAGACGAACCGACGCGTTCCTGACGCAACGGCTGAAGGCGCTGGAGCCCGAGGAGCGCGAGACGCTCCGCAAGGCGGCCGAGATCTTGGACCAGCTCGGACAGGACGGGGGTGCTGAGGCGTGAGCCCGATCGGCGCCCTGAAGCAGACGTTCGCATCCGCGCGGTCCTCGCGGAACTTCCGGCTGTTCCTGATAGGGCAGTTCGTGTCGGCGATCGGCACGTGGATGACGTTCACCGCGACCGGCTGGCTGGTGTGGCAGCTGACCCGCAGCGGCTCCGCGCTGGGCATCAACGCGGCGCTGCAGTTCGGACCGATGCTCGTGATCGGGGCGTGGGGCGGCGTGCTCGCCGACCGCTTCGACAAACGCAAGATCCTGATCGCCACGCAGAGCTTGTTCGCGGTCGTTTCGGTGGGCCTCGCCGTCCTGGTCGCCACCGACGTGATCACCCTGTGGATGGTCTACACGCTGTCCGTCGTCTACGGGTGCATCACCGCGATCGACAACCCGTCCCGGCAGAGCTTCTACGTGGAGATGGTCGGCGAGGAGTCGCTGACCAACGCCGTCAGCCTCAACAGCGCGGCCTTCACGGGCGCGCGCGTGATCGGGCCGGCTATCGCGGGCCTCGCGATCGCCGGCGTGGGCATGGCCTGGTGCTTCGGCCTCGACGCGTTCTCATACCTGTTCGTCCTCGGCGCGCTGATCATGATGCGCCCGGCCGAGTTCCACGCGCAGCCGCGCTCGACGCGCGAGAAGGGGCATCTCGTCGCGGGGCTGAAGTACGTGTGGCGAACCGACGAGCTCCGGCGGCCGTTGATCGTCCTCGCGATCATGTTCACGTTCGTCTTCGAGTGGCAGGTGCTGATGCCGCTGCTCGCAGAGGTCTCGTTCAACGCCGGCCCGCGTGAGTTCGGGCTGCTGTCAGCGGCCGCCGGGATCGGCTCGCTGATCGGCGCGGTCACCACTGCGCACGGCAACAAGCATCCGGGCATGCGCCGCCTCGGCGTGTTCTCCCTGCTCGTCGGCGGGTCGATGGTGCTCGTCGCCCTGGCGCCGACGCTCGGGGTCGCGTACCTGACGATGGTGCCGCTCGGCTACGCGGCGATGGTCTTCATGATCAACGGCAACACGATGCTGCAGCTCAACGCCGTGCCGCAGGCACGCGGCCGCGTCATGGCGCTGTACGGGATCGTGTTCCTCGGCTCGACGCCGATCGGTGCCCCCATCGCGGGGTGGATCGGCCAGGTGCTCGGGCCGCGCGCGGAGTTCGCGCTGATGGGCGCGCTCGCCGGTGCGATCGGCGTGGTGGTGCTGGTGATGCGGAAGCGTCGCTCGACCGCGAAGGTCGAACCCGAGGCCGAGCTCGAGCCTGCCCCCGGCGCTGCGGCGATCTCCGCTCGCTAACCCTCGCGCTCTCGCAGCACGCGCCACCCGGGGGCGTTTATCGCGTGTCGAACATCGATCACGCTGCCGTCCTCCAGCGAGAGCCGGTATCCGAGGTCGGTGGTCTCGAGCACGGTGACCGGTTCGCTGGCGGCGCCCCACTGCAACGACGTCGGCAGGCCGGCGTCGTTCATCCGAAGGTCGATCTGTGCGCGCCGCGAGACGAGCCACGGAAGCACCGGCGTCCACGCGATGAAGATGAGTCCGATCACGATCAGGGTTGACGCCGGCGACAGCACCGGGAACAGCGCAACGGCGGCGATCGCCGCGATCAATCGGGCGATGTTGTAGAAGAAGTCGTAGACGGAGAACACACGTCCGCGGTAGCCGTCGGGCAGCGACTCCTGCACCATCGTGTCGACCGACACCTTCTTCCAGGCGAACGTCAGGCCGAGCGCGGCGGCGACGAGCAGGATCACCGGTCCTTCGATCGCGGCCGCCGCCCCGATCAGCACGATCCCGCCGATCAGGAACGCGAGCCCGACGATCCGTTCCTTCGCCAACCGCTCCTCGAGGAGCCCGGCCGTCCCGATGCCGAGCAACACACCGACCCCGCCGGCCCCGATCACGTTGGAGAACGAGGCGACCCCCTCGCCAAGTTGCTCGCGGAACACGACGAGCGCGAGCGTCAGCATCACGCCTTGGCCGATCTGGTCGACGGTGATCGACGTGATGGGACCGATCGCGTGGGGCGTGCGGAACATCGTTGAGGCGCCGTCCCACGTCTCGACCACGACACGTTTCAGCGCACGGCGAAGGAGCTCCGGCGCCTCCTGCAGCGTCATCGGCGCGAGGTCCGAGCCGATCCGGCCGGCGATGAGCGACGCGACGAGCCAGGCCACGACCGCGATCAGGATCACGCTCACCGTCCCGACCGCGTTGTCGATCCGGCCTCCGACGAACACGCCGACGAGCAACGCGAGCGTGCCACCGACCGTCGCGATCGAGTTGGCGACCAGCAGGTCCTCGGCCGGGACCAGCCGGGGAACGACCGCCGAGGCAGCGGCCAGCTGGAAGCGGTTGATCGACAGCACGGCGAGCACGCCTGCGTAGAAGAAGATCTTGACCGGCCAGGCAAGCGGATCGAACAGCACGAGCGGCACGAACGCGACCTTGAGCAGCGGCGCGATGGTGAGGATGGCCCGGCGCGGCCACCGGTCGATGAACACGCCGACGAACGGGCCGAGCAGCGTGAAGGGCAAGATCGTGACTGCGCTGGCGGCCAGCAGTCCCTTCGCGGTGTTCTGTTGGTCGGGGTTGAAGACGACCGAGGCAACGAGCGCAGCCTGGAAGATGCCGTCGCCGCCCTGCCCGCACAGACGGATCCACAGGAGCTTTCGGAAGTCGCCCGATCGCAGCGCCGACCGAACGCGCGCGGCCGTGCCTGGCTGGACGGTCGCGCTCATCGCCCAGCAGCATACGGGCGCCCCGAAGGGCGCCCGTGCTCCGATGTCTCGGTGATCAGCTCTGAACGGTCTCGCGCGTGCGGCGGTCGACGACCTCGAGCGGGGTGTCGCCGTTCGCGAACTCCTCGACCATCTGTCGCGCCTCCTCGTCGGTGAACTGCACCGGCGGGCTCTTCATCAGGTAGGCGCTCGGTCCGATGATCGGGCCGCCGATCCCGCGGTCCTTCGCGAGCTTGGCGCACCGCAGGGCGTCGATGATCACGCCGGCCGAGTTCGGGGAATCCCAGACCTCGAGCTTCATCTCGATGTTGAGCGGGACGTCGCCGAAGTTGCGGCCCTCGAGCCGGATCAGCGCCCACTTGCGGTCCTCGAGCCACGGCACGTGGTCGCTCGGGCCGATGTGGATGTTCTCCTTGGGCAGCGGCCGGTCGAGCTGCGACTGCACCGAGTTGGTCTTGGAGATCTTCTTCGACGTCAGGCGCTCACGCTCGAGCATGTTCATGAAGTCCATGTTGCCGCCGAAGTTCAGCTGGTAGGTGCGGTCGAGCTCCACGCCGCGGTCCTCGAACAGCTTGGCGAGCACGCGGTGGGTGATCGTCGCGCCGACCTGCGACTTGATGTCATCGCCCACGATGGGCACGCCCGCGTCGGCGAACTTCTTCGCCCACGCCGGGTCGCTCGCGATGAACACCGGCAGCGCGTTGACGAACGCGACACCCGCGTCGATCGCGCACTGCGCGTAGAACTTGTCCGCCTGCTCGGATCCGACCGGCAGGTAGGAGATGAGCACGTCGGCCCGCGTGTCGCGCAGGACCTGGACGACGTCGACCGGTTCCAGCGTCGACTCCGTGATCATGTCTCGGTAATACAGACCGAGCCCGTCGAACGTGTGACCGCGCTGGACGGTCACACCGGTCGTCGGCACGTCGGAGAACGTGATCGTGTTGTTCGGCTCGGTGAAGATCGCGTCGGCGACGTCCTTACCCACCTTGTTGGCGTCGACGTCGAAGGCCGCGACGAGCTCGATGTCACGGATGTGGTAGCCGCCGAGCTCGACGTGCATCAAGCCGGGGACGGACTCGTTGGGGTCGGCATCCTTGTAGTACTCCAGACCCTGGATCAGGGACGAGGCGCAGTTGCCCAGGCCCACGATCGCGATGCGAACCTCACTCATGATGTGCGCTCCTTCCTGCGCAGCGTCGCGCTCGCGCGGCGCCGCTCCCCCACAGGGGCGGTGATCTCGTACTTGAGTCGTTCGGTGCGGATCAGCCCGGTGAGCCAGGCGATGTCCGACTCCGTGCCGGCGCGCGCGTGGTCGAGCAGCGCGCGCTGGTAGTCGTCGGTGGTCCCTGCGTCGTCGCGGAGGTGCGCCTTCACGTCGGCCAAACGTGTCTCGAGCGCCTGCCGGCGACGCTCGAGCAGTCGCACCCGCGTCTCGGGCGGGAGGTACCGGAAGAACGCGAGCCGCACCCGGAACCTCGCGTCCTCGGTCTGGTTTTCCTGCGGCGTCTCTTCCAGCAGCTCGAGGAAGAGCCGCTCCCCCTCCGGCGTGATCGCGTACACGGTCTTGCGGCGGGCGCCGGTGCCCTGCTCGCTGGTGATCGCGCCCTGCCGCTCGAGGCGGCGGAGCGATGGATAGAGGGACCCGTAGGACACGCGCCAGAGGCCGCCGAGCTGCTCGGAGAGCTCGCGGTTGAGCTGGTATCCGTGCATGGGCTGCTCCTTCAGCAGTCCCAGGATCGCCAGTTCGATCATGTCCGTTCCCGTTCATCCGTCGCCGGTGTGGCGGTTCGATATATCGAGTCGATATAGCGGCGAGAGATATATAGCACACCGGCACGGGCGGCGTGCACTACCCTGGCGCCATGGAGGAGACGGGATCGGTTTGGGCGGCCTTCCTCGATCTCGATGAAGCCTTTGCTGCAGGTGATGTCGAAGGTGTCGTTGCTCGATTCACCGATGACCCGGATCTGACGCTGTGGCGGTCGGCCGAGGCCGAGCACGCGGTGGGCCCGGAGGAGCTGAGGGCGTTCGCGACGTGGATGGCGGGGCTGGCGGGCGCGTTCACAATCGACTACACGGAGCACCGGGTGACCGTCGACGGCCCTGCGGCCTGGGTGAACGCGGCCGGGACCGCGACCTGGGACGACGGCGCCGGCCAGGTGAAGCAGATGCCGCATCGGGTGACCGCGGTGTTCCGCCTGGTCGACGGCTCGTGGAAGTGCCACACCCGCAACGGCTCGCAGCCGCGGGTCGTGAAGTTCTCTTAGCCGGGGTCGGCGCGGAGGAACCAGATCGTCGGCCCGCCGTCCGGCGCGTCGCTCTGTTCAACAACCCGGAACCCGAGGTGCTCATACATCGGGACGTTCGCGGGGTTCCCGGTTTCGAGGATCGCGGGCAGATCGGCGGCGCGCGCCCGGTCGAGGCCGTGGCCGACAAGTTCGGACGCGAGCCCCCGTCCCCGAGCCGCCCGGCGCACCCCAAGGATGTCGAGGAACCAACAGGGTTCGTTCGGGATGTGCTCGCCGATCCAGTCCCAGAACGTCGCGTAGCGCGCCCCCTCGTCGTCGGTGAGCGCATCGATCCTGGGCCGCGTGGCCACCTCGATCTCGTCGAAGCGCGCGGTCTGCTCGGGCGCCAGCCACACCGCGGCGCCGTCGACGGCGTCGCCGCCGATGACCCACACGACGCCCATCGGCCCGTAGGCCTCCTCGATCACGATCGAGAACATCGATGCGATCGTCGCCGGCGACGGGTCCGTGAGCGGCCACGTGATCATGGGGTCGCCGACGAACGCGTCGGCGAACAGATGGACGGTGTCGCCGAGCTCCGCGGGTTCTGCGAGCCGAACGTCCGTCACGGCCGCCGGAACTCGCCGAGGTACGGCGGTGGATCGATCCCGGGCTTGAGGTCGGGGGATGGGTTCGGGGTGCCGGCGATCGTGTGCAGGGGAAGCGTGCCTGCCCACACGTCGAGCGCGAGCTCGTCCGGGTCGTCGCCCGGTGGACCGGTGCGGACCTTGGCGCTGGCCTCGTCCAGCGGCATCGCGAGCAGGAGCGTCTCGCGCCAGTCCTTCTCGCCGGGTTCGACCGCGTCGTCCTCTCTGCCCGGCAGCACATGGCGGGTGATCGCCCTCGCCACCGCGTACAGCTCGTCTTGATCGGTCACCTCGCGGGCGTGCCCGAACACCACCGCGCTCCGGTAGTTCATCGAGTGGTGTGGGGAGGTCCGGGCAAGCACCAGCTCGTCGACCACGGTCGCGACCACGCAGAGTTCGGCGCCGGCGGCCGCGGTCTTCCAGGCGCGTGCAGCGCGCGACCCATGCAGATAGAGGGTGTCGTCGATACGGGCGTGGATCGTGGGTAAGGCCCGGGGGCGGCCGTCGGGATCTACCCAGGCGACCGTGCACGTGAGCGCGTCGTCCAGGATGCGCCACAGGACCGCCGGATCGTCCTGGGTGCGCTCGGGGTGACGGTGGATCTGGGTTCGGTCGGTCGGCCGTGGCATCCGTGCAGCCTACCGGGCTACCCTTTCGTCAGGAGGTCGTATGGGGGACACCGAAACCGGGCCTGCGACCGAGGTAGGCACGGTGGTCGTGAGCACCATCGGGCCCGACGGCGCGTGGATCGACACCCCGCATTATCTGGCCGAGTTCGAGCAGTCCGAGCACGGCGCCGTGTTCGGCAGGCTCGTCGTCCCCTGGCCCCGGGTGGAGCGGATCACGTGGTCGCTCCCGCCCCGCGAGGCAGAGGTCGACCAGCCGCATTCGGTGGTGCGCGTCATCATCGAGGACGGGTCGATCGAGGGCGAGGAGGTCGTGGTCGCGTCCGAGCGGTTCGACGTCACCCCGTGGGCGGCCGGGCTATTGATCGACGATCTGGTGGACGCCGAGCGCGGTCTGGTGAGTCAGCGGCGGATCTTGGTGCCCTGGCATGCGGTGCGGGAGTACGAGCGCACGACCGCGGCGGTCGTGCCGAGCGACCGGATCACGCCGTCGCGCCCCGACCCTCAGCTCTGATCGCGCAGGAACCGTTCGATCTCGGCCGCGAGGTCGTCCCCGCTCGGGAGCTCCTCATCGTCGTTCTGCTCCATCCGCTCGAGGAGCTCACGCACGTCGTCGTCGGCCGCGACCGCGGCATCCAGCCGCGCGCGTTGCGCATCGGCCTCCTCCTCGAGCTCGGCCAGCGGGATCTCGATCCCGAGGTGGCGTGCGAGGTGGCGGAGCAGCGACACGCTGGCGGCCGCGTACGGTCCGCCGACGTAGTGGGGCACCTGCGCGTAGAACCCGACGGCGGGCACGCCCGCTTCGCTCACCGGAAGCTCCATCGACGACAGCGCGGCGCTCGGCACGCGGAGCAGTCCCGGGGGTCCCTTCGTGTCGTGCTCGTTCAGGAGGCCGTCACGGGACGCGGTCGCGAGGACCGGCACCGGCCGCGTGTGCGGTACCGCGGCGGGGATCGCGCCGAGGCTGATCCACTGCATCACGCCGGCGCTCAGGCAGAAGGCGCTCAGCTCACCGCCGAGCTCCTTCCACCGGAAGTCCGGCTCCGGCCCGTGGAGGATCAGCACGTCGCGCCCGTCGATCGACCGACGGTGGATCGTGATCGCCGGCCAGATGAGCTTGTGCAGCGTGCCGTCGATGATGTCGAGCGTCGGCCTGCGCGACCGGTAGTCGAACAGCGTGTCGTCGTCGAAGGTCGCGACGACCGTCCCGGCCGCCGCGAGGTGCTCGGTTGCGGCGCTCGACGCGCCGGCGGCGTCCACCCAGCCGTCGAACGCGACGACGAGGACGGGCGCGACGAGGTCGTCGGGAAGCGAGTCGATCCGCAACAGGGGCATGCTCGCAGCATATCGAGGGTCCCCGGCTAGGCTCTGCCTCGATGTCGTCGCCAGCCGGCGCCGCGCTCGCCATCGAGGCGAGCGCCCTCACCAAACGCTTCGGATCGACCGTCGCGGTCGATGGGCTGACGTTCTCCGTTCCGCACGGCAGCGTCACCGGGTTCCTCGGACCTAACGGCGCCGGCAAGACCACGACGATGCGGATGGTGCTGGGGCTGGCGCATCCGACGAGCGGCTCGGCCACGGTGCTCGGTCACCCGTACCAGGAGCTCGAGCGCCCGCTGGCATCGGTCGGTGCCGCACTCGAGACGACGGGCTTCCACCCCGGCCGCACGGCGCGGTCGCATCTGCGCGTGATGTGCGTCGAGGGTGGGATCCCCACGGATCGGGTCGATCCGGTGCTGGAGCGCACGGGGATGTCGGCGTTCGCATCGGTCAAGGTCGGCGAGTACTCCCTCGGCATGCGGCAGCGGCTCGCCTTCGCCGCCGCGCTGCTCGGCGATCCGTCGGTGCTGGTGCTGGACGAACCCGCGAACGGGCTCGATCCGGCGGGCGTCGCGTGGCTCCGCGGCTTCCTCCGCAGGTTCGCCGACGACGGCGGGGCAGTGCTGGTGTCGAGTCACCTGCTGACGGAGGTCGCGGAGGTCGCCGACCGTGTGGTGGTGATCGACCGGGGCACGCTGCTGGCCGAGGACTCGGTCGCGGCGTTGGTCAACGCCGGCGGCGAGAGCGTGATCGTGCGCACGCCCGACGCCGCCGCGCTGACATCGGCGGTGCAGCACGCGGGCGGGACGGTGCAGAACGCCGCCGACGGGACGCTGTCCGTCCGCGGCATCCCGATCGAGCGCGTCGGCGAGCTCGCCGCGAGCGGGGGCGTCGTGCTGCACGAGCTTCGGCGCGAGACCGCGACGCTCGAGCAGGCGTTCCTTGCGCTGACCACGCCGGAGCCGCCGGCATGATGGAACTGGTCGAGGCCGAGCTGCTCAAGGTGCGCACCACACGCCTGTGGGTCGGGATGGCGATCGGCGCCGTGGGCTTGACGGGCGTCAGCACGGTCCTGTTCCTCGCGCTGTCGAACTCCGCGAACGCACAGGCGAGCGGCATCCACCCGATCGAGACGACCCAGGACCTGCGCACGCTCGTGTTCCAGGCCTCCGGCACGCTTGCGTTCGTGCTGGTGTTGGCTGCGACGATAGCGACCTCGGAGTTCCGTTACGGCACCGCGAGCGGCACGTTCCTCGCGGTGCCGTCGCGGATGCACGTGATCAGCGCGAAGTCGATCGCCGCGGCGTTCGTCGGTCTCTTGTACGGAGTCGCCGCCGCGACGATGACGGTCGTGATCGCGGTGATCTGGCTCGCGATCGTCGGGAAGTCCGTGCCGGTCGGCGCGTCGGTGGTCGGCGCGATCGGACAGGAGGGACTCCGCTGCGCGTACGGCGCGGCGCTCGCGGTCGGTGTCGGCGCGGCGCTCCGCAGCCAGCTGGTCGCGATCCTCGGGGTGCTCGGCTGGTTGTTCATCGTCGAGCCGCTGGGCACGGCGTTGCTGCCGCGGTTCGCGAAGTTCATGCCGTTCGCGGGTGTCGGCGGCGCGTTCGGGCATGGCAACGAGTCGGCGGTGCTGTTCGGCTGGGCCGGGTCGCTGGCCCTCGCGGTCGTGTGGGTCGCGAGCGTATGGGCGAGCGCCGTGTCGCTCGAGCGAACCCGCGACGTCTAGCGCAGGGCGCGTTCGCAGCTGGTGTTGGTGATGCCGCTCACCGTCGGCGCGCCGTGCGCGAACGGGAGGGTCTGCGTCGCGTCGACGCCGTACGTCGACAGCCGCAACGGCAAGGGTGGGAACGGGGTCGGCGTGCTCGGCCTGTTGTCGAAGTGCGCGCACGACAGGTTCGGGTTGACCGCGTAGGTGATGACGACGCCGATGCCTGTGCCCGGGCCGAGCGACGGCGGCACGAACGCGCCGTTCGCCGGGTTGGGTGTCTTGCCGTCGCCGAGCGCGATCGAGATGGGGACGTAGGCGTCGGTCGGACCGGTCGCGGCGGGCGCCAGCCCTTCGAGTGTGACGGGAAGCCGGCCCTCGTTGTGCACGATCGTCGCGACGTAGATCGTGCGCCCGGGCGCGACGCCCACGGTCGCGGGGTTGCGCTGGCCGTCGCTCGTGGCCACGTGCGCGTCGTCGACCGAGAGCGGTTGCTCGTGCTTGCCGTAGACGTACACCGCGGCGCTCGCGCAGATCGCGAGGACGAGCAGGATGCCGAGGAGCTTGGCGATCACGCCGCCGCGTTCGTCGGCGAGGCGTTTCATGCCGATGGCTCGGCCCCGTCGCGCGTTCGCTCGGCGAGCACGCTCTTCAGCGTCGCCGTCGCGTTCATCGCCGGCGGGAACCCGGCGATCGTCGCGGTGAGCATGATCGCCTCGCGGAGCTCCGCTTCGGTCAGGCCGGCCTTCAACGCGGCGCGCAGATGTTGCGGTAACTGCGACGACCGCCCGAGCGACGTGAGCGCGACCACCGCGCTGAGCTCGCGGTCGCGGTCCGACAGCGCCGGCCGCGTGTATAGGTCGCCGTAGACGAAGGACACGATCTGGTGCCCGAGTTCGCCGAGCCCTTCGACCGTGCGCAGCGCCTTCTCGTCGTGGATCTCGAGGAACCGCGCGCGACCGCGTTCGTATCGCTCGTCCATGCGATGCACCGTAGCCGAGGCATCGCGGCATGGTCGGGACCTTCGCCCGAAGCAGGATCGAACGCTCCGGGTCCATACTGGGGCAAGCCCGCTGGATCCTCGCGGGTGGGAGGTTGGATGGAGACCGAGATCACGTTCCTCGGGGGCCGGGTCGAGACCTTCCCCCAGACCGCCGAGATCAAGCTGACCCAGTTCGGCATCGAGGTGATGCAGCGCGACGGCGACGATGCGGTGCGCGTGCTCTTCCCGTGGAACCAGATCGAGAAGCTCACGCAGCGCGGCTCGGCGGTCGCCGCGGTCTACACCTGGTGACGCGCGACCTCCTCGCGGTCGTCCCCTAAGAGGTACCGCGGGCCAGTGCCGCTCGCGGCCGCCTCGTCGTCCGGGTTGAACAGCCGGCAGGTCTGCAACGACAGGCAGCCGCAGCCGATGCAGGTCGTCAGGTCGTCGCGCAGCCGCTCGAGCTCGGCGATCCGGTCGTCGAGCTGCCGGCGCCAGCCGCGGGAAAGCTTCGCCCATTGCGCCTTCGTCGGCGCTCGGTCGGGTGGGAGGGTCGCGAGCGCGTCGGCGATCTCCTTGAGGCTGAGCCCGACGCGTTGCGCGGACGAGATGAACGCGAGCCGCCGCAGCACGTGTCGCGGGAACGCACGGCGGCCGCTCTCGGTTCGCTCGGCGTGGATCAAGCCTTCGGCTTCGTAGAAGCGGATCGCGGACGGTGCGAGACCGCTGCGCGCGGCGACGTCGCCGATCGGCAGGAGGTCGTTGCGCGTCGCCCCGGGGCTTGACATCAAGTTCACTTTAACTTGTAGCGTCGATGCGGATGGACACGCGTTTGACGACCCTGGAGGACGTGCGCACGCTGATGGCGCGGGCGACCGGCGACGAGAAGCACGAGGAGAGCACCACCTCGACGATGGATGCGTTGTGGGTGTTGTACGACCGCGTGCTCCGGATCGATCCCGCGGCGCCCGACGCGGAAGATCGCGACCGGTTCATCGTAAGCAAGGGTCATGGCCCGGCGGCGTTGTACGCGATCCTCGCGGCGAAGGGCTTTTTCCCTGCCGACTGGCTCGATCACTTCCTCGAACACGGTGGCCATCTCGGCAGCCATCCGGATCGCACCCAGGTGCCGGGGATCGAGGCGTCGACGGGCTCGCTCGGACACGGGCTGCCGATGTCCGTCGGGGTGGCGCTCGCCCTGCGGGCCAAGGGGTTACGCGAGCAGCGGACGATCGTGCTGTGCGGTGATGCGGAGCTCAACGAGGGCTCGAACTGGGAGGCGATCCTGCTCGCGCCGCAGCTGAACCTCGGCGGGCTCACGCTGCTCGTGATCGACAACCACAGCTCGTCGTTGACGATGCATCCATGGCCCGAGCGGATCGGGTCGTTCGGCTGGGATGTGCACGGAGTGGACGGGCACGATCACGACGCGCTCGAGCGTGCCTTCCGCGTTCGGCATGACGACGTGCCGACGGCGGTCGTCGCCGACGTGCCGGAGGGCGAGTGGTGATGCGCGACATGCGGCAGGCGTTCGGTGTGACCGTTTCCGATCTGGTCGATCGCGACGACCGCGTTGCCGTCGTGCTCGCAGACATCAGTACGTCGTACTTCGAGCGTGCGGTCACCGCGCATCCTGACCGCGTCGTCAACATCGGGATCATGGAGCAAACGATGGTTGGAGTGGCGGCCGGGTTCGCCATGGAGGGGTTCCATCCCATCGCGCATTCGCTCTCGCCGTTCATGGCGGAGCGCCCGTACGAACAGCTCAAGCTGGACTTCGGGTACCAGGGCCTCGGCGGCACGTTCGTCGGGTTCGGTGGGTCGTATGACTACGCGTCATCGGGCGGCACGCATCACTCGCCGGCCGACGCCGGCGTGATGCTCGGCATCCCGGGGATGGAGATGCTGATCCCCGGA
This sequence comes from uncultured Actinomycetes bacterium, assembly GCA_963792215.1. Taxonomy (GTDB): domain Bacteria; phylum Actinomycetota; class UBA4738; order UBA4738; family HRBIN12; genus AC-51. The sequence goes on from CAWBVL010000007.1 coordinate 787,189, forward strand.
CACGGCGAGGAGATGGACGCGATGCTGCGGTCGACCTATGCGAATGGCCGGCCGACGTACATCCGCGGAAGCGTCGCAACCAACGCCTCGGCGCATCACATCGAACCGGGACGGATCGAGCTCATCCGCCGCGGCGCGGAGGCAACCGTGCTCGCGTTCGGCCCGATGCTCGACCGGTCGATCGCCACCTGCGAGGGCCTCGACGTGACGGTCGCGTACTCCTCGAGCCTCCGTCCGTTCGACGCCGCCGGTCTTGCTGCGCTCGCGGGCGATGTGCCCCTGCTGATCACCGTTGAGCCGTTCTACGAAGGGACGGCCGCCCCCGTCGTGACGGCTGCGCTGGTGGACCGGCCGATGTGCTACGTCTCCATCGGGGTGCCTCGAGCCTTCATCCATTCCTACGGAGAGCCCGAGGACATCGACGCCGACCTTGGCCTGCACGACGTTGGGCTCGGTCGGCGGCTCCGCGACGCCCTTCTGATGCACTAGGTGTATCCATGCGATGCGGTAAACGCATCGACGCGATACATCTGGCGTATACTCTTCGATATGGATGCCGGGCAGATCCTCCGGGAGAGTCGCCTGCGGGCGGGGCTCAGCCAACGCCGATTGGCCGAGCTTGCGGGGGTCTCTCAGCCCACCGTTGCCCGCATCGAGAGCGGCGTCATCGAGCCCACCTTCGGGCGGCTGCTGGAGCTCGTACGCGCCTGCGGTCTCGATCTCGACGTGCGTGTCGTTCCCCTCGATGAAGATGCGTGGACGGTCGCGCAGCGTGGAGTCGCGTTGACGCCTGATGAGCGGCTCGACCGAGCCGTTGCGGCCGTCGACCTGATGCACGAGGGCAGCGAACTCCGGGGGGGAAACGATGGCTGAGTTCGATCCGCGTGCGGTCTTCGACGCGCTCGACCGGCATGGAGTTCGCTACGTCTTGATCGGTGGGATGGCGGCGATCCTGCACGGGGCGCCGCATGTCACGACGGATGTCGATGTGGTCCCGCAGGATGCGCGGGAGAACCTCGAGCGACTGTCCGAGGTCTTGCAGGAGCTCCATGCCCGGATCCGCGTCCCTGGTGAGCCGAACGGAGTCCCCTTCGATCACTCGAGCGAGTCTCTCGCTCGTGTTCGCGTTTGGAACCTGCAGACCGATGTCGGCGACCTCGACATCACCTTCGAGCCAAGCGGGACGCGCGGGTTCGAGGATCTTCGTCGCGACGCGATCGTCATGCACCTCCGGAGCGGAGCTGTGACGGTCGCGTCGTTGGCCGACGTGGTTCGTTCGAAGGAAGCGGCGGATCGGCCGCGAGATCGCGCCGCGCTTCCCGGGCTCCGGGCGCTCCTCACCACGGAGCGCTCGACCGAACGACCCTGAGTTCGCGTCGGCGCGGGATGATGGAAGCGTGCGCGAACCCCTTGAGCTGAAGGATGTCGCCGAGCGGTCGGGCGTCAGCCTCGAGCTCGTCCAGGCGATGGCCGACGAAGGCGTGTTCCAGCGCGATCCCGGCGACCTGGACGGCGGATCGGTCCGTCGCGCGATGCTCCTCTCGGTGTGCGTCGACGCGGGCATCCCGCTCGAGACCATCGGCCAGGCCATGCGCGACGGGTTCGTCAGCCTCAACGTCCTCGACCGGCAGTATTACGCGCGGTGGGGTGAGCACCTGGACGTCACGTGGGCGGACCTGGCGGCACAGCAGGGCATCCCGTTCGACGTGCTGCGACAGATGTACGCGGCGGTCGGGTTCGCGCCGCCCGAGCCGGAGGAACATCCGCGAACCGACGAACCCGACCTGATCGCCGCGGGCGGGGTGATCCTCCGGACCGGCGTCGAGCCGGACATCTTGTTGCGGATGCTGCGGGTGTACGGCGAGAACTTCCGTCGGATCGCGCGGTCGGAAACCGGGCTGTGGCACGACCTCGTCGATGTGCCGGCGCAGCGAGCGGGCGCCACACAGCGCGAGCTCCTCGACCAGGGCGCGGAGTTCGGCGACGCGATCATGTCGGTCGTCGACGGTTCGACGATGGCGATCTACCGCCGGATGCAGGAGCACGCGTGGATGAGCGACCTCGTCGAGCACCTCGAGCTCGCGCTGGTCGAGGCAGGCGTGTACACCAAGCCCGAGCGGCCGGCGACGATGGCGTTCATGGATCTCTCTGGCTACACCGCGCTCACCGAGGAACGCGGCGACGAGATGGCGGCCGACCTTGCGACCTCGCTTGCGCAGTTGGTTCAGCGCATCGCCACCCATCACGATGGCGAGGCCATGAAGTTCCTCGGGGACGGCGTGATGTTCCGGTTCCGCGACGCGGCCGCCGGGGTGCGCGGCGCGCTTGAGGTGATCGGCGAGACCGCACCGCTCGGGCTCCCGCCGGCCCACGTGGGGATGCACATCGGCGCCGTGATCGAGCGCGATGGCGATGTGTTCGGCCGCACGGTGAACCTGGCCTCGCGGCTGTCGGGCAAGGCCGGACCCGGTGAGGTGTTGGTGAGCAGGGAGGTCGTCGACGCGTGCGAAGGCTCGATCGGCTTCACGCCGCTCGGCAAGGTCGGGCTGAAAGGCGTCGCAGAGCCGGTACCGCTATTCCGCGCGGAGCCCGGCTAGCCGTGGGCGTGGAACTGCGAGAGATCCGCGAGTCGGACATCCCGATCCTGTTCGCCTACCAGGACGATCGAGCGGCGAACGAGATGGCGGCGTTCCCGGCCCGCGACGAGCAGGCGTTCCGCGAGCATCTCGGGCGCGTGCTGGCGAACCCCGACAACATCGCCCGCGCGATCGTCGACGGCGGGGTCGTCGTTGGGCAGATCGGGAGCTGGAGCGACGAAGCGGACGGGACGCGCGACGTTGGATATTGGATCGGTCGCGAGCATTGGGGGAACGGATACGCGACCGCAGCGCTTCGCGCGCTGATCCTGATCGAGCCGATACGGCCGCTGTGGGCCTACATCGCCGAGCACAACGTCGGTTCGCAACGGGTCGTCGAGCGGAATGGATTCATCCTCGACCGCACCGCGCAGGAAGACGTCCTGATGCGCGTCTACCGGCTTGACGGGAGTACGCGAGATATGTGAGTATCCGCTCACATATGACGGATCAGGACGCGATCTTCAAGGCGCTGGCCGACCCGACGCGCCGCGCGTTGCTCGACGAGCTTCGCGACGGCGCCGCGACCACGGGTGAGCTCTGCGCGACGCACACCGAGATGTCGCGCTTCGGCGTGATGGATCACCTCCGTGTGCTGCATGAGGCAGGTCTCATCGTGGTCGAGCCGGTCGGGCGAACCCGCGTCAATCACCTCAACCCGGTGCCGATCCGCGAGGTCTACCAACGGTGGATCCAGCCGATCGCCGAGGCGCCGGCGGACGAGCTGCTTGCGTTGAAGCGCACCGCCGAAGCCCGCGCGGAGGCGACCGACGTGCGCGATGCGCGTGCCAACCGCAGCAGCGTCGTGACGCCGTCCCGAGCAGCAACAGGAAGGAGCGCGTGATGGCACTCATGCCCGATACGGAGGTTGCGCCCGTCGCCATCGAGCTGCACGCAGAGGTTGCGATCGATGCGCCCATCGAGGTCGTCTGGCGGTCGCTCGTCGAGGACGTCGGTGCTTGGTGGCCACACAGCTTCAGCGACGCGCCGCGGATCAGCATGGAGCCGTGGGTCGGCGGCCGCTTCATGGAGGAATGGGACGGCGGCTCCGCCCTGTATGCGTTCGTCACGCACATGGTTACGAACGCCCGGCTCACGATCAGTGGCCCGATGGGTATGCGCGGCGCCCGTCAGTATGTGAAGACGTACGAGTTCTCAGCCGACGGCGACCAGACCATCGTGCGCACGAGCGCGTCGATGCTTGGGGACATCGACGACGAGCTGCGCACGGGTTATCGGGACGGCGGCGAGGAGCTCTTGCAGGCGTTCAAGACCTACGTGGAGGGCCGCCAGATAGCGTGATCTGGACGGCGCCGCCCGCGCCGTCGGTCAGGAAGTCGGCGAGTCGAACCCCTTCCTCCTCGACGTCGTTCCGCTCGGTCTTCGTCAGCGCGCGGAACTGTTCGACGCGGAGCGTCGTCCGGTCGTTCTCGGAGGCGGCGCGCCAACGTGCTGCGGCGAACCCGTCGACGAGGACGAGCCCCCAACCCACCTCGGTCAAGGGCTTCGTCCCGGATGCCACGATCCGGAGGCGGTCGGCGTGGCTCAACACGGCGTTGTCGTACTCGGGCAGGAACCGCACCGGCGCGGGCAGGTCTGCACTAGGAAGTGGAGCGCGCGGCACGTCGAACAGCTCGCGCCCGTTCTCGTCCCCCAGGATCCGTAGCTTCGGCCGGAGCCGGTCGAGGATCTCGGCTGCCCCGGCGAGGCCGGACCACGTTCGGACGTCGGCCGGGGTGGCGGGGCCGAAGGCGGCCAGGTAGCGGAGCACCATCGCGTCGGGAGCGGCGTCGCGCGCCGGCCGCTCACCCAGCCATGCCTCCAAGGTCGTGAACGCGGATGAGCCGCGCCGCTTCCAGAGCCCTCGCGGGGTGACCTGGACCAGATGCAACAGATAGGTGCACGCGTAGGCTAACGAAGGGCCGTCGTACCCCGGCCAGTGCTCGGCGAGCAACGGTCCCAGTTGCGCGCGGCTCCGAGGCTGGTCGGCCAACAGCGCGGACGCGAACGCGGCCAGCTCGTCGACGTCCACGCCTTCGATCGCTCGCCCGAACGGACTCTGGCTGTGGAGCGAGCGGTCGAGCACGGCGTCGACGACCGGCCTCAGCCGGAGCGCATCGCGCCGGGTGACCAGGTGGAGCGTGGCTCTCAGGAACGGCATCCGGACCGCGTCGCGTCGCTCGATCGCGGCCGAGAGGTCGGTTGCCCGGAACCCGTCGAGTCGCGACCACAGCGCGACGTACGGATCGCGGGGAACCTGCGCCTGCAACCCGACGAGTCGCTCAACCGTGTCGAGCGGCCTCAGCCGCTTGCGGTCGAGCAAGAGCTGCCGCGCCAGAAGCGCGCGGTTCAGTTCACGCGTCGAGAGGGTCCGGTTCGCGATCCCCGAGGTGTAACAGATGCCGCCGACGCGCCGAACACGTCAGTCCCACATGGATGACGGTGCGGGCGGCGGAGGAGGGGACGCGAGGCTCACCGGCTCCGGCGTCGTCGCCTCGACTGCCTGCGCGGCCGCCGTTTCCGCCGGTGGTTGCGGCGGCATGGCGGGAACAGCGGCCGGCGGCGCAACCGCAGGCGATGCCGTCGCCGTCTGTGCCGGACCGGCCGACCTCATCATCGAGAACCCGCGGAAGGCGCGGACCAAACCGACGATGACGATGCCCCACAAGAGGAAGTAGCTGCCACCTCCACTCGAGGACGCCGCCGAGACGTACGAACCGAGGCTGATCACGACCCCCACCACGGCGATCACGAGACCGATGATGAGCTGCTTCTTCCCTGCTTCTCGCATGCAGGCGGTATCGGCCTCGCGAGCGGATGCATTGAATCGCGCCAGACCCGGGCGCGAGGCGGGGACGGAGCCCGCGCCGCCGAAGCGACACGGCCTCCGCCCCCGGGATCCTTCCTCGCAAGGCGGTGCAGGAAGCGGCCTTACTCCTTGAAGCCGTCCTCCATGTTCATCGGGGAGCCGTTCTCGAGCAGCGACTTGAGGTCGCTCAGCACCCACGCCCAGCCGCCGCCGGCGCCGGTGTCCTCGAGCCCGCCGCCGACCACCAGGGCGAGACGCGGCGCGTTCTCGAGTTCGTGCGTGACCGTGAGCCGGCACACGCCGCCGTTGGTCTCGGCGATGTCGAACGTCACGCGCGTGAAGCCCTCCGGCGCCGACTCGGGGTCCATCAACATCCGCCAGGTTGTGACGAGGCGGTGCGGCGGATCGACCTCGAGCACCTCGCCGTCGACGACGACGTCGGGGATCGGGATGCCGTTCGCCTCGCCGCCGCGCTTCATCGCCTCGCTCGGGTACGCCTTGTACGCGCCACCCGGCCGCAGGTCGAAGTCGGCGATATTCGAGTAGCCGTAGCGCTGGGTCCACTCCGGCTTCGTGATGGCGTCCCAGATCGCCTGTGGCGTGGCCTTGATGTACACGCGATAGACCTGGGTCGCGGTCATGGTGTCCGTGCTCATGCGGAACCTCCTTCGAGCTCGTGCTTCAGGTCGGCGAGCGCGCTGACCTGCCGCTCCGTGTACTTGTCGATCCAACGGTCGTGGACCAACCGGATGGGGACCGGGTTGAGGAAGTGGAGTTTCTCCCGGCCTTCCTTCCGCGTGACGACGAGCCCCGCCTCCTCGAGGATCTTCAGGTGCTTCATCACCCCGAACCGAGTCATCTCCAGATCGGACTCGAGCTCGGTCAGCGTGCGGCCGTCGCGCTGGAAGAGCCGGTCGAGCAGGAACCGACGGGTCGGGTCGGCGAGCGCCTTGAACACACGGTCGTCGTCGTTCACGGCTCGAGGATAGGTGACCATTCGGTCACGTGTCAACGCCATTATCGAACTCGCGGTACCGATGTTGTCGTGCAACCGACGAGGGGAGATGGACTGCGTGGCGATGACCCAGCCCGCGGTGTTCCTCCCTTATCCGTCTTCGCGCGCGGCGAACCGTGAGAGGTAGATCCACGTCGGCTTGAAGCCGCGGCTCTCGTAGAGCTTGATCGCGCCGGTGTTACCGGGCAGCGCGCCGATCACGACATCGTCGATGCCGAGCTTCTCGAACTCTTCGTCCACTTCGTCGAGCAACGCACTTCCGATCCCTTGGCCGCGGTGGTCGGGGAGCACCGAGAGCGATTCCAACTCGCCGATGCGGTCGCCCACGCGCCAGGTGTCGGCAGCGAATCCCTCAGACGCGGGCGCGACGCACCCGACCGCGTAGCCGACGAGCTTGCCGTCGACGCGGGCCAAGAACAGGAACGTGTCGGGCCGTTCGAAGAGCTCGACGTAGAGCGGGCGGTGTTCGCGCCAGGTCTCCTCATCATCGACGTAGGGCGCGAGCTCGGGCATCGCGGCTTGATGCGCGTGATGGACCGCGATCCAAAGCGGCTCGAGTTGGTCGATGTCGTCGGCGCTGCCGCGCGTGATCTCGAGGGACATCGTCCGATGCTACCGACGGCCGTCGTCGCCGGGGATGTCGAAGCGCATCCTGGTGCCGCCGCCGGGCGCCGCTCCCGCGTCGATCGTGCCGCCGTGCGCCTCCACCAGGCGTTTCGCGATCGCGAGGCCGAGACCGGTGCCGCCGCGGTCGGAAGAGCGGACGAACCGATCGAAGACGTGGTCTAGCTGGTCGGCGGGGATGCCCGGGCCGGTGTCGTCGACGAGGAACCGCGCCCCGTGCGGTCCGTTGGCGGAGATCGTTACCGCGACTCGGCCGCCCCTCGGTGTGTACCGCGCCGCGTTGGCCACCAAGTTGGTCAAGATCTCTTCCAGCCGCACCGGGTCGGCCTCGATCGTCGCCGGCGCGCCGTCGTCGACCACGTCGATCGTGGCGCCACCGCTTGTGCTTCGGATCGCCGCGACCGAGTCTTCGGCGGCTGCTCGCGGATCGACGGTCTCGCGGTGCAGCTCGAGCACGCCTGCCTCGGCCATGGACAACGTGCGCAGATCGTCGAGCAGCCGCGCCATGACGTCCGTGCGCTCGAGCACCGGCCGGAGATGCTCGGCGTCGGCGGCGTAAAGGCCGTCGAGCATGCCCTCGGTCGCGCCGCGGATCGCCTGCAGCGGCGTACGGAGTTCGTGCGCGACGTCGGCGAGCAGCTCGCGGCGGCGTTCCTCGTTGGTCTGCAGGCGCGCGGTCATCTCGTCGAACGCGCCCGCGAGCCGCTGGTACGGACGGCCCGGGACCTCGCCGACGCGTGTCGTGTAGTCGCCGCCCGCGACCCGGTCGGCTGCGTCCATCAGCCCGCCGATCGACCGGCCGCTTCGCCAGAGCCAGCGGGCCGTGACGATCAGCCCGATCAGGACGAGCGCCGCGATCGCGATCGTGATGAACGGTTTCGGATGCGTGCCGCTCGCGAGCGACGCGACGATGCTCGCGAGCCCGGCAACGAGCAGGACGACCACAAGGAAGACGCCGAGCACACCGCGGCGGAACCGTCGTCCGGCGTCGAAGCGTCCGTCGCGCCACCCAGGGCGGCGGCCCGTCCGCGCCACGTCCCGTGCCGGTGTTGGTCAGGCATCGGCGAACCGGTACCCCACGCCGTGCACCGTCAGGACGTAGCGCGGACGGCCGGGCTCGGGCTCGATCTTCTTCCGGAGGTTCTTCACGTGCGCGTCGATCGCGCGCTCGTACGAATCGAGCGTCACGCCGCGGAGCGCATCGAGCAGCTGGCCGCGCGTGAACACCCGTCCGGGCTCGCGCACCAGCGTGGTCAGCAGCTCGAACTCGGTCGGTGTGAGGTCGACCGGCTGGCCGTGCACGCGGGCGCGCATCTTCGGCAGGTCGATCTCGACGTCGGCCGCGCGCAGCACCTCAGCCCCAGCGACGGCGCCGTTCGCCCGCCTGAGGACGGCGCGCACGCGCGCGACCAGCTCCTTCGGGCTGAACGGCTTGACCAGGTAGTCATCGGCGCCGAGCTCGAGCCCGACGATCCGATCCGCTTCCTCGCCACGCGCGGTGAGCATCACGATCGGCACGGTCGACGTTCGCCGGAGCTCGCGCGCGACGTCGAGGCCGTCGATACCCGGCAGCCCGAGGTCGAGCACGATCAGATCGGGTTTGTCGCCGCGCGCGCTGGCGAGCGCCGCTGAACCGTCGCCGACGGCGGTCACATCGAAGCCCGCGACCTCTAGATAGTCGCGGAGCGTCCGGGCGATCTGCATGTCGTCCTCGACGACGAGGATCCGTTGCACGGCCCGAGCCTCTCTCGAAGGCGGGGCGGAGGCAACCGTGCCTCCGCCCCGCTTCGTCCTATGCCGCGGTCGTCGGTGTCGGCGGAACGTCTCCGCCGTTGCCGTGCTCGCGCTGGTGCCACTCGCGAGCGCGCTCCTCGAACCGCTGCCGGCCCTCGTCGTTCCACGGACCGGGGCCGTGGCCGCCGTGACCCTTGCCGCCCCACCTGGCCGCCCGGAACATCCCGCCGATCAGGAAGAACAACCCGATCAGCAGGAACGGGAAGAGGAAGAACCCGGGGAAGAGCCAGTGCTGGTTGTCACCGACCACATGGACAACCTGCACCTCTTGGCCGTTGGCCTGGGCGGACTGGATCTGCTCCGTCGCCTGCTGTTGACCGTTGTTCTCGCCGGCGTTGTACGCCGCCACGCCGATCCCGACCATGAGCAGGATCGCCACGATCACCGGCACGATCACCATCCCTCGACGCATCGTCGACCTCCTTCGTCTCGCGTCTGTCACACACGCTGACGCGGAGATGTGAAGAGCCGATGAACCTGCCGGGGAGGTCGATGAACGTCGCCGGTGCTACGTTCGCCCGATGGGATCATCGCAGCTGAAGGACGCGTTCGCGCACCACGTCTGGGCGACGACGCAGCTCATCGACGCGTGTTCCGAGCTCAGCCCGGAGCAGCTCCAGACCCAGGCGGTGGGCACGTACGGGCCGATCTTGCGCACGATGCAGCATCTCGTCGGGAGCGACTCTTGGTACATCTTCGACATCACCGGCGATCGCTCCCGTCGGATCGATCCCGAGCAGATGGACCTCAACGGGCTCCGCGCCGCGATCGTGTCGGATGGCGAGGCGTGGTCGGCATTGATCCAGACCGAAGCCGACCCGGACGAGATGCTGACCGAGGTCGACGAGAAAGACGGCTTCGAGCGTGACGCCCCGGTGGGCGTCCGCCTGGCGCAGGCGCTCCACCACGGCACCGACCATCGCAGCCAGATCTGTACCGCGCTCACGTCGCTCGGCGTCGAGCCACCCGCGATCGATGTGTGGGATTACGGCCTCGCCAACGGGCGCGTCACCGATCGGATGCCGACGGGCTCTGACTAGGAGGGCTCTTCGCGGTCGCCATGCGGGGACCAGCCGGTGTCGGCCGCCCAGCGCTCCGCGACCACGATCACCACGTCGGTTGCCGGGTCCTTCACTTCGACGTAGTCGTCGACGTTCTCGGCGATCCGCGCAAGTTCACGTTTGAACACCGCCCACGCGTTGCGCGCATCGGGATGTGCTCGCATGAAGTCGCGGAACAACAGTGCGAACCGTTCGTTCGGGGAACCCGCGACGCGCACGTGGACATGGACCTGGCGTTCGTCGGACGGCGCCGATGCGAACAGTTTGTGCCAGCGCTCCGGCGGGTTCGGGTCCGATCCGGGCGGGACGTGGTCCCAGGCCGGTGACTCGCCTCGATAGGGAACGAAGCCCGCGGCTTCGAGCGCTGCTTCGAGTGGCTCGTTCGGTTCGAGGGACGCGACGCTCACCTGCACGTCGATCACGTCCTTGGCGGCGAGGCCGGGCACCGACGTCGATCCGATGTGCTCGATGTGCAAGGCCTGATCGCCGAACGAACCCGCCAGTCGGTCGCGGATCTCGGCGAACTCGTCCGGCCATCGAGGCTGATACTCGACGATCACCGGCTTGGTCACGGCCCGCATCGTCGCATCCGCCGGGGTAGCCTTCACGTCCCCGGAAGGAGGAGGTCGGATGCCGACCGAAGCGGAGCTGAAAGCCCAGGTCTCGGTGATTGCGGAGCGACTCGAGGTTCCGGGGGTCGCGGTCGGCGTCGATCTCGGGCGACGAGGAGCACATCGCCTTCGCCGGGGTGACCAGCGTGGAGGATCCGCTCCCGGTCGACGAGGGCACGCTGTTCCAGATCGGGTCGACCGGCAAGACCTACACGAGCACGGCGATCCTTCGGCTGGTCGACGACGGCAAGATCGACCTGGACGCTCCGGTCCGGACGTACGTGCCCGAGCTCAAGCTCAAGGACGAGCAGGTCGCGCGCGATGTGACCGTCCTGCATCTGCTGAACCACACCGCCGGCTGGGACGGCGACCTGTTCGAGGACACCGGCGAGGGCGCGGATGCGCTCGACAAGTACGTCGCCAACATGGCCAACATCGAGCAGGTAACGCCGCTCGGCGCGACGGTCTCCTACAACAACGCGTCGCTGGGCCTGGCTGGGCTCGTGCTCGAGAAGGTCACCGGCGGGATGTATGAGCAGGTCGTGCGCGAGCTCGTGCTCGAGCCGCTCGGCATGACGCGCAGCTTCTTCTTCGCGAAAGAGGTCATGACGTACCGTTTCGCGAACGGGCACAAGCGCTCGCAGGACGGCACGATCGAGATCACGCGGCCGTGGGACATGGGCCGCTACGGCGCGCCGATGGGCGGGATGTCGGCGAGCGTCGGCGATCAGCTCGTGTGGGCACGGTTCCACATGGGCGACGGAACGGCTTCCGACGGCACGCGGGTGTTGTCCGAGACCACGCTTCGGCGGATGCAGGAGACGACGGTCGAGTGCCCCGGAAACGCGCTCGGCGACGCGATCGGGATCAGCTGGCTGATGCGGGATCAAGATGGCCTGAAGGTCGTGGCGCACGGCGGTGACACCGTCGGCCAACACTCGATCTTCGAGATGGTGCCGGAGCGCCGATTCGCGATCACGAGCCTGACGAACTGCGGGCCGAACGGCGGCGAGTTCAACGAGCAGATCATGCGGTGGGCGTTCGAAAACTATCTCGGCGCCGACATGTCGGATCCCGAGCCGCTGCGGCTGGACGACGAGGCGCTGGCGCCCTACGTCGGGCGATACGAGACGATCGCGGTGATCGCCGACATCAGCGCTGCCGACGGCGTGCTGATGGTCGAGGTCACGGTGCGGCCCGAGGTGCTCGAGCAGTTGCACGAAGAGCCCGACGACGAGCCGCCGGTGCCGTTGGGGATCCTGCCCGGTGACGGCGATCGGTACATCGTTCCGGACGGACCGGCCAAGGGGATGAAGGGCTACTTCACGCGAAGCGACGACGGGCGGATCGACGGCATCCACATCGGCGGGCGGTTCGCGACCCGCGCGAACTAAGACGGTGTCATCGCGCTAGGGTTTGCTGATGCGAAGCGTTGAGATCGGCGGCGAGTGGTTCTCGGTCGTCGGGCTTGGTGGATACGAGTTCGAGGACGACCCGAACTGGCCGGGCGCGCGCGACGTCCTGCTCGCATCGATCGAAGCGGGCGTCGACTGGATCGACACCGCCGAGGAGTATTTCGACCGCAAGAATGAGACGGTGATCGCGGCCGCGCTTCGCGATGTCGGTCAACCGATGAAGCTCTCGAGCAAGGTCGCGCCGCTTCCCGACGGCACGGGCTTCGAACCCAAACAGATCCGAGAGGCGTGTGAAGCGAGCCTCGAACGCCTCGGTGTCGACCGGCTCGACATGTACCTGATGCATTACCCGGGTGAGACGACCGATGGCCTCGAGGACTCGTGGGGTGCGATGCGCGCACTCGTGAACGACGGGCTGACGCGCCTCGTGGGTCTGTCGAACTTCGAGCGACCCGACGTCGAGCGGTGCCTCGCGGTCGGTCCGGTCGACGTGCTGCAAGAGGGCCTGTCGCTGATCGATCACCTCGAAACGCTCGACCTTGCGAGCTGGTGCGAGACGCAGAACATCGGCGTCGTGACGTACGAGCCGCTCGGTAACGGCATGTTGGCCGGCGCGATCACGAGCCCGGAGGACTTCGCTCGCGTGGTGCCGGACCACACCGAGTGGCCGTTCTGGAAGCGGCTGTTCTCGCCGGGTAGGTTCGAGCGCTCCGAAGCGGTTGTTGACGGGATGCGAAGCATCGCAGAGCGTGTGGGCTGCTCGCTTCCGCAGATCGCCCTCGCCTGGAACCTTCAGCAGACCGGCGTGAGCACCACGCTCGCCGGTACGCGCAGCCCCGCGCACGCGCGGTCGAACGCAGAGGCCGCCGACGTCGTGCTCAGCCCCGACGATCTCGCCGACCTCGACGCGTTGATCCCGCTGGGCCCGACCCGCGCCTAGCGGCGGCCTACTTGAACCGCTGCACGAACTGCAATGCCGTTTCGGCCACCTCGCGCCAGCCGTGGTCGATCGTCAGTGAGTGGCCGCGCCCCGGCATCTCCACGATCTCGGTGGCGCTCTTCTTGTTCCGCTTCTGCTTCTTGTAGGAGGCGTTCGCGATCGCGGGCGGCACCGTGTGGTCCTGTTCGCCGGAGATGATCAGCAGCGGCCCGCGGTCGGGGTTCTTCGACTTCGCCTTCACTTCGGTCCACGGGTTGAGGTTGGCGGCGGCCGCTTGGAAGATCGGCGTTCCCGACGCCGGGACGCAGTACGTGTCGTAGAGCTGCTTCGCTTCCTCCTCGCCGACCGCGTTGGTGAACGCGTAGCGGAACTGCTCGTAGGTGAGTGGCACGGCGCGGTGACGGTTCGCTGGGTTGCCGAGCGCGGGCGCCGCCGCCTTCAAAGCGGAGATCGGCAGCGGCAGCACGCCGCGGAACGGGGCAGGGTCGATCGCGACCGTGGCCTTCGCGATGCCGCGGCCGGCCAGGATCTGCGCCAGCAGGCCGCCGAACGAGTGTCCGATCACGACGGGCTTGCCGTCGAGCTTGCGCGAGACGTCCTCGAAGTGGTCGGCGACCTGGCCGACGGTCTTCCGCGCGAAGACCTCGGGATGCTGTTGCGCCTCGCCGACGGTCTCGGGGTCGTCGGGCCAGCCGGGCGTGAGCGCTGTGTAGCCGGCTTCGTCGAACAGCTTCGCCCAGTTGTCCCAGCTGCTCGGCAGCAACCACAGGCCGTGGATGAACATCACCGGCGGCTTGCCGGATGCGTTGGCGCGATCGATCTGCGCGCTCTCATGCTCGTTGATGCTCGCCATGACCCCTCCCCGGGCTCGGTGACCGGAACCCCCATCCAACTAGGGCAGGCGGGATATGTCCATGCTTCAGGCGATCGCGCCGGTCGCGCGCAGCCCGATGTAGGCGGCCGCGAGCTGCAAGGGAAGAAGCCCGACGCCGACGGGCGTGAACGTAACCAAGGAGAACCGCGCGCCGCTCTCGGTCGCAAGCCGCCGTGAGATCACGGTCGCGACCGATCGAGTGCTTACGGGTTCGAGGCTACCGACGACGCCGTCCATCGATGGTGACCTTGAGCCGCGGCGTGTTCAGTGCTACCGTCCGGCGGTTGGCCGCTCGACCACGAGCGGCATGGATCGCGAACGAAGGGACGGTGAGTTTGTGGCCTCGGTCACGGTGGTCAACCTCGCGCGTCCTGATGGCGGTCGACTCGTCACACGCTGATCCCTGCTTCCAGGGCGCGCGCTGTCCAGCGTGCCCAGCAGGAGGTCCAGCTCGTGTCAGACCAACGACGTCGTGGTGATCGACGACGAACCGACACGTTCCGATGCGGTCATTGCCGGCTCGACGTGCCGGACGACGCACCCGGAACGAACAACAGGAACCATTGCCCGAACTGCCTGTGGAGCAGGCATCTCGACGACCGCACGCCCGGCGATCGCGCCTCGGAGTGCTGTTCGCTGATGGAGCCGGTCGGCATCAGCGTGCGTGGAAGCGGCGAATGGGTGATCGTCCACCGCTGCACCGGGTGCGACGAGGTCAACCTCAACCGGAGCGCCGGCGATGACAATCCGCTCGCGCTGCTGCGGATCGCGGTGCTGCCGCTCGCGCAGCCACCGTTCCCGCTTGAGTGGATCGGTCAGTTGTAGGGCAGCGGTTGCCGTTCGCGGGCGACCGCACAAGGATGAACCTCATCGAAGGGGGGATCGACATGGCGGAGGCCAAAGGTACGAAGGACGACCCGTGGGTCTTGAAGACGCCGCCGGGTTCGTCGGAGTACACGATGTATCGCGACGACGAGGCCGATCCGCCGACGATCGTCTGCCAGGTCGGGAGCACCAAGCTTGGGTACCAGGCTCGCTGTATCGAGGATCTGCACGCGATGCTCAAGGAGCACGGTGACTGGATGGAACTCGGTGCGGCCGACGAGCAGAAGTCGGCGAAGGACGGCACCGTCGAAGCGTGGGGTCGTTCCTCCGACAACCCGGTCGGCGGCTGGTATGGCACGAAGAAGGGCTACCGCGGCCGCTTCGGCATGTACGTGCCGCCGCTGCTCGAGGCGCTCGGACTCGCCGAACTCGAGCACAACCCACGCAACAACCGAATGCGCGCGATCTGAATATGGAGTACCTACCCGAGTTGGTGCGGTACCACGTCCGCGTGGACGAACGCATCCTCGATCAGACTGCAAAGCTGTCCGAGGAGGAGCTCCGCCGATCGGACACCACCGATAACGGGTCGGCGTTCGACACGCTTCTGCACAGGCTTATCGTTGATTGGAGCTGGCGGGAGTTCTGCATCGGCAACGATGACGACGATTCCTATCCCGACGGGTGGCCGTTTCCCGACCTCGCGACCATCCGTGGTTTCTGGGATGACGAACACGCTCGTCTGCTCGCATACGTCGGAACGCTCGATGGTGAAGCCATGTCGGAGGTCCTGACCTGGCGCTCAGAGAGTGAGGACTGGTCGGCGCCTCGCTGGGAGGTCATCGCGCACATCGTGAACCACGGCACACAGCACCGGTCGGAGATGGCGCGCTACCTCACCGATCGCGGCCACTCGCCCGGAGACCTTGACCTCATCTGATCGAGTCATGCGGCTCGTCGACCGTGGCCTCTTCCCAGAACATCGCGCCGAAGATGACCGGACATTGCCACCGTTCACCGATGACCGCCTCGTGGTCGTCCCCGCAGCAGTAGATGTCCATCTCCAACAAGGTCACGGGAAGGATGTGCATAGAGACATCGTGCCACCAGGCGTGGGTCGCATGCTCCGGGTACCGTGCGTAGGAGATGGCCGTGGTGATCCGTTCCCCGATCGCGGCAGATGCGCCCCGACTCGCCGAGGCGTGGCTCGAGTTCGGTCGTTACTACTCGGCGCTCGACCCAACGATGTTCCGCGTTCCCGACGACGAAGGCCTCCAAGGCTGGATCCGGAACGCGATCGGTGGGTCTCCCGACGAGGACCGGCTCTGGCTGGTCGCCGACGTCGACGGCATCGTCCAGGGGTACGTGCAGGCGGAGATCTCTCGACCGGGGCCCGACGCCCGCTGGGAACTTCTCGCGGACCTTCACCAGTCTGTCCTGCGGGTGCTCGCGTTGTTCGTGTTCGAGGGAGATCGCCGCGAAGGGATCGCGACCGAGCTCATGCGGGCGGCCGAGGCGTGGGCCAAGGAACGCGGCGCGACGCGATCGTTCCTCAACACGTATGCGCATAGCCCGTCGGCGATTCCGTTCTACGAACAAGGCATGGGCTACGCGCCCAACATCACCGGTTATTGGAAAGAGCTGTGACACGCAAGGCTGCCTCGGTCGTGCTCCTCGACGAGGACGGTCGTGTGCTCCTCGTCCATGAGGGATACGACAAGCGCCGTTGGGGTCTCCCGGGCGGACGACATGAACCCGGCGAGAGCACCGAAGAGAATGCGATCCGCGAGGCGAAGGAAGAGACCAACCTCGACGTCGAACTCGGTGAGCTGATCGGCGAGTACATGATCGTCAGCGCCGCAGGCGCAGAGCTTCTGGATGTGTCGGTGTTCACTGCGACGATCATGGGCGGTGACCTTCACCCGCAAGAGGGCGAGATCGACGACATCAGGTGGTTCGATCCGAACCGATTGCCCCATCCGATGACGGACACCGCTCCGCCGGCGATCGCCGACGCGGTCCGCGGCGCGCGCGGCGTGCATCGCCGCGTGGTCTCGCCGCACTGACCGCGGATACGATGCCGGGATGGACCAGAAGCGCGTCCTGGACGACGTGGTCGCTTGGGCCACAGATGATCCGAACATCCGTCTCGTGGTGGCGACCGGGTCGTTCGCGCGCGGCGACCACGACCAGCTCTCGGACCTCGATATCGAGCTCTACGTGCGCGAGACACATCCGCTCCTGAAGGAGACCGCCTGGTTCGAGCAGTTCGGCGACGTCCTCGTGACGGAATCACTCGAGAACCCCGGATGGCATCCGACGCGACTCGTCTACTACGCGGACGGGAAGATCGACTTCATGGTCGCGCCGCTATCCGCGCTCACGGAAGGTGTCGCGTACGACGGCGCATATCTCGTGCTGGTCGACAAGGACTCGCGCGCGAACCGGCTCGAACCGACCGTCGGTGTATCGCCACCGTCCGCCGACGAGTTCAGGATCTGCATCGACTGGTTCTTCGCGGCGGCGATCCAGCACGCGAAGGCCGTCGTACGCGACGATCCGTGGCCCGTCAAGACGCGCGACGCCGATCTCAAGGAGCGGCTCCTCCAGATGATCGAGTGGGACCACGGTGTGCGGACCGGCTGGGCGGGACATCCTCCGCAGAACGGATCCAGGATCTCCGGGTGGGCCGATCCAGAGGTGGCGAAGGACATCGCGGCGTGCTGGTCGGACTTCTCGATCGAGAGGTCGGAAGGAGCGCTCCGCAACTCGATCGCGCTGTTCGATCGCCTTGCCACACGGATCGCGTCCGCGCTCGGCTTCCGCGATGAGGTCGCCGCTCGAGCCTCGGCCGAGGTGGATCGGATCCTGGCCGGCCGGAACGCGTAGCTCGAACTCGTAGGGCGGCAAGCTGACTCCACCATTCGCGGGGAACGCGCTAGGTTGGAGTTTCGACATCTCCTAGGGAGGGAGGACGTCATGGACAAGGTCGTGCACTTCGAGATCACGTTCGACGATCAGGAGCGTGCCAAGAACTTCTACAGGTCGGCGTTCGGGTGGGAGCTCTACGACAACGACATGGGCAACGGCGTCAGCTACACGACGGCCATGACCGTGCCGGTCGATGACGACCGGAGGCCGACGGAGCCGGGCGCGATCAACGGCGGCTTCACGGGCAAGTCGAAGGAGACTCCCTCGCCGGTGATCACGATCGGCGTCGAATCGATCGACGAGACCTTGAAGAAGGTCGAGGCCGGCGGTGGCAAGGTGGTCACGCCTCGTACTCCGATCCCGGACATGGGCGCCTTCGCGTATTTCACGGACAGCGAGGGCAACACGATGGGCTTGTTCGAGGCCTCCTGGTCCGGGTGACCGACGCGGGGTTCGTCGAAGACAACGCTCACGAGCTGCAGCGCCTCCGCGACCTCGTCGCGCGACTGAGTGACGATGAGCTGCGCGCGCCGGTGAACGAACACTGGACCGTCGCGGGGTCGCTTGGCCACGTGGCGTTCTGGGACGCCCGCGCGCTGTACCTCGCCGAGCACTTCGATCCGGCGACGGGGTTCCCCGATGGTGTCGAGGAGCCCGACAACGTCGACTGGATCAACGACTCGACGCGGGCGTTGATCCACGCGATCGATCCACGACGTGCCGCCCAGCTCACGATCGAGATCGCGGAGACGATCGACGCGCGGGTCGCGGAGCTGCCGCCGGACAAGCTCTGGCCGAACGATCCGGACAGCCCACTCAATGGCCGGCGTGCGACGCACCGCGGCGAGCACCTCGACGAGATCGAGGCCGCGCTCGGCTGAGTGACGCCCCGAGGGTCGCGCAGGGTTGGGGGAACCCCTTTTGCACATGCCGCTCACCGTCCAAAGGTCCGTGACGGTCCGAAAGTAGGGGTTGTCCTACGCGGGGCCGGGCATAGAGTTGCACCAATGTCTGAGAGGCATGATCCCCCTGATCCTGCGGACTCGTTCATGAGCACCGGCGTTACCGGAGCGCCGAGCTGGATCGAGCAGGCGCAAGGCTTGCGGTTCCCGCTCGCGTTCATCTACGGGCTTTCGGTTGCCGGCGCGATCGGTGTGCTCACACCGCTCCCGGCCGTGATCGCCGTGGTGTTGGCGGCTCAGGCGGTTCGCCGCCGGGTGCCCCACGCCGGCATCGCGCTCGGGGTGGCACTGATCGCCACGGCCGTCGGGACGTGGCTCATGTTCTCGAATCCGTTCTTGACCAGTCGGGGCGACGGGCTCTAGCCGAGGGCGTCGATGAGCGCGCGTCCGTGAGCCGATCGGTCCACGACGCGACGCTGGCCGGCGCCGTTGTCAGTGTGCGTGTGATGGGTGACCGCTGATGGCCAGGGTCGAGCCGAGGAACCCATCCACCTGGTGGCTCCTCCAGTTCGTCGAGTACCTCGTCGTCGTGCTCGTGCTCGGACGGATCATCCCCGCGTCGACACCAACGTGGATCCAGGTCGTGCTGTTCGTCCTTGTGTTCGTCGGCCTCTTCGCGCTCAACTACGACGTCGTGATGCCAAGGATCGGCCGCTCATCCCGGGCCGACCGAGGCGACGACGGAGCCATCCGCTGAATCTGTAGCTAGCCGCGACGAGCGAGCGATGAAGCCGCCGACGGAGTCGGACAACAGCTTCCGCGCGATCACCGGTCCTTGAGGCGTTCGATGCCGTCGAGCATGAGGTCGAGGGCGAACTCGAACTCGAACTGATCGTCGCAACCCACGCCGACGATCGATCCGTCCTCGTGGTTCACCGTGAGGTACAGCTGATAGATCGACGGGAACACGGTCTGGAGGTGCTCGAGCATCTCGGGCTGGAACGGCTGCTCCTCGTCGGTCTGGTCGTTGAACATCTCCTGGGTGAAGCCCATCAGCCGGCTGCCCATCGCGTGCATCACGTGGTGGATCAGGTCGATCGAGAAACCGCCGGCGATGAACATCGCGATCATCGAGTCCATGTATGCCATGACGGTCATGGTTGGGCGCGTGCGCGACTCCATCACGCGCGAGGCCCACGGATGGCGGAGCAGCATCCGCCTCGCCGACAAGATGCGTTCGCGCACGGCGGTCTTCCAATCGGTGTCGGTGCGCGGCGGATCGATCTCGGCGACGACCACGTCGATCACGCCGTGGAGCAGCTCGTCCTTGTTGGCGACGTGCTTATAGAGCGCCATCGGGACCACGCCGAGCTCGGCGGAGAGTCGCCGCATGCTCAGTCCCTCGGCCCCTTCGCGGTCGGCCAGCTCGACGGCCGCATGCAGCACGCGGTCGCGGCTGAGCGGCGTTCGCGGTTCCGCCGAGGTCGTCTCGAGCTCTGCCTTGGCCATGTTCGGCGAGTGTACGCCGTACACGGGCGAGGCCGGCACCAGCATCGCCGATATCCACTCGAACAGGTCATCGAGGCGACGACGTACGTCGAGACGGAGCAGAAGACGGGCAACGTCGTCCTGACCGTCTGAGCGTTGGCTCCGAGATCCCGGCGCCTGTCGGTCGCGCGGCTTGACAGGTGTACGCCGTACACGTACAGTCCAAGCATCGAGTGTACGCCGTACACCATAGCCCGTAGGGGGTCAGGCGATGAAGGCGATCGTGCAAGACGAATTCGGATCTGCGGACGTGCTGGAGTTCCGGGAGATCCCGGACCCGGTGATCGGCGACGGCGAGGTGCTCATCTCGGTGCGGGCCGCGGGCTGTGGGCCAGACGTGTGGCACATCATGGCGGGCAAGCCGAATCTGGTTCGCGCCATCCCAGAGGTGCGCCGAGCGCTCCGTTCGCCGCGAGGCCGTGACGTCGCCGGCGTGGTCGAGAGGGTCGGCGCCGACGTGACCGACTTCGCACCGGGCGACGAGGTGATCGGTGTCGTCGAGGGCTCGTTCGCCGAGCTCGCGGTGGGCGATCCCACGAAGCTCGCGCGCAAGCCGACCCGTCTTTCGTTCGAGGAGGCCGCCGCCGTGCCAATCTCGGCGACAACCGCGTTGCAAGCGCTGCGTGATGTCAGCGACATTCAGCCCGACCAGCGCGTGTTGATAGCCGGTGCTGGCGGCGGTGTCGGCACGTTCGCCGTCCAGATCGCCGATGCGTTCGGTGCCAAGGTGACGGGAGTGTGCAGCGCAGGGAAAGCCGAGCTCGTGCGTTCCCTCGGCGCCGACGACGTCATCGGATACGCGAAGCAAGACTTCACCGCTGGCGCTCGTCGCTGGGATGTGATCGTCGACTGCGCCGGCCGGCGTCCGTTGCGTCATCTCCGGCGAGCACTCACTCCTAGGGGCACACTCGCGATCGTCGGTGGCGACGGCGGCGGCGAGTGGACCGGCGGGTTCTTCCGTCAGATGCTTCGTGCGCCACTGACGTCGCTGTTCACGGGCCAGAAGCTGCGCCCTGTCACGGCCAAAACAAACCGCGACGACCTCGAAGTGCTCAGCGGTTTGGTGGACGAAGGCAAGCTGAAGTCGGTCGTTGGCCGCACCTTCGCGCTTGCCGAAGCCGCCGACGCGATCCGCTACCTCGCACAGGGTCACGCCACCGGCAAGGTGGTCGTGACCGTATCGTGACTGTGAGCTACCAGGCGTAGCCCGGAGGTGGCGGCGAGTGATGCAGAGCGCCGCCGGGTTGATCGAACAGCTCGCGCCGATGCTGAGCGCGATGGGCGGCCAGACCTAAGGGACGTCGGAGGGAGCAGATGGGTGAGCTGATGGGGATCGCTCGGTTCAGGTTCAAGGAAGGCAAGCGCGAGGAGTTCGAGCGCTTGTCCGCGCAAGCGATGGAAATCGTTAAGGCCAAGGAGCCGGGGACGCTTCAGTACGACACGTTCATGAACGACGACCGGTCAGAGTGCGTCGTTATCGAGCGCTATCGGGACTCCGAGGCCGCTCTCGAGCACTTCAAGAATGTCGGCCACCTGTTCGACCCGATCTTCGAGACTGTCACCGTGGTGCACGGCGAGCTCCTCGGCGAGCCGAACGCGGAGATCAGAGCGAACCTCGCCGGCAGCGATGTCCCGGCGCTCTTCACGCCGTACGAGTCGATGGAGAACTCCGCCTAGCCGCTCTCGGCCCCGGCCGAGTGCGGCTCGTTTCAGGCCTTCTGACGCTCGGCGGTCTCGACGTACCGGTCGATGAACTGACCCCAACCCTCGGCGTGGCCATCGCGCGACTCGGGCGGAAGCCCTTCGTGCGTGAGGACGAGCCGTGTGCCGGCCGGGTCGGGCGACAGGTCCACGGTGACGACGCTCTCGCCGTCCGTGTACTGCGATACCCACGTGAAGACGAGGCGGTTGGGGCGATCGAGCTCGCGGTACTCGCCCGTGTGTTCGATCGGACCACCGTCGGCGTCCTCGCGGCCCATGACGATCCGGAATCGACCACCGACCCGAGCGTCTACCTGGACCTCGGTCAGCGGGCCCATCCAGTCGCGGAGCTCCGACGGGTCGAGCCATGCGTCGAACGCCCGGTCGGGCGTGACGGGCAAGACACGCTGGACGATCACTGGTGCATCTGTCCCGGGCATGTTCATCCCTTCCTCCTGAAGTGCGCGTCGAGCCGGTCCAGCTTCGACTCCCAGAACCGGCGGTACGGGTCGATCCAATCCGCGGCGGCCTCGAGCGGCTCCGCGCGAAGGCTGAGCACGTGGTCGCGACCGCTGATGTGGCGTTCCAGCAGGCCGGCCCGCTCGAGCATCCGGATGTGCTTCGAAGCGGCGGCCAGGGAGATGTCGAACGGAGCGGCCACTTCGGTGACGCGATGCGGTGCCTCGCTGAGGATCTCGACCATCTCGCGGCGTACGGGGTGCGAGAGGCTCGCATACGTGTCATCGAGAAGGGCCGCTCCAGAACGTTCAACCATAGGGTTGAATATCTACGATGAGTGCTCGAGTGTCAAGCGGTCCGGTGGCGTCGGTTACCGCGAGGCGACCAGGTACCAGGTCTCCATCTCGCCCTTGCCCTTGACCGGGATCGTCCCGCGTTCCTCGCAGACGAAGGCGTCCTTCACGAGCTCGTACGTGGCGCGCGTGATCTGGATCCGGCCGGGCGTGCCGTTGGACTCCATCCTGCTCGCGGTGTTCACGGCATCGCCCCACAGGTCATAGAGGAAGCGCTTGCGGCCGATCACGCCGGCTGTGACGGGTCCCGAGTTGATGCCGATCCGCAGCTTGAGCGGGGCGGCGCCGTTCGTCGTTAGGGTGATCGCCTCACGCATGTCGAGCGCCAGCAGCGCGGCCCGATGCGCGTGATCGGCCGCCGGATCGGGGACGCCCGACGCGGCCATGTAGCAGTCGCCGATCGTCTTGATCTTCTCGAGCCCGTGCCGTTCGACGAGCGAATCGAACAGCGAGAAGAGGCGGTCGAGGGTGTCGACGACCTCGGCGGGGGACAGCCGCTGCGCGAGTGGCGTGAAGTCGACGATGTCGGCGAACAGCACCGAGGCCGAGTCGACGTGGTCGGCGATCGATCCGCTCGATCCCTTCAGGCGTTCCGCGATCGAGCTCGGAAGGACGTTCACGAGTAGCGCCTCGGATCGTTCTTGCTCCAGTCGGAGCGCGGCCAGCGCCTCGTTCCGCTGGTTGGCGAACGAGGCGAGCACCGTGAACGCGATGGCGCCGGTCCCCACGATGTTCATCGCCAGCATGGCGGTCGTGAACCAATGCGGAACGGGCGCGGGAGGGAAGAATAGCTCGCCCGCGATGCCGAGCAGCACGAACGCGCACACGAACCCGACGAACCAGCGGATCGCTCGTGGCACCTCGAGGAAGACGAGCGCGCCGAGCGGCGCGAGGATTCCCCACAGCCCGACCCCGCCGGCAGGCAGGAAGCCGCCCGCGACCATCATGCCGAGGTTCGTCGTGGAGAAGGATGTCGAGAAGTTGGGTCGTCAGGAACGGTCCGAAAGCCCTGGTCTTCGCGAAGATAAGCAGCGACCCGAGCGAGACAGCGAAGTAGACGAACGGGATGATGCCGACCGGCGATCCGAACGCGAGGTAGCAGGTGCCCCAAACGATCGAGACGGGCAGGACCAGGATGGCAAGCAGAACGAGCAGCGATTTCCTCTGGCGCAGATCCTCGTCATCCCGAGGGTCGGCTCCGATCCTGGTCAACCAGGCCGGTGTCCGCATCGCGGCATCTTAGGTCCGCCCGTTCCCGCGCCCAGCCGCTCGGGCGGGTTCGAAGACATGAACTTCGACGGCCTTCGGTACACTTCCCGCCGACGTTTCCGCTGGTGAGAGGCTGATATCCGCATGTCACGAGTCATCTTGATCGCGTGGGACGGCGCCGATTGGCGCATCCTCGACCCCCTTCTCGAGCAGGGCGCGCTGCCCAACCTGCAGGCCCTGATCGACCGCGGGCAGAAGGACGTCCTCAGAAGCACGGTCCCGACCCACTCCTGGAGCGCGTGGCCAAGCTTCCTCACCGGCGTCGACCCGGTGGACCACGGTGTCTACGACATCCTCGAGACGGTGCCGGGTACCCACAAGCAGTACCCGGTCACCTACAAGTCGATCAAGGCGCGCACGTTCCTCGACGACCTCACCGCGGCCGACAAGAACATGCTGCTGTTGGACGTGCCGCTGACGTTCCCGGCGCCGCAGCCTTTCGACGGGAGCCTCCTTGCCGGCGGCGTCCTGCCGAAGAACCGCACCTTCACCGCGCCCGCCGACCTGCCCGACACGCTCGCGAAGGCCGGCCTCGAGTGGCCGATCAACGGCATGAGCTGGACCACGTACCACAACAAGCCCGACCCCTACCTCGACGAGGCCTACGAGGTCACCGCCAAGCGCATCAAGGTCAGCGAATGGCTGATGGACAACACCGACTGGGACTTGATGGCGAGCGTCTGGGTCTCGATCGACCGCACGCAGCACTGCCTGTCCAACTACATCGCGCCCGACCACCCCGACTTCGCGAAGAACCGCAACTCGCGGATCGGCAACAAGGTCGCCGACATCTTCCGCCAGGCCGACGAGGCGATCGGCTCGTTCGTCAGCCGCGCGCGGCCCGACGACATCATCCTGTTCATCTCCGACCACGGTTTCCAGTCGTGCACCCGCACGATCAACATGGACCGCCTGCTGAAGCAGTTCGGCTATCTCGACTTCAGCGCGTCGAACGCGGTGCTCGGCCCGATGCAGTGGGGGCCGATGCGCAAGGTCGCGCGCAAGGTGTACGACACCCTCGGCCTGCACGGGAAGGTCTCGCTGCCGCAGTCGGTCAACTGGTCGAAGACGCGTGCCTTCACGACGATCCGTTCCACCGGTGAGGGCGTGTCGATCAACCTGGCCGGCCGCGAGATCGACGGCGTCGTCGACCCAGGCGACTACGACAAGGTCCGTGACGAGCTGATCGACCGCCTCGGTTCCTATGTCGACCCGAAAACCGGCAAGAAGCCCGTCAAGGAGATCTACAAGCGCGAAGAGGTGTTCAAGGGCAAGTTTGCCGATAACGCCCCCGACATCTTGATGGTTCCTAACGAGGGCTACTCACTAACGCACGCGAAGGCGGCGATCGAGGACGCCGACTGGGTCAGCGGCGACCATCGCATCGAGGGAACGATCGTGGCGGTCGGGCCGCAGGTGAAGGCCTTCGAGACGCCGCCGGCGCTGATCGACATGGCGCCGACGTTCGTCGCGGCGATGGGTGCGCCGACCGCGGTGAAGCCGACCGGTCGCGTGCTGCACGAGATCGTCGGTTCGGCGTCGCTGGTCGAGCGCGAGCCGGCCGAGGTCTCGTCGGCTGGCTCGGCCATCCCCGGCATGGGCAACGAGGCCGACGTCACCGACACCGAAGCCGACGAGATGGAAGAGCACCTCCGCGGCCTCGGCTACATCGAGTAGTCGCGCCTTGCGCCGTTCGCTAGTTGGTTTTGTCGTGGTACTGGCGGCGTGCTCGTCTACGAGCTCGCCAACCGTGCTCTCGCTCTTGCCCGTCGTCGTGCAAGGACGACCTGTCCTGTCCGTGCACAGCCCGAACGACAATGTGAAGCTGACGTGCCCGCCCGGCTTGCGCTCGCACTCGGACTTGAACGCGCGCACAGTCACCCTTGGGGGAGAGAGGCGAAGTATCGACTCGGCCCCGCCTTCTTCACCGAGGACCAGATCGCATCCGCATCAGCGGTTCAGTCCGTCGACCTATCGACATGGTTCGTGACCCTGACTCTCAACGCCGAGGAAACGAAGGGTTTGGAGGCCGCGACGAAAGAGGCGTTGAGGCGGAACCCGGAAGGACGGATCGCGACAGTCATCGACGGGGAGGTTGTCGAGGCCCCGGTCGTGCAGGCGGTGATCGACTCCGGCCTCGTGCAGCTAAGTGGTTTCACGCACGACGAGGCGCAGCACTTGGCGGACCAACTGAACGCGTAGGGTGCGCTCGTGCAGTGGCTCGGCTTGATCCTCGGCGTCGTTCTCTTCGTCGCGGCAGCGTTCTATTTCTTGGCCGGCTTCTTCCCGGACTCCGGGATCGGCCAGCAGATGCGCGCGCGGATCGAGTTCACGGCCAACGTGCGGAAGGCGAAGGGCTACACCTTCAATACCGCGGCGCTCTACGCCTGGGTCCTCCGAACCAAGCCGCGTATCGCCGTCCTTGTGCTCTTCCTCTTGTTCTGGGCGGTCTGGTTCGCGTCGGCAACTTTCCGTTCATAGCGTTCACCTGTTGACGCGCGATGTCTCGATCGCATCAACCTCCGCGGCGAGCTCTGCGTTGAAGAAGACGGAATCGTTCGTTCTCCGAAGCAGGAGGTTCATCGATGTCGAAGCGGTGGCTGGGTTCATCCAGTGGGACTCGCAGTGTCCGTCGTGCTTGTCGCGGCAACGTTGTCGTGCACCGGAGCGTCGGCGGCGCCGACGTCGGCGGGCATCCCGGCATTGAACGCCGTGGTCGACCAGCCGGAGGACGTGGCCTTCGATGCGTCCGGCAACCTCTATGTCTCTGAGTTCGCCGGGCCATGAGGTGGATCGCATCGACACGAACGGCATGCTCACCGTCTTCGCGGGAACGGCGGTCGAGGGGTACTCCGGCGATGGCGGTCCGGCGACGGACGCGATGCTCAACATGCCGACGGGCTTGCTCTTCAGGCCGAACGGCGACCTCGTGATCGCCGACCATCGCAACGACTGCATCCGCGAAGTCGATCCGGCCGGCATCATCAACACGATCGCGGGGACGTGCACCAAGCGCGGGACCAAGGGTGACGGCGGTCCCGCCACCAAGGCGAGGCTGAACGACCCGATCGGGATCACGCTCGACGCCGCCGGCAACCTCTACGTCGCCGACGAGCAGAACGCGCTCGTGCGTCTCATCGACCCGAGCGGTGAGATCACGACGTTCGCGGGCGGCGGGCGGATCGACGGGGCGACCGCGCCGAACGGGGCTCCGGCAACGAGCCTCAAGCTGAGCCACACCTCCTATGTCGTCGCGGACACGCAAGGCAACGTCTACTTCTCCGATTTCTTGCTCAACGAGATATTCCGCGTGGACCCGAACGGCCGCATCACGCACATCGCGGGAACCGGCGCGGAGGGCTTCTCGGGGGACGGCGGCCCGGCCACCAAGGCAGAACTCGACTTCCCGACCGGGCTCGCGCTCGACAGCCACGGCCGCCTGTACTTCTCCGACGCGTTCAACAACCGCGTCCGGAAGATCAACGCGCGGGGCGTCATCTCGACCGTAGCCGGTTCAGGACCGGTCGGGGTCGACACCGGCACCTATGGCGGCGACGGCGGCGCCGCGACCGACGCGCGCTTGAACGCGCCCGCTGGCCTGGTTTTCAACTCGGCCGGCGACCTCTACATCGCCGATCAGGGCAACGAGTGCGTTCGGAGGGTGGACCCCTCGGGCCGGATCACGCTGGTCGCCGGCATGCCGTAGCGCCGAGCGCGTCAACCTTTCAGCCCCTTCGCGCGTTAGAGAATGGAGGACCCAGGGAGTGCGAGTGGAGGCCGGGTCGATCAAGCTCGAGGGTGGGCTCCTCGTAGAGCTGTACGAACGGCATGCGTCGGATGCCGGCCGACTCGCGTACCTGCTCACCGGCGACCGCGAACTCGCAGAGGACCTGGTCCAGGACGCGTTCGTGAAGCTCGCGGGCCGGTTCGTCCACGTGCGCGACCCCGGGGGGCTGCATGCGTACCTCCGCGTCACGGTGGTCAATCTCGCGAAATCGCATCACCGACGGCGAGCGG
Organism: uncultured Actinomycetes bacterium; assembly: GCA_963792215.1. Taxonomy (GTDB): domain Bacteria; phylum Actinomycetota; class UBA4738; order UBA4738; family HRBIN12; genus AC-51. Next base: position 814,973 of record CAWBVL010000007.1, read on the forward strand.
TCGAGCGTCGGTACGCCGAGCGTGAGACCGTGCTTGAGCCGGTGACGGGCGCCTCGGACATCTCGGACCGCGATGAGCTGCAGCGGGCGTTGCTGCTCGCTGCCGCTTCGCCAGCGGACCGCGATCGTTCTCCGCTACTACGAGGATCTCGACGTCGCGCAGACGGCGTCGGTCATGCGATGCAGCGAAGGGACCGTGAAGGCGCTCTCGTCGCGGGGCATCGCGCGACTGCGTCCTTTGATCGGAGACATCAGCCATGACGGATGACCTTCGCGAGCGCTTGCGCGACCTTGCCGGCGGGATGGAGCCGCTGCACGCGCCGAGGAACCTCGAGGCGCGGGTGCGACGCCGCGAGGTGGGCGTGATCGCAACGGGCGTCGTCGGTGTCGTGGCCATCGTGGTGATCGCCGTGGCCGGGTTCCGGACGCTCGATCGCAGTGAGCCGGAGGTCCCGGCGAACCACATCCCGTTCCCCGTTGCGGACACTGCCGGCGCGACGTCGACGTTGTTGGAGGCGCCCGAGGGCCTGATGGTCGACCCGTTCGGCAACCTGTTCCTGAGCGAGTGGTACGGCAACAAGATCGACGTCGCCTCGCCCGACGGATCGCTCGTCACGATCGCGGGGAAGGGTCCACCCGGCTACAGCGGCGACGGTCCGGCGCTCAGCGAGAACATCGATTCGCCGACCGCGATGGCGTTGGAGCCCAACGGCAGCTTGCTCTTCGTCGACAACGGGAACAGCTGCGTCCGTCGGATCGACACCGACGGGATGATGACGACCGTCGCGGGACGCTGTGGGTTCCAGGGGTACTCGGGCGACGGCGGCCCGGCGACGGATGCGAGACTGGGTCGTCCGATCGGCCTCGTGCTCGACGGCGACGGTGGCTACTACTTCTCCGACAACGACCACGGCCTTGTGCGCCACGTCGACTCATCCGGCATGATCTCGACCGTCGCCGGCGCAGGCGACGTCTCGCCGCTCGACATCGGACCCGCCGGTGTGAAGGCCTCGTCGCTGGATCTCGGTCGCACGTCATACGTCCTGCTCGATCCGGACGGCAACCTGTTCGTCACGGACCTGCGGCTCAACATCATCGTCAAGATCGATCCCTCGGGGACCGCGACCGTGTTCGCCGGAACCGGACAACGTGGGTACGCGGGCGACGGAGGGCCGGCGACGAAGGCCGAGCTGAACTACCCGGCCGGGCTGGCGATGGATCTTCACGGCAACCTGTTCGTCGCCGACAGTCATAACAACGTCGTACGCGAGATCGGGACGGACGGCGTCATCACGACGGTCGCCGGCAACGGCGTCGAAGGAAACTCCGGCGACGGCGGCCTCGCGACGCACGCGCACCTTTCGGTGCCGTCTGGACTGGCGTTCGGGAACGGGGTCCTCTACATAGCCGACCAGGGGAACGATCTCGTGCGGCAGGTCGACCACGAGGACGTCATCACAACGGTCGCGGGCAGGTAGCTCGGAGAGGATCCGTTCGTGAGTCCGAGCCTGGGTTTCGGGTGCCCGAATCGCGGGGACGCCGGGCCGTTCTTCTCGTTACACCGGGAGGCCGCGGCGCTGGAGATAGTCGTGCCAGAGGATGCGCGCTGCGACCGCTCGATAGGGGTGCCAGCGCTCAGCGATCACGGCGAGCTTGGCGAACGTCGGGCGTTCGTTCACCTCGAGGAGATCGCGTACAGACGTCGCCAGCGCCAGGTCGCCGTGCGGCCACACGTCGGGCCGGAGCAAGCACATCGTGAGGTAGATGTCGGCGGTCCACGGACCGATACCCGGCATCGCGATCAGCGCTTTGCGCACCTCGTCGTCGGGCATCGCGGCGAGCGCTTCGAGGTCGAAGCCGTCGAGCATCGCCGACGCCAACGTTCGCGCGTAGCCGGTCTTCTGTCTGCTGAAGCCGACCGCTCGCAGCTCGGCGTCGCTGAGCCGCAGCAACCCTGCCGGCTCGATCGAGCCGCTCAACGCCGCGTCCAGCCGGTCGAAGGCTGCCTGCGCGCTTGCCAGCGACACCTGCTGCTCGAGGATCAGGTGCACAAGCGTCGCGTACGACGGCTCGCGTGACCACAGCGGCGGTGGACCGTATCGCTCGACCGAGGCGCCCAGCCGCGGATCCGCCTCGCCGAGCTCCCGCGCAGCCCGCCGCAGCATGCGGACGGTCAGCGGCCGGGCCGTTTCCACGCGTGTCATCCGGGTACCGCACAGGAAACGAGTGGGATGGAAGGAGCAGAACCATGTGCATGACCTGTGGATGCGGCAAGCCGAACGATCAGCACGGAGACAAGGCCAACATCACCTACGACCAGCTGCAGGCGGCCGCCGACGCGGCGAACATCGATCCGGAAACTGCCGCGGATAACTTGCACGACCTTGCGAAGAAAGTTCGCGACAAGAGCGTTTCGGTCTAAGACCAGCCTCACATCGCGTCGTGCCGAGCCTTTAGCATCGGCAGGACCTTTGCCTCCATCGTCTCCATGAAGGACTCGGTGCCGGCCTTGGCCCTCTTGTACTCGTCGTTGCTGAGGTTGCCGCCGGTCTGGGACAGGGTCATCTGCGTGTGCTGGCCCTGCCCGTCGAGCGTGAGCGTGTAGAGCTCGAGGTTCCCGGCGAGCACTCCGGTGTCGGTGATCGACATCACGAGCTTGTTCGGCTTGTCGAGTGTTTGATACCGACCGGTCCACTGCCGTTCGGTTCCGTCTGGCAGCTCCATCGTGCCGCTCCAGGTACCGCCGACCTGCACGTCGAGCTTGACGTGCTTCATCTTCAGCTTGTCGGTGCCGAACCACTCCGCGAACGCGTCGGGCTCGGTCCACGCCTCCCAGACGATCTCTTTCGCGAACGAGAAGTTGCGTTTGATCGTGTAGCCGTCGCCTCCACCCATCGCAGTCCCCCTTGGTCTCGGTTAGCGGACGAGCTTGACGTTGAACATCGGGCCGCCGAGCGTCTGCATGCCTCGGAGCCATAGGATCAGCATCGCCAGCGCTTGCCCAACCGTGCCGGTGCCGAGCACGCCGTAGGTGGTCACGGACCCACCCTACGCAAGAGGCGCCCCTCCCGGGGCGCCTCTCACGTGTGCGCGAGGGGGTTGGAGACCTGCTCGCTTAGTCCTGGTTGTCGCCGGAGCCCGAGCCGCCGGAGCCGGAGTCGCTCGAACCTGAGCCGCTCTCGCCGCTCGAGTCGCCCTGGTTGTCCTGGCTGGAGCCGCCGTCGCCCTGGTCGTTCTCGGACGAGCCGCCCGAGGTTCCGCCGGTCGTATCGCCGCCCTGGTCGTTCTGGTCGCCTTGATCGGACGAACCGGTCGAGTCGCCTTGGTTGTTCTGATCGCCCTGGTCGGTCGAGTCGGACGACCCGGTGCTGTCGCCCTGGTTGTTCTGATCGCCCTGGTCGGTCGAGTCGGACGACCCGGTGCTGTCGCCCTGGTTGTTCTGGTCGCCCTGGTCGGTCGAGTCGCCCTTGTTGTTCTGGTCGCCCTGATCGGTCGAGTCGCCCTGGTTGTTCTGGTCGCCCATCGGTCGAGTCGCCGTTCTGATCGCCCTGATCGGTCGAGCCGCCGTTCTGATCGCCCTGATCGGTTGCGTCGGTGCCCTCGTTGTCGCCGGTCGGCAAGGTGATACCGACGACGCCGGCGGCGTTGGACGTCAGGTGCTGCAGCGTGCGCGGGAGGGCGCCTGCCGAGCCCATGAGCCCGAGCACCGCGAACAGCGCGACGACGGGAGCGGCGATCCTGATCAAGATCCGCGCTCTGCGGTCCCTCATGGTGTTCCTCCTTCGCTTCGGCGGCCGCGACGCCTGCGAGACAGGCGCGACGGCGTTGCTTGCCGGCCTCACGACCGGGTCGCCCTTGTCGGCGAGGAGCTGGGCTTCGTGCGAGATCGCGGCGAGGTGCGCGGCGGTCGCCGGCGCCTGGGCCGGGAACGCAGCGGTGAGGTCGTCGACGAACCGGGTGAGGTCGAGGTTCTTGTCGCGGCCGTGGCCGGCGAGCAGCGCCTCGAGGTCCTCGTTCACGATCTCGGGATCGATACCCATCTCGTCTGGAGGAACGTCGTGGGGGCTCATAGGGTCACGGCTCCTGCGGAGATCTGTCCGCGGATCGCGGCGAGACCCCTGGCCTGCAACATCTTCACCGCTCCCTCCTTCTTGCCCACGACCAGTGCGATCTCACCGATCGTGAGGCCGCCGAGGATCCGCAGGAGCAGGACGTCGCGCTGGTCGACGCTCAGGTGGGCGAGGACCTCCTCGACGTGCTCGGTGGCGAGGTCGCGCATCGCATCGTCTTCCGCATCGCCGCGCGGTCCTGCCCTCAGGAGTTGGTCGTCCGGGGCAACATTGACCGGACGGCGTGACCGCTTGCGGAGGTCGTCCACCACCAGGTTCCTGCCGATCGTGAACACCCACGTGCGGAAGGCGGCTTCGTCGCCCTCGAACCCCTCGATGTAGCGGACGACCTTGACGAAGGTCTCGCAGACGACGTCGTCGGGCTCGGGGACGCCACGCGAGCGGAGGTAGCGGGTCAGCTGCGGTGCGACGGCTCCGTACAGCTCGCGCCACGCCCACTCGCCTCCGGCGCACGCCGCGGCGAGGACGCGTGGGAACTGGTCACGCAGGGATTGGTCGGGGAGCGGTTCGTGCATGCCTGAGGGTTTTCGGCCGCGCGGGCCCTTCGGTGGAGTTGTGCCGTCGCGTCAGGCGCGGCGTTCGACCTGGCGCTTCAGACGTGCGAGCCTATCGTCCCAGCCCGCCCCCACGTCGACGATCCATGTCATCGCGTCGGTCAACGGCTGCGGCGTGAACGAATACATCCTGCCCCGCACCGGGCCTGAGCCTTCAACGAGTCCGGCATCTTGCAGCACGACGAGGTGCTTCGCGACCGCCTGCCGCGTGATCGGCAGGCGACGCGTGAGATCGGACAGCGTCGTCGGTCCGTCGTCTGCCAGTGCTTCGATCACCGCGCGCCGGGTCGGGTCGGCGAGTGCCTCGAAGACGGGATCGGGATCGCCCGGATCGGGATCGCGTTGCGTCACGCGATGCCTCGCGCCTCGACCAACGGCGACTCGGTGATGCGCACGCGGGTCCCCTCGTCCACGGGGTCGAGCTCGATCGTGACACGCGTCGGTTCACCGAGCGCCAGGCCGAACCCGACGCCGCGTTGTTCGCGCCATCGCCACATGAGGCGGCGGCTGCGTTCGACCTCGAGAACCGTGCCGCGACGGATCGACCCATCGGCGAATCGGAACAGGACGCCGCCGCCGACCTCGGGGTCGAGCCACGCGTCGGCGCCGAACCACGCGGACAGCGCCGCCGGGTCGACCATGAAGCCCCACACGTCCGCGGGGGGAGCGCCGATCGTTTCCTCGTGGACCTCGCCGTTCGGTTGGTCGGCCATCCGGGTCGTCTCCTTCGCCGTATGCAACCTTTTGGTTGCCGTTGCCACCGGACCGGTGTAGCGTCGTCGGCAACTGAGAGGTTGCCATCCTAGCGCAGCGGAAAGGAACGGTCATGCTGATCCCCACAGTCGTCGAGCAGGCCGAGCGCGGCGAGCGCGCCTTCGACATCTACTCGCGATTGCTCCGCGAGCGCGTGGTTTTCCTCGGACAGGAGCTGACGGCCGACGTCGCGAACGTCGTGGTCGCGCAGCTGCTGTTCCTCGAGGCAGAGAACCCGCAGCGCGACATCTCGATGTACATCAACTCGCCGGGCGGCGACATGACGGCGCTGTTCGCGATCTACGACACGATGGAGGCGGTGCGCCCCGACGTCGCGACGTGGTGCATCGGGCAAGCGGCCAGCGGTGCCGCGGTCCTGCTCGCGGCCGGCGCGCCGGGCAAGCGCCACGCACTGCATCACGCGCGGGTGCTGCTGCACCAACCGTGGGGCGGGATGCAGGGCCAGTCCGAAGACATCCGCATCCACGCACAGGAGATCCTGCGGTCGCGCCGGTTGATGGAGGAGATCCTGGCGACGCACACCGGGCAGCCGCTGGAGAAGATCCACGACGACCTCGACCGCGACTTCATCCTGGATCCCGACGAGGCGAAGGCGTACGGCGTCGTCGATCACGCCGGAGGCAGAGGAACGCCGGCGTCGCAGCTGACCGCGACGCCGGCGTCCCAGGAGTAACTGTGCGGCTGTCGGTCTAGCCGTAGGCCCCGGTGCCGTAGCCCGAGTTGCCACCGCCACCGCCGCCGCCCTTCACCGCGTCTCCGGCGGTGTTGACGACGTACCAGAGGCCGCCGAAGGCGTTGATCCCCTGGCCGCTGGCGGTCCCGGAGCTGGTGTCGCCCGCGTAGGTGTACAGCGGGTGTCCGTTGTACGTGACCTGGGTCGACCCGTCGTCCCGCGTCGTGGTGCTCAGCATCGATGACGTCGCGCCCATGGTTCCGGTCGCGTTCCCGCTGGTCGTCACCGGCGGCCAGCTCTGGGCGCACGCTCCGGTGCAGGCGCTGGTCATGCCGGTGTCGGCCTCGAACAGGTAGAGGGTCATCCCGTCGCTGTTCGTGAGGACGGTCCCGACGCCGGGGACCTTGGCCGCTTGGATCGTCGCCGCGCCGGTAGCCGCCGGCGCGGAGGTCGTGCCCCCGCCGTACGGATTGCCTCCCGCCGATGAGCTGCTGTTGCTCGCGCACGCGGCCAGGCCCAAGGCCAGCGCCGCGATCATCAAGATGGTCCGCATCCGAAACACGTTCCACTCCTTCCCGCTCTTCGTGCCCGCTAGTCGGACGTTCTACGGGTGGCCCGCCGGAGCGGTTCGAAGGCACGAGCTTAGACTCGTCGCGATGGTCGTGTGTCCGAACTGCGGCACCGAGAACCCCGCCGCCGCTCGCTTCTGTATGGCTTGCGGCGCAGCGCTTGGTGCCGCCTCGGCCCAGGAGCGGCGCACGGTGTCGATCCTGTTCGCGGATCTGGTCGGATTCACCGAGCGATCGGATGCGGCTGATCCCGAGGACGTGCGCCGCACCCTCGTGCCGTTCCACGAGCGGGCGCAGGAGGCGATCGTCCGGTTCGGCGGCACGCTGGACAAGTTCATCGGCGACGCAGCGATGGGCGTGTTCGGCGCGCCGGTCGAACACGAGGACGACCCCGAGCGCGCGGTGCGGGCGGCGTTCGACCTGCTGGAGATGTCCGAGGGCGCGCACCCGATCCGCGTTGCGGTCAACACCGGCGAAGCCGTCGTTGCGATGGGTGCCGGCCCGCAGGTGGGCGAGGCGGTCGCCGGCGACGTGGTGAACACCGCGAGCCGGATGCAGTCCGCGGCGCCACCCGGCGGTGTCGTGGTCGGCCAGCTGACGTGGCTCGCCATCCGCGACCGGTTCGAGACCGAGGAGCTCGAGCCGTTCACCGCGAAGGGCAAGTCCGATCCGATCCGGGTGTGGCGTGTGCTCGGCGAACGCGCGGTGGCGCCCGAGCGGCCGTCCGCGCCGCTCGTCGGCCGGCGCCGCGAGCTCGAGCTGCTGCGCGAGACGGTGACGCGCGCGCGGGAGGAACGGTGTGCACAGCTGGTCACCGTGGTGGCCGAGCCGGGGATCGGGAAGAGCCGGCTGCTCGCCGAGCTCCGCGTACAACTCGGCGACGACGTCAGTTGGCTCGGGGGCACCTGCGCCCCCTACGGCGACGCGAACGCGCTCGCTGCGATGCAGATGGTGATCCGCGACCTCGTTGGGCTCGGCGCCGGCGAAGACGGGGCGAAGGTGGACGATGCGTTGTCGGCGTTGATCGAGCGCGCCGAACCGGCCGAGTCCGAACGGGTGTGGCTGCGGAGCCGGCTCAGCGTGCTGGCCGAAGCAGCACGCGACGACGACGGCGATCGCACGACGCCGCTGATCGAGGTGGCCGGCGCGGCGGCGCGCGTGTTGTCGGCCGCCGCGATCGACCGGCCGGTCGTGGTGTTCATCGAGGATCTCCATTGGTCCGAGCAGGTGCTGCGCGAGGTGTTGTCGACGATCGTCGACGACGCCGACGCCGCGATCGTCGTGCTCTGCACGGCGCGCCCCGAGCTCTTCGACGCCGACCCCGGGTGGGGCGGCGGCCGGGGGAACAGCACGACGTTGCGGCTGCTGCCGCTCAGCGACGGCGAGACGGCGACCCTGGTCGAGTCGCTGCTGAGCTCCGCGATGCCGACCGAGGCGGAGCGCGCCTCGATCCTGCGGAACATCGGCGGCAACCCGCTGTTCGCCGTCGAGTTCGTCCGGATGCTGGTGGACCGGCGGATCAGCGAGGCGGAGGTTCCGATGTCGGTACAGGCGGTGATCGGCGCGCGGCTCGACTCGGTGTCGTCGGAGCTCCGCACGATGCTGCAGGACGCCGCGGTGGTGGGCGCGCGGTTCTGGCCGGATGCGCTCGTGGCGATCGGCGAGACGTCGGCCGCCGACGTGCGGAGCGCGCTCGCCGAACTCTCGCGCCGCGGGCTGATCGAGCGATCGTCGGACTCGTGGTTCCCGGACCAGGTGGAGTACGGGTTCGGACACGCGCTGATCCGCGAGGTCGCGTACGCGCGGCTGCCGCGCATGGCGCGCGCGACGAAGCACGCCGCGGCAGGCACATGGCTCGAGCGGGAGGTCGCCGAGCGGCCCGACGCGTTCGCCGACGCGCTCGCGCACCACTTCGAGCAGGCCGTGTTGCTGGCCGAGGCGTCCGGGCGAGCGAGACGAGGCCGACGCGTGGCGCGCGCGGGCGGTCGCCAGCCTGTTCCGCGCCGGCGACGTCGCGCTCCAGATCGACCCCGGGGGTGCGTTCGCCCGATTGGAGCGCGCGCTCGCGATCAGCGATCCGGAAGGCCCGCGACTACGCCCGGTGCCTCGCGTACTCGGCGCTCGCGGGCCGGCGGTCGGGCAAGCTCAGCCCGGAGAAGGTGCTCCGCCGCCACGAGCAGGCGCTCGAGCTGTATCACCAGCTCGGCGACCGGGTGTCGGAGGCGCGCTCGCACACCTCGGTCGCCGGGCAGCTGATGGCGCTCGCGCGGCACGACGAAGGGACCGATCACCTGCGCATCGCGGCAGAGCTCCTCGTCGACGAGCCGGACGCCGGACCGGAGCTCGCGCTGGTCTACGCCTGGATGGCCGAGGAGAAGATGTTCGCCGGCTTGCCCGGGCCGGCCGCCGAGTTGGCGGGCAAGGCGCTCGACGGCGACGAGGCGAACGAGTCCACCGCGATCATGGCGCTGCACATCCGCGGCGACTCGCGCATCGCGCTCGGCGACCCCGACGGCATCGACGACCTCCAGGAGGCCCTCGCCCGCTCGCAGGCGCTCGGCTCGGTGTCCGACGTCGTCACGTCGTTCAACTACCTGGCCGATCGCGAGTGGCAGGTCACCGGTCCCGCCGCGGCGGTCGAGCTGCTCGACGAGGCGGGCGCGCTCTCGGATCGGCGCGGCGCATTCAGCCAGGGTTCGTGGACCAAGGTCGCGGCGCTCGAGATGCTCTACGAACTCGGCCGGTGGGACGAAGCGATCACGCGGGCCGAGCCGCTCGCGAGCGACATCCGGCTGGACGAGTCGCTTCTGGTCGCGATCGACGTCTGGACCGGCTACATCCAACTGCGCCGCGGCAAGTTCAGCGACGACCTCGACGACTTGCTCATGCGGGCGCGGAACGCGGCGGAGCTCCAGGTGCTCGCGCCGGCGCTGGCGCTCGCGGCGGAGGGCTCGGCCGGCGACCCCCCGAGGGCGATCGAGCTCCTGAAGGAGTGGGACGCGAGCACAGTGGGGCACGCGGCGATGTATCGATCCGAGGCCGCCCCCAGCGTCGTCCGCACCGCGCTCGATGTCGGAGCCACCGACCTCGTCGCAGGGATCGTCGATCGCTGCGAGCGGGTGACGATGCGTGACCACGTCTTCATCGACACGGCCGCCGCGCTCGTGCACGATGCGACCGGCGACGCCGACCCTTCCGTCTGGACCGACCTCGAGGAACGGTGGCGCGTCTACGGCAACCGGTACGAGCAGGCGCTCGCCGCCCGCACGGCCGGGCACTTGACCGGCGACGACGCCGCGATGGTGCGCGCCGCGGACCTGCTCACCGACCTCGGCGTCCCCACCTAGCCTCCCCGGCGGGCCCGGCTGGCATACTTCACCGCCGATGGATCCCGAAGAGGAAGCGCAGCTCGAGGTCGCCGCGGCGCCCACGGGCGTGTTCGCGGGCACCGAGGGCAAGGACTTCCGGGTGCTCGCGGCCGGAACGGCCCAGAACATCATCGGGCTCGGCGTCTTCGTCATCGGCACGTTCGCAGCCAACATCCTGATCGCCCGCTCGTTCGGAGGCGGCGACACCGGCGCGGCGGCGCTCGGCATCGTCACCTTGGGAACCCAGTTCGCGTTCATCGCCGCCGCCGGAACGCGGATGGGGATGGACATGGCCTCCGTCCGGTACGTCTCGATCGAGGTCGGTGCCGGCCGGCCGGGCGCGGTCCGCATCGTTGTGGCGCGCTCGGTCCTGCTCGCGCTGGCGGTCTCTACGGCCTTCGGCGCGTTGACGGTCGTGTTCGCGACCCCGATCGGCAACCTGCTTGCTCCGGGTGGAGCGATCCGTCGCAGACCATCGGATCGATCCGTGCGGCCGGCGTGGCGATCCCGTTCATCGCGCTCACCTACGTGTGGCTCGGCGGCGGCCGTGGCCTGAAGGTGATGCGCCACACGCTCTACGTGCAGTGGGTCGCGCAGCCCCTGCTGTGGATCGTGCTGATGATCGCCTTCTGGCAGGTCGACAAGACCGAGCCGATGTCGGTCTGGGCGTACTCGGCGTCCTGGGTCCTCGCGGCGGCCGGCGGCTGGTTCTTCTGGACGCGGCTCAGCAGGAAGTTCTCGAAGGAAGCCGCCGAGGAAGGGCTCACCGGGGCACTGATCAAGTACGGCGGCCCGCGCGCGCCGGCCGCGCTGCTTTCCCAGGGCCTGTTCTGGATCGACTACTTCGTCGCATCCGCGATCGGGGCGCCGGCCGTCACGTCCAACGACCTCGGCGTCTACGCGGCGTGCGTCCGGGTGGCGCTCGCGATGGTGCTATTCCTGACGGCGGTGTCGTACGTGTTCTCGCCGTTCGTCGCGGACCTGCACGCGCGCGGCGAGACGGAGAAGCTCGACAGCTTGTTCAAGTCGATCACGCGCTGGACCGTCGCGGGCACGGTTCCACTCCTCTTATTGATGTTGATCGCGCCGGCCGCGATCCTGCGGCTGTTCGGAGGCTCGAACTTCACGTCCGGGACGACGGCGCTCCGCATCCTCGTGATCGGGCAGGCGATCAACGTGAGCGTCGGCGCGGCCGGGTTCGTGCTGATCATGGCCGGGCGAACAGGCTGGGACCTCACCGTCTACGCGGTGTCGGCGCTGCTCGACCTGGTCCTGTCGCTGATCCTCGTGCCGAAGTTCGGGATCAACGGAGCCGCTGCGGCGCAGGCGATCACCATCGGCCTTTCCAACTGGCTGCGGCTCGGACTCGTGAAGAGGTTCGTCGGGATCTTCCCGTGGGACAAGCCCTACGCGCGGCTGGCGTTGCCTGCCGCAGCGTGCGCGATCGCGATGTTCGTCGCCCAGGTGGTACTTCCCGGCAAGAAGTGGCTGCTCGAGCTCATCGGGATCGGGCTGGCCGGCGCGATCGTGTACGTGCCGGTGCTCCTGCGGTTCGGGCTGACCGAGGGCGAACGCGTCGCGTTGCGCAACGGGGTCGCGAAGGTCCGTGGACGTCCGACCGCTGCGTGAGACCGATCGCGAGCGCGCCTGGGCGTGGCTCCGCGAGCACTGGGCGGAGTCGATGGCCTCGAACGGCGAGCTCCTCTATCCGGCCGAACACGAGGGCTTCATCGCCGGCGATTGGGATGGCCTGATCACGTATCGCATCGCCGCGGGCCGGTGCGAGGTCACGCTCGTGATGGCGCTTCGCGAAGGTGAGGGCATCGGCTCGGCGCTGCTTGGTGCGACGACCGAAGCCGCGCGCGCGGAAGGGTGCACGGACCTCTGGCTGATCTCGACCAACGACAACCTGCATGCGCTCGAGTGGTACGAACGCAAGGGCTTCACTGTGACGGAGGTGCGCGAAGGCGCGGTCGACCGCTCGCGCGAGGCGCTGAAGCCGTCGATCCCGACGCACAACCCCGACACTGGGTTACCGATCAGCGACGAGATCGAGCTGTCGCTCGCGCTCTGACGTCTAGCGGCGCGTCGGCGTCGAGACGCCGGTCGCCTCGGGAACGACGACGAGGTGCCGTTCCTTCTGTTTGGTCGCTGCCTGCCGGTCGGCGAGCAGGCGGTCGACCAACGTTTGGAGCTCGGCGAGCCGCCAGTTGAGCAGCTCCCGACGAGCTGCGTCCCCGGCGTCACGCTCGGCGAGTTCCGCCCAGCGTGCGTCGAGCTCCGCGGCCATCCGGCGCTCGAGCCGGCGTCCGCGGGCATATGCAACCGCGATTGCCATGGCGAGCGCTCCGACGGCCGACACCGCGCAGAGGATCACGATCGTGGCGGACACCGGAGGCGCCGCCACGACGTGACCGAACAGCACCAACGCACGCCCATCCGTCTGCGCGCTTTCCCACACCATCTCGATCGAGATGGCGCACCAGACCGAGGCACACACGATGGGGAAGTAGAGCATGTGCCGTGGATGGTGGCCCTGAGCAGAGCATTCGGTCAACGGGCGGGTTCCCTACCGCATCTGCGGCAGGAGGCGTCGGAGCGACGCGACGGCCTCGTCGACCTCGTTCACACGCACGATCGGGTCGCTATCGAGGTCGTCGCGGCCGAGCTCCCACGTGCCGATCCCGATCACCGGCTTGCTCATCTTGAGGGCGAGCGCGATCTCGGAGAGGGTCCCGAACTCGCCGCCGACGGCGACCACCGCGTCGGCGCTCCGGGCGACGATCGCGTTGCGCGCCTCGCCGAACCCGGTGGCGATCGCGACGGTCAGGTGACGCGAGGAGTCGTCGCGATCGTCGCCCGGCAGGATGCCGATCGACACGCCACCCGCGCCCTCGGCGCCGCGGGCCGCGGCGTTCATCACGCCGCCGAGCCCGCCGCACACGAGGACGCATCCTGCTTCGGCGAGCGCGCGACCGAGCGCCTCCGCCGTGGTGAGTTCCCACTCGGTCGCGTTGCTCGCACCGATCACGGCGATGTACGGCGAGGCCATCGCCGCCGAGTATCGCAGCGGATCAGTGGTGGTGAACCGCGACCAGCTGCAGGAACTCGGTCCCGCCAGCCACGTCCTTCTCCGTCACGATCCCCAGGTGGGGCGCGTAGAACTTGAGCGACACGACGTTTGGCTCCAACCGCGACCATTCGTAAGACCGGACGACCTGGTCGACCTTCCCGAAGGGGACGCGCACTCGCTCGTGGTTCGCGACGATCCACGCCTGGTCTTCGGCGTGTCCCTTGAGGAACTCCTGCCGGTAGGCGTCGGTCGGCTTCGGGTTCGCGGTCATGATGACCCCCGCCTCGCCCCCGTTCTTACCCGCCTGCCATGTCCCCTCGCGGCTCTGCACATGGCCGTGCCTGTCGTAGACCGCCGTTCGCTCACCGAAGTACCAGGCATTGCCGCTGTTGTCGTCGGCGTAGTAGTCCGTGGTCCTCTCGGCCAGCCGTCCGTTCGAGTGGAGCACGTCGTGGATCACGATGGTCTTGACGCCTTGGATCATCTTCGTGGCATGCGTGATGTGGAGATGCTCGACGAGGTGCTGCCGGCCGTCGGTTCCCCGGTACACGAACACGGTCCCCGGCTTCAGCGGGAAGTACGGGTTTGCGACCGGGGCGTTGAAGTCGGCCGGGTTGATCCCCGCGATCGCGGGGGGTGCGTCGGGGATCGCGAACAAGCCGCCGGCGACGAGCGCAGCGACGGTGATGACGAGCGCTTTGATGCGCATCGGGCTCTCCTTTCGGGGTTCAGGACAGGCCCACCCTCGTATCGCGCTCCTGAAGAGGCGCTGAACCTGATGTCACGTCTTTCTCGGATCAGGTGTTGACATCGGTAGACGCCTCAGGCGCCAACCGGCGTCTGGGCGCGCGGTTGGAGGGCGATCGTGACGCTCACATGGTTGCTCGGCGGGACGATGAGGGCATTCAGGTTTCTTTCATGTAACCGGGCCTAGGCTTTCACGTGGATGCCCCGCTCAGGATCCCGTGGGGTCTTGGCGCGGGCATCAGGTCCCGCGTTGGCGAGTGACACAGATCGAGATGGAGAGCGTGCTTGGCGCGTCCAAGGTTCCCGCGGGGTCCGGCGAACCTCGGGAGGCGCACACCGAGGTTAGGTTCCGCGTGCCTGGCGGCATCCTTGATGGTGCTGAGTGCCTGTACGCGGTCCTCGACGCGTGTGGCGACGGTGACTCCGAACCCGTTCCCGCCTCCTGCCGCCGCAGCGGCTCGTGCGACGGGCGCCTGCGCCACGATCCCGGACCTGGATCCGACCCAGTTCCCGGCCTCTCCGACCGTGACGAACCGCTACCTGCCGGACATCCCCGGGACGCAGTACGTCCTCAGTGGGACGGTCACCACCGGAGGGATCGCTCATCCTCATCAGATCGTGTCCACCATCACCGACCTGACGAAAGTCGTGGACGGCATCCGAACGGTCATCGTCTACGAGCAGGATCTGCAACGAGGCGTCGTGCAGGAGTCGGAACTCCTGTTCGCAGCGCAAGATCTCAGCGGGTCTGTGTGGCACGTCGGGGAGTATCCGGAGGTCTACAAGAGCGGAAAGATGACCGGTGCGCCCGAGGCCTGGCTATCCGGTGTGGACGGCGCGGAAGCCGGCGTCGACATGTTGCCGACGCTTCACGTGGGTGATGTCGTGATGCAGGGCTACTCACCGACCGTCAAGTTCTGGGATTGCGCCCGAGTCGCGGCCCTTCATCTGCATCGATGCGTCCCCACCGGTTGCTACCGCAACGTTGTGCTCACCAACGAGTACTCACCCACCGCTCCCGCGGACGGGCATCAGTTGAAGTATTCGGCGCCCGGCTTCGGAACCGTCCTTGCCCTCCCGCTGCACGACCCGCATCCGGAGGTCGTGCACCTAGTCAAGGCGGCCTGCCTGAGCGCGAAGGCCCTGGCCGGGATCGACAAGGCAGCGCTCGCCCAGGATCAGCGTGCGTACCAGGTCGCCGAGGCTGTCTACACGGGTTCGCCGCCGGCGGAGGAGACTCTGACCAAGAGCTGCTGACTCCTGCGTCGGGAGCGTCGAGATCAGCCGACACGCGACGATCCGGTGGATCCCGTCCCCCTGGTCGCACTGATCCCAGGCTGCGCCGGATGCGACGAGCAGGTCACAGGCGTCGTTGTTGTTGGAGACCGAGGCCGGCCCGATCGTTGGGATTCAGCACCTGTTCAGGGACGCGATGCAGGATGATGCGGAGGAACACACATGCGGGTGCTCGTTGTCGAAGACGAAGCCGCCCTCGCCGAGGGCGTCCGTCGCGGACTGGAGGCGGAGGGGTTCGCGACCGATGTCGCGCGCAACGGGGTCGACGGCTTGTGGATGGCGCAAGAGGGCCCGTACGACGCGATCGTGCTCGACATCCTGCTGCCCGGCATGAACGGGTACCGCGTGTGCGCCGAGCTCCGCGCGGCCGGCGTGTGGACCCCGATCCTTATGCTCACCGCGAAGGACGGCGAGTTCGACGAGGCCGAGGCGCTCGACACCGGCGCCGACGACTACGTGACCAAGCCGTTCTCCTATGTCGCGCTCGTCGCACGGCTGCGCGCGTTGATCCGGCGAGGGGCGCAGGAACGTCCGGCGGTGCTCGAGGCAGGCGATCTCCGCTTGGATCCCGCCGTCCACCGCGCGTGGCGCGGCGACGTCGAGCTCTCCCTCACGGCCCGCGAGCTGTCGCTCCTCGAATACCTGATGCGACGCGACGGGGCGGTGTGTTCCAAGACCGACATCGTCGAGCACGTATGGGACGGGAGCTTCGACGGCGACCTCAACATCGTCGAGGTGTACGTCGGGCATCTCCGTGCCAAGGTCGACCGTCCTTTCGGGCGATCGTCGATCCAGACGGTGCGCGGCGCGGGCTACCGGGTGGCGACCGACCATGGGTGACGGGCTCCGCCGGCTCCGGATCAGCGTGACGGCGACCGTCATGCTGATCGTCGGCGTCGCGCTCGTGGTCGCCGCGATCGGCATCGTGGTCTGGGTCGGGCGCTCGATGACCAACTCGGTGCGCGAGGCGGCCCAGGCGCGAACCGCGCAGGTCGCCGAGCGGATCTCCGCCGGCAATGAAGCGCCGGTTCCGGCCGACCCCCAAGAAGAAACCGTGCAGGTGCTCGGCCCGAGCCAGTCTCTTGGTCCGGTCACGATCGAGGGCGACTACGTGACGGAAACGACCGAGATCGTGCTGCCGACGGGCGCTCACCGCACGATCGTCGTGGCCCGAGGGATCGACGACGTGCAGGACGCGCAGCGCGCGGTCGCGCATGCGCTCTGGATCACGATCCCCGTGTTGCTGCTCATCGTCGGCGTCGTCACGTGGCTGGTCGCGGGTCGGACGCTGCGCCCGGTCAGCGAGGCCGCGGAGCGCCAGCAGCGGTTCGTCGCCGACGCCGCGCACGAACTCCGTTCGCCGGTGGCGTCGATCCGCCAGCACGCGGAGGTTGCCGCCGAGCACCCCGAGACGACCGACCTCCGCGAGCTCGCGACCACCGTCGGCAGCGAAGGCGTCCGCCTGCAATCGATGGTCGACGACCTGCTGTTGCTCGCCCGACTGGACGAGGGCCACGCCCTGACGGCGAGTGACGAGATCGACCTGGACGATCTCGTGCTCTCGGAAGCAGAGCGTTTGCGAGCGACGACCTCGGACGACGTCCGCACCCGCGACGTGCAGGCCGGACGCGTCCGCGGCGATACACGAGCCCTCGAGCGGCTGATCCGGAACCTCGGTGACAACGCGGCCCGCCACGCTGCGACCGTCGCGTTCGGCCTCGCCGCGACCAACGGGCACGTCACGCTGATCGTCGATGACGACGGCCCGGGCATCCCGGCGTCGGACCGTGAGCGCGTCTTCGAACGCTTCGTCCGGCTCGACGAAGGCCGCGGCCGAGCGGAAGGTGGTACCGGCCTCGGCCTCGCGATCGCGCGCGAGGTCGCCCGCGCGCACGGCGGCGATGTCACGCTCGGCGACAGCCCGCTCGGCGGTCTCCGCGCAGAGGTTCGGCTGCCCGCAGCTCAGAACGAGGGGTAGCGCAGGGGCAGCCCGGCCACACCGGGGTCGGTCGTGACGAGCGACCATCCGCCGAGGCTCGACAACAGCAAGCGCCCCAGCCCCTCGCCGACGAACACCGGGTTCGCGGGCTGGTTCAGCACGACGCCGTCTGGATCCTCGAACCACACCTCAGCGGCGCCACCCGAAGAGATCCGCCACACCCGATCTGGCCGGTAACACCCGATGAACATCGTGCCGTCCACCGCGAGCGCGATCCCATCGGGCTGGCTCCCCGTCAGGTCGACGACGAGCTCGGGCACGCCCGCGCTCCCGTCGGCCTCGATCGGCACACGCACCACGCGACGGGTGTGCGACTCGACAACGAGCAGGGCATCGCCCGCAGCGGTCAAACAGCATCCGTTCGGGAACGCCGTGACCGCGTCGCTCCAGACCGTCGTCTCGCCACCTGGCGCCACGCGGAACACGAACCCGTCGTCGGCGCCCCAGTTGCCGGAGTCGGTCACGTACAGCACGCCGGCATCGTCGAACGCCGAGAAGTTGGGCACACGCAACGGATGCTCGTCCGTCCCGCGCGAGTAGGTCGTCACCGTCCCCCCGGGGTCGACCCGCACGACCTCGCCGCGACCCATGTCGCACCCGTACACGTTGCCGCCGCCATCGACCGTTACGCCATAGAGGAAGCCGCCGGTGTCCGCGTACTGCTCCGGCGTGCCGTCGGGCGCGATCCGATAGATCTGGCCGGCCTCGCCACCGGCGTAGACCGTCCCGTCCGGCCCGACCGCGGCTCCTTCCGGATGGTCGAGTCCTTCGGCGAGCGTCGTGAACTCCATCTAGACCTCCTGCTCGATATGGTGCGCCAGGTCGATCACCCGGGGCGTCTGATCCGCGGCGCACTGGGTGCGCACGCGACCGCCACGAGCACCACTCCCACCATGGGATACCCATATGCAGCAACACTCATTTGCGCCCTGAGGTGCCTTCGGCCACACTCTGCCCGAGATGTCTGATGTGGGGGGAGCCAGCAAGGACAACGACGTTGTCGGCTCGGTTGACCTCACCGGCGTCACGAAGCGCTTCGGCACGGTGACCGCCGTCGACGCGATCGACCTGCATGTGTTCCCCGGTGAGTTCCTGTCGCTCCTCGGTCCGTCCGGTTGTGGCAAGACGACCACTCTCCGGATGCTGGCGGGGTTCGAGGATCCCGACGAGGGGCAGATCATGATCTCGGGCACCGGCGTCCGGGGCGTGCCGGCCCATAGGCGCAACGTGAATACGGTGTTCCAGAACTACGCCCTGTTCCCGCACATGACGGCCGCGGAGAACGTCGCGTACGGGCTTCGCCAGAAGAGGGTCGACAGAGGCGAGATCGGGCGTCGCGTCGGTGAGGCGCTCGAGATGGTGAAGATGAGCAAGCTCGCGGCTCGCAAGCCGCGCGAGATGTCCGGCGGGCAGCAGCAGCGCATCGCGCTCGCACGCGCTCTCGTGAATCGGCCGAGCCTCCTGTTGTTGGACGAGCCACTGGGCGCGCTCGACCGCAAGCTCCGAGAGGAGATGCAGATCGAGCTGAAGCTCCTCCAGTCGCAGGTGGGGATCACCTTCATCTTCGTCACCCACGACCAGGACGAGGCTCTGTCGATGAGCGACCGGATCGCGGTCATGCTCGATGGCCGCATCGAGCAACTGGCCGATCCGGACACCGTCTACGACAACCCGGCGTCTGCCTTCGTGGCGGGGTTCATCGGCAAACAGAACTTCTTCGAGGGAACGGCGCGCGAGGGGGGTTCCACCGTAGAAGGTGATGGATGGACGATCCGGTCTTCGCTCGAGCCGATCGGGGCTGTGGACGGACGCGGCGCCCTCGCCGCCGTTCGACCGGAGGCCGTCAAGGTGTCCGACGACCAGCCGTCGGATGGAGAGAACGCGATCTCGGGCGAGTTGGCGAGCATCTCCCACCTGGGCGATGTGATCCAGTTCGTGGTGCTCACGCCAGGCCGCAAGGAGGTCATCGCCCGGCTCCCACGCCTCGGCGCGCCGCGGCTGCAGGTCGGCGGTCGCGTGTGGTGCACGTGGGAGGCAGCCGGCACGCATGTGTTCGGGGCCGAGCAGGCAGAGATCGTGCTCGCCGATCCGGCGAGCGACGAGGCGGCCGCGGTCGCCGGATGAACCCTACGCGGGTATGAAGGAGGAGAGGTATGCACGACCCCGATGAAGGGCTGAAGATCTTGGCCTCGCCGGAGACGGCCCAACGGATCAGCCGGCGGGCGTTCATGGGCGGATCGCTCGTGGCGGCGGTGTCCGGGGGCGCCCTGCTTGCTGCGTGTAGCAACAACAGCACGACGAGTTCCGTTGCGGGAGGAGTGTCGGCCACCGGATCGACCGGCCCTCGAGGACAAGCTGAATTTCCTCCACTGGGCCGCGTACGACGATCCGAAGCTCTTCAAGAAGTTCACCCAGGAGCTCGGGCCGGTGACCTCGATCGACACGTACGCGTCGAACGAGGAGGCGATCACTAAGCTGGTGGCGGCCGCCGGCACCGGCGGGTACGACATCGTCGTCCCGACCGGTCCGTACATCCCCCAGATGGTCGCGAACAACCTGCTGCAAGAGTTGGACCTCTCGAGGATCCCGAACTTCAAGAACCTCGACACCGCAGCTTCACCAATCAGCCCTGGGATCCGGACAACACGCATTCGGTGTGCAAGGACTGGGGCACCGTCGGATGGATCTTCGACAAGAGCCAGATCTCCAGGCCCATCAACACCTGGAGCGACTTCATCGACGTCGCGATGAACGAGGCGAGCGGGAACATGTCCTTGCTCGACGCGCAGAACGAAGTGATGGGCGTGTACTTCTGGGCGAACGGGATCGACTGGACGACCACCGATCCGGCGAACCTCGACGCGTACGAGGCGTGGACCTCCTCAGATGGCGCCCCACGTGAAGGAGTTCGAGTCGTATCCCGGCTACCAGTTCGCGAGCGGGAACTATGCGCTGTCCCATGTGTGGAACGGCGACGCCCGGCAGGGGTTCAACTCCTTCAAGGATCCGAGCCAGTACGCCTGGGGCCTCGGCTCGCCCAACACGGAGCTGTGGATGGACAACTGGACGATCGTGCAGGGCGCGCCACACCCCGACGCCGCCTACGCGTTCATCAACTTCATCCTCGACCCGGCGAACTCGCTGCAAGACATGGCGTTCCACGGGTACAACACGGGGATCGCCGGCATCGAGGCGGATGCGAAATCGGCAGGGTTGCCGTTCCTGGACATGATCTTCTTCACGGATGACCAGCTCGCGACGATGCACGCGCAGGACATCAACTCGGCGTTCGATCGCGAGGTGCAGATCTTCGTGAACATGAAGGCCGCCGCGGGCGGGTAGGTAGCGACGTGGCCGCGCACGACGCGGAACCAGAGCGCGGTGCCCGGAGGATCCGGGCGCCGCGCTTCGTGATGGCGCTCCCCGCCTGGATCTGGTTCGCCTTCTTCTTCGCCCTCCCGGTTCTGTGGATCGTCTATTACTCGTTCGGGTACAAGCCGGACCTCTACCATCCGATCGCGACCGACAAGCTCTCGCTCGAGGCGTATCGGGAGGCGATCTCGAGCGCCTTCCTGCACGTCTTCTCGCAGACGTTGCAGATCTCGATCCTCGGCACGACCCTCTGCTTCCTGATCGGATTCCCGTTCGCCTATTGGCTCGCGACCCGGGTTGCTCCGCGGTGGCGGGGCGTGCTGCTCGGGCTGGTGATCGTGCCGTTCTTCGTGAACTTCCTGGTTCGCACGATCGGGTGGTTCATCCTCCTGTCGCCGAACGGGCCGCTCTCGAGCGTGCTCCAAACGTTGGGGATCCGCAGCTCGCCGCTCCACCTCTTAGAGACACGTGGCGCGGTGCAGCTCGGCGTCGTCTACAACTACCTTGCGCTCATGATCCTGCCGCTGTTCGTGACGCTCGACCGGCTCGATCCCGCGATGCGCGAGGCGTCCAAGGACCTCGGCGCCGGCCGCTGGAAGACGTTCCGACAGGTGACGCTTCCCCTCGCGGCTCCCGGCATCGTGGCAGGGTTGCTCCTGGTCTTCATCCCGCTCACCGGGGACTACATCACGGCCCTGGTGTTGGGGGGTGCGAAGGGGAATATGGCGGGCGTCATGGTCGCGAGCCAGTTCACGCTCGCGCAGGACTGGGCCTTGGGATCCGCGCAGGCGGTGATCCTTGTGGCCATGATCTTGGGAACCGTCGCCGTGTTCGCGGTGATCGCGCTCGTCATCCGATCGATCGCTCGCTCGAGCCGCAGGATCACGTTGCCACCGATCGTCGAGGGAACCGCGTGAGCGCGGTCGCGATATCACCGAGGAGCCGCCGCGACCTCGTCGACGTCTTGCTTCGGGTCTGGGGCATCCTCGTCTACGCGTTCCTGTTCCTGCCGATCCTCGTGATCGTGGCGTACTCGTTCAATAACGGGCGGGCCATGCTCGTTTGGAGCGGCGTCGGCCTGGATGGGTACCGGACCGGGATCACGGATCCCACGATCCAAGATGCGGTCAAGACATCGATCGTGGCGGCCACCGGCACGGCTCTGATCGCAACCGTCTTGGGCTCGTTCGCGGGGATCGCCCTGGCGAGGCGCAAGGGAAGGTGGACCGTGCTCTTCCTCGCCCTCGTCTTCCTGGTCCTCGTGACACCCGAGATCGTCGACGCGATCGCGCTCCTGATCTGGTACGTCCGCATCGGTGGCCCGTTCGGGCCCAGGATGACGATCCCCGCGGTGAGTTACGGGATGCTCCGTCTGTGGGCGGGGCACTCGCTGTTCGCGATCGCGGTGGTCACGCTCATCGTCCGTGCGCGGCTCCAGGGACTCGATGAAACGCTCGAGGAGGCCGCGGCCGATCTGTATGCGACGCCCGCGCGGCGGTTCCGGCAGATCACGCTCCCGCTCATGTTCCCGGCGGTCCTCGCGGGCGGGTTGCTCGCGTTCGCCCTCAGTCTGGACGACACGATCATCTCGTCGTTCGTCAGCGTCGCGGGGGCATCACCGTGGCCCGTCTACGTGTTCAGCGCGGTGCGCAATGTGCTACGACCGGAGATCGCGTCCGTCTCGACGCTGCTGCTGATGGTGACCCTGATCGCCATCGCGAGCGTGGCGCTCGCCCTCCGCCGCGGGGGTCAGTCCGGTGAAGACGTCGCGAAGACGATGGCGGGAGGCGGCTGAGCGCTGGCATCGCACCCTCCTCGCGATGGTCGGTGACTACGTCGCGACGACCAGGGTGTCGACGGTACGTATCAGGAACAGTCGCGACCGAAGGCGATGATGATCGTCCACCACCGGTCCATCTTCCGAGCCGTCATCTTTGAGCCTCCCTGCGCCACACACACTGAGACGCACCCGCAGTGCCGGGTGCGTCCTCCGTTAGAGGCGTGGGCTACCCAGCCGGGGCCGCAGGAAACGACTCAGCCGTGCCGGAACCTGGTGGCGAGACCGGCGCAGGCAACGACGGAGGATGGTCACGAGCCCAAGCGGGATCGCGACGAGGGCGACAGGGCCGAAGTAGACGCCGACGCCGTGCAGGGATGCGAGCGTCTCGATCCGTCGTTCGAGATTGGACGCGTCATAGCCCGCGCCGCCGAGCGACTCGATGAACGAACCGAAGGCATCGACGCCGAGGACGAGGAGCACCATGCCCCGGATCGACGCCTTGCCCGAGCCCGGCACTGGGTGCCAGGCCACCGCAACACCTGCGAAGAGCAGAAGACATGTGAGTCCGACGACGAGGTGTCCGACGGCGTGGCCGGTCGCCTCACCCACCGCCACCGTCGCGGCCACGATCGATGCGGCCGCAGCGAAGCCGGCGAGTATCGCCGCGGCGATCCAGACGAGGCGATCGGAGCGGGCTACGGGCGATGGTGACGGAGCACTCGGGTCGGTTCTCTCTGGATCCCGCGTCTGGACGAGGGCGGCCAGGAGGAGCACAACACCGAGCGCGAGGAAGACGAACGTGAGGATCGCGAGGGTTGCGCTCCCGAAGAGCAACAGCGCAACCGCGACCGCGATGCCGCCGAAGCCGCCGACGATGAGGATCCGTTTCTTCATCCGGGTCGGATCATCGTCCATCCAGCATCGTGCGGGTGAGTGATTCCGCCGCGTGCTTGTCCAACGGCTCGTTGCCGTTGCCGCACTTGGGTGAGACCACGCAGGAGGGACAGCCGTCGCGACAGGGGCAATCCCGGAGGCGCTCGGCCGTCGCGCGGAGCCAGCGTTCCGCCGCGTGGTAGCCACGTTCGCTGATGCCCGCTCCTCCCGGATAGCCGTCGTAGACGAAGATCGTCGTGAGACCGGTGTCGGGGTGCAGCGGCGTCGAGACGCCGCCGATGTCCCAGCGGTCGCACGTCGCGACCAGCGGGAGCAGCCCGATCGCGCAGTGCTCGGCGCCGTGGATCCCGCCGGCCAGCTCCTTCGTGGCGACGCCGGCCCGATCGATCAGGCGGCCGGGGAGCGTCCACCACACCGCCCGGGTCCGCAGCGTCACGGGCGGCAGCGCCAGTTCCTCCTGACCGATCAGCTCGTTGGTCGCGACGAGCTTCCTGACGAAGCCGACGACCTGGTTGGTGACCTCGACATCGCCGAAGCAGAGCTCCGCGTCACCCAGAGGACGTTGGTCAACCAAGTTGACTATGATGATATCGGTGATGTCGCGCGCCTGTGTGTAGTAGTCGGGGTCGGCCTCCTCGACGAGGGCGACGCGGCGCACGTGGTCGAGGGCCCGGACCAGGAACTGCTCGCCTTGATGCAGGTAGATCGCGCCCGGGTGCAGCGTTCCGTAGGCACGGTGCTCGTCGGCGGTGCCGATCACCTGGCCGGTGTCTTCCTGCACGATCCGGTAGACGTGCCCGCCTCCGGCGCGGATGTCGAGATCGCGGTGCGGCGGCGTTGTGCCGATGTCGTGCCAGCGTTCCTTCCGATGCTTGACCAGTTCCTGCTCGGCCAAGCGTTCGAGCGCATCGACGGCGTTCGGCCCGAAGAACGTGGCGGCCTCTTCATCCGTGAGCGGGAACTCGCGCGCGGCGCACCGGAGGTGCGGCTCGAGGACGTACGGGTTGGTCGGGTCGATCACGGCAGCCTCGGACGGGCGCTCGAACAGCTCGGCCGGGTGCTGCGCGAGGTACTGATCGAGTGGGTCGTCCTGTGCGACCAGCACGGCGAGCGACTCGTCGCTCCGGCGGCCCGCTCGCCCTGCTTGCTGCCACATGGAGGCGCGCGTGCCCGGATAGCCGGTGAGGACCGCCGCGTCGAGGGACCCGATGTCGATCCCGAGCTCGAGCGCGTTCGTGGCCGCGACCGCGACCAGATCGCCGTCCGCGAGTTCTTGCTCGATCTTTCGGCGGTCTTCGGCTAGGTAGCCGGCGCGATATGCGCGGATCCGGTCACGAGCGTGCGCGTCCGAGACGCCGCGGCGCGTGAACTCGGCGAGGAGCTCTGCCGCGCGCCGGGACCGCGTGAACCCGATCGTCCGAGCGCCGTCGTCGACGAGCTTCGTCATCACGGTCGACGCCTCGGACAGGGCGCTTCGCCGCGCCCCGGTCTCGTCGTCGATGATCGGCGGGTTCCACATCGCGAAAAGCTTCCGGCCGCGTGGCGCCGCGTCGGCCTCGATCACATCGACATCCAGCCCCGTCAGGCGCTCGGCGAGCTCCGACGGGTTTCCGATCGTGGCGCTCGCGAGGCACCATCGGGGGTTCCCACCGTGGTGCGCGATCAGACGCCGCAGCCTGCGGAGCGTCATCGCAACGTGCGACCCGAACACGCCTCGCAGGACGTGCGCCTCGTCGATCACCACGACCGACAGACGCAGCATGAAGTCCGCCCACCGCGCGTTGTCCGCGAGCAACGCCAGATGGAGCATGTCCGGGTTGGTCAGTACCAGGTTGGCGTTCCGGCGGATCAGCGGGCGCTCCGCTTGCGGCGTATCGCCGTCGTACGCGGCCGCGCGGACCTGCGGCAGCTTGAACGCCCGCATCGCGCGGAGCTGGTCGCGCGCCAACGCCTTCGTCGGGAACAGGAACAGCGCGGTCGCCTTCGGCGTCACGAGCGCCGACTCGGCCGTCGCGATCTGATACACCAGCGACTTCCCGCTGGCGGTCCCCGTGGCGAGCATCACGTTTCGCCCGCCACGCAGGGCCTCCAGTCCGAGACGCTGATGCTCGAACAGACCCTCGACGCCGAGCAATGACAGCCGCGAGACCAGCACCTCGGGCAGGTCGTCGGGGAACGGCAGCGGCTTCGGGTCGCGCGCCGGCAGATGCTCGACGTGGACCAGGTTGTCCGCCTCGGCCGGGTCGGCGGTCAACGAGTCGAGGAACGCCTGTGCCTCCATCGAGGCTCAGGCTACGAGGCGCCGAGCTCCTCGTAGGACGCGCGGATCCCATCGCGCACCAGCTGCCGGGCGGCACCGCGATGCTGGACCAGCAGCCACACCGCGATCACGAGGTAGATCGCCGAGGTCACGATCAACACCTCGTCGTGCAGCTCGGGCCCCACGGCGGCCGATGCGATGAATTGCCCCATGAACAACGCGAAGATCCACCTCGCCTCACGGATCGACATCCGCAGGTTCGCGATCAGCGCGACCGCGAACAGCGACTGCGCCGCGGTGAGCAGCAGCTCCAGCCGCTGCGTTCCCTCGATCGGCAGTCCGTGCATCGACCGGGACGCGATCGCGAACACGATCGGCAGGGACCCGACCAGCAACGTCCACTGGTTCACCTTGGAGCTGACGAGCGCGCCGAGCGCGGTGTCGCTCTGCAGGCGCCACGCGAACAGCCCCGCGATGATGAACTCAGGTGCCTCCGACGCGAGCGGCGCCAGCCACTGCACCAGGAAGAACTCCGAGACGCCGTAGTCGCGGCCCGCCGACACCAGCGCGTGCGCGAACGGCTCCGCGCACAGCACGATCACCAGCGCCGCCCACAGGAACATCGCGCCGACGGTCAGCCGGCGTCGCCGGTCGGGGAAGGTCCCGAGCCACCGCGACGGTCCGACCAGATGCGGTTCCTCGGCGGGCGCCCGAGCCAGCCGCACCATGTAGAGCCCGAACAGCCCGATGAGTACGCCCGCGTCGATCAGCGTGATCGAGTGCTTCAGCGGCAGGGTGAGCGAGTACAGCGTCGCGATGCCGAGGAACGCGATCTCGACCGCATGGGTTCGCGCCAGCCGGATCTCGCTGACCGGTTGCGGTGCTCGACCGTCGATCCGCCGGCGCGAGCGGTACCACGCGATGAACACCACCGAGCTCCACCCGATGCCGATCAAGAGCCGGTTCGCGCCGGTCATGTTGGCGAGCGCCAATGAACACGGCGACGCAAGTCCGGGCTCGCCGCTCGGGCACGAGGCGCCGTACGCGGCGACGGCCTGTCCGCCTTTCCACGTGAACACGAAGTCCACGGCGTACTCGGGGAGCACCGCGATCAAGGCCAGCAACGCGAGCGCAAGGCCTGCTGCGATGTCGATCTGCGCGACCTCCGCAGCCCAGGCAAGTAAGAAGGCGGCGCCGACGATCGCGAGCCCGAACAGCAGTGCCTCGACGCCGTGCGACAGATACGGCTCGGTCCAGCGAACCCACAGGGCCGGCACTGCGATCGCCAGCGCGGCGAGGAACACGAGGCGGATCCGGATGTCGGGATCCGAGCGGGCGGCTCCGGGCGGGGTCGTCATCGCTGGTGGCGACAAGCTAACAGGCCTGGGAGCATCGCCCGATGGACTGGGCCTTGTTGGTGCTCTCGCTGTTGGTGATCTTGGCCGGCGCCGAGCTGTTCACCAACGGGGTCGAGTGGGTCGGCGAGGGGTTCGGTCTCTCCGAAGGCGCCGTCGGCTCGGTGCTCGCGGCGGTCGGCACCGCGCTTCCCGAGACGCTCCTGCCGATCATCGCGATCGTGTCGGGCCACAGCGCGGGCGAGGACATCGGGACCGGTGCGATCCTCGGCGCGCCGTTCATGCTCACGACGCTCGCGATGGTGGTCGTCGCCGTCGCGGTCTTGTTCTTCGCCCGCGGCGGACGCCGCCCGACCGAGCTCGACATCGACCGCAAGGTGATCCAGCAGGACCTCGGCTACTTCCTGGTGATGTATTCGCTGGCGGTGATCGCCGGGCTGCTGAAGAGCAAGCCGTTCGACTACGCGCTCGTGATCGTGCTGATGGTCGGCTACGTCTACTACGTGCGCCGGCACTTCCTGACCGAGACGCCCGCGCAAGACGACCCAGACGAGGAGAGCGACATCCGCCCGCTCTACTTCTGGAGCTGGCTCCGCAAGGTGATGCGCTCACTGCCCGTGTGGACGAAGGACGGCCCGGTCGCGGCGCCGTTCGTGCAGGTTGCGGTCGCGCTCGGGCTGATCATCTTCGGCGCGGAGATCTTCGTCGGCGCGGTGAGCAACATCGGGGCGGCGGCAGGGATCCCGCCGCTGGCGTTCTCCTTATTGGTGGCGCCGCTCGCGACCGAGCTTCCGGAGAAGTTCAACAGCGTGATCTGGGTGCGGCGGCGTAAGGACACGCTCGCGATGGGCAACATGACCGGGGCGATGGTGTTCCAGTCGGCGTTCCCCGTGTCGATCGGGCTGCTGTTCACGCCGTGGGAGCTGCACAGCGAGGCGCTCGTTGCCGCGGTCGTCGCATTGCTCGCGGGCTCGGTCCTCTACCTGACGCTGCGGATCCGCGGGAAGCTCACCGCTCCGTTGCTGCTGATCCAGGGCGTGTTCTACGTGTGCTACGTCGGGTACGTGCTGACGAAGCTCGACGCGCGCTTACGGAAGCGGCGCGGGGGTGGCGTCCTTCGGGATGTCCTTGCTGAGGATGTACCCGTCCTGGGCCATGTCTTGCCAGAGCTGCTGGTTCTCGGGGGAGAGGTTCACGATGCTCTGCGAGCCCTGCATCCCGCTCGTCCCCGGGGCGACCAGGTTGGTCACGCGGCTCGCCGGGATCGACTGCGCCAGGCCGGCGAGCTTGATCAGCTCGTCGATCGGCACGGTCGTTTGGACGGTCCGCAAGCCGGCGCCGAGCCAGTCGTAGAGCCGCGTCGGGTCCTTCGCATACTCGTTCCGGAACTGAGTCAGCGCGCTGAGCAGCACGACGCCCTGGTTGAGGGAGCGGTCGAAGTCTCCGAGGGGCAGCGAGTGTCGCGTGCGCGAGTAGCCGAGCACCTGCTGGCCGGTCATGCGGTGCAAGCCCGACGGGAACGTCTGCTGGAAGCCGACGACCGAGTACGGCACGTTGACCTCGAGTCCGCCGATCTGGTTCACGGCCTCGGTGACCTGCTGGAACCCGGTGAGCACGTAGTAGTCGAACTTGATGCCGGTGACATTCTCGATCGTCTGCATCTCGGCCTCGGGGCCACCGATCGGCATCGCCGAGTTGATCTTGTTCGTTCCGCCGGTCGACAGCGGGACCCATGAGTCGCGGGGGATGCCGTAGATCGTCGCGCGATGCGCTGCGGGGTTGATGCCGAGGATGTGGATCGAGTCGGAGCGGCCCTTGTCCATCGGCGTGACCCCGGGGCGCGAGTCGGAGCCCATCAACAGGATGAAGATCGGTGTGTCGCCGCTCAGCGACGGCGTGTAGTTGGCGTCGGCCTTCTCGAGCGAGAACAAGGGGGTGGCCTGCGCCGCGGTGCCGTTGCCGATGGTGGCGGCGACCGTGCCGCCGATCCATGCGGACAGCCCGAGGACGACTGCCAAGAGCTTCTTGGTCATGACTTAGCCTCCCGATGCCGACGCGGAGGCCGACGGTGCCTTGTGGGGCTGTTCAACCCGGTTGATGTGGAACGACTCGATCTTCCAGTCGCTGCCGTCGGGCACGAAGAACAGCGTGCCGGTGACGGTGACCTTGGAGCTGGTGCCGTCGCTGTTGGCAGCGGTGCCCTTGAAGGTGAACTCGGCTGCCGCGCGGGTCACGTTGTAGTTGCCGTCGATCAGCGCGGTGACCTTGACGGTGTTGCCCTTCTTGCTCGGCGTGAACGTGTCGAACTTGTCCTGGGCATCCTTGCCGAGCGTCAGTGTGTCGATGTTCGCGTCGACCTGTTGCTTCGCGTCGTCGGTGAAGTACCCGTCGACCGAACCGGAGTCGCCCCAACCGTCGGGGTTCACATAGCCGGACTGGAGGAACTCGGCGGTCGCCTTATCGACGGCCGGCGCGACGTGCTTCGCCGCCTTCTGGAGCTTCGACTTGGAGAGTTGCGCCTGGAGCGGCTCGTACTTCGGCACGACGGTTGTGAAGTGGAATGTCGGCACCGGCGGCGTTGACTGCCCGATGATGCTTCCGAGCGGGCTGTCCTTGCCGCGGCCGAACAGGAACCACAGTCCGCCGATAACGACAAGGGCGACGATGATGCCGACGACGAGGCGCCGGCGCGCCACCGTTGACCGATCGACGGTCTTCTGGGCTCGCTCGGGCGTCGTCGGTGCAGAGTCCCGCAGGGGGGTTTTCTCGTTGGCCAAAGCCCCACGAGGCTACCAGCGGTCCTCTGGGATCTTGGTAACCGACTCGTGACGAAGCTGTAACGCTTGGGCACCAAGCGCGCCGGCTCGCCGCCGGCCGAGGGAATGGGTAGCCTTGCGGCGGTTCCGAAGGTGCGCCGGGAAGACTGGTCGGCAGAAGGAAGAGAGCCGTGCCCGAGCACCCAGAACTCCGAGCGCCGTGGTCCCGCTCCGAGCGGCGCATCCCCCGAGCGGTCGTCCGGCCGTTGCAGCAGTTCCTCAGTGCGTCGATGTCGTCCGGTTACGTGCTGCTCGTCGCGGTCGCCGTCGCGCTCCTATGGGCGAACTCTCCGTGGTCCGACGGGTACGAGCGCCTGTGGCGCACGCCCCTCGTGGTGCGGATCGGCGACCTCGCGATCGGCACCGACGTGCGGTTCTGGATCGGCAACGGCTTGATGACGCTCTTCTTCTTAGTGGTGGGGCTCGAGATCAAGCGCGAGGTGACGAGCGGAGAGCTTCGGCGGCCCAAGGCGGTTGCGCTGCCTGCCATCGCGGCGGCCGGCGGGATGGTCGTGCCTGCACTCCTGTATCTGGCGATCGCAGGACGCGGCCCGGGCGCGCACGGCTGGGCGATCCCGATGGCGACCGACATCGCGCTGGCGTTGGGGGCGTTGGCGCTCGCCGGGGCGGCTGCACCGACGGGCCTGAAGCCGTTGTTACTGACCCTCGCGATCGTCGACGACATCGGCGCGATCGTCGTGGTCACGATCGCGTACGGACACGAGGGTGACCTCGTCGCGTTGGTGTGGGCGGTGGTCGTCGTCGGTGCCGTGCTGCTCGCCGACCGGGCGCACATCCGCAGCCTGGCCGTCTACGTCGGGCTGGGTGCGTTGTTGTGGTTCTCGTTGTGGCGGGCCGGCGTCGAGCCGGCGATCGCCGGGGTGGTGATGGGGCTGCTCGCGCCGGCGGCGCCGTTCCAGCGGCCGCGGGCGGTGAGCGCCGAGGCGCAACGGATCGCCGAGGCCACGGCCGACGACCCCGAGCCGCCCGACGCCGACGCGCCGCTTTGGCTCGAGCTCGCCGATCTTTCGCGCGAAGCGGTGTCGCCGGTCGCGCGGGTGGAGCACGCGTTGTTGCTGTGGACGTCGTTCGTGATCGTGCCGTTGTTCGCGTTGGCGAACGCCGGTGTGCACATCGCGCCATCGGCGCTGTTCACGACGACGGGCGTCACGATCGCGGTGGCGATCATCGTCGCGCGCGTGGTCGGCAAGCCGATCGGCGTCGTCGCGGCGACGCGGCTCGCCAACAGCACCGGAGTGGGCACGGTGCCACCGGACGTCGACAGCGGCGCGGTGCTCGGGCTCGGCGTCACCGCGGGGATCGGGTTCACGGTGGCGTTGTTCATCGCCGATCTGGCGTTCGCCGACCGGCCCGAGCTGCTCGACGCTGCCAAGGTCGGCGTGATCGTTGCGGCGATCCTTGCGGGCGCGGCGAGCTGGCTGACGTTCCGGCTGGTCGAGACGCGCAGGCGGCGCCGTCACTCGCTGGGTTCGGACCCGCGGTAGGTCACGACGTGCACGCGCTCGGTCGTGACGAGGCCGTCAGATGTTGCGTTCGACGAACACCGCGAACATGACGCCAAGGATGAACGACCCGCTGACGTTGATCACCGTCGTCCCCCACGGGAACGATGGAAAGCGGTGGCCGAACCAGGCGCCGATGCCCCAACGCGCCAGCGCTCCGACGGCGCCCGCGATCGCGACGGCTACAACCGTCCGCATGCGCTGCATCGTAGCCGCAGGCGCGCCCTCCGTCGGTCTACTTCCGCAGGTCGGCAACCACGAGGTCCGGTATCCTTCACCGGTCCTTGACCCGAGGCCCTGACCTCGGGGAGCACTGATTCCAATGGGAGGTTCGATGGTCGGTTGGCTTGCCCAGGAGGGCGGGACGATCGAGGCCGTGTTCGGCAGCTCCGAGAAGATCGCGTTGTGGATCATCTTCGGGATCTCGATCGTCGCCCTGCTGTTCGCGTGGTACCTGGTCCGGGAGGTGCTGTCGGCGCCGGAAGGCACCCCCAAGATGCGCGAGATCGCGCAGGCCATCCAGGAGGGCGCGAAGGCTTACCTGTCCCGCCAGTTCCGGACGGTTGCGGTGTTCCTGGCCGTGCTTGCCGTGGCGCTGTTCTTCCTGTTGCCGGCGCCGGCCAACGCAGAGCACTCCGCATTCTCGATCAAGTTCGGGCGCTCGATCGCGTTCATCTTGGGCGCCGGGTTCTCGGCGATCACCGGGTACGTCGGCATGTGGCTGGCCGTGCGCGCGAACGTGCGCACCGCGAACGCAGCGCGTGAGGTCGGACTGCGGAAGGCGATGCGGATCGCGTTCCGCTCCGGTGGGGTCGCCGGGATGTTCACGGTCGGGCTCGGACTGCTCGGCGCCGTCGTCATCCTGATCATCTATCAAGGCGACGCGACCGCGGTGCTGGTCGGGTTCGGGTTCGGCGGCGCGCTGCTCGCGATGTTCATGCGGGTCGGCGGCGGCATCTTCACGAAGGCGGCCGACGTCGGCGCCGACCTGGTCGGCAAGGTCGAGCAAGGCATCCCCGAGGACGACCCGCGCAACGCGGCGACGATCGCCGACAATGTGGGCGACAACGTCGGGGACTGCGCAGGCATGGCGGCAGACCTGTTCGAGTCCTCCGAGATCACGCTGATCGCGTCGCTTATCCTCGGCGCCGCGGCGTATGCAGGTTCGCCCAAAGGCGCGATCATCGGCGTGATGTTCCCGCTGTTCGTGCGGGCCGTCGGCGTCGTGACGTCGATGATCGGGATCGTCGCCGTGGCGCCGCGCTCCGAGGACGAGCACGGCATGCGCGCGATCAACCGCGGCTTCTTCATCTCGGCGGCGATTTCGGCCGCCGCTGCGTTCGTGATCTCCGGGGTCTACATGGACTCATACAAGCCGGCGATCGCCGTGCTGATCGGGCTCGTGCTGGCGTCGGTGATCCAGAAGATGACCCAGTACTTCACCGATACGAAGTTCAAACCGGTGCAGGAGATCGCGGCCTCGACGGTGACCGGTCCTGCCACGACGATCCTGTCCGGGTTCTCGATCGGGCTCGAGTCGACGGTGTGGTCGGCGCTCGTGATCGGCGCCGCGATGATCGGCTCCTACTTCTTGGGCGCCAACACGCGCGAGTCGCTCTACTTCATCTCGCTGACCGGCATGGGGATGCTCACCACGGTCGGCGTGATCGTGTCGATGGACACCTACGGCCCGATCTCGGACAACGCGCAGGGCATCGCGGAGATGTCGGGCGAGTTCGAAGGCCGGCCCGCCGAGATCCTCGGCGGGCTCGACGCCATCGGAAACTCAACGAAGGCGATCACCAAGGGCATCGCGATCGCGACGGCGGTGATCGCGGCTACGTCGCTGTTCGGTTCGTTCGCCGAGGCGGTGCTGAAGGCCGACCCCTCGCTCGCGATCAACGGCGAGTTCCCGATCCGGGTGGACCAGCCGAACGTGCTGGTTGGGCTGCTGATCGGTGGGTGCGTCGCGTTCCTGTTCAGCTCGCTCGCGATCCGCGCGGTCGGTCGGGCCGCCGCCCAGGTGGTGGTCGAGGTGCGGAAGCAGTTCCGCGACCACCCGGGGATCATGGACTACACCGAGAAGCCGGATTACGGCGCGGTCGTCGACATCTGCACGCGCACGTCGCTCCGCGAGTTGATGACCCCGGGGCTGCTCGCGTTGCTCGCCCCGATCATCGCCGGGTTCTTCCTCGAGGCCGAGGCGCTCGGCGCGTTCCTGGCCGGCGCGATCCTCACCGGACAGCTGCTGGCGGTGATGTTGTCCAACTCTGGTGGTGCCTGGGACAACGCCAAGAAGTTCATCGAAGAAGGCCACTACGGCGGGAAGGGCTCGGACAGCCACAAGGCGGCGGTGATCGGCGACACGGTCGGCGACCCCTTCAAGGACACCGCCGGTCCGGCGCTCAATCCGTTGATCAAGGTGATGAACCTCGTGGCGCTCCTGATCGCCCCCGTGATCGTGACGCATGCCGACGACACGGCGCTGCGCGCTGCCATCGTGATCGTCGCGGCGGTCGTGCTCGGAGCGATGATCTGGGTATCGAAGAGCCGGGAGTCGGGGCTCGAGGAGGACGTCGAGCGGGCGAAGGCCGGCACGACGGCGGCCTAGTCGATGGGCTTCCGCCGGTGGCTCGCTCGGCTGACCGAGTCCGATGAATCGCGCCTCGACGCGGAGATCCGGGACTGGGCCGACGCGGTGCCCGGCTCTGTGAGGATCGGCGACGCGCAGCCGCGCGAGCGGGTCAAGATCGCCGGCGTGATCCGCCGACTCACGGTCCTGCCGATGCAGGACAACGAGTCGCTCGAGGTCGTGATCTCGGACGGGACCGGCGAAGTGTCGATCCAATTCATGGGCCGGCGCGCGATCCGCGGGCTGACGCTCGGCACGCGCGTTGTCGTCGAGGGTGTGCTCGGCGAGCAGCACGGCCGGATCCAGATGATGAACCCGCGCCTCGAACTCACCGTCTGAACCGCCTGGTCCGGCGTACGCTTCGATCATGGCGAACGAGCCAGCCGAGCGCGGGGTCGAGTCAGTCGAAGCCCTGATCGGGCATGCGGTCGCGCCCGAGCCGTCGGCGCCGCCGCAGTGGACGCGAGGCGAGGCTCGCGCCGCGAAGGCTGCGCCCTCTGCGGATCTACCTCGGCGAGGCGCCCGGCGTGGGCAAGACGTACGCGATGCTCTCGGAGGGCCGGCGTCGAGCGGAACGTGGCACCCGCGTCGTCGATCGCGTGCGTCGAGACCTACGGCCGGCCGCGCACGCTCGAGATGCTGCAAGGCCTCGAGACCGTCGCAGAGCGTTCGATCGAGTACCGAGGCACCACGTTCGAGGAGATGGACACCGATGCGGTGATCCAGCGCGACCCGGAGATCGCGCTCGTCGACGAGCTCGCGCACACGAACGTCCCAGGGAGCCGGCGCGGCAAGCGCTGGGAGGACGTGATCGACCTTCTCGCCGCGGGCATCGAGGTCATCACCACCGTCAACATCCAGCATCTCGAGAGCCTGAACGACGTCGTCGCAGACGTGACCGGCGTCCGGCAGCGCGAGACGGTTCCCGACTGGGTGGTCGAGCTCGCCGACCAGATCGAGCTCGTCGACATGTCGCCGCACGCGCTGCAACGCCGGATGCTCCACGGGAACGTCTACCCCGACCCGGCGAAGGCCGAGCTCGCGCTTCAGCGGTACTTCACGACCGATAACCTGACCGCGCTCCGCGAACTCGCGCTGATGCGCGTCGCCGAACCAGGTCGACGAGACGCTTCTGTCGCGCTGGTCGAAGGGCCGAACGCCCGAGACGCGCGAGCGCGTGCTCGTGTGCGTCGGCAAGCCCGAGCCCCGCCGATGACCTCGTGCGGCGCGGCGCCCGGATCGCGCAGCGTGCTCGCGGCGACTTCCTTGTGGTGCACGTGCGCGAGCGAAACGAGCCGGACACGACTGCGTGGCTCGTCGAGCTCAAACAACTCGTGGCCGATCTCGGCGGTGAGCTCCTTGTGATCGACGACGAGGATCCCGTCGCGGGTGTGCTGAACGTCGCGTACACGCAGTTCGTGACGCAGCTGGTCGTCGGCGAGCCGAGCCGTTCACGCTGGCAGGAGATCCTGCGCGGGTCGTTCGTGACCGAGCTGATCCGTCAAGCGACGAACGTCGACATCCACGTCATCGCGCGACACTCGCGGTGATCCCGCGCGGGCCGAGCCCGCGCACGATCCGTTTGCCTTCGCGACGATCACCGGCGAACAGCACGCGGTCACGCGCATCCACGACATCTAGCCCCTCGGTGATCGACCCGACCAGGAACGCGTCGAAGACGACGCGACGCTCGCGAGCCAGCTCGAGCGCCTGATCGACGGCGCTCGATTGGGCGGCCGTCATCGGCCATCCGACGGTGATGACGACGACCGCCATCGACCCGTCGACGTCGGCGGGGTAGAGCCGTGGCGCCTCTGTCAGCGTGCGGCACACGACCAAGACGGTGCGCTGGAGGGCGGTGGTCACGTTCGTGGTGCCACCTCCTGCAGCGCGATGTTGAGCTCGAGCACGTTCACCCGTGGTTCGCCGAGGAACCCGAGCGTCTTCTCTGCGGTATGCGCGTCGATGAGGCTCATCACTTCGTCCATCGGGAGCCCACGGACCGAGGCGATCCGCGGCGCCTGGAAGCGGGCGGCGGCGACCGAGATGTCGGGGTCGAGGCCGCTTCCGGACGCGGTCACGCAGGTCGACGGGGATCTCGGCCACGGTCAGCCCGGGCGTGTACGGGGATTCCACCTCGAGGATCGCGGCGGCACGCGCACCGATGTCCTGCGCAAGCTGCTGCGACCGCGGCCCGAGGTTCGTGCCCGACGACGTCGACGCGTCGTCCTGCACGGCCGACGGGCGCCCGTAGAACCACTGCGGGCCCGTCCACTGCTGTCCGATCAGCGCGCTGCCGACCGGCTGGCCGTTCACGTCGACGAGCGACCCGTTCGCGTCGTGCGCGAAGGCGACCTGGCCGATCCCGGTCATGACCAGCGGGTATGCGATCCCGGTGATCGCGGCCAGCAGCAGCGTGGCGATGAGCGCGCGGAGGGCTGTGCGCATCACGGGAAATGCACCGCCGTGAGGAGCACGTCGATCAGCTTGATGCCGATGAACGGCACGATGATCCCGCCGAGCCCGTAGATCAGCAGGTTGCGGCGCAGCAGACCCTCGGCGCCGACCGGGCGGTAGCGCACGCCGCGCAGCGCGAGCGGCACCAGCGCGACGATGATCAGCGCGTTGAAGATGACCGCCGACAGGATCGCGGACTGCGGCGTACGTCAGGTGCATCACGTTCAGCCGGTCGAGCGCCGGATAGGTCGCCGACGAACATCGCCGGGATGATCGCGAAGTACTTCGCAACGTCGTTCGCGATCGAGAACGTCGTCAGCGCGCCGCGGGTGATCAGCAGCTGCTTGCCGATCTCGACGATGTCCATCAGCTTCGTCGGGTTCGAGTCGAGGTCGACCATGTTGCCGGCTTCTTTCGCGGCCGACGTGCCGGTGTTCATCGCGACGCCGACGTCGGCCTGCGCCAGCGCGGGGGCGTCGTTCGTGCCGTCGCCCGTCATCGCGACGAGCACGCCGCCCTCCTGCTCCTTCTTGATCAGCGCCATCTTCGTCTCGGGCGTGGCCTCGGCGAGGAAGTCGTCGACGCCGGACTCCTGCGCGATGGCTGCCGCGGTGAGCGGGTTGTCGCCGGTGATCATGACGGTGCGGATGCCCATCCGGCGGAGCTGGTCGAACCGCTCGACCAGGCCATCCTTGATGATGTCCTTCAGCTCGATGACGCCGAGCGGCACGTGGTCCTTCGCGACGGCGAGCGGGGTGCCGCCGGCGCGCGAGATGCGCTCGACCGCCTCGTCCAGCTCGGGCGGCAGGTCGGTGCCCGACCACCCGCGGATCGCGTCGACGGCGCCCTTGCGGATCTCGCTGCCCTCGAGGTCGACCCCGCTCATCCGCGTCTGCGCGGTGAAGGGCACGAACTCGGCGTGCGCCTCCATGAAGTCGTGTTCCCGCAGGTTGAACCGCTCCTTGGCGAGCACCACGATCGAGCGGCCCTCGGGGGTCTCGTCGGCGAGCGACGCGATCTGCGCGACCTCGGCCAGGTCGCGCTCGTCGATGCCCGGCGCGGGGATGAACGCGACCGCCTGCCGGTTGCCGAGGGTGATCGTGCCCGGTCTTGTCGAGCAGCAGCGCGGAGACGTCGCCGGCCGCCTCGACGGCCCGCCCGCTCATCGCGAGCACGTTGCGCTGCACCAGCCGGTCCATCCCGGCGATCCCGATCGCCGACAGCAGGCCGCCGATCGTCGTCGGGATCAGACAGACGAACAGCGCGATCAGCATCGCGTCGCTCACGCGGTTGCCGGCGTAGATGGCGAAGGGCTGCAACGCCACGACGACCATCAAGAAGATGATCGTGAACTTCACGAGCAGCAGCGACAGCGCGATCTCGTTCGGGGTCTTCTGCCGCTCGGCGCCTTCGACCAGCCGGATCATCCGGTCGATGAACCCCTCGCCCGGCTCGGCGGTGATCGAGACCTTGATCCAGTCCGACAGCACCTTGGTCCCGCCGGTGACAGCCGAGCGGTCGCCGCCCGACTCGCGGATGACGGGCGCCGACTCGCCGGTGATCGCGGACTCGTCGACCGAGGCGATGCCCTCGACGATGTCGCCGTCGCCGGGGATCAGCTCGCCCGCTGACACCATCACGATGTCACCGGCGCGCAGGTCCGACGCGGGCACGGTCTCCTCGGTGCCGTCGGACGTGAGACGGCGGGCGATCAGGTCCGCGCGTGTCCGGCGGAGGGCCTCGGCCTGCGCCTTCCCGCGCCCCTCGGCCATCGCCTCGGCGAAGTTCGCGAACAGCACCGTGAACCACAGACCGAGTCCGATCGCGGTGTCGAAC
Organism: uncultured Actinomycetes bacterium; assembly: GCA_963792215.1. Classification (GTDB taxonomy): domain Bacteria; phylum Actinomycetota; class UBA4738; order UBA4738; family HRBIN12; genus AC-51. The sequence goes on from CAWBVL010000007.1 coordinate 853,080, forward strand.
GCGACCGGTCCGCCGTTCACCGCGTCGGCGACGATCCGGATCGTCACCACGACTGAGACGACCTCGACCACGAAGATCACCGGGTTGCGCAGCAGCGTGCGCGGGTTCAGCTTCTTGAAGCTGTCGACGATCGCCTGCCGGACGATCGGGCCGTCGAACAGCGGGCGCGCCTTGACCGAGGTCTCGGTCGCGGGCTCGGTGTGCGGAGGGGCTGCGACAGCCATCTCAGCTCAACCCCCTCTGGAGCTGCTCGACGATCGGCCCGAGCGCGAGGGCCGGGAGGAACGTCAGCGCTCCGATGATCACGATCACACCGGTCAACAGGCCCGCGAAGAGACCGGTGTCGGTCCGCAGCGTCCCGGCAGTGAACGGGACGGTTCGCTCCTTGCCGACGCTCGCGCCCAGCGCCAACGCGGCGATCAGCGGCACGAACCGCGCGACGAGCATCGCGATGCCGCCGGTGACCGTGTAGTACGGCGAGCTCGCTGTGAGCCCGGCGAACGCCGACCCGTTGTTGTTCCCCTGGGAGAGGTACGCGTAGAGGATCTCGCTGAAGCCGTGCGGCCCGGTGCTGAGTGGCCCCGTCATCCCCGCCGGCGTGACCACCGCCACGGCCGTGAACGCGAGCGCCAGGAGGAACGGCACCAACACCGCGATCACGACGATCTTGACCTGGCGGGCGCCGATCTTCTTGCCTAGGTACTCGGGCGTCCGGCCCACCATCAGGCCGCCGATGAACACGGCGATCACGACGTAGAACACCATCCCGTAGAGCCCGCTCCCGACGCCGCCGAAGATCACTTCGCCGATCGCGATGTTGAACATCGGCGCGAGCCCGCCGAGCGGCTGATACGAGTCGAGCATCGAGTTGACGCTGCCGTTCGACGCGTCGGTCGTGGTCACCGCCCAGAGCGAGGACTCGTCCGATCCGATCCGGACCTCTTTGCCTTCGAGGTTCGGTGCCGTCGCGGAGACACCCGCCGCCTGCATCGCCGGCGTTGCGGTGCGCTCGCCCGGCACCGTCAGCACGAGTCCCACCACCAGCAGGACCCACATCACCGAGAACAACATCCAGCCCTGCCGGACGTTCCCGACCATCTTCCCGAACGTGTACGTGAGCGCGCCGGCGATCCAGGAGGATCGCGAATGACTCGACGAAGTTGGACAGCGGCGTCGGGTTCTCGAACGGATGGGCCGAGTTGACGTTGAAGAAGCCGCCGCCGTTCGTGCCGAGCTGCTTGATCGCGATCTGGCTCGCGACCGGCCCGCGGGCGATCGTCTGCGCGAACCCTTGGATGCCTGTGACGGAGGCCGAGGCGCTGAGGGTCTGCACCACGCCCTGGCTCATCAGGACGATCCCAACGAGCACGGCCATCGGCAGCAGGACGTAGAGCACGCCGCGCACGAGGTCGCGCCAGAAGTTCCCGACGTTGTCGGTGCCCGCCCGGGTGAACCCGCGGATCATCGCGATCACCACCGCGATCCCCACCGCCGCCGACACGAAGTTCTGGAACGTCAGCGCGAGCATCTGGGTGAGGTAGCTCATCGTCGTCTCGCCGCCATAGGACTGCCAGTTCGTGTTGGTCATGAAGCTGGCGGCGGTGTTGAACGAGAGGTACGGGTTCACGCCCGAGAAGCCTTCAGGGTTCAGCGGCAGATGCTGCTGCAACCGCATCACGAGGTAGACGAACGTCATGCTCAGTGCGCTGAACCACAGCACGGCGGTCGCGTACCGGCGCCACGACTGCTCGGCGTCGGGGTTCACGCCGATGATCCGGTACACGACGCCCTCGATGCGGCCGGTCTGCTCGCGGGTGTAGACGCGATACAGGTATGCGCCGAGCGGTGGCGTCAGCGCGATCAGCAGCAGCAGGTAGACGACGATCATGATCATCTAGAACCGCTCCGGACGGATCAGCACATAGACGAGGTAGACCAACAGCGCGATCGAGAGCAGGAGCTCGAGCGCATCCGAGATCCTCATATCGCGTCGAACCAGCGGACGAGGGCGAAGGCCAACACGAAGAACCCCGCGGTGATCGCGACGACCCAGATATCCCACACGGTCCTCACCTCCTGCCACCGACCGTAGCCACCGCGTATGTGGCGAACCGTGAGGAACGGGCCATGGCGCCTACGGGTTCCGTAAAGGTCCGGCGTCAAGGCCGTCGTCGCAGGTCAGGGGCCGTCTACGGCTGGCTATCCTTCGATCATGAGCACGTCGCGGGCCGTCCAGTTGATGCGCGCGGGGCCGCGCGGGCACTTGCGGGCGATCGGCTACCTGATCGCCGTTGCGGGGCCGTTCGTGGTGGTCGCTGGGTTCCTCCCGTTCCGCGACACGCTGCAACCGCTCACGATCGGGTTCACGTTCCTGGTCGTCGTCGTGGCGGCCGCGATCGTCGGACGGCTTGGCCCGGGCTTGGTTGCGGCGGTCGTGTCGTTCCTCACGTTCAACTTCTTCTTCCTGCCGCCGTACGACTCCTTCGTGATCGCACGCGGCGAGCACGTGGTGGCGCTGATCGTGTTCCTCGCGCTGTCGGTATTGATCTCGCTGTTGTACGCACGCGCGGTCGACCGGGCGGACGTCGCCGAGGCGAAGGAGACCGAGCTGCAGACCTTGCAGGAACTGAGTCGCGACCTCGTCGTGCGGGGCCCGGGGGAGGACACGTACGGGGCGCTGCTCGGCGATGTGGTCGAGCGGTTCGGCTTCGACGCCGGCGCGCTGTTCGTGAGCGTGCCCGAGGGCGGGCTGGACGAGCGGGTCGTCGTCGGCGCGCCCTCGGGATCGATCAGTCCGTCGTGGAACCCGGCGGACCCGGGGCGCGCGCCAGAACGGCTGCCGCTGTCGGTGGGGAACCGCACGCTGGGCCTGGTGGTGCTGACCGGCTCGCGTGAAGCGCTCGACCCGGCCGAGACCCGGGTCCTGCGGGCCGTGTGCGACCAGCTCGCGCTCGTGTTGGAGCGCGACCGGCTCTTGCGCACCGCCACCGATGCCGAGATCCTGCGGCAGACCGAGACGGCCCGACGGACGATGCTCGCGGCGGTCTCGCACGATCTGCGGAGCCCCCTCGCGGCGATCAAGGCATCGGTGACCGATCTGCTCGACACTGAGGTCCAGCGTTCGGCAGCGGATCGTGATGCCGTCCTCCGCGTCGTCGACCGCGAGGCCGACCGGCTCGATGCGCTCGTCGCGAACCTGCTCGACCTCTCGCGGATCGAGGCGGGCGTGGTCCAGGCCAATCTCGAACACGTCGACCTCGCCGAGGCGGTGACCGCCGAGGTCGACGCTGCATCCATGCGGTGGCCGGATGTCACGATCGCGATGGCGATCGACGACGGCCATGAGGTTGTGATCGCCGATCCGGTGTTCGTCCCCCGGGTGGTGTCCAACCTGTTGGACAACGCCGCGCGTGCCGCGACGGCCGCCGCCAAGCCCTCGGTCGAGATCGAGATCGGCCCCACGTCCCACGGGAAGCGCAACGCGCAGGTGGCCGTCAAGATCGTCGACCACGGGGCGGGGCTCACGACGATGGAGCGGACCCAGCTGTTCCTGCCGTTCGCCCGGTTGGACGAGCGCACCACGAAGCTGGGCTCGGGTCTCGGTCTCGCGATCGCACGCGGATTCGTCGACCTCATGGGCGGCGAGATCTGGCTGGAGGACACGCCGGGCGGCGGCGCGACCTTCGCCTTCTCGCTGCAGGAGGCGTCGTGACCAAGATCTTGGTCGTTGACGACGAGCCGCAGATCCGCGAGGCGATCGAGCGGTCGCTCGTCGCGCGCGGCTACACGGTGGAGCTGGCCGGCGACGGCGCCGTGGCGCTGGACCTCGCGGCCGCGGCGCCGCCCGACCTCGTCGTGCTCGACCTCAACATGCCGGTGCTCGACGGGCTCGAGTTCTGCCGGCGGATCCGCGCGTGGAGCAGCGTGCCGATCATCGTGCTGTCGGTCCGTGACGAGGAGCCCGACAAGATCGCGGCGCTCGACCTCGGCGCGGACGACTACCTGACCAAACCGTTCGGAACCGGGGAGCTGCTCGCCCGGGTGCGTGCGCTGCTGCGGCGCGGCGAGGGCACGCCGGCTGAACGGCCGCCCGTCTATCAGCTCGACGGCGTCGCGATCGACATGCAGGCGCACCGCGTGACCCGCGGCAACGGCGACGTCCACCTGACCAAAACCGAGTGGGCCCTGCTCGAGGCGCTGACGGCGTACCCCGGCAAGCTGCTCACCCACCGGTGGTTGCTCGAGCGCGTGTGGGGCGACACGTATGGCGAAGACGTCGAGGTGCTGCGGGTGTTCGTCAGCCAGCTCCGTCGCAAGATCGAGCCCGATCCGCGAAGGCCTCGCGCGATCGTGACGGAACCGGGCATCGGCTACCGCTGGAGCGAACAGCCGGTGGAGGGACGCTAGACCGACGCCGGGAGCGGCGCGTCGTCGGGGTCGGCTGGGGGCGGCTGAACGCCGCGGACGTAGTACGGGATGTCCGCGACGTCGATATGCGCGTAGCGACCAAGCGAGCGCTCGATCTTCCGGCTGGTGCGGTCGTGCAGCAGCCGTTGGCGCAGCTGCGGATAATCGCGCCGGGGCATCACGACGGTGATCTCGGTGCCCTCGGACGCCATCCCGACGATGTAGCGCTCGATCGCCCGCGGCACGTCGCGGTCCCAGCACTCGATCACGTCCAGCGGCACCGGCGCGCGGAGCTCCGACCACCGGTTCGCGAGCTGGGTCGCTCGATCGGGGTCCGCGGCCGCGTGCACGGCGCGCACGGTCCGGGTCCCGAGCCCGAGCGCGTACGAGACGGCCTGGAGCGTCGCCCGGTCGAGCTTGTCGACCAAGACGACTACATCGTGGGTCTGACGAGCGGTGAGCCGGACCACGGGCTTGCCGGCCTCATCGCGCTGCAAAGGATGGACGCCGTCGGGGTGGTCGCGGACCATCGTGACACGCACGTGGCCGTACGGCAGCAGCGCGCGGTGCAGGCGCGCGCCGGCGCGCCGGTCGGCGACGTGTTCGCGGAGTGACCGCTCGTGCGGCACGGGAACGATCACGATCGCGTCGCGGTCCTCGCGCTCGTATGCGGCGAGGAAGCCGGCGAGCCGCGCCGCCTGGTCGCCTCGGCCGCGCACGATCCGGAGCGGGATCGCATCGAGGCCCGCGGTCCGCCACGCGGCCTGCAGCGCTTCGGTTCGGGCGTGATCGTCCTCGACGTGCACGGCGATCGTCCGTTCCGACCGGATCGTTCGCGCGTACTGCAGCGCATGCACGGTCTTGGGGTCGAGGTCCTCGACCAGCAGGATCGTGATCGGCGGCCGGTTCTGGGGCGGCGAGAACGCCTTCAGGTCCCGCTCGAGCTCGCGCTTCTCGCGGTCGTACTGGTGGTTCATCCGGACCAGCAGGACCACCAAGACCGGCACGAGGATCAAGATGACCCAGGCTCCCTCGGCGAACTTGGTCCGGGCGACGATCGCGAGCACGACCCCGGTCGCGATCGCACCGACCCCGTTGATCGCCAGCCCGACGCGCCAGCCCTGTTCGCGCAGGCGCAGGTGGCGCTTCGCCATCCCGGCCTGCGACAGCGTGAACGACGTGAACACGCCGATCGCGTAGAACGGGATCAGCTTCGTGACATCCGCGTGGAAGGCGATCACGAGGACGATGGCTGCCGCCGACAGCGCCAAGATTCCGTTCGAGAACACCAGCCGGTGCCCGCGAGTCGTGAACTGCCGCGGCAGGAAGTCGTCGCCGGCGTGGAAGTTCGCCAGGCGCGGGAAGTCGGCGTAGGCGGTGTTCGCCGCCAGCACCAGGATCAACGCGGTCGCGATCTGCAGGAGCGCGAAGGCGGCGTGGCCGAGCGGGCTCGACCCGTAGACGGCGTGGCCGATGTCGGCGACGACCGTGGACCGTCCCGAGAAGTCGGGCCTGATCTGCAGCTTCGCAGCGAGCCAGGAGATCCCGAGGAACATCGTCGAGAGAAGGAGCCCGAGGGCGACGAGGGTCTGCCGCGCGTGCTTCCACTCGACCGGCCGGAACGCGGGCACGCCGTTGGAGATCGCCTCGACGCCGGTCATCGCGGTGCTCCCGGAGGCGAGCGCGTGCAGCACGATGAACATCGGCACGAGGGCGAACGCCGACATCGCACCTCCGCTGGTCGCGGGTGGTGGGACGACGATCGATCCCGTGGCCGCCCGCACCACGCCGACGATGATCAGCGACAAGATGCAGAAGATGAACACGTAGGTCGGCGCGGCGAAGATCTTGCCCGACTCGCGGACGCCCCGGAGGTTGCCGTACGCGATCAGCACGATCGAGACGACCGCCATCTCGACGCGGAACGGCGCCGTCGCCGGGACGAGCGCGATGATCGCTGCCACACCCGCCGACACCGACACGGCGACGGTCAGCACGTAGTCGGTGAGCAGCGCCACGCCGGCGACCTGGGCGGGGATCAGACCGAAGTTGTCCTTCGTGACGATGTACGCGCCACCAGCCGACGGGTACGCCTTGATCGTCTGGCGATAGCTGAAGACGAGGATCGCGAGCACGGCGACGATCGCTGCCGACAAGGGCACGATCAGGGAGAACATCAGGATGCCAACGCCCGCGATCGCGAGCGTCTTCAGCATCTCTTCCGTCGCATACGCGACGGACGACAGCGCGTCGGAGCTGAAGATCGCGAGCGCGGCGATCTTGCCGAGGCGCTCGTGCACCAGGTGGGCGGTCGGGAGCGCCCGGCCGAGGATCGCCCGCTTGACCGCGTAACCGTTGCTGCGGGGGAGGGGTGGTCGCGAGCTCGGACGCGACGGCGAGGCGGTCGTCCCAGACCGGGCGGCCGCCGTCTTGGGCCCCGCGCCCTTCTCGGAGGAGGCTTCGTCGGTCTGCATCACGTTCCACGGTAGGAACGCGGGATAAGGGATCCGTAAGGGCGACTATCGTTGCGAGCGTGGATCGAACGGCGGTCGTCTCGGCCCGGGTACTGGGTGTTCGCCGGCCCTCGTGGAGCAACTGGGCCGCCTATCTCGTGGCGACCGTTGGCAGCATCGTGATCGCCGCCGTCATGGAGCCCTTCCGGGTCCAGCTGTCGCACACCCTGACGGCGTTCGCGTTCCTCGTCCCGGTCGTGGTGGCCTCATGGCTCGGCGGCGTCATCCCCGGGATCGTCGCCGCGGTGGTCGGGTCCGCCCTCTACAACGTGGGGTTCCTGCCGCCCTATGGAACGTTCAACCTCGAGCGGACCGAATACGTCGTCGCCTTCCTCGCGTTCATCGCGATGTCGCTGTTGATCTCGTGGCTGGTCGGCGTCGCTCACGAGCGCGCGACCGCCGCCGAGGATCGCGAGGCTGAAGTTCGGCTGCTCTTCGACCTGAGTCACGTGCTCGTGTCCGAGCGCGCGGAGGGGCTCACGCCGGCGCTCGGCCGCGCCGCGGAACGCCTGGGCTTCGTCCTTGCGTCGGTGCGTGACGAGACGGACCCGGCGGCGTCCTCTGCGACCGCGTTCCCGTTGCGTGTCGGACCCGCGCGCGTCGGCTCGCTCGTGTTCGTCGGCGACCGGCCGCCGCTGACCGCTGCAGAGACGCGCGTGGTGCGCACGTTCGCCGACGAGGTCGCGCTGGTGGTCCAGGCCGAGCGCTTGGAGCAAGAGCTGCGCGAAGCCGAGCTGTACAAGCGGACCGAGGACATGCGGCAGTCGCTCCTCGCGGCGGCGTCACACGAGCTGAAGAGCCCGATCGCCGCGATCACGGCGTCGGTTACCGACGTGCTCGACCGTGCGGCGTTCGACCGCGAGAGCGTTCGAGTGGTGCTCGAGGATGTGCGTGCCTCTGCCGGCCGGCTCGCGCAGCTGATCACGAACCTGTTGGACATGTCGCGGATCGAGTCGGGCACGCTCGTTGCCCACGACGACCTCGTCGACCTCGACGACCTCGTTGGTCCGGCCGTCGACGGCGTGCGCGAACGATGGCCCGGCGTCGAGATCGAGGTGCGCGTTGCCGACGACGCGGTGCGGATCCGTGGCGACGTGTTGTTCGTCGAGCGGGTCGTAACCAACCTCGTGGAGAACGCGGCACGGGCCGTGCGAGGCGCCGCGGACCGGCGGATCGAGCTCGGCGCAGAGCGGGCCGACGGCGTGGTCGTCGTCCAGGTGGTCGACCACGGGCCGGGGCTCGCGTTCGGCGACCAGCAGTTGCTCTTCACGCCGTTCTACAAGCTGCAGGAAGGATCGCCGCGCCTGTCGGCCGGCCTTGGCCTCGCGATCTGTAAGGGCTTCGTCGAGGCGATGGGAGGCGAGATCTGGGCGACCGACACGCCCGGCGGCGGCACGACCATGGGGTTCCGGCTCCGGGCGGCATGAGCGACCCGTTGATCCTGGTCGTCGACGATGAGCCGCAGATCCTCCGCGCCGTCGAGCGAACGCTGCTCGCGCGTGACTTCCGCGTCGAGGCTGCGACCGACGGCCGCGCGGCGATCGGCGCGGTCCGAGACCTCGAGCCCGATCTCGTGGTGCTGGACCTCAACCTGCCGCATGTCGACGGGCTCACCGCGTGCCGGGAGATCCGGCGGTTCAGCGGTGTGCCGATCCTCGTGCTGTCGGTTCGAGACGCCGAGCAGGACAAGGTGGCGGCGCTCGATCTCGGCGCCGACGACTACCTGACGAAGCCGTTCGGCGCGGCCGAGCTGCTCGCTCGCGTGCGCGCGCTGCTCCGCCGAGCCGCGCCCGAGCCGAGCGGCACGCGCTTCGCGGTCGAGGACATCACGATCGATCTGAGCGCGCGGTCGGTCCGCCGTGGCGACGACCAGGTGCACCTCACGCCGACCGAATGGCGGCTGCTCGAAGCGCTCGCGAGCGCGCCAGGCGTGCTCCGCACGCACGAGTGGTTGCTCGCCGAGGTGTGGGAGGGCGACGGCGTGCCCGATGTCGAGGCGCTTCGGGTGTTCGTCAGCCAGCTGCGCCGAAAGATCGAGCCGGATCCGCGGCATCCGCGCGCGATCGTCACCGAATCGAGGATCGGGTACCGCTGGCAGCTCGAGCCGACGGGCTAAGGCGCCGCGTCAGTCGCCGACGATCGCGGACTGAAGCGCCTGCTCGGTCCCCACGCCGGCGAGCGCCACGAGCTCGTCGCCCGTGCCGAGCACCGTCTCGGGTTGCGGGATGACGACGTGCGCGTCCCGCACGATCGCAACGATCGCCGCGTCGTTCGGCAGCCGCAACTCGTAGATCGGCCGTCCGACCGCCGGCGAGTCGGCGGCGAGCTTCATCTCCACGATCGAGATCTGCCCGCCCTCCAGGCGCAGCAGCTGCACGAGGTCGCCGGTGGTGACGGCTTCCTCGACCATCGACGTGAGCATGTGCGGGGGCGAGACCGCCGTGTCGACGCCCCATTGATCGGTGAACAGCCACTCGTTCTTCGGATGGTTCACGCGCGCGAGCACGCGCGGCACCGCGAACTCCTGCTTGGCGAGCAGCGACGTCACGAGGTTGTCCTCGTCGTCGCCGGTTGCGGCGACCACGACGTCGGAGCGCGCGAGGTCCGCCTCTTCGAGCACCCACGGCTCGCACGCGTCGCCGAGCATGATGGTCACACCGGGGATCTCCACACGGAGGTCCTCGACTGTTTGCTTGTCCTGCTCGATCAGCGTGACCTCGTGGCCGCGCGTGGTGAGGTCGGCGGCCACGTGCCGCCCGATCGCGCCCCCGCCGGTGACGACGACCCGCATCAGTGGTGCTCCGCCGGCTCGAGTATGGCGTCGAGTTCGTCCATGTAGTCCTTACCCATCGTGACGATCAGAAAGTCTCCCTCTTGCAGGGTGCTGTCGCTCGCCGGGATGAAGCCCTTGCCGCCGCGCGACACGCCGGCGACGAGGATGTGCCCGTCGACGTTCAACGTCGAAACGGGCTTGCCGACCAAGTGGCTCGGCACCGGCACGCGCACGCGGAGCAGCTCGCCGCCGCCGAGGCTCTCGCGCACCTCCTTGCCGGTGTGCAACAGCATCAGCTGGAACTGCTTGACGCCCCAGGTGGTGGTCGCGACCGTCGGGATGTTCAGCTGCTCGTAGATCTCGGCGCGGCGCGGATCGAAGATGCGCGCGATCACCTTGGGCACGTGGTAGTGCTCGAGCGCGACGCGTGCCGACACGATGTTGGAGTTGTCGCCGCTCGAGACCGCGATGAACGCGTCGGCCTCGCGGATGCCCGCTTCCTCGAGCACGTCGCGGTCGAACCCGAGCCCGACGATGGTTCGGGCTTGCTCGCCGGGCGGATACCGGTCGAACGCCGCGGCGCGCTTGTCGATCACGGTGACCTCGTGGCCCGCGTCGAGCAGTGCGTGCGAGAGCTCGGAGCCGACGCGTCCGCATCCCATGATCAGCACCCGCATGGCCGGGAAGCGTACCCGCGCGCGAACCGCCTGACAGCGCCAAGCGGATGGAGAGAGAGAACGGAACGGACCCCAGATATGCCTGCGGGCCGACAGCTGGAGGGAGCTGCCGGCCCCGCAGACGGGCTCGGAGGAAAGTAGGTTCGTTGGTGCCCTGTCCCGCGTCGTCCGATGCCGGGGGTGACGGTCCGACACCAGGGTCAGCGAGACCCTTCTTTCCGTGGATAAGGGTCGGACTCCGCGCGTGAGTGCGGCGTGAAGGATGCCGAACACCGCGTGAAGAACCCGTGAACGACCCGGCGGCCATCCGGGCGCCAAGATCACGCTCGACCAGGCGGTAGCGTGTCCGTCGTGGCCACGGACCGCAGGGATCCCCGGGTGGACCAGCTGTCGGTTCGCGCGTTGGCGATCGGGGTCGGGGCTGCCCTGTGCGGCGCGATCCTTGTGGCCCTGACCAGGGAACTTGGCCCAGGCGCGGGGGTCGCGATCCTGATGCTGGCGGTCACGATCTCGGCCGTCAGCGGCGGCATCTGGGCCGGGATCATCACGGCGCTGCTCTCCTCGGTCGCGCTGCCCTGGATCGAGCAGCCCGGCGTGGGGTTCCAGTTCGAGCAACTCCGCGACGTGATCGCGGCGGTGGTCTTCTTGGCGATCGCCGCGGTGGTCGGACTGGTCGTCGGCAACGCCGCGGCGGAGCGCCGGCGGGCGACGGAGCGCGAGCGGGAGGCCCGGTTGCTGGCGCTGTTGTCAACCAAGCTGCTGACTGGCGACGTCCCCGACCGGGTGCTCGACGAGTTCGTCGCGCTGTTGCTCGATCCGTTCAACCTCGCGATGTGCAGCGTGCAGGTAGTGCTCGACGGTCATGAGATGAGCGCGATCGCGACGCGCGAAGGCGTCGAGCTCGGTGGGCCGAGCGAGATCCTCCCGGTGGTGATCGCGTCGGTGCCGCTCGGCACGCTGACCACGGAGCGCCCGGCCCGCGCCCGATCGTTCACCCGCAGGGAACGAGAGCTGCTCGAGGCGGCGACCCGGCAGGCGGCGGTCGCGTTGGACCGCGCGCGACTCGACGCCCGCGCGCGACTCGCACAGCTCGACGCCGAGACCAACGAGCTGCGCGCCGCGATGTTCTCCTCGGTGACCCACGACCTGCGGACCCCGCTCGCGTCGATCAAAGCGGGCGTCACGAGCCTGCTCGACACGACCACGGTCCACGACCCGACCCAGCAACACGAGCTGCTCGTCACCATCCTCGAGGAGACCGACCGGCTGAACCGGCTGGTCGGCAACATCCTCGACCTCGCCCGGATCCGGGCCGGCGCGTTGATCCCGCGCCGGGTTCGGACCGACGTGCAGGAGGTCGCCGAGGCCGTGCTCGCGCGGATGCGGCCGCAGCTCGAGCGTGTGCGCGTCGAGCTGGCGGTGCCCGACGACCTCCCAGAGATCGCCGCGGACCCGATGCAGCTCGATCAGGTCCTGACCAACCTCGTCGAGAACGCCGCCCGCCATTCGCCACCCGGCGGGGCGATCCTGATCCACGTATCGCGCGAGGACGCAGCGGTGCGCGTGCGCGTGAGCGACGAGGGTCCGGGGATCCCGCTCACGCAGCGCGAGAAGGTGTTCGAGCCCTTCTATCGTGGCCAGGAGGAGCCGGAGCGCCCCGGCAGCGGGCTCGGGCTGTCGATCGCGCGGGCCGTGGTGGTCGCGCACGGCGGCCGGATCTGGGTCGAGGAGACCGCCGGTGGCGGCACGGCGATGGTCCTGGACCTGCCGATCGAGGAGGCAGCGGCGTGAAGGTGCTGGTGGTCGATGACGAACCACAGATCCGTCGCGCGCTCCGCACGAGCCTCGAGGCGCACGGGTACACCGTCGAGACGGTGGGCACCGGCGACGAGGGAGTGGTCGCCGCCGCGAGTCAGCACCCAGAGCTGATCCTGCTCGACCTCGGGCTGCCCGACATGGACGGCACCGAGGTGATCACCCGCGTCCGCGCCTTCTCGGAGGTCCCGATCATCGTGCTGTCGGTTCGCGAAAGCCAGAGCGACAAGGTGGCCGCCCTCGACGCCGGCGCCGACGACTACGTGACCAAGCCGTTCGGGATGGAGGAGCTGCTCGCGCGTTCCCGAGCCGCGTTGCGGCGCAAAGGCTCCGGTGAACCGGACGCGCCGGTCCTCACCTTCAACAGCTTGCAGGTCGACCTGGCCAAGCAGCTCGTGACGATCGACGGCGAACAGGTCCACCTGACCCCGACGGAGTACGGGCTGCTCGAGGTGCTCGTTACGAACCCCGGCAAGCTCCTCACCCACCAATGGTTGTTGCGACGGGTGTGGGGCCAGGGCTACGGCACCGAAACGACGTACCTGCGCACCTACGTCCGGGCGCTCCGGCGAAAGCTCGGCGACGACGCCGCGGCGCCCGCGTTGATCGTCACCGAGCCGGGCGTCGGATATCGCTGGGTCGCTGACACGACATGACGTACGGGTCGGGCGTGCTCGGCCGTAGCATCGGGGGCTGATGGGCTCCCAACCGAAAGCGTCGACCGGCTCGGTCGCCAAGCGTGTCCTCGTCGGCCGCGCGTTCTCGAGCCAACACCTCGAGCACACCTTGCTGCCGAAGATCCTCGCGCTGCCGGTGTTCGCCTCCGACGCGCTGTCCTCGGTGGCCTACGCGACCGGCGAGATCTTGATCGCGCTCACGCTCGCGACCACCGACCCGGCGAAGTACGTGATGCCGATCTCGTTCGCCATCGCGGCGCTGATGGCGATCGTCGTGAGCTCGTACCGCCAGACGGTGCGCGCGTATCCGAGCGGCGGCGGTGCCTACATCGTCAGCAAGGAGAACCTCGGCACGTTCGCCGGGCTCGTGGCGGCGGCCGCGCTGCTGTTCGACTACATGATGACGGTGATCGTCTCGATCGTGGCCGGCGTGTTCGCCATCGGGTCGGCGTTCCCGTGGGCCAACGAGCACAAGGTGATCCTGTCGATCATGTTCGTTGCCCTCGTGACGATCGCGAACCTCCGCGGCGCCCGTGAGTCGGGCACGCTGTTCGCGATCCCCACCTATGGGTTCGTCGTGTCGATCCTGATCCTGATCGCGGTCGGGGCGGTTCGGTGCGTCGGCGGCTGCCCCGCCGTCGCGCCGCCGAGTCCGCAGATCGCGGCGCCGGCGGCCGTGGCCGGCATCACGATCTTCGCGTTGCTGAAGGCGTTCTCGCAGGGCGCGACCGCGCTCACGGGGGTCGAGGCGATCTCGAACGGCGTGCCCGCGTTCAAACGGCCGCAAGCGAAGAACGCCGCCGCGACGCTCGCGATCATGGGGACGATCGCGGTGACGATGTTCCTCGGGATCTCCTATCTGGCGACGCACGTGCCGGGCCTGGTCGCGAGCGAGGACCGGTCGGCGGTCGCGCAGGTCGCGGTCGCGATCTTCGGGAACAACACGTTCGGGTTCTTCATCGTGCAAGCGTTCACCGCCGCGATCCTGATCCTCGCTGCGAACACCGCGTACCAGGACTTCCCCCGGCTCGCGTCGATCCTCGGCCGGGACCGATTCATGCCCAGCCAATTCGTGAACCGTGGCGACCGGCTGGTGTTCTCCAACGGCGTCGTGGTCCTCGGCCTGCTGTCGTCGCTGATGATCTACATCTTCAAAGCCGACCTGAACACCTTGATCCACTTCTACGTCGTGGGCGTGTTCACGTCGTTCACGTTGTCGCAGAGCGGGATGGTGAAGCACTGGATCGCCGAGGGCCGCAAGGGCGAGAACGCGATGAAGGGCTGGCGCCGCTCGATCGTGATCAACATCATCGGCGCGATCACGACCTTCGTGGTGTTGATCGTCGTGATCTTTTCGAAGTTCAAGGACGGTGCGTGGCTCTCGATCCTGATCATGGCGCTGCTCGTGCCGCTGTTCTACGCGATCCATCGCCACTACACGTGGGTGCGCGCGGCGGTGCACCGTGGGACCGAACGCGTCGGCGTCATCGGCCAGACGCACGTCGTGTTGCTGGTGCGCCAGGTAGACGCGTCGGTCGCCGAGGCCCTCGGATACATCCGATCGTTCCACCCGCGGTCGCTGCGGGTGCTCACGCCGATGTCGTCGGTGCCGGACGAGCTCGCGACGGGGTGGGCGGAGCTCGCCGGCGCCGGGGCGCCGCCGCTCGAGGCGGCCGGGCACGGGAGCATGACCGCAAGCGTTCGCCGCGCGGTCGCGCAGATGGATGTCGCGCCGCACGACATCGTGAACCTCGTCGTCCCGGAGCTCGTCGGGTCGGGGCTTCCCGCGTACGTGCTGCGGCGCTCCGACCTGGTGCGGCTCAAGGCCTCGCTGCTCCGAACGCCCCACGTGGTCGTCACCGACGTGCCCGTCGTGATGACCCATGAAGGTGTGCGCGGGGTCGACGGGAAGCCCTTGATCCCCCATCGGACGGTCGCGCTGGTCTTCTTGTCCACCGTGAACGACCTGACGATCCGCGCGGTCAACTACGCGAAGTCGCTCGACGCGACGATCACCCGGGCGATCTACTTCGATCTCGACCCCGAGGCCGCGCACCGGCTCGAGACCGCATGGTTCGACGCCGGGCTCGAGGTCCCGTTGGACATCGTCGAGGCGCCGTTCCGCGACCTGACCGGGCCGATGCTCGAGGAGGTGCGGCGCTACTCGTCGGATCCGGGCACCGTGGTCAACGTGATCGTGCCCGAGGTGATCGTGAACCACTGGTGGCAGCTGCCGCTGCACAACCAGAACGCGTTGTTCATCAAGCGGCTGTTCCTCTATGAGGACCGGGTAGTCCTGTCGAGCGTCCCGATGCTCGTGTCGGGCACGCCGACCAGCGAAACGGAGACCGTCTGAGGGGTGGGAGGCGCTAGCATCGAGCCATGAACATCCGCCCCGTCACGTCCGAGGACCTGCCGTTCCTCCGCAAGATGATGTACGAGGCCGCCCGGTGGAACCCGGACTGGCCGCGCGAGCCGATGGAAGAGGTGCTCGCCGAGCCGATCCTCCTGCGGTACAGCCAGGGCTGGGGGCGCAACGGCGACGGCGGCGTGATCGCCGAGATCGAGGGCGAGCCGGTCGGCGCGGCGTGGTACCGGCTGTTCACCGAGGACACGCCTGGCTACGGGTTCGTCGATGAGAAGACCCCGGAGCTGTCGATCGCGGTGGTGCCGCTGCACCGGCGCAAAGGGATCGGCGAGACCGTGCTGCGCGCGTGCATGGTGCAGGCGCGTGAGGAAGGGTTCCAGGCGTTGTCGCTGTCGGTGGCCGTGCACAACCGGTCGCGGATGATGTACCAGCGCGCGGGCTTCGAGAAGGTGTCGGAGTCCGGTGACGGCGGCGACCACTGGACGATGGTCGCCAACCTCTAACCTCTAGCCGGCGGCGGTCTCGTCAGTCGTTAGGTCGTACTCGAACATCACCTGACGTCGGCCGTCCCAGCGTCCTCCCGTGGTGCGGTACAGCTGCATCGCAGGCTCGTTGTCCTCGTCCGTGAGGACCCAGATCGCCATGCACCCGCGTTCCCGCGCGAGGGCGGTCAACTCCTCGATCAGTGCCCGGGCGACGCCGTGGCGGCGCGCCTCGTCGCCGACGCCGATCTCGTTCAAGAACAGCTCCGGCTCCTTGTCGGGATGGAAGACCTCGGTCGCAGTGACGAACCCGGCCGGACGCCCGTCGAGGTAGCCGAGCAGCAGGTGGTGTCGGTCGTCGCCGAGGAATCGCACGAGGTCGGACGGCCGGATCGGCTCGTCGAACACCGAGGCGAACCCGCTCACCTCGTCGGGTGACGCCTCGTTCGCTCGTGCCACCGAGACGGCCGATCGCTGGCCCATACGCCCTGAGCCTAGCGACGCATCGGCACCATCGGACGCCGGATCCACACCTTGGGTCTCAGTCCAGACGGTTGTGCTCGGCCTCGGTCTTGCCTTCGATCAGCGCAGCTGCCGCCCGTCGGCGGGACCAGATCCACCACGCGATCGCCCCCACCAACGCGATGGCGGCCGCGATCGAGACCGGGAGGAAGTACTGCTCGAGGGTGTCCCACTGGGCCCCGAGGGCTCTGCCCGCCAGCGCGAGGCCGAGGCACCACGGGATCACGCCGAGGAGGGTGAACAGGGTGAAGCGGCGGAGATCCATGCGGGCCACGCCCGCGGGGAGGCTCACGAACGCCCGGATCAGGGGCACGAGGCGGCCGAGGAATACGACGGCCTCGCCGCGGCGTTCGAACCAGGCATGCGCCCGGTCCACCTCGTGGGGGCGCAACAAGAGGTATCGGCCCCACCGGTCGATCGCGGGGCGGCCACCCCAGGCTCCCAGGGCATAGGCGAGCCAGGACCCGACCATGCTCCCGACGATCCCCCAGATGACCACCCACGGGACCGAGAGGGCCGCGTCGGGGGAGCCGAGAACGCTTGCGGCGAAAGCGGGAGCGCACAGGGCGCCCGCGAAGGCCATCACCACCTCGGAGGGGATGGGTACGCAGATCGAACCGAGCAACATCAAGAGGAAGACCGCTAGGTAGCCGTTGTCGGCGACCAGCCGTTGGATCGTGTCGGTGAAGACGGCGAGCAGGGGGGAACCTCCCTCGTGACCAGCGGGAACGCTGTGAGCGTACCAATGGGGGTGGATGCAAAGGTCACGGTTCTGTGCTGAGGCGGTGGTACCGTCCGCCACCGGGAGCCCTCCGACCGAAGGGGTTTCCAGAAAGAGGAACAGCAAGCATGCCGAAGACGTTGGTCGTGGTCGAGTCGCCCGCCAAGGCGAAGACCATCGAGCGCTACCTGGGGCCGGACTACCTGGTCCGGGCCTCGTACGGCCATATCCGCGACCTGCCCAAGTCCAAGCTCGGGGTGGACCCGGAGCACGACTTCCAGGTCGAGTACGAAGTGCCCGAGCGCTCGAAGGAGCACGTCGCCGTCCTGAAGCGGGCGATGAAGTCCGCCGGCGGCCTGGTCCTAGCCACCGACTTCGATCGCGAGGGCGAAGCGATCGCGATGCACGTCGCGACGCTCCTCGGTGAGGACGCCAAGCAGGCCGACCGGGTCACCTTCACCGAGATCACCCGCGACGCGATCCTCGAGGCCTTCGCCCACCCACGCCGGATCGATGGCAACCTGACCGACGCCCAGGAGGCGCGGCGGATCCTCGACCGGCTGGTCGGCTACAAGATCTCTCCTCTCTTGTGGAAGCGCGTGCAGCCGGGCCTGTCCGCCGGGCGCGTCCAGTCGGTCGCGGTGCGGCTGATCGTCGAGCGTGAGCGCGAGATCGATGCGTTCGTACCGGTCGAGTACTGGAGCATCGACGTCCGGCTCACGCCGGAGGACCCGGAGTCGCCGTTCGTCGCCCGGTTGGTCCAGGTGCCGGACGGCAAGCTCGCGACGAGCCCCGACAAGAAGGGCCTCGTCCTCGGCGCGCAGGGCGACGCCGACACGCATGCCGCCGCCCTCCGCGACGCCCGCTACCGCGTCACCGCGGTCGAGAAGAAGCAGCGCAAGCGCTCGCCGTCGCCACCGTTCACGACCTCGACCCTGCAGCAGGAGGCCGCGCGCAAGCTCGGGTTCGGCGCGCGCCGAACGATGCAGATCGCGCAGCGCCTGTACGAAGGCATCGACCTGCCCGGCGAGGGCTCGGTCGGCCTGATCACCTACATGCGTACCGACTCGGTGACGATCGCCGACTCGGCGCTCCGCGAGATCGCCGAACTGGTCAGGTCCGAGTACGGCGAGTCGTACACGATCGCCGAGGCGCGGCGCTACAAGACCCGCAGCCGTAACGCCCAGGAAGCGCACGAAGCGATCCGCCCGACGAGCGCGATGCGCACACCCGGGCGTCTCGGGACCGTGCTCGACCGCGACCAGCTCCGCCTCTACACCTTGATCTGGCAGCGCACGGTCGCCACACAGATGGCCGAGGCGAGGTTCGACCAGGTCGGCGTCGACATCGAGGCCACAGCCGGCGCGTCCACCTACGGGCTTCGCGCCACCGGCCAGACGCTCGTTTTCGACGGGTTCCTCAAGCTCTACCGCGAGGGCCGCGACGACGAGAAGGTCGACGAGGACGCCGAGTCGAACCTGCCCGAGCTCACCGCCGAGCAGGCGCTCCGGATGCTCGAGGTCCTGCCCGAGCAGCACTTCACGCAGCCGCCGCCGCGGTACTCCGAGGCGTCGCTTGTGAAGAAGCTCGAGGAGGAGGGCATCGGCCGGCCCTCGACGTACGCGTCGATCATCTCGACGGTCCAGGATCGCGGCTACGTGCGTCTGGAGGATCGCCGGTTCAAGCCCGAGGACGTCGGCTACGTCGTCACCGACAAGCTGATCGAGCACTTCCCCGACGTCGTCGATGTCAACTTCACCCGCTACATGGAGAAGGAGCTCGACGACATCGCCGAGGGCCAACTGGGCAAGGTCCAGATGCTCCATGAGTTCAACGCGCCGTTCGAGCGGGCGCTCGAGAAGGCCGAGGACTCCTTCGAGCGATATCAAGAAGACCTCGACGAGCTCTGTCCGCTGTGTCCGACCGAAGGGCGTGAGCCCGGCAAGCTGCAGGTGAAGCTCGGGCGCTACGGCAAGTTCATCGGCTGCCCGAACTACCCGGAGTGCCGCTACATCCGCAACATGGACGGAAGCGAGCGCCCCGAGCCCGAGATGCTCGACGAGAAGTGCCCGGACTGCGGACGCCAGCTGCAGCGCCGGGTCGGGCGCTACGGCCCGTTCATCGGATGCAGCGGCTACCCCGACTGCCGGTACATCAAGAAGGACCCGCCGCGGTCGCTCGAGATCACCTGCCCGCAGTGCAACCAGGGCGAGATCGTCGAGAAGCGCACGCGGTTCGGCGTGTTCTACGGCTGCGACCGGTATCCGGAGTGCGACTTCGCGATCAACAACGAGCCGCTGAAGGAGCCCCGCTGCCCGGTCGACGGCTCGCTCTTGGTCCAGCGCCCGAAGTCGATCCGGTGCTGGGGATGCGGCGCCGAGTTCGACCTCGACATGGTGCAGACCAAGGAGGGCGACCCCGAGGCCGAGGCCGAGGCGCGCGCCGCCAAGTCCGCAGCCCGTGCCGCTCGTGCCGCGGCGAAGGCCGCGAAGAAGAAGCCGGCCACGCGCAAGAAGGCCGCGGCGAAGAAGAAGCCGGCCGCGAAGAAGAAGACCACGACCAAGAAACGCGCGACGGCCAAGAAGAAGGAGTCGCCGGACACCTCGCCGGCGACCGAGCCGGCCGCGGTCGCCGCGGCATCTTCCGGCGACGACGCCTAACGCCCAGTGTCGTCGATCACCGACGAGGTCGCCGAACTCCGCGGGACCCGTCCGGCCACCATCAAGGACCTTCTGACCAACCGGACGTTCGCGCGCCTGCTGGCCGCGATGTCCGTGTCGTCGTTCGGCGACTGGGTCGGGTTCGTCGCCGTCACGTCGATCGTTGCCGGCCTCGGCGGCGGCACGGCCGCGCTCGCCGTCTCCGGCGTGATGATCGCGCGCACCCTGCCGGCGTTCGTGTTCGGTCCGATCGCGGGGTCGTTCGTCGATCGGTTCAACCGCAAGCAGATCATGATCATCGCCGACATCGGACGGGCCGGCCTCTACCTCTCGATGGCGTTCCTGAACCGGTTGTGGGCGATCTACCTGCTGTCGTTCGTGATCGAGTGCCTGTCGCTGTTGTGGAGCCCGGCCCGAGACGCCTCGTTGCCGAACATCGTGCCGCGCCGGCAACTTGCGAACGCCAACTCGCTGGTGCTGGTGAGCGCCTACGCGACGCTCCCCATCGGCGGCGCGGCGTTCGCCGTGCTGGTCGGCGTGTCGAAGTCCCTCAGCGCGCGCATCCCGATCCTCGCGAGCCAGCCTGAGTCGCTCGCGCTGGTCTTCGACGCGGCGACGTTCGTGTTCTCGGCGGCGATGGTCGCCGGCATCATGCTGCGAAGTACCGCCGCCGCCGAACGCGAAGGGCTCGATATGTCTCGCGTCTGGCGCGACACCCGCGACGGCCTGCGCTTCCTTCGTGAGGACTCGATCGCGGCCGCGATGACCGGCGGCATCGCGATCGCCTTCGGCGCCGTCGGCGCGGTGCTCGCGACGGGTCCCGTGTTCGTCGCGACGACCGTGCACGGAGAGAAGTCGGGCTGGGGGCTCGTCGTCACCGCGTTCGGCGTCGGCATGGCGCTCGGGATGGTGAGCGCGACACCCGCCGCGCGCGTCGTCGAGCGCGACCGTGTGTTCGTGTGGTCGCTCCTGGCCGCCGCCGCCACGTTGATCGTGATGGCGGCGATGCCCAACCTGTCGTGGACCGTCGTGTTCTGCGTGTGGCTGGGCGCGTTCTGCGGGCTCGCGTGGGTGAGTGGCTACACCGTGCTCCAGGAGAACGTGGTCGACGAGTTCCGCGGCCGAACGTTCGCGGCGCTGACCACGCTGTCGCGGATGGTCCTGTTCATATCGCTCGCGCTGTTCCCGCTGCTTGCGCAGCTCTTCGACTGGATCTCGAATGCCTTCGGCGGCGGCGACTTCTACATCGGGGGCCAGCGGATCGACGTCTCGGGGCCGCGCCTCGCGCTGTGGACCGCGGGGCTCTTGATCGTGGCCGCGGCGCTCAACACGCGGCGGTTGCTGACGCGGTACCGTCTGTCTCGACCCGTCTCCCTCTCGCTCGTGCCGAAGCTCAAACGTCCACCCGCCACCGGCGCCTTCATCGCCTTCGAAGGCGTCGAAGGTGCGGGCAAGGGCACCCAGATCGCGATGCTCGAGCGGTACCTGCATGAGGCGAACGTGCCTGTGCTCGTCACGCGCGAGCCCGGCGGGACGAAGACGGGAGAGCGCATCCGCGAGCTGCTACTGGATCCAGAGACCGGCTCGCTCGATGCCCGCGCCGAGGCGATGTTGTTCGCGGCGGCCCGAGCACAGACCGTGGCGTCGGTGATCCGGCCGGCGCTCGCGGAAGGCAAGGTCGTCGTGTGCGACCGCTACGTCGATTCGTCGCTCGCCTACCAAGGATCGGGGCGCGGGCTCGGCGAGCCCGACATCCTGTCGTTGAACGTCTGGGGCACGCAGGGGTTGTTCCCGGACCTCGTGATCCTGTTGCACATCGAGCCGGAGCTCGGCCTCGCGCGGTCGGGCGACGAGCGCGACCGGATGGAACGGGAAGGCGGGTCGTTCCTCGCGACCGTAGCCGACGCGTACCTGCGCATCGCGGAGGAACATCCTGAGCGGTTCGTCGTGATCGATGCGGCCCGCGCGCCGGCCGAGGTGTTCGACGACGTCCGTGCGGCGATCGACAAGGCGCTCCGCGACCGCCACGACCACGGCAACCGCTGAGCCGTCGGCGTCGCGCGCTACCCTGCCGGCCATGGCAGCCGTCCTCGACGACGTCGCGGGTCAGGAGGACGCGGTCGCATTCCTGCGGCGCGCGGCCGAGCGTCCGCATCACGCCTACGTGCTCGCCGGGCCGGAGGGCTCCGGCAAGTCGCTGGTCGCCCGGGCGTTCGTCGCCGCGCTGCTGTGCCACAACGGCGGATGCGGCGTGTGCCGCGACTGTCAACTCGCGCTCCGCGAGCATCATCCGAACGAGTTCGTCGTCGAGCCCGAGGGCCGCGACATCCACATCGACACGATCCGCGACGAGGTCTGGCACCACGCGTACCGCACCCCGCCGGAGCCGGGGCGCAAGGTCTTCATCATCCGCGAGGCGGACCGGCTCTCGCCCGCCGCGGCCGACACGCTGCTGAAGGTCCTCGAGGAGCCGCCGCTCGACACGGTGTTCCTCTTGTTGTCGGCGCGGGCCCAGGAGTTGCCCGACACGATCGCGAGCCGCTGTCACGTCGTCGTCTTCGCGGCGCTGCCCGAGTCCTTCGTGGTTCAGGAGCTCGAAGGCGAGGGCGTAGACCGGGTTCGGGCGCAGCTCGTGGCCCGGCTGTCCGGCGGCAACCTCGGACGGGCGCGCCGGATGGCGACCGACCCGGACGGCCTCGGGTTCCGAGACGTCGCTGCGGATGCGCTGGGCCGGGCGGCCCAAGGGCCGGGCGACGCGCTCGCCGCCGCCGCCGACGTGCTGGATGCAGCCGCGGCCTACAAGAAAGGACTCCGGGCGGAGCTCGACGAGGAACTGGCGCCGTTCCTCGACGAGAAGGGCCGGCCGGAAGAGGCGTACCGGGGAGCGATCCGGCGGATCGAGGTCCGGTTCGCCCGGCGCGAACGGCGAGCCGAACGCGACCAGGTCGACCGGATCCTGCTCGCGGCCTCGGCGCTGCTACGGGATCGCATCGCCGCGACGGTCCAGGCGCCGGACGACCTGCGCCTCAACCTGGATCGCGAGGCTGTGCCCGCCGGGGAGGTCGGCGGCCTGGTCGCTTCTCTCGCCGCGGTCGAAGGCGCCCGGGCCGACCTGGCAGACGATGTGAACCGCAACGCGCGGCTCGTTGTCGAGCAAGCGTTCTTGGTCGTGGCCGGCGCGTCGGCAGGTTAGGTCTTTCGGCCCAGCCCTTCGGCTGTTCGCATCGGCCGGACGCGGCGGTATCGTGTGCGACGTCTGTGTTTCGGGGGGGCGCGCGTTTCCGTGTTCGATAGGTTCACGCTCGACGAAGTGAGCGCCAAGATCTGGTGGCCGCTCGCCATGGTGGCGCTGGTCGCATTGGTGCTGACCGTTCCGGCGGCGAACCATGCCGCCGATCGGGCTCGGCGCGAGAGCGCGGCGAGGGCGATCGTCATCAGTACCCAGCGGATCGAGCCGCTCACCGCCAACGGCGCGTCCGTGGACGAGATGCATACGGCGCTCGCCGGGATCAAAGCTGCGAATCCGAGCTACGACGCGATCCGCTTGTGGAACACCGAGAACAAGCTGCTCATCGCCTCGTCGATCACGAACGACCCGTTGGGCGACGGCACCGCCGGCGTGTACGACACCGACATCGACGAGGCGGTCTCGAGTACCTACCGGATGGATGTCACCAACCGGGAGCCGACAGGCGAGCAGGGACCGACGACGGTGCACACCTTCGTCCGGGTCGACGGCCCGACCGGCAGCCCTGAGGTGGCGGAGTTCGAGGCAAGCGACGCAGCCCTGCTGGCGCAGGTCCACCACGACTGGAACGGGTATCGGATCGTCGGGGCCCTCGCCTTCCTGCTCCTGTTCTTGCTCGCGCTGATGTCGATGCGGGAGCCCGTCGCGGACATCGGCGTGGGCGTGCCGTTCTATCCCGCGTCGCTGCCGCCGAACCTCGCGATCGTCGACGCCGAGCGCGCGATCGTGATCGAGCACGAGGACGACCACGTCCGACAACGCGTCGAAAGCCTGCAACAGCGATTGGATGAGAGCGAGCGGCAACGCCTGAAGGCCGAGGCGCGGCTGCAGCAGGCGCTCACGACATTGGGCACGGGCGGACGCAACGTGCCCGGTCTGCCGCCCGAACCGCCGACGCCGACGCTGCCGCCATCGCGTCAGGCAGCGGGTCGCCAGCAAAAGCCTGAGCCGGCCGAGCCCGTTAGCCGGCCAGCCGCCACGGCCGCGCCGGCGCCTGCGTTCGCCGAGCTCGCAGCAGCAGCATCCGCAGCAGCAGCCGCCGCATCGACGCCCAAGCACGCGTCGAAGAAGCGAACCTCGCGCCGCAGTACCCAGAAGCCGGCCGCCGAGCGCACGCCCGCGCCGCGCCGATCCCGCGCGGAGGAGCCCACCGAGGTGCCCGCAACCCCGCCCGCGGCGCCCGAACGTGTGACGGTGTCCGCGGAAGACGTCACCGTGACCGCGCAGCCGGCGGCCAAGCCCGCCGTCGAGAGGGCGGAGCCAACGCAGACCCGGCCCGAGGTCGTGGTCATCCCCGCTGAGAAGCCAACGCCCGTCGGCGCGTCGAACGCATCCGCGCCGGCTTCTTCCAAGGCGCCCGCGAAGACCCCCGACGAAGACTCGAACTCAGATGTTCTGCACCGGCTCGTCCCTGAGGACGATGCACAGGTCGAGCCACTCGATGACCCAGGCGATCTCCGGTCCCGGCTGGCCCGAACAGCCGCGCTGAAGAAGCCGGGCTCGAAAGAGCGCCAGGACCAGCGAGAAGGGCTGCAGCACCGGTCATCCGAACAGTAGTGCCTGCACCACTGTCGGCCGGGGTCGCGTCTGGCAGCCTGGGCTGCAAGGAACCCTGCGATGACCGTCCGCGTGTTGATCGTCGATGACCAGGAGCCGTTCCGGCAGGCCGCCCGCATGGTGGTCGAGTTGACGGACGGCTTCGAAGTCGTCGGCGAGGCCGAGACCGGCGAGGACTCGGTGACGATGGCGCAGGACCTGCAGCCCGACCTCGTGCTGATGGACGTGAACCTCCCGGGCATCAACGGGCTCGATGCGACGCGGCAGATCCTGGGCTCGTCGGACACGGTCGTGGTGCTGCTGCTGTCGACCTACGAGGAAGCCGAGTACGCGCCGCGCGCCGCCGAGTGCGGCGCCTCCGCCTACATCCCCAAGTCGTCGTTCGGGCCGGACAGGCTCGAGGCCGCCTGGGAGACCGCCTCCGCCTGATCGGACGCAGCGGGAACCGTGCCGATGACGGTGGTTCCTGCTCCGATGGCCGACTCGATCAGCAACGAACCACCGACCGCCTCGAGACGGTCGGCCATGCCTTGCAGTCCGGTCCCCCCGGCCACCGCGTCGGGGTCGAAGCCGCGGCCGTCGTCACGAACCATGAACCGCAACAGGCCGTCGGTCTGTTCGACGGATACGGACGCCGTCGAGGCTGAGGCGTACTTCGCGATGTTGTTCATCGCCTCGAGGGCGCAGAAGTAGACGGTGGATTCGATGTCGCGTGGGTAGCGACCGATCGACGCCGCGTCGACGCGGACCGGTGTGATCGCCTTCTGCGCCTGCGCCTCCAGCGCCGCTCGAAGCCCTTGATCGGCGAGCAGCGGCGGGTAGATCCCGCGTGCGAGGTTCCGGAGGTCGTCGAGCGCCGCGTTGGCGTCGTCTTGGAGCGCGGCGATCGCGTCGTGCGCCCGGACGGGGTCGCGCTCGATCATCGCGTCGGCCAGGCGCAGCTTCACGGCGAGCGCGACCAACTGCTGCTGGACGCCGTCGTGGATGTTGCGTTCCAGGCGCCGCCGCCCTTCATCCTGCGCCGCCACGAGCCGTTGCCGGGACGCGCGCAGCTCCTCGATCAGACGGACGTTCCGCAGCGCGAGGCCCGCCTGGTCGGCGAGGTCGCGGATCAGCCGCTGGCGTCCGGGCCCGATCGGATCGTTGGCCGGCATCGTCACAGCGAGCGCCCCGAGCAGTTCGCCCCGGTCACGGACCGGTTCCGCCCAATCGGCCGGAAGCATCGGCAGCTCGTCGCCCTCGAGCGCCATCGCGTCGCCGATCGGACCGTCGCTCGGCCACGCGCCCGCGGGGCGGATCTCGCGCCCGACGCGGAGCCACACGACGGCGCTCGACGCACCCGTCGCGGTCGCGAGCAGTTGTGCCGTCCGGCCCACGACGTCGTCGGTCGCATACGTCTCGGACATGCGACGCCCGAACGTCGTCAGCACCTCGTACGGCGTCGCGCGGCCGCCGTAGACGATCCGGTCCGCGATGCGTCCTGCGAGGCGGAGCGCCGGCCAGAACGCGATGCCGATCGCCGCCGCCGCGATGACGGCGGCGCGCTGGCTCCGTCCGAACAGACCGCCGACGACGACCGCCGCCGCGACGAACGTGATCAGGAGGAGCCCGGCGACCGTCACATACAGCACCGTCTTCTTCACGACGAGGTCGAGGTCGTACAGGCGGTACTTCAGGAGCGCGATCGCGATGGAGCCGGGGATACCCACCGACAGGCAGAGGAAGAACAGGACGAAGGCCAGGTCGTTCACCGGGCGGTTCTGGCCCGGTTGCAGGCCGATGCTCGTGATCAACACGAGGATCAGGAACACGCCGGCGAGCGCGGCGGAGACCGAGATCCACCGGACCTGTTGCCGTTCCTCCTCGCCGGCCCGCCGATATCGGACCACAAGGGCGGCGACCGCCGCGATCGACTCGGCGGCGAGGAGGAGCCCGAAGATCCACGCGCTGGCGTTGAGGGACGACCGTAGTGCCTCGATGGCGGTGGGGTTCGGCACAGAGACGCCGTGCTTCAGCTCGATCGGAACCGGACGGAACATCGCGCCGAGGACGAGGCACACGAGCGTTGCCGCGGTCGCCCACACCAGCCAGCGCCACCGTTCCGACGGCGGACGTCCCGTGGGGAAGAGCACGAGTACGATCGGGATCAGTCCGGCCATCACGAAGGTCCAGTTGTTGATCCACGCGGCCCAGTCTCCCGCGGGCAAAGAACCAGGGTTCGTGACGAGGGAGTACGTCGCGTACTCCGCGGTGGCGCCGCCGAGCAGCAACCCGACCCCGACGAGCAGGAACAGCCAGCCGATCGGGTTGTGCGGGACGCGACTCGCCAGGATCGCGCCGGTGATCGCGTAGGTGACGATCGACAAGATGATCAGCAACGTGAACGGGTCGCCGGAGAAGGTGCCGTTCAGCGTGCCGAGCCAGAGCGCTTCGACGACGAGCGCGGCACCGACGGCGATCGCGCTCCAGACGCCGATCCGTCTCACGACGACGATCCTCCGGCGGCCATGACGGGCACGGTACCCATCACGACGGTGCCGTTGCCCGGCTCACTCTTCACGGTGATCGAGCCGCCGACCGCATCGAGACGGTCGGCCATGCCCTGCAACCCGGTTCCGTAGGACGTCGTTGCCGTGTTGAAGCCGGCGCCGTCGTCGTGGACGGCGAAGCGAAGATGTTCGTCGTCTTGCGCGAGCTCGATCGTTGCCCGATCCGCCTGCGCGTACTTCGCGACGTTGTTGAGCGCCTCGAGCGAGCAGAAGTAGATCGCCGACTCCACCGCCTGGTCGTACCGCCCGACCCCATCGGACGTCACGGTCGTGGGCACCGCCGCCTTACGCGCCTGCGCCTCGAGCGCCGCAGCCAGGCCTTGGTCGGCGAGCAGCGGGGGGTAGATCCCGCGCGCGAGGTCGCGGAGGTCCTCCAGTGCTTCGGTGGCGCGGCCCTGGAGCTGTTCGGCCATCGCCGGCACCTTGGACGGATCGCGATCGGCGGTCCTGCTCAGCAGTCCAAGCTGCACGTTGAGCGCGACCAGCTGCTGCTGCACGCCGTCATGCAGGTTGCGCTCGATCTTCCGCCGTTCATCGTCTTGTGCGGCAACCAGGCGTTGTCGCGACGCCCGGAGCTCCTCGATCAGCCGCACGTTCCGCAGGACGAGGCCGGCCTGTGCCGCGAGGTCGCCCATCAGCTTCTCCTTGGCGGGGTCGATCGGGTCTGAGGGTGGCATCGTGACGGAGAGCTCGCCGAGCTCCACACCCTGGTGCACGACGGCGACCGCGTGGTCCCGTCCGGGCGGTTCATCCGCCGGGAACGTCGCGATCGGATGGAGGTCTGCGTCGACGCGGAGCCATACGGTCGCGGAAGACGCGCCGGTGCCTTTCGCCAGCACCTGCGCCATCCGAGGCAGGACGTCGTCGGCGTCGTACGCGTCGCCGACCCGTGAGGAGAAGTCCGCGAGGACCTCGTACGGCGTCGCGCGCTTCCCGTAGACGAGCCGGTCGGCGACCTTTCGTGCCCGTTCCCGCGCCGGTTGGAACGCGATGGCCAAGACCGCGGCGGCGACGAACGAGAGCGTCGCGTCGTGGTGTCCGACGAGCGCGCCGATGCCGCTGACGACGGCCGCGTACACGACGGTGATGAACACCGCCAAGAGACCGAACACCACCGTCTTGCGGATCACGAGATCGAGGTCGTACAGGCGATACTTCACGATCGCGATACCGCACGCGATGGGGATGCCACCCAACAGCGTGACGAACCAGACGGTGAAGACGATCGAGCCGACGAGCTGCCCGAGCGGTGTCTGGTCGCCGAGGAGCGCCGTGGTCACGATGCCGATCACGAGCTCGGCGGTGAACAGCATGCCGACGAACGCCAGCCATCGGATCTGCTGGCGGACCTCGCCCGTCGCGCCTCGGTAGCGGACGACGATGGCCGCGCACGCGGGGAACACCATGAGGAACGTGATGATGCCCGCGACCTCGGTCAGGACGTGGAGCAGACCGGCGAGCGCATCGACCCCGAGCGGGTTCATCACGATGACGTCGGTCAGATCGGCGAACGCCCCGGTCATCGGTCCGGGCGTCAGCGCGAAGGCGATCACGGTGATCGCCGGGGCGATGATCGTGACCCAGAGCACCGGTCGCCACCGAGGTGACGGCACCCGCCCGTCGGGGAAGAGCAGGAAGACGGGGATGAAGCTCGTGAGCACCAACACGATGAGCCACCGGTCGAACCACGCCGCGGCGTATCCGAACGGCAGCGAGCCGGGGTCCTTCTTCAGCGCCTGTGTCGCGTAGTCGCCGCAGAACAAGGCGAACGCTCCGACGAGCGGGATCGCCAGCAGGATCCATCCGATCGCGTTGCGTGCGTGCCGTATCACGATCGACCACCCGACGAACAGCAGCATCGCGGGGAAGAGGATCACGCCCCCGGCGTAGATCGTGTTGATCAACCACCCGGCTTGATCGGTCAGGCTTCCCGTCGAGAGTGCGAGCGTGAACCGGACGACGAGCAAGACCGTCGTCGCCACGACCATCGCCGTCGCGATCCTGCGGGCATTCATCGGGCTGATCCCGCCATGCTCCGATCCGATGCCGGAACCGCGACCATCACGGTGGTGCCGGATGCCCCGCTCGTGACGGCGAGCGAACCTTCGAGGGCGTCCACGCGATCCTGGATGATCTGCAGCCCCATGCCGCGCGGCGTCGTCCTCGCATCGAACCCCGGTCCTTCGTCGGTGATCTCGAAGGTCAAGACATCGCCGTCGAGCGACAGTCGCACCGTGCTCGGTGCGTTCGCGGCGTGACGCAGCACGTTCTGGATCGCCTGCAGACAGCAGAAGTAGACGCAGGCCTCGACGTCCGCATCGAACCTGCGGTTGGCGACCGAGGGATCGGCTTCGACCGTCGTCTGGGCGCCGACTTTGCGGATGTGTGCTTGCAGAGCGGGAACGATCCCTTGATCGGCCAGTAGCGGAGGGAACACCCCGCGCGCGAGGTCGCGAAGTCCTTCCAGGGTGTCGTTGGCGCGCTCGATCAGCGGGTCGAGCTCAGCCGGCTCGTTGACCGCGCGCACCGCGCGGCCGATCTCCAGGAGCTGCCGTTCGGGTCCCTCCTGGATGTCGCGCTGGAGCCCGCGACGCTGCGCGTCGCGGGCGGTCACCAAGCGCTCACGCGAGACCCGAAGGGCCGCCGCCTGCACGTCGAGCTCCCGCAACCGGACCCCGAGCTCTTCCGTGAGTCGGACGTTGTGCACGGCAAGGCCTGCCTGAGCGCCGAGGTCTTCGAGCAGCGCGCGTTCTGCCGGCGTGAGCGGGTCGTTCGCCGGCTTCGTCACGGTCAAGGTGGCGACGGGCTCGCCTTGGTGCACGATCGTCGTGGTCCACGGCTCCGCCGTTCGCCCGCCGGCGCTCGGTCCTTGCCAGCGCTCCACACGCTCGCCGCCGTCCGGAAGCGCGACGCGGATCGTCACTTCGGCGGCGCCCACGCCGGTGCCGGCCGCCTCGGCCATCTGCGGAAGCACCTGTTCGGTCGAGACCGCGTCGGCGACCCGCTCTGAGAAGCCGGCCATCACCTCGTACGGGGTCGCGCGCTCGCCGAACACCAGCCGGTTGGCGAGCCGCCGTGCCCACACGCGCGCCGGCTGGAACAGCACGGCCGCGATCACGGTGGCAAGCAGGGACGAGGCGCCGGTGAGCGAACCGATCGCCGCGACCACTGCCACGTAGACCACCGTGATGAACGCCGCGAGCATTGCGAACACGAGCGTCTTCGACAAGACGAGGTCGATGTCGTACAGGCGGTAGCGCAGGATCGCGATGCCGGCCGCGATCGGGATCAGCGGGACCAAGAGCGCGAACGCCAGGTCGGGCCTCGGGAGTGCGAACACGCCGACCGCGACCCCCACGGCTGCGACCGCGCTCGCGGCGGTGAACCACTTCATCTGTGCGCGTTCGAGGCCGGCAGAGCGCCGGAACCGCACGACGAGCGAGACGGCGGACGCAAGGAAGATCACCGCGTTCAGCAGACCGCCGAACGAGTTCAGCTCATCCGCGAACGATGGCGAGACGAGCTGCATCGGATGCGTCACCCCGGGGAAGTTCTGCGTGAAGTCCGACGTCACGCCGATGGCGGGCGCGATGAGGACGAACGCGATCGATCCGAGGGTGATCCACACGAGCGCGCGCCAGCGCGGCGTCAGCGGCGAGCCGGTCGGGAACAGTTGCAGGATCAGGTACACCGCTCCCGAGAGACCGATCGCCGATTGGAAGACCACTCCAACCCACCCCACGCCGGGCAGGTTCCGGGCGGTCGCTTGATGCGCGTACCCCAGGAGCGCGATGTCGACGGCGACCGACGCGCCGACGAACATCAGCAGCGGGCCGATCGCACGCCCGGCGCGCCGATACCACAGCAGCGCGCCGACCGCGGTGGACGCGGCGACGAGCGGGATCCACATCAGGTCGCTCGGCACGTCTTCCAACATGGCACCAGCGACGAGTACCGCCAGCGACACGACCGGGATCGCCACGGCGAACGCGCGTCTCATGCGGTGCGCACCTCCGAGATGGGCACGCGCCCGCGCACGATCGTGCCCTTCCCGCGAGAGGACTCGATCGTCGCGTCCCCGCCGAACACGGCGAGCCGGTCACGGATGCCGGCGAGGCCACTGCCTCCTCCGGTCGCGGCGGGATCGAACCCGACGCCGTCGTCGCGCACCGAGAAGCGCAGCGCTCCGTCGTCCGCCGCGATCACGATGGTGATCTCGTTCGCGTGCGCGTACTTGGCGGCGTTCTGCAACGCCTCGAGCGCGGCGAAGTACACGGCCGCTTCGATCTCGATGGGATAGCGGCCCGTCCCGTCCGCCTCCATCCGCACGGGCAGCCCGGAGCGCACGTACTGAGCCGCCAGCGCGGGGGCGATCCCTTGTTCCTCGAGCAACGGCGGGTAGATCCCGAGCGCAAGGGCCCGCAGCGTGTCGAGCGCGGCGTCGATCTCACCGCCGATCTCTTCGAGCATCGCGCGGCCGCGAGCAGGATCGGCGGCGATCGCCGTCTTGGCGAGCCGGAGCTTCACCGCAAGGGCGACCAGGTGCTGTTGCGCGCCGTCGTGGATGTTGCGCTCCAGCCGGCGGCGCTCCTCGTCCTGGGCGGTGACGATCCGCTGACGGGACGCGCGAAGCTCCGCGGCCTGGACCCCGATCTGATCGAGCCGCGCCTCCAGGTCGGCGGTCAGACCGGCGTTCGCGAGGATCAAGCCGGCCTGGTCGGCGAGTCGGTCGACCAACTCGGCCTCGCCGGGCGTGAGCGGTTCGCTCGCGCGCTTGTGGACCGCGATCGCGCCGAGCAGATCGCCGTGGTGGCGGACCGCGGCGACGCGATCGGCCTCGATCGGCATGACGTCATCGGCGACCGGCAGGGATCGCCGTTCGTCCATATCGGGCCACGAGGCCGCCAACCGAAGCTCGTCGCCCACCCGGAGCCACACCTCCGCGCGGACGGCCGACGTTCCTTCCGCGATCACGCGCGCCACCCGCGGCAAGACGTCGTCACTCGCGTACGTTTCGCCGACGCGGTCGCCGAACCGAGCGAGCACCTCGTACGGCGTCGCACGCGCACCGTACACGAGCCGGTTCGCCCAGCGGTTCGCACGGTCGCGCGCCGGCTGGAACGCGATCGCGACGACCGCGGTCGCGGCGATCCGGAGCGCCGGCGAATCGGCGAACGAACCGAGCCCGACGACGATCGCGACGTAGATCAGGCCGATGAACGCCGCGAGCACGCCGACCACGACGGTCTTGCGGATCACCACGTCGATGTCGAAGAGGCGGTACTGCAGTATCGCGATGCCGATCGCGATCGGGATCAGCATCAACACGAACCCCTGGATGAAGTCCGCGATCCCGCCGGTGCCGTGGTTCAGCGGGAGCATGAACCACGCGAGGGCGACCGCGCCGGCGAACATCAACCACCGGATCTGCTCGCGTTCGACGCCTCGGGACCGGCGGTACCGGACCACGAGCGCCGCGACGCACGCCCCGACGGCGAGGAGCACGAAGAAGCTGACGAGGACGCGAGCGGCGTCGAACACCGGCGCGAACCGGTGCCACGTGTACGGGTTGATCGCCGGGTGGTTGTTGCCGTCGGTGTAGTCGTTCTGTTCGAACGCGAACGACATCGACCACAGCACCATGACGACCGCGACGCCCCACGCCACGGGTCGCCACCGCCGGCTCGGGAGCCGTCCGTCGGGGAACAGCAGGAGTGGATACGTGAGGAGCAGGGTGAATATCGGGACCCACGCCCAGTTCCCGAGCCAGTTGAGGAACACCGCCCCCGGCGCGCCGGGGTGGTCGATCGTCGCCCACTGCACGTAGGTCCCGGCGAAGGAGAAGACCGCCGAGACGCCGACCCACACCGCGAGGAAGATCCACCCGATCGGGTTCCTCGGTTCGCGCAACGCGATCGCGAGACCGACCACGCCATACGCGGTGAAGGCGAGACCCTCGGAGATCGTCGACAACGGCGTCGGCAGATGATGGGCGAGCCCGAACGCGAGCGACCCGACGAACACCACGGTCGATGCCGTCCACAGCGACCAGGCCAATGCACGCCGGGACGGCGCCGGGTGCGCGGCACCCGGCATCGTGGTCGCGACGTGTTGCTGCATACGGGTCGATGCTCGCAGCGCGGGGCTCCGCCACCAAGGAGGGGGTCGCCACCGTTGCCGGCGTGCTGGCACTACCCGCCAACCGTGGTGTCCGCCGGGTCGTTCCCGCAGGTCACGCGGCCTACCGTTCAGTCAGTGATTGGAGGCGAACGAGAGATGGCAACGATCGTGGTAGGAACCGACACCTCGGCGGCAGCCGATCTGGCGGTCGACGAGGCCGGGCGGCTCGCTCGGGCCAACGGCGCGGAGCTCGTGGTGCTCCTCGTGCGGCCCGACGGTGATCTTCGCGCGGTGGTCGACCCAGCCAAGGCAGCCGACCCGGAACGACACCTGACCCAACTGATCCAACGGTTCCCCGATGTGTCCGTGAAGGCGCGAGTGGAGCACGGCGACGCGGCCGAGCGGATCTGTGAGGTCGCCGGCGAGCTCAAAGCCGAGACCATCGTGGTCGGCAACCGCGGCACGAAGGGCTCGTGGTGGAAGGTGAAGGACAGCGTCCCGAACCTCGTGCTCCGGCACGCGCCGTGCAGCGTCTACATCGTCGACACCCGGCGGGCTCAGTGAGCCCAAGGAGGCAAGACCGGTGACGCTACGCGAGCTCGGTCTCCCGCAGGAACGCGAGCACGGCCATCACGCGACGGTGCACGTCGGGTTCTTCGGTGAGACCGAGCTTGTGGAACATCGAGTTGATGTGCTTCTCGACCGCGCGGTCGGTGAGGAACAAGGCCTTCGCGATCGACGCGTTGTTCATCCCTTGCGCCATGAGCGACAGCACCTCGCGTTCGCGGTCGGTGAGCTGCGCAAGCGGGGAGTGGGCGAGCCGGTCCTTCGCGGCGACGAGCGACTCGACGACCTTGGGATCGAGCACGCTGCCACCGCGGGAAACCTCGTAGAGGGCGCGGACGACTTCGTCGAGGTCGGCGACCCGCTCTTTCAACAGGTACCCGAGCCCGGCGGCGCCGTCCTTCAGCAGGTCGTAGACATAGGCCTCGTCGGCGTATTGGGACAGCACGACGACGCCGGTGTCGGGGTGCTCGGCGCGGATCTGCCGCGCGGCGCGGATCCCTTCGTCCGTGCCGGTGGGCGGCATGCGGATGTCGGTGAGGACGGCGTCCGGGGTCTGGTCGGCGACCGCGGCGAGCAGCTCGTCGTAGGAGGCGGCGGTGCCCACGATGGCGACGTCCTCGGCCTCGTGCAGCAGCGCCGCGGTGCCCTCCCGCACAAGGTAGTTATCCTCGGCGAACACGATGCGCAGCACGGCCGCATCGTACACGGGGAGCTACGGGCGACATGACGATCCGAGTGGTGCTCGGCGAGGACAATGTGCTGGTCCGCGAGGGTGTCCGCGCACTGCTCGACTCCTACGAGGATGTCGAGGTCGTCGGCGTCGCGTCCGACGCGCCGACCTTGATGGCGGCCGCGCATGAGCATGTTCCGGACGTCGTCGTCACCGATATCAAGATGCCGCCGTCGTTCCAGCTCGAGGGGATCGACTGCGCGCACGCGATCCGCGAGCAGCACCCGGACACCGGTGTGGTCGTCCTGTCGGCGCACGACGACGCCGAGTACGCCGTCGCGCTGCTGGGCGAAGGGCACAGCGGCCTTGCCTACCTCTTGAAGGACCGGATCGCGCAGGGCGACGAGCTCGTCCGCGCGATCCACGAGGTGCATGAGGGCGGCAGCGTCGTCGATCCGACGATCGCCGAGCGGCTCACCGGGAGCCAGCACGCCGACGACCAAGACCGCAAGGTGCTGGACATGATGGCCCAGGGCCTCGGCTATCAGGAGATGGCGGCCGCGCTCGGCACGACGCAGGAGGCGGTCGACCGCCGCGTCACGGATCTGTTCCGTCGGATGGCCGGTGGCAGCGAGGCCGGCAACGTGGACGATCTGAAGCGGCTGCACGCCGCCGTGGTGCAAAGCTCAGCGTCGTTCGAGACGCTTCGCTCGTACGTGCCGCAACAGGTGGTCGACGGACTCGCGGCAGACGCGAGCCTCGCCGAGCAGCGCGAGGTTGAGGTGACGGTGTTGTTCAGCGACATCCGCGGCTTCTCGACGTTGTCGGAACGGCTCGCGGCGCGCGAGATCGCCGATGTGATCGGGCGGCATCTGCAGGCGATGGCCGAGGTCGTCGCCTCCCACGGCGGCACGATCGACAAGTTCCAGGGCGACGCGGTGATGGCGGTGTTCGGCGCGCCGGTGCCGATGGACGATCACGCGCGCTGCGCGGTCGCGTGCGCGCTCGAGATGCAGTCGCGTCAGCGCGAGCTCAACGCCGAGGGTTGGGGGATCGAGAAGGTCGAGCGCCTCGACGTCGGGATCGGCCTGAACACCGGCATCGTGATGGCGGGCGCGATCGGCGGTGGCGGCCGGCTCGAGTACACGGTGATCGGCGACGCGGTCAACGTCGCGCAGCGCTTGCAGTCCGAGGCCGCCGGCGGAGAGATCGTCGCCGCAGCGAGCACGGTCCAGGCATGCGCCGACATCGAGGTCGAGTCGATCGGGGCCCGATCGGTGAAAGGCCGGGAAGAGCCCGTCGAGGTCTTCCGGGTCCTCATCGCGGACCGATGACCATCTCCGACCGAGGCCTCCGCGTCCTGACGTGGGTGGTCCTCGGCGTGATGTTGCTGACCGCGGTCGTGAGCCTGCTGATGGACAGCGTCAGCGGCTACAAGACCGACTGGGGCTTCGCGGTGATCATCCTTGCGTTCCCGTTCACCGGGTTCGTCGTGCTCCAGAAGCGACCGCGGAACACCCTCGGCTGGCTGATGCTCGGCATGGGCTTCATCGTGGCGATGCCCTTCCAGGACTACGCCGAGTACGCGCTCGTGAAGGGCCTGCCCGGTGCGGGCGTCGGCCTGGCGATGTCCGAGTGGTCCTGGGTCCCGTTCATCGGGATCTCCGGGTTCCTGTTGATGTTGTTCCCCGACGGGCATCTGCCGACGCCGCGATGGCGGTGGTTCGCCTGGACGTGCGGGATCGGTCTCGTGTCGCTCGCGGCTGTGATCGCGTTCGCGCCGGGGAACTTCGCCGACCTGGGCCATCCGGAGATCACGAACCCGCTGGGGTTCCATCCGCTCGATGTGCTCGGCGGCTGGATCTACGTGGTGACGATCTTCGCGCCGGCCGCGGTCGTCGGAGGAGCGGTCGCGATCATCCGGCGTCTCCGGCGTTCGACCGACCAGATCGAACGCCAGCAGCTGAAGTGGCTCGCGTGGGCGGCGGGCATCATCGCGGCGACGTACGTGTTCGCGTTCATCCCGGAGCTGGCCCTGGGAACGAGCACGTCCAACTGGAACGACTGGATCGCGCGGATCGCGGTGGGGTCATTCATCCTGATCCCGATCACGATCGGCATCGCGATCTTGCGCTATCGCCTGTACGACATCGACCTGGTGATCCGTAAGACCGTGGTCTTCGCGGTGCTCGCGGGGTTCATCGCGGTCGTGTATGTCGCGATCGTCGCCGGGATCAGCGTGGTCGTCGGGAACCTGTCCAGCACCGTCGCGTCGGCCATCGCCGCGGCGGTGGTCGCGCTCGCGATCCAACCGGTGCGCCGGTGGGGCCAGCGCACCGCCGACCGCATCGTGTACGGCAAGCGCGCGACGCCGTACGAGGTGCTCACCGAGTTCGGCGAGAACCTCGCCGAGACCTACGGAGCCGACGACGTGCTCGCGCGCCTCGCCCGCGTGCTCGGTGAAGGCGTCGGCGCGCAGCGTGCGCGTGTCTGGCTCGGCGCAGACGGGACGCGGCGCGTCGTCGCGAGTTGGCCTGACGGTGCCCCCGCATCCGGCGGCGACGATCTCGTCGAACCCGTTCGGCACCAGGGCCAGGTGCTCGGGGCTCTGTCCGTCGCGATGCCGCCGAACGATCCGATCGATGAGCCGCGGACCAAGCTGGTCGACGGGCTCGCTGCGCAGGCCGGCCTGGTGCTCCGCAATGTCGGCCTCCTCGAGGATCTGCGTGAGTCGCGGCGACGCTTGGTCGCCGCACAAGACCTCGAGCGGCGCAAGCTCGAGCGGAACATCCACGACGGCGCGCAGCAGCAGCTCGTCGCGCTGACCGTGAAGCTTCGATTGGCGCGTCAGGTCCTCGTGAAGGACCCGTCGCGCGTCGACGGCATGCTCGACGAGCTGGCCGGCGAGACGCAGCAGGCGCTCGAGGATCTCCGCGACCTGGCGCGCGGCATCTATCCACCGTTGCTGGCGGACCAGGGGCTCGGGGCGGCGCTGGAGGCCCAGGCGCGCCGGTCGGCGGTGCCGGTGACCGTCGAGTCCGACGCGATCGGCCGGTATGCACCGGAGGTGGAGGCAGCTGTCTACTTCTCGTGCCTCGAGGCCTTGCAGAACATCGCGAAGTACGCCGGCGCCACCGCCGCGACGATCCAGCTCACGGGTGCGCCGGGCCGCCTCGAGTTCCGGATCAACGACGACGGGGTCGGGTTCGACGCCGGCGCGACCTCGTACGGAACTGGGCTGCAGGGGATCGCGGACCGCCTGGCGGCGCTCGGCGGGGCGCTCGCCGTCGCCTCGACGCCCGGCAGCGGGACCGCGATCACCGGGTCCTTGCCCGCCCAGGAGGCCGATGCGAAGGTGAGCCCCGACGGTGCGCCGCCCGCCGTACCGGCGGCGCCGATGGGCGCTGCGCGCCCGTGACGAGAGGGGATCCGATGGATCCGCAGACCGCGCCGACCGTTTCACGAGGCCGAGTGCTCGCGTACAGGATCATCGCGGGCATCTTCGGTGTGTTCGTGCTCATCTCGAACGTCGCGTTCTCGGTCCCGCAGTTCTTCAGCACGACCGACAAGATCCACTCCTTCCATGACCTCGCGTCGATGCCGGCGTTCCTCATCCTGCTCGGCTTCGCGTTGATCGTGATGATGCTGCGGCCCGACGACGTGGTCGCGCTCCGTGTCGGATGGGCGGTGGTCCTCGGCACACTGATCGCGGGCATCATCGGCCACGACTACATCTCGGGGACGTACTACATCACGCTCGTCGTGATCGGCGTGCTGACCATCCTCGCGCCGGCACGAGCGGAGCTGCTCCGGTTCGGCTCGCCGAACGTCGCGATGCTCTGCTTGGCGGTCGTCGCGGCGATCCCCGCGATCGTGTTCGCGTGGGACAACGCGCGCATCATGTTGCAGATGGACCCGGCGATGGACATGAGCGGCCACTGGAAGTACCACCACTGGACCGGCGTTGCCGCGTCCGCGCTCGGCGTCGTCCTCGCGGCGATCGTCGTGTCTTTCCGCTCACCGGGCGACCGCATGTGGACCTGGGTGGTCGGGTTCTCGACGATGTTGTTCGGGCTCGCGGGCATCATCTTCAGCGACGCCGTCCGCTACCCGAGCTCGGTCGGAACGCTCTGGGGCGTCGGCGTCTTCTTCGTCGGACTCGTCTACATCGTTGTGGCCGAGGTCAGCGAGGGCGAGGAAGTGGAAGCCGGAGCGCAAGCGGTGGCGACATGAGCGCGCGCCCGGGCGCCGCCCGTCCCAAAGGCATACGCCGTCTCGAGCGGTGGTTCGTCGGCGTGATGATGGGCATCATCGCGTTCGCGCTCGAGAAGATCGTGCTGCGGTCCGTGAAGAAGAAGCATCCGGAGACCGGGCCAGAGGCGTCGACGCTCACGTCCAAGGGTGGCGACGTCGACCTGGAGGACCTGCGCCTCGGGAAAGGCTTCGGGAAGAGCTCCTAGAGGATCCGGTCGCGGCGGTCGCGCACCAGGTCCATCACCAAGCCGATCACGAACAGGAGCCCGATAGCGCCGAGGGTCAGCGGCACCCATAGATCGACGCGGGTGGACGTCGCGGTGATCGCGGTGCCGAGCAGCGCCGCGGATGCGACGAGGCCGATCGCCAAGCGGCGGCCGGCGCGGCGCACCGTCCGCTCGAGCGAGGCCGCACGGAAGTTGACCTCGAGCTTCTGTCCCGGTCGCGCGCCGATCAGTCGCTCGACCGCCTCGATCACGCGGCCGGCGCGGACCCGCAGCCGCTGCACCTGATAGAAGATCGTCTTCGGGTCGAGCTTCGTGCCCATCCCGGTCATCACGCTTCGCATCAGGAACTTGCCCGCGACGTCGAACGGGTCAACCGTCGGATCGAGTTGCGAGGCGGCGAGCTGCATCTGCGCCAGCGCTTTGGCGGTCAGCGTGAGCGATGCGGGCAGCGGCACCCCGTAGCGGAGCGAGATCTCGGTCATCTCTTGCAGCACCGGGCCGAGC
This sequence comes from uncultured Actinomycetes bacterium, assembly GCA_963792215.1. GTDB lineage: Bacteria > Actinomycetota > UBA4738 > UBA4738 > HRBIN12 > AC-51. The sequence goes on from CAWBVL010000007.1 coordinate 892,390, forward strand.
TGGATGTCCTGGATCGAGGCGCCCTGATACTTCGCGACCAGCGTGCCGATCTCCCCCTGGAACGCGTCGACGTCGAGGTCGCTTCGGTCGATCGCGCCGGCCATCATCAGCGTCACGTCGGTGAGGAAACCGACGTCGTCCTGCCAGAACGCCATCAGCAGCAACATCATCGACTCGCGAAGCTCCGAGCCGACCTCGCCGGCCATCCCGAGGTCGAGGAAGTACAGCTTGTTCTCCTCGGGCTGCCACATCAGGTTGCCGGGGTGCGGGTCGGCATGGAAGAAGCCGTCGACCATGACCTGCTTGTAGAAGGACTCGAGCAGCTGCTTCGCCGCCTCGGTGCGGATCGGCCCCTCGGGCGCGATCGTGATCGGGCCGCCGCCGACGTCGCCCATCACGAGCTGGCGCCCCGTCGAGTAGTCGCCGTAGATCGACGGCACGGCGAGGCGGTCGAAGGGCGCGATCACCTCGCGCATCCGCTCGACGTTGCGCGCTTCGTTGCGGAAGTCGAGCTCACGGTGCAGCGACGTCGACAGGTGTTCGAACACCGCCTTGAGGTCGATCACCTGTTTGAGGCCGGCGCGGTCGCCCGCCTTCTCCGCGAACACCTCGAGGAGCGCAAGGTCCTGCCCGATCAGCTCGCGCGCGTCGGGCCGCTGGACCTTGATCACGGCCTTCGCGCCGTTGGCCATCACCGCTCGGTGCACCTGCGCGATCGTGCCGGCGGCGAGTGGCTCCGGCTCGACATGATCGAACACGTCCTCCCACGGCACGCCGAGCTCTTGTTCCATCACCTGGACGACCTGTTCCTCCGACAGCGGCGGCACGTGGTCCTGCAGCTGCGCGAGCTCGGTGATGAACTCCGGCGGCAGCAGGTCGGGGCGCGTCGACAGGATCTGGCCGAGCTTGCAGAACGTCGGGCCGAGCTCCTCGAGCGCCTCGCGGAGGCGTTTGGCGCTTCTGGCCCGGCCCATCGTGCCCTCTTCGTCCGGGCGGCCGAACGCTTCACGCAGGCCGTGCTTGGCGAAGACCGTCGCGATCTTGGAGCCGCGCGCCATCAGGTGTGGCTGGGTCTCGGGCGGCGCGGCACCCGCCCGGAGCACCGTGCCGCCGGGCGCGGCGGGCATCGCACTCGTCACGCCATCGGTCGTGTTGACGATGATCACGGTGCAGCGAGCGTTGTGGCTGATCCTGTTCGGGACGTTGCCGAGCAGGAACTCCTTGCGTCCGGCCATCCCGGCGTTGCCGACCACCAGCACATCGATCGCCGCGTCATCGGCGGCGCCGACGATCGCCATCGCGGGGTCCTCGTCGACCACGACGTGCGCCTTGCCGCGGACGCCGGCGAGCCGCTCGGCTTCTGCTTGGAGCGCCTCGGCCGCGGCCGCGGCTCGCGTGCGCTCGGCCGCCCCGAACTCGGTGTCCGATGGGCTGGTCGGGATGATGACCTGCACCAGATGGAGCTCGGCTCCGAACCGCTCGGCCAGGTCGTTGGCCCACCCGACGGCTCGCGAGGCGGTCTGGGACAGGTCGGTGCCGACCATGACCCGCTCGATGGGTCCCGCGAGACCAGGTTGTGCGTTCACGCGCGCATCATGGCAGCGCCGGGGCTATGGAGGAAGGGAGGCCCTCGCGCGTCGTGTGGGTGGTGGTGGCACCCCGGCCGCCCGATGCGCGCCACCTCCGGGCGCGGCTCGTCGCCATCGCGGCGAGCAACCCTGCGCCAGCGACGGCAGCGATCACGCCGATCGCGACGGGTCGGGAGCCGAGGCGAAGCCCCATGCGATCGGCGATGGCGCCCGCGAGGATCAGGCCGCCCAGCCCGGTCCCGGTCGCTCGCTCCACCAACGCGACTCCTCGGTGCCCGGCTGCCGCGCACCAACCTGTCCCTGCGACGCCGCTCGTCGCGAACCAGGCGATCGTCGCGAAGAACGCGGACGCGACGGGAAGAGGAGGCGCCGGTGGCGCCGCCGGTGGCGCCGCCGGTGGCGCCGTCACCTCCGTGGAGCCGGGAACGAGGGCCCGCGTGGCTGCGTCCTCGCTGGCGCGCCAGAGGCTCTCGGCATCGGGGTCTCCGTCGGCCGGAGCCGGATAGCGAAGCACGATGTCTCGAACTCGGTCGCCGGGCACCGCGGCCCGAAGAAGGTTGAGCGACCGGATCACCGCGACCGCCGTCATGCCGCGATCGGACGGCATGTCGACGACCACCGGCCCGGGCATCACCGCGATCGAGGGGACGACCGCGGCCACTGCGTCGGCGGCGGGGTCCTGATACGGCCGGGGCGCTCGAACCCAGAGCCAGCCCGCGCTCACTGCGATCATCCCGACGACGCCGATCGCGATCGGCTTCGCCAGCCGCGGGAAACGATCGCCGATCGCACCGAGGCCGATCGCGGCGAGCAGTGGCAGGCAGAACGCGAAGGCCACCACCCGGTGCGGCGGGAACCACCTGCCAACGAGCCCGGCGATCACGCCGGCGATCGAGACGATCGCCCAGGCGAGGAGCAGTCGGCCGCGTCGCCCGCGGAGTTTCGGGATCGCGACGGCGGCCAGCGGCAGCCACGCCCATAACGCGTAGCCCGCGATCTTCGGGGTGAACCGTTCGAGGAACAACTGGTGTAACCGGTCCAGCTGATGGGTCTGCAGCAAGAACAGGTCGAGCGACGTCGGCACGTCGAAGGCCGCGCCACCGGTCGTCGCGGCGAGCAGCCCGATCCCCGCGATGGCTGCACCCGCCACACCGACCGCCGCGGTCGTCCCGGCCTCGCGCCTGCGGCCGGCGAGCAAGGCTAGGGCCGTCGCGATCACGAGGATCGCGACCGCGAACCACAGGAACTCCGGGTGGGCGATCCCGGCGGCGCCGACCAGGGCGGCAGCGACCGCCGATCCCCAGCCGCGCTCGCTGAGGAGGAACGCGAGGGCCAGCACGAAGAGCACGGCGAACACGGCGTTCGAGAGATGTCCGGCCGCAAGGTAGGTCGCGAACAGGCCGGTAAGGACCAGCCCCAGAAGCGGGACGGCGCGGCGTTCGGGATCGCCTCGCAGCACGGCGCTCCCGGCAAGTCCGACCATGGCGATCAACGCACAACCGAGACCCGCAACCGTCGCCGTCTCGGGAAGGCCGAACGCCTTCGCGATCACCTCGGTGATGTCGGGAACGCCTGGCCGGAACGCCACAACGGACGAACCCGCGGCGCCGACCACGCGTGCCCACCAGACGTAGACCGGCGTGTCAGCGCCGACCGGCGCGCCGTCGTGGCGCACGAGTGCGACGACGATGGGGAACGCCGCGAGCACGGCCGCCGCGATGATCGTCGCAGCCGCGTCGCGCGCGCCGTCCATCCGGCGCGACGACGCCAGGGGCATCGGCGCATCATTCCACAGTGCTTCCAGGGCCGCTCCAGACGTCCGGTATCCTGACGGCTCCGCCGGAGTAGCTCAGGGGTAGAGCAACCGCCTCGTAAGTGGTAGGTCGGGGGTTCGAATCCCCCCTCCGGCTCTCCCGGACGGGTTCGGAGGTCTGTGGTTGCCGGTATCGAGCTCAGCTTGCGAGAATCCCGCCCGATGAAGGCGATCCGTCGAGCCCTCGCCGTCGCGGCCGGTGCCATGATCCTGATCGCGGGCTCTGGAACCGCCGCATCCGCGCAGACGGGCATCCGGCCGACCATCACGCCGGTGCTGACCAACGGCGGGTGGATCTACTGGCTGGCGTTCCTCAGCCTCGGACTGGGCCTGCTCCTTCTGATCTTCCTGATCGCGGCCTACATGCGGTTCGCGCCACGCTTCTCCAAGGACGAGGACCAGGCGAGGGTGGTGCGCGCCGACCGGGTCGTCCCCGGTCGGGAGGCGCCGCGCCGGCTGGTCGACGTGACCCAGGCCGTGCCCGTCGTGGCGCAGCCGCCGGCGGTCGTCGCATCCGCTCCGGCCGCAGCTACAGCGCCCGCACCTGCCGCGGCCGCGCCGGCGCCAGCAGCAGCGCCCGCACTTGCCGCGGCCGCGCCGGCGCCAGCAGCAGCCCCCGCCGAGGCGCCCGCAGCCGCTGAGGCGCCGGCCGCCGCCGCACCAGCCGCGCCCGCACCCGCTGCCGCTGCACCGGCTCCGCCGGCGGAGCGGCCCGAGGTCTCCTTGGACCAAGAGGTGTATGAGCAGACGTTGAAGGAGCTGCTCGACAGCGGCACCGACCGGCGGATCGCGGAGGGCAAAGCCAAGCGCACCGCCATGATCGCGGCGCGCAAGAAGGCCGAAGGCTAGGCGCGCCGCGGTGCCCCCCGACCCGGCCGTCGAGCTCGACTGGTCGCTCGGGTCCTACGCGGCCCGGCTCGCCGATTGGGACGTCGCCGTCCGCACCGCGCGATCCATCTCCGGTTCCGGTCCGAAGGTGTCGCACGCCGAACGCGCGGTGATGCGAGAGCAGCTGACCCAACAGGTCGAGCGGGCAGAAGCCCTCGTCGCGGAGTGCACCGGGATCACCGTGGGTGGCTTCCGATCGCGTGCGTGGGTGATGGGCCGCGGCGACTGGTCGCGGCAGAACCTCAAGGGCTTGCAGCGAGCGATCGAACCGCTCGCCCGTCGCATCGCGGAACGCCGCCCGAGCACCACGACCGAGAAGCACACGATCGCGCGCAAGGCGCTCGGCGTGCAGGTGGGTGGCCTTCTCGGCTACGTCTCCCGCCGCGTGCTCGGCCAGGTTGACATGTTCCTGCCGCCCGATGACGACGGCCTGATCTACTTCATCGGCCCGAACCTCGTCGAGGTCGAACGCGCCTTCTCGTTGTCGCCGGCCGACTTCCGCCTCTGGGTCGCGATCCACGAGGTGACGCACCGCGTGCAGTTCTCCGGCGCACCGTGGCTCCGCGCCGAGCTGATGCGGATGGTCGACGCGTACCTCCAGAGCGTGCAGCTCGACACGAAGGAGCTGATGGAGCAGCTCGGCCGCGCCGTCCAGGAGCTTCGCCCCGGCGGTGGCTCGCCCGGCGGGATCCTGCGGATGCTGACGCCCGAGCAACGCGAGCTCTTCCATCGGACGCAGGCCGTGATGTCGCTGCTCGAGGGACACGCCTCGTATGTGATGAACGCGGTCGCGAAGGACGTCGTCGAGGATCTGCCGCGGTTGCAGGGGGCGCTCGCTCGCCGGCGCGCGGTCGGCGGGTTCGAGAAGCATCTGCAGCGCGCGATCGGCTTCGACCAGAAGGTCGCGCAGTACGACGCCGGCGAGCGTTTCGTCGGGTCGGTCGTCGAACGGATCGGGATGCCGGGGTTCAACTTGGTGTGGTCCGAGCCGGGCAACATGCCGCGGCCGGACGAGATCGACGAGCCCGACCGCTGGATCGCCCGCGTCGTGGGCTGACCGATGCCGCGCCTGCCGCCGGCGGTTGCCCGCGTCCTCACGCAAGCAACGGCCACGATGCGTGCGCACGAGATGGTTGCGCCCGGCGACCTCGTGCTGGTTGCCGTGTCCGGCGGTCCCGACAGCGTGTGCCTCTTGCACACGATGCACGAGCTCCGTCGCCTGTTCCGGATGAAGCTCGCGGTCTTCCACTTCGATCATCGGCTCCGTGAGGACAGCGTCGCCGACGCGGCGTACGTGGGCCGGCTTACCGACCGGCTCGGGTTGCCGCTGCACGTTCGGGTTGCCGAGGGCTCGCCGGCCAAGGGCGAGTCCGTGGAGGCGTGGGCGACCGGCCAGCGCGGGAACGCGGCCAACGACGTGCGCCGGCAGATCGGCGCCGAGCACACGGCCGAGGGGCACACGCTCGACGATCAGGCCGAAACCGTCCTGCTCAACCTCCTGCGGGGCACCGGGATCGAGGGACTCTCTGGCATCGAGCCGGGCGGGCCCAACCAGGGCCCTCTGATCCAGCCGCTGCTTGCGGTGACGCGTGATGACGTTGAGGCGTTCTGCCGGGCGCTGCATCTGAAGCCGCGCCGCGACCCGATGAACGAGGATCGGCGGTACCTCCGTGCGTCGATCCGCCACGACGTGTTGCCGATGCTCGAGCAGGCGACGGGGCGCGGTGTCCGGGAACCGATCGCGCGCACCGCCGACACGATCAGACGCGACCGTGATGAGCTGTGGGAGCGGACGTTCGTGCTCTACAAGGACCTCGTCGAGAAGTCGGACGGCTCCGTGCGCTTCGATGCTGCGGGGCTTGCCGCGCTGACGGAGCCGGTCGCCGCCCGGCTCGTCCGCTTCGCCGCGTACCAGGTGTTGAGCATCGACGCGCCGGCCCCCTGGACCAAGGACGGCATCGAGGCCGTACTCGATCTCGCGCGCGGTCGGCCAGGGCGGCACCGCGATCTCCCCGACGGCAGGGTCGCCCGGCGTGACCGGACGCACGTCGTCGTCTCACCGGTGGGATACGGCGAACCAGACGGCGAGTAGACTCGCGCCCTCGCATGGATGCTTTCACCGACGACATCGAAAAGGTCCTGATCCCCGAGCATGAGATCCAGGCGAAGCTCGCCGAGATGGGCGAGAAGATCACCTCGGATTACCGCGACCGCAGCCTGCTTCTCGTCGGCGTGTTGAAAGGCGCCTTCGTCGTGATGGCCGACCTCGCGCGCCACATCGATCTGCCGTTGCAGTTCGACTTCATGGCGGTCTCGTCCTACGGCGCGGCGACGAAGACCTCGGGCGTCGTCCGCATCCTGAAGGACCTCGACCACGATCTGCGCGATCGCGACGTGCTCGTCGTCGAGGACATCGTGGACTCGGGGCTCACGCTCAAGTACCTGCTGAAGAACCTGGCCGGACGCAAGCCGGCGACGCTCGAGGTCGCCGCACTCCTGCGCAAGGAAGGCATCCAGCAGGTCGACCTCGATGTCCGCTACGTCGGGTTCGACATCCCGAACGAGTTCGTCGTGGGCTATGGCCTCGACTACGCCGAGAAGTACCGGAACCTGCCGTTCATCGGGATGCTGAAGCCGTCCGCGTACGCGAGCTGATCGGGAACCCGGAAGGCCGCCCCGCGCGTCTCACCCCTATGCGTCGTGCGGCCGTGCTCATGGTGTTGGTGCTGGCGGCGGCGTGCGCGTCCAACGCAGGGAGTGCACCATCCGGCGGGATCGAAGGTCACGTCACGATCGGTCCGACGTGTCCGGTCGAGCGCGAGGGCTCTCCCTGTCCGCCGGGCACGTGGAGCGGCACCGTTCGCGCGACGGCCTCGGACGGCAGCGTCCAGGACACGGTGACCGCCGCCGACGGTTCCTATCAGCTCGCGCTCGCGCCGGGCACCTACACCGTGACGCCGGTCGTCGCCGGCGCCGGTCCGCCGATCGCGAAGCCGGTGACCGTTTCGGTCACGTCCGTGATGCAACAGCTCGACCTGCAGCTGGACTCCGGTATCCGCTGACCTCGACATCGACGGCCGCGGTAGCATCCCGCACGTGAACGACCGGTTCGACGCCGCCGCGATCGAAGAAGGTGTCCGCATGATCCTGCGCGGGATCGGCGAGGACCCCGAGCGAGGGGGCTTGCGCGAGACGCCCGCTCGAGTCGCCCGGATGTACGAGGAGATCTTCGGCGGGATCGACGTCGACGCCTCGCAGATCGTGACCGTCGTCGAGGGCGCCGACTTCGACGAGATGATCATGGTGCGCGATATCCCGCTGTACTCGATGTGCGAGCACCACCTGATCCCGTTCAACGGCAAGGCCCACGTCGCCTACATCCCGAACAAGTCGCAGCAGATCACCGGGCTGTCGAAGATCGCCCGCGTGGTCGACACGCTCGCGAAGAAGCCGCAGGTGCAGGAACGCCTGACGACGGAGATCGCCGAGTCGATCGAGCAGGCGCTCAGCCCGCGCGGCGTCTTCGTCGTGATCGAGGCAGAGCACCTGTGCATGACCATGCGCGGCATCAAGAAGCCCGGGGCGGTGACGGTGACGTCGGCGGTGCGCGGTCTGTTCCGCAACGACGCCCGCACCCGCCAAGAGGCGATGCAGCACATCGGGATGCGCTGACCCGGCCGCCGAGCCGCGGCTCGGCCGTCCACGCCGGTCCTCACTACGATGGCGGCGTGACCGAACGGATCTGGCGGTGCGGGGATCACGCTCTGAGCCTGGGTGGGCGGACGCTGGTGATGGGCATCGTGAACGTCACGCCGGACTCGTTCAGCGACGGCGGGATGTTCGACGACGCGTCAGCGGCGATCGCCCACGGCGCCCAGCTCGCAGGTGAGGGGGCCGACCTGGTCGACATCGGGGGAGAGTCAACGCGTCCGGGCGCGGAGCCGGTGCCGGCAGCAGAGGAGCGCCGCCGCGTCCTGCCGGTGATCGAGGGATTGCACGCGCAGCTGCCCGACCTGCCCATCAGCATCGACACGCGTCACGCGGCGATCGCGACGGACGCCCTTACGGCAGGCGCGTCGGTCGTGAACGACATCTCGGGAGGCGCCGACGAGCAGATGTTGCCGATCGTCGCGAAGGCCGGCGCCGGCCTCGTGCTGATGCACATGCGCGGCGAGCCGGGCACGATGCAGGACGCGCCCCTCTACGAGGACGTGGTCGCGGAGGTGCACGAGTACCTGCGCGAGCGCGTCGAGGCGGCGATCTTCGCGGGCGTCGAAGCCGACAGGCTCTGCGTCGACCCGGGTATCGGCTTCGGGAAGACGGTCGACCACAACCTGCAGCTGCTGCGCTCGGTCGGCGTGTTCCGTGATCTCGATGCGGCGGTGCTCGTCGGTGCGTCACGCAAGCGGTTCGTCGGCGCCCTGTCGGGCGCCGACGAACCGCGGGACCGGCTCGAGGGTTCGCTCGCCGCCGCGATCCTCGCGGCGGCGAGCGGCGCCGACATCGTGCGCGTCCACGACGTGCTGGCCACCGTTCGCGCGCTCCGCGTCGCCGACGCGATCACCCGAGGCTCCGCGTGAACCGCGCCGACACGTCGGCCGGCGCGCTCGCCTACCACGACGAGGGCAGCGGTCCGGCCGTCGTGCTGCTGCACGGGTTCCCGCTGTCGTCGTACCTGTGGCGCGGGCTGATCCCCGCGCTCGCGTCGAGGCATCGCGTGATCGCCCCCGATCTGCTCGGACTCGGCGCGTCCGACAAGCCGCCTGGGGCGCCGCTCGGTATCCGCGCGCAAGCGGGGTACGTGAGCGAGCTGCTCGCGCAGCTCGAGGTCGATCGCGTGGCGCTCATCGGGCACTCCACCGGCGGCGGCATCGCACAGCTGCTGGTCGAGCAACGCGACGACGTCGAGGCGCTCGTCCTGATCGACAGCATCGCGTTCGACCGATGGCCGACCAGGGCGATCGGTGAGATCCAGGTGGTGCCCGCCGACGATGAGACGCACGATGCGGCCGAGCTCGTCGTGCGCTCGGCGCTTCGACTCGGGACGGTCGAGGACCAGCTGACCGACGGCGACGTGCGCGCATACCTCGAGCCGTGGAACCCGCCGGCGCCGGTCGACCCGCTCTTCCGGTTCGCGCGGGCGCTCGACGGCGTCGGCCTCAAGCAGCTCGAACCCGCGATGGCGAACTGGGACCTCCCGACGCTGTTGCTCTGGGGTGAGGAGGACCCGTTCCATCCGGCGGACATCGCCGAGCGGTTGAACGCGGCGATCCCGTCCTCGGCGCTCGGCCTCGTGCCCGGATGCGGCCACTTCCTGCCGGACGAGGCGCCCGAGACGGTCTTCCCGATCATGGCGGAGTACCTTCGCGCCAACTACCTGCGGATCCCGCACGGGCACCAGCCGCCCGGGCCGGTCCTTGTCCCCCTCGGCGGGGTGCCGTACGAGATCGACGACGAAGACGACCCGGAGCCGGTGATCGCGAACGATCAGGAGGTGGGACCGAACGCATGAGAGCGCGGCTGTTCCTGTCAGGGATCCGGGGTGAAGGGCATCACGGCGCACGGCCGGGGGAGAAAGACGCGGCCCAGCCGTTCGTCGTCGATCTCGACCTCGAGGTCGAAGTGACCGGCGACGGCATCGACGGGACCGCGGACTATCGCGGCATCACCGAGGCGGTCCGCACAGTGATCGAGGACGGCTCGTTCGACCTGATCGAGTCGATGGCCGCGGCGATCGCGGATAGGTGTGTCGCGTTCGAACCGATCGCGCGGGCAACCGTCGTCGTCCACAAGCCGAACGCCGCCACGCGGCTTGAGATCGACGGCGTCGCGGCTGCGGTCACCCGGCCGGAGTGAGCCGGTGGCGCGGGTCTTCCTCGGGATCGGCGCGAACCTTGGCGACCGGCTCGCGAGCCTGCAGCGCGCGGTCGACCTACTGGCCGAGCGCGGCGTTCGCACCGTTGCGTGCTCGCGTGTGTGGGCGACGGCGCCGCTCGCCGGCCCACCCGACCAACCCGAGTTCCTGAATGTCGTCGTCGAGGTCGATCCCGGCTCGCTCGAGCCCACGGAGGTCCTCGCAGCCGCGAACGCCGTCGAAGCGGAGCTCGGGCGCGTGCGCGAGGTGCGCTGGGGCCCGCGCACGATCGACATCGATGTGCTGCTCTGGGATGACCTTCGCTCCGATGACCCCGCGCTGACCCTTCCGCATCCTCGGATGCACGAGCGCGCGTTCGTCGTCCTGCCACTCCTCGACCTCGACCCGGACCCACGGCTGCCCGACGGCCGCCGACTGGTCGAGCTCCCTGCGCCGGCGGGCGAGGCGCGACCGTACGCGCCACCGCTCGCCGTACCCGTCTGATCGGACGAGCCGATGGTGGCCAAGGTGTGCCTGCGCTGCGACTGGTCGGGCACGACGACGTCGTCCGCGTGCCCACGATGCGGCGCGCCGCTGTACGCGCGCGGGGCCCCAGCTCCGAAAGACGCCGCGCCGTCTGACCACCCGGGATCCGACGACTCGACGCGCCGACCCTGGCGCGCGTGGATGGCAACGGCCCTCGTCGTCGCGATCGCCGCGGCTGCGTTCGTGACGATCCAGTTCCTCACGCCGTCCCAGCCGCCGCCGCACGCGCTCGCTTTGACCGGTTTCCAGGGCTATCTCGTCTATGCGGCGCCCGACGAAGGGCAGCAGCGACTGTGGATCTGGGATCTCGCGACCGGCACCGTCCAGCCGGGGCCGGAGATCCACGCCGCGCCGAGCGCCATCGTGTCGACGTACGCGGTCGAGGACACGTGGATCGGGCTTACGGTGCCGACCGGCATCGGCACGTCGGCGGCCTCGGTGTTGCGCAGTGCGGACGCCGGCACCGATCCGGTGGAGCTCGGGGAGGGTCAGTTCGTCGCCTGGCCCGACGGGGGCGCGTTCGTCAGCATCCTGCGTTCCGACCGGGTGGCGGGGTGCCGCGAACATCTGCAGGTGACCACGGCGTCTCTGGTCACTCGGGTTTCCTTGCGGTCCCTCAACCGGGATGTGTGCGGGCACGCGATCGGACTCTTGCGCGACGGGACGTTCACGTACGTAACGAGCCGCGGGGGCGCGCTCTCGATCGACCGCGTGAGCGGACATCGGCTGACGACGGTCCTGGAGGGCTACGTCCCGCTCGGTGTCTCGGCCAACGGCGACTTCCTCGTCCGAACCCCCGACGGTCGTGCCGGGATGTACTACCCCAGCGCGCGGTCGCAGGCGGCCACGATGATCTCGCTGCACCACCAGCCGCTCCGCGCGACGCGGCTGCTCGCGTGGAGCACCGACGGCAACATCGCCTACGTCCTCGGGTCGGTCGGCGGTGTGGCCGGCGTCTACGCGGTCACGGTAGGCCCGAGACCCGAGCCGGGCACGCCGACGCTGATTTTCGGCACGCACAGCCGCCATGTGTCCGCGTCGATCACATCGACGAACGATCTGTTCTTGCTGACGGGCGGGCTCGTGCGCTTCGTGCACGACGGCTCGTTGGAGAACGCGCTGCCACCGCCGACGGGCGCACCGGTGCCGAACGGGCCGGTGCTCTGGGTGCTCTCGTTGCCATACTCGCCGTCGGTGACGCCATGAAGATCGCGATCGTCGGTGCGGGCACGGTGGGAACCGCCGCCGCGGTCCGATGGCGCGACGCCGGTTACACGATCACGGCTGTCTCTGGACGAGCTGCGACATCCGATCGCGCCGCGCGATGGCTGCCCGGGGTTGAGGTGGTTCCCTTGGCGAACGCGCCGACCGGCGCGGACGTCGTCGTGCTCGCGGTGCCGGACGACACGCTGCCCGAGATCGTGGCGTCGCTCGTGGGACGGTTCGACCCCGGCTCCTCCGCGCTCCACCTCTCCGGCGCACTCGGGCTCGACGCGCTCCGGCCGTTGGAAGCTGCAGGTATCCGAACCCTCGCCGTGCATCCGCTCCAGACGTTCGCCGAGGTCGGGGGAGCCATCGAGGCGCTTCCGGGCGCTGCGATCGCCGTCACGGCGCGCAACGACGAGGGAACCGCGCTCGGAGACCAGCTGGCGCGCGACCTCGGCGGCCGCCCGTTCCGGCTCGCCGACGAGGATCGCCCGCTGTATCACGCGGCCGCGGTGTTCGCGTCGAACTACCTGGTCGCCGTGTCGGGGGCGGCGCTCGACCTCTTCACGGCCGCAGGCGTGCCGGATGCCGCCGACGCGATGCACCCCCTCCAGGCGGCGACGCTCGCCAACGTCCACCGGTTGGGACCGCAGCAGGCGCTGACCGGGCCTGCGGTCCGCGGCGACTCCGGCACGGTCGCACGGAACCTCGACGCGGTGGCCGCCGCGTCGCCCGCGCTCGTGCCGGCGTACATCGCGTTGTGCCGAGCCGCGATGGACGTCGCGGGCTCCCGGCTGCCCGACGATCGCCGTCGAGCCGTCGAGGAGGTGCTCGCCCGGTGGAGGTGATGCGTGAGGCTTCGGCGTTCCGCGACGCCACCGACGCCGCGCGCGACGGCGGCGCATCGATCGGGTTCGTCCCGACGATGGGTGCGATGCACGAAGGCCATCGATCCCTCCTTCGCGCCGCGCGCGCGCAGACCGATCGTGTCGCGGTCTCGATCTTCGTGAACCCGATGCAGTTCGAGGACCCCGACGACCTCGCGCGCTATCCGCGCGACGAGGGGAAGGACCTTGCGATGTGCGAGGCGGAGGGAACGGATCTCGTGTGGGCGCCGCCGGTCGAGGAGGTGTATCCGCTCGGCGTGGAGCTCGCACATCCCGATGCGGGCGAGGTCGGCGACCTGTACGAAGGCGCCGCGCGGCCGGGACACTTCGCGGGCGTCTTGCTCGTCGTGCACCGGCTGTTCGACGTCGCCGGTCCGTGCACCGCGTTCTTCGGCGAGAAGGACGCCCAACAGCTCTTCTTGGTTCGGCGGATGACGGATCAGGAACCCGCGCTGGGGGTGACGATCGTCGGCTGTCCGACGCAGCGGGAGCCGGACGGACTTGCGCGCTCTTCGCGGAACGCGGCGCTTGCACCCGCGGAACGCGAGCAAGCGGCCTGCCTGTTCCTCGCGCTTACGGAGGCGGCGGAACGCGCGCGGTCCGGCGAACGCGACGCGAACGCGCTCGTCGCGGTGATGGCCCGCGAGATCGGCGCCACGCCGCTCGCGCGCCTGGACTACGCCGCCGTCGTCGACGAGGCGACGTTCGAGCCGATCGGGGTGCTCGACCGTCCCGCGCGCGCGATCGTCGCCGCGCGGTTCCCGAGCGCGCGGCTGATCGACAACGTGGCGCTCCCGGAGCCCGCTCCGTGAGCGCCGCGCCGCCGGATCGCGCAACGATCGCCGCCGCGGTGATGGACGACCTCGTCACGATCACCCTCGATACCGACGACGACGCGGTCGGTGTGGCGCGGATCGTGGCGACCCGGGCGGGCGTCTTCGCCGGAGCACCGATCGTCCGCGAGATCATGGGCCGCGTCGCCGTCCGGACGCGGGCGCTCGTCGCCGAGGGTGAGGCCGTCGACCTCGGCATCGCCGTTCTCGAACTCGGCGGGCCGCTCGCCGCGATCCGTGGCGCCGCGCCGCTCGCCCTGACCTGGGTGACCCGTTGCGGCGCCGTGGCGAGCGGCGCGACCCCGCCCGAGGCGGGCAACCCCATCGATGCGTACGCCGCGCGGTTGTCGGCGCGGGCCGCGGTCGGCCACGATGAGCCGTCCTTCCGTCTGGAGATCGAGCCAGACGAAGGATCCGAAGAGAGGACAGAGGGGTAACCGTGCTGCTCACTGCCGACGTCGGGAACACCGAGATCGTGCTCGGCGTGTTCGACGGCGCGGAGCTCCGCCACACCTGGCGCTCTTCGACCCATTCCGAGCGCACGTCCGACGAGCTCGCGCTGTTGCTCGCTGGGTTCCTCGAGCACCGCGATCTCGACCTGCGCAAGGACATCACCGGCATGTGCATCGCGAGCGTCGTGCCCGATGTGACCGGCCAGTTCCGCGAGATGGCGGCCGCCTACCTCACCCACGAGCCCGTGATCGTCGGTCCCGGTATGAAGACCGGCGTGTCGGTCGTGACCGACAACCCGCGCGAGGTCGGCGCCGACCGGGTGGTCAACACGCTCGCCGCGTTCACGGCGTTCGGCGGCCCTGCGATCGTCGTCGACTTCGGCACGAGCACGAACTTCGACGTCGTCTCCGAGAGCGGCGAGTTCCTCGGGGGCGTGATCGCGCCCGGGCTGCAGATCAGCGCCTCCGCGCTCGTCGGGCGCACCGCTCGCCTCACCCGCGTCGACCTGCAGCCGCCGCGGTCGCCGGTCGGCCGATCCACGGTCGAGGCGATCCAATCCGGGCTGATCTACGGCACGGCCGGTGAGGTCGATGGCATCGTCGAGCGGATCCGCGACGAGCTCGGCGCGCCCGACGCAACGGTGGTCGCGACCGGCGGCCTCGCGCCCGTCGTGATCCCGCACTGCCGCACCGTCGACCGGTACGAGCCCTGGCTCACCCTCGAGGGGCTCCGGCTCGTCTACGAGAAGAACGTCGATGCCTGAGGAGCCGACCGGACGCCCAACGGGGCGGGAAGCCGAGGTGCTCGCGGCGCGCCGCGAGAGCTTGGCCCGCCTGGGCAACCGGCGTGCGTTCGCGATCACGCTCGCGGACGTGCTCGACGTGTCCGAGCCCACACGCTCCGGCGTCGTGCGCGCTGCGCATCCTGATCTCGCCGCCGACACGCAGACCGACGACGTCGTCACCGTCGCGGGTCGTGTCGTGCTGAAGCGCGATATGGGCAAGCTCGTGTTCGCGACGCTCCGCGATCCGGACGGCGACCTCCAGGTCGTCGTCAACGCCGCGAACCTGCCCGCGGACGACTTCGCGCTGTTCCAAGAGGTGGACCTCGGGGACATCATCGGCGCGACCGGCACCGTCGGCACCACGCGCAAAGGCGAGCTCAGCGTGTTCGTCACGCGGTGGGCGATGCTCACGAAGGCGCTACGGCCGCTCCCGGAGAAGTGGGCGGGCCTGCAGGATCCGGATCTGCAACAGCGACGTCGTTACCTCCACCTGATCACCGACGAGGAGCCGCGCAAGCTGTTCCTCGCGCGCGCCGCCGTGCTCAAGACGATCCGCCGGGTGCTCGACGAGCGCGGCTTCGTCGAGTTCGAAGGCCCGATGCTGCAGACGATCGCCGGCGGCGCGAACGCGCGCCCGTTCACGACGCATCACTTCGCCCTCGACATGCCGATGAAGCTCCGCATCTCGCTCGAGCTCTATCTGAAGCGGATGCTCGTCGGCGGTGTCGACCGTGTGTTCGAGCTCGGACGCAACTTCCGCAACGAAGGCATCGACCGCGACCACAACCCCGAGTTCACGATGCTCGAGGCATACCAGGCCTACGGCGACTACCACTCGATGATGGAGCTGTCGGAGACGTTGGTGCGCGAATCCTGCCGCACCGTCAACCCGATCCTCGGGCGGCCCGCGGACGACCTCGTGATCCCTGCGCGCGGTCAGATGGTCGACCTGGCCGAGCCGTTCCAGCGGATCACCGTGCTCGGCTCCGTCTCGGAGGCCGTCGGCGAGGAGGTCACGCTCGACCATCCCGACCTCCGCGGCGTCGCCGCGCGTAACGACGTTCCCGTCGAACCGGCGTGGGGACCCGGCAAGATCGTGCAGGAGCTGTTCGAGAAGCTCGTCGAGGACACGATCGTGCAGCCGACGTTCGTGTGCGATTTCCCGCGCGAGGTCTCGCCGCTCGCGCGGCCGCACCGCGAGAACCCCGGGCTCACCGAGCACTTCGACCTGGTCGCCGCGGGCATCGAGCTCGTCACCGCGTTCAGCGAGCTGACCGACCCCGACGAGCAACGCGCCAAGTTCGAGCTCCAGCAGCAGATGAAGGAGGTGCTCGGCGACGAGACGCACCCGTACGACGAGGAGTTCCTGCGGGCGCTGGAGCAGGGGATGCCGCCCGCCGGCGGCCTCGGCATGGGCATCGATCGACTCCTGTTGCTGCTCACCGACGCGCAGAGCCTGCGCGACGTGATCATGTTCCCGGCGCAGCGACCGGAAGGACGGCCGGACGGAGCGTCGGAGGGACAGCCCGAGTAGGTGACTTGCCCACCAGCCGGTTCGGTGCCAACGTAACGCCCTGCGCCGGCCCGGCGCCCGACCGACGAGGGGATCCACGATGGACGAGAGCGAGATCGCCAAGCTGTTGAGCTCCGTGCCTCTGTTCGCCCAGATCGAGCAGCACGACCTCATGCTCGTCGCCGCGCGCATGAAAGAGGTGCACTTCGAGCCCGGGCGCGTGATCGCCAAGCAGGGCGACTCGGGTGTCGGGTTCCATCTGATCGTCGAGGGCCAGGCCGAGGTGTCGGGCGAGGGCGTGCCCAGGCACTCGATGGGTGCCGGCGGCTACTTCGGCGAGATCGGTCTGATCGACGGCGGCGTGCGCTCCGCGACGGTCAGCGCGGCGACCGATCTGACGACGCTGGCGCTCGTGTCGTGGGACTTCCAGCCGCTGTTGGACAATCCCGTGTTCGCGAAGGGACTGCTGATGGGGTTGTGCCAACTCGTGCGGGACTATCGGGAGTCCGCGGCCGGCAACTAGCTACGCCTCGTCCGGCTCCGCGGCTTCGTGCAGCACGATCACGAGATCGTGCAATCCGGTGCCCTTCGCGAGGAATCCCGACGCACCCGCCTCGCGCGCCTCGCGCTCCACGCCCTCGTCGGCGTGCGCGGTCAAGATCACGACCGGAAGATCGGGCCGCCGCGCATGGATCCGCTTCATCGCGTCGATCCCCGACAGATCGGGCATCGACAGATCCATGATGATGATGTCGGGGTGGAGTTCTTCCGCCTCGGTGCACGCATCGACACCCCCCCCGGCCTCGCCGGCGACCTCGATGTCGGCGACGAGGTTGAGCGCGGACGACAGCGCCTTGCGGAACGCAGGGTGGTCGTCGACGACGAGCACGCGCACCGGTGTTTCCTCTCCGTACGTGAGGTCCACGGCGGACGTGGGGGACCTCCTTCCCGCCAGTGGTTTCGGCGTGTCGTCGACCGGACTTGACAGGTTGCCAGCCGGCGTGCAGCGCTCGCATGACCCATCCGGGGGGATTCCGGATGGTCCCTATGGCGCACCCCGCTCGCGCGCAGCCCTCCAGCGCGCGTTCGACGTATCTGTATGAGAGACGGACTCATCCACACCCATCGACGTGCCGAAGGGAACACGGAGTACCGGTGCGGATCAGTTGGTTCGTTCCGGGTGAACGGAGGGCCACGGGTATACTCGGTGCAGAGGCGCTGGGGACGACCCGGCGCCCGACGTACCTCGGGGGGAGGACGCAGCGCCTGCGATCCTCGAGGGCAGGTGAGAGGAACGGGCTTCGGCTCGGAGGACGGACGCTATGTTCGAGCGTTTCACGGATCGCGCCAGGCGCGTCGTGGTTCTCGCCCAAGAAGAAGCGAGGATGCTCAACCACAATTACATCGGCACCGAGCACATCCTGCTCGGTTTGATCCACGAGGGCGAGGGCGTCGCCGCGAAGGCGCTCGAGTCCATGAACATCTCGCTCGACGCGGTTCGCGAACAGGTGCAGGAGATCATCGGCCAGGGGCAGGCGGCCCCGACCGGGCACATCCCGTTCACGCCTCGAGCCAAGAAGGTCTTGGAGCTGTCGCTGCGCGAAGCGCTGCAGCTCGGCCACAACTACATCGGCACCGAGCACATCCTGCTCGGGTTGATCCGCGAGGGTGAGGGCGTCGCCGCCCAGGTGCTGCAGAAGCTCGGCGCCGACCTCAACCGCGTGCGTCAGACGGTGATCCAGCTGCTGTCGGGCTACACCGGCGGCAAGGGTGAGCAGGTCGCCGCCGGCGGCACAACCGAGGCGCCGCAGGGCGGGTCCGCAGTGCTCGATCAGTTCGGACGAAACCTCACGCAGCTCGCTCGAGAATCCAAGCTCGACCCGGTGATCGGGCGCGAGAAGGAGATCGAGCGCGTGATGCAGGTGCTGTCGCGCCGCACGAAGAACAACCCGGTGCTGATCGGCGACCCTGGCGTCGGCAAGACCGCCGTCGTCGAGGGCCTCTCGCAAGCGATCGTGAAGGGCGAGATCCCCGAGACGCTGAAGGGCAAGCAGATCTACACACTCGACCTCGGCGCGCTCGTGGCCGGCTCCCGCTACCGCGGCGACTTCGAGGAGCGCCTGAAGAAGGTGCTGAAGGAGATCAAGACGCGCGGCGACATCGTGCTGTTCATCGACGAGCTGCACACGCTCGTCGGCGCCGGCGCGGCCGAGGGAGCGATCGACGCGGCCTCGATCCTCAAGCCGATGCTCGCGCGCGGTGAGCTCCAGACGATCGGCGCCACGACGCGCGACGAGTATCGCAAGCACCTTGAGAAGGACGCCGCCCTCGAGCGCCGGTTCCAGCCGATCGACGTCGCGGAGCCGACGGTCTCGCACACCATCGAGATCCTGAAGGGCCTGCGCGACCGCTACGAGGCGCACCACCGCGTGACCTACACCGACGACGCGATCGTCGCGGCCGCGAACCTCGCCGACCGCTACATCTCCGACCGCCAGCTCCCCGACAAGGCCATCGACCTGATCGACGAGGCCGGCAGCCGGATGCGCATCCGCCGCATGACCGCGCCGCCCGACGTCCGCGAGATCGACGAGAAGATCGCCGAGGTCCGGCTCAAGAAGGAATCCGCGATCGATGGCCAGGACTTCGAACTCGCGGCTCGGCTGCGCGACGAGGAGCGTCAGCTCCAGGAGGAGCGCGGCCGGCGCGAGCAGACCTGGAAGGCCGGCGAGATGGACGTGCTCTCCGAGATCGACGAGGAGGAGATCGCCGAGGTCCTGTCCGTGTGGACGGGCATCCCGGTCTTCAAGCTCACCGAGGAGGAGACGGAGAAGCTGCTCCGCATGGAGGACGAGCTCCACAAGCGGATCATCAGCCAGGAAGAGGCGATCGGCGCCGTCTCGCGCGCGATGCGCCGCACGCGCAGCGGTCTGAAGGACCCGCGGCGTCCGTCCGGCTCGTTCGTCTTCCTCGGCCCCTCGGGCGTCGGCAAGACCGAGCTCTCGAAGGCGCTCGCCGAGTTCCTGTTCGGCGACGAGGACGCGCTCATCCAGCTCGACATGTCGGAGTTCCATGACCAATACACGGTGTCGCGGTTGATCGGGTCGCCACCCGGCTACGTCGGCTACGACGAAGGTGGACAGCTCACCGAGGCCGTTCGGCGCAAGCCGTTCTCGGTCGTGCTCTTCGACGAGATCGAGAAGGCGCACCCGAACGTGTTCGACACGTTGCTGCAGATCCTCGAAGACGGCCACCTGACCGACGGCCAGGGCCGCACGGTCGACTTCAAGAACACGATCATCATCATGACCTCCAACCTCGGCACGCGGGACATCCAGAAGGGCGTCTCGGTCGGGTTCACCTCGAACACCGACGAGCGCGGCGACTACGAGCGGATGAAGGGCAAGGTCGAGGAGGAGCTCAAGAAGTCCTTCCGGCCGGAGTTCCTGAACCGGATCGACGAGGTCATCGTGTTCCACTCGCTGTCGATGGACGACGTGAAGCTGATCGTCGACCTGCTCATGCGCCGCGTCGAGGACCAGTTGAAGACCAAGGACGTCGACATCGAGCTGACCGACGCCGCCAAGACGCTGCTGGCCCAGCAGGGCTGGGACCAGGCGCTCGGCGCGCGGCCGCTCCGCCGCACGATCCAGCGGATGGTCGAGGACCCGCTCGCGGAGAAGCTCCTGCACAAGGAGTATCGCGCGGGCGAGACGATCCTCGTCGATGCGGTCGACGGCGAGATCGTGTTCAGTTCTACGTTTGGGCTCGTCCCACCGGACGCCCCACCCGTTGAGCTCGCAGGCGAACCCGGCTAGGGCCGCCTGCGTACCGCCCCTTCGGGGGCATCAAGGCCGAAGCCCGGCCCCGCGAGGGGACCGGGCTTCTCGGCATCTGGAACTCGCAGGGATCTCGTGCCTACGCGCCCTTGGCCGGCACACGCATCACGAAGATGTGTTGGGCATCGAGCCACACCGGCGTGTTCCGATCGGTGCCCATGCCCACGTTCCGGAGCTTGGTCACCTTGCCTGTCGCAAGGTCGACGAGCGACACGATCACGACAGGCCGGTCGCCGTAGTCGTAGCCGAGTTGCACCGTCGGGCGACTCAGCACGTTCTTGTAGTACGTGAACGCGATCGTCTTGCCGTCCGGCGAGAAACGCGGAGTGAAGGCCGAGGGCGCCGCGACGGCGACCTGCCTGTAGTGGCTCCCGTCGGGCTTCATCATCGAGAGCCCGAGGAAAGACTCGTCCACGATCGACTTGCCGTTCGGGGAGTACGACGGCGCTGCATCGTTCCCACGGTTGTGCGTGATCCGGGTCGGGGTGCCGCCATCCGCGGGAACCGTGAAGATCTCCGCAGTCTTCGAGAATTGAGGATCTGCGATCTCTTCCTTCTTGCCGGCATCGTCGTAGACGATCGTCGAACCGTCCGGTGACCACGCGGGGTACTGGTCCGTGTGTGGGTCATGGGTCAGACGGAGAAGGCCCGTCCCGTCGCTGTTGACGACGAAGATGTCGGTGTTTCCTTCGACCGTTCCCTCAAGCGCGATCCGCGTTCCGTCAGGCGATATCGCGACCGTGCCGACATCGATGTTCGGCGTCGACACGAAATGAGCTTCGGTGCCGTCCGTGTTCATCGCGACGACCTGGTTGTAGCCGAGCTCATTCGGGGATGCGACGAACGCCATCTTCGTTCCGTCGAGCGACACGGACGGCGCGTACGCATCCAGCGGGACGCCGCTCATCGTCGACGTCTGCCTCCCTTGCAGGTCGACAGTGGCCGGCACCTGCGGCGTCGCGCCATCGGGGAGGGACTGGAGGAAGGTCCAGTTCTCCGTGCTCGGTGTACTCGTTCCATGGTTGTCCGACACCTTGTCGTTCTTCTCGACGGCGCTGGAGATCGCGAAGATGGCGACTCCCAGCACGACGAGCACCGCTGCGACTGCAATGTAGGCCCGGACACGGCTCTTGCGGACCTCGGCGCGCTGGCGACGGACCTGCCGCTCCAGCGCGTCGGGGTCTGGCTTCACCTTGTTGGTGGCCAAGCGGAACACCTCCTGCACGTCAGGCATCCCGGTCTCCTTCCGCACCTCGGATCGCGCGTCGCCCTTGTGTGGCGAGGGCCCGAACGGTCGAAGGACGCACGCCCAGGATGCGGGCTGCCTGCTCGGACGGATAGCCGAGCAGATCGACGAGCACCAGGGCGGCTCTCTGGCGTGCCGTGCACCCGAGCAGCAGGCCGCGGACGTCCGCCCGCATCTCCGCATCGGTGAACGGATCGCGTTCTTCGTGCACCGGCGTGAGCTTCCGGAGCGCGACCGCCGCTCTGCGGTGCCGCGACCGGAACGCGTTCAGGGCGACCCGGAAGAGATACGCGGTCGGATCGTCGATCCGCTCGATGTCATGCCAGCGTTCCCATAGCCGCAGGAACGCCTCTTGCATGAGCTCTTCCGAGTCTTCCCGGTTGCCGGTGACGAAGTAGAGAGCCTTGAAGAGGCGTTCGTGTTCCTCCGCGAAGAACGCGTCGAATCGGGCCCACCCTTCGGCGCGCTCCCTGGGGAACCGAACGACCTCACCTTCTGCTCGCACGGTCCATGGACGCACGGCGCCCATCGTGCGCTTATGCGGATGAGGCCGCTACCGGCTCACGAGACGTCGGTGGCCAAGCCGCGGAGCTCCTCGGGGACCAGGTCGGCGAACGTCCAGGCGGTCCACAGGTCGTCGGCGATCTGCTCCCACGGCAGGACCAAGCCCTGGCGCTCGAACCATTCGCCGATCCGGCGGACGTCGCGCTCCAGGAACGCGGCGGCGTGGCTGTTCTTCTTCGGATCGACCGCCTGCGGGAAGTCGATGAGGTACACGTCGCCGTCCCACACGAGCACGTTGTATGCGGAGAGGTCGCCGTGGACGACGTCGCGGTACAGGAGCTGCGTGAGCGTGTCGTGGATGCGCGACCAGATCGCCTCGACCTCGTCGCGATCCTCCACCGCGTACTCGTGCAAGCGCGGTGCGGCGCTCGACCGGTCGCCGATGTAGGTCATCAGGATCGCATCGTCGGTGCGCTCGATCGGCCGCGGCACCGGCGCCCCGGCATCGGACAGCGCGCGCAAGGTCTCCCATTCGCGGGAGACCCAGAGGCCGCCTTGCACTTGGCGGCCGAAGGCCGTCTTGTGTTCGAGCGCCACACGCACGCGGCGCTCCTTGATGAACTCGCCGTCGCGATAGAGCTGCTCGTCACGGAAGTCCCGCTTATCGAGCGGGTGGTAGAGCTTCAATGCGACCAGCGACTCGCCCGTGGTGCGCGGGTTCGCGCGACACAGGTGAACGCTGGCCTCTTTCCCATGTTTCAGCGGCGCGATGACCGCTTCGATGAGCCCTTCGTCGAAGAAGTGCTCGAACGCTTCGTCGTGCACTGTGTGCTCCTTCGTCAGGATGCGGACATAGGTCGACCGCGTTCCGAGGCCAGGAGCGACGTGATCAGGTCAGCGCATGACGGAGGGACGCGGTGTGGTGAACACCGAGGCAGAGGTCATGGTCATCTGCTCATCCCTCCTTCCGAGGAGCGTCCGGGTGGCGCTGTTCCGAGCGAGCACCATACCACGAGGCCATCCCCGCACCGGGCTTTGTTAGGTGCGGACGTCGAGCCGTTCGACGCGCTCGACGATCGATATCGGGATGTGCGTGACCGCGCGGAACCCGTCGCCGTCGGGCAAGATCTCCTGCGCGAGGGAGACGAACCGGGGTCCCTCGGCCACCAGGAAGCCCACGGTGTGGACCAGGTAGTCGGGCCGGATGTCCTCGGCGTCTGACTGATCGAAGTCGAAGAAGGCGTCTCGCCAGATCACCAGGACCGTGGGGTGTTCCAACTGGATCCGGTCGAGTTCGATCTGAGGGTCTTGGTCTCCTCCCTGATCGATCTTGACGACTCGCATCGGCTCCACCTCACCCGCTTGATATCGGCATCTGGGGGCCGCGGGCGAGGGGTGCGGCCGCAATCACAACCTTCAGACCTGGAGTGAGCCGAAGAACCTCACCCGGGGTCGGGCGCCACCGTACCCTCCGACCCTGACACGGCTCCGGGTGGAGCCAGACGGTGGCCACCCGAGTTGGCGGGTCCGCCGAAGTGTCAGTGACGGCGGCTACGGTCGCCGCATGCCCAAGCACGCCGTCTTCGTGTGTGAGGCCTGCGGTCAGCACGCGTCCCAGTGGGCCGGACGGTGCGCGGGCTGTGGCGCCTGGGGCGAGATCCGCGAGCGGTCGCCGGAGCCCCAGCGCCGCCAAGGCCGGTCCGAGACGGTGGTGCCGCTGATCGACCCCGCCGCCACGGAGCCGGCAAGGCTCCACACCGGACTGACCGACCTCGACCGGGTGCTCGGAGGGGGGCTCGTCCCAGGCTCGGTGCTCTTGCTCGCGGGCCCGCCAGGGATCGGGAAATCGACGCTGTTGTTGCAGTGGCTCGCGGCGATGGCCGCATCCGGCCGTCCCGGGCTCCTCGTGTCCGGCGAGGAGTCGCGCGCCCAGGTAGCCGCCCGAGCCAGGCGCATCGGGGTCGAGGCCGACGCCGTCTCGTTCGCGCCGGGCCGTGACCTCCACCCGGTGCTCGCCGCCGCGAGGGCCGAGCGGCCGACGGTGCTGGCGGTCGACTCGATCCAGACGCTCCGCGACCCCGAGGCGACCACCCAGCCCGGCGGCGTGGCGCAGGTTCGTGGGTGCGTCGACGCGCTCGTGGAGCTGGCCAAGACCGACGACATCACGGTGGTCGTCTCCGGCCACGTCACCAAGGACGGAGACCTCGCCGGTCCCCGAGCCCTCGAGCATGCCGTGGACGTGGTCCTCACGTTCGAGGGAGACCCCCGCTCGGGCCTTCGGATCGTCTCCGGGGGCAAGAACCGCTTCGGGGCAGAGGGCGAGACCGCTTGGTTCGAGATGAGCCCGGCGGGCTTGGCCCCGATCGACCCCGCGGGGTTGCTCTGCTCGGGCGAGCGGCACCCCGGCGCCGCCGTGGCCCTCCCGCTGGCCGGCCGCAGGGCGCTCGCCGTCGAGGTGCAGGCGCTCGTTGGCGGCGACGACGGGCCTAGCCGGCGCCAGGTCACGGGGCTCGACCTCCGGCGGTTCCAGCAGGTCGCGGCGGTGCTCGAGCGCTCGATCGGCCTCCCGCTGGGGCGATCGGAGCTCTTCGGCGCCGTCGGGGGTGGGATCAAGGTCGACGACCCCGCCGGCGACCTCGCCGTGGCGGCGGCCCTGGCCTCCGCCGCGACCGGCCAGGCGCCGCCGGAGGCAGCGGCCTTCGTGGGCGAGATCGCCCTCACTGGCCAGGTCCGGCCCGCGCCGGCGATGGAGCAGCGGATCGCGGCCGCTCGGGCGGCGGGCTGCTCGATGCTGTTCGGGCCCGAACGTGCAGGTCCGCTGGACGGTTTGCAACTGGTCACGGTGGGTCATATCTCTGAAGCCGTGGGTTGGGCGCTCTCACCTGCGGGAACGGTTCCGCGCCGCCGCGCCTCATAGGTCGATGGGACCACGGGGACGGCGCCTATAGCCCTCTGACCTGCAGATTTGGGTTGCGCCGGAAAGGGTCACCGTGCTACCCTCTTGACTAGTCACCGCACTTCTTGCGGTTCCACTTCTTCCACCGGGAGGGTTCGTGGCGTTCAGGAAAGGCGACACGGTCGTGCACCCCGAACACGGGGCCGCAGTAGTCGAAGAAGTGCGTGAGAAGGAATTCCTGGGCGAGAAGCGCAAGTATCTGGTGCTGCGTGTCGTCTACGGCGACCTGACGGTCCTCGTGCCCACCGACTCGACCGACCAGGTCGGTCTGCGGCCCTGCGTCAGCAAGAACGAGGCGAAGAAGATCCTCAAGGTCCTGACCGAGGACGAGAGCTCGGTGGCAGCCAACTGGAGCCGCCGCTTCAAGAACAACCTCGAGAAGCTGCACTCCGGCGACCCGTACGAGGTGGCCGAGGTCCTTCGGAACCTCGCGATCCGGGACCGGGAGAAGGGGCTGTCCGCGGGTGAGAAGCGGATGATCACCAAGGCCCGGCAGATCTTGATCTCCGAGCTCGCCTTCGCGACCGACAAGTCCGAGGAAGAGGCCGAGGCGACGATCGACGCCACCCTCGACGACGCCCACGGCGTCAAGGTCGCGGCCGCCGAGGCCTGATCTAGCCC
The DNA here is from genome assembly GCA_963792215.1 of uncultured Actinomycetes bacterium. GTDB lineage: Bacteria > Actinomycetota > UBA4738 > UBA4738 > HRBIN12 > AC-51. The sequence goes on from CAWBVL010000007.1 coordinate 917,922, forward strand.
TCCTCCAGGCCCGCCCTCAGGTGCCCCGCCGGGGCGTCCGATGTGTCCAATGGAGGCTCGATCCTTCCTGGGTCGACGTATGGGCAGATGACAGACGACAGCCGAACGACCCGGCTCCGCGGGCGCGTGGTGGAAGGCGTCCGCCTGATCTTCATGGCCCTGCTCGGCGCGGTCGGGTACCAGCTCGGGGCGGCCCGGATCGACGCCAGCGACCGGAGCACGGTCCTGTACGTCTTCCTCGGCGCGGCCAGTGGCTACGTGCTGGGCGGCGTCTTCGGGCGGCTGACCCTGGAGGCCGTCTCCGGCCTCGAGCGTGAGCTCCACCGGCGGCCGGCGGCGCAGATCGCCGGCGGGGTGGTCGGGCTGATCGTCGGGCTGGTCGTCGCGACGCTGTTGTCGGTGCCGCTGTTCTTCATGCCGACGTTCTACGGGTGGCCCGCGGCCCTGTTCCTGTTCATCGTGCTCGGGTCGCTCGGCACCCGCGTGGGCCAGGACAAGCACGAGGACATCTTCGCGTTGGTCGGCATGAAGCCGCGCGTGAGTGCGCGCGCGACCGGCGACCTGCACGTGCTCGATACGAGCGCGTTGATCGATGGGCGCGTGGCGGACCTGGTCGAGACAGGGTTCATCTCGGGAACGCTGCTGGTGCATGAGGGCGTGCTCGGCGAGCTGCAGGCGATCGCCGATTCGTCCGATCCGCAACGCCGCACGCGCGGACGCCGCGGCCTCGATGTCCTGGTCGAGCTGCAGAAGTCGCCGCTCGTGCAGATCCAGTTGGTCGAAGAGGCCGGCATCGTCGACGTCGACGCTGCGCTCGTGCGGCTCGCACGGGAAAGCGGTGCCTCGTTGATCACCGTCGATCACAACCTCGCGCTCGTCGCGGAAGCGTTGCGGGTGCCCGTGGCGCAGGTCAACACCTTGGCGTCGCGGTTCCGCACGCCGGTCTCGGCCGGCGACGAGCTCCAGGTGCGGCTCGTCCGCGAGGGCCGCGACGCCGGCCAGGCGGTCGGCTACCTCGATGATGGAACGATGGTGGTCGTCGAAGAGGCGACCGACGCGATCGGGTCCCAGGTGGCGGCCCGGGTTCGCAACGTGATCCAGACGACCACCGGTCGCATGATCTTCGCGACCCTCGAGGCGACCGCGCCGGCTCCGTCGTAGCGCGCATACGAGCCCCGGCGGTGTCTGCCATGCTGCGCGCATGGACCCCGATACCCAAGCGGCGGCGGTGATCCTCGCTGCCGGCGCGGGCAGGCGGCTCGGCGGTGAGATCCCAAAGGCGTTCCTGAGCATCGGTGACCGGCCGATCCTGGCGGTCGCCGCGGCGGCGGCCGCGGCCTCGCCGGCGATCGCGGCGATCGTGGTGACGGCACCGCCCGGATACGCCGACGCGGCCCAGGCCTGTCTGGAGGGGCTCCCGGTCCCGGCCACGGTCGTGGACGGCGGCGCGACCCGGCAGGCGTCAGTCCGCGCGGCGCTGGCGGTCCTCGAAGGACCGCAGATCGTGGCGGTGCATGACGCCGCCCGGCCCTTCGCGCCGCCGGATCTGTTCACCGAGGTCGTCCGCGCCGTTGCCGGCGGCGCCGACGGTGCGATCCCGGTCGTGGCGGCCTCCGACACGGTGAAGCGGCTCGACGGCTTGCGTGTTGTGGACACGATCCCGCGCGACGACCTCGGGCTCGCGCAGACGCCGCAGGCGTTCCGCGTGGCGGCGTTGCGTGCCGCACACGATGAGGCGACGAAGGCAGGGTATGACGTGACGGACGACGCGATGCTGTTGGAGCAACTCGGCGCCGTGATCGCGGTTCCCGGCGATCCGCGGAACTTCAAGATCACGACGATGCTCGACCTCGCGCGCGCCGAGGCACGGATCGGCGGTGGCGATGCCTGAGCCACGCAGCGGGTTGGGGTTCGACGTGCATCGGTTCTCCGAAGACCGGCCGTTGTGGCTGGCAGGTGTGCGCTTCGAGGGCGACGACGGGCTCGTCGGTCACTCCGACGGCGACGTCGTGTGTCACGCTGTGGCCGACGCGTTGCTCGGCGCCGCCGCGCTCGGCGACCTTGGACAGCACTTCCCCGACAACGCGACGGAGACCGAAGGCATCGAGGGACGCATGCTGCTGCGGGACGTCGTCGCGAAGGTCGCGCTGGCGGGGTTCGTTCCCACGTCTGTGGATGCGACGGTGATCTGTGATCGACCGGCGATCGATCCGCGGCGCCAGGAGATGCGCGACGAGCTGGCGTCGTGCCTACGGCTCACCGTCGACCGGGTGTCGGTCAAGGCCACGCGTCCGGAAGGCCTGGGGCTCGCGGGCGACGGCGTCGGCTGCCTCGCGATCGCCGTGATCGCGTAACGACGTGCGCACCGAGGTGGTCGCCGGGAAGCGCGCCGTCATGGAGGCCGTGCGCGCGGGCGGCGCCGACGAGGTACTGGTCGCGCGGGGCACACGACGCAGCCCGGCGATGCGGGACGTGGTCGCGGCCGCCCGCGCCGCCCGCGTGCCCGTCCGAGAGGTCGAACGGGACGAGCTCGATGCGCTCGACGGCGACCATCGCGGCGTGGCGGCTCGGTTGCTGCGGCCCGCGCCGACGCTCGGCGAACGGGATCTCGCGTCGTATGACTGGGCGGCCGATGCGATCGTTGTCGTGCTCGACGGCGTCGAGGATCCGCAGAACCTTGGTGCCGCCGCGCGGTCGGTCGAGGCAGCGGGGGCCGCGATGCTGATCACGCGCACACATCGGTCTGCGCCGCCGACCGCCGCGGCGATCCGCGCCTCCGCCGGCGCACTCCTGCATCTCCCCCACGCGCGCGTCGCGAACCTCTCTCAGGCCCTCGACCGCTTGCGTGACGCCGGCTTCACGACGGTCGGGCTCGATGAGCGAGCGGATCGATCGATCTTCGACGAGCCCTGTCCCGACGGCCGAGTGGCGCTCGTCGTCGGGAGCGAAGGCACGGGGATCTCCCGTCTCGTGCGGGAACACTGCGATCTGCTGGTTTCCGTGCCGATGCATGGCAAGGTTGGGTCGCTGAACGCGGCCGCGTCGCTCGCGGTCGTGCTCTACGCGTATGTGCTCGCGAGCCGTGGAAGGAGCGCCGGATGAACGACGGGCCGGGGGTCGAGCCGGAACAGCCGGATCCGTCGGTTCCATCGACCGGCCGCTCGAGCTACGAGAACTTCGATCTGGCCGAGATCCAGGCGGAACAGCAGCGCGCGCCACGGCCGCGGGGTCAGCGGACGCCGACGATCACCGTGGCGGCGATCGTGCTCGCGGTCTCCGGTCTGCAGCCGTTGATCGTGGTCATCGCGTTCCGTCCTGGTGGCGCGACGGGTGTCGCCGTCGCGGTGTGGGGCGTGCTGTGCGTTGTCACCGCCGCGCTCGTGGCGACCTTGCAGCCGATCGGGCGCCCACTGGGGATCGTCGTGGGGAGCATCGGCGTCGCGATCGGCGTCGCCACCGCACGGTCCTCTCCCGTGAACGGCTTGATCGGCGTCGCGCTCACCGGCTTCGTGATCTACGCCTGCGCGGTGTCCGGGCCGTCGTTCCGGCGGCGGTAGACTCGGGCGACCGCCGGCGTGGCGCAGTCCGGTAGCGCAACCGACTTGTAATCGGTAGGTCGTCGGTTCGAATCCGACCGCCGGCTCTACGTGCGGCGCAACGCTCGCCCGGCGCACACGGTCTGCGGCGCGTCTTGCGACCACGCGACCTCGCCGTTGACGATCACCGCGGCGATCCCCTGCGGGAACATGTGCGGATCCCCGTAGGTCGCTCGGTCTCGGATCGTTGCCGGGTCGAACACGACCAGGTCGGCGAACGCGCCGGGCTCGATCCGGCCGCGACCGGTCAAGCCGAACCGGTCCGCCGGCAGCGACGTCATCTTTCGGATCACCGCTTCGAGCGGGAGCGATGCCTCATCGCGTGTGAGCGCCAGCGCGCGTGGGAACGTCCCGTAGTCGCGCGGGTGCACCGGCAGGTCGCCGCCGGGGCCGTCGGGCGCCGTCGCCGAGGCGTCCGAGGCGACGAACACGCCGGGGTCGGCCAAGATCGCGCGCACATCCTCGGGGGCCATCGCGTGGCCGATGCAGCTGAGCTCGGGATCGGCGGTAAGGAGTGCGACCATCGCGTCGAACGGCTCCGTGCCCAGATCCTCGGCGACCGCTGTGACCGACCGGCCCCGCCACTGGGGCTCGGGCGCCGTCTCGAGCACGATCCGGTCCCACCCGACCCCCTCGACCGACGATTGGAAGTCCGGCTCGCCGATCTCGACGGCGGCCCGCAGGCGCTCGCGGTCGGCCGCGGCGATCTCGGCGATCCGTCCCGCGGGCGCCCACGGCGGCAGCAGCGACGATAGGGATGAGTTCCACGCCTCGTACGGGTATTGGTCGGCGGTTGCGTCGGGCGCGTCGTGGAGCTTGCCGAGCAGTTCATCCGCGCGGCCCCACAGCATCGATGTCTCGCACTTCAGGTGGCTGATGTGGGTGGGCAGCCCCGCGGCGGCGCCGATCGCCAGCGCCTCGTCGACGGCGCGGAACAGGTCGCGGCCCTCCCCGCGGATGTGCGAGGCGTAGAGGCCACCCACACCCGCGGCGGCTCGCGCGAGCGCGATGACTTCGTCCGTCTCCGAGTAGATCCCCGGCACGTAGATCAGGCCGGTCGACAGCCCCACCGCGCCTTCCGCGACGGCCTCGCGCACGAACGTCCGCATCCGTGCGAGCTCTTCACCGGTGGGCGGCCGCCTGTCATCGCCGAGCACCTCGCGACGGACGGATCCGTGCCCGACCAATGTCGCGATGTTGACCGCCGGCCGCGCGGCGTCGATCGCGTCCAGGTACTCGGCCCACCGGGCCCAGGACGGCGTCGGATGATCCGCGCTGGACCGGACGTACGCGAGCGAGAGTCCTTCCTCCCACGACGACAACGGGAAGGGCGACGAGCCGCAGTTGCCGACGACGACGGACGTGACGCCCTGCCGAACCGTGCTGGGCATCGTGGGCAAGACGAACGGCGAGAGGTCGGAGTGGTTGTGGACGTCGACGAAGCCGGGCGTAACGACCATGCCGTTGCCATCGATCGTGCGCGCGGATCCCGGCGGTTCCTCGCCGGTGTGACCGACCGCCGCGATGCGATCGCCGTCGACGGCAACCCAACCGGCGACACCGGGCGTGCCGTTCCCGTCGACAACGGTGGCGTTCGAGACGAGGAGGTCCACGGCGCAAGACGGTATCGCGCGACGCGGCTAGGCGTTGGGGAGGAACACCCGGAACGACGAACCGCCACCGTCGCGTGGCTCGACCCACGCGCGTCCGTCGTGCAGCTCGGCGAACCGCCGAACGAGCGACAGCCCGATCCCCACACCGGGTGAGTGGCCGCTGGTCGGGCCTGGACGCTGCTCGAACGGTTCGAAGATCGATTCCCGTGCGTCGTCGGGGACGCCCGGTCCGGCGTCGTCGACGCCGACCTCGATGCCGCCGTCGACGGCACGCGCCCACACCAGGACGTGTGCCTCCGGCGTCGTGTGGCGAAGCGCGTTGGCGACGAGGTTCTCGACGATGCGCTCGACCTTCGGGCCGTCGACGGCGGCGGTCAGCAGCCCCACCTCGACGTCGATGGTGCGGCCGTCCGGGTTCTCGACCTCGGCGAGCACGCGAGCGATCAACGCGCCGATGTCGGTGGAGCGCCGCTGCGGCGACACGATGCCGCGCTGCAGCCGGTCGAGGTCCAACAGATCGCCGAGCAACCGCTCGAGCTTGCGGGCGTTCGCGGCGACACGGTGCACGAGGTCGAGCGCGTCGCTGGCCGGCATCTCCAGCCGGCTCTGCTCGAGGGTGAGCGCCGACCCGAGGATCGACGTCAACGGCGTCCGGAGGTCGTGCGAGACCGCCTCCAGGAACGTGTTCTTCATCGCGTCGAGCGCGCGGAGCTGTTCCGCGGCCTCGCGCTCGCGCAGGAACGCCTCCGAGTACTTCCGTTCCGATTCGCGAAGCGTCTGCTCGGCGTGGCGCCGCTCCGTCACATCGATCGTCAGCCCGCGGACCTGCCGCGGTCCTTGGCTGCCGCGCACAACGGTCACGAGATCGCGCAGCCAGCGCCCGTCGCCACCCGGCGCGCCGACCCGGTACTCGACGCTCGCGTCGGCGCCCTCCGCGATCGCGCGGCGCACCTCCGCGACGGCGAGCGAGCGGTCGGCGTCGGTGATGTGTTCGCCCCACGGACGGTCGAGCCAAGCGTTTGCATCGGTGCCGAAGAGCTCCTCGACCCGGCCGCCGAGGAACGTGACTCGCAGGCCGTCGGCCTCCGCCTCCCAGAAGACGGCGTCGAGACTCTCGACCAACCGGTGGAACCGCTCGAGCTCGCTGATCCGCCGCGCGTTCCCGAGCGCGAGGGCCGTCAGGTCGCCGATCCCGCGGGCCAGCCGCACCGCGGACTCGTCGAAGGGGTCGCCATCCATGTCCCCCACCGCGATCAGGGCGCCGACCTCGCCGGGCTCCCACTGCAAGGGGCAGACCAGGATGTCGCCGAACCCGTCCATGATCTTGACGTCGTCGGGCACCTGCGCCGCGACGGCCTGCGGGATCACGAATGGTGAGGCGGTGCTCGACAGCAGCGTTTCGGCGACGGTCGGTGGCACATCGGCGATCTCGGCGCGCGGCCGGACGGTCCGGCCGCCGCATGCGTGTAGCTGGATCACGCGGAACGCGCCGGTCTCGTCGCGGACGTAGGCGGCGGTCGCGGCGCAGCGGATGATCGTCTCCATCGATTCGATCGCGTCGCGGAAGATCTCGCCGACGTTGCGTCGTCCGGTCAGCGACTGCGAGAGCTGCAGCAGGGCGCCGGCCGCGCGCGCCGCGTCGCGCTCGGCCTCGAGCAGGCTCGCGTTCTGGAACGCCGCCGCGGCATGTGGCGCGAGGACCTCGACCATCCGCTGGTCTTCTTCATCGAACATCCCGTAGCCGAGGCTCGAGAGCACGATCACACCGACGAGCGTGTCCCCCGCCACCATCGGCACGGCGAGCATCGACTCCAGCAGGTCGTCGTCGGTGCCGGGGATCGTCACGGAGAACGTGACGTCGCGCGCGTCGGGGGTGAGCAGCGCCTGACGCGTGGCGGCGACGTAGCCCGTGATGCCTTCGCCGACCTCCGTGATCAGCTGATCCAGGTCTTCTTCGGCGTATTCGGTCGTGAGCTCGCCGCGGAACGCGATCGGCATCAGGCGGGTCTCGTCCTGCAGGAGGTACACGCGGCAGTTGTGGTAATCGACGATCGTCCGCAGCTCCGCGGTGATCGTGTTGCCGATCTCGGCCGTCTCGGTCAGCACGTTCAGCTTCGCGGCGAAGCTGTGGAGCATGTCGAGCTGCGCGTCGGACCGGTCGGCGTCGCGCTGGCGCGTGGGGTCGGGGGTTCTCACCATCGTGCGTCCGTCACCATGCGCATGCTCTCACCTGATGTAGCTCGAAGGAACGACGAACCGGTTGGACGTGGGTGCTTGCACAGCGCCACAACGGATGCGAGCCTGCCGTGCCGTGACTGGAACAACCCCCCCGCCTCGCCCTTCGTCATCAACCACCCCCCCAGCATCGGCACGTCCTGCGGAGGTCCTTGACGATCTGGAACGGCGGGTCTTGGACTTCGAGCGCGCGGCCTGGCGGTTACAGATCCCGAAGGACCGCGCGATCCGCGAGGAGTTCGGCTTCTCGACCACTCGGTATCACCAGCTGCTGCATCGCGCCGTCGACCACCCCGGCGCGCTCGTCTATGACCCGATGCTCGTGCGACGGCTCCGTCGCCTTCGTTCGTTGCGCCGCAAGCGCCGCACTGCCCAGCGGCTCGGGATCACCCTCTAGGCCGTCCGCAGCCCAGGCCAAGTCGACAGGTAGGATGCCCGCGTGAACCTCAGCACCGGGCGGGTCCTCGTGATCGTGGCGCTGATCGTCGTCGGCCTGGCCGTCCTGGCGAACGGCTTCTCCGATTCCGGCTCGACGGGTGCAGCGCTCAGCCCGACGCCTTCCGGGAGCGGTGGGCACACCACGTCGACCACGCCCCCGCCGACCTCGGTGCCGCCCTCGCCGACCCCGCCTCCCCAGACCCAGGGCGTGACCTTCATGGCGATGAACGGAACGGGCGTTCCAGGGGCCGGCGCCGCCGCGCAGACCAAACTCACCAACGCCGGCTACGTCGCGGCCGCCAGCGCGATCGACGCGCCGACGAGCGGGATCAACAAGACGATCGTGTACTTCCGCGACGACCAGAACGCGCCGCAGAATCAATCCGACGCGAACTACGTCGCGCAGCACTACTTCAAGCATGCAGCGGTCAAGCCTTTGGACCCCAGCATGCAGGGCGTGCCGAAGAGCGCCACGATCGTCGTGGTCGTCGGCGCGGACTACGCGCAACAGCTCGTGGGCGGCTAGCTCGGCTGGAGCAGCTCGGCCAGCTCGGCCGCGAGCTCGTCCGGATCGAACGGCTTCTCGAGGAACCTGCGCGCCCCGGCCGCGGTGACGCGATCGGCCTCATCCGGGATCGCTTTGGCGGACAGGACCACCACGGGCACCGACGCCGTCCGAGGGTCTTTGGCCAGCTCGTCGAGCACCCCGTAGCCGTCCATCACCGGCATCATCAGGTCAAGCACGATGACCTCGGGGCGCTGCTTCATGGCGAGGGCGATGCCGCGCAGACCGTCCTCGGCATCGATGACCTCGTGGCCCGCGCGCTCAAGGCTCATCCGGATCAGCCACCGGACGTCTGGTTCGTCGTCGATCACGAGCACCCGCGCCATCGGGCCGAGAGGATACCTTCGGCCGCTCACCGGCCGATTGACGTGCATGAACGCGCAGACCTAGCCTGGTCGACCGGAGGTGATTCCCCCGCATGTTGAAGGTCTCTCAGAAGCTCGAGTACGCGATCCGGGCGATGATCGAGCTCGCCGAGCACCGTGACGACGAGACGCTCACGCCCGCGCGCGAGATCGCCGAGCGGCAGCAGGTGCCGTTGCGGTTCCTCGAGCAACAGCTCGGCGCGCTGTCGCGCGCCGGCCTCGTGGAGAGCTTCCGCGGCGCGGGCGGCGGGTGTCGTCTGGCCCGCGACCCGGCGGACATCACCGTGGCCGAGGTGGCCGACGCCATCGAGGGGCAGATCTACCCCGTGTTCTGCCTGGAACCGTCCGACCACACGTGTTTCGCGGATTCACGCTGTGGGTTGCAAGGCTTCTGGGCCGATGTGGCCCGGGCCGTGCAGGATGTGTTCGAGCGGACGACGGTGGCGGACCTCGCGGCCCGCCACCGGAAGATGGCCCCGGGGAAGGTCGTCCTCAGCCCCGAACAGCTGTTGTCGCGTCTGAACTAGGGGGCTTTCCAGCCCATCGCCTTCGCGGCGTCCATCCCTAGGATCTTGGTGAGCTTGGTCCCGCACACCGGACATGTTCCTTGCAGTGCAGGGCGTCCGTTCTTCAGCGTTACCAACGATCCGGTGAACTCACGCTTCTCGCGGCACTTCATGCAGTAGGCCACGTCGGCCATCAGCCGCCTCCTTCCCCATCCCCAAAATGGCTCTCGAGCCGCCCCGAACGGGCGGCTCACGAAGGATGGTGGTGGCTCCCACGGTCAGATGCAAGCACCCGTGGCGTACGTTCGGATCGAGGCCGTGAGCGTGGGTCGCGCCCCCTCGGCGCCTCGCCGTACGATGCCGGTTCTGGCGGAGCGGAAAGGGACGGGATCCGTGAGCGAGCAAGGGGGCGAGATGGACCGCAACATCGAGGCTCTGTTGTCCGAGGATCGGGTCTTCGAGCCGCCCCCGGGGTTCCGCGAGCAGGCCGTGGCGGGCGACCCCGCGATCTATGATCGCGCGAGCCGCGACCATGAGGCCTTCTGGGTCGAGCAGGCTCAGCAGCTGACCTGGACCCGCCCGTGGGACACCGTGATGGAGTGGGACGCCCCCTGGGTGACGTGGTTCGCCGGCGGCCAGCTGAACGCCTCGGCCAACTGCCTCGACCGCCATGTCGAGGCGGGCGGGGGCGACAAGGTCGCGTTCTACTGGGAGGGCGAGCCTGGCGACACGCGGGTGTTCACCTACCGCGATCTCCTGGACGAGGTCTCCAAGCTGGCGAACGCGCTCCGGGCCCTCGGCGTCGGCAAGGGCGACCGGGTGAACATCTATCTGGGCATGGTGCCCGAGCTGCCGATCGCGATGCTTGCGTGCGCGCGGATCGGCGCCCCACACTCGGTTGTGTTCGGCGGTTTCAGCGCAGAGGCGCTCCGCGATCGCATCAACGACGCCGAGGCGAAGGTCCTGATCACCGCCGACGGCGCATGGCGCCGCGGCACCGTCGTCCCGCTCAAGGACAACGCCGACGCGGCCGTCGCGGAGTGCCCGAGCATCGAGCACGTGATCACCGTGCGGCGGTGCGCCAACGAGCACGCGTTCACGGAGGGACGCGATCACTGGTATCACGAGCTCGTCGCCGACCAGTCGACGGACTGCCCGCCCGAGCCGATGGACGCAGAGGACTTCCTGTACCTGCTGTACACGAGCGGCACGACCGGCAAGCCGAAAGGGATCGCGCACACGACGGGCGGCTACATGACGCAAGTCGTCGCGACGCACCGGATGATCTTCGACATCCACGACGAGGACGTGTACTGGTGCGCGGCCGACTGCGGCTGGGTCACCGGGCACAGCTACATCGTCTACGGCCCGCTCGCGAACCACACGACCGGCGTGCTGTACGAGGGCGCCCCGGACTGGCCCGACAAGGACCGTTGGTGGTCGGTCATCGAGAAGTACCGCGTCACGATCCTGTACACCGCGCCGACGGCGATCCGCTCGTTCATGCGGTGGGGGACCGAGCTGCCCGCCAAGCACGACATGTCGTCGTTGCGGCTGCTCGGCTCCGTGGGCGAGCCGATCAACCCCGAGGCATGGGTCTGGTATTGGAAGGTGATCGGCGGCGAGCGGTGTCCGGTCGTCGACACCTGGTGGCAGACCGAGACCGGCGCGATCATGATCACGCCGCTCCCGGGTCTGACCGCGCTGAAGCCGGGCTCGGCCACGCTTCCGTTCCCCGGTATCGAGCCCGACATCGTCGACGAGCGCGGAACGTCCGTCGGCGTCGGCTCGGGCGGGTTCCTCGTGGTTCGGCACCCGTGGCCGTCGATCGCGCGCACGATCTGGGGTGACCCCGATCGCTACGTCGAGACCTACTTCTCAAAGTATGGGCCCGAGACGTATGTCGCGGGCGACGGCGCGCGGCGCGACGAGGACGGCTACTTCTGGCTGTTGGGCCGGATCGACGACGTGATGAACGTCGCCGGGCACCGGCTGTCGACGTTCGAGGTCGAGTCGGCGCTCGTCGACGACGACCGCGTCGCCGAGGCGGCCGTCGTGTCGAAGCCGCACGACATCAAGGGCGAGGGGATCGTCGCGTTCGTGACGCTCAAGGCCGGCATCGAGGGCGATCAGGTGGTGCTCGGCGGCCTCCGCGATCACGTCGCAACGGTGATCGGGCCGATCGCAAAGCCCGATGAGATCATCTTCACCCCAGACCTTCCCAAGACCCGCTCTGGCAAGATCATGCGCCGACTCCTGCGTGACGTCGCCCGTGGGAACACGCTCGGCGATGTGACGACGCTCGCGAACGCGGAGATCGTCGAGCAGATCCGCGAGCAGGCCTCGGCCGGCGGGGAGGAGTGACGTGGAGCGGGAGCTGACGCCTGCCGAAGCGCGCTTCGTGTCCGACGCGCGCGTCGGGCACCTCGGGACGCAGCAGATGGGCAAGTGGCCGCACGTCGTCCCGGTGTGTCACGTGCTCGACCTCGATCGGATCGTGATCGCGAGCGGGTACGACCGCAAGATCGAGGACATCCGCGAGAACGCGTCCGTGACCTACTGCGTCGACGCGTATTCCGAAGACTGGGACAACGAGCTCGCGCAGGTGATCGTGTCGGGCGAGGCGTACCTGATCGAGAGCGGTCCCGAGTTCATGCGCGACCGCGGGCTCCTCTATGAGAAGTTCCCGCAGTACGAGCGTGTCGCCCCGATCGACGAGGGGTCGAGCGTGATCATCGAGTTCCGCGTGCAGCAGGTGCACAGCACCGGCGTGAACGCGTAACGCCTAGCGGTAGCGATCGAAGAAGTCCAAGACCCGGCGCATGTTCGCGACCTGCGCCTGCATCGAGTTCGTATGGTGGCCTTCGGGGTACAGCACGAGCTCGACCGGGTGGTTGCGCGCGCGCAGCGCATCGACCCACGGCGTCACGCCCTCGATGGGGCAGCGCGGGTCGGCTTCGCCGGCGATCACGAGCACCGGCGCGCGGACGTCGTCGACGTAGGTCATGGGGTCGCTCCGTGCGTAGCGCTCGGGCACCTGTTCGGGCGTGCCGCCGTATGCAGCCTCGTCCCACGCCTGGAGTTCCGGCGCCGAGTAGTTGTGCGCCGCGACGAAGTCGCCCGCCGGGATCCCGGCGAAGATCGCGCGCCAGCGGTCGGGATGCGTGCCCGCGTTGAAGCACGCGAGGCACCCGCCCCACGACCAGCCGTTCCAGAACACGCGGTCGGGATCGGTGGTCCCATCTGCGACGAGCGCGTCGACGCAGGCGAGGATGTCCTCGGTCTCGGTGAAGCAGACGTTGTGCAGCAGTGCCTCGCGGAACGCGATGCCGTAGCCGGTCGATCCGCGATAGTTGATCACCGCGACGGCGTAGCCGTTGTCGACGAACGCCTGTACCTCCGGGTCGAAGCGGTCGCTCTCGTGCCACTCGGGGCCGCCGTGGATGTTGCACACCGTCGGGAACGGTCCCTCGCCGTCGGGGGTGACAACGAACATCTGGACCCGGTCGCCGTGCGCGTTGGTCGCGAAGCGGCTCTCGTACGCGCGTCCCGCGGGGGGTGGCTCGTCCGGCGACACCAGCACGTCGCCGCGGCCGGCCTCGACGATCCGTGGCGGGTGGACCGAGTCGCTCACGTGGTACCACACGGCACCATCCGGCCGGATCGCGGCGTCGTCGATGCTGCCGTCGAGTCCGGTGAGCGGCTCCACCGCGCCCGTCGCCACGTCGATCCGGACGAGCTGCACGCGACCCTCGGATTCATGCCGCGCGAGCAGCGCGCTCGCGTCGGGCCACCACCGCACGGGGAAGACGCCGCCGGGCAGGTCGACCTCGAGATCGCGCCGCTCCTCGCGCGAGACGTCCCAGATCGCCGGCCGTTCGAAGGGGCCGAGCTCGCTCGTGAACGCCAGGCGCTCGTCGCTTGCGAGCGGCGACCACGCGGCGGGGTCAAGGTTGTGGCCCTTGTCCTCCAGCTCGGCGACGACCTCGCCCGTGCGCGTGTCGAGAACGCGGAGCGCCGAGTGCAGGAGGTCGCCGTGTTCGGCGTGGCGAAGACACACGAGCGTGCCGTCGGCCGAGAGCCCGCCACCGTTGCCCGGCTCGAGCGTGCCGATGCCGGCCGCACTCTCCTGCTCGCGCAGGATCCGGGTCGTGCCGTTGGGGTCGATCACGTACGTGCGGTAGACGCCGCCGACCTCCAGCGCGATGGCGGCGGTCCCGCCCGCGAACGCGTGGCCCATCAGCCAGCCCTCGGGCAGCTCCGGGAACACCGGTTGCGCCTCGCCACCGGCGAACGGCACCGCGACGAGCATCCCCCGCTCGTCCCCGGTTGTATCGCGCCACCACGCGATGCGGTCGCCCGGAAGCATCCAGGTCGCTTCCACCCCAACGGGTTCGTCGCTCACCTGGCGCCAGGAGCCGTCTGCGAGGTTGTGCGCCCAGGCCTGCCGTGTGCCGTTGCGGGTCGTCACCACGGCGAGGTGGTCGGGCATCCCATCGTCCCATGCTGGGAAGCCGATCTCGGTCGCGGTGAAGCGGCGCTCCCACGCCGGCTGCTCGGTCACGACGATCACCCTACGTACCTCCCCGGTCGGATTGCCACTCGCGCCTGCGGGGGGCTACCATCGTTAGCACTCACACCCATCGAGTGCTAGCAGTCGATGGGCACGACTGGAACCCGGATACAGAGGAGGTTGGAGGGGATGGCACCGAAGCTCATCTCGTTCGACGAGGACGCCCGGCGGGCGCTCGAGCGCGGCATGGACCAGCTCGCGAACGCCGTCAAGATCACGCTCGGCCCCAAGGGCCGCAACGTCGTCCTCGAGAAGAAGTGGGGCGCCCCCACGATCACGAATGACGGCGTCTCGATCGCCAAGGAGATCGAGCTCGAGGACCCGCTCGAGAAGATCGGCGCGGAGCTCGTCAAGGAGGTCGCGAAGAAGACGGACGACGTCGCCGGTGACGGCACGACGACCGCGACCGTGCTCGCCCAGGCGATCGTGAAGGAAGGCCTGCGCAACGTCGCGGCCGGCGCGAACCCGATGGCGCTCAAGCGCGGCATCGAGGCGGCGACCGACCTCGCGGTCGAGCGCATCAAGACCGTCGCGAAGGACGTCGACTCGAAGGATGAGATCGCCAACGTCGGCGCCATCTCCGCAGCGGACCCGGAGATCGGCGAGAAGATCGCCGAGGCCGTCGACAAGGTCGGCAAGGACGGCGTCATCACCGTCGAGGAGTCCAACACCTTCGGCATGGAGCTCGAGTTCGTCGAGGGCATGCGGTTCGACAAGGGCTACATCTCGCCCTACTTCGTGACCGACCCCGAGCGGATGGAGGCGGTGCTGGACGACCCCTACATCCTCATCGCGAACCAGAAGATCAGCGCGGTGAAGGACCTGCTCCCGGTTCTCGAGAAGATCATGCAGGCCGGCAAGCCGGTGCTCGTGATCGCCGAGGACGTCGAGGGCGAGGCGCTCGCCACGCTCGTCGTGAACAAGATCCGCGGCACGTTCCACTCGGCGGCCGTGAAGGCCCCCGGGTTCGGCGACCGCCGCAAGGCCATGCTGCAGGACATCGCGATCCTCACCGGCGCGACGGTCGTGTCCGAAGAGGTCGGCCTGAAGCTCGAGAACGCCACGATCGATCTGCTCGGCACCGCGCGCAAGGTCGTCGTCACGAAGGACGAGACGACGATCGTCGAGGGCGCCGGCACGAGCGAGGACATCACCGGCCGCATCAACCAGATCAAGGCGGAGATCGAGAAGACCGACTCCGACTACGACCGCGAGAAGCTCCAGGAGCGGCTGGCGAAGCTCTCCGGCGGCGTCGCGGTCATCAAGGTCGGCGCGGCCACCGAGGTCGAGCTGAAGGAGAAGAAGCACCGCATCGAGGACGCCGTGCAGTCGACCAAGGCCGCGGTCGAAGAGGGCATCGTGCCCGGCGGCGGCGTGGCCCTGCTGAACGCCCAGGCGGCGCTCGACAAGGTCGACCTCGAGGGCGACGAGGCGACCGGCGCCAAGATCGTGCGTCGCGCGCTCGAGGAGCCCATCAAGCAGATCGCCGCGAACGCCGGCCTCGAGGGCGGCGTCGTGGTCGAGAAGGTCCGAGCCATGAAGGAAGGCGAGGGCCTGAACGCGGCCACCGGCGAATACGGCGACATGATCAAGTACGGCGTCGTGGACCCGGCGAAGGTCACGCGCTCCGCGCTGCAGAACGCGGCGTCGATCGGCGCGCTGTTCCTCACGACCGAGGCGATCGTCGCCGAGAAGCCCGAGAAGGCTCCGGCCATGCCCGGCGGCGGCGGGATGCCGGGCGGCGACATGGACTTCTAGTCCCGGCTTCACCAGCGGTATCGACGAGGGCCCCTTCGGGGCCCTCGTCGCGTGTTCGCCCGTGTTGCGGGTTCGGGCCGTCGGGTGCGAGCATCCGGCCGTGCCGTGGGGAGCGGGCGATATCGGGCGCAATGTGGCCGCCGTTGTACGAGATCGGTCACTTCGTCTCGTGCTCCTGGCGTTCGCGATCTTCCGGCCGACCGAGTCCGCGCAATGGATCGCGATCCTGGTCTACGCCTATCGCGATGGTGGGACCGCGGCGATGGGCATCACGGCCGTCGCCTTGTTGGTGCCCGCCGCTGTGCTCGCCCCGTTCGTTGCGCAGATCGGCGATCGGATGCCGCGCGAACGCGCCCTGGCGTTGTCGTATCTCACGCAGGGCATCGCCGCCGGGATCACCGCGGTGGCGCTGGCCGCGGATCTGCCGGCGCCGTTCGTGTATGCGGGCGCGGTCGTGCTCAACGTCGCCATCACCGCCACCCGCCCGACGCACCTGTCGGTGCTGCCGGAGCTCGCGGACACGCCGGGGCAGCTGACCGCGGCGAACGCACTCACGAGCTCGCTCGAGGGATTCGCGATCTTCATCGGACCGCTGCTCGCCGGACTGATGATCGCGCTTGAGGGGCCGTGGCTCGTGTTCGCGGTGATGGCGGTGGCGCTCACGGTGATGGGCATCGCGGTGCTCGCTGTGCATGCCCGCTCACGTCTCGTCACCTCGACCTCGCCGGCCGGCGGGGCGCTCGAGGGGTTCCGGGAGCTCCGGCGTCGGCCGGGTGCGCGGCTGCTCCTCGGGTTCGTGACGGGGCAGACGGCGGTGATCGGCGCCCTCGACGTCTTGACCGTGATCCTTGCTTACGGCGTCCTCTCGATGGGTCCGGCGGGACCCGGCGTGTTGTCCGCCGCGGTCGGCGTGGGCGGTCTGCTGGGCGCCGCGGCGGCGATGACGTTGATCGGTCGCTCGCGGCTCGCACCCGCGTTCGTGCTCGGCGTGATCGTGATCGGGGTGCCGATCGCCCTCGTCGCGCTCGCGCAGGGTCCCCTCACCGCGATCTTGTTGCTCGGCGTCGCAGGCATCGGGAAGACCTTCTTCGACGTCACCGCTCGGACGCTGCTGCAGCGCACGGTCGACGACGACGTGTTGGCACGCGTGTTCGGCGTGCAGGAGGGCCTCGCGATGGCGGCGCTCGCCGTCGGCTCCGCGATCGCTCCGATCCTTGTGGTGACGCTCGGTGTCGACGCGACGTTCGTCTTGGCCGGCCTCTCGCTGCCGCTCGTCGCATTGCTCGTGCTCCGGCGGATCCGTTCCGTCGATCGAGAGGCTCGGCTTGCCGATCCGGCCGACGTGGCATTGCTCCGTGGGACACCGATCTTCGAGCCGCTCGGACCGGCGAGCATCGAGCGTGTGGCGCGGAACCTCGTCCCGGTCGGCGCCGAGCCGGGGACGGTCGTGATCCGTGAGGGCGACCCGGGCGACCGCTTCTACGTGATCGAAGAGGGCGAGGTGGAGGTGTCACGGCACGGCGAGCCGTTGGCCAAGCTCGGTCCCGGCGACTTCTTCGGCGAGATCGCCCTGCTCCGCAACGTTCCTCGTACGGCCACCGTCACCGCGTCGGGCTTCGCGTCGCTCCGGTCGCTGGACCGCGCTCATTTCCTGGCGGCGGTTACGGGGTCGCCGGCCGGAGCCGTTGCGCTGGCGGACGTGATGGACCGTAGGATCGCCGAGCACGACGACTGACACATCATCGCAACATCGTTCGGCGAACCCCTCCGGCAGGCCGGTCGAACGACCGGGTGGAGCCCCTCTCTCCGGTCTTGAGCCCCGACCGTTCGCGGCCGGGGCTCTCGACCATCTAGGCTCGGCGCCGCATGGTCGAGGTCACGATCCCGATCCGTTGGCGCGACGTGGACAACTACGGGCACGTCAACAACGCCGTCTACCTCACCTATCTCGAGGAAGCGCGCGACCGTTGGGTCCGCGAGACGCTCGGCCCGACGGTCGATTTCGTGATCGTGCGGATCGCGATCGACTATCGGCGCGAGCTCTCGCAGGATGACGACGAGGTCACGGTGTCGTGTCGCGGCGTCGCGTACGGCACGTCGTCGATCCGGACGTCGGAGCAGATCATCGCGAAGGCCGGCTGGGTTGCGGCAGAGTCGGAGTCGGTGATCGTCGCGCACGACGTTGATGCGCGATCGTCCCGGCCGCTGACAGATGAGGAACGTGCGACGTTGGATCGGGCGATCGCCGTTCATTAGTGGGGCAGGATCCGCCGGCCCCACTTGAAGTGCGTCCGGTACCAGTCCGAGCCGTAGAGCCCGTGGCTGTTCCCGACCCACATGATCGACACGCCGCCGGGCGTGCTCGACGAGTCCAACGCGAAGCCGTTGCCGATGTACGTGTCGACGTGGTCGACCACGCCGTCCCCGTCGCCGTCGTAGAACATGATGTCGCCGGGCGCCAGGTCGCCGTACTTGATCCGCTTCGGCGCCATCGCGGCCATGTCGGCCGACGTCCGCTGCGGGAGCGACCATCCGTTGTACGGCCTCGGGGGGTGGATGTTCCACGAGCTGCCGTCGTCGGCTCGGAGCAGCCACCACGTGAGTCCCGAGCAGTCGAAGCCGGTCCGGGGCTGCCCGCCGAGCGCCGACGGCTCCGACCGGTTGAACCCCCATTCGCCGCCCCACACGTACGGATACCCCGCGTACCTGATCCCCCACTGAACCACCGCCAGCATCCGCGCTCCCAGGTGGGGAAGCTGCACGTCCTGATACTGGCCGAGCAGATTGGGAACGGCCCAGGACGGGAGGGTCGTCGCGCGCGCGAGCGAGTACGCGATCTGTGCGCGTGACATGTCATCGGGAGGCGAGACATCCATCGACTCTGAGCCCGTGGGCGCGTTGTACCGGAGGTCCAGCAACATGCCGAGGACCGTCGTCCCGAAGTTCGGCGCAACGTTGAAGTGCGCGCCGTCGCGCGTGTGGATGTCGTTCAACGCTTTGGCAGCGGGTGCGAGCCCGACGGCGAACACCAGCGCGCGATGCACCATCGCCATGGTGACCGGCGCGTCCGGGTTGAACACGCCTTCGGGCGCGCTCATCCATCCGTGCTGCACGGCGACGGCGGCCCAGCGGTACCACGGTGTCGATGCGTCGACGTCGGAGAAGACGACCGATCCGTCGGGTTGTTCACCGGGCGCGAACGCGCGCACCACCGAGCGCGCCAAGTACTTCCGCGTCTCGATCGCTGCCGGGCGGAAGTTGTAGGTCCCGTTCGGGTTGGGTCGGAAGTCGAGCATCCACGAGTTGTCGCTCGCCACCCAGCGGATCGAGCTGCGAGCCCACGAGTCGTCGGTGTCGAGGTCCGCGAACGTAACGCCGGTGGTCTTCGTCGCCATCCGCGCGGTGTCGAGACCGGCGAGCTGTTTCCGCGACGTCGGGTAGACGATCGGGAGCGCGGGCTCACCGGAGCGTCGATGGCCTTCGGTCAGGGGATCCTTGCTGCTGTGGTACGCGGCGTGCACCGGAGTGCCGATCAGGGGCAGACAGATCGAGGCCGACGCCGCTACAGCGACGACGATCGTGCGCAGGCGACGTCGGACCACGCATCCCCCCGGAGGCATGTAGTTCCGTCGGCCGCTATGGAGCCGAGCTTGAGCACGGGATACGCTCACGGGGTGCTTGGCGAGCGTACTGCCGTCGTCGCGAGCGTGCAGCCGTACGAGGTGCACGGCTCACCGCACGTGACCGTCGCCCTCGCGTTCGCTGACGGGACGTTCGCGCAGGCGCAACTCGGCGCGGAGAGCGTGCCCGATGGGCTTCACCCCGGCGATCCCGTGCTGGTGAGGTATGCGATGAGCGTGGTGGTCGCGATCGAGCGACCACCAACAGATCAGCCGGTCGATCAGCCGGCCAGTTAGCTGGCTGGGCCCTCCCGGCGGACCGCCTCGACGCTCTCGAGCGCCTTGCGGAGGTCGCCGAGCCATTCCTCTTGCTTGTCGGCGACCAGCCGGACGCACCAGGCCAGCGCGTGGCTCCGTGACCGCGCGACGCCCGTGTCGACCAGGGTGTCGAGCACCCGGCGCTCCGGCATCCGCAGGCGGGTCATCGCCGGCGTCGCAACGGTGGTGAACAGGACCCGCTGCTCGCCCGAGCGGGCCCCCCAGCTGACCTTGCGTCCGAACCGGCGCTCGGCCTCGTCGGCGATCCGCATCCGGTGGCCGCGGGTGTCCTCGCGGAATCCTTGGATCCGGGCCTCGGTGGCCGCCTTTCGGGTCTCCGGCCCGGCGTCGGCCGGGAGATCGGGGTCGGACAGCGTGCCGACGATCAAGATCTCGTCCCGATCGAACGTGACCTCGGGCGCGCCGGTGAACCATTCTCCCGGGAGTCGGCCAACGAACCAGCCCTCGAGGTGCTCCTGGAAATCGCTCTTCTCACTCATGCATTCGAGATTACATCCTTACGCACATACGTCAAGACGGGCCGACACGGGAGCGATTGGGTACGCTCACCCGCCTTGGATCTGGTCCCTCACGACGTCGGCCCAGCCACCTACGCGGGGAAGCCTGCTCGCGACCGGGGTCGCTCCCCCCGAGCACGCGTACGCGGGCCTGTCCGTCCCCGTCGCTGAGCGGTCGACCGCGGGCGAGATGGCGCCCGAGGACCAGGAGATCGCCGAGGCGATCGCCCAAGGCCGCGACTGGATGACCGAACTGCTGGCGCGGCTCGTCGATCAAGACACGACCCTCGGACATGAGGAGGCGGGTCAGGCGGTTGTGCGCGAGGCGTTGTCCGAGCTCGCCCTCGAGCCCGTCGACGTGCCGATGGACCCCGCCGCGCTGCGCGCACACCCGCGGGCCTCGCCGTTCGACTGGGACGTCGCAGACAAACGGAACGTGGTCGCGACGTGGTCGCCCGCGAACGGGTTCGGTGGCCTGAGCCTGATCCTCAACGGTCACATCGACGTCGTGAGCCCGGAGCCTCGCTCGCACTGGGTGCGCGATCCGTTCACCGCACACGTCGAGGGGGACTGGCTGTACGGCCGCGGCGCCGCCGACATGAAGTGCGGGCTCGCGGCGATCCTCGGCGCGGTGAAGGGGCTGCGCGACCTGGGGTTGTCGCCGCGCGCGCCCGTGCATATCCAGTCCGTCGTCGAGGAGGAGTGCACGGGCAACGGCTCGCTGCAGACCGTGCTGGCGGGGTATGCGGCCGACGCCGCCGATCATCGCCGAGCCGTTCGGTGCCGCGGTCACCACGTCGCAGGTCGGCGTTGTGTGGTTCGACGTCGTTGTGCACGGCTTGCCCGGACACGCGGCCGAGAGCGGCACGATGGTCAGTGCGATCGAGTCGAGCCTGCCGTTGATCCGGGCGCTCCGCGCGGTCGAGGCGGAGCTGAACGCATCCCCGCCGCCGCCCTACGACCAGTACGACCATCCGATCTCGCTGAACGTCGGGCAGATCCACGCCGGCGACTGGAACTCGACCGTCCCTGGCGAGTGCGTCACCGGCTACCGGTTCGCCATGTATCCGGGCACGCCGGTCGCCGACATCCGCGCGCGGGTTGAGCGCGCGGTCGCGGACGCCGCCGCAGCGACTCCCGCCGCGTTCGCGTCGCCGCCGGAGGTCCGGTACCGCGGCTTCGCGGCGGAGGGATATCAGGTGCCGCCTGATCATCTCTTGGTGCAGTCGTTGTCCTCGACGTACGCACGACACCTCGGTGCGCCGCCCGCGCTGGTGGCGACGACGGGTACGACGGATGCGCGCGTGCTCGGCGCCGCGGGCGGCATCCCGACGGTGTGCTTCGGGCCCTACGCCGAGGGCGCGCACGGTGTGGGGGAGCGGGTGTACCTTCCGAGCGTGGTCCAGACCGCCCAGGTGATGGGGTTGTTCATCAAGGACTGGTGTGGTGTGACATGACCGCGCTGTGGTGGGCGCTCGGCGCGGCCGCGCTGATCTTCACGGCGCGCG
Source organism: uncultured Actinomycetes bacterium (assembly GCA_963792215.1). Taxonomy (GTDB): domain Bacteria; phylum Actinomycetota; class UBA4738; order UBA4738; family HRBIN12; genus AC-51. Next base: position 939,535 of record CAWBVL010000007.1, read on the forward strand.
CGCTCGTCGACGCAGTGCAACGGCGTGATCGCGCGAAGGCGCCTGCACCGCCCGCCGAACGCGCGGAAGCGGGACCCACGCCCGCGGAGACGGCGGCGATCTCCAGCGCGCCGGGGCCGCTGATCATGACCAAGCCGCTGACCGGCATCCCTGCGATCCGCAACTTCTTCCGCACCAACACGACGCCGGTGTACTTCGTCAGCGCGACCGCGTTCAACCTGCTCGGGATCGACCGGTGGGTCCGCAACTTCCGGTTCGTGAACTACTACGACTCGTTCGACGGGACGCATCCGAACGTGTTCGTGCCGAAGGAGCAGACGCCGCGCGCGTTCGAGTCGATCGAGGAGATCGTGCAACTACCTCCTCGGCCACAAGGAGGTCGTTGATCTCATCGCGCGGCGAGCGGCCGGCGGCGGCAAGGCGGCGTTCCTGATGTTCGACGAGGAGACCGAGCAGCTCGGCCGAACGAGCTGGGCCTCGCAGGTCGCGTTCCCGCCGGCCGAGCTCCGCCACCGGATGGACTCGAAGATCGAGACGACGCGGCTGGGCGACGAGGCCGGCGTGCCGAGCGTGCCGAACACGATGGGTCGCGGCGACCGACTACGGCGAGCTGCTCGACGCTCGCGACGCCGCCGGGCCTCGGCGACGGACCTCGTCGTGCAGACGCCGTACGGCGACTCCGGCCAGACGACGTTCTTCATCGCGAACGAGGACGATTGGAAGCGCGAACGAGAAGAAGATCGTCGGCCACGACATCAAGGTGATGAAGCGGATCGAGCCGCGCGAGCTCGCGATCGAAGGCGTCATCACCCGCCACGGGACGTTGGTGGGGCCGCTGATGGCGGAGCTGACCGGGTTCCCCGAGCTGACGCCGTACGACGGCGGCTGGTGCGGCAACGACGTCTCGCCCGAGCGTGCTCACCGAAGACGCAGCGGCGCGTCGCGCGCGAGCGCACGATCGCGATGGGCGAGCGACTTCGCACAGGAGGGCTACCGCGGGTACTTCGAGCTCGACTTCCTGCTCGACGCTGCCACCGGCGAGATGTGGCTGGGGGAGCTGAACCCGCGCGTGACGGCGCCAGCAGCATCACGAACGTGACGGCGGTCGCGTACGGCGACATGCCGCTGTTCCTGTTCCACCTGTTGGAGTTCATGGACGTCGACTACGAGATCGACGTCGACGAGCTGAACGAGCGGTGGGCGCAGCCGCAGCAACCTGGACGAATGGACGCCAGTTCATCCTGAAGCAGACCGAGGACGCCGTGGAGCTGATCACGGAGGCGCCGTCGTCGGGGATCTGGCGGACCAACGGCTCGGGGCTGACGCTTCGCGCGGCGCGACACCGACTGGCACACCGTCGGCGACGAGGCCGAGGCCTTCTATCTGCGCATCGCCGGGGTCGGGCAGTACCGGTACCCGGGCGCCGACCTCGGGATCCTGGTCACGCGCGGGCGCTTCATGGACGAGCGACCACGAGCTGCTGGACCGCGCGCGCGACGTGGATCACCGGCATCAAGGCGGCAGTTCGACAGCGTGCCGCCGGCGCCCGACCAGCCTCCGAGCGTCACGCCCCCGAGCCCTTCGGCTTCAAGATGCTCTAGCCGCCGTTCGGTGGTGGCTTCGAGCGGTTCCACCTGGGAACATCCCCGGATATGCGGATGCTCCCCTTCACGTTCCGTGCGCTGGAAGAGCTCGAGCTCGGTCCTGCGTGGCAGGCCGTCTTCGACGAGAAGTGGCCGCCACTACCGGACGTGGTTCCTGCGGGAGGGCGAGGCCGCGCGGCCGTCGTACGCGACGAGCGTGCGGATGCTGCGGGCGCACATGCCCGAGCTGGTACCGGCGTACGAGCGGGTGGTCGAGCTGGCCGGCGGAGGCGACCTCGCGGCGCGGATGCTCTCGCTGTACAAGCCGCCGCCGTACCTCGCGGCGTGCTCGCAGGGCGTCTGGTCGCGCGACGGCTCGCCGCTGCTCGTCCGCAACTACGACTACGCGCCGTCGCGGTTCGAAGGCGTCGTGTGGTCGACCAACCTGTGCAAGCGCGTGATCGGGATGAGCGATTGCCTGTGGGGTCTGCTCGACGGGATGAACGAAGACGGGCTCGGCGTGTCGCTGACGTTCGGCGGCCGGCGCGTGCTCGGCGACGGGTTCGGGATCCCCATCGTGATGCGGTACCTGCTCGAGACGTGCTCGACGGTCGAGGAGACGCGCGCCGCGCTGGTACGGCTTCCGTATTCGCTCAGCCATAACCTGACGGTGGTCGACGCATCGGGCGAGGTCGTGACCGCGTACCTGTCGCCCGACCGCGAGCCGATCTTCCGGTCGTTCCCGGCCGCGACGAACCATCAGGGGATCGTTGAATGGCCGGAACAAGCCAAGGCGACGCGGACGATCGAGCGCGAGCAGACGGTCATCGGCCTCCTCGACGATCCGGCGGTCGACGCCGACGCGTTCACAGAGAGCTTCCTGCGGGCGCCGCTGTTCTCGACGTCGTATGCGAACGGGTTCGGGACGCTGTACACGGCGGCGTACCGGCCGTCGCTGGGCGTGATGCGGCTGATCTGGCCGACCCAGGTCTGGGAGCTCGGGTTCGAGCGGTTCGAGGCGGGTGAGCACACCGAGGTGCTCGCCGAGCCGACCTTCGCGACATCGGCCGGGTAACCGAGCGGCCGCTCGGCGGCCGAGGAGGGGAGACGATGGACCCCAGCAGGCTGAAGCTCGTCGCGTGGCTCGGTGCGATCGGTGGCGCGGCGACGATCGTCGGCGTGGCGTTGCCCTGGGTCCGGGATTCGAGCGATCGGGGGGCCGGCCTTTCCATCAACGGCTTGATCGCCGGCCCGTGGGTGATGTTGTTCGGGGTGGTGATGGCCGGGGCCTCGTTGTTCCTGCTCGCCGACGCCGACCCGAGGAAGGTGGTCGCGATCGTGGGCCCGGTGAGTCTCGCCGTCCTCGCGTACGTGACGCCGGTCATCCTCAACAAGGAGGCCGCCTTGTTCGGCGGGCTCGCGCAGGTGTTCACGCAGCGCGGGATCGGCCTGTACGTGTGCCTGCTGGGCGGACTCCTTGGACTCGTCGCGGTTGGGATCGCCGCCAAAGAGCTCATGTCGTCGCACGCCGCCCGTGCGGAAGGCCCGAGTGGATTCGATCTCGGCGACGTGAGCGAGCCGAAGGACTGACGGTGCGATGAAGTCGACGACGTTCGAGGTCTCGACGAACGGACGTCGGGTGACGGATCTGACGGAGCGGGCGGCGGCGTTCGTACGTGAGGCAGGATCGGATGGACTCCTCCACGTCTTCGCGCCACACGCGACCGCGGGTCTCGCGCTGATCGAGACCGGTGCGGGCTCGGACGTCGACATCGAGGAGCTGCTCGAGCGAACGTTCCCGCGCGATGACCGCTACACGCACCGGCACGGCAGTGTCGGCCACGGCGGGGACCACCTGCTTCCGGCGTTCGTCTCGCCCTCGCTCGTCTTGCCGGTGGTCGGAGGCGAGATCGCACTCGGCACGTGGCAGTCGATCGTGCTCGTCGATCCGAACCGCGAGAACAACGTGCGGACGATCCGGCTGAGCTTCGTGCCGGCTTAGAGGTACTGGCCCGGCGCTCGATCCTTGGCGCTCGGGACGGCTTCTTCCGACACGGCTTGAACGTCGCGCTCCCGAAGCAGGACCAGGTCTTCGCCGTCGAGCTCGACCTCGAGGCCTGCCGACGGGAGGAACAAGACGCGGTCGCCCGTCTTCGCGACACGAACGTCGGGGCCGACCAGCGTGACGTCGCCCCACGCGAGCCGTTTGGGCGCCGGCATCGCCGTCGCGGGGATCAACAGGCCGCCGGCGCTCTTGCGTTCGCCGCTGCCCGGCGTGCGGACCACCAACCGGTCGCCGGTCAGTCGCACCGGTCCCGAGCCGTTGGCGCTCGCCTTCTTCGCGCGCGGCTTCCTCGGCTTGGCGGGCGCCTTCGACGCCTCTTCCCCGGTCGCGCGCGGCATGCGGACGAGTCTACCGAGCGTCACCCGGCTAGCATGTGGCGCTCATGAAGGCACGCACGCTGATCCGACAGGGGACGGCACGTCTCAAGGATTCCCCCGCGATCGACCACTGGCAGAAAGGCCGGGAGAAGATCGAGTCGGAGATCCTGTTGTTCGATCTCCTGGGCGAGGAACCCTACCCTGACGACAAGATCTCGGCGAAGAACCAGCGCACGTTCGAGGAATGGATCGAGCGGCGCTACACCGGCGAGCCGGTCGCGCACATCACCGGCACCACGGAGTTCAAAGGGCTCGACCTGATCGTCGAGCCAGGCGTATTCGTGCCCCGGGATTCGTCGGAGTGGCTGGCCGAGCAGGCGATCCGGCGTCTCCGCAAGCGGAAGAAGCCGGTGCACGTCGACCTCGCGAGCGGGATGGGCACGATCGCGCTCGCCGTGTCGGCCGAGGTGCCGAAGGCGGAGGTATTCGGCGCCGAGCTCTCGACCGAGGGCGTCAAGCTCGCACGCAGGAACGCCAAGAAGCTCGGCGTGAAGGCGAAGTTCGGCTCCGGAGACCTGTTCGCACCCGTGCCCAAGCGGCTTCGCGGCAAGGTCGACGTGATCACGATCCACCCGCCGTACGTGGCCAAGGACGAGCTCGACGACCTCCCCGACGAGATCAAGGACTGGGAGCCGGCGCACACGCTGACCGATCGCAGCGTCGACGGCCTCGGGCTCGTCCGGCGCACGGTCGAGGAAGGGCCGGATTGGCTCAAGCCCAACGGGTGGGTGCTGATGGAGACCGACCCAGACCGAGCGCGCGACGTGCGCAAGGTGATGATCCAGGGTGGGTTCCGTGACGTGAAGTCGTCGAAGGGCGGTTCCGTTCCGATCACCCGCGTGATCGAAGGGAAGCGTCCGAAGTGACGGTCCTGCCCTACGGCGCGTGGCCTTCGCCGATCACGGCGGAGATGCTTGCGACCGCGGGGGTCGGGCTCGGCGAGGTGCTCCTGGACGACGGCATCGTCTACTGGACCGAGATGCGTCCGACCGAGGGCGGCCGCGGCGTCGTCTGCAAAGGCGACCTGCACACGTCCCCGGTTGACGTGACGCCCGCCGGGTTCGATGCGCGCACGCGCGTGCACGAGTACGGCGGCGGTCCGTACACGGTGCACCACGGGACGGTGTACTTCTCGAACCGGCCCGACGCCCGGTTGTACCGGCAGCCGGACGGCGGTTCACCCGAGCCGATCACGCCGGACACAGACGGCTCGCACCGATACGCGGACGGTGTGATCACGCCGGACGGCCGGTGGTGGATCGTGGATCCGCGAGCGTCACGACCTCGGTCCGAAGGTCGCCGACGTGGTGAACGAGCTCATCGCCGTGCCGACCGACGGCTCTGCCGAGCCGCGCGTGCTCGCGAGCGGCCGGGATTTCTACTCGTCCCCTCGGCTGACGGCCGACGGAGATCGGCTCGCCTGGCTCGGGTGGGATCTGCCGTGGATGCCGTGGGACGGCACGGAGCTGGTGGTCGCCGACCTGTCGGCCGAGGCCGAGCTCGGCGATGCATCCATCGTGGCCGGCCGCGCCGGAGAGGAGTCGATCTGGGATCCCGAGTGGAGCCCGTCGGGCGACCTGGTGTTCGCATCGGACCGCAGTGGGTGGTGGAACCTCGAGCGGGTGCGCGACGGCGAGCGGACGGGGCTCCACGCAGCCAACGCGGAGTTCGGCTACCCGCAGTGGGTGATGGGCGAGCGCTCGTTCGGCTTCCTGTCGGACGGACGCATCGTCTGCCTCTACGACCGCGACGCGCGGACGTCGCTCGGGGTGCTCGATCCGGAGACCGGCGAGCTGACCGATCTGGATCTCCCGTACGACGCGTTGCGGTTCGGTCCCACGATCGATGTGGCCGGGTCGACGATCGTGTTCGCGGCGGGGTCGGCCACCCTCCCGACGGAGTTGGTGTGGCTCGACTTCTCCGCGCGGTCCGTCGACGTGATCAAGTCCTCGGCGGAGTCCCCGGTCGATGCGGCCTACTACTCGGTGCCGGAGGCGATCGACTTCCCAACCGAGGGCGGACTGACGGCCCACGCGCTGTTCTATCCGCCGGCGAACCCGGACGCCACGGGCCCGGACGACGCGCGGCCGCCGCTCATCGTCATGGCGCACGGCGGACCGACGGGCCACACGTCGGCGGCGTTCGATCTGACGATCCAGTTCTGGACCACACGCGGGTTCGCGGTGGTCGACGTCAACTACGGCGGTTCAACCGGGTACGGCCGCGGATACCGCCAGCGGCTGAACGGGATGTGGGGCGTGGTCGACCTGCAGGACTGCGTGAACGCCGCGCGGTTCCTCGTAGACCGCGGCGACGTCGATGGCGACCGGTTGCTCGTGCGCGGCGGCAGCGCGGGTGGGTATGTTGTCATGTGCGCGCTGACCTTCACCGACGTGTTCGCGGCGGGTGCGTCGTACTTCGGGATCGCGGACCTCGTGCCGTTCGCAGAGGGTGACACGCACAAGTTCGAGAGCCGCTATGAGCACACGATGATCGGTCCGTGGCCCGAGACCGAGGAGACGTATCGCGCGCGGAGCCCGATCAACTTCACCGACCTGCTGTCGAGCCCGATGCTCGTCCTCCAGGGAGCCGACGACGAGGTCGTGCCGCCGGCCCAAGCGGAGCTGATCGTGGCCGCGCTCGAGTCCAAGCACATCCCACACGCCTACCTCTTGTATGAGGGAGAGGGGCACGGGTTCCGCAAGGCGGAGACGATCATCGACGCGCGGAACGCGGAGCTGTCGTTCTACGGGCAGATCCTCGGGTTCGAGCCGGCCGGCGACGTGCCGGCGCTCGAGATCGTCGACCGCTAGGGTCCTCAGCCGCCGATCGCGCTCATCGAGCGCGCGGGCTGCACGAAGTCCGGGTGGTTCACGCGGTGGCCCGACCACTTCCGCCACACCGCGTCGCGGATCAGTCGCTCGAGGTCGTCGTCCGAGGCGCCGTCGCGCATCGGGCCGCGGAGGTCGGTCTCGTCGAGCGCGAACAAGCAGGTGCGGAACTGACCCTCGGCGGTCAGCCGGAGCCGGTTACACGTCTCGCAGAACGGTTCGGTGACGCTGGCGATCACGCCGATCGTGCCGGGGGAGCCGTCGGCGAACCCGTACGTCGTCGCGGGCTCGGCCTCATGGTGGCGCGCGGCGAGCGGGAATGCCGCATCGATGGCATCGAGGATGCGTCCGCCGGGCACGACCTTCGCGCGCTCCCACGCGTGCTGCGCGTCCAGCGGCATGTACTCGATGAAGCGCACCTCGTAGCCCGTCTCGCGTGCCCAGCCGGCGAAGTCGACGACCTCATCGTCGTTCGTGCCGCCGATCACGACCGTGTTGATCTTGATCGGGGTGAGCCCGGCCGCCTCGGCGGCGCGGATCCCGGCGAGCACCTTGTCGAGCGCGTCGCGCCGCGTCATCTCGGCGAACCGATGCTGCAGCAGCGAATCACACGACACCGTGGCGCGATCGACGCCCGCCTCCGCGAGCGGCGTGGCCAGCCGATCGAGCAGCAGCCCGTTCGTCGTGATCGAGATGTCGAGCTCCGGGCCCACCTCGCGGAACATCCCTGCGAGGGTCGGCAGGTCCGCACGGATCGTCGGTTCCCCACCCGTGATCTTGAGCCCGCGCACCCCGAGCCGGACGAACAGGGCGAGGAGCCTGGTCATCTCCTCGAACGAGAGGATCTCGTCCTTGGGGAGCCACTGCAGGCCCTCGGCGGGCATGCAGTAGGTGCACCGGAAGTTGCATCGGTCGGTGACCGAGATCCGCAGGTCGTCGGCGATCCGCCCGAACGTGTCCGTGAGCGGACCGTCGGCAAGCGCGTGAGGAAGCTGGTTCTGCATCGGTAGCACCAGCGTACCCCGGACCGCGGTTGGGCATCGGTCGGACGGGCTCTCGACCTGCTATCCATACGGCCGATGCGGGTGCTGATCCTCTACGAGTCGCGGCGCGGGTTCACCCTCACAGTGGCTCGGGCCCTTCGCGACGAGCTCAGGAACCTGGGCGTCGAGGCGACGACCGCGCCGCTGCGGTCCGTCGACGCGGGCACGCTCGCGGCGACCGACGCGCTCGTGGTCGGCACCTGGGTCAAAGGATCGGTGATCGCGGGTGTCGGTCCGGCGCACGGTACCCGTGAAGGGATCGACGCGTTGCCGGACCTGCAGGGCCGCCCGACCGTCGTGTACTGCACGTGCGGGGTCGCGCCGCGCTCGACGCTCGACCAGCTGTCCGGATGGCTCGACAAGCGCGGCGCCGACGTGCGCGGGCGCGCCGTGTTCAAGCGGCACAAGAGCCTGCGCACGGCGCCCGGCGTCGCGGCCGGAATCGTGAAGGCGCTCCAGCCCACCGCGTGAGGCCGGCGCCGCCTGGTGGGAGGATGACGCGATGGCTCGACCGACCGCTGCGGTCCTGACGATCTCCGATGGCGTGTCGTCCGGCACGCGCGTCGACGGCTCGGGCGACGCTGCGCAGCAGATGTTGGGCGCGGCTGGGTTCGACGTGTCTTCGCGCGAGGTGGTCGCCGATGAACGCGCCGACATCGAGACCGCGTTGCGGCGGCTCGCAGGCTCGCACCCACTGGTCGTGACGACCGGCGGCACCGGCTTCGGTCCGCGTGATGTGACGCCGGAGGCGACGAAAGCGGTGCTCGACCGCGAAGCGCCTGGCTTGGCCGAGCTGATGCGTGCTGCCGGGCTCGCGCACACGCCGATGGCGGCGTTGTCTCGCGGCACGGCCGGGACGATCGGGGAAGCGTTGGTCGTCAACCTGCCCGGTTCGCCGAAGGGCGTGCGAGAGTCGCTCGAGGCGGTGTTGCCGGTCTTGCCGCACGCGATGGAACTGTCGGAGGGGATGACCGGCGTGCATCCTTCGGGCGCTCCAGCCCCCGATCCCGCTCGGTGGGCGGAGGAGCCCGAGGATCGGGTCGACGTCACGGCGGTGAAGGTTGTGGCAGGCGTCCCGCCGTGCCGCGTCGGGATGAAGATGACGATCGTGCCCGGCGGCCCCGCATCCGGCACGCTCGGGTGCTCGGAGTTCGATTCGCAAGCGATCGACGCGGCCGCGCGTGCCGTTGCGCACGGTGCGGCGACCACCGAAGTGCTCCATCATCCCGATGGCGATGTGGAGGTGTTCATCGAGCCGCATCGGTCGCCGCCGCGTGTGTTCGCCGTTTCTGCCACCGACGTTGCGCGCGCGGTTCGGCGTCATCTGGCGCCGCTGGGCTACCGCGTGGTGGTCGTTGAGCCGCGACGCGAACGCGTCGCGGCCGACGACGAGCCGGTGGTGCCTTCGCTCGAGGGCGTCGCGCTCTCCGAGCGCGACGCCGTCGTCCTGACCGACCACGACGCCCCGTACGCCAGTGAGCTGCTCGCCGAGGCCGCGCGCTCCAAGGCCGGGTTCGTCGGCATGATGAGCTCGAAGCGCCATGTTGCGAGCCACCTCGAGGCGGTGCGTGCGATGGGTGTGCCGGACGACGTGATCGCGCGCATCCACGCGCCGGTCGGTCTTGATCTCGGCCGCAAGGACGCCGTTGGGATCGCGCTGTCGATCGCGGCTGGCATCGTCGCCGACGCCCACGGCAAAGACGGCGGCTGGCTCGACCGATGAGCCGCGACGACGTCCGTGCGAACCTCGCCAGTTGGGAGGCCGACAGCGCCGACTACCAACGGCGGCACAGCGAGTTTCTCGCGCGATGGGACCACTTCGGTTGGGGCACGTGGGCGATCCCTGAAGACGAGGTGCACGCGCTCGGGGACGTCGACGGCCTCGACGCGCTCGAGTTCGGGTGCGGCGCGGCGCAGTTCGGGATCCACGTCGCGATGCGCGGGGCCTCGGTGGTCGGCCTCGACTTCAGCGCGAACCAGCTGGCCGCCGCGCCCGCCAACATGGACGCGGCAGATGTGCACTTCCCGCTCGTTCGCGGCGACGCGGAGGAGCTGCCGTTCGCCGATGCGAGCTTCGACCTCGTGTTCTGCGATCACGGCGCGGTCGGGTTCACGGATCCGACCCGAACCCTGCCCGAGGTCGCGCGCGTGCTGAGGCCGGGCGGCCGGTTCGTGTTCAGCGGCACGACGCCGTTCATCTTCGTGACCTGGCCGATGGTCGACGGTCCGCCGGGACGCACGCTCGAGCGCTCGTACTTCGAGTCGCGCCGGATGCGATGGGACGAGGACGACCCGTCGTTCGAGTATCAGATGCCCTATGGCGACTGGATCCGGTTGTTCCGTGCCAACGGCTTCGTGATCGAGGATCTGATCGAGCTTCGCCCGGCGGCCGACGCCGAGACCGCGTTCACGGACTACGCGACGAAGGAGTGGGCGCGCGACTTCCCTGCCGAGCAGATCTGGAGGGTGCGGAAGGAGCAGGCGTGACGAAGGTGGTCGCCGCGCTCGTGGCGATCTGCACCCTCGTCGCGGCGGCCGTCTTCCGCGGCAGCCCACCGGTGGTCGCACCGGATCCGCGGCCGAACATCCTGCTCGTGCTCACCGACGACCAAACACTCGACACGATCGGCGCGAGCCCGCCCGCGATGCCGTGGTTCCAGTCGCAACTCGACGATCCGTCCGGGCACTGGCTCTCGTTCCCGCGCGCGGTCGCATCGACGCCGCTGTGCTGCCCGTCGCGCTCGACGATCCTCACCGGCCGCTACGACACGCAGACCGGGGTCCGCAACAACGAGGAGGGGCAGAACCTCGACGACACGAACACCCTGCCTGTCTGGCTGCAGGACGCCGGCTACAGGACCGGCCTGGTCGGCAAGTACCTCAACCTCTATCCGTGGAGTCGGGCGCCGTTCATCCCCCCGGGTTGGGACCGCTGGTTCGCCAAGGAGAACGCCAACGAGTCGACCGCGTACTACGACTATGACGTCGTCGACCAGGGGATCGTGCGGCACTACGGCGGACGCGCCGTCGGACTACGCGACCGATGTGCTCGGCGCGCAGGCTTTGGCGTTCGTGCAGGACGCGCCGGCGGAACAGCCGTGGTTCCTCTACTTCAGCCCGAACGCCCCGCATATGCCGTGGGTACCGTCGTCGGCGCACGCCGGTGCATTCGACGACGTGAATCCGCCGACCCCCGATCTCGCGACGATGAACGACGTCCGTGGCAAGCCGTCGTACGTGCAGGACCTTCTGCCCAAAACGGAAGCGGATCGCGAGGCCTACATCCAGGACGACCGCAACGAACGGGCGATGCTCCTGTCGGTCGACACGTGGTTCCAGCAGATCGTCGACGCGGTCGCCGCGCGCGGCGAGCTCGACAACACCGTGATCATCTTCATGAGCGACAACGGGTACACACTCGGGTTGCATCGCCTCGACGGCAAGCGGTATCCGTACACGCCGTCGGTGCAGGTGCCCTTCGCGATCCGAACCCCGTGGGCCCCGGCCGCGCCGATCGACCAACCGGTTTCGAACGTGGACGTGGCGGGAACCATCGCCGCCTTGGCCGGTGTCACGCCCGGCCTGCAGCAGATGGGCATCGACCTCGGCCCCGCCATCCGCGGCGACCCGTTACCGCAGCGGCCGGGCGTGCTCCTGGACTGGGGCGGAGACGACGTCGCGCCGGCGTGGCGGGGTGTCCTGACGCCCGACGGGACCTACGTCCAGAACGCCGACGGGTTCCGAGAGCTCTACCGCGCAGGCGACACGTCGCAGCTGCACAACGTCGTCGACGCGCCGAACGCGCAGACGCTCGCGCGTCGTGACCGGTCGCTGTTGGCGGTCATGAGCGCAGAAGCCCAAGGGTAGACTCGCGCGGTGCGCAACGGGGGACCGCCGATCATCCGACGATCGAACCTGCGGCGGCCGACCCGCAGCCAGATCGCACGCCGCCGGGCGACCGTCGTCATCGCCGTGGTCATCGGGTTGATCGCGCTCTGGCAATTCTGGCCGAGCCGTGGCAGCACCGGCGTCGCAGGCCCGGCGACGAGCACCGGCCAGTCCGCGTCACCGCCGAGTTCTGGGGGTGCGAGTCCCAGCGTCTCGATCAAGCCTGGATCCAATCCGATCCAGCACGTGATCTTCCTTGTGAAGGAGAACCACACCTTCGACAACTACTTCGGCAAGTACCCCGGCGCCGACGGCGCGACGCGCGGCAAGACGCTGCAGTGCAACAAGGGCAACACGCCCGGCCCGACGGTGAAGCTCACGCCGGCCCCGTACACCTACCCGCACGACCTGGGGCACGCGTTCGTCCCGGGGCTGACCGCGATCGACGGCGGCCGGATGGACGGCTTCAACTGTGTGCCGCTCGGCGAGGACTTGACCGGCTACACCCAGTTCAGCAGGAAGACCCTCCCCGCGTACTGGGCGCTCGCCGACCGGTTCGTCCTGGCCGACCACTTCTTCACGTCGATGTACGGCCCGACGTTCCCCGAGCATCTGTACACGGTCGCGGCGCAGTCCGACGGCATCGTCGACAACAAAGCCTCGACCGATCACCCGGGGAGCTACTGCGACGACCCGACCGAATACACCAGCCGGTTCCCGATCCAGGATCTATCGCAGAAGGACGACCGCACGATCATGAGCCTCGAGAACCATTTCCTCGATAACCCCGCCAACCTGTTCAAGATCGCGGGCTACTGGGTGCGCACGCCGACCTGCATCAACATCAAGGTGCTGCCCGACGAATTGCAGAAGGCGGGCGTGAGCTGGAAGTACTACGCCGATACCGACCAGTGGATGAACGCGATGCAGGCGATCCGGCACGTGCGATTCAGCACGATGTGGAACCAGGTCCAGCCGCCCGAAACGATCCTGTCGGACCTGAAGAACAACCAGCTCCCCGCGGTCTCCTGGCTGATCCCGCCGGAGGGGAACCCCAACGAGCACCCCGGGGGTGGCGTCAACATCTGTGAGGGCGAGAACTGGACGGTCGACTACCTGAACGCGATCTTCCACTCGTCGGCGTGGGCGTCGACGGCGATCATCATCGCGTGGGACGACTTCGGCGGCATGTACGACCACGTCGTGCCGCCGCACTACGACATCATGGGCCTCGGTCCGCGGACGCCGGCGCTGATCATCTCGCCGTACACGGTGGCGGGCTCGAACCCCGACGGCGGCTCGATCGACTCGACGACCTACGAGTTCTCCAGCGTGCTGCGGTTCATGGAGGAGCTCCACGGGTTGCCGGCGATGACCGACCGTGACGCCCAGGCCTCACCGCTGGCCGGCGCGTTCGACTTCAACCGGCCGCCGAACCTGCGCTTCCCGAAGCTCCGCGACCGGACCTGCCCGACGTCGTGAGACGCACCGCCGCGCTGGCGCTCGTCGCCATCGTGCCGCTCCTGATGGCAGCGCGCGATCCCACGGGCGATGTCCTGAACTGCTCGACGGGGGCCACGATCGCCGACCCGACGGCCGACGTCGTCAGCGTCCGCGGCGAGGCGGCCGAGGTCGGCACCGCGGCGGTCTGGACGATCACCTTCGCGAAGCCGCTCCCGGTGCCGGACCACGACGGCGTGCCGCTGCGGATCGACGTCTTGGTCCGCGATCCGACGATCGCCCCGGTCACGCTCGGCGACGAGCACGGCATGAACCGGATCGTGCGCTGGACCGACACCGGCTCGGACGCGCTCGAGAACGTGATGTGGGTCTACGAGCGGAACGCGACGACGTTCAACCCGCCGGCGATCGACGGCCGCACGGTCACGTTCACCGTGCCGGGTCGGATCTTGCTGGGGGAAGCCGAGAGCGGGACCGAGTTCGTCGCTCGCGCCCGATGGAGCGTCCTGGTCCGCGACGGGAACGCATGCGACCGGGTCGGCGACGTGCCGCGCTACGCGCTTCAGAAGGTGGACGCGTCGCCCTCGCCCACGGTCTCCCATCTGATCCCGAGTCGGTCGGCGTCGCCGGCTCCCGCGGAAGGCCGCTCGCCCGTGGGCTGGGGACTCACCGTGATCCTGCTTCTAGCCGTCACGGTGATCCCCTTCATGCTTTTGCGCCGCAGGACTTCCTGAGCGCCTCCTCAAGAATCGGCCCATCGCGTACGACACTGCACTGGTCATGGATCGGCGATGGTTGGCGTTCCGCGACCAGGCGGGGGCCCCGCTCAACACGCCCCTGCGCTCCAACCTGCCCATCGGCCTCAACTGGCGCGGCGGGTTCCTGATCGGCGCGGACGAGATCCCGGGGCTCGACGAGATCGTGCGCTCGGCCGCCGGCCAGGTCGGCGCCGCGGTCGCGATGTGGGAGGCGCCGACGTTCACCTACGGCGTCGCCGTGGAGCGCGACCACACCGAGATCCCGTTCCTGCTCGGCGTCGATCCGACCGCCCTCCCCGACGAGGCGACCGATGCGGTCGTGCGCTGCGGGATCGGATCGAGCTACGCGGGCTGGCGTCAGCGCACCGCGCAAGCGCTCGCGGCGTGGTCCGTGCAGACGCCGAGGACGGCCGACGCGCTCGAGGTCGACGCCGTGCTGCAGCTCGCCGACGACGATGCCGTCGAGTCGTGGTGCCGTCTGTTCGGGATGGCCGTGCCCGTCGAGCGCGAGCTCACCCCGGAGGATCAGGCCGCGATGGCGCGCGCCGCGCTTGCGGAAGCCGCCGAGCGCAGACGAAAGCGCCGCTCGGTCGACATCTCCTGGTAGATCTGCTCGATCTGTTGGCGCTTACGCGTCGACCGTGATCCCCTGCTGGGCGGCGAGATCCGCCAGCAGATCGTCGACCCCCCGCGCGATCTCGTCACGCCACCACTGCTGCCCGTCCTCGGGCAGCGTGTAGATCGGGTCGTAGTAGTGGTACCGGCGGGTCAGCGCCTCCTGGTCCTCTCCCTCGATGCCCGTGCGGTAGTTCTTGCGCCAGTAGCTGATGCCGCGGGTGTGGTCGTAGTCGTCGACCATGTGTACCCAGCGCTTGCCGACGAACGGCACGTCGCAGACGAACCTGGGCGTCGCGAAACCCGGGAGGTATCCGAGGATCGAGTACTGCAGGCTCTGCGCCTCCGCGACCGATAGCCGCCAGTGCTCGGCGTTGGGGATCATGTCGCACATATAGAAGTAGTAGGGAAGGATCTTGCCGTGATCCAGCAGCGTGAAGCAGAGGTCGAGCAGCTGGTTCGGTGACGTGTTGACCCCGCGCAGCAGGACACCCTGGTTGCGCACGTCGCGGTACCCCATGTCGAGGAGCTTGCGCACCGCGGTGCCGACGAGCGGCGTCACCTGCTGTGCCGCGTTCACGTGTGTGTGGAACGCGATGTCCTTGTCGCGCTCGTGGGCACGTGTCGCGATCGCGTCGTAGGCCGAGAGCACGTCGTCCTGCAGGAAGTGCTGCGGGATGCCCATCAGGCCCTTGGTCGCGATGCGGATGTCGCGGATGTTCTCGATATCCATCAGCTTGAACAGCCACTCCTGCAGGCGTTTGGCCGGCACGTTGGCCATGTCCCCGCCGCTGACGACGACATCGCGCACCTGCGGCGTCACGCGGAGGTAGTCGAGCATCGCGTCCCAGCGGTCGTTCTGCTTCATCTCGAACTTGTACTTGAGGACCTGGAGCGTGTCGTTCCCGACGAGGTCCATCCGCGTGCAGTGGCCGCAGTACTGCGGGCACGTCGGGATCAGCTCGGCGAGCACCTTCGTGGGGTAGCGGTGGGTGAGGCCCTCAACCGCCCACATGTCGGCCTCGTGTAACGAGTCGCGCGTCGCGAGCGGGTGGCTCGGCCACTCGGGCTCGCGCTCGGAGTACGCGGGCGCCATGTACCGGCGGACCGGGTCGGCGTAGAGGTCTGCCTCGAGCATCGTGTTGATCATCTGGGGCGGGATCAGCATCGACATCGTGGCGCGCTCCTGCTGGTCGCGCTCGATGTCGGCGTAGAGCTCATCGGTCAGCGCGTCGCCGAGTGCCTCCTTGAACTCCTTCAGGTTCTTCACCGTGTGGGCGCGCTGCCATTGCGCCGAGTTCCACTGCTCTTCGGTGACGTCCTTGTAGGCCGGGAGCCGGCGCCAGTCGGGCTCGACGTACTCGCGGATCAGCGGGTAGGTGAAGGGCTGGTCGCCCGCGTGCGCGTGCGCCTCGCGGTGACCGGGTCGGACGTCGGACGCCTGCGGAAGGAACTCCACGCTCACGAAACACCTCCTGGCTGGCTAGGTCGTCCGGACCGGCATGCGCGCACGCATTGGGGAACGAACGTTCAAGGGTTACCACCATATGATAACCGCAAAACGTCCGGTCGGACAGGCCTGAAACCGAAGGATCTTCGGCCGGGGGGAAGGCCGGTCTTAGCGAGGACCGCCGGGGCCGCCGCGCCCGTCGCGACGGCGAGGCCGCGTGTCGCGGATCTCCGGGCCCTTCTTCGGCAGGCGCGCCTTCATCGGGGCGTGGCCGGTCCGCTCGAACTTCACCTGGAAGTACTCGGGCGTCTGGGCGCGCTCGACCTCGCGCCATCCGTTGGCCAGCAAGTGTTTCTGACGGGCGGCCGCGGTCTTGCGCAGGGAGTCGCCCCCCGGCACCTTCACATAGAACCGCTCGTGGATGATCTCTCGGTAATCCGCCATCGCCGGCCAAGGGTAGCAGGGGGCCGCGATCGCCCCAGAGTCGGTCGGGTGAAGCGCTTCAGCGCCCGCGGCGCAAGGCCGATGCCCTACGGGTATGGCGTCGAGCGAGGAGCGGGGGGCTGGCCGTGGCGCACCCGGGGGAGATCTCAGGGCGTCGTTGGCCGGCGATGACTGGAAGTCCAAGCTTCCCTCGGCATTGGCCAGGGTCGGCACAGAGGTCGGCGCCGACCGTTGCTACGTCTTCGAGAACATGCGCGGGCCGGACGGCCGGCTGTGGATGGACCTGATCGGTGAGTGGACCGCCCAGGCCGTGCACTCGGTCTTCATCGACAGCGACCAGCATCTGCATCCCTACTTCCCCGACTTCCAGGGATGGATCGACGTGCTCGGCCACGGGGTCGAGGTCGTCGGCACCGTCGAGCGGATGGACGAACCGACGCGGAGCGTCCTGCGCGCCGAGGGGACCGTGTCGACCTGGCTGATCCCGGTCGGCGAAGGCGAGGGGTGGTGGGGCTTCGTCGGGTTCGACCTCTGCGACGACCGACGGTGGAGCGCCGACGTCGCGCCCACGATGCGCGGGCTCGCGACCGTGGTGACCGAGTCGGTGATGCGCCAGGAGATCCTCGCGGAGCGGTCGATGCGCCAGGACCTCTACCGCATGATCGTCGAGGAAGGCCCGGTCATCACCTACATCGACTCGCCCGACGAGGTCGCGAGCTCGGTCTACGTGAGCCCCCAGATCGAACAGCTGGTGGGCTACACGGTCGAGGAGTGGATGGCCGACCCGGATCTCTGGCCTCGCTTGCTGCATCCCGACGACCGGGCGCGCGCGCTGGCCGAGAACGTCCGGCACAACGAAACGGGCGAGCCCTACCGGCTCGAGTACCGCATGATCCACCGCGAGGGCCACGTCGTGTGGGTCTACGACGAGGCGCGGGTGGTGCGCGACGATCGTGGCAAGATCCGGTACTCGCACGGCGTGATGCTCGACATCACCGGTCGCAAGAGCGCGGACGACGACGTCGCGTTCCGCACGTATCACGATGAGCTGACCGGCCTTCCGTCGGTCGAGATGTTCGAGGAGCTCGCCGAGCTGTCGGTCGCGCGAGCGCGCCGCCACGAGGGCGCGGTCGCGGTGCTCTGCGTCGACCTCATCGACTTCCGGTTGGTGAACGACTCGCTCGGCCACGTCGCCGGTGACGGCCTGTTGGTTGCTGTCGCCGAGCGGCTCCGCGAGGCGACGCGCGAGACCGACCTGGTGGCGCGGCGCGGGGGCGACCAGTTCCTGTTGCTGCTCGCCGACCTCGACCGGGACGAATCCGGTCCCGACGGCGCGGCGCTCCGCGCGGAATCGGTCGCGCAGCGGATCAACCAGGCGTTCGCCGAGCCGTTCGTCGTCGACGAGACCGAGGTGTACATCAGCGCCGGCGTCGGGATCAGCCTGTTCCCGCGGGACGCCGACGGCGTGCCGAACCTCATCCGCAACGCCGAATCGGCGATGTTCGAGGCGAAGCGCACCGGCGGCGCGGGCTACGTGCTGTCCGCGGGCCTCGAGGCCGACTCCGGCGCGCGGCTGCACTTCGTCACCCGCCTGCGCAAGGCGGTCGACGCCCAGCGGTGGACGCTGTACTACCAGCCCGTCGTCGACCTCCAGGACGGCGGGATGGTCGGGGTCGAGGCGCTGATCCGGTGGATCGAGCCGGATGGCACCGTGATCCCACCGAACGACTTCATCCCGCTCGCCGAGGAGCTCGGCCTGATCGAGCGGATCGGCGACTGGGTGGTGCGCGAGTTGACGTTCCAGGTCGCCGCCTGGCGCGAGCTCGACATCGACATCGAGGTCGGGTTCAACCTGTCGCCCCGGCAGTTCTGGCAGCCGGACCTCGCCGCCCGGATCCAGCAGGAGTTCCGTTCCGGCGGTGTGGACCCCTCGCGCGTGCTCGTCGAGGTGACCGAGACGTCGGCGATGATGGATCCCGACCGCGCACAGGGGATCTTGCGCGAGCTCACCGACGCGGGGTTCGCGATCGCGATCGACGACTTCGGCACCGGGTACTCCTCGCTGTCGCGTCTGCGGCATATGCCGGTGCGCGTGCTGAAGATCGACCGATCGTTCGTCTCGAACGTGCACACCGACCGCCAGGCGGCCTCGATCGTGTCTGCGTTCCTCGAGCTCGCGCACGGACTCGATCTCGTGACGCTCGCCGAGGGGATCGAGACCGAGGAGGAGCTGGCGTTCCTGCGGGAGAAGGGCTGCAAGCTGGGGCAGGGCTTCTTCTTCTCGAAGCCCGTTCCGCCGGAAGAGATCATCGCGTACGCGTTCGGCGGGATCCCGTCCGCCGCCGCGCTCCGGTCGGCCTAGCGGCCGAGTCCGTCACGCGCCGCGGCGGCGATGCGACGCGGCGTCTATCCCCGCCCAGGCCCGCAGTTCCGTCGGGGTAGCCGAGCCCGGCACCTCCGTTACCCCGAGCTTGTGCACGCGGCCGGTCAACGCGCCGGTGGACGCGAGCGCGTCGAGTACGGCGTCGCCGAGGCCGCCTTCGACCCGGTGGTCTTCGACGACGACGAGCAGACCGGTGTCGTCGATCGCGCTGCGCAGCGTGGCGGCGTCGATCGGCTTGACGCTGTAGCAGTCGATGACGCGGGCGGTGATGCCGTCGTCCGCGAGCAGGTCACGCGCGGCCAGGGACTCGTGGACCGTGACGCCGGCGCCGACCAGCGTGACGTCGTCGTGGTCGCTCGATGCGACCGTCTTCGACCCGCCGACGGGGAATCCGTCGTCCGCGTCGTAGAGCACGTGGGTCGCCTCTCGCGTGGTGCGGAGGTACGAGATGCCCTCGAGCGTCGCCATCCGCTCGGTCAGCGCGACGGCGCTCGGGCCGTCGGAGGGATACAGGACCGTCGACCCGGCGAGCGCGCGGAACATCGCGAGGTCCTCGATCGCCATCTGTGACGGCCCGTCCTCGCCGATCGAGACGCCGGCGTGCGACCCACACAGGCGCAGGTCGGCGCGGCTCACCGTGCCCATCCGGATCTGGTCGGCCGCGCGCGTGAGGAACGCGCCGAACGACGCCGCGAAGGCCTTCTTGCCGAGCGCCTGCAACCCCGTCTGCACGCCGACCATGCACTGCTCCGCGATGTACATCTGGACGAACCGGTCGGGCGCGACGGCGTCGGCCTCCTCTGTATAGGTGGAGTTGCCGACCTCGCCGTCGAGCACGACGACGTCGCGGTCGGTCCCGGCGAGCCACGCCAGCGCGTCGCCGAACGCCTTGCGGGTCGCGATGGGCTCGTTGTACGACGGCCGCGCGACCGATGACGGCGTGAACGGCGCCGGATCCTTGACGTCGATCGGCGCCGGCGGCGTGCACCGGATGTGGCGGTCGCCCCCGAGCTCCCCGATCGCGGCGTCGAGCTTGTCGGCGGGCACCGCCTTGCCGTGCCACCCCTCTTTGTCCTGGAGGAACGAGACGCCGTATCCCTTCTGGGTGCGCGCGACGATGAACGTCGGCCGCTCGTCTGCGGCGGCGCCCGTGTACGCGCGATCGATCGCGTCCACGTCGTGCCCGTCGATCTCAACGGCGTTCCATCCGAACGCGAGCGCCCGATCGCGGAACACGTCGCCGTGCCAGCCGTGCATCGTCGGCCCCCGCTGCCCCAGCCGGTTCATGTCCAGGATCGCCGTCACGTTGTTGGCGCCGTGGAAGGCCGTCGCCTCCATCGCCTCCCACACGGACCCCTCCGCCATCTCGGAGTCGCCGAGCATCACCCAGACGCGCGCCTCGATGTGGTCGATCCGCATCGCGAGCGCCATCCCGAGTCCGGCCGCGAGCCCCTGCCCGAGCGAGCCGGTCGCGACGTCGACCCAGGGCATCTCTTTGATCGGCGCGGGGTGACCCTGCAGTGGCGAGCCCTCGCGTCGCAACGACATGAGCATCTCGTCGTCGAAGGCGCCGGCCGCCTTCAACGCCGCATACAGCCCGGGCGCCGCATGGCCCTTCGACAGCACGAAGCGGTCGTTCCCGCGGTAGTGCGGATCCTTCACGTCGAACCGGAGATGGTCGGCGAACAAGACCGCGACGAGGTGCGCCATCGACATCGATGAGGTCGGGTGACCCGATCCCGCGGCGGTGGTGGCACGGATGCTGTCGACGGCGATCTGTGCCGCGAGTTCGTTCCAGCGCTGCGTGTTGTCTCCCACCGGCTCCCCCGCGGTTCGGTTGTCGTCAATCTACCCGCCCGATGCGACTTTCAGTCGAGAACGGCGGTACCCCCGGCAGGGACCTGCGGGGTACGCTCGCGGCCCATGTCCGACGGCTCCGTTCCCTCGATCGCGCCCAAGGTGGCGGCACGCGACGCCGCGCTGCGTCCGGTGCTCCTCGCGCTCGCCGGCGACTCGGCCTCGGGCAAGTCGACGCTGTCGCGTGGGGTCGAGTTCATCCTCGGCGTCGGCCGGGTCGGTCGCGTGTGCACCGACGACTACCATCGGTACGACCGAGCGGCGCGGGCCGAGCTCGGCGTGACGCCCCTCGCACCCGAGGCGAACAACATGGACCTGATGGCCGAGCACCTGCGCGAGCTCGCGTCAGGTGTCGCCGTCGAGAAGCCCACCTACGACCATCACACCGGTTCGTTCGGCCCGAGCGAGCGGGTCGAGGCGGGCGAGATCGTGATCGTCGAGGGCCTGCTGCCGCTCGCCGACCGCTCGGTGCGCGACCAGATCGATGTCGCGGTGTTCTTGGAGCCGGACGAAGAGCTCCGACACCGGTGGAAGCTGGAGCGCGACGTGTTCGAGCGCGGGTATTCACCGAAGGAAGTGGTCGCGGAGCTCAAGCGCCGAGAGCCCGACGCCGCCCAGTACATCCGGCCGCAGCGCGAGTACGCCGACGTGATCGTTCGCTTCATCGGCGACCCCGCCGATGGCGATCAGACACATCTGTCCGCCCGCGTGATCGTGCGGCCGACCCTGCCGTTCCCGGCGCTCCGTGAGCTGCTCGGGGAGTTCCGTGCGCGCGGCGAGACGCCGGTGCGCTGGTCGGTGCGGACCGACCGCCGTGGCCCGATGAGCGTGCTCGAGATCGACGGGGACTGTCCGCCCGACCTCGGCGCCGAGTTGGAGGAGGCGCTCTGGTCGTCGCTGCATCCCGACGAGCGACTCCAGCGGGACAAGATCGGCGTCGTGAAGCGGCCCGGACAGGATGCCGAGCGGAGCGAATCGCTCGCGCTCGCCCAGCTGTTGATCGTGTCGCACCTGGTCGGCGCGTTCGACGGCGCGTTCGAGCTGTAGTCCTGGGCGGTACCCTTTGCGCGTGACAGAGGTACCCGAGAGCTTCCGAGCGCTCGGGGTCTCCGAGCCGGTCGCCGCGGCCCTGGAAGCCCGCGGCATCACCGAGCCCTTCCCGATCCAGGCCATGGTGTGGGAGGACGTCCGTTCCGGGCGCGACACCCTGGCCCGTTCGAAGACCGGCTCCGGCAAGACCCTGGGCTTCGCGCTGCCGATCCTCGACCGGCTCGATCCGGAGTCGCGGCCACTGCCGGCCGCGCTCGTGCTCGTGCCGACCCGCGAGCTCGCGCAGCAGGTGAGCGCCGAGTTCCACATGATCGCCACCGTGACGCACCTGAAGGTGAAGGCGGTCTACGGCGGCACCAACGTGAAGGAGCAAGCGCGGGGCGTCGACGACGCGCACGTGTTGATCGCGACCCCCGGACGGCTCGACGACCTCGCGATCCGCGGGCTGATCGACCTCAGCGGCGTGCACGTGCTGGTGCTCGACGAGGCCGACCGGATGCTCGACATGGGTTTCCAGCCGCAGGTCGACCGGATCGTGCGCCGCTTGCCGAAGGATCGCCAGACGATGTTCTTCTCGGCGACGCTGGACGGCGCCGTCGGCCGGATCGCCGACGTGTACACGCGCGACGCCGTGCTGCACGAGGTCGCCGGCTACGACCGGCAGGTGGTGGAGGAGGCCGACCATCGGTTCGTCCCGGTGCCGGTGCACGAGAAGCTGACCAAGTTGATCGAGCTCGCGAACGCCGAGGACGGGCTCACCCTCGTGTTCGTGAACACCAAGCGAGCGGTCGACGCGCTCGCGCGTCAGCTGAAGGCCCAGGGTGTGCACGCGCTCGCCTTGCACGGCGACATGCGGCAGGAGGCACGCGACCGCGCGTTGAAGCGCTTCGCCGACGGCCATGTCGGTGTGCTGGTCGCCACCGACGTCGCCGCGCGCGGCCTGGACCTCGAAGACATCACGCTCGTCGTGAACTACGACGCGCCGCTCGACGACAAGGCCTACGTCCACCGCGTAGGGCGGACCGCGCGCGCCGGCAAGACGGGTACCAGCATCACGTTCGTTACGCCCGATCAACAGGGCGACGTCTCACGCATGGCGGCTCGTCTCGACCTCCATGAGGAGTTCGAGCAAGAGGGGATGAAGGTCGCGCCGCCGCGTGTGGTGTTCAGCGGCGGCCCGAAGGGCCGCCGCGGCGGGTTCAAACCGCGGAAGCGCCGCTGAGCCGGACGAGCCGTCGCTAGACGGCGAGCCCGCCGTCGATCACGGTCATGCCCGCGCGGCGGTGCATCGCGGAGATCTCCTCGGCCGGCACCGGCTTGGAGAACAGGAAGCCCTGGCCCGACGAACAGCCGCGCGCCGCGAGGAACCGCCACTCCTCTTCGGTCTCGATGCCTTCGGCGAGCGGCTCCATCGAGAGGTTGTTCGCGAGGGCGATGATCGCCGACACCATGCTGGCGCTCTGCTTGTCGGCGTTCACGTCGCGCACGAACGTCCGGTCGATCTTCAACACATCGACCGGCATGTAGCGCAACCGCGACAGCGACGAGTAGCCGGTCCCGAAGTCGTCGATCGCGAGCTTCAGCCCGTGGTCCTTGAACCCGTGCAGCACCTCGAGCGTGCGGTCGGGGTCGTTCATCGCGGTCGACTCGGTGATCTCGACGGTGATCCGCTGGGGGTCGACGCCCGAGTCCTCGATCTGGTCTGCGATCCGGCGAACCGGGTCGGGTTGCCACAGCTGCCGTGGGGAGAGGTTGAACCCGATCTCGAGCTCCAGCCCTTCGTCGCGCCACAGGGCGTCCTGCCGGCAGATCTCCTCGACCACCCACGCGCCGATCGCCTCGATCAGCCCCATCTCCTCGGCGAGCGGGATGAAGTCGCCGGGCGGCACCAGGCCACCGGAGGGGTCCGGCCAGCGGATCAGCGCTTCGACCCCGAACATCTCGCCGCTGAACAGGTTGATCAGCGGTTGATAGTGCAGGGTCCAATCCTTCTGTTCGACGGCCTTGCGCAGGCGCGTCGACAGCGAAAGCTTGCTGAGCGCACCGTCGTTCTCCAGGTGGTTCAACACGTAGCCGCCGGGGCCGGTCGCCTTCGCCAGGTACACCGCGCTGTCGGCGTTGCGCAGCAGGCTGGTCGCGTCGGCGGCATCGAGCGGGAACACGCTGATCCCGATCGAGGCGGTCACGTACAGCTCCGTCCCGTCGACCTCGAACGGCGCCTCGAACGACTCGAGCACGCGGTGCGCAACGGCCTGCGCCGAGATCGCGGCACCGTTCTCGTCGACCACCGGTGATGTCTGGTCCAGGTCCGCGAGCAACATCAGGAACTCGTCGCCGCCGGGCCGCGCCACCAGATCGGTGTCGCGGGTGGCCTCCTGCAAGCGCGCGGCCATCTGCGTGATCAGGTGGTCGCCGACCTCATGGCCGAGCGAGTCGTTGACCAGCTTGAAGTTGTCGACGTCGAGCGCGAGCACCGCGACGCCGCGGTCGGCGCGACGCGCCCGCGCCAGTGACAGCTCGAGCAGCTCGTCGAACATCGCCCGGTTCGGCATGCCCGTGAGGCTGTCGTGATACGCGAGGTAGGTCAGTCGCTCCTCGGCCTCGCGGCGCTCGGTGATGTCGAGCATCACGCCGTGTGTGTACGCGGGGTTGCCGTCGGCGTCGCGGAGCATCACCGCCGTGTCCTGGAACCACTTCACGCGTCCGTCCCGCGCGACCATCCGGTACTCGACGCTGTACGGCTCACCCGACTCGATCCCGCGATCGACCTCTTCGATCGCGCGATCACGGTCGTCGGGGTGCAGCATCTCCGACCAGAGCTTGCTCTCGTCCCCGGTCCACTCTTCTGGCAGCACGCCGAGCAGCGTGGTGATCTGCGGCGAGACGTAGACGGTGGACCACGACTCGTCGGTCTTGTCCTGATAGACGATCGCGGGGATCTGCTCCACGAGCGCGCCGTACGTGCTCTGCGCGTGATGCAGGTCGCGTTTCGCTTCCACCCGCTGGGTGATGTCGAACATGATCCCGAGCCAATAGACGGGCGTGCCCGACTCGTCGTGGATCAGCACGGCGTCCTCGCGCACCCACACGACGCGCCCGTCGGCGTGCACGGCCCGGAATTCCTCGTGGAACTCGGTCTCGTTCGCGACGGAGTACTCGCTGGCGGCGACCATCCGGTCGTAGTCGTCCGGATGAACGTAATCGGCCCAGTCGGATCCCTCGCGCAGATAGTCCTCTCGGGTGATGCCGAGCAGTTGCTCGATCCCCGGGCTGACGTCGACCATCGGGTCGTCGTTGCCGGCGCCATCGATGTAGATGACCGCCGGCAACGCGTCGATCAGCCCGCGATAGCGCGCCTCGAGGTCGGCGAGCCGCGCCGACACGTCGTCGGCGTTGCCGTTCGACGCGAAGAAGCCCCCCTTGATCGCGTGCGGATCTGGGCGCTCGGTCGGCTCGTCGGTCACCAGGCTCCTTGGGGGGCTGACGATGTTGCGGGACGGATGCCGTTCCATCGGCCCTGGTCTGAGCGCACTTGAGGAGTGCAGAAGCGTTTTGCACCTCACGAGACGAGGCCGGTGCGGATGCCTCCGCACCGGCCTCGGCCGAACGATGGAGCTGCGGTCCCCTAACCGACCGTGAACGCGGTGTGCATCCCTTGGTCGTAGTGGCCCGGGAGGTTGCAGATGATCACGCAGGAACCGGCGTCGAGGTTGGGCGATGTATCCAGGGGACAACCGCTCCGCGACCGCTACAGGTAGACGCCGCTGCGGAACTCGCTGGGCGGCGGCTCGAGCCGGGTCTGCACCCGGAAGGGCAGGCGCACGGCTTCGTCCCCGTCGATGCCCACGACGATCGTGTGCGCGCCCTCGATGTCGAAGACGAGCCCGTCGAGGTTGAGTGCGAGCGTCGCGGTGCCGTCGCCCTCCGGCGATGCGAAGTTCGCCTCGAACGACGGCTTATCGCCGAACAGCCGAGGCGTGTCGTTCGGGTCGAGCAACGAGATGCTCAGCGTGTGCGCGCCGGCCTCGTCCGGCGTGGTCCGCACGACGAGTCCCAGGCCGATCCGGTCGTGCCGCACCGGGAACGCCGACGCCTGGATCACCTGCCACCCGATACCGAGCGCGTGCAGCTTGCCTCCCGCCGCCTGGACGGAATCGGAAAGGAACGCGTCGATCTTCATCAGTCCACCTCGATCTTCGCGCGCAGACCCTCGAGCATCAGGTCGAGCCCGAACTCGAACTGCGCGTCGAGGTCGCATTCCGCGAGGTACGGGGCGCACGCCGCGACGTTCGGCAGCTCGGCCTCGATCCCCGTGGGGAACGCGCCGGCGGACTCGCCGCTGCCGAACGGCTGTCCGGTCTCCATCATCACCGTCCCGAAGATGAAACTGCCGATCGTGTGGAAGGCCTGCGCTGCGTCCCCTTCTGAAAGACCGGCACGACGCAGCGCCGACAGCGCGGCGTCCATCGGGCGGAGCGAATCGACCGAGGCGCCGGAGTGCTTCCGCTCACCGAAGAGCTGGATCACGCTGGGGTGCGCGCGCAGCAGGTTCCGCCAGCAGTGCGCGAGGCGACGGCCGTACACGATCGGGTCGTCGTCCACGGGCTCGGGGAAGGGGAACTCCTGCATCACGCGCTCGATCACGGCGTTCAACAGGTCGTCCTTGTCCTCCACGTGGTTGTACAGCGACATCGCCTCGACGCCGACCTCACGCGCGATCCGGCGCATCGAGACCGCGTCGAGCCCTTCGGCATCCATCAATCGCAGCGCGGCCTCGGTGATCCGGTCGCGCGTCAGAGGAACACGTGCGTTCTTGGCTTCGGTGGGGCGGCCTGAAGGTCGGCCGGTCGGGCGGCCAGAAGACTGGGTTGTCGTTCGTCCCATCTGGGGTGAGTCTTTCTCTAAGGGAACTGCTGTGCTGGAGCCTGGCATACGGCCCTGGGTGCGGCCCGAGAACGGGTTGACACACTTACGCCGTACGCCTATCCTGCGTACACCGTAAGCATACACCGTACGTCAAGGACGCTCCCGGCGGATCATAGGGGGGAAGTATGAAGATCAACCCGGAATCACTCGCGCGAGCGAGCAGTCGTCACGCGTGGCGGACCGTCGTGATCTGGGCGGTGATCCTCGTCCTCGGCTTCGCCGCGTCGGGGGCGTTGCTCAGTAGCGCCCTCACGACCGACTTCGACTTCACGAACAACCCGGAGGCGATCCGGGCGCAGACGCTGCTGGAGCAGAAGGGGCTCGAGCAGAACGTCGAACCGGAGACCTTCGTGATGACGGGCGCGCCCGGAGCGGCGACGGACCCGGCGTTCATCGCACAGGTGAACGGGGCCTTGAACGACATCCGCGCGCTCGACCCGGGCATCGTGTTGCAGGTGCCCTCGCGATTCCCGCTGTCGGCGAAAGACCAGGCCAACCCGCAGATCGCCGCGCTCGGCCCGATCCCGTCGCAGGACGGCAGCGCGGTGCTCTTCAACATCGTCCTCGTCAAGGACAGCGACAAGACGGCGACGCTCGTCGATCCGCTCGACGCGATCCAGCAGAAGTACTCGACGGGCGGCACCAACTTCTACATGTTGGGTGAGCCGACTTCGACGGCCGACTTCAAGAAGATCTCCGAGGACGACCTGAAGAAGGGCGAGACGATCGGCGTCATCGTCGCGATCATCGTCCTGCTCGTCGTCTTCGGTTCGCTGATCGCCGGCGTGACCCCGATCATCATGGGGATCTTCGCGATCGGCGTCGCCTTCGGCGTCGTCGGGCTGCTCGGCGAAGTGTGGCGGTGGAGCTTCTTCGTTCCCAACCTGATCTCGATGATGGGCCTCGCGGTCGGGATCGACTATTCGTTGTTCATCGTGTCGCGATACCGCGAAGAGCGGCAGCGCGGGCGTGACAACCTCGAGGCCATCGGGATGGGGGGAGCGACGGCCAACCGGGCCGTGTTCTTCAGCGGGTTCACCGTAGTGATCGCCCTCGCCGGCATGTTGCTCGTGCCGACGACGATCTTCCGCGGGCTGGCCGGTGGCGCGATCATCGTCGTGCTGATCTCGGTCGCGTTGTCGATGACCTTGCTGCCGGCGCTGATGGCGTTGTTCGCCGACCGCCTGGTGAAGCCGGGCTTCGTCTTCGGCCGCGGCCGGACGCTCGAGCACGGTCGCACCGGCGGGTTCTGGGACCGTGAGTCCCGCTCCGTGATGAATCACCCGTGGACGTATCTGATCGTAACCTCCGTCTTCTTGATCCTGCTGTCCGTCCCGTATTGGGTGCAGTCGCGCTCCGACGGGGTCGGCCACGGGATGAAGAAGGGCTTCTCGGGGATCGAGGCGATCCCGGACGGGATCCCGACGAAGGACGCTTTCAACGTGCTGGTCGCCAAGTTCCCGACCCAGAGCGGCGCGCAGTCGACCGCGCAGGTCGTGATCCCCAACGCGAACAGCGATACCCAACTCACACAACAGATCCAGGCGCTCGAAGCCGCCATGGCGAATGACCCCGCGTTCGCGAAGCCGGAGCCGCCCCAGACCAGTCAGGACGGGACGGTGGCGTTGGTCGCGATCCCGTTCGCGGGGGAGGCGACGGACTCGCAGAGCCAGGCGGCGGTCGATGCGGTGACTCGTCTGCGGAGTGACTACGTGCCGCAGGCGTTCGGCCAGAACTCCGGGGTCCTGGTCGGCGGCGACACGGCGTCGACGAAGGACTTCTTCGACATCTCGGATCAGTACACCCCGATCATCATCCTGTTGGTGCTGGGGTTGTCGTTCATCTTGCTGACCGTCGTGTTCCGGTCGATCGTCGTGCCGGCTAAGGCGATCGTGATGAACCTGCTGTCCGTCGGCGCCGCGTACGGACTGATCACGCTGATCTTCCAGCAGGGCGGTCCGTCCTGGGCGCACTCGATCGCGGACGCGTTGAATTTCACGCAGGTGCAAGCGATCGAGTCGTGGTTGCCGTTGTTCCTCTTCTCGATCCTGTTCGGCCTCTCGATGGACTACCAGGTGTTCCTGCTGAGTCGGATCCGTGAGGAATACGACAAGACGAACGACAACGCGGAGGCGGTCGCCTACGGCTTGCGGACGACCGGCGGCATCATCACCGGCGCTGCCGTGATCATGGTCGCGGTGTTCGCGGCATTCGCGAGCGGCCGGATCGCGGCGCTGCAGGAGATGGGCTTCGGTCTCGCGATCGCGGTCTTCCTGGACGCCACGATCGTTCGGTCGGTCTTGGTGCCGTCGGCGATGAAGCTGCTCGGCGACCGCAACTGGTACCTGCCGAAGTGGCTGCAGTGGCTGCCCAAGGTGGACGTCGAAGGCCACTCAGCTGTGGTCGAGCTCCCCGAGGTCAGCGAACCAGCGGGCGTGACCGAGTAGGGCTCGGATCGCGCGTAAGCCCGAAAGGGGGGCGGCTGCCCGCGCCGCCCCCCTTTCGGCGTTCCTAAGGGATAGGCCATAGGACGTTTGGGAATCGGAGTTCGTGTCCGGGTCCACCCGCGACAGGCCGGCCGGACGCGAGCCTTTCAGATGACCTCTTGGGATTCGGGTGTCGCTCGGCGTCCGCCAAGTGCGACGTCACGGTTCGCACCGTGGGGCGCGGGAGCGACCGTAGCGGCGCCGTCGCGATCTCGTCCGCTCCGTCGCGCGCCCGTCGGTGGCTCCGTCACCGATGGGGGTACCGTTGCCACAGTGAGGAGCGATCGGAGACTCGGCTGACCGGTACGACGTCCGACGCGGCCGACGGGCACCGGGCGGACTCGGTGCTCGGCCTGGTCGCGGCGCCCGGAACCGCGAGCGAGGTTGCCGCGGAGCTCGCACTCGCCCTGCCGTCGCGGCTCGCTTCCCGCTTCCCGGGCGTTTCCTGGCGCGTCGACGTCGTCGCCGACCCGCTGGTCGTCTCGCCGGCGCCCGATGCAGAGATCATCGCCGCAGCGCGAGAGCTGCTCCTCGCGCGGGGGTGGGATCTCGCGGTCTGCCTAACGGACCTTCCGCTTCGAGCGCAGCGTCGGCCTGTGGTCGCGCACGCGAGCGCCTCGCACGCTGTCGCGTTGATCTCGCTCCCGGCGCTCGGTCCCTTGCGGCAGCGTCACCGCGTCACCGATGCGGCCGTGCAGATGGTGGCTCGGCTGCTCGGGGCCGGGGACCGCACCGACGACCGCGTCTTGGGCCGCCGCGTCGAGCGGCCCGTCGCCGAAACGCCCGACGCCGGCTCGGTTCGGTTCGCCACGAGGGTCCTTGCCGGCAACGTCCGGCTGCTCCTCGGCATGGTGACCGCGAATCACCCGTGGCGTCTGGCGCTCGGGCTGTCTCGGGCATTGGTCGTCTCTCTCGCGACCGTCGCGTTCGCCTTGGTTTCGCGCGACATGTGGCTGGTCGGTGAATCGCTCGGCGTTAGACGCGCTAAGCCGGTCGTCGACGGCTCCCCGGTCATCCGACTCGCGACCGTTCGCGACATGGATCGGTGCCGATTCCAAACAGAGTTCACGGTGCCAGAGGTAGCGCCAGGAAGTATCCGATCCGAGCTTTCGTGTTCCACAAAGGCGGCTACGGACTGTTCGCACGGCAAGGTTTCACCGTTACGTGAGAGTCGGATAGAGACAGGGCGGGGGCGTCCTGTTCTAGGGAGGGGGCTTCATGCGCTGGAGTGACGACGATCCCGGGTTGCCGATCGAGTTCGGTCCTTGCTCGAACGGCGAGTACGACCCTGAGCCGGTGCTTCCACCGGTCCTTCGCGAGACCGTTCGGCGGGCGCGGATCATGTGCGACGAGGAAGCGGCGCGCATCGGCATGTCTCGTCGTGAGTTCCTGCTGTCCGTGTGTGGCACTGCGGCCACGATGCTTGTCCTCAACGCCTGCACGAGTGAGGCGCATCAGGCGGATCCGAACGCCACGACGTCGGCGCCTGGCGGCTCCCTGAACGTTAGCCCGTCGGCGCCGGTCGAGCCTTCGGCAGCGAGCGGAGAGCTCGATTGGGATGCGTTCGTCTTCGACATCCAAGGTCACCTGCTCGAGTACCACCTGAACCCGGTCCTGAATGGCCAAGACTTCTGGCAGGCGTTCCCACAGAAGAACTGCGGCGAGGACGATCCCCGCGTCTGCTTCTCGATCGAGCACTTCTTGGAGCTCATGTTCCTGCGATCGGACACGAAGAAGCTGGTGCTCTCTGCTTTACCGATCTTCCCGGAAGGAAGTCCCCAGTCGGCGGAGATCATGGACGTGACCAGGCGGACCCAGCTAGCGCTGTGTCGCGACGATCGCGTACTCCTGCATGGACAGGCACTCCCGAACGTCGGCACCCTGCCCGCCGCCCTGGACGCGATGGAGGTGACCGCCCGCACCTATCCGATCGTGGCATGGAAGACGTTCACGCACTTCCCGGCCGCGTTCGAAGGGAACGGGAACGGTTGGTACCTCGACGATCGCGACAGGCGACACCCGCCGATCGCAGAGCCGTTCATCCGCAAAGCGGTCGAGCTCGGGCTACCGACGATCTGCATCCACAAAGGGTTGTCGCTCGGCAGTCCGTTCGCCACACCCGATGACGTAGGGCCCGCGGCCAGGAAACACCCGGACGCGAATTTCGTCGTTTATCACTCAGGTTTCGAGACGGATACGCCCGAGGTGGCCTATACGCCCGCAACTCGGAACATGGGAACGAACCGGCTGATCTGGTCTATGGAGCGCGAGGGGATCGGTCCGAACGAAAACGTCTACGCCGAGATCGGGTCCTCGTGGTGGTACGTCATGCGCTACCCAGATCAGGCAGCTCATTTCCTGGGTAAGCTGCTCCGCTACGTCGGGGAAGACAACGTTCTGTGGGGCACCGACTGTCTGTTCTATGGCTCGCCTCAGCCTTTGATCAGGATGTTGAAGGCGTTCGAGATCTCACAAGAATTTCAGGAGCGCTACGGCTATCCGAACCTCACTCACGAGCTGAAGTCGAAGATCCTCGGTCTGAACGGCGCCGCGCTCTACGACGTTGATCCGACCTCTGACCAATGCGAGTTCACCCCGGGAGAGTTGGAGACGATCCGACGGGAACTCTCGGGCAGCAACGCTGCACTTGGGCCACGGACCAAGAGCCAGACACGGGCATTCCGAGACGACGACCGCTCCCAATGGGCGGCTATGGCGGATGTCTTGAGGTAGCGGTCCGCGATTTTCCGTCCGGATCTGCGGGCGAGAGGAGGGGCTCCGGGGCCTCTATCCATATACTCCACGAGCGTTTGACCGACCGCTCCTTCTCGAACAGCCCAGCGATCGGTGTCACGGCTAGTCCGGCGGCTGTGCCTCTTATCTGTCTTCTCTTCGGCGTTCCTAAGGGATAGGAAGGAGAGGAGGGGTGAAAGTGGTACAGGCCCCAGCCGTTAAGAGCCCAAGGGAAGAACAGCACCCCAGTTGCGACTCGACGAGGTCCGCGGAAGGATGCTCCCGGTGGAGCTTCACGACACGCATTACGCGGTCACACACGATGGGGTCTACATCGCCTACCAGGTTATCGGGGACGGCCCGATCGATGTCGTCTGGCAATCGGATTGGCCGGGCAACATCGACATGGAGCTGGAGGAACCGCTCGGCGCCCTGTGGACTGAACAAGTCGCATCGTTCGCGCGGGTGATCTTGCACGATCGCCGAGGCATCGGTCTCTCGAGCCGCAACGTAGCCTTGCCTAATCTCGAGACAAGGGTTGCCGACACACTCGCGGTCATGGACGCCGTTGGGTCGGACCGAGCGATCCTGACGGGGATCTTCGAGTCCGGAGCGCCCAACGCGCTGCTCGCGGCGTCCAAACCCGAGCGCGTTCGCTCGATGCTATGGACAGAACCGGATCCACGGTTCGCGTGGGCTGCGGACTACCCGTGGGGACGAACCTCCGCAGACATGGAGGCGGAACTGCGGGACATCCAGCTTTGGGGCACGTTCGCGTACGCCCGGGCCTTCTTGGCAGATGAGGCATCTCGAGGTAATGAGTTACCGGATTCCGAGCTCGCATCCATCGCGAAGGCGAGCCGGAACGCATGTACACCGGACGTCGCGCGTGAGCTCGCGAAGATCTGGTACGAGTCCGACGTCCGGGCAGTCCTGCCTGCCGTGCAGGCTCCGACGTCGATCCTGACTATGGGCGACGCGGGAAATGACGCGCGAGCGCGCTACGTCGCCTCCCTGGTCCCTGGAGCGGAGTTGCGCGAGCTACGCGGGACCGGTTGGACGCCCGAGCTGATCTCCTCTTGGACGGAGGAGATTCGCCGGGCCGCCGGGGTGGCGTCGCCGGCTCAAGATCTAGACCGCGTTCTCGCTGCCGTCCTGTTCACCGATATCGTCGGATCCACGGAGCGGCTTGCCGAGGTGGGCGACGCCGAGTGGCGATCGATCCTCACCCGCCACAACGAGCGCGCCCGCACCGAGATCGAACGTCACCGCGGCCGATACGTCGATTCCGCCGGAGATGGGCTCTTCGCCACGTTCGACGGTCCCGCCCGAGCGGTGCGGTGTGCCCAAGCGATCGGTGCATCGATTCGCGATCTCGGGATACAGATCCGCGCGGGCGTGCACACCGGCGAGGTCGAACTGGACGGGGATGCGGTCCGAGGGATCGCGGTTCATATCGGGGCACGCGTGGCCGCCCTTGGTCGTCCGTCCGAGATCCTGGTGTCTCAGACCGTTAGGGATCTCGTCGCGGGGTCCGGGCTGACCTTTGAGGACGCGGGCGAACACGAACTAAGGGGTGTTCCAGACCGTTGGCGCCTGTACAGAGTTGTCGATAGATACGAGGGGGCGGAGGGGTGAAAGTGGTACAGCCGGCCTGCCTCATTGAGCTACCTGGCGCTCTCCCCGGGGGAGGACTTCATCGGAGCATGGGGAACAAGGCGACGGAGCTCACTAGGCACGTCTGAGCTGACCAACTGGCCCTCGATCAGGAGCGCGCCCGGCCTAGAGATCCCGCAGGATGACCATGGCGGGCTGCCGAGTTGAACGCAGCATCCCAACGCCCGCCATGGCGATCGCCGCGCCGACGGCCACCAGCAACGCGGCCAGGTAGATCCAAGGCACCGACAGATGCTCGGGTGGGGGATCGAAGACGCCGGTGAGGATCTTGACGATCACGAGCGCGATCCAATAGCCGCTCAACACCCCGAGCCCTAGCCCGCCGATCGTGACGAACGCGGCCTCGCTCCAGACGAAGCCGCCGAGCTGTCGGCGCTTGGCCCCGAGCGCCGAGGCGATCGCGAACGTTCGGCGTCGCTCCGCCAGTCCGAGCGCCAGCACCAACCCGGATGCGCCGGCGGCCAGCAGCAACGCGAACACGAGCTCGAGTTTGGTGAGGCCTGCCAGGTCGATGGCCGTGAGTCCCGACAGCGTGATCCGTTGTTCGGTGACGATGTCCTTGACGGTGGCTCCCGACGCTGGGCCGAGCAACTGCTGGACCTCGGCGGTCACCGCCGGGGGGGAGACGTTCGTGCGGATCAAGAGCACCTGTGCAGCTGGTGAACCGGTGGCGGTCGCGACGTAGTCCGCGTTCGCCACCAGGAATGAGTCGTGGGGCGCTGTCGGGAACTCGCGCGCGACGCCGACGTAGGTGAACGGCACCTGGTGGTAGGCGTGGTCCGAGGCGAACTGCAGCCGCAGGTTCACCGTGTCGCCAGGCTGCAGCTGGAAGTCGTGAACGGTCTCTTCAGATACGAGCACGCCGTTGCGTGTTGCCGCCAGCGTCTGCATCGTCTGTGTGGCATCGCCGTTCGCGAAGAAGGCGTTGGACATCGTGGTGGCTTGCCCGATCGTCGCGGGGTTCACGCCGTAGAGGTCTTGCAGGTCGTTCCCGACGTACGCGAAGCGGTGCTGCATCGGTTGCACCGCGGCCACGCCGGGGAGCTTCGAGACCGCGGCTTCGATCCCGGCGGGCAAACCCGACGCAGCCGCGGTGGTCACGGTCACGTCGGCGCCGTTGGACAACTGAGCGTCGACGCGTGATTGGGCGGCATAGGTGGTGTTGAAGATCGCGACAGAGATCGCGAAGGACGCCGTCAGTCCCATCAGCACGAGCCCACGTGAGAGGCTTCGGCGCTGCCGCGACATGGAGGCCGCCACGACATCGGCGAGCCGATGCGCGAGGGGTCTCGTCGCCGCGGCGAGCCAGCCGCGCCCGCGGCGGAGAAGGGCCGTGCCGATCCGCCACATCAGCAACGCGGTGCCGATCCAGAACAGCAGCGGTGCCAGCAGCGTGAAGTAGCTCACCGAGATTGTCGGCACGCCCTCCGGGGCAAGCACCACCTGGTAGCCACTCTTGACGGCCTGCCAGTAGATGAGTCCACCGAGCCCGAGGCAGATGACGTCGAGATATACCCGCGCCCACACGGGCCGACGCCTGAGGCCGGTGGAGACACTCGCCTGCGCGTCGTGCACGCTCAACGTGCGGACGTCGCGCCATGCCGGCACCACGATCGTGGCGACGGCGAGCGCCAGTCCGAACACGATCGATATCGAGGCCCAGAGCAACGCCTGCGCGGTCGTTGCACCGAAGCTCGATGTGTTGAATGCGACACGCCCGACGACGGCCGCAGCGCCGAGACCGACCGCCGTGCCGACCGCAGCCACGAGGACCGCCTCCGCGGTGGCGAGTCGCACGATCTGCTTCGGTGACGCGCCACGGATCCGCAACAGGGCCTGCTCGCGCCGACGACGATCCCGCCCGGAGGACGCGATCACGCCTGCGAGCAGGGCAGCGATGATGACGCCCGGCAACCCGAGGAACAGGAACAGCATCTGCGCGTAGATCGCATCGGCGCGGGCACCGTCCAGCTGCGCGGCAAGGTTGTTGCCGACGAGGCCACCGCCGGCGAGCACGGCCTCGAGGTTCTTGGCGCGCCCGATCACTTGGGTGAACGCCGCCGCGGGGTCTGCGGGAAGGTCATGGGACAGCTGCACGTGGATCTGGGTCGAGGCGGTACCCGAGGCGGCGTTCGCGAACAGGCGGGTCCACGTCGCCTCGGGCAGCAGCACCACGTTGTCCGGCGGCGCCGTCGGAGCCGACCCCGGTGCGACACCGATCGACTGGAACAGCGAATCAGCGGCCGGCAGGTCGACGACGCCGTCGACCGTCACGGTCGTCTTGGGCTGGCCGGGCCGTGCGATCGCGATCCTCGACCCGACCGAGGCGCCGAGGTTCGCTGCCGTTTGTTGGGCAAGCAAGACCCCGTTGGGCGAGCCCACGAGCGGGCGGATCTCACCGGGGAACGTGGCCGTGTAGTCCGGTGGCAGCCCGAGCACGACGCCAGGCCCGGTGGTTTGGACCGTGCCTGCGTTGCGGGAGGTGAGGCCCGAGGTGTCCGCGTAGCCCACGGGCAGAGACGCGGTCACCCCCGAGGCGGCTGCGACCGCGGACGAGACGTCGGCGACGGAGGTACCCGGGGACACCTGGACTTGCCAGTCGACGGGGACGGCGCGCACCGCCTGGGTCGTCATCGACGCGCGGCTGGCGGTGAAGAAGGTGCCGAGGGCGGCGAGCAGCAGGACCGCCAGCGCGACTCCGGCGGATTGTCCGAGCATGCGCCCGGTGCGGCGCCGGATCAGGCCTCCGAGCCACGTCAGGCCGAGCACGCGCGTACCTCCGTTCGAAGGACGCCGTCGCGCATCGTCCAGCGCCCGGCGAGCCGTTCGGACACCGATGCGTCATGCGTCGCGACCACCAACGCGATGGCTTGGGCAGCCGCCAACGCAAGGATCGTCTCCAGGAGGCGACCTCCCGTCGCGGTGTCCTGTTGGCCGGTTGGCTCATCAGCAAGCACGAGCCTCGGCGAACCCGAGAACGCGCGGGCGAGACCCGCGCGTTGGGACTGACCGCCAGAGAGCTCCTCGGGCAGCTTGTCCGGCAGCGTGTCGATCTCGAAGGCGTGCAGCAGCTCCAGTGCGGCTGCGGTCGCCGCCGCCTGATCCGAACCCGCGAGAATCATCGGTAGCGCCACGTTCTCCACGACGGTGAGCGGTGGGAGCAGGCTGGGTCCCTGGAACGACATAGAAACTGGTCCCGGGCGAAGGGAGGGTCGATCGCCCAGGGCCGGCCACTCGATCGATCCGGAGGTCGGCACATCGAGACCGGCGATCAGGTGCAACAAGGTGGTCTTCCCGGAGCCGGAGGGGCCGGCGAGCGACACGGTGTCACCGGCGGCAAGGGTGAACGTGGCGTCGTGCAGCGCGACCACCCTTGTCGAGCCGCCTCCGTACGCCCGCGCGAGCGATACTGCGCGCACCAAGGTCTCAGGCATCGACGATCCTCCCGTCGTGCAGGTGCACGACACGGTCGGCCTCCAGGGCCGCGCGCGTGCTGTGGGTCACGATCACGACGGCCTGCCCAGACTCGGCGCGGCGTCGAAGCAGATCGAGGATCAAACGTTCGTTCGCCTCGTCGATCTCTCCCGTGGGTTCATCTGCAAGGAGCAGGGGCGGGTCGTTGGCCAACGCGACGGCGAGCCCCGCGCGCGCGGCTTCACCACCCGAAAGCGTCGCTGGCCGCGCGTTCGCACGCTCTGCAAGGCCGACGTCGGCAAGCAGCGAGGCCGCCGACGCTGCCGCCCGACCCGCCTCGCGCACGAGCGTCTGGGCGATGGCGATGTTGGCGCCCACGCTGAGGTGATCGAGCAGGTTGCCCGATTGGCGAAGGACGCCGACCCATCGCGCGCGGAGCCCCGCGCGCTCGACTTCGGGCCGCCGCGTGATGCGTGTTCCCGCCACCGACACGAACCCGCCGTCGGGCTCATCCAGCCCGGCAAGGCAGGACAGCAGCGTCGACTTGCCGCTTCCGGACGGACCGACCACCGCGAGGATCTCGCCCGCGTCGACCGACAGCGACACGCCGCGCAGCGCGAAGGTTTCGTCGTCGCCGGCGTGATAGAAGCGATACAGCTCGCTGGCCTCCAGCACCGTGTCGGCGCGCCGTGCGTCTGTAAGGATCGCCGCCATCGTTAGGCCGTCTTCAGACTGTCGGTGACGACCTTCCACGGGTCCACGTTGTCTGCGCCCACTGGGGACAGCAGCGTCAGCGTGGTCCGGGTCCCGGCGTGATAGAGCTCGTACCGCAGCACGTCCAACCGGTACTGCTTGCCGGTGACCGGGTTGGGATCGCTATTGGCCTGATAGGAGATGAGCACCGCGGGTCCGGCGGGCAACGTCACCTGGTGGACGCTCGTGAGCTTGAACGCGCGGCTACTCGTGGCAAGCGCGGGGATGTCGGTCTTCTTCGCGCCGACGAGTGTGACCGGGCTTCCCGGCTGTGCGTCGACCTGCACCGTGTTGAGCTTGTCGGTGAACGTCACCGTCGTGCCACTCGTCGTTCGGCTCCACCCCTCGGGCACGGTCACCGTCCAGCCGCCTTTCGCCGAGTGGTACGGCACGAACGCGGTGTTGTCCGGGATGTCGCCCGGAGGGTTCGACTCGACCGGCACAGCCGGCTCGGAGGAGACCGGTGCCTCCGTCGGCGACGCCCCCGATGATCCTGAACCGCTGCGGGTCGCGGTGGGACTTGGCGTGCTCGCGGCCGGAGCTGCGGTGGTGGACGCTGACGAGCACGCCGCGAGCAGGGCGGCTCCGAGCAGCGCCACTCCGGTGGCCATGGTGATCCGGCGCATCCTCGACTCCTTCTCCTCGTTCATGGCACCAGGTTTACGTCGCCGAGGATGAGGAACCGATGAGAACCGGGTCGCGAGCCCGCATCTCTCATCCAAATCTCATGAAGTGCTGCGACACTGAACCACGGAGGCGCCCGTGCGGGTCCTGCTGGTCGAAGACGAAATCAAGGTGGCCCGCGCCGTTCGCCGTGGCCTGGAGCAAGAGGGCTACGGCGTGGACGCCGTCGCCGACGGTGAAGACGCGCTGCATCGAGCTCTCTACGAGGACTACGACGCGATCGTCTTGGACGTGATGCTGCCCGGCCGGGACGGCTTCGCGGTGTGCCGCGAGCTTCGGGCGAGAGGCAGGTGGGCGCCGGTTCTGATGCTCACCGCGCGAGACGGTGTCGAAGACCGTATCCGGGGGCTGGACGCAGGCGCCGATGACTACCTGGTCAAGCCCTTCTCCTTCGGTGAGCTTCTCGCCCGGCTGCGTGCGCTGGTGCGCAGGGGAGCGGCCGAGCGCCCGGCCTCGCTCAGCATCGACGACGTCGTGCTCGATCCTGCCACCCACACGGTCATGCGCGCCGGCAAGAGGATCGACCTCTCGACACGCGAGTTCGCGCTGCTCGAGTTCTTGATGCGCCACTCCGGCGAGGCGCTCAGCCGTTCCCGGATCTTGGAGCACGTGTGGGACGTGAACTACGAGGTCTACTCCAACGTTGTCGACGTCTACGTCGGGTACCTTCGCAAGAAGCTCGAGGCACCGTTCGATAGGCCCTTCATCCGTACCGTCCGCGGCGTTGGCTACGGAGTTGGCCTCGCGTGAGCTTGCCGATCCGGGCGAGGCTCACGCTGTGGTACGTCGGGTTGGTCGCCGCGGTATTCATCGTGCTCGGAGGGTTCCTCACACTGCGGCTCAACGCCGGCCTCCGCCGCGGTCTCGACGAGAGCCTCGTGACGCGCGCCGCACAGATCTCGCTGGGTCTGCAGAACGGGTGCGAGGGCGAGTTCCAAGATGTGAGCGACGCATCCTTGGTGGGTCTCCCGCAAGGTGAGTCGGGGGCGCAATTCCTCGATCCCCAGGGCAAGGTGTTGGAGACCACCGGCGACCCCGCCGCCGAGCAACCCCTGCTGTCCGCGGGGCAGATAACCGCCGCCATGACAGGGTCAACGGTGCGCCAGACCGTTCGCACGGGTCCGGACGAAGAGGAGTTCCGGACGCTCGCGGTGGCGGTTCCGTCCCAGACGTGCCCCGGCGTGATCGTTGTGGCCACGTCCACGGATGAGGTTCGCCGCTCGGTTCGCGAGCTGTTGGTCCAGCTCTCGATCGGCATGCCCTTGGCGCTGCTGGTCACCGGCTTCGGTGGGTGGTGGCTGGCGGGACGGGCGCTCGCGCCGGTCGCGCGGATGACTCGTGAGGCCGACACCATCGGTATCGAGCGGCTCGCGGAGCGGATCGACGTTCCGGCGGCCACGGACGAGATCCAACGCCTGGCCGTGACGCTGAACGCGATGCTTGACCGACTCGAGCGCGGCGTTGAGGACAAGCGGCGCTTCGCCGCCGACGCCTCCCACGAGCTGCGGACGCCGCTCGCGGTCATGCGGTCCGAGCTCGACGTGAGCCTGCGTGAGGCGGACCTATCCTCGAGCGCTCGTGACGCACTGGAAAGTGCCCAGGAGGAGGTCGAACGCATGCGGGTCATCGTGGAGAACCTGCTGATGCTCGCCCGAGCCGACGACG
Organism: uncultured Actinomycetes bacterium; assembly: GCA_963792215.1. GTDB lineage: Bacteria > Actinomycetota > UBA4738 > UBA4738 > HRBIN12 > AC-51. Next base: position 979,678 of record CAWBVL010000007.1, read on the forward strand.
GATCACTCGAACTGCTGCGGACGACGGTGGACCTTGCAGAGGTCACCGCCGCGGTCGCAGACAACGCGACGGCGTTCGCTCGTCCGAAGGACATCGTTCTGGAAACCGAGGGCCCGAGCGTGATGGTTGCGGCCGATCGCGTCCGGATCGAGCAGGTCATGATGAACCTGGTGAGCAACGCGGTTCGGTTCTCACCTGTCGGTGGGCACGTGGAGATGACGACCTGGGTTCGCGACGGGGGAGCGGGGTGCACGGTCACCGACGAGGGTCCGGGCGTGCCCCCGGAGCTTGCCGGGCGCGTATTCGAGCGGTTCGTTCGGGGCGACGCTGCCCGGGCCAACGATGGTGGCAGCGGCCTGGGGCTCGCGATCTGCCGCGAGATCGTGGCGGCACATGACGGACGCATCTGGGTCGACGCACGCCCCGGTGCTGGCGGGTCATTCTCGATGTGGCTGCCGCTGGATCCTGTCGACGGGGCGGTATGAAGAGAGGAGGGCCCGGCGATGCCGGGCCCTCCGCGGGCCGGACGAAGTGGAGGTGGTTACTCCTGTCCCTGGAACTGGTGGTCGACGTTTCCCGCCGGGTCCTCGTGGCCTCCAGGGCCGTCAGACTCAGCGGCTGATTCGCCGCCCGTATCGGTTGTCGTCTCACCACCGGCTTCGCTGGTGGCTTCGGCGCCAGTGTCGTGACCGGTTTGGCTTCCTTCCTGGATGTTGTCCGTGTCGGCGCCGGTGGTCGTCTCTGACGACGTTGCGGGGGCGTTCTGACGCTGCGTCGGAGTCTTGGCAAGGGCTGCCCCGCCGAGCGAGGCCAGCGCCAACACCACAACTGCCGCGATCGCGATCCGCTTCACTGTCATCTGTGATCACCTCCTTCCCTTCATCTCCTCACCAGCCTGCGACGTGGACGATGAGCTACCGGTGAGACTCGGATGAGTTTGAGTTCATGAGAGGATGGCCCGCGGGTGAGGCCCTCCGTCGACGTGGGACGGGCAGCGTGCGGGCAACGTACTTCGCCTTGGTGGGGATCGTCTTCTTCGTCCAGTGGGTCGTGACGGACCCCACGCAGATGGCTCCAAGCACACGCAGGAATGGGCCGACGTGATGTGGTTCAGCGCGGCGTTGCTGCTCCTGGCGTTCGCCATCACGCTGAACGCTCGGCTGGTCGGCGGCAGGAGTGGTCCGTCTTGCGCTCATCCCTGCCGCGGGGGCAGCGCTCGCGAGTGACGGGCGTGTTCGACCCACCACCGGAGCATCTGACCATCCCCACGAGTTATCTCATCGCGCTACTTGCCGCTACGCTCGGTGCCGTCGTCATAGCGGGCATCGCGACGCTCACCTCGCTTCAACGGCCCGTGCTTGAACGGCTCCGAGACCTGTGAGCCGTCAAGAGCGCAAGCTGTGGTCTTCGCAGCGCTGATCGAGGTCACCTTGGTGCCGATCTGGATCGCCAAAGGACGGGCGCAGGACGTCGTCGACTGTCAGGTCAAGTGCTGAGGCGGTCGACCGCGCCGCCGCCGCCGCACGACGAGCTCGGGTGCCTCCGACTGCACGATCAAGCGCGAGGTGGCGGCCAGATGGGGCTCGTGACCGAGCGAGAGAGACTCGACGGTCTTCTTGCCGCGTCCACGACTACCACTCGAACTGCCGGCGAGCCAGCGGTGGCCGATCCACGCAGGCGGAAGTCCGAAGAGAGGGAACATGGGATCGCTCGAACCGTCGGACGCTCTTACGGAATCGCCGCCGTCTGAGTCGCCTGGCCCGACGCTGTGAGATGTGCACGGTGGGGCTGATCATTCGGCCACCTCGGGCGTGTGCAGGCCCAGCCATCGTTCAAGGGTAGGACATCCGTGCGGGCGCATAGGCTGAGCCGGATGTCGGCCATCTTCCACGTCACGTCCGAGCCGGACTGGGCGCAAGCGCGGAGGGATGGCGAGTATCGACTGTCCTCCCGAGGCATGACCCTCGAAGAGCAGGGCTTCATCCACTGCTCGACAGCGGAGCACGTGGAGCGGATCGCCAACTCCGTCTACGCGGACTTCGATGGGTGGCTCGTTGTTCTCGAGATCCGAACCGATCGGCTCGAGACAGAGGTCCGGTACGAGGATCTTGAGGGGGGCAGCGAAGCGTTCCCCCACATCTACGGAGCCCTGCCGGTGGCGGCGGTCACCAGGGTGACGACGCTCCGCAAGGACTCCGCCGGGAAGTGGTGGTTCTCACGAGAATCCGGCGAGGTCGTGAACCCGTTCGTTGGGGTCGACGTGGCTCGACGCTATGGCGAGGCCCGTCCGTTCCTGCACGAAGCCGCTATCGCGATGTTGGGATCCGCTCCATCCTCGGTACAGCACGCCGTCGATGTTGGCTGCGGAACCGGTCTGTCCACGACGGCGCTCCGTGATGTCGCGCAGTATGCCGTCGGCGTGGATGCGTCTATCGACATGCTGAGACAGGGCCCGAGGGGATCGGCGGAGTTCGTCGTCGGCTCGGCAGAACACCTCCCCTTCCGTGATTGCTCGTTCGAACTCGCCACGGTGGCGTCTGCGATCCATTGGTTCGGGCGCGAGGCAGCCGACGAACTCAGGCGCGTCGTGGAGTTCGGCGGTCGACTGCTCGTCTACGACGTGTGGTTCCGGGCCGAGATGGAGTCCGCGCCTCTCTTCGGTCAGTGGCTTTCGGATGTGTCCAAGGATCGGTACCTGCCGGTGGCCAAGAATCCGATCCCGGATCTGAACAAGCATGGCTTTCGCCACGAGTGGAGGGATGATCAGCGGCTGGAAGTGACGATGACGGTCGATGAGCTCGTCGCGTACCTCATGACGCACAGCGAACGGATCGCGGCTGTCAAGAACGGCCTCGAGACGGTGGAGGAACAACGCGAGTCACTCCGGAACGGAGCGGCCGGTTTCTACGAGGAAGTTGAGACTCGAACGTTGGGCTTCGGGATATGGGCCGAGCTCTTCACTGCCATAGCGATAAAGCCCGAAGGCCGACCCCGGATGGTCGACTGTTGACAGACGACTAAAGCTGTGCCACGGTCGCGCGGTCTACGACCGCTGAGGGAGGGGTCCGATGCGCCGTGTCATCGTGGGCCTGGCAGCCATCCTGTCCATCGCCTGGCTCCCGAGCACCATGAGTTCTGCGGCGCCACCCAAGCCGCCGCCCGGTGAGGGGGTCCCGGCGTTCGGTCATGTGTTCGTGATCATCGGCGAGAACGCCGAGCTCGGGAACGTCAACAAGTCGAACTCGCCGTACCTGATCAACACCCTTGAGCCGAAGTCGGCCTGGCACACCAACTACTACGCGCTCGCGCACAACTCGCTCGCCAACTACGTCGGGATGACGTCCGGGCAGTTCATCCTCTGCGACCAGAACGACGATCCGCCGGACACGTGCCATCAGAACGTGCCCAACCTGTTCCATCAGCTCGATGGTGCCGGCGTGAGCTGGCAGAGCTGGATGGAGTCGATGCCGGTCGCATGTGACGTCGAGAAGGAAGCCGGCACGCTGCAGGACTCCAACACCTATCGGGTCAAGCACAACCCGGCCGTCTACTACGACAACGTCGAGGGGGCCGGCGGGGTGTGGTCCGCAACCAACAAGTCGACGGAGTGCCTGCAGAACGTGATCCCGGCCGGCACGACAGAGCCGAACAAGAACGACATGAGCTACTTCAACTCGGCGCTCCAGTCGGGCAACGTCGGGCGGTTCAACCTCGTCGTGCCGAACCAGTGCGAGGACGCCCACGACAACTGCAGCCCGCCGACCGGCAACCCGCTGAGGCAGTTCGACAATTTCCTCGCGCGTGAGGTGCCGCTGATCGAGCAGTCGCCTGCGTACGGGACGAACGGGGTGATCATCGTCGTATTCGACGAGGGAGCCGGCGACAACATCAAGAACAAGCAGGACAAGTTCGGTCAGGGCGGACGCGTGGTGTTCTCGGTCGAGAGCCAGCTGGTCAACCCCGGCACGTACACCGGCGTGTTCGACCACTACAGCTTCCTGCGGACGATGGAGGACGGGTTCCGGCTCGGCTCCTACGTCGGCAACGCTGCGGTGTCGAAGCCGATCAACAACATCTGGAAGTAGTCCCGGGCCCGGCGGCCGTCAGCGCGGGATGCGTGCGACCTTCGCCGGGTTCCGGAGCTCTCGGAGCGCGTCGCGGGCGATCCAGCGCGCCGTGCGGTCATCGAGCTCCAGGAGCGCTTCCGCCTCGGCGATCGCGACGGCCTGGAGCGTCCGGTTGCGTTTGCCGATCTGACGAAGCGCCCAGTTAACGGACTTCTTGACCTCGTTCCGGTCGTCGGTGGCTGCGGCTCGGATCAGCGGGAGGTAGTCGAGATAGGTCTCGTCGGGCTCGTTAGGATGGCCGACGGCGAGGCGAGCGAGCATCGAGAAGGCGCAGCGCTTGGTGAAGCCATGGCTCGAGTCGGCTCCACGTCGTGATCGCTCGGTCGAGGTGGTCGGTGCGGACGTAGGTGTCGGAGAGCAGGTCGGTCAGGTCCCACGAGTCGAGGTCGCCGGCCCAAGCACTCATGGCGCGGAGCGACATCGCGTGCGGGTCAGCGACGAGCGCCGCGACCAGACGGGCCTCATGGATCTCGGTCGCCCAAAGCTCTTGGGCGAGCGGTTGGTCGGTGCCCGCTTGCTTGGCGATCTTCCGGATCGCGGGGAGCGACACACCGATCGCGTGCGATGTCTCGATGCCGACGCGCGCCATCCCCGGAAGACGCGACGGATCGGCCTGCTCCCGAAGCGCGTCCAGGACCTCGTCGGCGTTCACGAACGATCGGACTTGCGGCTGGGATCGACCGCACAGGCGTCGGCGCCGAGCCATCGGCCGATCGTCGTTCGTCTCGCGGCCGCAGCTCGATAGACCCGATCCGTCAGAGCGGGAGACAGGTCGGTGGCGGCGCTCAGGATCCTTCCAGCGGGGAGCTCCCGCGCGATGACCGGCACCGCCGCGCCGCCTGTGTAGACCCGGCCGTCGGACGTGATCGCGTGCATCGCGTTGAGGCGTTCCTCCTTCGGAACCGGGAGAAGCTGCCGGTCGGCGCGCTGGATGGGCACGAAGTTCAGGTTGTGCGATCGGTCCAGCTTGCGGAGGTTGTCGGCGAACCAGCGGCACGCGCCGCAGTCCTCGTCGTAGGCGACCGTCACGATGGCCATACAGGAAGGCTACGGCTCAGCCCGCCCTGACAAGATGAGCGGATGCGCCCCCTCCTGGATGGCACCAAGCTCGCCCGCGGCCTGCTGATCGGCGACGTCGCGGCGATCCTGGTGTTCCTGCTGTTCGGGATCTCGAGCCACCATGAGGACGCGGTGAGCCGGTTCCTCACCTTGGCGTTGATCTTCGTGGGCGCGTGGGTGGGGACGGCATGGGCGACCGGGACCTACCGCCCCGTGTCGAACGCGCGACTGGTCGCCAATCTCGCCATCGCGATCCCGATCGGCGTGCTGCTGCGCGTCGCCGTGGTGGGCTCGCTCACAGCCGGCCAGATCCTGACGTTCGCGATCGTCGCACTGGTGTTCGCGTCGATCTTCGTCGGGCTCGCGCGGGTCATCGTGATCGGGTTGTTCCGGATCATGCATTGGGAGACGTCGTGATCGACATGCCGCGGCCGGGCGCCGCCAGGAGCTTCTGGCTGCAGGAGGCGCTCACGAGCGACCCTGGCGGATCCACGCCTCCGCTCGAGGCCAACGTGGTCGCCGACGTCTGCATCGTCGGCGGCGGGTTCGCTGGGCTGTGGACCGCCGTGCGGCTGACCGAACGGTCGCCTGGGATGCGGATCGTCATCCTCGAGCAGGACATCGTCGGAGGCGGCGCGAGCGGCCGCAACGGCGGGTTCGCGTCGTCGTCCTGGTTCGACGCCGACGCGATCATCGCGTTGTTCGGTGGGGAGGAAGGCCTGCGGTATCTCCGATTGCAGAACGACGCCGTCGACCAGCTCGGGGAGTTCGCGAAGGCGAACCGGATCGACTGCTGGTTCCACAAGGACGGCGTGCTCGGTGTGCGAACCGGCGCCTGGCAGGAGATGTTCGGCGCGGGCGGCCGCGGGTCTGCGCGCGAGCGGTACGGCGAGAGCGGCGACGGCTCCAAGATCCTCACGGCCGAGGAAACCCGTGCGTACGCCGACTCACCCCGATTCGTTCAGGGCTCGTTCAACCCGGACAACGCGGTGATCCAGCCGGCACGCCTCGCGCGCGGTCTGCGGCGACTGCTGCTGGAGCGCGGCGTCCACATCTTCGAGCGCACCGCGATGCGCGATCTAGAGCGATCGCGCCCGGCCGTCGTTCAGACCGATCGGGGAGCGGTCCGTGCCGAGCGCGTCGTCTTGACCACCGGTGCGTGGGCGGCGGAGATGTCGCCGTTCCGCCGCAGCTTCGGCGTGATCGCCGACTACGTCGTCGCGACCGAGCCGATCCCGGAGCTCCTGAAGGAGATCAACTGGACGACGCAGATGGGGATCGCCGACGGCCGCGACTGGCTCTACTACCTGCGGCCGACCGACGACCACCGGATCGTGATCGGCGGTGGCGCCGGCAGCGCCGTGTACGGGGGGCGAGGGGACAGCAAGGCGGCGAAAGCACGGATGCACTTCGCCGAGGCGCCGGCTCGAGGGTTGCTGTGGATGTTCCCGCAGCTCGAAGGCATCCGGTTCACGCACGCGTGGGGCGGCCCGATCGACCAGACGCCGACGTTCGTGCCGTTCTATCGGACACTCCCGCCGGGCAACATCCACGCGGGGCTCGGGTTCAGTGGTCATGGCGTGATCCAGACGTTCGTCGGCGGGCACATCCTCGCCTCGACGGTGCTCGACCGGATCGATGAGTGGACGACGCTCGCGGTCAACCGGCCGGAGTCGTCGCTCGCGCCGCCCGAACCGTTCCGCTATCCGCTCGTGCGAGCGGCGGCGTTCGCCTTGGAGCGCGGCGACATGCGCGAGGACGAGGGTCGATCACGCGGGCTGCTGTATCGGCTGGTGGGCGAGGCGCCGTCGCGTTACCGCGAGCGGGTCGTCCGGCGCGGCGCGCCGGCTCAGTAGCGGTCGTCGACCGGCGGATCGTCGCGGGTCGGGCGACCGACCTCGACGGTGGTTCCCATCGCGCTCGGACCCTGCGGTGTCATCGCGGTGTTGAACGATCGCTGCGCCTTCCGAACCTGGTGGCGGACCATGTAGTACCCGACCGCCGCGATCGCAACGAACGCGATCGTGATCCCGACGAACGCCGCCAGCGCGATCTTGAGGGCGAGCCCGAGCACGCCGAGCGCCGCCAGCAGCAGGATCAGGATCAATAGGAAGACGAACATCGTCTGCCTATCGTACGGCCGTCCGAGAGAAGGCGCGGATCCGCCTCACGAGCTCCCGAGGATGTTGCAGCGGAAGGTCATGGATGCCCTCGATCCAGGCGACCTTGGTCTTCGCGCCGGCATCGCGGAGGCCCTTGACGCCGTCGCGCTTGCGAGCGTCCCAGTCCTGCTCGCCGCTCGCCGCGAGGATCGCGAGCGCCGGGACGCGTAGCCGCGCGTGCATCGCGACCGAGTCTTGCTCCCAGATCGCGCGGAGGATCCGCATGTGGTTTGCGCGGGTGAGCCGCGGATGGATCCGGCCGGCGGCGTCGACCCGCATCACCGACATCACGATGTCGACGACCTGCGGCGTGACGTCGACGGTGTCGCCGAAGAACTCGGGGATCCCCGCGCGGAATCCGTCGGCGGGTGTGCCGGCGAGGTGCGGTGGCGCGAGCGCCTCGCGCGCTTCGGCCCATGATGTGAAGCCGTCGCGCATGGTGCCGACGCCGCCGTCGATCAGCACGACGCCCGAGACGCTCGACGGCTTCCGCGCGGCGACCTCGAGCGCGACCATCGCGCCCCACGAGTGACCGACGAGGATCCGGCGCCTCCGGTGCGTGGACATCAGCACCGCGACCACGTCGGCCACCGTGTGATCGAACCCGTAGCCGCTCGATGGCTTGCCGCTCTCGCCGTGCCCGCGCGCATCGAACGTGACGACGGTCGCATCGCGCGCGAGCCCGGGCACCATCAGGTCCCAGATGTGCTGGCTCGACGCGAGCCCGTGATGCAGCACGAACGCCGGGCCGTCGGGTGGGCCGGTCACGGTCCGGGTCGCGAGCCGGACGCCGTCTGCCCCGATCACGCTTCCTTCTTGCATACTCGCGCCATGGTAGAGGGGTTCCGCTCGCCGCTGGCCGCCGACGCGCTCGAGGGTCGCTTCGCGATCGTCACCGGCGGGGGCACGGGGATCGGCGCGGCGACCGCGCGTGCGATCGTCGGCGCGGGTGGTCGCGTCGCGATCTGCGGACGTCGGCCCGAACCGATCGCCGCGGTCGCCGGACGAGCTCGGTGACCGGTGTTTCCAACAGCCGTGCGACATCCGTGAACCCGAGGAGGTTGGCGCATTCCTCGATGCGGTCGCGACCAAGACCGGCCGCGTCGACATTCTGGTCAACAACGCCGGCGGGCAGTTCGCCGCCGGGCTCGACCAAACCTCGCGCAAGGGCATGCGAGCGATCCACCGGCTCAACGTCGATGCGACGTGGGACGTGACGACCGCCGTGGCCGAGCGCTGGATGATCCCGCAGCGCAACGGCTTCGTCGCGTTCCTCGGGTTCAGCCCTCGCAGGGGGATCCCGCAGGTCGTTCCTTCGTCGATGGCCCGCAGCGCCCTCGAGACCTTCGCGTCGGGGATCGCCCTCGAGTGGTCGCGCTTCGGGATCCGTGCCGTCTGCGTCGCGGCCGGCGTCATCCAGACCGAGGGCATCCTCCAGTACGGCGGCCAGGAAGTGGTCGACGCGTTCGCCGATCAGATCCCGATGCGCCGGCCCGGTTCGCCCGAGGAGGTGGCCGCCACGATCGCGTTCCTGGCGAGCGACGGCGGTGGCTACATCACGGGCACGACGGTCGTCGTCGACGGCGGGGCCGACGCCTGGGGTCTGGGCCACGAGCCGCCGACTCTGGAAACCTGAGCCCGGCCTACCCACTCGCACCGAGCGGTCCTACTCTTTGCGGTGACGGCCGAACGACGGCCGCAAGGGAGGGAGCCATGTACGGGACCTGCGCCAAGATGCGCGTCAAGGCGGAGAACGTCGAGGCCCTGCAGAAGGTCATGGCCGATCAGATGAGCGGCGACCCGATCCCGGGCTACGTGCGGTCCTACGTCCTGACGGAGAACGACAGCGAGGACTTCTGGCTGTTCGTGATCTTCGAGGACCGGGCCAGCTACGACAAGAACGCCGACGACCCGGCGCAGCACGAGCGGTTCACGGCTATGCGGGCGCTCCTCGAGGCAGACCCCGAGTGGCACGACGGCATGGTCATGGAGGGTTAAGAAGAGCTGTATGACCGAGCGGATCGGGCGGCGCGCGTTCTTGCGTCGGGGGGCGTTGCTCGCCGCCGCCCTTCCGCTTGTGGGGGCCGCGGCTGCATGTGACCGCCGCGGCCCGATGGCGACCGGCACCGTGCCCGAGGGCTCAGCCTTCGGGCCCTTGCCGGTCGACCAGGGCCTCTTGCTCGCAAGCGAGCTGCCCATCGAGCGAGGCGCCACCCTCAAGGTCTACGAGTGGAAGGACTACCTCTCATCGCGGGTGCTCGCGAGCTTCGAGCAGGCGTACGCCGACCACGACGTCCACGTGCAGGTCGAGAGCTTCACTCGGATCGACGAAGCGATCCAGCGGTTGCAGGAGCCGTCGGCCGACTTCGATGTCGTCTTCCCGGTGATCGACGTGCTCGAAGGGATGGTCGCGCAGAACCTGCTGCGGCCGCTGAACCACGACTACCTGCCGCACCTGTCCAACTTGTGGGGTTGGTTCCGCAGCGGCGAGGGTCCGTTCTACGACCCGGGCCAGCGGTACACGACGCCGTACACGATCTACACCGGCGGGATCGGATGGCGCGCCGACATGGTCCGCGCCGCCGACGCGCCCGACGGCCGAAGCGACCCGTACGCGATCTTCACCGACGCGCGCTACCGAAACCTGGTGGGCATCTATGACGCGTACCGCGACGCGCTCGCGCTCGGGCTGCAACAAGCGGGCGTGCACGACCTCACCGCGGCGACCTCCGATCAGTTGACCGCGGCGGGCAGCTTCCTCGCCGACGCCGTCGCGCAGACCGGCGCGCGATTCACCGACGACGGCGCGGAAAAGGGGCTTCCCGAGAAGACGTTCGCGGTGCACCAAGCATGGTCCGGCGACATCCTGACGGCGCCGCGGTATGCGGCCGAGGAGGGCGATAACCCGAACGAGGTCGCGGCGGCGCTCCGGTACTGGTCACCGAGCGAGCCGGCCCGCGTGGTCGGGCTCGACCTGACCGCGATCTGCGCGAAGGGTCGCAATCCAGTGGCCGCGCACGCGTTCCTCGATCACCTGCTGCGGTTCGACGTCGCGCTCGACAACTTCGCGTGGAACGGGTATCAGGTGCCGATGGAGGGCGCGACCCGCGAGGCGTTCGCCGACCCGTCGTTCCCGTGGCACGACGCGGTGCCCGCGAACCTCCGCGACGCGATCGTGTCGGAGTCGGAGTTCGCGCAAGGACAGATGCTTGTCGGATTCGGGCCGTCGCAGGACGCGGCCTGGCTCGCTCAGTGGAGCAGGGTCGTTCCGGCCTGAGCCTTGGCGGCCACCGCCGGTGGTGTTCCCTCGCGGGCCGGCACCCACGGGGTCGGTGTGTCGAACGCGGTGAACCCGCCGAGCTGCTCGCCGGTCGTCGCGTTCACGCCCTGGACGTACAGGTTCTGCTTCGTGCAGCCGTTGCCCGTCCGGCCGGGTGAGACGAGGTCGCCCTTGGCGGTCGCGTAGCAGGTGTTCGGTGTCACGAAGACCCATGCCGGCGGCCCGATGGTGTGGTCGGTCGTGTTGGTGACCTGCCCCAGGATCGCGTAGGCATGCTTCTGCGTGCCCGCATCGAAGAGCTCGTCGTAGGCCTGCGCGGGTCCGATCGTGGGGCGGTAGTCGTGGGGGACCGGGCCGATCTGCCAGTCGAGCGTGCCGGGGACGTCCTCGGTCGTCGTCTGGCGATACGCGGCGTAGGGGTCGGGCGACGGTGACGAACAGGCCACCGCCGCCACCACGAGCGCCGCGGAGAGCAGCACGCGCGGTCGCATGGCTCGACCTTACCGCGCGGCCTCGCGAACGGATCGGTCGCGCGGCGTGAGTGCGCCTGCAACCACGATGCCGAGCGTCGCGCACACGATCACACCCATCGCGGCCCGAAGATCGAACGCCGTCGCCAGCCACGCGAAGATCGGCGGGCTCCACACGAACCCTGAGTAGCCGACAGTGGTGACCGCCGCGATCGCATGTGTCTGATCGTCTGGCGCGAGGATCTCGACCAGTCCGAACCCGGCAGGCGCCGCCGCGGCGATCGACGCGCCCATGATGAGGAACCCTGCCGCGACGAAGATCGGTTCGTTGGCCAGCGCGGCGATCCCGCCCCCGATCGCGCCGCCGATGCCCGCGACGAGGATCGTCGTCCGACGGCCGAGTCCGAACAGCACACGCCCGGCGAAGAACCGTCCGATCGCGACCGAAGCCGAGAAGGCGATGAACGCGGCCGCCGTCTGCCACGCGCTCGCGCCCAGCTGACGGGTCAGGTACAACCCTGACCACGTGTCCATCGAGCCTTCAACGAGGAACGCCGACAGCACGACGAGCGCGGGAAGCCAGAGCGCGGGGTGCCGCTTGAACGCGGTCAGAGAGAAAGACGAGTCCACCTCTGTAGCGCCGCGCTCGCGCGTGCCGCTCTGTGCGTTCCAGAACGCGGTGATGAACAGGCAGATCGCGCCGAACACGAGCCCGAAGCGGTAGTCGGTGTTGGTCGCGGCGATCAGCCCGCCGACCGCGGCCCCGGTGATCCCGCCGACCGCGTACGTCGCATGCAGCCACTGCAGTACGGGTCGCCGGGTGATCGACTCCACGCGCTGACCCTCGACGTTGAGGAAGACGTCGATCAGTCCATTCCCGACGCCGGCGGTCGCGAAGGCGAGCCACAGGGCGGCCGTCGGTAGCAGCGCCATCCCCAGCGAGCCCAAGCCGAGGGCGATCAAACCGATCGCACAGAGCACGCCGAGGGGGAATCTCGCAAGTCGCGGCGCAACGAACGCCATCACGAGCATCGCGACGATCGAGAGGAGCGCGAGCATCGCGCCCATCCGCCCGTAGCTCAGGTGGTGGGCGCTCTGGAGCTCGATCACGAGGATCACCCAGACGCCCCAGTACTGGCCGAACGACCAGTAGCCGCCGAGCAGCGCCGGGATCCGACGCCGCTCAAGGTTCACATCAGGGGTCGTTGTGGGTGGGTCCTGCATAGCGGGTCAGCATCGCACGTCGCCCGCAGGCCCGATACGGCCGGTGAGGAGGACCGTCGCGTTAGCGACCTTGGAACGATGGCCGGCGCGAGCCGAGGAATGCCTGCATGCCTTCCTTCTGGTCCGCGGTGTCGAAGAGTTGGCACGCGAGGTCTCGCTCCAAGTCGAGACCTTCCCCGGGTGGGCGGCCGTTGCCCGCGTCGATCGCCGCCTTCGCCGCTCCGATGGCGACGATCGGACCTTCCGCGTAGCGGGCGGCTGCCTCGAGCGCCGCCGGGTAGACCGACGGACCCGGAAGCAACCGATCGACGAGGCCCATACCGAGCGCCTCACGAGCCTTGACGCGACGACCGGAGTAGATCAGGTCTTTCGCGGCAGACCTCCCGATGAGACGGGGCAGACGCTGGGTGGCGCCGGCGCCCGGGATGATCCCGAACCGGATCTCGGGCTGACCGAGCACGGCGGTCTCGGAGGCGAACCGGAAGTCGGCGGCCAGCGCGATCTCGCACCCTCCACCCAGGCAGATGCCGTTGATGGCCGCGATGACGACCTTGGGAACCGCTTCGAGCACGACCAGCGCTTCGGCGAGCGCCGTGATCACCGGTCTGATGGTGTCGGCGGACCGGTCCGACATCAGCTCCACATCCCCGCCGGCGGAGAAGATCCGTTCTCCGCCCCAGACGACGACCGCCCCGACATCATCACGGTGACCAACCTCGAGTGCGGCGTCGTGCAGCTGGGTCGCGAGGCGAAGGTCGATGACGTTGCGGCGAGGGTGGTCGAGACGGATGGTGGCGACCCCGTCGACAACATCCAGATAGACGAGCCGCGTCGCGGTGGGGGGCGACGACGTGCTCTCGGTCACGCCCGCTTCCTGAGTCTGCCTTGCCGCTATCACGTTCGAGGCACTCTATCTTCGAGCGCTTCCTTTGGACAGCGATCACCTGGGAGATCAACCGACCTCGAGGCCGCGCCTACCTGCGTATAGAACGTGCCGCCGCCCCTATGGCGACGAAGGTTGATGTTTCGTTGGGTATTGCAAGCGTGATCCGAAATGGGTGAATCACCGCCGCCGCCCTTTGCAGGCGTCCTACCGCCGCAGGTTCCGAGGGCCATGCTGACGACGCTCACGACACCTGCGCGGGACCTTCCACCGGCCACCATGCCGACGGACCCGCGGCGGCCGGCGCTTCACCGCCCTGTTCCGGTTTCCCGGCCGTCCCGGGTGGCCCTCGGTCACGAATCTCTGTCGGGTTTCTCCGGTCGCAGATCGTGGAAGGGACTCCTGCTTGTGAACGTCGTGCCAGGCGGTGGCTCGAGGGTGAAGGTCTCCTCGGGGAATGACTCGTCGAAACCCACCTCCTGCATCTCGATCACGAGGAACGGTGACCCTTCGAGCTGCGCTTCGCTGCGGAGGATCAGGCCGCGCTCGGCGTCGACCAGCAACTCATAGCGATCGGCTTCTGTGCCGAGCCCGATGACGGCATCATCGAGCGCGAGCAGATCTAGACGACCTGCGGAGCCTGCCTCCACGGGAGTGGCTGACACCCGTACTACGGGACGACCCGCGAAGGTTGTCTCTCCCTGAGGCTCTAGCTCGAGCCCGAACACGAGACGTCGCGGCTCGGTGAGCGGGTATCCGGGGCCGGTACCGTGCCTGGACTTCGGGTTCCCGTCGTTCGTCCTTGGCTCGTCGTGAGAAGAGATGCTCCACCAGTGAGCCCCCTTGATCACAGCGGTTACGTGTTCACCGAAGACCCCGAACTCCGTTCGGACCGTGTCGGGCAACTCGATCCGGAGCGACCATTGCTCGACCGATCGGGAAGGCCGATCGGCGACTCCCTGAATCATCACGGTGTTCGGGCCTGGCTGGTGCTTGCGAATGAACGCCTCGTGTAGCAAGTCGAAGTCGCGCCATTCCGTACCCTGCGCGCGGAGCGTCTTCCAGAGCGAATGTGAGTCCATCATCACGTCTCGAAGTCGACTGAGGTTCATGGCGACGACTCTAGAGCGAGCGTGTCTCGGTTTCCCGGCCGTGACGCCCCCTCCCACTTCTCCCTTCGGAGGAAGCGGTTGACTCGCGGGGGGGAGCCAACGGTATGCTCCGCGCGCTATGGCAGGGGGAGAGGTCCAGCTCGTCGACCTGGTGAAACGCTTCGGTGAGTTCACCGCGGTCGCCGGCATCAACCTGGATATGCCTTCGGGTGAGTTCTTCTCGCTCCTCGGCCCCTCGGGCTGCGGCAAGACGACCACCCTTCGCATGATCGCGGGCTTCGAGCGCCCGACCGAAGGCCAGATCCTGCTGGACGAGGTCGACATGGCGCAGACCCCGCCGCACAAGCGCAACGTCAACACGGTGTTCCAGAACTACGCGCTGTTCCCCCACCTCACGGTGGAGGAGAACGTCGCCTTCGGCCTCAAATACCAGAAGGCCACCAAGGAGGAGTCGGCCAAGCGCGTCGGCGATGCACTCGAGCTCGTTCAGATGACGCAGTTCGCCAAGCGCCGGCCGAACCAGCTGTCCGGCGGCCAGCAGCAGCGTGTCGCGCTCGCCCGCGCCCTGATCCTGAACCCCAAAGTGTTGCTGCTGGACGAGCCGCTGGGCGCCCTGGACGCCAAGCTCCGCAAGCGCCTGCAGATCGAGCTGAAGGCCTTGCAGGAAGAGGTCGGCATCACGTTCATCTATGTGACGCACGACCAGGAAGAGGCCCTCACGATGTCCGACCGCATCGCGGTGATGTCGCAGGGCCGCGTCGAGCAGGTCGGTCCGCCGAAGGAGATCTACGAATCGCCCTCGACGGCCTATGTGGCGGACTTCCTTGGCGTGTCGAACCTGATGAACGCGAAGGCCGCCGGCGTCGGCGACGGTGGATGCAAAGTTTCGATCGGCGACTTCACGCTGATCGCTGGCCAGGGCGACACCGACACCGCGGGCGACGCCAAGGTCACGATCCGCCCCGAGCGCGTGATCATCGAGGGGCAGGGGACGTCCGGTCAGAACCGTCTGCCGGCGATGGTTGAGCGCACGATCTACGTGGGGTCGACGCTGCAGGTGATCCTGCACCTGGCGACCGGCCAGACGATCCAGGCGTGGATGCCCAATACCGGTTCCGACGAGCGCTACCACTCCGGGGACGCGGTCACGGTGGAGTTCCCACGCGACTCGCTCCGCGTGCTTCCGGAGGGCGGCACGGCCGTCCTGGAAGAGGCCGAGCTGGACGTCGCTGCCGACCGGCCTGACCTGCCCCGGTCAGTTCTCGAGTCGCGATCGCTACAGCTGCGCGAAGTCCGCAGCCCCGCCGAGCTCCTGGCCCTTGCTGAACCGCTTGTAGAACAGCACGCCGCCGGCGATCACAAGCAGGGTCGTGATCAGCATCACCGTTGCCGCCGCGTTCACCTCGGGTGTGGGTGAGGCACGCGCCGCGGAGTAGATCTTCATCGCAAGCGTCTGGCTCGTCGAACCCGCGGACAGCGCCTGAACGGTCACGAAGTCGTCGACCGTGTCGGCGAACACCAGCGCGACGCTCGCGAAGATCGCGGGGATCAACAACGGCAAGAGCACGCGCTTGATCGCCTGGTTCGGCGTGCTGCCGAGGTCCATCGCCGCTTCTTCGTACTCGGGTCCGATCGTGAGTAGTCGGGCGCGGACGATGATCACCGGATAGCTCACCTGGTACGCGATCAGACCGAGCAGCTGCGCGTTGGTGCCAAGCGGGATCACGTTCTTGAACAGGCTCGTGAACAAGATGTACAGGGAGACGCCGAGGATGATCTCCGGCACCACGAACGACAGCAGCATCGTGAAGTTCGCGGCTCGCGCGGGGCGCCCGTGCCAGCGATCGATCCCGATCGCGAACAGCGTCCCGAGCGGGACGGCGATGATGACCGTGAGGATCGACAGCTTGAACGTCTGGAGCATCGCCGCACGCATCTCGCCGTCGTGCAGGATCGAGTCGGTCGGGGAGGCGGTCCACCAGGTCATGCCCAAGCCTTGCCACGACGAGCGAGACCGCCCAGAGTTGAACGAGAAGATCACGGCGATCACCACGGGCAGCATCGACCACAGCAGGTAGCCGATCGTCGTTGCCTGCAGGAACCGAGGCTTGCGCCAGGGGTTGCGCAAGTATCCCCGGACCCCACGCGCCGGCGCTTCGGAGGTCGCCGCGATACTCATGCCTGCTCGACCTGCTTCTTGGTCTCGCGGAGGTAGTACATCATCGGGATCAGCACGATCACCGACAGGATCAACACCAGCGACGCGGCACGGGTCGCTCCCGCCGTCGCTTCGGCCTGCTGGCTGATCAGGTTGCCGAACATCGCGGTCTTGGTCGAGCCGAGCAGGTCGTTGGTGTAGTAGTCGCCGAACATCGGCAGCGTGACGATGACGATGCCGGCCAAGATCGCGGGCCGCGACAACGGGAGCGTCACTCGCCAGAACGTCTGTGCGCCGCTGCCGCCGAGGTCACGACCCGCTTCGAGGAGGCTCTCCTGGATCCGGTCCAGCGACGCGTAGATCGGCAAGATCATGAACGGGATGTAGCCGTAGACCAGCCCGAGGATGATGGTGATCGACTTGCCTTCCAAGAAGTTCGTGTGCCCGAACCCGATGGGGCCGAGGATCTTGTTGATCGGGCCGTTGACGTCGAGCAGGCCCTGCCAGGCGTAGATCCGCATCAGATAGCTGATCCAGAACGGCGACACCAACAGGATCAGGATCAATCCTTTGTACTTCGTCGCGAACCGGGCCGTGTAGTAGGCGACCGCATAGCCGACCACCAGGCAGATGACGCTGGCCGCGATCACGTACTCGAACGTGCGGAACAGCGGGGCCTGATAGATGTGCGACCCAACGTAGAACTGCTGCAGTGTGCCGTTGAACGTGTGGAACGACCACCACCACGGCGCGTAATAGGGAACCGCTGTGCCGAAGTTGTTGAAGTCGACGGTGCCGAACGCGACCGAGAACACCACGTAGAACGGCAGGATGAACAGGAAGATCAGCGCGATGGTGCCGGGCGCGATGAACGACGGCCAGTACCACTTCGGGTACCAGACGCCGGATCGTTCGTCCGAGGCCGGCGGTTCTCCGCGGCGGCGCCTCCGGCGCCGCCGCGGTCCGTCCGCTTCCTGCTGCTGATCCCCCGGCGTGGTGGTTTCTGTTGCGATCTCAGGCACCAGCCTTGATCTCGGTCCA
This sequence comes from uncultured Actinomycetes bacterium, assembly GCA_963792215.1. GTDB lineage: Bacteria > Actinomycetota > UBA4738 > UBA4738 > HRBIN12 > AC-51. Next base: position 997,194 of record CAWBVL010000007.1, read on the forward strand.
CGCGTCGAGCCATATCTGGTCGACGTCGGGTGGCAGCTCGTAGGGCGTGAGGTCCTTCTTGAACATGTCCTCGGTCACGACGGCCGAGGTCAGTGTCGGGGGAACGACGCCTTTCGCCACGAGCGTTTCCGGGTTGATCGAATTGAACGGGGGCTGATACCCGTTGTACCCCGTGAAGTTCTCGGTCCCTTCGGTCTCGTCGAGCATGAAGTTGATGAACTCGTGCGCGAGCCGCGGATTCTTCGAGGCGTTCGGGATCACCAGGAGGTCGTTCCCGATCATCGTCTTGCCGTCCTCGGGCTTCCAGTAGCCAAGGATATCGGGGCCTACCCCGGCCGGCAGATAGAAGATGGACGCCCCGACGATGTCGCCGGACCAGGATTCGGCGACGACGTAGTCGCCGGCCGGGAGCTTGGCGTACACCCCGTTGATCGTGAGGCGGGCCTGGTTGTCGTTGATCGTCTGCAGGATGGCTTCCTTTGCGGCCTGGATGACGGCCGGATCCTGCGAGTTCACATCTAGGCTGCCGTTGCGCAAGATCGTGATCGCGATCGTGTCGCCGTACGAGTCGTACAGGCTGATCTCGCCGGCATAGTCGTGGTTCCATAACGCGTTCCAACCCTGCGAAGCGATCGACTGGTCCGAGGCTTTCTCATCGCCGGGCACGATCTTGTCGCGGCGGTAGGCGACGCCCCACGTGTAGATCGTGTAGGGGACGCTGTAGTGCCAGTTGAGGTCGTAGTAAGGGCCGGGGTTGGAGTAGCTCTGCCAGACGTTGGCCATGTTCGGGATCAGCTCGTGCTGCAGGGGTTGGAGAAAGTCCCGGGCGACCAACCGGCGCAGGTATCCCGGGGTCGGCACGAATACGTCGGGCGAGATCTGGCCATTGACGACCTTCTGGATGCCTTCCTCCAGGTTCTGGAACGTCGAGATCTGAACGCTGACGCCGAACTTGTCCTCGAAGTCGTTGACCACCTTCTTGTAGATGTAGTCGGCCCAGTTGTAGAGGATCAGTGGGCCGGACTCGATCTGCGTATCGGCTGGGATGGGATCCTGGACCGTCGGCAGTTCGGTCGGGCTCTCGAGTGTGGCGATCGGGATACTGGCCAGTGCGGAGTCGGTTCCCCCGGATCCCGTGGCGCCCGGCTTGGTGCACGCCGCGAGGATCGCCGCCAGGCTTGGCATCGCGATCGCTGCGCCGCCGGCCCGCGTCAGGAACTGACGGCGGGACATGTCCTTGGGATGCCGCATCTTCCCCTCCTGTTCATCTTCGGCGACAGGCCGGGTGGCCGTCCACCTGCGCCGCCGATGGCGCTGAGTACCATAGGTCGACCGCGCCATGCAAGGCACGGGAGACATCCCTCTTTTTGCCTAGTACCTGGCGGTGCGGCCGGAGCGCTCCCTCCATCCTCTAGTACGCAGCTTCCCTTGCCCCGGTTCTGGACTGGCGATGCGGCCGGCCCGGCGTTGCTAGCATCCCGGCCTCGCCGGAACGGGCGAGTCAACCAGGGAAGAGGGGTACCTGTGAGCGACGCCGCCGAATCGGTTCTCTTGGTCGAGGACATCGGTCCCATCCGCCGGCTGACGATGAACCGCCCCAGCGCCTTGAACGCCCTGAACCACGACCTGACCTCGGCGATCTCCGCGGCGATGCGGGAGGCCGGCGCCGACGACGGTGTGTCGGTCGTGATCCTCCGAGGGGCGGGACGCGCGTTCTGCTCCGGCTACGACCTGAACGAGGACGCCGACGAGGGCGATCTCGACGCCCGCGCCTGGCATGCGAGCCTCGCCGGCGGCGTCCGGGACATGCTCGAGATCCTCGACTGCCCCAAGCCCGTGATCGCCTCGGTGCAGTCCTATTGTCTGGCGGGCGGGACCGACCTGATGCTCGCCTGCGACCTGGCGGTCGTAGCCGACGATGCGAAGTTCGGCTACGTCGACATCCGCTTCGGCTCGGGTGTGGTCTCGATGTTCCTGCCGTGGGTGGTGGGCGTCCGTAAGGCTAAGGAGCTCCTGTTCACCGGCGAGGATCGCGTGCCGGCCGACGAGGCGTTGCGCATGGGTCTGGTGAACCGCGTCGTGCCGCGCGGCGAGCTCGACGACGCGACGCTCGCGCTCGCCCAGGAGATCGCGAAGAACGAGCCGTTCGTCGTGCAGATGACGAAGCGCGCCGTGAATCGCGCGTGGGACGTCGCGGGATTCCGCGCGGCGATGGCCGCGAACACGGAGCTCGACGTGATCATCGAAACGACGAACCTGCCGACGCGCGACGAGTTCCGGCGCATCACGGCGGCCGACGGCCTGAAGGCCGCGATCGCCTGGCGCGACGCGAAGTTCCGCGGCGAGGGCTGAGCGGGTGGCTTGGGACCTGCGCCCACTGTTGGCGCCGCGGTCGATCGCGATCGTGGGCGCGTCGGAGTCGCCGGATTCGTGGGCGCCCGAGATCGAGCGGTCGCTGCGGCACATCGGGTACGCGGGCGACCTGTACCCGATCAACCCCAAGTACGACACGGTGTGGGGCCGGCCGTGCTTGTCGTCGATCGCGGAGCTGCCTCGCGGCGTCGACCTCGTGGTCTTCGTGGTGCCGGCGCGCGTCGTCGTGCGGATGATCGACGATTGCGGCGCGCGGGGCGTGCGCGGGATCATGGTCGTGTCCAGCGGGTTCGCTGAGGCCGGGGAAGAGGGTCGCGCGCTCCAGGAAGAGCTGCGGTCGGCGGCGCTGCGGACCAAGATCCCGGTGCTGGGGCCGAACGTCGAGGGATTCGTCAACTACGTTGACCAAGTTGCGCCGTACGGCACCACGCCGCCGGCCGACCCGGTGAAGGGTGGGATCAGCGTGATCTCGCAGTCGGGAACCGTCGCGTGGACGATGAACCAGATCGCGTCGGACCGCGCGGTCGGGTTGCGGATCATCCTCGGCGTTGGGAACGAAGCGGTGCTGGGATTGGGCGACCTGTTCGCGTGGGCCGCCGGCGACGCGAAGACCAAGGTCGTCACCAGCTACATCGAGACGATGCGCGACGTCGCGGGGATCGGCCGTGGGCTCGATGCGTTGCTGGCTGCGCGGAAGCCCGTCGTGATCTGCGCTCCTGAGGGCAGATCGGAGGCGGCGCTCCGCTCGATCATCGCGCACACCGGCGCGCTCGCCGGCAACACCGGGCTGCGCGATGCGTGGTTGCGTGGGCACGGCGTCGTCCTGGTCGAGGACCCCGTCACGATGTTCGAGACGGCCTTGCTGCTTTCCCACGTGAAGAAGTTGCGCACGGACGGTGTGGCTGCGGCGCTGCAGTCGGGTGGAGCGTGCACGTTGTTCGCCGAAGCTGCGGGGTCGGCGGATCTGCCGTTGCCGGAGTTCACCGTCGCGACCAAGAAGGCGCTCCGGAAGGCGCTGCCGTCGTTCGCATCGCAGAACAATCCGCTCGACGTCACCGGCCAGGCGGCCGTGGAGACCGACATGTTCGTCGGCGCGTTGGCGGCGCTCGCGAAGGACCCCGGCGTGGGGTTGGTCGCGTTCGACGCGTTCCCACCTCGGCTGGAGGGCGAGACGCCGTGGGCCGACCCGGTGCTGACCAAGGCGATCGAGCTGCAGCGCTCGACCGGTATCGCCTTCGTCTCCTTATGTATGAGTCCGCTCGCGTACACCGACGATGCCAAGGCCTTCACCAAGAAATGGAAGGAACTGCCGTTCCTGCAGGGGCACCGCGCATCGGCGAACGCGATCGCGGCGGTGCTCGAGTATCAGCAGGTGCGCGCGCGAGCGGTGCCCGCGCTCCCGCCCCACGAGAACCGCGCGAAGGCGTTGCGCGTGTTGCGCGGGGCGTCGGGGCCGGTGGACGAGGCGACCGCGGCCGCGGTGCTCGAGCTGTACGGGGTCCGTCGCCCGAAGGAAGCGGTGGTCGCGACGCCGGAGAAGGCCGCGGCGGCGGCCGCGAAGATACGTTCGGCGGTCGCGATCAAGGCGCTCGCGCCCGAGCTCCCGCACAAGGCGAAGCTGGGCGGCGTGCGCCTCGGGCTCCGTGGTCCGGCCGAGGTCGAGGTCGCCGCGGCCGAGGTGCTCGCGGCGGCCACACGCGCCGGCGCGAAGGCGCCCAAGGTGCTGGTCCAAGAGATGGTGCATGGCCACGAGGTATTGGTCGGCGCGATCGTCGACGAGCAGTTCGGCGCGACGATCACGATCCGGCCCGGTGGCGCGCTCGCCGAGGCGGGCGCCGCGACATTCGTCGCGGCGCCACTGACCACCGCGCAAGCTCGCGCCTACGTGGAAACGCAAGCGGAGCGCTGCGGTTTGGACAGCGATGAGCACGACCTGGGGGCGCTCGCCCGAGCGGTGGCGTCGATCGCCCGCGCAGCGCACGACCTCCGCGACCGGGTGACCTCCCTCGAGGCGAATCCCTTACTGGTCGGTCCGCGTGGCGCGGTCGCGGTCGACGCGCTGGCCGAAGCGAAGCCGCCCGCGTGATCTACGGGCTCCTCGCGGCGATCGGCTGGGGCACGACGGACTTCCTCGGAGCCGTTTCGGGCCGGAAGATGGGCGCCCTGCCCGCGCTCGCCGTGAGCCAGCTCATCGGGATCATCGGCGCGACCGCGCTCTTCATCGCGCACGGCGGCGGGCTCGGCTCACTCCACGGGCTCGGCTGGTTCCTCCTCGCGAACGGCGTGATCGCGATGGTTGCCTACGCCGTGCACTACCACGCGCTCGAGCTCGGTCCGGTCGCGGTGGTGTCGCCGGTCGGGGCCGGGTACGCGGTGGTCGGGTTCGCGCTGGCCGTGCTGCTGTTGCCCAACGAGCACCCCGGCCCGATCGCTGTGCTCGGCGGCCTGATCACGATCGGCGGAGTCTTCCTCGTCTCGGCGAACTTGCCGCTGTTGCGTGCCGGGCTCCACGAGCGGCCGCCCGGCCTGTGGTGGGCGGTCGGCTCGGCGGTCGGGTTCGGTGTGGCCGGATTCATCCTGGGGGTCATCGCGAAGGACTCGAACGACTGGATCGCAACGCTGTTCACGACCCGGGTGGTGCTCGTCCTGGCCTACATCCCGCTGCTCGTCGCCCGTCGCAAGACCTTCCATAAGTTCGCGGGTGCGACAGCCGTTGCCTATGTCGCCGCGGCGGCCGCCGGCGCCTTTGACCTGATGGGGGTGGCGAGCTATTCGGCGGGCGCGACGCGCGGCTTCCTCTCGGTGGTGCTCGCTGCGAGTGCGGTCTTCCCCGCGATCGCAGTCGCGCTGTCGGTGATCTTCCTGAAGGAGCGGCTCGTCCTGAACCAATACGTAGGGATCGCGGTGGTGATCGGCGGCCTGTTGCTGCTGGCGCTGGCGTCCTAGCGAGCCTCAAGTACCCGATACAGGGTGCATCTCCCCGGTTCCCTCAATGGAGTCTGTGGGCCAGCCGATATGCGGTCCGATGGCACTTCGCGACGCAACCCCCGACGCCTCGAGGCATGCCACCGGACAGTTCACGCTGCCGGGCGGGCCGGAACGCCGCCGTGCGAACGACGGCTGGCTCGACCGATGGGCGACCGCGGTGTCGGACCTGACACGCCTCAAGAGCACCCACCCGATGATGGACGCGGTGATCGACGAGCAGGTGGGCCGTCGCATCCGGATCGGCGATCACTGGCTGTCGGACTTCGCGTCGTGCAACTACCTCGGGCTGGACTTCGATCCGGAGGTGATCGCCGCGGTGCCGGAGTACATCGCGAAGTGGGGCACGCACCCGTCGTGGTCTCGGCTGCTCGGCAGTCCAAAGCCCTACATCGAGATCGAAGAGCAGATGACCGACCTGCTCGGCTGCGAGGACGTGCTTCTGCTCGCAACCATCACCCACATCCACATGTCGGTGATCCCTGTGCTCGCGGGCGAGGGCACGATCTTCCTGGACAGCCGGGCGCACAAGACGATCTTCGACGGCGCGATGCTCGCTGCAGGCCGCGGCGCGACCGTGGTCCGGTTCCGTCACGACGACGCCAACCACCTCGGGGAACTCCTCCGGGAGCACGGGGGGTCGCCGAGGATCATCGCGATGGACGGCGTCAACTCGATGACCGGCAACGCGCCCGACGTGGCGCAGTTCCAGCGCCTCGCGGCCGAGCACGACGCCCTCCTCTACATCGACGATGCGCACGGGTTCGGCGTGATCGGCGAACGGTCGCCCGACGAGCTCTGCGACTACGGGCACCTGGGGAACAGCATCATGCGCCACCTCGACGTCTCCTACGACAACGTCGTGATGGTTGCCGGGTTCTCGAAGGCGTACTCGTCGCTGCTGGCGTTCCTCGCGCTGCCGACCAAGCTCAAGGACGCGCTGAAGGTCCTTGCGCCTCCCTACCTGTTCTCGGGGCCATCGCCGGTGGCCTCGCTCGCGACCACGCTCGCCGGTTTGCAGGTGAACCGGACGCGCGGCGATGTCTACCGGCGCGACCTCTGGCAGATGACCCGCCGGGTGCTCGACGCGCTCGGCGACCTCGAGATCTGGACGCCGAACACCTCCGGCTACCCCATCATCGAGATCCCTCTGGCCGACCACGCCGAGATCGATCAGGTCGGGCGGTTCCTTTTCGACCACGGCATCTACGTGACCATGGCCGCATACCCGTTGGTGCCCAAGGAAGAGGTCGGGTTCCGGGTCCAGGTGACCGCGGCCAACACCGACGAGGAGATCGAGCACCTGATCGACGTGCTGACCCTGGTCCGCGAGCGGTTCCAGCTGCGGGCGAGGGACCTCACGCACTAGCAGCCAGCACCGTAAGAAGGAGTGCGCAGGAAGGAGAGCGCCGCCGGAGGCGTCGCTCCAGGCATAACGGGAACGTGCCGATGCGTCATGACGTGATGAAAGCTCGACTCTGGATCCTGTACGTCGTGGGCGCGCTGGCCACCGTCGGTGGCTACTACGCGTCGGGTCAGGCGGTGTGGATCTTCCACCTGATCGGGCTGTCCGCGGCGGTCGGGATCATCGCCGGTGTTGTGATCCACAAGCCGGCCCACAAGCTGCCGTGGATCTTGTTCGCGATCGGACAGATCCTATTCGTGGCCGGCGACGTCATCTCGTACAACTACGAGAAGTTCTTCGGGACCGAGCTGCCGTACCCGGCGATCTCCGACGCGTTCTACCTGGCGGTCTATCCGTGCCTCGTCGCGGGCGTGCTGCTGATCGTGCGGCGCCGCAGCGCGGGCCGCGACCGCGGCGGTCTCATCGATGCCGCGATGGTGGCGATCGGCATCGGCGTCATCTCGTGGGTGTTCCTGATCGCGCCGTACCTGCACGCCGAAGAGATGACGTGGCTCGAGAAGGCCACGGCGATGGGTTACCCGTTCATGGACCTCCTGCTGATGGCCGTGACCGCACGACTCATCGCCGGCGGTGGGCGCAAGCCCGTCAGCTTCTATCTGCTGGGCGCGGGCGTCGCGGCCCTATTCGTGACGGACGCGATCTACGGCTGGATGCTCCTGCACCAGGGCTACACCCCGGGCAGCGGTCCGCTCGAGGCCGGATGGGCGCTCTTCTACATCTTGCTCGGCGCCGCCGCGCTGCACCCGTCGATGCGCACGGTGTCGGACCGGCAACCCGAGGTCGACACGCGCGTCAGCATGGCGCGACTCGCGTTCCTAGGCGGCGCATGCCTGCTTGCGCCGGCATCGCAGGCCCTGGCCGAGGTGCGCGGGCAGCAGGTCGACCTCGCCGTCGTGCTCTGGGGGACGATCGTTCTGTTCGTCCTCGCGATGGTCCGTATGGGCGGGCTTGTTCGGCAGCAGGAGCAGTCGGCGCTCCGCGAGCGTGCGCTGCGCGAAGCAGGATCGACGCTCGTGACGGCGACGAGCCGCGAGCAGATCTTCGAAGCGACCATCCAGGCGGCACGGACCGTCGCCGGCGAGCGGTCGGTGCTCCGCCTGCTCACTCGAGATGGCGACGAGCTGACGGTGGCCGCGGCGGCGGGTGGCGCCGGCGTGGTCGGCTTCGTTCACTCGATCGCCGACCTCGAGGGCTGGAAGCGGACGCGGCTGGACGCCGGTGAGTCCTACCAAGTGCCGATCGACCAGGCGATGCGTCGAGAGGAGCTTGGCCTGCCCGCGTCCGACACGACCGTGCTGGTCGTTCCCCTGCTCGTACGCGACGAGCTGCACGCGCTGATGCTCGTCGCGGTGCCGGGCTCGATCGGTGCGGCGGTGACCCAGACGCTCGAGGCGCTGACCGCCCAGGCCGCGCTCGCCTTGGACAGCGCGATGCTGACCGAAGAGTTGCTCCTCAAGCAGAGCGAGGCTCGGTTCGCGTCGCTCGTGCGCAACTCGAGCGACGTCGTCACCGTGGTCGAGATCGATTCGACGATCACCTACGCGAGCCCGGCGTCGCAGCGCACGCTCGGGTACGCGAGCGGTGACCTCGACGGCACGCGGTTCGTCGACCTGGTGCATGAGGAGGACAAGACGCGCGCGCTGTCGTTCATCTCCGCCACATCTGAGGGCGAGGAGCTGACGGGCACCCTCGAGTTCCGGGTTCGGCGTCGCGACGGCAGCTTCATCTACACGGAGACGCAGCGGAGGAACCTATTGCACGATCCGAACGTCCACGGCATCGTGCTGACCACCCGCGACGTGAGCGAGCGTCGCGAGTTCGAAGAGCAGCTGTCGCACCAGGCCTTCCACGACTCCTTGACCGGGCTCGCGAACCGTGTGCTGTTCCGCGACCGGGTCACGCACGCGTTGGAGCGCCAGGAGCGCGATCAGAAGCCGGTCTCGGTGCTGTTCATGGACCTCGACGACTTCAAGACGGTCAACGACTCGCTCGGTCACGCGGCCGGCGATGTCTTGCTCGGCGAGGTCGGAGAGCGGATCCGGCAGATCCTGCGGGCGCCCGACACCGCCGCGCGCCTGGGCGGCGACGAGTTCGCGGTGTTGTTGGAGGACGGTGGCGACGGCATCGGCGCCGCCGACGTCGCGGACCGGTTGATCCAGTCGCTCGACGCGCCATTCCACCTGGAGAACAAGGAGGTGTTCGTCCGGGCGAGCATCGGCATCGCGGTCGCGGAGCCCGGCGATCACGAGATCGACGACGTCGAGGCGCTGATGCGCAACGCCGACGTCGCGATGTACATGGCCAAGGAGCGGGGCAAGAACCGCTACCAGATGTTCGAGCCCGAGATGCACGAGACCGCGCTCCGTCGCCTCGAGCTGAAGGCCGACCTGCAGCGTGCGCTTGAGCACGGCGAGTTCATCCTCAACTACCAGCCGGTGATCGAGCTCGACAGCGGGCGCATCTCCGGCGTCGAGGCGTTGATCCGCTGGATCCACCCCGAGCGTGGCCTGGTGCCCCCGCTGGACTTCATCCCGCTCGCCGAGGAGACGGGCCTGATCGTGCCGATCGGCCGGTGGGTCCTGCGCGAGGCATGCACGTACGCGTCCGGGTTGCACGAGCGGTTCCCGAGCGAGGACCCGCTGCATATGGCGGTGAACCTGTCGGCCAAGCAGCTCGCGCGCGCCGACATCGTCGACGACATCCGCACGATCATGCAGGAGACGGGTATCGTCCCGAGCTCGCTGATCCTGGAGATCACCGAGTCCGTGATGATGGCCGACATGGAGCTGTCGATCGCGCGGCTCACCGAACTGAAGGCGCTCGGCGTGCAGATCGCGATCGACGACTTCGGGACGGGCTACTCCTCGCTCAACTACGTGCGCCGGTTCCCCGTCGACATCCTGAAGGTCGACAAGTCGTTCATCGACGGCGTGTCCGACGGCGGCGAGTCTTCGGCGCTGACCGCCGCCGTGATCGAGCTCGCCGGGATCCTCAACCTGAAGCCGGTGGCCGAGGGGATCGAGCGGGTCGACCAGCTGGAGCGGCTGCTCGAGCTGCACTGCGCGCTCGGACAGGGCTTCTACTTCGCCAAGCCCCTCGAGAGCGGCACCCTCGAGGAGATGCTCACAGAGCGTCTCTCGATGGAGGCCGCGGCAGGCCTCCGCCCGAACGTCTGATCAGCTTGCCGCGTGCCGGTAGAACGGCTCGGGGTCGGGCTCGAGTGGCGTGTTCCCCAGTATCAGGTCTGCGGCCTTCTCGGCGGCCATCATCACCGGCGCGTAGATGTTGCCGTTGGTGACGTAGGGGAAGACGCCCGCGTCGACCACGCGGAGGCCCTCGACGCCGTGGACACCCATCGTCGTCGGGTCGATTACGGCCATCTCGCCGACGCCCATCTTCGTCGTGCAGGACGGATGCAGCGCCGTCTCGCCGTCGCGCTTCACCCACTCGAGGATCTCGTCGTCGGTCGACACGGTCGGCCCCGGTGAGATCTCGCCGCCGTTGAAGGGCGCCATCGCGGGCTGGTTGAGGATGTCGCGGGCGACGTGGATGCCCTCGACCCACTCGCGGCGGTCTTGGTCGGTCGACAGATAGTTGAACGTCATCGCGGGGTGCGCGCGCGGATCGGCGCTCTTCAGCTGGATCGTGCCGCGCGCGTCGGAGTACATCGGCCCGATGTGCACCTGATAGCCGTGGTCGCCGGCCGGCGCGGAGCCGTCGTAGCGGATCGCGATCGGCAGGAAGTGGAACATCAGGTTGGGATAGGCGACGTCGTCGTTGCTGCGCGCGAACCCGCCGCCCTCGAAGTGGTTGGTCGCGCCCGGCCCCTTCTTGAAGAAGAGCCACTCGGCGCCGACGAACGGGCGGCGCCACATCTTCATGTAGGGCGCCACCGAGACCGGCTGGATACAGGCGTACTGCACGTAGACCTCGAGGTGGTCTTGCAGGTTCTCGCCGACGCCCGGCAGGTCGGCGACGACGTCGATGCCGTGTTCCTTCAGGTGCGGCGCGGGCCCGATGCCCGAGAGCATCAAGGTCTGCGGCGAGTTGATCGCGCCGCCGGAGAGCACGACTTCGCCGGCGCGGACACGCTTCGGCGCGCCCTTGCCGATCGTGTACTCGACGCCCACCGCGCGCGTGCCCTCGAACAGGATCCTCGTGACGAACGCGCGGGTGCGCACCTCGAGGTTCTTCCGGTGCATGACCGGGTGCAGGTACGCGCGTGCGGCCGACAGGCGCTTGCCGTCGTGGACGTTCCGGTCGAACGGCGCGAAGCCCTCCTGGCGGAACCCGTTCACATCGTCGGTCAGGTGGTAGCCGGCCTGCCGGCACGCCTCGAAGAACGCACCGAACAACGGGTTGGTCGCGGGCCCGCGCTCCAGGACGAGCGGGCCGGAGTGGCCGCGCCACGGGTCGTTGCGGTCGGCGGCGAGGCACGTCTCCATCCGCTTGAAGTAGGGAAGGCAGTGCGCGTAGTCCCAGGTCTCCATGCCGGCGTCGGCGCCCCAACGCTCGTAGTCCAGCGGGTTGCCGCGCTGGAAGATCATCCCGTTGATGCTCGAGGAACCGCCGAGCACCTTGCCGCGCGCGTGGTAGATCCGCCGGCCGTTCATGAAGGGCTCCGGCTCCGACTCGTACTTCCAGTCGTAGAAGCGGCTGCCGATCGGGAATGCCAGGGCCGCCGGCATATGGATGAAGAAGTCCCACGGGTAGTCGGAGCGGCCGGCCTCCAGAACGAGGACCGGTTCCCCGTATCCGAGCTGAGGCGGTTGCCGAGGCAGCTGCCCGCCGACCCGCCGCCGATGATCACGAAGTCGAACGTCTCGGTCATACGCGTCCCCCTGGTCGCCGCCCGCTCGCATCGGGAGTGTGCCACGCCGGTGGCGCGCCCTGCGCGCCGGGCGTTGTCCAGGCGGCAACTGCCGTGTTGCAGCTTTCGCCTCGGTGGCCCACCATCGCCCGGTTGGCTCGAGGTGAGGGGGTCACGTGAGCGACGAAGCACAGCCCACGGTGTCGTGCCGCAACGTCTGGAAGATCTACGGCCCCAACGCCGACAAGATCGCCGGCACCCCCACGGCGGACCTCCCGCGTGCCGACCTGCTCGAGAAGACCGGCTGCGTGGCGGCCGTGCGCGACGTCTCGTTCGATGTCGCCGAGGGCGAGGTCTTCGTGGTGATGGGCCTGTCGGGGTCGGGTAAGTCGACGCTCGTCCGGATGCTCAACCGGATCCACGACCCGACGGCGGGCGAGGTCCTGCTCGACGGCGACGACATCATGAAGCTCGACGAGGACCGGTTGCGCGAGGTGCGACGTACCAAGATCTCGATGGTCTTCCAGCACTTCGGCTTGCTGCCGCACCGCCGGATCGTCGACAACGTCGCGTTCGGCCTCGAGATCCGCGGCGTCGAGAAGGAGCCGCGCGAAGCGAAGGCCAACGAGGTGCTCGAGACCGTCGGGCTCGGCGGGTGGGGCAACTCGTATCCCGATGAGTTGTCGGGCGGGATGCAGCAGCGCGTCGGGTTGGCGCGTGCGCTCGCGACCGACCCCGAGATCATGTTGTTCGACGAGCCGTTCTCGGCTCTGGACCCGCTGATCCGCCGCGACATGCAGGACGAGGTGATCCGCCTGCAGCGCGATGTGCGCAAGACCATGATCTTCATCACGCACGACCTCGCCGAGGCGCTGAAGCTCGGCGACCGGATCGCGATCATGAAGGACGGCAAGTTCGTCCAGGTCGGCACGCCCGAAGAGGTCGTGTCGCACCCGGCGGACGACTACGTGGCCGACTTCACGCGTGACGTGCCACGGGCGCACGTGCTCACGGTGCGGTCGATCATGCGGAGCGCCAATGGCGACGGCGAGTACGCGGGCGACGTCGCGGCATCGACCATCGTGCAGGACCTGCTGCCGCGCGTCGTGAACGAACACCGGCCGTACCGCGTGGTCGACGGCGAGTCACAGGTCGGTGTGGTCGACCGGACCGCGGTTCTCGAAGCGATGATCGAGGCCCGCTAGTGGCGATCGTCCGCGACGACGAGCGTCTGCTCGAGCTCACCGCCGGCGCCGGAACCGCGCGACAGGTCGATCACCCGTGGCGTCGGCGTGCGATCTGGGCCGCGGCGATCGTCCTCGTGATCGCGCTCGGCATCGCGCTGTTCCCGGGCGGGTTCCCCGACTCTCTCGTGTGGGACGCGGCCAAGCCGCTCAACACCGCGAACGAGTGGGTGATCGAGCACCAGCGTACGAACGGCGTGTTCGTGCACGTCCTGGTGCCATTCAAGAATGGCATCAACAGCATCGTCGATCAGTTGACGAAGGGCCTCGCGCGTCTGACCTGGCTCGGACTCCTGGCGCTCGTCGTTGCCGTTTCTGGATATGTCGCCGGTTGGCGGAAGGCGGTCACCGCCGGGATCGGGTTCGGCGTGATCGCGCTGCTCGGCTACTGGGCGGACAGCTTGGCGACGCTCTCGCTGATCTTGATCTCCGTCGCGATCGCACTCGCGATCGGCATCCCGATGGGGATCTTGTGCGCCCGACATCCGGCCCTCGAGCGATCCCTCCGGCCTGTGCTCGACGCGATGCAGACCGTGCCGGCGTTCTCCTACATCATCATCTTCATCCTGTTGTTCAGCGGCGGCGCGACGACCGCCATGCTCGCGACGGTGGTGTTCGCGTTGCCGCCGGCGATCCGACTGACGAGCCTCGGGATCCGCCAGGTGCCCAACGACGCCCTGGAGGCGGGCCTGGCGTTCGGCGTGACGAAGCGACAGCTCCTGCGGAAGGTCCAGTTGCCGCTGGCGAAGCCCGCGATCATGGTCGGGGTCAACCAGACGATCATGATGGCCCTCGGCATCATCGTGATCGCGGCGACGGTCGGATATCCGGGCCTCGGCCTGCGGGTGCTCGATGCGCTGCAGGGACTGCACGTCGGCCAGGCGCTCGCCGCCGGCCTTGCGTTGGTCGCGATGGCGATCGTGCTCGACCGTGTGACCTTCGGGTGGAGTGAGGCGGAGCGTAGGCGCCGAGGCGCGACGTCGGTGCGGGTGTTCGGCTGGTCGATCTCCCGGAGGATGTTGCTGGTGGTCCTCGGCGTGGTGGTGGTGCTCGCGGTCGTTGTCGGGCGGCAGGTGCTTCGGCAGCAGGACTTCCCCGACACGTACGTCGTGTCGATCGCACCCTCGGTTGACCGGATCGACGAGTCGGTGATCCATGCGATCGGGAAAACCACCCGCAGCATGTCCGACGTTGCCACGACGCGGATCCTCACCCCACTCACCGATCTGCTGACCGCGATGCCGTGGTGGATGGTCTGTCTCGGCGCCGCGGTCGCCGCGTACGCGGCGGCGCGGCGCTGGGCGCTCGCGTTGATGGCGTTCCTGTGTATCGCGGTGATCGGGTTCGTCGGGCAGTGGGACAACGCGATGGACACGCTCGCGCAAGTGATCGTGGCGGTGGTCATCAGCGTGGCGATCGCGATCCCGGTCGGCATCTGGTCCGCGCAGAGCGACCGCGTGCAGCGGATCCTCAAGCCGATCCTCGATGGCATGCAGACGTTGCCGCAGTTCGTCTACCTCGTGCCGGTGATCGCGCTGTTCCACGTCGGACGGATCCCGGGGATCATCGCCGCGCTGATCTACGCGCTGCCGCCGTGCATCCGGATGACCGACCTCGGGATCCGGCAGGTTCCGCATGACCGCGTCGAGGCAGCGGTGTCGTTCGGAGCCGACAAACGGCAGCTGTTGCGCAAGGTCCAGCTTCCGCTCGCGAAGCCGTCGATCATGCTCGGCGTGAACCAGACCATCATGATGGTCCTGTCCGTCGTGATCATCGCGGGCCTCGTGGGCGGCGAGGGCCTCGGGTATCAGGTCATCAATGGGCTGTCGCATGACTTCGGTACGGCGATGGTTGCCGGCGTCTGCATCCTGCTCCTCGCGATCGTGATCGACCGGATCACGCAGGCGATGGGCCAGCCCGGCGAACGAGCCACCGGCGGCCCGCACCCGATCGGATGGTTCTTCGGGACGTCCCGGGCGCGCCGTGCTGCCGTAGAAGTAGGAGGAGATGAGATCCCGGGAGCGATCCCGGCGGGGAAGGGGGAAGGATGAGGTCTCGCAGACGGGCGCTCCTGAGTTGCGCCGCAGTCTCGCTGGCCCTGGTCGCGGCCGCGTGCAGCGACGTGTCGAGCAGTTCCTCGGGAGCGGGCGGCAACGTGCCGGATAACTCCGCCACGACGATCAACTTCGCGGTCAACCCGTGGGACGGCTCGGCCGCCAACGTCGCGATCGCCGAGTATCTGCTCAAGAACCAGCTCGGCTACTCGGTGTCGGACTCGAAGGTGAACGAGTTCGCGCAGTTCAAGCAGCTGTCGACCGGGGACCTGGACGCCACGCTCGAAGTGTGGCCCTCCGGGCACGCGGACGACTGGACGAACTACATCGCGAACGACAACGGCGTCGTGGACGGCGGGCAGCTTGGCGTGATCGGCCAGATCGGCTGGTGGTTCCCGACGTATATGTTGCAGGACCATCCGGAACTCAAGACCTGGCAGGGACTCCAGCAGGACTGGCAGCTCTTCGAGACGCCAAACACGCCGGGCAAGGGAACGATCCTCGACGGCGACCCGAGCTACGTCACCTTCGATGACGCGATCGCGAAGAACCTCGGCCTGAACATGCAGGCGTTCTACTCGGGAAGCGAGTCCGCCGAGCTCACCGAGCTCGACACCGCCTACTCGGCCCAGAAGCCGATCCTCATGTACTTCTGGACGCCTCATTGGGCGCAAGCGAAGTACCAGATGACGATGATGCAACTGCCGAAGGTGACCTCACAGTGCACGCAAGACGCGGCGAACAACGCGGACGCGTACGCGTGCGGGTACCCCCAGGACGACCTGTACAAGGCGTTCAGCGACAAGCTGGCCACGAAGGCGCCGGCGGCATTCGCGATGCTGTCGGCGATGCAGTGGACCAACGACGCACAGAACGGCGTCGCGGCCGACATCCACAGCGGCATGGACCCGCAGGACGCCGCGGCGAAGTGGATCAACGCGAACCCGTCGGTGTGGCAGCCGTGGGTGGACGCGGGCATGGCGGCCCAGGGTGGGAGCCCGGTGGCGAACATGCCGGCACCCTCACCGCCCGGTTAGCGGCAGCGATCCTTGACTGACCGTCGCGAGGGGGCGGGCCGAAGGCCCGCCCCCTCGTGCGTGCGTAGGCTGAGCGGCATGGCGACCGACGGCGACGCCGACGCGGATCTGCTCTCCGAGCAGATCCGCTACTACGAGGCGCGGGCGCCGATCTACGAACAGTTGTACTTCCGGCAGGGTGCCTACGCCGTCGACGACGAAGCGTGGACCCGCAACTGGGAGCGCGAGACCGGCGAGCTGGAGGCGTTCGTCGCGTCGCTCCCGGCAGAGGGATCGGTGCTCGAGCTCGCGTGCGGCAACGGCCTGTGGACGCGCTTCCTCGCGCCCCGAGCCTCGGGGATGGTTGCGGTGGATTCCTCGCCGACGATGATCGCGAGGAACCGCGACTGGATCCAGGACGACCGCGTGGCGTACATCGAGGCAGATCTGTTCGGTTGGGACACGAACGACCGGTTCGACCTGATCTTCGGCGGATTCTTCCTGTCGCATATCCCGCCGGACCCCTGGGCATCGTTCTGGAGCAAGGTTCGCGGGTGGCTGGCGCCCGCCGGGACGATCGCCTTCGTCGACGACTGCTGGGCACCCGACCGGCCGAGGTCGAGCGACCGGGTCGAGAACGGCCCCGATCATGCGCACGTCCGGCGGCTCGACGACGCCGCCTACACGATCGTGAAGCGGTTCTTCAGGCCGGAGGAGCTCGAGGCGGAGTTCGCCCAGATCGGTCTCGCGGCCGACGTCGCTTCGACCGGCGAGCACTTCCTGTTCGGGACCGCGCCCAGCGTTGTCGGGCGCGCAACCTAGGCGTTGCGTCGGCAACACCGTGGGGCATCATCGTCCTCGTGGCCGACCTGCCCACCCGCGCTCAGACCGTGATCGTCGGCGCCGGCATCGTCGGCGTGTCGGCCGCCTACCACCTGGCCGACCTCGGCGTGACCGACGTCCTCGTGATCGACCAGGGTCCCTTGTTCGCGGCCGGCGGCTCGACCTCGCACGCACCCGGCCTCGTGTTCCAGACGAACGGCTCGCGCACGATGTGCCGCATCGCGCAGGACTCGGTCGCGATCTACGACACGCTCGACGTCGACGGCGAACCCGTCTGGTACGGCGTCGGCGGGCTCGAGCTCGCGACCACCCCCGAGCGCATCGCCGAGCTCAAGCGGCGGCAGGGCTTCGCGCGATCGTGGGGGATCGAGGGCACGGAGCTGCTGTCGCCGGCCGAGTGCGCCGAACGGTCGCCCCTGCTCGATCCGTCCTCCGTGCTCGGCGGCTACTGGATCCCAAGCGACGGCGCCGGCAAGGGCGTGAAGATCGTCGAGGCGTTGGCCCGTCGCGCCAAGGACGCCGGCATCCGCTTCGAGGGGGGCATCACGGTCACCGGGTTCGACACCGCCGATGGTCGCGTGCACGCGGTCGAGACCACGCAAGGACGGATCGAGTGCGAGCGCGTGCTCCTGTGCGCCGGATTGTGGGGACCGACGGTCGGGGCGATGGCGGGCGTTCCGATCCCGCTCGTCGCCGTCCAGCACCAACTCGTGTGGACCGATCCCGTACCCGAGCTCGCCGGCCTGCAAGGCGATACCTGGGCGCAGCACCCGATCGTGCGGCATCAAGACGTGTCGCTGTACTTCCGGCAGCGCGAGGATCACTACGGCGTGGGCAACTACCGGCACGAACCGATCGTCACGCCGCAGTCGGGGATCCGTGCGCCCGGCGGCCAGATGCAACCGTCGCTGATGCCGTTCACGCCGGAGGACTTCGATCTTTGCGAGGCGGAGACCTCGCGTGCTATTCCCCGCGCTCCGCGGCACGATGCGACCGACCGACCCCGCGCGTTCGCTGAACGGGATGTTCTCGTTCACGCCCGACGCCGGCTCCGTGGTCGGCGAGAGCGCGACCGTCCGCGGGTTCTGGGTCTGCGAGGCGGTGTGGGTCACCCACGCGGCCGGCATGGCGCGCCAAGCGGTCGAGTGGATGATCGAAGGCGAGCCGACGTATGACCTGGCCGAAGCCGATGCCAACCGGTTCTACCCGTTCCAATCGACCGCGCCCTACGTGGTCGAGCGCGGGAAGCAGCAGTACCGCGAGGTGTACGACATCTTGCATCCGCGGCAGCAGCCGTCGAAACCGCGCAACCTTCGGCTCACACCGTTCTACGACCGGCACGTCGAGCTCGGCGCGTCGTTCGTTACCGGCGCAGGCTGGGAACGGCCGCAGTGGTTCGAGGCGAACCGCGATCTCGTTGGCGGCGTCACGCATGAGTGGGCGCGCCGGTCGGGGTGGGCGGCGCGTGAATGGTCGCCGATCGAGGGCGGGGAGCACCTCGCCGTCCGCGCGAACGCCGGTCTCTTCGACCTCACGGCCTACGTGAAGCTCCGCGTGCAAGGTCCCGACGCGCTCGCCTTCCTCGAGCGGGTATGCGCGAACCGTATCGACAAGCCGCTCGGCAGCGTCGTGTACACCGCGATGCTCACACCGCGCGGTGGCATCCGCTGCGACCTGACGGTCACACGCCATGCCGACGACGTCTTCCTGGTCGTCACCGGTGGCGGATCGGGGGATGCACGACCTCGCGTGGCTGCGCGCGCAGGTCCGCGACGGCGAACGCGTTCGGATCTTCGACGGCTCGAGCCGGTCGTTCGTGCTTGGCCTCTTCGGGCCGAAGGCGCGCGAGGTCCTGCGCGCGGCGACGGCCGCCGACGTCGGCGATGACACGATCCCGTATATGACCGGCCGTGAGATCGAGATCGGCGAGGTGCCGGTCTTCGCGCAACGGATCAGCTACGTCGGCGAGCTCGGCTGGGAGCTCTACGGCCCCTTCGAGATGGGCGCCCGCGTGTGGGATCTCCTGTGGACCGCCGGTCGCGAGCACGGCCTCATCGCCGCCGGCCTCGGTGCGTTCGATTCGCTTCGGCTCGAGAAGGGTTACCGCCTGTGGGGCCAGGACATCGGCTCCGAGTACGACCCCATCTCGGCCGGCCTCGGCTTCGCGGTGAAGTGGGACAAGGACTTCCAGGGTAAAGAGGCGCTCGAACGGATCCGCGATGCGGGTCCGGCGAAGCGCCTGCGCGCGATGACGCTCGACGACCCACGAACGGTCGTCCTCGGCAAGGAGCCGATCTGGCACCGCGATGCCGTCGTCAGTTACGTCACGAGCGCGAACTACGGCTTCTCGATCGGACGCGGGATCGTCTACGGCTACCTGCCGTCGGCGATCGCCGAAGAGGGCACGCCGGTCGAGGTGGAGTACTTCGGCGAGCGGATCGGGGCGACGGTCGCCGCCGACCCGCTGTTCGATCCGAAGGGTGTACGCCTCAAAGGCTGAGTGAAGGGCTGGAACCGATGAGTGACCAAGAGATCGTGTTGGCGGAGCTCCCCGACGAGGAGCTGGTCAAGCAGATGCACGACGACCTGTACGACGGCCTCGCCGAGGAGATCCACGAAGGAACGCAGATCCTGCTCGATCGCGAGTGGGGCGCCGAGAAGGTGCTGAACGAGGCCCTGGTCGAAGGCATGCGGATCGTCGGCATCGACTTCCGCGACGGGATCCTGTTCGTGCCGGAGGTGCTGCTCGCCGCCAACGCGATGAAGGCAGGCATGGTGTTGCTGCGGCCGCTGCTCGCCGAGACCGGGGCGCAGCGGATCGGCAAGGTCGTGATCGGCACCGTGAAGGGCGACATCCACGATATCGGGAAGAACCTCGTCGCGATGATGCTGGAGGGCGCCGGTTTCGAGGTGGTCGACCTCGGTATCAACAACCCGGTCGAGGACTACCTGGCCGCGCTCGAGGAGCACCAGCCGGACATCCTCGGGATGAGCGCGCTGCTCACGACGACGATGCCCTACATGAAGGTCGTGATCGACGAGCTGTCCGCGAAGGGCCTGCGCGACAAGTACATCGTGATGGTCGGTGGTGCGCCGCTCAACGAGGAGTTCGGAAAGGCGGTCGGCGCCGATGCGTACTGCCGCGACGCGGCGGTCGCCGCCGAGACCGCGCAGGCCTTGGTGATGGCCAAGCGCGCGATGGCGCCGACGTCATAGCGCGTCGTCGGTGATCTGCTCGATCGTGCGGCGTGCGAGCTCGACGAAGGCCGGGTTCGTCTCGGCGTAGTACGGGATGATCATCGCCGCCTGGTGCAACGCGATGCCACGACCGCGCGCCCACGTTGCGTCGTCTGGCCGCAATGCGGCGCGGTATGCCTCGCGTCCGGCGGGACCGAAGACGGCCCACGCGGGGATCAGGTCCGTCGCGGGGTCGCCGACGCCGATGTACCCGTAGTCGATGACGGCCTCCAGCCGTCCGTCGTGCACGATCAGGTTCGGACGGAGCAGGTCGCCGTGGATCCATACCGGCGTGCCGTCCCACGGCGGTGTTCGGAGCGCGTGATCCCAGACCGACATCGCGCGCGAGGCGTCGATCACGTTCCCGGCATCTTCGATCGCCGCTCGGGTGTTGTCGTCCAGCTCGGCGAGCGGCTCCCGACCGCCGTCGGGCGCCGTGGATGGGATCTCGAGCGCTCGCAACTCGAGCACGTATCGCGCGAGCTGGCGCGCCACGTCGGTTTCGTCTTCGACGAGGTCGTCGTCGTAGGGCGCTCCATCGATCCACCTGTAGACCGACCACGAAAAGGGGAACGCGTCGTTCCCGGCGCCTTTGAAGATCGGCACCGGCAAGCGCGCGGCGGTGATACGGCTCGAGAGCCACGGGATCCATCGCCATTCGCGTTCGATGCCCTCTTCCCAGTGATCCTGGAGTGGAAGGCGCGCGACGAAGTCGTTACCGATGCGGAACAGCGCGTTCACGGTTCCCGTCGACACGACCGGCTGGATCGGAAGGTCGGCGAGATCCGGTTGTTGCTCCGCGAGCAAGCCGCGGACGATGTCGACGTCGACGTGGACCTGATCCTCATGCATCTTCACGCGCGGAGCGTAGACGGCTATGCCGTGCCGTCGTCGACGGCGAGCGTGGCGACGTCCTCGACGATCCCGATCTCGCCGCCGGCCATGTCGATCAGGCGATAGGAAGGCATGGCGCCACGCTACCGAGGCGGCGGGGTGTCCGTCCCGCAACCCACGGTCACGCGCCCGAGCCGCTGCGCGGCATACTGCGGTGGTCGTTCGGTGGAGGAGGACCCGTGGCAGAGCTGACCGTGATCAAGTGGCGCGACATCCCGATGCAGATCGTCGTTCGCGACGACGCAGGCGGCTCCGCCCGCAGAATCCTTCCGGACCGCTTCCAGGAAGCCGTCGACGCGGCCGCCATGGTCGCCGGCTTGATCGGCTCGGACGACTACACGGAGCAGATGATGATGGACCGCAGCCAGGTGGGGGACGACCTCGAGGCAGAGGCGACGGCCGCGGAGCAGGCGGTCCTCGACGGATGGTCGGAAGACCAGCTGAAGGTCGCGATCCGCGCGGGCGGCTACCAGGGCGGCGAGGACGTCGCCGGCGCCGGCGACGCGGTGCGTCCGTCGCAGGACTGAACGCTCAGACCGGCAGGTCCGCGGGCCGGCCCGTGAGTGCGGACAGGTCACCTTCTTTGATCGACGAAGCGGCCTGCATCAGCGCGCCGGCCGCAACCCACGCCAATCCGCCTCCGACGCTCACCCGTTGCGCGCCCGCGTCCACGATGGCATCGAGCGACGTCCCCGCCATGGCGAGCACGTTCAGCGGCTTCGTGACGGCATCGCAGATCCGACGGATGTCCACCGGCTCGCGCACCCCGGGCGCGAAGAGGACGTCGGCCCCCGCGGCCTCGTAGGCCTGTAGCCGCACGATCGTGTCGTCCAGATCGTCGTGCCCGCGGATGTGGTTCTCGGCCCGCGCGCAGAGCATGAACGGGAACGGCAGACCGTGCGCCGCTTCGGCGGCCGCTCGGATCCGTTCGACCGCATGCGCCGGCTCGTAGAGAACGCGCGTCTCTCGATCCCAATCTTCGATCGAGCCACCAACTGCCCCGGCATCCGCGACGGTCACGATCGTCTGGGCTGCGGTGTCCGGGTCGACACCGTATCCGTTCTCGAGATCCGCGGAGACCGGCAGGTCCGTGGCGGCGGTGAGCACCGCGACGTGCGCCACCATTTCGTCGACGCGGACGGTTCCGTCGGCACGGCCCAGCGTGAACGCGAAGCCCGAGCTCGACGTGGCGAGCGCCTCGAACCCGGCGGCCTCGAGGATGCGCGCCGAGCCGCCGTCGTACGGGTTCGGGATCACGAACGGCGGTCCTTCATGGAGCGCCGCGAAGCGAGCGCCGCATTCCGCCTGCGAGCTCATGCGCCCACCTCCAGCACGACCTTGCCTCGTTTATTGGACGTTTCGACGCGCTCGAACGCCGCGACCGCGTTCGCCAGCGGGAAGGTCGTGTCGATCGCCATCGTCAGGACGCCTTCGTCGGCGAGGCGCGCCAGCGCGATCAGCTGATCGGCATCGGGCTCGACGATGAAGAACGTGCCCTCGACCCCGTCGGGCGGCTCTTCGGCGACGGCGATGAGTCGGCCGCCGGGCGCGAGCACCGCGGGCGACGCGGCGAGCAGATCCCCGCCGGCCGTGTCGAACACGAGGTCGACCGGTGCGGTCGCTCCAGCGAGATCGGACGTTTCTGCGGTGTCGATGACTTCCGCGACGTCGAGCTTCCGGACGATGTCGACGCCGTCACCGCGGGCGGTCGCCACGACAACGGCGCCGCGAGACGCCGCCAGCTGCGTCGCGATGTGGCCCACGCCGCCGGCGGCGCCGTGGATCAGCACCCGTTCGCCCGCCGCGAGGGCGCCGTGCGTGAAGAGCCCCTGCCACGCCGTCAACCCAGTCATCGGGAGGGCGGCGCTCTCGATATGTCCGAGCGTCGTGGGCTTGGGTGCGAGCGCATCGGCCGGGATGACCGCGAACCGGGTGGCGACGCCGTCGCGATCGAACGGTGTGAGACCGAAGGCTTCGTCGCCGACGGCAAGCGCGGTCACCTCGGCGCCCAACGCCGCGACGACGCCGGAAACCTCATAGGACGGGATCGCGGGCAGCCGATCGACAGGCCAGGTCAGCTCGTCGCGCGTGATCGAGGCGGCGCGAACCTCGAGGAGGACCTCGCCGGGCCCCGGCGACGGCATCGGGATCTCCTCGACACGGAGGTCCGCGGGGCCGGCTCCTGGTGCGTGCAGTCGAACAGCCAGTCGTGTGTCCGGTTCCATCGGTCCCTCCTCGGTCCGTTGACGAACCTACCCGCCGTCGCCCCGGAGACCGCCGACGACGTTGCTGCGCGCGCAACCTAGCCGTTGAGCGCGCAACACCAGGTGGCATCATCCGGGGGATGGCGGACACCGTCGTTTCCTCGGCGACCCGGGAGCACGTGATCGGTTCCGGGCGCCCGTTCACGATCATCGGCGAGCGGATCAACCCGACGGGCCGCAAGAGGCTCGCCGCCGAGATGGCGGCAGGGGACTTTTCGACCGTGATCGCCGATGTCGACGCGCAGGTGCGCGCCGGCGCGCAGATGCTCGACGTGAACGCGGGCATCCCGCTCGCGGACGAGCCGGGGATCCTCGCCGAGACGGTGAAGCTCGTGCAGTCACTCACCGATGTGCCCCTGTCGATCGACTCCTCGATCGTCGCTGCGCTCGAGGCGGGGCTCGCCGTCTATCAGGGCAAACCGCTGGTGAACTCCGTGACGGGCGAAGACGAGCGGATCGAGTCGGTGCTGCCGCTCGTCGCCAAGCACGGTGCCGCGGTCGTCGCGATCACCAACGACGAGACCGGGATCAGTGAGGACCCCGACGTGCGCTTCGGGATCGCCGAGAAGATCGTGCACGCCGCCGCCGATCACGGGATCCCCGCACACGACGTCGTCATCGACCCGCTCGTGATGCCGATCGGTGCGATGCGCACGGCCGGCCAGCAGGTGTTCCGACTGGTGCGGCGCCTGCATGACGAACTCGGCGTGAACACGACATGCGGCGCCTCGAACGTGTCGTTCGGCCTCCCGAACCGCAACGGCATCAACGGCGCGTTCCTGTCGATGGCGATCGCCTGCGGCATGACCAGCGCCATCACGTCGCCGCTGCACGACGAGGTCAGGCAGGCGACGATGGCCGCGGACGTCCTGATGGGGAACGACGCGCACGCGGAGGCGTGGATCCGGCGGTACGCGGACCGCGCGCCCGCCGCCGATCCCGGGGGTGCTGGCCGCCGCCGCGGCGGCCGCGCTGCGCGGGTCGGCACCCAGAGCGAGTGATGAGCGCGCCCGCGCACACGATCGTCTTCACGCCGTCGGGCCGGCGCGGGGAGGTCCCCGACGGTGCGAGCGTGCTGGATGCGGCCCGGGCGCTCGGCGTCGATCTCGACTCGGTCTGCGGTGGCCGGGGTATCTGCGGTCGCTGCCAGGTCGTTCCGATGGAGGGCGCGTTCCCGAAACACGGCCTGACCAGCTCGGGCGACCACCTGATCCCGTTCACCGAGCCGGAGGAGCGGTACCGCGAGCGAGACGGCCTTGCGGCGGACCGCCGCCTCGGCTGCCACGCCAAGATCTGCGGCGATCTCGTCGTCGACGTCCCGCCCGAGTCGCAGATCCATCGGCAGGTCGTGCGGAAGGAAGCCGACGCGCATCCGATCGAGGTCGATCCGATCGTGCGGCTGCACTACGTGGAGGTGGAGGAGCCGACGCTGGCCGCGACCGGTGGCGACCTGGAGCGGGTATCGGCTGCACTGGAACGAGACTGGGACCTCACCGGACTCGACGTCGATCCGGTCGTGCTGCCAGGGCTGCAGCCGACACTTCGCGCCGGCACCTGGACCGCGACCGTTGCGGTGCGCGATGGCTCGCTGATCACCGCTGTGTTCCCCGGGTTCCATGATGTGGCGCTCGGGATCGCGTTCGACGTCGGCTCGACGACGGTGGCCGGGCACCTCTGTGACCTCCACACCGGCGACGTGCTCGCGAGCGCCGGCGCGATGAACCCGCAGATCCGCTTCGGCGAGGATCTGATGAGCCGCGTGAGCTACGTGATGATGCATCCGGGCGGCGAGGTGGAGCTGACCGCGGCAGTACGCGAGTGTATCGACCAACTGGTGGGCGACCTCTGCGCGCAGGCCGACGCCTCGCGCGACGATGTGCTCGAACTGGTCGTGGTCGGCAACCCGATCATGCATCACCTCGTGTTCGGGTTCGATCCGACCGAGCTCGGTGGTGCACCGTTCGCGCCGGTCACCGACAAGGCGCTGACCGTTCCAGCTCGGGATCTCGGCGTCGAGGCCAATCCCGGCGCGCGTGTCTACTCCCTGCCGCTGATCGCCGGCCACGTCGGCGCAGACACTGCGGGCGTGATCCTGAGCGAGGCGCCGCACGATCAGGATGTCGTGAACCTGCTCGTCGACGTCGGCACCAACGCCGAGATCGTGCTCGGCAACCGAGACCGGTTGCTCGCCGCCTCGAGCCCGACCGGCCCGGCGTTCGAGGGCGCACAGATCTCGTGCGGACAGCGCGCCGCGCCCGGCGCCATCGAGCGCGTCCGGATCGACCCCGACACGCTCGAGCTCCGGGTCCGCACCGTCGGCAGTGAGCTGTGGTCCGACGACGATGACGCGCCGACCCCGACCGGCGTCTGCGGCTCAGGGATCATCGAGCTGGTAGCCGAGCTGTATCTCGCTGGCATCCTGACCACCGACGGCGTGATCGACCCCAGCGCGAGGGAGCGGACCGACCGCGTGATCGACGACGGCCGAACGTGCGCGTACGTGGTGCACGACGCCGAGCCGCGTCTCGTCCTCACGCAGAACGACGTCCGGCAGATCCAGCTCGCGAAGGGTGCCCTCTACGCGGGCTGTCGCCTGCTGATGGACCACTACGGGATCGACCACGTCGACCGGATCCGGCTGGCCGGCGCGTTCGGCGCCCACATCGACCCGGTCCACGCGATGGTGCTCGGACTCGTCCCCGACTGTGAGCCCGAGCACGTGACGAGCGCCGGCAACGCGGCCGGCACCGGCGCGCGCATCGCCTTGCTCAATCGTGCGGCACGAGACGAGATCGAAGACGTCGTCCGCCGCGTCGAGAAGATCGAGACGGCGACCGAGCCGCGCTTCCAGGAGCACTTCGTCGGCGCGATGGGCATCCCGCACGCGACCGATCCGTTCCCGCGCCTCGGCGCACACGTTCGGCTGCCCGAGCGCGCGCCGGCCGAGGCCCCCAGAAGGCGCCGCACCCGAGAGAGGAGCACCTCATGAGCGAGACCCAGGCCCGCGGACGCCGGGGCGGCGGCCGCGAAGCGCGCCGCGCAGCCCGTCTGCACGAGGTCGCGGAGAAGGTGCCCTTCATCACGCGGACCCTGACGCCCTTCGAGATCCTCGACGAGGAAGGCCTCGCGACGATCGAGCACAACGCCGAGACGATCCTCGAGACCGTCGGCATCGACTTCCGCGAAGCGCCGGACGCGCACAAGCTCCTCGCCGAGGCGGGATGTGATGTTGACGGCGAACGCGTCCGATTCCCGCGTGGCCTCGCGCGACAGCTCATCCAAGCGACCGCACCGCGAGAGTTCGACCAGTACTCCCGGAACCCGGCAACCACCGTGCATCTGGGTGGCAGTGCGACCGTGCTCGCACCCGCGTATGGTTCGCCGTTCGTTCGCGACCTCGACGGCGGTCGCCGCTACGGCACGATCGAGGATTTCCGCAACTTCGTGAAGCTCGCCTACATGACGCCGTTCCTGCACCACTCGGGTGGGACGGTGTGCGAGCCGGTCGACCTGCCGGTGAACAAGCGGCACTACGACATGGTCTACGCGCACATGCGCTACTCGGACAAGCCGTTCATGGGCTCGGTCACGCACCCGCTCCGCGCGCGAGACACGGTCGACATGGCGCGCATCCTGTTCGGCGCCGACGCGCTGGAAGAGCGTCCCTACATCCTCAGCCTGATCAACGCGAACAGCCCGCTCGTGTGGGACTCGACGATGCTCGGCGCCGCCCGGGCCTACGCCGAGGCGAACCAGGCCGTGATCATGACGCCGTTCATCCTGGCCGGCGCGATGTCGCCGGCAACCGCGGCCGGCGCCGCGACCCAAACGCTCGCCGAGGCCATGGCCGGGATGGCCTACGTGCAGCTCGTCCGCCCCGGCGCGCCGGTCGTGTTCGGATCGTTCGCATCGTCGATGTCGATGCAGTCGGGCGCGCCCACGTTCGGCACGCCGGAACCGGCCCTCGTCCTCTTCGCGCTCGCCGCGTGTGCCCGCAGGCTCGGCGTTCCCTTCCGCAGCGGCGGCTCGCTGACCGCCAGTAAGGTCGCCGACGCGCAGGCCGCCTACGAGAGCGCCAACACGTTGCAGCCGACGATCCTCGGGGGCGTCAACTTCGTGCTCCACGCCGCGGGCTGGCTCGAGGGCGGCCTCGCCATGGGCTACGAGAAGTTCGTGCTCGACCTCGACCAGTGCGGCCAGGTGCACGCGTTCGCCAAGGGGATGGACCTCTCGGAGAACGGGCAGGCGCTCGAGCCGATCATCGAGAATGGCCCCGGCCAGCACTTCCTCGGCACGGCGCACACGCTCGCCAACTTCGAGACGGCCTTCTATCGGTCGAGCGTCGCGGACAACAACTCGTTCGAGCAGTGGGAGCTCGACGGCTCGATCGACGCCAACATGCGCGCCAACGCGATCTGGAAGCGCATGCTCACCGAGTACGAGGAGCCCGCGATCGACGAGGCCAAGGACGAAGAGCTCCGCGAGTGGATCGATCGTAAGAAAGCGAGCTTCCCCGACTCGAACGCCTGAGCCGGCCTACGACAGCGGCAGCCGCGCCACGTTCGCGGCGTTCTTCAACAGCGGCAACCCGTACCGATGCTCGATCGCCGCGAGCAGGGAGTAGTGGTTGTAGCGGTAGCTCACGAGGCGATGCGTCACTCCGGCACCCGCGACGACGGTGTAGACGTTCCCGCCGCCGCCTGTGTTCGTGTCGCCTTCGTCGAACGTGATCACGACGGTCGCGCCGGCCTGGATCATCGGAGGGACGTTTGCCTTGAGCCAGGCGTCGCCGGTCCCGATCGAGCAATTGTGCATGTCATGGCACATGTTCGGAGCGATGAACGTCACCGCGGCAAGCGGAACGCCCGACGAATACGGCCGCACCTGCTGACAGGCGAGCGTGTTCCCGTACACGCTCGAGAACGGGATCGATGGGTTATGCCGAAGCACGTAGCCGCGGCTCGACGATCCGCCGTAGCAGGTCGATGGCATCCCTTCCTCGTAGACCCGCCAGCCGATCCCGTGGCTCTGCAACTGATTCCAGACCGTGGTCATGCCCGAGATCTGCCCGGCGCTGATCGTGTCGGTGCCCGACTTCCCGGCCGTGCTGCCGCTCGCGAGGGCCAGGTAGTTCGGCAATGAGGGGTGGGCGACGGCGACGTAGTTCGTGAAATCGATCCCGCGGGTCCGCAGACCGTTCAGGTACGGCGCGGCCGACGACCCGACGATGTCGGCACGCTCATGGTTCTCCATCACGATGATGACCAGCCGCTTCGTGGCGGCGGCGCTGGGCGAGGCCCCGATCGAACCAACGGTCGGGATCGCCAGCCCAACCGCCAACAAGGACGCCCAGATGCGGACCAGCTTCGGGGGGGAACGGAACATGTGCCAGACCTCCCTTGTTCGTGCAGCGTGCGGCCGCATGCGATCGCACGCAACAGATCGAGAACGTGGTTGGCTGTCGAACGGACTACTGAGACATCCGAAGAAGCGCTCGGATATGTCGGCCAGCTACAAACGCAACGAACGCAGGGGCCATGGCCTCGTCGAACGTGTGTTGGCGGTTGTCTCAAGCAGGAATCTCTCGCGACCCATCGCCATCCTCCCCGGTCGGCTCTTTCGCTCGAGGCCCGGCATCCTACCCGCAGGCACACGAAGAGAGCCACTTCTCAGGAGTCGGGGTGTCGCTCGAAGCCGACCGTCGACACTGGGTATGCCGGATCAACGTCGTCGATCCCGCTGATCGACGGCTCGGAGGAGAAGGAAGATGCGTCGGCTCATCCCCGTGGTCGTTGCCGTCGCCGTCGCGGCGGCGGTGTGGGCCGGCGTCAGCGCGGTTCGCGCCGGCGACGACGGGTCGTCCGCCACGTCGTCGATCTCCGCGCAGCCGTCCGGCGGCCCAACGGCTCCCGTGTTCGCCTTCTACTACTTGTGGTGGAGCATCCAGCACTGGCACGACAAGCTCGGCCCGAACTACCCGTACGGCGCGAAGCCACTGCCGGTGCCGGCGACGCTCCCGGCCGATGGCTGTCCGCCGAAGAGCCTGTACGCGGGGAACCAGCTCACTGACGCGCCGGCGCAGCTGTGGTCGCAGGACGCTCCCGGTCAGATCCAGTCGGACGAACGACAGGCGGCGTCCGCCGGCCTGACCGGATTCGCGGTCAATTGGGTCGGCGGCCCGACCTATGACGCGCGCTTGGCAAAGGCGTTCCGCGGCGCCGACGCCTTGCAGGCGCAGGGAGTGCCATTCAGGCTCGTACTGTCCTACAAGTCCTCCGCCAGGGTGCTCCCGCTCTCGACGATCCTCGCCGACCTCGCGTACTACCGCGACCACTACGCATCGGATCCGGCGCAGTACCTGCTCAACGGCGAGCCAGTGGTGATCCTCCAGGGCTCACACAAGTACGACGACGCGACCCTCGCCGCGATCGACGCGGCGTTCGGCGACACGTTCCGCATCATCGGCGACGAGACGCCGAGCAGCTACACGCCCGAGCGCGGCGCGTCCCTGTACGGCGTCTCCTATTACTGGTCGACACAGGACCCGTACGGGAACCCGGAGTCGTTCGGGCAGCTGCGGCAGTTCGCCGACGCGGTGCGCGCAACGCCGCCCAACCCGGACGGCACGCCCAAGGAGTGGTGGGCACCGTTCACGCCCGGCTATGACGGGGTCCTGCTCGGCGGGTCGACCTGCATCCCGCGGAAGGACGGCGAGACGATGCAGGCGCTGTTCGACGGGAACGCCGCGACGGCGCCGGATGCGTGGACCCTGATCTCATGGAACGAGATCGCGGAAGGTACCTACGTCGATCCGTTGCAGCGGTACGGCGACCGCTACCTGACCGTGCTCCGTCAGATGCTGAGCTCGCCGTGAGGACGTGCCATACGGCCGCCCGTGCCCTGACTCCGAGTCGGCTCTGGTTCACACTGCGACGTGCCGATAGGGCATCATGACCGCCGTTCTCGGGCGAGGAAACGTGGGATGAGCTGGAAGTTCTGGCAGAAGGGGAAGGCCGCGCTGACGGACGATCAGCGTGCCGCCCTGCTCCGCCTGGTCTCGAGCGCCAAGTACGAGCTGATCCCGCTCGATTCCGTCCTGAACAAGGCCGAGGCGCTGCCCGAGGACGCGGCCGTGACCGTCACCGCCTCGCCGAGCCATGGCATCGAGGCAACCTTCGATCTGTCGGAGAGGCTCGCGGCCCGTGGCCACGACGTCACGCCCCACCTCTCCGCGCACATGATCCGCGACCGGACGCACCTGCAGGAGCTCTTGGACCGCGCCCGCGCCGCCTCGATCACGAAGGCGTTCGTCGTGGGCGGGGACGCGAAGGACAAGGGCGAGTTCCACGACGGGCTGGCGCTGCTGCACGCGATCGATGAGCTCGGCCACCCGTTCACCGAGATCGGCGTGCCCAGCTACCCCGAGGGCCACCCCGACATCGCCGACGACGTCCTGCTCGCCGCGCTCAAGGAGAAGCAGACGATCGCCACGTCGATGACCACCCAGATGTGCTTCAAC
The DNA here is from genome assembly GCA_963792215.1 of uncultured Actinomycetes bacterium. Lineage (GTDB taxonomy): Bacteria > Actinomycetota > UBA4738 > UBA4738 > HRBIN12 > AC-51. Next base: position 1,027,859 of record CAWBVL010000007.1, read on the forward strand.
CCGACGGCACTCTCGTCGTGGCTCACGCGCATGCGCTCCGCCGGCATCACGCTGCCGGTCCACCTCGGCGTGGCCGGTGTGGCCGAGCTCACCAAGCTGATGGCGATCAGCGCCCGGATCGGCGTCGCCGACTCCGCGCGCTATCTCAAGAAGAACAAGTCGATGGTCGGGCACCTGATGCGCGGCGGCTCGTTCGGTCCCGACGCCTTCCTCGAAGCGCTCGCACCGACGCTCGTCGATCGCGACGCGCACGTGCAGGCGCTGCACGTCTTCACGTTCAACCAGGTCGCGAACACCGCCGATTGGCAGCGCCGCATGCTCAACGGCGAGCTCACGGGCTGAGCCGCTCCCGGCACCCAGCGGCTCGTCGCGTACACTGGGCCGGTGCCCGATTCCTACGGCAAACGCGCGCGTCGCGATGCGAACGCGAAGAAGCAGGCGGCCCGTCAGGCCCGCCGCGACGAGCGTGCCCAGCGCAACCGGGACCGCGAGGCCGGTCTGATCGAGAAGGGTGTGCCGATCGGTCCCGCTGAGCAGGCTGAATTCCTGCCCGACGCCGAAGAACTGGCGCAGATGGACAAGGAGATTGCCGGCACGGAGTAGTGCCGCATTCCTGGCCTGTCGCAGGCCACTGCTAGCCTCGCGTCGATGCCCGACGCAGCCACGATCCTCGATGGGCTGAACGCTGCCCAGCGAGAGGCGGCCGAGGCCACCCAGGGACCGGTCGCGATCCTCGCCGGCGCCGGCACGGGCAAGACCACCACCATCACCCGGCGCATCGCCTGGCAGGTCGCGAGCGGCGCCTTCCAACCGAGCCAGATCTTGGCGGTCACCTTCACGCAGAAGGCGGCCGGCGAGCTTCGCGAGCGCCTCGAGAAGCTCGGGGTCGAGAGCGTCGAGGCGCGCACGTTCCACGCCGCGGCATTGCACCAGCTCGGCGGTCTGTGGGAACAGGCGAGCGGCTCGCGGCTCCCCGAGATCCTCGACCACAAGGCGCGGCTGATCACCCCGCTCGCCAACGCGTTGCCGCCGCCGCACAAGTTCCTGCCACGCCGCGAACTCGCCGGCGAGATCGAGTGGGCCAAGAACCGCTTGATCACGCCCGACGCATACGTCGACGCGCTGGTCGAACAGGAACACGAGCCGCCGATCCCCGTCGAGCTGATGGACGGCATCTATCGCAACTACGAGCGGCGCAAGGAGCGCAGCGGCGTGCTCGATTTCGAGGACATGCTCGGCCTGGCGATCCGGATGATCGACGAGTATCCGGCAGTGGCAGGACGCATCCGCGGGCGGTACGCGGCGTTCACCGTCGATGAGTTCCAGGACGTGAACCCGCTGCAGTCTGCGCTGCTCGACCGATGGCTCGCCGGCCGCGACGAGCTCTGTGTCGTCGGCGACGACTATCAGACGATCTTCGGGTTCACCGGCGCGTCACCCGAGTATCTGCTGGCGTTCCCCGAGCGGTTCCCCGGTGCGCGGATCATCCGGCTCGAACAGAACTACCGATCTACACCGGAGATACTCACATTGGCGAATCGGTTGGCGCCGCTGCTCGGCGGCTTCGAGAAGCGACTGCAGGCGACCCGTCCGGGCGGCCCCGAACCGCTGGCCCGTTCCTTCCCGTCCGAGCATGACGAGGTGTCGTGGATCGTCGCCCGGTGCCGCGAGGTGCACGAGCAAGGCGTCGCCTGGGAAGAGATCGCCATCCTGACTCGGATCAACGCCCGAACGGAGCCGTTCGAAGAGGCGTTCGCGGCGGTCGGTGTGCCGTACCAGGTGCGGACCGGTGCGTTCCTCCAGCGGCCGGCGGCCCGCGCGATGCTCGGCCGGCTCCGCCGCGGCGGCGATGCGCCGGTCGTCGACGCGATCGAACGTGCGACCGACGCGCTCGGGTTCGACCCGGAAACGACGCCGGATGCCGACGACGAGCGAACGCGCCAGGCCGACCTCGGACGGTTCCGGTCACTCGCGCGCGAGTTCGCCGAGGCCCACGCGGACGATGCGACGGTCGGCGGGTTCATCGCGGAGCTTCCCTCGCGGTTCTCCGTCGAGGAGTCCGGCCGGGGTGTCCAGCTGTTGACCTATCACCGCTCCAAGGGGCTTGAGTTCGACGTCGTGTTCCTGCCGCGTGTGCTCGACGGCGAGGATCCCGTACAAGAGCGGCCGGACCGCCGCGGATCCGGAAGAGGAGCGCCGGCTCTTCTATGTGGGCGTGACGAGGGCGCGGCACTGGCTCGCGATCACATGGCCGATCGACGGCAAGGCGGCGGTGAGCCCGTTCGTCGCGGAGGCCACGGGCATGAAGCCGAAGATCGAGAAGCAGCGGCAGCCGAAGCGTGTCGAGAGCGGCGATCCGTTGTTCGAGCGGCTCCGCACGTGGCGACGGGAGCGGGCGGTTGCCGACGGGGTGCCTCCGTACGTGATCTTCCACGACAAGACGCTGGTGCTGATCGCTGAGTCCCGCCCGACGTCGCCCGCGGCCCTGCGCTCCATCTCTGGGGTCGGCCAGGCCAAGGTCGAGCGCTACGCCGACGACGTCCTCACCGTCATCGCCGGCGGCTGACTAGATCGACGCGAGGAGCCGGTCGACGAGGTAGTCGGCGAACGAGGGCCGGACGAACACGCGCGTCGCGTTGGGAAGTTCCTGCAGGATCGACCTGCGCGCGAGCCAGCAGTGTTTGCGCGCAGACGCCGGGAACCCAGCCTCCGGCCGGATCGAGGTCGAGCGAACAAGCAGAGGCGAGTAGCGCGAGCCGGCCGGGGCCGTGGAGTTCGATGACGGCTCTGTTCCCGCTGACGTCGACGACGGCGTGACGGGTGTCCATCAGCAACGCCTCAAGCCCATCCACGACCACGCCGGGATCGCCGGGTTCTGCGACGACGAGCCATTCGTCCGAACCGAGCCACAGCGCTCCCCGCGCCATGTCCCCGGTGACGGTGTTCGGCTCGAGGGGGAAGCCAAGTCGAGCGGCATCGGCTTCTCCGCACCGCACGGCGATCTGCGTGAGGAACGGGATCTCGGCCGCGTCGACCGTCGCGAGGGCGGCGGCGTGGTGCGCGAGCGGGGACCGGCCATCAACCATCGCGCCGCGTTCCCTCTGGGTCGTAGAAGACGGGATCGGCAACGCGGCACGGAACGGTTGCGTCGCCCACCACCGCGTGGATCTGGTTACCGATGCGACCGCGTCCGGTCTCGACGACGGCGAGCGCGATGCTTCGGCCAAGCGCCTCGCTTCGATAAGACGATGTCACCCACCCGAGCATGTGCGCCGGCGGCTCCGGGATCGTTGCGTCGCCGATCAGCTGCGTTCCCTCGATCAGCACCCGCGCCGGGTCTTCGGTCATGATGCCGACCAGCTGTTTCCGGTCGTCGCGCAGCATGTCGCTCCTGACGAGCGAACGCTTCCCGACGAAGTCGCCCTTGCCGGTGTTCACGATCCACCCCATCCCGAGGTCCTCGGGCGTCTGTGTGCCGTCGGTCTCTTGCCCCACGATCACGTAGCCCTTCTCGGCGCGCAGGACGTGCATGGCCTCGGTCCCATACGGCGTGATGCCGAACGGCTCGCCGGCCGCCATCACCGCGTCCCACACGTGCTGCGCGTGCCACGGCGAGACGTGCAGCTCGTAGCTGAGTTCGCCGGTGAAGCTGATCCGGCAGATCCGGGCCGGCGCGCCCGCCACCGTCGCCTCTCGGAACGTCATGAACGGGAACGCGTCATGGTGGAGGTCGGTGTCGGCGCCGGCCGCCGCGACAACCTCGCGGGCTCGCGGTCCGCCGACCGCCACCACCGACCACTGCTCCGTCACGCTCGTGCAGTAGGCGCGCAGGTCGGTCCATTCGGTCTGGAGCCATTCCTCGAACCGATCCATCACGGCCGCCGCGCCGCCGGTCGTGGTCGTGCAGACGTAGTGGTCGTCGGCGATGCGCATCGCCACGCCGTCGTCGAACACCATGCCGTCGAGCCCCAGCATGAACCCGTACCGGATCGACCCGACTTTGAGGTTCGACATCCGGTTCGTGTACATCCGGTCGAGGAACACGCCGGCGTCGGGACCGCGGACGTCTATCTTGCCGAGGGTGCTCGCGTCGAGGACGCCAACGGTTGTGCGAAGGGCACGGCACTCGCGCGCGACCGCCGCATCCATGTCCTCGTCGCCGCGAGGGAAGAACCGCGGCCGCTTCCATTGGCCCACGTTCTCGTAGGCGGCTCCGTGCGCCTCGTGCCACGCGTGCATCGGCGTCACGCGGATCGGGTCGAGCAGGATCGGGCCGCTGTCCGGTCCTGCGAGCGCGGAAAAGGGGACCGGCGTGTACGGCGGCCTCGCATTGGTCGGTCCCTGGGCGCCCGGCGCCCAACCGAGCAGCCGGTTCACGATCTCGGCGGTGAGCACGCCGCTCGTGCGGCCCTGGTCGATCGTCGTGCCGATGTAGGTCGCGCGCTTCACGTGCTCTGCGTTGGTGAGGCCACCGGCGACCGCCTCGGCGACGTCGGCGACCGTCTGGTCTCGCTGGAGCTCGACGAACTTCTCGCGATCCTCGCCGTCGTCGACCACCCACATCGGGAACGAGGCCGGGACGTTGCCCGCGGCGCGACCTACGACCGTGAGCCACTCGGGCCCGGAGCCGTCGTGCACGAAAGAGGTCTTCTCCTCGTCGTAGCGCAGGCCGATGCCCAGGCCGCGCGCGAGTTGGATCGCCGGGTTCCAGCCGCCGCTGACGGCGAGCACATCCGCTGGGAGCGTGGTGCGCTGGCCGTCAGCGGCGGACACCGTGACGCCGGTGAGCCCGGGATCGCCGTCGGTCGCGACCACCCTGGCGTTCAGCCGCACCTCGATCCCGGCCCCTCGCAGTCGCTCCGTTGCGGGACCGGTCCGCGTGGCCGGGTCGATGACGACAACCTGTGCGCCGGCCGCGGCGAGCGCTTCTGCCGCGTCGTGCCCGCCGTGGTTCGTCGAGAAGACAACGATCCGCTCGCCGACCAGGACGCCGAAGCGCTCGAGATACACCCGGGCGGCGGAGGCGAGCATCACGCCGGGCCGGTCGTTGCCGGCGAACGCGAGCGGCCGTTCGTGCGCCCCGCTCGCGAGCATGACGCGCGCGGCCCGTACGTGATGGAAGACATCCACGCCGCCGTCGCGCTGATAACAGAGCACGTAGCCGTCGTCGTAGATCCCCGTCGCGGTCGTCGAGGTCAGCGTGATCGCGTTCGGCGGCGGATCGGTGACGACCGGTTGCTCGTCGACGACCAGCACGCGTCCTTCAGCCATCGTGGCCGCCGCACGGCCGGACGAGCCGCCGCCGATCACCAATGTCTCGACGTGTCGGTGCGCGTGACGCGCAGGCCTCGGCGCGACGGGCCCGGCAGGCATAACCCCGACCCCGGCCCGGCTTTGGACCTGCAGGCCGTCAACGAGCTCGACGATCGTTGCCGGCCGGATCGGCTCGAACCACGGGGCCGTGATCTCCACGAACGCGTTGGGTTCCTCGACGCCGGCCGCGTAGACACCTCGCGGTCTGCGCGATATCGGCGACACGAACCCACCGGCCTCGCCGATCGCGAGCAAGGCGCTCGCCACCGTGTCGCCGGCGAACCCGTGGATCTCGCGACCGTCGAAGATGAACTCCATGGGGCGCGCGCGATCCAGCCACGCACCACCGCTGTCGAGCCTGCGACCCGTCACGCCGGCGGCCTTTCGCCCATCCGGTACGTCGCGACCATCCGATGCGTGGCCGTGTCGCGGATCGCGTTGAACCACCGGCGGCAGCCTGCCGCGTGCATCCACCGCTCCGCCCACTCGCCCTTCGGGTTGTCCCGCATGAACAGGAAGTCCGCCCACTCGGCATCGCTCAACGCCTCCGGGTCTTCCGGGTAGGCGAGGTGGGCCTGCCCGCCGTACTTGAACTCGATCTCATCGCGGTCGCCGCACCACGGGCACCGGATCAGCAGCATCTAGGCGCTCTCCTGGTCGAACGCGGCCACCATCCGCTTGGGCGCCGTCAGCCGCCACGCCTCGATGATCAGGTCCTGGACCTCACCACGCTCCGCCTTCGACACGACGACGCCGACCCAGCCCTTCGACCCCACGTACGACGGGAAGAAGAACGCATCGGGGTCCATCGCGATCAGCGCCTGCTGCTCGTCGTGCGTCGACTTGATCCAGAGATGCCGCTCCTTCTCGTCGAACATCGTGAAGATCTTGTTGCGCACGCGGAAGGTCGCGGTCTCCCACGTCTCGCGTTCCTCCGCTTCGGGGAGCGACAAGGCGAAGGAGCGAACCGTCGCCGCCCGCATCAGTGCGCGACCCCCGCTGCTCCGTGTTCATCGATCAAGGCGCCGGTCGTGAAGCGTTCCAGCGCATAGGGCTTGGCCAGCTCGCTCTGTTCGCCGGTCGCGATCGTCTCCGCGAAGACCCAGCCGCTCCCGGGCGTGGCCTTGAACCCACCGGTGCCCCAGCCGCAGTTCAGGTACAAGCCTGGAACCGGCGTCACGTCGATGATCGGCGACGCGTCCGGGCAGACGTCGACGATCCCACCCCACGTGCGCAACAGCGCGGCGTGCTTGAACACCGGGAACAGCTCGCACGCGGCGGCCATCTGATGCTCGATCACATGGAACGAGCCGCGCTGCCCGTAGCCGTTGTAGCTGTCGATGCCGGCGCCCATCACCAGCTCGCCCTTGTCGGCCTGCGAGACGTAGACGTGCACGGCGTTCGACATCACGACGCAGTTGAGGATCGGTTCGTACAACGCGCTCACGAGCGCCTGCAGCGGGTGCGACTGCACCGGGAGCCGCAGTCCAACCATCGAGGCGAGCACGCTCGTGTGACCCGCCGCCACGAGCGCCACCTTGTTCGCGCGGATCGCGCCGCGGATCGTCTCGACGCCGGTCACCGCGCCGCCGCTGCCGCGCAGGAACCCCGTGACCTCGGCGTGCTCGACGATGTCGACGCCGCGGTCGCTCGCACGCGTCGCGAGTCCCCATGCGACCTTGTCGTGCCGCGCAGTGCCACCGCGGCGCTGCAGCGCGCCTCCGAGCACGGGATACCGCGCGCCGGCGGAGATATCGATGATCGGGCAGAACTCCTTCACCTGCTGGGCGTCGAGCATCTCGGCGTCGACCCCCTGGAGGTGATTGGCCTCCACCCGGCGCGTCGAGTTCCGGACCTCACCGATGTGATGGAGGATGTTGAGGACGCCCTTCTGGTCGAACTGCAGGTCCCAGCCCAGGTCTTCCTCAAGGCCTTCCCACAGCTGGAGTGAGTGTTCGTAGATCGCCGCCGAGGCGTCCCAGAGGTAGTTGGAACGGATCACCGTCGTGTTGCGGGCGACGTTGCCGCCGGCGAGCCAGCCCTTCTCGACGATGCAGACGTCGGTGATGTTGTGGTTCCGGGCGAGGTAGTAGGCGGTCGCCAGGCCGTGCCCGCCGCCGCCAACGATCACGACGTCATAGCTGTCCTTCGGCTCGACGCTGCGCCAATAGCGCTGCGGTTCCTCGCTCATCCCCGCCCTTCCCTGGAGCCGCAGTCTGTCCGACGACCCCGGTTCCGGCAACGCGAGGGTGCGGGGGGCGCAACGGGGGGTTCGACCTCGCAACGGGTCTGGCACTACGATGCGCGGGCACGTCCGAGGGGGTTGCTGGGTGCGCGACGAGACCGGTGGTTCGCTGCAGTCGGTGAACCGGGCGCTGACGGCGCTCGAGCTCGTCGCCGACGCGGGCGAGCTCGGGGTCAGCGAGCTCGGACGGCAACTCGGCGTCCATAAGGCGACCGCCTCGCGCCTGGCCGCTGTCCTCGCAGAACGAGGCCTGCTCGAGCGCGATCCATTGACCGAGCGCTACCGGATCGGGTTCGGCCTGGTCCGTTTGGCGGGCGCGGCGATGAGCGGGCTCGACCTCGTTCGCCTCGCGCGACCGATCCTCGAGACGCTCGCCGAGCGCGCCCGTGAGGCGAGCAACCTCGGTGTCCGTAGCGGCGACGACGTCGTCTATGTCGACCAGATCTCCGGTTCGCGCTCGATCGTCACGGTGAGTTGGGTAGGACGTCGGACACCGATGCATTGCACGTCCAACGGGAAGGTGTTGCTCGCGTTCGCCGATGAGGCGGACCGCGATCGCGTGCTCGCGGAGCCGCTCGAGCGGTTCACGGATCACACCATCAGCGACGCGTCCCAGCTTCGGCACGAGCTCGACGCGGTGCGCACGCGCGGCTACGCGCAGGCGCTCGAAGAGCTGGAGGAAGGCCTCAACGCCGTCGCCGCACCGGTGCGCCAGGCCGACGGCCGGGTCATCGCCGCCCTCGGCGTGTCCGGGCCGGCGTTCCGGATGCACGCGGTCGACGTCCCGCGCCTCGGCCTGCTGACCGCCGAGGCCGCGCAGGCGGTGTCGCGACAGCTCGGCCACATCGACCGAGGGCGGGTAGCGGGATGACGACCTGGGATCAGAACGCGCGCCCGGCGTCGTCGCTGCTCGAAGCGCTCGGGGCGACACCGCTCGTCCGGCTCGGGCGCGTCGTACCCGACCTCGAGCTGTTCGCCAAGGTCGAGTGGTACGGCCCGACGGGTTCGGTCAAGGACCGGATCTACGCGCACATGCTCGCCAAGGCGGAGGAGGCCGGTCGCCTGAAACCCGGCATGACGATCATCGAGTGCACGACGGGCAACGCCGGCATCGCGTGCTCGGCGGTCGCCGCGATCAAGGGCTACGAGTGCGTGATCGTGATGCCGGAGGGCATGAGCCCAGAGCGGAAGCGGATGATCGAGGCGTACGGCGCGCACCTCGAGCTCACGCCGGGCGCCGGCACCGACATCGACCTCGCGCTCGCCCGCATGCGCGAGCTCGTCGCGGCCGAGCCCGACCGCTACTTCTTCCCCGGAGAGTTCGAGAACCCGGACAACCCGGAGGCGCAACAGCAGAGCGGCCGCGAGATCTGGGAGCAGATGGAGGGCCGAGTTGACGCGGTCGTTGCGGCGCAGGGCACCGGCGGCTGGATCACCGGCGTAACCCGGGCGCTCAAAGCCAACGACCCGACGGTGGTGGCCTACGCGGTCGAGCCCGCGGAGTGTCCGTTGATCAGCGAGCAGCGTTGGGGACGCCACGGCGTTCCCGGGATCGGCGACGGCATCATCCCGCGCAACCTCGACCTGTCCGCGATGGACGGGATCGTGACGGTCAGCACGGGCGAGGCGCTCGTGATGGCGCAACGGATGGCTCGCGAGGAGGGCATGCTCTGTGGCCCGTCGAGCGGGATGAACGTGGTCGCGGCGCACAAGCTGGCGTCGAAACACCCGGAGCTTCGGCGGATCGTGACCGTCGTTGCCGACACAGGTCAGCGATACCTCTCGGGGAACTCTTCGGCGAGCGGGCCGAGGTTGACGACGACGACAGAGACCACACGCCGGACCAAGACATCTTGGAACAGGTTGCGAGCCATCGGGACCGCTTAGAGTTCATCGCGTGACCGAGGCGTGGGAGCTGAGCGCCACCGAGGCGCTGGCGCGGATGCGCGCCAAGGAACTGTCGCCGCTCGAACTACTTGCCTCCGTGCAAGAACGGGCCGTCGAGGTCGAGCCGACGGTGAACGCCTTGACCGAGCAACGTGAGGAAGCGGCCCTCATCGCGGCGACCGAGTCCACGGAGCGCTACGCCGGCCGGCGAGGACGTCCGGCCGCTTGAGGGACTCCCGGTCGCGCTCAAGGAAGAGGTGCCGGTCGAGGGCTGGCGCATGCGGTACGGATCGCTCGCCGTCGACGAGATCGCGAAGGAGACCGCGCCGATCGCCGAGCGCATCTTCGCCGCAGGCGCGGTCGTGCACGCGCGCACCACGACGCCGGAGTTCTCGTGCACGGGATACACGCACTCGAAGCTCTGGGGGATCACGCGCAATCCCTGGAACCCCGAGGTCGCGGTCGGCGGCTCGAGCGGCGGATCCGGTGCGTCACTCGCATCCGGGACGTCGACGCTCGCGAGCGGGTCGGACATCGGCGGCTCGATCAGGATCCCTGCGTCGATCAACGGGGTCGTCGGATTCAAGGCGCCACACGGCCGGGTGCCGACGGGCGCGCCGTACAACCTCGATCGCTATTGCCACGACGGCGTGCTCGCTCGAACCATCGCCGACTGTGCGCTGTTCGAGAACGTGGTCGTCGGACCGCATCCCGCCGACATCGCGAGCCTGCGGCCGAAGCTCGAGATCCCCGAACGGCTCGACGGCATCGACGGCATGCGCATCGCGCTGTCGGTCGACCTCGGCTCGTGGGACATCCACGAGGAGATCGCCGCGAACACGCACGCGGCGGGGGAGGCCCTGCTCGCCGCCGGGGCCAAGGTCGACGAGGTCGAGATCCCGTGGAACCTTGAGCTGCTCATGGACACGGCGCGCCGACACTTCGCATCGATCTTCGGGGCGGAGATCGCGAGTGCGGCCGACGAGTTCCCCGACCTGGTCAACGACTACGTGCATGCGTGGGCAAACGAGGCGCGGGTGCTGATCGCCGAGCCGGGCTCCTTCCTGCGAGGCCTTCACCAGGAAGCCGAGGTCTGGGCGCCGATCGGGCAACTATTCGAGACCTACGATGCCTTGATCTGCCCGACCTGGGCATCGCCCGGCATCCCGGCAGGGGACAGCATCCTGGGACAGCTCTTCGACACCGGCGGCGGCAACGACCGTCAGTTCACGCACTTCATGACGACCCCGTTCAACATCCTTGCGCCGTGTCCGGTCCTGGCCGTGCCCAGCGGTATCGCACCCTCCAACGGCGTTCCAACCGGGATCCAGATCGTCGCGCGGACCTACGACGACGTGACCGCGTTCCGGATCGGTGCCGCGTTGGAGCAGGTCCGTCCCTGGACCGGCCTGGCGCCCTTCGTAGGATGAGCGTCCAAGACCGATTCCAAGAACTGATCGATGCCGACATGGCTGCGTGGCCACAGATGCCGGGGCGGCTGCTGCACGTGCTGGCACCCGGCCTCGGCATCGACCTCGAGGTTGCAGCGGGTGTGAAGGAACTCGGCGGGGGTCCTTTGCAGCCGGGGTCGCGGTTCCGGATCGCGAGCGTCACGAAGCCGTTCGTCGCCGCGGCGACGCTTCGCCTGGTCGAGCAAGGGCAGCTCTCCCTCGACCAGACGGCGGCTGAACTGCTCGCGGGCCCGTACGACGACCTCCTCCGAAGCGGCGGCTATGACACCGACGCGATCACGCTTCGGCACCTCTTGACCCATACGAGCGGGATCTACGACTTCGCGGCCGATGCCTATGGCGACGAGCTGACCGATGGTTTCACCGCCCAGGTCGCGAAGGACCCCGGTCACCGATGGACGCGGTTCGAGCAGATCCAGTGGGCGGTCGAGTACGGGAAGCCGTACGGGCCTCCGGGAACCGTGTTCGGCTACTCAGACACCGGCGCGTGCCTGGTCGGCGAGGTCATCGAGCGGACCACCGGCATGACGATGGGCGCCGCCCTCCGAGCGCTCATGGGTTACGAGCGGCTCGGTCTGCGAACGACCTGGCAGGAGTCGATCGAGGACGAGCCGCCCGACCTGCCGCCGCTGTCCCATCAGTACGAGCGCGACCTCGACGTTAACGACATGGATGCGTCGGTCGACCTCTACGGCGGCGGTGGGCTGATGTCGACATGCGGCGACCTCGCGCGATTCTTCCGAGCCCTGCTCCGCGACCAGATCTTCGAGCGCCCGGAAACCCTTGCGACCATGACCGAGACGCTGGCCGGTCTGCCCCGAGCCCTCGGCACCTCGGACGAAACGGTGTCGAACGCCGCGATGTATCTGTTCCGGGCAGAAGCCGCCGATGTGACCTGGTGGGGCCACGACGGCTATTGGGGAACGACCGCGTACACCTGTCCGACCCACGACGTGACGATCGTGACGAGCCATCAGCGGTCCGACATGCCGCACGAGTTCAAGCGGATGGCGCTCGTCGCGGACGCGTTCATCATCCTCGAGGGCCTCTAGCCGCGTTGACGGCTCCGGCGCTCCGCGCCATATCCTGCGGCCATGACGACCTATCCCCTGTCCGACGCCGACCGTGAGATCCAGCAGCGTGCCCGCCGTTTCGTCGACGATGAGCTGATCCCGTGGGAGCTCCATGCCGAGGAGCACCAGGGGAAGATCCCCGAGGAAGATCACCGGCGTCTCGAACAGCGCGCTCGCGACCTGGGCCTGTCTGGGATGAACCTGCCGAAGGAGCTGGGCGGCGGCGGGTTCACCACGCTGCAGCAGGTGCTGGTCCAGGAGCAGGCCGGCCGGGTGACCAACGCGCTCGGCTGGTGCGTGCACACCCCGGCCGCGTGGGTGCCCGAGGTGGCGACGCGATGAGCAGATCGAGCGGTGGCTGAAGCCGGCGATCCGCGGCGAGCGGCGCGAGTGCTACGCGATCACCGAGGAGGGCGCCGGGCTCGGACGTCGACGCGATCGAGGCGACCGCCCGCCGCGACGGCGACGACTACGTGCTGGACGGCGAGAAGTGGCACGTGACGTCGTACAACCGGGCCGACCTACGTCTTCTTCCAGGCGAAGCTCGTCGGCGGGCGAGCACGCCGGCGAGCACGCGATGTTCGTCGTCGACATGCGACACGCCCGGCGTGCGGCGTGGTGCGCACCCCCGCGTACACGCACACCGATCGCCCACCACCACCCGATCGTCGCGTTCGAGGACGTCCGGGTGCCGGCACGCAACCTGGTCGGCGCCGAGGGCGACGGGATGACGCTTCGCCTACGAGTGGTTCCGGTTCGAGCGGCTGATGATCGCGGCCCGCTGCTGCGGCGCGGCCGAGCGCCTCATCGAGGAGGCGACGGCGTTCGCCAAGGAGCGCGTGCAGTTCGGCCAGCCGATCATCGAGTACCAGGCGATCTCAGCCCATGCTGGCGGACAGCCTCACCGAGCTGTTCGCCGCCCGCGCTGATGACGTACGAGCGGCCGGGACATCGACGCCGGCGCCGACGTGCAAGGTCGCAGCACGCGCAGTGCTCGATGGCCAAGCTGTACGCGTCGCGAGATGGCCGGCCGGGTCGCCGACCGCGCGGTCCAGATCTTCGGCGGCCGCGGCTACATGCGCGAGAACGTCGCCGAGCGGTTCTTCCGCGAGCTGCGGGTCGAGCGGATCTGGGAGGGCACCAGCGAGATCCAGCGCGTGATCATCGCCGACCAGCTGGTCAAGCGAGGGGCGCAGGCACTCGTCGGCTGAGCTGCCGCACCGGCGGCGCTCGCGCACCCTCTCCACTCAGTTCCACATATTGGAACTGAGTTCCGTTATGTGGACCTGCCGTAGCTGGGTCGGCCGCTGGCCCTGATCGGACCGACCGAGAAGAGCTACGCCGAGCTGTCCTCCGTAGCCGCCCGGACCTCGTTACGACGCCGGGCGGCGATCACGTTGATGATCGCGATCACCAGGCCGGCCAAGAAGATCGACGTCCCCATCACGAACACCTGTGGCGGGATCCCGACCTTCACCGCGCCGTAGACCCACAGCGGGAACGTCACCGTCTGCCCCGCCACGAAGTTCGTCGTCACGAAGTCGTCGATCGACAGCGCGAAGGCCAGCAGGCCACCGGCCAAGATCCCCGGCCAGATCAAGGGCAGCGTGACCTTATAGAAGGTCACCCACGCATTGGCATAGAGATCTTGCGCCGCCTCCTCGATCTCTCGATGGAAGCCCGACAATCGCGCGCGCACGACGATCGCGACGAACGCGATGTTGAACATCACGTGCGCCACGAAGATGCTGATCAGCCCCATCGGGAAGCGCAGCAGCACGAAGAACGACAACAGCGCCGCACCCAGGACGATCTCGGGCGCCGCGATGTTCATGAACATCACGGTCTCGGTGGTGCCCGAGCCGCGGAAGTGATACCGGACCAACGCGAGCGCGATCAGCGTCCCCAGGAACGTGGCGACGATCGTGCTGATGACCGCGATGTAGAGCGAGTTCCACAGGGACGAGGTCAGGTCGGGCACCGCGTTCCACTGCTTCCACCACTCGACCGTGAAGCCTTGCCACCGGAAGGAGACCTTGGGCGTCACGGCCGTGCCCGAGGCCGCGTTGGAGTTGAAGCTATACAGGATCATCACCGCGATCGGGATCAGCAGATACGCGATCACCAGCCCGGTGTAGGTAGCCAGCAAGATGTCGGAGAGCTTGCGCTTGGGCTTCTTGGTCGCCGGGCGGTATTCCACCTCTGCCGGGATGACGGGCTCGACGGTCGTGGAGGCCGCCGTCATAGGTATTCCTCGATCTGGCGGGTCCCGAGCACCCGCGCGTACAGGATGATCCCGACCAGCAGGATGAGCATCAGGATGAACGACAGAGCCGAGGCGAGCGGGTAGTTCTGATCGTTCAGGAACGCCCGCTGGATCACGTTGCCGATCATCGTGGTGTTGGTGCCGCCGAGGATGTCGTTGTTCACGTAGTCGCCGACCGCCGGGATGAACGTGAGCAGGAATCCGGCGAAGATGCCCGGCACCGACAGCGGCAGGATCACCTTCCGGATCACGTCACGGGGTGTCGAGTACAGGTCACCGGCCGCCTCGATCAACGCCCGGTCGATCTTCTCCAGCGACACGTAGAGCGGCAGCACCATGAACGGCAGCGAGTTGTACGCGATGCCCGCGATGACGGCCGTCGGCGTCGACAGGACGTGGAAGTTCTGGGGAAGCAGGTGCGCCGACTTCAGCGCCCCAAGGACCACGCCTTCATCGGACAAGATGAACTGCCAGGCGAGCGACCGGATCACGAACGACACGAAGAACGGCAGCAGCAGCAGGAACAGGAACGTGGTCTTGTGCTTCCCGCCCTTGAAGGCGATCCAGTACGCGACGGGATAGCCGACGAGCAGGGTGGCGATCGTCACGATCGCGGCGTACACCAGCGACCGGATGAACTGCGTGTGGAACATCGACAGCGCCGTTGCGTACTCGCCGAAATGCCACGTGAACCGATAGCCGAGGTCCTTGAACCCGGTCGAGGGGACCGGGGTCTCCAGCGACAACAGCAGCATCGCGACCATCGGGATGAGGAAGAAGATCGCGAGCCACAACCCGCCGGGGCCGATCAGGCCGTACGGCGCGAGGCGCTTCCGGAGGCTGGGCTTGCCCCGCTCTACCCCGTGATGATCGGATCGAACGTGTTGTTCCATTGGTCGAGGTCGTCCGTCCCCGTGTACACGTAGTACGTGTGCGTTTGGTTGTACATCGCCTGATCCGGGAAGACGAGCGGACTGTCCGCGACGGGCTTGCCGCCCGGGAGTGACGCCACGATGGGCTTCGCGTCGGGCACCGGCGTCACGTACCAGATGTAGTTCGCCATCAACGCGGCCACCTGCGGCTCATACACGTAGTTCATGTAGGTCAACGCGTCGAGCGGGTTCTCGGCGCCGACGGGGATGAGCATGTTGTCGTGCCAGAACATGACGCCTTCCTTCGGCACGATGAACTTCAGCTCGGGGTACCCGGTCTGATTCGCGAGGAAGACGTCGCCCGACCACGCTTGCGTGATCCACGTGTTGCCGTCCTCAAGTTGGTTGATGTACCCCTGGTCGAAGTAGCCGCGCGGGATGCCGGCGTCCTTCTGCTGCTGCAGCACCTGCGCCGCCTTCGTCCAGTCGGACGGCTTGGACGTCGAGGGCTCGATCCCGAGATGGAGCAGGCCGATGCTGCCCAGCTCGGTGTTGTCGCTCATCATGCCGACGTGACCGGCGAGCGCCGGGTCCCACAGATCGGCGAGGCTGTCCGGCTCGCGGCCGAGCGCCTGGGTCGCCTTCGGGCTGTACGCGAGTCCGGTGAAGCCCGACTGCCAGACGACCGAGTACTTGTTCCCCGGGTCGTACGAGGGGCTCTTGATCGAATCGCTCGCGTACTTCGTGAAGTTGGGGAGCTGGCTGAGATCCAGCGGGAGCAACCAGTTGTTGCCGATCAGCTCCGACAACTGGGCGCCGTTGGTGATCACGATGATGTCCCAGCCGGTGGACTGACCCGACTGAAGCTGCGGCTTCAGCTTGGCGTAGAACGCCTGGTTGTCGTTGATGACCGGCTTGTAGTTGACCTGGATGCCGGTCTGCTTGGCGAACGTGTCCAGTGTCGGGTGGGTGCCGTGGCTCGTGTCGATGTAGTACGGCCAGTTGGCGAAGTTCAGCTGGTGGTTGAGCGTCTGTGCGCTCCAGTCGAACGCGCCGGCGCTCGCCGACCCCGCCGCGCTTGAGCCGCCGACCCCACACGCATCGAGGAGCGCAGCGAGACCGACCGCGCCGACCCCCACTCCCGCATATCGCATCGCGTCTCGGCGAGAGATGCGCCGTTGGGTGAGGCCACGGATCAGGGCCGGATCGGGTGTGGGGTCCATGTTCCCCTCCTATGAAGTTGCCGGAACGGCGAGGGAACGTTAGTCCCCTGTGGCTAGTTCGTCTATGCCAGGCGGCCGCCAGGGGGGGCCGTATGGATGCCTCCTAAGCGGCCGCGCTGCCAGGTGGTAGTACGAACGGAACCGCCCTTCGGGTTGGCCGAAGGAAGGCGGATCCAGATGGGCGCCATCCCGGTTGCGCGTGGCCCCAGGGTGACCTGGGAACATCTGCCGACATGACCACCTTCTGGCACCCGTTCGCCGATATGGCTGCGCTGGAGTCCGCCGGCGAGCTGATCCTCGTCCGCGGCGAGGGGTCCCACGTGTGGGACGCGAACGGGAACCGCTACCTCGACGCGACCGCTGGGCTCTGGTTCGCGAACGTGGGCCACGGGCGAACCGAGATCGCGGACGCGGCGGCCGACCAGATGCGGCGGCTTGCCGCGTACCACACGTTCGGTGACCTTACGAATGAACCGACCGCGGCCCTGACCGACCGGGTGTCGGCGATCGCGCCGATGCCCGACGCGAAGGTGTTCCTGACGAGCGGCGGGTCGGACTCGATCGACACCGCAACCAAGATGGTCCGGCGCTTCTGGTCGCTCACCGGCCAGCCGGAGCGCACGGTGTTGATCCGTCGCGAGCACGCGTATCACGGCATGCACGCGGCGGGCACGTCGCTCGCGGGGATCCGCGCCAACGCGGACGGCTACGGCCCCTTGCTCCATGAGGTCGTCGAGGTTCCGTGGGACGACGTCGACGCCCTGTACGAAACGATCGACCAGCTCGGACAAGGACGGGTGGCGGGGTTCTTCTGTGAGCCGGTGATGGGCGCGGGCGGGGTCTTCCCGCCGCCGCCCGGCTACCTCGAGAAGGCGCGGGGCATCTGTCGCGACCTCGGGGTGCTGTTCATCGCGGACGAGGTGATCACGGGCTTCGGGCGGACGGGCGCGTGGTTCGCGAGCGAACGGTTCGGGCTCGAGCCGGATCTCGTCACCTGTGCGAAGGGCATCACGAGCGGCTACCTCCCGCTGGGCGCGGTGATCGCCGGGTCCACGGTCTGGGAGCCGTTCTGGCGTGAGGGCGCCGGCATGTTCCGGCACGGCTACACCTATAGCGGTCATGCCGCGGTGTCGGCGGCGGCGCTCGCCAACCTCGACATCATCGAGCGGGAGGGGCTCGTCCGGCGTGCTGCCGAGCTCGAAGGTGTGTTGCTGACAGGGTTGCAGACGCTAGCTTCGCATCCGCTCGTGCGCGAGGTCCGGGGCGGCGTGGGCGTGCTCGCGGCGGTGCAGCTGACCGACCGGGTGGCGTCGGATCCCGGGTTGCTGGGCGGCATCGTGCCGGCGCTCCGGCAACGGGGCATCATGGGGCGGGTGCTGGCCGGCGGCGCGCTGCAGGTCTCGCCGCCCCTGGTGCTCACGGATGATGAAGTGCAGGAGCTGACGGACGGCCTGCGGGCCGCCCTCGACGACCTGGAGGCGTGACGTGATCGTCGGGATCCCGACTGAGGTCAAGACGCACGAGTACCGGGTCGCGGCGACGCCCGAGGGGGTTCGCGAGTTGACGCACGGCGGCCACGACGTCGTCGTGCAGGCCGGGGCCGGCGATGGGTCCGCCATCACCGACGACGACTTCGTCGCCGCGGGCGCGAAGATCGTGGCCGACGCCGACGCGGTGTTCGAGACCGCGGAGCTGATCGTCAAGGTCAAGGAACCGCAGCCGGAGGAGTACGAGCGGTTCCGTGCAGACCACGTCCTGTTCACCTATCTGCACCTTGCGGCCGACACCAAGCTGACCGCGTTCCTCGTTGATCGCGGCGTGCGCGCCATCGCCTACGAGACCGTGCAGACCCCGGACGGCAAGCTGCCGTTGCTCGCGCCGATGTCCGAGATCGCGGGCCGCATGGCCCCGCAGGAGGGCGCGAAGTACCTCGAGCGACCGTCCGGCGGTCGCGGAGTGTTGATGGGCGGCGTGAGCGGTGTGCGTCCTGCACTGGTCGTGGTGCTCGGCGGTGGCATGGCGGGATGGAACGCGGCCGAGATCGCCGCCGGGATGCAAGCCGAGGTCGTCGTCATCGACAAGAACGTCGACCGTCTCCGCGAGATCGACCGGATCTGGCGTGGTCGCATCCAAACGGTGATGTCGTCGCGTCTCGCGGTCGAGCGACTGGTGGTCGACGCCGACCTCGTGATCGGCGCGGTGCTCGTGCCGGGCGCGAAGGCCCCGCATCTGGTCACCGCCGAGATGGTCAGGGAGATGCGCCCGGGCGCGGTCATGGTCGACATCTCGATCGACCAGGGCGGCTGCTTCGAGACGTCTCACGTCACCACCCACGCCGAGCCGACCTACGTCGTCGACTCGGTGGTGCATTACGCGGTCGGCAACATGCCGGGCGCGGTGCCACACACGTCGACGTACGCGCTCACCAACGTCACGCTCCCGTACCTCTTGGCGCTCGCGACCGACGGTGCGGAGCAGGCGATCGATGACGACCCGGCGCTCGCGCTCGGCGTCAACACCTGGGACGGGAAGCTCACGAACCAGGGCGTCGCCGACGCGACCGGCATCGCGTTCAGCTCGCTCAGCGTCTAACCCGGCTACTCCGTCTCGGGCTCCGTCCGGTGTTCCCGTCTGTTGCGCGTGCCGAGCCGTTTCAGAGGCCCGACCACGTGCAGCTCGAGCACGATCAGGATGACGCCCGCGATCGCGGCGCCCGCGAGGTAGTACCCCGCGCCGACCACGCACCCGACCGCGGCGGCGGTCCAGAGTGCGGCCGCGGTCGTCAGTCCTTTCACCCCGCCCGACGCACGGAAGATGATGCCGCCGCCGAGGAAGCCGACGCCTGCGGTGACGCCCTGGATCACGCGGTCTGCCGAGTCCGGGAACAGCTCCACGCCGAGCGCGACGAACGCCGCGGATCCGAGCGCGACCAGTGAGAAGGTGCGATCGCCCGCGTCCTTGCCCCGCAGGGCGCGGTCCAGGCCAAGCAGATACCCGAGGAAGGCCGCGAGGCCGACGCGCGCGATCACGACCAGCTGGGGATGGAGGTCCATCGACCGGAGCCTAGTCCACCTGTCGTGCCGGGCGGGCCCGATGCTTCTGTCTGCCGGACGCGATAGCGTTCCCCGCCATGACGACGACAGAGGAGCTCTTGCAGAAAGAGGATGCGGCCTGGTCCGCGTTCGTGGACGCGTTCGGCGCGGTTCCAGAGGATCGGCGGTCGGACGAAGGTGTCGTGCCGGGATGGTCGGTGCACGACCTCGTGTGGCACTGCGGGTTCTGGGCCGGCTACGTCGCCGGCGTGTTGCACAAGATCGCGCGCGGCGAGCGGATCGAGGACTCGCAGGATTGGGACGCGTTCAACGCGGTCGTGATTCAGGACGGACGCGGGATGAGCTGGGAAGAGATCATCGTCCGATCCGAGCAGAACCGCGTGCAGTGTCGAGAGGCGCTTGAGGCGTTGCCGACGCTGACCGACGAGGCCGTGGAGGAGTTCACCGGCGAAACGTTCGAGCACTACGAGGAGCACGCAGCGGAGATCCGCACGTTCGTCACCGGCTGAACGTCTACGTGACGTCGAGCGAACGGGCGCCCGTCAGTCGAGCACGGCGACGTCGTCACCGACGGCGACCGAGCCCGGTTGGTTGACGTCGCCGCAGACGCCGAGCAGCAGCTCGTTCCCGACCTTGCGGTATCCGGCGAGCGCCTCGAGGACCGGCGCGTTCTGTTCGCCGGTATCTGGGTCGAGGGTCGTCATCACACATCGGTTCATCCGGTCGCGCATGCGAACGGTCGCCTCGCCGAATCGCACGCGACGTCCCTGCCACGCGTCCTCTTCATATGGACCGAGGCCGTCGATCTCGATGAGCATCCGGAAGCGGCGAGGATCGAGCCGCTCGTCGCCGGCGTGGCGGCCGACGTCGGCTACCGACGCGAGCGAAACGACCGACGCGCGATGGTTCCCGCCCGCGTATTCGGGCTCGACCACGCGGGCGAGGATCAATGTGTCGTCTCGTGCGTGCTCCCGGATCGCTGCCGTGAACGGCCCACCGAGCACGCGCACGGGGATCGTCCGATCAAAGAGCTCAACCGAGAGCGGTTCCCCAAGGTCGTTCGCGTCTCCGTCGACCGTTGAGTCGTCCGGGAAGGTAAGGGAGAGCCGTTCCCTCTGGATGTCGTACGTGGGGCGGATCGGGATCAGAGCTGCCTTCGAGATGCCGGAGAGACGCGTGCCGTCGTTGCGTGCGCAGAGGAACCGCCGGTCGCCGACACAGCCGAAGGTGGACAGCTCGATCCGGTCGGGCCGCGACAGCGCCATCGACTTCACGGGCGTCGTCGTGAACCCGGCAACGGTCGGCATCGCGGCAGCCTAGCCAACGCCGGTAGGCTCCGCGCCTATGCGACCGTTCACGTTCCTCGGCGTTCCGATCGACTCCGTGGGACGATCCGGCGGGACCGAGCACGCGCCGGCCGCGTTCCGTGGGCACTCGCGCGCCGGTGACCCATGGTCTGCGGCCGACGCGGGCGATCTCGACGTCCGCATCCGCGGGGATATCCGAGACCCTGTCTCGGGCGTGATCGCGATCGATGACGTCGTGGAGATGACGCGTGCCGTGGCCCACGCCGTTGAAGGACTCCGTCGCGACGGACGGATCCCATTCGTGATGGGCGGTTGTTGCTCAGTGGTTCCCGGCGCGCTCGCCGGTGCCCGTCGCGTCGATCCCAGCGTCGGGTTGGTGTACCTCGACGGGCACCTCGACCTGTACGACGGCGAGACGTCACCGACCGGCGAGGCCGCCGATATGCCCATCGCCGTCGTGCTCGGTCGTGGTCCGTCCGCATGGGTCGACGCGGCGGGGTCGGTCACAGATGCAAACCGCGTCTGGCTGCTCGGCCCGCGAGACCTCGAGGAGGCGCTCGGCTACGGGCATCCGCACCCCCACGACATCGCCGGGCTCTCGTTCATCGACGCCGACGCGATCCGCGCATCGGGCGCCGCCGACGTTGGTCACGCGATCGCGGACGCCGCTGATCCGCGGTGGGTGCATCTTGATGTTGACGTGCTCGACGAGACCGCGTTCCCGGCGACCGACTATCTGATGCCGGGCGGGCTGCAGCTGGTCGAGCTCGGCGACCTGCTGCGCCCGCTGCTCGCCTCCCCCTCGCTCGCGGGCATCTCGATCGGCTGTTACAACCCGGACAAAGACCCCGACGGAGGGAACGGCGACGCCCTTGCCGACCTGTTCCGGGGCGTCCTCGTCGGCTGAAACGGCCGCAAGCTCGGTCGCTATCCTTCGGGGGCCATGACGGTCCCCGAGCATCTCGCCAACCGCGACGTCGACAGCTCGATCCTTGAGCCGATCGCTGAGCCGCCCGCACGGGCGCAGGTCGTGATCGTCGGCGGCGGGATCATCGGGTCGTCGATCGCGTACCACCTGACCAAGCTCGGCGTGACCGACGTGGTCGTGCTCGAGCGGGTCCGGCTGACCGCGGGCACCACCTGGCACGCCGCCGGACTCGTCTCGCAGGTCCGAGGAACGCACGCGCTCACCGAGCTCTCCAAGGTCAACGCGGCTCTCTACGCCGCGCTCCCGGGCGAGACCGGCGTAGACACCGGGTTCCGCCGTGTCGGTTCTCTCACCGTTGCGCGCACGCCCGGCCGGATGCAGGAGCTCCTCGCCGGCGCGGATATGCACCGCGAGTTCGACGTGGAATGCCGCGTGCTCGAGCCCAAGCAGGTGCTCGACTGGTGGCCGCTCGCGCAGGTCGACGACCTGATCGGTGCGACCGTCACGCCGACCGACGCCACCGTCAACCCCGCTGAGGCCGCGTTGTCGCTCGCCAAGGGGGCACACGATCGCGGCGCGGTGTTCGCCTTCGGGGTCACCGTGACGGGGTTCCGGATGCAGGGCGGCGCCGTGACCGGCGTCGAGACCGACAAGGGTGCGATCGACGCCGAGACGGTGGTGCTGGCCGGCGGCCTCTGGACGTCCGAGCTGGCGCGGCTGGCCGGCACGTCGGTGGCGCTCTACCCGGCCGAGCACGTGTGGGTGATGACGGACGAAGTGCCGGGCGCCGAGGAGCGGTTCCCCTTCCTGCGCGATCTCGACGGCTACTTCTATGTGCGGCATCACGCCGGGCACCTTGTGGTCGGCGCGTTCGAGCCAAAAGGCAAGCCCAAAGCCCCGAAGGAGATCCCGACGAGCGGGTTCGTCGAATTCGGCGAGGACTGGGAGCACCTGGCGCCGGTGCTCGCGGCCGCCCGTGAGCGGCTCCCGGTGCTGCACACCGTCGGGTTCCAGCATTACCTCCGCGCGCCGGAGAGCTTCTCGCCCGACGCGAACCTGCACCTGGGCGAGTTCCCCGAGGTGCGCCGGCTGTTCGTCGCGGCAGGGCTCAACTCGCAGGGGATCATCTACGGGCCCGGCGTCGGGAAGGCGCTCGCCGAGTGGATCGTGGAAGGCCGTCCGACGATGGACCTGACCGAGGTCGACGTCGCGCGGACCGGGCGGTGGGCGAACAACCGCGCGTGGCTCCATGAGAAGACGCACGAGACGCTCGGCCGCCTGTACGCGATGCACTGGCCGGCGTTGCAGCCGGACTTCGGGCGCGGCGTGCGGCGGACGCCGTTCCTGCCGCAACTGCGCGAGGCAGGCGGCGCGATCGGCGAGGCCGCCGGCTGGGAGCGCGCGGCCTGGTTCCAACCGGGTGTGACCGAGGAGCCGCTGTGGATCTACGACTTCGAGCGGCCGTCGTGGTTCGGGCCGGTCGGGGAGGAGATGCGGGCCACCCGCACGGGCGTCGCGCTGTTCGATCTCTCGACGTACGCGAAGTTCCTGGTGCAAGGACCGGAGGCGGTCGCCGGCCTCCAGCGGCTGTGCACGTCGGACGTGGATGTGGCCGTCGGGCGGGTCGTCTACACGCTCCTGTGCAACGAGCAGGGTGGCATCGAGATGGATCCGACCGTCACGCGGCTGGCCGAGGACCGGTTCCTCGTGTTGGCGCCGACGCTGTACCAACGGCGGACCGAGATGCTCCTGCGGAACGGGCTGCCGGCCGGAGCCACGGTGACCGACGTCACGAGCGCGTACGCGACGCTGCACATCGCCGGGCCGAAGAGCAGGTCGGTGCTCGGCGCGTTGACCGATCAGGAGTTGTCGAACGCGGCGTTCCCGTTCCTGTCGGCACGTGAGATCGACGTCGCGTGGGCGAAGGCGCTCGCGCTGCGTGTGTCGTTCGCCGGCGAGCTCGGGTGGGAGCTGCTTGTGCCAACCGAGTTCGCCGCGGACGTGTTCGAGAAGGTGGTCGCGGCGGGCGAGCCGCACGAGATGCGGCTGGCCGGCGCGTTCGCGTTCGACGCGCTTCGCTTGGAGCGCGGGTTCCGGTCGTGGGGGCACGATATCGGCACGCGGGACGATCCGTACGCGGTCGGACTCGGGTTCGCCGTGCGGGGCGACAAGGAGGACTTCGTCGGGAAGGCTGCGCTCGCGACGCTGAAGCAGCAGCAGCGCGATCGTGAGCTGGTCAGCGTGAAGCTGGACGACCCGGCGCCGATGCTGTGGCACGGCGAACCCGTCGTGATGGGCAACGATCGGATCGGGTATGTGACCAGCGGTGGCTACGGCCACCATCTCGGCGCGGCGGTTGGGCTCGCGTGGATCCACGGCGTGATGACCACCGACCTGCCGGTGTCGGTCGAGGTCCGCGGGACCAAGGTGCGCGCGACGATCAGCCGCGAACCGTTCTACGACCCGAAGGGCGCCCGCCTGCGCGTTTGACCCGGCCTGATCAGGAGCGCATCGAGCGAAGCAAGCAGGCGATCACGATGAGGCATGCGGGGGTCCCCTCTCTCGATCGCGTTCGAGAGATCCCTCTGGTCGCTCGGCGGGCGGGTCAAACCCGCCGCGTGATCAGGACGCGGTGCCGTCGAAGCCGATCAGGCGCTCGGCCACGTCCAGGCAGATGTCGTACATCCGCTTGGGCGTCATCACGGTGTCGTTGAGGAGGACCTGGATCGCGAGGCCGTCGGTCATCGCGCTGAACTGCATCGCGAGGTCGTCCGCATCGCGCGCGTCGGTCGGGAACTCGCCGGTCTGACGGCCGTAGCGGATCATCTCGGCGATCGTCTGCACCCACCGGCGGTCCAAGACCTCGCGCTCCTTCGCCAGGTCGGGATCCCGGAGCGCGCGCACCCAGATCTCGAGCCACAACGCCCACTCGTCCAGCAGGTCGTACTCGGGCAGCAAGCCAGGCACCGAGAGTTCGATCACGCGGATCAGTCGGTCGCGCGCGGACGGCATTTTGCGGAGCTCCCGCGCCGTCCGCAGATAGAACTGGTCGCTCGTGAACGTCAGCGCCTCGACGAGGAGCCGGTCCTTCGACTCGAAGTAGTAGAGGATCAGGCCGGGGGAGACGCCGCACGCTTCGGCGATGTCCTGGATCCGGGTCTCGGCCAGGCCTCTATCGGTGATCACGCGCGAGGCGGCCTCCAGGATCTCCTGGTGGCGATCACGCTGCGGTTTCCGGGTCTTCGTGGCCATGCGACTCCTTGAACGGTATCTAAAGGGAGGGTCGGTCGGTGCATCATCTCTGACCCGTCGTTCAAGGCACCATACCCGTCTGACCTGCACAGTCAAATCGGCCAATGGGTCGGAAGCCGATTTGACTCACGATTCAGTCAAGGTCCATGATACGGGCCGACCCGGACGGGAAGGATCGATCCTGCATGGCTTCGAACGTCTACGACGCGATCATCATCGGCGGCGGCCACAACGGGCTCACGGCCGGCGGCTACTTCGCGCGGGAGGGCGCGCGCACCGTCGTCCTTGAGGCGCGGAACAAGACCGGCGGCGCCGCCGACACGAGCGCGCCGTTCGCCGATCACCCGGAGATCAACGTCACCACCTACTCCTATGTGATGTCGCTGATGCCGCCGACGATCATCCGCGAGCTGAAGCTCAAGCAGTTCGGCTACGACGTCACCCCGTTCGGCCCGTACTTCCAAGCGTTCCCCGACGGCCGTGCGATCACGGTCTACGCCGACGACCATCAGAAAAGCTATGACTCGATCGCGCAGTTCTCCAAGCGCGACGCCGACACGCTGCCGAAGTGGGAGGCCTGGCTGGCCGGTGTCTCCGACGTGCTCGGTCCGCTACTGCTACAGGTACCACCGCACGTCGGGTCGATGAAGCCCGGCGACCTGCTCGCCACACTGCAGTCCGCGTGGAAGATGCGCAAGCTCGGCGAGCGCGGCGTCGGCGATGTCACCCGCCTGTTCACGATGTCGGTCAGCGACCTGTTGAACGACTGGTTCGAGTCCGACGCGATCAAGGCGATGCTGACGGTGAACGGCGTGATCGGCACGTGGGCCGGTCCCGATGAACCCGGCACCGCCTACGTGATGCTGCACCACTCGATCGGGGACGTCGGCGACGGCCACCTCGGCTCGTGGGGGTTCCAGCAGGGCGGGATGGGCGCGGTCAGCGACTCGATCCGCTCCGCCGCCGAGGCGTTCGGCGCCGAGATCCGCACCGACGCGCGCGTGAAGAAGATCATCGTGCGCGGCGGCCGCGCGGTCGGCGTCGCCCTCGAGGACGGCTCGGAGCTCCGCGCGCCGGTTCTCGTGACGACCGTGCACCCGAAGATCGCGTTCCTCGACATGATCGACCGCCACGAGCTGCCCGCCGACTTCGTCTGGGACATCGAGCGGTGGAAGACACGCAGCGGCGTCGTGAAGATCAACGTCGCGATCAGCGAGCTCCCCGACTTCGTGGCTCTGCCCGGCACCGATATGCAGGCGCACCACACCGGGTCCGTCGAGCTCTGTTTCTCGCCGCAGTACGCGGAACAGGCTTTCCAGGACGCGCACATGGAGCGCACGGGCTCGGTCGCGCCCTTCGTCGACGGCACGATCCCGACGACGCTCGACAAGAAGCTCGCGCCCGAGGGCACGCACGTGTTCTCGATGTTCACCCAGTGGGTCCCCGACGATTGGAACACCGAGCCCCATCGCGACGAGCTCGACGCCTACGCGAAGCGGATCTTCGACCTCTACGACCAGCTCGCGCCCAACTTCAAGAACTCGATCATCGATTACCAGGTGATCGGGCCCTACGACATGGAGCAGGAGCTCGGGCTGATCGGCGGCAACATCTTCCACGGCGAGCTCTCCGTTGATCAGCTGTTCCACATGCGGCCGGCACCCGGCTACTCCGACTACCGGACGCCGCTCCGTGGGCTGTACCACGGGTCGAGCGCGACGCACGCGGGCGGCGGCGTGAACGGCATCCCCGGCTGGCAGGCCTTCAAGATGGCGAAGAAGGACCACGCCCTGGGGAAGAAGTAGGCGTGACCCAACCCGACGAAGCACTGCCGGCGGTTCGCCGGATGCTCGAGCCGCGCTCGATCGCGGTCGTCGGTGCGTCGGTCAAGACCGGCTCGCTCGGCGAGTCGATGATGGCCGAGCTGCAGCGTGGCGGGTTCGAGGGCGCGATCTACCCGGTGAATCCCGGCTACGAGGAGGTCGCGGGCCTGCGGTGCTATCCGTCCATCGCGGACGCTCCCGAGGCGGTCGACCTCGCGATCCTCGGGGTCGCCAACCAGCGGATCGAACAAGCGCTTGCCGATGCGGCGGCTGCCGAGGCGGGGAGCGCAGTCACGTTCTCGTCGTTGTACGAGGAACCGTCCGAGGGGCCCGATCTGCGCGCACGGCTGCGGGCGATCGCGCTCGAACACGGGATGGCCATGTGCGGCGGCAACGGCATGGGGTTCATGAACCAAGCGTCGCGCGTACGCGCCACCGGGTTCCTGACGCCCGAGGTGATCCGGCGCGGACCGGTCACGTTCCTGTCGCACAGTGGGTCGGCGTTCTCGGCGCTTGCGTTCAGCGACCGCGGGCTCGGGTTCAACCTGCTCGTGTCGAGCGGCCAGGAGGTCGTCTCGACGATAGCCGACTACATGGCGTACGCGCTCGAGCAGGACGAGACGCGGGTGCTCGCATTGCTGCTCGAGACCGTGCGCGACCCCGAGGGGTTCCGCGCGATGCTCGCGCGAGCCGCGGAGCGCGACGTCGCTGTGCTTGCGCTGAAGGTTGGGCGCACCGCCGCCAGCCAGGCGATGGTCACGGCGCATTC
>CAWBVL010000008.1:0-784771 GCA_963792215.1 uncultured Actinomycetes bacterium
ACGGACTTCGTGCGCTCGGGCATCTGTTGGAGGACGCGCGGTTCCGCGCTCGACCTTCCGTCGAACCCGGCGCACCGGTGGACCACGCGGTTCGCGCTCGATGGCGGGACCGGCTCGCGACCGGTGTGCCGCTCTCCGAGCTCGACGGCCTCACGTTGCTCGCCGAGTACGGGTTGGAGACGGCGGTGGCACACCCCGCGTCCACGGCCCAGGCCGCCGTCGACGCGGCGACGGCGATCGGCTTTCCCGTCGTGCTGAAGACCGCCGCGCCGGGCATCACGCACAAGTCCGACGTCGACGGGGTTCGTATCGGGCTGGCGGATGAGGACGCGGTGCGGATCGCCTACGAAGACATCAGCGGCCGGCTCGGACCGGAGGTCACGGTTGCAGCGCTGGCTCCGCCCGGCATCGAGATGGCGCTCGGCGTGATCGTCGACCCCACGTTCGGTCCGCTCGTGCTTGTCGGCGCCGGGGGTGTGCTGGTGGAGGTGCTGCACGATCGCGCGCTCGCGCTGCCGCCCATCGACGCGACCGGCGCGCATCGCATCATCGACCGGCTGGCGGTCCGGCCCATCCTCAACGGGGTGCGCGGCGCCGAACCGGCCGAGGTGGATGCGCTCGCTGACGCGATCGCGCGGTTGTCCGTTCTTGCGGCCGACCTGGGTGACGTGATCTCCGCCCTCGACGTGAATCCCGTGATCGTCGGGCCGAAGGGGTGCGTGGCGGTCGACGCCCTCGTCGAACTGCCACGCGCCTGAGTCACGGACGCGACCGCCGGTACCCTCCGAAGGATGGTTGCTGATCCCTTCGTCGGCAGCTCCGACGTCGTCGTCCTCGACGGCGGCCTTGCGACCGAGCTCGAGGCGCGCGGCGCCGACTTGTCGGATGAGCTGTGGTCGGCTCGCTTGCTGCTGGACGACCCCGAGCTGATCGTCGACGTGCACCGTGCCTACGTCGACGCGGGTGCCGACGTGGTGATCGGGGCGAGCTACCAGGCGAGCTTCGAAGGGCTCGCGCATCGCGGTCTCGATCGCCCTGCGGCCTCCGCGTTGCTCGTTCGAAGCGTCGAGCTCGCGCGCGAGGGAGCGGCGGACCGTGCATTCGTCGCTGCGTCGGTCGGCCCCTACGGCGCGGTGCTCGCGAACGGCGCCGAGTACACCGGTGACTACGGCCTCGGCGACCGCGACGCGGCTCGCGCGTTCCTCCGCGACTTCCACGGGCCGCGTGCTGAGGTGCTGGCCTCGGCTCGCCCCGACGTGCTTGCGATCGAGACGATCCCGTCGATCGTCGAGGCGGAGGCTCTTCTCAACGTCCTCGACGATGTGTCCGATGTGCCGGCGTGGGTGTCGTTCTCGTGCCGCGACGCCGGCCACCTGAATGACGGCACACCGTTCGAGGATGCGGTGGACCTCGTCGCCGGGCATCCATCGGTGGTCGCCGTCGGTGTGAACTGCACCGCTCCGACCGTGGTGCCGGCGCTGGTGCGGCTCGCTGCCGAACGAACCGCCACCTCGATCGTGGCCTATCCCAACCGAGACGGAACCTGGGACGGCGCGGCGAAGCGGTGGACGGGCGATGACCTGCCTGCGGGCCTGGGGCCGGTTGCCCTCGAGTTGCGAGATTCGGGCGCTCGGCTCATCGGGGGCTGTTGCGGCATAGGTCCCTCGGACATCCAGGCCGCGGCGAGGGCGCTTCACCCTGCGGCCTAGGGCCTCTGGACTTCTCCGCGTCTATGTGTGGCCGATGGCGCAGCCCCTGATCAGGCGTCCCGTAATAGCACGGCCAACGATGCCGACAACTACGACATGGGACCGTCAGATCTGATCTCTGACGGCGATCGGAGCGTGCGCGCCTCAGGCGGGGCACGCGCTCGACGCTTGCTCAAGAACCGCCGGTTCCTGCGCTTGTGGGTCGCACAGATCATCTCCAACCTCGGAGACTGGGCGTACCTGCTCGCGGTCGAGGTCGGGTTCGCGGCAACGCTCAACACCCACCAACTCGTGCGAGCAACGGCGTTGTTCCTCGGCGTGGAGGGACTCACGTCAGCGATCGTTGGATTGACGATCGCGGGTCCGATCGTCGATCGCTATCCGCGCCGAACGGTGATGATCGTTGCCGACCTGGTGCGCTGCCTGGCGGTCGCGACCCTTCTGTTCGCGGGAACCCCGACATGGCTGCACGTCGTGGCCGTGGCGGCGACCCTGGGTGCGTTCCGGTCACTGTTCCACCCCGCGATGATGGCGACGGTGCCCGATCTGGTCGATGACGACTCGCTCGTGGTCGCGAACGGCTTCCTTTCGAGCACCTTCCACCTGGCGATCATGATCGGGCCGGCGATCGGGGCTGGGCTTCTCACGGTGGTCGGGACCAAGGGTGCATTCGCGGTGAACGCTGCGTCGTTCGCGGTCTCGGCGCTCCTGTTGCTCGGGCTCAGGCTGCCGAGGCGCGCGCGAGAGGGGGAGGAGGGATTCACCCCGTTCGCCGATCTCCGCGAAGGAGCGGCGTACATCCTCGGTTCGCGGCTCGCGCGCGGCATCGCCATCGTGATGGCGTCGGTGCTGCTGTTGCTGGCCGGCCAGGGGGCCTTCCAGGTCGCGCTCGTCCGCGAGGTATTGGCGCCGAGTGGGGGGAGCAACGAGTGGGCGGCGATCCTGGGTGGTATGACGGCCGTGTTCGGTGTGGGCATGGTCGTCGGATCGATCGTGACGCCGTGGCTCAGTGGCCGGACCCCGGGCCGCACGCTGCTCGTGGGTGCCCTGCTCGTCGTCACGACGGCCTTCGTGGTCGTGTCGCGGACGACGCTCGTTCCCGTGGTCTTGCTTGCTTGGGCGTGCAACGGCCTCGCCGGCGGCTGCGTCAACGTCACGTACGAAACGATGTTGCAGGTCGGCACGCCAGAACGGTTCCGGGGCCGCGTGTTCGCCACCGTGGAATCCGGATCGGACGGCGCCTACGTGGTCGGTGCGGCGGTCGTCGCCGCCGTCGGCGCGAGCGTGAGCCCGTCGGCCGCGCTGCTCGTCATCGGCGCGTGCTTCCTGGGTGTTGCGGGCATCACCGCGCTCGTGATCCCGCGGAACGCCCCGATGTCGATCCAGGAGCCGGCGCGCTTGCCCGACTGAACACCGTCGGTCATCATCGCCATATGGCGGGGATGTTCGGCAGCAGCGGCAAGACCTCCAACCCGCTCGGCGTCGTGGGGGCGGTGGTCGGTGCGATCGGCGCGGGCTTTTCGGTATTGCTGTGGCTGTATCACTTCAACCCCGACTCGACGATCCTCGGG
The DNA here is from genome assembly GCA_963792215.1 of uncultured Actinomycetes bacterium. Taxonomy (GTDB): domain Bacteria; phylum Actinomycetota; class UBA4738; order UBA4738; family HRBIN12; genus AC-51. Next base: position 3,281 of record CAWBVL010000008.1, read on the forward strand.
TCCTATTCCGCGCAGATGGTCCACGGCGGGCAGCTCGCGGATCAGCTCGGCACGCTCGCGATCGTGTTCGGCGCGCTCGCCGTGGTGCTCGGCATCATCGGCGGGCTGGGCGGCCGCGGCGCCGGGTCGACCGTTCTTTCGATCATCCTCGGGATCGTCGCGCTGTCGTACCCCGTGCTGAACGCACTGCATCTGATCGAGCGCCACGTGCCGAACCCGATCGGCGGTTAGCTCCCGCCAGGCCAGGCCGTGTACGCGCGCGCCCCGCGCTTGCGGAGTTCGTTCGTGACGACCAGCCGCTGGATCTCGCTCGTGCCTTCCCAGATCCGGTCGACGCGGAGCTCGCGCCGATGGCGTTCGACCGCGAACTCGCGCATGTAGCCGCGACCGCCGAAGATCTGGACCGCTCGGTCGGCAACGCGGCCGGCGGTTTCGGAACACAGGAGCTTCACGGCGCTCGCCTCGGCGTGGAGTTGTTTGCGGTCGATCCCGCCTCGAGCGGCCTCCCAGCACACCCGGTACAGCAGCGACTTCGCGGCCATGATCTCGACCGCCATGTCGGCGAGCATCGTGCCGATCGCCTGGAAGTCCGCGATCGGCGAGCCGAACTGCCGGCGTTCCGTCGCGAACGCGAGCGATTCGTCGAGACACCGCTGCGACGCGCCGACCGTGCGTGCGCCGATCATCAGCCGTTCTTCGACGAACCAATCCTTGGTCAGCTCGAAGCCTTCGCCGACCTCGCCGAGCACACGGTCGTCGGTCACGCGCACGCCGTCGAACGCGAAGATCGGATGCTCGAACACGAAGGTGTGGGTGTATTTCGGGGTGCGGACGAGCCGCACACCGGGCGTGTCCTTGTCGACGAGGAAGACCGTCGCCTTCGCCGGATCGCCGTCGACGTGCGCGTGCACCAGGAAGAAGTCGGCGACATCGCCGCTGGTCACGTGCCATTTCTCGCCGTCGAGCACCCAGGCGTCGCCGTCGCGGCGGGCGGTCGTCTCGACCATCGTGACGTCGGAGCCCGCGCCGGCCTCGGTGATCGCGTACGCGTCGCGCCGTTCGCCTCGGCACGCCGGTCGCAGGAACCGATCCTTCTGTTCCTCGGTGCCTGCGGCGAGCGGGATCGACGGACGCCACGGAACGTCCCACAACGCGTTGGTCACGCGCCCCCATTGCTCCTCGACGAGCATCACCTGGAAGATGTCGAGTCCCTTGCCGCCGTTCTCGACGGTGTGGTTGATGGCCGCGAACCCGTGGTCGAGCACGGCTTGTTTCGCGACGGCGGCGCTCTCCGGCGTCAGGCCGTCCTGCTCCTCGCACTCGAGCTCCAACGGCTGCAGCACCTCGTCGGAGAAGCGGCGCGCGCTCGCCTGCAGCGCGGCGTCGTCGGGCTGGAGCTGGAGATCCACGGTCACCCCCGGGACTAGTGTTCCCGGAGCATAGAGGCGGGCGTCGACGGGCCGTGAGCGGCGATGACGACGTACGGATCGCTGCCGGGCGCCTGCCACGGGCCGTGGTGCTGGACCTGGACCATCGAGGCGCTCGCGGACCGAGGGGAACGCGGCATCGCCATCGATCTCCCCGTGCGACGACGTGACCGCCGGCTTCGACCGCTACGTGGATGTGGCTCGCGACGGGCTGGACGGTGTCGACGACGACATCGTGCTTGTCGGCCACAGTTTGGGCGCGCACACCGCCGTCCGAGCCAGTCACGTGATGCCGGTCGAGGCAGTGTTGTTCTGTGCGGGGTGACCCGCCGCGCGAGGGCGAGGACACGATGCGGCTCGTCACTCGCGGCCTGAGCGGCTGCGCAGTTCAAGCCGCAAGCGACCACGCCGCACGAGCACATCAACGACCCCGTAGGTCCGCCGTCGGCGCCCTGCGCGTCGATCGTGTGCACGGACGACCGGGTCGCAACCGCTGCGTGGGGACGGTGGGCGGCGAAGAACGCCTGGACGCCCCGGTGGTCGAGCTCCCCGGGTCTCACGCGCCGGTCCTGTCGCGACCGTCGGACCTCGCGGACGCGTTGGTCGAGTTGCGCGGCCGGATGTAGCGTCCCGCTCCGAGGGGGGCTCAGTGAGCAGGACGGTGTTCCAGGGCGGCAAAGTCTTCGACGGCACGATGGCGCCGATCGCCGCGGCCGACATCGTGGTCGAGGACGGCCGGATCGTTGAGGTCGGCCCCGGACTCGACGGCGACGAGGGCGTCGACTGCACGGGCCGGACCGTGCTGCCCGGTCTCTTCGACACGCACACCCACGTGATCTTCTCGACGCTCGATTGGGTCGAGGAGCTTGTGACGCCGTTCTCGTTCAAGTTCTACGATGCGATGCGGAACCTCGAGGCGACGCTCGCGACGGGCATCACGACGGTGCGCGACGCGGCCGGCGCCGACGCCGGCATCAAGAAGGCGGTCGACGACGGCGTGATCGCCGGGCCGCGGATGCGGATCAGCGTGAACATGTTGTCCCAGACCGGCGGCCACGCGGACGGCTGGCTCCGCAGCGGCGTCGACCTCGATCTCGAGTGGCCGGGGAGCCCCAGCGGACTGGTGGACGGCCCCGACGCCGTCCGGCGAAAGGTGCGCGAGATGATCCGCGCCGGCGCCGACGTGATCAAGGTCGCGACCTCGGGCGGCGTGCTGTCGCCCACCGATGACCCGCGACATCCGCACTTCCGTCCCGACGAGCTCGAGGAGATGGTCGCGGAGGCGACGGCCGCCGGGCTGTACGTGATGGCGCACGCGCAGGGCGCGGAGGGCATCAAGAACGCGGTTCGCGCGGGGATCCGCTCGATCGAGCACGGCATCTACCTCGACGACGAAGGCATCGAGCTGATGCTCGAGCGTGGCACGTGGCTGGTTCCGACCTTGGTCGCGCCGCTCGGTGTGCTCGACGCGGTCGACGCCGGCGCGTCGCTGCCCGCGTCCACGATCGAGAAGGCGCGGTCGGTGGTCGACGTCCACCGGCGAAACGTCGGTCGCGCGATCACCGCCGGGGTGAAGGTCGCGATGGGGACCGACAGCGGCGTCGCGCCCCACGGCGCCAACCTGCGAGAGCTCGAGGAGCTTGTCCGGTGCGGCATGGCGCCACAGCAGGCGCTCGTCGCCACGACGAGCAGCGCCGCCGAGCTGATGGGTCTCGGGGATGAGCTCGGGACGCTCGCGCCGGGGACGCGCGCCGATCTCGTGTTGCTAGAGGGCGATCCGCTCGAGGTGGCGTCGCTCCGCGAGCGCGTGCGCCAGGTATGGAAGGACGGTGTGTTGGTGGTCGACGAGGGAAAGGTGTTGCGATGAGGACACTGTTCCGGGGCGGGAAGGTCTTCGACGGGACGATGGCGCCGCTCGCCGACGCCGACGTCGTGATCGAGGACGGGAAGATCGTCGAGGTCGGTCCCGGGCTCGACGGCGACGGGTCCGTCGATTGCGCCGGCAAGACGCTGCTCCCCGGACTGTTCGACGTCCACGTCCATCTGACCGGCACCTACGAGGACGACGAGCTCACCGTCCAGCACCGGCCGTTCAGCTACGGCTTCTATCAGACGCCGAAGAACCTGCGGACGACCCTGGCGCTCGGGATCACGTCGGTGCGTGACGCGGGCGGCGCCGATGCCGGCCTCCGCCGCGCCGTCGACGACGGCGTGCTCGTCGGCCCGCGGATGCAGGTCTCGATCACGATGCTCAGCCAGACCGGCGGACACAACGACGAGGTGCTGCCGAGCGGTGGCATCAGCGCAGGGTGGCAGCCCTACCCGGGCTTCCCGAGCGGCGTCTGCGACGGCGTCGACGGCGTGCGCCAGAAGGTGCGCGAGGTGATCCGGGCCGGCGCAGACGTGATCAAGATCGCGTCGAGCGGGGGCTTCTTCTCCCCGGCCGACGACCCGATGGACCCGCACTTCGCCCAGGACGAGCTCGACATGATCGTGTCGACCGCCGCCGACCTCGGCCGCTGGGTGATGTCACACGCGCACGGACCCGAGGGCATCAACCGCGCCGTCCGCGCTGGCGTGCGCTCGATCGAGCACGGCACGTTCCTGGATCAGGCGTCGGCGGACCTGATGCTCGAGCGCGGCACGTGGCTCGTGCCGACGATCACGTCGGGCGACACCACCGAGGAGCTCGCGAACGACGAGAAGCTGGCGCCCGAGATCAGGGCGAAGTTCGCCGACCTCGGCCGGCCGGAGTTCGACGCGATGAAGCTCGCCGCGCAAGCCGGGCTGAAGGTGGCGCTCGGCACCGACGCGGCCGTGTTCCCGCACGGCTGGAACCTCAACGAGCTCACCCACATGGCGAACAACGGGTTCACGCCGGAGCAGGCGCTGCACGCCGGCACGCTCTCGGCGGCGGAGCTGATGGGCTGGGAGGACAAGCTCGGCTCGCTCGAGCCCGGCAAGATCGCCGACGTCGTCGTGGTCGACGGCGACCCCTTCGCGTTCGAAACCCTGAAGGACCGCATCGAAGAGGTGTGGAAGGACGGCGTGCGGGTCGTCTGACCCGCTCGCATGGGCGCCCTCGGGCTGGCGCTGTTCTCCGCGCTCTCGTGGGGAACAGCGGACTTCTTCGGCGGGCTGACGACCCGCCGGTTCGGCATCCTACTGGTCGGCGTGATCTCGCAGGGCGCAGGGCTGATCCTGACCGGCGCATTCATCGTGATCGGCGGGTCCCCGATGCCCGACGAGCGCGGGATCCTGTTCGGCGTCGCGGCCGGGGTCTGCGCGACGATCGGGCTCGGGGCGCTGTATCAGGGTCTGGCGGTCGGCCCGATGAGCGTGGTCGCGCCGATCACCGCCCTCGAGGTCGTCGTCCCGGTCAGTGTCGGGTTCGTACGCGGCGACCGGCCCAGCACGATCCAGATCGCGGGGATCGTGATCGGCGTGATCGGCGTGGTGCTCGCGTCGCGCGAGACGGCGGCCGACGCCGACGCGACGGTCCCGCGCGTCCGCGGGGTCGTCTACGGCATCGTTGCCGCGGTGTTCCTCGGGTTGTTGGTCACGTTCCTGAACGAGGCCGGCAAGGAGAGCGCGCCGTGGGCGGTGTTCACGCTGCGGCTCGTGTCCGTGCCGGTGTTCCTGATCGCGTTGCTGGTCACGCGCGCCTGGCGCGGTCGCCATCCGACAACCCGCGACACCGCGACGATGGTCGGCGTGGGCCTGCTCGACAACCTGGCCAACGTGACGTTCGCGCTCGCAGGTCAGACGGGCCTGCTCGCGTTGATCTCGGTGGTGGGGTCGCTGTACCCGGTCGCGACCGTGCTGCTCGCCTGGACGCTCCTCCGTGAACGCTTGACCCGCTCGCAGTGGTTCGGCGTGGCGCTCGCCTTCGCCGGGGTTGGTCTGATCGCGGCCGGTGGCTGACGGTGGGGGCGCGATCGCCCCCGCTGTCGTCCGCACTACCCTCGCGCCGATGGAGTGGTGGCAGGACATGTTCGCGATCCCGCTGTGGCAACGCGTCCAGCTGTCGTGGGAGGACGCGGACGACGCCGACGAGGACGCAGCCCAGGTGGTGCACGCGCTCGGTCTCGGCTCCTCGGCGCGCGTGCTCGATGTCCCGTGCGGCACGGGCCGGATCGCGAAGCGGCTCCGCGCGATGGGCCACGCTGTGGTCGGCATCGACGCCACCGATCGGTTCCTCGAGGTCGCGCGGGGCGCCGGCGTGCCGGTGATCCGAGCCGAGATGCGCACGACCGTGGTTCGTTCCGGTTCGTTCGACGGCGCGTTCTGCCTGTGGGGCTCGTTCGGCTATTTCGACGACGACGGCAACCGACGGCAGGCACAGGCGCTCGCGGATGCGCTCGTCCCCGGCGGCCGGCTCCTCGTCGACACGCTGGTCGCCGACACGCTGCTGCCGGGTTTCGTGCGTGAGGCGTCGTGGTCGGTGGGCCACATCGACGTGGCCGAGGTGCGCCGATACGACGCGGACGACAAGCGCATCGAGACGACGTGGACGTTCACCAGCGGGGATGAGCACGCGATACAGGTCACGTCGGTGCGTCTGTACACGCTCGAGGAGCTGACCGATCTGTTCGCCGCGTGCGGCTGCACCGCGTTCCAAGCCTTCGATGACGAGCTCGAGCCCTTCGGCGATGGTTCGATGCGACTTCGCCTTGTCGCCACGAAGGGCTAAGGCCCGGGGTCGGCGAACCGGCTAGATCGAGAACGTCGTCCGGGTCAGCGCGACCGGGTTGCGGACGCGGTCGACGACCGGCGCAACGCCGGCGGGATCGACCATCGCCACGCAGGTCTTCCCGCGGTCGAGCGGCGCCCTCGGCGTGAGCGTTGCCCGGCGAACCTGGCCGGTCGCGCAGGAGGTCCGGGCACCCGAGCCGTTGAAGCACCGGAGCCTCGCGTCGACGACGCGTCCGTGCTTCGGCCGAAGGAGGACGTTGGCGGTCGTGAGCCGATGTACCGGCTCGTTGAACGTGACGCGCAGCGGGTCCGTGGGGCGATCGGGTGCGTTCAGGTGGGCGGTCGCCGGACCGAGATCCGCGAAGGTCGCGGTCACCGTTCGCGGTTGATCCATCGTCACGGTGCACCCGTTCGGATCTGTTCCCGTGCAATCGCCCGACCACGTGACGCCGGCCCACTGGCCCGTGGTCGCGGTCAACGGAATGGTCGAGCCGGGAGCGAACGCCGCGGTGCAATCGCTCGGGCAGTCGATCCCGGCGGGGCCTGAGGCGACGTTGCCCGGGACGTTGCCGGTAACCTTCACCTTCAGCGTGTACCTGAACGTGGCGGACACGGTCTTCGCGCCGAGCGTCGTCACGTCGCAAGTGAGGTTCGATCCCGCCGCGGCGCAGGCGCCGCCCCATGAGACGAACGAGTAGCCCGCGGTCGGTGTTGCGGTCAAGGTCACGACGTCGTTCGGGTTGTAGAGCGCCGGGCACGTGGTCGTCGCGGCGCAGTCGATCTTCCCGGCGCTGTCGGAGATGGAGCCGCCGCCGCCCGGCTGGGCGATCAGTTCGGAGATGAGCGCCTTCTGCAGGTTGGTGCCCGCGTAGCGGTCCCGGTCGACATCGGTGTTGATGCCGCTGATCTTGCCCGTCCACGAGTACTGCCAGAACGTCCAGCCCTGTCCCTGCCAGTCGTGCGCCGGCATCGACTTGGGCATCGGCGATCGCGGCCACGCGAACCACAACGGGAAGCCGTTGTCGGCGAACCACGTCGAGTTTCCGAGGATCGTCTGGAACAGGTACTGCGAGCCGTAGACCATCGGACGCACGCCGGTCTTTGCCTCGACGCGATCGAGCCATGCGCGCGACCACGCCATCAGCGTCGCCTGCGTCGTCCCGGAGGGGATCCGATTCATCTCCATGTCCAGGACCGGCAGGACGTCACCGACCGTCGGCTGGACAGTCGCGACGAAGTGATCCGCTTCTTTCCTCGCTTCGTTCGTCGACTTGTTCGGGCTTCCCCACACGTGGTACGCGCCGACCGGGATGCCGGAGAGCTGGGCCTGCGAGTCGTTATAGGCGAACGTCGGGTCGATGTACGTCTGCCCCTCCGTCGCCTTGAGGATGGCGAAGTCGATCCCGTCGGACGCGACCGATGACCAGGCGATCGTGTGCTGGTAATGCGACACGTCGATCCCGCTGACGGGATATGTGGCGGTCAGCACGTCGACCGTTCCTCTCGACGTTGCGAGCGTGCTCGTCATCGAGCTCACGACGAGCACGACGGCAAGGCCGACGGCGGGGAAGCGCAGACGCATCAGCACAGGGTATCGGTCGAGCATCGGCCAATCGATCAGGGTCCGAGCTCGTAGCCCATCCACCGGGGGAGCCGCGCGATCACGTTGGTGACCGGGTCGGGTTGCAGCCCAACGTCCTCCGCCTCGTCTTTCCGCACGATCGCGTGTTGTGTGACGGCCGCGCCGATCGACAGCAGCGGCTCCGGCGGGAAGCGGAGCATCGGGAGATCGACGATGGGCAGCCTGGTGTGCTCGTCCTCGATGCCGAGCGTGAGCCCCGACAGGATCTTGCCGCCGAGATGGCACGGGCCGACACCGCCGCCGGTGTAGCCGACGCCGTAGTGCACGGCGCCTCCGGGAAGCGTCCCGAACGCGGGGAGGTGCCTGCCGGTGACGTCCATCGGGCCACCCCACGCGGCTTCGATGCCGACTTCGGCGAACGACGGGAAGAATCGGTAGAAGTCGTCAACTAACTTGACTATCGACGCCTCGTCGTACCGGAGGCGCGGTCCGAGACCGACGCCTGCGCCCGCGGTCGCAGCCGCGGCGCCGAACGCGATCCGGCCGTCGGGTGTGGTGCGGAGATACCGGAGCGCGGTGCGCCAGTCCGCGAGCCCTTCGCCGCCGGTCCACCCGATGTCCGCGAGCCGATCGGGCGCGGGCTCGGTGACCACGATGTAGGTACCGCGCGGCACGATGGAACGACGGAAGGTGGGGAGCGACGCCGCCCACGCGCCCAGGGCGAGCACGCCCTGCTCGGCGCGCAGGCTGCCACCGGTCGTTTCGACCTCGACGGGCGGCCCTTCGCGGATCCGGACGACGTGGGACGACTCGTGGATCCGGACGCCTCGCTCGAGGAGCGCCGCTCGGAGTCCGAGCGCCAACCGCGCGGGTTGCAGGGTCGCGTTCTCCGGCTGGAGGAGGCCCTCACGAAACACCGGCGATCGGCATCGGTCCTGCACCGCGTCACGGTCGAGCTCGATGAAGCGCTCAGCGACGCCGAGGCGCCGCGCTGTCGCGACCAGCGAGTTCCACGCGTCGTCTTGCGCTTCCGACGTTGCGATCGTGAGGTGTCCACCACGCGTGAACCACGCGTCCACGTCGTTCGCCTCGAGCCAGGCCTCGATCTCATGGACGCTTCGGTGCGCCGTCTCGGCGACCCGCACCGCGTCGGCCTCGCCGAAGAACCGGATCAGCGCCTCGAGGTCTTCCCACATCCCGTAGCAGAAGCCACCGTTGCGGCCGCTCGGTCCGCTCCCGCACAGCTCGTCGCCTTCCAGCAGCACGACGTCGCAGGACGGGTCGCGCTCCTTCAGGTACCAGGCGGTCCACAGGCCCGTGTAGCCGCCGCCGAGGATCACCACGTCGGCCGTGGTCGCGCCGGCGAGCCCGGGCTGCGGGTCCGGTGCGAGCGCTGAGCGGGCCTCCTCCATCCACCAGGAGATGTGCGCCTGGCGGGGCGGGGCCGTCATGGGCGGAGCCATCACGGGCCGAGGTTGTAGCCGAGCCTCCGCGGGAGCTTCGCGACGAAGTCGACGAGCGGGTTCGGATCCTCGCTCGTCGGTCCAGCGACTCGTCCGGCGATGGATCGCGCGGTTCGCGACGGCGGCGCCGAGCGAGCGGATCGGCTCGGGCGGGAACCGTCGTGGCTCGAGGTCGACGAGCGGCAGCGCGAGCACGTCGTCGTACTTCGCGAGCGCGCGGTGCGCGAGGATCCGGCCGCCCAGGTGCGCCGGGCCGACGCCGTTGCCGGTGTACCCGAGCCCGTAGTGCACCGTGCCCGGCTCGAGCGTGCCGAAGAACGGGAGGTGGTCGCCGCTGACGTCGATCGGGCCTCCCCACGCCGCGTCGATCGGTACGTCGCGGAACGTCGGGAACATCCGGTGCAGGTCGCGCGACCGCGACCTGCGATCGACGGCTCGTCGTACGCGAAGCGCGGGTCGATGTGGCGGGCCAGGTCGGGCTGCATGCCGCCGATGCCGAACGCGATCCGCCCGTCGGGCGTGTTGCGTACGTAGTGCAGCGCGGCCGATAGTCCGAGAACCCCATCCCGTCGGTCCACCCGAGCTCCGCCAGCTTGTCCGGCGCCGGTTCGGTCATCACGATGTAGCTGCCGCGCACGGTGATCACGCGGCGGAAGCGCTTCCAATGCTGCGCCCACGCGTTCATCGCGAGCACGCCGGCGCCCGCGCGTGACCGTGCCGCTCGGCGTCTCGGCGATCGACGGGCGACGCCCGTGCCGAACCGCGTCACCGGCGTCTGCTCGTGGATCCGCACGCCCTGGCCAGCAGGACCGCGTCGCGAAGTCCGCGCGCCAGGCGCGCCGGCTGCACGCGTGGCGCCGTAGCGTCGATGAAGACGCCGCCGTGGAACGTCGGCGAGTCGACCACGCGCCCGAACCTCCTCGGGCGTGAGCACCTTGAAGTGTCGGTCCAGGCCCAGCCGGTCGGCGGTGATGACGACGTCGGCCCACGCGCCGACCTGCAGCGCTCGACGCGGCGCTTGAGGTCGCCGTCGTGGCGGAACCACGCGTCGAACGCCGTGCTCGTCGCAGAACGCGCCGATCTCGGTGACGCTCTCCTCGCCGCGCTGCACAGAGCGGAGCGCCGCCTTGTCGCCGAAACGCTCGCAGAGCCTCGTGCAGGTCGCCCCAGAAGCTGTTCACGAATCCGCCGTTGCGGCCGCTGGGTCCGCCGCCGCAGATGTCCTGCTCCAGGATCACGACGTCCGCGCCGGGGTCGAGCTCGCTTGAGGTGAAACGCCGTCCACATCCCGGTGTAGCCGCCGCCGAGGATCACGACGTCGGCAGTCGTGTCGGCGGTGAGCGCGGGCGCGGGTCGCCGGCGAACTCGGCCGGGCGAGCGCCTCGCGGAGCCACCAGCTGCGGCCGGCGTCGGGGGGGATCGGGATCGTCGCGGTGTCGGCCATGGTGGGCTCTAGGGTACGCGACCGCGCGGGCCCTCGCGGCGCCCGGGGCCGCCATACCGGAACGCGATGGGGTTCGTCGGAGCGGTCGAGCAGTCCCTCCCCGCCACCGGAACCGGTATCGATGAGGAGTCCCCGAAGCCATCTGCCTCGCGGATATCGATTCCGGGATCGGTCCGCCCCGGTCAGGCGCGGGCTCGCGTTGCTACCGTGAGGCCCCTATCTCCGCCGGGAGGTCGACCGATGAGTGAACGTCAGCCGAACCGTCCCCGCAGCTGGGAGGTCACCGACGGCCCCCAGCGCGCGCCGGCTCGGGCGATGCTGCGCGCGGTCGGATTCTCCGAGGAGGACTTCGGCAAGCCACAGGTCGCCGTCGCGTCCTCGTGGAACGAGGTCACGCCGTGCAACTACCACCTCGGGAAGCTCGCCGCGCTCGCGAAGGAAGGCGTGCGCCAGGGCGGGGCCGTGCCGGTCGAGTTCACGACGATCGCGGTCTCCGACGGCATCGCGATGGGTCACGAGGGCATGAAGGCCTCGCTGATAGCCGCGGACCTGATCGCCGACTCGGTCGAGCTCGTGATGCACGCGGAGCGCTTCGACGCGCTGGTCGGCATCGCGGGGTGCGACAAGTCCGAGCCCGGCATGTTGATGGCGATGGCACGGATGAACCTGCCCAGCCGTCTACCTCTATGGAGGGACGATCCTTGCCGGGCACCTATCAGGGCCGCGACATCACGATCCAGGACGTCTTCGAGGCGGTCGGCGCCCACGCGAAGGGGACGATCGACGACGACGAGCTGCATGCGGTCGAGCGCGCAGCCTGCCCGACTACCGGGTCGTGTGCCGGCATGTACACCGCCAACACGATGGCTGCGGTCGGCGAGGCGCTCGGCATGTCGCTGCCGGGGTCGCGCCAGGCCGCCCGCGGTCGACTATCGGCGGGAGGTCGCCGCGCGCGAATGCGGGCGTCGCGGCCGACCAAGGTGCTCGAGCTGTGGCATCCGGCCGCGCGACATCCTGACCAAGGAGGCCTTCGAGAACGCGATCACAGTCGTCATGGCGGTCGCGGGCTCGACCAACGCGGTGCTGCACCTGCTCGCGATCGCGCGCGAGGCGCACGTCGAGCTGACGCTCGACGACTTCGATCGCGTGTCGCGTCGCACGCCGCACCTGGTCGACGTGCGCCCCGCCGGGAAGTTCGTGATGAGCGACCTCGACCGCGTCGGCGGCGTGCCGGTCGTGATGCAGGAGCTGCTCGACGCCGGGCTGTTCCAGGGCGACTGCCTGACCGTCACCGGCAAGACGCAGGCCGAGAACCTCGCCGACGCGAAGCCGCAGGCGCCGGACGGCGTCGTGGTGCACCCCGCCGACGCACCGATCCATCCGTGGGGCGGCATCGCGATCCTGCGCGGCAACGTCGCGCCCGACGGCGCGGTCGATCAAGGCCGCCGGCATGGAAGGCACGGTCTTCGAGGGCACGGCCCGGGTGTTCGACTCGGAGCAAGCCGCGTTCGACGCGCTCACGGCAGGCACGATCGTCGCGGGCGACGTTGTCGTCATCCGCTACGAGGGCCCGAAGGGGTCGCCCGGGATGCCGGAGATGCTCGCCGTGACGGCGGCCGTGGCCGGCGCAGGCCTCGGCAAGGACGTCGCGTTGATCACCGACGGCCGGTTCAGCGGCGCGACCAAGGGCATCAGCGTCGGGCATATCGCGCCCGAGGCGTTCGTTGGTGGACCGATCGCGTTGCTCGCCGACGGCGACCGGATCCGGATCGACGCCGACGGCCGCACGATCGACGTGCTCGTCGACGACGCCGAGCTCGAGAAGCGTCGCGCCGACTGGAGCGAGCCCGCGCCGAGGTACACGCAGGGCGCGCTCGCGAAGTACGCGAGGACCGTTGGTTCCGCAGACACAGGGGCGACGACGTGGTGACGCCGGCGACGATCACGACGCCCGCGGCGCTGGAGTGCCGGATCTGCCACACGCGGTATCCGGTCGAGCCGCTCACGATCTGCGAGGAGTGCTTCGGCCCGCTGGAGCCCGCATACGACCTCGACGCGATCGATGGCGCGGCCTTCCGCCAGGAGGTGGAGGCCGGGCCGGCCAGCATGTGGCGCTACCAACCGCTGCTGCCCGGCGGCCCCGACCTCGAGCGGGTCGACCTCGGCGCGGGGTTCACGCCGCTGCGCCGCGCCGACAATCTCGCGCAGCGGCTCGGGCTCGAGCGGCTGTGGATCAAGGACGACTCGGTCAACCCGTCAAACTCCTTCAAGGATCGCGTGGTGAGCGTCGCGACGACGATGGCGCGCGCGTTCGGCTTCGAGGCGATCAGCTGCGCGTCGACCGGCAACCTCGCGAACGCGACCGCCGCGCACGCGGCGAAGGTCGGGATGCCGTGCTACGTGTTCGTGCCCGATGACCTCGAGCGCGCGAAGATCCTCGCGACCGAGATCTATGGCGCAAAGGTCGTGGCGGTGAAGGGCAACTACGACGACGTGAACCGGCTGTGCTCGGAGGTCGCCGAGACGCTGCCATGGGCCTTCGTGAACGTGAACATGCGGCCGTTCTACGCGGAGGGCTCGAAGTCACTCGGCTTCGAGACGGCCGAGCAGCTCGGCTGGCGGCTGCCCGACCACGTCGTCGTGCCGATCGCGAGCGGGGCGCTCCTCACGAAGGTTCATCGCGCGTTCCAGGAGCTGACGGCGATCGGCGCCGTCGAGGGCAAGCCGTATCGCGTGTCGGGCGCCCAACCGGAGGGATGCCGCCCGGTCGCGCAGGCGTTCCAGGACGGCGCGGAGACGGTCACGCCGATGAAGCCGAACACGATCGCGCGCTCGCTCGCGATCGGATCGCCGGCCGACGGGATGTTCGCGATGCAGGTTGCGCGCGAGACCGGCGGCCACATCGAGTGGTGCACCGAGGATGAGATCCGGGACGGCATCATGCTGCTCGCCGAGACCGAGGGCGTGTTCACCGAGACGGCCGGCGGCGTCACGATCGCGAACCTCAAGCGGATGTGCGAGCAAGGCATCGTCAAGCCCGACGAGGAGACGGTCGCCTATATCACCGGCAACGGCTACAAGACGGTCGAGGCGTTCGAAGGGCGCGTGGAGCCGACCTTCCACGTCGTGCCCGACCTCGATACGTTCCTCGCCGCACTCGACGACTGACCGTCGTTCGACGGGTCTTGCGCGAACCGGCTAGCGTCGCCGGATGACGCTCCGCGTTCGACTCCAACGCTGGTACCTCGGTCTGCACGGCCTCGGGCTCCTCCGGGAGTGGCCGTTCGGCGATCCGGTGACGGCGGCGGCTCGAATGGACGCGATGCGCCGGCTCCTCGAGGGGGAGGGCGACGACGAGGTCTTCGAAGAGCGGGTGATCGATGACCTCGATCCTACGGACGCGTATCGTGACTGGTCTGCGACGTATGACGATCCGAACCCCTTGATCGTGGCGGAAGAGGCAGCGCTACGCGCCTTGCTCTCGGAGTTCCCTGTGGGTCGGGCACTCGACGTCGCGACGGGAACCGGCCGCATCGCGGATGAGCTCGGGCGCCTGGGTCACAGCGTGATCGCGATGGATCTCTCGGAGTCGATGCTTTCCATTAGGCGGTCGGGGCGCGGCTCCCCCCGGACGGTGGTCGGCGATTTCACCCGTCTGCCGTTCGCCGATGCGAGCGCAGACCTCATCGTGTGCGGGCTCGCGCTCACGCACGTCGACGATCTCGCCCCGGTCTTCGATGGATTCGGACGGATCGTCGCGCCGGGCGGAGCCGTCGTCACCTCAGACATCCATCCGATGGCGGCCTCGACGGGCGGACACGCCTTCTTCAAGCGACCGGACGGAACGCGCGGCGTCACTCGTAACTACACCCACTGGCCAAGCGCGTACGTCACAGCGGCCGTGTCGGCCGGGCTCGTCGTCAGGCGCTGCGCCGAGGTCTTCGTCGACGAGGGCCTGCTCCGAGAGTTCGGCGTCGACGATCTGTCTCTGAGCCCGGAGGCGGCGATCGAAGGCCTTCCCTTCGCCTTGCTCTGGTCCTTCGGGCGCCCGGCATGAACCGGCTGCTCTCGCACATCGGTCCGCCTGCCCGTGCGCTGCGTGCGGTCCTGCAGAACCGAGCGATCACGCGGATGCAGCTCGCGTTCCTGCTCTTCAACGTCGCTGAGCCCGCGATGTGGGTCGCGATCGAGATCTATGCGTTCGATCAGGGCGGCACGAAGGCTGTTGGCTTCGTGTCGATCCTCCTGCTCATGCCGGCGGGCGTGCTTGCGCCGATCGCCGCGGCGCTCGGAGACCGGTTCCGCCGGGAGCGCGTGGTCCGTCTCGGCTATCTCTCGCAGAGCCTCACGACCGGCGTGACCGCCGCGGCGATGATCTCGGGAGCATCGCAGGCCGTCGTGTACGCGCTCGCAACCGTCGCGGCGGTCACCTACACGTTGGGTCGCCCGAACCACCACGCGCTGATGCCCCGGCTCGGCGACACACCGGAAGAGGTCGCGGCGTCCAACTCGGTGTCCTCCCTCGTCGAAGGGATCGGCGCGACCGCCGGCGGGATCGTCGCAGCGGTGCTCGCCTCGGTCGGGACGGGTGCGATCTACGCCGTCGCCGCGGGCGCGTTGCTGATCGGCGTCATCCTGACGCTCGGCGTTCACACCCCGCGTGGCGAGGACCATCCCGATGGTCCGTTCCGGCCGTGGAGCCTCGCCACCGATGCCGTTCGCGGACTCGCAGTGTTGGCGCGTTCGCGGAACCCGCGGCTCCTCGTTCTGATCGCGGCCGCAGCCGCGATCGCAACGGGCGCGATCGGGGTGCTCACCGTGCCCCTTGTTATCGATCGCCTCGGGCTCGGCGATAGCGGTGTTGGCCTGATGACCACGCTGATCAGCGTCGGACTTCTGGTCGGCGCGGGCACGTCCGTGGCGTTCGCAACCCGGCGCGCGCTCATGTGGCCGATGGTTGGTGGCGCGGTCGCATTCGCCGTCGGCTGCGCGCTGTTGGGCGTCTCGGAGACGTTCGCGCTCGCGGCAGGCGCCGCGATCGTGTACGGCGCCGCGATCACGTTCCTCGATGTTCTCGGACGAACGCTCCTGCAGCGCACGACGACGGACGACGTGTTGACCCGTGTGTTCGGCGCCGTGGAAGCGATGTGGCTCCTCGGCTATGCGGCGGGCGCCGTTGTCGCCCCCGCGCTCGAGAGCGCGGTCGGCTTGTCGTGGGCGCTCGTGATCAGCGGCACTATCGTCCTGATCGCCGGTGTCGCCTCGATCGGCGGGCTGCGCGCGATCGATGCGTCCGCGGTTCTGCCCGAGCGTGAGCTTGCCTTGCTCCGCGGCATCCCGATGTTCGCCCCGCTCCTCATCGTCGACCTCGAGCGGCTCGCGCGACAGATGGATCGGACCGTGGTTGGCGCCGGGACCGACGTGATCCGCCAGGGGGACGTGGGCGACCGGTTCTACGTGGTCGATCAGGGCTCGTTCGCCGTGCTGGTGGACGACGAACAGGTGAACACGCTCGACGAAGGCGCGTTCTTCGGCGAGATCGCGTTGCTGTACGACGTGCCTCGCACGGCGACGGTGCGGGCGCTCGGGGACGCCGCGGTGTGGACGCTGGACCAGGAGGAGTTCTTGACGACCGTCACGGGGTTGCCGCAGAGCGAGTCCGCCGCCCACGCGATCTCCGTCGAGCGGATGCGAAGCGCCGGCGCCTAGATCTCTTCGAAGGCGAACGCGTCGCCGTCGCGGGCGATGTGGCCCGCGATGGGAAGATGGCTGGCCGCGAACACCAACCGGTCGTCCGCGGCGCGCGCGAACAGCGCGCGCCGCGTCGCCTCGTTCGTCGGTCCATCCATGTCGGCGGCGCTCACCCATTCCGGATGCGGCGCGTTCAACGGCGAGATCACCGCGTCGCCGGCCCACAGCAGCGCGTCATCGATCACGACGGCCAGGTGCCCGGGCGTGTGCCCGGGCGCGCCGATCGCACGCACGCCCTTGGCGACCTCGAGGTCATCGCTGATCACGTCGAGCAGGTCTGCCTCGAGCAACGCGTGCAGCGCAGCGAGTGCGGGCGCGCCGGCATCGTCCGGCAATCCCGCCGCGTCATCGGAGGCCCAGAAGTCCGCCTCGACCCGGTGGATCACGTGTCGCGCATCGGGGAACGCGGGCTCACCACGCGGCCCGAGCAGGCCACCCACATGGTCGGCGTGGCCGTGTGTGATCACGACCGTGCCGATGTCCCACGGCCGCACGCCGAGCCCGGCCAGCTCCTCGTGCACGCGCCCGCCGTCGAGCTCGCCCGCGAATCCGCCGAGACCCGCGTCGACCAGGACGCGTCCGTCGGGCGACTCGATCAACAGCGCGGCGAACCGGCCGGCGAGCTTGCCCTCGTCGTCGAGCCACGGCCGAACGAACGGTCCCTGCACCGCGTCGTCGTAGCCGCGGAAGACGAACCGCGGCGACACGGTGCGGCCGCCGTCGACGAGCACGTGGCACGTGACCGTCCCGGCGTCGAACGACTCGACCATCGGCACACCGTACCGGCCGGGCCACACGACGCGTGGGGGGCGGCCCCGAAGGGGCCGCCCCCACTACGCGCCGAGCGGTGTCCTTACGGCAGCAGCTGGAAGACGAAGTCGTACTGCGTGCCGCCGTGACGGCTGACGAGTTTCATCGAGCCGCGCGCGTTGCGGAACTCCAGGGTTCCGCCGGTGACCGCGAGCGTGTTGTCGCGCCCGTCGAAGAACGCGCCCTCGACCATGATCGCCCCGTGTCCGGCGATATAGGTCAGCCAGCGGCACTCCCACGTGCCGGCCTTCGGCGAGATCCGGATGCAGTCACCCTGGTCGTGTCCGACCTGGTGGCTGTTCGTCGCGTCGAAGATCGGGTTGTGCCATGTGAGCAGGTCGCCGGTGGAGTCGCCCTTCTTCCCGGTGTCGATCACCTTGTCGGTGATCGCGTGCTCCCGCACCGTGATCCGCATCGGGCGAGTGACGGCTCGCTGCCCCGAGGCGAACGACATCGTCAACGCGGCACCGATGATCACCAGCACCAAGGCAGCCACGAACAATGGCTTGCGCATGTCTTCCCTCCCTCCTCGCGGACCACCGACGGCCCGCGAGAGGCGACCGTATCGCCTTTGGCCGAAGCGCGCTGCGCCGCAGGTTGACACTCGGCCTTACGACCCCCACACTGTCGTGACCATGTCGACAACAGCTGTGCCCGGACGCAGCGTCCTCGTACTTATCACCTAGGCGCGGAGGCCCCGCAGGGGCCAAGCCATCCGCGCCAGATGCCCTCCGCGAAGCCGGGGGGCTTTTCATTTCCCTGATCCGGGCCACGACCGGCCCCCCACCGAGAGGAGTCATACGAGATGCGGTACGAGTTCGAACGAGACGGCACCGTGGTCGCGAGTGTCCTGTGGGAGGGACCCGGCCAAGTGACCGTCGACGCGATCGACCACAGCACCCGCGCGACCGTCGACCGCTACCTGTCCTCCGATGTGCAGTACCTAGGCGGCGGGTTCGACGTCGCCGAAGAGCACATCGCCGACGTGCTGCAGATGCGGCGCCGCGATTGGACCCCCTGGGAGTTCGAGCGGGCCTGCCGCAACCTGGCGCACCGCCTGCAGGCGCAGGTCCGCCGCGTGGAGACCGGTCCGGTCGACGGGTGGCCGGCCGGCGAGGTCGCCGCGGGGAGCCAGGCGATCGGGAGCCAAGCCATCGGGAGCCAAGGATGACGATGAAGGGCGCCGACGCGGTCCTCAAGGCCCTCGAGCAGGAGGGCGTCGAGGTCGTGTTCGGCATCCCCGGCGGGGCGAGCATGCCCATCTACGATCCGCTGGTCGACCGCTCGCCGATCCGGCACGTCCTGTGCCGTCATGAACAGGGCGCCGGCCACGCGGCCGAAGGCTACGCGTGGGCGACGGGCAAGGTCGGCGTGTGCATGGCCACGAGCGGTCCCGGCGCGACCAACCTGGTCACGCCGCTGACCGACGCCAAGATGGACTCGGTCCCGATCGTCGCGATCACCGGCCAGGTACCCACGCCCGTCGTCGGCAACGATGCGTTCCAGGAGGCCGACATCACGGGGATCACGATGCCGGTGACCAAGCACAACTTCCTTGTGAAGGACCCGGCGGACATCGTCGAGACCGTGCGCGAGGCGTTCCACATCGCATCGACCGGCCGGCCGGGCCCGGTCCTGATCGACCTCCCCAAGGACGTGTTGCAAGCCGACGTCGAGTACACGTGGCCCGAGAAGATCTCGCTCCCCGGCTACCGTCCGACGACCAAAGGCAACAACCGGCAGGTCAGCGAAGCGGTCAAGCTGATCCTCGCGGCGAAGCGCCCCGTGCTCTACGTCGGCGGCGGCGTGATCAAGGCGAACGCGACCGATGAGCTGCGGCAGCTCGCAGAGCTGGGCACGCTGCCGGTCGTCACGACGCTGATGGCGCGCGGCGCGTTCCCAGACTCACACGAGCTCTGCCTCGGCATGCCGGGTATGCACGGCGTCTACACCGCGGTCACCGCGATGCAGCGCGCCGACCTGCTGGTCGCGCTTGGCGCCCGGTTCGACGACCGCGTGACCGGCAAGCTGTCGGCGTTCGCGCCCGACGCGAAGATCGTGCACGTCGACATCGACCCCGCCGAGATCGGCAAGAACCGCGTGGCCGACGTGCCGATAGTCGGGGATTGCCGTGACGTGATCACCAAGATGGTCACCGAGCTGGGCAAGCGCCAGGGTGACGCCGGCGCGCCGGACCGGGCCGCGTGGCTCGAGACGTTGAAGGAGTGGCAGGCCAAGTACCCGCTCCGCTATGCGCAGAACGGCGACACGGTGAAACCGCAGTACTGCGTCGAACGCCTGCGCCATTTCGCCGACGACGACACGATCCTCGTCTCCGGCGTCGGCCAGCACCAGATGTACGCGTCGCAGTACTGGCGCTTCGAGCGCCCGCGGCACTGGATCAACTCCGGCGGCCTGGGCACGATGGGCTTCGCGGTGCCGGCGGCGATGGGCGCCAAGGCCGGTCAGCCCGACAAGCGCGTGGTCGCGATCGACGGCGACGGTTGCTTCCAGATGACCGCACAAGAGCTCGCGACGAGCAACACCGAGAACATCCCGTTCATCACCGCGATCTTGAACAACGGCTATCTCGGCATGGTCCGCCAGTGGCAGGAGCTGTTCTTCGACGAGCGCTACTCGGGCGTGTACCTCGACCCCAACGTGCCCGACTACGTGAAGCTGGCCGAGGCCTACGGCGCGGTCGGCCTGCGGGTCGAGAGCCCCGAAGAGGTCGACGCCGCGATCGAGAAGGCGTACGCGGTCGAGGACCGCAGCGTCGTGATCGACTTCCGCGTCGACCCCCGCGAGGGCGTGTTCCCGATGGTCGCCGCCGGCACGTCGAACGACGACATCATCCTCGGGCCGGAGTTCGCGCCGCACGAGATCCCGGGGGAGGCACCGATCGTATGAACGGCCACCTGCACACCATCTCGGTGCTGGTCGAAGACCGGCCGGGTGTCCTCACCCGGATCGCGGGCCTGTTCGCCGCGCGTGGGTTCAACATCGACTCGCTAGCGGTCGGCGCGACCGAGAGCCCCGGCGTCTCGCGGATGACGATCGTCGTCAACGTCGAGGAGAAGCCGCTCGAGCAGGTCACCAAGCAGCTCAACAAGCTGGTGAACGTGATCAAGATCCTCGAGCACGACCCGGGCTCCGCGGTCGAGCGGGAGCTGATGCTGGTCAAGGTGCGCTCCGACGGTGATAACCGCGCGCGCATCATGGAGATCGCCGACGTGTTCCGCGTGAACGTCGTCGACGTCACCCACGGCACGCTGACCCTCGAGGCGTCGGGCAAGCCCGAGAAGCTTGAGGCGCTGCTGGGCATGCTCCGCGACTTCGGTGTGGTCGAGCTGTCCCGGACCGGGCGCGTCGCGCTCGCCCGAGGCGATCGCAGCATCAAGGATCGAACCCTCAAGGTCGCGATCGACGCCTAACCGGCGTCTCGCGCACAACGGAAGGACGCCCGCACATGGCCACGATCTACTACGAGAAGGACACCGACCCCGGCGTATTGAGCGATCAGAAGATCGCGATCCTCGGCTTCGGCTCGCAGGGGCACGCGCACGCCGAGAACCTGCAGGACAGTGGGTACGACGTGCGGGTCGGGCTCCGGCCTGGGTCGTCCAGCCGGGCGAAAGCCGAAGAGGCCGGCCTGCGCGTGCTCGACACGGCCGACGCCGTCGCCGAGGCCGACGTGGTGATGTGCCTGCTGCCCGACACGTCGCACGGCGCCGTCTATGCGAGCGACATCGCGCCGAACCTCAAGGACGGCGACATGCTGATGTTCGCCCACGGGTTCTCGGTCCACTTCGGCACCGTCGTGCCGCCCGCCGGCGTCGACGTGACGATGATCGCGCCGAAAGGACCTGGACACCTGGTGCGCCGAACCTACGAGCAGGGGATCGGGACGCCGGCGCTCGTCGCGGTGCAGCAGGACGCGACGGGGAAGGCCAAGGCGCGGGCGCTCGCCTACGGCAACGGCATCGGCGGCGCCCGTGCGGGGATCATCGAGACCACCTTCAAGGAGGAGACCGAGACCGACCTGTTCGGCGAGCAGACGGTCCTGTGCGGTGGCATCTCCGAGCTGATCCGCAACGGGTTCGAGACGCTCGTCGCCGCCGGCTACCAGCCCGAGATCGCGTACTTCGAGTGCATGCACGAGCTCAAGCTGATCATCGACCTGATCTACGAGGGCGGTCTGTCGTGGATGCGCTACAGCGTGTCCGACACCGCCGAGTGGGGCGATTACCAGAGCGGCCCCCGCGTGATCGATGCGCACGCGCGACAGCAGATGGAGCAGGTGCTGGCCGAGATCCAGGACGGCACGTTCTCCAAGAAGTGGATCGCAGAAGCCGACGCCGGCTTCCCGGAGTTCCTCCGACTTCGGCAGCAGGCGCAGACGTCCCAGCTCGAGCAGGTGGGACGGCAGCTGCGCCAGATGATGCCCTGGTTGGAGTCCGAGAAGAAGGTGCCGAGCTGAGATGAGCGAACCTGGCGTAGTCGGCGACAAGAGCCACGTACGGATCTTCGACACGACCCTGCGCGACGGGGAACAGGCTCCCGGGATCGCGCTGACCAAAGCAGAGAAGGTCGAGATCGCCGAGCAGCTCGCGCGGCTCCAGGTCGACACCCTCGAGGCCGGGTTCCCGATCTCGTCACAAGGCGAGTTCGAGGCGGTCCGCGAGATCGCCGACGGCGTGCGCGGGCCCGTGATCGCCGCGCTCGCGCGAACCGCGACCGGCGACATCGAGCGCGCGGCCGAGGCGCTGAAGGGCGCAGAGCGCTGGCGCATCCACACGTTCATCTCGACGTCGGACGTCCAACGCGAGTCGATGCTGCGGATGAGCCACCAACAGGTGCTCGACGCGATCCAGGAGAACGTCACGCTGGCGAAGGGCTACACGGAAGACGTGGAGTTCAGCGCGCAGGACGCGACGCGCACGGATCTCGAGTTCCTGCTCGAGTGTTTCCGGCTCGCGGTGCGCTGCGGTGCGACGACGATCAACGTCCCCGACACGGTGGGCTATGCGACACCGACCGAGTTCGGCGAACTCGTGCGGACCGTCCGTGACGACACGCCGGACCATGTCGTGATCTCGACCCACTGCCACAACGACTTGGGCCTCGCGGTCGCGAATGCCCTGGCCGGGATCGAGAACGGCGCCCGGCAGATCGAGGTCGCGGTCAACGGGATCGGGGAGCGGGCGGGCAACTGCTCGCTGGAAGAGATCGCGATGATCGTCCGCACGCGCGGCGAGCACCTCGGCGTGCAGCACGGCCTGAGCATCAAGGAGATCACGCGCACCTCGCGCTTGGTGTCGATGACGACCGGCTACAGCGTTCAGCCGAACAAGGCGGTGGTCGGCGCGAGCGCGTTCGCCCACGAGAGCGGCATCCACCAGCACGGCGTGCTGGCGAATCGCGCGACCTACGAGATCATGGACCCGCTCGAGATCGGGCTCGAGGGCAACCAGCTGGTGCTCGGCAAGCACAGCGGCCGCCACGCGTTCGTCGACGCGCTCGACAAGATGGGCATCACGCTCGACGACGGCGCGCTGAACCGGGCGTTCACCCGGTTCAAGGACCTCGCGGACCGCAAGGTGCAACTGACCGACCAGGACCTCTCGGCGATCGTGGCGGAAGAACTCGGCGCAGCGGACGAAGACGTCTTCCTTCTCGAATCGGTGGTCGTCGGCGGCGGGACGCACCTGCAGCCGCGCGCCACCGTGCATCTGCGCAAGGGTGAGGAGACGATCGAGGAATCGGCGATCGGCGACGGGCTGATCGACGCCGCGATGGGCGCGATCTCGCGCGCGGCCGGCGTTGAGGCGCGGCTCGCCAACTTCCAGGTGTCGGCCGTAACCGGCGG
The DNA here is from genome assembly GCA_963792215.1 of uncultured Actinomycetes bacterium. Taxonomy (GTDB): domain Bacteria; phylum Actinomycetota; class UBA4738; order UBA4738; family HRBIN12; genus AC-51. The sequence continues at coordinate 26,322 of CAWBVL010000008.1, forward strand.
CACCGACGCGCTCGGCGATGTCGTCGTGCAGGTCGACGTCGACGGGCGGCGGGTCACCGGCCGCGGGGTCGCGACCGACGTGGTCGAGGCGAGCGCCCGCGCCTACCTCGCTGCAGTGAACCGCGCGATCGCAGTGGCGGCGAAGGACGAGGACCAGACCAACGAGGTCACGCCGTGACCCATCGGATCGGCGTGATCCGCGGGGATGGAACCGGTCCCGAGGTGGTCGGCGAAGGCCTCAAGGTGCTCGAGGCCGTCCGCGGCGGGTTCGACGTGGACCTCGTCGACTTCGAACTGGGCGCCGATCGATACCTGCGGACCGGCGACGTGTTGCCCGATGAAGAGCTGGAACGGCTCGGCGCGTGCGACGCGATCTTCCTCGGCGCGGTCGGCGACCCGCGCGTGCGGCCCGGGATCCTGGAGCGCGACCTGCTCCTCAAGATCCGGTTCGGGCTCGACCAATGGGTGAACCTGCGCCCGGTCGTTCGGTACCCGGGCGTGCAGACGCTCCTGCCGAGCCACACGGAAGAGGACGTCGACCTAGTCGTCGTTCGTGAGAACTCCGAGGGTCTCTACACGGGCGCCGGCGGCTTCCACCGGAAGGGCACAGAGCACGAGGTCGCGGTCCAGGAGTCGATCAACACGCGGCACGGCGTCGAGCGGATCGTCCGCTACGCGTTCGAGCTCGCGGCGTCGCCGTCACGCCGCAACAAGCTCACGCTCGTGCACAAGACCAACGTGCTCACGTTCGCCGGCGACCTCTACCAGCGTGTGGTGGATGAGCTGCGCGCCGAGTTCCCCGCTGTCGAAACGGACTACGTGCACGTCGACGCGGCATGCATCTACTTCCTCGACTCGCCGTCCCGGTTCGATGTGATCGTCACCGACAACATGTTCGGCGACATCATCACCGACCTCGGCGCGATGATCCAAGGCGGGATGGGCATCGCCGCGGGCGGCAACATCAATCCCAACGGCGTGTCGATGTTCGAGCCGATCGGCGGCACCGCGCCGAGCGAAACAGGGAAGGGCACGATCAATCCGCTCGCGGCGATCGGCGCGGTGGAGATGCTGCTTCGCCAGCTGGGCGAGACCGCCGCGGCCGAGCGCGTCGACCGCGGGATCCGCCATGCCACCGGCCGGATGAAGAGCATGCGGGCCGGCGAGATGGGCTACACCACGACCGAGGTCGGCGACCTCGTGGTCGAGGGAGCGACGGCGTGAGCGAGGCCGCTCCGGTACACGTCGAGCTCTACGACACCACGCTTCGCGACGGCGCTCAGCAGGCGGATCTTTCCTACACCGTCGAGGACCGCCTGCGGATCTTGCACCGGCTCGACCAGGTCGGGTTCCCGTATATCGAAGGCGGGTGGCCGGGCGCCAATCCGCGCGACACCGAGTTCTTCCGGCTGGCCACGAAGGAAACGCTCCAGCACGCGCAGCTGACGGCCTTCGGGATGACCAGGCGCGCCGGCGAGCGCGCCGAGGACTCGGCCGTCCTCCGCGATCTGCTCGACGCGGGCACGGAGGTCGTCTGCCTCGTCGGGAAAGCATGGGACCTGCACGTGACCGAGGCGCTGCGCACCGATCTCGACGAGGGCGTCGCGATGGTGCGCGACTCGGTCGTGTTCCTCCGGTCGCAGGGCCGTCGGGTGTTCTTCGATGCCGAGCATTTCTTCGACGGGTATCAGAGCGATGCGACGTTCGCGATGGCGGTGATCGCCGCGGCGGAGGAAGCCGGCGCCGAGCGGCTGGTGCTCTGCGACACGAACGGCGGGATGCTGCCGTTCGACATCGCGCGGATCGTGAAGACCGTGCACGAGCAGGCCAGCGCGCCGCTCGGGATCCACGTCCACAACGACGCGGGCTGCGCGGTCGCGAACTCGCTCGTGGCGGTCGATGCCGGCGTGCTCCAGGTCCAGGGAACCGTCAACGGCTACGGCGAGCGAACGGGCAACGCCGACATCGTGCCCATCGCGGCCAATCTCGCGCTGAAGCTCGGCGTCACCGACGCGCTGCCTGAGGGATCGGTTGCGCACCTTACCGAGCTCGCGCACTACGTCGCGGAGATCGCGAACCTGTCGCCCGAGGCGCGCCAGCCCTACGCGGGCCGCTACGCGTTCACGCACAAGGCCGGGCTGCATACGAGCGGCGTCGCACGCGTCTCACGTGCCTACGAGCACGTCGAGCCCGACGCGGTCGGGAACCGGCGCAACATCGTCGCGTCGGACTACAGCGGCGGCGCCTCGATCCGGATGAAGGCCGACGAGTTCGGGCTCGAGATCGACGAGGGCGCGGTCGGCGCGGCGGTCCAGGAGTTGAAGGACCGCGAGGCGAAGGGCTACACGTACGACTTGGCCGAGGCCTCGCTCGAGCTCCTCCTCCGGCGCGCCGACGGGTGGGTTCAGCCGTGGTTCACCATCGAGAGCTACCGCGTGCACGTCGAGGAGCGCTCCGGCGAGGATCCGCTCGCCGAGGCGACCGTGAAGGTGATCACGAGCGGCAAACGGCACATCGAGAGCGCCGAAGGGCAGGGCCCGGTCGGCGCGTTGGACAACGCGTTGCGCAAGGCGCTCTCGAACGACTACCCGGCGCTGGACGACATGGAGCTCGAAGACTTCCGCGTGCGCGTGCTGGACCGAAGCGTCGGCACCGGCGCGACCGTCCGCGTGCTGATCGATCTGTCCAACGGCGAGCGCGAATGGACGACGGTTGGCGTCAGCGAGAACATCATCGAGGCCTCGTGGGAAGCGCTCGTCGACGGATACACATACGGCCTGCTCCATCCGAGGGCGGCGCCGGAGGAGTAGCTCGGGTGCCGGCGACGATCCGCCTCGCGACGGTCAACGATGTCGAGGCGTTCGTCTCGATGAAGAACGATGCGTGGCGCTGGGCCTACGCGGATATCTTGCCGGCCGAGCATCTCGCCGCCCTCACGATCGACGAACAGGCTGCGTGGTGGCGAGCGCGATTGGCGAAGTCGGATCCTCCCGACAGCTGGGTCTTCGTGGCGGTCGACGGCGACCGTCTTGTCGGCGTCGCGGGAGCCGAGCGCGCCCGCGACGATGACGCCGGCCCGTCGACCGGCGAGCTCGGGATGTTGTACCTCCTGCCGGACCACGTCGGCCAAGGCCTCGGTCGCGCGTTACTCGGTCGAGCGCTCGCCGCGCTCCGAGACGCCGGGTTCGACCGCGCGACGTTGTGGGTCCTCGAGGCGAACGCGCGCGGGCGCGGGTTCTACGAGCACGTCGGATGGACGCCCGACGGCACGCGCGGCGATCACATGGTCGAGTGCGCGAACCACCCGATGCTGCGCTACGCGATCGCGCTCTAGAGCCGCGGCTTCGCGCGGTGTGCGAGCACCTGCGCGATCCGGTCCTCGAGGTCTTTCGCGGTGTATTCGTCCATGCCGCTCGTCAGCATCGAGAACGTGATCCACCCGTCGGTGGGACCGTTCCACACCCACCCGGAGAGCGCGGAGACGTTGTCGAGGGTGCCGGTCTTCGCGCGGATCCGGAACCCTCCCAACCGATGCCGCAGGGTCCCCTCGCCGGCCGCGGGAAGTGCCGCTCGCAAGGTGTCGAGCCACGGCTGATGGTCGGCGTTCCAGAGCATGTGCACGATCCCGATCGCGGTCTGGCGGTTCGCGTACGAAAGCCCCGAGCCGTCGTGACAGGTGGCCGCGACGTGGTGCGACGCCTCGTACCTGCAGATCGCGGCGGCGCCGTTCGCGATCGTGCCGGCCTCGCCGTCGGCGTAGGCGAGCGTCTTGCCGAGCACCTCAGCGGAGAAGTTGATCGAACGGTGATCCATGCGCTCGAGGATCGAACCGAGCGGCTTGGACGACACGGTCGCGAGCTCGGACATCCCGGCAACGCCCGGTCCGGCCTTCGCTTTCGAACCGATCGTGACCCCGAGGTGGCGGAGCGCGTGCGTCAGGTACGTTGCCGCCAGCGCCTCCGGATACCGCACGTGCTTGCCCGATGGCGCGACATTCCCTTGAAAGGTGAGCGCGGTCGGCAAAGCGATGTCCTCCCTGGGGAAGTAGCTCCTCCAGCCGGGCGCGAACCAGTCGCGGTGGAACGGGCCGGTCACCCCGACGACGTGGCCGGTCAGGTGCCGTAGGCCCGCGTCCCACAACCGCGAGGCGAGGAGGTCCATCCGTGCCGCGCCCACCTCGGGATCGCCCTGCCCCTTGAGGTAGAGGTTGCCGTCGACCGTGCCGGTCCCGTCGACGGCGGGGCCGAGAGCGCGGACGTCGAACGTCTGTCCAGCGCTGAACCGGTGGAGGAGCGCCATCGACAGCAGGAGCTTCTCGTTGGAAGCCGGCGGCCTCGCGACGTCGACGCGATGCCGGTACCAGACCTTCCCGTCGTCTCCGACCACGACCGACATCGGGTGGCCCGCGACGATCCGGCTGATGTGGCGCACCCACCGGGGTTCGGCCTGTACCGGGCCGGCCGCCACGAGGGCCAGCGCGACGACGGCCGCCACGACCAGGGATGTCCGCCGGACCATGGCCGCCCACGATACCCGCCGGGTGGCCCGGGTCCGCCACCTCCGCGTAGGACGAAAGGGGGGTTATCCCCGAAAGGGGTTCACGGACTAGTTCGACCTCGCTACCCTCGACGACCTGGTACCCGGCGGGTCTGAACGACGTTCATTGGTCGCAACAGCAAGTGGGGTCGAGGAGGGGGAACGCGTGCGTGTGAACCAGGGCATCCGTCGTCGTGGACGGACCGCTATGGCGGCGTGTCTGGTCGCGATCGTGGCGCTCGTCACGCCTGCCGTGGCGGGAACGAGGACCGCGGCCACGTATCACCTGACCACCCATCTGGCATTGAAGAAGGTTCGCGACAGCAACGGGCCACAGCAGATCAGGGTCCTCACTCTGTCCCCGGGGACGAATGTTCCCGACATCGTGCCGGCGACCCAGCAGTACCCGATGTGGGCGCGCACGAGCACGATGTCGGCGAACGCAGGCGCGGTCGCGGGTGTGAACGGCGATTTCGGCGCGGTCGGAGGCCGGCCGAAACACGTCCTGATGATCGACGGCGAGCTGTGGACCACGGGTTCGTCTGGCGGCACTGCCGTGGCATGGTCCGCGGACGGCGAGACCGCCTTCGTCGGCCACCCGGATCTGAAGATCCTCGCGACGGATCTCGACCGGTCGAAGACGTTCTTCGTTCAGGGCTGGAATGCGAGCGTGCCGACCGGAGACTCGATCCAGGGGTATACCGCGCGCGGCGGCACCTTGACGCGGCCGCCGGGCAAAACGAGCCCAGTTTCGACCGACCCGCATTATTGCGCTGCGCGGTTGGTGCCGTCGTCATCCATCAGATGGAACGGCAAGGGCCGTGCCTCGATCGTGCGCCGTTACACGGTGGACGCGCAGCCACAGCACTGTCCCCAGACCCCCCTCGGGGTCGGCGGCATCTCTGGCGCCGTCGTCGTGGCCACCAGGTTGAGGTCGACGGTCGATCACAAGATCACGGCTCTGGAGCCCGGCGACACCGTGCGGCTGAGCTTCGGGTTCAACGGATGGCGGGACGTGACCGATGTGATGGGCGCCTCACAGTTCCTCGTGAAGAAGGGAGCGAACGTGGCTCCCACCTACCAACCTGGCGACAACTACATCCTCAACGACAACCCCCGCACCGCCGTGGGCATCACCAAGGGCTGCTCCGACCTCGACGCCACCACGAACTGTCGGATGATCTTGATCACGATCGACGGACGTCAAGACAACTGGTCCTCCGGCGTGCGGCTTCCGTACCTCGCCCACGAGCTGATCAGCGCCGGTGCGTTCGCTGCGGTGAACCTCGACGGAGGTGGCTCGACCACGATGTGGTCGAAGAAGCGGAACCCGTCCTTCTGCGAATCGAGACCGTCGGTCGGCGGTTGCCTCGACCAGCGGCCTTCCGATTCGACCGGCGAGCGACCCAAACAGAGCGCGATCGTCGTTCTGCCGTCCGCAGACCCAGGAACACCCACCGGCCTGCGATGACTTCGACCGCGGTCGCGGTCGTGGCCCTGTCGCCCAGGCATCCTATGTCGGCTCCGGGCCCGGATATCAACCGCGTACACTCGCGGCTCCGCCGGCCGAACGACCGGCTGAACGCCCACCGAGAGGGGAGCCGTGCCCGACATCGATCGCACCCGCGTCCGTGCGTTGATGGACCGCGAACGGCAAACCTTCCGCGAGCGGCACCGCCGGTCGGGCGAGTTCGCCGCCGACGCGAAAGGCTCGCTGCTCTTCGGCGTGCCCGATGAACTGGATGACGCGGTGGCCGGGCGACCACCCCGTGTTCGTCGATCGCGCGGAGGGTGCACGGTTCTGGGATGTCGACGGCAACGCGTTCATCGACTTCTGCCTGGGCGACACGGGCGGCATGGCCGGCCACGCGCCGAAGCTCACGTGTCGACGCGATCGCGACCCAGGCGGCCAAGGGCATCACCTTGATGCTCCCCACCGAGGACGCCGCGTGGGTCGGCCGCGAGATGACGCGACGGTTCGGCGTGCCCTACTGGAAGTTCACGCTGACGGCGACCGACGCGAACCGGTTCGTGATCCGATGGGCGCGCGAGGTCACCGGTCGGTCCAAGGTCGTCGTGCATAACTGGTGCTACCACGGCGTCGGTCGACGAGACGTTCGCGACGCTGGACGATGCCGGCCACGTCGTCGCCCGCGACGGGAACGTCGGCAAGCCGGTCGACCTCGACGAGACGACGCTCGTCGTCGAGATCAACGACCTCGACGGGCTCGAGCGGGCGCTCGCGACCGGCGACGCCGCGGTGTGCATGTTCGAGCCCGCGCTCACCAACATCGGGATCGTCCTTCCCGAGCCGGGGTATCACGAGGCGGTCCGGGAGCTCTGCACGAGATACGGCACGTTGCTGCTGATCGACGAGACCCACACGATCAGCGCGGGTCCCGGCGGGTGCACGAAGGCCTGGGGGCTGCAGCCCGACATCGTCACGATCGGCAAGACGCTCGGCGCCGGGATCCCGAGCGCGGCGTACGGGTTCAGCGAGGCGTTGAGTCAGCGGGTGTACGACGCCACCGACTGGAAGAACGCCGACGTCGGCGGGGTCGGTGGAACGCTCGCCGGCAACGCGCTATCGCTCGCGGCGATGCGCGCGACCCTCGGCGAGGTCATGACCGACGACGCGTTCGATCGGATGATCGGGCTCGGCGAGCGGTTCGAGGACGGCGTCCGTGGCGTGATCGAGTCCCGAGGCGTGCCGTGGCACGTCGTGCGGCTCGGCTGCCGGGTCGAGTACCTGTTCCGGCCCGAGCGGGCTCGTACCGGCACCGAGGCGGCCGCCGGGCAGGACGAGGAACTCGACCCGTTGATCCATCTATATCTGTTGAACCGGGGGGTGCTGATGACGCCGTTCCACAACATGGCGCTGATGTCGCCCGCCACCTCGACCGAGGATGTGGACCGGCACGCCGAGGTGTTCGGGCAGGCGGTCGACGAGTTGATCGGAGCTTAAAGATGCCGGAGCTGCGCTTCGCCTTCGTCACGTTGGACTGTGTCGACATCGATCGGGTGTCGGCGTTCTGGGCCGCGCTGCTCGAAGGCTCGGCGGGCGAGCCGATGAGCGACGGCACATACGTCTTCATCCGCGACCGCGACGATCTCCCGACGTTCTGCCTGCAGCGCGTGGGCGAGCCGAAGGCCGTCAAGAACCGGATGCACCTGGACTTCGAGGTGGACGATCTGGACGCGACCACCGCTCGGATCGTCGAGCTGGGCGGTTCGTGGCCCGGGGGCGAGCACACGCTCGAGGAGTACCGGTGGCGAACGGTGCAAGACCCTGACGGCAACGAGTTCGACATCACCACGGTCGGGTGACCGCGGCGCCGCGGATCAGCGCTCGGCGAACCGCCGCATGAAGTCCGCCAGCCGCTGGACGCCGTCCACCGGCATCGCGTTGTAGATCGAGGCGCGGATCCCGCCGACGCTGCGATGGCCGCGGAGCTCGACCATCCCTTCGTCGGCAGCACCGCCGAGGAAGGCAGCCTCGTCCTCGGCGGTTGGGAGCCGGAAGGTCACGTTCATCTGGGACCGGGATGCGGGGTCGGCGTGGCCGTGGAACACGTCCGGGTGCGCGTCGATCGCGTCGTAGAGCAGACCGGCCTTCGCCGCGTTGATCTCTGCCATCGCGTCGAGCCCGCCGATCTCGTCACGGAGCCATCGCGTGACGAGCATGACCACGTAGATCGCGAATACGGGCGGCGTGTTGTACCTCGACCCGTGCTCGGCGTACGTGCGGTAGTCGAGCATCGTCGGCAGCCCGTCGGGGATCCGCTCGAGCACGTCGTCACGCACGATCGCGATCGTGACGCCGGCCGGCCCCGCGTTCTTCTGGGCGCCGGCGAACACCACCCCGTAGCGCGCGACGTCGAGTGGCCGCGACAGGAGATCGCTCGAGACGTCGGCGACGAGGACGACCTCGTCCGGCAGCGCGGGCGTCTCCGGATACTCGACGCCTTGGATCGTCTCGTTCGACGTGATGTGCACGTAGTCGGCTGCGGGTTCGAGGGAGCCCAAGAGCTCCTCGTCGCCGGGCGTGCGCACGAACGACGCCGGCTCGCCGGTCCAGGCGATGCGCGCGTTCCCCATCGTCGAGCCTTCCGCGGCTGCCCGCGCTCCCCACGAGCCGGTCACGACGTGGTCGGCGCCCCCGTCGCGGAGCAGATTCATCGGAACGATCGCGAACTGCATCGATGCGCCGCCCTGGCAGAAGAGCACCCGGTGCGCGTCGCCGATCCGGAGGAGCGAGCGGAGGTTCGCCTCGGCTTCGGCGATCACGCCCTCGAACCACACGCCTCGATGCGAGACCTCGAGCGCGGAGGCGCCCACGCCGGGGAGCGACGGCAGGTCTTCGCGCACCTGCTCAAGGACCGGCAGCGGGAGCACGCCGGGTCCGGCGGAGAAGTTCACGACGCGGTCGGAGGCGGGCACGGACCTCAGGCTATCGAGCGTGCGCGTTCGGCTAGATCCCCGGCTTGTACACCATCAGCCACAGCAGGATGGCCAACCCGGCTATCCCGGTGAACGCGATCACCCGTGGCCTCGGCCCACGGAGCAGTGTTTCGAGCTCCTCGTCCGACATCGTGTAGGAGCCGTCGGCCCACCGCGTCGTGCCCTCGCGAACCTTCTTCATGAACGGGCCGGCCATCGAGCTCATCAGGCCCACCGTGATCAGCAGCACGACGATCGCGCCCCAGAGCCACCAGCCGTGTGAGAACCAGTCGCCGTCGATGCCGGCGATCACGCCGAAGAGCACGAGCAGCCCTAGCGAGACGTACATCGGCGTGCTCGCCATCCGTGATTGCTCGGCGCGATCGAAGATCTTCTCGCGATCCGGGAGCGCCGGCTCGAGCGAGAACATCGCCCACATCTGCACGCCGTGGAACAGCAGGAAGAGCGCGACGGCGGCGATGTGGAGGAAGACCCAGAGATCCGTCATGCGCGCGCGAGGACCCGCGTGAGGCACGTCGGGCCGCCGTCGCCGTTCAGACAGATCTCGGTTGCCCGCATACGTCAGCACCTCGACCCCGGCGCGCCTCCATCCGGCTGCGCGTGACGGGGTTCGCGTCGACGGTGATGGCGCGCCGCGGGCCGAGCGCGAGCACGTTCGGTCCGAGCGACAGGAACTCCTCTTCCGGCACCTCGACCATCCCGATGCCGCGCTCCTCGAGCAGATGCGACGAGCCGCACCGGCATCATCGGGAGGTAGACGACGGCGAGGTCGGCGTCGAGCGGCGAGATGAACGACATCAGGTGCAGGCACTCGCCCGGTCCGTGGAAATGCGAGAGGTCGAACGTGATGATCTCGACGCCCTGCTCGGCCGAGTCTCGGTCGGAGCTGTTCGATCGCCGCCTCGTCGGTGCGGTAGCTGAGACCCGCGAGCAGCGTGCGGTCGTCGAGGAAGAACATGTCGCCGCCTTCGGCGGTGGCCGGCGCCTCGATCCCGGGCAGGATCGTGCACCCGGCCGCCTCGAGCTCCGCGGCGACCACGGGCGGTTCGTCGCGGCGTCCTTCCTTGCCGGGGCGAAGCAGGATCGCGCCCGCATCGGTGATCAGCGTGGGGTCGTACGCGTAGACCGCGTCCGGGTCGCCGGGGACCGGTTCCCTGCCGACGACGACGTCGGGCACCTCGGCGGTGAGAGCCTCCACGAACGCCGCGTGTTCGTCGGCAGCGGCGTGCCGGTCGGGCTCGGTGTGCCACCCATACGCCTTCCACTGCTCGAAGGCCTCGTCGTGGGGCGGCCGGACGTAGATGCGCTGGATGGGGTCGTAGGCGTTCATCGCCGGAGATGCTACCGGCGAGCGCGTTCTAGCGCTTGTGGCGGTGCGCGGCCGAGTTGCCGTGCGGGGCAGACGCGCGGCCGTTGGCGTGCCCGTTGCCGTGGGTGGTGCTTCCGGCTTGGCTGTGGCCGTTCGAGTTCCCGTGCGTAGCTCCCTGGCCGCCGCCGTTGCCGTTTCCCCCGCCGTTGCCGTGGGCCGAGCCGTTGCCTGCGCCAACGCCGTTCCCGCCGCCTTGGCCAGCCCCGTTGCCCGCGCCCTGGCCGTGGCCGGGCCCATGGCCGGGCCCATGGCCGGGGGGACCGCCATGCGGGTTGTGGCTCCCGCTGCCGCCCGGCGTTGGATCGTTCCGGCCCGGGACTCCCGGCTTGCCCGTACCGTGCGCGCCGGGGAGGTGCGAGGAATCGGCCCGCGGTCCACCGGTGCCCCCGCCGCCCGTCCCAGAGCCCGAGCCCCCGGTCCCAGAGCCCGAGCCCCCGGTCCCAGAGCCGGTACCGCCGCCGAGCCCGCCGAGACTGCCGTGCGGGGATGCCGTACCCCCGCCGCTGTTCGAGCCACCGCCTGTGCCTCCGCCCGTGCCGCCTCCGGTCGTGGTTGTCCCGCCGCCGTTGCCGCCGCCCGAGTTCTGCGTGCCACCGTCCCCGCCGCCGAGGGTGAACGCCGGGCCGCCCGCGGGTTGGATCGTCACCGGGAAGCGGTCTGCCGCCAGTCGGGTCGACGGGTGCGGCCCCAGCGCGATCGCGATGATGAGCGCGCCGGCGGCCGCTGCGCCGCCGAGCGCGATGATCCCCAGCCGCCGGTTCCACGTGGCGCTGAGCACAGCGGGCGGAACCTCGGCAGCAACAGCCGCTCCCTCGGTAGATGCCGCAGCGTCATCGTCTCGTTGCGACGCGGCCAGTCCGATCGGCACCACTGCAGCCGCCGCGGCGTCCTCCGACTTGGCGGCGCGCTTGGCCGCCGTGGGGCTGGGGTGCAGCCGGTGACCGCGTCGCTGGAGCTCGGTGACGCTCGGGCGGGTCGGCAGGACGCCTCGAGCCGCCAACATCTCGCGGAGGGTGGCGGGATCCTTCTTGACCCGTTCGATCCACTCCGGCCGGTCGATCGCGGCGAGTCCGCTCAGGCCTGCCGCCAGCGCGACCGTGGCGGTGAGCGCCGTCGAGACCTCCGACGGGTCGACACGGACGGCGCCCGCGATGGGCATCACCGCTGCGGGCCAGACGACGACCAGCCGCGCGTCGGGGACGATCTCGGCGGCGAGCTCCACAGCCGAGATGCCGATCACGTCGTCGAGGACGACGATGTCGGGCTGTTCATCGGTCAGGACGCGCGCGAGTTGCGACGCGTTCGCCGCTTCGCCGACGACGTCGAAGTCGTCGCGTTCGAGCACGCGGCGAAGAGACCCCGCCTGTTCCAGATCCCCCTGCCCGACGACGACGCGAACGTTCCGCTGTCCCATCCCCACTCCCGCTGCCCGGCGTACGACCGGGCGGACGGCCCAAGGGTACCGGGGCACCAGCTGGCGCATCTACCGCCCTTCGGCTCTGTCCGAACCGGTGGCCCGAGACTTAGGACGGTAGACTCCGCGCGCCATGAGCGAGGTACGGCTCAGCTGGACGGGTGACCGCCTCCAGTTCGTCGGCCGGACGGGGTATGGCGAACTGGTCCCAGTGGGGGGCGACACGGATGGTCCGGGGGCGAGCCCAGCCGATCTTCTCCCTATGTCGCTTGCCGCTTGCACGGCCTACGACGTCGTCGTGATCCTGCAGAAACAACGACAGGACCTGCGCGGACTCGAGGCGGTGATCACGTCGACGCAGGACGAGGATCCGCCGTGGACGTTCCGCGCGATCGACATCGAGTGGGTCGTCACCGGGCTCGTCGACCAGCACAAGGCGGAGCGAGCGGTCGAGATCGCGGAGGGGACGTACTGCTCGGTCGCGGCGACGATCTCGCCGGTCGTCCAGCTGTCGCACCGCGTCCGGATCGAGCCGACCCCGTGAGGGTCGGAGCCGCCTGATGGACGCCGCCGCGCTCCGGTCCCGCACGCAGACGCCGCTGATCGCCGACGGCGGGATGGGCACGTCGCTGATCGACACCGGCATCCCGCTCGATGCCTGCATGGAGGCACTCAACGAGCGCGAGCCGGACCGGGTCACGTCGATCCATGCCGCGTTCGTCGCGGCGGGGTCGCAGCTGGTGCTGACGAACACCTTCGGGGCGAACCGTTACCGGCTCGAGCGCCACGGCCTGGCCGATCGGGTTGCGGCGCTCTGCGCCGCCGGTGTGGCGCGAGCTCGCGACGCGGAGCCCGAGCTCGTCGGTGGCTCGCTCGGTCCGCTGGGCGTCACGCTTCAGCCGTACGGCCGCGTCGATCCGGCGGAGGCCTTCGACGCGTATCGCGAGCAAGCGGCCGCGTTGGCTGAGGCCGGCGCCGACGTGCTCGTGATCGAGACGCAGACCGACGTGCGAGAGCTGGAGCAGGCGGTCGCCGCCGCGCGGGACGCCGGGCCCGGGATCGCGCTCCTCGCGAGCGCGACCTTCACCCGCGACGACCGAACGCTCCTCGGTGACACACCGGAGGCGATCGCGCGACGGCTCCTCGAGCTTGAGGTCGACGCGCTCGGTGTGAACTGCGGCGAGGGTCCCGCCCAGATGCTTCGCGTGATCCGGACGATCGGACCGATCCTCGCGCCCACGGGAACGCCGATCATCGCCCGGCCGAACGCCGGCGGTCCGACCGAGGTCGGCGGCCGGTTCCTGTATCCGGCGACGCCCGACTACGTGGGCGAGATCATGCGCGCGCTGCTGAACGAGGGCGCGGCGATCGTCGGCGGGTGCTGCGGCACCGGCCCGGGGCATACGCGAGCGATCGCGAACGCGGTTCGCGATCGCGGGCCCGGCGCTCGGGTCGAGCTTCCGACTCCGTTCGTGGCGGCCGATACATCGGCCGCCACCGCCACTCCACCGACGAGGTTGCAGGCCGCGATCGCGGCCGGCGACCTCGTCGTGACCGTGGAGATGGAGCCGCCGCGTTCGTTCAGCGCCGCGCAGCTCGTCGCTGCCGCCGCGACCCTTCGCGACGCAGGCGCGACGGCGATGGACGTCGCCGACTCGCCGATGGCCAAGATGCGGATGAGCGCGTGGGCCGCGTGCCGCTTGGTGCACGAGCAGGTCGGGATCGAGACGGTGTTGCACTTCCCGACGCGCGGCCGCAACATCGTGCGGCTCCAGGGCGACCTCCTCGGCTCGCACGCCCTCGGGATCCGGAACCTGTTCGTCTGTGTCGGCGACCCGGTGACGATCGGCGACTACCCGCACGGCTCCAACGACGTCGATGTGACGGCGACCGGGTTGTTGCAGCTGATCACGGAGCACTTCAACGCCGGGATCGACCGCGCCGGATCGACGATCGGCGAGCCCACATCCTTCTTCGCCGGGGCGGCGGTTTCGCCGTCGGCGCCAGACCTGGAGCGCGAGGTTCGGCTGCTCCGCCGCAAGGTGGAGGCGGGCGCGCGATTCGTCCTCACTCAGCCCGTCTACACGGTGGCGCCGATCCGGGCGCTCCGCGAGGCGTACGAGCGATCGGTCGGGGCCCCGCTCGAGATCCCGGTGATCGCCGGTCTGCTGCCGCTCATGTCGGGCCGCCACGCCACCTTCCTCCACAACGAGGTGCCCGGGATCGACATCCCCGAACCGGTTCGTGACCGGATGGCGGCCGCCGGCGACGACGCCGATCGCGCGTGGCAGACCGGACGGGCGATGGCCACCGAGCTGGCGGGGGAGCTTCGCGCCGACGGCGCGGCCGGGATCTACGTGATGCCCCAGTTCGGTCGGTACGACCGTGCGGCCGACGTCGTGGAGGCGATCCGAGCGGGATAACCGGTCGGTCGTCCCCCCGGCTCGGTTCAACCGTTACGATGGTGGACCGTACGGGTTCCACGACAAACGGAACCGCACGCCACCGACCGAGGCGCCCGAACGTGTCCGAACCCGCCGCGAAGACCCCCGCCCCCCAGCCCCCCCTCCCCGCGCAACCCGAAGCACCCTCGGTCCTCGAGGCGCTCCTTGCCGAGATCTCGGCGACGGTGCCCGCCGACCGGCAGGATGCGGTCCGGGTCTTCGCGAAGATGTTCCTCCGGCGGCTGTCCCACGACGATCTCGAGAGCCTCGGCGTGCAGCAGCTGCTCGGGCGGGTTCGAAGCGCCTTCGCCTTCGTCGACGGGCGTGGCAACCACCCCGCGAGCGTCCGCGTTTTCGTTCCCACGCTTGAGGCCGACGGCTACCTCGTGACGGGGACCGTCGTCGAGAGCAGCACCGACGACTCCCCGTTCCTCGTGGACTCCGTCAACGAGGAGCTGGGCGCCCGCGAGCTGCGCGCGCGGCTGCTGCTGCACCCGGTGGTCGGCACCGCGCGCGCGGAGGACGGGCGCCTGGAGCGCGTGCTCGCGGGTCGCGATGCGGCGCACCGCGAGTCGGTGATGCATATCGAGCTCGAGCGCCGGCTGAGCCGAACAGGACCGCGTCGACCTCGAAGGGCGCTCCGCGCGATCCTGCACGACGTCCGCCTGGTGGTCCGGGACTTCGAGCCGATGCAGGAGCGGCGTTCGGCACATGGTCGAGCTCGCGCGGCAGGCCGCGGTCGCGTACATCCCGCAGGAGGTCGGCGAGACCGTCGACTTCATCGACTGGCTGCTGCAGCTGAACTTCGTCTTCCTCGGCTACCGCGAGTACGGCTCGTCGACGGGCCGACGGGCCGCACGATCCAAGCGGTGCCCGGCTCGGGGCTCGGCATCCTGTCCGACGTTCGACGAGCTCGTTCGCCGACGCGACGCGGCTCGACACGCTGGACCCCGAGATCCGCCGCCGGATCGAGGAAGGCGAGCTCCTCGTCTTCACGAAGACGAAGCGCGTACGCGACCGTGCACCGCCGCGCGCGGATGGACTACATCGGGGTCCGGATCGTGGACCCGACGGGCGCGATCGTCGGCGAAGCGCGGCTGGTCGGCCTGTTCACGTCGAAGGCGTATATGGAGCCGGCGGCCAAGACACCGCTGCTGCACCATAAGCTCGAGCAGATCATCACGGCCGAGGACCTGATCCCCGGCTCGCACGACTACAAAGAGGTGGTCGAGCTCTTCGAGTCGTTCCCTAGCGACGAGCTGTTCCAGGCGACCGGCGAGGAGCTCCGCCGGCTGGTGGTCGGCCTCCTGCAGCTGGAGAAGCACGGCGGGATCCGCGTGCTGCGTCCGCAAAGACCTCTACGGACGCGCAGGTGTCGGTCGTCGTCGCGTTGCCGCGCGAGAGGTTCAGCGGGGCGTTGCGCAAGCGCCTGCAGGAGATGTTCATGGCCAGGTTCCACGGGACGTCCGTGGACTACCACCTGTCGCTCGGCGAGACCGAGTCCGCGCGGATCTTCTTCACGGTGCACGTCGAGCCCGGCACACAGATCCCCGAGATCCCCTACGAGGAGCTTGAGCTGGAGGTCGAGGAGCTGGCCCGGACCTGGACCGACGACCTCGTGGACCATCTGACCGAGGCGTTCGGCGCCGAGCGCGGCCCGCTGCTCGCGGCGGAGTACGGCCCGCGCTTCCCCGACTACTACAAGGTGGTCGAGACCGACTGGGAGCAGGTCGGGATCGATGTCGCGATGCTCGACCGGCTGAAGACCGCGACCGACGGGTTCGTGGTCGGGATCACGAACGAGAACATCGGGGAGCGCCTCACCCGGGTCAAGCTCTACAAGACCGGCGGCAAGGTCGACCTGTCCGCGTTCATGCCGCTGCTCGAATCGCTAGGGCTGCGCGCCGTGGAAGAGGTCCCGACCGCGATCCAGGGCGAAGGCAAGGTCTACATCCACGACTTCGGGGTGCTCGACGCGCGCGGCGCGGTGCTCGACCTCGAGGCCGAGTCCGATCTGGTGCGCGACTCGCTGTCGGCGATGTGGCGCGGCCAGGCCGAGGTCCGACTCGCTGAACCGCCTGGTGATCTTCGCGGGACTGTCATGGCGGCAGGTGCAGATCCTGCGCGCCTACCGGAAGTACCGCATGCGCGTGTCGACGCGGTTCACCGAGGAGTACCGCAACGACGCCCTCGCCGAGAACCCGCACCTCGCGCGGCTGCTGGTCGAGCTGTTCGAGGCGAAGTTCGACCCGGTGCGCGCGGCGGACGACGAAGAGATCCAGGAGTGCCGGCAACGCATCAAGGATGATCTGAAGAACGTCTCGTCGCTCGACCAGGACACGATCATCCGGTCGCTCGCCGGCACGGTCATGGCGACGGTCCGCACCAACGCCTATCTCTCCGACCGTCCGGCCCTGTCGTTCAAGCTCCGCTCGGCCGACGTGCCGGAGATGCCCAAGCCGTTCCCGCTGTTCGAGATCTTCGTGTACTCGCCCCAGATGGAGGCGATCCACCTACGCGGCGGCCTCGTCGCGCGCGGTGGGATCCGCTGGTCGGACCGCAAGGAGGACTACCGGACCGAGGTCCTCGGGCTGATGAAGGCCCAGAGGGTGAAGAACGCCGTGATCGTGCCCGACGGGTCTAAGGGCGGCTTCATCCTGAAGCGGTCGGTGAGCCGCGACGAGCTTCGGCAGGAGGTCGTGACCCAGTACGTCACGTTCATGCACGGCCTGCTCGACATCACCGACAACCTCGTGCACGGCCAGGTCGATCATCCCGATGGCGTGCGGGTGCTCGACGGCGACGACCCCTACCTCGTGGTCGCGGCCGACAAGGGGACCGCGACGTTCTCCGACACCGCCAACGGCGTTGCCGAGGAGTACGGCTTCTGGCTGGGCGACGCGTTCGCCTCGGGCGGGTAGCGCCGGCTATGACCACAAGGCGCTCGGCATCACCGCGCGCGGCGCGTGGGAGTCGGTCAAGCGGCATTTCCGCGAGATCGGGATCGACGTCCTGCGGGACCGTTTCACGTGCGTCGGGATCGGCGACATGTCGGGCGACGTGTTCGGCAACGGGCTGCTATACACCGACAAGGTGCAGCTGCTCGCCGCGTTCGACCACCGGCACGTCTTCATCGACCCCGATCCCGACCCGGCGACCTCGTTCGCCGAGCGCACGCGGCTGTTCCTGCTGCCGGGCTCGTCGTGGAACGATTACGACCGGTCGCTGCTGTCGCCCGGCGGCGACGTGATCGACCGCAAGGCGAAGTCGGTCTCGCCGTCGAAGGAGGCTCGCGTCGCGCTCGGCCTGCCCGACGACTGCCCCGACGAGATGACGCCCGACCAGTTGATCGCGCGGATCCTCCAGGCGCCCGTCGAACTGTTGTGGAACGGCGGCATCGGCACGTACGTGAAGGCCGCGGTCGAGACGCACGGCGACGTCGGCGACCGCACCAACGACCTGCTCCGCGTCAACGGGGGCGCCGTGCGCGCGAAGGTCGTGGGCGAGGGCGGCAACCTCGGGTTCACCCAGCGCGGCCGGATCGAGTACGCGCGGTCGGGTGGGCGGATCAACACCGACTTCATCGACAACTCGGCCGGCGTCGACACGTCCGACCACGAGGTCAACTGGAAGATCTTGCTCGGGCTCGCGGTGCAGCGCGGCGAGCTCACGCTGGAGGAGCGGAACGAACTGCTCCAGGATTGCGCGCCCGACGTCGTGCAGCACGTCCTGTACGACAACTACCTTCAGGCGCAGATCCTGTCTCAGGAAGAAGTGGTCTCGGCACAGCGGATCGAGGCGTACGACGAGCTGATGCAGCAACTCGAGGCCGACCACGAGCTCGAGCGGCCCGTCGAGTTCTTGCCATCGAGCGACGAGATGGCCGAGCGGCGCGCAGCGGGGCAAGGGATGACGCGCCCGGAGCTCGCGGTGTTGCTCGCCTACGCGAAGCGGCAGGTCTACGGCGAGCTGTTGGAGAGCGACCTGCCCGACAGCGAGTATCTGTCGGCGGATCTCGCGCGTTATTTCCCCCCGCGGATCATCGAGCGGTTCGGCCACCTGGTCGCCGAACACCCGCTGAAGCGTCAGATCATCGCGACCATGGCGTCCAACGATGTCGTGAACTCGCAGGGCATCACGTTCGCGTCGCGGATGGGCGCCGAGACCGGCGCCTCGCCGTCCGATGTCGTGCGTGCGTTCCGCATCGCGCGGGATGTGACGGGGGCGACCGCACGGTGGAGCGACGTCGAGGCCCTCGACGGGCTCGTCGACCCCCTCGTGCAGTCCGAGCTGATGAACGGCGTGGACTGGCTCGTCGAAACGACGGCGCGTTGGTACCTCGTGCAGTCCGCGGGCCAGCTGTTGATGTCGTCGATCGGGCCGTCGCGCGAGTCGTTCGCGGCCGTCTCCGCCGCGATCAGCCAGATCGGTCCCGACGCGTGGCGTGAGGAGCACGAGCAGGAAGCGCAGCGTCTGGTCGAGGCCGGCGTGCCGGAGTCGGTCGCACACAGGCACGCGTTCCAACCCGAGCTGGTGCACGCGCCGGACATCATCGCCGTGGCGCACGCAACGGGACGCGCCCCGCTCGAGGTCGCGCGCGGGTTCTTCGTCCTCGGCGAACGGCTCGACCTCGACTGGCTCGAACAACAGCTCGAGGAGCTCCCGGCCGCGACCCGCTGGCAGCGCTGGGCGCAGCAGTCGATGGAAGACGACCTGTTCGCGCTTCGGCGGACGCTCTGCGAGCGCGTGCTCGAGCTCGCAGGCGGCGCCGGCATCGACGAGGCGATCGAGCGCTTCTTCGAAGATCGCGCGCAATCCTGCGAGCGCGTGATGCGGTTCCTGCGCGGCCTGAAGATGGAGGGCGTGAGCGACCTATCGCAGCTGACGGTCGCCGTCCGCCAGCTCCGCTCGATCGCCGGCTAGCCCTTACGGCCAGCGCGTGATCACGAGGCCGACGGCCAGAGCGACGACCGCGATCCACATCAGGCGCAGGGCCCCTTCCGGCGCCTCGGTCAGGGTGGCCTCGGTGATCGGTTCGCTGACGTCGCCCTCCGTGATCTGACCCGAGACCGAGGTCACCTTCCTGCGGATCCGGCGCACCGGCGTGGAGAGCCGCCGCTGCGCCGCCGAGATCAACGCGCAGAAGGCACAGACGAACAATGTCGCCACGTTGATCCGGCCCATCTGTGCGAAGGCGCCCGCGAGCGCCGGGAAGCCGCCCCACATCAGCGCGAACCAGAGGTCGGAGTGGAACGTGCCGCCGAACCATTCGAGGTTGTACGCGGGCACGAGGAACCCGCCGACACCGATGAACACGAGTCCCCACCACGAGACGAGCGACGCGCCGTAGATCCCGACCGCGGCCGCGCCGAGCAGCGCGAGCGCGGCGGCGCCGATCAAGATCGCGTCGGGGATGCGGGTGCGCAGCGGCCGGCCCCGAAGCTCGTCAAGCGCGTGCGCGGCGATCCCCACCGCGAGGAAGAACGCGAGCAACGCGAGCCCGAGGTACGCCGGGCGGATCACCGGTACGACGCACGCGCCGATCGCCACGAATGACAGGTGCCACAACGTGTACGGCGGGTGGAGCAGCGACCAGTAGTCGCGCCAGCCGCCGCTGTCGAGCGCGTAGAACGCAGGTCGCTGCGTCACGCGCGCACCGCCCACATCACGACCCCGCCGCCGAGGCTCATCCGTCGGACGCGGACGGGAGCCAAACCCGCTGCGGCCCAGAGCCGTTGCTGCTCTGCCATCGGATACCGCCGCCAGAACGCGTCGATGCTCGGGCCTAGGAAGCGACCGACCTCGCGCCATTCGCGCGAATCCAGCGCGCCGATCAACGGCATCACCCACCGTGTGTAGCCCCACCATGCGGCGTGCCACACGGGCGACGGCGGCACACCGAACTCGAGGCTCGCCACCACACCGCCCGGTCGCACGACGCGCGCGAGCTCACGCAGCGTCGCACCAGGATCGTCGACGTAGCGCAGAAGATACGTCACGGTCAGCGCGTCGAAGCTCGCGTCGAAAAACGGAAGCGCCTCGGCGCGACCGAGCACGGTGGCGAACGCAGCGCGCTCCGACCCCGAGCGAAGCATCGGTTCCGATCCGTCGAGTCCGATCACGCGGCCGATGCGCGCGTCGACGATCTCGCGCGCGACCAGACCCGTTCCCGTCGCGACGTCGAGCACGAGCGGACGCGTCGGTCCGATGCGAGACACGAGGAACCGTCGCCACCGCGCGTCCTGCCCGAACGACAGGATCGCACCCATCCGGTCATAGCCCGGACCGAGTCCGGAGAACAACCGGCCAGCGTGACGGGTCCGTTCGCTGGGGGGTGCCGTCCCGGTCTCGCCCATAGGAGCACCGTACGACCCTTGGGGTGGAACGGTCGAGCGGGCTCAGCCGTAGAAGATCTGGGTGATCCAGTAGTACCCATGCGCGTACGAGACGCCGATCCCGGTATGGCGATATCGGCGGCCGAGCATGTTCGTCCGGTGTTCGCTGCTATGGACCCAGCCCTTGAACACCTTCCACACGGACGGACCCATCCCGATGTTCTCGCCCCAGCACGACGCGTGATGTCCGCGCAGCTTCGTCCACATGTTCGAGTCGTGGAACAGGGAGCGCGTATCCTTCATCAGGTTCGCGTGATGTTGCGCGGTGCGATCGATGTCGCGGTTCTCGCGCAGCCGGCGCAACCCGTGTTCCACGCGGTAGTGGTTCACGAAGTGCAGAGCCTTCTCGCGTGCGCGCGCGGGTCGGAACGTGCCGGCATGCGCGACACCCATGTTCAGGGTGAGTGCGAGCACGGCGATCACCGCGATGAGGAGTGGGGGGGTGCGGAAACGCACTGCGAGGACCCTACCGGTCAAGCGCTACGGGACCCAAGCGAACACGTGTGAAGATGCCGTAGATATGGCAGGGTCGATGTCCACACGTTTTCCCCCATTGCCACCGGAAACGTTGCGAGCCAAGGTGGCTCACGTGGCAGTCGCCTCATGCATGCTCGTGTGCGGCGTGTTGTTCGTTGTCTCTGCGTGGGACGAACTCAACTGTGTTGCCGGAGAGTTCACCTCTTCGGGACCGTGCGGGATCGCGATCACCGCGGCCGGTTCGCTCGTCGTGATCGGGGTCTTCCTGGTGATCATCGGCGGTATCGTGCTGTACCGCGCGATCCGTCGTCCCGTGCACGAAGACGGTGGCGATGGATGGCGCGCGGCGCAGGGGTTCATCGTGATGCTGTGCGGTGCGCTGATGGGATTGCTCATCCCACGGTTGAAGTGCCCACCCGGGACGTTGCTGTCGCCGGTGTTCCGTTTCTGCGTCAATCAACACGTGTCGTACCCGGCGCCTTCTCCCGGCATGAAATGGAAGATCCTTGCGTTCGCCGTCGGCCTCGTGATCGGCATGCTCATGATCCGATGGCGGTCGATGCCCATCTGGCTCGCGACGGTGATCGTGGTTGCCGCGTGCGTCGGTACCGCGCTGTACGCCGTCTTCCGAACGACCGGGATCCCGGGATACGGTGCGTACTCGCCGGCGTTGGTCCTCGTGACGCCGCAGCTCGGGAGTCGAGGCGGGTTCAGGCGGGGAGCCAGGCCGGTTCGTCGTCCCGTCCGTCGATCGTGACGAACGGCTCTGCGAAGTGGGTCGGCGCAACGACGGTGCCGTGGTGCGCTTCGATCTCTTCCCGTAAGGCGCGTCGCGCTTCTGCCGCACCTGCGTGATCGTTGTCGGGACCGCTCGGCCATCCCGGGTGCGCGAGCTGAAGCGGGTGGTTCCACGTGTCGGCGCTGATCGTGAGGCGCCCGCCGCCGGCCTGCAGACGGACGATCTGATGTCCCGGCGTGTGACCGGGCAGGTGGTGCAGCTCGATGCCGTCCGCGAGCGTGTGGTCGCCTTCGATCACGGCGAGCGTGCCGCCCGACTCGAGCGGTGCGAGGAGTTCCCAGATCGCGCGTTCGTCATCGTCTTCGCTGCCGAGCGCGCGCTGCCACTCGAGGTCCGCGCGCTGCAGGATGTGACGCGCGTTGGGAAAGGCGGGGCGGCCTGCCTCGTCGAGCAAGCCGCCGATGTGGTCGTCGTGCACGTGCGTGATGACGACGGTGGGGATGTCCGCGGGCTGCGCTCCGAGCTCGCCGAGTCGCTCGAGCAGCATGCCCGGCTGTGGCACCCATGCGCTCGTCGGGGACTCGGGGCCGCCGATACCCGTGTCGACCAGGACGAGGCCTGAAGGGTGCTGGATGAGCCAGGCACGGACCCGGAGGCGCCAGTTCCCCTCTGCGGTGCGGACGCTCGCAGCGGCCTCATCGTCCGCGAGCAAAGCGTCGACGGGCACCTGCGGGAACGCGTCGGCGATCGGGTCGAGCTCCAGATCCGCGTCGATGATCGCGGTGACTTCGATGGATCCGATCGTTCGCGTCGCGCTCGTCATAGCGGCGCGACCCTAGCATCAGAGGCGCGAGAGGATGCCGTCGGCGAGCGGTTCAGCGGTCGAGCGGTTCAGTCGCCGCTGTGGCCGTGCGACCCGCTGTTGCCGTGGTCGCCGCGGTTTCCGTGCGAGCCACTGTTCCCGTGGCCGCCGCTGTTTCCGTGCGAGCCACTGTTCCCGTGATCGCCGCTGTTGCCGTGCGTCCCGGGGCCGGGATGGTCGGGCTTGCCTGCGGCCTTGGCGGCATCGTGCGCAGCCTGGCGCTGCTCGTTCGCGTAGAGGTGCTCGAGGGCCGTGACGAGGCCGGGCGCCTGCGGGTTCTTGATGCAGTTGACGAGCACGTGCTGGATCGCGTTGGCAAGTCCGGTCGTGGGCGCGTCGCTCGGCGCCGGTGCGTTCGGATCGATGCCTGCGGCGGCGTAGCACTCTGCGGTCCGGTCGGCGGGCGCAGAGCTGGTCGGGTCGGGCGTGTCGGACTGTGTCGCGGTGTCGCTCGGGTCCGGAGGATCGCTCGGCTTCGTGCTCTCGCTCGGCTTCGTGCTCTCGCTCGGTTCCGGCGACGCACATGGGTCCGGCGTCTCCGTCGGATCCGGCGTTTCCGAGGGGTCCGGCGTCTCAGATGGGTCGGGCGTCTCGGACGGGTCGACGGTCGGATCGGTCTGGAGCGACACGCTCGGGTCGGCGTTGGGGTCGATCGACGGATCGACGCTCGGTGACACACACGTCACGTCCGAGGTGGTCGGCGCGCCACCGGTCGCCGCGAGTGCCGCACCGCCTCCGAGCACCAAGAGACCGATGACGATGGCTGCGATCGAACGGAGGCGGGCAGGCGTCTGCATGGTCTCCCTATCGGCCGACACGCGCGTCACTCTTGAGGGCTAGTTCTTTGCCTATCCGAGCTTGTACCGACAAGACCAGTGGCATTGTCGCTAGCGGTTGAACCAGCGACGCTTGGACTCTTCTTCGGCGGTCATCGTCGGGTCCTGGAGCAACTCGTCGTCCGGATCGATCTCCGCGGATGGGCGCTCCGACGCGTCGAGCCCATCTTGCACCGGAGAAGGGTCGAGTTCCGCGGTCGTTTGCGCCGGCGGCTCCGCCTTCGGTTCGACCTCCGTTGGCTGCGCGGGCTCCGGGTCCGAGAACATCGCCATCATCTCGTCGGCCAGTCTTGTCGCGCCGCCGTCCGGAGGAGTCGCAACGTGGTCCGGCACGTCGGTGGCCGCCGGCGCAACGGCCTCGGGCATCGGCGCAGGCTCGGGTTCCACGGGGGGAGCGGTGGGTTCTAGGCTCGGCGCTGTGCGCTCCGGCGCGGACTTGAGTCGGGCCGTGACCGCGGCCGCTTGTGCCGTTGCGCCGCGACGCTCGAACAACCGAAGGGCGCGGCGCTCGAAGGGCTCGGCCTCCGCGGGCCGGCCGGCCTGACGGCGAACGTCCGCCGCCCACACGAGTGCGCTCGCGCGCAGGTCGGTCGAATCGGTTTGTTCGGCGATGCTGACGCCTTCGCGGATCAGCCGCTCGGCGAGCGCCCCGCGGCCGCGACGCACCATCACGCGCGCGCGCGCGGTTCGCCAGCGGACCTGGGTCGTGAGGTCGCCCGCGTGCGCCTCCGCGACCTCGGCGAGGGCGAGCGCTTCGTCGAGCCGGTCGTCCTCGATCACGACATGCGCGTACGAGGCGGCGAGGCTGGCTCGTAGCCGGTCGTCGCGTGCGTGCGCGGCCACGGCGAGGGCGCGTTGCATCAACGGCTCCGCGGCGGCGCCTTGGCCGGCGAGCGCTTCGACCTGGGCGCCCCGTTGCAACGCCGTCGCTGTGTCGACACCGCCGCTCAGCTCTTCGAGGGCTGCGATCGTGGAGCCGATCGCGGTTCGCGCGTCGGCGAACGCGCCGCGCCGCGCTGCGAGCACCGCCAGGATCCCCCGGATGTCGTGTTCGGCAACCGGGCCGGCGACACGTTCGAGGAACGACCGGCATCGCACCTCGGCCTCGGCGACGGATTCGGGACCATCGAGGAGCGCCGCCGCGGCGCCGCGCAGTGCGGCCGTCTCGACCGAGGCCCGGCCGGCCGCCGCCGCGTTGTCCGCGGCCCGCTGCAGGTCGTCCGCGACCAGCCCGTGCTGTGCGCGCGCGGCGTGCACCAGTCCGCGCAGCGCCCACGCGTTTGCGAGCGCCCATCCGAGCTCGTCTTCGCCGAAGGCGGCGATCGCCTCGTCGGCGCTCGCTCGTGCGCCTTCGAGCGCGTCGTCGTGACCGGCGAGCGTGCGGAGCTTCGCGCGCAGCAGGCGGACGCGCCAGTCGACGTCGTCGCCGGCGACGGACGCGGCGAGCGCCGCCTCGGCGATCTCGCGATCGGCGGGACGATCGGGGGCGGCTGTCGCCATGTGTTCGGCCGACAGATAGAGGAGTTCGGCGCGGCGCGCCGGGTCGTCGTCGGTCAGCGTCGCGGCGCGGCGTTCCAACCGCGCGGCGCCGTCGAGGTCGCCTTGATCTGCGGCGGCGGTCGCCGCCCACGTGAGGAACGTCAGTGCGTCGTCGCGATCTGTCGTGGGCGCGTCGGGCCGGAGCCGACAGCTTGCCTCGAGATGCGCGCCGATCGAGTCGGCCCAGCGCCAGACGCGTGTACCGGCGGTTGATTCGAGATGACGCCCGACGCGCTCGTGCGTGAGGGCCTGCGCCCAATCGGGCACTCCGGTCATCGTGGCCTCGCGCAGCAGCGGATGGCGGAACCGGAACGCGCCGTCCCCGTCGGCGACCAGGTAGCCGCGCGCGACGAGGTCCTCGAGATACGCCGGAACATCGGGTCGCGCGTCGACCGGGACGATGTCGAGCAGCGGCGCAGTCGCGATCTGCTCACCGGCGACCGCGGCCATCCCGAGCACGGCCAGTTCCTGGGGTGGGAGGGTCTGGAGCCGTTGCCGGACCGCGCCGATGGTCGTGTCCGGCCACGGCACCCGCGACAGATCCGCCAGCGGCATCCACCGTCCGTTGCCAGGCGCGAGCGTGCCGGTCTCGGTGATCATCGCGAGCGACTGCTCGATCGCGAAGGGAAGCCCGGACATCCGGGCGGCGAGCGCGCCGACGACGCCGTCTTCGGTCGCGCCGAGCAGGTGACCGAGCAGCGTTTCGATGGCTGGGCGGTCGAGGGGGCTAAGGCGTATCGCAGGAAGGTCGTCGGTCTCGCGGGTCGTCGTGATCGCGATGAACACCGGCGTGTCGCGAGCGGCCGTCGCGACGTGGGCGAGCAGGCGCACGAACCCGCTCCCCGCGCGATCGGCGTCGTCGATGTGGAGAACGATGGGCGCCCCGCCGGCTGCGGCCTCGAGCAGCCGGCGAAGCGCCCACCGGATGTGATCCGGATCGTTCGCGCCCTCGAACGCGAGCATCGCGGAAAGGTTGGTCACGAGTGCCTCTGCGTCGGGCGCGTCGTTGAACAGATCGGCGAGGCGAGCTCGCGCCGGCTCCGCCGGCGCGAGCGGGTCCAGACCTGCGAGCGCTTCCACGATCGCGGCGAGCGGCCATCGTGCACCCCCGCCGTCGGCGGGCGGGCACGAAACGCGTAGAACGTTCACAGCCTCGAGCGATGCTCCGAACTCCGTCACGACGCGGGTCCGGCCGCTCCCCGGTTCACCGGTGATCAGGACGACCGTACCGATGCGGTCGGCGACCGTGCGATCGAAGCGCGCACGGAGGTCGGCGAGCTGCGCCTCGCGCCCGACCAGCGGGCCGTCCCAACGAGCGGTCGGATGCATCGATGGACTGGTCGCGGGTTCGCCCGTGGGCGCGGGAACCGTCGCGACCGCGGCAGGTTCGTCAGGAGTCGGCTGCGGCGCGTGTGGATACAGGTCATCGGGCGCGGAGACCGGCCCCGCGTCGCCGGTTGCCGGGGCTGCGGGCGCATCCACGACGGACGCTGATGCGGCGACCGGCTCGTTGACGACCGTTGCAGCGACCGGCTCGGCCTGGGTCGCATCGGGCACGTCGAGTGTTCCCAAGGGGGGAGCGGTATCCACTGGTGTGACAGGTACCACGAGCGCCGGCTCGGTGGCCGGAGTCGCTGCGGTCGGCTCCGCGACGGTCGGTTCGGCCGGGGCCGGCGTCTGGACGGCCGCAGCCGGCTCGACGAGCCAAGGATCCGCGGCCGGCGTGCCGGTCGGCACGGGCGAGGCCGTTGTCGGTTCGACGACGGGGTTCGGCTCCACGGTGGCGGCCGGTCCGACGCTCGTCGGCGCCCGGTCCGGGACCGCGCGCAACTCGTGCACGCCGGTGAGCAAGAGGTAGGTGTCATCGCCCACATGGAGCGCTTGGGTCGCCGCCGCGCCGTGGGTGAGCTGTCCGATCGCCTCGCCGGCGATAGCCTCTCCGGTTCGAGCCGCCTTCTCCAGCTTCACGGCGCTGTCGATCACCTGCTGCCAGCGGGCGTCCTGCTCTTTCTTGGTGTGGACCTCGACGGCGTCGACGCCTACTCGCAGCGCGGCCTCGATCGTCTGGGCCTGCAAACCAAGCTCAACGGCTCGGACCGCGGCGTCCTCGGAGGGCGGTAGCAGCGCGATCAGCGTTCCGGGCGCATCGGGGGAGCCCTCGAACACGGCGCCGGCGGCCTCGAAGATCCCGCCGACCGCATCGATCACCTGATACACGGTTCGGCCGGTCATGCCGACCGCGACCGCGGCGAAGACGGGGTACACAGGTGCTGAGGGCGGCGTCGCGCCGGCGGTGCTCGCGTTATCCATCCGGGCTCCCGACGCCGACGGCCGCGCCGAGCGCGAGGCTGAAGTCGTGCGGGCTCGTCGCGACCGCGCGCGCGTCCTCCTCCGTGACGAGCCCGTCGCGAACGAGCGCCAAGAGCGACTGATCGAACGTCTGCATCCCGTCGTAGCCGCTCTCCGCGATCACTTCATGGATCGACGGCTCGAGGTCGGGGTCGAGGATCCGGTCATAGATCCGGCCGGTGGTGAGCATCACCTCGACGGCCGGCACGCGCCCGAGCCCGTCCGCGCGCTCGAGCAGCCGCTGCGACAAGACACCGCGGAGCGCGCCCGCCACTGATGTCCGCACCTGCGCCTGTTGGGCCGGCGGAAACATCTCGACGATGCGGGAGATGGTTTCGCCGGCGTCGATCGTGTGCATCGTCGACATCACGAGGTGGCCCGTCTGCGCGGCCTGGATCGCGGCGAGCGCGGTCTCGTGGTCGCGGATCTCGCCGAGGAAGATCACGTCGGGGTCCTGGCGAAGTGATTGGCGGAGCGCCGCGCCGTACGACGCGGTGTCGCGCCCGACCTCGCGCTGGCGGATCACCGACATCGCGTCGTTGAACACGACCTCGATCGGGTCCTCGATCGTGACGATGTGTGCACGTCGGGTTCGGTTGATGAAGCCAAGCAGCGCGGCGATCGTCGTCGTCTTGCCGGCGCCGGTCGGTCCCGTCACGAGGATCAGTCCGCGCTTCGTTTCGGCCAGCTCGCCGATCGACGACGGGAGCGACAGCTCCTCGAACGTGAGGTCCTCGGGGCTCACCCAGCGGATCGCGAGCCCGACGGTGTCGGACTGGCGCAGCACGTTCACACGGAACCGACCGACGCCTGTCATCGTGTACGCGAAGTCCGCCTCTCGGGTCTCTGCGAACTCTTCCGCCTTGTGCGGCGGCATCAAGGCGTCGGCGAACTGGCGCGCGTCGGAGGCGGTTACCTCCGGGAACGGCGCGGGCAAGAGCTCGCCGTCCACGCGGATGAACGGGACGTTGCCGGCCTTGACGTGCACATCACTGGCACGCCGTTCGACGGCGTAGCGAAGCAGTTCCGCAGGGTCCATCCCCTCGAGGCCTTTCCGGAGAGTCCTTGCGGAAGGCTTCGGCCGTTCGGGGGATGGCTTGAGTCACGCGGAACGACGGCGTGCTGCCCGCTCGGGAACCCTTGGGCCGGAAGGCGGCGCTAGGGAGCTCGGTAGGCGATCCACGCCTCCTGCATCCGCACCGCCTGGTCCGGCGTGAACTGGTCCATGCAGGAGTCGTAGGTGTAATCCATGAAGTTGGTGATCGGGTCGGTGCCCGGCGCCGAGCACGTGTCGCGGCCGGTCGGGCACTGATAGGCCGCCGACCCCTCGGCCGGCGTGTCGGCGATGTAGTCGCCGTTGCCCGTACAGCCGTCCTGGAACGTGTGGTACAGGTTCAGCCAGTGACCGATCTCATGGGTCGCGGTGTCACCCTCGCTGTAGTTCGAACCCCACGGACCGCCCGGTAGCGTGTCGAAGTGGATCACGACGCCGTCGAACACGCCGTCCTTCGCCGCGTCCTGCGCGAAGTACGACCACCCGAGCAGCGAGTTGCCGAGTTGCGCGGAATAGATGTTGAGCGTTTCGGGACCGCCAGCCTTGAGGGCGGTCTTCATCTTCTTCTCTTTGCCGGACGTGAGCGTGAACCAGTTGGCGTTCGTGGTCCGAGTGATCGACTGCAGGCTGAACTGGAAGCCCATGTCGGCGCCGCCAGTACCACCGCTGTACGACGAGTTGAGCACGACGATCTGGTTCGTGATCCAGGACCTCGGCACGTTGCCCCCGTCTACGGTCGTGTTCTTGCGGATCACATGGAAGACGACGGGGATCGTCACCGGGGTCGAGGCCGCGAGCTGCGCTTGTGCGTTGGTCTCGGCGGACGGATGGCGAGCCAGCCAGCCGGTGAGCTTGTCGACACCGGTCGTGCGCACCTCGTCGCGCGTCATGTGCCCGGTGGAGCGGCCGACCGCGCCCTGTCGCGCGAGGCAGCCGCCGTTGCCGCCGATCACGGTGGCGTTGGCGATGGGCGCGCCGAGCGACATGACGAGCAGGACCGCGCACACGGACGCGGCGGTACGAACGGTGCCTCGCATCGATCTCCTCCAGCGCCGGCGTCCGGGGGGTACCGGCTCGATCGGATGAGTGTAGGGGCACCCGTGCGACGGCGGGCATCCGTCGGAAGGCTGACGACGGCCTCGGGTGGGCGGATAGCATCCAGCCGATGGCCGAGGCGACGGTCGACGGGGACGTGCTGCGGGGCGAGCCGCCCGCGTTCGACCAAGCCCAGGCGGCTGCGCTCGCGGAGCGACTCTTCGGCTTGCGCGGCAATGCCTCTTCCGTCGGGAGCGAGCGCGACCAGGGATTCGTGATCGTCGGCCCCGAGGGCCCGGTCGGTGTGCTCAAGATCTCCAACGCGAGCGAGGACCGCGCCGTCGTCGACATGGAGACGGCCGCGGCGCTGCACGTGCTGGCGGTCGATCCATCCCTCCCGGTGGCGGCGCCGCTGCGGGTCCTGGGTGCGGATCCGAGCTCGGGCCGAGACGCGTTCGTGACCTCGGTCGAAGGCCCCGGCGGGGTGTCCCATCTCGTGCGCGCCAGCACGCACATGCCCGGGACCGCGTCGATCGACCCGCCTGAGATCGGCCCCGATGCGGCGTTCGACTACGGGGTGGTCGTCGCTCGGCTCGCGCGCGCGATGCGCTCATTCTTCCATCCGTCCGCGGCGCGGGTCCTGATGTGGGACGTGCACCACGCGGCGACGATGCGCCCTCTCCTGGACGCGATCGCCGACGCGGACGATCGAGCGCTGCTCGCCCGCGTGCTCGATCGGTTCGAGATGTCGGTCCTGCCGCGTTGGTGGTCGCTCCGGTCGCAGGTGATCCACGGTGACGTTACCGTCGACAACGCGCTGGTGGACGAGCGCGGGCGGATCACCGGCATCGTGGATTTCGGCGACATGAGCCACACCGCCCTCGTGTGCGATCTGAGCTCGGCGATCGAGTCCCTGTCCGTGCATCGCCCGTTCGAGGATGTGGTACCGATCGCGATGCGGGTCGTCGACGGCTACCGGAACGTCACGCCCCTCGAGCCCGAGGAGCTCGAAGTCCTCCCCGACCTCGTCGCCGTGCGCGCGGTGACCGACGCGGTGCTGTTCGGGTGGCGCGCGGCGCTGCATCCCGACAACGCCTACCTGCAGGATTGGGCGCAGGTGCTGCCGTTGCTCCGGTACCTGGAAGAGGACGGGATCGCGCATCTCCGCGACCGGCTGCTCACGGGCGGTCGCACGTCGGACGGCGAGGAGCTGTTGGAACGTCGGGCGCACGCGTTCGGGCCGGCGCTGTCGCCGCTCACCTACGACCGGCCGCTGCATCTCGTCCGCGGCGACGGCGTCTGGTTGATCGACTCGAACGGTGTGCGCTTCCTCGATTGCTACAACAACGTGCCGGTCGTCGGGCACGCGCACCCGCGGGTCGCCGACGCGATCGCGCGCCAGTCGCGGCTGCTCAACACCAACATGCGCTACCTCACCGACGCGCCGGTGGAGCTCGCGGAGCGGCTGGTCGCGTCGATGCCGGAGGGCTCCGGCCTCGACACCGTCCTGTTCGTGAACTCCGGCAGCGAGGCGAACGACACCGCCTGGCGCCTCGCTACGTCCTGGACCGGGAGCGAAGGTGCGCTGGTCACGCGGTTCGCGTACCACGGCGTGACCGAGGCGATCGCCGCGATCTCACCGGAAGAGTGGCTCGCGACCGGGAAGCCGAACCACGTCGAGACGTTCGATCCGGTCGACCGGTACCGAGACCCGGACCTCGACATGCCGGCGTCACTCGTCCAGGCCGCCGAGCGGCTCCGCGAACGCGGGGTCGAACCGGCCGCGACGTTCGTCGACGGCGCGTTCACGTCCGACGGCATCCCGGTGCCGTCGGTGGAGGCGGTGCGCGCGCTGGCCGAGCGCTCCCACGACGCCGGCGCGCTCTACGTCGCCGACGAGGTGCAGGTGGGCCACGGCCGCAGCGGTGCCCACCTGTGGTCGTTCGCCGCGCAGGGCGTCGCGGCCGACGTCGTGACGCTCGGCAAACCGATGGGCAACGGCCACCCAGTGGCCGCGCTGATCACGCGCCGCGAGCTCACCGAGCGCTTCGCCGAGACGACCGAATGGTTCTCGACGTTCGGTGGCAACCCGGTCGCGTGCGCTGCGGCGCTCGCCGTGCTCGACGTGATCGAGGACGAGCGGCTGATCGCTCGCGCCGCTCGGGTCGGTCCGGCGCTCCGCGCAGCGCTCACCGAGGTGCAGCGCAACCACGAGGCGATCGGCGACGTCCGCGGCGTCGGGATGCTGACCGGCGTCGACCTGGTTCGTGATCCCACCACGAAGGAACCCGACCCCGAGCTCACCGATGCGGTCGCCAACGGCATGCGTGCGCGCGGGGTCCTCGTGGGCACGACCGGTCATGCCGGGAACGTGCTCAAGGTCCGCCCGCCACTGGTGTTCGGCGACGAGCACATCGTGCTCGTCGCCGAGGCGCTTGACGCCGCGTTATACGGGCTCGGCCGCTGACGCGGCCGAGCCCCACCAGACGTTTAGTTCCAGATCTGCGCTATCGGCGCTGAGGTCGCCGCCGCTCCCGCATAGCCGAGTCCGAACCCGTCTTCGATCGTCCGCAGCAAGTTGTAGTGATTCTCGAAGTCCGCGTACTGGGCGTTGTGCACCAGATCGCCGATCACGGCGAACGGCACGTGCCCACCCGCGAAATGCACGGCCTTGCCGGGGCCGCCATCCTGGCCCTCGTCGTAGACGACGAAGATGACGCTGTTCGCGTCCCACGCCGGTGAGTCCATGATCTTCGGCACCTCACGCTGGAGGAAGTCGTCGAACTGCTTGATCGTGTTGCCCTCGGGCTTGCAGTTATCGTGCCCGTCCTCGCACATGTTCGGCACGATGTAGTTGAACCGCGGGACGTTCGTCCCCGCGGCCAGCATCGATTCGAAGCTGCTCTTGTCGTTCGGGGCGGTTGTGCCCATCGGCACATCGTGCTGCGCGCAGAACGAGTCGCCGGTCGTTCCCGAGAAGTCCGAGCCGGCGATGTCCTGGTAGTAGGCGGCGGGGTTGTGCTTCACTCGGTAGGCGTTCCCGGTCCGGTTCTCGCCTGCGTCGACCAGGTAGCACCCCTGGGGCATCGATTCGTTCCATGCTTTCCAGCTGATGCCCGCGTCGGTCAGCTGCCCGAAGACGTTGGGGACGTTTTGGTTGCAGGTCGCCGGCTTCTCGTCGGCCTGGTGGCACGGCAGGAACTGGCCGCTCGTCATCGCGACGTAGTTCGACGTCGAGTAGTGCGAGATGCCCCAATAGTCGGTGAGCCAGGCGCTGTTCGGCTTGATCTGGCCGAGCTGGTACGTCGCGTTCTTCATCGTCAGCTGCGACAGGCTGGTGTTCTCGCCGACGATCACGAACACGTGACTGAACGCGGGTACGCCGTCGGCCGCTTGCGAGGGCGCGGGGGCGACGATCGCGCATGCGGTCGCGATGGCGGCCACGATGAGTCTGCGCATGGAACTTCCTCCCTGTCGGTCCAGACCTCCGCCCGATGCTGCCGCGGATGGGCCTAGCTGTCGAATCCGCGCGTCAGCGCTGGCGCAGGCGGGGGCTCAAGATCTCATCCAGCGCGAACCCGATCAT
This sequence comes from uncultured Actinomycetes bacterium, assembly GCA_963792215.1. Lineage (GTDB taxonomy): Bacteria > Actinomycetota > UBA4738 > UBA4738 > HRBIN12 > AC-51. Next base: position 59,418 of record CAWBVL010000008.1, read on the forward strand.
CGTGAACGCCAATGTCACGAGCACGATGCAGATGCCCGGTGGGATCAGCCACCACCACCAGCCCGCGGTGCTCGCGCCCCCGTTGAACGCGTCCTCGATGATCCTGCCCCACGAGATCCCCGCCGACAGGCCGAGGATCGCGAGCGTCGTTTCGGCCAAGATCGCGAGGCCGACCGTCAGGATGGTGTTCGCGAAGATCACCGGGAACACATTGGGCAAGATGTGGTGGGAGACGGTGTGCCAGTGGGTGCCGCCGAGCGCGCGAGACCGCTCGACGTAGGACCGCTCGCGCACCGATAAGGCCTGGGCGCGGACGAGCCGCGCGGTGCTCGCCCACGACGTGATCGCGATCACGATGATCACGTTCTTCAGGCTCGCGCCGAGGATCGTGCCGAGCGCGATCGCGAGCGCCAGCCAGGGGATCACGAGGAACCAGTTCGTGAACGCGTTCAGAAGCGTGTCGACCTTCGTGCCGCCGAAGTATCCGGACGCGATGCCGACGATGGCGCCGATCACCATGGCGCCGAGCGCCGCGACGATGCCGACGACCAGTGACACCCGCGCGCCGGCGATCAGCAGGTCGAGCACCGAGCGCCCGAAGTTGTCGGTGCCGAGCCACGCCTGGGTGCTGGGCGGCATGTGCGGCGGTAGGGTCGCCAGCGCCGGATCGAGGTCCTCGGGGCTGACGAGCAACGGCGAGGCGATCGCGATCGCGACGAAGAACGTCAAGATCGCCAGGCCGGTCATCCCGCGCGGGCCGGACCGGAACGTCGACCAGTGCGCGCCAAGGGTAGCTCGCCGCCGTGACCACGGGCTCACGCGCCGCGATCGTCCGACGTCGACCTGTTGCTCCATCTCAGGCCTGCTTGATCCGGGGGTCGAGGTACCCGTACGTGATATCCGCGATCAGGTTCGCCACGATCACGGCGGCGCTCGCGACCAGGAACACCGCCTGGATGACCGGGAAGTCCAGCGTTTGGATCGCTTGATACGTGAGCAGCCCGAGTCCAGGCCACGAAAAGACGGTTTCGATCACGATGGCGCCGCCCAGCACGAACCCGAAGCTGAGGATGATCAGCGTGAACGACGGCAAGAAGGCGTTCGGCACGACGTGCTTGCTCCGCACGAGCCGTTCCGGCACGCCTTTGGCCCGGGCGGTGTGCACGAAGTCCTCGTTGACCGTGTCGATCATCGATGAGCGCATCACGATCGCGTAGCCGCCGATGTAGCCCAGCGTGAGCGTAAGCAACGGTAAGAACAGGTGGTCGAGCAGGTCGACCAGGTGTGCGACCCCGGTCGCGTCGGAGTCGCGTAGCCGCCGGCCGGAAACCAATGCAGCCAGCCCGAGAAGATGAGCAACAGCAGCATCCCGAGCCAGCCCTCGGGCATCGCGTACAGCACGAGCGACGAGTACTGGGACGTCGTATCGAAGCGGCTGCCGCGCCGCCACCCCCCGCGGATCCCGATCAGGACGCCCAGCCAGCTCGCCAGGATCGTACCGAGGCCGACCAGCAGGACGGTCGGCCACATCCGCGAGCCGATCAGCTCACGGACCGGCAGCCCGGTTCGCAACGACTCGCCGAAGTTCCCGGTAACGACGTTCTTCAGGTACACGACGTATTGCTGGGCCATCGGGAGATCGAGGCCCTGGTCATGGCGGAGCGCGGCGATGTCGGCGGGCGAGAGCTTCTCGCTGCGCGCGAGCATCCCGATCGGATCGCCCGGCAAGACCCGGAACAGGAAGAAGTTGAAGGTCAGCACGAACCAGAGGGTCACCAGCGCCTGCAGGATCTTGCTGAGCAGGTACCGCCGTGACCCCATGCCCTACGCCTCGTCCGGCTCGATCTTCCGGCCTCGGCGCATCACCACGACGACGATCCCGGCGACCACAACCGCCGCGATCAGCCAGACCCATCCCGACAGGCCGCTGGAGCTGCTCGACGACGTGTCGCCGAGCGGACGAAGGTAGAGCCAGGTGTCGTAGTTGTAGGTGGGCAGGACGTAGCCATCCGGACCCGGCTGACCGGACCCAGCCGGTGAACCGGTCGGTCCGGTAGGCCTCGAGCCAGTTCGGATACGCGAGCACGACCCCCGGGACCTGGTCGTACTCGTACTGCTGCGCCTCCATGACGATGGCCCGGCGCTTGGTCTGGTTCATCTCGACGTGCTGCTTTTGGTAGAGCTTGTCGTAATGCTGGTCGCTCCAGCAGCCGTCGCTCCAGCCGCCGCACTGCGACGAGGTGAACACGAACAGCTGGTAGTTCGGGTCGGGGTCACCGCTCCAGTACCAGATGTAGGCGTCGAAGTTCCCGGAGCCCCAGTAGTCGTTCATCTTCGCGTCGGTGGCCGGCAGCAGGTCGACCTTGATGCCGATCTGCTTGAGGTAGCCGACGATCAGCTCGCCCGCCTGCTCCGCACCGGTCGTGTCGGTTGAGGCGGGGATCCGCATCTCGAGCGGCTGCCCGGTCTTCGGATCCTCTCGGATCCCGTCGCCGTTCGTATCGACGTAACCGGCATCTTGCAGCATCTGGTTCGCTTCCGTGGGGTTGTACTGGAACTGCTTGTCGGGTGGGATTACGAGATGCCAGTACGCGGACGCAGGTCTGACGATCGTGTCCCCCGGCGTGGCGGCGCCTTGATATACCTTCTGGACGATCGCGTTCTTGTCGATCGCCATCTCGATCGCCTTGCGCACGACGAGGTCGTGTAGCGCCGGCAGCGGCGTGTAGGTCGAGCCCGGTTGGCCGCCGAAGTTGAACGCGAGGTTCAGCCACCAGTCCGACACCACCTTCTGTAGCGTGATGTTCGGGCTGCCCTGCACCGAGTTGATGAGCGAGGGCTGCAGGCCGTCGAGCGCGTCGATCTCGCCGTTCTTCAGCGCCTGGATCATCGCCTCTTGGTTCGTGTAGACCTGATATTCGATCCGATCCAGCGCCGGTGTGGGGCCCCAGTAGTAAGGGTTGCGGGACATCACGAAGCCCTGGCCCGGCGTCCAACTGGTCAGGATGAACGGACCGCTTCCGACCGCGGGTGTCTGCGACACGCCGCGGATCGTCTTCAGGTCCTTGCCGTCGTACGGAGCCCAGACGTGCTCGGGCACGATGTAGACCCACGGCGGCATGTCCGGCGCGAAGGTCGGGGCCTTCGCCTTCCAGATGAGGGTCGTCGAGTTCGGTGTCTCGAACGTCGGGTCGCTTGGGAAGTAGGCCTTGTACTGCGGGATGTTGTTGTCGATCACGAACCGGTACGTGAACGCGATGTCCTCGGACGTGAGCGGCTGGCCGTCGCTCCACTTGAGGTCGGGGCGGATATGACATGTCCAGGTCGTGTAGTTGCCGTTGTGGTCGCAGCCCGTCGCGAGACCCGGCGCCGCGGTCAGGTCCTTCGACGAGAAGCTGAGGAGCATGTCGTACTCGGACGTGGCGACGGTGTAGTCGCTCCCGGCGCTAACCGCGAACACGTTGTCGGTGTCGAGGTCGGCGATCACACCGACGCGCAGGACGACATCGCCACTGCTCGTCGCCGGCGTCGCGGTCTGTGCCGCGGCGGCGGTCGCGATCGTCGCGGCGAACATGAGGGCGAGCAACGTCGCGAAGACGTTGCGGGTCCGGGTGCGCATCACGTGCTCCCTTCCGTCAGGACGGCCACGATCTGGTCGTGAACCAACCCGTTCGAGACCAGTAGGTTCGAGCCCGGCATCGGAGATCCCCCATCCAACGTGGTGATACGTCCGCCGGCCTCTTCGACGATGACCTGGGTGGCCGACCAGTCCCAGGCGTAGCAGGGCTCATGCTCGGCGAGTGCGTCGAGCGACCCCTGCGCGACCAGCAGGTGCGCCCAGGCGTCGCTGAGTCCCCGGGTGCCTCGCGCTGCGGATGCAAGGGCGGCGAGGTATTCGCCGTCACCCGAGCGGTACCACTCCTCGATCGGGGAATGGGCGACGAACGCGTCGTCCAGCGACACGACGCCCGACACGATGAGGGCCCGGGTGCCGCACCACGCGCCGCCGTCGCGGGTCGCGTGGTACCGGACGCCGAGCGCCGGTGCATCGGCGACGCCGACCACGGGCACGCCGTCGATAGTCAGCGCGATCAGGGTCGTCCACAGCGGGATCCCTTCGGCGAACAGCTTGGTCCCGTCGACGGGATCGACGACCCAGGTCCGTCCGTTGGCTCCGGGGTGGTGCCCTTCTTCCTCGCCGAGGACACCGTCCTGGGGCGCGCGCTCGGCGAGGATCGTGCGGATCGCCCGCTCGGCGGCTCGGTCGACGTCGGTGACCGGGGTGTCGTCGTCCTTGAGCTCGACCGGGAGGCGGTCGCCGAAGCTCGGCAGGGTCACCGCGGCCGCCGCGTCGGCGAGGGCGAGTGCGAGCTCCAGATCGCTTCGGCCATCCGCGGGACCGGCAGCTTCCCCCTCCATCACATGGCGGACCGTATGGAGGGCCGCCTAGTCAGACAAGGCTAGTATTGCCGTCAGGGCAACACGGACGAGATGTCTCGGGAGGTTCGCCATCCGTTCCACCGACATCGCCGACCGGGTCGTCACGGTCCTGGACCTGCTGGGCGAAAGCCCCGAGGGCCTGACCGTGGGCGAGATCGCCCGGCGGCTGGACGTGCACCCGTCGACCGCGTCCCGCCTGCTCGGGACGATCGCGGCCGGCGGACTGATCGAGCGGGACGCCACGACGCAGCGGTTCCGGATCGGCGCGCGTGTCGTCGGCCTTGCGGCCGCGGCCGTCGACCGCCTCCCGGTCGTGAGCCAGGCGCGTCCGCAGCTCGAGCATCTGTCTGCCGTGACATCGGAGACCGCGAACCTCGCGATCCGCGACGGGTTCCACGTCGTCTACGTCGACCAGGTCACGCCGGCGCAGACCGTCGTGATGGGGAGCTGGGTCGGAAGACGGAGTCCCGTCCACGCGAGCTCGAGCGGCAAGGTGTTGGTGGCGTTCGGCGACCCCGCGCTGGAGGACGCCGTCGTCCAGCGGGCGCTCGAGGCGGTCACGCCGCGCACGATCGTGTCGCCCGCCAAGCTCCGCCAGGTGTGGGCACAGACCCGGAGGCAGGGCTACGCGACGAGCAGCGGCGAGCTCGAGGACGGCCTCATCACGATCGCGGCGCCGGTGATGGTGGAGGGCCGGGCGGTCGCCGCGATCAGTGTGTCGGGGCCGGCGTTCCGGCTGCCCCAGCGCGACATCCCGCGTCTGGGTCACGACGTGATCGATGCCGCGCGAGCCGCGTCGTTGCGGATGGCCGGCCGTTAGCCCGCGTGCTCAGCCGGGTGGTCGTGTGCGAACCGTCGGTCGGGCACGAGCCACATCACCGCGACCCCGACGTAGAGCGCCACGGGTATCCACACGCCGGGGTTCATCGTGATCGCCCAGGTTCCGATATGGAGCTGCCCGAACGAACCGGCCGCGCTGAGCCCTGCGATCACGACCCCGGCGCCGTACATCGCGATCGACACCGATCCCTTCACGTCGCCGTGCACCGACCGTGCGACCTTCGAGTCGGGACCGTTCGCCCGGACGATCGTTCGCACCAGCACGCTGTACGCGATGCCGGCGCACAGCGAAACCAGGCCGAAGAACGCGGCTGGCTTCGCCTCGAATGCGCTCCGCAGCCATTGCGTCGCCACAGGGATCAGCGACAGGAAGAACAGGAGCGCCATGTTCGCCCACATCACCGCGCCATCGATCCGTGTCGTGGCGCGGAGGAGATGATGGTGGTTGTTCCACCAGATCGCCAGGTTCACGAACGCGAGGATGTAGATCAGGAACGATCCGATCTGCCCACGGATTGCGAGCCACGACGTTTCGTTCGGGATCTCGAGGCCGAGGGCGAGGATCGTGATGATCACCGCGATGACGGCGTCGGAGAACGCTTCGAGGCGCTCGGTGGTGAGGTCGAACGGCGCCTCTGACCTGGTCGGCTCGCTCATCGCGGCGATGATAGGCCTCGCGCCTCGCGCCGCCTGATGGAAGGATGGACGTCGTGAGCGACGAGGTCCGGCGTGAGGACAAAGAGCCACGGAGGCGCCGTGGCGCCGCGCGGACCTACGCGACCGACCGCATCGAGATCAGGTGGGAGCCTCGGCTCTGCGTGCACGTCGGGGAGTGCTTCCAGCGCTTGCCCGAGGCCTTCGACCCGTGGACGCGCCCGTGGGTCCGTCCCGACGCGGTCGATCCGGACGTGCTCGCCGAGGTCGTGATGCGCTGCCCGAGCGGCGCGCTGCATTTCCGGCGGTTGGACGGCCGCCCCCAGGAATCGGATCTGATCGGCGACGAGGTGGAGCTGGTCGCGCTCGCCGACGGACCGATGCAGGTGCGCGGTCACGCCAAGCTGGTCGATTCCGAAGGCGAGACGATCCGAGAGGACACCCGGATGGTGCTGTGCCGGTGCGGGTCGAGCCGGACGAAGCCGTTGTGTGACGGGACGCACCGGATCGTCGGGTTCACGGACCCGCCGCACTAGCGTTCAGTCGGGCCGGCGTGGCTCCTCGTTCTTCGGCCCTCGGAACGCGGACGCCGCGTCCTCGACCGTCGAGGAGATCGCCGTGCCGAGTGCGTTTAACGCCTGCTTCAGGTCCTGACGGGCAGCGTCGTCGCGAACCGTGTCGTCGACCGCTTCGAACGCGTGTCCGAGCTGGTTGCCGATCTCTCGCACGACCTCTTCGACCTTGCGTTGGGTGTCCTTTGGGTTGCCGCCGTTTCGCTGCTCGTAGTGGCCGGCGAGCCGCTTGCCGACCGCCGTGAACCGGTCGCCGACCTCGTTCCAGGAATCCTTCGAAGCGCTCATCACCAGGTCCTCCTGGCGACAGAGCCTACGACCGGTGCAGACGAAGCGAGGGGCCCGGGCGCTCTTCGTTGATCCCGCGTGCTCGCGCGCGAAGGACGTCGGTGCGGGTGCAGATCCCGACCAGACAGCCGTCGTCGACTACCGGGACGTGCTCGACGCGCTCGCGCACGATCGTGTCCAGCGCGTCCAAGACAGTTGCCGTCGGCGGAACGGCGACGACGTCGGTCGCGGCGATCTCGTCGATCGGCTGCGTGTCGGGGACGCCGTCTGCCAACAGGTCGGAGCGCGACACCATCCCCGTGAGCATGCCGTCGGCGGTGACCAGCGGGTACGCGCTATGCGGGCCTTCGGCGAGGACCGTCCGGGCCTCGGCCACGGTGGCGCCCGCATCGATCGTCACCACGTCGCGCGACATGACGTCGGACACCCGCGTGGTCCGTAGGACGTCGACCTCGGCGTGATGGTGGATCCGCAACCCGCGACGGGTGAGCTTCTCGGTCATCAGGCTGTCCGACGCGAGCGATGTCGCGACGATGGCGGCCGCGGCCGTCGCAAGCATCAACGGCGTAGCCATCGCCGGCGCAGCGACGATCTCGATCATGAAGACGATCGCGGTGAGCACGGCGCGGGTCGATGCGCCGAACACCGCCGCCATCGCAACGAGGGCGAAGGCGCGCGGGTCAACCGGTATGCCGGCATGGACCGCGATCGAACCGAGCCATCCGCCGAACGCGCCGCCGATGAATAACAACGGCGCGAGGGTTCCCCCCGATGTGCCGGAGCCGAGCGCAACCCACCAGGCGAGGAGCTTGGCGATGCCGAGGGCGAGCAACGCGCCACCGATGATCGTGCCGGCGAGCTCGGCCCCGATCACCGCGTAGCCAACACCGAGCACGCGGGGCTCGACCATCCCGACGGCGGCGAAGCCGAGTGCGCCGATGATGGGATGCCAGAACTCCGATATCGGCAACCTGCGGTAGCCGCCCTCGATCCAGAACAGGCCTTTGCAGATCACGACGGCCAAGAGCCCACAGACCAGTCCAAGGGCGACGTACCAGAGCAGTTCCAAGCCGTGTGGCGGCGTGAACGTCATCTGCGGCACGAACGGGCCGCCGTCGAGCAAGCCCGAGCGGATCGCGGTCGCGACGGCGGCCGCGACGAAGAGCGGCACGAGCGACCGCGTCGAGAACTCGAACAGCAGCAGCTCGAGGGCGCAGCAGCACCGCGGCGAACGGCGTGCCGAAGGTCGCTGCCATGCCGGCCGCGGCGCCGCACGCGAGCAGGATCCGGCGGTCGGCGGGCGAGACCGGCAGGAGCTGTCCGAGCAGCGATCCGATCGCGCTTCCGGTCACGATGATCGGGCCCTCGGCGCCGAACGGTCCGCCCGTCCCGATCGCGATCGACGCGGAGAGCGGGCTTCCCGATCGCGGTCGGCACCGTGATGACGCTCTGACGCTCGACACTGCTTCCATGGCCTCGGGGATGCCGTGGCCCCGGATGGTGGGCACCCAGCGGGCGATCACGCTCACGGCGAGCCCGCCGGCAGCGGCCACGAGGAACAGCCACGGGCCCGGGTGCAGGTCGCTCATCGGCGGGGGGATCGTCGACACCTGTTGGAAGAGCGCGATGCTCGTGAGCAGCCCGATCAGCTTGACCAACACCCACGCCGAGAGCGCGCCGAGGACGCCGATCGGCGAGGCGATGAGGCTGAGCGCTGCGATCCGCCCGGTGGACGACCGCGGGTACGAGATGGAGGGCATGCCGATAGGATATATCGTGATACGATATATCGACATGCACACCGGCACGGTGGATGTGGACTATCCGCAGCTCCTGTCCTTCCGCACGGCGCTCCGACGGTTCCTCCGGTGGAGCGACGACGCGGCCGAGGCCGAGGGGGTCGCGCCCGCCCAGTACCAGCTCCTCGTCGTGGTCAAGGGCCTGAGCGACGAGAGCGCGCCGTCGATCGGCCAGATCGCGGAGCAGCTGCTCCTCCGGCACCACAGCGTGAGCGAGCTCGTCCACCGCGCCGAGGAGTCGGGTCTCGTGCGAACCCGCCCCGATGCTTCCGATCACCGGTTGATCCGCGTGGCCCTTACCGCGCGGGGCGAGCGCGTGCTCGCACACCTCGCGCCGTTGCACGTCGAGGAGCTCGCTCGACTCGCCCCCTTGATCGCCGGCTTAGTCCGTTGACGTCGGCCGCTCCGGCGGCGACCAGAGCACGAACTCGCCGTCGGTGATCCGCGTCGGCGCCCCGCCGGCGGCGGGCTCCACGTAGATCCCGGGGGTGCCGTCGATCGTGCCGGCGAACGCGAACGCGCTGCCGTCGGGCGACCACGGCGTGAACGCCTGCGCGTACTGATCGAAGAAGGGCAGGTACTCCGAGCCGAACGTTTGGCTGGGTTGGAACGGCGCGTTCATGACGATCTGGCCGTTCGACCACACACCCCATCGCGCGACCCGCGACGACCCGGCCCCACGCACCGTGAGCAGCAGCAGCTCGTCGCCGGTTGGTGACCAGAAGAACGCGGGCACGCCCGTGTGCGTCACCAGTGTCGGGTTTCCGCCGGACACTGGTTGCATGTACAGCCCGTCCTTGGACCCTGCGCCGTCGATCCGGTAGGCGAGGCGGCTTCCGTCGGGACTCGCGATGAAGGCGATGCTTCCGGTGAAGGTGTCCAGTACGCGACGCGCCTGGCCGTCGGCGACGACGAGCTGCTGCTCCGTCCCGTGCACACGGTCATACACCGTGCGTCCGTCATGAAGCCAGACGGGCGCTTGGAACCGGCCCGGTTCGTCGTGGAACTCATGAAGCTTCTGGTTCACGCCGAGCACGCCTAACTGCGTCGGGCCCACGTGAACGAGCAGCTGGGCCCCGTCGGGCGACCACGACAGATAGAAGGGACTGCCGCCGCCGACCGGCACGTTGTCGGGCGCCGTGATCGCGTTCTCGATGACGCCCATGCCGAGACCTTGCTGGGTGTTCCCGAGATAGGCGATGTTGGTCGAGGTCGGGTCCCACTGCAGGAAGAACGGGATGATCCCCATCGGAACCGTCTGGAGATGCTGCCCGGTTCGAGATGCGATGACGACGCTCGACACGCCGGAATCGATCTCGACCCACGCGATGGAGCCGCCGTCGGGTGATGCGACCGGCTGGTCGATCTGCACGTTGGGTCCCGCGTCGGTCGTGAGCGGCACCACGTTCGTACCGTCCGGCGCCATCGACCGGAGGTTGCCGTCAACACCCAAGACGATGAGGCGATCCGGCGTCGCGACCGTCGGTGATGGCGTGGTCGGCGCCGAGCGGTACGGGATCATCGTGCACGCGACCAGGACGAACAACAGGGCTCCAGGCGCGAGCCTGCGGACGCGGACCATGGCTCGACCCTATGACGGTTCGCGGGTTCGGGTTCCTGCGGCTCACGGCCGCGCGGAGGTCACCACTTCGTCGCTGGTTGATCCGGCCGGGTCTCGGTCGCCGGCGTCTGAGCGGGTGCGGACGTCTGAGCCGTCGGCGGCTGGGTCGGCTCGGGTGCCGGCGGTGCAGGGGTCTCCATCTTGGTGGCCTCAGGTGCCGGCGCCGGTTCCGCCTCGGGGATGCGCACGATGTTCTGGAGGTTCCGCTGCGTGTGCAGACGCGCGTTCTCGTCTTGGAGAGTGCGGATGCGTTCCTGGAGCTGCTTGCGCCCCGCGTGCCGAAGCCGGCGGATGCCGAGCACGATCAGCACCACGGCGAACGCACCGGCAGCGAACGCGATGATCGCGATCATCGGTGCGGAGATCGACTGGGTGGTGCCGACGATCGTCAGCGGTTCGTGTACCGCCGTCGCGAGGTCGTTCTCGACGACCACGTCCGCGAGCACGCCGAACAGCGCGAGCCCCAGGATGATGGACAGCACTCCCACGGTGTTCCCCTCCCGCACGGCAGGCACATTCGAGGTGCCTCCGCGCCCCGCGACCCTACCGCCGGTTCCGTCTTCGTGCCACCCCCGACCAACGGCGTAGGGTAGCCCGCATGGCCAACCCCGAGGAGACGCCGCGCGTCGAGGTCACGAAGGACGGCCCGTATCGCGTTCACGGCGGTCTCGCGCTCGTGCGCACGGCCCAGGTGGAGACCGAGTACGGCGAGCCCGTCGATTGGGAGCCCGACGGCCCGATCGAGACCAAGACGACCGAGTACGACCTTTGCCGGTGCGGGAACTCCTCGCGGAAGCCCTTCTGCGACTCCACCCATGAGCGGATCCGGTTCGACGGGACGGAGGTTGCGGCGCACACCGACTACGACGAGCGCGCCTACCCGTATCGGGGTGGCGACCTGACGATGAACGACGACGTCTCGATCTGCACGAAGGCCGGCTACTGCGGTGACCGCTTCCGGAACGTGTGGGCGATGATCCTCGACGCCGCGGATCCGGCGGTGGCCGAACGGATCCGCACCATGTCGAAGCTGTGTCCCTCCGGTCGGCTGGTGACCCAGCCCGACGGCGCCCCCGAACGGGATGAGATCGCCTATCCGCCGGCCGTCGCCGTGATCGAGGACGGCCCGATCTGGGTACGCGGCGGCGTCCAGGTTGTGGGGGTGGGCGGGGAGACCTACGAGGTTCGGAACCGCCAGACCCTCTGCCGCTGCGGGCATTCCCAGAACAAGCCCTTCTGCGACGGCAGCCACAAGGAGTTCGGTTTCGAGGGCTGACGGTGTAGCGCTCGGCCCCTGCCGGGCGTTCAAGGGGCGCGATGCGGGTTGCATCCGAACGGGGATCCGCCGAGAGCCCACGCGTCGTGCAGGTCGGCGCAGGGATTTCGAGTGCTTCTTCCCCGCTGAGCACGCTGGACTCTACCGGGCGCCTGCTTGTTGGAGTCGTCAGGAGGCTGAGGACGTCATGCAGGTCGCCTTCCTCCGTGTGTTCGAGCGCTGGGACTGGTCGCGGCGATGGATCGCCCGGACGGCCTCCCGTACCGGGTTGCGAGGAACGGGTTTCGGAGCCGGTATCGGCGCGCGGCGCGGGCGGCCAAGCGTGCGATCACGCCGGGCGAACCGGACGAACCGGACGAACAGCAGGGCGCTACACGACGCCGAGCGCGTGCTCGTCCGTCGGGTCGAACAGATAGAGCCGCCCACGCTCGACGCCGAACGCAAGCCGGTCGCCGATCGCCGTCTGCGCGTCGGCGTCGGCGAACACCGTGAAGCGCTGATCATCGCCGAGCTGGACACCGAGCAGCGCCTCGCGTCCGAGCATCTCGACAAAGGTCACCGTGCCCTCGATCGGGCCCATCAGGTCGCCGCCCTCACGCCAGACATGCGCATGTTCGGGACGGATCCCGATCGTCACCTCGCCGGGGAGCGGCTCGGTTGCGCGTGCCGCATCGATCACGAGCGACACGCCGCCGCGCGAGAGGGTCACCGGGCCGCCGTTCCTCGACGCGTCGAGCGTCGCGAACGTCATCCCCGGGCTTCCGATGAACCCCGCGACGAAGACGTTCGCCGGATGCTCGTAGACGGTCCGGGTGTCGCCGACCTGTTCGAGCAGCCCCCTGTTCATCACCGCGACGCGATCGCCCATCGTCATCGCTTCGACCTGGTCGTGCGTCACGTAGACGGTGGTCGTGCCGACCTGCCGCTGGAGCTGCTTGATCTCGCTGCGCGTCTGGACCCGGAGCTTCGCGTCCAGGTTCGACAGCGGCTCGTCCATAAGGAAGGCTGCGGGCTCGCGAACCAAGGCGCGTCCGAGCGCGACGCGCTGCCGCTGGCCGCCCGACAGCGCGCGTGGCTTCCGCTCGAGCAGCTCGCCGATATCGAGCAGTTCGGCCGCATGCTCGACCCGCGTCCTTATCTCGTCCTTCGGGATCTTCCGCATCTTCAGCCCGAAGGCGAGGTTGTCGTACACCGTCATCTGCGGATACAGCGCGTAATCCTGGAACACCATCGCGATGTCGCGGTCCTGCGGCGCGACCCGGTTCACGAGCCGATCGCCCACACGGATCTCGCCCTGCGAGATCGCCTCGAGCCCGGCCAGCAGCCGCAGCGCCGTCGTCTTGCCCGACCCCGACGGCCCGACCAGCACGACGAACTCGCCGTCGGCGATCTGCAGCGAGAAGTCCTGGAGCGCGACGACGTCGCCGAACTCCTTGCGCACAGATCTGTACGTGACGTCGGCCATCGCTACCCCTTCACCGCTCCGGTCAGCATGCCCCGCAGGAACTCGCGCTGGAAGAAGATGAACACCACGAGGATCGGGATCGCGACGATCACCGCGCCCGCCGACACCAGCGCGATGTCCTGGGTGTACCGGCCCGAGAAGCTCGCGAGGCCCGCCGGTGCGGTCATCTTGTTGATCGTGAACACCAACGCGAGGAAGAACTCGTTCCAGCTGTCGGCGAAGCAGAGCACCGTCAGCGTGAGGATCGCCGGCCGCGCGAACGGGACCATCACGCGCCAGAGCGTCTGCCACGAGTTGGCGCCGTCGATCCTCGCCGCCTCGAGCAACGACTTCGGCGCCGCCATGAACGCCGCGCGCATCCAGAAGATCCCGAACGCGACCTCGCCGGATGTCTCCAGGATGATCAGCGCCCAATAAGTATCGAGCAGCCCCATCGCGCGCACGTCGTAATAGAGCGGCACGATCGTCGCCTCGGTCGGGATGATCAGCCCGAGGATGAACAACCAGAAGATCAGCTGCGACCCGCGGAACCGCATCGTCGCGAACGCGTATCCGGCGACGACAGACAGGATCACCGACGCCGGGACCATCACGGCCGCGACGATGAGGCTCGTCTGGAAGCTCGACGCGAACTTCCCCTGCTCCCAGGCGGTGACGTAGTTGTGCCACTCGTACGTCGGCGGCAGGGAGAACCCCGACGGCTGGCTGCCGGGTCCGGTGGGATACAGGCTCGCGAGGACCACACCGACCAACGGGTAGATCGCGATGAGCGCGCAGATCGTGAGGAGCACGTAGTTCATGAGCACGGTGGTGCGCGAGGACGTGTTCACTCGTCGGTCCCCCAGCGGTCCATCAGCCGGTTGGCCACCCAGGTCACGGCGAAGATGATCAGCATCAGCGTGATGCCGAGCGCGGCGGCCGACCCGACCTGCGCGGTCTGGAACATCCGCCGCCACACGAGATACGCGGGCACCGACGTCGCCGTTCCGGGCCCGCCGCTCGTCATCACGTAGATCTCGTCGAACGTGCCGAGCGTGTCGATCAGGGACAGCACGAGCACGACCTGCAGCTCGTAGCGCAAACCCGGCAACGTCACCGCGAAGAACTCGTGGATCGCGTTCGCGCCGTCGACGCGCGCGGCCTCATACAGGCTCGCCGGGATCTTCATCACGCCGGCGAGGAACAAGATCAGGCAGAACCCGAACGCGCCCCACAGACCGAACACGCCGACCGCCGGCAGCGCCGTGTTGAAACTGCCGAGCCAGCCCTGCGCCGGAACGAGTGACCCGAGCCCGATCGCACGAAGGAACGTGCTGAGCGGCCCGTTCACGTCGTACACCCAGGTCCATGCGACGGCGGTCGCGACATCGGTGATCACGAGCGGCAGGAAGAGCACGAGCCGGAACGCCGTGAGCCCGCGGATCCTGATGCGCGAGAGCAGCGCCGCGAGGAACAGGCCGAGCACGATCGGCAGGAACGCGTAGAAGATCATCAACTGCAGGACGTGGACGTAGCCCTCGCGGATCAGCGGATCGGTGAAGAAGTCCTTGTAGTTGGAGAGGCCCGCCCAGGTGCCCTCGGTGATCCCGTCCCAATGGAACAGCGAGATGTTCACGCCCTGGACGAGCGGCCAGAGGTTGAACGCGGCGTACAGGATGAACGCGGGCGCGATGTAGAGGTACGCGATCCGCCGCGACTCGCCGGGCAGCCGTTCCTTCTGGTCCCCACCCGACCGGCGCCGGCCACGCTTGCCGACCGTCGAAACCGCGCCCTGCACGACGTTCGGTGAGATCTCCATCAGCCGCGCGAGCTCTGGAAGTCCTGGTAGTCGGCGTTGACGTTCGACACGAACTGATCGGGCGTGATGCGGTTCACCATCAACTCCTGGATGTTCGAGGTGAGCGTGTCGTAGAACGTCGGCGTCGCCCAGTCCTCATAGGGGACGACGCCGTTGGCGTCGGTCACGGTCCGCGCGGCGTTCACGACATCGGCGAGCAGCGTGCCCGGTTGGACCGTCGGCGTCTTGCCGTTGTGCAGCGGGATCTCGCCGGTTTGCAGCAACAGGGCGCTCGCGTGATCGCTCGTCATCCAGTCGATGTAGGCGGCGGCCGCGTCGGGATGGTCGCTGCCCGCCGCGATCGACAACGGGAAGCCGGCGCCACCGGTCGCGACGGCCGGATCGTGCGAGTCCATCGGCGGCATCGGGAAGAAGCCGAACTGCGTGTTGTCGGCGCCGAGGTTCTCGACGATCCAGTTCCCGGTGATCATGAACAGCCCTTGCCCCTTGGCGAAGTTCGATACCGAGTCGTCGTAGCCGCTGCCGCCGAACCCCGGCGTGAAGTAGCCCGCGTTCGCCCAGTCCTGCAAGGTCTGCGCCGCCTGGGTGTTCTCCGGCGTCGTGAACGAGAGCCCGGTGCGCTGGGTGCCGAAGATCAGGTCGGCCAGGTACGACGTCGAGGCCATCTGATCTTGGATCTCGGCGTACTCATGGATCCCCGGGAACGCGTCGGTGTTGCCGAACGCGATGGGGATCACGCCGGCCTGTCTCGCGACGGCGAGGTCCTGCTCGAGATCGTTGAACGTCGTCGGGATCGTGAGCCCGAGGTCGGAGAGGATCTGCTTGTTGTAGTAGACGCCGACGATCTCGCCCATCGTGGTGTACCCGTAGAGGCTGCCCGTCCCGAACTCCTTGCCGTCGGGGGACCAGCTGCTCACGCGGAGCACGTTCTGCGGCACGCGGGCGTCCCATCCGTACGCGGCCGCGTAGTTGTCGAGCGGGAGCAGCAGCCCCGCCTTCACCAGGTGGCCCATGTCGGGCCAGCCTTGGTTCGCCTCGACAACGTCTGGGCCGTCGGGTCCCGACATCGCGAGGCCGAGCAACGTCTTGAGCTCGCCGAAATCTCGGTTGATCCGCTTGATCGTGACGTTCGGGTACTTCTGCTCGAACTCCGCGTTGAGCTGATCCCAGATCTTGCTGACCTGTCCGGACTCCTGATCCCAAACGGTGAGCGTGATGGGACCGGTGTCGGGGACACCGGTGACCGCCGGCTCGGGCGGTGCGGTCACAAGGCTGACGGAGCCCCCGGGCGTGCAGCCGACCGCGACGACGGCGGCGGCGGCGAGGGCGAGCGCGATCCGGATGCGCACCCGCGGCGACGCCATCGATCCGACTCCTCCCCAGGCGATGCGACTCGGAACAGCGACGGTCGGGACTCTAGGTCGCGCTTCGAGGCCACGTCAAGCCATGGTCTAGCTCTGGTCGCACGTGGTGTGACATCGGTCTATAGTGGCCGCATGTCGGCCACGCCTGACAGTCCGCTGGACGATCTGCAGCTTCGGTATCAGCGCGTGCAGCAGGCGCTTGCGGATGAGATCCAGCGCGGCGGACGGACCCCCGGAGCCCGACTGCCACCGGAACGCGCGCTGGCCGAGCACTTCGGCGTCAGCCGCGTGACGCTTCGCCGCGCGCTGGACGAACTCGCGCACAGCGGCATCGTCGTGCGGACCGGATCCGGGTGGCAGGTCGCGAGCGGCACGATAAGCGAGCCGCCGAACGAGCTGATGAGCTTCTCGGAGATGGCCGCCGCGCGCGGGCTCACCGCCGGCGGGCACATCCTCGAGCGGCAGGTGCGCACCGCGACGCTCGACGAGGCGGAAGCGCTCGGGCTCGCGCCCGGCGCGCCGCTGTTCGAGCTCGAACGGCTGCGGACGATGGACGACGTTCCGATCCTCATCGACCGTACGCGGATCCCTCTTTCGATCGCGCCGGGGATCGAGGACACGGACCTCGAGGAGACCTCGTTGTACCGCGCGCTCGAGGATCGCTTCGGCGTTCGGCCGGCTCGCGCGCGGTTCACCGTCGAGGCGACGCCGGCGGACCCGCGTCGCGCGCATCTGCTCGGCCTCGAGACCGGCCAGCCGTTGCTGCGTTGCCAGCAGCAGTCGGAGGACGACGCCGGCAGGCCGATCGAACTGTGCGAGATGGTCTACCGCTACGACCGGTACCGGTTCCGCGCGACGTTGGTGCGCGGAGGCTGAGGCGGTGGCCGACCCACATCTCGTCGTGCTCGACGACGCGGGGTCACTGGCCCGCGCGGGGGCCGATGTGGTCGCCGGGGTCGTGAACGCCGACGGTCCCGTGACGATCGTGCCCGCGACGGGCGAGACACCGGTGGGGATGTACGAGGAGCTTGCGGCTCGGCGCGCTCGCGGCGATCTCGACACGAGCGGTGTGTCGATCGTCCAGCTCGATGAGTATCTCGGCCTCGAACCCGACGACCGGCGCGCCCTCTTCGGGTGGATGGAGCGGACCGTGGTGGAACCGCTCGCGGTCGACGCCGGACGCGTCGCACGGCTGCCGACCGACGGTGACGTCGACGCGGCCTGCGCGGTGTTCGACCGCGAGCTCGACGCACGGGGCGGGATCGACCTCGTGATCCTCGGCCTCGGCACGAACGGGCACCTCGGCTTCAATGAGCCGCCGTCGGATGCGGCGTCGAGGACGCGCACCGTCGAGCTCACGGCCGACACGATCGCAGCGAACGCGCGGTACTGGGGAAGCGAGGGCGACGTCCCGCGCCGCGCGGTGACGCTTGGCCTGCGCACGCTGCTGGACGCACGCCGGATCTTGTTGCTGGTCGCGGGCGCCTCGAAGCATGTGATCGTGCGGCGCGCGCTCGAGGGGCCGGTGAGGGAGGATGTGCCTGCGTCGTTCGTGCGCGAGGCGCTGGGATCCGTGACCGTCCTCGTCGATCGCGCGGCGTGGGAGGGCCAATGAGCGCGTACGACCTGTTCATCGTCGGCCGGCCGTCGGTCGACGTGATGTTCGCCGAGCTCGAGCAGTGGCCGGAGCTCGGCAACGACATCGAGGCCGCCGGACTCGGAGTGTGCGCGGGGACGTCGTTCAACACGCCGGCGGCCGCGAACCGCATCGGGCTTCGCGTCGCGTACGTGGCGGAGATCGGGACCGACGTTTGGAGCCGGATGATCCGCGAGGAGTTCGACGCTGAGGGCCTGTCGACCGAGTTCCTCTCCACGGAGAACGAACCGCTGCCTGCGGTGTCGGTGGCGCTCAACTTGCGCGGCGACCGCGGGTTCGTCTCCCATTGGCCGGCCGGCGACGGGCGTATGAACCGGCGTGCGCTGGCGTTGCTCGACACCATCGATGCGCGACATCTCCACACGCAGATGGACGATATGCCCGAGCTCGAAGCGGCTGCGCGCGCGCACGGCATGACGGTGTCGCTCGACGCGTTCGATGGCGCGTCGTGGGCATCTCCTCGTGCCGTCGCCGAGGTGGTCGAACACGCCGACGTCGTGCTGGCCAACGAGGCCGAGGCCTGCGCGATGGCTGCGACGCGTGATCCCGACGCGGCGCTGGAAGTGCTCGGTGCACACTGTGACTGCGTGGTCATCCGCCGGGGCGCCGAGGGTGCGATCGGGATGGCCGGCGGCGAGGTGCACGCCGTGCCTGCCGATCCGGTCGACGTCGTGGATACAACGGGAGCGGGGGATTGCTTCAACGCCGGGTTCCTCGCCGGTTGGCTTTCGGGTCTCCCGATCGAGGACTCGCTCACGCTCGGAGTGATCTCTGGGAGCGGCTCGGTGACCGACTTCGGCGGGTACCGAGGCTGTCCGCAGGCGAGCGAGTTCCGAGCGATCGCCGCCGCGCGCGGGATCGACGTGCCGGAGTCCTGGTGGCCGGCGGAGGAGTCGGCATGAAGATGACGCTGCTCGGCGCCGGCGTTCGGGCGCCGTTCGTGCTGCGCGGGCTCGCCGCGGGCGCCGCCGACCTGGACCTCGACGAGGTCGTGCTGTTCGACACCGACCCCGAGCGACTCGAGCTCATGACCGCGCTCGGCGGGCACTTCGCGGCGTCCTGGGGCGCGCCCTTCACGGTGGGCAGCGAGCCGAACGCGGAGGCGGCGCTGTCGGGTGCGCGGTTCGTGTTCTCGGCGATCCGGCCCGGGCAGGAGGCGGCGCGGGCGGTCGACGAGGAGGTGCCGCTCAAGCACGGCGTCCTCGGCCAGGAGACGACCGGCCCGGGCGGGTTCGCGATGGCGCTGCGGACGATCCCTGCGATGGTCGCGTATGGGCAGCTGATCGAGCGCGTCGCCCCGAACGCGTTGCTCGTGAACTTCACGAACCCGGTGGGCATCGTGATGCAGGCGCTGCACGACCACACGAGTGTGCGGGCGATCGGCATCTGCGACGGTCCGATCTCGATGCAACGAAGCGTCGCGGAGTTCCTGGGGTTGCCGCGCGAGCAGGTGCACGCCGACTACGCCGGACTGAACCACTGCGGCTGGATCCACCGGGTTCTGGTCGACGGGGAGGATCGTCTGCCCGAGGTGCTCGACCGGTTCGAGGAGCTGCAGGCCGCCGACGAGCAGTGGGCGCTGTTCGACCCGGAGCTGGTGCGGTCGATCGGGATGCTCCCGATGGAATACCTCTACTTCTATTACTACCGGGACACCGCGGTGGAGCACATCCGCGGGTCGGGCAGTTCGCGCGGGCGGCAGCTGCAGGCGCTGAACGACGAGCTGTGGCCGGTACTCCGCGCGCGGATCGACGCCGGGGACCTGCCCGGCGCGCAGACGGCGTGGGAGCGGGCGATGGGCGCGCGCGACGCGACGTACTTCGCGCGTGAGCGCGGCGAGGTGGTCGCCGAGGAGCTCGAGCTCGGCGACGTGTTCGAGGGCGAGGGATACGAGGGCGTCGCCACCGCGGTGATGGCGGCCGCCACCCGGCGACGCAAGACGCCGTTGATCGTTGATGTGGCGAACCGCGGCGCGATCGGCGAGCTCGACGATGACGACGTGGTCGAGGTCACCTGCCTAGTGGATGAGCACGGCGCGCACCCGATCGCACAGGGACGGTTGCCTGACGCGGCCACCGATCTGCTCACGCAAGTCAAGCTGTACGAGCGGCGGACGGTCGAGGCCGCGGTCACCGGGTCGTACGAGGCGGCGCTGGAGGCGTTGCTGGTCCATCCGTTGGTCGCCTCGTATCCGACCGCGAAGCGGATCCTGGACGACTACGTCGCGGACCTGCCGGGGCTGCTGCCCGCGCTCCGCTAGACGGCTCGCGAACGCCGCCTCGCCTATCGTTGGGGCATGCCGGAGCGCAAGGAGCTGCTCGACGTAGCCGGCCGCGGGGTCGCCGTGTCGAACCCGGACAAGGTGTTCTTCCCCGCGCTCGGGCTCACGAAGCTCGACCTCGTGCGCTACTACCTCGCGGTCGCCGAGGGGGCGCTCGGCGGGATCGACGGACGCCCGATGGCGCTCAAGCGGTATGTGAACGGCGCCGACGGCGACTTCTTCTTCCAGAAGCGCGCGCCGTCCTCGCGGCCGGAGTGGATCGAAACGGTGGAACTCAAGTTCCCGTCGGGGCGGTCGGCGCACGAGATCGTGATCACGGACGAGGCGCAGCTCGCCTGGATCGTGAACCTCGGCTGCATCGACCTGAACCCGCATCCGGTGCGCGCGTTCGACCTCGACCATCCCGACGAGCTGCGGATCGACCTCGACCCGATGCCCGGGATCGGCTGGGAGCAGATCCTCGAGGTCGCGGCCGCGTCGCGCGAGGTGCTCGAGGAGTACGGGCTCACGGCGTGGCCGAAGACGTCGGGGTCGAAGGGGTTCCACATCTACGCGCGGGTCGAGCGGAACTGGACGTTCCGCGAGGTGCGGCGGGCGGCGGTGGCCGTCGCGCGGGAGGTCGAACGGCGCGAGCCCGCGATCGCCACCAGCAAGTGGTGGAAGGAGGAGCGCCACGGCGTGTTCCTCGACTACAACCAGAACGCGAAGGACCGGACGATCGCGTCGGCATACTCCGTGCGGCCAACGCCCGACGCGCGCGTGTCGGCGCCGCTGATGTGGGACGAGGTCGAGGGATGCGACCCCGCGGCGTTCACGGTTGCGACGATGCCCGAGCGGTTCGCGTCGATCGGCGACCCGTGGGCCGGGATGGACGACGGGGCCGGATCGCTGGAGCCGTTACTCGAACTCGCCGAGCGTGACGACAAGGCCGGACTCGGCGACGCCCCGTGGCCGCCCCACTACGAGAAGACCGAAGACGAACCGCCGCGTGTGCGGCCGTCGAAACGCCGCGCCGGCCGCGACGGTGAGGTGCCGCCGCCGGCGCCGGGGAAGAGCAGCGGGCCCACCGGCCGGCGCCGAACGACCGCGCCGCTCGTCGAGATCGCGCGCGCCGCTACGCAGCAAGAAGCGCTCGACGGCCTCGAACGGTGGAAGGCGCGGCACCCCAAGGTCGTGCCGCACCTCGAGCCCGCCGACGTGATGGTCGACGCGATGCGCGGCCGGAGTACCACCTGGACGCGTATCCGCGTCAACCTTCGCAACGTGCCACCGAAAGATCGTCCGGAACAAGAGGCGCTCGAGGTCGACTACGACCCGTGGGAGGGCATGCGCGAGAAGTGGGAAGGCATGCAGCGCGATGGGTAGACGGACGGTTCGCGGCGAGGGCCCGATGCTCGCGAAGCTCGAGACCGCGCTGCCCGCAGGCGAAGGCTGGACCTACGAGCCGAAGTGGGACGGGTTCCGGTGTCTCGTGACCGTCGACGGCGAGGTGTCGTTCGTCAGCCGCGACGACCGGCCGATGATGCGGTTCTTCCCCGAGGTGGTCGAGATGCTCGAGGGGCTCGACGCCGGGACGTTCGTCGCCGACGGCGAGCTCGTCCTTGTTCGCGACGACGGCGCGTTGTCGTTCGAAGAGCTCCAGCTCCGGCTGCACCCGGCCGCGTCACGCGTGAAGAAGCTCGCCGCCGAGATCCCCGCGACGCTGTTCCTGTTCGATCTGCTGAAGGACGGGGAGGAGGACCTGAAGCAGCGCCCGCTAGCGGAGCGCCGTGAACATCTGACCAAGGTTGCCGCGCGGATGGGCGCCGAGCCGGTTCCCGAGGAGTCCGGCGTGCTCCGGCCCGGCCCTGAGACGCGCCTGACGCCGTGGACCGACGATCTCGCGGTCGCCGACCGCTGGTACGCGGACGAGGGCTGGCTCGGCGAGGACGGCATCCTCGCGAAGCGGGACGACTCGACGTACCAGCCTGGGGTTCGCGGCTGGATCAAGGTGAAGCACCGGCGAACCACCGACTGCGTCGTCGGCGGGTACCGGCTCTCGAAGGACGGTGATGGTGTGGGTTCACTGTTGCTCGGCCTCTACGACGAGGCGGGCAACCTCCACTACGTCGGGCACACGTCGTCGTTCAAGGCGGCCGAGCGACGGCAACTGCTCGAGATCCTCGCGCCGCTCGTCGGCGGGGTCGGATTCGGCGGCGAGGCGCGCGCGCCCGGAGGTCAGAGCCGGTGGTCGGCGGGTCGCGAGAGCTCGTGGGTCTCGCTCGATCCGGTCCTGGTGTGCGAGGTCACGTACGAGCGCGTCCAGGGCGGCCGGTTCCGCCATTCCGCGACGTTCGTGCGATGGCGCGACGACCGCGATCCGCATTCCTGCACGTTCGAGCAGGTCGGCGCCGAGCCGCCGTCATGGTGGGGCGAGGAGGAGTGACCGACGCGCTGCACAACGGCGAGATCGCCGAGCTGCTGCTCCAGGCGGCCGCCGAGCAGGAGGGTCATCGCAAGCTCGCGCTCGAGCGCGCGTCAAAGGAAGCGTGGCGTTGGCCGGAGGAAGCGGCCGATGTCGCGGCGTCGGCGCGCCCGCTCACCGCGCTCCGTTCCGTCGGGCCGTGGGTGGCCGAGCAGATCGAGCGGTGGCTCGACGAGCCGCCTCAGGTGCCGGAACCCGATCCGATGTACCGGAACTTCCTGACGTACGCGCAGCTCACGGCAGCGATCGCGACCGATCCGACGTGGCTGAGCGAACCGCACGCCGACCTGCAGGTGCACACCACGGATAGTGACGGTCATCTCGACTTGCCCGACATGGTCGAGGCAGCGCGCGCGACCGGCCTCACATACATGTCGATCACGGACCACTCCGAAAGCCTGACGATCGCCCACGGACAGGACGCGGTTCGGCTGAAGGATCAGGGCGTGCGCATCGACGCGCTGAACGAAGAGCTCGCGCCCACAGGCTTCCGGGTGCTGCGTTCGATCGAGATGGATATGTTCGACAACGGCGAAGGGGATATGGACCCAGCTGTGCTCGCCGAACTGGATCTCGTGCTCGGGGCGTTCCATTCGAAGCTCCGAAGCAAGGACGACGCGACCGAGCGGTATCTCGCCGCGTTGCGGAACCCCGACGTGCATGTGCTTGCGCACCCGACGACGCGGATGTTCGGGCGGCGCGCGGGGCTCGTCGCGGATTGGCCGCGCGTGTTCGCCGAGGCGGCGCGCCTGGGCAAGGCGATCGAGCTCGACGCGACGCCGCGTCGCCAGGATCTGCCGGTCGACCTCGCGCGGATCGCGGTCGGAGAGGGCGTGCAGTGGTTCTCGATGGGCAGCGACGCGCATTACGCGGAGGAACTGGACAACCTGCCGTTCGCGATGGCGACCGCCATCCTCGCCGGCGTGCCACGCGAGCGGATCATCGCGTACCGCTCCGCCGATGAAACGGTCGCCTGGGCGACAGAGCTCCGGGAGTCGGCGCGATGAAGGGCGGCCCACGCCGAAGCGCGGGCATCCTCTTATGGCGTCGTGCCGACGACGGCTCGATCGAGGTGTTGCTCGGGCACCCCGGCGGCCCGTACTTCGCGAAGAGGGACGCCGACGTCTGGTCGATCCTCAAAGGGGAGTACGACAGCAGCGAGGATCCGTTCGAGGTCGCGAAGCGCGAGTTCTTCGAGGAATGCGGGCACTATGCGCCCGACGGCCCCGCGGTCGACCTCGGAGAGATCCGTCAGAAAGGCGGCAAGCTGGTCGTCGCCTGGGCCCTCGAGGGCGACATCGACCCCGCCTCGGCGTCGTCGAACACATTCCCGATGGAGTGGCCGCCGCGATCCGGCCGCATGATCCAGGTCCCGGAGATCGACCGGGTGGCGTGGTTCGCACTCGCTCCGGCCCGCGAGAAGCTGAAGGAGGCGCAGCATCCGCTGTTGGACCGGCTCGCCGACGCGGTTGGCGCGTCGCGCTAGTTCTCGAGGAGCTCGCGCAGAGCCGCCAGCGCCTGCGGCCAGCTCTTGTCGCTGATCGCCTTCGCCTCTTCGGACGGCAGGGTGTCCTCGTCGACGGTCAGCGTGGTTCCGCCGTCGGACGGTTCGAGCGTCCACATCACCCGCTGCGCGTGCTCTGGCGTGTCGGGCAAGCCGGACATCGGACTCCAGTGCGTATGCGTGAAGCGCTTGGGCGGGTCGAACTCGAGGATCTCGCCCTTGTCCTCGTACCGCTGCCCCCGGTATTCGCCTCGGTGGATCAGCGTGCTCCCGACCTGCCAGTCGCTCTCGGTGTCGACCCCGAAGAACCATCTCGAGATCTGGTCGGGGGTGGTGAGCGCTTCCCATACGCGCTCGGGCGGCGCGGCGATATGGATGTGATGGCTCGTCGTGATGTCGGTCATGGCCGCGTCATACCCCGGCCTCGGCGGCGGCACGCGCGGCGCGTTCGGCGTCCGTCTCGGCCTCCAGCGCAGCGGACTCGGCCTCGGCGTGCTCGGCGCGGAGCCGTTCGAGGGCCTGTTCCTGCTCGACGATCTGTCTCGCGAGCCGGTCGGCGGTCGCCCGACGCCGGCCGGCGTTCGTTCGCGCCGCGTCGCGCTCACGACGCAGGCGCGACGCTTCGGCGCGCGAGGGCCCGCGCGGCTCCGCGGGCGCCTCGCCGCCACCGGTCAGCGCCGTCATCGCGGCGGCCCCGCCGAAGCCCATGTCGCTCGCCGAGGTCGGCAGCTTCTCGAGCGTGCCCGCAGAGAGCTCCGCGCCGATGTCGGCGTCGACGGACGCCGCCTCGAGGGCGACGGCGATCGCATCGGCCTGTGCTGCGCCACGGTGCCCACCTTCGTCGAGGATCGCGACGGTCTCGCCGGCGAGCCGACCGACGGCCGCGCGTCGCTCGGACCCGGCCTCTACCAGCGCCGAGGAGCTGCTTCCCGCGATCGCCTCGAACTGGGCCGCACGCAAGGCGCGACCCGCCTCGAACAACGCGGCCAGGGCGTCGGGTTCCCGCTCGGCCAGCTGGTTCAGCGCCCACACGGTCGCGGTCGGCTTCCGGAGCGCCTTAACCGCGGCCGCTTCGTCATCATGCCCGTCGGCACGCAGCTTGTTGACCAGCGCGTCTCGCTCGGCGATGAACCCTTCCGGCGGCGTGCGGAACAGGGCGATCGCCGACTCCGGAAGCGTTCCCATCGGTCGAGCATAGGCTGGGTGGGCGATGCCGATCCGCGCATGTCATCGCTACACGCGGGGTAGCCCGTTCGGAGGGAGGTCCTCATGCAGAAGATCAGTCCGTTCCTGTGGTTCGACAGCGAGGCCGAAGCGGCGGTCACGTTCTACATATCGCTGTTCGACGATTCGCGCATCACCACGACGCTCCGCTATCCGCAGAACTCAACGATCGGCGCACCCGGCAGCGTGATGGCGCTCGGCTTCGAGCTGGCCGGCCAGGAGTTCATGGCGCTGAACGGCGGCCCTGAGTTCCGGTTCAACCCGGCGATCTCGTTCTACGTGCACTGTGAGGATCAGGCCGAGATCGACCGGTTGTGGGACGCGTTGCTCGACGGCGGCGAGCCGCAGCAGTGCGGCTGGATCACCGACCGCTTCGGCGTGACCTGGCAGATCGTGCCGACGGTCCTGGACACGTTCCTGACCGATGAGGATCAGGAGAAGGTGCAGCGCGTCACCGAGGCGTTCCTCAAGATGGAGAAGTTCGACATCGCGACGCTCGAAGCCGCTTACGCCGGCTGAGCAGGCTGGGAGAGGCGTTCGTCGGCGAGGCGTTCGAGGCTCGGCTCGATCGCGGGCATCGTCGACTGCATCTCGCGGAAGTGGGTCCCGAACATCGACAACACGCGAACGTCGGTTACCGCGATCACGTCGGCGTGCCGGCGTCCGTCGCCGAGCAGTGCGAGTTCGCCGAACACATCGCCGGGCGTGAGCCGGCCGACCTCGTGGCCGTCGTGCCCGATCCGGACCTCGCCGGCATCGAGCACGAAGAACCCATAGCCGGAGGAACCCTCGTGCACGATGCGCTCGCCCGCGTCGTACTCCTGGATCTCGAGCCACGCGGTGACCCGTGCTCGCTCGGCGTCGGTCAGCCCGGCGAACAGCGGCACACGCTGGAGATCCTCGGGTTCGGGATGCATCGTTGCTCCCTGCGTCGGGCGTTGGCGTCGGCGACGCGACCCCCAACCCTAGGCGGCGAAGATCGCGGGACGGCCGGTGGCTACGCGAAGTTCACCGAACGGACGCGCGTTCTTCAACGGCGTGCGTCAACGCAGTGCGAGGCGCGCCACGATCCCGCGCGGGTCGTCCTCGGCGTCGCGGAGCATATGGGGCTCATCGAACCCGGCTACTCGCAACTCAGGAGTCAGCAGTTCAACTTGATCCCCACCGAGTTCCAGGACGAGCGCGCCGCCGGGTCGTAACCACCGCGGGCTCCGTCGAACGATCTCGGCGAGCACCTCGGTGCCATCGGCCCCGCCGTCGAGGGCGGCTACAGGCTCAAGCTCCTGCACGTCGCGAGGCAGGAACCGAAGCTCGCCCGTCGGGACATACGGCGGCACCGCGGTCAGCACGTCGACGGCTCCTTCGATCGCGACGGGCAACGGCTCGTCCAGCAACCCTTGGTACGCGTCCACGCCGTTCGTGCGCGCGCACGCGACCGCGAGCGGATCGACGTCTGTCGCGAGCGCCCGCGCACCGGGTGCTTCAGCCTTGAGCACCATCGCGACCGCGCCGGCCCCGGTGCACAGGTCGACGGCGACGCCGTCTGCAGGCAGCAACGATGCGGCCAGCCGTGCGAGCGGCTCCGTCTGCCACCGCGGCACGTAGACGCCGGGCGAGACACGCACCTCAAGTCCGCAGAACAGGATCGAGCCCGTGATCCAGGGCAGCGGCTCGCCGTCGATCCGACGGGCGACCATCGACGCGAGCGCGTCGGCGTCGCCTCCCGACGCGGCGAGCAGCGCATCCGCCTCCTCGACGGGCGAGATGCAGCCCGCCTGCGCGAGCGCCTGCTCGAGGCCGGCGCGGTCGATCGTCATGGCATCAGTGTCGCGCGTCGCGCGCTCGGGTGAGCGGTACCCTCGGCCGATGAGCGAACCGCAGTCGGTGAACTTCGATCGGGCAGCCGAGTTCTACGACGCCACCCGTGACGCCGGCGACGAGATCGTCACGTGGACGGTCGACCTGCTGGTCCGTGAGTTCGGCTCCGGCGGGCGAGTCCTCGAGATCGGCGTCGGCACCGGGGCGGTCGCGCTGCCACTCACCGATCGCGGGGTCGACCTGGTCGGGATGGACGTCTCGACCGCGATGATGTCCAAGCTCGTCGCGAAGGCCGGTGGTCGCGCGCCGCTGCCACTCGTGCAAGGCGACGCCACGCGCATCCCCATCAGTGATGGCTCCGTTGCGGGCGCCTACGCGCGCCACGTTCTCCATCTGATCGCCG
This sequence comes from uncultured Actinomycetes bacterium, assembly GCA_963792215.1. GTDB lineage: Bacteria > Actinomycetota > UBA4738 > UBA4738 > HRBIN12 > AC-51. Next base: position 86,886 of record CAWBVL010000008.1, read on the forward strand.
ATTGGCGGACCGTCGTCGCGGAGCTCTGCCGGGTGGTCGGCGACGGCGTCGTCCTCGTCGACGTCGGAGGCGGCGCGTCCGATGCTTGGCTCGAGCTTTGGGACGCGATGGAACTCGGCCCCGAGGCCGAACCCGTCGGGCTGGATGTTGCGCGCGACGGCGTCGAGGCGCTCGACGACGCGTTCACCGCGGCGGGCGGCGTGCTTCGGGGTGTCGAGGAGATCGTCCGTGACGACCGCGACACAGTGGCGCAAGCGTTCGACGAGATCGCCAGGCGGAGCCCCTCATGGACGTGGCGCGTCTCCGACGCGACCCTCGAGCGATCGATCGAGCTCGGCACCGCCTGGGCGCTCGAGCGGTACGACACCCTCGACGTGCGCTTGCAGGACGAGTCGTGGGTCCGTTGGCGGATCTACGACGTCGGCGCCTGAACCGCCCACACGCGCCGGCCGTAGTCCCATCGATCGTGCGAGGGATCTGCTCCAGGCCCTCGTCTGCAACGCCCGGGCGTGATCGCGCTGCCCGCAAGCGCGATCACGCCCGCGGCACGTCGGGACGCCTCGCGGCTAACCGGGTAGGTTCGGCCGATGAACGCGACCACCGCGGCGTCGCTCGCCACGGCCGCCGGCACCCTCGTGCTCGCGGTCGCCACGTTCGCGTCGGTGCGCTCGTCGAACCGGTCCGCGCGCCTTGCGGAGTACTCGATGCAGCTCGGGATCCGTCCGTTGCTGATGCCATCGCGGCTCGAAGACGCGCCGCAGAAGATCCGGTGGGGCGACGACCATCGTGCCGTGCTCAACGGCTCGGGCGCGCATGTCGAGGTGGTCGACGACAACCTCTATATGGCGATGTCGGTCCGCAACGCGGGCTCGGGGATCGCGGTGCTCAACGGCTGGCATCTCCGGCTCGAGCAACTGCTGACCGAGCACGGGCATGCCGAGCGGGACGAGTTCCGTCCGCAGACACGCGATCTGTACATCCCGGGCGGAGACGTGGGGTTCTGGCAGGCGGCCATCCGCGACCACGACGATCCGGAGTACGCGGACATGGTCGCGCGCGTGCAGGCGCGCGAGCTGTTCCTCATCGAGCTGCTCTACACTGACCACCAGGGGGATCAGCCGTCGATCACGCTGTTCGTCGTGGCGCCCTACGACGACGACGGGTGGTCCTGCTCGGCCGTGAGGCACTGGAACCTCGACCGGCCGGACCCGCGCTGAGCCTCAGGCCTCCCGGTCCATCCATGCCGGCCGGACGCGATGCCCTTCGGTGTCGATGTGGTTCTCCTCGACCTCTTCGCCGATCTCGTTCGCCTCGCCGCGCCGGATCGCGAGGATCTCGTTGATCTCGCCGGCGTGATAGGTGATGTGACCGGCCGCCATCGCGACGATGTCGCGCAACGGCGCCGTGTCACCCCAGTGCAGCCGGCGTTCGCTGGCCATGTCCACCGGTTCGTCGATCGCGGGTATCCATGCGTCGCGTGAGGCGTCGAACCACGCGAGCATCTCGCGCACGTACTCCTCGCTCGGGTCGATCGTGTCGCGCAACCCACGCGGCCAGTCGAGTTCCTCCCAGGGTCGCGGCGGCTCTTCGAACGCGTACGAGTGGTACGCGATCGTCCATCCGACCGTGTGCTTCATCAGACCGAGGATCGACCGGTAGCCGCCTGCGGCGTCAAGGAACTCCTCGAGCGTCAGTTTCCGAACGTTGTCGTCGAAAACCGTGAACGCCTCGGCGAGCACGGCGCGTGCCAGCAGATGTTCTTCACCCATCGCCGCATCGTGTCATCTCGAACGGGAGGACGACGAGTCGGCCGGCGTCCATCAACGAGTTCCACATAGTGGAACTGAGTACCGATATGTGGATACCGCACTGCCACCGCGGGCATTCCAGCCAGAGTGGCTAGTGTGCTGAGCCATGACGGAAGCGACCTGGTCCGACTACTACGAGGCGAACGATAGCCGAGCACCACGCGAGCAATTGCTCGACGTGCTCGACCTCTTCGCCGATCCGGGGAACGCGGTGGATCTCGGGTGCGGCGCAGGGATCGACACGCTCGCGATGCTCGATCGCGGGTGGACGGTGCTCGCGATCGACGCCGAGCACGAGGCGATCGAACGCCTCCGCACGCGAGTGGGTGACACTCCCGGACTCGAAACACAGCCCTCACGGATGGAGGACGTAGAACTGCCCGAAGCCGATCTGGTCTGGGCCAGCTACAGCTTGTTCTTCTGCGACCCTTCGCGCTTCCCCGATGTCTGGGCGAGGATCCGGGCCGCGGTTCGCCCCGGCGGCCGGTTCACCGGAGAGCTGCTCGGCGAGCGCGACACCTGGGCCTCCAGGCCCGATGGGACCGCGATGACGCGCATCGATGCCGAAGCCCTGTTCGACGGCTGGACCGTCGAGCGCTTCGAGGAAGAGGAGAACGACGGCGAGGCCTGTTCAGGCCCGAAGCACTGGCACCTGTTCCACGTGATCGCGCAGGCGCCGCCGTCCTGACCCGCGCGGCCCGACGACTCGTGCCATCGCGCACTAGAGTTGTGCGCCGCGACCCACACAGCGGCGATCCCTCAGACAGGAGGAGCGATGAGTATCGGTCCCGTGGAGTACATGATCGTGGCGTTCCCTGGGAACGAGTTCAAGGGCGAGATCCTGCCCGAGCTGGCTCGGCTCCAGGACACGAAGACGATCCGGATCATCGACCTGGCCATCGTCGTCAAGGACGAGGACGGCAAGGCCGAGGCCCTCGAGGTCACGGACCTCGACTCGGAGTTCGGCAACGCGCTGTCGAGCCTGCTCGGCAACGAGAGCGGCGGGCTCCTCAACACCGACGACCTGATGTCCGCCGCCGACGAGCTCGAGAACAACAGCTCGGCGGCGCTCCTGGTCTGGGAGGACGTCTGGGCGACCAAACTGCGCGATGCGATCGTGAACGCCGGCGGCGAGCTCTGGGACCTCGAGCGGGTGCCCGGCGAGGTCGTCCAGGCCGCGATCGACTTCACAGCATCCAACTAGCACGACCGAACGAGAGACGAAGGGAACGGTGAACGAACGATGATGCGACGAGGCCCCGGTCTGGTCGGGATGGCGGCGCGCACGGCGGTGGTCGCCGGCACGGCGACGGCGGTGAGCGGGCGTGTGTCGCGCCGGCAGGCGAACCGCTACGCGGATCAGGACGCCCAATACACGCAGCAGCAGGTGGCCGCGGTCAACGAGGGCTACGCCCAGGCCGACGCGGCGCCGGCCGCAGAGGATCCGTTCGAGCAGATCGAGAAGCTCTCGAAGCTGCACGACTCCGGCGCCCTCACCGACGAGGAGTTCGCGGCCGCGAAGGCCAAGATCCTCGGCACATGACGCCGTGAAGTATCAGATGCGCGAGAAGCTCGCGTCGATCGGCGATGACTCGTGGATCGAGGACGAGCACGGGAACAAGGTCTTCAAGGTGGACGGCAAGGCGATGCGCGTCCGAGACACGTTCATCTTGAAGGACATGGCCGGCGCCGAGGTCGCGAAGATCCAGGAGCGCAAGCTCCACATCCGCGACACGATGGCGATCGAGCGCGACGGGAAGAAGATCGCCGAGGTCCACAAGCGCCTGGTCGGGTTCCGCGACCACCTCAAGGTCGACCTCGACGGCGGCGGCGAGTTCAAGATCACCGGCAACCTCACGGACCACGAGTACACGATCAAAGGCGATCAGGGGAAGGTCGCCGAGATCTCCAAGAAGTGGTTCCGGGTGCGCGACACCTATGGCGTGGAGATCGCGCAGGACCAGGACGATGCCCTGGTCCTGGCGATCACCGTCGCCGTCGGATCGATGACCGAAGTCATCGACGGGTAGCGCTTACGGTTGGCCGATACAGGCGTCGGCGTCGTACGTCACTGCCAGGTCGCCCCGCAGCATCGTGGCCTGGTTGCCAGTCGGGCTCCGCCACTGGAGGTGCAGCTGGTTCACGTGGACGGCCGCGCTCTGGTTCTTCTCGATCCAGGTGAACGAGAACGAATCCGGCCCGCCGCCGTTCGGCACGAAGCTCGCACGGCCCGGCTTACTGATCTCGGTCTGCCCGCCGACGTTCGTGCTCTTGAGCCGGAACTCGACGGGCGCGCCGCTCAGCACCGCGCTCGCGTCCACCACGATCGGGAACACCGAACTCGGACCGTCGCTCATCCCGGGCACGTCGGTGAAGGTCGTCGATGACGTCGAGACGGGATCGGTCCGCCACACCGTGTCGATGCATTTCGCCGGCGTGGTGCCGCCGTTGGTCGCCGCATGTGCGGCCCACACGCCGGCGACCGCGACCATCGCGGCCGACAGCACGATGACTACCCTGCGCATCTGCGCACCCCCTTCGTCGCTCTGCTGCTAGGGGCGCGATCGCGGGGAAACCTGTAGGCCTGGCTCGATCCCTCCTGTTAGACCGCCGCGCATTGACCGGTCTTCTGACCGGTCACCTCGTTCGGCGACCCGCCGGAGTCGCCCGGCTGCGGCGCCGGGTCGTTGCCCCAGCAGCGCATCGAGCCGTGGATCGTGTTCGAGACGTACTCGTTGCCGTCGGGGTCGACGAGCGTGTTGTTCGACAAGGTCACCGTGCCCGAGACGTGGTTCTCGAGGAACCCCATCCAGAACCCGTCGTAGCCGGTGATGCTCACGCTGCCGTGGATCCAGTTCCCCTCGATCGCGTTCCAGGTCACGTCGAACGGAGGACCGAACGGACCGCGGCCGCCGTGGATGCGGATGCCGCCGTTGATCGTCGCGTGGTGGATGTGCACGCCCGCGGGGTTCGTCGCGTGCACGCCGCCGCTGATCGAGCCGCTCGAGGCCGGGTTCTCGTCGCTCCCGAGCTCGAACGTCGAGCCCGGCTGGATCCACAGGCCCGCGAGGATGCGAACCGGCCCGCTGCTCAGGCATACCCCGTTCTCGGGGACGACCACGCGGTGATAGGTGCCGGGGTCGAGTGTGCCGTTGCACGTCGTGGTCCCGCCGCTCGCTTCGGCCGCGGGGGCCGCGAACGGGATCGCGAGGGCGATCAGGGCGACGGTGGTGATGCCGAACAGCTTCCGCATGGTTCCCCTCCCATGGTTGCGCGAACGGTCTCCGCAGATCAGCGTAGACCGGTCGAGGTATCCAGGCGAACGAGTCCCAAACCCCGAAGGGTCGGCAAGCTCTGGCGCGCCCTCGGGATGGCTTACCCGCGAACCGCGCCTAGAGTGATTGGGTGCCCGACTCCGATGCGGTGATCCGTACCGAGAACCTGTCCAAGACCTACGACACGGGCGTGCAGGCCGTGGATGGGCTCAATCTGTCGGTGCACGCGGGCGAGATCTTCGGGCTGCTGGGCCCCAACGGTGCAGGCAAGACCACCACGGTCGGGATGCTGACCACTCGCGTGATCCCGACCGGCGGGTTGGCCTGGATCGCCGGGATCGACGTGGTCGCGCACCCCACGGTCGCCAAGCGCGTGATGGGCGTCGTCTCACAGACGAACACCCTGGATCGGAGCCTCACCGTCTGGGAGAACCTGTATCACCACGGCAGGTACTTCGGGATGCCGAACCACGATGCGCGTAACCGGGCGGATCAGCTGCTCGAGCGCTTCCGGCTGGCGGACCGCGCCCCGGCGGACGTGAACACGCTCTCCGGCGGGATGGCCCAGCGGCTGATGGTCGCGCGCAGCATCGTCCACCATCCGTCGATCCTGTTCCTGGACGAGCCGACCTCAGGCCTCGATCCCCAAAGCCGGCTCGCGCTCTGGGAGATCCTCGGCGAGATCCACGGTGAGGGCCAGACGATCCTGCTGACCACGCACTACATGGAGGAAGCCGACCGGCTGTGTTCCCGCGTCGCCATCATGGACCACGGCAAGCTGCTCGCCCTCGACAGGCCCGATGAGCTCAAGCGGACCGTCGGCGCCGAGACGATCATGCGACTGCGGGCCGACGGCGACGCCGCCGCTCTGCGCGCGCTCCTCGAGGAGGTGCCCGGCGTCGGCCGCGTGAGCGTCGTCGAGGACGAGGTGATGGTCGCGGCGAGCACAACCGACGGCCTGTTACCGCGGTTGATCCAGCGTTCCGAGGCCGAAGGGTTCCACGTCCGCGACGTTTCAGTCACCGAGCCGACCCTCGAGACCGTCTTTATCGAACTGACCGGCAAGGAGCTCCGCGAATGACGACGACCGCCGTGCAGACCCGCCCCGCGCTCCACAGCACGCCGAGCGTCGCGTTCGTCGCGCTTTTGATGCGTGACTTCGCGGTCCTCCGCAAGAACATCGTCGAGTTCATCATCCGGTCGGTGATGCAGCCGCTGCTGTTCGTGTTCGTGTTCACGTACGTGTTCCCGAAGATCGGGTTCGGGGTCGGCGGATCCGGCGCCGGGGAGTCGACGTTCTCGAGCCTGTTGGTTCCGGGCGTGGTCGCGATCGCGTGCATGTTCCAAGGCGTGCAGTCGGTCGCCCTGCCGCTCGTCACCGAGTTCGGGTTCACGCGCGAGATCGAGGACCGCGTGATGGCGCCTCTCTCGATCACCGGGGTCGCGCTGGAGAAGATCGTTGCCGGCGCCTTGCAGGGGATCTTCGCGGCGATCGTGGTCTTCCCGATGGCGGCGTTCATCCCCGCCACCGCTGTGCACCTGGACGTCCAGTGGTTCGAGCTGCTCACGCTGCTGCCGCTCACGGCGTTCACCGGCGCGGCGCTCGGTTTGGTCATGGGGACCCGCGTGGACCCGAGGCGCGTGCCGCTGCTGTTCGGGATCGTCGTCATCCCGATGACGTTCCTCGGTGCGACCTACTACCCGTGGGCGCTGCTGCACGGGATCCTGTGGCTGCAGATCGTCGTGCTGATCAACCCGCTCGTGTACATGAGCGAGGCGATGCGGATCGCGCTGACTCCCCAGCTCGTCCCGCATATGCAGGTGTGGGTGGTCTACGTGGCGCTGATCGGGTTCTCGATCCTGCTGGCGTGGATCGGGATCCGCGGGTTCCGCGGGCGCGTGCTCACCTAGGGCGCCGCGCCGCCGATCAAGCGATCAGTCGAGGATCTTCACCTCGTCGAGCTTGCCGGTGTGCACGTCGTAGACCCACCCGGTCACGTCGAACTCCTGCGGCAACAGCGGGTTCGCTCGGATCGTGCGCACATCGTCCTCTGCGCTCGCCGCGACGTCGGCGAACGGCATGAAGTCGATGTCGTCGGCGCTGGCACCGGTCGAGGCCTTGAGCTTGGCGCGCACCTCATCGTTCGTGAACGTCTGCATCCCGCAGTCGGTGTGGTGGACCACCATGCACTCGCGGGTGCCGAGCAGTTGGCACGAGATGATGATCGACCGCAACGCGTCGTCCGACGCGCGGCCGCCCGCGTTGCGGATGACGTGCGCGTCGCCGACGCCGAGTCCCAGGAACCGCGCGGGCTGCACGCGCCCGTCGATGCAGGTGAGGACGACGAGCGGCAGGTTAGGCGAGATCGGCGCGTCTCCGTGGGTGAACTCGGCCGCGTAGTCGCGGTTACGTTCGATGACTTCGTCGACGGCGCTCATCTACGTTCCTCCTGCTTCGTTGGCCGGTCCAACGGATACGTCTCCTGAGAAGCGTAGGGCAGCGTGCGCGGAGCGTGATACCGGGGGTCGCTCGAACGAGCCTCCCCTACAGTGGCTATGGTCGGTTCTGGGGAGGTGTCGTGGGGAAGCTCCGCTATACGGCGATCACGTCGCTCGACGGATACACCGCCGACCCGCAGGGTTCGTTCGATTGGGCGGCGCCCGACGAGGCCGTCCACTCGTACGTCAACGACCTCGAGCGCGACATCGGCACCTATCTGTATGGACGCCGGATGTACGAGGTCATGCGGTATTGGGAGACGGCTCCGACCGGCGACGATCAGCCGCCCTACCTTGCCGACTACGCGCGGATCTGGCGGGCGACCGACAAGATGGTCTACTCCACGACGCTCGAGGACGTGTCGACCGCTCGAACCAAGCTGGAGCCACTGTTCGATCCCGATGCTGTTCGTGCGATGAAGGATGCGAGCGATCGAGATCTCGGCATCGGCGGTCCCGGGCTAGCGGCGTCCGCGCTGCGCGCGAGGCTCGTCGACCAGATCGGCCGGATCGTCGTGCCTGCTGTCGTTGGCGGCGGCACCGCGTTCCTGCCCGACGACCTTCGGCTGGATCTAGATCTCCTCGATGAGCACAGGTTCCGGAATGGCGCCGTCTACCTGGCGTATGGGGTGAAGCAGTGATGGTCCATCTTGGGCTCCAGCTGCCGAGCTTCACGTTCCCCGACGTGCCCGACGACCGGCTGTTCGAGCGGATCGCCGAGATCGCGCTGGCCGCGGAGGGGTCCGGCTTCGACTCGTTCTGGGTGATGGACCACTACCACCAGATCGCGAACGTCGGGCCGCCGGACGATCCGATGTTCGAGGCCTACACGCTGCTCAGCGCGGTTGCCGCACGCACGTCGCGCATCCACCTCGGCGCGATGGTCACCGGCGTGACGTACCGGAACCCGGCGTTCCTCGCGAAGGTCGTGACCGGGCTCGACGTCATCTCGTCGGGTCGTGCGATCCTCGGGATCGGCGCCGCGTGGAACGAAACGGAATCGCGCGCGTTCGGATACCCATGGCCGACGGCGACGGAGCGCTTCGAACGGCTCGAGGACGCGCTCCGCATCTGCCGGTCGATGTTCACGCAGGAGATGTCGACGGTCCAAGGGACGATCCACCACGTCGACGGCGCCATCAACGTTCCGCAGCCGATCCGCCCCGGCGGCCCGCCGATCTTGGTTGGCGGCGGCGGCGAGCGGAGGACGTTGCTGCTGACCGCCCGTTACGCGGACATGTGGAACGGGTTCGGCGATATCCCGATGATCCGCCACAAGCTCGACGTGCTGGCTGAGCATTGCGCGAACGAGGGCCGCGACCGGTCCGAGATCGTGGCGACGCGGCTGGGCACGTTGATCGTTGCGGACACGCACGAGGACGCGGATCGCCGCAGGCGGGAGTGGCAGGCCGCCAACAACGTGGACGACGCCGGCCTCGCGATGCGGCTCACCTGGGGCGATCGCGAGGAGGTCGCCGAGCAGGCGTCGGCGTTCCTCGATGCCGGTTTGCAGGGTGTGCTGTTCAACATGCCGCCGGGCTCGCCGCCCGAAGACGTTGCACGGGCGGGCGAAGCACTCTCAGCCCTGCGCTGAATCCTCGGTCGAACCGCACCGGGGTCCCACCCGTATGCCATCCAGACCGGTGGCTTCCGGCATGCGGGGCTGGGGCCGCAGCGTGCATCGTTCGACGATGGGAGGGCGAACGTGCGGAAGAGATCGGTGGTACTCGTCTGCGTCGTGACCGTGGTAGCGCTCGGGGCATGGCTCATGCCGGCATCGGCCGGCAGCAACAGCTACAAGGTGACCAAACTGGTCTCCGATCAGGCCAACAAGGCCGCGCATCAGGATCCGAACCTGGTCAACGCCTGGGGATTGGTTGCGGGACCGAGCACGCCATGGTGGGTCGCGAACAACCACTCGAACACCTCGACGCTCTATGACGGGAGCGGGAACGCGATCCCGCTGGTCGTCAAGGTGTTGGGTGCGCCTACCGGGGCGGTGTTCAACGGCGGCACCGGTTTCCAGGTCTCGAACAACGGCGCGACCGCGCCGGCGTTGTTCCTGTTCGACACCGAGAGCGGTGTGATCCGCGCCTGGAACCCCAACGTGCCACCGCCCGCGCCGTCGACCAAGGCGTTCCGGGTGGTCGACATGCGCAGCGAGCACGCGATCTTCAAGGGGCTCGCGATCGCGCCGACGGCTCACGGAGCCCGCCTGTACGCGACCGACTTCCACAACGGGAAGGTCGATGTGTTCAACGATCGATTCCGCCTGGTGACCATGCCGGGTGCGTTCGAGGACCCGAACATCCCGGCGGGCGACGCACCGTTCGGCATCCAGGCGATCGGCAACCGCATCTTCGTCACGTACGCGAAGCAGGATGCCGCTGCTGAGGACGATGTGGCCGGAGCCGGCTTCGGCTTCGTCGATATGTATAACCGGTGGGGCAAACTGCTTCAGCGGGTCGCGTCGAAGGGTTCGCTCGACGCGCCGTGGGGCATCGCCTGGGCACCGGCGCAGTTCGGTGAGGCGAGCAACCACCTGCTGATCGGCAACTTCGGCGACGGCATGATCAACGTGTTCGAGCCGGAGTCGGACGGGCAGTTCGATCACGAGGGCAGCCTGCACCGGTCGAACGGCAACCCGATCGTGATCCCCGGCCTGTGGGCGCTCCAGTTCGGAAACGGCGCCGCTGCGGGCCCGATGAACACATTGTTCTTCACCGCAGGACCCGACGGGGAGAGCCACGGGCTGTTCGGCTCGATCCAAGCGCAGAGCTGACGCCGCATGAAGGCCCCGAGGCGGCGTCGCGCCGCCCCGGGGCCCTCGGCGCCACACGGCGTCCGACCCGCCTGACCGACTCAGCCGAACCGGTACCGCTGCACGTCGAACCGGTTCCCGTTCGCGCTCGTGGGCGCGACGGTCACCGTCCTCCCGTCGACAGTCACTAAGAGGAAGTGGTAGACCTGGTCGATCGAGGTCGGGCGCCGGGTGCTGCCTACCCGTGGTGGTCCTCTGCGATCGTGCGCCGGCCACCGTGCTCTTTCAGCCTTTCGGCACCGCCTGCAAGCGCAGAGGCGCCGCCGGACCGAGTGACCGAACGATGACGAAGTTGTCGCAGCGCGCGACGGACCATTGACCTAAGGCGAAGGCGGTCGGTAAGGTCGAGCCACAACCGAAGACGAGCACTGACCAGAGGGACTGGAGGTCGCGGCGCATCAGCGGCGCGGCCTTTTCCGTTCCCTGGGCCGCGAACCGGTGCGCTCGACCAGGGAGGAGCTGGCATGCGTAAGAGCACTGACATCCGTAAGGACCTGCTTCGATCGCTCGCTCGGCCCGAGGTGACGCTGGAGAGGATGGAGTCCCGCGACGGGTCGATCGTGTCGCATTGGCGGATCTGCGGACGCAATGTGCGCGGTGTGCCGACGCTCGGGATCGAACCGAACGGGCGAACCCTGGACGTCGAGGTGATCACCGTCGACAGCGTGGTGGACGGCGTCGCATACAGCCGAACGCTCGTCGACGTCTCCGGCATGATGGCGCAGGTCAGGGAAGAAGCGGACGAGCCGGCTGCAAGCTGAGACGCTCAGGTTCCCAGGGACGGACCGCTTCTGATTTCGACCGTGTCCCTCGCCCGCCCTACGGTGCGCGCACCCGACGGGAAGGGGAAGACCAGGGGGCTCCGGCACGTTCGTTCGGTTCGCGGTCGATCCGAGGGGTGGTGGTCGCGGGCTGCCGCGCTTTCGTTGGACGTAAGCCCGCCCGGTTCCGATCGCGCACGCGAGGGGGCCCCCGCCGAAGGCGGGGGCCCCGTTGCGCGTCAGCCTCGATCAGATCTACTTGTCGACGGCCCGCTTCAGCTGAGCCTTAGTCATCTTCGAGCGGCCAGGGATGTTCTTCCGCTTGGCCTCCTCGTAGAGCTGGTCACGGGTTCGGCCGCCTGGCCCGGTGTGCGACCGGAGTCCGCCGCGCCGGCCGGACGAGATGTCGTCGGTCGACGTTCGGCTCGACTCCTTCGCCTCACCGGAGCGCGCCCGCTCCTTGTTCACGGTGCGCGCCGCGATCTCTTCCGCGAGGTCGTTGGAGCGGCCTTCTTCCTTCAGGCCTTCCTTGATGTGCTCGTACTGACGCTCGCGCTTGTCGCTCCACGCTTGCTGCGGCATGAGCGCACCTCCTACCGGTAGACGGACTCGTAATACGTGCCGACCCGGTCGCGGTCCGCATCGGTCATCGAGTCGGACAGCTCCGGCGAGGCCTTGATCTGATCCTTCGTCAGGCGCAGGAACACCTTGCGGTTGTCCAGGTCCGCGCGGACGATCGCACTCGCCGGGATCAGCACCTTCTTGCCGAAGATCCACGGGCCGGTGTCGACCACGATGTAGGAGGAACCCACGTCGTACGTGGCATCGTCGACCTCGCCGATGTCACCGTCGAGCGCGGCCACGTCGAACCCGTCCAGGTCGGTGATGTCCTTCAGATCCTCGTTGTAGGTCCAGAGCTCCATATCCATAACCTGTCTCCTTTCAAGGGAATGAGCCGAGGATTCGGCTTCGAAGAGGGCATTACCCGCCCGGCGAGAGTGGGAAACGACCCGCTCGGCGCCGCCGTTTCTCGCTGGGCTGGAGGGGTACTGCCACGTCGGCGGAAGGAGCCGAGTCATGCGATGCGCACATGAACCGTGCCCGTGCACGGTTGAAGCGGGGGAGCGGTTCTGCAGCCAGACCTGCGAGGCGCAAGCCACAACCGAGGGTGGCCCGGAGCCGTCGTGTGACTGTGGCCATCGGGCCTGTACCGGCGAGAACCCGCCTCTTCCCTGATGGCCCTCGGGATCACAGGAACCGTCCTTCTATCGTGACCTGGTGATCGTTCGGACGATCGGACACGGAACGCGGCCCGTCGAGGAGCTCGTCTCGATGGTGACTGGGGCCGGCGTACGCACGCTTATCGACGTCCGCCGCTACCCCGGCTCGCGGCGGAACCCACAGTTCAACGAACCGGAGCTCGCGGCGTCGCTCGAGGGTGCAGGCATCGCGTACCGCCACGTGGTCGACCTCGGGGGGCGCCTCTCGAACGAGACCGGTGAAGAGGACTTCGCGTGCATACAGGTCGATGCGTTCCGCAGCTACGCGGCTCGGATGCGGACGAAGGAGTGGCAGGTCGCGCTCGCCGATGCGATGCACGAGCCCGATCCCTGCTTCATGTGCTCGGAGACGCCCTGGTGGCGCTGCCACCGTCGGTTGATCGCCGAGCTCCTGCACGCGCACGGCGACCAGGTCGTTCACCTGATCACGCCGGGCCGCGAGACGGCGCATCGGCCCTGGTCGATCGCCGAGTACCGGAACGGCGAGCTGTACCTCTGCGGTGCGCGAGTGGCATGACCGGCATCCGATCTCCGCGCGTCCGTTAGGGTTGCCTCCACTCGAGGACTTCCGAGGAGGTGTCGGACGTGCGTCGTACCTGATCGCCCTTGCGGGCGTCGGTCTTGGCGCCTCCCGACATGTTCACGCGCGTTGAACTGCATGTTCCACGCGCTTCCTCGAAAGGAGCTCGCTCGTGCAGCCAACCCTCGAAGATCGCATCGCCCGTGTAACGGAGGTCGCGGCCGCGTCGGCCGCCGAGGTCGATCGCGACGGAACGTTCCCACAGGCCAGCGTCGACGCGCTCGCCGACGCCGGTCTACTCGGCATCACACTCCCAACTGACATCGGTGGCCTCGGCCTTGGACCGCGCGAGTTCCTGGACGCGTTGCGTGGCGTCGCCGCCGTGTGTGCGTCGAGTGCGATGATCTACCTGATGCATGTATGCGCGGCGACGGTCGCGCATGAAGGCGGCGCATCCGACGCGGTGCTGCGCGGCATGGCAGCCGACCAGTTGTCGACGTTGGCCTTCAGCGAGAAGGGGTCGCGCTCGCACTTCTGGGCGCCGGTCTCGGAGATCCAGGGGTCCAACGGCGATGGACGGCTTGCCGCACAGAAGTCGTTCGTCACCAGCGCGGGTCATGCGGCGACGTACGTCGTGAGCACGCGACCTTCCGGTGCCGACACGCTCGCGTCGAGCCTCTATGTCGTGGAGGCGGGCGCCGAAGGCGTCGAGACGAGCGGGCCGTGGGCGGGGCTCGGGCTGCGCGGCAATGCGAGCGCGCCGATGACGTTCACCTCGCCGGTCGGCAAGCTCGAGCTCCTCGGTGAGGAGGGCAAGGGCATCGACCTGATGCTCGGCGTCGTCTTGCCTTGGTTCCAACTCGGACAGGGCGCGGTGTCGCTCGGCATCGCCGAGGGCGCGCTGCGCATCGCGATCGCGCATGTCACCACCGCGAAGTTTGAGCATCTCGGACAGACGCTGGCCGATCTGCCGACCGTTCGCGCGCGGCTCGGCCGTTCGCAGACCGAGGTCGACGCGCTCGCCGGCTTCCTTGCGGACCTCGCCGGGCGCATGACCCAGGGCGACGCGACCGCGCCGATCCTGTCGGCGAAGGCGTTCGCGAACGAGACCGCGATCCGCGTGACCTCCGAGGCGATGCAGGCATGCGGTGGCGCGGCGATGAGCCCGTCGTTCGGCCTGGAGCGGTACTTCCGCGACGCGCGGGCCGGGTCGGTCATGGCACCGACCACCGACGTCCTCTACGAGCTGACCGGCCGCGCGATGGCCGGCATGCCGTTGCTGGGGTGATGGCGATGGATCGCGTGATGGTGGGGGCCGTCGTCTACGACCCCAAGGTGGTGCCGATATGGGAGGGCATCCGCGAGTACTTCGGCGATGCGCGGGTCGGGATGGACTTCGTGCTGTTCTCGAACTACGAGGCGCAGGTGGACGCGCTGCTCGCCGGCCGGATCGACATCGGTTGGAACACGAACCTCGCGTACGTGCGTACATACCTCGCGACCGGGGGACAGTGCCGCGTGCTCGCGATGCGCGACACCGACGTCGCGTTCTTCACGACGCTGATCGGTCGGAAGGGGGAGGTCGAAGAGGTCGCCGACCTCAAGGGGAAGCGACTCGCGCTCGGCAGCGCCGACTCGGCACAGGGCGCGATCATGCCGGTGCACTACCTCACCCACGAGGGGCTCGATCTCGACGGTGACGTCGAGCTCGTCCGGTTCAACTCCGACGTCGGTAAGCACGGCGACACCGGACAGAGCGAGCGCGATGCGCTCGGCGCGGTGATCGACGGGCGAGCGGACGCGGCTGCGATCGGGCTCGGGAGTTGGGATGTCTTCGTGCGATCGGGCGACGTGCCGCCGGGACGCCTGCAACCGTTCTGGACGTCGCCCGCATACTCGCACTGCAACTTCACGGCGATGCCGACGCTCGAGACCGCGCGCGCAGACGCATGGGTCGCGCACCTACGGGCGATGTCCTGGGACATCCCCGAACACCGCCGCATCCTCGAGCTCGAAGGGCTCCGCGGATGGGTCGCGCCAGAGCTGGACGGCTACCGCGACGTGTTTGACGCGGTGGAGGAGCAGGGGATCTCGGCGCGATGGTGAACGCCCGCTACGACGGCGGGGACCTCGGGCTCGCCGAGGGGCTGATGTTCGCGATCGACGTGCATCTGTCGGATCTCCAGCCGGGCGAGATCCTCGAGGTGTCGTCGTCCAACAAGGGCCTCCTGCACGAACTGCCGGCGTGGTGCCGAGGAACCGGCCATCCATTGGTGCTCGTCGAGCCGGACGGCGACCGGACTTTGTTCCACATCGAGCGGGGCGACCGAGGCTCGCTGATGTTCGCCGACCGCCCGGACCTGCCACTGCAGGCGCCCGACCGCGGTGACGGCTTCGCGACGCCCGACTGGCTGATCGGGCTGGCCGGCCGAGTTCCCGAACGCGCAGACCCCGCGACGGGCTTCGCGCCGCGTGGCGCGAAGGTGGAACCGGGCGTGCCGCCTTTCCCGTACACCGAGCTCGAACGCGATCGAGTCTGGGCGCACAACATCGCGTCGCTCTACGACCAGGCGACGGCGCAACAGTGGGACGCGTCGACCGACATCGCGTGGGACGAGTTGCCCGAGCTGCCGTCGCATGTCGAGCGGGCGGTCGCGCAGATCATGACGCACCTCGCTGAGAACGAATACGCGGCGCTCTACGTGCCGTCGAAGTTCATCCCGCGGATCCATCCGCACTTCACCGAGGTCGTCATGTTTCTCGCGACGCAGCTGGTCGACGAGGCGCGGCACATCGAGGCGTTCACGAAGCGCGCGTTGGCCAGCGGCGGCGAGCTCGGCTTGTCCGCCGCGATCACCCAACGCTCGCTGAAGTCGCTGCTCGACCAGGAGGACTTCTCGCAGGCGTCGTTCCTACTGTCGGTCCTGGGCGAGGGCGCGTTCCTCGAGTACCTGAGCTTCATCGAGCGGTACGCGCCGGATCCCGTGACCGCCGACGTCGTGCGCCGTGCGCGGGCCGACGAATCACGGCATGTGGCCTTCGGCGTCGAGCACGCGCGTCTGTTCCTCGCGGCCGATCTTGACCGGGCGGACGTGCTGCGACGGGCGGTCGAACAACGAGCCGAGTTCCTGGCACAAGCCTCCGGCGCAACGCCACACGTCGAGGAAGCGCTGGTCATCCTGGCCGCTGGCGGCACGTCCCCGGGTGCGCTCCCCGACGGCGTCCGGGCGGTTCGCGAGCTCCACGAGACCATGCACCGCCGTCGCGTCGGCAGGCTGCGGCAGCTCGGCTTCGCCGAAGACACCGCGAACGAGATCTCGGAGCTGCACACGGCGAACTTCATGTGAGGCGGCCGCGGCGGTCGGCTAGGGTGCGCCCGTGCGTCGCTACCACGGAGCCTTCGCGGACAGCGCCCGCTGGGAACGATTCACGCTGCGCCCCGGCGACGTTGTGATCTCGACGCCATCGAAGTCCGGCACCACGTGGATGCAGACGATCGTGGGGATGCTGCTGTACGACACGACCGACCTCGGCGTGCCGATCTCGGAGCTGTCGCCCTGGCTGGACATGAAGCTCCGCACCGACGAAGAGGTCTTCCGTTTGTTGGACGACCAGACCGGGCGCCGGTTGATCAAGACGCACACGCCGCTCGACGGCGTGCCTCGCGTCGACGAGGTCACGTACATCGCCGTGATCAGGCATCCGTTGGACGTCGCGCTGTCAGACCGGGACCACGCCGACAACATGGATACGGATCGGGCGTTCGCGCTGCTGCGCGCCGCGTCGGGCGAGCCGGAGCACTGGCACCGCGAGGACGCACCGGAAGATCCGGGCGACTACCTGCGATGGTTCGTCGACAACACGATCGAGCCGACCGGCAGCGGGCCCTACGGCTTGGCCGACTACGCGAACCAGATCGGGACGTACTGGGACGCGCGGCACGCGTCCAACGTTCAGCTCTTCCACTACGGCGACATGTGGATGGATCTCGACGAAGAGATGCGCAGGGTCGCCGCCGCCCTCGAGGTCTCGGTCGACGAAGAGCGCTGGCCGGCCTTCGTTGAGGCGGCAACGCTGCGCTCGATGCGCTCGCGCGCGTCGCTCACCGCGCCAGAGGCCGACATGGGCGTCTGGCGATCGCCCGAGCGCTTCTTCCGCGCCGGCGGCACGCGCGACTGGGCCATGCTTCTCACGGAAGGAGACCTGGAGCACTTCGAAAACCGATTGCGCGAGCTCACCGGCGGCGCCGCCGAGTGGGTCCTCCGTGGCCGAACAGCGCTGAGGTCGTAGGCGCGCTTTCGATGAGGTCAATCGTGAAGGTCGTGATCTATGTGGTTCATCGCGGCCACTTGCTGGTGTTCGTCCACCCCGATGCGCCCGAGGCCGGCCTGCAGGTGCCGGCGGGTTCAGTGGAGCCGGGGGAAGAGCCGTTGGCCGCGGCCCGCCGCGAGTTGGAAGAGGAAACCGGCATCCAGACGGCCACCCTCCAATCACTCGGGACGGCTCGGTACGACATGTCCGGACATGGACGCGACGAGATCCATGAACGGTCCTTCTTCCTCGCAGAGCCGCTCGAGGACGAGTCCATCGATCGACGATGGAAGCATCTCGAAACGCACGACGGCGTCGGCGAGCCGGACGTGTTCGAGCTGTACTGGCTGCCGCTCGATAGACCCGGCCTCGAATCGGAACTCGCAGCGGGCCAAGGTGCCCTGCTGGGCGAAGTCATCGGATGAGTCGCGGGGGTATCGCGAACACGGAGGGGCGAGCGTTACGCATCACCGAGCGCGTGCGTGATGGCGTCGTCGATCTGCTGTTCCGCGAACGGCCCGAACTCGCCGCCCGCCGACGGATCGAAGCGCTCGATGGCTCGGATCAGCCCGAGGTTCCCTTCCTGAACGAGGTCCAGGAAGAGCATGCCCCGGCCTTCATATCGTCGGGCGATCTGAACCACCAAACGGAGGTTCGCCTCGATCACTCGCCGCTTCGCCTTGCCGTCGTCGTCGCCCGACTTGATCACCCTCCAGAGAGCGCGTTCCTCGTCCGCGGTGAGCGGAGGAACGGCATCGATCGCGCTGAAGTACTCCTCGATCGGATCCGGCGCCGTCGGCTCTGACATCCGAGCCAGTGTAGGAGTCGCCATCCCGAGGCCGAGGCCCGGGCATCCGGCCTTACAAGCGCGGACTTCCAGCCCGACCACGCGTCCCCCCCTCCGGTTCTAGATTGGCTCAGGAAGGAGGAGGTCATGGGCACATTCAAGGAAGGGTTCACGACGGAGGAAGCGATCGCGATGGCGGAGCGGATCGGCTTGAACTTCGACGAGGTCGCCTTCGGTCCGGAGGATCTCCGGGCGGGGATGGATGTCGAGCTCGAGCACGGGCACCACGATCCCAGGACGGACGTGACGCACGATGACCCGGTGATCACCGCGAAGATCGCGTGGGCACATCTCAACGAGATGCCGGACTACTACGTCCGGCTGGAGAAGATGGAGCGCGAAGCCGGGAGCTAACGTCTCGCGCCCGCTCGCGATATGCCTTCGGGCGAAACTGGTTCGCCGCACAAACTCCATGGAATAGGGGGTTCCCTCGACGCGCGTCCCGGGCAGAATCCAACGCGTGGCGCACACGCGGACGGCCTCCAAGGTTCCCGAGATCACGCTGTACTTCTGGATCATCAAGATCCTGACCACCGGGATGGGCGAAACGACCTCTGACTACTTCATCCACAAGGTCGGTCTGTCCAACACCGTGGGGCTCGTGGGCCTGGTCTTCGTCACCGGCTTGGCGCTCCTCGCCTGTCTCCTTGTGCAGATCGCCGCCGCCGCGTATCGACCTCCTCTGTATTGGCTCGCGGTCGTCATGGTCGGGATCTTCGGCACGATGAGCGCCGACGGTGTCCACGTGCAGCTCGGCGTGCCGTACATCGCCTCGACCGTCCTCTTCGGGGTCGCGCTCGCGGTCGTCTTCTTCTGGTGGAACCGGCGCGAGGGAACGCTGTCGATCCACAGCATCCACACGCGCCGCCGCGAGCTCTTCTATTGGGCCGCAGTACTCGTGACGTTCGCGTTGGGAACGGCGGCCGGCGACATGACGGCGTTCAGCCTGAACCTCGGGTTCTTCGTGTCCGGGTTGCTCTTCCTGGCGCTGTTCGCGATCCCCGCGATCGGCTACCGGTGGTTCGGTCTGAACAGTGTCCTCGCGTTCTGGCTCGCCTACATCGTGACCCGGCCGCTCGGCGCCTCGTTCGCGGACCTGTTCGCGGCGCCCAGATCACTCGGTGGCCTCGGGTTCGGGTATGGAACGGTGAGCGTGGTGCTCGGGGTCGCGATCTTCGCGTTGGTCGCATACCTCACGGTCACCGCCAAGGACGTGCAAGCGGCCCGAGAGGCTGAGCTCACGAGCTGAACGCTTCGCAACAGAGAGGGGACTCCGAGTGATCACGTACTTCCAGGCCATCATCTTGGGCCTGATCCAGGGTGTGACCGAGCTCTTCCCGATCTCGAGCCTCGGCCAAGCCGTGATCTTGCCCACCATCTTCGGGTGGGACGATCTCGCCCACGCGCAGTCGCAGCCGGAATCGTTCTATCTGGCGTTCGTCGTGGGCCTACACGTTGCGACGGCGCTCGCGCTGCTCGTCTACTTCTGGGACGACTGGAAGGTCATCATCAGCGGGTTCTTCCGTACGCTCATCACCGGCGCTCGAGAGCGCACGGTGCCGTGGCGAGCGATCCGAGACGGAGACGAGCGGATGGCATGGCTGCTGGTCGTCGCGACGATCCCCGCGGGCCTGATCGGGCTCGCGTTCGAGCATCTGTTCCGAGTCACGTTCGCGAAGCCGCTGTTCGCCGCGGTCTTCCTGATGGTGAACGGCGTGATCCTTCTGGTGGGGGAGCGCTTCCGCCGGCGCGCCGATGTGAAGGCACTCGCAGCGGAGCACGGCACCTACGAGGGCACGGAGTTCCGCCGGCTCGAGACCCTCGAGTTCAAGGAAGCGGTCATCATCGGCGTCGCGCAGGTGTTCGCGCTGATCGCGGGGATCAGCCGCTCCGGCATCACGATGGTGGCAGGGTTGGTGCGCGGACTCTCGCACGAGGACGCGGCCCGCTTCTCGTTCCTGCTCGCGACCCCGATCATCCTGGCGGCAGGCCTCTACAAGGTTCCGGACCTGATGGGCCCCTTGGGGAACGGCATCCGGGGACAGGTGCTCGCGGGGAGCATCGCCGCTGGGATCGCCGCGTATGTCGCGGTCCGGTTCCTGATGAAGTACTTCGAGACGAAGACGCTGACGCCGTTCGCGATCTTCTGTCTCATCGAGGGAGCGGTCTGCACCGTCGGGTTCGCCCTCACCGGCCACACCTTCTGATCACGAGACCACGCGGGGTGCTACCGATCGGGCTCGCCCTCCGGGAACAGTTCACCTCAGTGCCAGGTCCACTGATGAGGGGGCGAGCAACCTCGCCTGCGGCTGGAACACATGGTGTGAGGGGTTCATCATGCGGCTGATGCGGGTGCGGGCAACCCTGCTCGGCCGTGTTCTGTGCGTCGTCCTGCTCGCTTGCACGTCGTCTTCCCCCGCGGCATCGAGCGCGGGCACGACCTCCGCGGGGGTCCCGGCGCCGATCGCGAGCGGGCCCTCGGGACCGAACGTGATCGTGATCCTCACCGACGATCAGGTTGCGGGCACGTTGCAGCTGATGCCGAACGTTCGCGTGCTCGCGCGACGTGGGATGACCTTTTCGAACGCATTCATCTCGAACTCGCTGTGCTGCCCCTCGCGGAGTTCGATCCTTACGGGACTCACGTCCGGACATACCGGCGTCTGGACCAACGGGGACAACGATCAGGCGTTCGGGGGCTGGTCGGCGTTCCAACACAACGCGCTGAACATGGACGGCTCCGTGTACAACGGCGGTGACAATGCCGGACGGACCATCGCACGAGCGCTGAGTGACGCGGGGTACCGCACCGGCCTTTACGGCAAATACCTCAACCATTACGCGCTCGCAGATCCGAACGTCGCCCCTCCGATCCCTCCCGGGTGGACGAACTGGTTCTCGTTCGTCGGCCGTAACGGGTCCTATCTCAACTACACGATCAGCGACCAGGGGCACCTCGAGCGCTACGGGGTGGGGGGCAAGAGCTATTCCACCGATGTGGTCGGTCGCGCGGCGCGTTCGTTCCTACAGCAGAAGGACGTCCAGGACGGTTCGCGACCGTTCTTCCTGTACTTCGCACCGTACGCCCCGCACGGGCGGGCGGTGCCCGGACCTCTGGATCGCGGTGTGCGTGCGCCGATCCCGTTCGAGTCCCCCGCGTTCAACGAACGGACCGTGTCGGACAAGCCGCCCTATGTCCGTCGCAGCAAGCTGATAGGGGCACGAGAGATACGGAATCACACGCGCTGGTGGAACCGGATGTACGGAGCACTCGTGGATGTCGACCGGTGGGTCGGCAGGTTCGAGCGGGTTCTTCCCGCACCCGTGCTCGCCAACACCGACTTCGTGTTCCTCAGTGACAACGGAGTGGAATGGGGCGACCACCGTCTCGAGTTCAAGGGATATCCATACGAGCGCTCCATCAAGGTGCCGTTGATCTTCGCCGGTCCGGGCATCGAGCACGGTGTGAACAACGGCCTCGCGTCGAACCTCGATATCGCGCCCACGATCTTGGACCTGACGGGGGTCGCGCCACCCGGTCCCTTCGACGGCACGTCGCTTGTCCCCGCGCTCGCCGGAACGGGACGGATCAAGACGAAGGCCGTCCTGCTCGAGCACGGGTCGCTGAAGTGGGTGACGTCGTACTGCGGTCTGCGAACGCGCCGGTGGAAGTACGTTGTCTACCACAATGGTGCGGAGGAGTTGTATGACCTCCGCAGCGATCCGTACGAGTTGCAAAACGTGGTCACGAGTGAGCCACGCGTGCGACGTCGCCTGCGTGCTCGGACGTTCGCGGCGTGCGATCCTTTGCCGCCGGGTTGGAGTACATCCGCGTCGCCGTAGCGGCCCGGCTTGCGCTGCTCCGGAGCCGAGCTCGCGATACTGAAGACGCCGCTCTTCGTGCAGTGGCTATCCGGCATGTTCGTGAGTGCCCCCGGCAGGAATCGAACCTGCGACACACGGGTTAGGAACCCGTTGCTCTTCTCCACTGAGCTACGAGGGCCTCGGCGGCAGTCTAGAACGGGCTTGAGCCCGTCTGCGGCGCGGCGTTTCGACTCGATGTCGGTCGACTCTCATACTTTCCGGTGTGAGCCACTCGATCGGAGCCCTTGGCCTTGTCGCCGTCTTCGCACTTCAGTCGTGCTCGGGCGGCCACACCGAGCCGTCGCCTCTCCAGGTGTCGTTCAACGAGGTCGCGAAGATCCAGGCGTATCCGGTCCCGGAGGGTTCGGCGCCGCCGCCACTCGTCCAAGTGGACGCCAACTCGCCTGGTGACTTCGGTCGCCCTATCGGGTTGGTGAAGACAGATATCCCCTCGCCCTTTCCTGCGCCGCAGCAGTGCGAATACTCCGGACCGGGCAGCGGTCTCAAGCTAAGCGTGTGGCTCGTTGATGGCCGGCGGCTCGACTACTTCGCGTGCGCCTTTCCGGAGGCGCTCGACACTCTCTACAACCACGCCTTCTGATCCGCGGTGCTCGATCCAGGCACCTGTACAACGCCTCGTAGCACACCGGGTTGCTACCGGGCTTCGGGCACCGTGACCTGGTTGCCCTGCGGAGGTGACTGATCGCTCGTAGCGATGCCGGCCTGCTCGACGATGACGGATTCGGTGCTGCCATCGTTCAACCCTTCCGTCATGGCCATGAAGTCGCCGGTGGCGGGATCCACGAAGACTGTGACCTCCCGGTCGTACGCGTGGAACCGCAGCGTCGAGGCATGTCGCCCGAGCGGATCCGTGGCACCCGTTGCCACGCTCACCATGGGGTCATGGGCGAGGACTTGCAGCATCGCTGTCCGAAGCTCGGGGGTGGCATTCAGGTACTGCGTCGAGCCGAGATAGTCCTGGATCGCGAGCCAGAGCTGCCCGTCCTCGAGGGGCACATCGGGAGCAGGTGTCACCTCGGGCCGAGGAGAAGCGCCGTTCTCGGCACTCCGACCAAGCAGGAAGGTGCGGAGCGCCCCTGGGTCGGTTGGAAATCCGCTGAGATCGCCTTCGGTCGGGAACGTGCCCGCGCTGAAGGTTCCACCTTGGATCCCGTAGTTCTGCGACTTCGACACGTCGATGCGTCCTGAGCCGTCCAGCGCCCACCACGACTGAGCGAGGAGCTCGACATGCTGCACTCCGCAGTTGGAGCACGTTGAGTCGGCCTCGATCTTGATGCGTTGATACGAGAACTCTCCGGGGCCGAGCGCGACAGTATGGGTGGGTGCGGGCAGTCCGGCGCCACCGGCCGGCGTATACCTCCTGCCCTGGGTCCTGCTGGAGCCGCCGGCGAACACCGCTCCGGCGACGATCACGGCGGTGATGCCGAGCCCGACGATCGTGGCGCTTGTCCGGCGTCGGCGGTCGCGTCTGCTTCGGCGATCCCTCACGTCGTCGAGTCGGAACTCCGGGGCCGGCGCGAGACGCTCCGCCCGTTCCAACAGTCGCTTGGTGTCATCCATCGTCGGCTCCGATCTGTGTCGCGAGGGTGGCGCGTCCACGCGCAGCAAGCACGCGGACCGTGGAAGGCCGGACGCCGAGCGCGCCGGCTGCCTCGGTCGAGGACATATCGAGCAGATCCATCAGGACGAGCGCGGCACGCTGCGACGGAGTCAAGGCTCCGAGGGCTCGCATCACGACCTCTCGGGATTCGACCGCGTCAAGTTCGTTGGCGGACTCCTTGCGGAACGAGGCGTGGCGTAAGACGACGGCCGCACGCCGCCGACGGTTCCGCATGATGTTCATGGCGGTGCGGAAGAGATACGCCGTCGGGTCATCGGGAGCGCCCCTGCGGTCCCAGCGCTCCCACACCTTCACGAAGGCATCCTGCGCGATCTCCTCAGCCTCGTGCCGGTCGCTCGTGACGAGCCAAAGTGAGGTGAACAGCCTGGTCCGCTGCTCGGCGAACAACGCCTCGAAGGTAGGCACTTCCAGTGCGCGCACCTCGATAGACGTGTCCATAGGGGTGTCCACTACAACATGGACACGCGGCGGGCGGGTCGTGTTTACGAGCCTGAATACACCTTGAGTCCAGATGGGCTTCACGATGCGTATGGGATCCCGGAGGCCTGCTCGACGCTGTTGGGACTCGTTACTTGGTGTAGAAGCCGATCAGGAACTCGCCCGTGTCCGCATCGAGCACTGCGGAGTAGTGCGTTACCAGCAATGGAGGTGATCCAGGTTTCCCTCCAAAGTTCACGTCTGCGGGCTTGTCCGAGGTGAACGTGACGACCCAAGCGAGACGGTCTTCGATGGCTCGGAATGGCACCGGAGAGTCCGGTTGTGGGATCGTGCCCGGGACCGTGACACGAGCCAGGATCGCCGTTGGTGGCTCGAGCGTCGAAGCCCGATGCCCGCTCGCTGCATCGACCGCTTGCGATTGGTTCAACGCCGGCACGTCGCCCGGCGCCAATCATCTCATCGTGTTCCTGCGTGCTTCGAGGCGCTTCGTTGGGGTCGCCCTCGAGGGCAGTGGTCGTCAGCGCCGTCTGCTTGTTGACTTCTGCAGGAGCCGTTAGGAGCGAGGGGGAGAGGATGCCGGAACGGTCCGCGGACACGATCCTGAGGAATGCCCGCATCCATGCCGGCGATGAGGATCACCCGGATGCTTCCATCGTGGCGGTCATCGGCGAAGAGATCGTTTTCGTTGGCAAGCAAGAGGACGGATCTTGGCGCGACCTCGTCGGGCCTGACACGAACGTCGTCGATGTAGACGGGCGAACGGTCATCCCTGGGCTGATCGACAGCCACACGCATCCGGAGATGGTCTGTCTGAGCTCGTGGCACATCAGCTTGCCTCGCACCGGCGATCTGCACGCGATCCAAGACTTCTTGCGCCGGTACGCGGCCGATCATCCCGTGTCCGAGGTGCCCTTCATCTACGCGGAGTACTACCCCTCGGAGATGGACTGGGGTCCCGACGGACCGACGGCGGCTGCGATCGACGCCGCGGTGTCCGACCGGCCCGTGCTGCTGCAGGACTTCTCGGATCACGGGAGCACGGTCAACTCGAAGATGCTCGAGCTCTTGGGCGTCGGCGCGCAGACGCCGATGCAGATCGACCCGAACGATCCTGCTCCGCAGTTCGCGCGAGGTGTGGACGGCGTCACCCCGACGGGTTTGGTCCGGGAGCGAGCGTGGACGCGTCTCGCCGACACTATGTACGACGCGATCGGCTGGCGGCCTCCGGAGGAAGCCACGCCGGCGCTGATCGAGGGGTTCACGAGCTTCCTGTCCTCTAAGGGTGTCGTCGCGCTGCTGGATGCGGCGACCACGCGCGATGCGATCGCATCGGCGGCCACCTTGGACGCCGAGGACAAGCTCAACCTGCACTACCACGGCGCGCCGATCTTCACGAGCCTGGCCAACCTGGACGAACGCATCGCCGACGTTCGCGCGTGGCAGGCGGAGTTCGGCGGTCCGCACGTCAAGGTCGACACCTTGAAGTTGTTCCTCGACGCCACGAACGAGTTCGGCACCGGCGCCGTCCTTGAGCCGATCGTCTCAGGCGATGGAGGCGAGGGCGTTCTCCGGATGACCGAAGATGATCTGACGACCGTCATGCTGAGGCTCGACGCCGAGAGGATCGATCTGCACATCCACGTGGTGGGGGACCGCGGCTTCCGGACGGCGCTGAACGCCGTGAAGCGTGCCCGGAAGGACCGCGGCGGCGCATGGCAGCTCCAGGTGACGCTCGCCCACGATGAACTCATCGACCCTACGGATATGCCCCGTGTCGCCGAGCTCGGCGTGATCCTCAACTGGTCGCCGCATTGGTCGGGCGGCATGTTCGGCGTGGCGACCGCGGAGCACCTGGGCTGGGAGCGGTTCAACCGCATGTATCAGTTCAACCCGGTGATCGCGAGCGGCGGGATCGTCACCTTCGGCAGCGATGTGGTCACGCAGTACGAAGCCAACCGTGCGGATCCGTTCTTCGGGATGCAGGCCGGTAACACCCGCATCGATCCGGAGTATCCGATGGAGCCCGGGCCCGGAACGGTCGAAGGAACCTCGATCAGGCAGCCCGAGTCGGCTCGGCTTTCGATGGTGGACCTACTGCGGGGGTACACGGTGAACGGCGCGATCCAGCTGCGGCTCGCGGATCAGCTCGGCTCGATCGAGGTGGGCAAGTCTGCGAATCTCGTCGTGCTCGATGCCGATCTCTTCGATGTAGCGGACGACAAGATCAAAGACATCGAACCTCGCGCGGTGATGTTCGAGGGTCGCGTCGTGCACGGCGCGCTACCGGAGTGAACCGCTAGGCCGTCTCGTTCGGAATACTGCGCGGACGACGAGTCGCGCAGACACACCAACGTGGGCTCGCGTCGTGGACCTCGTGAGAGTCGCGGCCGGCGGTGTTCCGGACACTGACGTCATCTGCGACGGATGCACGAGGGATCGAGGGACATCCAACTTCTTGAAAGGGGTATGAACCATGGCTGCACAACCAAGCTGGGATCAGTCCAGGCAAGCTTCACGCCCGGTTGCAGTGCCGCGTGGTGACGCCGATACCGCGATGGACCGCAACGCAGCTCGCATCCTGACCGTGACGGCGTTGGCGAGCGTCGCCGCCGGGGCGATCCACGTTGAGGCCGCGAGGACCTTGGGGCGCGGCGACACGCAGACCTTCGCGTTCTTCGCCGCGATCGCCGCGGCGCAGATCGTCTGGGGCCTGGTCGCGCTCGTGCGGGCTCCGCGTGTGTGGCTCGTGCTGGCCGTGTTGGGCAACGCGGTCGTCGTTGGGACGTGGATCGTCTCGAGGACGGTCGGGCTCCCCGTCGGCGAGTTCGCCCACGAGGTCCTGCCGGTCGGATACGCCGACGTGCTGGCCACGATCTTGGGAGTGGTGACGATCGCGGGCGCCGCCACGCTGGCGATCCGCGGCTCGAGTCCGACCGGGGCTCTTGCGAGCGCACGGGGGTTCGCGCTCGTGGCTGCGATCGCGATCGGCCTGTTGGCTCTATCCGGCGTCATGTCGCAAGCCAACGCGTTCTCTGGGAGCGGCGGTGGAAGTGGCACGAACGCCCCTGCCGGTGGCGCCTACGGCAACGGCGGCAGCAATGGGTACGGCGGCGGCGCGTACGGCGGAACCGGTGGCAGCACTGGCGGCACCGGCACCACGACGAGCAACGGCGGCTACTGATCCGAGCACGTGCTCGGTGCGTTCCGCTTCGCGGCGCTCGGCCCCGATCTGGGCCGGGCGCCGCGTCATCGTGGCGTCACCCGGCGCGTGCAGGGACCCGCGCTTCCGGCCGGGCCGGCGTCGGTCGCGGCTTCGTGGCGACGGTGTTGCTCCTGGCGCCGAGCCGGACCCCGGTGAGCGCCGCAACGGGGAGCGGGGCCAGCACGATCGCGCCGAGGATCAGCGTCGATGTCATGTCCGTCCCCGCCGAGACGGCGTGGATGGTGGCGGCGAACAGCCCGAACGACCCGAGGTGGATCTCACGGGGACCAGTCCATCGCGGAAGGCTGAGCGCAGGCTTGCCCCGATCCTGGGAGCCGGCTGCGGATCCGGCTCGTCCCTAGACGTTTGCGCCGGGCGCTCCCGGGAAGTCCATCGGCGATGACCACCGACATCTCCTTCGATCTCGCCTTCGATGAGCGGGGACTCGCGACCTACCTGCAGGCGCACGAGACGGGGTCGCTCGCAGCGGAGGGTGTCGCGAAAGGCCTCCTCGCTCGAGACGACGTCGAGCGCATGACGAAGGTGTTCCTTCGCACGTTCATCGTGGAGATCCGTGTCGAGCGCGCGCACGTCACGTCGCTGCTCGAGCGTCTCGAGCGGGATCAGAGCCTGATGCAGCGCGGATTCCGAGCGGCGGCGGGCTTCGCAGATATGGCCGGACGGTTCGTATCCGCTCCGCTGCCGAGCCCACTCTCCGAGCTGGAGGCATTGGCGGTCGGCGTGTGGGGCAAGCGGCTCCTCTGGGGCGCGCTCAACGAGCTGTCGGTCATCGACGAGCGGATCGAGGAGCTTCCGCTCGGCGTGTTGACCGAGCAGGCGGAGCGTCAAGAGGTCGAGCTGTTGCGCATCCGAAGCGAGGCGGTTCTCTCGTCGCTCACCGCTCGTCCGTAGCGGCTGCTCGATCGTCTCGGGGTCGAGCGTCATGTGTTCTCCATGATCCCGATGGCGCGAGATATCCGCAGGTCGTACGCGTTCGCGCGTGACGAAACGCCGGATCGGCCTACATGACATCGTGATCCGAGCCGATAGGATGCTGCCCCAGTGGTCCGACGCCCCCCCCTTAGTCGGGCCGCCGCTCGTGGCGCGATCGCCGTCCTCATCACCACACTGGTGTTGTCGACGTTGGTCGGTCCCGCGTCGGCGGCCCCCCTCCGCGCCGTTAACGGCGCCACGCTCGCCTCGAAGGCGCCCGTGGTCGTCATCGTGCTCGAGAACCACGAGTACGGGTCGATCGTCGATTCGCGGAGCGCGCCGTATCTCAAGAGGTTCGCGCGCGGCGGCACGCTGTTCACGCACTTCCACGCGTTGCACCACCCGTCGTTGCCGAACTACCTCGAGATGACGTCCGGGTCGTCCAACGGGTGCAACTCGGACGACTGCGCGAAGGCGCGCTTCAAGACGAGCAGCGTGTTCTCGCAGATGTCGCACAACGGCATCAAGTGGGCGTCGTGGGCGGAGTCGATGGGCTCGCGGTGCCGGATGACGTCGGTGGGCTCATACGCGTCGTGGCACAACCCGGCGCTCTATTACCGGAACCTCGTGCCGAGGATCTGCCGGTCACGCGACGTGCCGTACCCGAAGCACCTGCCGCGGTACCTGCCGAAGTTCGTGTTCGCGGTGCCGAACCTCTGCCACGACATGCACGACTGCTCGATCGCGACGGGGAACAGGTGGCTGAAGCAACATGTGCCGCCGCTGCTTCACCACGGCGCCGTCGTGATCATCACGTTCGACGAGGGCGTGACGGACGTGGGTGGCGGCGGCCACGTCTTCACCGCGATGCGCGGGCCGGGTGTGCCGCACCGGCGGAACCCGAAGGCGTACTCGCATCGCAGCCTGTTGGCGGGTATCGAACGCCACTTCGGGCTGACGCGGCTCAACGGCGCGCGCAAGGCGCGTCCCCTGCCGATCCCTTAGTTCGACTGCCGCTTGGTGCGCCAGGTTGTCGGCGCGTCACCCATCCTCCGCTTGAACGCCCGGCTGAACGCTTCTTGCGAGTCGTAACCCGTTCGCTTCGCGATCTGCGCGACGGTGAGGTCGGTCGAGGCGAGCAGGTTCGTGGCGATGTGCATCCGCCACTCGGTCAGATAGCGGATCGGCGACAGCCCCAGGACGTCTCGGAACCGTTGGTCCAGAAGCGAGCGCGAGACGGCCGCTTCGTGCGCGAGCTCGGAGACCGTCCAGGGGTGCTCCGGCCTGGCGTGGAGGCACGCGAGGGCGGGCGCCATCGCCGGATCGTGCAGCGCGGTGATCCATCCGTGCTCGGCCGACGGCGCCGACGCGAGGTGCAGTCGGAGCATCTCTATAAGAAGGAGTTCCGGGAGGCGCTTCGTGGTGGCGTCGGATGACGCCCTTCCGGTTGAGACCGCCAGCGCGTACTCGATGCTCGCCCGTACCCACTGCGCCGCGGGCTCTTCGAGCCGGACGACGAACACGTTCGGGAAGGCGCGCATCCGCGGGTCGAACAGCGGGTCCTCGGAGTGGAGATAGCCGCAGACGACGTCGGTTCGGTTGCCTTCGCCACCGTGACGGAGCACGGGGAGCTGCGTCCACGGCGGGGGCGCCAGCAGGGAGAAGATCGGGACGCTGACCGCGGAGACCTCGCCGCCCATCTCGTACTCGTCGCCGTAGGGGAGCACGATCACGTCGCTCTCGTTCGCCCAGTGGCGTTCGCCGTCCGGGCCGGCGACCCAGCACGATCCCTTCGCGACGATGTGGAACATGATCAGCCGCTCGGCGTCGGGCTCGACCGCGTGCGCGAACTCGCCGGCGGCTTCGGGGGATGAGAACGACCAGGCCTCGGTGAACTCCGACCGGAAGAAGATCGCGCCGTCGAGCTGCAGGCCGTTCAGGGCCTGTTCGAGCGGCACCGCCTCGACGGTCGCCTCGGCTGGCGTTTCGGTCATGGTTCTCGGTGCCCCAGTCATTCTCGTTCGCGGCCTCGGCCCGGAGACTTGAGTGTGCCACTGGATATCGGATCCGGGGCGGACGGAAGGAGGAACCGATGCCGCTGTTCATGGACGTGCATCAGACGCTGCCCGAGGGTGTCACCGCCGACGCGCTGTTCGACGCGCACAAGGCCGACCTCGAGACGCAGAGCAAGTACGGCGTGAAGTACATCAACTTCTGGGGCGACCCGGAGGGCGGGAAGGCGTTCTGTCTGGTGGAGGCGCCGGACCCCGAGACCGCGAGCGCGGTGCACCGCGAGGCGCACGGGCTCGTGGCCGACGAGATCTACCCGGTCTTCCAGGGCTGAGTCGCTTGCAGAGGGCGGTGGACCGGGCTTCCGGTTCGCCGCCCTTCGCGTCTAGGCGCTCGGCGCTTCGAGGGTGGCCTTGATGTTCGCCAGGTCGCTCCGGAACCCCTTGGGGACGTCGCGCGAGAGCTTCCAGCTCATCATCTTGCCCAGCGTGGACGGATCGGTGAACTGCGCACCCTTCGTGACCGTCGACGTGCCACCGCTGTCGACGATCGTGAACCAGTGATGCGCGGTGCCGAGTGTTCCTTTCGAGTCCCACGCGAACTTCGTGTTCGGCTCCATGTCGGTGATCGTGCTGTGTTCCTTCTGGGTGCCGAACTGGCTGGCGGTCGTCGAGTAGGTGCTGCCGGCCTGCGCGGGGCCGTCGCTGTCCTTCATGACGGCAAGACCGTGGCCGGCCCACTCACCGTGCTTCGTCATGTCGCTGACGTACGCGAACACCTTGTCCGCAGGCGCGTTGATCGAGATCTGCTCCTCGTAGGTCTTCATCTGGTTCCCCCCTCGTACGGACGGCGACCGTCCGGCGCGGCCTTGATAGTAGCTGTGGACTGCGGAAAAGGGAGGGTCGCGGATCTAGGCGGCGAACCAGCGGGCGCGGCGAGTGGCGCCGAACTCCGCCTTCTCCTCGGTGATCGTCGTCGAGGGCTCGAAGAACGTGCCGGTGGGCGATGGGCCCGAGAAGAAGTCGACCTCGACGCGGCCGACCAGGTCGTCGCCCCACTCGACGTAGCACGTCGCCTTGCCGTCGTAGGGAGCGGGCGCATCGGCGCCGCGGATCTGCGCGATGAGCTCCTGCGCGACGACCCTGCCGGCGCCTTCGGCGAACACGCCGGCCTTGGCCGTACCGACGCTCGTCACGTCGCCGACGGCGTAGACACCCGGGTACTTCGTCGCCAACGTTCCCCGGTCGACGGGGACCCAGCCATCTTCCGTCATGCCCGATGCCTGCACGACCGCCGGCGCACGATGCACCGGGATCGCCAGGAACAGATCGCACGGCATGTTGCTGCCGGCGTCGAGCGTGAGTCGCTTGGCGGCGGCGTCGTACGACGTGACGCGATGGTCCGGGACGAAGCGGATGTCGCCTTGCGCGAACCGCTCGAGCAACGCGCTCGACGTCTCGGGCGAGGGTGGGATCGGCGTGCCGAACGGCATCACCAGTGAGATCGTCGCTGCCTCGCGCAGGCCACGGTCGCGGAGGTACGCGTCGAGCAGGACGACCGTTTCGCTCGGCGCCGGCGGGCATTTGAACTGCGGCCCGCACACGCCGACCACTGCGTCGCCCGACGTGAAGGACTCGAGGCGCTCGCGCGCACGCAGCGCGCCGTCGAACGAGTAGAACTCGGAGCCGCTGTCATCGAGGCCGGGCGTGGCGGCTGTGTCGTAGTCGGCGCCGAGGGCGATCACCAGCGCGTCGGCGTCGTACGTCTCGAGGTCGGTCACGACGCGGCGCGCTTCGGGGTTGATCGACTCGATGGACTCCTGGCGGAAGTGCACCCCGCGCTTCGCGAGGTCGCTGTAGGGGATTCGGATCGCTTCGGGTGAGGTCTTGCCGAACAGCAGGTCGAGCTTCGAGTAGCCGAAGACGAACGCGTCGGACTTGTCGATCAGCGTGCAATCGAGGTCGTCGCCGACGCCGTCGGACAGCCGCGCGGCGATCTCCAATCCGCCGAACCCGGCGCCGAGGATGACGATGCGCATCGCGCAAGCCTACGCGGTGGGGCTGAAGGGCTGGTCAGTTGATCGCGTTCGCTTCGACTTCTGCGTCCACCGGCGTCGGCTCGGCTCGGACCGGGAAGGTGGGGGACTTCACGTCCTGGGCTTCGCGGCGTTTCCATTCCTCGGCGAACCGCGCGGCGCCCGTCTTGGCCGCGGCCTTGGCGTCGTCGAGGAGCGCGTCGAGCCCATCGTCCTCGGGCTCGTCGCTCATTCGCAACGCATCGTCTGGCCAGACCGAAGTCTCGTCGACGCGATCCGCCTCATCGCTTCGCACCAGGCAGGTATCGGCACGTTCGGCGGGACCCTTATCGAGCTGCGGATCCGCGAGGTGGCGCTGCCTGCAGCGCCGGGCATATCGTTGGGGCGCCGATCCGACCGGAGGGAACCCGATGAGCCAGGTCACGACACCTCTGCAAGAGGGCTTCTCGATGCCGGCGGAGTGGTCCCCGCACGGTGCCACGTTGATGGCCTGGCCGCTCGAAGCCGACTACTGGCAGGGCCGTGCCGAGGAGGCGCGAGCTGAGTGGGCCGGTGTCGCGCGGGCCGTTGCCGCCGCGGAGCCGGTGATCATGGTGTGCAACCCGGGCGACGAGCAGAGCGTGCGCGACCACTGCGGCGAGGCGGTCGACGTGTTGCCGATCCCGATCGACGACTCGTGGATGCGCGATTCGGGCCCGATCTTCGTGCGGAACGATGCGGGCGAGGTCGCGGCGGTCTCGTTCCGATTCAACGCGTGGGGCGAGCGATTCGAGTCTTGGGCGAACGACGACGCGATGCCGGCGGCCGTCGCCGCGCACCTCGGGGTGCGGTTGTTCGAGGCGCCGTTCGTGCTCGAGGGCGGCTCGATCCTGACCGACGGCGAGGGCACGCTGCTGACCACCGAGATGTGTCTGCTGAGTCCCAACCGAAATCCCGCCATGACCAAGGACGAGATCGAGCGCGGCCTGCGTGACTACCTCGGCGTCGACACGGTCGTGTGGATGCCCTACGGGATGGCCGGCGACGTCGGTCCGGTCGCGACCGACGGCCATGTCGACGGTGTCGCCACGTATCTGGCGCCGGGCCGCGTCGGGTTGCTGGTGCCGGATGAGACGACCGACGAGGACCACGACTTCGGCCAGGCGAACCTGGCGGCGCTCGATGGTGCGAATGACGCGCGCGGGCGGGCGATCGAGGTGGAGCATCTGATCGGGGCGGACGGTCAGAACGCCTTCGCGAACTGCTACGTGGCCAGCGGGATCGTCGTCGCGCCGATGACCGGCGCCGAGGCCGACGAGCGCGGCGTTGAGCAGCTCGCCAAGCTCTTCCCCGATCGGGAGGTCGTGGGCGTCCCGGCCGCCACCATCGCGTTCGGCGGCGGTGGGCCGCACTGCATCACACAGCAGGTTCCGGTCTAGCGGCCGAGGCCTTTAGGTCTTCCGGACGGTCCGCAGGGTCGGACACGCGTGGGAGCATGGCCGGATGCGCCGCCGCTTCCCCGCAGTCATCGGTTCGGTCGTCGTCCTCGTTGCGCTTCTGGGCGCGGCGGGGCCAAGCGCCGCGACGCTTTCCTCGAGCTTGACCCGAGCCCCCTACCTCACCGACCTCGTCCAACGTCACGTCACCGTGAACTGGGCGACGACCACTTCCATCGCGAAGGGGCACGTCGCCTACGGCCAACAAGGGCTCGAGCCGTGCGACGCGCACCGGACGAGCGCTGTGGCCACGCCCATCATGGTCGGGACGGTCGCCGAGACGCAGTGGTCGGCGAGCCTCAACAAGCTCACGCACGACACCGCCTACTGCTACTCCATCTATGGAGGTCCCCAGAACCTGCTCGGAACCGACCCGCCTCCGGTCTTCCACTCGCAGCTCGCGCCCAAGTCGACCGCGCCGCTCACGTTCGCCGTCTTCGGAGACTGGGGTCAGGTCGACTCGACCGGCGCCAACCCCGACCAGGCGAACGTGATGTCCCAGATAGCGGCGAGCGGCGCGCGCTTCGCGGTCACCACTGGCGACACGGGGTACCCGGACGGTTCGCAGATCAACTACGGCGACCTGCAGCAGACGGGGAACAACACGAGCGCCGTGTTCGGGCCGTCGTTCTGGCCGGTCGCCGGTGCGTCGATCCCGCTGTTCAATGGGCAGGGCAACCACGGTGAGCAGAGCGCGGCACTGGTGAACTGGCCGGAGAGCAAGGCGGTCCAGAGCTCCGGCGGTCGGTACCAGATGGACGTCAACTGCTGCCAGAACGGGACGAAGTCAGAGAGTTATCCGAGCGAGTGGTACGCGTTCAACGCGGGGCCGGTCCGCTTCTACGTGCTCGACGCGTCGTGGGACAACGGCAACGTCGGGACGTCGACGATCTATGGGAACGACTACGACGCGCACTGGGCGCTCGGCGACGCCGAACGCACCTGGCTCGAGAACGACCTCGCGCAGCACCCGACGCAGATCTCGATCGCGTTCTTCCACTTCCCGCTGTACACGGCAAACGCGACCGAGACGACCGACTCCAACCTAGACGGCGCAGCGTCGCTCGAGGGGTTGCTCGGCAACGCCGGCGTCGACTTCGTGTTCAACGGGCACGCGCACATCTACGAGCGGAACGCGCCGTCGGCCCCTGGGATGCCGGTGAGCTACGTGACCGGCGGCGGCGGGGCCGGTCTCGAGCCGGTCAGCGTGTGCGGGGCGCCGGATCAGTACTCGATCGGCTGGACGCCGTCGACATCGACCGGTTCGAAATGCGACGGCGGCGTGAAGCCCACTAGCGCCGACCACGTCTACCACTTCCTGTTGGTGACGATCGACGGGTCGCAGGTGACGGTCACGCCGACCGACGAACTCGGTCGCACGTTCGACCAGCAGACGTACGACCTGTCGCCGTAGCTCTGCGTCAGCCTGCCGGCATCCGGATCGCGAACGTGAACGTCGCGCGTGTCTCGAATCCGATCGATCGGTAGATCGGCTCACCCATCGGGCTCGACTGGAGCACCGCCACCCGGTATCCGGCGTCGCGTCCGGCGGCGATCGCGGCGAGCGAGACGAGGCGCCCAAGTCCCGTTCGACGTGCGTCGGGCAACGTGCCGACATTGAAGAGTCCGACCACGCCCGCCGCCGAGAGGAGCGTGCTGGTTGCGAGCGGCGCGCCGCCGCGCCTCGCGAGGAACGTCCGGATCGTTGACCGATCCGCGAGGCCGTCGAGCGCGTCGACGTACGGGTCGACGGAGCTCGGCGGCAAACCGTTGGTCGTGAGCGCGATCATCGACGCGTCGTGCAGCGCCTCGGGATCGGCGTCGACCTCCTCGATCGCGGTGTCCTCCGGCTCGTCGATCGGCGGCAGGTTCGCGAGGTCGATCGTCATCCCCGGCGTGCCGGTGCCGGTCTCGAAGCCGCGCGCTTGCAGCGCCGACTCGGCGGCCTGATCGCGCGGAAGGAACCAGAGCACGGGAGCGCCCTCGGCGTCGAAGGGCTCGAGGACCGTCGCGATCGCGGTGTCGAGATCGGCGCCCGTCGGCAGCCCGATGGCGCCGTTGAACAGCAGCAGCGGCACGTCGCTCAGCCATCGGACACAGCCGGCGACGTGATCGAGCCTGGCGCCCGGGAACCGTTCGAACACGGGCAGCCAACCGCGAAGATTGTCTTCGATCGTCCGGGCAGGATCGACGATGTCGTCGGGTCCGAGCACGCTCACCGACGGAGTGTATGACCGCCCTGTTAGGCCGCGGGCTCGGCCACGACCGCGTGCCGCCAGGGGGGGCGATGCGTGCGACCCGGTGTTGCACTGAACACCGAAGCGGCGTCTGCCGCGTCTCGGGCGTCCGGAAGAACGCGAGTTTCGCGAGGTCCGCCGCGACCATGTACGCGACGATGAAGGCGGCGACCACCAGGTAGAAGCCGGCCGGCAGCGGAGCGAACTCGAGCGTCGACGCGAGCGGCGACGGGTGAGATAGATGCCCACGACCAGCACGCCCGCGGCCAAGAGCGCGAGCGGGAGTGACGGCCTGCTCCGGAAGAACGGCACACGGAGCGTTCGGATCGCGAACACCTCGAAGGTCTGGGCCAGCGACTCGATGAACCATCCGGTGCGGAACTCGGGCGCGCTCGCATGGAGCACATGGATCAGGAGGAACGTCGCGATGTCGAACATCGAGCTGATCGGCCCGAAGCGGAACATGAAGCGGCGGATCGAGCGCACGTCCCAGTGCGACGGCCGGACCAGCTGCTCTTCGTCCACGTGGCCGGACGTTCGGGACGTAACCCGGGAAGGGAACGGGCCGGGCCCGAAGGGCCCGGCCCGCCCGCAGCTTCGCCCTCGCAAGGAGGTCGGTCCTCGCAACACCGAGGCTTCGTCCGGTGAGACCGGGCCGGAGCTCGCGAGGTCGGTGAGCTGGTCTGGATTTGCCGGTCGCCCGGCAGAGCCGTTACCGGCTCGTAGGGACGGCTAGCAGCCAGTCACCTCGAGGGTCTCATGCTCTATATGCAGTCGGACCACCTCCTTCCTCTCGTGCCAGACATGCTGCCGCAGGACCGGCCACAAGACAACCGTCCCAGGCCCCGACCTTGCGGCCGAACGGCCGAGGCGCGCATCCACCCCGAGGACTAGGCTCGGCGGGTTCGACCGAGGGAGGCAGCCATGGGGACGAGGGGCAGGCGTCGGAGCACGATCGCGGGAGCCCTGGCGCTCGCGGCGGGTGTGATCGGGTGGGCTCTTCCGGCCTCGAGCGCGTCGGCGAGCAGCCCGACGACGGTCACCACGCCGATCACCGTGGTGACGATCGGCTTCGACGACGGGACCGCCGACCAGTTCGCTGCGCGGCTGCCGCTGCAGGACCATGGTATGAACGCGACCTTCTTCATCAACAGCGGTCCGATCTTGGCGGGCGACCCGGGTCACATGACCGTCGCCCAGCTCGGGACGCTCGCCGGACTCGGCAACGAGATCGGCGGACACACGATCGACCACGCGAACATCCAG
This sequence comes from uncultured Actinomycetes bacterium, assembly GCA_963792215.1. Classification (GTDB taxonomy): domain Bacteria; phylum Actinomycetota; class UBA4738; order UBA4738; family HRBIN12; genus AC-51. The sequence goes on from CAWBVL010000008.1 coordinate 124,110, forward strand.
CCGCTGTCAGCGGCCGACGCGACGCATGAGGTCTGTGACGACCGCGCCCAGCTCGCGCAGTGGGGGCAGCAGGAGGGCTTCCCCGCGCCGACGTCGTTCGCCTACCCGTTCGGCTCATACGACGCGAACTCCGAGGCGATCGTCGCGAACTGTGGCTACGACAGCGCCCGGACCGTGTCGGGGGTCTCGATCCACGTCGCGAAGGGCAAGATCGGCGAGACCATCCCGCCACTAGATCCGTACGCGACGCGCACGCCACCCAACCCGAAGAAGGCGACCAAGCTCGCCACGATGGAGCGGTACGTCACGAACGCGGAGCAGGGCGTGGCCGACAGCGGGCAGAGCCTGTGGATCCAGTTCGTCTTCCACCGGTACTGCGACGCGCACTGTGGCGCCTACACGATCCAGCCCGCGAAGTTCACAGCGTTGCTGGACTTCCTGCAGACCGAAGAGGGCAAGAACCTGGTCACCGTGCGGACGACAGCCCAGGCGATGGCGCTCGGCTGATCCGCCGAACCGTCGTGGTCTAGGGCAACACGAGCACCCGGTTGACCGGCGGCAGGCCCGCCACGAGCTGCTGCCACGTCCCGCCCTCGTCCGAAGAACGGAACACCTGCCCCTCGGCGGTCCCGAAGCACACGGCAGGACCACCGGGCGGCGCGTCCAGGCAGTGGCTGTCGATGTTCCCGTCGAACGATTTCGGCAGGCCGGCCGTGCATCGCTCGAACGCGCCGCCGTCGAGACCCGCGCGGTAGACGACCGCGTCGCCACCGCGCGGACCGCGTGACGTCGAGAGGAGCACCGTGTCGCCGATCACGGTGACGGCGCGGGCGTAATGGTGCACGAGACCTTCGGTGCGGTGGTTCCAGGTTCCGCCGCGGTCTGTGCTGACCGCGAGCCCGCCGGCGGTCGCCGCGAGCACCATGCCTTCCGCGGTGGTGACCTGGTGCACGTCGGCTTCGATGTCGATGGTGGGCGTCCACGTATCCCCGCCGTCGTCGGTGCGCACGATCCCGCCGACGTGGACGTTCACGTAGACGTCGTCGTCCCACTCCGACATGGACCGGGTGTCGGGCGGGCCGCCCCACGGCGTGAACCAATCGTCGCGACCCTTGACCTCGGTGAACGACTCGATCGGGACGAGGCCGCCTCCTTCCGTGAGGTGTACGAGTTGGGCCTCCGATGTGCCGACGAGCCACCGATCGGTGAAGGCCAGGCAGTTCAGGACGAGACGCGCGCTCGTCGCCACCCGATGCCAGCCGCCGCCGGCTGCCCAGATCTCGTTGCCGCCGAGGATCGCGAGCACCCCGTCCGGCCCGGGGGCGAGGAAGGTGACCTTCCGGTCGGCGAACGCCGGCTGATCGTCGCCTGCGATGTCGTAGAGCCCGCGGTCGGTCGCGACGAGGATCGATGTCATGTCTCGGATGTTCCCACCGGGTGCGCTTCCACTCGGCCGAAGAGGGGACTGCCGGAATCGAACATGTGTTCTATCGTGAGCGCCTATGGCGAAGGAGCAGCTCTTCGAGCTCGCGCGGCGGACCTTCGACACCCCGGAGTTCCGGGGCATCGAATGCATCGAGGTCGAGGCCAAGTCGGTCATCAACAAGGTGCCGGGCAACGCGATGCCGTTCGATTGGACCATCAACCCGTACCGCGGCTGCGTACACGCCTGCGTCTACTGCTTCGCGCGGCCGACCCATACCTACCTAGAGATGAACGCCGGGCGCGACTTCGAGACCAAGGTCGTGGTCAAGGTGAACGCGCCAGAGGTGCTGCGGCGGGAGCTGGCCGCCAAGCGGTGGAAGGGCGAACACATCGCGATGGGCACCAACACCGACCCGTACCAGCGGATCGAAGGCCGCTATCAGCTGATGCGGGGGATCATCCGGGCGCTGATCGACCATCGCAATCCGTTCTCGATCCTGACCAAGGGCACGCTGATCACGCGCGACGTTGATCTGCTCGTCGAGGCGTCGGAGCACGCGGAGGTGTCCGCCGCCTTCTCGATCGGGACGCTGGACGAAGAGGTCTGGCGAACGACGGAGCCGGGGACGCCGTCGCCGCGCGCACGGATCGAGGCATTGCGGACGCTGGTCGACGCCGGCATCCCGACCGGTGTGTTGATGGCACCGATCCTACCGGGCATCTCGGATCGGCCGGAGCAGATGCGTGCGGTGATCGAAGCAGCGCTCGACGCCGGCGCCTCGCACGTGTCGCCGATCATGTTGCATCTGCGCCCGGGCGTGCGCGAGGAGTTCTGGCCGTGGCTCGAAGAAACGCACCCGGAGTTGGTCGCGCGCTACGCCGAGCTGTATCAGAAGCCGTACGGGCCGAAAGCGGAGCGCGACGCCTTGTCGTCGCAGGTGCACAGGATGATCGATCGCACGCCGTGTCGCCCGGGCGCCCTGGCACCGCGGTTCCGTCGTTCACGAGCGCCGCAGCCGAAGAAGGCCGAACAGCTGTCGATGTGGTGAGCGCCCTCGACGGTCAGTCCGCGAGTTCTGTCACCGCGCGGTGTGCCTGCGCGATCGCCTCGGATGCGAGCGGCATCCATGCGGCGTCCGCGTTCGCGATCGCGACGTTGCCACACCGTGTGCGGGCGCGTTCGTACGGACGTGTGGCGTCTTCGTCGGCCGCCTTCAAGCGATCGCCCGAGTACGAGTAGCCGTGACCCCACCGGTTCACGGTGATCGCGGCGATGTCGGCTGCGGGGTCGAAGCCGCCGGCGCCGAGCATCCGCCCGAGCTCGTCGCGCACGTGGAACTCGAAGTCCTCGAAGGTCGTGTCGTAGAGCAGCTGCCGTGCCTGTCGGTTCTGCTCACGTCGCGGCAGGTCCTGGTTCGGCACGGTCGGCACATGCACGAGGTGCAGCACCATCGGCTCGTCGGGCGAACTCGGGAAGTGGTACTCGCCGATGCTCACCGGGTAGTCGAGCTTCAGCCGTGAGAAGAACCCCATCGGGTTGGTGATCTCGTGCACGCCGCACGCCACCCACGGCCGCCAGTTGTGCACCGCGACCTTGGTGTAGGAGAGCGGCGCCTTGATGTTGCCGCGGAGGGCGCGCCGCTGGTCGCGTGGCAGCTCGGGCATGATCCGCCCGATCATCATGTGGTAGCCGGCGAGGATCGCGTGGCGCGCGCGCACCCCGGCGAGCTCGCCGTCGCGGACGTACGCGACGCGCACGCCGTCGTCGGCGTTGGCCACGTGTACGCCGGTGCTCCGCAGGCGCAGCCGCACCGGTTCGCCGGCCCGGTCGAGCGCCCCGTAGTCGAACCGCGCGGTCACGATGTCTTCCATCGTCGAGCCCCGTGCGACCGCCGGTATCAGGGAGCGCACGATCAGGCGAGCGATCGACGCGTTCCCGTCGGGGAAGTGATAGATGTACGGCTCTTCCATCTCGGCGAGCGCCCGCGGATCGGAGGCAAGGCGCATCCCCGAGAACCCCGGATAGCCGGTTTCCATCGCGTCGAACGCCGTGATCCCGCCCACCCCGATCGCGTAGAAGTCCAGCGAGCGACCCTGGAAGGTGTCGGCGGCGAGATCGTCGAGCCCCCAGTACCGCTGGAGGTACCCGCGGTAGCTGATCCGCAGGAGTGCATCATGCTTCGCGTCGGCATCGAGGGCAGGAAGCGGGTCGCGGTCCGACGTGTAGAGCTCGAGCAGCGCCCGCCGCGACGCCTCCTGAAGCGGGAAATCGGCGATGAACGCGTCCGGGTCGCGCTCGTGCATCCGGTCGATCGGGATGTCATCAGCGACCATCCGCATCGGGTCGCCGGTGACGAGCTTGTCTTCGCCGAACGCGTCCTTGGTGAAGAACTGGCCTCGCGAGAGACCGAGGGAGGGGTAGAGGTTGGTGTCGAAGTAGTTCTCGAACCGGTGGTGGTCGACGCCGAGCGCGGCGAGGAGTCCCTTGGCTTCCGGGCCGTAGAGCGCCTCGGGCGATTGCAGCGCCTCGCTTCCGCCGTAGCCGAGCAGGAACCGGCCGTCGACCGTGAACTCGTTGCGCTTCGCGTGCCCGCCGAAGTCGTCGTGGTTGTCGAGCAGCAGGATCGTCGCGTCGGGGTGTTCGCGCCGGTAGAACCACGCGGCGGCAAGTCCGCTGATCCCCGCGCCGACGACGACCAGGTCGACGCCGTCCGCGCCCGCGAGCCCGTCGAGATCGAACCGCTCGCCGTCGCGCAGGGCGTGAGCCACCTCGAAGGAGCCCGGATGGCTCCCACGCAGCCCCGTGGATGCGGGTGGATAGGCGGTGCCGTCGATGAAGTGTTGCCGCGTAACCAACAAGGCCCCCTCTGCGTTCCGAGCAGCCTATGTTGTCTCGCGGGTTCGCGCTCCCCGGTTCAGCGTCGTTGCAGGGGTAGCATCCGCAGGTCGGACTGCAACGGAACGGTCCGGCAGGGGGGATGCATGGATAGCTCTTCGAAGATGGGTGCCCGGGCAGCCTCGGGCATGTGGTGGCTCTTCCTGGTCACGGGGATCCTGTGGCTACTGATCTCGGTGATCGTCCTGCGGTTCAACATCACGTCGGTCGCATCGGTCGGCGTGCTGCTGGGCGTCGTCCTGATCTTCGCCGGCGTGAACGAGTTCATGGTGCTCGGGCTGCGCGATGTCGGATGGAAATGGCTGCACGGCGTGCTCGGCGTGATCTTCGTCATCGGCGGGGTCTGGGCGTTCATCCACCCGATCGGCGCCTTCTACGAACTTGCGTCGATCCTTGGGTTCCTGCTGATCCTGAAGGGCTCGTTCGACATCATCGGCTCGGTGATGCAGAAGGAGGTCAGCGACCTCTGGTGGCTCGGGCTGATCGCCGGGATCATCGAGGTGCTGCTGGGCTTCTGGGCATCGCAGCAGTACTTCCCGCCGCGCGCGATCTTGATCTTGGTCTGGGTCGGGTTCATGGCGATGTTCCACGGCATCGGCGAGATCGTGATGGCGTTCGAGGTGCGGCGCGCCGGCAGGGCGATGGCCGCCGCCGCCTGATCTGAACGGGATGGTCCCGCGGGTTCGCTGAGCTCGCGGGACCGCCCGATCTCTTGGCCGACCCACTCGGCCACTCCCTGGCCGACGCCGGCCGACTTTCAGCTCCTCGCGCCCTCCGATAGAGTCTCCCGCGCAACCGTCGAAGGGAGTGGCAACGGTGCTCGCAACCGAATGGAGCTTCGGCTCCGTGATCTGGACCATGGTGGTCCTGTTCTTCTGGGTGATGGCGATCTGGATCTTCATCGCCATCTTCGCCGACATCTTCCGGCGCAACGACATCTCGGGAGGGGCCAAGGCGGGATGGATCTTCCTGATCTTCATCGTCCCGTTCCTGGGCGCGCTGATCTACATCATCGCCAGGCCGAAGATGACCGCGCAGGACAAGGAGATGATGGAACAGGCGCAGGAGGCCCAGCGCCGCGTTTCCGGCTACTCGCCGGCCGACGAGATCGCCAAGCTCGCGGAGCTCCGCGACAAGGGCGAGATCTCTGCGGACGAGTACAACGACCTCAAGCGCAAGGCCACGATGCAGCTGTAAGACACAGCTCTTGCGGTATTGACGGGGCGGCCCTTCGGGCCGCCCCGTTCGTTTCAGATCCCGGGTGCGGGTGGGGTCGCCGGATCGGTCGGATCCAACGCGTGTGCGCGTTCCGCGACCCGGTAGATCACCAGCTCGTACGCCCCGATGACGATCAGGAAGAGCAGCAGCCACCACAGGGACAGGTTCCCGAAGAACAGCAGCAGCGCAGCCACGACGGCTCCGCCGACCATCAGCGGATCGCGGTGCGTGGTGACCCAGGTCACCGTCTCCGACGGTTCGTGGCCGCGAACCGCGGTAACGCCGGCGCGCCACACGTCGACCGTCCAGCCGCGGAGCTTCACGGCCCACGGATACGGACCGGTGATCAGCGCGATCACGAGCACGATGACTGCGATCGCGAGGAACCACGCCGTGTACATCAACAGGCTGCCGAGCACACGGTCGATCACCGAGCGGGCTGCCGCCTGGTTCTCCGGCTGCACGTTGTTGATGAGGCTGTTCGACTGCCAGATCGCGAGCCGTCGTTCGATGATGACGATCGCGAGCGCGGCGGTGGCGAGCTGCAGGAGCGTCCTGCGACGGTGCGGCGACGCCCACAACGCGATCGCTGCGAACAGTAGGAACAGGATCGCGAGGGCGACGACCGCCCGCTGCGCCAGTTGCACGATGTTCTGGATCGTCGTGAGCGAGCTCGATCGGAAGATGACGATCGATCCGAAGTCCGAAGGAAGCGTCACCCCCAGTGCGGACTGGAGCGCGCTCAACGCCTGGGAAGGAACTTCGTCTCCGGTGATCGTCGGCAGGGTCACCGGATGGCCGATCAGGTCCGAGATCGTTCCGGAGATCGACTGGAGCCCTTCGTTGATCAGCGGCAGCACGTTCAGCACCACCGCGTCGTTCACGATCTGGAAGGTGCTGCTCTTGTTGGCGAGCACCGCCACGATCTGCGCCTGAACGGTCTTGTTCAGCGACGTCCACAGCTGCTGGAACTGGTCGCTTGCGAAGAGGTTCTGCAGCTGGGACTGGACGACACCGCGGAGCCCGTCGGTCAGCGGCCCTGCGAGGAACGCGAGCCGTGCGTCGCGCTTTTGCAGGACCTGCTGCAGCCGAGCTTGCACATCCAACGCCGTGAAGGCTTCCTCGGTGATCGTGCGCGCGAGGTACTCCTGGACGGCGGGGTCGCTCGCGAGCGGCGCGACGGTGGCCACGTACTGATCGGTGTTGAATACCGTGCGTCGCGCCCACAGGCCCGGCACGGCGATGCTGAAGCACAGGATCGACAGAACCACCAGGATCGCGGTGAAGACGACGCGGATCTTCCTGCGTCGTGCGGGCCGGTCCTCGAGTTGTTCGACGCGCTTCTCGAGCGCGTCGCGTTCGGCGCGGAGCTGTTCGGGATCGCTCTGGTCGGCCATGTTCCCCCCAAGTCGGTGCCGTGTGGGCGAGGATACCCCGGAGGTGAACCGTCGTGCCTCGATGTGCTGGCGGCGGGTCGGCGGAGGAATGAACGTGAGCGACGCAAGCGAGCCGGGCCCCGAGACGCCGACAGCGCCGTCCCGCCGGGGGCTGCGGGTACGAGTCAAAGAGGCGCGCCAACGCGCGAGCGAGCTGTGGGGCCGTGTGCTTGACGCACGCCCACGCATCCCCGCGCTCGACGCCGCGTTCGATGTCGGCGAGCGTGATCGCGACGTTGCGGGCGGCCTGCTCGCCGGCGCGGTCGCGTTCCGGCTGTTCCTGTGGCTCGTCCCGTTCGCCCTCGTCGCCGTCACGGTCGCCGGATGGGTGGCTGCGGACACCCATCTGTCGCCCGATGATCTCGCCAAGCGCTTCGGGATCGTCGGCGTCGCAGGGCAGTACGTGCAGGACGCGTCGCAGGAATCTACGACGGCCCTGGTGATCGTCCTCGTGATCGCGCTCTACGCGTTGCTGCTCGCGAGCCGAAGCGCGGTCCGCGCCATCCGGCTCGCTCACCTGCTCGCATGGCGGATGCCGATCGTTCGGTTCCATGGCTCGACCCTCGCCGCGCTCTGGTTCGCCGGCGGCGCGACGGGCCTCGCCGTGGTGGCGGGTGTGATCAACACCGTGCGCGCGCGGCACCCAGGACCGGGTCTTCTGTTGTGGTTGGCGCTGATCGCGATCTACGGGGTGGTCTGGCTCGCGGCCGCCTGGGCCTTGCCCCATCCGCCGGACGTGCCGGTGCGCGCGCTCGTTCCTGGGGCGATCTTGTTCGCCCTCGGCACCGAGGTGCTGCACGTGCTCACGGTGGTTTGGTACGCCAACCGACTCGAGCACCGATCTGAGCTGTACGGGGGCCTCGGCGCGGCGGTCGTGTTGCTCGCATGGCTCTACCTGCTCGGTCGGCTCGCGATCACGTCGGCGGTCGTCAACGCGAGCCTGTGGCGCCGCGCGCACCCCGCCGCCGACGATGGCTCCGGCACCCCGACCCCGGGGGTAGGGTTCGGTCGAGATGGCTGAGGACAGCTCGTTCTTCGGCGCCCGCCGCGGGTGGTCACTTCGCCAACGGTTCAGGGCGCTCGACAGCTACGGCCTGCTGCTGCTGATGATCATGCTGTCACTGGTCGTGGCCTCCTTCCCATCGGAGGGGCGCGAGAACCTGATGGCGGTGCTCCGGACAGTGGTGATCGCGGGCACGTTCCTGTTCGCATTGCACACGTCCGATGCGAGGCGGTTCATGTACTACGCCGCCGTGGTGTTGGTCGCGATCGCGGTCTCTGCAAGTGTCATCGTGGACGCCAACACGAAGAGCGGTGCCGCGATCGACGCGGTTGCGGCGTTGTTGCTCGTGCTCGGCGGGTTGGCCGTGATCGGCCGACGCTTCGCGGCTCACCCGGTCGTCACAGGCCAGTCGGTTCTGGCCGCCCTCTGCATATATCTGCTGTTCGGGCTCGGCTACGCGGCGGTGTACGGGGTCGTCGGCGCGCTCGATCCCGTGGGGCTCTTCGGCCCGGTCAACGGCGCCCAGACAAACGTGGTTCGCCTGTACTACAGCTTCATCACGCTGTGCACGGTCGGGTACGGCGACTTCGTGCCCTACGCGAACGTCACGCGCATGATCGCGGTGACCGAGGCGCTCGTTGGCCAGGTCTACCTGGTGACGATCGTCGCGCTCCTCGTGAGCCACGTGGGCCGTCAGCGCCCGCGGCGGGACGCGTCGAAGCCCTCCGAGCCCAACTGAGCGCGCTCGTCGGCGACCTGAGCGTCCGTCGGCGGGGCTCTGGCCCGCGAGGAACTTCTGAACGCTGGCGTCAGCCGCCGGGCTGCCGACGGATGCACCGGAACCCGATATGGCCCGTCGACGTGTCGACCGCTTCACCCTGACGCGCGGCAGGCCGGTAGCGCAGACAGTAGTTCGGCGCACACAGGTGCGAGCCGCCCTTCATGACCCGCCGGGGGATCGTCTCGTCGGCCCGGGCCGGATGCATCTCATCGGTGCGAGGGTTCCGGGGTGCGCAGCATTCGTGCTCGCTCGCTTCGTGCGTCGGGGTGAAGAAGTCGCTGGTCCATTCCCACACGTTGCCCGCCATGTCGTGGAGCCCGTAGCCGTTCGGTGGGAACGTTTCGACCGGCGCCGTGCGCTCATAGCCATCGAGCAGCTCGTTGTGCCAGGGGAACTCGCCCTGCCAGGTGTTCGCCATGGCCTTGCCCTTCGGGAAATGTTCATCGCCCCACGTGAAGGCGGTCCCCTCCAGGCCGCCGCGCGCGGCGAACTCCCACTCGGCTTCCGTCGGGAGTTCCTTGCCCGCCCAGTCCGCGTAGGCCTCGGCGTCCTCGTACGCCACCTGTGTGACCGGGTGCCGTTCACGACCGTTCAGCGTGCTGCCGGGCCCCTCCGGATGCCGCCACGAAGCACCCGGCACGTAGGTCCACCAGTTCCGATAGTCGTTGAGGTCGACTGGACCCGCCGTCTTGTGAAAGACAAGCGCGCCGGGCACCAGCAGCGCGGGGTCCGCGCCGGGATACATCGCTGGGTCGAGTGGCCGCTCCGCCACGGTCACGTAGCCGGTCGCCTTCACGAATCGGCGGAACTCCACAACGGTCACTGGGTGCCGGTCGATCCAGAAGCCGTCGACCTCGACACGGTGGACGGGACGCTCCTCGGGGTAGAAGGCGTCCGAGCCCATCAGGAACGAGCCGCCGTCGATCCGGACCATGTTCTTCGTTGGCGCGCCTGGTGACGTCATACGTTCAACTCCGGGGTCCGTGCTTGGGTGACGTCGATCTATCGTCGTGGCCCGAAGCTAGCGGACGACCAGATGAGCTGTCGAACGCGCCGGGGCGGTCCGCTGCAAACACGGTGGGCCGTCACGGTGTCGGGGGGCGGGTCGCGAAGTACGGTTCCCTGTCGAAGGACATAGCCCGGATGCCAAAACTCGCGACCCGTAATACGGTCGCAGGGTAGCTGGGGAACTGCGGGACACCGGGGGGAAGTCATGGCGCTACCTATCGAGGACTACGGCATCATCGGAGACCTGCGGACGGCCGCGCTGGTTGGGTCTGACGGCTCGATCGATTGGCTCTGTCTGCCTCGATTCGATTCCAGCGCGTGTTTCGCGGCGCTGCTCGGCTCCGAACACAACGGAACCTGGCGCATCGCGCCGGCGGGCAGGGTGATCGGCTCGAGCCGCCGGTATCGGCCGCATTCGCTTGTCCTCGAGAACGACTTCGAAACGGCGGAGGGCGTCGTGCGGGTGACCAATTGCATGCCGTTGAACAGCCCGCACCCACGCGTGGTGCGGGTGGTCGAAGGCATCGAAGGTACGGTGGCGATGGAGCTGCTCATGTCGCCGCGGTTCGACTACGGCGAGACGAAGCCGTGGATCCACAAGGTCGGCGAGGCGGTCGAGGCCGGTGCTGGTCCCAACGCCGTCGAGCTGCGTGGGCACGTGCCCCTGCACGCGCATGACTTCCATGTGACCGCCGAGTTCTCGGTGCGTGAGAACGAGCGGATCGGATTCGTGCTCAGTTCGCACCCCTCGTGGGAGCCGACGCACGAGCCGGTCGATCCCTTCGCCGTGGTCGAGCAAACCGACGAGTGGTGGCGTCAGTGGGCGAAACGGTCCACCTACGAGGGTAGGTGGGCCGACGAGGTCGAGCGTTCCCTGCTCACATTGAAGGCCCTCACGTTCGCGCCGACCGGGGGGATCGTCGCAGCCGCGACCACCTCACTGCCCGAGTTCCTCGGCGGCGTGCGCAACTGGGACTACCGGTTCTGCTGGCTGCGCGATGCGGCGTTGACGTTGGACGCGCTGATGACCGCCGGCTACGTCGAGGAGGCGACAAGCTGGCGCGACTGGGTGATCCGCGCGGTCGCCGGTGATCCCGAGGACATCCAGATCATGTACGGGCTCGGCGGTGAGCGACGGCTCGATGAGTACGAGCTGCCGCATCTCGAGGGCTATGAGGGCTCCGCCCCCGTACGTGTCGGTAACGCCGCATCGGGACAGCTGCAGCTCGATGTGTACGGCGAGCTCATCGACGCGATCTACCGGGCGCACGAGCTGGGCATGCCACAGGCGCGTCGCGCCCAAACCATCGCGCGCCAAGTGGTCAAGTGGCTGGCCGAGCACTGGCAAGATCCCGACGACGGCGTCTGGGAGGTCCGAGGCGGGCGCAAGCAGTTCGTGCACTCCAAGGTGATGGCTTGGGTCGCGGTCGACCGCGTCCTGAAGTTCGCCGAGGAGATGGAGCTCGAGCACGAGGTGGATGAGCTGACGAAGCTCGCGACCGCGATGCACGAGGAGATCTGCCGCGAGGGGTTCGACGAGAAGCGCAACACCTTCACGCAGTACTACGGATCGGATCAGCTCGACGCGTCGCTGCTGTTGATCCCGCAGGTCGGGTTCCTGCCGCCGGAGGATCCGCGCGTGATCGGCACGGTCGAGGCGATCCAGCGCGAGCTCGTCAAGGACGGTTTCGTGATGCGCTACATCCCCGACGAGAGCGCGGCCGACGGGCTCCCGCCCGGAGAGGGCGCATTCCTCGCATGCAGCTTCTGGCTCGTGATCGACCTCGCGATGATCGGACGCCGGGACGAGGCGGAGGCTCTCTTCGACCGACTGATCGCGCTCAAGAGTGACCTAGGGATCTTCTCGGAAGAGTACGACCAGGTGAACAATCGGCTGATCGGGAACACGCCGCAGGCGTTCACCCACTTGACCCTGATCGCCGCTGCGAAGGTGCTGAGCGACGGCGCCGGCCGATGACGATGACACGCGCCGCCTTGCTCCCGACGGGCGCACAGCACGAGATCGTCCACGGCGACCAGCGTGCCGTGATCACTGAGGTCGGCGCGACGCTCCGCTCTTATGAGGTGGCCGGCGCGTCGGTGATCGACGGGTTCGCCGCGGATGAGCGCTCGTCCGCGGGCCGCGGCCAGGTGCTCGCGCCATGGCCGAACCGCCTCGAGGACGGCATGTACTCCTACGACGGCGTCGACGGCGCCGCCGCGCTCGACGAGCCGGAGCGAGGCAACGCGATCCACGGCTTGCTGCGGTGGCGACCCTGGTCGCTCGCCCAGCGCGCCGAGGACGCGGTGACGCTCCGTTGTGTCCTACATCCATTGCCCGCCTACCCGTGGAGCCTCGACGTCGGTGTACGGTACGCGCTCGGTCCGGGCGGGCTCACCGTCGAAGCGGACGCGACGAACCGTTCGGACACGACCGCGCCGTTCGGCATCGGTTTCCACCCCTATGTCACGGTCGGCACGGATCGGATCGACGACGCCCACCTGCAGGTGCCCGCCGGGGAGCGGCTTGTGGCCGACGAGCGCGGGCTTCCGACAGGCAGGCACGCGGTGATCGGCGGCGAGGAGGACTTCATGGCCTCGCGCCCCGTCGCAGGGACGCAGCTGGACACGGCGTTCACCGCGCTGTTGCGCGATCAGGAAGACCACGCGATCGCCGTGCTCGAGCGGCCCGACGGTGGCCGAGCGGTCCGCGTCTGGGTCGACTCCTCGTTCCGTTACCTCATGGTCTACACGGGCGACACGCTCGAGCCGGCGGACCGCCGCCGAGCCGCGATCGCGATCGAGCCTATGACGTGCCCGCCGAACGCGCTTCGTACCGGCGTCGACCTGATCGAGCTCGAGCCGGGCGCAACGTGGCGCGGCGCGTGGGGTATCTCCGCCGAGGAGCGGTAGCGATGGTGCCTGCCAAGGTGGTGATCGTCGGCGCAGGGTTCGCCGGGATCGGGTGCGCTCGGGAGCTCGCGAAGCACCCGCATCATGTGCAGGTCACCGTCGTCGACGCGCACGACTATCACCAGTTCCTGCCACTGCTGTACCAGGTGGCGACCTTCCAGCTCGCCGGCTCTGACGTCGCGATGGATCTCGACGATCTGTTCCGGCGCCACGACAACGTCACGTTGCGGCTGGCGACGGCGACGAGCGTCGATCCCGCGGCGAAGACCGTGACGCTCGACGACGGCTCGACCCTCGACGGCGACTACCTCGTGCTAGCGGCGGGCAGCCAGGCCAACTTCTTCGGCACGCCCGGCGCCGAACACACCTTCCCGCTGTATTCGTTGGACGACGCCCGCCGGCTGCGCACCCGGGTGTTGAAGGCCTTCGAGGAAGCCGAAAAGGACCCATCGACGATCGAGACCGGCGGGCTCACGTTCGTGGTCGTCGGGGCCGGCGCAACGGGGACGGAGATCGCCGGCGCGCTCGCCGACCTTATCCGCGACGTGATGCCGTCGCGGTTCCACGACGAGCAGCTGTCTAGGGCACGTGTGGTCATCGTCGATGCCGGCGACGCCGTCCTCGGACCGTTCTCACCCAAGGCGCACGAGTACGCCTCCAAGGTGCTGACCGAGCGCGGCGTCGAGATCAAGCTCGGCACGAAGGTGGACGAGATCACCGCCGACCACGTCGTGCTGTCCGACGGCGACACGATCGACACGCGATGCGTGATCTGGGGCGGCGGTCTGGAGGCGGCGCCGTTGGCGGCCGCCTCAGGGCTCGCCCAAGGTCGTGGCGGTCGCATCGACGTCCATGAGGACCTCACCGTGGCGGGCTTCCCGGGCGTATCCGTCGTCGGCGACCTCGCCAACATCCCGTCCGACGACGGCCGCGCGTTCCCCCAACTGGGCTCGGTCGCCCTCCAAGCGGGGCAGTGGACGGCGACGAACATCGTCGCCGACATGGACGGCAAGGCGATGGAGCCCTTCGTGTATCACGACAAGGGGATCATGGCGATGATCGGGCACAACGCGGCGATTGCCGAGATGGGCGAGCACCGGCACGAGTTGCACGGCCCGGTCGGGTACGCCGCGTGGCTTGGCGTGCACGCCTACCTCATGAGCGGCGTCCACCAGCGGACCGACGCGTTCATCGATTGGGCGTGGGACGAGTTCAATAAGCGCCGCGTCCTGGACACCACCGACGAGGCACGGCTGCACTGGGAACGGAACGGGGATGCCTGAGTCCGTGTGATGGTGTCGGACCGAGAGGAGTGAGGAGCAACCATGAGTTTGAAGGGGAAGTCCGCCATCGTGACCGGTGGCAATACGGGGATCGGCAAAGCGATCGTGCTGGCGCTCGCCGAAGAGGGCGCGAACGTCTGCATCGACTACGTCGCGATGCCCGAGGCCGCGGAGGAACTTGAGCGGAAAGTCGCCGGGCTCGGTGATCAGGCGATCAGTGTCCACGCAGATGTGAGCAAGGTTGCAGACCTGCAGAAGCTGATCGACGAGACGGTCAAGGCGTTCGGCCGGGTCGATGTGATGGTCAACAACGCGGGCGTCGAGACACGCACGTCGGTCCTCGATACGGCCGAGGACCGGTACGACTTCGTGATGGATGTGAACTTGAAGAGCGCGTTCTTCGGCACGCAGCTCGCTGCCAAGCAGATGATCAAGCAGGGCGACGGGGGCCGGATCATCAACATCACGTCGGTGCACGAGGACTGGCCGATGCCGGGCAACACCCCCTACTGCCTGTCCAAAGGCGGTATGCGGATGCTCACCCGCACCGCCGGCGTCGAGCTCGCGCCGCACAACATCACGGTGGTCGGCGTCGGGCCGGGCGCGGTCGACACGCCGATCAACAAGGAAACCGAGGCCGACCCCGAGAAGATGAAGAACCTGGATGCGGCGATCCCACTCGGCCGCGTCGCTGACCCAAGCGAGATCGGATCAGTAGTTGCGTTCCTCGCGGGCGAGGGGTCGAGCTACATGACGGCCACGACGATCTTCGTCGACGGCGGGATCATGCAGGGGAGCCCAGGGCTGTAACGGCTTACTTCTGATTCGACAGCCAGTCGAACGCCAACGGCGACGCGGCGAGCGCGCAGATCGTGAGTAGTGCGCGGGCGGAACGACGCATCACGTCGATGCGATGTGGGCCTCACGCGGCCGGTCAACGCGTCAGTTGACGTACCCCTCCACTGTGCCTTCGTCGCGCACGCTTGCGTCGTCGGGATCCATCCCGGCCGCCCGGCGGGCGCGCCGCTGATGTAGCAGGTCCCAGCACTGGTCCAGGCTCACGCCGAGATCCTTCAGGCGGTCCCGGTCCGCGTCCGAGGCTTCGCCGCGCGACTCCTTCTGGAACAGCGTGTGCTCCTCGTCGGCGAGCTGGTTGATCTGCCCGATCACGTCCTGGTCGTCCATCTCCAACGCCTCCCTGGTCGATGTGCCCGTCAACCATGGTCCCACCCGGGCCCGGAAGGGGTTGACGGGTGGTCGCGAGTGGCGTACTTTACCGAGAGGTTAGATAACCGAAGGGTTGAACAAGGATGGCGACGGACATGCTGGCGGGGCAACTGGATAAAACCTTCGGGGCCCTGTCGGACCCGACGCGGCGGGCGATCGTCGAGCGTCTCGCGGACGGCGAGGCCTCGGTCACGGAACTTGCGGCGCCGTTCTCGATGAGCCTGCCGGCCGTGTCCAAGCACCTGAAGGTCCTCGAGAAGGCCGGCCTGATCTCGCGCGGACGCAAGGCGCAGTGGCGTCCGTGCCGGCTCGAACCGGAACCGTTGAAAGAGGCGTCGGATTGGCTCGAGGAGTACCGGCGTCTATGGGAGGAGCGGCTCGACCGCCTCGACGAGTACCTGCGCACGCTGCAGGGGAAGGAGCAGGACGATGACTGAAGTGACGGCAGAAACCACAATGACCCGGATGATCGACGCGCCGGTCGACCTGGTGTTCCGCGCCTGGACCGAGGGCGAGCACCTGATGAAGTGGTACGCACCCGACGGATTCGACGTGGCGCGCGCCGAAGCCGATGCCAAGCAGGGCGGCGCCTACAGCATCGTGATGCGGGGACCCGATGGAGCCGAGTACCCCTTGTGGGGCACGTTCACCGAGTTCGATCCGCCGACCAAGCTCGTGATGGCGGCAACCGCCGCCGGTCCCGACGGTACGCCGGCACTGGACGCGATCATCACCGTCACGCTCGTCGACCACGATGGCAAGACCGAGCTCACCGTGCACGAGAAGGCGAGCGCGCTCACCCCCGAGGCCGCGGCGATGCTCGCCGGCATGGAGGTCGGACTCGTGCAGACGCTGCGCAAGCTCGAAGACGTCGTCACCGGCGCGATCGATCGTTCGATCGTCTTGAGTCGGATGCTCCAGGCGCCGCGCGAGCAGGTCTTCGAGCTGTGGACCTCGGCCGAGCACCTCGCGAACTGGTGGGGTCCGAACGGGTTCACGCTGACCACTCACGAGGCCGACATCCGGCCCGGTGGTGCGTGGCGGTTCACGATGCACGGCCCGGATGGGACCAACTACCCGAACGTCATCCAGTACGAGGAGGTCCGTGCGCCCGAGCTGATCACCTTCGTGCACGGCGACGACGTCGGTGAGATGCCGTCGTTCCGCGGGACGATCACGTTCGACGACTTCCAGGGGATGACCATCCTGACGATGCGCACGGTCTTCGTGACGGCCGACGAGCTGCAGCGGCAGGTCGAGAAGGTCGGCGCGATCGAGGGCGGCAACCAGACCCTGGACCGGTTGGTCGGCTACGCCGACCAGGTCATCAAGGCGCGGCACGACGCCCAGTAGTTCCGTCGACCCGGCCGAGGCGCTCGTGGGCGCCTCGGCCGGGTCGACGCGTATCCCGCTCAGGTAAGCGCGGCTGCCGGGGCTTCCTTGCGCGGATCGACGAACGGGATCGAGGCGGTCGTTCCATCGATCGTCGTGCCGTGCTCGGTGTGGATCTCGAGCTTCGTGCCCGGCTCGGCCATGTCGATCGGCACCCACACGAACCCGATGTTCCGTCCGAGGCCTGGCGACCACACCGCGTCGGTGACGCGTCCGACGGTCTCCCCGTCGCGTACGACGTCCCACGGGCGCGACAGTTCGGCGCGGAGCTGGTCGCCCGGCAGATCGAGGCCGACCAGCTTGCGGTCGACGCCCTTGGCCTTCAGCGCCTCGAGCGCGGCCTTGCCGATGTAGTCCTGCGGCTGATCCTCGACAAGGCGCTCGAGGCCCATCACGTGCAGCGGGGTGTCGTCGAGCGTCATATCCGACCCGTAGTTGAAGATGCCGCCCTCGATGCGTCGGGCTTCGCACGGCGCGATCGGCTTGATCCCGAACTGCTCGCCGGCGCCGGAGACCGCATTCCAGAGGTCGTCCCCGCGAGAATAGTCAAGTAGGTTGACTTCGAAGCCGGGGATCGCGGTCCAGCCGGTCCGGCTGATCAGCACAGGGATCCCGTCGATCGAGAAGTTCTCGCACCAGTAGTACTTGATGTCGTAGATCGCCGAGCCGACGAGCTTCTCGAGGGTCTTGGCCGATAGCGGCCCCTGTACCTGCATCGGGTGCACGTCGGGCAGCGTGACCTTCGCGTTCAGGCCGCTCGACGCAGCGACGCCGAGCGCGTAGAGACCCGCGTCGGAGTCGGCGAGCTGCATCCACCACTTGTTCTCGTCGACGTGCAGGAGCACCGGGTCATTCACGATGCCGCCGTCGGGCGCCGTGACGATCATGTACTTGCCCTGCTTGACCTTGCACTTGGTCAGGTCGCGGCAGGTGATCATGTCGATCAGCTTGTCCGCGTCGGGCCCGCTGACCTCGACGGTGCGCTCGACGCCGACGTCCCACATCGTGACGCCTTCGTTCAACAGCGCGTACTCGACGTCCGGGTCGTCGTAGTAGCCCGGGAGATACATGTGGTTGTAGATGTCGTAGGCGGTGCAACCGGCACGCCGGGTCGCGTCGAAGTACGGAGACCGTCGATACCAGGGACCGAAGTACAGGGTCGCACTCTGCTCGAGCATCTCCGGGCGTTCGTTGGTCACGATCCACTCCCTTCCAAGACGGCCACGACGGCCGAACCCCACCCTAGACCGGGCCTGCCGGCAAGGGGTAACCGCCGGTTGCGCCGTTGGCCGCAGTGTCGGATGCTGCCGTGAACCGAACCGAGGGAAGGGGAATGGGATGACCGAGTTCGACATGGGGCTGGTCCAGCGGGGAGCGCGGAACCGACGAACCCCGTATTACGAGGCTGAACAGCGCCACGGGCCGCTCGGCTACACCGTCTACAACCACATGTACTTCCCGATCCGCTTCGACACGTTCGAGAACGAGTTCGATGCCCTGCTGAACGACGTGACCGTCTGGGACGTCGCCGTCGAGCGATGCCTGGAGATCTCGGGTCCGGATGGGTTCACGTTCGCCCAGCTCATGACATGCCGCGACCTGTCCAAGTGCGCAGTGGGGCAGGCCAAGTACGTGCTGGTCTGCGACAGCGACGGCGGGATCATCAACGACCCCGTGTTGACACGGATGGACGAGAACACGTTCTGGTTCGCGCTTGCCTCGAGCGACGCGCTGCTCTTCGCGCGTGGCCTCCGGAACGCCTATCCGAACCTGAACGTCGCGATCCGTGAGGCCGACGTCGCACCGATGCAGATCCAGGGTCCGAAGTCGAAGGACCTGATGCAGGCGCTGGTCGGCGACGAGGTGCTCGACATCAAGTACTACTTCTGGAAGCGCTTCGACCTGGGCGGGATCCCCGTCGTCGTGACGCGCACCGGGTGGACGTCCGAGGTCGGATACGAGATCTACCTCGAGGACACGTCGAAGGGCACCGAGCTCTGGGACAAGGTGATGGAGGCCGGCGCGCCGTTCAACGTGCGGCCCACTGGCCCATCGGACATCCGCAGGATCGAGGGTGGCATCTTCAACTGGGGCGCCGACATGACGTACGAGAACAACCCGTACGAGATGGGCCTGGGCCGGCTGGTCGACGACCTGTCCGAGGAGGCATCGATCTCGATCGCGGCGCTCAAGCGGATCGAGAGCGCCGGCGTCGAGCGTCAGATCAACGGCGTCGAGCTCGACGGCGACCCGTTCCCCGCGCTCAACAACGTGAAGTGGCCCGCGCTCGACGGCAACGACGTCGTCGGCAAGGTGACGAGCGCGATCTATTCGCCCCGCTTGCAGAAGAACATCGGCTACTGCTGGCTCCCGAAGAGCAAGTCGGGCATGGGCTCTACGGTCGCGGTCGATACGGAGTGGGGCAGGCGCATGGCCTCGGTCGTCGAGATGCCCTTCGTCGACCCGGACAAGCGCATCCCGGTTTCGTAGGCGCGGTTCCTTCCTGGCATCCTGCCGCGGGCCGCCGTATCGTGCGGGCGGCCCCGGCGGGCGGGGATGCGCGAAAGGGGACCAGGTGATCGCTTCAGCTGACTGGGTGATGATCGTGCTGCGCTTCTTCCACATCGTGGGCGGGGCGCTGTGGGTCGGGTCCGCCTTCCTCTTCGTTGCGGTGATCGGCCCCGCGGCCGCCGACGTCGGTCCCAAGGCAGGGCCGCTGATGGAGGTCGCGGTCAAGAAGTACAAGGTCGCCAAGCGGATCACCCTGTTCGCCACGAGTGCCGTGGTCGCCGGTTGGTTGCTGTGGCTCAAGGACCTCCGCGATTACGACTGGAACGTCTCGAACTGGGTCTTCCACTCCGGCGGCTTCGGGCTCGCGCTCACGCTCGGCGGCATCCTGGCGTCGATCGCCTGGTACGAAGGCTTCTTCCACGTCGGAAAGGGCGTCGAGGAACTCGTCGATGTCGGCCACGAGATGGCCGCGGCGGATGGTCCGCCCGCGCCGGAGAAGCTCGCGCGGATGCAAGAGATCCAGGCGAGCCTGCAGAGGCACGGCAAGGTCGACATCGTGTTGCTCCTGGTGGCCGTCACCCTCATGTCCACCGCCCGGTACTGGTAGTCAGTCGGCGACCCCACCGCCGTCGACCGGGAGCGCGGCGCCCGTGACATACGAGGACTCGTCGCTCGCGAGGTAGAGAACACCGAAGGCGATCTCTTCCGGTGTCGCCATCCGTGCGATCGGCCGGTGCGCGACAGTCTGCTCGAGGTATTCGTCCCAGGTCAGACCCTGTGCCCGGGCGTCCTCGCGCTCCATCGGGGTGTCGGTGTCGCCCGGACAGATCGCATTTACGCGGATGCCTTGCGGCCCGTGGTCGATCGCCATGGCTTTCGTCATCACAACCATGCCGCCCTTCGCCGCGCAGTAGGCGGCCGACTTCGGACCACCGACCAGTCCCCAGCCCGACGCGCAGTTGATGATCGAGCCCGAGCCTCGCTCGATCATGTGCGGGAGCGCGTACTTCGACATCAGGAACGTGCCCTTCAGACTCGTGTCGACCTGGTCGTCCCACTCCTCCTCCGTACAGCCGACGACGTCGTTCACGTAGTAGCTGCCGGCATTGTTGAACAGGACGTCGAGCCGACCGAAGGTCTCGATGGTGCGGTCGACCGCCGTGCGGCAGTCATCGCTCTTGCGGACATCCGCTTGGACGAAGATCGCGTTGCCGCCGGCGTCTGAGATGCACTTCGCGACGGACTTCCCGCGCTCGGAGTTCCGTCCGATGACGGCGACCTGTGCCCCCTCCTTGCCGAAGAGCAGGCAGGTTGCCTCTCCGATCCCAGAGGTGCCGCCGGTGATCAACGCTGCACGGTTCTCGAGCCGCATCATGTGCCTCCTTCGGAAAGGTGGGGCTTACGATGCCACGAACGCGGACCGGACCGACTCGGCCGTCCACGGCCCCGAGCCGTACGGGTGCAACACGCCGACGCGGTTGAGCTCCTCGGCCATCTCTGCGAGCGACCGATGCTCCTTGATCATGCGCGTGACGCGGTCACGCCAGGCGAAGTCCTCCCGGTTGCACAGCTTGTGCGCCAGGCGCACGTTCCACGGGTCCTTGTGGCCGCCGTTGGACTTCAGGATCGGATAGTGGTCGAGCGTCGGATCCCAGTCGGAGTCGGGGATCGGCGGCCTCGGAAAGAACGTGCGGCCTTCCTTGCAGTAGCACCTCGGCGTCTCGCACTTGAGCTCGAGGAGCTGCCCGTCGCGGGCCATGGTGTGGAACACGCCATCGGCGATCCCGATCTCGATGAGCGCCTCGGCGATCGCCTGGCGGCGTGCTGCTTCGTCACCGGAGGAAGCCATCGCCGCAGGATAGCGTCGGCGGGTTTCAGACAGTGGACGGGCGCTTCCGAGGCTCGAAGAGGTCACACGTCGCGGTCGCTTCGATGACACCCCGGACGTACTTGCACGAGCCGAGCGTCAGCCGAGGGAACATCCACATGCATTCTTTGCATGCCACCTGCGGCTGTGGCGACGGCTTGTAGTGGACCTCGTCCTTCGATTGCCCCCAGGTCTTCGGCGCCATCTACATGTTCGCCATGAGATCCATGAGCTTGGCGTTGTCGCTGGTGACCATTACGACGCGGTTGCCCGTCGCGATGTAGGCCGCCTTCACGTTGATGCCCGCGTTGGCGATCTGGCGCGCCATCGCGCCCATCACGCCGGGATCGCTCGCGCCGGACACCGCCGGGCCGAGGATCGCGTCGGCCTCATCCGAGACCGAGATGCCGGCACCCTCGAGCGCCTTGCGCGCGGCCGGGCCGTCCTCCACGCAAAGGTGGATGAGCCCTTGTCCGTCTACGCTCGCCCCGAACAGGCCTTCGATGTTGATGCCCGAGCCGCCGAGCGCCTCGCCGATGCTCGCGAGCGAACCCGGCTTGTCCTCGACCTCAACCGTCAGATCGGTCGCCATGTGACCCTCCCTTTCCGTCGACGGAGTACCGGACTAACCCTCCGTAACGCCGTCGTCAAGTCCGGGCCGGGCTGGGTGGGGCGGTGGCTCGGCTACGGGCGGTTTGTGGACGCCTGGGATCCTCGTGCTCCCCTGGGCCGTCTATGAGCTGATGAGGCATCTCCCAGGCATAGGGTTAGCCGGTGGGTGATCGACGACGCATTTCGGCCATGATTGCGGTCGCGATCACGGTGCTGACCTTCACTGCGACTGCCTGCCAGAGTAGGGAGGCAGGAGTTCGAGCCAACCTCCGGAGCTCCTTCGGCGAGCCGTTCGACACATGGACCGATGCTCACATAGAGCGATTCGGCGAGCGTGTCTGTACTCGGCCAGAGTCGCAGTTGGCCCGACAGGCACCGTGGGAGCACTACTTCGCGCCGGGGGTTCTTCAGGTGTTCCGAGACAATTACTGCCCTTCTTGATCGTGCTGGGGTCTCCGGACATGTCCGATCATCAAGAGTTCCACGTCGGCGACCGGATCGAGTGGGTCGGGGACGACCCGGGTCCGCGCATGGGACAACCAAGACCGGGAGAGCGCGGAACCATCGCATTCCTCGATCCCCTTGATGACATCATCGTCTGGGATGAGGCGGGGACCATCGCGATGTCTTTGCGCGACTTTCCTGTCGTTGGTCCGCCGACCGAACTGTTCATCGCAGCCTTCATCGAAGCAGCGCAGCTCCTTGTCGACCAGGCGGACGGTCGGCGGCTCTCCGAACGACCCTTCGATCCGCGTCACCCAGAAGCAACTCCTCGCCACTCACGGAAGTAGCGGCGGACCGAGGGCGCAAGAACCAGGAACAGGCTGGCGAAGTCGTAGGCGAAGCCGTAGGTGACAAGGATCGCTGACCGCTGCTCGTGACCGGTCAACCAGCGACCAAGGCTGGATAGCACCCCCACGACGGACAACGCGAGTACGAGCCACCATGCCCACCGGCGCGCACGAACGAAGTAGACGAGCAAGAACGCGGTGACCGCGACCTCCGCGACCTTCACCCAAACCGGAGATGGGTAAACCAGCCCGACGATTAGCGCACCGACTTGCAGCGCCACCCACGCCCACACCAAGCCCGGCACGTCGGACAGTTGTCCGGTTCGCCACGAGCCATCACGATCTTGCACGAGCCGATGCTATGCCTCGGCAACCACCGCAGCCAGTTTGCGACTGCGCGGCGGAGAAGCAGAGGCCGAGGACGACCCCAAGGACAACGACGACGTGGGGTTCGAGAGCTTCCGCACAGAGCTGACCGCACTGATTAACTGGCTAGATGGCGACTCGAAGGTCGGCGAAGATCCTTGTGGTTGACGAGCGTGACTGCGTCCTGCTGTTCCTAGGTTGCGATCCTCAAGCCCCCGAGTCTGGAAAGTGGTGGTTCCCGCCGGGGGGCGGCGTTGAACCGGGCGAGTCAGATGAGCAAGCCGCGATCCGTGAGCTTCGCGAGGAGACGGGACTCCGCGTCGTTGAGGTCGGACCTCCCATCGGGGACCGTCGAGCTGCCTTCAGCTTCGATGGCGATCAGATCCACTCATACGAGGTCTACTTCTCCATCAATGTGGATCGCTTCCCTCTGGACGACTCGGCATGGACGCCCCTGGAACGGCGATCAGTCCTTGACCACCGCTGGTGGTCGGTCGAGGAGCTGCGACGGACGGATGAGACCGTGTACCCCGAGCGGCTGCTCGCGTGGCTGGGTCAGGCTGACCAAGACTGAAGGTCGCTCCCTGGTGGATGCGATGTCCAACCCGGTCGTGTGGACCCCTCGGTCCTGGGCGTGACATCGGGGGTAGGGCGTCCTGGGCCATGAACGCGACCTCGGCGATCTCTCCGTCGCGCTGCCACTCCGACCGAGACTTCACAAGGCACTCGAAGAGCAAGACTAGATCGTCCTTGAACGGACCCGGGTACACGCCGACGAGCTCTCCTGGGTCGATGTCTCTGAGACTATTCGATCCGCGACGTACCCGTAGGATGGCGCGACCGCGACGAAGGAGACGATGGTGACTGAGGTAACGGTAGACCTGATCGGTAACGAGACGGGCTTCGACATCGTGCGCGAAGACGAGGAGAACTGGCGCATGGAAGCTCGCCAGGTCCTCCCGGACCTCGAGGGTCGCGCCCTCGTCCTGACGCTGCTTCTCGATGGCGACGCGATGAAACAGCTCGCCGGCACGATGCAGATAGCGGCTGACCTGGCGCGCGACGGGGATAGCGACGACGGCGCCTAGAGATTCATCCGCGCACCGTGGCGATGTTCGCGTCACCCGCGACGCCCTCCAAATAGAAGAGGCTCTGTGTAACCGCGGGCTTGCCCACAAGCGCCTGCAGCGCGGACCACGCCTCACCCAGCCCGTCAAGTCCCGAACGTTCTCGTGCAGGCGCTCTTCCGCCTACGGCCTTGCCTGGTCAACCATCCGTTTCCATGAGAGAGCCGGTCCGGCAACGCGCGAGCTCGTGGCGATGGTCGGTGGCGGGAACGCCTGCCGGAACGCGCAGGTCCACACCGTCGCGTGCGTGTCACCGCTGCTCGTCGTGCTGTAACCGCCGACAGCGATGCCGGGTTGCCCCATGTACGTCGGGATGATGGCGTGCGCGTTGCTCCGATCGTCGAGGTTGCCCGACAACGACAACATCGTGAGCATCGTGCCCGAGCCCGCGCGTGTGACGAACACATGGAGGTAGGGGTCGTCGGGCGAGTAGGTTCCGGCGCCCACGTAGTCACCGAGCTCGTCTTGCCCGAACGCGAAGCTGAAGTTGGGTTCCGGACCGAAGGTTCCCAGCTTGGTGACCGTTCCGTGTCGCCACGTCGCTGCCCACAAGCCGAGCTGCCCTCCGAAGTCAAGGCCGCCCGCAGCGACCCCACGGTTGTTGATCAGGTTCGCCTGGCCGAGCCCGTTCGGGTATTCGGGTTGCAGGGCGTGGCTGGATCCGTCGTGGCCCCACTCCCACGCGATCTCTGTGCTGTCGTTCCCGATGTCGCCGACGATGTCACCGGCGTTGTTGATCCCGAACGCGTCGCTGGAGAAGCCGTCGGGCGTCGGCAAGAGGCGCGGCGTTCGCAGGTGGATCCATTCGATGGCGGAGCTGTTGCCATCTGCCAGGGAGAGGGTCCCGACGGCGTCGTTGTGCTCATTGATCCGCCGCGCGGTGCTACCGCTCGTCCCCTCAGGGGTGGGAAGCAGGTGCTCAGATCCTCCGTTCCACCAGAACGCTCCTGCGTCCACGTTTCCGACGACGACCCCTCGGTTGTTCACGTCACTCGCCAGGCCGCCTGCGTGGCCGATGGCGTGCATCACGCCGTTCCGCCAAAGGACCGGGATCTCCGTTCCGCTCGAATCCTCCGCGCCGCCGACCCAAGTGCCGACGCTGTTGGACCCGTTGATCCCGCTGTTCGCGCCGCCCAGCGTTCCCATGTCGATGAGGCGCGGTGTGCATGGCGCCACCTGGGCCTTGCGGGCTGCCTCTGCGGACGGAACAGCGGTCGCGATCAGGACCAGGCTGGACGCGATCACGACGTACAACGCGAGCGGACGACCCACGTGGGATCTCATCTCGGACCCTCCCCGTTCGGCTCGAGACGAGGGTTGCCCTTCGGAAGGGTTCCTCGTCAGAGGGCCAAACCGCGGCGACCGTAGGCCCGTGTCGCTCGGGCGGTCAAACGCTGGAGGCCCGCGTCAGAGCGCTGGGGCCGGCGCAGGCTCGCCTTGGAGGAAGGGCGACGGCGTAAAGCCTTTGAACGTCAGGCATATGCCCAGGAAGAGCTCCCAGACGACCTCGGGGATGATCAGAACAGCCGACGCCGCCGACTGGTTCTCGTATACGGCGAAGAGTTGCAACACCGCCGATACCAGTGCGATCGTGCCCCCCGCCATCCCAAGGATCGCCCACGCCCTTGGGACGAGCTGGCCGCGGTACATCAAGTAGCCGAGCATGATCCCGTTGCCGATCGCAGCGCAGAACGCCGGGCCGATGATGAAGGTCCAGTCGTGAACCGCGACCAGCGACTTGCCGATCGCGATGTACTGCGCGGGGTCGGCGCCTGCGTTCGAGGTGAAGTCTTGGCGCATCGTCACGATCGACAGCAAGCTGGTGAGCCCGACCACGATCAGCGTCGACTCGAGCGTCCGGATGGCGACGTATCCGATCGCGATGCTGTCGCTGACCCGTCGGACGATCCGGTAGAGGACGACCGCCGTCCCGATGTTCGCGGCGGCGGTCAGGAGCTCGAGGAACGCGCCGAGGTACACGCGGGCGTCCTGCCCGGCGCCGATCACGTAGTTCGGGTCGGTCCGAACCCTGCCGTAGATGCCGACCGCGGGGATCGAGAACACGATCGTCGCGAGGAACAGCAGCCCCGCGTACATCGCCGTCTTCCGGTCCCGGTCCATGCGCTCACCTCCCGCGCTCAGGATTGCACAACCCGTGCGGCGCGCTCAGAACCAGTGGAGGATCGCGGTCAGCGCGAAGAAGATGAGGGCGCCGAGCACGAGTCCGTAGATCACGATGTTCCAGGCGGTTCGTTGGCGCTCGGTGAGCGGTCCGTCGCGATGGTTTTGACCCGGCCCGTACATGCCCGGGCCGAGCACCGACGTCGGCGGAACGTTGCGCTCGCTCAAGGTTCGTCCCCGACGGCGGCGGCGTGGTCGTTCACCCATCGCCCGTCACCATCTGCTTAGGCGCGTGCGGCGAGCTCCACCAGGGTGTCGATCTGGTCGGCGGGAACGCCGTTCACGGTCGCCAGTTCGAGCGCGTTCATGCCGGCGAACGCGACGCACCACGAGAAGATCACCGACTCGTCGACTTCCATGGTGACGGCCAACCGCTCGGCTCGCCGCTCGATGGTTTCGACGCTGTTCGCTCGCCAGAGCACGAGGTCGACGACGTCGAAGGCCGCGTTGCCGACGCACGGCGCCGGGTCGATCGCGACGAGCCCGCGCTGCTCGCCGCCGATCAGGATGTTGCTCGGCGTGAGGTCTCCGTGGAGCAAGACGTCCCTGTGGTCGAGTCCTGCGAGCCGGTCGGCCAGCGCCCGACCGCGCCCGTACGTTTCCTTCGAGACCACGACGGTGAGCGCGGGGTACCGCTGGTAGATCGATCCCGACGAGCGGAACAGAGCGTCGACCCGCCGTTCTACCCGCGGGAACGAGGGGCTGGGGGTGCCTTGATGGAGTGCGCTCACGAGCTCGGCGACGGTTTCCGCCGATGCCTCGTCCGGCTTCGTATCGAGCGGGTCGCCGGGTTCGACGGCCTCGATCAGCAGCGCGCCCAAGGCCTCGTCCGACCCGATCACACGCGGAACGTGCACGGTCCGCCACGCGCGGAGTGCGGCGGTTTCCTCTGTGGTGCGAGCCCGGTCGGGGCTCACCTTGAGCACGGCCGCCCGTCCGTCCGCGAGCCGGCACCGAAAGACGATCGAGCCGCTGCCGTGCGGGATCTGCTCGCCGAGGGTCAGATGCCAGCGGTCCACGAGCGTGACCAGCACGGCCGGGAGCTGCGTGAACCACCCCTCGACGGCGTGCCCGAACCGCTCGGTGAGGCGGTGCCGGCTCCCCGGATCGATCTCGAGGGTCTGCTGGTTCACGGGAGGACCGTAGCGCGGTCGCGACGGCGGTGTGCGACGCCGGGCCGTTGGGTCCTGTCCGGGCCGGGACGGCAGACCCGGGCGCCGGACCCGCGACGCTCGCACGATGACCCTGTCGGCTCCTCACGAAGGAGGAAAGAGCGATGAAGGTCGTGTACGTACACGCATCGAGGTACGGCAACGGCGCGCGGGTCGCCGACGAGTTCCGGAGCCGGATGGCGAACCACGAGCAGCCGGACGACAAGACCGGCGTGGTTCCTACCGAGGAGGAGATCTGCCGGTTCCAGCACGTCCGCCCGATCATGATCGAGATCCTCCAGCACAAGGGTCTCGTCAAGGTCGCCGAGGAGAAGGTTTACGTGACCGACCTGAAGGGACCGCTGGAGGACGGATGGCAGGCGAAGGTCGACGCCTTCGCCTGCCATCGCGACGATGGACCATATAGGAACCGCGCAGGCGTCCTGACCAAGGTGTCACGTTGCCCGGAATGCGGGTACGACCTCGTTGGTTCGTGACGGAGAGCCGAGGCGAGGGAGGTATCGATGAAAGCATTGGCGTTGTCGTCGTTCGACGAAGAGCCGTCGGTGATCGAGGTGGAGGCGCCCGTTCCCGGAGGAGGAGAGGTGCTCGTTCGTGTCGCGGCCGCGTCGATCAACGCGTTCGACGTGCGGGTGGCATCCGGTGGCGCGCGCGCGTTCATGACCTACGAGTTCCCCGCGGTGATCGGCGGTGATCTGGCCGGGACCGTCCAGGCGCTCGGCGACGGCGTCGATGCGTTCGCGGTGGGGGATCGTGTCTTCGGCATGATGGGGATGAAGGGCGCAGTGCATGACGGCTCGTTCGGTGAGCTAGCGACCCCGACCGCGGCCTCGATCGCGAGGAGTCCGGACGGACTCAGCGACCGCGACGGCGGCTCGCTGGCCGTGGCCGGCACCACAGCGATGAGCGCGGTCGAGGCGGTCGCACCGGACGGCGGGATGAAGGTGCTAGTGCTTGGCGCGACGGGTGGAGTCGGCGCGTTCGCCCTCCAGCTCGTGCGCAGCCGAGGTGGGCACGTGATCGCGTCCGTTCGCCCGGGGGACGAGGGGTTCGTCGGCGACCTCGGCGCGGCCGAGACCGTCGACTACACGGGCGATGTCGCCAGGGAGATGCGGCGTCGCTATCCGGACGGCGTCGACGCTGTCATCGATGCGGTGACCGACGGGGGTGAGGCGTTCGACGCGGTCGCGGGCTACGTGCGCGCGGGCGGCATCCTCGTGTCGACGCGCGGCGCGGCGGGCGACGCGACCGAGATCCACGGCGTTCGCGTTTCGAACGCGAACGGCAACCCCGCGCATCTTGCCGCATTGGCCGATCTCGTGGTCACCGGCACGATCACGGTCCCGGTCCACAAGACCTATGCGCTCGCGGACGCCGCCCAGGCGATCGCCGACTTCGCGGAGTTGCATACGGTGGGCAAGCTCGTCATCACGATGTGAGGCTCACGCCTCGATCGGGATCCGCCAGCTCGACGTCGTGGCCCAGTCGGCGATGGACTCCGCGGGCATCGGCTTGGCGATGAAGAACCCCTGTGCGATGTCGCAGCCGACCTCGCGGAGGAACGCGAGGGAGGACTCGTCCTCGACACCCTCGGCGACGATGGAAAGCCCGAGGTTGTGTCCGAGCCCCACGGTCGACCGCACGATCTCGCCGTCGGATGAACTGCCGGCGAGCCCGAGCACGAACGACCGATCGATCTTCAGCTCGTCGACCGGGAGCCGCTGCAGGTACGCGAGCGAGGAGTACCCAGTGCCGAAGTCGTCGACCGACAAGCTGACGCCGACGGCCGCGAGCTCCTTGAGCGTCGCGAGTGCGCGATCCGGCTGATCCATGACCGAGCCCTCGGTGATCTCCAGACGCAGGCGGCTGGGCGAAAGGGCGTTCGCGCGCAGCGTCTCGGCGACCGTGGCCGCGAGCCCCGGATGCTGCAGGTCTCGCACGGAGAGGTTGACCGAAACCGTCAGGTCGAGCCCGGCGTCCCGCCAGGCACGCGCTTGGCCGGTGGCGGCCTCGAGCACGTAGGTCGTGATCCGGCCGATCAGGCCGCTGTGCTCGGCGAGCGGGATGAACACCTCGGGGCCGATCGGACCTTGCGTGGGATGTGTCCAGCGCAGGAGCGCCTCGACGCCGACGATCGCGCCGCGCAAGAGATCGATCATCGGCTGATACGCGACGGTCAGGGTTCCCTCGTCGATCGCCCTGCGAAGGTCGGCGACCAGCGCGAGCCGGTCGGTCGAGTACGTGTCCTGCGCGGGCGTGTACAGCTCGAACGGGGCGCGAGCAGCCTTCGCCACGTACATCGCGACCTCGGCTCGCCGCAACAGCTGGTCGGGCTGGTCGCCGTGGTCGGGATACGCGGCGATCCCGATGCTGCCGCCGAGCGCGATATCGATCCCGTCGAGCGCGAACGGCGCGTCGAGCGCGTCGGTCAGCTTGCTGGCGACGTCTTCAGCCTCGGCCGGCGTCGCGAGGCCCGCGAGCGCGATGCCGAACTCGTCGCCGCCGAGCCGCGCGACGGTGTCGCTCGCGCGCAGTGCGCCTTCCAGCCGCGGGCCGACCTGACGCAGCAGCTCGTCGCCGGGTTCGTGCCCGAGCGTGTCGTTCACGTCCTTGAAGTGGTGCAGGTCGAGAAGCAGGACCGCGACGCCGGTGCCTTCGCGCGCCGATGCCGCGATCGTCTGCGAGAGGCGATCGAAGAACAGCAGGCGGTTCGGCAGGCCCGTGAGGTGATCGAACATCGCGAGGCGTTGGTTCTCGTCGGCGCGCCGGGCGAGCTCGTCGCGGTCGCGCCGGATCCGTCGGGAGGCGCCGAGCACGATCCGGAACAGCACCGCCCAGAGCAGGACGAGCCCGCCGGCGAGCACGAGCAGCAACCGTCGCGTGTTCGCTTGGATCTGGCTCGCGATCGGTGCCCACGGCACGTAGATCTCGAACGCCCCGACGTGCTCGGTGCCGAACTGCACGGGCACGTAGACCTCGAGCAGCTCGCCGAACTGCCGCTCGTCGACGTTCTCGGCCTTGTCGACATGGCTGACGTCGGCGCTCAGCTTACCGTCGAGCGCCTCCTGCAGGTCGTCGCCGACGGGGAACGACTGGCCGATCAGCTCGTGCTGGTCCGAATAGAGGACCTCGCCGCTCGGCGACCAGAGCTTGATCCGCACCAGCTGCCCGTCGGCGAGCCCGGCCTGGAAGGCGCTGTCGAGCTCCTCGATCGTGTGGTGGCGAAGCCCGGTCTCCATGTCCGAGGCCTGGATGTGCGGCTGGAGCCCGACCTGGACCAGGAGCTGGGCGGACGCGGCGGCGTCGCTCTGCGCGACGGAGCGCTCGTGGGAGGCCTCGACCCGGGCCAGGGCGAGCCCGAGCAGCGCGACGGCAGCCGCGCTGAGCAGGGCGAACGTGCCCACGAACCCGGGTCGGGGAACCCGGAGGCGTCCCATGACCTAGGAGGTATCGCCCTAGGTCGGGGTGTGCTTGAAGGCGGCGCCGGCCGGTGCCGCGGCGGGCCGGCTACGCGACGGGCACCTTCTTCTGGGGGTCGATGAATGGGAGTCGCCGCGGTGGTGCCGGTGCGATCGCCGTCGTCCGCGTCGATGTCGAGGCGGTTGCCCGGCTCGGCGAGGCCGATCGGCACCCATACGTAGCCGATGTTCTTATCCAGACGCGGGGAGTAGGTGGCGTCGGTGACGTGGCCGACCTGCTCGCCGCCGGAGAACGCGGGCCAGTGTTGGGTGGGCTGCTCGACCTGCGGGCCGTCGATCTCGATCCCGACGAGCTTGCGGGAGACGCCTTCCTGGCGGATCCGCTCGAGCGCGTCCTTGCCGATGTAGTCGGCGTCCTGCTCCTCGACCAGACGCTCGAGCCCGGTCACCTCGAACGGGTTGGTTTCGATCCCGAAGTCCGAGCCCCAGTCGAAGATGCCCGCCTCGATGCGGCGCGGGTCAGACGACGGCGTGACGCGGATGTTGTACGGCTTCCCGGCGTCGAGGATCCGTTCCCAGAGGTCGTCGCCGCGGCTCGGGTCGCGGAGGTAGATCTCGTAGCCGACGACGGCGGTCCAACCGGTGCGGCTGATGACGACGGGGATGCCGTCGAGGTCGGTCTCGTCGCACCAGTAGTACTTCATCTTGAGCACCCAGTCGCCGAACAGGTCGCGCATGACGTCCTTGGCCTTCGGGCCCTGAACCTGGACCGGGTAGACGTCCGGATGGCCGACATGGACGTCCATCCCCGAGTTGACGGCGACGCCCATCGCGTACAGGCCTGCGTCGGAGTCGGCGAGCGCGAGCCACCATCGGTTCTCCTCGACGCGCAGCAGCACGGGGTCGTTCACGATGCCGCCGTCCTGCGCGGTCACGAGCATGTACTTGGCCTGCTTGACCGCGCACGAGGTCAGGTCGCGGCAGGTGAGCATGTTGGTGAAGGCGGTCGCGTCGGGGCCGGTGATCTCGACGATCCGCTCGACGCTCACGTCCCAGAGCGTGACGTCGTTGATCAGCGACCAGTACTCCTCGAGGGGATCGCCGTACGTGTTCGGGTGGTACATGTGCTGGTAGATGTCGTAGGCGGAGCATCCGGCCCGCAGCGTCGCCTCGAAGTACGGCGAACGGCGGTACCACGGTCCGAAGTTGAGGGTGGTGCTGGACGGCTGCGACACGGCGGCGACCCCTCTCTGGTGGACGGTGCCGCGATGCTAGCGGGAGGCGCCGTATAAGAGGTATCGCGAACCTTGCCCGTATGCGAGCACCGGTGACGTGTCGACGCGCGAAGCCGCCCCCCGCGCGCATCGAGATGTGACGCGTGCAGGGGCGGCTCGAGGAACCTTGTTGCGCTGGGTCTTAGACGGCGGGACCCGAGATCAGCTGGACCGTCGCGGTGTGCTGGCCGGTCGTGTCCACCCACGTGATCTGAGCCGACTCGCCGGGCACGTGCACGTGCAGCAGCGGTCCGAGGGCGTTGGGCGAGGTGACCGCGTGGCCGTCCACCGCGGTGATCATCGCGGGCGTCTGCATCCCGGCCTGCGCCGCGGGCCCGTTGGGCTCAACGCCGACCACCAGCGCGCCTGACGACACGCCAAGCTGTGCCGCTGCCGTCGGGTCGTGGTCGATCGACTCGACAGCGACGCCGAGGTAGCCGCGCTCGCCCATCAGGACGGTGCCGCCACCGCCGGCGTGGATCTCGTTCACCACGTCCAGCGCCGTCGTGATCGGGATCGCGAACCCAACGCTCTGCCCGGTTGCCGACGTCGTCTGCGTGTCGGTGCCGGCCGTGATCATGCCCACCACCTGGCCGTCGCCGTTGACGAGCGCGCCGCCCGAGTCGCCGGGCTGGATGTGCGCGTCTGTCTGGATCATGCCGGTCAATCGCTCGGAGGTTCCGTCGGGGTCGTTGGCGGTGATCGTCCGGTTCAGACCGGTCACGTCGCCGTTGGCGACCGTCGGGCTGCCGCCGCGGCCGAGCGCGTTGCCGATGCCCGCCACGTTCTCGCCGACCGACACGGAGCTCGAGTCGGGGCTGATGGTCGAAAGACCCGACGCGTTCTGCAGTTGGATCACCGCTACATCGTGCGCGGGGTCGACCCCGACTACCGACGCGGTGTAGGACGAGCCGCCGGGGACGCGCACTTGGATCTTCCAGGCGCCCTTCACGACGTGATTGTTGGTGAGCACCTC
Organism: uncultured Actinomycetes bacterium; assembly: GCA_963792215.1. Taxonomy (GTDB): domain Bacteria; phylum Actinomycetota; class UBA4738; order UBA4738; family HRBIN12; genus AC-51. Next base: position 156,988 of record CAWBVL010000008.1, read on the forward strand.
ACCGTTGGATGTCAGCACCATGCCGGTGCCGGCGCCCATCGGCTCCAGCTGGCTGGTGGGCGCCCCGATCTGCTTGCCGAACGTCGTGACGTCGACGATGCCGGTCTGAGCCGCGACGCCGGGAGTGCCGCCGCCGCTCCCACTCGAGCCGTTCGACATCGAGATCGCGGTGACCGCTCCGACCACGAGTGTGCCGACGAGCGCGAGCGCAACCAGAACAGGCACCCACTTGGAGGGCTTCTTCGGGGCCGGCTGGTCGGGCCGGGGAGCCCAGCCGACCGGGGAGGGTTGGGTCGGCTGGGTCCAGCCGGTTCCTTGGCCGGGTTGCCCCCAGCCGGGCGGAGCGGGCATCCCATGGGTGGCACCGGGCCAGCGGCTCTGCGTCTCGTCGGGCGGAGGATTCATCAGGTCTGACACGTCATCGGCTCCTCGATCGTTCAACACCAGTCATTCGGTTGGCGTTCCCCGCAGGCTCGCAGTCACGCCTGGGAGTTCCCTGTGGAAACGCTTCGAGATGTGTCGGAGCACATCTCATTGACCGGCACGACGGCCCGCGCGTACGGTCCGACCTGCTGGTTCGAGGGGAGGACCCCATGGCAGAACCGCCGGTCTACACAGTCAGTATCAACGCGGCGCCGGAAAAGGTGTGGCCGCTCGTCGCGAACCTCGATCGCCAGGGCGAGTGGTCCCCGAAGCCCTACAGAGTGGAGTGGCAGTCGGGCGGGCCGAACGCCGTCGGCAGCACGTTCCGCTCGATCGGATGGCTCCCGCAGGAGAGCGAGCATGTGATGGAAGGCGTGGTCAAGGTCAACCAGCCGATGAAGACCTTCGAGGTCACCACCCACGACGACAAAGAGGAATGGACCAACCGCTACGAGCTCGCACCGTCGGGCTCGGGCACCACCGTGACCAAGACGGTGATCTGGCCGCCGCTGACCGGCGTCAGGGCGATGGGACGCTCGGCGATCTTCGCGCTCTACGTCAATGGCGCGATGCGCAAGGGCTTATCGATGTTGAAAGCGAAAGCAGAAGCCGGCGCGTAACTAGATCCAGAAAGATAAGGCCGAGGAACCTTGCGAAACTCGCCCTTACGGGTGAGTCTCCTCGCTCGGCTCCTCGGCCCGATCTCTCCATCCCTTGACCGATCGCAGGCCGTGAGGCGTATGAACCGGGACCAGGGGATGAAAGTGGTCCCAGGCAACTTCACGACCGGCTTGGTTTCCTCGCGGTACCTCCGCTTTGGGGATCCCCAGATACCCCGCAAGCACAGGCAGTTCGCTTTCCCACCCGTACTCACAAGTACTCCGAGTCGCCTTACGGCATCAGCCCTGCTCGGTTCCCTGCTTCGATCTGTTCGGCCGCCTGGGACCGACGCGAACGATAGGGGACGCATACGAGGTCTGCAAACGCGTGTGACCTGCGCATATGTACGTTGACCTGCGTGTTGTTCGACGCCAGAAAGAGTGACAAGAGCGATGTTGTGTCACTCTTCGCGACGGACGTCGGTACGCTCGTTCTGTGGATGTGAGTGGGCCCGCGAGCGGCTTCGACGATGCGTATCGAGACGCCCCGCCGTGGGACATCGGACGTCCGCAGCCCGGGTTCCGTGCGCTTACCGAGAACGGCTCGTTGCGGGGTCGCGTGCTCGACTCCGGTTGCGGAACCGGTGAGCACGCGTTGCTTGCGGCGTCGCTTGGGTTCGATACGACGGGGATCGACGGCGCGCCGCGCGCGATCGAGAAGGCGAACGAGAAGGCGCGCGAGCGTGGGATCGACGTGCGGTTCCTCGTCGGCGACGTGCTCGACCTTGTGGCGTTCCACGAGCAGTGGGACACCGTGCTCGACTGCGGCGTGTTCCACGTGTTCGACGACGACGATCGCCCGGTGTACGTCGCGAGCCTGGCCGCGGCGATCCCCGTCGGCGGCCGGTACTTCATGCTGTGCTTCAGCGATCAGCAGCCCGGCGCGGCGGGACCTCGCCGCGTCTCGCAGGACGAGATCCGCGCCTCGTTCGCCGACGGCTGGCGCGTCGACTCGATCGAGGCTTCGGTGATCGAGACGAACTGGCAGGATCGAAGCGCGCAAGCCTGGCTCGCGACGATCACTCGCAGTTAGTCCGGAAGAAGCGGAACCTGGAGGCCGTCGCGACGACCCAGCAGGACCCCGCGGGTCAGGGAGTTCGAGCCGAATCGCTCGCGAACGTGGTCCATGGTGGTGTCCATCGCCGCGGCGGGCGCCTTGCCGAACGGGAGCGCCAGCTGGATCGCGTCGTCGTTGGAGAGGTTGCTGAAGGTGATCCCGATCAGCGTGATCCCGCGTTCCTCGACCATCGGGAGGGCGTCGCGGAGCAGGATGCGGCCCGCAGTGAGCAACATCACCGTGTCGGTCGTGGATTCGTGCAGCGTGTGCGAGCGGGTCGCGCGGGTGAGGTCATCGAAGCGGAGTCGCAGCGTGACTGTCCGCGTGACGCGATGCGCCTTTCGCAAGCGGCGCGCAAGACGGTCGAGGAGCGCGATCAGATCGACGTCGAGCTGATCGGGTGAGCGTGCACGGCGGCCGAGCGCGCGCTGCGTGCCGATCGAGTGGCGGCGCTTGCCGACCTCGACCGGCCTCGGGTCGCGGTTGTGTGCGAGCGCGTGCAGATGTCGGCCCGAGGCGCGGCCGAGGATCGCGATCAGCGTGTCTTCGTCCAGCTGTGCAACGTCGGCGACCGTCGTGAGCGACCGCTCGCGCAGCTTCTTCGCGGTTACCTTGCCGACGCCCCAGAGCCGCTCAACCGGAAGCGGATGCAGGAAGCCGAGCTCGTCGTCGACCGGCACGACGAGCAGTCCGTCGGGCTTGGCGACGCCGCTGGCGACTTTCGCCAGGAACTTGGTGCGGGCGACGCCGACCGTGACGGGGATGCCGACGCGCTCACGCACCTCGGCGCGGAGCTGCACCGCGATCTCCGGCGGTGTTCCGGAGATGCGCTTGAGCCCACCGACGTCGAGGAACGCCTCGTCGATCGACAGTCCTTCGACGAGGGGCGTGGTGTCGCGGAACACGTCGAACATCGCGTCGCTGGCCTCGCTGTACGCCTCCATGCGTGGGCGCACCACGATGGCGTGCGGGCACAGGCGTCGGGCCTGGATCTCGCCCATCGGGGTGTAGACGCCGAACGCCTTGGCCTCGTAGCTCGCGGCGAGCACGACGCCTCCGCCGACGATCACCGGCTTGCCGCGGAGCGAGGGATCGTCGCGCTGTTCGACGGACGCGTAGAAGGAGTCCGCGTCCGCGTGCAGGATCGTGGCTTCCTCGCCCACCGGCCGATGCTCGCACCGGCCACCGACACGCGTGGATCGGCTACCGCTCGTGCAGGAACGAGTCGGCGAGAGCCGGTGGCGCGCAGGCGAGCCAGCCATCGACGAGCAACTCTTTCAGAGGCCGCTTGGCCACCAGCCGGAGCTCGATCAACACGGCCGGGTAGCCGTTGAAGTGGGTCATGTCGAAGACGCCCTTGATGCCGGCCTGCAGCACGGCCGCTTTCTCGATCATGTCGTCCGTTCGTACCGCGACGACCGGCTGCCGAGGCGGCGTCTCATCGCCGAACCGTTTCAGATCCGCCTTCGTGTACGGGCGTTCCCAGGCGAACCCTTTGCCGGCCACCGACCACGTTCGGTTGCCATGTCGCTCGCCCTCGGTCACCTCCGGAAGCGCGAGCGCGATCCGAGCGACCTCGTCGAGGGTGGCTGCCATCGTGGCTAGGCGACGTGGAAGAAGAGCAGCGCACCGATGATGATCGTGGCCGCTGCGCCGATCAGCGCGAGCATCTTTCGCGTCATCGAGCGCCGCCGCGAGTAGAGATACGTGACGACGCCCGATGCGATCAGGATCGCGCCCATCAGCGAGTCCCTGTTGAGCTTCACGCCGCACCCTCTCTCGGCTCGGGTGCAAGGACTCTAGTCGGCCCCGGCGACGCACACGAATCACCGGCCGGCCGTATCCGCGGCCGGTGATACGGTCGAGCGATGGAGTACAGAACGCTCGGCGGGACCGGCCTCAAGGTCAGCACGCACTGCCTCGGCACGATGATGTTCGGGGCCTGGGGGAACACCGACGTCGACGATTGCATCGGGACGATCCGAGCGGCGATCGACGGCGGGATCAACTTCGTCGACACGGCAGACGTCTACTCGGCAGGTGAGTCCGAGGAGATCGTCGGCAAGGCGCTCAAAGGGCGACGCGACGAAGTGATCCTCGCGACCAAGGTGCACGGACAGATGGGGCAGGGGTACAACGACGCCGGCAACTCGCGTGTCTGGATCGCGAAGGAGGTCGAGAACAGCCTCCGACGCCTCGGCACCGACCACATCGACCTGTATCAGATCCATCGCCCCGACGGGGACACCGACGTGGAGGAGACGCTCGGGGCGCTCACCGACCTCGCAGCGTCAGGGGAAGATCCGCTATTTCGGCTCGTCGACGTATCCCGGCTGGCAGATGGTCGAGGCGCAGTGGACCGCAGAGCGGCGCGGGCTCTCGCGCTTCCGAACCGAGCAGCCGCCCTACTCGATCTTCGTGCGACAGATCGAGCACGATGTCTTGCCCGTCGCCGAGAGGTACGGGATGGGGGTGCTCGTCTGGAGCCCGCTGTGCCGTGGGTGGCTGACCGGCCGGTACCGGCGCGACGAGTGGGACGACTCGCCGGAGTCGCGGGCGACCCGAGGTCCCCAGCGGGCCGACTGGATGCGTCCGATGTACGACCGGTCGCGAGCCGAGGTCCAGCACAAGCTCGATCTGGTCGAGCAGCTGCTCGTCATCGCGGACAAGGCCGGTATCGCGCTGACCCACATGGCGATCGCGTTCACGCTGGCACATCCGGCGGTGACGTCGACGATCATCGGTCCGCGGACGCGGGAGCAGCTCGACGACCTGCTCGGAGCGGCGGACATCAGGCTCGACGTCGGCACGCTCGACGCGATCGACGAACTGGTGCCCCCGGGTACGCTCGTCGACGAAGAGGACCGCGGGTTCGACCCCTGGTGGTTCGAGCCCGAAGCCCGTAGACGGTAAGGGAGGGGATATGAACTTCAACGGCATCCTGATCGGCTCGGAGGAGCCGCAGCGCTTGGTCACCTACTTCAAGAAGCTCTTCGGCGACCCAACCTGGGACGAGAACGGGTACACCGGTTGGCAGATCGGCACCGGAGGCTTCACGGTTGGCCCGCACAACCAGGTCAAGGGCGAGAACGAACAGCCGGGCCGGCTCATCTGGAACATCGAGAGTTCGGATGTGTCCGGCGACTTCGATCGGTTCAAGGCTGCGGGCGCCACCGTGGTGCAAGAGCCCTACAACCCCGGCGACGAGGCCGACGACAACATGAGCATCGCAACGTTCGCCGACCCGGACGGCAATTACTTCCAGCTGATCTCGCCGATGTAGGGCTCCGCCGACATCGTGCTCACCGCCGCGGAGCTCGACGCGCTCGAGCACGCGTGCGCGACCATCCCGCTGAGCAGCTTCGAGTTCGTCGCGGACGACTACGTGATGGCGCTGTTCGACACCGTGCTCGATTACCAGAACCAAGCAGCGACGATCGAAAAGGCGGAGCAGTACTACCGCGCGAGCCACTACGACGAGATCCGCACGCTGGACGACCTCGAGGGGGTGCTGGAGCGGTTCCCTACCGATCGGGATGGTGACGACGGGCTCGCGCAGTACCTCTGGGGCAACCACCACTGGCGGCGGGCGCAAGAGCTGCGCGGACTCGTTCGGTACTTCCACGAGCGGAACGTGACCACCTTGCGGCGGCTCCGGACGTGGGCAACGAAGTCGCAACAAGAGGACTTCGTCGGGCATATCAAGGGACTCGGGCCGGCCGTGTATCGGTCGCTCGTGATGCGGATGGGCGTCGACACGGTGAAGCCCGACGTGCACGTCCTGCGGTTCGTGTCCGGCGCGATCGGCAGGAACGCGTCTCAATCGGAGGCCGTCGACGGTCTCACAGAGATCGCCCGGCGCCTCAGTGTGCCGGCTCGCGACCTCGACTGGAGCGTCCTGGGGTACCAGAAGTCCCGCACCTGAACTCATAAAGTGAGAGGACCTAGTCCACGGGAACAGAACCCAAGACGGAGGTCCCGGCGCCCGGTGTGCTTGTGATCCGCAGCGTGCCGCCGATCGCGTCCAACCGGTCGGCCATGCCCTGCAGGCCGGTGCCGTACGTCGTCGCGGCGGTGTCGAACCCCGCACCGTCGTCGGTGACCGTGAACCGAAGGTCGCCGTTGTCTTGTTGGATCGTGAGCTGCGCCTCCGATGCCTGCGCATACTTCACGACGTTGTTCAGCGCCTCGAGCGCACAGAAGTACACGGCGGCTTCGACCGGCTGTTCGTACCGGCCGATCCCGTCGGTCTCCACCGAAACCGGCACGACGGATTTGCGAGCCTGCGCTTCCAGCGCGGCGCCAAGCCCCTTGTCGGCCAGCAGCGGCGGGTAGATCCCGCGGGCGAGGTCGCGCAGGTCGTCCAAGGCCTCCGTCGCTCGCGTCTGGAGCTGCTCGGCCATATCGGCGACCTTGGATGGATCGCCGTTCCCGACCCGAGCGAGCAGCCCGGCCTGGACGTTCAGCGCGACGAGCTGCTGCTGCACGCCATCGTGCAGGTTGCGCTCGATCTTGCGCCGCTCCTCATCCTGGGCGGCCACGAGCCGTTGGCGCGAGGCGCGGAGTTCTTCGATCAATCCGACGTTCCGTAGAACCAGGCCGGCTTGCGATGCGACGTCCGTCAGGAGCTTCTCGTCGGCCGAGGTGAGAACTTCGCCGGGACCCTTCGTCACGGACAACGCGCCGAGCAGTTCCCCTTGGTAGCGGACCGGCGCCGTTGCGGTGGCCCCCGGCACGGCGACATCCTCGGTGAGCGGGACGTGCGACACCGAGGCCGACGGCCACGAGCCCGCGGTCCGAAGGTCCGAGCCGACCTTCACCCAGACGGCGGCGCCGCGGGCACCCATGCCCTCCGCAAGGATGTGTGCCGTTCGCGGCAGGACGTCGTCGACCGCGTAGGTGCCCGCGACCCGTTCGGCGAAGTCCGACAACACTTCGTACGGTGTCGCTCGTTTGCCGTACACGATCCGGTTCGCGAACCGTCGGCTCCGCTCGCGGACCGGTTGGAACGCGATCGCGATCACCGCAGCGGCGACCGCCGCGAGGAACTTGCTGCTCTGGCCACCCACCAGGGTGCCGACGCCGACCACGATCGCCGCGTAGATCAGCGTGATGAACACCGCGAGCGTCCCGTACACGACCGCGCGATTGATCACGACGTCGACCTCGTACAGTCGGTACTTGAGGATCGCGATGGCGATCGTGGAGAACAGGAAGATGAACGCCAAGCTTTGGAACACCGAGATCCACACCGGTGTGACCTGGCCTTGGGTGAAGTTGATCAGGAACGACAGCACGACGAGCGCTGCGCCCGTCGCGAACCATTTGATCTGCAGCCGCTCATCGCCGGTCGAGTAGATCGCGCGGACGATCACCGCGACGAGCGACGCGATCAGGGACGCGATCAGAGGCAGGAGGAACAGGGCGAGGAAGACGACGATCGCGGGAGTGGAGGGGGAGTTCTGCGACGCGTACGGGTCGTGCCAGGTCATGGTGCTGAAGAAGAGGCCGGCGATCGTCGACACGATGGTCGAGGCCACCAGCAGCCACCAGATCGGACGCCAGCGCGGCGAGCGGATCTCCCCGGTGGGGAACAACAAGAAGAGGAACGTCAGCATGTAGATCGGGATGAAGCCCGTCCAGGAAGCGAGCCACGCGGCGAAGTTGCCTCCGGGCCAGGAACCAGGGTCGACCACCAACGTGTGGACGGCGTACGCACCGAAGAATCCGCTGATCCCGAGCGTGATGCCGGCGGCCATGAAGAACCATCCGATGCGGTTGTCCGACCGCTTGGCCGCCACCACGGTCCCGATCGAGATCCCGACGATGTTGGCGACGACCGAGAGGGCGTTCGCCTGGCTCCAGTCGTACTGGCTGGCCGCAGAGGGGACGGCGGTGCCTCGATCGACGAACATCAGCACGAGGCTGGCGGTCATCAGCGCGATCGCGCTGCCGCCAAGCCAGACGGCGACCCGGGATGGGTTCCGAACCCTCATCTTCGCCCGATGATGGCCCCACGAGGCCCTGTGCGGAAGGGTGCAGGCAGGCTGACCCGACGGGAGGCCAGCCGGTTCGGGGTTGGGCAGCTGCTCTCCCGCAAGCGTTACCGAGGGAGGCGATACCAAGGCTGCTCGTGTTTACCGATGGGCCTCGCAGTCATCGGGCCCGGCTATGTGTTCCACGCGCGGCTCGCGCACGGCTGCATCTCAGCCGAAGTTGTAGGTCTGCACGTCGAACGTGCGTCCCTGCTCATCGGTCGGCGTCACCGTGACCGTTGAGCCCTTCACGGTCACCAGGAGGAAGTGGAAGATCCGGTCAAGCGCGGTCGGCCGGGGGAGTGACCCGCATGAGCTGCCGTGCGTGCTCGACGAGTAGGACCACCCGAGCGCGGCCTGGACCGGGGCGCCGCATACCGTGGCCGGCTCGAGCTTGGCGCCGCCACCGCCGGTCACGTAGTTGACCGGCATCCCCGCCGGCGCCGACCGCGCGTATATGTGCGCGTGCCCATTGAACACGATGTCGACGCCATTCTGAGCGAGCAGTCCTTCGAGGCTGGCGGCACCGTCCAGGTACGTGTCGGACGCCTCCGTGCTGTTCGCGGAGTGCAAGGGGAAGTGGAAGAACGCGAACTTCAGTCCTCCTGGATGCGCGGCTAGATCGTCGGACAGCCACTGGTATTCATCGCTCGAGGTGGTCCAGTGGTTGTCGTGATCGTTCTTGTAGAGGTTCGCGCTTCCAACGTTGGAGTTGGCCCACGAGGCATCGAGGATGTAGAACCGCGCCGCCCCTGCGTTGAACGCGTACCACGCGCTGGGGTAGCTCGCCGACTTCGTGCCGTTGGTGCAGCAGTACCTCTCCATCTTGTACCGGCCCTCGGAGCTGGAGGCGGCATGCGCTTCGGGCCAGTTGGTCAGCACGGTCGAGTTCAACCCGTGGTTGCCGAGCACGTTGAACATCGGGATCGTGGCGCCGGGCACGGTCCAGTACTTCGGACCGAACACCGTGCTCACCTGGGCGCCGGTCTGCTGGAGGTCGCCGTAGTTCGTTTGCGAGCCGCCGTCATAGGCGATGTCGCCGGTCGAGATGGCGAACCGGGCGCCGCTCGACGCGAGGCGCGCCAGCACGTTCGCCTGATCCGTGTTGATCGAGCTGGTGTCCTGCGATCCCCAATCGCCAAGCACCGCGAACGAGTAGGACGCCGTCGACCCGGCGCCGATCTGTGACTTGAACACCGGCGATGGATCGGATCCCAGGAGGTCGGTCCCGTTGCCCATGATCCGGTAGCAGTACGGGCTGTCGAACTTCAGACCGGGGATCGCTGCCTTCCACTGATATTCGGCGGTCGACCCCACGGTGATGGCCGTCTTCGTCGCGGGGACCGTGTGCGCCGTGCAGCTCTCGGTGCCGGAGCGCCCGTATGTCACCGACCCACCTGTGATCGACGTGGTCGTGGCCCAGTTCACCTTGACGCCATCGGTCACCAGGTCAGTGAGATACGGGTAGCGCCGCAACGAACTCGAAGGGGTGGCGGTCGCGACGGTGGGAGCCAGCGCAGTTGCTACCGTCGCGAGGGCCGCAACCACGGTGATGGCCAGGACGTGCAGGCGCCTCGTGATAGCGGGCATCGTCCTCCCGTACCCGTCCCAGAAGCGGTTCACACGCCCGCGAGCCGGAATTAGCCTGTCGCACCATGGATCCGGCACTCGAGCAGCTCGATCCGGCCGATCGGAAGAGGCTGAAGCGCGGGAGGATGCCCTCGTTCACCCAGCCGATGCTTGCGACGCTGACCAAGGATGTCTTCTCGGATCCAGACTGGGTGTACGAGCCGAAGCTCGACGGGCAGCGGTCGCTCCTGTGGCTGCGGGGCGGGTCGGTTCGTTTGATCACACGGAACGAGAAGGACCGCACATCTCACTATCCTGACCTTTCCGCGGCGATCCTGCGCAACGAGACCCCGCCGCTGATCGCCGACGGCGAGATCGTGGCGTTCGACGGCGAGGTGACCTCGTTCTCGAAGCTGCAGGGCCGTATGCAGAACGCGCGGCCGAGTTCGGCGAACGTCGCCGCGGTCCCCGTCTACTTCTATCTGTTCGACCTGATCTGGTTCGACGGGTACGACCTGTCGGCGTTGCCGTTGGTTGCGAGGAAAGCGGTCCTTCGAGATGCGCTGACGTTCTCCGACCCGCTCCGGTTCTCCGAGCATCTCGACGAGGAGGGCGAGGTGGCGTACCGAGCCGCCTGCGAGAAGGGCTGGGAGGGGATCGTCGCCAAGCGCGCCGCGTCGCCGTATACACACGCGCGGTCGAGGGATTGGCTCAAGTTCAAGTGCAGTAACGAGCAGGAGTTCATCGTGATCGGATGGACCGAGCCGCGCGGGTCGCGCGAGGGCTTGGGCGCGCTGCTGGTCGGGTATCACGACGGTGGCGAGCTGCGGTTCGGCGGGAAGGTCGGCACGGGGTTCAATGAGCGCGAGCTCGAGCGGCTGAGCTCGAAGCTCCGCCGGCTGGAACGGCAGACGTCGCCGCTCGCCGACACGAAGGGGATCGCGATGAAGGGCGTGCACTGGGTCCGACCGGAGTTGGTGGCCGAGGTTGGGTTCGCTGAATGGACGCCGGACGGGAAGCTTCGGCACCCCCGATACCTCGGGCTGCGCAACGACAAGTCGGCCGATCAGGTCGTGCGGGAGCGGCCGCGGTGACGCCCGGCGTCAAGATCACGAACCCGGACAAACTGCTGTGGCCTGCGCTCGAGATCACGAAGCAGCGCTACGTCGATTACTTGGCCGCGGTCGGCGAGCGGATGTTGCCCTGGCTGCGTGACCGGCCGCTGTCGCTCGTGCGCGCGCCCGACGGTGTGACGGGGGAGCGGTACTACCAGAAGGACACGCCCAAGTACGCGCCGTCGTGGATCAAGACGGTCACGATCCCCGCGGTTCGGCGCGACGTCGCATACACCGTCTGTAACGACGCCGCGACGCTCGCCTGGCTCGGAAACCAGGCGGCGCTTGAGTTCCACCCGGCGCCGGTTCGCCGCGACAAGGTCGAGCGGCCGGATGTCTTGACCGTCGATATCGATCCGCCCGACGACGCGTTCGACGCCGCGGTCGAGGTAGCGCTCTTGGTGCTCGAGGTCACCGATGACCTTGGCCTTCGGACCTTGGTGAAGACGACCGGCGGCAAGGGTCTGCACATCGTTGCGCCGATCCAGCGGCGCGTGACGGTGGATCAACTCCGCTACGCAGCCAACCGGCTCACCGAGATCGTGCAGGAGCGTCGTCCCGACCTGGTGACCTCGGAGTTCCGAAAGGCGGATCGCGGCGGGAAGGTGATGCTCGATCCGTCGCGGAACTCGACCGGCGCGACCGTGGTCGCGCCGTATTCGCCGCGAGCGCGCGACGAGGCCACCGTGTCGTTCCCCGTCGTCCCCGGTGAGCTGAAGAAGACCGACCCGAGCGCGTTCACCGTTGCGACGGTCCCGAAGCTGCTCGATCGGAAGGGCCCGCGAGCCTGGAGTGAGGCGGAGCGCGAGTCGCCGCAGCGGATCCCTCGAGCGCTCCTTCCATAGGAATACTACGCGCCGAACCCGGTAGGCGTCCTCGCATGACGGTGGGAACATGCTGGTCATGCCAGCGACAGCGGTTCGCGTCACAGATCTCACCAAGAAGTTCGGCCAGGTGCAGGCGCTCGCGGGGATCGACTTCGAGATCCCGGAAGGCACGATCTTCGGGCTTCTCGGCCCGAACGGCGCCGGCAAGACGACGGCGGTCCGGATCCTCGCGACCGTCCACAAGCCCGACGCCGGTTCGGCGGAGGTGCTGGGCTACGACGTCGTGAAGGATGCGCACGAGGTCCGGATGCGTATCGGCCTCGCGGGTCAGTACGCGGCGGTCGACCCCAACCTCACCGGCCGCGAGAACCTACGGTTGATGGGGCGGCTAGCCCAGGTCGAGCCCGCATTCATCCCGGCGCGGGCCGACGAGCTGCTCAAGAGCTTCGACCTGGTCGACGCGGGGGACCGGCCGGTGCGAACCTACTCGGGTGGGATGCGACGACGGCTGGACGTCGCTGCATCGCTCGTGCAGAAGCCGCCGGTGCTCTTCCTCGATGAGCCGACGACCGGGCTCGACCTGCAGAGCCGTCAGGAACTCTGGAACACGATCCGCAACTTGGTGCAGGAGGGCACGACGGTCATCCTCACCACCCAGTACCTCGAGGAAGCGGATCAACTCGCGGACGACCTGGTCGTGATCGACCGCGGAAAGATCATCGCGCAGGGCACCGCCGGCCAGCTCAAGAAGAACCTCGGCGGCACGGTGATCGAGCTGACGATGGGCGAAGGCAGCGACGTCGACAAGGCCGCGTCGCTGGTGGGCGCCGTGATCGGCAGCGAGCCGGAGCGCCGGGGAGCGCTGCTGCGGATGCCGTCGCCCGACGGCTCGCACCTGTTGACCCAGATGCTGCGGCGACTCGACGACGAAGGCGTGCAGCCGACCGCCGTCGCGCTCCGCGAGCCGTCGCTCGACGACGTGTTCCTCTCGCTCACCGGCCACGCCGCCGAGGAGGAGCGGTCGCTCGAGAAGGGCCAAGCGAAGGGGAAAGCCGGGGGCCGCAGGAACAGGAGGGACTCATGAGCGCGATCACCGCCACCACCGGCCGCTTGCCGGTCGCCAAGCGCTCCGCGCTCGCGAAGGAGTTCAACGACGGCCGGGCGATGATCGGTCGGAACCTGATCGCCTACAAGCGTGTGCCGCAACTGCTCGTGTTCTCGACGATCCAGCCGATCATCTTCGTGCTGATGTTCACCTACGTGTTCGGAGGCGCGATCAAGGGCTCGCTACCCCCGGGCATGAGCTACGTCGACTACCTGATGCCCGGCATCTTCGTGCAGACCGTGGTGTTCGGTTCGCTGGCGGCCGGCGTCGGCCTCGCGACCGACCTGAAGAGCGGTCTGCTTGAACGGTTCGCATCCCTGCCGGTCACGCGCTCATCGGTGTTGGTCGGACGGACCGGCGCCGACATGGCGCGGAACATCTTCGTCGTGATCCTCATGCTCATCGTGGGCACCCTCGTCGGATTCCGGGTGCACACGAACGTGTTCGGCCTGCTGGCCTCGATGGCGCTGGTCGTCTACTTCGGGTTCGCCCTCTCGTGGATCTTCGCGACGCTGGGCCTCGCGGTGAAGGATCCGGAGACCGCGCAGGCGGCGGCGTTCCCGATCCTCGCGCCGCTCGTGTTCGCGTCGGTCGCGTTCGTGACGGCCGACAGCATGCCGGGGTGGTTGCAACCGTGGGCGCGCAACCAGCCCGTGTCGTCGGTGGTGTTGGCGGCCCGCGCGCTGGTGCTCGGTGGGCCGACGGCGCACTACGTCTTCTGGGCGATCTTCTGGTGCACGGTGGTGTTGGTGATCTTCGTGCCGCTCGGCGTTCGTACGTACCGCCGCGCGATCTAACCGATCTCGAACCGCATCGCTGAACCGATGCGGTGAGCGACCCGTACTCCCTTCCAAGTTGATGGGGGGACAGGTCATGAACAGATATCTCGTGGTGTCGGACCTGATGGTCGGGTCGAATCAGCTGAAGGACTTCGTGCGGAATCGAACGGACGACGATGCGTCGACGTTCCATCTCATCGTGCCGACGATCCCGGATCGCCGGGCTCTGGCGTGGGACGAGAGCGAGGCGCATCTCATCGCGCGCAGGCGATTGGTGAACGGACTCGAATGGATGCGTGAGGTGGATCCGGATGCGGACGGTGAGATCGGCGACGTCGATCCGATCTTGGCGATCGAGGACGCGCTCCGGGCGACCGACTACGACGCGATCGTGCTCGCGGTGCCCGAGCGACCGCACCGCCGGCGGTTGCACGTGGCGGCCCGAGCGCGGCAGGCGTTCGACCTCCCGGTGGTCGACGTGCTCACGGCGGCGTAACGCGAAACCCGTGTCGTCGCCACCCGCGGGCGGATGTGTCGTTGTCGTCGACGCCGCGGCTCGTGTCGATGCAGCGCGACGAGTCGGTCCACCAGGTTGCCCTTTCGTCTTCGAGCCGCGCCCGCCCGCGAGCTGATTCACCTTCCTGATGACCGGCCGCTATCGGGGCGTTGAACCGTTCCGCACCGGGATGCTCGATGTCGGCGACGGTCACGCGATGTACTGGGAGCAGTCCGGCGATCCCGCGGGCAAAGCAGCCGTGCTGTTGCACGGTGGCCCAGGATCGGGGTCCGCGCCGTGGCAGCGCGGTCTCTTCGATCCGAGCGCGTATCGCATCGTGCTGTTCGACCAGCGGAACTGCGGCCGGAGCACGCCGCACGCGAGCCAGCCGAACGTTGACCTGTCGGCGAATACCACAGACCACCTGCTCGCAGACATCGAGCAGCTTCGGATGCACCTTGGGGTCGACACGTGGCTCGTGGCGGGAGGGTCATGGGGGAGCTTGCTCGCGCTCGCGTATGCCGAGCGTCACCCAGCCCGAGTCTCTGAACTCATCGTCTGGGGAGTAGCGACGGGCCGGCGCTCGGAGGACGACTGGCTGTTCCGGGGAGGCGTCTCGGCGTTCTTCCCCGAACAGTGGGAACGACTCCTCCGCGGGGTGCCCGCGCCCGTCGATGACGTCGTCGAGTCCTACGCTCGGCTCCTGTTCGACGACGATCCGGAGGTTCGTCGGCGGGCGGCGTTCGAGTGGTGCCTCTGGGAGTCCGCAACGCCCGCGTGGCCGCCTTCGACGGGACTGCACGAGCGGTTCCGCGACGAAGCGTTCGCGCTCGCATTCGCCCGGATCGTCACCCACTACGTTCGTCACGACGCATGGATCGAAGACGGCGCACTGCTTCAGGATGCGGGCGTCCTCGACCGTATCCCCGGCCTGATCATGAACGGGAGGTTCGACTTCCAATCGCCTGTCGGCTCCGCATGGGCGTTGCACCGTGCGTGGCCCCGGGCGGAGTTCGTCGTCGTGAACGATGCCGGTCACGATGTGAGCGGCATCACAAGCGCGATCGTCACGGCGACGGATGGGTTCGTTGCGGACCAAGGTTGAGGCGGTATCTGCGCTTTCGCGCGTGTGAGTCGCGTCAGTTCAGGTGGGCGAGCAGCAACTCGGTCGAGCCGGCGACGCCCTTCAGGTCGACGGCACCGATCTCCCGGAAGTCGATGTCAGCTTCAGCTGATGCGTCGACGACGGATCGGGTGACGAGCACCTCGCCGGGGCGGGCGTAGTCGGCGATCCGCGCAGACAGGTTCACCGTCTGGCCGAAGTAGTCGCCTTCCTGGAACAGGACCGGGCCACATGACATCCCGACGTGTACGGGCGGGAGCCCGGCGGCCGGGATCGCGTCGGCCATCTGGAGCGCGGCCCGCACGCCGGGGCCGGGGCGTGCGAAGTAGAACATCACGCCGTCGCCGAGCCACTTGATCGTCTTCCCGCCGTGCTGCGCGGAGTTCCGTTGGACGAGGCGCGCGACCGTTGCCGCGAGTTCGGCCGCGGCGTCATCGCCCATCTCCTGCGTCAGCCGCGTGTATCCGGTGATGTCGAGGAAGCAGATCGCGGGCGGCTGCTCGAGCTTGCTGTGGATGCCGGCCTTCGCCAACAGTTGCTCGAAACCACCGATGATGTTCGCCGACCATTCACGTGCCTGTTGCGCGTGATAGATCGACAGCAGTGCTTGTTCCGCGAGCGGCGAGATCTTGTCCGACAACTCGGGGTTCCCGATCTCGTCGACGCCCTTACCCGCGGCCATCCCGGGCTCGATCACCTCGGACCGCCACCACGCAGCCTCCTGCTCGGCGATCCGGCGCGTGGCGTCCCCCGCCACGCGCATCAGCCGTTCGATCGCCGGCGCCCGGAACCCCGTGCGTATCTGGAGCTCGAGGAACGGGACGACGCCGAGTTCGTCCTCGCGCATCCGGTCGTCGGGCGACGGCTGCGCCATCCCGATCGACTCCCGGATGAGCATGAGGAGCTCCACCGGGATGCCCGTTCGGTCGCTCACCTGTTGGAACGTCTCGTCGCAGAGGCCCGAGAATCGCTCGTATGCCTCGGAGTCAAGGAAGTCGAGGTTGAGAGCGCCGCTCCGCATCGCCTCCGCGAATACGTCGACCGAGATCCCTGCGTTCTCCAGCGATCGTGTGGTGATCGCCCGGCGCACGTCTCCCTCCGAGAACACGCTGCTGGTTCCGGGGATGATGCCGACGTCTCGCAAGCGCTGCAGGTAGGTGGGCTCGACCCCTGCTCGATCCGCAGCTTGTTCGAGCGTGAGCTCCTCGGTCACGGCGCGAGCGTACCGTCCTCCGTGACCGCCTGAACGTCCGGCGACGCGAGGAAGGTTGCGCGGAGTGGCTCGTCGTCGATTGTCGCTGCGAGCCGTTCGACGATGGCCCTGGCTCGTTCGCGGAGCTCGGCCGCTCGTGTCGCGTCACCTGCCTCGGCGACGACGCGGCTCAGGGCGAGGTCGGCCTGCCAGGCGATCGGGGCGAACCCGAGCCGCTCAGCTGCGTCCCGGCCTTCGAGCAACGCCTGCTCCGCCTCATCGGAGCGGCCGAGCGCGGCCAACGACGTGCCCTTCAGCAGGAGCGCTTCGGCCTCGTAGGGGCGGACCTCCAGTGGTCGGAGCCACGCAAGCACGTGATCGGCGACCTCGATGGCCCCCTCATGGTCGCCGCGGATCGCCGCGAGCCGCCCCTTCTGGATCCCGGCGTTCGCGGCCGCGGAGAAGGCCAACAGACCGGGGAGGACCTCGGACATGCTCCGTTCGACCGCCGCCTCCGCGTCGTCCAGCCGGCCTTCGAACAACGCGATCTCGGCGACCGAGGCCATCACGAGCGGGACCGCGAGCGCGTTCACCCGCTCGGCGATCTCGAGACCCTCTGCGGCCAGTTCGGCGCCTCGCTCGATCTCGCCGAGGTTGGCGAGCAGCGCGCCCATGTCGGCCCGCGTCGCGGCGAGCGGGATCATGAACCCCGACGCGTCGGCGCACTCGATGCATTCGCGCATCTCGGCGAACGCTTGGCCGTAGTTCCCCATGGACGCGTGGACGTGATAGCTGTTCAACAAGCTGTAGGACCGGCCCCAGAGGTTCCCGATCTCGCCGGTGATCCGATAGGACTCCCCGGTCAGTGCGAGCGACCCTTCGTTGTCGCCGGCGAGGGCGAGCAGCGCACCGGTGCTCGAGAGGTTCTCGCAATACATCGGGAGGTTCTCGAGCTCTTGCCAGAGCGGGCGGGCCTCCTCCAGGGACGCGCGAGCTGTCTTGAGATCGCCGGATGCCGAGTAGGGGCGCCAGATGTCGTTCAGCGTGAACGCGATCTGCTCGCGCAGGTCGAGCTCGCGCGCGATCGAGAGCGATCGTTCACCCGCTTGCACGGCTTCCTGCGGATCGCCGCCACTGAAGGTGTTCAGCGTCATCAGGTTCCACAGCGCCTTGGATTCCGCGGCGCGATCGCCCAGCTCTCGGGCGAGCGCGATCGTGCGTTCGCACAGCGCGCGTCCGACCACCGCGTCGAAGACAGGGGTCGGCGTCGCGTACAAGGTCGTGAGCTTGAGGCGGGCGGCGAGTGAGGCCGTGCCGTCGCCGGCCGCATCCGCCACCGACTCCATCTCCTCATAGGTGGTGACCGCGTCCTTGATCCGGCCGGAGAGCTCGAGTGCGCGGCCGCGAGTTGTGAAGAGGCTGTCCAACGCCACCTCGGGCCGGCCGAGCGCGGTCGCAGCGTCGATGGCCCAGGTCGTGTGGGTCACGGTTTCGGCGTTCGCGTAAAGGCGGGCGTCGGCCTGCGCGGCGAGCGACGCGTACGTCAGCGTTCGCTCGTCGTCGCCGCCTTCGCGCGCGTGCTGCGCGATGAGCGACGCGGAGGCCTCGAGCCGGTTGGCGTAGAGCTCCTCGTAGACCTCGGCCACGCGGCGGTGGAGCTCGCGGCGACGCTTGAGCAAGATCGTCCCGTAGGTGGCGTCCTGCGTGAGGCTGTGCCGAAAGGCGTACTCACGCTCGGGCGTCCGGGCCGTTTCGACGATCAGGCCGGCACGCTCCAGCGTGCGAAGAGACGCCGTGATGTCGTCACCACTGACCGCGCGCAGCACGGGCTCGGTGAACGACCGCCCGATCACCGAGGCGAGCTGCAGCGTGTGCTTGGCCTGCTCGTCGAGCGCGTCGAGCCGCGCGGTGAAGAGTGCCTGCAACGTGGTCGGGATCGCTATGTCGACGTGGTGCTCGTGCACCGCGGCAGTGACCTCTTCCAGGAACAGCGGATTGCCGTCGGTGCGGGCGAGGATCTGGGCACGGACGTCCGCGGCCTCATCCGGGATGAGCGCGTCGATCAGTTGCTCGCTCTCGTCGGCGGTCAACGCCGTCAGCGACAGCTCGGTCGATCGGTGCGGGTACTCCGTCTCGAGCCATTGCTTCAGACGCCACGACGGCGCCTGTCGGTCGGGCCGATAGGCGAAGACGAACAGGCTCGGGATGTCGTCGACGAGCTTCGCCGTCTCGATCAGCACGTCCATCGATGCCTCGTCGCACCAGTGCAGGTCCTCGAAGACGAGGAGCCGCGGCTCGGCGCCGAGATCGCGTGTCGACGACGTCACCAACTCCGTGATGGCGTTGCGGAACGCCTCTCCCTCGAGTGGCTCTTCGCCCGGTTCGGTGACATCGAACAGCGACCGCCAGACGCGCATGTGCGGCTCGGTCCGGTCCTCCCACCCGTGGTGGTCCATCGTGCCGGCGAGTTTGGCCCGCACCACATCGGGCGGGTCCGTGTCGTCGATCTCGGCGACCCGAGCGACCCTGCGGCGGTATTGCGAGTAGGGGCGGGTCGCGTCGTACGAGACGCATTGCCACGTCTCCCACGCACGCTGCTGTTCGTGCTCCCAGTGGGCATCGGGCATGCGACGGTCCCACTCAGATCGCGCCTCGGCGATGAGCCTCGACTTGCCGAGCCCGGCCTCGCCGACGATCGAGACGATGCGACCACCCCCGGACTGCGCCTCCTCGATCGCGCGCGTGAGCTCGTCGAGCTCGCGGTCCCGGCCGACCAACGGCGAGTCGCGCATCTCGCGGTTCGCCCCATGCGCGTGCCGGCGGCCCGTCACGGTGTACGCCTCGACCGGCTCGGCCTTGCCTTTCACCTCGACGCCACCGCGCGACTCGACGTCGAATAGCGATCCGACGAGCCGGTAGGTCTCGGCAGTGATCTGGACCGTGCCGGGCTCGGCGGTCTGTTCCATGCGGGCGGCGACGTTCACGGCGTCGCCCATCGCCGTGTACTCGAGCCGCAGGTCCGAGCCGACTTGTCCGACCATCACCGGCCCGGTGTGGATGCCGACGCGGACGTCGAGGTCGAGGCCGTGGCGCTGGCGCACCTCCTCCTTATAGGAGGCGATCCCCGAGATGATGTCGAGCCCGGCGCCGACGGCGCGCTGCGGATCGTCCTCGTGGGCGATCGGGGCGCCGAAGAACCCGAAGATCGCGTCGCCCATCAGCCGCGCGAGCGTGCCTTCGTAGCGGTAGACCGGGGCGATCAGGCGCTCGAAGGCGCCGTTCATGATCTCGGTCCAGTCCTCGGGATCCATCGTCTCCGCCATCGCGGTGGAGCCCTTGACGTCGCAGAACAGCATCGTGACGACGCGGCGCTCGCCCTCCATCGCGCGTCCGGCTCGGGCGGCCTCGAGCTTGGCGAGCAGCTCGCGCGGAAGGAACGGGTCGAGTTCGGCGCCGGCCTCAGCGTCGAGCCGGTTGCCGCACGCGTTGCAGAACCGGGAGCCGTCGGGGTTGGCCGTGCCGCAGGACGGGCAGTTCACCCACCGAACGATAGCGGGGACACGAGGGACCGGTTGCCGCGTCATCGACCGAGGTCTGCAAGAGGCTTGGCTGATGCGACGATTGCGGTATGGATCTGCAACCGCACGGTTCAGAGGATGTTCTCGAGGGCTCGACGCCTGAGCCAGGGGCGGCGGTCCGATCCTCCCGGACCTTCACGATCGCGGCGTTGCTGGTCGGTGTCGCGATCGTGGGGTTCCTCGCCTATTGGCTCCCGAGAGGATCATCCGTCGCAGCGCCGCCCGCCGTTACGGCCAGGGTGGATTCGCTCCGAACGCGGCCAGCCGGGATCTACGCCCGTCTCACGTTGATGAACGCGTCGGATCTGGCTGAATGGGTCGGCGGATGCACGATCCCCGCTGTGGATCGATCAGGCGAGAGGGTCACCGGCGAAGTCCGAGGCGTCACGTTCATCCCGCCGGATGGAGCCGAACCACTCCAGGGAACAGTCGTAGGAGACGACGGTCAACCGGTCAGAGCCGGCACGGGTGCCAGCCTGATCGTCACCGCTCCCGTCTCCTGCGTTTCATCCCCCAACAAGCGAGACGTCTTCTCCGAAGGAAGCTCTCCGTAGAGCCGGCGATGTCATCGTCCGTGCACGTGCATCTCGTGTGCAAGCAGGAGGCCCATGAACGTCAGCATGGCGAGAACCACCACTACCGCGGCCACAAGCCGCCAGGTTTGGACCTCGATGTCTCTGTATCTGAGCCGACTCAGCGGCGTCCTTCGGTCGTGCTCAAGACCGGCCTGAGGAGGAGGAGGCGTCTGGTCCTTCTTCATAGCTGGCTCCAATCATCGACCCTCGCACACCTGGAAGCGTGAGGTCGCCAAGGACCAGATGACAGCGGTGAGGATCACGACCACTGCGATCAGACCGTCGATGACCATGAAGTCGGCCGTGCTGCCCTCATCGAGCGCGTCGAACTCCTCCGGCGTGACGGGAAGCTTTCCTGGGTTCCACGACATCGTTCGTTCAGCCTAGCCGGAGGCGACGCTGGAACCGCTCACGGTCAAAACATCGGGTGATCGTTCGCGCTCTCCTCGGGGAACGGTTGGAGTACGTCCCAATGCTCGACGATCTTGCCGTCCTCCGTGAGGCGAAAGAAGTCGACTGCCACCGTGCCTCGCTCGTCCTGCGCGTTGAACCGGATCAGCGAATGCGTCACGACGATGTCACCTTCGGCGACGATTCGCTTGATCTCCACGCGGACCTCGGGGAACGCCTCGACGAACCCGATGAACGCCTCGGCACCGTCGGGCGCCTGCGGGTTGTGCTGGATGTACTCGTCGCCGAGATACCGCTCAACGGCCTCGCGCGGCTGATGCTCGTTGAACGCGAGCTCGTAGTACTTACGGACGTTGCGCTTGTTCGTCTCTAGGTCGGGCATCCGAGCTCCTTCCGTGCAAGGCAGTCGACCAGCGACCGCCGATGCCAGAGGTGGTAACCCCAACTCACCACTGTGCATTCCGACCGGGTGCTCGTTCTGACTTGTCCGTCAGAACGCCGCCGCCGTCGATGGTTTCGCCGCGCAAAGAGGCGTGTGTGGGCGGCGCTGGCGTACGCACGCTCAAAGGTGACTGAGGGAATCACGCGCGGGGGGACGGGTCCGGCGAGATCAGGTCGCCAGAGACCGATAGATGGCGGGCCACCTGAGAACCGTGAAGGCTGGGAGGGAGCCACGATCCTGTGCGAGCCGCTATTCCGGGGCTGGCGGCGGCGGTGCCATCTCCTTCGTGGGCTGCGCCCAGAGGATGATGAGTAGGACCACACCCGCGAACGGGACAAGGAGAAACAACATCCAGCCCCATGGGTAGCCAGCGTCGCGAAGTCGTCGGACGCCAACCGCGAGGCTCGGCAGCAAGATCGCGATGCCCCAAAGACCAGCGAGCAGTGAGCCAAGGTTGGCGTTGTCTCCGATCCCGATCACGTCGAAGAGGTTGAGCGCACTCGCGACGAGAACAGTGAAGAGCGCCCACCACCAGAACTCAGCCCGCCCAGCCCGACCCATGAACTCGGCGTACTTGCGGAAGACTGTCTGGATAGCCTCGCCGAACGACATGAACTCCGTTCTTCGATCAGACACAGCCGCATCATAGAGGTATCGCTTTCGACGGCAGTGCCGGCGCTGCGCGCACGCGGGTGATGAGAACCGCGAGCCAGCGGTGCGTTCTCGGCGACCTCATCGCCCGACGGCAGCAGCCGAATGATCGGGCGAGCCGCTAGTCGGATTCGTACTTGAAGGAGATGGCCACGCGCGACCGATAGTGGGTGACGCGACCTTCGTCGATCGTGACGTCGAGCTTCACGACCTCGCCGATGCGCAGGTCGCGCACGGTCTGAGCCGCCGTCTCGACGGCGTGGCGCGTCGCGTCCTCCCAGGATTCGGTGCTCGTGCCGATCACCTCGGTCACGCGGTAGATGCTGTCCGCCATCTTTGTCCTCCCTTTCTCTCGTCCGCCCATCGGGCGGATGCACGTGTCAGGCGGTGAACCGAGCGCCGAGCTCGCGGACGACCTCGGCGACGAGTTCGACATCTTCCTCGCGGGCACGCCAGTTCACGATCGCCGGGCGGAACGCCACGCGGCCGCCGTACACGGTGGTCCGAAGAAGACGCGACCGTCCGTCAGCGCCGCCTCGCCGATCCTGCGGTTGAGGTCGTCGAGCTCCGGCCCATCCGTCGAACCGTCCGGGCGGTACCGGAAGCACACGACGTTGAGCGGCACTTCTGCGAGCCGCTCCAGGTCGGGGGCGGCGTCAACCTTGGCGGCAAGATGCTGCGCGAGGTCGAGATCGTGCTCGACGATCGCGCGATGGCCGTCGCGACCGTACGCGCGGAGCGTCGCCCAGACCGGGAAGGACCGCGCACGGCGCGACATCTCCGGGCCGCGGTAGCCCCAGTTCGGCTGCGGCTCGTCGACGTCGGGCAGGTAGGCGGCGCCGGCGCCGCCGAACACCGCCGGGAGCAGCGCTTGGTCGCGGACGAACGCGAACCCGTTCTCGTACGGAACGTTGAGCCACTTATGGCCGTCGGCGATGACCGAGTCGGCTCGGTCGACACCGTCCACCAGGTGCTTCGTCCGAGGCGACAGCGCCGCGAACAGCCCGAAGGCGCCGTCGACGTGGAACCAGGCGCCGTAGCGCTCCGCGAGGTCGGCCATCTCCTTGAGCGGGTCGAAGTCGCCGGCGTTCACCTCGCCCGCGCTGCCGATCGACGATCGCCGGGCCGCCATCGAGCGTCGCGCAGCGCGGCTTCCATCGCGTCGAGGTCGACCCGGCCGACGTCGTCGCGCGCGAGCTTCCGCACGGTCGCGCGGCCAACGCCGAGCATGCCGAGCGCCTTGATGTCGCTCGGGATGCGTGTAGCCGCTGCCGACCACCGTGATCGGCGGCGCGGCGCCGACACCAAGCTCATCGACGTCGATGCCCGAACGCTCGGCGCACCACCGTCGGGCGCAGGCGAGCGCGACGAAGTTGGCCATCGTCGCGCCGGTCGTGAGCACGCCGCCCATCGACACGGGCAGTCCGAAGAGCTCCTTCAGCCAGTCGATCGAGACCTGTTCCAGCCTCGCGGCGAGCGGCGTCGACACCCACGCGCCGGGGTTCTGGTCGAGGGTCGAGGCGAGCCAGTCGGCACCTAACGAGGCAGGCGTGACGCCGCCGTCTACGAAGTGGAAGAACTTGGGTCCGGCTGAATGCACGGCGCCGTCGAAGCCGGCCACGAGCTCTTCGAGCGCCTGGATCGCGCCGACGCCTTGCTCGGGGAGCGGGCCGGCGAACCTGGCGGCGACCTCATCCGCTCGCGGATCCCGAACGGGCCGGTCGGCGACGGTGTCCAGGTACTCGCCCGCTTCACGCGCCGCGAAGTCGACGACCTTCTGGAGCTCGGACGGATCCGGCCTGCCCATCGCGACGAGTCTACGGTCGGCGATGGAACCGCGCCGGCGGCCGGATCCGAAGGGCTCGGTCGAGTCGTACAGGGCGCATATCCTGGGCAGATGAACTGCACGATCTGCGGCTCGTCGCTTCCCCAAGGGGCTCGGTTCTGCCCCAGCTGCGGTGCGGTCGTGAACAAGGCCACCGGCACCGACGAGCGCAAGGTCGTGACCGTCCTGTTCGCGGATCTCGTCGACTCGACGGTCCTCTCGCAGCGACTCGACCCCGAGCGCGCCCGCGAGGTCCTGGGCAGGTTCTACGACGCGGCCGTCGACGAGCTCGTGGCGCTCCGCGGACGACCCGAGAAATTCATCGGAGATGCCGTGATGGCGGTGTTCGGGCTCCCGCGGGTGCACGAGGACGACGCGCTCCGTGCCGTGCGTGCGGGCCTCGCGATCCGTGCGCGGGTCGGGCGCCTTTCCGACGAGTTCGGGCTGCCCGAGCCCCTCCAGGTCCGCGTCGGGGTCGAGTCGGGCGAGGCCGCGACGGGCAGCGGCCCCGAAGGGCAGCTCCTCGTGACGGGGTCGGTGGTGAACACCGCCGCCCGTCTCCAGACCGCGGCGGCCGCGGGTGAGGTCGTCGTCGGGCAGACGACGCATCTGCTGACGGACACCATGGTGACGTTCGGAGCTGAGCGGCTCGTGGAGGCGAAGGGGTTCGCCGAACCGCTGGCCGCGTTCCCCGTAGAAGGGCTCAGCATGCGATCGGCTCGCCGGACGATCCCCTTCGTCGGACGAGCAGACGAGCTCGCGATGCTTCGGCGCTCGTTCTCGCGCGTGATCAACACGTCGCGACCGCTGCTGTTCACCATCGTGGGTGAACCGGGCATCGGCAAGTCGCGGCTCGCCGCCGAGTTCGTCGCCGGCCTTGACCCTGGCGGCACCGTCCTGATCGGACGCAGCCACCTGGGAGCGGACAGCGCCACGTTCGCGCCGGCCGCGTCGATCGTTCGCGAGATCGCCGGCGTCGAAGACGAGGACGATGCCACGGTGGCATCTGCCCAGCTCCGGGCGCTGGTCGATCGGGTCTGTGTGAACGGTTCCGATACCCGCACGATCGACAGGCTCGAGGCGCTCTTGGGCTTGTCCGCGCCACGCCGAGAGGAGTCGGCGTTCGTGAACGACGTGCGAGCAGGATTCCTGGCGCTGATCGAGGGGCTCGCGACCGAACGTCCGGTGACGTTGCTGTTCGAGGACGCGCACACCCTTCGGCCACAGATGCTGGATCTGATCGAACGCATCGTCGCCCGTGGACGCCGCAGCCCCGGCAGAGTGTTGGTCGTCGTCTCGGCGCGCACTGCGCTCACGGACGATCGTCCCGGCTGGGGGAGTGGAGCCATCAACCAGGTCTGTGTGCGCCTGGAACCGCTCCAGGACGCCGACGCTGCCGAGCTCGTTCGGCAGGCCGGTGGGAGCCGGCTCGACGAGGAGCATCGCGCGGCGATCGTCGGGCGCGCGGGCGGCAATCCCTTCTTCATCGTCGAATCCACAGGCATGCTCCTGCGGGAGGGAGCTGCGTACGACGGCGAACCGCTGATCCCCCCAACCGTCCAGGCGATGATCGCGGCGCGCTTGGACAGCTTGTCCCCAGAGCTTCGCGACCTCGCCCGGAGACTCTCGGTGTTCCGCTACGACTTCGATCCGGCCGAGGTCGCGCTCGTCTCTGATGCGGCCGAATCGGAGCTCGAACAGCTGATCGACGCCGAGATCATCGTGCGCGACGAGACCGCGGAGCCGGGGCCGGTCTGGCGGTTCCGTCATGACGTGCTCCGCGACGTCGCGTATGCCAGCCTGCCGAAGCGCGAGCGGGAGCGGCTGCATACGACGATCGCCGAACGGCTGGAGGCGGCCGGTGCGCTCGCGTGGGCGGCCGATCATCTCGAGGCGGCGGCGGCGGCCGCGCTCGATCTGGATCCCAGCGATCGACGGGCGGCCGACCGGGCGGTCGATGCGTTGCTGGCAGCCGCGGATCGCTCGCGCCGACGGATGGAGAGCCGCTCTGCACTGGACCTGTACAGGCGCGCAGTGATGCTTGCCGGCCCCGAGGACGCGTGGGGGATCCGCGAGGCGCGCGCGTTCGCAAGCCTCGGAGAGGCCCGCTACTGGTTGGCGGAGTACGGGCCGGCAACCGATGCGCTCGATCGGGCGATCGCAGCGGGCACCGAGCTGGGAGACGACTGGACGCTTGCGTTGGCGCTCCGCTTCCGCGGAGACATCGCCATCAACGTGGATGCCGATCTCGATGCCGCCGAGCGGTTCCTCGCTCGGTCGGTCGCGGCGGCCGAGGCGTTGGGCGAACCCTGGGCGATCGCCCGGTCCCTCCTGTTCCAGGGATGGGTGCCCTGGACGCGCGAGCAGTACGAAGCGTCCGAGGAGATCTGGCGTCGTGCGCTCGCGGTCGCGCGGGAGGCAGACGACCGCTGGGCGGAGGTCCGTGCGCTCACATCGCTGTCGATCAACAGCTCGCAGGGGGACGGGGAGGGCACCGCGCTCTCGCTGATCGTTGAGGCGCAGGAGCTTGCCGACGGCATCGGCGATCAGTTCAGCGTCGCGGTGACGACGACGCAGCGGGCGCGCCTCGACGAGGACGGCGGCCGGTTCGAGGCGGCGATCCAGGGCCTCGACACCGCGATCATGATCTTCGGAGACCTCGGCGCGCGATGGGAGCTCGGCGATGCGCTCGCCGAGCGTGGCATCACGAAGCGGGAGATGGGCCTGCTGGACGAAGCCGAGGAGGACCTCCAGCACGCGATCCGTCTGTCGGAGGAGCTTGGGGAGCGGCAGCTGGCGAGCTGGACCTGGCGGGCGCTGGCGCGCGTCTCCGAGAAGCGCGGCGATCAAGCCGAAGCCGCCGACCGGTGGAAGCTAGCCGACCAGGCCAACAAACGGTTCTGGGGCAGCGAGGTCCCGAGGTTCCCATGACGATCCGGCCACTGGTCGCCGTTCCTGCGTACCGTCTCGCGCCCGGCCGCGTCGAGCGCTGGCCCGACGGTGGGTACGGCGTGCCCGCCCCATACCTTGACGCGCTCCGCAGGGCCGGCGCGCGAACCGCGATCGTTGCACCGGGCGAGATGGCCGATCCGGCCGAGCTCCTGGAGCCGTTCGACGGCCTGCTGCTCGTGGGTGGCGGCGACGTCGATCCTGTCCGGTACGGCGCCGAGCGCGGCTCGCACAACTACGGGGTCGACCCGGAGCGCGATGCGTTCGAGATCGCGCTGCTGCACGCGGCGGACCGCGCAGCGATGCCGACGCTCTGCATCTGCCGCGGCGCACAGGTGCTGAACGTGGCGTTCGGCGGCACGTTGCACCAGCACCTCCCCGACATCGACGGCCTGTTGGAGCACGGCGTCCCGCTCGAGGGCACGTCCTCGATGCACGAGGTCGAGGCTGCTCAGGGAACGAAGCTCGGTGGCGCGACGGCGACACGGACGCTG
Source organism: uncultured Actinomycetes bacterium (assembly GCA_963792215.1). GTDB lineage: Bacteria > Actinomycetota > UBA4738 > UBA4738 > HRBIN12 > AC-51. The sequence goes on from CAWBVL010000008.1 coordinate 184,293, forward strand.
CGGTGCTCCTCGCACCATCACCAGGGCATCGCGACGGTCGGGGCGGGCTTGACGGTTGCCGGACGAAGCAGCGACGGGCTCGTCGAGGCGATCGAACGCGACATGACCGAGGCGGGGTGGGTGGTCGGCGTGCAGTGGCACCCGGAAGAGACCGCCGCGTCCGATCCGGTGCAGCAGGCGCTGTTCGACACGCTCGTGCGGTTGGCCGGCGATCGCGCGGTCAGCGCGGCGACGTAACCGTCAGACGCGCTCGCCGCCGACGAACGTCGCGGCGACCTGTCGCCAGTAGGCGGCGATCGGTTCGACCGGCGCGAGCGACGACAGTTCCTCGCTCGGTGCGTCGTGGAGTTCGAGCTCGAACGATCCCGTGTACGCGGGTCCGACCTCGACGTCTTGCGAGCGAAGCACGATCAGCTCGTCCAGCGCGTCTCCGCCGCCGTCGATCGCCGGCATCCAGCGCGAGTGCAGCATCGGGAGCGCGTTGACGAACCCGGCGGTGTCAGCGTTCCCGTTGATCGTGAAGACCGCGTCGATCAGCCGACGGTCGTTCGCCGCGAGGGTGGCGCCGATCTGGCCGCCGGCCTCGAGTCTGGGACCGGCGCGTCCGACCGTGGTCGGCCGCGTCATCCAGATCGAGCCGAGCTTCTTCGGATAACCCTGGAACCACCCGCGCGCGAGCGCGAAGTCCTTATCGACCCAGATCAGGATGCAGCGGGAGTACGTCTCGCCGTCGTGGCGACAGCGGACGACGACAAATGCCTCCTTGTATTGGGAGCGCACGGGGTCGAGCAGCTCTTCGGCGCCGGCGCTGCAGGACTGCCAGTCGGCGAACACGATCGCGACGGCGTCCGGGTCTTCCCCCGCGGGCTCCACGCCGCTCGGGAGCCATCGCGCAACCGAGCCAGCTCCGGCGCGGTATTCGATGGTGAGGACGTCGCCCGAGTAGTGCCACGGGGGAGCGGGAACCAGCGAGGCCGCGCCCTCCGGCGAGCGTGGCGCGAGGAAACCGCGGAGCTCAGCCATCGAGGCGAGATACTACGTCGATGGAAACGCGCCGCATCGTGATGGACGGACGCCCGATCACGGTGACGCGCGAGGGCGACGAGCTCGTGACCGCCGACGGCGCGCGCGTTCCGATCGCCGACGCCCAGCACCTCCCGCCGTGCGAACCGTCGAAGATCGTCTGCGTCCATCTCAACTACGAGAGCCGGCGCGCGGAGTTCCAAGCGAAGCTCGGCGCTGCGCCCACCTACTTCCACAAGCCGGTCAGCGCGCTCAACCATCACGAGGGCGACGTGGTGCGTCCACCTCGGTGCCGCTACCTCAACTACGAGGGCGAGATCGCGATCGTGATCGGCGAACGCACCTTCCACCTGTCGCCAGAGGAAGCAGAGGCGCACATCCTCGGCTTCACGGTCGCGAACGACTACGGCCTGCACGACTTCCGCGACACCGACGCCGGCTCGATGCTGCGCGTCAAGGGCCCGGACACGCTGTGCCCGCTCGGCCCTGGGCTCGTCACGGGCTGGGAGTTCCGGGGCAAGGACATCGAGACGCGGGTCAACGGCGAGATCCGGCAGGCGGGGAACACCGACGAGATGATCTGGGACATGCCGTACCTGGTCGCGGACATCGCGCGAACCATCACGCTCGAGCCGGGCGATGTGATCCTGTCGGGGACGCCGGCCAACTCCCGCCCCGTCGAGCCGGGCGACGTGGTCGAGGTCGAGGTGGAAGGGCTGGGCACGCTCCGCAACACGATCGTTGAGGGCGACGTGGCGATCCGCGAGGACGTCGGCGCGCAGCCGAGTTCCTCCGAAGAGGTCGAGTCGACCGCGTTCGGCGGCGATTGGGAGTTCCGCGGGATCCGCCCCCCCATGAAAACCTGACGCGGGGTATGCTCGCCGTCGGGTAGATAGTTCGTATCCAAAGGAGTCGAGTGGAGACGAACGGAACACGGCTCCGCCTGCTGTGGTCGGACATCCACGGCATCGAGCGAGGCAAGTACCTCTACGGCAACTGGCAGGAGCGTGGACGCGCCAACTTCTGCCTCGCAACCTTCCCCCTGACCTTCGACCGCGAGATCTTGCCGATCGAAGGGTTGGCCTTCGATGTGGGGCTTCCCGATCTCGAAGCGACGATCGAACCGGACAGCCTGCGCACCGGGTGGGAGCCCAACACGACCGTCGGGATCGGGCGGCTCAGCCGTCTGGACGCGCCGTTGTCCGTGGACCCGCGGCACCTGCTGGAACAGGCCGTCGCATCGTGGATCGCGCGTGGGCTCACGCCGCAGATCGCGTTCGAGTTCGAGTTCTATCTGTTGCGGCCCGACGGCGCGGACGGATGGCTGCCGCTGTCGACGCCGGGCTCGCGCGTCTACGGCACCGGCATGGCGGTCGACCCCGACGGTGTGGTCGCGGAGATCGCCGAGGCGGCCGCCGCATCCGGCATGGACGTCGAGGCGTGGTGCACCGAGTTCGACGACTCGCAGTTCGAGGTCAACATCCGGTATCGCGACGCGGTGACCGCCGCCGACGACGCCTTCCTGTTCCGGGTGCTGACCCACGAGATCGCCACGTCGAGGGGGCATCGCGCGACGTTCATCGGGCGCCCGTTCGCGGAACGTGGCGGCTCGGGCCTGCACGTGAACATCAGTCTCTGGGACGGCTCCGGAACCAACGTGCTCTACGACCCGAACGATCAGGAAGGTTTGAGCGACCTCGCGCGCAACTGCATGGCGGGGATGCTCGCCCACCACGAGGGAACGGCGGCGATCCTGGCGCCGACCGTGAACGCGTACAAGCGTTTGCTCCCCGACATGATGAACGGGTACTGGGCCAACTGGGGGCACGACGACCGCACGGTCGCGATCCGCATCGGTCCCGATCGCGGAGATGCGACGCGGCTGGAGAACCGCGTGCCCGACGGCGCGTGCAACCCGTATCTCGCGGCCGCCGTGCTGCTGCACGCCTGCCGGTTCGGGGTCGAGGACGCGATGACGATGCCGCCCGCACAGCCGATCGCGGCGCAGCCGACCGGCGATCACATCCCGGCGACGCTCGAGGCGGCCGTCGAGGCGATGGGCCGCGATCAGCGGCTCTGCGAGGCGCTCGGTGCGCCGTTCGTCGACGCGTTCTCCCAGCTCAAGCTGGCAGAGTGGAAGCGCTACACGGAGGCGGTGGACGACCCGACGACGGCCGACCCGACGCCGTGGGAGCTCGACTACTACACCCCGTTCTTCTGATGGAGGCGATCTCGTGACGGCGGTGCTCGACGGGATCGACCTGGTGAACCCGGACAACTACGTCGAGCGCGTGCCGTTCGAATGGTTCGACGAGCTGCGGCACGAACGCGCCGGTCAGCTGGCACGACGAGCCCGAGCGGCAACGCGGGCTTCTGGGCGGTCACGCGCTACGACGACCTGACCGCCGTCCACATGGACTGGCAGACGTACTCGTCGGAGACCGGCGCGGTGGCGCTCGAGGAGCTCGACGACGAACAGCTCGAGGTCCGCAAGACGATGCTCGAGATGGATCCGCCTCGCCACACGGACCTCCGCAAGATCTGCGCGAAGAAGTTCTCCGGCCGCGGCGTGGCCGTCTACGAGGACTTCATCCGCGACGTCGCTCGCTCGGTCCTGGACGCGGCGCTGGCCGACCGGCGAGTTCGACTTCGTCGTCCGAGATCAGCCGCGAGCTGCCGATCCGGTTCCTCTGCTCGATCTTCACGGTGCCGCAGGAGGATGCGCCCGAGCTGATCCGGTGGGGCGACAAGATGATCGCGAACCAGGACCCCGAGCTGTCGGACGCCGTCGCCCGACCAGGTGGACACCGAGGCGTACCGGCTGCTGCCGTTCCGCTCCCCGGCCGCGTACGAGGTGTGGGCGTACGCGGACCGCCAGAAGGAGCTCCGCCGCGCGGGAGCCGACCGACGACGTGATCTCAGCGCTCACCGTCGCGCAGAACGAGGGCCGGCTGAACGATCACGAGTTCCACAACTACTTCTCGCTGCTGATGATCGCGGGCAACGAGACGACGCGGCACACGATCACCGCCGGGATGCTCGCGCTGATGCAGGACCCGGAGCAGATGCAGCTGCTGAAGGACGACCCGATCGCTGATCTCGCAACGCGACCGAGGAGATCCTGCGGTGGGCGACGCCGGTGCTGCACTTCCGCCGGACGGCGACCCGCGACGTCGAGCTGCGCGGCCAGCACGATCAAGCGCCGGCGACAAGGTCGTGACGTGGTACATCAGCGCGAACCGCGACGAGGAGGTCTTCGACGACCCCTACCGGTTCGATGTGACGCGCAAGCCGAACGACCACGTCACGTTCGGCCCCGGCGGCCCGCACTTCTGTCTGGGCGCGCACCTCGCGCGCCTGGAGACGAAGATCCTGTTCCAGGAGCTGCTGCCGCGCCTGGCGTCGATCGAGCTCGCCGGGCCGTCGAGCGGATCCGCTCGAACTTCGTGAACGGCATCAAGCGGATGCCGGTCCGCGTGACGCTCAACTAGTCCACGACGGACTAGGCGCCGTTCCGTTCGCACGCTGCGCGTACATCGAACGCAGCAGCCGCGCCAGCCGTCCTGCTGCGCGGCGTCGAGGTGCGCCGTCACGTCGACCTCCTCGGCGTTGAACCGCGGGAACAGACTGCTCGATCTCTTGCGGCCCGGCCGCGTCAGCGACACCAGGACCATGCGACCGTCGCGCGGGTCTTTCTTCCGGCGGACGAACCGCCGCGGCCCTCGAGCGTGGTGATGACGCCGGTCGCGGTCGGCCGGCTGATGCCCGACGGCGGCGGCGAACGTCGCGGCGCTCCATCTCGCCCCAGACCCACAGCACCCACAGGCCCGATGAACGCCGTCCAGGACACGCGGTCGGCCGCGAGGATCTTCGCCTCCATGTGCCGGCGGATCGCGGCGGACGCGCGGAACAGGTTCGAGACCGCCCACATCGCCCGGAAGTCGAGCGGCCGGTCGCCGAGCGCCTCGATGACCTTGCGTTCGGCCGGCAGCAGCTCGTCCGTCACGCACGCGGCCGCCGGGCGATCCGCTTCGACCCAGCTCGCGCGCGACGTCGAGGATCGCCGCGACGTCGTCCTCCGTCGTGCGGAAGTTGACGAAGCACGGCCGCAGCCAGACCTCGACCGTCGATCAGCGCGGAGGCGAGGTACACGCGGCCGTCCGGCCTGGATCGCCTTCGGCCAGCGCGTCGTTGTGCGCATCGAGGTCGGCGACGCCGGGCGGCGCGTGCCGGATCGGCACGATCGAGAGCTGCGGCGGCTCGCCTCATCGTCTCGAAGTCGTCGGCCGTCGGGCGCGTTCGGTAGAGCAGGTCCGCCTCGTCGAGGTTCTGCGCGATCGCCTCGCGGAACTGCGGCGCCCCGTGCGCGCGGAACGCGAGCCACAGCTTCAGCGCCCGGAACGGCCGCGAGTACTCGAGCGTGATGTCCACGGCGTGCAGCTCGTGCTGCTGGTGCGGCAGGTATCCCTGCTCGTGCGCGAACGCCTGCGTCAAGCGTCCCGTGCTCGCGCACCAGGACGACCCCGCATGCCTTCGGCAGGTAGAGCCACTTGTGCGCGTCGACCGAGCACCGAATCGGCGCGCTCCAAGCCCCCGAACAGCGTCGCGTGTCGGCACCGAAGCCGCCGGCATCCCGTAGGCGCCGTCCACGTGGAGCCACACGCCGCGCTCGCGCGCAGACATCGGCGATCGCGTCGAGGTCGGTCGATCGCGCCGGTCAGCGTCGTGCCGGCGGTGGCCACCACCGCGACCGGCGTGACGCCGGCGCGCGATCGTCGCGGTCGATCGCCTCCGCCAGCGCGTCGGGCCGAAGCCGCCGCAGTCGTCGATCGGCAGGTCGCGGAGGTTGTTCGAGCCGATCCCCAGCAGCTCGACCGCGCGGGTGATGGAGTAGTGCACCTCGGCCGAGCAGTAGACGACCAGGCGCTCGCCACCGAGGCCCGTCGTGGCGCGCGCCCGGGAGCGCCTGCTCCCGCGCGGCCGCGAGCGCGGTCACGTTGCTGATCGTCCCGCCGCTGGTGAACGCCCCGATCGTGGCCGGGAACCCGACGAACTCGCTCACCCACCGCACGGCCTGGTGCTCGATCTGCGTGGCCGCCCGCGCGTCGACCGCCAGGTTGATGTCGTACGTGTGCGCGAGCAGGTCGCCGATCGCGCCGATCTCGAGCCCGCACGACCCGATGAACGCGAAGTACCGCGGCCGCGGCTGGGCGATCGACTCGTCCAGGATGCGCGCGGCGTCGTCGAGCGCCTCGTGCACGGGGACGGCCTCTTCGGGCAGACCCGGCTCGGAGGAGCCGCCGCACCCGCTCGTCGAGCGGCGGCTCCTCGGGCCGGTACCGGTCGAAGCTCCGCCACGCCTCCTCGACCAGCCTAGCCGCGTGCGCGAGCGCCTCCTCGCGAGGCGCGTCGAGCCGCAGCGGCCGCTCGTCTTCGGTCATCCGATCCCTTCCGAGCGCACGCCGGCGGGGTTGATCCCCGCTTCCTCATCGGAGCGGAGGTCGTCGAGCACGCTGCTCGCCGGCGGCCGGCCCTTCATCGTCAACGCGACGATCAACCCGAGGATCGCCCACACCGCCACGTACTCCCACACCAGGTTGAACGGGGAGGGTTGCTTGTAGATCCCGCCGAACACCGCCGCGATCGAGATCGCGACGCCGATCAGCGCGGCGATCACCACCCCGGCGTAGCTCGCGCCCTGCCGCAGTCCCCAGAACGACCCCAGGGCGAGCAGGCCGTACACGACCAGCAGCGCGAATCCGCCGAACGTCGACAGCCACAGGAACATGTCGAAGAAGTGCGGACTCGGGCTCGCGTCGGCGAACACCGTGTCCGCGAACTGCGCGATCCCGACCATGATCAGCGACACGACCATCAACGAAGACGATCGCCCCGACCGGTGTGCCGCGGCTGGGCGACACCGCCGCGAGACCGCCCGGGATCCGACGGTCGCGTGCCAATGCGAACACGCCGCGTGCCGACGCGACGGCCGCGCCCAACCCGACCGCGAGGATGTCGAGGAGCACGACGACCTCAAGGACCTTCAGGATGAAGTCCGAGCCGTACCCTCCTGCTGCGGTCGGCGAACCGAGGGCGAACAACGGGGCGGCCGCGACCGCCGGGTCGGTGATCACCGACAGGTCCTGAACCGAATCCCGACGACCTGCGCGTACGCAGCGATCAGGTAGAAGACCGTCGCGATCAGCACGGTGTACAGCACGGCCCGCGGGATCGACCGCTTCGGCTCGGCGGTCTCCTCCCCGAGGTTCGCGGCTGTCTCGAACCCCACGAAGATCAGCACGCCGTAGAGGACACCGAACATGATGCCGCTCCATCCATCGGCGGCCGAGCTCGGCTTGAACGGTTCGAGGTTCGCGTTCGGCGCGTCCACGATCACCTTGATGAAGAACGCGAGCACCACGACGGCCGACGCGAGCGCCAGCGTCAACTGTGCGCGCGTCGAGATGTGCACGCCGAGGTACAGCACCAGGAACACCGCGGCCACGAAGATGAGGCTCCATCCCCACATCGGCAGTGGTGACGTCGACGAGATCACCCCCGGGACAGCCGGATCGACCGTGAAGATCACGTCGTGCACGTACCAGCCGACCAGACAGGCGATCGCGGAAGCGAGCACCGTCGTCCCGCCGTAGTAGATCCACCCGGCGAACGCGCCGGCCCGTGCGCCGAGCCCGTTCGACACGTAGTCGTAGAGCGACCCCGCCGCGTGTATCCGTTTCGCGTACTGCGCAACGATCCAGCCGAGCGCGAACATGCCGATCGCCGCCAGCAAGACCGCGAGCGGCGTCGCCACCCCCGCACCTTTCCCCGACGCGCTCACGCCCGCGATCAGCGGGATCAGGAACGCCGCCGAGAACACCGGTCCCATGAACCCGACCGACTGCGCGATGCAGTCGACCAGCCTCAGTCGTTTCGCGCCGAGGCGCTCGTAGCCGAGCTTCTCCTCTGACGTGCCCGCCATATCGTCCCCCTCTCCGCCGCTTACGCGGCCGCGCCCCTCCAACCCTGCTCGGGGCGCTCGAACCACACGTGCACCTGCCCGGTGCCGACCGAGGCTTCGTACTCGCTGAAGAGCTCGCCCGGCGCCGTGCACTCCGCGCCGCCCATCGCGGCGGCCATCATCAGGTAGTGCCCGAAATGCCCTTCGGGGTAGGCCTTCCGGTAGGTCGGCATGTTGTCGATCACGCCGGCGTGGTCGCCTTTCTGCATCAGGTCGAGCACGTGCATATCGGCGTCGTAGTACGCGCGGTCGTAGATGTTGTCCGGCGCGCGCTGCGCCTCCCGCTGCCTGAGCTCCTTGAACCCGAAGAACCGGTGCGTCATCCCTCCCGATGCGAGCAAGACGACGCGGCGGTCGCTCTCGGCGATCGCCTGCCCGATCAGCCGCCCGAGGAGCAGGAAGTCGTCGGTGTCGCAGCATTGGTTGAGCGCGACGCTCGTCCACCGCGTGTCGGCATCGCCGAGGAACGTCCAGACGTTGACCGTCCCGTAGAAGATCGGCAGGTGCGGGTCATCGCACGCGAGGATCCAGCAGTCGTCGCGGCCCTCGGCTTGGGCGGCGATCCTGTTCGCGAGCTCGGGGTCGCCCGGCATGTCGTAGGGGATCTGGCTCATGCCGCGGGGGAGTTCGCTGCTCGTGAACAGGCCCTGGCGCCGATCCTGCGCGGTCACGATGTGCTCGAACGTCGATTCCCAATGCGTGTCGAAGACGATCACGGTGTCCGGCTTCAGCCGGTCGATGCACTCGGTCTTCATCCGCTGCAGGCCGGGTACGAGGGTGATCTCCTTGCCCTCGTTGATCTCGAGCCTCACGTCCTCGGGCAACATGATCGTCGGAACGTGCGCGACCAATGCCGCGCCGACCACTTCTCCCATCGGTCCCTCCTCAGCCGCCGGACGGCGGCGCCGTCACGACGTTCTTGATGTCTGCGTAGAAGTCGAAGCTCCACCGGCCTCCCTCGCGGCCGATCCCGGAGTTGCGCGACCCGCCGAACGGGGCGTCGAGATCGCGAACGAAGAAGCAGTTGACCCAGACGGTGCCGGCGACGAGCTGTTCGCCGACGCGTTGTGCCTTCGCCTCGTCGCCGGTGTACACGGTTGCGGCGAGGCCGTAGTCGGTGCTGTTGGCGAGCTCGATCGCCTCGGCTTCGTCGCGGAACGGTTGTGCCGTCAGGACGGGCCCGAACACTTCGCGGGTGAGCAGAGGCGAGCCGTTCGGCACATCGACGAAGACGGTGGGTCGGTAGTAGAGGCCACCGAGGTCATGGTTCGGCGCGCCGCCGGTGAGCGCTCGCGATCCCTCCTTGTGCCCGGCCTGGACGAACCCGTCGACACGCTCGAAGTGCTCTCGACTGATGAGGGGACCGATATCGGTCGCCTCGTCGCGCGGATCGCCCTGCACGACCTGGGCGGAGGCCTCCGCGAGACGCGCCAGGAAGTCGTCGTAGATGGAGGACTCGATCAACAGGCGTGTGCCGGCCAGGCAGACCTGTCCGGCGTTGTCGAACTGACCGACCGCTTGCTTCAGCGCCGCGTCCGGATCGGCGTCGGCGAAGATCAGGAACGGCGACTTGCCGCCAAGCTCGAGCGACGTCGGCGTCAGGTTCTGTGCGGCGGCCGCGGCCACAAGTCGCCCCGTCTCGACCGATCCGGTGAACGCGATCCTGCTCACACCGGGGTGGGCGACCAAAGCCGCGCCCGCCTCCTCGCCGATCCCCTGGACGACGTTGTACGCGCCGGGCGCGAGGCCCGCTTCGAGCGCGATGTCGCCGAGGAGCGAGGCGGTCAGCGGCGCCCACTCCGGCGGCTTGTGCACGACGGCGTTCCCGGCGGCGAGGGCTGGTGCGATCCGCCAGGTGGCGAGCATCAGCGGCGCGTTCCATGGGCCGATCACGGCGGTGACGCCCGATGGGTCCCACGTGAAGCGCTCGCGATTCCCGTTGAACGTCGCATCGCCTTCCGCTTCGAGCTCGAGCAGCCGGTCGGCGAAGAACCGGAAGTTGCGGGCGACGCGCGGCATCACCGACCTGCGGTGCGAGCGGAAGAGTGACCCGTTGTCGCGCGTCTCCACAACGGAGAGCTCTTCGACCCGCATCTCGACACCGTCGGCGATCCGGTGAAGGACGGCGGCGCGCTCCTTCGGCGGCGTTCGCCCCCATCCCTCGGCTGCTTCTTGTGCGGCAGCGACAGCCAGATCCACGGTGTCCGCGTCGCCGCGCGCGACCTGGGCGATGACCTGCTCGTCGATGGGGGAGACATCCGGGAACCGACCCGGCGATCCGACACGCGCACCGCCGATCAGATGGTCGGTCGAGACCTCGACCCCTTCAACCACGGCGCGCTCGTCCGTCGGCTCCTCCAGATGGTTCGTATGCGAACGGTATGGCCGAGCCCCGAGACCTGTCAATCGGAGGGACTCATCGACAGCCAAGTATTTCGCCGGGCTGCGCGCCACGGGCCCGAGGATCCCGTTGTTCTTCTCGGCGGACCGCTGGAAGCGGGGAGCGACGGTCGTGATCTGGCGCCAAGCCTTGTGATCCGCGATGAAGCATCCGCTGGTGCGGTGCCGGTTGCGGCGGCGCTCGTTCGAACAGACAATGAGCGCATGCAGAAGCTTTCGCTCGACGCACTGGCCCGACAAGAGCTCAAGCGGGCCGCCAATACAGACAGCGGCCGGAGCGCGGAGACGATCGTCGGCGGGCATCAGAAGATGCTTCGTCAGACTGTGATGGCGATGATGAAGGGTGTTGTCCAGAACGAGCACGAGAGCCCGGGGGAGGCGACCGTCCAAGTCATCCAGGGGCGCGTCCGACTCTCTGCCGGCGACTCCACGTGGGAGGGCCGGCCCGGCACCGTGCTCGTCGTTCCCGCCGCCCGCCACACCCTCGAGGCGTTGGAGGACACGGCGATCTTGCTGACCGTCGCCAAACCCGGCTGACGCGGGACGGTCAGGATCGGGTGCGCGCGGCCCTCATCAGCGGCCGTGCGATCCGGTACACCGTGTAGGCGAGGAGAAGCAGACCCAGCACCGCTTCGATCTGATCCACGTCGAAACGCGTTCGCTTGGCGATCGGCTTCGCGATCGCACGTCCGACCGAACCCCGCCAACCCGTCAGGGCCGCCTCGCCGACAGTCACGACGGCGCCATGCTGCTGTCCGTTATTCGCCATATCCCGGCGGTTCCCCGCTGGAACGCATCCCAAACGGTCTGTCGTTCAGCAACGCTTCATCGCAGGCCGGCCATCTGGCGCGCGAACGCGAGCGGCGACGACGCGGTCAGATCGATCGCGGGCTCCGTGTTGTCGTAGGACTGCATGTTGTCTTGGAACTGCGCCCCACTTCCGTTGAACGGTGCGTAGGTGTCCGCGCCGTTCGCGGGGCACGCGATCATGCCGGACACGGCGCCGTGCGTCGGCGACGAGTTCGGTCCCTCAACAGCGGCACCGGCGAGCACCGGCGAGCCACCGGTCAGCGAGCCAGCGAGGTTCGCCACCTGATGCTGGAGACACTTCGGGTACGTCGAACCGTCACCGACGATGAACGACAGTCCCCACGCATTCGCGCCGAGGATGTTGGCCAACCAGCGATCCGCATGGACCGCGTAGGTGGTTGTGCCGGACAGCTGGTCGTACTCGCTCGCTTCCACCGACAGGCCGGCACCGTGGGTCGTGGTGTCCCAGGCTGCCCACGTGAACCCGAACCCGAACGGGTCGGTGTTCGACTGCGCGACCGCCTTGTCCAACGCCTTCTTCATGTCTGCGAGCAGCGCCGTTGGCGTCGTCTCCAGACCCGACGGGTTCCCGGCCGCCGCGATCGCGCGGTAGAGCTCGTAGTGCGCGAGCCCCGACACGTCGTAGAGGTTCAGCGTGTCTGACGCGTCCTCCGGCCCCGTGATGTACGCGTTCGCCCAGTGCGCCGCCTTCTGCAGGTAGAACATCGGGTCGGTGTGCGGCAGACCAGCAGGGAGCCCGCCCGACGCGAGCGCCGAGTACAGCTCCGTGGCGCCGAGCTCCATGTCGTCCCGCCACTCGGTCTCGGGATAGAAGCTGAACGGGATCACCGTCATCAGGTTGCCTGTCGGCGACGTGTTGGCCAGATCGAAGATGTGCTCGGCCGACAGCAGGCACCGGTTCGCGAACGCCGGGTCCGACGTCTTGAACACCACGAAGCACTCGGCGAACGCGGCCGCGTCACGACCGGCCAGGTTCGGGCTGATCAAGGACCCGGCCGGACCGGCACGGAACACCGGACGGTTCCGGATATACCGGTAGGCGGGGTCGGTTCCCTGATAGGTGTCGTCCACCTGGGGAAGACGCCAGATGTCGTGATCGCCGAGCGTCTTCGCGTTCCCGGTGCCGATGCCGACCTGGTAGTAGAGCGTCTGGGTCGTGTCGTTCCACATCTTCATAAGCCAGTCGGTGCCGAACTTCGCATCGGCCGTGTAGTTCGACGAACCGCTCGCCATCTGCGTGGGGAAGTCGCGCACGCCCGCGAGCAGCAGTGCATCGGTGTAGCTCGCCGTCTGGACGAACTTGAGGTAGTCGCCCGCGTCCCACCAGCCGCCGGAGGCATCGATCCGAACGCCGAGCGGCGAGAGATCGCCGGAGAACCGGCCCGAACCGGCGTTGTAGGCCGGCGTTGTGTACGTCATCGCGTTCTGATCGTTCAGGTGGGCCGGCGCGGTGCGCAGCGCCGACGGGATGTAGTTGGCGCCGTCGCGCTGCACCTGGAAGAAGCTCAGGCCGTTCGTCTCGGCACCGCTGTAGACATTGGTCCCGGAGTCGATCTTGAACGACGGCGAGGTGGCGGCGATCGGGCCGGTCACCGCGATCGTGTACGTGCCCGCCGCGGCCACCGACGGGAAGTCGAGCGCGTACACGTGACTCAGCGAGGAACTCCACGAACCGAGGTCCGCGCCGATCGGCCCGGAGAACACCGTGATCGAGCCGTTCTTGACCGCGAACGTGGCGCCCGTCTCGCCGCCGGAGGACAGGAGGTACGCGCGCTTGGACGCGGCGTCTGTCGAGTAGCCGAGCTGGTTGACCCGCACGTAGGCGCTGGATCCGTTGGTCGGGGGCGCCGGTTTCCCGGCGACGGCGGGCGCTTGCGCCCCGATCAGGATCGCCGCTACCGAGATAAGCGCAGCTGTCGCCAGTCGCCCGAGCTTCATGCCTGTCCTCCCTCTTCGAACGGCGTGATGGACCGACGCTAGCACCGCCGCGGTACACCATCTACCCGGCTTTAGTCGGAGGCCAGTTTCCCGAGGGCGTCGTAGGCCGCGTACTTGAAGGTCTCGCCGAGCGTCGGATGGTTGAACACCATCTGGATGAAGGTGTCGACCGTCCCGTCCAAGGTGATCACGGCCTGGCCGATATGCACGAGCTCCGACGCGCGCTCGCCGATCACGTGGCAGCCGATCAGCGTGCGGTTCGACCGGTCGAACACGAGCTTCACCATCCCGTCGCGGTCTCCGACGATCTGCCCGCGGACGTTGTCGGCGAACCGGGCGCGGCCGACAACCACGTCGATGCCTCGCTTGGTGGCTTCGTCCTCGCTCAGCCCGACGCAGCTCACCTCGGGGATCGTGTACACGCCGTATGGGTAGAGCTCGGCGACCTGGCGCTTGTACGTGAAGCCGAACGCGTGGCACACGGCGACGCGCGCTTGCTCCATCGACACGCTCGCGAGCGCGGGGAACCCGACCACGTCGCCGGCGGCGTAGATGCTCGGCACCGCGGTCCGGAAGTCCTCGTCGACGAGGACATAGCCGCGGCGATCGACCTCGACGCCGACCTCTTCGAGGCCAAGACCGCCGGTGTTCCCGCTACGGCCGGACGCGATCAACACGGTGTCGGCCTCGATCTCCGCGCCCGAGGTCAGGGTCGTCACGAGGGCGCCGTCGTCCCGCGCGACGTGGTCGAGCTGCCGCTCGAGGTGGAGGCGGACGCCGAGCGCGGTCATCGCCTCGGCGAGCCGTTCGCCCATCTCCGCGTCGAGGAACGGCAGCAGCGCCGGTCGCGGATCGATCAGGTGGACCTCCACGCCGAGCGCAGCGAACATGCAGGCGTACTCGCAGCCGATCACGCCGCCGCCGATCACGACGAGCGTCGCCGGCAGGTGGTCGATCTGCAGGATCCCGTCGGCGTCGTGCACGCCCTCGTCGTCGTACGGGATGTCGGCCGGTCTGTGCGGTGACGAGCCCGTGACGACGAGGACAACGTCGGCCTCGAGACGCCGAACGTCTTGGTCAACTTGGTTGACGAGTACTTCGGATGGACTCGCCAGGCGCCCCTCCCCTCGGATCAACTCGATCTTGTGGCGCTCGAGGTTCGCGTGGATCCGCTTGGTCTCGATGCCTTCGACCACGTCCTTGCGCCCGAGCAGTCGCGCCACCGTGAGATCGGGGTCGACGTGGACGTTCACGCCATACATATCGCGCTGCCGGTAGCCCGAGAGGAAGAGCCCGGCCTCGCGGAGTGTCTTCGACGGCAGGGTTCCGGTGTGGACCGCAGCTCCGCCGGGCTCGGGCTGACGCTCGACCAGGGCGACCCGCTTGCCGAAGTACGCCGCTTGGGCCGCGCCGCGCTCGCCGGCGGGTCCTCCGCCGATCACGACGAGGTCGAAGCGCTCGGTCACGTCCCGAGACTAGTCAGGAGCAGCGGGGTGGGACCCAGAAGGGTGACCGCTGTGCCGCGCCGCGCAACGACGTTCGGACGGCGGAGAGGGCGGGCGTCGGCTGCATCTTGTCGTCGAAGGGCAGCGGCCGGCGGGCGGCCCCGTCGGACCGTGGGTAGTCCTCCTGCAGCCACGTGTACCGGTCCGAGAGTCCGAAGGTCATCACCGCCGCGATGTCCGTCTGCTGGAGCGCGGTGTCCAGGTAGGTCGAATACACCTTCGCAACGCCCTCGTCGCGTTTCTGCGTGTCGGGCGGCAACCCGTCGTCGAGCACGTCCAGCTCGGTGATCAAGATCTTCAGCCCGCGCTGCGCGACATCGGACAGGAACGTCCGGTAGGCGTCCTCGTCGAACTTCTCCGAGAACCGTGCCGCGTGCAGGTGCGCCTGGATGCCGAGCGCGTGCACGGGAACGCCCTGGGACAGCAGTCCATCCAGCACGTCTAGTGTGGCGGCGCGCTTGTCGGCGGCTGTGTCTGCGCCGAGGTCGGTCTCGTACCCGTAATCGTTGTAGACGAGCAGCGCCGTCGGGTCTGCCGCCTGGGCCCACGTGAAGGCGTCCGCGATGTATGTCGGGCCGATCGTCGAATACCACGGGACGTTGGTACGAACGCCGTTCGTGTCGATGGCCTCGTTCACGACGCTCCAAGCTGCAACCTTGCCGCGGTAGCGGCCTACGACGGCGTCGATCGTCGAGTGGATCAGATGCGTGGCCTTCTGATGGCTCATGCCCCAAAGGTCGTCGTCGGTCCAGCCGTCGCCGAACCCCTCATCCCAGACGAGATGCGCGCCGAACACGAGCATCCCGTTGCGGTTCGCGAGATCGATGATCTGATCGCCGTACGTGAAGTCGAGGTCCGACTGCGGCGTCGGCCGGAGCCGCCACCAGAGGAGGTCGTCCTCGGTGAACAGCATCCCCGCTTCTTGCTCGAACAGCGACCGGTATCGGGCGTCGGAAAGTTGCCACGTGGCGGCCGATGACCCGTAGACGAGTCCGCGGGCGAGCCCTTGCTTCCACAGCGCCGCAGACGGCCCTGCGTCGGTGAGGCAATCGACCGACGCCGGCGCTAAAGAGGGCAGGACCGCTTGGGGCAACGCGGGCGCGGCGCTCGAGGATGTCGCGCTCCCGGGGGACCGGGTGCATGCGGCGAGCACCGCCGCGGCCGATCCGGCGGCGGTCAGGAGGAATCCCCGCCTCGTCATCGCGCTGTCGAGTCGCATCGCCTGCTCCTAGGGCGAACCGTCGGCCAAAGGTCGTGCCGAGAACCGTTCGTCGAGCGCTCGACGCGTCGGCATCCCTTCGCGCGCACCGGCGACCGTCACCGACGCGGCGGCGGCCGCGATCGCGCGTTCCACCGCCTCGCGAAGTGGACGCCCCTCGGCGCGGCCCGCGGCGAAGACGCCGCTGAAGCAATCGCCGGCGCCCGTCGTATCGACGGCGTCGACGGCGGGGGCGGCCAGCTGCTCGTCGCCGCCGGGACCATGGATGGTGACGCCGTCCGAGCCTCGCGTCTCGATCACAACCGCGCCGGACACCGCGTCGCCCAGCTGCTCGAGCTCATGTTCGTTCGGGATCAGATAGGTGATCTGGTCATGCAGGTCGCGCACCAACTGCGCGTTCATCGGGGCGGGGTTCAGGACGAACGCGATGTCCCGCTCGTGGCACCATCCGGCGGCGGCGACGACGGCCGTATCAGGGATCTCGAGGCTCGCGAGCACCACCGAGGGCATCGAGCGTTCCAGCGCTTCGCGGACGGTGTGCGGGTGCAGTGTGTCGTTCGCGCCCGGCGCCACCGCGATCTGGTTCTCACCGCTGCGGTCGACCAGGATCAGCGCGACGCCGGTCGGCCGTTCTGACAGCGGTTCCGCCGGCTCGAGCGTGATCCGCTCGGCGCGGAGCGCATCGAGCGCCTGCCGGCCGAGGTCGTCCCGTCCGACCGAGCAGATCATCACCACGTCCCCTGCGTCGCCGAGCGCTCGTGCAGCACCGACCGCCTGGTTACCGCCCTTCCCGCCTTGATGTCGGGAGAAGGTGCCGTCGGTCACGGTTTCGCCGGCCGCCGGGAGCCGCTCGACCTGTACCACGAGATCCACATTCACAGCCCCGACCACGGCGACGCGAGGTCGTTCCGTCATGAGCGGGTCCGGTCAGACGCTTGGATGCCGGCGAACAGATCGGACCGCCGCTCCGCTGCGTCCTGATGTGGTCGGGCCTGAACGAACGCCTCCTCGTCCAGGTAGATCCAACGAAGCGGCTCCGGGATCCGTTCCCACTCGCAGATCTGGGTGCGGTGGGCGAGGATCGCCTCGAGCTTCGTCGACAGGTACGGACGCGCGTCGAACCGGACCGCGATCTGTTCGTCAGGGACGCCGGCGACGTTGAAGAGATCACCTTCCTGGCCGTACCCGGCTTCGTCGAGATCGGCGTAGAAGCGGTCGACGTCAGTGCGGGGGAGCGCTACATGGAACAGATAGGTCGGCGCGTGGTCCGCCGAAAGTCGATCGAACGCGGTCGTCGTTGCCTCACCGGCGCGGATGTGATCATGGTGCGACGTCATGCCGTCCGGCCCGAACGTCACCACCACATCGGGACGGATCTCGAGAAGGAGCCCGATGATCCGGTCCACGAGATCGTCGAACGGAACATCCGGCAAGTGGTAGTCGGGCATCCGCAGGAACCGCGAGGTTGTGGACGCGGCGACGCCAAGCGCCTTCATCGCTGTCCGCTGCTCGCGTTCGCGGACGGCTCCGAGTTCTTCCCTCGACACCTCTTCCGGATCGGTGATCGGACCGGCCTCGCCGCTCGTCGCGAAGGCCAACGTCGTCTCGAGATCGGCTCGGTGAGCGATGAGCGTGGCGCCGAGGGTGTACACGTCGTCGTCGGGATGCGCGAAGACCCCGAGCAGCTTGATCGTCATCGTTCCAAGACCACGATCGTGTACAGGGGCACATCGCGCATCCGGAGATGAACGAGCGAGCCGTCCGTCTCCCACTCGAGTTTGGCCTGGGTGAGGGGGTCGACGACCTCACAGGATGCGACGGAGAACGGCATCCGCACGTCGAGCTCGAGCAGGTCGAGGGGCGCCGACGCGTCGTCGATCTCGTCGTAGCGGATCAGGTGCAGTGCGGCGCCGCGCTCGATCGCTTGGAGCGTCGCCGCCGCGTCGGTCGGGCCGCCGCCGGTCACGCGCAGTTGTGCGCCGCCGGGGATGACGTCGAGCGAGAACGAGTCGGCCGACCGAAGGCGCTCATGTGCCGTGAGGCGCTCGCGGCGCTCTGCCGAGAGGTTCGTTCCGAGCTGTCCGATGGCGAGCACGGTGCCGCCGCCGTCCAGGAAGCCCTCGATCAGATCAGCTTGCGCCTCTGTTAGGAACGAGCAGCTCGGCGCGATGACTGTCCCGTACGAGCTCACATCCTGCCGTTCCGGATCGTCCGGACGGGTCTCGCCGTCGGGGAAGAACACGACGTCGTACGGCTGCATCGCGTCGGATAACGCGTCGCACACGATGCCGAAGGGATGCTCGCCCTCCGGCATCTCGTTCGTCCGGTTGTCGGCCATGACCTCGCGCGCGGCGAGCGCCCGATAGTTGCTCTCGATCGAGAACACCACCGCGACCTCGGCGAACGACGGGTCACGACCGAACAGGTCCTCGTGATCGCCGAGGAAGCTCTGGACCTCGACCGCGAGGTCGTGCGGCGGATAGAAGGCGTCCTCGATGACGCTCCCCATCCATGCGCCGTATGGAACGCTCATGTTCGCCCCGAGCGCGGCGGCTTCGTACAACGAGCGACGGAACCGGTCGTAGCCGCGGCCCTGCTCCAACGCTTCCACAAGTTCGGGGACCACGCCGCCGTACGGGTTCTCGACGACGACGACCGGCTTCGGGCCGCCGAACCCGGCCGCGTACCGGTACCAGGACGGCTGCCGATACGTCGTGTTGCGCATCTCGGTGACGATCACATCGACCTTCGGCTCCAGCGCGAAGTAGTGGTCGAACAGGTGGAAGAAGTTGCCCGAGATCCGGATCTCGCGGCCGACGCTCGCCGCGTACTCGCGGGCGTAGTCCGCCAGTTCGCCGAAATAGCGAGCGATGTTCCCCCGCTGGAAACGCAGGTAGTCGTAGAACAGTGGGGCCGACTCGCGGTTGGACTTGAAGTTGTGGCCCTTCTCCAACAGCCAGGCGCCGTAGTGGAACGTGTCGAGGTTGGCGCCCGCGAGTTCGGCCGGTCGCTCGTCGTCCGGAAGCGCCGATAGATAGGAGCGGAACCCGCGCATACATGTATCGCAGAAGCAGCCGCCGTACTGGAGCGACGTGATCGGAACCTCGGACTCGTCGAAGTGCACGCCTTGCACGCCGGCATCGATCTGGATCCGCACGATCGCCTTGAGGTACTCGCGCCAGACAGGGTTGTTCCGGTCCATCATGTAGTTCCAGTGCTCCGCGCCCGGCACCTCGATCCAGAGCGCGTGGCACGGTTCACCGTAGATGTCTCGCTGCGCGCATTCCTCGAGGATGTCGGTGACCTCCTCGCCGTCCGCGTTGCGCACGCCGTCCGGGAAGTAGTGCGACCGCGACCGCCACAGTTTCGGATAGCGGTCTTCCCAGAACTCGCGGATGCCGAGCCAGCCCGGCGTGCCGACCCCGCGGGTCTCGTTGAGCGACAGCACCGTGTCTTCCGCGTCGTTGAACTCGGCCGGGAACTCCCACGCGTGCTCGAACACGACGCCGAACACGTCGATCCCTCGCCGGCCCGCTTCCGCCATGAAGTCGGCGTCGTTGACGAACCCGTACATCCGGAACCGCGGCGGAACCGGCCCGAACGCCTCTTCCTCGAGGTAGGGGAGCGACAGTGCGCCGCCGCCCAGGGCCGCCCAGACGAGCATCGTTCCCCGGTACGCCTCGATGTGGTCGATCATCCTCAGCCGCCGCGGCGGGAGACTCGGATGATAATTGTGCTGCAAGGGGAACCAGGCATCGAAGTAGATGCCTCGCTCGACGCGGCGTGCACTTCGGCTCACGCGTCCGACCAGATCGCGTCACGCGTTTCGGGGTCGAAGAAATGCAACGCGTGGGTGTCCACAAGCACCTCGACTTGGTCGCCCTCGGCGGCCGTCGAATCGGCGTCGAAGCTGGCGATGAACGTGGTGTGTTTGGGCTGTTCGGTCTCGAGCGACTCCTCGGTTTCACCGGTCTCCAGGGCTAGCTCTTTGAGGTCGTCGGTAACGACCGGCGGGACGTCGATCGTGAAGTGGACAAGGATCTCCGAGCCCATGTCCTCACGGAGCTCCACGGTCGTCTTGATCCGTCGATCCGCCGGCGCGTCGGGGTGCAGCGCTGCATCCTCGAGGTCGCCCGGGCGCACGCCTAGGATGACCGGCTTGTCGACGTACCCCTGCAGCGCAGGGCGGTCCGCAACGATCGCGGGGTCGATCGTGACGGCGTGTCCACCGAACACCGCCTGCAACGCGCCGTCCTCCCCGGCCCGGATGGACGCATCCACCATGTTCATCGCCGGCGAACCGATGAAGCCCGCCACGAACAGGTTGGCCGGCTGCCGATACAGGATCTGCGGCGACGCGACCTGCTGCAGCAACCCCAGGCGAAGCACCGCGACGGTATCGCCCATCGTCATCGCCTCGGTCTGGTCGTGCGTCACGAAGACCGTCGTCACGGCGAGGTCGCGCTGGAGCCGCGAGATCTCCGAGCGCATCTGGACGCGGAGCTTCGCGTCGAGGTTCGACAACGGCTCGTCCATCAGGAACGCCTTCGGTTCGCGGACGATCGCGCGACCCATCGCGACGCGCTGCCGTTGTCCGCCAGAAAGCTGGCCCGGCTTGCGCCGGAGCAGGTCATAGAGCTCGAGGAACTTTGCCGTGTCGTCAACGCGCCCGTTGACCTCGGGCTTGGGGATGTGCCGCAGCCGCAGGCCGAACGCCATGTTCTCGAAGACGGTCATGTGCGGGTACAGCGCGTAGTTCTGGAAGACCATCGCGATGTCGCGATCCTTCGGCGCGACCTCGTTGACCACTCGGTCCCCGATCCGCACCTCGCCCGCGCTGACCTCCTCGAGGCCGGCCACCATACGCAGCGACGTCGTCTTGCCGCACCCGGATGGCCCGACGAGGACCATCAGGGAGCCGTCGTTGACGGTGAGGTTCAGGTCCGAGACGGCGAGGGTCCCGTCGTCGAACACCTTGCTCACGTGATCGAACACGATCTCGGCCATCCCATCACCCCCTGTCGATCTCGATCGGAGCGTCTTGGAATCGGACGACGGTCACGTCGTCGCGACCGGTGCCGGCGAGCAACAGCACGATCGCCTTCGCCGGTTCGTCCTCAGCGATCGGGGCGCCGTGCCAGACGGCGGGATGCATCACCACGCCGGACCCCGGCGGGACCCGGAACACCCGGAAGTCGTCGAACGGCGGCAGCCGATCCGGCTCGTCAGGGTGATCGGACGGCGCCACGTACACGAGGCAGCCGCCACTGACCGGGACGATCGCCTCCTGTGAGCGAAGGTGCCGTTCCGCCCAATCGAACCGAGGCGGTGGCGACGGCTCGAGGTCGAGGTAGCCCACGCTCCATGGGCGTCCGTCGTCTTCGAGCACGACGGTCTCCGCCCACCACTGCCAGCCCGGGCCGGTCGCGTCGCGCCGGCGCGTCGGCGTCTGCACGACCGTTCCGAACGGCGCGAAGGCGTCCTCCGTGAGGTCGTGGACGGGCAGCGTCCGGTCAGTCATCGCCCACCTCCGCGGACGTCAGCGCGCCGAGATCGAACGTGAACGACGCGTGCGGCACGATCCTCGGCACGCCCGCGAGCCCCGACGGCCGGTCGACGGCGTTGATCAGGTTCGCGAGCGTGTTCGTGACCGAGATCGCAAGCTCGTTCGTGCCTGCGTGCAGGTGCTCCGTGAGCTCGACCGCGTACGGATCCCATAGACGCACGCCGGCCGGCGTGCCGTTGACGTGCACCTCGAGGACGTCGTCGTTCATCGGAACCTCGAGGAACCACCGGTGGTCCGCGAACGACTCGGGCAGGTCGAACGTGGTTCGGTAGACGCCCGTGCCGGAAAAGAACGGATAGCCCTGCTCGGTCCAGACGCGTGGGTCGATGTCCATCACCGGCGCGGCGATCCGATAGCCGGACTCGACGTTGCCTGCGAGCGAGAACGTTCCCGTCAGTTTCAGGTTGTCGACGATCCCGCCCGTCGCCTCCTCGACCACCAACCGCACGCCGAGCACGTTGCGGCCGATCCGCACGAGCGGCGTCACGTCGAGGCTCTGCATCTGCGAGTCGAAGCTCGCGCGAACGGGCGTGGCGGTCACGGGCTCGCCGTTGAGGAACAGCGTGTGGCCCGAGCCGTCGAACCCGTCGATCACGACCTCGAGCCGCTCGGGTACAGCGTCGACGTCGAACGCGATCCGGTATCGAACCGGGATGGGGTAGGCGCGGTCGGGCTCCGCCGGGAGCTGATACGACCATGCACCCGGCCGAACCTGCAGCCAGTCGGCGTCGTCGACGTCGGGCACCGACCATGCACCGTCGGCCCGGTCGCGCTGGTCGACCGACGTGCGGAACGAGCGAAGCACGAGTCCGTTCGCGCCTTCCGTCTCGAAGCGGTAGCGCTCGTCCAGCTCGATCGGATCGGGCGCCGGCGGCACCTCGAGGGCGGCGCGCTCGACGTGCCCGTTCCGACGGATGTCGATCCATCCCTGCTCCGTCGCGGCGTGGCCGAGGGCGCTGCTCGCGTCCACGCGCTCGAGCGTGACGTTCGTCCCGACCACCGCGGGACCCGCCATCATGTTCGTCACGATGAACGCGGACCCGACGGCCGGCAGCACCAGGTCGAACCATGTTCGGCCGTTCGACACCTCGATGGGACCGACGGGGAGCTCGTCGCCCGTCGTCGGATCCCACAGCGCCGGCCGAACCTCGCCGGCGAGCGACATCCGCCCTGCCTGCGGCTCGAACGTCGTGTTGACCGCGAAGAAGACGTCGCGGTCGTCCTTGACGCGATGGAGCACGAAGACCTCTTCGTTGTCCAGCGCGACGTCCGGGTCGATCAGCTGACCGATCGCGCCGCGGAGTGCTTCCGCGAGCAGCGAGCCGCCGCCGATCGCATCGTCGAGCAGCGCCCGCCAGTCGCCCTCGACCGACCCGCTCAGCACGCCGTGCACGCGGTCGGCGACATCGACGAGTCCGTCCTCGCTCATCGCTCGGTCGGGCCGGCGCAACACGCCGAGCACCTTGCCGCCGTCGGCCGCGAACCGTTCGAGCGCCTCGACGGTCGACAGCTGGAGGAACGGCATCGGCGGCATGATCACCAGCTCGTAGGACTCGTCGGCGACCCGCACGCGCCCGCCCGACACGTCGGCTTCGGCCAGCACGTCCTCATCGACATAGTCGAAGTCGTGGTGCAGCCGGAGCAGCCGGTCCGTGATCGCGTTGAGGCCGCCCTCGATCTCGTCGGCGGTCGGGGTCGGTTCCTGCGGGATGTACGAGCCGAACATCGCGTTGATCGGCCAGAGCACCGCGATCTTGGCGACGTGCCGCCCGCCGGTGAGCGTCTCGGAGAGCCGAGACATGTACGCGGAGAAGTGCTCGTAGTACCGCCACCATGGGTACTGGTAGAACATCGACGGCGGCCAGTCGCGTTTGCGAGCTCCCTCGAGCGTGTAGTGGAACCCGTGCGGGTTCAGCACGTTCACCCCGAGGACGTACTCCCAGTCGGCGATCCACTTCATGCGCTGCATCGTCGCGTCCATGTGGATGCCGCCGAACGACTCGCAGATCAGCCGCTCGGAGCCGAAGTGATGCGCGGCGGAGCTCGCGACCTTGATCGCCACGTGCTGGTCGGGAGACGAACGGGTTCCGATCACCGGATAGAGGTGGTCGACCGCGACGACGTCCATCTCGCGGTAGTGCGAGAAGAGGTTGCCCTCGACCCGGACCACGCGCCGTAGCCATTCCTCATAGAGGAGGTGCGCGGTGAACACGACGCCGTGCTCGGCGCACCACTCGCGGAGCTGCCGGTAGTACGCGTCGGAGTAGAACGCGGTCAGCGACGTGTAGAAGTCGTACCGGACGCGCGGCGAGTCTTCCGCCACGTCGAAGAACAGGTCGGGTAGGCGCCGGCGCAGGTCGTACCCGTGCCGCTCGGAGAACCGGCGGAACATGTTCTTCGTCCACGGGACCACGGCGTTGTCCGCGGCCGTGAGGAAGTAGTGCATCGCAGGCTCATCCGAGTAGTAGCCGACGATCCGATCGGCGAAGGCGTCTCCGATCCGGTCGGCGTACGGCGCGTACCCATGACGGATGAACTCCTGGGTCGCCTCCGGATCGAGCGCGTCGATGTAGTAGTCCGCGCGCTTCTCGACCATGTAGCAGAGGCGCCAGGTGCCCGGCGGCACCTCCCAGGGCACGACATTGGTGAACGAAAGGTTCGCCGTCAGGTCGATCACGCTGCCGTCCTCGCCGATCGCGAACGCCGCGACCGGCGTCGACTTCTCGAAGTCGAGGTAGCGCGAGTCGCCGCCGGTGAGGCACATGAACCACGGCCCCTGGATGGTGAAGCTGATGCACTCGAGATAGCGCTGCGCGAGATCGGGCCGGGCGTGGAGCACGCGGAGATCCGCCGTGCCGCTCGGCCAGTTCATCTCGTCGTAGATCCATGTCGTGAGGCCAAGCCGCTCGGCCTCCTCGGCGGCGAGCGCGATCCGGTCGAGGTACTCGTCGCCGACGTAGCGCAGCTCCAGACCGAACCGCCCGTGGAGGACGACGCCCTGCATGCCTTTGTCTCGCAGCTCGCCGAGCTGGTAGCGCATCTCATCGGGGTCGAGCTCGCCGTTCAGGAACCAGAAGGGCAAGATCCCGTAGTCGCGCGACGGATCTCGGAAGGCGGCGTGGTCGAGCGGGCGCCGTTCGGTCATGGGATCACCGTCGCTTTCACGAATCCGGTCGGTTTGTCGATCGCCGCTTGGAACGCCTCGTCGATCGCGTCCAGCGGGTAGCGGTGGGTCACGAGGTCGTCGAGGCGGATGCGACCGGAAGTCAACAGGCGCATGCCGATCCGCATACCGCGCAGGATCGTCGCAACCTCGCGGAAGTGCGCGTTCGCAACGTGGAACGCCATCCAGTTCCAGTGCGCGAGATCGATCGTGCGCGGCGCGCCTTGGTGGTAGCCCACGATCGCGACGGTCCCGCTCATCCTGGTGACCTGGCCGAGCGCGTCGAGACCCGGCTGGACGCCGGTCGCCTCGAACGAGACATCCGCGCCGCGGCCGTCGGTGAGCTCGTGCACGATCCCCGGCAGGTCCTCGTGCGTCACATCGACGGTGCGGGTCGCGCCGAGCGACGCGGCGCGCTCGAGCGCGTCGGCACGCGTGTCGGCGACGATCAGCTGCCGGGGACAGCGCAGCTCGACGAGCTTCTGCACGAGGTTGCCCATGAATCCGGCCCCGATCAGGACCACGTCGTCGCCGAGCGAAGGGTCTGCGAGCTCCACGGCGTTGACGGCGCACGCGAGCGGTTCTCCGAGGGCGACCTCGAGCGGCACGTCGCCGGCCGGGAAGCAGTACTCGGCCCGGACGGCGACGAGCTCGCCGTAACCGCGCGTCGTCACCCAGGCGGCGACGCGATCGCCCACGGCCAGCGTCTCGACCTCCTCGCCGACGCGTTGCACCACACCGCTGACCTCGTGCCCGGGGTACCACGGGTAGGTCGCATGTCCGGCGAGCCCGCGGTACATATCGAGCTCCGACGTGCAGACGCCGCACGCCGCGACCCCGAGGAGCACTTCGTCAGGCGCGATCGTCGGCTCGGGCTCGTCCACGAGCTCGAAGCGCTTCGGTTCCGGCAAGACGGCGAGCCGCATCAGGAAGCCCCCGGTTCGAGGACATACGCCGTGGTCTGCCCCATGGGGAACGACACAGCGTTCCCGTGGACGTCGAGGTGCACGGTCTTGCCGGTCACAAGGTCGTGCATCGTGCCGTCGCCGACCGTGGCGGCCAGGTTCGGCGTCATCGTCATCGAGAAGTCGGATACCTTCTTATCGAAGTTGCAGATCACGAGCACCGGCGCGCCACCCCCGCTCGGGGGACGAACGTAGGCAAGCACGCTGTCGGCGTTCGTCTGGAGCACGTCGATGTCGCGACCGTTCAACGTCGGCGTGTCGTGCTTGAGCTGGATCAGGCGCTCGTAGAGCGGCAACAGATCGTGCGTGTCCTTCCACGGGATGGGCTGAAGGTTCGAGTACGGCTCGTAGCTCGCCCCGATCTCGTCGCCCGCGAACATCTCGGGGATACCCGGCAGGGTGAACTGCATCACGGCCGCCACCTTCGCCATCGGGGCGCCGTACTGATCGACGAACCGCACGCCGGTGTCGTTGTTGTTGAGGAACCGCATGATGATCGCGTCGCGCGCGTACCCCTTCGAGCCGTTCGTGATCGCCGGAGCCAGCAGGGATCCCGTTTCGGCGGGGAAGTCGAACGCCGACGTCCACGCCCATTGACCGAGCTGGTCGCTCCAGTCGTAGGCGGCGTCGAACCCGTGCGAGAAGTAGTAGGGGTCGACGGCCGACGCCTCGGCCAGCATCAACACGTCCGGGTCGACGCGCTTCACCGCCGCGCGCAGCTGCGGCCAGAAGTCCGGCCGGCGCTTCTTGACCCCCCACGCGGCATCGACACGGAACCCGTCGATCCCCAGGTCGCGCACCCAGTGGACGAACGCGGCCGTGATCATCGCGCGCACCTCGGGGTTGTCGTAGTTCAGGTTGGGGAGGTTCTTCCAGTCGAAGTAGTGCGTCGGCTTGCCGGACTTGTCGCGGTCGAAGAAGTTGTAATAGTGGGACGCCTGGCCGTACCTCTGCGCGCTCTTGAAGTACGGGCTCTGATCGGACATGTGGTTGGGGACGATGTCGAGCAACACGTGCATCCCCAGCTGGTGCGCGCGGTCGACCATCTGCTTGAACGCCGACTCCGGCCCCCACGACGGATCGAGCTTGAAGTAGTCGGTGATCGCGTATTCCTCGCCGGTGGCGCGCTCTTCGGCCGGGGGCCACAGCCAGAGGGCGTCCACGCCGAGCTTCTTCAGGTAGGGAAGGTGGCGCTCGACCGCCTTCGGGCCGCCGTTGCCCCAGAGCTGCGGGATCGGCGCGTAGATCACGGCCGAGTCGATCCACGACGGGTGCTCGCGCGCCATGTTCACCACGCGCGGCGCCCCGTTCTGGACGACGAAGTACGTGGTGCTGGTATCGGAGCGGCCCTTGCTGTCGGTGACGGTGAGCGACGCGTAGTACTCGCCGTCGGTCGTCGGCGCACGCAGGACGAGCTGTTGGCCGCCCACCGACCCGTGGAGCGGCTGACCCGATGCGAGCGTGAGCGGCGACGGATGGCGCGGATCGGGATGCCAGGCGTACCGAACGATACGGGCGCCGTCGGGCGTCGCCGCCTCGCTCTTCGACCCGTCGAGCACCACCGCCGACCCGTCGATCGACGTGTCGATCCAGGCCATCGGACCCGCAGTCAGGCGCTCGTCGAACACGAGCGGCGCCGACTGCTCACCCGACGCGCATGATCCGACGATGGCGTTCCGGCCGGTGCCCAGCGGCACCGTGACCGTGAACGCGTTCCCGTTCATCTGCACCGGCGCGTGGACGTCGTCCCCGTTGACGGAGATCGTGACGTCGCCGCAGGTCGAGGTGCCCCTGAGGGCCTCCTGCCACGCGAAGGCGTCTCCGCCGAGCGTGTCGAAGCTGACGGGGCCCGCCGGAGCGGATGCGGACGGCGAGCCCGATCCGGACGCCGACGGTGACGAGGCGGACGTGTCGCTCACCGTCGACGTGCACGCCCCGACGAACGCGGCGACGACGGCTGCGGCAACCACTCGCCGTCGCGCGCTCGCATCCACTAGCCCTTCGACCCCGCGAGCGAGATGCCCTGCACGAACTGTTTCTGGAAGATGAAGAACACGATGATCAACGGCAACGCGCCGACCACCGATCCGGCCATGATCAGGTTCCACACCGATCTGTGGCTCTGTTCGAACAACGCCAAGCCGAGCGGCAACGTGTACAGCTGTCTGCTCGCCAAGATGATCAGCGGACCGAAGAATGCCTGCCACTGGAACTGGAACGTGAAGATGGCGACCGCGGCGAGCGCCGGCTTGGACATCGGGATGACGATCTTCCAGTAGATCTTCCAGTGGTTCGCACCGTCGACACGCGCGGCGTCGATGAACTCGTCGGGGATCTGCACCATGTACTGCCGCAGCAGGAAGATGGCGAACGGGTTGCCGATGTTGGGCGCGATCAAGCCCCAGTAGGAGTCGAGCCACCCGTGTCCGCCGATCCCCGCCAGGTTGTTGGCTCCGAACAGCGGGATACCGCGCAGGATCAGGTAGTTCGGGATCAACGTGACCTGCGACGGCAGCATCAGCGTGGCGAGCCCGAGGAAGAACAGGAAGTCGCGTCCCGGGAACTTGCGCTTCGCGAACGTATACGCCAGCAACGAGTTGAAGAACAGCTGGAGCACCGTGATCGAGATGCTCACGAACGCGCTGTTGAAGATCCACCGGCCGATCGGGTGATCCGACGTGAAGAAGCCGGTGTAGTTCGTGACGGTCGGATGGATGGGGATCCAGTGCGGCGGGTAGGAGAACATGTCGCCGAGCGGCTGGAACGACAGCGTCACCATGTAGACGAACGGCGCGACGAACAAGATCGCGAACCCGGTGAGGAACACGTACTTCGCGACCCTCCCCGGCCGCGGCCGTCGTCGCCTCGCGGGCTTCCCGACGGTCGCAACGGGCTCGACGCCGCCCGGTTTGACCTCCGTGCCGCCCGCGACGGTGCTCATCGCTCCACCTGCTTGACGTACCAGCGGAACTGGGTGAGCGACAGCGCGAACACGACCAGGAACAGCGTCCAGGCGAGCGCCGAGGCCTTGCCCATCTTCAGGTACTGGAAGGCGTTCAGATAGATGTAGTACGTGACCGTCGTGGTGGCGCCGCCGGGCCCCGGCGGGCCGCCGCTGGTCATGACGAAGATCTGGTCGAACGTCTGCATCCCCAGGATCGTTTGGAAGACCAGCAGGAAGATCGTGGTCGGCCAGAGCATCGGGATCGTGATGCGTCGCATCCGCTGCCAGGCCGTCGCTCCGTCGACCTCGGCGGCCTCATACAGCTCGGCGGGGATCGCCTGCAGACCGGCGAGGTACACGACCATGTTGAAGCCGATGCTCAGCCAGATCTGCATCAGGATCACCGATGGCATGGCCCACCGCGCGTCGGCGAGGAACTGGATCGGCGTGTGGATCAGGTGAAACCGCAGCAGGTAGTAGTTGAACAGGCCGTAGTCGCCGTTGTAGAGCCACTTCCATAGCAACGTCGCGATCACGAGGGGCGTGATCGCCGGCAGGTAGAACGCGGTGCGATAGAAGCTGAGCCCGCGGATCTTGCTGTTCAGCAGCGAGGCGAGGCCGAGCCCGATCACCATGCTCGGGATCATCGTGCCGACCGTGAAGTACAGGGTGTGCCCCATGGCGGCCCACCACGTGCCGTCGTGCAACACCGCTCGGTAGTTCGCCCATCCGACGAAGTCTCCGGACCGGGCGACGGGGTCGTAGTTCGTGAACGAGAGGTACGCGGCGGCGCCGACCGAGTAGACCGTGAACACCGCGAACAGCACGAGCCCCGGCAGCTGCATCGCGTACGCCGTCCACTCGTTGCGCATCTGGCGCGTGATGCTCCGCTTCGGCGGCGTGGCGGCGATCGACTGGTTGGGTGCGGTTACCTGGGCCATCCCGTTCCCCAAGGGTGCGTGTGGTCCGCGAGGAGTCGGCGTCGCCGCCGGCCCCTCGCGTTGGTCCTTGCCGCTATCGCTGGATCAACCGCCGGAAAGCATCTGCTGCCCGTTCGTGGCCGCCGTATTGATGGCCTCCTCGGGCGTGATGTCCCCGTAGATCGATTTGCCGAGCTGCTTGTTGAGCTCGTCGGAGACCTGGCCCCAGTTCTTGTTGCCGAGGTTGTCCGCGACGGCACAGTCCATCTGCTGCGCGAAGCCCTCGAGCCAGGGGTTGTACTTCCCAAGAGCCGCGGTGTCGTTCAACAGGTCGATGCGCGGCGGCAACAAGGTGGTCGTCGGTGATCCGTACGTCCACGCCTTCATGTTCTCTGCCTGCGTCAGGTACTGCATCCACAACCACGCGGCGTCCTGGTTCTTCGACTGGCTGAACATCACCAGGCTGTCACCGGCAACCGTCGTTGCGCATCCCGCCGGGCCAGATGGCAGCGGCACCACGTCCCACTTCCCCTTGATCTGCGGGAACGAGGAGTTCATCTCGCCGCCGAACCACGACCCCGCCTCGTACATCGCGACCTTCCCGGTCGCGAACGCGACGCGCCCGTCCCAGGAGGTCTGGCCGTAGTAATCGGGCGGCGAGTATTGCTTCAGTCCGACGAAGAAGTCCGCAGACTGGATGCCCTGCGGACTGTTGAACGCGACGGAGTTGCCGTCCGCGGATGTGAGGTGGCCGCCCGCCTGCCACAGGAACGGTTCCCAGTAGTACTCGGACTCCGGCGCGAAGACGGCGAACCCGTATTGCTTCTGCGCGGTGTCGGTCAGCTTCTGGGCGTCGGACTGGAACTGGTCCCACGTCCAGTCCTGCGTTGGGTACGTGAGGCCGGCGGCGTCGAACAGATCCTTGCGATAGAACATCGCGGTCGTCTCGCCGTCGTAGGGAAGGCCGTACGTGCTGCCCTGGTACTGGTTCATCTGCAGGAACGCCGGCACGAATTCGCTGGCCTGCGAGGTGGGGCTGCCCGCCATGTAGTTGTCGAGATTGACGAGCGCGTTGCGCGAACCGAACTCCGTCACCGCGCTCGAGTCGACGAACGCCACGTCTGGTGCCGTGTTGCCTGCCACTTGGACGATCAGTTTGTTCGTCGCGTTCGACGACGAGACCGCCTGCAGTTGCACGGTGATGTTCGGGTGCAGCTTCTCGAAGTCTTTGACGAATCCCTGCATCTGGGGGGAGTCGCCGACCCACGACGAGAACGTGATCGTGACCGGGCTGGTCGGCTCGACGGCAGTCTTGGGCGTGATCGATTGGCCCGGCGCGTTGCTTCCGTTGTTGCCGCCGCCGATACAGGCAGCCGAGACGATCGCCAGGACCGCGGTGGTCGACACGACCCGCCAGGAGCGCCACGAGGGCCTGCGCATGTTTCCTCCCTCCCTCCACCCGTACTGTCGCCGTCAGCTGGCGATCGGTCCCGGGTCTGTTTCCTTCCGTCCCGCATATACGGTCCGATCGGGCGGAACCGATTGCTCCATCCGCAGGATCAGCAAACCGATTTGTGGTGGTGTCGCATCCTCGCGACCGGTTCCGGCCGTTGTCAAGACGGGACGTCAGCGGCCTATCGCGGCGCCGGTCCGAGGGTCGAACAGGTGCAGGTGGCCCGGCGCGACGGACACGTCGATGACGTCGCCGACGCGAACGGGCCGGTCGAGCCGAGCCGTCCAGAGGTTCAGGCGTTCGGCGGGCGCCGGCTCGGTCGCGGTGTCGCCGACGTCCTCGGCGTCGTCCGACACCAGGATCGGGGCGTTGACGACGAACCGCGCGTACGTCTCGTCGCCCAGCGTGTCGGCCGTTGCGACCGGCACACGGAACCTTGCATCGTGCGGGACCGCGCCGTCTGCCTCGCGGAGATGATGCGGTCGAACGCCCACCACGATCTGACGGTGTTCGTAGTCGGCGGTCGCCGGAGCGTCCTGGAGCGTGTCGCCGTCGATGCGGATCGCATGGTCGCCGATCGTGATCGCGAGGCGCCCGTCGTCGGCGCGCTCCACGGTGCCCTCGGCGATGTTCATCGGCGGCGTGCCGACGAACCCGGCGACGAACAGGTTCCCCGGTCGCTCGTACAGCACCGACGGTGTGTCCGCCTGCTGCAGGACGCCGCGTCGCAACACGCCGACGCGATCGCCCAGCGTCATCGCCTCGGTTTGCTCGTGCGTGACGTAGAGCATCGTCGCGTCGAGCTCGCGTTGGATCCGCTTGAGGTGCGCGCGCAGGTCGATCCGGAGCCGCTCGTCGATGCTGGTCAGCGGCTCGTCCATCAGGAACGCGCGAGGGTCTCGCACGATCGCCCGGCCCAGCGCCACCCGCTGCGATTGGCCACCGGACAAGGCTCTCGGCCTGCGCTCGAGGAGACCGGAGAGCCCGAGCATCCCTGCGACCTGTCGGACCCGCTCGTCGACCTCGGCCTTCGGGAGCTTGTGCGCCTCGAGTCCGAAGGCGATGTTCTCGTAGACGGTCATGTGCGGGTAGAGCGCGAGATTCTGGAACACCATCGCGACGTCGCGCTTCGGCGGCCCGAGATCGGTGACGTCGTCCCCGTCGAGGAGGATGCTGCCCTCGGAGACGGACTCGAGTCCCGCGACCATCCGGAGGACCGTGCTCTTGCCGGAGCCCGACGCGCCGAGCAGAACGAACAGCTCCCCGTCGCCGACCTGCAGATCGAGGTCGCGCACGGCGACCGTCCCGTCGCGGAAGACCTTCGTGACACCGTCGAACGTGATCGACGACATCAGCGGCGCATCGGGTCGGGCATGTGCGAGATGCTAGTTGCCGGGGGACCAGACGTTGGCGGCGAAGGTCAAGCTGTGGAAGGTCATCGCGTCGATCGTGTGCTGGACGCTTGCGGTCGTCAGCGCACTGCTCGCAGGCGCGGTCTTCGCCTCCGGCTCGGTGCTGTGCCGGGGCGACCAGCCGGACACGTGCACGCCGCAGACCTGGGCGATCGTGGCTGGCGTGATCCTCGCGGTGGGGTTCGGCGCGGCGGGCGCGGCGCTCCACAAGCCGCGGTCATCCAAGCCGAAAGGGCGCTTCCCGTGGGAGTACCCGCGCTGACCCAGCGTTGACAACGAGGCGATGGAGCGGCGACCCTCCGCCGTGTGGATCGATTTGCGCGGCGCCCGCGCGTCACGATCGCCGACGTGGCACGACACGCTCAGGTGAGCAAAACCACGGTGTCACACGTCTTGTCGGGCAAACGGCCGGTGTCGGCAACCACGCGTGACCGGGTCGAGCGCTCGATCGACACGCTCGGCTATCGCCCCGACGGGCTCGCGCGCAGCCTGCGCACGCGACGGACCCACATGGTCGCGCTGATCGTGCCGGACCTGACGAACCCGTACTACCCCGCGCTCGCGCGCGGGCTCGGATCGGGGATCGAGCCCGACGGGTATCGCGCGTTCATCTGCAGCAGCGACGGCGACCCGGATCGCGAGCGCGCGTACCTGCGCGAGGTGTGCGACCGCGGCGTGGATGGGATCGTGTTGGACTCCTTCCATCTGACGGTCGACGACCTCCAGCTTGCGACCGGCGGACGGCTGCCGCTCGTGTGGATCGGCGGCGCACCGATGGAGCACCCGGGTGTCGACTCGGTGCGGTCAGACGATGAGGCCGGCGCTTACGCGGCGACCGAGCATCTCCTGGCGCACGGGCACCGGCGGATCGCGATGATCGACGGGCCGCTCGGGTCGGGGGTCGCGCGCCGGGATGGCTACCGCCGCGCGCTGGCCGACGCCGGGCTGCCGGCGCACCCTGAGCCGCCACCCCGAACCGATTGGACGCGAACCGGCGGGCGCCGCGCGCTTGCCGAGCTGCTGGCGCTCGATCCGCGCCCGACCGCGATCTTCTGTTCGAACAACCTCACGGCGATCGGCGCCCTGGATGCTGCTCGTGACGCGGGGCTCGCCGTGCCCGACGACCTCGCCGTCGTTGGATTCGACGACATCGAGGCAGCGGCGCTCGTGACGCCGGCGTTGACGACCGTTCTGAACCCCGCCGTCGATATCGGACGAACAGCGGCGCGGATCCTCACCGAGCGGATGATGGGCCGCCACGACGGCCCGGCGCGCACCGTGACGTTGCCGTCCCCGCTCATCGTGCGCGGGTCATCGTGATCCGGATCCACCTCGACACCGATCTGGGCTCGGACACCGACGACCTGTGCGCGCTCGCGATGCTGCTCGGGTGGCCGGACGTCGAGCTCACCGGCATCACGACCGTGAACGATCCCGGCGGCATCAGGGCCGGGTATGTCGCGTATGCGCTCGCGCTCGCGGGTCGCCGGGACATCGCGGTCGCGGCGGGCGCCGAGGGATCGCTCGGCGGATTCATGGTGCCGCTCGCGTTCCCGGACTACTGGCCGGTGCCGATCGAGCGACGTCCCTCGCCGCCGGGCGAGGCGCTCCAAGTGATGGCCGACAGCGTCGAGGCCGGCGCGACGGTCGTGGCGATCGGGCCGTACACCAACATCGCGATGTTCGAAGCGTGGCGCCCCGGAGCGCTCCGCGACGCCGGCACGGTCGTGATGGGCGGGCACGTGCCGGCGGCGGCAGACGGCTACCCGCCGTGGGGCGTGCGCGACGACTTCAACGTGCAGCAGGACGCGACGGCCGCGAAGGTCGTCTTCGAGCGGTGCGGGCCGACGGTGGTGCCGGTGCCGACGTGCTTGCGGGTCGCGCTTCGACGCCGTGACCTGCCGCGGCTCCGCGCGGCGGGTGCGCTGGGCCGGCTGCTCGCCGACCAGGGGGAGCGCCACGCGGTCGACAACGGCCGCACGGAGCTCCCAGCTGCGTACGCCGCCTTGCCCGAGGATCTCTTGAACTTCCAGTACGACCCGCTCGCGTGTGCGGTGGCCGCCGGTTGGAGCGGGGTCGAGATCGATGACCTGGGCGTCGCGCTCTCGTTCGAGGACCGGCTCCTACGGATGCAGCTCGACGACGATGCGTCGCCGATGCGGGTCGTCACCGACGTCGACGGTGACGCGTTCTCGGACGCGTGGCTCGACGCCGTCGAACGTGCGTCCGCGACCCGTTAGCCGGCTTGCACCACCATGCCGCCGTCGACGCGGAACAACGTCCCGGTCACGAACGACGACTGGTCCGAGATGAGGAACACGACCGCGTCGCCGACCTCCTTGGGCATCCCGACACGGCGCATCGGGTGCATCGCGATCCACGCGTCCATCTGTCCTTGCGGGTCGCCCGAGTCTTCCATGATCTTCTCATTCATCTCGGTGAGGATCGTTCCCGGGATGACCGCGTTCACGCGGATGTTCTTGGACGCGTACTCCACGGCCGCTTGCTGTGTCAGGCCGTTGATCCCGCCCTTGCTCGCCGCGTAGCCGGCCCAACCGGCGAACCCGACGAGCGATTGCACGGAGCTCATGTTCACGATCGAACCGCCACCCGCCTGGAGCATGGCGGGGATCGCTGCGCGCATGCCGCGCCACACGCCGGACAGGTTGACGTCGAGCACCGCAAGCCAAGCCTCCTCAGACATCTCGCCGGCCGAACCCGGGATGGCGACGGCGGCGTTGTTGACGATGCCGTCGAGCCTGCCGTGACGCTCGACCGCGGCGTCGACCAGCGCCTGCACGTCGGCCGATGATCGGACGTCGGTCCGACGGAACGTCGCGCGTTCGCCGATCGCTTCGACGACCTGCCGAGCACCGGCCTCATCGATATCGCCGAGGTGGACGACGGCTCCTTCGCTCGCCAGCGCTTCGGCACACGCCCGTCCGATGCCTGTCGCGGCGCCCGTGATCGCAACGACCCTGCCCTCGACCCGTCCAGCCATCGGCGCCTCCTCAGGTCCCGTGGAACTCAGGTGCTCGCTTCTCGACGAACGCGCGGATCCCCTCGTCGGCGTCGGTCGTTGCCCGAAGCGTCGCCAGGGCCGCTTGCTCGTGGTCGAGGCCGCGCTCGAGGTCGGCGTCACCCGCGACGCGCACCAGCTCGGCCATCGTCCGAGCGGCGAGGGGCGCGATCTTCGCGATCGCATCCGCCTTCGCGAGCGCGGTGTCGAGCACGGCGGCAGGTTCAACGACCTCCGCCACGAGGCCAAGCGCGTGCGCTCCATCCGCCGTGAGTCGCCGCGCCGATAGCAACAGGTCGTTCGCGACGAACGGTCCGACGGCGCGGGTGAGCCGCTGCGTACCGCCGCCGCCGGGGCAAAGGCCGAGCAGTCCCTCGGGGAGCGCGAACACCGCCGACGACGACGCGATGAGGATGTCGCAGCACAAGGCGATCTCGAACCCGCCCCCGAACGCGTAGCCATTGATCGCGCCGACCACCGGTGTGCCGAACGCGTCGATCCGAGTGAACAGCTCGCGGCAGCGACGCTGGTAGGCGACGAAGCCGTCGTGATCGAGCTGCGCGTATTCGCCGATGTCGGCGCCGGCGACGAACGCTCGGTCTCCGGCGCCGGCGACGAGCACCGCGCGAACGTCTGGGTCGCCTTCCGCCTCGTCGAGCGCGTGCTGGAACTCCTCGAGCATCGCGGTGCTCAGCGCGTTCAACTTCTCGGGGCGGTTGAGCGTGATGATCAACGTCGCATCGCGCCGCTCGCGGAGCACGGGGTCGTCGGTCATACCGCTCCTTCTTCGCGCATCGCCGCGATCTCGTCATCGGAGAATCCGATCGACGCGAGTACCTCATCGGTGTGCTGCCCGACCGACGGCGGGCCGGAGCGGACGGTTCCAGGCGTGCCTGAAAAGCGCACCGGCATGCCGACAACCCGCATCGGTTCCCCGTCGGGGCGCTCGACGGTGGTCAACAGTTCGTTGTGGGCGACCTGCGGATCGTCCACGACGTCCTCGAAGGTCGAGACCGGTGCGCACCAGACGTCACGTGTCGCGAGCAGTGAGAGCCAGTGCTCGGCGTCGCCCTCGAGCAAGCGCTCCTGGATCATCCGATACACGTCGTCGCGCTCTCGGTACGCGCGCTCTTCGTCGTCATAGGCCGCAAGCGCCGGCAGCTCGAGCAACTCGGCCAACACGGTGAGCGACGCCATCGCGATCGCGATGTTGCGGTCGGCGGTCCGATACACGCCGAACGGCGCCGAGAGCCACGCACCGCCGATCCCGGCCTCGCTCCGTTCCCAGCGGTCAGGCAGGTTCATGAACGCCGCGAGCTCCTGACACTGCAGCGCGATCGCGGTGTTGAAGAGGTTGACGTCGATGCGCTGTCCATCGCCGGTCCGCGCGCGATGGAACAGTCCGACCATCGCCGAGAACGCGAGGAGCAAGGCGGTGCTCGCATCGACGATCGAGCTGCCCGCAGGCGTCGGCGGGTCGTCGCGCCGACCGCCGTACGCGGCCAGTCCCGACATCGACTGGATCAACAGGTCTTGCCCGGGCCGGTCGACGTAGGGTCCATCAGGACCGAACCCGGAGCCCGTGACGTACACGATCGACGGGTTGATCGCGCGAAGGTCGTCGTAGCCGAGCCCGAGCCGGTCCATCACGCCCGGCCTGAAGTTCTCGACCAGCAGATCGGCGGTCGCGGCCAGTCGTTTCACGGCATCCTGCGCACGAGTGTCTTTCAGATTGAGCGTCAGGCTCTTCTTGTTGCGGTTCATCGCGAGGAAGAACGGGCTGTCGCCGCCGAGCAGCTTGCCCATCGCGCGGAGTCCGCGCTCCCACTCGCCCGTCCGCGGCCGTTCGATCTTGATCACGTCGGCGCCGAGGTCCCCGAGGAACTGCGTCGCCCACGGACCCATCATCATCTGCGTGAAATCGAGCACGCGAACGCCGTCGAGCGCCGCCGTCACGCCTCAACCTCCTGCGCGTGCGCCTCGCGGAAGAGCTGATCGATCCGATCGAGCGCGGCGTCGGGATCGCCTCCGTTGCGGATGAACCCGTGGATCACGTCCCCAGCGGCGTCTTGGAACGACAGGAACCCGTCGAACCGCGGACGCAGGTACGCGCGGTCGAGCGCCTCCAGCGTCGAGGAGAAGAAGCCGTTCGCGACGTTGTCGATCTCGGTGTCCGTCCAGGCGGCTCGATGTCCGGGCTGCCCGCCTCCGGCGACGTAGGAACCCCGCTGCACGTGGGCGGAGCACACGAACCGCGCGAAGGCGATGGCTTCCTCCGTCTGCGACGACGCGCTGGACACCGCGATGCCTGCGCCGCCGAGCGTGCCCGACCGCTCCGGTCCCGGCGCGAAGCGCAAAGGTTGGCGGCCTCCCTTCTCGCGCGCGAACGGTAGGTATCCGAACGCAAGCGGGCAATACGGCAACGTCGTCGTTCGCTGTCATGTGGGAGAGCACGGTCGGGGGATCGGACTCGAGGCTCATCGGGTGCGCCACGTTGAGCACACCCTGGAGGATAGACAGCGCGCGACGACCGGCGTCTCGCGCCACGACACGGCCGTCATCGAACGACGCCTGGCTGATCCCGAAGAACGCGCACACGACGTCGACGGGGATCGCGGGCATCGCGATGGCCATCTCGCGCGCGCGCAGCGCATCTGCGACTCGACCAACCTCTTCCCACGTGTCCGGCAAGGAGACGTTTGCCCGCTCGAGGAGATCGGGTCGGTACGCCGCGACCTGCGCGGCGGCGTCGACGGGGAGGGCCCATCGGCGACCCTCCCACACGTAGCTCGCGCTGCTTCGTCCGACGCTCGCGATCTCATCGTCGTCGTTGAACGGGGCGAGCGCCCCACGCGCAACGGCCTCTCCGATCGACGGATGGTCGAGCACGATCAGGTCGTACCGCTCGAGTTCCTCGACCGGCTGGTCGGCGAACGCCTGCAACGACCGTGTTTCCCACGTGACCTCGACGTCGGCTCGAACGGCTCGATACGCGTCGGCCGCCGCCCGGAGGCCGCCATATCCGCGCACGTGATCCCAGGTGACGCCCCGGAGCTCGACCATCACGCCGAGCCGATCGGCACGGGCGCGCCCTCGATCCCGACCTCCAACCGGGTCAGGTGCCAACGGCCGAGGTTCGACGTGAACATCGTCGTGCCGCGGAATGCGAGGTTGGTCGGATGCGCGAGGGTGTGGGCGCTCAGGTCGTGATACAGGGTTTCGACCTGGCCCGACGGCGAGACGCGCAGCACGCGCGATGGTTCGTAGCAGCCCACATACAGGTTGCCTTGCTGGTCGAGCGCGAGCCCATCCGGCCATGACCCCGGCAGTTCGGCGACGTCCTCGCGCTCGCCGGCCGAGCCGTCGTTCTCGATCGGGATGCGGAAGACCTTGTGCGCGAACGTCTCCGCGACGTACAGCGACCGTCCGTCCGGGGCGACCGCGAGACCATTGGCGAACGTGACGTCGCGGTCGTACCACAGCTCCGCGCGCCCATCTGCGTCAACGCGCCACACGCCGGGACCCGGCACACCGAACGCGTGGCTGTCCGACACATAGAGGCGGCCCTCCGCATCGAATGCCGGGTAGTTCGGGATCTTGAACGAGCCCGCCGGCGCGCCGTCGGCGAACCGTTCCACCGCGCCCGTCGCTACCTCGAGCCTGAAGACGGCCGCATGCTTGTTGTCGCAGACGTAGAGGTGCTCGGCCGTCCGATCGAACGCCATCCCCAGGCAGAACCCATGGGTCGACGCGACCTGCGTCATGGCGCTGCCGTCGGGCTCGACGCGGAAGATCTGCCCGCGCTCCCCACCGCACCACACGCTCCCGTCGGGATGCACGGCGAGTCCCTCCGGGTGGTCGAGCTGCGGATCGCTCAGGGTTCCGTCGATGAAGACGGATACGGCGTCGGCGGCGAGCAGCATCGGTCCGGGAGGCTGCCGCCGCGACGCATCGGTGTCAACTCGCTACGGTCCGGGTGATGTCCACGGCGCTGTTCCGCCTCGAAACCGCCGAAGGAACCAGCCGGCTGGCGCGCGGCTCGGTGGAGGACGGCCCGCGAATGCTGCTTCCAACCGATCTCACGCTCGACGTGCTGCTCGGCGCCGGCGGGCCGTCGCTCGCCGACGTCGCATCGATCGACGGCATCGAGGTCGACGCAGGCGTCCCGATCAAGACGCCCGTCGAGACGCAAGAGATATGGGCAGCGGGCGTGACGTATCGACGGTCCCGCGACGCACGTGTCGAGGAGGCGATCGAGGCGACGCCCTACGACCGCGTCTACGAATCGGAACGGCCGGAGTTGTTCTGTAAGAGCGCCGGCTGGCGCGTCCGCGGGCCCGGCGACCCCATCGCCGTCCGGAGCGACTCCACCTGGGACGTTCCCGAGCCGGAGCTCACCCTCGTGCTCGACGCCGATGCCCAGATCGTCGGCTACACGATCGGCAACGATGTCTCGTCGCGAAGCATCGAGGGAGCGAACACCCTGTACCTGCCGCAGGCGAAGACGTACGACGGCTCGTGCGCGATCGGACCGGCGATCGTCCCCGTGACGGAGATCGAGCCCCCGTTCACGATCCGCATGACGATCGAGCGGAACGGCGACGCCGTCTACGACGACACGACGTCGACCGCGCAGATGCGGCGATCCTTCGACGAGCTCGCCTCCTACCTCGGCCGGGCGCTTACGCTCCCCGCCGGCGCATTCCTGATGACTGGCACAGGCATCGTGCCGGACCCACCGTTCACGCTGGAGGCCGCCGACGTCGTCACGATCGAGGTGGACGGCCTGGGCGAGCTCACCAACCCGGTCGAGCGACTCGAGATGCGCGCGTAGCCGAAACTACGCCCACCAGATCTCGGTTTTGCCTTCACGCGGGATCAGACGCTGCAGCAATTCGACGCCCTTGCGAAGCCCTTCGTCGGTCGAGAACAGCAGGTCCTCATGCTCCATGCTGAGCACGTAGTCGTAGTCGACGGCCCGCAACGCGCTGACGAAGTTCCGCCAGATGAGCTCGCCCTGGCCGTACCCGACGCTCCGGAACGACCACGAACGGTCGAGCACCTCGCCGTAGTGCTTCGTGTCGAGGATGCCGTTGCGGGCCACGTTCGCCCGGTCGATGTACGTGTCCTTCGCGTGCACGTGGAAGATCGCGCGCTCCCGTCCGAGCAGCTTGATCGCCTCGACGATGTCGATGCCCTGCCAGAACAGGTGGCTCGGATCGAGGTTCGCACCGATCTGCGGTCCGACCGCCT
Source organism: uncultured Actinomycetes bacterium (assembly GCA_963792215.1). Taxonomy (GTDB): domain Bacteria; phylum Actinomycetota; class UBA4738; order UBA4738; family HRBIN12; genus AC-51. Next base: position 224,925 of record CAWBVL010000008.1, read on the forward strand.
CGCGCAGCCGCAGCAGTGTCGCAGGGTTGTAGACGACGAACCCCGGATGCATCTCGAACGCGATCTGTTGGACGCCGTGCTGCTCGGCGAACGCCGCCGCCTCCGTCCAGTAGGGGATGACGACGTCGTTCCACTGCCATTCGAGGATCTTCAGGTAGTCGTCCGGCCACGGGCACGTCACCCAATTCGGATATTTCGCGCCCTCGTGATCGCCCGGGCACCCCGAGAACGCCATGACGACCGGGACCTCGAGCACCTCGGCGAGTCGCACGGTCTTCTCCCATGTTTCACGATCGCGGGCACGGAAGTCGGCGTCGGGGTGCACTGGGTTCCCGTGCTGGCTGAGGCCGCTGATCATCAGTCCGCGCGAGGTGATCGCCTCGCGGTAGGCCTTCGCCTTCTTCGGATCGGCGAGCAGCTCGTCGGGCTTGCAGTGCGCGTCGCCGGGATAGTTGCCTGTGCCGAGCTCGACCGCGTCGAGGCCCATCCCCGCGACCTTGTCGAGCATCTCTTCGAACGACAGGTCGCGGAACAGAACGGTGAACACGCCGAGCTTCATGCGGATACCTCCTCAACGATGTCGTCGACGTCTACCCACGTGCCCGATGCGCTGCTCCGGACGACGGCCTCGACCGCCGCCTGCACCCGAGCCGCGTCAGCGAAGGACGCGAACGTCCGCTCGTACGCCTCGCCGCGACGGTGGGCCTCAACCGCCGCGTAGAAGTCGATGAATAGGTTGCGCAGGGCGTCCGGCCACCCCTCCTGGTGGCCCGCGGGGAAGTGCGCGAGCCGGGCTGCTTCTGGCAGGAGCTGCGACGGATCGCGAAGAACGTCGCGGTTGGCCCCGTCGCGCCGCCCGATCCGCAGGTCATTCGGTTGCTCCTGATCCCAGACGAAGCTCGACTCGCCCGCGTCGACCTCGAGTACCAGATGGTTCTTCCACCCTGCGCTCACCTGGCTGATCGTGACCGACCCGAGCACACCGCCCCGTGTCTTGAACAGGACGACGGCCATGTCCTCCGTGTCGACGGGCATCGCGTTCCGGGGTCCGTCGCCTTGGGCGAACGTCTGCCGCTCACCTTCGGGAGGCTGGATCCGCTCGTCGAACAACGTGCCCAGCTGGGCTGTGACCGAGGCGATCACATCGCCCGTGACGTGTTGCGCGAGATCGATCCAATGCGAACCGATGTCGCCGGTCGCCCTGGAGTTGCCGGCGCGCGCGGAGTCGAGTCGCCAGTTCCAGTCGTCTCGCCGAAGCAGCCAGTCCTGCAGGTACGCCCCGTGCAGCAGATGGATCGGTCCGTCGCCGCCTCTCGAGAGCAGGCTGCGCAACTCTTGGACGAGCGGGAAATGCCGGTAGTTGAAGCACACGCCGGTGATGACGTCGACCTGGTTGGCCGCCTCCGCCAGCCCCGCGGCCTCGGACGCGTCGTAGGCGAGCGGCTTCTCGGAGAGCACGTGGACACCGGCGTTGAGCGCAGCGCCGGTGATCGACGCATGCACGTCGTTCGGCGTGCAGTTGTGCACCACGTCGGCCTCGAGAAGTTGATCGAGTGACGCGATCGGGTCAACACCGAGCCGGCGCGCGGCCTCCGCGCTGCGTTCCGCAGAACTCGCGAGGACGCCGGTCAGTTGGACGTTCGGGAGCCGCCGAAGCGCATCAAGATGGGAACTGGCGGCGAAGCCGGCGCCCGCGATGCCGACGGTGATCTTGGTGTTGGCCCGCGCAGCCATGGCGGGATAGTAGGCGTTTGTCCGGTTGCGGATCGTGCGCGTACGGTCTGGCGATGGCGGAGGCTGCCGATCGGACACAGCCCGACGTCGTCTTCGTCGGCGGAGCGCCGGCCGTCGGCAAGACGAGCGTCGCACGACCGCTCGCAGCGCGCCTCGACATGGACCTGACGCACGTCGACGACTTCCAGATCGTGCTCGAACGGGTGACCGATCCCGATCAGTACCAGCCCATCCACGAGTGGCGGCTGCACCCGGAACGGGTGCTCGCACTCGACGACGAAGGGATGATCGAGGACATGCGGTCGGTCGCGGCGATCGTCGCCGACGCTATCGCGCCGGTGATCGCCGACCGTCTCGACCACGCGACCCGGAGCGTCTTCGAGGGCGACTTCATCCAACCGTCCTTCGCGGCATCGACCGACTTCGACGGTGTTCCAGCCGACGGACGCGTCCGAAGCGTCTTTCTCTTCGACGCGCTCGAGGGGATCGCCGACAACATCGCGGCCCACGAACGCGTGGGGCAGCCGGGCCGCGCACAGATCTCGTGGAACTACAGCGAGTGGCTCCGCGCCGAGTGCGACGCGTTCGGCGTGCCGGCGATCCCGGCGCCTCCGTGGCAGACGGTGGTCGCGCGAGCGCTCTCCGCGATCACCATCGATCGATAGCTCTGGCGCAGCCAACGATCGGCATGGGCCTCGACGTCACCGCCCGTATGGACCGTCGAGCGTGGCGACCCACGCGCCGCACCGGGCGCCCAGGTCGAGAGCCGCCGGGATGTCGAGGCCTCCCCCGAGGCCGGCGGTGAGACCGCCGGCGAACGCGTCGCCGCACCCGTACGAATCGCGAAGCGGTCCCGGAGGGTCGGCCGGGTCGTATCGCCCGATCGTCCCGTCGCCTGCGACCCAGGTCCCACCCGCGTTGCGCTCCGTTGCGACGACGAGGTCCGGCGACGGCGTGAGGTCGCCGTCCCCGTATCGCTCGCCGGGATCGAGCGCGCTCCGAACAAGGGCATCGAGGCGAACACTCGCCTCTAGCAGCGTCGTCTTCGCTCGGGCGGTGGCCGTGAGCACGCGCGCGCGGCGGGCACATCGCACCGCGTCCGCGTCGCCGGCAGTGAAGTACACGGCATCGAAATCGACGTCGTCCCATCCCAGATCGTCGTCGCCTCGAGGTCCCATCCGGTCCCCGATCACGGTGATCGTCCGCTCACCGGTCGGGTCGAGGTGCACGATGACTCTGCGTTGCGGCTGGTCGCGACGGAAGACCGCCCGAACATCCAGGCCGAACGCCTCGAGCTCGGTGGCGGCGCGATGGCCGAGGTCGTCATCGCCGAGGGCGGTGATCAGCGTCGCCCGACCCGCGAGGCGCGCGAGCTGCACGGCGGTCACCGCCCCGCCCCCAGCTGGGGCTTCCCAGCGATCGGTGACGTGCACGATGTCGCCACCTGTCGGAAGCGTCGGCACCCGAAGGAACTCCGCCCATTCGACGTGACCGACGACCGCGAGACGCAACGAACCGAGTCGATCGCGGACGGGCGTCTCGACATCGATGCCGGACAACATGCCTCGGCATCCTAGGTCGACCGCTTCCCCGGCGTGGCTGCTTCGGTCGGAGGGGCTTACTGCTCGCTCGGGATCAGGTGCCGCAACCAATCCGGGACGACGCGCCCTTCGCTCGGCGCGAACAACGAGGCGGTATCCGGTATGGCGCCGAGATCCACCTGATCCGCAACACCGGCCTCGCGACGCCGCTCGGCCTCGATCAACAGCGGAAGCAGCCGGACATCTCCGGCGGTGGCGAGTCCGGTGATCTCGTCGCGATCGAGCACCGATCTGACTGCTCCGTCGATCTCCGCCTGCTCGTCGAGAGGCTCGTACCAGGTGGAATACGGCCGAGGCCCGTCTGCGCGCCAGTTGTTGCGCGCGATCGCCTTGATAACCATCACGCCTGTGTCCGAATCCGATGCCCGCTCAACCAAGGCATCGAAGTCGCGCCGGAATCTCGCGTCGCGTGCGAGCACGAAGTTGTAGGGCGTCAGCACGGTGTCGAACGGGAAGCGATGCAGCGCCCGGAGGTGAACCGCGGCAACGCCCGGCCCATGCCCGGTGATCCCGATACCACGCGCCAGGCCCTCATCTCGCGCCCGGATGGCGCCTTCGAGCGCGCCTCCCGAACCGGTCACGGCGTCGAGCTCGTCGTCGTTGCCGACGGCGTGCAGCTGGATCAGATCGACGCGGTCGGTTCGCAATCGGTCCAGCGAGCGACGAAGGCTGTCGTACGCTGCTCCAGCCTCGCGGTCGCCGGTCTTCGTGGCGAGGAAGATCTGATCTCGGATGCGTGGCATCCATGCGCCGAGGCGGAGCTCCGATCCGCCGTAGTCGGCGGCCGTATCGAAGTGATTGATGCCCGCCTCGAGCGCCGTTGCGATCGACCGGTCGGCCTCGTCTTGACTCACCTCCGCGAGCGCGGCGCCGCCGTAGATCAGGACGCTGCTCATATGGCCGAGCCGACCCAAACGACGTGTCTGCATCTCGCGCCCAGCCTTCCACATCCTCGAGCGAACAACAGCGCAACCTCAAGGCACGTCAGCGGTCCCACATGGGCTCCGCGGCGATCAGCGGACCGTCGAGAGCCGCCCCCCGCACACCTGCCCCGAGCGGGAGACGGTCAGGAGACCTATGGTTGCGTTGTCATGCTCACCTCCCACGCCCGAACGCCCCGAGCGAAGGCGGTCCGCGGTCGTGGCGTTCGCTCTGTTGGCGCTGCTGATCGCGTCGGCCGACGGCGCTCGGTCGCCAGCTGGCGCCGCGCCACCGCTCACGATCGGAACCACAGAGCTCACGGACGGATGGGCGCTGCGGGCCGCTGACGAGGTCACCGATCCGGGCGACACGATCGCGACGGTCGGCTATCCGACCACGGGGTGGCACCCCGTCACGCTTCCATCGACCGTTCTCGCCGGGCTCACGGCCGACGGTGTCTATCCGAACCTGTACCACGGGACGAACCTCGCCAAGGTGCCCGATCTGACGAAGCAGCAGTGGTGGTACCGCGGAGAGTTCGACGCTCCGGCCGCCAGCACCGACCAGCGGGTCTGGCTCCGGTTCGAGGGTATCAGCTACAAGGCCCAGATCTGGCTGAACGGCGTCGAGCTCGATCCCGCTGCCGAGGGCACGATGGTGAAGCACGAGTACGACGTGACTGACCTGGTCAACCCCGGCGCCGCCAACGCCGTCGCCGTGCTCGTCACGCCGCCCCAGCATCACTGCAAGGACCTCTCGTTCTGCACCGTCGACTGGAACCCCGAGGCGCCGGATATGAACGCCGGACTCTGGGGCGCCACGCTTGTCGAGATGACCGGCCCGGTCCAGTTGCGCGACCCGTACGTGCGCACGGTGCTGCCGCTCCCCAAGACGGACAGCGCGGACCTCACCGTCTACGTCGACGCCGTCAATGGAACGAACCAATCGGTCACGACCACGGTCGACGCCACCATCGCGAGGTCCGGGAAGACTCCGATCACGGTCGCCCAAAGCGTGACGCTCGATCCGAACGAGCACCGGGAGGTCGTGTTCGACCCGGCGCATTATCCGGCGCTGCACGTGACGCATCCCAACCTCTGGTGGCCCTACCAGTTCGGAACACCGGCCCTGTACCGGCTCTCGACCACGGCCTCCGTGAACGGCATCACGTCGGATCGGCAGGCCATCCCCTTCGGGATCCGGCAGTTCACCGATGCCCGCCAGATCGTGCGCGGCACGTCGTTCGTCCGGTACTTCGTGAACGGCCGTCCGATCCTGATCCGGGGCGGCGGCTACATGTGGGACCTGCTGCAGCGGCTCAACCCGCAGGACGCGGCAGCAACCGTCGCCTACACGAAGTCGATGGGGCTCAACACGATCCGTCTCGAAGGCACGTTGGGGAACCAGGCGCTCTATCAAGCCGCCGACCGTGCCGGCGTGATGATCATGCCCGGGTTCGTGTGTTGCAGCATCTGGCAGAACGACCAGCGGTGGACGCCGACGCAGGCCACCGTCGCCGCGGCCTCGCTGCACAGCCAGATGCTCGAGCTCCGCGCGCACGCGAGCGCGTTCATGTGGGCGTTCGGAAGCGACTGCCCGGTCGACGCCAAGCACCTCCGCAGGTACAAGCGGATCGCCGCTCGGCTGCACTGGCAGAACCCGACCGTCGACGGCGTGGCGACCTGGTGCGACCCCCACGCCGGCATGAAGATGGACGGGCCGTACGCGTGGGTGCCACCGCTGTTGTGGTGGGACACCGGGCGTGCGGGCAGCGCGTTCGGGACGACGGCCGAGGAGGGCACGCAGACACCGCCGCCGCTCGACACATTGCGGAGCTTCCTACCGCCGAAGGATCGGTGGCCCATCGGCCGGACGTGGAACTTCCACGCCGGGCGGCCGCGCAGCACGTTCCACACGACCCGCTGGACGAACAAGGCGATCGACCGTAGGTACGGCAGCGCCTCGGGGTTGCCCGCGTTCTCGAGGCAGGCGGAGCTCCAGAACTACGAGACCGCGAGGTCGTTCTTCGAGGCCTGGAACGCGCACGAGTTCGACGGGTGCGCCGGGCGTTGCGCAACCTTCGGGACCATCTACTGGATGTTGAACGCGGCATGGCCATCTGTGAACTGGAACCTGTTCTCGTCGACGCTCCAACCCGGCGGCGCGTTCTTCGGGACGCAGACGGCGAACGAACCGCTGCACATCGAGTACGACTACGCCAAGCGACAGGTCGACATCACGAACAGCACACTCCACGGCCGTTCCGGGCTTTCAGCGACCGCGACGGTGTACGACGTGCCAGATCTGCGGGAGCGGTTCACGTACAGCGTGCCGAACGTCGATGCGCCGGCCAACTCCTCCGAGACCGTGTTCCGAGTGCCGCCGGTCACGGGCGGCTCGCACACGTACTTCCTTCGGCTGCAGCTCCGCGATCGAGCCGGCAGGTCCGTGAGCGACAACCTCTATTGGTACTCGACGCAGCCGGACGTGCTGGACATGCATCACTCTTGGTTCCGGACCCCCGTTGACCGGTACGCGGATCTGAGCGGGCTTCGACATCTGCCGACCAACACGGACGTCACTGCCGTTGCGCGCGGCAGCAGTCACGGCGCCTGGGAGACGGTCCGGATCACGATCCACAACCAGAGCCAGACCGATATCGCGTTCTTCGTTCGCGCCGCGATCACGGCCGGGCAAGGTGGGAGCGAAGTGGTGCCGATCCGGTACTCGCGCAACGACGTGTCGCTGTTCCCGGGCAAGACCACGACGATCACCGCACGGTACCGAGTCAGCGAACTGCGTGGTGCCAGCCCGCATCTGACCGTGCACGGTTTCAACGTGCCCGAGCAGACGTCGCCCGTTGGCTGACCCATCCCGAGCATGACCGTCTGAACGCACGGTCGAACCGTCCTACGATGCGGTGATGTCCTGCGTCGTGTGCGGCTCGGACCTCCCGGACGGCGCCCGGTTCTGCCCGTCTTGCGGCGCAGAGCAGACCGAGCACCAAGAGGAACGGAAGCTCGTGTCGGTGCTCTTCGTCGACATCGTCGGCTCGACCGCCAGGGCCGACGGCGCCGACCCGGAGGACGTCCGCGACCGCAACCAGCTCTACTTCAACGAGGCTCGGCAACGCATCGAGCACTACGGCGGCATCGTCGAGAAGTACATCGGCGACGCCGTGATGGCAGTGTTCGGGGCGCCGCTCTCCAAGCCCGACGACGCCGAGCGCGCTGTGAGCGCGGCGTTGTCGATCATCGAAGGAATCCACGAGTTGAACGCCGCCAATCCGGGGCTCGATCTAGAGCTCCGCGCAGCGGTGTGCACGGGGGAGGCCGTCGTTGCGATCGATGCCTCGCCGGGCGAGCCGCTCGCGACCGGAGATGTCGCGAACAGCGCCTCGCGGTTGCAGAACGCGGCTCCCAAGGGCGGCGTCCTGATCGGCCAGCAGACCTTCGAGCTGGTGCAGCACTCGTTCGAACTGCGGGAGCTCCCTCCGATCGAGGCGAAGGGGAAGCGTGAGCCCGTCGCAGCCTGGCAGGTGTTGGCACCGCGCACGGCAGGCGCCCGGCCGATGTCGGGTACGCCGTTCGTCGGCCGCGACGACGAGCTTGAGATCCTCACGCGCGCGTGGGACCGGGCGGTCTCGGCCTCACGCCCGCACCTCGTGACGGTCCTGGGTCCCGCGGGGATCGGGAAAACGCGCCTGGGCCGTGAGCTCTCGGACCACGTCGAGTCCGCCGGAGGCACGTCGTTGTGGGGCCGGAGCCTCCCGTACGAGGAACGTTCCCCCTACCGCGCGGCCGGTCAGATCGTGCGGAATGTCGCGGACATCTACGAGAACGACGGCGTCGAGGTCGCGCGGGCGAAGCTCGCGTCAACGATCGCCGGCCTGTTCCCGGAACCGGAGGCCGCCGACGCGACGCGGTACCTCAGTGTCGTGCTCGGGCTCGGTCTGGATGAGCCGCCGGACGAGGCCATCCACCTGCAGTTCGCGGCGCGGATGTTCGTCGAGCACCTCGCCTCGCGCGAGCCCGGTCCTGCATCGTGTTCGAGGACGCGCATTGGGCCGACACGCCGCTGCTCGACCTGATCGACTACCTCGTCTCGCACGTGCACGACGCGCGGGTGGTGTTCCTCGCGCTCGCCAGGCCGGAGCTGCTGGAGACGCGCGCAACGTGGGGCAGCGGGATGGTCAGCCAGACCACGCTTCCCCTCGACCCGCTCACGCAGGACCAGGCCGTGAGGGTCGCGACCGCCCTGCTCCCGACGGTCGACGCCGCGGCGGTCGAACGCGTCGTGGCGGCCGGCGAAGGCAATCCGCTGTTCCTCGAGGAGCTCGCGCACTCCGTCACCGACGAGTCGGGACTGCCAAATGAGCTGCCCACGACCGTGCTCGCAGCGATCGCGGCCAGGATCGATGCGCTTCCGCCGGAGCCCCGGACCGTGCTGCTCCACGCCTCCGTGGTCGGCCTCACGTTCTGGCGCGACGTGCTCACCGCCGTGATGCCGTCGAACGGCGTCGTCGGGGCGCTCGACGCGCTCGAGGATCGCGGGCTTGATCATCCGCCACCCGCAGAGCACCGTCGCCGGCGACGCGGAGTACGCGTTCAAGCACGTGCTGATCCGTGACGGCGCGTACGGAACGATGCCGCGCGCCAGTCGCCGCGAGCTCCACGGCGCGATCGCGAGCTATCTCGAGGACCGGCTGACGGACCGTCCCGACCTCGGCTGGCTGCTCGCGCACCACTGGACCCAGGCGGGAGAATCCGACGCGGGCGATCACCTATCTGCTCGCGGCCGCGCAGCGAGCGCAGGACGCGCTCGCCGTGGACGAGGCGTACGACCTGCTGACCCGAGCGTTCGATCTGGCCGACGACGACGCCGAGCGACGTCGCATCTTGTTCCGGCGCGGCGACATGCTGGCGAAGACGGGCGAGTTCGCGCGAGCCGACAAGGAGCTCACCGATCTGTTGCCCGAGCTCGAAGGTCGCGAGGAGGTCGAGGCGCTGCTGTCGCTCGGGATGGCCACGCACTGGACGGAGCAGACCGACCGAACGCTCGAGGTTTCGCGAGCGGGCGTTGACGCTGTCGCGCGAGCAGGCCTTCAGGGACCTCGAGCCGATCGGGATGTCGCTGCTTTCCGCGGCGCATTCGATGCGAGGGGATCGGGCGACGTCGGCGCGCGCGCTCGAACTCGGCGGGGAGGCGACGGCGCTGTGGCCGAAGGGGGAGCGCCAGCCCGAATACGCGCACCACATCCACATCCTCGGCAACCCCTTGTATTGGAGCGGCCGGTACCAAGAGGCATACGAGCTGGCGATGGAGGCCAAAGCGATGGGCGGGCTCACTGCCAATGGCGCGGAGTTCGTGCTCCGCGGCGCCGGGATGACCGGCCTCACGCTCGCCGGGCTGGGCCGGTACGAGGAGGCGCTCGAAGCTCGGAGTCGGCGATCGCTGCGGCCAAGCGGCTGGGCCGGCCCGCAAGCGTCGTGACCAACTACTCGACCTTGATCTTCCGCGAGATCTTCGCGCTCGAGGAGGCGCGCGACCGGAGCCAGACGGTCGCGGACCGCCTCGGCCCGTCGGACTTCAACATGCCGTGGATGAACGCGCGGACCGATCTCATCGCGGCGGAACTCCTCTTGGGAAACCTCGGCGTCGTCGAGCGGCAGTGGACGAGCGCGTGGGATGACTCGCAGGAGGTGCAAGCGTGGGAGCACTGGCTCACCTCGGGACGGTTGGCGGCGGCGAGAGCGCAGCTCGAACTCGGCATGGGCAACTTGGATGACGCTCTCACGTGGTCGCGGCGCGCGCTCGAGATGGCGGAGTCGGGCGGGCGCCCCAAGTACGAAGCGATCTCGCTGCAATCGCTCGGTCAGGTGCTGACGCAGCAGGGGCTCGCCGAGGAGGCGGTGATCGAGCTCGAGCGTGCCGTCGCGATCGCGGATGAACTCGGCTCACCGCTCGTGCGTTGGGAAACGCGTGCCGCACTGGCGGCGGCGCAACGAGCGGCGGGCACGGATCCTGAGCCGCGGCAGGCCGAGGCAGCGGCGATCATCGACGAGGTTGCCTCGTCGCTTTCGCCCGAGCGGGCCGAGACCTATCTCGCCGCGTCGCCGGTGGCAGCGGTGCTCCAAGCCTGAGTGTTCGGCTCGCGTTTCATGGGCGAGCGCTACGGTCGGCGTGCGTCGGACGGAACCGGAACGCTCTGGGAGCGCGCGTTCGATCGCCGGACCGATCCGACGACCACGTGGCCGAGGGCGCGCTGACGATGTTCGCGAGCGCAAGCAGGACCGTGTCGTAGTTCACCCGCCATCCCGCGAAGTCGCGCCACGCTTGATCTCGATCGGACTTGATGGGCACGCCCTCGCGCTCGAGTTCGTCCACCACGGCTTCCCATTCCGCACGGGCGACCGAGATGGGAGCGTCCGGCGCCGGGTCGGGATCGAAGGGAACCCGGAAGAAGCCGGCGATCCTGCGCAGGCACAGATATCCCGCACGCAGACAGAACTCCGCCTGCACGTCCTTCGCGATGTCGACGCTCGACAGGGTCAGCGCCGCGCTGTCGAGCACCGCGCCCGCCGCGGTCACCCAGTTCTGATCCGGCTGCGGAGAACGGAAGAACACGAGCGACGGCAGGGAGCTGTGCGTCTCCTCCACGTCGACGAACCAGCGTTCCCACTCCTGCCAGACGACGCCGAGCTCACCCATGCGCTCGAGCGTCCAGTGGCGCCAGATCATCTCGCGCGCGGAGGGCGGAGAGCCGGCGCGCACCTCGAGGGAAGTCACGCCGACCTCCCGTCGCGAATACGCGGAATAGATCGCGGGGAGGTACGTGATCAGCAGAGCGAGCAAGAAGAGTCCGATCGCCGCCTCGCTGAAGGCCAACGCGGTCGCCGGGAGGCCGACCGGATGCGAGAAGCCGAGCGTGAAGAGCGACGAACCGGACAACGTGAACGCGTCACGCCACAACTGATCGTCGACGCCGACGAAGATCGAACAGGTATCCGACGAACACGAGGACGAGCCAGACGGCCAGCGTCACCGTCAGGCTGACCGGAGCGTAGGTGGCCAGCCGACGGTCGCGGCGCTCGTACGAGAGGCCGCGCGGCGCGAGCACGAGGTAGATCCGTCGCATCGTGAGGAAGACCCACCGCGTGATCGAGGATGCGGAGGCGCGGGGAAGGATCACCGTCTTGATCGCCGAACCCAGCGTCGCCGCCACGATGGCGATGCCGGCGGCGATGGCGAGGACGTCGAGCGCGAGCTCCATCGGCGTGGATGCTATGCAAACGAGGAGCCGGCCGTGAGCAAGCGGTTAGCTCGGCCACTCCGGCTTCGACTCGGGCTGGCCCAACAGGTCGTCGAGCGAAGGCTTCGATGTGCCTTCGGCCTCCGCCATCTTCGCCGTGAGGTCGTCGGGGCGATCCTCGCTCGCTGCCAGCATCTCCTCGAGCGTCTTGTCGGCGGCTCCGGTGAGCCGTATCCGCAGCGCGGCCAGCACCGCGGCGTGCTCCTCGCTCAGCCCCTGGTTGACCTTGATCTCGGTCAACGCCTCTTCCGCTCGCCTGAGGAGGTCATCGTCGTCCATCCGGGCAGTGTGACACGGTCGGTTCGATCGGGTCGCGGCAGGATGCGCCCTATCATCCGGTCATGGCTGAACAAGGACCGCCGTGGCCGAAGCAAGGTCCTGCTTCCTACTTCCCGTCGATCGAGAAGAAGTACGGCCGCTCGATCGCGGAGTGGCAGCGGATCATCGCGGACAGTGGCCTCGAGAAGCACATGCAGATCGTGGAGTACCTCAAGACCGAGTACGGCATGGGTCACGGGCACGCCAACGCCCTGGTCGGGTGGACGCTCGCGGGTAACGTCGCTCGAGCGTGATGCGCATCTTTGGAACCGCGATCGAAGGGGAACCGAGGCAGCATGCCGACCGATATCGGTATCGATGAGGCGCAGCGACTCCTTCATGAGGAAGACGCCGTCCTCATAGAGGTGCTTCCTCGCGAGGAATACGAAGAGGAGCACATCACCGGCGCCGAAAGCATCCCGCTGAAGAAGCTGACGACCGACGCCGTCCGGCGCATCGACCACGATCGTGCCGTCATCGTGTACTGCGATGACGACCTCTGAGACCTGAGTCCGCGGGCCGCGTGGCGGCTCGAATCGGTCGGATTCACGCGGGTGTTCGATCTCGCCGGTGGCAAGTCGGAATGGCGCGAGCGAGGCCTTCCGATGGAAGGGAACGGACCCTTCCGGTACGTCGCGGGTCAGGTCGTCAAGCCGGTGACAGTCACGTGCTCGCCCGACGCATCGGCGGGCGAGATCCGCGAACGACTCAGTTCGGATCCGGTCTGCGTCGTCGTGAACGAGCACAACGTCGTGCTCGGACGGGTTCGACGGAAGGACCTGCCTGCCGATGACGATGTTCGCGTCGCCGACTTCATGAGGTTGGGACCATCCACCGTTCAGCGGCGCGAGGAACTCAGCGGCCTCGTCGAGCGGATGCGCGACAAGGGTGTGAAGACGATCCTCGTCACGACGCCGAAGGGCGAACTCCTTGGCTTCCTCGACCGAGATGACGCCGAGCGGTTCCTCACCGCCGCTCGCGGTGCGGAGATCGACTAACCAACGATGAAGCTGCTCTTGCCGACAAGCATGTGGCTCGCTCAGCGGTGCCGATGGGTTGAGCCCGACCTCGTGGATCGGGGGACCGCGAGCGATATCGTCCTGAGTTGATGATCGCGCCCTGCAGTCGATGCTTCGCACGGAGGTCGTGGCGGATCCTCGCCGCATCGATGGCGATGACCTTCGCCGCAGCCGGTCTCTCGTCGACGCCGGCCTCCGCCGCCGTACCAGGATCGCAACGGTGGTCGATGCCGTTCGACGGGGGCATCTTCAACAACATCAACGACATCGCGATGAGCGATCATGTCGTTGTCGCGGCCGGAACGGTCCAGCTGTACACCTTCCGTACCCGCAACAGGCGCGTCATCGCATATGACGCTGACACGGGCGCCGTCCTCTGGCAGAACACCTTCGACGCTGCCGGCGATATCGACGACGCGAAGGACGTCGTCATGGGCCCGGCCGGTGGACGCGTGTTCGTGACGGGTGAGAGCTACGTGTCGCAGAAGCGAGGAGTCGACATCGTGACGACTGCCTTCGATGCGGACACCGGGCACCCGCTGTGGACACGGCGGTACGACGGCCCGCACGGTGAGTTGGACGAAGCACGCGGGATGGACATCGCGTCGGGCGGCAAGCGGCTGTTCGTGACGGGAACGAGCAACTACGACTACTTGACGATCGCGTATCGCACGCTCGATGGGAAGCAGCTGTGGACCCGGCGGTTCGATGACGGGGTCCGCGACGATGCGAAGGACATCTCGGTGAGCCCTACCGGAAGGCAGGTCTTCGTGACCGGCACGAGTGGTCCGGGTATCGGAACCGACTATGCGACGGTCGCCTACCGCGCCGACAACGGGCACGAGCTCTGGAGCCGTTCGTTCGGCTCTCCCGACGGCGGGGATCAGGCCGCCGCGCTCACGGTCGGCCCGAGCGGCTCTCGCGTGTATGTCACCGGGAAGAGCACCACGGTGGGCGGCAGCAAGGACATCGCGACGGTCGCCTACCGATCGACGACCGGATCGACCGATTGGACGATGCGGTACGACGGTCCGGCAGGTCTCAGCGACCAGGGCAGGGCCATCGCCGCCAGCCCCGACGGCTCGTCCGTCTTCGTCACCGGAACGAGCGAGCACGCGACCGACCAGATCGACAAGGTGACGATCGCGTACGCGTCCAACACGGGAGCCGAGCTCTGGTCGGCTCGAGCCGACACCAACTCCGGGATGGCGGTCGCCGTGCCGCACGACGGCGCGACGGTCGTCTCGGGAGGTGGGACGACCATCGGGTATGACGCGACGACCGGTGTGCAACTGTGGTCGACCACCGGCGAGGCCTTCTCTGTCGTCGCGGATCCGGATGGAACCCAGATCGTGACGACGGACTCCGAGACCGTCTACGCGTACGCGACCTGAGTGTCGACCACGCTGCTGCATCGGGCTCGAGCCGGCGCGGCGGCATATCATCCGGCGTATGGCCGAACTCATGGATCGCGAAGCCGCGCACGCGTTCGCGCACGAACACTGCCTCAAGGAAACGACATTCCGACACCTGATCTCGGTCGAGGGCGTGATGCGGTCGCTCGCGCGTCGCTTCGACGAGGACCAGGAGCTCTGGGGCCTCACCGGACTCTTCCACGACTTGGACCAGGACCACACCGGTGACGACGGAGCGCAGCACGCGCGCTTAGCGGCCGAGTGGCTCCGCGAGGCGCGACGTCGACGAGCGCGTGGTGAACGGCGTGCTCGCGCACGCCTACGAGGAGTACCGCACCGACCTCATGTCGAAAGCGGTCGTCAACGCCGACGCGGTCGCCGGCCTCCTGGTTGCGTCCGCGCTCGTTCGCCCCGAGAAGTCGGCCGGCATGAAGGTCTCGAGCGTCAAGAAGAAGCTCAAAGAGAAGTCGTTCGCGCCGGGCGTGAACCGCGAAGAGGTCACCGACGTGGAAGCCAACATCGGGCTGCCGCTCGACGAGTTCATCGCGGTCTCGATCGAGGGCCTGCAAGAGGTCGCGCCCGAGATCGAGCTCTGACTGGACTGTTCGCCGGCGCAACGGCATAGTCGGAGGTCGTCTGGGCGGAGTGCGGAGCCGATAGAGGGGCCCATGGATCGCATCACCCGCGAACACATCGCCGTGAGACGAACCATCTTCGTCGTGGCATCCGTCCTGCTTGCGGCCACGACGTTCGCCATCCGAGTGCCGGGCTCGATCGCGGCGGTCAACTCGTGCCGAGCCAGGGACGTCACGCAAAACACGGCCTGGGATCCCGACCTCCAAGCCGTGATCAGGGCGGCCTTGGTGGGCGACGTGATCGCGGTCAAGTTCGTCTGCGTCGGCAACTTCAAGATCGCGAAGCCGCTCACGCTGATCGGCAAGCCAACGGCCGATGAGCCCAAGGCCGTCCTGAACGGGAACGGGCAGGGTCAGGTGCTCGTGGTCAGCCGCGCCAACGTCACCCTCGAGAACTTCAAGATCACCAACGGGTCGGCACCTGGGTGGCACTACGGTGGCGGGATCACGACGGCGGCCAGGCTCCAGCTGAACGACGTGGTGGTCAAAGGGAACATCGGGGCCGGCATCTACAACACGGGCGCTCTGACGCTCAACGGCTCGTCGCTCGTGAGTCACAACAGCGCGGCCGGTATCAATAACGAGTACGACCCCAGCGTCAAAGGCCATTCCGTGACACTGAATGGCACGTCGTCGGTCGCCGCCAACACCGGCTTCGGCATCTACAACTATGGGACGACGACGATGAACGACGCATCGTCGGTGACCCGGAACGTCACCGACGGGGGCTTCAGCGTTCTGAACTACGATGCCGTGTTCACCATGAACGATTCGGCGTCGGTGAGCGACAACATCGGGACCAATTCCGCGATCAGCAACGTCGGAACCTTCGTCATGAACGGATCCTCCACCGTGAGCGGCAACACTTCGACGAACAGGCCGGGCGGCGGGATCGACAACGCGAGCACCGCGAACATGACGATGAACGATTCGTCGTCGGTCGTCGGCAACGCATCGGTTCGCTCAGGCGGTGGTATCCAGAACAACGGCATCCTCACGATGAACGGATCGTCGATCGTGACCGGGAACACAGCCGACTCCGATGACAACGGCGTCGGCGGCGGTGGCGGCATCAAGGTGCCGTGCAGTGGGACCCTGGTTGGGGCGATCGACGGAGGGAACGTCAACGACAACTATCGCGGTATCGCGTCTCCGGTCGAGAACAACATCGCGGGCCCGACCTGTCCGTAGTCTCGTGATCCGGATCTCGCGGCCATGAGACGAGCCCTGTTGGTTCTCGGTGCGATCGTCGCCGCGTTCCTCATCGTGCGCGCCATCGTGGAGGTGCTTACGCTCCACTACGCAGACCCTTCGAGTTACGAGCACGACTGGGGCGGGCCGACCGTGACCGGCGTGCTGCTCGTGCACTGCCTCCCGGGCGTGATCGCGGCAGTCGCGGTCGTCGTGGTGTACCGCAGGTCTCGCGCGAAAGGAGCTGCCGATGAAGGCGGATGAGATCCGCTTCCTGTTCGGCTACGACCGCTGGGCCACCCGAAAGGTTGTGGACGCGCTCGAGGGTCTCGACCCAGTGGTGTGGGGACTCGCAGGCGTCGTGGGCGAGCGAGGCCTGGGGAGCATCCTCGTCCATCATCTCGGCTCCTCTCGGCGCTGGCGCAAGCTGTTCGAAGGGCAGCCGGTCGATGATCGCGACAGGCTGGAGCTCCAACCGCTGCTGACGGTTGACGAGCTTCGCCCACACTGGGGGGAAGAGTGGTCCGCGGTCGATGCGTGGTTGCCGACGCTGACCGACGACGCCATCGCGGAGCTCGATGAAGGGATCCCCATCTGGCAGCTGCTGGTACACGTCGTCAATCATGGGACGCAGCACCGATCGGAAGCGGCCGCCTTGCTGACCGCGGATGGACGATCGCCGGGGGAGCTTGATCTGTTCGACTTCGCCGAAGCGCAAGCCGGCGACGGCAGTTAGCGATCGACGCGATACGTGATGTGCGTCGCGAACGGTGACTGCAGCAGACGCACCTGTTCGAAGTTCATCGATCGATCGAAGCCGTCGAACAAGCGCTTCCCCCCGCCAAGCGTGATGGGGGCGATGGAGATCGACAGCTCGTCGACGTAGCCGGCTCCCAAGGCCTGGCGTATGACATCTGCTCCACCGCCGACAGCGACGTCTTTGCCGTTCGTCGCCACTCGCGCCCGCGCGAGCGCTTCGTCGAGGCCATCAACGAAGGTGAATCCGCCTTCTTCCGGTTGGTCGCTCGGCCGGTGGGTCACCACGAAGAGAGGGACGCCGAACGGGTTGCTGCCGCCCCACGCCTCCGCGGCCTCGTACATGGTGCGGCCGATGACGACGGCGCCGGCGCGAGCCATGCCCTCATCGAGGTACTCCTTGTCCGCGCCGATCGGACCTCCTCTCGGTGATGCGTCCTCGTAGCTCCAAGGGCCACCGAAGACCCAGTAGTGCAAGCGCTCACCACCCTCACCGAGACCCTGGCCCGGTCCGTCGTTCGGACCGGTGACGTAGCCGTCCAGCGAGATCGTGATGGTCGCAGCCACCTTCGTCATGACGTCCTCCTTCATCATCCGTCGGTGCGTCGTGCCTGATCGCGAGTCGTGCCTACACAGCGCGAGGGCGCCACGGCGTGTGCTCGTGCGCGAGCCAGACTTCAGCGGGGTCGAGAGCGCGCACGAGCTTCTGGCCTTCGGTCTGGGGTTCGTCGAGCTCGCCGTGGAAGACCGCTGTGTCGCCGACGATGAGGACGGGGTGCTCGCCCGTCTCGACGACGACCACCTGCGAGCCGCGCGTGTGTCCCGGCGCCGGCACGAGCCGAACGCCGGTGAGGAGGTCGAGCTCGCCGATGACCTGCACGTACTGCACGCCGGGCGCGTCGACCCAGTCGGGGATCGTGTAGTCCTCTTCCGTGCGCGCGTCCTCGAGTTCCCGCCGCTGGACGTAGATCGGCTTGCCGGCGAACAGGCGGTTGCCGCCGCAATGGTCGAAGTGCAGGTGCGTGTTGACAACCATGTCGACCCCGGCGATATCGAAGTCCTGCTCGCTCAGCGGCGTGAGCTGGGGATCCATGTCGGCGACCGCCGGGTGCAGCTCCGTCATCCCCGTGTCGACCAGCACGCGACCGTCGGGATGGTCGATGACGTGCACGTACACCGGCATGCGGCCTCCCTCTACGAGCAACTCGGCCACGAGAACCGGGGTGATGGTTGGCGGCGACGGCACAACCTGAGGATAGAGCGGTTCGCGCACTGCCCGTTCCCGCCGTCGCGCCGTCTCGCGCGCGGATCCCACGCTGTTCACCGAGATGAGGTTGGACGGCCGAAGATGATCACGAGGATCGCCGCCAGCAGTCCTGCGAGACCGATGACGATCAGCCAGGGATCGCCCTACCTGCTTTCTACTGCGTCGAGCTGGCGCTCGCATCCCGAGCGAGGTCGAGTCGAAGCATGATCTCGCGGCTTCCGTCCTCCTCCTCGTGGACGCCGTCGCGGACGAACCCGTACCGCTCGTAGAACGGGATCGGGCTGCCCTCGCCCTCGCCGGCGCTCGTCCACATCGTCGGGACCCCCTTCGAACGGAAGTACGCCGCGACGAGGTCGAGCGCGGCGGTGCCGAACCCGCGTCGCTGGAACCGTTCGTCGATCAGGAGCTTCCAGAGGAAGTGCGCGATGTAGTCGGGGTCGTCGACCTCATCGGCGATCATCACGAACCCGACGGGCGTCTCCCGGTCGTACAGCCCGAAGACGAGCGGGTTCGCGTCCGCGTACCGCTCCGCCTCGGCGAGCGAGTCGGTGACGCTGCTGACGAAGGCCCGTTGCGCAATCGCGACGCGGAGCGCCTCGAGCGCCGGGCGGTTCTCCTCGGTGAGAGGTCGGAGCACGACGTCGCCGTCGCCGAGCGGGTCCTCGGTCGTCATGCGTGCAACCTACGGGGTCGGACCGGGCAGTGCATCACGAGGCCATCGACACGACCAGCTGCAGCCCGGCACCCCGCTGCCCGAGTGTTCGGTTCGTTCGAAGAGCGCAGGAGTCAGCCTGTCGCTGCTGCGGGCGGTGCCGCGTCCAGTCCGTATAGGCGGCGTGCGCCGGGGGACATCCGTGCCCACTCCGGAGCGCTGATCACGAAGGAGGGCATCGGCGCTTCGACCTGTTTTCGGTGACGGCGTCGTTGCTTCGTCTCCGTTGCCGGCTCGGATGCGGGCGGCCGCGGAACGTGTGGGTGACGGACCGGGGGCTCCGGTGTCGGTTCGACCTCGATCGCCGCCGGCCGGGATATCGGTTCGATGACGAACGCAGCTGGTTGGAGCCCTGGTTCAGGAACGAGCTCTGTCGCCGGTGGTGGCGGTTCGACTTCGATGATCACCGGTTGAGGTGTCGGTTCGGGATCGACGGCCGCAGGTGCCGGCATCGGCGCGAGCCCGAGACCCGTCGGCGCACCGCCGACGACCGCGTCTTCGACCGACGCGTCGACGAGGGTTACCTCGGGCGATCGGTCAGCGGCCGGCTCATCTTCGGCCGTTCGCTCCAGCGCAGCGCGCTCGAGTTGCAAGCGCTCGTCCTCTTCGCGGCGGGCGAACTCGGCCGCGAACCATTCCGCACCGACACGGGCTGCCGAGCGGTGGGCGTACGCGAGTAGGGCGCGTTCCATCCGTTCTTCTTCGAGGTCGGCTCCTGGCGTCACCGAGGTGTCGTCCAGACGCCATGCGACGAAGCGATCCCCCTCATCGCGCATGGGGCGTATATCGGCAGCTGGCACGCGAATCTTGCGTCGCGTTAGTGTCGGACCATGCAACCGAGCGGCCGGCTAATCAGCGTGAACATCGCCCATCTCCAGCCCAATCCCTACAAGGCATCGGATATCACCGGCATCGACAAGCGGCCGACATCCGGCCCTGTCGAAGTGCGCGCACCGGGCAAGAGAGACGGAGGCGCTGGTAGTGGACTAGCCGGTGACGCGATCGGTGATCGAGAGAGCCATGGCGGCGACGATCAGGCCGTCTATGCGTACGCGCGAGAAGACCTGGACCGCTGGGAGCGAGAGATCGGCCGCACCCTCACATCCGGGTCCTTCGGAGAGAACTTCACGACATCGGGTATCGATGTCAACGCGGCGCTGATCGGAGAACGATGGACGGTCGGCGGCGACGTCATCCTAGAGGTGACCTCTCCGCGTGTCCCATGCTCGACGTTCCGCGGCTGGATGGGCATCCCGGCGTGGCTCAAGATATTCACGGCGGCCGGGATCCCCGGCGCCTATCTCCGGGTCGTTTCGCCGGGAACGGTCTCAGCGGGCGACCCGATCGTGGTTTCACATCGCCCGGCACACGAGATCACGGTCGCGGCCATGTTCCGCGCGCTCCCGATCTCTACCGACTGAACTCGCGGGGGCCCTACCTCGGACCCGTGATAGGTGATGAGGACTTGCTCATCTTCTCCTCCCATCGGACCCGGTGTGGCCCGCGTTGTTGTGGGGCCGCGCGATAGGGCGCCTATCCACATCTGGGGAACGTCCACTGACTCCGCCGCTAGGCTGGAGCTTCTGACGCAAAGGGGGAGTCGATGACCGGGAAAGCAGCGTTCAGCGACGAGGAATGGGAGCGGATCCGCCGGGCGCCGTTCGTCGTGGGGATGGCGCTCACGATCGCCGACCCCGGCGGTCCGATCGAGATCTCCAAGGAAGGGATGGCGACCATCCGTTCGGCCACGGTCCCGCCGAGTCAGGAGGAGCTGCTCGCCGCGGTCGCCCTGGACATCCAGGCGATGATGCAGGCGAAGCACAACCCTGCGAAAGATTTCAAACCGACGAGCGCGCCAACCGCCGCCGCGGAGATCCTCGACGAGTTGCGTGCGGTCGAGGGCATCGTCGCCGCCAAGGCGACTCCGGAAGAAACCGAGGCGTTCCGCAACTGGATGATCGTCACCGCGCAGGCCGCCGCCGACGCCGCGAAGGAAGGCGGGTTCATGGGCTTCGGCGCCGAACGCGTCAGCGCAGGTGAGCAAGCGATGCTCGATCAGATCAAGAGCGCGCTCGGACGAAGCTGACCGATGCAAGGGACCGGTTGACGGATAGCGGGTCCGTCCGTCGGGGGAAACCTGAACGACGGACTGTGTGCGAGCGCGTGATGCTCAATCATGCGGACGGGGAGACTTCCCCTTTCTCCTCTCCAGAGGGGGCGTGGGTTTCCAACGTGGCCCGCGGGTCTTCCCAACAGCCGTGGGCTCGTCTTCCAGGCGGGCCCACGGCGTTAGCCAGCGGCGATAGGCGTCGGAGCTGTGGCGAACGTGCGCGATTCCGCCCCGTCACTGGGCGCTGGCGCTCCCGAGTGATACGAAGGAAGGCGTGATGAGTCTCCGCCGCTCCCCAGGTTGGGCCGTAGCAGTCGTTGTTGTGCTGGTCGTCCTGGCGAGCATGGCGTTCGGGATCTCCAAGTCCCGCGCCGAACCGGTGCCCAACCTTCCGGCGGTCACCGCCGACCAACTGCTCGCGTCGAGCATCACCGCGATGAACGCCCCCGGCTCCATCTCGGGCGACGTCCGCACGAGGCTCGATATCGGCCTTCCCGAGATCCCCGCGTCGTTGAGCGGCGCAGCGCAGGGGGTTGGCATCACGAACGCGCTCAGCTCGATGATCGGGGTTCAGCGGTTCCGCGTGTGGAGCTCGCAGGACGGCATCCGCGTTCAGCATGTGATGGACCTTCAGGAACAAGATTTGGTCGCGAACACGTCGCAGGCGTGGTTCTGGGAATCGGCGACGGCGACCGCAACGAAGTTGCGTGCGTCGGGGCTCACCGCTCTCCCGACGCCCCCGACGTCATCGCAGAACCAGATGACGAACGTCGATCCGGTGATGCTCGCGAAGCATCTGCTCTCGAAGGCGTCGACGTGTGGCACCGTGAGTGTTGGCGTCCCGGAGATCATCGCGGGCCGCGACTCCTACGTCTTGCACTTCACGCCTTCATCGGACCGCACCCTGGTGGGCGACGTGGCGATCGCGATCGACTCGCAAACTCGCCTTCCGCTCGATGTCTCGGTCACCGCGGCCGGCGCGTCTGCGCCGTCCGTCGAGGCGGGTTTCACATCGGTCTCGTTCGACCCGATCGACGCGTCGATGTTCACGTTCACGCCACCCGCCGACGCGACCGTGCAGGACGTCACCGGTCAGGTCTCTGACGCCATCGCCCAGGCGAAGGCTCATCACCCTGACATCCCGCCGAGCGAGCGGCCGGTGATCAGCGGATCGTGTCTCGACACGTCGGTCGCGGTTCCGTTGCAGCAGCCGCTTCCATCACAGGTCACGCAGCTGCTTCCGTTCAGCGGTCCGATCTGGTCGGCGATCACGGTCGAGCACGGTGGTCGGAGTTGGCTCCTGGTCGGGCCGGTGGACCTGGCGACCTTGCAGGCCCGCGCCGCCGCGCTGCCGTGACGGCAGCGATCCGAGCGGTCGGTCTGAGCAAGCGGTACGGCGACCTTGCCGCCGTCGACGGACTGGATCTCACGGTCGAACGCGGCGAGCTCTACGGTTTCCTCGGGCCGAACGGCGCGGGCAAGACCACGACGATCCGGATGCTCCTCGGTTTGATCCACCCCTCCGGCGGTGAGATCGAGGTGCTCGGGTCGGCCGTGAGCGCCGGCAGAGGACCGCTCGAACAGGTTGGCGCACTCGTCGAGGAGCCGGCGTTCTGGCCGTACCTCTCGGGTCGCCGCAACCTCGAGGCGTTCGCCCGCGCCGGCGGCAGTCGAGTGGATGTTCGCGCGCGACTCGACCGGATCGACGAGGTCCTGGACACGGTCGACCTGATCGCCGCGGCCGGCAAGCGCGTCAAGGCGTACTCGCAGGGGATGCGGCAGCGACTCGGCATCGCGCTCGCGCTGCTCGGCGACCCCGAACTGCTCACGCTCGACGAGCCGACGAACGGCCTCGATCCCTCGGGCATGCGCGAGATCCGAGAGCTCCTGCGCGGGCTCGCCGATCGCGGGAAGACGATCTTCATCTCCAGCCATCTCCTAGCGGAAGTGGAAGCGATGTGCGACCGGGTCGGCGTGATGGCGCGTGGCCGACTGGTCGCCGAGGGACCGCCCGGAACCCTCCGCGGCGCGACCGATCGGATCCGCATCACGGTGGACGACCTGGAGGCCGCTCGCGCCCTGCTCGCCAAGTGGCCCGACGTCACGGTGGCGCCCACGACGCTCGGGGCGGGGATCCTCGACGTCACGCTCTCCGATGGGAAGGGCGCCGCCGACGTCAACGACGCGCTGGTGCGCGGTGGCATCCGCGTGCACGCGCTTGAACCGCAGCAGGACACGCTCGAAGACGTCTTCCTCCATCTCGTGGAGGGCATCGATGTACCGCGTTGAGCTCTCGAAGCAGGTGCGGCGGTGGCGGACCTGGCTGCTCGCGGCCGCGCTCGCCGGCATCCCAGTGCTCGTCGTCATCGCGGTCCGTCTGTCGCCGCCCGAGCCGCAGAACTCGCAGGACGCGCCGCCGTTCCTGTTGCAGATCGTGCGGAACGGGCTGTTCGCGCCGCTCACCGGGTTGGCCCTTGTTCAGCCGTTCTTCATGTCGGTCGCGATCGGGCTGTTCGCCGGCGACGCGATCGCGGGGGAGGCGCAGACGGGGACACTGCGGTACCTGTTGATCCGCCCGGTGCGCCGCGGCCGGCTGATCGCGTCGAAGTACGGCGCGGCGATGACGTTCACCGGCGCGCTATTGGTGATCGTGATCCTCTCCGGCTTGTTCGCGGGCGGGGTCGTGTTCGGGATCCATCCGATGCCGACGCTCTCGGGCACGTCCCTATCTGTTATCGACGCCTTGCTCCGGATCCTCGCGTCGGGCGCGTTCATCCTGCTCGCGGCCTCGGGCATCGTTGCGGTCGGCATGTGGATCTCGACGCTCACCGACTCTGGCCCGGGCGCGATCGTCGCGACGGTGATCGTTGCGATCGCGAGCCAGATCGCGGATCAGATCCCGAGCCTCCACCGGATCCAACCGTTCCTTCCGACCCACGGCTGGCTCGGCTACACCGGCCTGTTCCGCTTCCCGATCGACCTGAGCATGATGCGAGAGGGATTGCTCATCAGCGCTGCGTACACGGCGGTGTTCCTCACGCTCGCGGTCTGGCGCCTGCAAGGCCGCGACATCACTGCCTGAGGAAGAAGTCCGTCGAGCAGCGGCTCGGACGGATCAGGGTTCTGTGCAGTGACTCAGGCCGTCGTAGCCGATCTGCCCTTCGGTTGTGTGGGGGTCAACGGCGACGCTGGTCGGGCATCGTATCGGCGGAGAACCACCTAGTCTCAACCGATGGCACGGATCGCCGGCATCGTTGCCGGGCTCGTCGCGGTCGTTCTGCTCTTGCCCGTGCAAGTCGCCTCCGTCATCGATGGGCGGGAGGAATTGTGGGTGAAGACGACGGCAGGTTGGGCGTATCACGTTCCGCTGGACTCCCAATGGATCGTCCTCGGGTTGTCGATCCTGGGAGGACTGCTCGCGGGCTTGGTCACCTGGGCTGGGGCGACCCTGTTCCGTCATCCCAACGCGAAGCATCGAAGGCGGGCCGTCGCGGCGCTCGCGCTCAGCCTTGCGGCTGTGGCGCTGATCGCGGTGATCTTCGCGAACCAACCGCCTTCGATCTACAAGCACGTGCTCTGATCGATCTGCGGTCGCGATCTGCTGCTCGCTCGGGGTGAACGACATCATCACGCCCCAACTGCCCGGACCCAACCCCACAGGACGCGAGGGCAGATCGCGGGCGGATAGTCCACCCTGAGGTTTAGGCTGTGCCCGCTCGGCTACCGCTGACAGATGCGCCCATCGATGAGCCTCGGACATCGTCTTCGAACGAGCCTGTGGCTGATCCCCCTTGCGTGTGCCCTGCTGGGCATCGGGCTGGCGTTCCTCACGCTGGCCATCGACCGAGCGTTCCCCGACGCGCCGATCGCCCGGCAGTTCTCGGGTGATCCCAACGCGGCGTTGATCATCCTGTCGACCATCGCCGCGTCCATGGTGTCCCTCACAGCACTGGTGCTGACGATCACCTCGGTCGTCGTCCAGCTGGCGATGGGGCAGTTCTCCCCGCGGAGCGTGCGGCCGTTCCTCCAGGACCGACCCAGCCAGCTGGCGATCGGCGTTTTCGTAGGGACGTTCGCGCACGCGATGCTCGCGATGCGCGCCGTGCACTCCTTCGGTCAGCCCGGGGACGTGCCCGGCGTCACGATCATCGTGTCGTACACGCTCGTGATAATCGATATCGTCGTGCTCGTCGCGTACGTCCACCACATCGCCAACTCGCTCAAGGTGGATTCGATCATCCAGTCGATCGGGGCCGAGACGCGCGGCTTGATCGACAAGGTGTATCCGGAACGAGGGGAGCGGGTGGTCGACCTCGTGGATCGCGGCAGCGTGATAGCGGCCGATGCAGCGGGCAGCGTGTACCACATCGACCACGAGACGCTCGTCGGGCTCGCGGAACGTGCCGACGTGCACCTTGAGATGACGGTCGGCGTCGGGTCGTTCATCGCTGAGGGCGCGCCGATGTTCCGGTACGAAGCCGATGGACACCGTGTGGACGAAGGCGAGGCTCGCTGCGCGGTCGCGATCGGACCCGAGCGGACGATGGATCAGGACGTCGCATTCGGGATCCAGACACTGGTCGATATCGGGGAGCGCGCGATGAGCGATAGCTTCAACGACCAGACCACTGCGTCGCAGGTCGTTGACCGGTTGCACGACATCTTGCGTCAGCTGAGCGCTAGGCGGATCCCGCCGGGCACGTTCGAGGGCTCGGACGGCAGCGTTCGGCTTACGGTGCCCGCGTTCTCGTGGGACGACTACGTCGGCCTCGCCTTCGACGACGTCATGCTCGCCGCCGCCGGATCGCCCTCCGTCGCCGACCGGATCGAGCGGGCGCTGCAAGACCTGGCGGCGGTGGTTCCGAAGGCGCGCCGGAGCGCCGTCGTTGCGCGGCTGGAAGCGCTGCGCGCCCAAGGCGTCGGGAGGCGCGCGGCGAGCGATCGCGGGTCCGACGAGGGCGCGGTCACCCCTCGCGAAGTTTCAGGGCGAACCCCACAGCGTTGATGCGCCAGTTCTCCGGTCTCGGACGTGCTTAAGGAAGATGGCGCCGATCGCGTTCGCGAGGTCGCGGCGGACGCGACCTGAGCCGCTACGGCTGGTGCACGATCCCACGCTCCGTGGCGCGACGCTCGCGGTACGTGCGCCACGCCCATGCTGCGAGTGCGAACAAAGCCGTTCGAACGATCCACTTGAACATGGATGCCGGGTACCCAATCTGAGCGGTGCTACACGCCGCCGGCGCTCAT
Organism: uncultured Actinomycetes bacterium; assembly: GCA_963792215.1. Lineage (GTDB taxonomy): Bacteria > Actinomycetota > UBA4738 > UBA4738 > HRBIN12 > AC-51. The sequence continues at coordinate 251,163 of CAWBVL010000008.1, forward strand.
CTTCCTGCGGAGTATCCACCCTCGAGGCGAGCGCCGCGTTTTTCGGGCCGCTTCAGCTTCGCGCGGGGATCTCCTTCTTCGGGTCCAGGAACGGGATCGGCGTGACGGTCGCCTTCATCGTGCCCTCGGGGGAATCGATCTCCAGGCGTGTGCCGGCGGGCGCGTGTTCGATCGGGACCCATGCGTACCCCATGTTGATGTCGAGCCGAGGTGAGTGACCGGCGGACGTGAGCCGCCCGACGACCTCGCCGCCGATGCGCACCGGCCAGAAGTCCTCCAGCCACATGCCGAGGGGCGGTCCGTCGATCGTGACCCCCACGAGCTTCCGGGACACCCCCTCGGCCTTGACTCTCTCCAGGGCGGCCCGCGAGACGACCTCGTTGTCATTGTCGAGCTCGACGAGCCGCTCGAGGCCGGTCACCTCGTACGGATTGTTGGTGATGTCCATGTCGTTGCCGTAGTTGAAGATCCCCGCTTCGAGGCGCCGCTGATCGCTCGGCGCTGTCACACGGAGATCGAACTCCTGACCCGCCTCGACGATCGCGTCCCAGAGGTCGAGCGCCCGCGCCGAGTCGCGCAGGTAGACCTCGTACCCGAGCTCGGCCGTCCAGCCCGTGCGCGAAACCACCACCGGGATGCCGCGCACCTCGGTCTGCTTGTGCCAGTAGTACCGCTGATCGGCGACCTCGTCCCCGAACAGCTTCCGCACAAGCGGCTTGGATTTCGGTCCCTGGATCTGCAGCGGACTGACGTCGGGCTCCTCGAGCTCCACATCCATGTTCGCGAACGCCTGGACGCCCTTCGCGTACAGGAGCGCGTCGGAGTCGGCGAGCGAGAGCCAGAAATGATCGTCCGCAAGCTTCAACAGGATGGGGTCGTTCACGATGCCGCCGTCGGGAGCGCAGAGCAGCACGTACTTGCACTGTTCCGGTTGCGTCGCCGATAGGTCTCGCGGCGTCAGGAGCTGCGTGAAACGGGCCGCGTCGGGGCCCTTGATCTCCAGCTGCCGCTCGACCGCGACATCCCACAGCGTCACGTGATCGACCAGGTGCCAGTACTCGGCGACGTCGTCGTCGTACAGCGTGGGGATCAGCATGTGGTTGTAGAGATCCCAGCTCGTGCACCCGGCCTGCACCGCACGCTGGTGGTAGGGCGACTTCCGATAGTAGGAGGCGTAGTAGAACTTGAACCAGGCGTTCTCGCGTTCGGCGATGTCCATCCGTCGTGCCCTTTCGATCAGCGGGTCGCGGTTCCATCCGCTTATACCGTTACCGCGGGCACTACTGGTAGTCGAGGCCAACCCACACGATCCGGAAGACCGTATGTCGTCTGCAGCTCCCCGGAGGTTCGACGAGACGAAGGGCCAGAACACAAAGTGCTGAGCCGCTCGAACCCGAAGGCCCAAGCGGCTCAGCTCCATCAACGTACGCCCACCCGGGCGATGCCGTCAAGTCGTACAACCGAGCCGAGGGTACGGTCTCGACGATGGACTACCCGAGCCGCCTGATCGTCTCGCGCGCTGATCTCGCAGCGGCGTGGCCGGATCTCCGGGCGGCGGCCGTGGTCGGGCTCGACCTGCGCACCGAACGACTGGACTGGGCCGAGGGCCGGCTCGACGGCGCGGCGTTCTTCGGATGCAGGTTCCCGCCCGGCGTGACGGATCTGCTGACGGCCTCGGGCGCGGCGACCTTCTCGCTGTTGGACGAACTGCCCTTCCAGCCGTACCGCACCGACCTCTACGGGTACGACGAGCTGACGAGCGGACATGAGCGTGGGGTTCCGGAGAGCCTCGACATGCGCATCTCGAAGTGGTTCACATCGTCCTCGTGGACGTCGCTGCGGGATCTGGCGGTCCGCGCGCTCCACGACGCGACGATCGACGCAGCCGTGGCACGGCTCGTCGTCGGACGCCGGACTGTGGGCATCATGGGTGGGCATGCTCTGTCTCGTGACGACGCCTTCTTCCGCACCGTGGCGGAGCTCGGTCGCGCGCTCACGCGCGAGGGGTTTTTCGTCGCCACGGGAGGTGGACCCGGCGTGATGGAGGCTGCCAACCTCGGTGCGTGGTTCGCGCCGTTCGAGGACGATCAACTCGGGGCCGCGACGGGCTTGCTGGCCGATGCGCCGACCTACTCGGCCGATCGCGAGCGATACATCGGGCGGGCGCTCGAGGTCCGCAACGGGTGGTCGGAGGGCGGCGAGAGCCTCGGTGTCCCGACGTGGGTGTATCTGGACGAGCCCACCACCGGTTTCGCGACGCACATCGCGAAGTACTTCACGAATAGCATCCGCGAGAACGGTCTGCTGGCGATCGCTCGATCCGGGGTGATCTACGCGCCCGGGGGAGCGGGCACCGAGCAAGAGATCTTCACCGACACCGCCCAGAACAGCCTCACGCTGTACTCGGTTCGAAGCCCGATGGTGTTCCTCGGTCGGCGCTACTTCGACGCCGAGCGTCCGGAGCTCGTGGCCGCCGCGCGGAGGCAAGCCGCCGCCTTCGGTTGGGAGGATCTCATCCTCACGTGCGACGACCCGCTCGAGGCGGTCGGGTTCATCAGCGCGCACGACCCCGACGCCGCAGGTACGGCGCCGGTCGACCCGCGTCGAGCGCACGCGGAGTAGCCGAGATGGCCAAGACGGTCGTCCTCGCTCCGGCCGAGATGCCGCCGTTCCGCGATGCGTTCCGCAGGATCCGGGCCGACTTCGACGTTCCAAGCGACTTCCCGGCCGCGGTGCAGCAAGAGGCGGAGACAATGGCCGACCGGGGCCCCGTGATCCCCGACGGCGCCGCGCTGGATGACCGGCGTGACGCCCGCGACGTGCCATTCGTGACCATCGATCCCGCGGGGAGCCGCGATCTCGACCAGGCGTTCCACGCCGAGCGCCGGGCTGGGGGCCTCCGCGTGCGGTACGCGATCGCCGACGTCGCGGCGTTCGTCCCGCCCGGTGGCGCGGTCGACGCGGAGTCGTTCCGAAGAGGCGTCACGTGTATCTGCCCGACGGACGGGCGCCGCATGCTCCCGGACGTGATCGGCGAAGGCGCCGCGAGCTTGTTGCCGGATCAGGAACGACCAGCCTTGCTCTGGACGATCGATCTCGACCAGGAAGGTGTCGCCGTTTCGAAACTCCTGGAGCGCGCGACGGTGCGGAGTCGCCGGGCGCTCACGTACGTGGGCGCACAACGAGAGCTCGATCAGGATCAGGCCGATGATCCGATCAAGCTCCTTCGAGAGATCGGAGAGCTGCGACTTCGCCTTCAGGATGAGCGCGGCGGGGTCAGTCTGGATCTCCCGACCCAGGAGGTTGTGGCCTCGGGCACCGGTGGGTTCGACCTGCGCTACGAGGCCCCGTTGCCCGTCGAGCAGTGGAACGCGCAGATCTCGATCCTCGCCGGGATCGAAGCTGCGAAGCTCATGGTCGATGTAGGTGTCGGGATCCTGCGAACCGTCCCGGAGCCGTCGGAGGAGTTCGTGGCCCGGCTCCGGCGTACCGCTGAGGCGCTGCACGTGGCGTGGCCGGCGGATGCCCGCTGGTCCGACGTGGTGAAGGGTCTCGACAGATCGAAGCCGGGAGACGCCGCGTTCCTGATCCAGGCCGCCCACGCCTTGCGCGGATCGGGGTACGCGGTCGTCGACGGCGACGCGCGCGCCGGTGCCGCGGCGCCCGTCCATGCCGGCATCGGGTCCGTGTACGCCCACGTCACGGCGCCGCTGCGGCGACTCGCCGATCGGTTCGCGAACGAGATCGTCGTGGCCCACTGTGCCGGAGTTCGTCCGCCGGAGTGGGCGCAGGAACGGCTCGCCGAACTGGTGAAGATGATGGATGAGTCGTCCGGACGCGAGGCTCGCATCGAGCACGCCGTGATCGACGCGGTCGAGTGCGCCGTTCTTTCTGGACATGTCGGTGAACGTTTCGACGCGACGGTCGTCGACGAGAACGAACGCGGGGTCATCGTGCAGATCCCGGAACCCGCGGTCGTGGCACCGCTCGCGGCCCACCCACAGCTCGGGGCGCGGGTGGCCGTCGTGCTTGACGCGGTCGACCCGGTCGCTCGTCGTGTTGAGCTCACGCCGGCCACCTCGTAGAAGATCCTGAACTTCGTGAACCCTCTTGACGGAGCGCGGCGGCCGCACTATATATCTCTAGTGTCCTAGTGTAATAGGAGGCTAGATGTCATGATCGCGTTCCGGATCGAAGCCAGATCGGGGATCCCCCCGTACCTCCAGATCGTCCAGCAGGTGAAGCACGCGTTGCGCCTCGGGATGATCGACCCCGGCGACCAGCTCCCGACGATCAAGCAGGTCGTCGCCGACGTGGCGATCAACCCCAACACCGTGCTCAAGGCGTACCGGGAACTCGAGCGAGAGGGCCTCGTCGAGGGACGCGCAGGGGTTGGCACCTTCGTCCTGAGGCGTCCGGACGGTCCGCCCCCGCCGCTCCTCGGGCAGCTTCGGCGGAGCCTCGATCGTTGGCTTCGGAGCGCGTTCGACGCCGGACTCGATCACGAGAGCATCGCGTCCTTGTTCGAGTCGGGGCTTCGTGACGCGCTCATCGAGGAGGAGGAAACGGCATGAATCCCACGGCCCTCGAGGCCTCTTCCCTCGGCCGACGCTACGGCGGGAAGTGGGCTCTGCGCGATTGTTCGCTATCGCTGCCGAGTGCTCGCGTCGTCGCGTTGGTCGGACCGAACGGCGCCGGAAAGACGACGCTGCTGCATCTGGCGACCGGGTTGCTCCAACCCTCCAGCGGATCGATCCGCATCCTCGGCGAGGTGCCCGGCGCGACGCCGGAGATCCTCGGACGGGTGGGCTTCGTGGCCCAGGACATGCCGCTGTATCGCAGCTTCACGGTGTCGGAGATGCTCCGCCTCGGTGAGGAGATGAATCGATCCTGGGATATGAACCTCGCGCTCGATCGCATCGAGTCACTCGACATCCCGCTCACGCAGAAGGTCGGCACGCTGTCGGGTGGGCAGCGCAGTCAGGTGAGCCTCGCGATGGCGCTCGCCAAGCGGCCGGAGCTCTTGTTGCTCGATGAACCGCTGGCCAGCCTCGACCCGCTCGCGCGCAGGGACTTCCTCGCGGCGCTCATGGAGAGCGTGGCCGAGGACGGCGTGAGCGTGGTGTTGTCGTCGCACCTGGTCACCGACCTGGAACGGGTGTGCGACTACCTGGTCGTTCTCCGCAACGGTCGTGTTGCGGTCGACGGCGACATCACCTCGCTCGTCCGGAACCACCGACTCCTGAGCGGTCCGCGCCACACCGGATCGCTGCACGGGGTCGGTCAGGTGATCGACCGGACGGACACCGACCGGCAGACGATCGCCCTCGTGCGGACGGACGGGCCTGTGTTGGACCCGGCATGGGAGGTCGGCACCGTCGACCTCGAGGAGATCGTCCTCGGCTACCTCGGGGGCCGTGACGGATCGGGCGACCAGACCCTGCGAGCCGTCAAGAGGACCCGATCGGAGGTGGGATCGTGATCTGGGTTACGTGGCGTCAGCATCGGGCGCAGGCCCTCGCGACGCTGATCGGGCTGGCGGCGATCGGCATCTTCTCGCTGCTCACCGGGCCGCGGATCGTCGCTGCCTTCCGAGAGCTCCACGCGTGCTCGGTTGTCCCTGGTCAGGATTGCTCGCTGCTGCAGGATTCCTTCGACCGCCGGTTCAACAGCCTGCAGTTCGTGATCCCGTTGTACATGGTGATCCCGCTCTTGCTCGGCGTCTTCCTCGGTGCGCCGTTGATCGCGCGAGAGGTCGAGCAGGGAACGCATCGGCTCGCGTGGACGCAGAGCGTGACGCGCGACCGGTGGGCGCTGTCGAAGATCGGCCTGGTCTTCGGGTTCGGGCTTGCGGCGATGGCGTTGTTCGCGTGGACGGTGACCGTCTGGAGCGGTCCGCTCGTCGCCGTCTCCGATGACCGCTTCGGGTTCGGCACGTTCGACCTGCGGGGGATCGTGCCGATCGCGTACGGGGTGTTCGCGCTGGCGCTCGGCACGGCAGCAGGCGCCTTGATCCGGAAGACGCTGCCGGCGATGGCGGTCACGCTTGGTGGCTTCGTGCTGGTCCGCATCGTCGTGGAGGTGTTCCTCCGTCCGCGGTACCTGCCGGCGCAGACGGTCTCCTACTCGTTCCTGCAGGACAGCCCTCGTGCGGGCCTCGGCGACTGGATCATCCGGTCCAACATCGTCGATCCCACCGGGCGATTCGTGTCGCCGGATGGGGGGATCAGGGTGGATCCCCAGGCACTCGGGCAGGCGTGTCCCGGGTTCCCCAGAGCGGCCGGCCTCGACAAGGAGCAGGTCGGGAAGTGTCTGTCGCAGTTGGGCGTGCGGACCGTCGATACGTTCCAGCCGGGGAGCCGCTTCTGGCTGTTCCAGGGGATCGAGTCCGCCATCTTCCTGCTGCTTGCGGCCGGGCTGGTCGTGTTCGCGATCTGGTTGATCCGTCAGACGGATCAACTGAGGACAAAGGTTCCTTTTCTTCGGGCGCGAGCGCGACGGCTGAACGATTCGGCGGTTTGGGCAGTGAGCGAGACCGTTCACCCGATCCATCCCTCGCCGGAGTTGCAATCAACGATGACACCGCTACTCCGTGCGTGTCTCAGACGGGCCGGCGCGGCATCAGTTCCAGTCGACCGTGACGATCTCGATCGGATCCGAGGTTCCACGGAGCGTGACGGTCCGCGGTTCCGAGATCGGGTACCGACCGTCGACCGCGGTGGTCCTGCTGGCGAGGATCTCGTCGCCGTCTGCGAGGGCGGCGATCCGGGCGGCCTCGTGGACGCCCTTGCCCGAGAAGTCCTTCCCGACCTGCGTCGCGCCGGAGGCATGAAGTCCGATCCGGACCTTGGGCGCGAACCCGGCCGTGCGCCGGTGTTCTGTCAGCCGGCGCTGGATCGCGACCGCGCACCCGAGCGCCTCGTCCGGCGAGTCGAACCCGATGAAGAACCCGTCGCCCGTCGAGACGACCTCCTCTCCCTTGAACTCGGCGAACAAGCCGCGGAGCGTCTCGTTGTGCCAGCGTAGGACGCCTTCCCACGCCTCATCACCCAGCGCTTCCACCAGGTTGGTCGACCCTTCGATGTCGGTGAACATGAAGGTCTTCTCGACGCGGCGCGGGCCTTCCTTGCCCCGAAGCTGCCACGGCAGGAGTTCCTCGACCTCCTCGATCGAGATCGCGCCGGTCGGGCAGGCGAGCGCCGCCTCGCGCAGCCGCTCGTCGTCGACCGTCGATGGATCGATCACGCCGGCCTTCGCGAATTCGCCCTTGTACCAGTCGAACGCGGTGGGCGCGATCGTGATGCATGTTCCCGCGCCGATGCAGCGGTGTCGGTCGACGCGCAGCTGGAGCGTCACAGGACGCGCTCCCGGAAGGCGAAGGCGGTGGCGTCCGCTCGCGAGGAGACGCCGATCGTCGCGAACAGTTCATTGAGACGACGCGTCACGGCGGGTTCGTCGATCCCGAGCTCCTCCGCGATCTCTCGATTCGTCTTGCCACGCATGAGGCTCGCGAGCAGCCGGTCGTCATCGGTCCGAGCGTGCCCGTTCCCCCCGGGTGCGACGAGCTCGATCGAGCCGGCGAGGTCGACCATCCGTGCGCCCGCCGGACCGCGGAGCCAGCGCACACGGACCTCCTCGTCCATCGTGCGCTGCACGATCATCGCCAGTGTGAGTTGGAGGTAGGGAAGCACCGCCGCCTCCCACGCCGGTGCGCCCGTGTCCCGCATGACCTGTGCCGCCGGGAGGAGCACGTCGAGATTCGCGTCCTCGTGCCGCGCCTGCTGGAGCGCGTCGCCCGCCGCGAGTGCGAAGGCGACGGCATCCTCTCGCGCCCCGCGCGCCAGCGCGACGACGCCGCGTGCGGCGTCCGCCTGCGCGCCCCAGGGCGCGTGGCCCGGCAGCCCGGATGCCAGTTGGGATGCTTCGTCGGCCGCTCGCTCGGCCACCGAAAGCAGTTCGTCATCGTTTCGATCCGCGCCGAGGCGTGAGGCTTCCACGGCCAACCGTGCGAGCGACTCGCAACGAGCCGCGGCGAACCCCGAGTCCGACGCTTGTTGCACCGCACGCTCGAGGTGCGTACGCATGCCGGCGGCGTCGCCGGCAACGGCATCCACGATGCCGCGCCACGTCTCCAGCCGCCGAGCCCTGTTCGGGCTCGGATGCTCGGTCGCGACCGCCGCAGCCCGGTCGATCCATGCTCGCGCTTCATCGATGTCGCCGAGGTCGGCGTGCGCGAGCGCCGCGCCGCCCGCCGCCAGGAACTGCAAGGTAGCGTCGCCGATCTCCCTCGCGTGGCGGTACGCCTCGCCACCCTTCTGGAGCGCCATGTCCGGGATCACCTTCGCGCGCGCGAACACATGCGAGCCGTAGAGCATCTGTGCCTCGAAAGCGGCGCGCTCGCTCTCCGTCGTGAACGCTTTCGCCGCCGACGTCAGCCGGCGGATCTCCTCGATGTGGCGCGCGGCGCTCGAACCGAGATGGATGTCCGGCGCCCAGCTCAGGTACGCGAGCGCGATGATCGTCGACATCGCGCCGCGGCGATCGCCGAGCTCCTCGTACAGCTCGAGCGCCCGTTGGAACAGGCCGAAGGCGCGGTACATGGTCGGTGCGATGGGGAGTTCCCCCGCGATGTCCTCGAGCTGCTCGCCCGCCGCAACCCGCTGTGCGATCGCGACGTGCTCGCCGAGCTCCACCTGTTCCACGAACCACGAGCGCAGCCGGCTGAGCTCGATCACGCCCGTCTCCCGCATCGCGGCGGCCGAGGCGGCCGTGTCGCCCAGCTCCTCGGCGAGTTCCATCGCGCGGGAGAACGCCTCTTCGGCGCCATCGAGGTCCACCTCGCTCGCGGCCGGCGTGAACGACTCGCCGGCGGTCGCGCGCATGAGGTCCTGCCCGAGCTCGAGACATGCGGCGAGCTCACCCTCCCGGTCGTCGCGGTCGACTGCGAGCGCACGGACCTCGCGCGCGAGCTCGGCCGCTCGGTCGTAGTCCTCGGCGGTGCGTTGCGCGGCGGCTCGCCGGAGGCGGACGTCGATCTCGAGCCGAGCATCGCCGAGCGCTTCGGCGAGCGCCGCGAGTTCGGCGAGTCCCTGCATCCGGTCGGCGCTGCGGCGAAGCATGTCGAGCGCCTGATCGCGGGCGTCCAGCAACGCGACACGCTCCTGCGGTGTCGACGCCGATGGTAATGCCAGCTCCACGATGCGGAGCACCTCCTCGGGCGCGTTGGCCGCGAGCGCGTTGTGGGTCGCTTCGACGGAGAAGCGGACGCAGATCGCACCATCACCCGCAGCTTTGGCGTGGCGAGCGAGGAGCGGGAGGCTCGCCGGTGACGGGTCGCCGGACATGAGCAGCTTGACGATCGCCTGGTGGACCGCTCGACGCTGCGGCGCGCTCAAGGTCGCCGCCGCGAACTCGCGGACCTGTTCGTGCTGGAAGCTGTAGTCGGCCGCGCGATCCTCCTGCTGTTCGACCAGCAGGCCGGCCGTCACCGCCGGCAGCAGTGTCTCGGCGAGGTCCGAGGGTTCGGGCGCGGTGCCGTCCACGCCGAGCGCGACCTCGCGCAGGTCCTTCAAGCTGAATCGACGGCCGAGGATCGCCGCGAGCGCCAGGAGTTGCTTCGTCGGCTCCGGGAGCTTCGCCGCTCGGCGCGAGATCAGGGTCTTCACGGCGGAGGGGACGAGCCGCTCGGCGTTGCTCGCGAGACTCCAGACACCGTCGATCTGCTGGATCATCCCCGCCTCGCGGTAGGCGACCGCCATCTCCTCGACGATGAACGGCACGCCCTCCGCCTGCGCGTGCATCACTGCCGCCCCCGCGTCGTCGACGGGGCCGCCCAGTACCTGGGCGAGCAGTGCATGGGTCTCCGCAGAGGAGAAGCGCTCCACCGTGAGGCGACGCACGACGCCCATCCGCCCCATGTCGGCAACGAGGTTCACGGCCTCCGTCATGAACGCGAACTCCTCGGGACGGATCGCGAACATCAGGAAGATCGGGCTCGTGCCGACGGTCCGGACCACGTAGCGAAGCAATCGGAGGCTGTCCTCGTCCGCCCATTGGAGGTCGTCGATGAGTAGGGCGGTGGGTCGCACGGCCGCGAGTTCGCGGAACGCGACGGCGCCGAGGTCGAAGGTCCGCAGCAGACGGCGATCGGGCTGGAGGGTGGCGAGCCCCGGGTCGTCTTGCCCGGACATCGAGTCGAGGCAGCGCTCGAGGGCCTCTGCCGCTTTGGTCCCTGAGGCCGCGGCGTGGGCCTCCGGCGAACCGAGGATCGAGCGCGCGACCAGGAACGGTCCGCGGAGCTCCTCGTCGGCGGTCACGGCGATCGACATGAACCCCTCGACGGTCGCGCACTCGATCGCGGCGAGCAGGAGCCGCGTCTTGCCGATGCCAGGTTCACCTTCGACGGTCAGGGCGGCGAGGCGCCCGGCCTTGGCCGTCGCCATCTCCTGCGTGATCCCTTGCAGCTCGACGGGCCTGCCGACCACCTGCCCGGTCGCACGATGGACGTCGAGCGCCATCGGCGAGAAGGGGGTGTAGCCGTCGTCCGCGAGCACATCTCCTCCAGGGGTCGACCTCGAAGGGTATCGCTCCGTCGATCGAACAAGCCGACACACATATGTGAGGTGCCGGTGCGCTAGGTTCTTGCTGCCCGTTCGATCTCCGAGCGGCGACCGTCAAGACGCGGGCGGTTGCAGGTACTCGAAGTGCATCCCGTCCGGCACCAAGAATCGCCCGCCCCAGTTGAATCCCCAGTGCTCCAGCACGGCGACGAGGCGCTTGTCTTGGGTCGGGGTCGCGCCGAAGGCGTTCTCCGGAGCGTTGATGTCGATCGCGGCGCCGTAGGCGTGGAACGAGGGCGGCGCGGTGGCCGTCGACGCGAGCAACTTGGGGTTGTAGCAACCGGCGTTGCTCTTCACGAGGCCGCCGAGCCCTTCGCGCTGGAGCTGTTCCATCGCGCCGATCAAGGCGGGGAAGAGCGCAGCATTGCACGTCTCGCTCCCGAGCAGCGGAACCGACTTGGTCTCGAGATGGGTCGAGACCCACTCGGGGTCGATGTGGATCGTTGCCGGGTCGGACGCGTCCGGATACGCGGCGAACTCACCGAAGACGTCCTTGAGAACGACCGGGGGCGCAGATCCGGATGAGACTCGGACGTACTGGACCTCCCCGGGCTTCGCCACCCGGATCGAAACCCCCGGCGTGAGCGACGGCTGGATCTCGTGCAAGAAGGCGCTGTCGCTTGGATGCCCGCTCATCGTTGCGAGGAGGTACCGGTCATCCACGATGCCGAGCTTCGCTCCCGTCGGTCTGGAGACGAGCATCTCGCTCCACCCGACGACGGGGTCGGGCACGACGGCCCCGACGGTGACGCTCCTGGAGCCGAACACGAGCTGTCCGCCGATCCCGAACCCCCGGATCTTCGCGCTGGTTGTGCCCAAGACGGCCTCCCCCTTGGACAACGTCGTCTCGATCGTGTCCCGGTACGAGGAGGGAACGAACCCGCCGTACAGGCTTGGGTCGACCGCGAACGCGTCGATCGGCACGCGATACGGCGGCGCGGGATGCGTCACGACCTTCCCGCTCGCGGCGCGGGACTCGGTCATCCAGAGCGTGTCGCCCGCGACGACGACGGCCGCCTGAACACCGGGGAGCGAGCCGACGGCCGATGCGAAGGAGGCCGGGAACCCACCGGGCATCCAGGCCAAGTAGGCGGGCGGCATCGCGGAGTCGGCGGTTCCCGCCGGCACACTCGCCGGAGCGGTGCTCGGCGGTGGCGTCGTGGCCGTCGTTCCGCTCGTTCCGCGCGACACCCAGATCGCGACGGCGAGCACGGTGACCGCGACGAGTGCAACGAACGTCCGGCGGCGACGGATGATCGCGCGACGCTGTGTACGGCGTGTTCCGGGGCTATTCCCGGCCGGGTCGATAGGGAGCGCTCCTTACCGCGAGGATGGAGCCGATGCTACGTGGTCCCCCGGGGCCGGCGGGTGGCCTGCTCATGAACCGCTTGTGATGGCAGGATCCTCCTCCATACGTGCATCTGCCGCGTACGCGATGCCCGCGTGATCCGGCCAGCCGATCCCGATCTCCGTTCCTGGGGCGACCGGTTCCCGCACGCGAAGCCTGCACGGGCCGACGGGCGTCTGCGTGAGCAGCTCGAAGTATGACCCGAAGAACGAGCACGTCTCGACGGTGCCGATGAGCGACGCGCCGTCGGAAGAACCGACGTCGAGCTCCTCGGGACGGAGTAGCACCTGGGTCCGCGCGCCTTCGGTCACCCCCGCGTCGGCAGCCGAGAACCGGCGGCCGGCGACCTCGAGCTCGGCTCGATCGCCTCGCACGCCTCGCACGGTTCCCTCGAAGAACGAGCCCGCACCGACGAAGCGGGCCGTGAACAGCGTGCCCGGCGCCCGGTAGATCGTCTGCGGGTCGGCGACCTGCTCGAGAACTCCCTCGTTCATCACGCCGACGAGCTGCGAGATGCTCAACGCCTCATCCTGGTCGTGCGTCACGAACACGAAGGTCGTGCCGAGCTCCTGGTGGATCCGCAAGAGCTCCTCCCGAAGCGCGAAGCGCACGTTCCGGTCGAGCGCGCTGAGCGGCTCGTCCAGGAGCAGGACGCTCGGCCGGTTGATCAGGGCGCGAGCCACCGCCACCCGCTGCGCCTGGCCGCCCGACAACTCCGACGGGAACCGCCCTCCGAGGTCGGCGAGCCCGACGAGCTGGAGCATCTCCGTGATCCGGGATGCGCGTTCGGCATCTGAGGGGCGGTCACGACGTGGCGATGTGGTAAGGCCGAAGCCAACGTTGTCCGCCACGGTCATGTGCGGGAAGAGCGCGTAGTTCTGGAACACCATGTTGAACGGGCGCCGCTCCGGTGGGCGCGACGTGATGTCATCGCCGTCGGCAAGGATGGCGCCGGTGTCCGGCGCCTCGAGGCCGGCGATGATCTTGAGGAGCGTCGTCTTCCCGCAGCCGCTCGGACCCAACAGGCTGAAGAACGAACCCGCCGGGATCTCGAGGTCGACACGCTTGAGCGCCGGCGCGCGGCCGTAGCTCTTCGTGACCTCGCGGATGCCGACGGCTCCCGTCGCGGTCATACCGCCCTCGCCAACGTCTCGGCCGGCGCACCCGCGGGTTCCCGACGTGACCCGCGTTGCTGCCACAGCAGCGCCAGGCCGACCACCACCCATGGGACCAGTAGCAGGATCGTGGCAACGGCGTTCACCGACGGATCGATGGTTCGGTGGAGGCGCGACAGCACGAACAACGGCAGCGTCTGCGTGGTTCCCGACGTGAAGTTCGTGATCAAGACCTCGTCGAACGAGATCGCGAAGGCGATCACCGTCGCGCCGAAGATCGCCGGGGCGATCAGCGGCAACGTGATCCGCCGAAGCACCATCCGCGGCGTTGCTCCGAGATCGCGGGCCGCCTGTTCGACCGTCAAGTCGTAGTTCCGCAGGCGCGAGACGACGATCAAGATCACGAACGGCGTCGTGATGACCACGTGCCCCGCGATGATCGTGAGCATCGACGGATCGATCGCGAACGTCTTCATCGCGGCGACCAGCGCGATACCGATGAACAGCGGAGGCAACATCACCGGAAGCCGCGAGCCGCTCTCGAGCCAACGGGTCACGCGGTTCGATCGTCGTGCGATCGCGAACGCGGCCGCCGTCCCGATGACGACGGCGATCACAGCGGTCGCCAGCGCTGCGGTCGCGCTCACCCGCAGACCGCTGCGGAAGGCCTCTTCACCGAAGATGAGCCGGAACCACCGCAGGGAGAAGCCCTGCGGCGGCCAGCTCAGGTTCGAGCCACCGTTGAAGCCGTACAGGACCACGACCAACAGCGGCAGGTAGATGAACAGGAAGAGCAGCGTGGCCACCGTGGTGAGGACCCAGGACCGTCGCCTCATCCGGTGTGCTCCGGCAACAGGCCCGCTGCCCGCATGGCGAGCCGGAGCACGACGACGGCGATGGCGAACAAGGCGAGCATCACGAACGCGATCGAGGCGCCGAGGGGGTAGTTCAACGTCGTGCTCAGCTGGTCGGCGATCAGCGTGCCGAACGTGCCGCTCGACCCGATCCCGCCGAGGAACACCGGCGTGATGTAGTCGCCCGCAGACAGGAAGAAGACGAACAACGTGGCTCCAAACAGGGCCGTCCCGGACAGCGGCAGCACGATCCGCTGCAACGTCATCGTGCGCGAGGCGCCGAGGTCGCGCGCCGCCGCCTCCAGCCCGGACGGGATCGCGGTCAGGCTCGCGAACAGCACCAGCGTGGTGAACGGCAGGAAGAAGTTCACCTCCGCGATCACGACCGCCGTCCGTGAGAACAGGATGACGCTGAGCGGGTGGTCGGTCAGATGTGCGGCTTGGAGCAGCGAGTTGATGATGCCGTGCTCACCCGAAAGCGTGCGCCACGAGTAGATCAGCGCGAGGTAGCTGCCCATCAACGCGATCACGATCGCGATCAGCAGGATCCCTCGAGCCCGGCCCGCCCGGAACGCGAGGTAGTACGCGAGCACGTATCCGCCGACGATCGACAGGAGCGCCGTCGGCGCGGCGATCAGCAGCGTGTTGAGCGCGTATGTGCGGTACAGCTGCGATCGCAGCACGGTCGCATAGTTCCGTGTTGAGAAGCTGGGCACGATCCGCAGCAACCCGTCGATGTGGAAGAACGAGAACGCGAACAGCATCCCGACCGGCACGATCACCGCGAACAGCAGGAGCGCGCCGAGCGGGGTCAGCAGGAAGGCGGCGAGTCGACGGGAGAGGGGCACGCCTTCGTCGTGACCTCAGGAACCCTTGACGGCCTCCCAGGTCGCGATCACCTGGTCGTAGGTCGCTCGATCGCCATCCGGTTCATGCGGCCACCCCGTGTTGAACGTCAGTGTGTTGTTCAGGTAGTTGTCGATGTCGTTGAACGGGTAGAGCGCCTTCGCGTCGGCCGACAGCATCGGGATCGCCGCCTGCACCCCGGGGCCTTGCAGCAACGCGCTGTTCGCTGTCGCGTTCGCCTTCGGATCGAGCAGGTGGTTCGCGAACGCGTAGGCGTTCTGCGGGTTCGGCGCGGTCGGCGTGATGAACGTGGTGTCCGCCCAGCCGATCGCGCCCTCGGACGGCACGACGGTCTTGGTGGTGACGCCCTTCGCTGCCGCCTCGGCGTCCATGAAGGTGAGTCCACAGACCATGTAGTCGACGTCGCCGGATACGAGCAGCGAGATCTGGTCGCCGATGCTCGGCGCGAGGGCGCGGATCTGGCCCTTCATCTTCACCAACCAGTCCTTGATCGGCCCGTTCAGCTGGTCGGTGGTCATCGTGTCCGGGTCGATCCCCACCGCGATCGACGCGGTCGCGACGTTGTTCATCGCGCCGTCGATCGTCGAGACGCGGCCCTGGTAGCTCGGATCCAGGATGTCGTTCCAGCTCTTCGGCGCCGGCACCTTGTCGACGTTGTAGGTCAACCCCGTGAAGCCCCACGTCCATGGGACGCCGTTATAGGTGCCGTCGTCGTTCTTCCACGGTGCGCCTTGGAAGGCGGACATCAAGCCGTTGAGTCCCGGCACCTGGTCCACGGTCATCGGTATGAGTAGGCCGAGGTCCTTGTAGTAGCTGAGCACGACGTTGTCGCCGTACGACATATCCCACTTGTCGCCGCCGGGTCCCTTCAGGACCGTCGGGACCTCCTCGGGCTGCGTGATGTACTTCGTGTGCTCGGTGATGTTCTGGGAGTCGAGCCACTTCTTGAAGCTCGGGTCGGGGATGTCGTAGCCCTGCCAGACATAGAGGTTGATGTCGCCGCCGACGGGCGGGAGCGAGGTCGGCGCCGCGGTACCCGGGGTGGAGCTCGAGCTCGACAGGCCGCAGGCGGCTAGGAAGCCGGCGAGCGCGGCTCCGCCGCCGAGGGCGAGGAAGCGCCTCCGATCTAGGAGGTACTGGTGCAGCTGTCGATCGACCTCGTCGCCCATCGTTCTCCCCTCCGCGGCTGACTCGACCCTAAGTGGTCAGGTGGCATGATAACCTGCCGTCCTGAGCGCGGGTCAACGCGTCGTCGCTCGCTCAAGACGGCTCCAGGTATCTCGCCCGTTCCCAATCGCTCACGTGCGCCCGGTACGCGACCTCTTCTCGCCGACACAGGATCGAGAAGGTCTCGACGAAGACGTCGCCGAACACGTCCTTGCAGAACGCGCTCCCTTCGAACCGATCGGCGGCCTCCCCGAGCGACGTCGGGAGCCGCTCGAGCATGTCGTCCTTGTACGCGTCGCCCTCGGTTGCGGGCGGCGGAACCGCCTTTCGCACGATGCCGTCCGCGCCGGCGGCAACCGTTCCGGCCACGATCAGATACGGGTTCGCATCCGAGGAGGCGGTCCGGATCTCGAGGCGACGGTTGTCCCGGCCCCCTGCCGGGATCCTGACGGCGACCGTGCGATTGTCGTTCGCCCACGAGACCCGGTTCGGCGCGAAGGTGTAGTCCTTCAAACGCTTGTATGCGTTCACGCTGGGCAGGTTCACCGCGGTCAGATCGGCCATGTGATCGAGCACCCCGCCGAGATAGGCGTTGAACACGGCGTCGTCCTCGGCGAACACGTTCGCCGCCGAGCCCTTCGCGCGTAGGCTCTCGTGGAGGTGGTTCCCGCTGCCCTCGACGTCTTGGAACGGCATGGGCATGAAGGTCGCTCGGACGCCGTGGCGCTTCGCGATCACCTTGACCACGTACTTCAGGACCGCTGCGTTGTCGGCGGCCTCGACGGGCGAGGCCGGGCCGACGTTCAGTTCCCACTGCCCGGGGCCGCCCTCGGTCTGTGTCGATTCGACTGGGACGCCGGCGTCCGAGAGCGCGGCGCGCATCTCTCCGAGGATCGGCTCATGCTCCGCGCCGAGCGTCATCGACCAGCACCGGTGGTCGTCGTAGAGCGGCTGCCAGTCTGCGGTCGTCAGGTAGAACTCGAGCTCGGGCGCGACCCAGCCTTCGTAGCCGGCGGCATCGAGCGCGGCCGCCGCGCGTCGGCAGATCCCTCGCGAGTCCAAAGGATGGGGCTCGCCGCCCGGTTCCACGAACGCGTCGAGCAGACAGAACGCGGTTCGGTCGGCCCACGCCGCGATCCGCAACGATGACAGGTCGGGCACGACGTGCATGTTGGGGAAGCCTGTGTCGGCGTTCGTGTGGGGCACGCCATCGATGTCGCCGCGGATGTTCCACGCGAAGGGCGCGTTCGGCCAGCTGATCCCGCGCTCGACGCTGCGTAGGAACGCCGCCGTCGGCATCCGTCGGCCGACGAAGACGCCCCACGCGTCGGGGAAGCAGCATTCGACGGTGTCGACATCGCTCAGCAACCGCTCGGCATCGGCGAGGTCCATTCGCTCCCCTCAGGTCGCCCGGAGGATACACCTGGGTCTATGGGCAGAGGACGCCTTGTTATCATCTGGTCTGCTCACCTTATATCTCGCCGAGGGAGGCCAGATGGAGGAGTTCGCGCGGCTACAGGGGCTCCGAGGCGTCGTGACCGGAGCGGCCCGTGGGATCGGACATGGGTGCGCCGCCGAGCTGGTTCGACGCGGAGCGAACGTCGTCCTGGCCGACCTCGATGGTGAGGTCGTAGACGCTTCCGCGAACGCGCTCGAGGATCTCGACGGCTCGGCGGTCGCGTGCGAGCTCGACGTTCGCTCCTGGGATTCCGTCGAGCGTGCGATCGCGCGATGCACCGACGCCTTCGGCGGGATCGACTTCGTCGTTGCCAATGCGGGGATCGGGAACTACAGCGCGCTCGACACCGGCGACCCCGAGGAGTGGCGGCGGGTGATCGAGACCAACCTCCTCGGCGTGCTGTACACGGTCCGGGCGGCGCTCCCGGTGATGAAGGAGCAGGGATCCGGCGACATCGTGCTGATGGCGTCGATCGCCGGGCGCTGGACGTGGGTCGGTGAGCCCGTCTACATCACCGCGAAGTGGGGCGTCGTCGGCCTCGGGTGGGCGCTCCGCAAGGAAGCGCTCGCCTACGGCGTGCGCGTCACGATGATCGAGCCGGGCATGGTCGACACGCCGCTCGTGCGCGCGACGCCGGAGGGGCGGTCCGAGCTCGAACGATTCGCGACGCTCCAGATCGACGACGTCGCACGTGCGGTGGTGTTCGCGCTGTCCCAACCGGACGGCGTCGCGATCTCGGAGCTGATGATCAACCCGGTCGGCCCGGAACTCTGACCATGGGTGTGGCCGAACGGAGCCACCGCTCGCGCGACCCGATCGGGCTCTCCGTCGACGAGCTCGAGACGCCGGCCCTCGTCCTCGATCGTTGGGTCGCGCTCGCGAACGCCGCGTTGATGGGCGAGCGCATGGCGACGATACCGGCCTCCCTGCGTCCGCACATCAAGGCGCACAAGTGCGTCGAGCTCGCGCGGCTCCAGATGGAGCACGGGGCGATCGGGGTAACTACCGCGACGGTGGCCGAGGCAGAGGCGATGCTCGACGCAGGCGTGCCCGACGTCCTGGTCGCGAACGAGGTGGTGGGGCCTGCAGCGATCGATCGTCTCGTCGCGATGGCGGGCGCCGGGAGCGTCACGGTCGCGGTCGACGATCTCGGGAACCTTGGCGAGATCGCGGCTGGCGCACACGCGGCGGGTGTCACCGTTGGCGTGGTCGTCGAGGTCGACGTCGGCATGGGCCGGGGCGGCGCGCGTGATGTGGTCAGCGCGTGCGACGTCGGGCGCGCCGCCACGGAGCTCGACGGCGTGCGCCTCCGCGGGCTCCTCGGCTACGAGGGACATTGCACGAGCGAGCCGGACCGTGCGACGCGCGAGCACGAGGTTCGTGTCGCGATGGACCGGTTGCTCGAGGCGGCGTCCGCGTTCCAGCGGGACGGGTTACCGGTCGAGATGGTGTCGGCGGGCGCCACGGGGACCTACGACCTGACCGGAGCGATCGACGGCATCACCGAGGTGCAGGCCGGGTCGTACATCCTGATGGATCGGTTCCACGAGCCGCTCGTGTCGGGGTTCGGGTTCGCGCTCTCCGTCGTCGCAACGGCGATCAGTGTGCACGGCGACCTGGTGGTGTTCGACGCGGGTCGCAAGGGGGTGGGCGGTGACCTTGGCCCGCCCGCGGCGCCCGGTCGTGACGTTGCCTTCGCGTTCATGCACGAAGAACACGTTGGGTTCCGGTATCCGGGCGGCTCGCCGTTCCACGTGGGGGACCGCGCGGCCCTCGTGCCGGGATATGCGCCGACCGCAGTGAATCTCTACGGGGCGTTCAACGTGGTCGAGGATGGCACTGTGGTCGACCGTTGGGTCGTGCGCGCGCGCCACGGCGAGCCGTGACCGAGACGATCCGCGCGGGCGACCTCAGCTTCGCCCTGGAAGGCGCCGACCTCATCGATGTGCGCTGGGGCGCTTTGGATATCGCGAGCCGCATCCAGGTCACCGTCCGCGATCCCTCCTGGGGCACGATGCCGTGCACTGTTCGCTCTTCTCGGATCGCGTCGCTCGACGACGGCGTTGGGGTCGCGATCGAAGCGGAGCATGTATCCGGCGCGTTCAGATGGCGCGCGACGGTCGAGGCGCGCGAACGAGGCGAGCTTTCATTCACGTTCGACGGCGGCGCGGAGCGATCGTTCGACTACCGGCGTATCGGGGTGTGCGTGCTGCATCCGTGGCGTGCCTACGTCGGAGCGGCGTACGAAGCGTCGACGTTGCACGGGTCGTGCCGAGGAGTCTTCCCGATGCGGATCGCGCCACAGGCCCGCATCAACGGCGCGTTCCAGCCGATGATCGAGGCGTTCTCACGTCTGGCGGTGCGATTCCCGGGCGGACAGTCGCTGGATGTCGATCTGGACGGGGACCTCTTCGAGCTCGAGGATCAGCGGAACTGGACCGACGCATCGTTCAAGACATATCCGACCCCGCTTGCGCGCTCTGAACCGAGGCGCATGTCGGCCGGCGAGCGCGTGCGACAGCGCGTCGTGCTGCGCATCGCGGGCGCGGCACCGCCACTGCCTGTGCTGCCTGGGGCGAGCGTGCAGGTGGGCGCTCGGACCGGCGCCCCGATCCCACCGATCGGTATGAGCGTGACGTCCGAGCCGATCGAAGGAGCGGGTCACATAAGGGTGCCGCTCGCAGCGGCGAACGCGGATCTCGAGGCCCCGTCGCGCGCGCACTCGCCGGTCGAGCTCGCGCTTGCCGTCGACGCCGATGGCTCCGATGTCGACGCGATCGGCGAACGCGTTCGCGGCGCCGAGCTTGCTCGCGTCATCGTGACACGAACCGACGAGGAGACGACCTCCCGCGAATTCGTCGAACACGTTCGAGCTCGGCTCGGCATCGGCGGGGTGCCCATCGTCGGGGGTACGTCGTACTTTCTTCTCCGAGCTGAACCGCAACCCACCGGAACGCGACGCGTTCGACGGCGTCGCGTTCGCGGTCAGCCCCGAGGTGCACGCCGTCGACGAGCGATCGGTGCGCGAGACGCTCGAGATCCAAGCGCAGGTCGTGGCTCAGGTGCGGGAGCTCGTCGGTGACATGCCGATCCACGTGTCGCCGGTCGTCCTTTCGGCCGATCACGCCGAACCGTTCGCGGCCGCGTGGACGATCGGGAGCCTTGCCGCTCTCATCAACGCGGGTGCCGCCTCGGTGACCATCGACGCGTCATCAAGAGCCGCTGCCATGATCGCCCGCCTCCATGGCTTGCCGCTCCTCACCACGGACGTCTCCGACGCGCGCGCGATGGCAGCGCTCGGATACGAGGAACAACGCGCCCCGCGCGTCATCGTCGTGAACCTCGCCGGGCAGCCGACGCCGTTCGAGCTGGACGGAGAAGCGCAGCAGCCGCTCGATCCCTACGAGGTGCGTTCCTGCGACGCCTCGACGGCCTCTTCGTAATGGTGGCCCATCGACGTCACATGCTCGAGCATCCGCATGCGCGCGGTCTCGGCGTCACCCGACCGGATCGCGTCGCAGATCCGCTGGTGCTGCTCGAGCTCCCACTGCGCGTAGCCGTCGGTCGTTTCGTAGAGCTGTGGCCCACGCTCCAACATCAGCCGGAAGAACGGCCGCACGATGTCGGCCAGGATCTGGTTCTTCGCCGCGTCCGCGACGAGGAGGTGGAACTGCGACGCCTGCATGATCGGACCGCGCCCCGCTGCGAGGTCCGCTCGGTGGGTGTCGAGCAGCGACTGCATCTTCGTCAGGTCGCCTTCGGTCCGCCGCTCGGCGGCGAGGCGGGCAAGCTCGACCTCGACGATCCGCCGAGCCTCGAGCAACTCGTCGGTGACCTCCTTCGGTGGCAGCGACCGCTCGGCGTCTCCGGCCATCGCCGGCCGATCCGTGACGAAGACGCCCTGACCGTGCCGGATCTCGACCACGCCCATCATCGCGAGCCCGTTGAGCGCCTCGCGCACGGTGGACCGCCCGACCCCGAGCTGCTGGGTGAGCTCGCGCTCGGAGGGGAGCCGCGTGCCGGCCGGGAGGTCCCGGACCGCGTCGAGGATCTGCTGCGCGACGGTTTCGGCCAGCTTCCGGCGAGGCGCCTGCGCGATGTGGACCGACGGGGCCTTCTCGTTCACCGGCTCACCTCTTCCGCTCGATCAGCTCGAGTTCCACGCCGTCGGGATCGAACACGTACGCGGCCTTGCCGCCCTCGTATGCGCCGCGCGGGATAGCCACAGGATCGTCGGTCCGAGCACGCACGCCGTTCGACCGGAGCATCGCGAGCATCTCGGCGAGGTCGTCGACCAGCAGGGAAACGTGCGATCGGCCCGGCTCGTTCTCCTCGCCGGGTGACACGGCGTCGCCGGCCGGCCGGTGGTACTGCGATAGCTCCACCTTCCCGCCGCCGGGCAGCGCCAGCTCGCACCACTCGATCTTCGTGTCGGGCAGCGCCACGAGCCGGTCGAGATGCTCCCACTCCACGATCCCGCGGCCCGTCACCGACAGGCCGAGCAGGTCGCGCCAGAAGCCGAGCGAGCGGTCGACGTCGCTCACGGTGACGCCGACGTGATCCACCCCGGTAACCCGCGCCATCAGCCCCTCGCCGCGAGCGTGTCCTCGGCGGCGGCGACCACCGCGTCGGCCGTCAGCCCGTGCGTGCGCGCCACATAGTCGTTCGACCCGAAGGAGCAGAACTCGTCCTGCACACCGACCGCGCGGACCGGCACCTGCTGCCCGCGCTTCGCGAGCGACTCCGACACGGCCGAGAAGAGCCCGCCGATCACGGAGTGGTTCTCCGCGGTGACGAGCGCCCCGGTCTCGCGCGCGAGCGCGGCTGCGGCGCCCTCGTCGAACGGCTTGAGCGTGGACACCTTCAGGAGCGCGGCCGAGATGCCGCGCTCGGCGAGCTCGGCGACGGCGTCCTGTGCGCGCCGGACCATGATGCCGCTCGCGACGATCCCGATGTCCGTGCCTTCGCGCAGCATCTGGGCAGGGCCGATCTCGAAGTGGTGCGAACCTCGATCAACGTCGCGCGTCTCCTTGCCGAGGAGTTCCCGCAGGTAGACCGGCCCGTCGTACTCGACCGCGGCCGCGATGGCTTCCTGCATCTCCGCGTTGTCGCACGGATCGAGCACCGTCATGTTCGGCAGGACGCGCATGTGGGCGAGGTCGTCGATACCCTGGTGCGTCGGCCCGAACGTGGAGTAGATGCCCGGCAGCGCGGCGACGATCTTGACGTTGGCGCGGTTCAACGCGCACTGGATCGCGATGAAGTCCAGCGCCCGCCGCGTCGCGAACACGGCGAACGTCGTCGCGACCGGGACGAAGCCCGCCTTCGCGAGCCCGAGTGCGACCGCGACCAGGTTCTCCTCGGCCATCCCGACGTTGACGAAGCGATCCGGGAACGCCTGTGCGAACGGAGCGAGCCCCGTCACACCGGCGACATCGGCCGAGAGCACGACGACGTCGGAGCGGCGGCGCCCGATCTCGAGGATCGCGTGGCCGAACGGTCCGGACTTCTCGAGGACGATCGGGTCGACGGCGGCGGCGGTCGCGCTCATGCCGAGGCCTCGAGCTGTTGCGCGACCTCGTCCCACTCGTCCTCGCCGACCCGGACGAAGTGGTTCCGCTCGCGGTTCACGATCATCGGCACGCCTCGGCCGAGCGTCGTGCGACAGATGATCGCCTTTGGAACGTCGGTGATCGTACGCGCCTGTTCGAACACGTCGATGAGCGCGCCCACGTCATTGCCGTCGACGTCGGCGGCCCACCAGCCGAACGCGCGGTACTTATCGGCGAGCGGCTCGACCTCGATCACGAGGTCACCGTCCGCCTGCGTCCGGTTCACGTCGACCACGTTGATCAGGTTCCCGAGCCGCTCGTGCCCGGCGAACATCGCGGCCTCCCAAGTCGAGCCCTCCTGCGCCTCGCCGTCGGTGGAGAAGCAGAAGATCCGCGCCGGCCACTCCTTCAGTCGGTACCCGACCGCGAGGCCAGCGGCGACGCCGAGGCCGTGCGCGAGCGAGCCCCCCGTCAGCTCGATCAAGTCGGGGTGGCGCTCGTGCGTGGACATGATCAGCGTCGCGCCGTCGGCGCCGTAGCTTTCGAGGTCGTAGCCATCGAGATGGCCAGCCTCCGCGAGCGCCGCCCACAGACCGATCGAGTAGTGCCCGGCGGAGAAGATCAGCCGGTCAGTCTCCGGTCCCCGGTCGGTCGGGTCGTAGCGCATCTCCGACAGGAAGAGCACCGCGAGGATGTCCGCGACATCGAGACCCTGGCCGACGTAGCCCTCGCCCTTCCCGGACGCCATCCGCACGACGTTCCGTCGGATCTGCTTCGCTCGGTCTCGAAGCTCATCGAGCGCAGGCGTCGCGCGAGCGGGAGCATCGCGTACCACGAGGACCTCCGGCGTTAGATGGTCAGCAGATGACCTGCTTTCCGGAGTATACGAAGCCTCCGCGCGCGGTTACGACCTCCCAAGGGTCGCCGGTATCGTGACGGCGGCGGGTCTCGGCCAGTTCGGATCGGCGAGGAAGGTCTCGACCCACCAGGCCGGTGTGCTCGACCGCCTCGGTCAGTGCTCCGTCGGCCCCTGAACCGGCGGCGCGACGGCGCCGTCGGCGTCGAGCCCTGACCCCTCAGCTTCGGGGACGGCGAAGATGGTCCGACAGTCGCGACACGTCCAGCATGTGAGCCGCTGTATCCACGTCCCATGCTCGAACACTCCAGCGGAGATCAGCGAGGCCGATCCGCACTCCGAGCACACCATCTGTTCGTCCATGCCCCCAACATCAGCTAGACGGGCGTCACCTATCAAGCCTACAGAGGGGGAATGAGACCATCGCCACACTGAAATCGGCCGTCGTCACGCTTGCCGGGGGAGGACGGTTGGGTCCACATGGGCGGAACGGGATGCGCGCACGGGCCATTCCGATCGCTGCTCGGTGCGCGGGCTTGCGCGCTCCCGTTCGCTCGGCGGACGATGAGCCTTCCGGGAACGAGGGAGGGGCCCCATGTCGCGTCGAACGATCGCCGTCGCCATCGCGCTCGTGCTTGCTGCATCCGCTGCATACCTGGCGGGGGCGGCAGCAGGGACCGGAGCCGCCGGTTCGGGCACCACGATTCCGGGATTCTCGAACGTCGTGTTCCTGAGCCATGTGAACAACCCGAAGGTGATCCCAGGGTTCCCAGGTGATCCAGTGTTCAGTCTGACGACCGCATTCACGGTGGCGCAGGACGGCTATTACCTCCAATACGTGAAGGAGGGGGAGCACACCGGCTCGCACTACAGCGCCCCCTGTCACTTCCACGTGCACGCGCGCTGCGCGGAGGACCTCTCGGCCGGGGACTTCGTGTTGCCCGCAGTCGTGGTCGACATCCGCTCGAAGGTTGCCGGAGACGCCAACTACCACGTCACGGTCGCGGATCTGAAGGCGTGGCAGGTCGCGCACGGCGCCTTCCCATCAGACGCCGCGGTGCTGCTTTGGACAGGCTGCGACAAGTGGTGGGGTCCCCGAACCGGTACGACCGTCCCCACCTATTACAACTGTGGCAGCGGCCACGGGAGCTTCCGGCAGCCCGGCTTCTCGAAGCGTGCCGTAGAGTGGCTGATCTCTCAAGGGGTACTCGGCAAGCGTGGTTTGCTCGGCACCGACACGTTCGGCCCAGATCCGGGCGACGACTCGAAGTTCCTTGAGACGTTCCTCACCCTTCGACGTCATCGGTTCACGCTCGAGAACCTGACGAACCTGGGCTCCATGCCCACGAAGGGCGGCTGGATCGTGATCGGTGGCCCGAGGAATCGGCACGGGTCGGGCGCGCCGAGCACGATCTTCGGCTTGGTGCCCTAAGGTCGGGATGCGACAGATGACCGGTGACGCCGCGATCCGAGGGCCTGTTCGGATGAAGGAGTGTCGTTGATGAACCCACCTGCTGACGAGCGTGAGGCGAGGATCGAGCTGGCGGCGGCCTTCCGGGTCGCCGTGATGTTCGACTTCCACGAGGGGATCTCGAACCACTTCTCGATGCTGATCCCTGGCCGGGACGACCGGTTCCTGATCAACCCGTTCGGGCTGCACTTCTCCGAGATCACGGCTTCGAGCCTGGCTGTCGTCGACGTCGACGGCACGCCGATCAGCGGCACGGCGCCGGATACCGGCATCGGGATCCACGCGCCGATCCATCGGCTGTGCCCGCAGGCGTCGGTCGTGCTCCACACGCACCAGCCGTGGACGACGGCGCTCGCGATGCAGGAAGAACTGCGCCTGGTGCCGATCAGCCAGACGTCGCTGCAGTTCACCGACCGCGTCTGCTACGACGAGCGATACGAGGGGCTGGCGGACCTCGACGAGGGGGAGCGCCTGGCGAAGGTCCTCGGCATCCACGACGTCATGTTCCTGCGCCACCACGGGATCCTGGTCGCCGGCCGTGAGCTCGGGGCGGCGATCGACGATCTCTACATGCTCGAGAAGGCTGCGCAGCTGCAGGTGCTTTCGTCCGGGCTCGGCAAGCCGACGCCGATCCCGAGCGAGACGATCGAGAAGACACGCGGGCAGTTGTCCGGCGACGGGATGCGCGACTGGGGCCGGATGCACTGGGCGGCCCTGCTCCGGATGGTCGAGAAGGCGCAACCCGACTTCAAGGAGTAGTCGCGGTCAGCGACGGTCCCGGGGCCGGCCAGGACTCGGCCGCATCATCATCGGGAGTGCGTCCTTCTCCGACGCGGAAACGCCCGCGTCTTGCCTACGGGCGGTATCGCACGACCGCGAGCGATGCGTGCGAACCACCGCTGCCGGCTACGCCGGAGCACACGATCGAACCGTCGGTCTGCACGGCGACTCCCCACGCGGAGTCGAAGCGCGGCGTGATGTCTGTGGTCACCTTGCCGTCTCCGCCGAAAGTGCCGTCCAACGTCCCGTCGGTGAGGTATCGCGCCACCGCGAAGCGCGGCCGTGGCGTGTTGTTGCCCGCGAGTCCTGCAGCCACGATGTTCCCGTCGGGATCGATGGCCATGCTGTACGCCCCGTCGTCGCCAGGCGTGAAGTTCGTGATCACGGTCCCGTCGCCCTTGAAGGTCGGATCGAGCGAGCCGTCGCGCTGGTACCGGACGAGCGCGAACTTCGGGTCCGACTTGTTGCCAAGGGCGCCGCCGCCCGCGACGACGATGTTGCCGTCGCCCTGGATCGCGAGCCCGAACGGAACGTCTGCCTCCGGCGTGACATCGGTGAAGACCATGCCGTCGCCGCCGAACGTCGGATCGAGCGACCCATCGCGCGTCAACGCCGCCGCCACGAAGCGCTCGTTCGGCCCGTCGAAGCCCGCACCGCCCGCGACGATGATCTGGCCATCGGCCTCGATGCCTACGGCCAGACCGTCGTCGTATGTCCTGGTCGGGTCGACGCGCACGATCCCGTCGCCGCCGAACTTCGGGTCGAGCGTGCCGTTGGATCGGTAGCGAAGGACGCCGATCTTGCCGTTGCTCGGTCCCGCACTGATGCTGCCGACCAGCACGATCTTGCCGTTCGGCTGCAGCGCCATCCCGTTCGCGTAGTCGTAGGACGGCGTGACGTTGGTCGTCACCTTTCCGTCGCCGCCGAAGGTCGGATCGAGCGAGCCGTCCGGCATCAGTCGAGCAAGCGCGAACCGCGAGTCCGGCTTGAAATATCCGGCCGCGCCGGCGAGCACGATCTTGCCGTCCGCCTGGATGCGAACCGCATACGCGAAGTCGTTGGCCTGCGTGAAGTCGATGGTGACCTTTCCATCGCCGCCGCCGAACGAAGTGTCGAGTGAGCCGTCGGAGTCGTACCGGGCGATCGCCATACGAGTGTTGCGGCTGCCGACGTCCGCTTCTCCGGCGACGACGATCTTGCCGTCGGGCTGGATCGCGACCGTGTAGCCGTCGTCTTCTGTGTGCGAGAGATGGGTCCGAACGACGCCGTCGCCTCCGAACGTGGGATCCAGATCGCCAGGGGCGCTTCGCGCCGCCGACGCCGTGCCAAGAACCAGCAGCAGGCCTGCGATGAACGACGACGTTGCCTGCCGACGCATGCTGTGACCCTAGTCAAGGGCGCCCGAACGGTCAAAACGAACCCACCGCCGCGGCAACCCGAGCACGACGTGGGCGGGATCGCGGTGAACGCGCGTCTGCCGCATGACCCCAGCCATGCCTTAGCCTCCGAGGATCGTGGAAACGGGCAGGCTCCCGACCGTCAGGGGCGGAGTCAGGATCAAGACATCGACAGGGATCCTGCTCCTGGCGATGCTGGCGGCCTGTTCCCCTGTATCGACGTCTTCGGCGCGGATCGTGGCCGGGGTCTCCAAACCGGCAACGCCACGACCATCGCCGTCGCATACGAAGCACGCGCGACCGTCATCGAAGCCGACCCATCCGAAGCCGTCCCCCAGGCCGTCGTCATCGAAGCCGCCCGTCGCCTCTGGAAACATCCCGAGGGCCGATCTTCCGCGGCAGGCGCTCACGCCTGGGGTCGCCTTGGCGGTCGGCCGAGCCCGCGTCTGCACGCCAGGCTACGCGAGCGCGACGCGCGACGTCTCCGATGCGGAGAAGGCGGCGGTCTACACCCGATACGGGGTGGTCTGGGTTCCGTACAAGCACGAGGTGGATCACCTGATCTCACTCGAACTCGGGGGCTCGAACGCGATCAGAAACCTGTGGCCCGAGCCGTACGCGGGGCGCTGGGGCGCTCGGACGAAAGACGTTCTCGAGAACCGCCTGCACGACCTCGTGTGCGAAAGCAAGCTCACGCTCCGGTCGGCGCAGCGGCAGGAGTCGGGGAACTGGATCGCTGCGTATCGGAAGTACGTGGGATCAGCGCCCTCCAGAAGCGGCTCGGCGACCTCATCGTCCGGCGGGTTCTACGCGTCCAGCTATCCGACAGCGTCGACCATCTACTGCGCGGACGACCCTGCGTGGCACGACTTGTCGACTACCTACTTGGTGCATCTCGCGACGTACGAGCGAGCCAAGGCGCGCTTCCCGGGATACCACCTTCACCAACCCTGCTGACTTCACCAGCCCGCCGAGCTGCAAGGCCGTCCCGCTTCACCGGCGCTCGCCTGATGCCGATATCGGATGTCGGCGCGACAACGCGCACTCGCGACTGGATGGACCGGAGGTTTGGGTGAGCGGACGCCGAATGGCAATGATCCTGGCGGTGACCGTCACTTCGCTTGCGGTCACGATCGGACCGGGGTCGTCCTGGGTCGGCGCCACGGGAACGGTCTCGGTGAGCACCTACGGGTACGGACTCAAGCGCAACGGCTACAACCCGTCGGAAACATCTCTCGGCGTGGCGAACGCAGCCTCGCTGCACCAGCTGTGGTCGTACGACATCGGCGGCGCCACGATCAGCGAGCCGATGGTCGCGGCCGACGTGGACATCAGCGGGAACCTGCACACGCTCGTCCTCACGGGGAGTGAGAACGGAACGCTGTTCGCCGTCGATGCCGCGAACGGATCGCTCGTATGGAGCCGCGACCTGGGCAGTCAAACCACTGCCTGCACCGACATGCCCGGCGGCGTCTACGGCGTCAGTAGCACCGTGGCGATCGATCCGGCTGCCTCGACGGCCTATGTCGCCGGCGGCGACGGCAACCTCTATGCCCTCGACCTTGCGTCGGGAGCCACGGAAGCCGGGTGGCCGCAGCCGGTCACGACGGACCCGTCGCAGGAGTACGTCTACAGCGCGATCACGGAAAGCGGCGGCGACCTCTATGTCACGACCGCCAGCTACTGCGACGCGACGCCCTATCAAGGCAAGGTCGAAGAGTTCGACATCTCGACGCATACCCTCGTCCGCACGTGGTACGTGACGGGGAAGTCCGGTCCGGACGGCGGTGGGATCTGGGGACAGGCGGGGGTCGCCGTCGACGGTGGGGGCCACGTCTACGTCGCGACCGGCAATGCGATGACCTCCCCGGAGGACTACGGCAAGGCGGAGGCGGTCGTTCGCCTCGACGCGTCACTCTCGGTGCTGTCATTCAACAAGCCCACGCTCACCGGTGGCGACGTCGACTTCGGTGGCTCGCCGATGCTGTTCCACAGATCCGGGTGTCCCTTGGAGCTGGCCGTGGAGAACAAGTCGGGCGTCTTGCTCCTCTACAAGGCCAAGGCGCTCGGCCAAGGTGCGATCCAACGACTCCAGGTAGGGAACGTGGGGGACTGGCAGTTCAACGCGATCCCTGCGTTCGATCCCGTCACCGACATGCTGTACGTGGCCGACTCGTCCGGCTCCGGCAGGTATAGCGAGGGTCTGATCGCGTTCCAGGTGCGCAACACATGCCTGCTCAACAACGTTCCCGTTTGGCAGCGCCCTGGCGGACCCGGCTACTGGGTCTCGATGAGCCCTCCGACGGTGGCGAACGGTGTCGTCTACTACGGCGACGGGAGTGGCGATCGCCTGCTCGCGTATAACGCGAGCACCGGCAAGAAGCTCTGGGGCAGCGGATCGTTGATCACGGACGGCATCTGGGCGGCACCGACGGTGGCGAACGGCGAGCTCTTCGCCGGCTCGTGGGACGGGCACCTGTACGCGTTCGGCCCGTAGGGTCTGGCCATCTCTCGTGTTCTCCTGCGTCTCGTCTTCAAGACACCGACGTGCAGTCGGGCAGCGCATCGGCGGCATGAGCCATCTTGGCGTTGGCCGGCCCGATGTCGGCGTGCGCCTGCAGTGTCTTGACCATGTTCTGCACGGCGGCGAGGAGCTGCTCGACCGCGGCCGCGTCCTGCGCATCGCCGGAATCCCGGAAGCGTTGGGCGTCCGCAGGGAGCAGGCCGGCGAGCTGGCTCATCGCGTTGATCCGGAAGCTGGTCTGCAGGAGCTGTTCGTCGTCGCAGAACGCAGCGAGGGCCGCCGCCTGCTGGTTGTTCGTCCTTGCCGTGCGGAGCGTGAACGCGAGAACGGCTCCGACGACGACGATCGGGGTCAGCACGACCGCTACCTTGCCGACCAGGCCCAGGTTCGACCACCATCGAGCGACCGAAGCGGCGGCCTATCATCGGACGGACGATCCGCTCACGTCTTCGGGAGGTCGTTCCCGTACGGGCAATCGGTCTGATACGGCAGGATCAGCGGCTTCAGGTTAGGGGGCTGCGTGAAGTCGAACGCGCCCGACAGCGGGTCGGCCTTCGCGTCCCGTGCCGTGAGGGGCTTCACTCCGAACGTGTTTTCGATGAATGCCAGGACGGATCCGAACTCGTACGTCGAGCTGTCGATGGATCCGCCGAGCGGGTTCGAGCCGGTGCGGGTCCACGGCGAGATGATGAGCGCCGGCGCCCGCGGGCCCAGGCCCATGTAGTCGAGGTGCGGCGGTGGCACGTGGTCGTAGAAGCCGCCGAAGTCGTCCCACACCTGGATGATCGCCGTGTCCTTCCAGTACGGGGAATGCATGATCGCGTTCACCTGCTGCACGGTCCAGTTCTCGCCCGCGCAGACGGACACGCCGCTCCCCGGATGCTCGTTGTACGAGACCGGCGGGTTGACCCACGAGACCTGCGGCAGGTGACGGGATTTCAGATCCGTCAGGAGCTGATCGGGGGGCTGGACGTTCTTCCACTGGGGCCCGAAGCGGATGTGCTTCACCTCTTGGAGCGCGTTGTAGATGTTCTGCGTGTCCGCGTAGTACTTCCACGTGACGCCGGCCTTCGTGAGCTCATCGGGGAGCGTCGGCAGGTTGAAGCAGTTCCGTTGTTTGTGCCAGAACGATGCGATCTTGTAGAGGTTCGACGGGTAGTGGCCGCCGAGCTGATCCTCCCAGTTCATGATCTGCTGCTGGTCCGCGCTCGGGATGTTCTGGTTGAACGCTTCGACGTTCATGCAGGGGTTGTCGCAGTAGAAGCCGCCGGCCGAGCCCGTGCCACCTGCCGAGTAGTTATCGACGAGACCGTATCCGTCCGCGGCGACCGTGTAGACGTGCTCGGGGTTGGTCGGTCCGAACGCCGACGTGAAGAAATGGTCCGCGAGCACGAAGCGATCCGCGTACTTGTAGTAGTCGGGCAGCTGCGACCGGCTGAACTCCGTGTACCCGGTGAGGTCTTTCCCGTACAGGATCCGGTTGAAGCCATCCATCTTGCCGCCATCGATCGACAGCAGCCCGGCCACGAAGCCGTGTTCGATGTCGTGCGGCGCGACATCGATCCCCGGCTTCAGCGGGACGGTCTTGGTCTGGCCGTTCACCGAGATCTGGCCCGTGGTCGTGCCGTCCGCACCGGGGTATTTCCCGAAGAAGTTATCGAAGCTCCGGTTCTCGTCCACGATGAAGATGACGTGCTTGATCGGGTTCTTGCCTGTGAGGGAACCCGGAGATCCGGTGGCGGTGGGGGACGTGGATCGCTGAGCGTTCGTGCCCGGGGACCCGGACGGCCACAGTTGCCAGGCAACGAACGCCACGATCAGCGCTGCGAGGACCGCGACGAAGATCGTCCGGCGTCGTCGGGTCTGTCGCCGGTAGGTCGGGCCGCCGGAAGCGGGTGGGCGGAAGCTCGGTCCGGACATCGAACGAAGGATGCTACGCGCCGTCGGGAAGTGCGAGGACCTGTTGGTACCTGGCTACCGTTCAGCCGTGATCCGTCCCAAGGTTCTCGGACCCCCCGACTCGAACGGCTCCCGGGGCGCGATTCGGCGAGCATGTTCTGGACGATCAACGGTTGCGCAACGAGATCTGCTGGTCGGTGTTCGACTGCTGACCTAGCAAACCCAGTTCCATATATCGGAACTCAGTTCCATTATTTGGACATAGTTGATGGGCACGGCCGCCGCAGCGTTTGCCGAGTCGGTCCGTGCACCTCCCACGCCGGGAGCAGCCCGGCCCCACGGGCTGGGCCGGGCTGCTCGAACCGGCGCCCTCTCCGCGTTACGCCGGGCGGCGTCGATGAACCCGACGTTCTGCATCCGCAACTCCAGCGTCGGGTTGATCGTCGAGCCGACGACGTTCTTCTGCATCAGATAGTTGATCGTCTCGTAGTGCGCGAAGATGATCGGCGCGTCGTCGAACACGATCTGCCTGATCTGCTTGTACAGGCCGAACCGTGTCTGATCGTCGGTCTCCGTGCGCGCTTGGTCGATCAACTTGTCGACCTGTGGGTTCGAGTACCCGGTCGAGTTGATGTCGCCGCCGGTGTGGATCACCAACGCGTAGAAGTTGTCGGGGTCGATCGTGCGCTCCTGGTACGCGGACGTGATCTGGTAGTTCTGCTTGATGAAGGCGTTGAACCACACGCCGACCTCGACCTGCTTGATGTTCATCTTGATGCCGACGGCGTCCAGCTGCTGCTGCATCACCTCGCCGGTCTTCAACAGCTCCGGGTACTGCGGCAGCCCGAGGTATTCGACCTCCAAGGGAGTCTGAACCCCCGCCTGCTGCAATAGCTGCTTGGCCATGTCCGTGTTGGGTGTGACAAGCGGCGCACCGTCGTACCAGCTCGAGCCCGTCGGCACCTCCTCGATCCCGGACTCGCCGGCGCCGAAGTACGCGACCTGACGGATCGCGTCGCGGTCGAGCGCCCAGTACACGGCCTGCCGGACCAGCTTGTTGTCGAACGGCGGCTGCGTCGTGTTCATCGCGATGTAGTCGGGGATCCCGGCCGTCGCCGATGTCACGTAGTTGTACGCCGGGTCGCTCTTCAACGTGTTCAGTTGTTGCAACGGGACCGCGTCGGCCCAGTTCAGGTCGCCCGACTGCAGCGCGTCGATCCGGCTCTGGTCGACGTTCAGGAACTTGAACTGGATCCCGTCGAGGTACGGCTTTCCCGACTCGAAGTAGCTGTCGTTCTTCTTCAAGGTGATGTGGTCGCCCTGCACCCACTCGACGAACTCGAACGGTCCGGTCCCGACGGCGTTGCGCGACGGGTCCTTCGCTTCGATCGCTGCCTGGTTCACGATCTCACCGTTGTTCGCAAGATTGGACAGGAACGGCCCGAACGAGGTCTTCAGGTGGAACGTGACCTGGCTCGCCCCGCTCGCCTCGATGCTGGAGATCGCGTCGTACAGCGGTGCGTACGAACTGGCGGTCTTCGGATCGAGGATCCGGTTGAACGTGTAGACGACGTCGTCCGGTCCGAACGACTCGCCGTTGTGGAACTTGACCCCGTCGACCAGGTCGAAGACCCAGGTCTTGTCGTCGGTCGCGGTCCACTTGGTGGCGAGCTGCCCGTAGAACTTGTTGTTCTCATCGAGGTCGATCAGCTTGTTGAAGATGTTGTCGTAGACCTGCGCGCCCGTGTAGATCGTCGACGTTGCCGGGTCGATCGTGTCGGGCTCACCGGTCAGTGCGGCCTGCAGCGTGCCGCCGGCCGTCGGAGCGCCCGTCGCCGGTGCGGCGCTCGATCCGCTCGAGCTCCCCGACGAGCTCGAGCACGCCGCGAGCACCGCGCCCAGGCTTGTTGCGCTCAACGCCAGGGTGCTGAACCCGGCCGCGCGCGCCATGAACGAGCGCCGCGAGATGTTGCCGGTCAGGAAGCTCCGAGCCAGACGTTCGGCCCGCTGCTCCTCATCGCTTCGTGGATCCTTGCGTTGCATGTTCCCCCCTCTCTCCGCTCAGCGATGCTCGCCGAGCCAGCCCAGATACGTGCGGTTGAAATCCTCGGGGTGCTCCCACATCGATGCATGGCCTCCCTTCGACGTCAGCCAGTCCGCCTTGGGGAGGCCCTCGTG
The DNA here is from genome assembly GCA_963792215.1 of uncultured Actinomycetes bacterium. Lineage (GTDB taxonomy): Bacteria > Actinomycetota > UBA4738 > UBA4738 > HRBIN12 > AC-51. The sequence continues at coordinate 285,249 of CAWBVL010000008.1, forward strand.
CAGCTTCTTCGAGAGCGAGACGGGGATCAGGATGTCCTCTTCACCTGCCATCACGAGCACGGGGTAGCCCTGGATCCGATCGAGGCGACCGTCCGTGTCGTGCGCCTGGATCACGTGGAGCTGCGCGAGGTACGCCTCGACCGACATCGGCAGGTCGGCCATCTCCATCTCGAACTCTTTGAGCTCGTCCTCCCGCTCCCAGAAGAACTCCTGTGTGAAGGCCCAGAGCGTCACGTCGCGCATGATGAACGGGACGCCAGTGATCGTGGCCATGTCGTGCCACATCGAGAACATCCGCGAGCAGAAGGGCCCCGGCGCCGCGTAGGTGCTCGAGAAGGTGGCGCTCTTGAGGTCGCCGCCGTGGTTGATCGCGTACTCCTGCGCGATCATCCCGCCCATCGACGTCCCGATCAGGTGGAAGCCGGTGAGGCCGATCTCGTCGACGACGCCCTTCGCGTCCTCGGCCAGTACCCGCGCCGTGTACGGGCCTGGCGGCGCGTCCGACTTCCCGACGCCGCGGTTGTCGATCCGGAGCACGCGGTAGCCGGCGCCGAGGAAGTCGTCCATCTGCAGCACCCAGGTCTCGAGGTCGTCGGCGAGTCCGTTGATCAAGACGATGGTGTCTTCGCCGTCGCCGTCGAGCTCGTAGTGGAGTCCGACGCCGTCCACGGTGACCATCGGCATGTATGTGCTCCTTCCTAGTGGGCCGAGCGCTCCAGCTCGGCGCGGGCGACGTGGCACGCGGCCGTGTGGCCGATGGCGAACAAGGTCATCTCGGGCTCGTCGGTCGCGCAGCGGTCGATCGCGACCGGGCAGCGAGTGCGGAACCTGCATCCAGATGGAGGAGAGATGGGGCTCGGGATCTCGCCGGTAAGCGGCGCGCGGATGAGCGGCCGGTCAGGGTCGGGGTGCGGGATCGACTGTAGGAGCGCCTGGGTGTACGGGTGCCGGGGGTCGCGGAAGACACGGTCGGTCGGACCGGTCTCGACGATCTTGCCGAGGTACATCACGGCGGTGCGGTGGCTGATGTGTTGGACCACCGAGAGGTCGTGCGCGACGAACAGGACCGCCAAGCCGAGGTCGCGCTGCAGCTCGGCGAGCAAGTTCAGCACTTGCGCTTGCACCGAGACGTCGAGGGCGGAGACCGGCTCGTCGGCGACGATCAGCTTCGGTTCCGGCGCGAGCGCCGCGGCGATCCCGACACGCTGGCGCTGCCCGCCGGAAAGCTCGTGCGGTCGCCGGCGGGCGTACGACGGGTCGAGTCCCACGCGGTCGAGGAGCTCGATGACTCGGTCCTTGCGGTCGGCCTTGGTCCCGATCTTGAAGGCGTCGAGCGACTCCGCGATGCTGTGGCCGATCCGCCACCGCGGGTCGATCGAGCTGAACGGGTCCTGGAACACCGGCTGGACCTGCTGACGGAAGCTCGCGAGCTGGCGGCCCTTGAGCTTCGTGACGTCGCGATCGTCAAAGACGACCCTGCCCGCGGTGGGATCGATCAGCCGCAGGATGCATCGGGCGAGCGTGCTCTTGCCCGAACCCGACTCACCGACGATGGCGAGCACCTCGCCGGGATGGATCTCGAGGTCGACGTTATCGACGGCGTGGAGGACTGCGTCGCTCCCGAGGAGACCGCGGTCGGTGGGGAAGTGCTTGACCAGATCCTCGACGCGGAGGATCGGCTGACCTGGCTGCGCCGGCGCGATCTGGTCTGAGAACGCGACCTGACTCACGCGGCACCTCCCGTCGAGGCGTGGTTGGGGTGTGCGGCTTGCTTCGTCGCCTCGGAGAGCCAGCACGCGATCAGGTGGTCGTCGGTCTCGTGTGCGAGCGGCGGCACGGTCGCGCACTCGTCCATCACGTACGGACAGCGCGTCGAGAACCGGCACCCCGGCGGCGGTGCGGTCAGGTTGGGCACCCGTCCGCCGATCACGCGGAGCGATCCCGGCTTCTGCTGCTCGGACGGAAGAGCAGCCAACAGCGCCTGCGTGTAGGGATGGCTCGGCGACCGGAAGATCTCGGCGACGGGGGCGACCTCGACGAGCTGGCCCGCGTACATCACACCGACGCGATCACAGATCTGGGCGACCACCCCGAGGTCGTGCGTGATCAGCACGATGGTCGTCCGCAGCCGACCGCGCAGATCGCGAAGCAGATCGAGCATCTGCGACTGGATCGTGACGTCCAGGGCGGTCGTCGGTTCGTCGGCCAGGACGAGCGACGGCTCGTTCGCGAGCGCGGTCGCGATCACGACCCGCTGCCGCATGCCGCCCGACAGCCGGTGCGGTGGGTCGTCGTACCGGCGCTCGGCCTCCGAGATCCCGACGTCGCTGAGCAGTGCGAGCGCCCGCTCGCGCGCCGCCTGTTCGGACACGTCGCGATGCGCCGTGATCGTCTCGGCGACCTGCGCACCGATCGGGAACGTCGGATCGAGCGAGGTCATCGGGTCCTGGAAGATCATGCTGATCCGGTCGCCGCGGAGCTGCCGGAACTCCTCAGCCTCGAGCCCGAAGAGCTCGCGCTCGCCGAACCGCACCGAACCCGCCACCGACGCGGTCGCCGGCAGCAGACCCATCAGCGCCATCGCGAGCGTGGTTTTGCCGCACCCCGATTCGCCGACCAGGCCGAAGATCTCTCCCTCCTCGACGGTCAGGGACACGTCGCTCACCGCCGACACCGTGCCCTCGTCGGTCGCGAAGCCGACGTCAACGTGTGCCAGGGTCAGCAGGTCGCTCACTCGCTGACCCCTTTCGGATCGAGCCGCGCGCGGAGCCCATCGCCGAGGAAGTTGAACGCGAGCACGGTGATCGCGATCGCCACCCCGGGGAAGACCTCGACCCACGGCGCCTGGGTAAGCACGTCACGCCCGTCGGCGAGCATCGAGCCCAGGGAGGAGGTCGGCGGCTGCACGCCGAGCCCCAGGAACGACAGCGCCGCCTCGATCTGGATCGCGAACCCCATCAAGATCGTCGCCTGCACGATCGCAGGCCCGATCGCGTTGGGGAGGACATGGCGCGTGATGATCGAGCGCGTGCGTGTCCCGCGCGCCCGCGCCGCCTCGATGTACGTCTGCGAGACGACGACCAGCGTCGAGCTCCGCACCACGCGCGCCAAGATCGGCATGTAGATCACGGCGATCGCGAGCGTGGCGATGTTCGAGCCCGGCCCGATGATGGCGATCAGCGCGACCGCGAGCAGCATCGCGGGCAGCGCGAGCACCATGTCGATCGGCCGCATGATCGCCGTGTCGACCCAGCCGCCGCGATACCCCGCGTACAGGCCAAGCGGCACACCCACGAGGAATGCGACCACCGTCGACCCGACCGCCACCGTGAGCGAGACGCGGTAGGCGAAGATCACGCGCGACAGCACGTCGCGGCCCAGCGCGTCGTTGCCGAACGGGTGCGCCAGGTTGGGCGCCGCGAGGATCCGGTTGGCGTCGATCGCGTTCGGATCGTGCGGCGCGAGCAACGGCGCGAACACAGCGATCAGCGCAAGCACGCGTCAGGATCGCGAACCCCCATCGGCCCTTCCGCGACGCCAGGATGCCGCGGCGCCACACCGCCCTAGGCTTCCCACCGGCCGCGACGACGGCAACGCTCACGTCGCGTCACCTTCCTCGGTCCGCGGGTCGAGCCACCCGACGATCAGGTCGGTCACGAGCGTGACGAGGATGAACAGGATCGCGACGACCAGCACGCCGCCCTGCACCACCACGTAGTTCCGCTGCTGGATCGACGTCACGATCAGCCGGCCGACGCCGGGCAGCGCGAACAGCGACTCGATCACGATCGCGCCGCCCAGGAGCACACCGAACTGGATGCCGATCACCGTCACGATCGGGGGAGCGGCGTTGCGGAGCGCGTGTCGGTAGACGACGCGCCGCTCGCGCACCCCCTTCGCCCGCAGGAACAGGACGTAGTGCGTGCCGAGCACCTCCTCCATCGCGCCGCGGGTCGTCCGCAGGATGTAGGCGGCCTCGCCGAATGCCAGGGCCAACACCGGCAGCGCCATATACCGGAGGTTCTGGGCGGGGTCCTGCAAGAACGGGACGTAGCCCGACGGCGGCAGCACCTGCCAGACCCCCGCGAACAGCAGGACGAGCATGATCCCGAGCCAGAAGTCGGTGATCGCGATCCCGGCGACGACGAACCCTTCCGTGGCGTGCCGGACCGCACCCGGCTTCGCCGCCGCGCGCACGCCGAGCGGGACGCCGACCAACACCGCGAGCGTCATCGACAGGAGCGTCAGCTCGATCGTCACGGGCAGCCGCTGCGCGAGCAACGTCGAAACGGGGACGTGGCTGATGAAGTCCTGTCCGAAGTTCCCGTGCAACGCCCCGCCCACCCACGTCAGGTACTGCGTGAGCAGTGGGTGATCGAGTCCGAGCTGCGCGCGAACGGTCGCGACGTTCTCGGGGGTGGCCCGGAACCCGAGCATCGTCTGGACCGGGTCGCCCGGGACCAGGTGGATCATCAGGAACACGAAGATGCTCATCGCGATGATCACCGGGATCGCCTGGAACAACCGGCGCCCGATGTAGCGGGCGCGCGGGCTCACGCCTCACCCCCTTGCTCGACGGTCGAGACGAGATCGCGCAATACCGACTCGGTGAGCTGGAAGTGGCGCTGGGCGATCCGGGCCGCCGCGGTCGCCTTGCCGTCGATCACTGCCGCCGCGAGCGCGGTGTGGTCCTTGACGGCGCGGGCGCGAATCTCCCGGCTGTACGGCTCGGCGCCGAAGCCCAGGCTGATCTGGCGCCGGATCTGGCCGCTCAGGCTCGCGAGATACGGGTTCCCGGTGGCGTTGGCGACCGCGACGTGGACGGCCTGGTCGGCCGCGCGCGATGCCTCGCGATCGTCACCCGCCGCCACGTAGCCGGCCAGCGCGGTGCCGATCGCATCTGCGTCCTTGGACGTGCGCCGGTCCGCGGCGATCCGAGCGATCAGCGGTTCGATCAGCTGCCTGAAGTCGAACAGGTCCTCGAGGTTGTGCCACTCGGGCAGGAGCGTCCGCCGGATCATCTCGGTCGCGCCCGGTCCCATACCTTCGAGTACGTAGGCGCCGCCAGTTCGGCCGCGCCGGACCTCGACGAACCCGAGCGCGGCGAGTCGCTGGATCGCCTCGCGGATCGTCGTGCGGCTGACCTCTAAGGTCGAGGCGAGCTCGCGCTCGGACGGGAGCCGCTGGCCGGGCACGAACTCGCCGAGCGCGATCGCCGTCACGAGCCGGTCGGCCACGTGCTCGGCGCCGCTGCGGAGCTTGACCGGCTCCAGCATCGACAAGGTCGGGACGGTCGACATCAGCGCGCGTCCTCCGGCTGTGCGAACCAGTCCGCGATGAACCGCGCCAGCGTGCGTGCGCCAGCGACGATCGACGACAGCTCCACCGACTCGTCGATCCCGTGGATGTCATGCGCCACGGGTCCGTAGCAGATCGCAGGCACGTCGAAGTCGTTGATGTAGAGCCGCGCGTCGGTCGTGCTCCCCATCGCGACCGCGGCCGGCGGCTTGCCGTGTGCGGATCGGTGCGCGTCCGACAGCCGTTTCGCGATGGGAGCGTCACCGGGCAGCGCATAGCCCTTGGCGCGGAACCCCACCTGCCGGAGGCTCGGCGGGTGGTCACGGAGCCACGGGTCGTCGATCGGGTCGATCGCACTCTTGACCCTCGACATCGCTTCGTCGGTCGACCACGGCGTCGGATGTCCGATGCGCAGCCGCAGCGTCGCCTGCGCGGGCACGCTCGAATGCCAGTCGCCCGCCTCGATCCCACCGATGTTGATGTTGTACGGGTGCTCGACGCCCTCCATCGAGGGTTCGATCTCGGCGTTCATGTCGCGCTCCAACCCTCGGAGGGCATCCACGACCTTGAGCGCGAGGTCGACGGGGTTGACGGCCCGGTCGGCGGACTCCGCGTGCGCCGACTTGCCTTCGAGCACCACGTCGAGCCACAGGATCCCGACGCCTGCGAGCAACATGCCCAGATCGGTCGGCTCTGGCAGGACCACGGCGTCTGCGAGGACCCCCGCCCGCCCCGCCGCGAGCGTGCCGTTGCCAGTGCATTCCTCTTCGATGACCGAGAGGAACGTCAAGGAGCCGGTGATTGCCTCGGGTTCGACCGCGAGAAGGGCATCGAGCGCGAGGGTCGCCATCGCAAAGCCGCCCTTCATGTCGCCGGCGCCGCGCCCGTAGAGGCGATCGCCGTCGCGACGCGGCTCGAACGGAGGCGAGGTCCACATGTCGGGTCGGCTCGCAGGAACGACGTCGATGTGACCGTCGAGGAGGAGCGAGGGGCCCTGTCCGTCGCCCACCCGACCGATCACGTTGCCTCGGCCTTCATAGGAGGTCTGCGGAACGCCGGCCAGCGGGTCGTCGCCGATATGGTCGGAGATCGGTAGGCCCTCCACATCCAGCGCAAGGCGCTTCAATTCCTGCCCGACGACGTGTTGCGCGTCCTGTTCATGCCCGACGGTGCTCGGGGCGGCCACGAGTCGCTCCAGGAACGAGAACGCAGCATCTGCACGCGAAGCGATCTCGGCGTCGAGTCGGCCAGTGTGCAGGTCTCCCCCTAAATGGTCGAATGTCTAGGCCAAAGACCGCCTGACCGTACACCTGATCCTTCGAGTGCGCTAGGGCCCTGGCAGGCTCGCGGATCAGCCCGTTCGGGGGTTGGAACCGAGTGCTTAGGGATCGTCTGTCCTCGTCGAGGTCCCGAGACGCCTTCGCGCCGGATCACAAGTCAGGGTGCGTAACGTCGGATGGATGAGTACGCGCGCGCTCGCCGTCTGCTACCGAAACACGTCGGCCGGTATCGAGGTGTTGCTCGTCCGCTCGCGTCGCGGGCTGTGGACGATCCCAGGCGGGCGGGTCGATCCGGGCGAGGCGCCCGAGCGCGCGGCCCTCCGGGAGCTCCGCGAGGAGGCCGGCGTCGTCGGCGCGAGCGTCGGCGCTCCCGTTACCTATGTGTCGGTGATCAAGAACGTAAGAGACGTCCTCCGGCTCGGTGCGGCGCGGGCGCCAGTGTTCCTTGTGCGTGCCGAGGGAGGTGCGACGAGCGACGAGCAGTGGCGCACGCCAACGTGGTTCAGACCGCTCGCCGCTCGCGTCGCGCTCGCGGACGGGCGGATGCGGTGGGCGCCGCGATGGCGCCTCGCTGCGCTCGATGCAGCCCTTGTGCGCTCGCAGCGATGACCGGCGCTTCATCGACGGTTCGGTGACTCACTCCCCGGTGGACCGAGCGTCGATCGGGCGTTTTGGCAAGATGCCGCGATGGATCCGATGCTCCCGACGGCCGAGTCGCTGCTCGATGTCAGGACACCGGTCGAACTCGCGTTGTCGCCCGACGGATCCCAGCTGGCGTTCGTGCTGACCGCCACGGTCGCAGACCAAGGTTCGTTCGTGCCGAGCGCTCTGTACCTGATGTCGACCGACGCTGATGGCACGCCGACGCAGCTCACGGACGGGAGCACGACCGATCAGCTCCCGGCCTGGTCGCCGGACGGGGCCCGACTCGCCTTCGCGTCCGACCGGATCACGCCCGGGCACCTCCTGCCGTACACGATGTCGGCGGCGGGAGGCGAGCCTGCACTTGTGGCCACCATCGCCGGTTCGTGCGAGAGCGTGGCGTGGTCGAGCGACGGCGAGCGTTTGCTGGTGCTGGCGGCTGACCCGGGTTCGTACGGACTGGACTGGAGCGCTCGCGCCGTGCGCGGCACCGAGGGGAGCTCCGACCCGGTCGTGCGTCGGCCCGGTGACGCCCGGCGCCGACTCTTCTTGATCGAGCTCGCGTCGGGCGAAATCCGCGAGGTCGGACCGCCCGAGCTCAGTGTGTGGGAGATGGACTGGGACGGCGCGGATGTCGTCGTCGCGCTCGTCTCGCGCGATCACTCCGGCTCGGGCTGGTACCAGGGGTTCGTCGCGCAGCTCGACCTCGAGGCACGGACGGCGCATGCGTTGTATGAGCCCGCCTGGCAGTTGGAGGGCCTCGCGCTCTCGCCCGATCTGACCCAGGTCGCTGTCGTCGAGGGGTACGCGAGCGACCACGGACTCCTGTCGGGGAGCCTCATGCTGATCGACCTCGCGACCGGCGCGGCGCGCGACCCGTGGCCGGATCTGCAGACGGTCGGTCGCGCCGGATGGTGCGATGACGCATCGCTCTGGTACGCGAGCACCGAGGGGACGGGCAACGCCTGCGGCCGGATCTGGCTCGACGGCCGCCGTGAGGAACGCTGGCGCGGCGACGCGTTCGTCGGCGACGCGGTCACGACGCCGGCGTGCGTCATCACCGAGGACGCCGCGACCGTCTGGACGACACACCAGGCGCACGGGGTGGCGCCCGAGCTGGCCATCTTCGATCACCTCGCGGGGAAATGGGCCCGTCGGACGTCGTTCAACGACCGCATCACCGCGAAGCGCGTGTTCCCGGACGCACGCACGATCCGGTGGATGGGCGAAGGCGGTGTCGAGATCGAGGGTGTGCTCATGACCCCCGCCGGCGCAGAGGGCCTGTTGCCGACGATCGTCTGCGTTCACGGAGGTCCGACCTGGAACTGGGGTTCCTACTTCTCCGACAACGAGCCGAACGCGGTGTTGCTCGCCTCGGCCGGGTACGCGTGTCTGATGCCCAACCCCCGCGGCAGCATCGGACGCGGGCACGTGTTCGCGCAGGGGGTGATCGGCGACGGAGGGGGTATCGACTTCCGCGACATCATGGCGGGTGTCGACCACTGCATCGCGGAGGGCATCGCCGATCCTGACCGCCTCGGCATCGCGGGCCTTTCCTACGGCGGCTACATGGCGGGCTGGGCCGTCGGACAGACCGCTCGCTTCGGCGCCGCAGTCGCGATGTCGGTCGTCGCGAACTACGTGTCGTTCCACCTCACGTCCGAGGTGTGGTGGTACGACCACGCCATCCTCGAGGGGGAGTGGCACGACCCCGGCAGTCAATACGCGGACCGTTCGCCCGTCACCCACGCGCATCACTGCGCGACGCCGACGCTGATCCTGCAGGGTGCGGAAGACCGGTGCACGCCGCCTAGCCAGGCCGAGGAACTCTTCCACGCGATCGCCGAAACCGGCACCGAGGTGGAGCTGGTGGTGTACCCGCGCGAAGGGCATGTGCCGATGGAACGTGCGCACATGCTTGACGCGATCGCTCGCACCCAGGCGTGGTTCGACGGCCACCTAAGGCCGCGATAGGAAGGGTTCTTCAGGCACACGGACCCGATCTCTCAGCTCTTCGCAGGGATCTCCTTCTTGGGATCGAGGAACGGTATCGGCGTGACCGTTGCCATCAGAGCGCCCTCCGGGCTTTCGATCTCCAGCCGCGTGCCCGGGGTTGCGTGCTGGATGGGCACCCAGGCATAGCAAAGATTGGCGTCGAGGCGGGGCGGGGTCCGTGATGACCTCGGGGTCGACCAGCTTCACGACCCTTCCTCGCGTCTCGATCGTGCAGTCGCCTTCTGCCAGGACGTTCTTGACCCACTGCACGTCCGACCCGTACGTGAGGAAGAAGAGATAGGTATCGCCGCGCCGGAACACGTTCACGGGCGTCCGATATCGCCGCCCCGTCGAGCGACCCCGGTGCCGCACGATGCCGAACGCGGGAAGCCTCCTCGCGAGCGGACGAAGGATCGGATCCACGAACCCCGTCGCGATGCGGCGTAACGGCCACATCCTCGTTCGGTCGGCCACTCCTCCGACTCCAGGCTCAGCCGGCGGTTGTGGGCGCAGGAGGGATGGCGCGAGCTTCTGACGGTTCGGCCGTCCGCCGGCTCGCCACCCACAGCATCCCGAGACCGAAGATCGACGCGAGGACCCAGACCAGCCCACCCAGCGCCGGAACCAGACCGATGATGCGGAGGATCGCCCATCCTGCCAGGAAGGCGAGGAACCGCGAGGTTGGCGCCTTCACTACCAGCCGACCGATCGCGTGGGCGCCGGCGACGTACCCGACCGAATAGAGGAGCGCGAGAGCCAAGAGCATGAACAAGCCCAGCGGGAGCGCAACGACGATCACGAGCATGAGGACCGCCGCGATCGGGAGTAGGAAGAAGACCAGCGCCCCGAAACCGATCGAGGCACCCGTACGCTCCCGCATCGCGCGGACGATCGCCGCATCCACCCCCGGCGCGAACAGCAGCAGCAACAGTCCGAGCACCAACGTCGAGACCGAATAGCCGAGCCACCACGCGATCCGGCTGGCCACGCCGACCGCCGCCGTGTTGAACCGCGTGCTGATGCGCTGCTGGTGTCCGCGAGATGGTCGCTCCTTGCTCGATGGTCGGGGTTTCGGAGGTCACGAGGTCGCCGTCGATCTGCGCGCCGGACCGTACCGTGACGGCGCCGTTGAACACGAAGACGTCTTGTTGGACGTGCCCCGAGATCTCGGTCGGCCCATCGAACACGACGACGGACTTGGTCACGGTGCCGTCGATCGTCGCCGAACCGTGGAAGAGCACGGCCGAATCGACGGTGTCACCCTGGGCGACGATGAGTCGCCCGTTCATCACGATCTGGTCGTTGTTGGTGAGTTCGTCGTTGCCGGTGACCGCCGCCGCGGGCGTGGCAAACAGGCCTCCGACGACAAGCGTTGCTACGAGAACAAGCACGGACCTCGCGATCTTCCGGGGCATCGACCCCTCCCTCCCAGCGGTCTGTCTCCACTCTAGGCACGGGGCGAAAGGCCGCGCAATGAGTGCGTGAACGGCTGGCGTGCATGCTCTCTCCGGCCCGGTGCGTCGTGTACCGCCAACGTGAGCAGTTCGCGTCTATGCGTGGAGATGACGCAGACTGACGGGATGCCGAGCTCCACGCGGTACGCGAGAAGCGGCGATGTCCACATCGCCTATCGAACGTTCGGGTCGGGCCGCATGGACGTCGTCGTCGCCGAACAATGGTTCAGCAACGTCGAGATCGAGCGCGAGGTCAGGCCACTCGCACGATTCAACGATCGGCTCGCCGCGTTCGCGCGTGTGATCCGCTTCGACAAGCGGGGGGTGGGCCTGTCGGATCCCGTCCCGGCGACGGCGCTCCCGACACTCGAGGAATGGATGGACGATCTCCGGGCCGTCCTCGACGACATCGGGAGCCAGAACGTATCGATCGTCACCGCGATGGCCGGCGCGTTCCTCGCATGCGTCTTCGCGGCGACCTACCCCGAGCGCGTGCATGGACTCGTCCTCATCGACGGTTTCGCACGGCTGAGCCGCGCCGAGGACTATCCCTGGGGACTCAGCGAAGAGCAGTCCCAAGACATCATCCACAACTTCGAGTCCGCGTGGGGAACGGGGATGATGATCGACCTCTTCGATCCCGACGACGCGGACGACGTCGCGCTGCGTGAATCATGGGGCCGCTACGAGCGGCACTCGGTCAGTCCCGGGACGGCTGCGTCGATGGTCGACATGATCAATGCCACGGACATCCGGGGGATCTTGCCCGCCATCCGTGTTCCGACGCTCGTGGTCGCCCGGTCGGAGAGCGCCGTCGATCCGGCGCACGGCCGGTACCTTGCCGATCGGATCGCCGGCGCCAGATACGTCGAGCTACCGGGCCGCGGCAGCCTCCTGTGGTCGGGCGACCAAGAGGCGGTGCTGCGTGAGATCGAGCACTTCATCACCGGTTCGCGACCCGCTCCGCAACACGACCGCGTGCTCGCCACGGTGCTCTTCACGGATATCGTCGGCTCGACCGACCGGGCGGCCGAGATCGGGGATGCCAGATGGCGCGAGCTCCTCGCCGAGCACGATCGGGTCGTCCGTCAGGCGCTCGATCGGTTCGAGGGGCGTGAGGTGAAGACGACGGGTGACGGATTCCTCGCGACCTTCGACGGTCCGGCCCGCGCGATCAGATGTGCCGAGGCGATCCACGAGGCGCTGCGCCCGATCGGCGTCGACGTCCGAGTCGGCCTCCACACCGGAGAGATCGATCTGGTCGATGGAGACGTGGAAGGCATCGCGGTTCATATCGGCGCGCGGGTGATGGCCAAGGCAGGCGCGGGCGAGACGGTCGTGTCCTCGACCGTGAAGGATCTCGTCGTTGGATCCGAGATCGGTTTCGAGGACCGTGGGGAACATGATCTGAAAGGCGTCCCCGGAACGTGGCGGCTCTTCGCGGTTTCACGATCCGGCTGACGCTCGCACTTTCTACCGAGGGATCGGGTCCGCGACGCGGAACGACAACCGCCACAGCCCATCCTCTGCTCGACTCGGTTGGGTCGGCTCTGGCTCGATGTCGCGGTAGCCCTGCTGGGTCAGACGGTGGGTTGCGATCTTGATCGCGTCCTCCACGGTCAAGCCGGGGAAGTCCTTGACCTGGACGAGCTGGACCCCCATGAGGGGAGCGTAGCCTGGGGTAGCGGGGCGTGGGTCCGGCAGCTAGCGTGAACCGATCGACCGAACCGGAGGACTCCCATGAACCCACCTGCTGACGAGCGTGAGGCGAGGATCGAGCTGGCGGCGGCCTTCCGGGTCGCCGTGATGTTCGACTTCCACGAGGGGATCTCGAACCACTTCTCGATGCTGATCCCTGGCCGGGAGGACCGGTTCCTGATCAACCCGTTCGGGCTGCACTTCTCCGAGATCACGGCCTCGAGCCTGGCGGTCGTCGACGTCGACGGGACGCCGATCTCAGGCACCGCGCCGGACACCGGGATCGGGATCCACGCGCCGATCCATCGGCTGTGCCCGCAGGCTTCGGTCGTGCTCCACACGCACCAGCCGTGGACGACGGCGCTCGCGATGCAGGAAGAGCTGCATCTGGTGCCGATCAGCCAGACGTCGCTGCAGTTCACCGACCGCGTCGTGCTACGACGAGCGGTACGAGGGCCTGGCGGACCTCGACGAGGGGGAGCGCCTGGCGAAGGTGCTCGGCATCCACGACGTCATGTTCCTGCGCCACCACGGGATCCTGGTCGCCGGCCGTGAGCTCGGGGCGGCGATCGACGACCTCTACATGCTCGAGAAGGCTGCGCAGCTGCAGGTGCTCGCGTCCGGGCTCGGCAAGCCGACGCCGATCCCGGTCGAGACGATCGAGAAGACCCGCGGCCAGTTCTCCGGCGACGGGATGCGCGACTGGGGCCGGATGCACTGGGCGGCGCTGCTCCGGATGCTCGAGAAGACCCAGCCCGACTTCAGGGACTGACAAGTCATCCGAAATCTCGATCGGCACGCTGACTCCGCCGGTGCCTGATGAGCACGAGGAGGGACTTCGAAGGCGCGCTAGATGTTGTCGCTCTACAGGCGAGGCTAAGGGCCTTCGCTTCCGCGCGTGACTGGGAGCAGTTCCATTCGCCCAAGAACCTGGCTATGGCGTTGGCGGGTGAAGCCGGTGAACTCATCGAGATCTTCCAGTGGCTGACAGCGGAGGAGTCGAGCCGCCTCTCGGACGAAGATCTGTCGCGGGTCGCAGACGAACTAGCTGACATACAGATCTATCTGCTACGGCTTGTCGACGTTCTAGGCCTTTCGCTGGCTGACGCAGTGGATGCAAAGATTAGGCGCAACGAGGATCGGTACCCCGTGGAGCGATCGATGGGTAACGCGACGAAAGCTTCTCGCAAGGACAGCGACTGATGCACCTGTATAGCGGCACAACGACCGACTTCGTCGCTGACGCAACCCGCAATCAGATCGCTGGAAAGCTGAAGGACTCGTTCTTCCGCTACTTCCGGTACGAACCCTCTCCTAGCGAGGTGAGTTCATGGCAGAACTCATTGAGGGCCATGTCGAGCGTCGTTCAGGTTGCGGCCCTCGATGACCACGGCATCGCGGTAGAGCTTCAGCTTCCGCTTTCATCCAGGCGCCTGGACTGCATGCTGACGGGTCACGATGGAGCCGATCACCCACAAGCGGTCGTCGTCGAACTCAAGCAGTGGACCGAGGTTCAGGCTTCGTCGATCGAAGACTGCGTCGCTGTCTTCATGGGAGGACGGGTGCGGGATGAGTTGCACCCGTCGGCGCAGGTCGGTGGCTACGAGCGCTACCTGCAGGATGTCCTCACAGCGTTCAATGAGGGAGCAATCGGGCTCTCATCGTGCGCGTTCGCCCACAACCAGAACTACTCGCCTGACAGCGAGTTCTGGGCGGAAAACCATCAGCAGCTGCTATCCCGATGGCCGTTGTTCGGCGGAGATCAGGCCGATAGCTTCGCCGACTTCCTCAACGGGCAGCTTGCAGCAGGGGACGGAAGTCCCGTTCTTGAAGAGGTGCTCAAGGGTCGCTACCGGCCGCACAAGCGGTTGTTAGAACACACAGCGAGGGTAATCAAACGTGAACCCACGTACGTGCTTCTCGATGAGCAGCAAGTGGCATTCAATCATGTACTGGGGAAGGTGCGCGATCGGCAGTCGAGTAGCGAGAGGAGCGTCTTCCTGATCAAGGGCGGCCCCGGTACGGGGAAGTCAGTGATTGCGGTGAATCTCGTTGCGGAGCTGTCGCAGGACGGCTTCGTCACCCAGCATGCTACGGGCTCGAAGGCTTTCACGGAGAACCTACGTAAGGTTGTGGGCCCTCGCGCTCGCGCTCAGTTCAACTACTTCAACAGCTTCTCTACGGCCGATCCCCAAGCGCTGGACGCGCTCATCTGTGACGAGGCACACCGGATCCGCGAGACGAGTAATAACCGATTCATGAAGCGAGAAGCTCGGTCCGACCTGTCTCAGGTCGACGAGCTCATCAATGCGGCCAAGGTGAGCGTGTTCTTCATCGACGACAAGCAGGTGGTCCGGCCGGGCGAGGTCGGGAGTAGCGCCTTGATCCGTGAGGCTGCTAATCAACTGCATGCCCCGGTGTTCGAGCACGAGTTGTCGGCTCAGTTCCGCTGTGGTGGCTCGGATGCCTTCGTTGGTTGGGTGGACAACACCCTCGAGGTCGCAACGACGCCGTTCGTGCTACTGGATCCAACCGAGGAGTTCGACTTCCAGATCGTCGATTCGCCACAGGAGCTGGAGGCAATGATCAGAGCCAAGGCAGCCGAGGGCTTTACGGCAAGATTGAGTGCGGGCTTCTGCTGGCCCTGGTCCAACCCCCGCCCGGATGGGTCTCTAGAGCGAGACGTCACAATCGAGGGCTGGTCTATGCCGTGGAACGCGAAGCCAGACGCGGGGCGACTGGCGAGCGGGATACCGAAGTCCAATTACTGGGCCAACGATTCTGCGGGCCTAGAACAAGTCGGATGCGTGTATACGGCGCAGGGCTTCGAGTACGACGTCGCTGGTCTCATCTTTGGACGCGACCTCGTTTGGCGCCCTCGACAAGGATGGGTCGGTCAGCCCGAGTATTCGCACGATAGTGTTGTGAAGCGCGGCAGCAAGAAGGATCCGGCTACATACCTCGCCCTCGTGAAGAACACATATCGCGTGCTGCTCACACGTGGGCTGCAGGGGTGTTACGTCTATTTCCAGGATGAACAGACTCGAGACTTCTTCCTGTCGCGAGTTGAGTGGCCGGAGGAGTAGTCGACAGCCCTGGCAGGCCTATTCGCAGCCGTAGCCGTCGTTGTCAGCGTCCAGACCGTATGGGTCGTAGCCCGAAACTCTGTAGGTCACACCAGGGGTTGTGTATGCGGGTCCGTTTCCGTCGCCTCCGGCGCAATCGTAGTCGGATGGTCCGATCGGAAGGCATGGCGAATAGCCGGGTGTGCAGGCCGGAGGCGCCTGCGTTGGCTGGGGAATCTTCTTCGCCACAGTCAGGGTGATCGTCTTCCCTGGAAGTAGCTCGGTGCCAGACTGGGGCGAGACGCTGATGACTGTCCCGGTCGCCTGGGAAGAGGATTGTTTCGTTATCCGAACCGAGTAACCCGCCGCCTTGAGCTTGGCCGCGGCTTGCTGCGTACTCAAACCAACCACGCTCGGAACCGTAGGGAATGGCTTCGCGACGACGACGGCGACGCGTGTTCCTTCTTCGACTTTGCCGCCTACATGGATAGACAAGTGGAGCACGGTGCCTGGCTTCTGATGCGAGTAGTGCTTGGACACTGATCCGAGTGTGAGACCGAGGCGCCGCAGCTTCTTCGCCGCTGATTGTGAATCCAATCCAACGACGTTCGGAACAGTTACCTTCGGAGTCTTCGGGGGTTGGCTCGACGTCGGGGGAGCAGTCGTAGCGGGCGGCACCGTCGTGGCCACAGCGGCTACGCTCTGCCCTGGCTGCTCGGTATTCCCGCCCCCCGCGGCAGCGATGACAAGCAGCAATGCCACGATGATCGCCGCGCTCCAAATCTTGTGATCGGCGATCCACCTGACGACCGGCGGCCGATTGGACGCGGCATCCGGGCGAGGCGGGTTCGGCATTCCTCCACTGGACACCTGGACAGAGTATTGCTCGAGGGCGAAACCGCAAGCGGCCGGATGGCGGAGTGTTGGGAGTAGGCACCCTGGCCGACAACAGGCGCAAGGCCGGGCCTTGCCCTTGCGTGCAGTCATAATCGGACATGCCCTTGTTTCGACCGCGCGCGACCTGTCTGCACTGCGGTAAGAAGGCGAGCCAACCCCGCGATCCCTCGGATTATCTCTGTCCCCATTGCCGGCAGCCCGGTCCGTGGGCGAGTCCCGATCAGATCTCGGCCTGGCAGCGGGCTCGTGCCGAGCAGGAACGGATCGCCAAACTCTCGACCGAGCTGACGGACTACCTCCAGCAGGCTGTCGCGGACGACGTCCTATCTGCCGAAGAAGAGGAACACGTCCAACAGCTCGTCAGCGGTCTTGACATCGATCTCGCGGCATACCTGCGCGCGCACCCGGAGCTCGGTCGCCACGTGATGATCGCCAAGGCGAACGGCGGCACCCTGCCGGAGGTGCAGTCCTCGCGGCTGATCCAGAAGAAGGGAGAGGTAGTCCACCTCGAACTGGACGCCACGATGCTGAAGGACGTCACGGTCCACCAATCGCAAGGCGGCTACAGCGGGTTCAGCTTTCCGATCGGCAAGACGGGCATCCGCTACCGAGTCGGGGGCTATAGAGGGCAGAGCGTCGAGGCTTGCACGAAGCGCGTGCCGGCCGATTCTGGCGTACTCGTGATCTCATCCCAACGCGCGGTGTTTCTGGGGGCGAAGAAGACCGTTGAGCTTCCATACGCAAAGCTTGTGAACCTCACGCTTTTCTCTGACGGTGTTGAGTTCCACGAGTCCAACCGGCAGACCGCGCCCGTGTTTCTAGTGTCGGCTCCCGACGTCGCTGCCGCGTTCATCCATTCCGCCGCCCAAGGCTTGAACGCCTGATCCGCCGCGGGACTGATCGGGGTCTTCAATCTGGGACCTCTTCCGGGAGGGGACCTCTTTTCTAGGTTGCCGCACGCGTTACCGAACACCCGCGTGTGACGTTGCTCAGTTAAGCAGAGTCTGACACTCCCATGCGGGCAAGTGCCGCTCGTTGACGCGTTATGGCCAGGTCCCCCGCTCCTTGTCTCTACATGTTGGAACTCAGTTCCAGCGCGTTGGACACAGGTGCAGCGCTCCGCCTCATGACACGCAACAGTGGAGCGCCGATCATGGATGGTCCTAAGTTGTACGGGCGCACACATCCGGGACGGCGGTGACATCGAAGGGGGAGGGCATGACAGACGCGGTTACGCCGACACGATTCCATACGCTCGGTTGGCGGGTCATGGCGTACGCGGCGTGCACCCACTACCGCACGGGGTCGCTGGCCGCGGGCGTTCGGCTCGCAGAAGCTATCGGAACAGTCGCGGAGACGTCTGGCAAGAACGTCCACATCGATCTGCGGCCGGCTGGGGTGACCGTTCGGCTCCCCGTGAACGAGAGCGGACAGCTCAGCGAGGATGACTTGGACCTCGCCGGACAGATCGCGGCCGCTGCCGCGGAGCTCGCCCTCACGACAGACCTCGACGGACTCCAGACGACGCAGGTCGCGATCGACGCGCTCTCCATCCGTGATGTGATGCCGTTCTGGAAGGCGGTCCTCGCGTACGAGACCTTCGGAGACACGCTGATCGATCCCCGACGTGAGGGGCCGACCGTCTGGTTCCAGCAGATGGACGCCCCTCGACCCCAACGGAACCGGGTCCATATCGATGTCTACCTCCCGCAGGACCAAGCGGAGGCTCGCATCGAGGCTGCGCTCGCCGTCGGCGGACGGGTCGTCTACGAGGGACACGCGCCGGACTGGTGGACCCTCGCGGATCCCGAGGGGAACGAGGTCGACGTCGCGCCGTGGCCGGATCGTGAAGAAGACGGATGACCGATCAACGACCGGACCAGCTGGACAGGACACGCGCGTGGCGTTTCCGGCACATCGCCACTCGCTACTTCGATCCGATCCTGCGACCGCTCGCGAGCGTGGCGCCGTTCTTCGGCGTGATCACGCATCGGGGCCGGACGAGCGGACGCACCTATCGCACACCGATCAACGTCTTTCGGCGCGGGGACGACTACCTCTTCTTCTTGACCTACGGGTCCGACGTCCAGTGGGTCAAGAACGTCCTCGCTGCCGGCTCGTGTTCGCTCGAGACCCAAGGCAAGGTGGTCCACCTCGTTGAGCCAGAGCTGATCACCGATCCGGAGCTTCGACCCGCGCCGGTCCTCGTGCGCTTCATCGAAGGCCGGATCGCGGGCGCCACGCGGTACCTACGGATGCACCGTGCGTCCGAAGGTGATCCGACCTAGCACGTCGCCGTAGGCAGGAACGTCTGCACCCGACCACCCTAGCCTCGGCGGTCAGACGCTCCGTCGGCCGATCGCACCCACTCGGGGAGCGCTGCGGTGAGCGTCTCCAGGCTCGGGTACACCTCGACCGCACCCGCGTCGCGGAGCTCCTCCTCGCCGTAGCCGCCCGTGAGCAGTCCGAGCGTCGAGATCCCGGCACGCGACGCGGCGATCACGTCCCAGGTCGCGTCGCCGACCATCAGCGCATCTGCGCCGGGGACCTGTTCCAACGCGAGATGGATCAGGTCGGGATGCGGCTTCGTCCTCGAGACGTCGTCGGAGTTGGTCCATCGCACACCGTGGCGCTCCGCATCGAGCAGCTCCAGGTAGTGGTCGAGCTCGCTCGTCCTCGCGGAGCTCGCGAGCACGACCTGTGCCCCCAACGCACTGCACCGTTCCAGGAACGCATCGGCGCCTGGGAACGCGGGGATGTTCGGGAGGTACTCGGCGAACGCGTCTCGCTCGGCCTCACGGATATGCTCGCCGAGCCGCTCCTCGACGTCGCGCCCTGCGACCTCCGGGACGAGCTGGTCACCGCCCATCCCGACCGCGCGATGGATCCGCCACGACGGCACGAACACGTCATGGGCCCGGAACGCCCGGGACCAAGCGAGCACGTGCTCGTACGCCGAGTCCACCAGCGTGCCGTCCACGTCGACGATCAGCGCGGCATCCATGGCCACGGCCATACCCGAATATCCGCTGCGTTATCGTGCCTGACCCGATCGAGGAGGACGGCATGCGGTTCGGTCTGGACATCTCGCAACACCAGCTGACGTGGGATGAGATCGCCTCGCGGGCTCGGCTCGCCGAGGACGGGGGCCTCGACGGTGTCTGGGTCTTCGACCACTTCAAGGCGCTCTACGGCGACCCGAAAGGGCCTTCGCTCGAAGGATGGACGCTCCTTGCCGGGCTCGCGCGCGAGACGTCGCGCGTGCGGCTCGGCACGCTCGTGACCGGGATGACCCACCGGCAACCCGCGGTGCTGGCCGCCGAGGTCGTCACCGTCGATCATCTCTCCCGCGGCCGCGTCGAGTGCGCCATCGGCGCAGCGTGGAACGAGCCGGAACATCGCGAGCTCGGCATCCCGTTCCCTCCGACCAAGGACCGGATGGATCGTCTCGAGGAAGGCATCCAGATCCTCCATGCGCTCTTCACCGGCGAGGACGTCACGTTCGAGGGTGAGCACTACCGGCTGGAGAGCGCGACGTATCGGCCGTTGCCCGTGCAGAAGCCGCATCCGCCGATCTGGGTCGGAGGAGAGGGTCGGAAACGGACCCTCCCGATCGCGGGCCGGTACGCGGATGCGTGGCACGGCTGGGCGAACGATGCCGCCGAGCTCGCGGAGATCACCGCGATCATCGACCGAGCAGCGGAGGAGGCCGGCCGCGACCCGGCGTCGATCCTGCGTTCGTCGAGCCTTTCGATCTCTGAGCCGTGGGACGAGGTGAAGTCTGCCTACGAGTGGATGACCGCCGGCGGCATCGGATACCTGGTGGTCGAGTGGCCGAGCGAAGGGCAGCCGCGCCTCGAGGAGTTCCTCGAACAGGTGCTCCCGACGCTGTAGTCGGCCGCTGACCCACACGGTCGTTCAGCGTCCGTGCCCGCCGGGGGGCGAGGTCTAGACTCATGTGATGCCATCGAACCGTTCCCGCGTCGTGCGTCCACTTGGCGGCGCGGGCGCCGTCATGCTGATCGGCGGCGCCGAGGACAAGCTCAGGGGCAAGCGGATCCTGTCCCGCTTCGTGCGGTTCGCGGGCGGTGCCGAGGCCGACATCGTCGTCGTGAGCACCGCGTCAGAACTCGGGCCCAGAACGAACGAGATCTACCAGCAGGTCTTCGGCGAACTGGGCGTCCAGCGCGTCACGGCATTGCATCCCCAGCAGCGAGGAGAGGCGGAGGACCCCGAGGTGGCCGCTGCGCTCGCGACCGCAACAGGTGTGTTCCTCACGGGAGGGAATCAGCTTCGGCTGACATCGATCGTCGCGGGCACTCGGCTGGACTCCGGACTCCACCTCGCGCACGACCGGGGCGCCGTGATCGCCGGTACCTCGGCGGGGGCGAGCGCGCTGGCAGGGCACATGCTTGCCTTCGGCGATTCCGGGGCGACTCCGCGTCACGGTATCGTGCAGCTCGCCGCGGGTCTCGGGCTCGTTCCCGATGCCATCGTCGATCAGCATTTCGAGCAGCGGACGCGACTCGGCCGACTGCTGTCCGCTATCGCGCAGTCGCCCTCGCTCGTCGGTCTCGGTCTCGACGAGGACACCTGTGCGATCGTCTATCCCGACCGGACGATGGAGGTGATCGGTCGCGGCTCCGTGACGGTCGTGGACGGGTCGCACATGGGAACGGACGCGTATCGACTGCGAGGTCGTCGACCGATGATGGTGACCGGCGCCGTGCTGCACTCGATCCCGACGGGCTACTGGTTCGATCTACGTTCCCGAGCGCTGCTCTCGGATGAGGGTGGTGGCGGGGCCGAACGCGAGGCGTCGGAGTGACTGCCTCCGAACCTGAGGACTCCCTCGAAGAGCCGGCGGGCGACGCGCGAGAAGAACGTGCGCTGTCCCCGGACCTCACGATCGTCCACGAGCGCGTGTTCCGCGGTCCGAACTACTACTCCTACGAGCCGTCGATCAAGCTGCTCGTCGACCTCGGCTCGCTCGAGTTGTACCCCTCGAACAGGATTGAGGGGTTCACCGAGGGCCTCCTCGACGTCCTCCCGGGTGTGGGTGAGCACTCATGCTCCCGTGGGCACCCGGGTGGCTTCCGCGAACGCCTGATCGAGGGCACGTGGGCGGGGCACATCGCCGAGCACATCGCCATCGAGCTCCAGCGGGTATCGGGAGCGCAGGTGTACCGCGGCAAGACTCGAGGCGCAGGCGAGCGCGGCCGCTACAACGTCATCTACGGCTACTGGGAAGAGCAGGTCGGACTGGAAGCGGGTCGGATCGCGGTCCGACTCGTGAACAATCTGGTGCGGTCGGATCCGACGTTCGACCTGCTCGCCGAGCTGGAGTCGCTGATCCTGCTCGCGGAGCGCCGTGCCTTCGGGCCGTCGACGCAGGCGATCCTGGACGAGGCGGCGAGCCGCGACATCCCGTACATCCGGTTGAACGACCAGTCCCTGGTCCAGCTCGGCCAGGGCAAGTACCAGCAGCGGATCCGGGCCACGATCACATCGATGACGTCCGCCCTGGCGGTTGACATCGCCGGCGACAAGAAGCTAACCACGCAGTTGCTCGCGGCCGCCGGTCTGCCCGTCCCGAAGAGCGAGGGGGTGCGAACGCCAGATGCGGCGGTGGCCGTCGCCACGCAGATCGGCTTCCCCGTGGTCGTGAAGCCTCTCGACGGGAATCACGGACGGGGGGTCACGCTGGACATCGAAGATGTGGAGACGGTCCGCGGGGCCTTCGACCGGGCGGTACAGCAGTCACGGGGAGGCTCGGTCGTCGTGGAGCAGATGATCGTGGGCAACGACTATCGCTTCCTCGTCGTGGGCGGCCGGATGGCCGCAGTCGCGGAGCGGGTCGCGGCGCATGTCCTGGGTGATGGGACCCACACGGTGCGCGAGCTCGTCGACCTCGTGAACGCCGACCCTCGGCGCGGACTTGGGCACGAGAAGGTCCTCACTCGGATGCGGATCGACGATGAGGCCGAGCGTCTGCTGAAGGAGCAAGGCCGATCCCTCGACGACGTCCCGGGAGAGGGCGATGTCGTTCGGATCGCAGCGACGGGCAACATGTCGACCGGCGGGAGCGCGATCGACCGCACGTGGGACGCGCACGACGACAACATCGACATCGCCGAAGAGGCCGCTCGCGTCGTGGGGCTCGACGTGGCCGGCATCGACTTCCTCGCACCCGACATCAGCAAGCCCGTGCGCGAGACGGGCGGCGCCATCGTTGAGGTGAACGCCGCGCCAGGATTCCGGATGCACACGCACCCGACGGAAGGCGAGGCGCAGTACGTCGCGAAACCCGTGATCGATCTCCTGTTCCCACCGGGCCGCCCGTCGAGGATCCCGATCGTCGCGGTGACCGGCTCGAACGGCAAGACGACGACCGTCCGGATGATCAGCCACATCATGCGGGGCAAGGGTCACAAGGTCGGCATGACGTCGACGGACGGCATCTATATCGATGACCGGCTCTCGCAACAGGTCGACGCGAGCGGGCCACGATCCGCGCAGAAGGTCCTGCAGAACCCCCGGATCGATCTCGCCGTGTTCGAGGTCGCCCGCGGCGGGATCCTTCGGGAGGGACTCGGCTATGGTCGCAACGACGTCGCCGTTGTGCTGAACGTGACGGGGGATCATCTCGGGCTCGGCGAGATAGAGACGCTCGAACAGCTGGCGGCCGTCAAACAAGTGATCGTAGAAGCGGTACCGCGTGACGGCACCGCGGTACTGAACGCCGATGACCCGCTCGTCGCCGAGATGCGCAGGCATTGTTCGGGCAGCGTCATCCTGTTCTCGATGCAACCGGACAACGAGCTCGTCGAGCGATGGATCCGTCGGGGGCGCAAGGCCGTCGTATTGGAAGAGGACGAGCAGGGCGAGGTCATACAGATCCGCGACGGTAGGCGCACGATGCCGATCGGTTACGTCCATCTGTTCCCGGCGACCTTCGACGGCAACGCGCGCATGAACGTGCAGAACGCGATGGCGGCAGCGGCCGCCGCGCATGCCGCCGGCGCGCATCTGCACGATATCCGTTCGGGCCTGCGCACGTTCTCGTCGTCGTTCTTCCAGTCACCGGGGCGGCTCAACCTGTTCGAGTTCGCGGGCATCAAGGTGCTGGTCGACTACGCACATAACCCGCCCGGCCTGCGGATGCTTGGGGAGTTCGTGGAGCGCATGACGTCTCACGTGCCCGCCCCCGGGAGGCCAGAGAATGAGACGTGGCAAGCCAACCTGCGGGTCGGTGTCATCGGGACGGCCGGTGATCGGCGGGACGAGGACATCCGTGAGCTCGGGAGGGTCGCCGCCAGGTACTTCGACGAGATCATCGTCCGCGAAGACCGGAACACCCGTGGGCGGGAGCGGGGCGAGACGGGCGCGTTGGTCTCGGAAGGCGTGACGCAGGCGCAGCGCGACGGCGCGCGTGCGGGCAGCGTCGAGGTCGTGAACGACGAGCTCGAGGCCGTCCAACGGGCGCTGGACCGGAGCCGTCCCGGCGACCTCGTCGTGGTGTGCGTCGACTATCCCGAGAGCGTGATCGAAGAGCTCGAGGCGCGGCGGGCCAACGCTCGCAGGCTGACCTGAGGGCCGTTAGCGCTTCGCCCGACGAACGAGCGCCTTCACGGTGCCGGGGTCGGCCCGCACCGCGCCGACCTCCTCGAGACGGGCGAAGATCTCCGGACGCTGCCCCAGGGCGGTTACGCCGATCACGTCTCCAGGTCGGGATCGATCCAGCATCATCTCCAGAGCGTGGAGCTCGTCGGGCATCACCGGTACGTCGATCTTCCCGCCATCTTCCGCGCCGGCCCGCAAGCGTGTGAGGAGATCTTCGGGATCGCGCCCGCGCAGGTAGTGGGCAAGTTCGGCGACCACGACGTGGTCGGCTCCGCGGGCGGCGCGATAGCCGAGCGCGTGCAGGACGTCGTTCTGGCGGTCGCCGGCGGAGCAGAACGCGAGCCAGATCGCTCCGCCGCGGCGTCGCAGCCCACCGAGGATCTCCGTCAGCCCGATCACGCCTTCCTCGTTGTGGGCGTAATCAACGACCACGATCCGGTCGGACACCGTGTAGACATTCGCGCGACCGGGATTCGTCTCAGCCGTCTGGACGAAGCTCGCCAGTCCCTCGACCACCGCTTCGGCCGGCACGCCGATCCCGAGCGCGGCCCCGGTCGCGGCCATCGCATTGCGCACGTGGTGGGTTGCGATGCCCGAAAGCGTGACCGGCACATCCTCCAGTTCGAGCAGTCGTTGGACCCGGCTGGCGGGGCCGAGCACGACGAGCCAGCCGTCGAGGACCGTCGCCGCGCGACCGCCATCGGCGAGGACATCGCGGATCACGGGGTGGTGGGGGTCGAGCGAATACACGAACGGGCGACCCGTCGCGCCGCGGCGCATCGCCAACACGCGGGGATCGTCGGCGTTCAGCACCACCCATCCTTCGGGCCTCGTGATGCGGGTGATCGCGGCCTTCACCTCGGCGAGTTGATCGAGCGTGTGGATGCCGTGGAGCCCGAGGTGGTCGCTCGAGATGTTGGTGACGACCGCGACATCGTTGTGCGCGGTGCCGATGCCGCGGAGCAGGATGCCGCCCCTGGCCGTCTCCAACACCGCCGCGTCGACGCCCGGCTGAGACAGGGCGAGGCCAGCGCCGGCGAAGCCGGAGTAGTCGCCTCCCTCGACCAGCTCGTCGTCGCGGTACACGCCGTCCGTCGAGGAGTACGCCACGCTCAGTCCTGCGGTGCGGAGCAGGTGCGCCAAGAGCCGGACCGTCGTCGTCTTCCCGTTCGTTCCCGTCACGGCGATGACTGGGATCGATGGATCGGGAACGTTCGTCGACTCGCCGGGGTCGGAGGCACGGACGCGTGCCGCCGCATCGGCGATCAGGCGCATGGGTTGGCGCCTCGTCGCAAGGAGGTCTCGCATGACGCTCGCGATCTCCTGCCCCAGCGCTTCCGCAGTCCCGCGCCGTCGCCAGGGGTACGCGATGATGATCTGGCCGGGCTCTCCGACGCGACCGCGCACGGCGAGCCGCGTCCCGGTCGCCGTCGCGATCTCCCTCGTGACGTGGGCACCCAGGCGCGCTGCGAAGCGCTGCCGTTGGTCGGTACGTGCGTCGCCGGCGCGGGTCGTCTCGGGCATCCACACTGAAGAAGCGAGTCGTTCCGCCCGTGCGGTCGTCGCGCGCAGCCAGCCTGGGATCTCGAGGGTCAGCTTGACGGCAGGTCGTGGGAAATAGACGTTGGGCCCCTCGAGGATCCGCAGTTCAACGAGTTCGACCAGGGCCGGCACGGTTCGGGAGCCACCCATCGAGGGGACGATACCCGTGAGCAGCGCACCGTATCGCGACCTGACTTCCTGCTACGCGAGCTCCGCGAGGAGGCCGGCGTAATCGGCGCGAGCGTCGCGGCTCCGGTCTCGTACGTACCGGTGATCAAGAACGTTGGAGACCTCCTACTGCCGCGCGCGTCGCGGGCGCCGGTGTATCTCGTGCGGGCCGAGGCATCTGCCTCGACCGACGAGGTCTGGCGCACGCCGACGTGGTTCAGGCCGATCGACGCTCGCATCGCGCTCGCGAAGGGCCGGATCTGGTGGGCAGCGCGATCGCGCCTCGCGCCGCTCGACGCAGCCGTCGCGGCTCTCGCGCTATGAGCGAGGCATGATCGACACTGGGCCGTCTGCCGAGGGACACAGGGGATCGTCCGGACGCGGTCGAAGCGATCGACCGCTAACAACTCGGATCTCGCAGATCAGGATCGCCAGCCCCCTTCCGACCGACACGCCGGAAGCGTCGGACTAGAGGCGTCACGGCCTAACAGCTTCGCGCGCCTCTAGCGGCGAACCGCGACGCGACCATCCACGTCAAGTTTTGCCGCGGATCCGACACAGGCCCGAGCCGATGCCACGAGGGCCGCTGGCATTGGTGACGCACTCGCTACCTGGACGCGTGTCATCGGTTGAACCTCCGAGTGACAGGCGAGGCTGCGTCGGGACGCATCCGCACCTTCGTGACAAGAGCCCGCTGCGCTTCCTCCTTTCGAAAGGCCGAGCCGGCGGGATAGCGGGCGATCGGTATCGAACGCTCACCGCGCTGTTGCCGGCTAGGCGTCCTCGCGCACGATGCGGACAACTACCTCCGCGGTGGGGCGCCCGTTCGGCTTCGACCGCAGCTTGCGGAGGATGAAGGCGGCCAGGACCGTGCTC
This sequence comes from uncultured Actinomycetes bacterium, assembly GCA_963792215.1. Taxonomy (GTDB): domain Bacteria; phylum Actinomycetota; class UBA4738; order UBA4738; family HRBIN12; genus AC-51. The sequence continues at coordinate 311,787 of CAWBVL010000008.1, forward strand.
CCCAGAACGAGCCCAGCCGCGCTCTTCGCCGACCGGAGCGGTGCGGGGAGCCGTGCCTCCAGCTCTCGCAGATCATCCGCGAGCTGTCGTCGAGTCGCCTCGATCTCGGTCACCTTGAGATCTGCTGCTGCGCCCATCGCGCATCCTCCTTCATGGTCTCCCGGATCCGCTCGCCTGGCTGCGGAGCTGTCCGCAGGGTGCGGCGTCCGACCAGCGTGAGGATGCCGGCAACGATCAAGAGCAACACGGTCACGAGCAAGATCGCCGCCCACACCGGCAGGACCACTGCAAGCCCCGCCGCGGCCGTCGCGGCGGCGAAACCGATCGCGTACATCCCCACGACGCCCGCGGCAGCCAGCATCCCCGCACCCTTGCCTCGGACGGACGCGGCCTCGGACACCTCGATCTTGGCGAGCTCCACGTGTTCGCGGGCGAGCGTGCGGAGTCCATCCACGGCCGACGCCACTACGGTGCCTAGCGGCCGTCGCCCTTCATCCATCGACGGAGATGACATCGCTTCGGCTGGCCTCCCCCCGTTCTCGCTGCTGGCGCTCATGCGCAAAACCTCCCCTCCTCGACGATGCTCGCCAGCCTATGCCAGTGAGCAGCTGGGCGCCGCGAGTACGACCAGGCGTACAGAGAGGGGCGTCCGCAGCATCGCACCGTCAACGAGGGAGCTTCACCAGGCGCCCGCCGTGGCGGGTCGCCGGGGACGTTGCTGAAGCAGTGGGGCGATCTGTCCGACATTGCGTCTATGAAGAAGGGGACCACCACTCGCGGGACAGAGCGACGCACGTACTCCGTGTATGTGGTTGAGCTGGACGAGTCGAAGCGCAAGGCTGGCGCGCTGGAGCTGTACGTCGGGTCGACCGCGCTCACGCCAGAGGAGCGACTGGCGAAGCATCTGAACCACGAGCGGTCATCGCGACACGTTCGAGGGCATGCTGTCGGTTTGCGTCCGGAGCTTTACGAGCGGTACAACCCGCTGCCGATCCGCCCCGAGGCGGAAGCGAAGGAAGCGTGGCTCGCAGAAGCTTCGCGCCTTGGGGCATGACGTGTACTCCGCTTGATAGGAGATCGGATATGCAACGAGACCTGCAGTAGGACTTCTTCGACTACTTGCCTGTCGTCCTCCAGGATGCGTCGACCCGAGATGTCCTGATGGTCCAGGGCGACGGGTTCTATGTGACGTTCGAAGGCCCAGCGCGTGCGGTCCGATGCGCTCTTGACATCGGCTCGCGTGTCCGAGATCTGGGCCTCGAGATCAGAGCCGGCGTCCACGTCGGCGAGTGTACGGTCATCGACGGCAAGATCGGTGGGCTCCCCGTCACGATCGGCGCGAGGATCGCGGCCCTGGCCGGGCCGTCGGAGGTGCTCGTGTCGCAGACGGTGAAGGACCTTGTGCCGGGTTCGGGACTCGCTTTCGAGAGCGCGGGCCAACACGAGCTGAAGGGCGTTCCCGATGGCTGGAACCTGTACCGAGTGACGTCGTGAGTCTCATCCTGAAGTGAGAAGGCTCGCCGTGATTGGATACGCGGACCGGACCCTCAGGAGGAGCTCGTGCCCACGCCACGCATCGGTCCCGACATCGTGTCGAAGCAGCATGCGCTTACCGGTTTCGACGTGTCGCCCGATGGCGAGACGATCGTGTTCGCACGACGCGAGGTCCGGGATGGCAAGTACGTGGCCCATCTGTGGAGGGTTTCAACCGCAGGACGGCGACCGGAACGCCTGACGTCTGCGAAGGCGGTCGACGGCGCTCCGCGGATCTCTCCCGATGGCTCGTCGGTGTTGTTCGTCTCCGACCGTGAAGGCGCGAAGAAGTCGCAAGCGTGGGTGCTTCCGCTCGGAGGCGGCGAGCCTCGGAGGCTCTGCGAGATCAAGTACGGCGTCACGTCGGGCACCTGGTCGCCCGATGGTCGAACGGTCGCCCTGGCGGCAGCTTCCGGCGTCGAGCGCTACCTGATCGGTGACCGTTCGGACGACAAGCAGCCCACCGGCCGCGTGATCCGCGACGTGCTGTGGCGCTACGACGGGACAGGAGTGCTCGATCAACACGACTCCGTCTGGACCGTCCCCGCACGCGGCGGCACGCCGGTCCGCCGGACGTCACCCGATCACGCCGCCGCCGGTCTCTCGTGGTCGCCGGACGGAGCACGGGTCGCGTTCGTCGGGGACCGCCGTCCGGAACGGACCATCGCCGACAACCCGCAGGTCTGGACGATCCCCGCCGGCGGTGGGAACCCATCACGCGTGAGCCCCGATGGACACGTCGCGTACGAGGCGGCGTGGGGCCGCAGGGGCATCGTGTGGCGCGGTGTGGAAGCGCGCGTTCCCGCGTGGCACACCGTCCACGCATGGATGCGCCTTGGCAGGGACATCGTGCAGCTGGCTCCGGGCCGGGATCTCCATCTCAGCGCCGCCGGCTACAGCGAAGTGACCGCCGACGCCGAAGGACCCGGCATCGCGTGGCTCGACGACGACAACGTCGTGGCGATCGCGTCCGAGCGCGGGATCTCGCTCCCTTGGCGGCTCGGCCTCGACGGCTCCGCCGAGTGCCTCGCGCCCGATGTGTCGGCGGGCTGCGTCGTCCTCCGCGCGGCGGCCGGCCGCGTGTTTGTCATCGCGTCGGTGGACGGCGACGTCGGGGATGTGCACGAGGTTGAAGACGGCAAGCTCCGCCAGATCCCACGGGGGACGGGTCGCTGGTTCGCCCCATATAAACAAGAAGCGGAGCGCATCACGGTTCAGCGCCGGTCGCTGCCCGACGTGGATGGGTGGCTGGTTCGCGCGAAGACCGGCCGTGACCCGCGACCGCTGGTCGTGCGTCCGCACGGAGGGCCGTTCGACGCGTTCGGTCCGGTCTCGCGGTTCGAGGACCTGGCGCTCGCCGCGCGCGGCTATCACGTGCTCCGGCCGAACCCTCGCGGTTCGACCAGCTACGGCGAGCCGTTCGCCAAGGCGCTGGACGGCGTCTGGGGCGACCCCGACAGTGTTGACATCTTTGCCTTGATCGATCGGCTCGTGCGCGACGGGCTCGTCGACCGATCTCGGATGGGCGTGATGGGTCTGTCGTATGGCGGGTTCATGACGCACTGGCTGCTCGCGAACTTCCCGGGCCGCTTCAAGGCGGGTGTGAGCGAGAACCCGTTCACGTTGGTCATGGCCGACTACGGCGCCGGCGACTCCGCCGAGGACATCGAGGGCGGCATGGGCCTCCCGCCGTGGCCGGATGTCGCGGAGTGGCATGAGCGGAGCCCCGTGTTCAAGATCACACGGAGCAAAGCGCCGCTGCTGCTGCTGGTGTCGGAGAACGACCTGCGGTGCCCGCCGATCCATTCGGACATCGCGTTCACGGCGCTCCGGATGGCCGGCATCACCGCCGAGATGGTGCGCTACCCCGAGGAGTCCCACGTGATGTTCGTCAACGGCCGACCTGACCGACGGATCGATCGCCTCGAGCGCATCCTCGACTGGTTCGGCCGATACCTCTGACGAGCGTCCACGGGGCGAGCAAACGGCCCCGGATAGGGGCGTCCGGCTGCTGCCAGACGCGCCTCGCGCTGGCCGCCGGTTCCGATTGGCGCCCGCTGTAACGCCTGTTACCAGACTGGTGTAACATCCGCTACATGGAGTGGGCGGTCGTCACGGACCGAGTGCCGCAGGAGCCGTCCCGCCATCGCGTCGCGATCTGGCGGGAGCTACGCCGGGCCGGGGCCGTTCCGCTAGAACAGGCGACCTGGGCGCTGCCGGCCCACCGTCAGACGGCCAAGACCTCGATTGGGTGCGGTGGCTCGTGGCGAGGGCGGATGGCCAGGTCTTCATCGTCGACGAGCGCTGGTCGGCACAGCACGCACCGCTGACTAGACGGGCCAGACGTACTCCAGGTCGTCGGCGGCGTCTGGGAGGAGCGGACGGTAATGGTCGGCATCCTTCCGCACGAGCGCCGAGCCCCGCGCAGGGACCGCCTACAAGCCGAGGCTCGCCCAGTCTCCGGTGATCGCGCAGGTGATCCCCGGCACTTGGATATTCACGAACAACCACGTGCCGTCGGGGCTGAATCGGGGCCCCGCGAATTCCGAATAGCCGAGCCCGTCCGCGGGCGAGAAGTCGCCGTCAGGCACCGATGGGTCATACAGCTTTCCCGAAGCATCGATGATCGACAGACGCATCGGCACGAGGTTCCGTGCGACGTTCACGATCGTGCCGTCGTGCTTGAGCCCGCGGACGAAGCTCCGATTCTCTTTCCCGTCCTCAGCGATCACGATTCGGTTGTTGGGCGTCGTACAGAGGTTGTCGGGCCCGTCGAGGACGCCGCGGTCGGTGGACTCGTAGAGGAGTTCCAGTTCGCCCTGCTCGTCGAGATCACCCATATGCCCCGTCGGCGTGTATCGCCAGATCTGGCCGAGACCGGCGTCTCCACCATCGGAGGAATCGAAGACCACGCTGTTGCCGACCATCGTCGCGCCCTCGCCGCTGAGGAATCGAGCAGCACCGAGGGAGTGGGCGATCTGCTGGACGGTCGCCGGGTGCCTCTCGGCTTCGACACGGTCGGGGTTCGGGATCGTGACCCAGTTGACCGCGAGCGTCTCCCCGACCGTCTCGCCCCGGATGGTGTTGTAGCGCGGCTGTCCCTTGACCCGGAGCGCCTGGAGCGTGCCCGAACGCAGGTCGCCGAAGGTATCCGCGACGAACCGGTAGAAACAGTCGGGGTTGTTGTCCTCCGTGAGGTACACGACGCCGGTATCCGCGTCGACGGCCGCCGCTTCGTGGACGAAGCGCCCCATCGCCCTCCGCGGCTTACCCGGCGCCGACCCGTCGCTCATCGCGTCGATCTCGAACACGTAGCCGTGCGGCTTCTGCCGGCGCGAGCGCGTACCGATCGTGGTCTCCTCACAGCTGAGCCACGAGCCCCAGGGCGTGGCGCCTCCCGCACAGTTGGTATCCATCCCGTTGGCGCTCACGAAGCTCTCGATGAGATCGGCGTTGCCATCGACGACCATCGTCGTCGTGCAGCCCGGCCCGCTCGGGTCGTAGGCGCTCTCCGGGAGTCCGTAGACGGAGGGATGCTCGACGTCGTTCCCGTCGCCCAGTTCGTGGTTGCGCACGATGCGGATGTTGGCGCCGTCTGCGAAGACCCCCATGCCGTCGGGGATCGGCGGTGTGGTGTACCCATCCTGCATCGGGGAGCCGAAGGCCCCGAACGTCTTGTACGAGAAGCCCGGCGGTAAGGCGAGATCGGGGCCGGCGACGACGAGGCCGCCGCCCACCGACTTGCCGACCCCGCCGGACCGCGAGGCTTTCCCGGCACGGTTGCCAGCTACGGCCGGTGTGATCGAGCCGACGCCCGCTGCGACGCCCGCTGCTCCCGCGACGCCGGCCTTGATGAAATCCCGCCGCGTGAGACCGCGCGACGTCGAGCTGCCCCGCTTCCGATCCATGGGCCCCTCCCCTTATCGGTGCGCCGCGTCGCGCGGACGCCACGCGGCCTGCAGGCGGACCGTAGGCGCCGATATTGTCGACTGTCAACAGCGCTGGTGTCTCGCTACTCCGGTGCGCGGAACCCGAGCACCTCGACGCCGGCGGCTTGCAGCGCGTCCGGGATCTCCCGCGCGAACGGGTGCTGGTCGAACGACTGCACGTCCGGGTTGTCCACGGCGAGGAGCACGGCCTCGTGATCGAACGTGGGGACCCGGTGTACCCCCGACCCGAACGCCTCGAGCGCCGATCGGGCGGCGGCTGCGTCGCCCGGGGGCACGCTGACCAGCAAGGCGTTGATGGTCGCGTCGTCGATCAACTGCGGGATCCGCCGCGCCGTCGCGTCCGCGTCGTACGTGACCTCCGCAGCCGCCGATCTGTGATGCGGGTCGGGCCCGAACAGCGCGTTCCACAAGATCTTCCGTGCACCCACCGACTCGTCGCGATAGTTCGGGTCGAGCCCCGAGGTGATCACGCGCCCGCGCCCCGCCCGCTCGTCGGCGACGACGCCCTGCCCGAGCAACAGCCGGGTGCCTCCGGGGTAGCCGTTGACCTCGATGCCTCCGTGCTGCTGCGTGGGGAACCACGCCGCGAGCGCGTTGCCCGCGGGCTTCTTCCACATCACCAGGTCGTAGTCGTAGACGAACCACGCCTCCTTGCCGGCCTTCCTCGTCAGCGGGCTCGACGGGTTCAGACGCGCGCGGATCAGGATGTCGCGAAGCGAGATGCTCGGGAAGCCGAAGCGCGCGCTCGACAGTCCGAGCGCCCATGGCAGCTGCGAGCCACCCCAGCGCCACCCGATGTAGCGGCCGCCTCGGTTGACCCAGTCGACGATCGCCCGCTGGCCTTTGTGGCCCAGACGCCCCAGCATCGCCGGGGCGCCGCCAGCCGGGAAGCACAGCACATCGGTTCCGTGCAGTGCGCCGGCGCGCACGTCCTGCGGGTCGATGACCTGGTACGGGATCCCGCCCCACTCGTGGTCGAACAGGTATTGGAGCCACCGCGTTCCCTGCCACGAGTAGTAGGAGCCCTCCGAGACCCAGATGATCTTGATCCTCGGTATGCGGCCGGGCTTCGGCGCCGACGGCTGGGCCATCGGCGGGGCAACCTTGGCGCGCGGATCGAGCGTCGCACCCGACCAGCCCGTGGCCGCGCCCGACAGCAGCGCCAGACTGAATCCGGTCAAGCCATACGCCTGGTTGATCGGGACGAAGGTGTCCTCGTTCATCGCCGCCTGAACCCAGTGCTTCTGGCGCTGTGCCATCGGGATCCAGAACGTGCCGGCCGGCAGCGTCTCGCGGCGAGGTGGCTCTCGATGGGGGCGATAGTCGGGCACCGTCAGCGGGTGCGTGAGCCGGTACACCTGGACGTCCATACGCTGCAGCTTTCGGACGAGCCTCTTCGTCTCGGCGAGGGAATCCGCGCGGTCGGCACGGATGAAGTAGTGCCGTACCGGAGTGTCTGGCACCTTGACGCGCACGCGGTTCTCCGGCTCATAGACACGGTTCGGTAGCAGGTCACCTTTGCGCCCTTGCTGCAGGGCCTGCACAGATGCCGCGTGCCGATCCAGATGCAGCGTGCGGCGACGAGCGGCGGCTGCGGCGAGCGTCACCCACATGACGGTGTGGTGGCGGTTCCACCGTTGGTAGATCGGGTTGCCGTCGTAGACCTCGACCGTCATCCCGGCGCCTTGGAAGCCGAACGAGGTCAGGGTGTCCGTGAAGATCGGCGAGAAGAAGTCGTAGCCGTAACCCTGGTTGAAGTAGCGCCAGCCGCGTCGCCGGAACTCCTTGGCCATGACCGGCCCGTAGACGTCGTATATGTCATGGATCTGTCGGTTCGTGACCTCGTGATAGACGGGATCGTCGGTTGGCGGGAAGAACGAGCGGTAGTACCCGAACTCGTGATGGTCGGTTAACACCAAGGGCGGGTACTTCCGCATCAACTGGATCTTGCCGTCGGTCTCCGGCTGGGTGCGTCCGAAGTGGTCGCGGTTCAGATCGAAGGCGTAGTAGTTGCTACGCGTGTCGAGCGCCCGCCCGTCCGGATTCTGGATCGGGATGACGACCACCACGGCGTTCTTGAGGAGCCGGTTGACGACGCAGTCGTCGCGATCGGCGAGACCGTAGACGAGCGAGACGATGGCGTCCGCGCCGCTCTCCTCATCGCCGTGGATGTTGCCGCACACCCAGAGGAACGCAGGCGTCGTGTCGGCGAGATGGTCGACGCGTGACTGTGGCGTGGAGGGGTCGGCGATCTCGTAGTGGGCCTGCCTGACCTTCTCGAGGCCGGCGTTCGTCACGTGCTCGGGCCGGCCGATGATCGCGTAGCGGATCTCGCGCCCGACCGCGGAGTGCCCGACGACACCGACCCGCACCCGGTCGCTCGCCGCCGCGACGGCATCGAGGTACCGATAGCACTCCGCGGTCGTCACCTCGCGGTGGCGGCCGACCTCGAATCCAAGTACCTGCTTGGTCGTGGGAACGATGCCGAGATAATCGGGTGGCGTCAGGAACGGCTGGCAGTTGCCCTGCGCCGCGGCTGCGGGGGTGTCGATGCCGGGCAGCACCACCGAAGCGGCTGCCGCGGCGGATAGCGCCAGGAACGAACGTCGTGACAGGGGTCCCGGGTGATCTCCGGTCTCCTGCGCCTGATCCTCTCCCGTCATGGAAGCCCCTCTCGTCAGGTCGGACGTGAGGAATATCACAAGCCTCGGATCGGCGCGCGCACGAGGGAGAGCCGTGCGCGCGGCAGCGAGAGAGCTGCCTGCCTACCAGCCCGCCGCCACTTCGTGGTCGTGCTTCAAGATCACGGCGCCTCGGTCAGGCCATCCGCTTCGGCGGCACCGCTCGAGGAGGCTCCCTGGGCCTGAGCCAACCGTGGTCGCTGCCCGGATGGGCACATCGACCCGTTGGGGCTACGGACTGGGCTGTGTTTGCCTCCGACGTCCATTCGGACGGTAGCGCGGAGTCCCGCGCGGGTACTACAGTCCCCGAGCTTCACGTCACAACATGGGAGGACTCGTGTCACGCAGCAGTCGTGTCCGCGTGATCGCGGCGGCGCTCGTAGTTGTTGGCATCGCATCGCTGACGCCGGTAGTCGCCGCGGGACAGGCGTCGGCTAGCGGCGAGAACCTTCAGTTCGGCCGCTGTCCCCGGGCGCCGGCATTGTGTGGGCGGCTCACCGTTCCCCGGTGGTGGTCTCAGCCCCACGAAGGCGAACCGGTATCGATCCGGTTCCGCGTGTATCCGCACTCGAACACCGCCGCACCTGCGCAGACGCCTATCGTCGCGTTCGAAGGGGGCCCCGGCTACGGCAGCATCGGGTCCGCCTCGAGCTACCGGTTCCTGTTCGCACCGCTGCTCAGGGATCGCGATCTGATCCTGATGGACCAGCGGGGAACCGGGGGCTCGGAGGCCATCAACTGCCCGGATCTGCAGAACTACGCCGGAGACTATGCCGTCGCTGTCGGAGAATGCGCCCACCAGCTGGGCGCTGACGCGAACAGCTTCGGAACCGCGGCGGCCGCCGACGATCTCGCCGCGATCCTTCGCGCACTCGGAGTGCCCAAGGTTGTGGCGTACGGCGACTCCTATGGCACGTACATCGCGCAGACATTCGCCCTGCGTCACCCCAGCATGATCGAGGCCCTCGTGCTCGACGGCGCCTACGACGATTCGTTCGATCCCTTCGCGCGCGACGCGGCGGCCGCGCTCCGGCGGTCCTGGGCGACGCTGTGTCGGCGAGCCGGCACATGTCCGGGGATCCTCAAGGAGATCGCGCGCGTTTCGCGCGAGTTCGATCGGCACCCCCTCGTCGGCACGGGCATCGACTCGACGGGAACGGCGCACAGGGTCCGGCTCACCGGCGCCAGCCTCTCCCAGATGCTCTACGACGCGACGTATGTGTTCACCATCTACCGTGACTTCCCCGCGGCGTTGGATGCCTGGCGGCGCGGCGATCCCGCTCCGCTGCTGCGTCTGGCGGCCGAAGACCTCGGTTCCCTCAGTGGTGGCGGTGACCCGCGTGCCTACTCCGAGGGCGCGTACGCAGCGATCGCCTGTCACGACTATCCGACGCTCTGGGAACGCGGCTCGAGCATCGAGGATCGGCGCGAGCAGCTTCAGGCGGCGATCGACGCTCTCGCCCCCGGCTCGTTCGCACCATTCTCGAACCGGTCCTGGCTCGCCTCGCGATATGAGGACCAGTTGGTGCGGGGGTGCATCCGTTGGCCCGCGCTCGAACGCGGTGACGCGTCGATGCCCACGCGCGCCCCACATGCGCACATCCCGGTGCTGGTTCTCGACGGGGAGTTCGACGTCACGACGCCCATGTCGGACGCGCGTGCGGCCGCGCTGGCGTGGCCGGAGGCGACGCTCGTCCCAGTCGCCAACGAGATCCATGTGAGCGCGCTGTACGACTACGAGGGCTGCGCCTCCTCGATCGTGTTGCATTTCGTTCAGACGCTGGAGGTCGGGGACACCTCCTGTGCGTCGCAGACCCCCGAGATCAATGTGGTGCCCGGCTTCCCGGACCGGCTCGCCCACGCGCCGCAGGCGCACCCGTCCGGGGGCGCCGATCGATCCACGCCGATGGATCGACGCGCTGCGTGGGCCACCGTGCAGACGGTGGCCGACGCCTTCAACCGGTGGTGGAACGTGGTCTACGGAGGGCGCGCCACAGGACTTCGAGGCGGTTCGTACGCGATCCATGGGCCGTACCTGTCCTACCGGCCGCTGGAGATCACGTTCCATGCCACGCGATTCGTCTCCGATCTTGCCGTATCGGGCACCGTCACGTGGGATCGGCGCGCGGCGGTTGCTGCGGGCGCCCTGCACGTCGACGGAGCAGTATCGGGCAGCATCCGGATCCGTTTCGGGACCGACCGGTTCGGGCACGCGACGAGCGTTCGCGGAGTACTCGACGGGAAGAAGATCGTCCTGCAAACGCCTCGGGCCTGGACGTCATGATCTGGATCCCTCTGGCTCCCGTCACGAGACGCCAGACGCGATGGTCGCCTAGGCAGGATGCTCGTGAGCTCGCTCAGACCTCGGTCTCTGAGTGCTCGCGGTACTCATAGGCGGACATGACCTTGCCGGTCGTTGATCTCTCACCCTTCCGTCCCGGGACCGCACGGGGGAGCGCCCGCGCCGCACAGGACGAGACCTTCGTCTTGGTTCACTGCCGCGACGAGCTCGCTCCGGTCCATCAGCCGCAGGCCGCCGCCGTCGTCGAAGGACGGCACCGAGCCGGGCTCGGTGCCAGGCGGGATCTGGTACGTGACACACCCGCCCTCAACGGGGATCGTCTGGACCGACGCATCCGTCGGGCACGTGGCGAGCAGCGTCACGGTCACCGGGTTCGTTTGGTCAGACCCGATCGCGACCGTGAACGTCGCCTTGTCCCTGACGATCGACGCCTGCTGGGTGCCCCATCCCAGCGGTAGCGTCTGGATGCACGGGAGCTGGGTCGCCGTCGGGACTGCCTGTGCCATCAGCTGCATCGTCGTGCTGGTTCCGCAATCCGCGTTCCCCACGTCTCCGCGCGACGGGATGAACAGGGCGACCCCCATCAACACGGTCAGGAACAGCAGCAAGAGCGTTGCCACGATCAACAACACGCGGCGCGCGCTCCACCGCTGGGTGCCGATGGGCTTGCGCGCGGGCGCGAGTTCGCGGAACTTCTCGAGCAACCCGCGCCCGTCCGCCTTCATCGACGCCCGTAGCTGCGACGGGCTCGCGACGCCCCGGGTGGCCGCGAACGCCTCGGCCAGCTCGTCGGGCGTGAAGTACGCCAGCGCCATCTCGTACACGTGCTCGGGATCCGAACGGAGGGCGAGCACCAGCATCATGTTGCCGAGGTCGACCGCCTGTCGCCACGGTGACGGCCGCACCTGCACGAAGAACACATCGATCAGACGCAGGCGTCCGTTCTGCACCATGAGGTTCGCCGGCTTGATGTCGCGGTGCGAAAGGCCTGTGTCCCACATCTTGCGGATCAGCTGCAGCCCGTCGTCGATGATCTGGTCGTCTACCTCGGCCTCGCTGATCTCGACGGCGTCCTCGAAGAACTCCATCGCGATCAGGTACTCGCGCTCGGGCGTGATCTCGACGATGTCGAGCGGCTCGGGTGTCGAGAAACCCTTCTCACCGAGCAGCCGAAGCGTGTAGTCCTCGTATTCCACGAAGCGCCGGACCGTGCTGAAGGGTGTCTCGTCCTCCAGGCGGCCGTAGAGCATGCTTCGGCCGAGCTTGTACCAGCGGTCCGCGCGCACGTGGTTCTTCGCATAGAGTTTCGCGAAGATCGATCGCTCGACACCTTGATCGTCGACGATCCGCATCTTCAATGGTGTCGAGCCGCCGGAGCCCTCGAGGCCGACGGGTTTCATGCTCAGCACCTCGTAGCCGAGCTGCTCCCGCATCGCTTGCTTGATCGCTTCGCCGCGCCTCCCCGTTACATCGAGGTGCGCCGACTTCCCGTGGCGCCCGTACTTCACCGGATAGACGTCGTTGGGCGCCCACGCGCGGAAGAGCGCGACCGGGATCGAGACACCGATGAGGATGCCGAACAGCGCGTCGGTGAAGTGGTCGATCCCGAGGTAGATGCGCAAGAACGCCGCGAGGATCAGCACCGCTGCGCCGACGAGCTTCGCGTACATCCGTGGTCGCCCGGGCTCGATGAGCATGTACAGGATGCCGACGGTCGCGACCGCGAGACCGCCCATCGGAAGCGACGGGGCCGAATAGCCCTCCCACGATCCGATGATCGTCACATCGAAGGGACGTGGTCGTGACGCGAGCAGCAACAGCCCCTGGGCGACGAGACCGGAGAGCGCGACGCCGATCAGGAACATCGCGAGGTGCCGCCACCGCTTGAACCAGGCCACGCCGGCGATCGTGGACAGCATGAGGAGCCCGAGCCCCCAGCGTGAGCCGAACGTGTTCAGAGAGCGGGCGACCGTGTCGAGCCAGCCCACGCGGAGCGACACGACCGCATCGGTGATCGCGTCGTCGAACCGATCGAGCGGCGCCGGGTTGACGTGCAGCCAGATGCATCCCGGCAGGACGATGAGCACGAGCAGAGCGAGGCGGAGGGCCCCGGTCCAACCGATCTTCTTGGGGAGCGGCGGTGGCGCTCCCGTCGGACGCCTATGACGCCGGCCGCCACCCTCCGAGACGTCGACGACGCGATCGGTTCGCGGCGTCTGTGCACGTTGTTCCACGGTTGGGCCCCCCTTCACCGTTGATCCTTTCACGATCTGCCCGCGAAGCGCCCGGTCGCACCGTATGCATTGGGCGGCACTGCGGCAGATGGTCAGTAAGAGGGCGACGGGCCAACGCACTCCAGGTTCGCGACGATGCCGGGGAGCGCGGCCGATAGAAGTCGGGATCCTTCCTGACGAGCGCCGAGCGATACACACGCAACCTCGTCTTGTTCCGTCGCGCCGTGCCATCGCCAAAGACGACCGCAGTTGCGCGATGATGCTCGTGGCTCTCGACATCGAGGTCACGGGGTGAACCGGATTGAGCGCACAAGCGCGGCCAAGCACGCAGGAGTTGAGGGACAAGGCACGCGAATCCCTGGCGCATCAGGCTTGGCAAGAGGCATACGAACTCCTCTCGGAGATCGATGAGGGCGACTCGCTCTCCGAAGAGGAACTGTCCTCCTTCGCGAGCGCCGCTTATCTCTCGGGGCACCCGGAAACCTCTCTCGAGGTGTGGGAGCGCGCGCACGAGCAGGCGCTGGAACGGGACGATCGACTTGGGGCGGCGGACGCGGCGGTCCGTGTCGCCCACCTCCTCAGAGACGCGGGTCAAGAGGCCCTGTTCCGACGCGTGGATCCGACGGGCCGAGGGGTTGGTCGACGGCCTTCCCGAGTCCGCCGTGCACGGTCATCTGGCTGTCGCCCGAGCGGTCGGCGTGTTCGTCTGGGGTGACCTCACCGCGGCCCGGGCTGATGCTGCCGACGCCACCGAGATCGGGATACGTCTCGAGGAGCCCGCCATCGTCGCGCTCGGCAAGAACCTCGAGGGACGAGCGCTCGTCTTGATGGGCGAGGTCGAAGAAGGTCTCGCCCTGCTCGACGAGAGCGCGCTCGCCGCACTCTCCGGTCGCGTCGATCCGATGACCGCGTCCATCCTCTTCTGCAGCACCGTGTGCGCCCTGCACACCTTGTCGGAGTTCGAGCGGGCAGAGGAATGGACCCAAGCGGCGGAGCGACTCGGCCACCGCCATGCGATCGGCGTGTACCACGGGTGGTGCAGGGTGCACAGCGCGGAGGCGATGCGGTTCCGCGGCGCGTGGACGGCGGCCGAAGAAGAGGCGGCCCGCGCCGTCGAGGAGCTCAAGCCGTATGTGGGGATCGATCGCGGGATCCCGATGGCGGTGCTGGGTGAGATCCGCCTGCGACGAGGCGACCTCTCCGGCGCCGAGCAGGCGATGTTGGAGTCCTATGAGCTCGGCTGGGAGCCACAGCCCGGGTACTCGCTCCTCCGCTTGGCGCGTGGGAACGCCGAGGCGGCTGCGGCGTCGATCCGAGAGGCGATCGAGCACCCCTCGCAGGCGCCGTCGCGCGAGCTTCCTCCGAACAACGAGCTCCGGATGGTGCCGCTCTTGGCTGCGCAGGCCGAGATCGCGATCGCGACCGCGGATCTCGATCGCGCCGTGTGGGCTGCGGACGAGCTTCACCGGATCGCCGCCCTGTTCGAGACGAAGGCGGTGCGCGCGGTCGCAGCGAGCGTGCTCGGGACCGTTGCGCTCTCGCGAGGTGATCCCGACGCTGCGCGGGGCACGTTGCAAGAGGCGGTTCAGCTGTGGCAGGAGGTCGGGGCGCCGTATGAGGTCGCGAGGACGCGGGTGGCGCTCGGCCAGGCGCTCCAGGCCGTCGGCCAGGAGGAGCGAGCGGCGATGGAGCTCCGCTCCGCGCATCGTGTCTTCGAGGAGCTCGGCGCCCAGATGGACGCCGCTCGGACCGCCCGCATCATCGGGGAAGCGAGGATCGCCGTCCCCGCTTCGACGACGCGCGAGACCCGCGTGTTCATGTTCACGGACGTCGTGGAGTCGACCGATCTCGCTCGGCTGATCGGCGACGACGCCTGGGAGTACCTCGTGCGCTGGCACGACGAGCTGCTCGCATCGCTTGTTGCTGCGCACCACGGCCAGGTCGTGCGGATGACGGGGGACGGCGTGTTCGCGACGTTCGCCGACGCTCCCTCCGCGGTCGGATGCGCCGTCGCCATCCAGCGGGCATTGCTGGAACACCGGATCGAGCATGGGTTCGCCCCACGCGTGCGCATCGGTCTGCACGTGGCGGAGGCCACGAGAGAGGAATCGGATTGGAGCGGGGTGGGTGTCCACGCCGCATCGCGGATAGGCGCGCTCGCGGAGGGCGAGGAGATCCTCGTGAGCATCGCCACGGCGGACGCGGCCGGTGACGCGTTCCCCTACTCGGGGCCCCGCATCGTTTCATTGAAGGGGCTGTCGGAACCGTTCGAGGTGCTCGCCGTTCGATGGCGCTGAGCGCCGTGGCGAGACCTACGGAGCCGTCGGCGCGATGGACGGGTCGGGGTTCGCGCCCGATGTCGACGGCCCGCCCGACAGATCGCCCGGACCTGTGGTCGCGGACAGCACGCCGGATGGTGCCGATGACCCACCGTCCGACGTCACGGCGACCACGCGGTAGTAGTACGTGGTGGTAGCCGCCAAGCCGGTGTCCGAATACGAGGTCACGTCTTGGCCGGTCGTCCCGATCGCGGTCCACCCGCTGGTTCCGTCCGGCGATCGCTCGATCTGATACGAGAGTTCGCCCTCCACGTCGCTCCACGCAAGATCGACCGAAGTGGCTGAGCCCGTCGCCGAGACCAACACGGGCGCGGCCGGTGTCTCGACGGTCGTCGTTGCGGAGACCACGTCGGAGCGGGAGACGTCCTCGCCGGCGACGGCGGCGACGCGGTAGTAGTACGTCGTCCCCGAGGCCAGCGCCGCGTCGGTGTACTGGGTCTGGTCACCGGTCGTCGAGGCGACGACATCCCACGTCACGGTGTCGGTCGATCGTTCGACGTGATAGCCGGCCGCCCCGGTGACCCGCGCCCACAGCAGCTGGATCGCGGTGGCTGACGTTGAGCGGGCGGTCACGGTCGACGGCGCCCCGGCGTCGCTTCCCCTTGCCGCCGCCGGTAACACCGACGTGGCGGGTGATGCGGGGGAACTCCCGGGGCCGTGCGTTGCCGCCGGCTGGTCCGAGGGAGTGTGCGCAGAGCCGGGGGTCGTGGTGGGCGGAACGGCGGGCGTATGGGTTGGGGCGCTTGAGAGGGGCGACGCGTCGGTCGACGCCAGCATCCGACTCGCGGGTGGGCCGGGCAGCACCAACGTCGCGATGATCAACGCGACGACTCCGATGAGCCCCGCTTCGACGAGCGGCCAGAGGCGGCGGGTCTCGCGCGGGACGCTGCCCACGAACCCCATGCGTGCCAGTTCGCGCCGCGTGCGCGCGATCTGGAATCGGCGGATCAAGCCGACGATCAGCAGCGCGCAGAGGGGGACAACGATCAATGCGAGCATGCCCAGGAGCGCCCAGACGATGACTCTCACGAACAAGAAGGTACAACGCCGGACTCCGGCTCACCCGTAGATGCCGAAAGGCTTCGGCTTTGATCCTGGAGCGCGTCGAAGAGTAACGGTCGTTACTGACCTGTTGTAACATCCGCTACATGGACTGGACGGTGGTGACGTATCGGGTGCCGCAGGAACCCTCTCGCCATCGCGTGGCGATCTGGCGAGAGCTTCGTCGGGCCGGAGCCGTTCCCCTGCAACAAGCGACCTGGGCGCTCCCACTCCACCGTCACACCGCCAAGACGCTGGACCGGGTGCGCTCCCTCGTGGGCAGGGCCGACGGCCAGGTCTTCATCTTCGACGCGGACCCCCGGGACGACGCGATGGGGGCCGACCTCGAGCGCGCGTTCGTCGAGGGTCGCGAGGCCGAATGGGTGGAGTTCCTCGCCGAGTGCGACAAGTTCGATGACGAGATCGCGCACGAGATCGCGATCCGCAAGTTCACGGCCGCCGAGCTCGACGAGGAGGAACAGAACCTGGAGCGGCTCCGCCGGTGGCACACCGAACTGCGTGAGCGCGACGTGCTGGGTGCGCCGTCGGCCCCCGAGGCGGAGATCCGCTTGAAGACCAGCACCGAGCAGCTCGAGTCGTTCGCACAACAGGTGTTCGAGCAGGGAGGAGGATGACGATGCGCCAGATCGTCCATCGAGCGTTGCCATCGCGCAGCCGAGCCGCAGAGGTTCCGATCACGTCGCAGGAAGCCTGGGGGAGCCTGCGCGCGCACGCGGTCCACCGCGCGCACGAGACGCTCGACGAGGTTCCCGGTGTGCTCCGGCGGTTGAAGACGTTCCTGCTCGTCGGATCGGTCACGATGGCGGCGTTCGCGGCGGCGATGGTCGCCGTGCTGTGGCGGGCGGCGCGCTGACCGTATGCACGGTTTGCTGATCGGCCTCGGGATCGCCGTGGCGATCTGGCTGCTCGCGATCGGCGCGCTGGTGGTGTTCGGCCGGGTAGGCGCCGCACGGGAGCTCGCGGGATTGCTCCCGAACCTCCTGCTGCTGTTCAAGGATCTGGTCAAGGACGAGCGCGTGCCGCGAAGCGCCAAGTTGTGGCTCGGGTTCGCGGCGCTGTGGATCGCCTCACCGATCGACCTGCTGCCGGAGTTCCTGCCGGTGATCGGTCCGCTCGACGACGCGATCGTCGCCGCGGCGGTGTTGCGGCACCTCGTGCGCAAGGCGGGGAGCGACGTGGTGTACGAGCACTGGCGCGGTGATCCGGCGACGATCACGCGGGTCCTGCGGGTGTTCCGGTCCCTGCCGGCGGGCGACGCGAAGTCATGAGGAGTTCCACACAGTGGAACTGCGTTCAGCTATCTGGATAGACCTCACGAGGGTGCAGGTGCAAATGCGCCGGCGGTCAGACGACCGGCGGATCTAGACGGGCCAGACGTACTCGAGGTCCGGGGCGACATCGGGGAAGAGCGGACGGTAGAAGTCCGGGTCCTTCCGGACGACCGCGGAACGGTACGCCAGGTGGATGTCCTCTCGTCCGAGCCAGGGTGGCAGCATCCGCAGTTCCGCGAGTTCCTTCTGCGTCCGCTCCGGCTCGCCGTGCAAGTGGGGCAGCAGCTTCTCGCCGACGGTGTCGGACCTTCCCTGCGCGGTCCACTCGCGCACGATCGCCAGTCCGTACGCGACCAGCGCCGGCTCATACCCTCGCCACATCCGGGTCACCGGATGGTTGACCCAACCGCCTCGCTCCTTGTGAAGCGCATTGCAGATCTGCAGCACCTCGACGCGTTGTTTGCCGAGGCGCCGGCCGTCCAAGACTGCAGCGGTTCGTTCGAAGTCGGCGTACGGCAGGAACGTCTGCACCCGGCCACCCTAGCGTCGGCTATCGTGCGACTGCGACCGAGGGAGGGATGCGATGCGGTTCGGTCTGGACATCTCACAACATCAGCTGACGTGGGACGAGATCGTCGCTCGCGCACGGCTCGCGGAGGACGCCGATCTCGACGGCGTCTGGGTCTTCGACCACTTCAAGGCGCTCTATGCGGACCCGAAGGGACCGGCGCTCGAGGGGTGGACGCTGCTCGCGGGCATCGCTCGCGAGACGTCGCGGGTGCGGCTCGGCACGCTCGTCACCGGGATGACGCACCGGCATCCTGCCGTGCTTGCGGCGGAGGTCGTTACGGTCGATCACCTCTCCGGTGGCCGCGTCGAGTGCGCGATCGGCGCCGCGTGGAACGAGCCGGAACATCGCGAGCTCGGCATCGCGTTCCCGCCGACGAAGGACCGGATGGACCGGCTCGAGGAAGGCATCCAGATCCTCCGTGCGCTCTTCACCGAAGAGGATGTGACCTTCGACGGCGAGCACTACCGGCTCGAGGGCGCGACGTATCGCCCGCTCCCGGTGCAGAAGCCGCACCCGCCGATCTGGGTCGGAGGAGAGGGCCGGAAGCGCACGCTCCCGATCGCCGGCCGGTACGCGGACGCGTGGCACGGTTGGGCTAACGATGCCGCCGAGCTTGCGGAGATCACCGCGATCATCGATCGGTCCGCGGAGGAAGCCGGCCGCGACCCGGCGTCGATCCTGCGCGCGTCGAGCCTGTCGATCTCCGAGCCGTGGGACGACGTCAAAGCCGCCTATGAGTGGATGGCCGCCGGCGGCATCGAGTACCTCGTGATCGAGTGGCCGAGCGAAGGCCGGGGGCGCCTCGAGGAGTTCCTCGCGCAGGTCCTCCCGACGCTGTGATCTGGACGCGCACCTTGATCGAACCGGCTGAACCGGTGCTGCCAGGGATCGAGACCACGCAGTTCACGGCGGAGCGATGGAAGAGCCGGGCGATGTATGAAGAAGCCTGCAAGCTGAGCATGGAACGCGCGCTCGCGCCTGCGATCGATCCGCTCAACGAGGCGCTCTTCGCCGCCGCGCACGTCACGCAACCGGCCGAGGATCTGATGATCGATCGACGCGGGTGGCCACTCGATCGCAGCGGCCTCGTGGCGCACGACGTCGAGCGCTCCCGCAACTGAACGTTGTGGACAGATCGCGCGCCGGTTAGACGACGCCGCGGGCTGCCCACGCCACCGCACGCACGGTGAACGGTCCCTCGCCGAGCTCGGCGCGACAGATCTCGCGCAGCTCGGCTTGCTCATCTGCGGAGTGTGCTTCGACGAACGCGCCTGCCGGCCCGACGCCGCGGGTGAACGGGTCCCACCACTCCTCGAACGTCGGATGTTCGACCTCGACGACGAGCGTTCGCTCGGCGATGTCGCGCAGCCCTGCCAACGACGTCAGCTCCGCCAGATGGCCCTGGCGGGCTCCCGCGAGCGCTGACTCGTCGGGCGCCTTCGGATCCACCGCGCGAGCACCGCGCCAGAACGCGGCGAGCGGACCTTGCCCACCGGCGTGATCCCAGACGCACGCCGCCACGACCCCTCCGGCCTTCGTGACGCGTCGCATCTCGGCGAGCCCCGCAACTGGATCCGACATGAAATGCACGACGAGCTGTGCGAGCGCTGCGTCGAATCGCACGCCGTCGAAGGGCAGGTGCTCGGCGGGTGCTTGCTGAACGTCGACACCTGGGTAGCGCCATCGGACCGAATCGACGAAGGGCGCGGATGGGTCCGATGCGGTGACGGCCTCGGGGCCGAGCCTTCGCACGAGCTCGCCCGTCAACATCCCGGTGCCGCATCCGACGTCGAGTGCCAGCTGTCCGCTCGCAACCTCAGCGAAGTCGGCGAACCGTGACGCGAGCGGTCCCGAGTACCGGCCCATGAAGGCGTCGTACGCGGTCGCGTCGTTGAAGCCCACCCGCGCAATCTAGCTTCCGGGTTGGCCCGTCGGTTTGCTGTAGGCGGTTCAGTGGACACAACGCGGTCCGCGGGTCTAGCGTGGTGTGGATCACGAGCCGGGGGGAGGGGTCCGTGGGGCGTGACGACCAGTCGTTGGGGCGGCGTCTCCGTCGACGGTTCTTGCTCACAGCGACAGCTGCAACCACGTGTGCCGCGCTCATCCTGGTTCCCGCGCACCCTGCCGTGGCTTCGGTCGCATCCCAGCTCCGCCGCTACCCGTATCTGACCGACCTCGTCACGAGCAACGTCACCATCAACTGGGCGACGACCACGTCGCTCAGCACCGGCACGGCCACCTATGGACGGGTCGGGACCGAGAGCTGCACGGCGCACGTCGTGACCGCCGCCCGCACGTCGATCACGGTCGGCTCGACCGCGGAGTATCAATGGAAGGCCCAGGTCAGCGGGCTCGCGACAGACGCCGGCTATTGCTACCGGGTGTTCGGCGGATCCGTCGACCTGCTCGGCTCAGACCCATCGCCGCAGTTCCGCTCGCAGATCGCCGCCGGGGCCACGACCCCCTTCTCCTTCGCGGTGTTCGGCGATTGGGGGCTGTCGGGCACCACCGGAACGAACCCCGATCAGGCCGATGTGATGTCCCAGATCGCGGCGAGCGGCGCCAGGTTCGCCGTCACGACCGGGGACAACGGGTACAACAGCGGCACCCAGACCGAGTACGGGGACCTGGTTCAGACCGGCTCCGGTGTAAGCGGGATCTTCGGTCCGAACTTCTGGACGGTTCCAGGTCGGTCGATCCCGTTGTTCCCGACGCAGGGGAACCATGGGATGAACAGCACCGCGCTCATCAACTGGCCACAGGATCGTGCGGCGGCCAGCTCCGGCGGCCGGTATCAGATGGATACCTATTGCTGTGTCAACGGAACGTCTTCGGCGAGCTATCCGAGCGACTGGTACGCCTTCGACGCGGGTGAGGCGCGCTTCTACATCCTGGAAGCGAGCTGGGCGAACAGCAACGTCGGAAGCTCGGATCTCTACGGCGATGACGCGGCCACGCACTGGACGGTCTCGAGTCCGGAGTATCGGTGGCTCTCCGCTGACCTCGCGGCGCATCCGGGTGTGATGAAGTTCGCCTTCTTCCATTTCCCGCTGTACTCGGCGAACGCGACCGAGGTCTCGGACACCTACCTGCAGGGGGCCTCGCCGAAGCTTGAGGGCCTGCTTTCGAACAACGGCGTGGACATCGTCTTCAACGGGCACGCGCACATCTACACGAGGAACGCACCCTCGGCGCCGGGCATGCCGGTGTCTTACGTGACGGGTGGAGGCGGCGCGACGCTTGAGCCGGTCAGTAGGTGCGGCGCACCCGTCGCCGCGGCGATCGGCTGGTCCTACTCGTCGAACCACGGGAGCGCCTGCGGTAGCTTGAGCGCGCCGGCGACGATCGATCGGGTGTTCCATTTCCTGCTGGTGTCGGTGAACGGGCCGAACGTAACCGTGACACCGACCGACGAGCTCGGTCGCACGTTCGATGTGAAGACCTACACGTTCTCCGGCGGCGACACGCAGGCGCCGACCCCGCCGACCAACCTCCAGGCGACCGGCTCGACGGGCAAGGTCGATCTCACCTGGACGGCGGGGACCGACGATACGGGTGTTACCGGATACCGCGTGTGGCGCGACGGAAGCCAGATCGACACGATCGGCGCGGTCACGCGCTACACGGACACACACGTGACCGCCGGAAGCACCTATACGTATACGCTCCAGTCGTTGGACGCCGCGGGCCATGTCTCCGTCCAGAGCGATCCGGCGACCGCGACGGTGCCCTCCGGCTCGGGTCTCACCTTCACCCCGACCGACGACGCCTACATCGTCCAGGGCTCGCCTTCCACGAACTACGGCAGCGCGACGACCCTGCAGGCCGACGGGTCGCCGATCAAGGACTTCTTGATCAAGTTCGATGTGAGCGGGATCGGGACCTCGACCGTGAGCTCGGCGACGCTGCGGCTCTACATCGTCGACCCCTCGACCGCCGGCGGAGTGATCCACCCGACGACCACCTCGACCTGGAACGAAGGGTCGGTCACGTGGGCCAACGCGCCCCCCGCGGCGTCCTCGCCGACCGCGACGATCGGGTCCGTGAGAAGCACCGGCACGTGGATCACCGTCGACGTGACCCCGTTCGTCACCGGCGACGGCGTGGTGAGCCTGCGGGTCAGCTCGACCAACACCAACGGCGCCCACTACGCATCGAAGCAGGGCGCGGCCGGCACCGTGCCCCAGCTGGTGGTCGCGACGTCCTGATCGGTCGTTCGTGGCTTCGGCTTGGACCCCGGGGGTCTGAGCGGCTTAGGCTCCACCGGTGCTGACCTGTGCCAACTGCGGCCGAGAGAGTCCGGACGACTTCGCGTTCTGTCCGGCCTGCGCCGCTCCGCTTCGTCCAGCCGGGACCGGGCAGATCCGCAAGACGGTCACTGTGCTGTTCTGCGATGTCACCGGGTCGACCGCGATCGGCGAGCAGCTCGACCCCGAGTCGCTGCGGCAGGTGATGGCTCGCTACTTCGACACGATGCGCGGCGCGCTCGAACGGCACGGCGGCACCGTCGAGAAGTTCATCGGTGACGCGGTGATGGCTGTGTTCGGCGTCCCCGTCGTTCACGAGGACGACGCGCTCCGCGCCGTCCGCGCTGCGGACGAGATGCTTGCCGCGCTCGCGACGCTGAACAAGGAACTCGAGCGCGACCACGGTCTGTCGCTCACCGTTCGGATCGGCGTCAACACGGGCGAGGTCGTTGCCGGCGACACCGAACAGACGCTCGTGACGGGCGACGCCGTCAACGTCGCGGCTCGGTTGGAGCAGGCGGCCGAACCGGGAACGGTCTTGCTGGGCGCGGAGACGATGCAACTCGTCCGCGATGCCGTCACGGCCGATGAGGTCCCCCCGCTCGATCTCAAGGGCAAGTCCGAGCCCATGCCCGCGTTCCGGTTGGGCGAGGTGACACCGGGCGCAGCCTCGCCACGGCGCCGGCTCGACTCGGTGATGGTCGGGCGCGACCGCCAGCTCGACCAGATCCGCCAGGCCTTCGAGGCCGCGATCGCCGACCGGTCCTGCCAGCTCTTCACGGTTCTCGGTTCGCCGGGCGTCGGGAAGTCCAGACTCGTCGAGGAATTCCTGCGGCCGCTCGAGGCGCATGCAACCGTGCTGCGCGGCCGGTGCCTCCCGTATGGCGACGGGATCACGTTCTACCCGGTCGGCGAAGTGGTGAAGGAGGCTGCCGGCCTGGACGACTTCGATCCGCCTGAGGAGATCGAGCGGAAGATCTGTGCGGTCCTCGGCGATGCGGAGGAACCCGTCGTGTGCTCGACGCTCGCGCAACTGTTCGGCGTCTCGGAACGCGACTCGGCTCCCGAGGAGAGCTTCTGGGCGGTGCGGCGGTTCCTGGAGGCGGTCGCGGACGGCGGCCCGCTCGTCGTCGTGTTCGACGACATCCATTGGGGCGAGCCGACGTTCCTCGAGCTGATCGAGCACATCACGGACTGGTCTCGCGGCGCCCCGATCCTCGTGCTCTGCATGGCGCGTCCCGATCTGCTCGACACCCGGCCCACGTGGGGCGGCGGCAAGTTCAACGCGGCGACGATCTCGCTCGAGCCGCTCGCCGACGCCGAGTGCGTGGATCTGATCGCGAACCTCCTCGGGCGCGCCGACCTGCCGGAGGACGTGCAGGCGCGCATCCTCGAACACGCCGAGGGCACGCCGCTGTTCGTCGAAGAGATGCTCGGCATGCTCATCGACGACGGCCGGCTGGTGCGCGAGGGCGACCGCTGGTTGGCGGTCGGCGACCTGTCGGAGGTCGCCGTCCCGCCGACGATCCAGGCGCTGCTCGCGGCACGGCTGGACCGTCTGAACGGTGACGAGCGGGCCGTGATCCAGCGGGCGGCCGTCGAAGGCAAGCAGTTCCACGTCGGCGCGGTGGAAGCGCTGCTCGATGAGCGCGGTTCTGATCTCCGCGCCACCCTCATGGGCCTCGTTCGCCGTGACCTGATCGCGCCCGATCGCTCGCTCCTACCTGGCGACGACGCGTTCCGCTTCCGGCACCTGCTGATCCGCGACGCCGCGTATGAAGCCGCGCCCAAAGCGCTCCGTGCGCAGCTGCACGAACGCTTCGCGGCGTGGCTCGTTGCCGTCGCCGGCGATCACGTCGTTGAGCAGGAGGAGATCGTCGCGTATCACCTGGAACGCGCGTATCGGCTGCTCGAGGAACTCGGGCCGCTCACCGACGAGACCAGGGAGATGGGTCTTCGTGCGGCGGACCACTACCGCGCCTGTGCACGGCGTGCGTCCGAGCGGGGCGACGAGATGGCCGCCGCGGCGCTGTGGCGGCATGTCGTCGCGTTGCTGCCGGACGAGCATCCGGATCGCCCTCGCGTCCTGTATGAGCTCTCGCACGCACAGTTGATGATCTTCGAGGCGCCGGCGGCGCTCACGGCGGCCGAGGAAGCGATGAAGGCCGCCGCGGCGGCGGGCGATGCGTCGCTCGAATGGATGGCGCGCCTGGATCGCACCCAAGCGCAGCTCTTGGTGGATCCACATGCTCGTTCGACCCAGGAGGTCGCGCAGGAGTTCGCTGAGGCGCTCGACGCGTTCGAGCGGCTCGGGGACCATCGCGGTCTCGCCGAGACTCGCTGGGCGATGACCGAGCTCGATTGGATGAGCTGTTCGTTCGACGACGCGGTGGAACGGCTCGAGGAGGCCGCGCAGCATGCCCGCATGGTCGATGACCGGCAGCTCTTGCAGCGTGTGTTCCTGAAGCTGCAAGCCGCTCAGATGTTCGGGAGCACGAAACCCGAGGACGCGCTCGGCACGATCGAGGAAATGCAGTTCGAGATCGGCAGTGAGGGGAACCTTCGATCGATCACCCTCACGCACCGGAGCATCTACGCGAGCTTCCAAGGCGACTTCGATCGCGCTCGGGAGCTGTCGGACGAGGCGCTCGCGCTCGCCGAACGGCTCGGCAATCGGTTCATGATGGCCGCGACGTCTGGCTTCCGGAGCGACATGGAGATGCTCGCCGGCGATCTATCCGGCGCCGAACCGTGGGCGCGCCGGGAGGTCGACCTGATGCTCGCACTCGGTGACGACGGGCACCGATCGACGTCGGCTGCCAGGCTCGCGACCGTGCTTGGTGATCTCGGCCGTCTCGACGAGGCCGAGTCGCTGGCAACCGAGGCGATGAGCCTCGCCGCGGACGACGACCTGGCGTCGCAGGCCCTCGGGCGGACCGCCCTCGCGCGCGTACGGACCGATCGGGGAGCGCACGAAGAGGCGGTTTCGCTCGCGCGCGAAGCTGTCGAGTTCCTTGCGGGCGCACAGACACCGGACCAGATCGGTCAGGCGTGGTTCGCGCTAGCCGACGCACTTCGGGGCGCCGGTCGCGACGCGGAGGCGGCAGAAGCTGCGCGAACGGCACTCGCGTCCTTCGAGCTCAAGGGCATCCGGCCTGCCGCCGACTCGGTGCGGGCGTTCATCGCAAAGCTGGGCGAACGCTCCGCCTAGGCGATATGGCGCTTTGGTGACGCGCACGTGGAACAACGTTGCGGCGGGTCGCTCCCGCGCGGGGGACGGGCCTATCGTGGAGCCTCGTACCCCGATATCACCGGAGGATGGATCATGAAGAAGGCGCTCGCCGTCACACTGATCCTCGGGTTCCTGGTGGTGGACTTCCTTTTCTTCCACGACATCCTCAAACCCGGCGAGGTCATCACGTTCCCGCAGTACCTGACCGGTCTGTTGAGCATCCCGGTCATCCTGCTCGCCGGGCAGTTTCTGATCCGCGGGGAGGACGCGCTCGAGCCGGCGCGCTAACGGGCGGTTCTGCAGAACGGGGCCGGGCCGCCGGTCCGTGTTGGCGGATTCCCTATGTTGGAACTGAATCCCACTATGTGGAACACCCTGGGCCAGGCCTACGTGGCGGCGCGTGACGCCGACCTTTGGCCGGTCGACGCTCGGCCTCGCCGCATGGGAATATCCCGTACCTGCAACCCCCGGCGGCGCGGATGCCGCGCAGATCAAGTAAGGAGAGGAGCTCTGTGCGTCGTTCCGTTGCGTTCGTGCTGGTCGGTCTCGCGCTGCTGCTCTTCGCTGCGCCCGCGCAGGCATCCACGCGGGTGCCGTTCGTCGGCCCGGCTCGCAGCTACACGCTGGACGGCGTGTGCGCGTTCTCGATCTCGGCTCAGGAGCGCTCCGGACACCCCGGGTTCCTGACGCTCGACGACAGCGGCAACGTCGTGAAGGTCGAGTACCGGGGCTCGTACGACACGGTGCTCTCGAGCTCGCTGGGCGTGCTCACGTTCACGACGATCGGGTCCACGACCGTCACGCAGAATCCGGACGGCACCTGGACGCAGGTCCAGAAGGGCACCGGGATCGCGGTCGTCCCGAAGAGCGATCCCGCGGGCTCGAAGCTCGTGTGGTTCACCGGGGTCGTGACCTCGGTCGGGACGTTTGATCCGAAGACGCTCGCTTTCGTGCCGACCTCGCAGACCCGTTCGGGCATCGACAGCAACATCTGCGACATGCTCGTGACGGGTCTCAAGACCCGGCACGACGCGCGCTGACCTAGCCGCGAAACCCCGCGACCAGCGCGGTGTCCATCAGGTAGATCAGCACCGCGCCCAGTCCGATCCCGCACGAGGCGATCGTCATCCGGCGCCACTCACGCTTCACGCGTCCGCGGCGAAGCAGCTGCCAGGCGAGCAGCGCTGCGGTGGCGCCCAGGAGGAATCCGCTATCGGGCACGAGGATCATCCCGGGAAGCCCGAGCAGCGCAAGCACGAATGTCACGGTGGCTGCTCGCGAGTCGGTCAGCTGCCGCGGCGCTCGTGTACTCATCGAGCCAGTTCATCGGCGCCGCTCGAGGCCGACCACCAACGGAGGGTGAACGCTCGGGGGCGATCTCGCCTTACGGTCCGACGCTGACCGTGCCGGCGTTCCCGGTGAGATGCACGGTTCCCGCAGGGAACGGCTGACCGTTGATCGTCGCTCCCTGCGTCGGCGCCTGGACCGCGAGCGATGCCAGCCCACTCGTCACGATCACGTGGATCAAGCCCGGTTCGGGATAGTGCTGCGGCTGCAGCCCGCCGTAGTAGTAGCCGAGGATGCGGTCGGCGGACCAGCCTCGTTTCGCCTTTCCGTACGCGCCCCACTGGACCATCCCGACGCCGTGGCCCCAGCCGCGTCCCGTCGCGATCGCACCCGAGCTGCCAGAACCGACGCGGTACCAATCCGACGGGATCGTTTGGGGCAGCACGCCGGTCGGATACTGCCCGGGCTCGAGGCAGGGCGCCCACGTGTTGACCGTGTCTCGGAACGTTCCGGCGTCGATCGGCGTCGAGGTGCCGGCGCCCGTGACCATCACGTTCGACCCGCTGCTGTGCACCGATGAGATGCGCTTGCCGCTCGGCCACAGCCCGCCCGCCGTCAGGAAGGTCGCGAGGTCGGGGAACGGGATCGGGATGCGCCAATGTGATGTGGGCGACGCGCCGTCATCGCGCTCGACGACCGGTCGGAGATACGGCAGCGGCGCGCTTCCGAATACCTGGTCGTTCCCGTACGTGTGCCCGTTCGACGTGGAGAAGTAGACGGTGTCGGCCGGGCTGCCGCCGTACAGCAGCACCTGGTTCTCCGTGTGCTGGACCGCGGCGTACCAGCGGGCGATGCCGGTGGTCGGCGGCACGTGGATGCCGCCGTAGACCTGGCAATCGGTCGAGGCGCAGATCGGTTGCTGCACCGCATCGCCCTGCTGGCCGCTCCAGTCGAGGTGGGCGAGGGCGTAGCTGCGCGCGGCGATCGCCTGCGCCTCGAGCGCCGCGGCCGGCCACGTCGCTGGCACCTCGGCGATCCCGTCCAGGTACTTCTCGAACGGGAGCGTCACGACGAGGGACAAGGTGCCGTCGTCCGCGCTCTTGATCGACAACGCGCCGGGGTAGCGCGCACGGAACGTCGCCGTGTGGACGTGCTTGCAGTTCGACTGCGGCTTCGGATAGACGGCGTGGACCAGGAGCGATCCGCTGCCCGACGGTTCGAACGAGATCCGGGAGCTGGACACCGCCGGGACGCTCGAGCTCCCTGGCGAGGATGACGATGGGGGCGCGGGTGGCGGTGTCGTCGAGCTTGTGGTCTGACTCGCACTCGTGCACGCCGACGCCAACGCGAGGACGGATAGCATGATGGCCAGACGCATCAGGTTCACGCCGTCCATCCTCTCCGATGGGCGCGATCTAGAGCAGGTGATCCGCCCGAAGGAATGCTTTCGCCACAGTCGGGATGTCCTGGCCGTCGAGAACGACCTTCCCGATGAGCGCCGTGACGTTCTCGGTCGTCAGTGCGGCGCTGACCCCGTCCAGTAGCCGGCCGACCTCGTTGTTCAGGACCGCCGTCCGGATCACCGGCGTGATGTTCTCGGCGTCTTGCAGCTGCTTGTCGTCGAAGAGCGGCACGAACCCGTTCTCCTTGATGCTCGGATCGGTCGAGAACAGAAGCCCGATCTGCACCTCGTTGTTCTTCAGCGCATCAACGGTCTGCGGGCCGCCGGCATCGAGCGGAACGAAGTCCCAGAACAAGATGCCGTAGACATCCTTGAGACCCTGCAGGCAATAAGGCCGTTGGGGGCACTCCGGCGGCGCGCCGAGCGTGAGATGGTTCGCCGCCGTCGCGAGCGACGACATCGTCGTCAGCCCGTACTGCTGCGCGGTCTGCGTGTTGGCAACGAACGTGTTCTGGTCCTGGGCAGGCGACGGTGTCAGGACCGAGATCCCGCTCGCCGCGAGCTGTCCGGCAACCTGGGCCGCGACCACGGATGGGTCGTTCGAGTGCCCGCCGTTGGGATCGAGATACAACAGGAGCGAGGACAGATATTCGGGCTTGACGTCGATCTGCCCAGACTCCAGCGCGGACTGCGAAACCTCGCGCGAGCGGAGATCGAACTGCCGCTCCACGGTGTAGCCGGCGTGCTCGAGCACCTGCGCATACATCTCGGCGACCAACCGGTTCTCGGTGAACGAGCCGGAGACACCCACCACGATCGTGCCCTTGCCGCTTCCGGAGGGACGCGTGACGTTGGGCGGCGAGGGCGTGCACGCGACCCCGACGAGGCCGAGGATGATCGCGATCGGCGCGACGCGCCGAACGACGGCGTTCCTCACCGGTCGGGCTCGACGGGAGCGTCGGCCGGCGCGTCCACGAGCGCCCGCACCTGCGTCGGGCCTTTTCCCTTGATGTCGACGGTCTGCGCCGGCCCGCAGCCGTAGCGGTCGACGAGGTCGGCCGTTCGCGGCGCGATCAACACCTCTCCGGGCTGTGCAGCTTCTTGCAGCCTGCTCGCGAGGTTCACCGTGTCGCCCCACACGTCGTAGGCGAACTTCCGCTCGCCGATGACGCCGGCGACCACCGGTCCGGTCGCGACGCCGCCGCGCACCCTGATGGGATCGCCCGACGGCCACCGGAGCGAGTCGCGCCCCGCGTTGATCTCAAGGGCCATACCGACCGCGGCGTTCGCGTGGTCGGACATCGGCACCGGTGCGCCGGCTACCGCCATGTAGGCGTCACCGATCGTCTTGATCTTCTCGAGACCGTGGCGGTCGGCCAGCTCGTCGAACCACCGGAAGAGCTCGTCGAGGGATTCGGCGAACGCCTCCGGTGTTGCCCGTGCCGCCTGCTCGGTCGAGCCGACCGCGTCGACGAACACCACGCTCACGTCGTCGAACGCTTCCGCGATCCGCTGGCCCGACGACGTCTTGAGCTGGTCGACGACGGCCTGCGGCAAGATGTTCAGCAACAGCCCGTCGGATCGCGTGCGCTCCTGGTCGAGCTCGCGCTGCCGCAGGTACAGGTCGCGCGTGAACCGCTCCATCCAATAGGCGGACAGACATCCCAACATCCCGAACGAGACGATGTAGAGGGTCGCGAGCGTCTCGCTCACGGGCACGATGTACCTCGCGGTGTACGCGTACGGCAGGTAGAAGGCGAGGCCGGCGAACGCCGTCAGCGCGACGAGCATCAGCCGCAGCCGCAGCAGCGTGTACGTGAACGCCGTGATCAGGATGACGCCGACGTAGCCGTACTCCGCCGGCAACGTGAAGATCTTCGACGAGTAGACGACCCAGATCGCGAGCGTCGCGACCGCGAGCGCGAACGAGGTCCATTCCCAGACGCGGCTGTAGATCTTCGTGTAGCTGAACAGGAGCCCGAGGATCAGCAAGGGGATGAAGACCCCGAACCGGAGCCGCGCGTCCAGCTGGAGGTCGTGGATCGACAGCATGTACGGCCGGAGGAGCAGGCCCCAGCCGACCCATAGGCCGATCCCGGCGAGATACGCGAACCGGGTATTCCAGAGGTTGTGCTGGAACCGGTCCTCCTTATATGCCTTCTCGAGGACCGGGTCGCGGAAGCGCAGACGAAGGTGTGCGAGGCGTTGCCTCACAGACCGGGCGGCAGGCTGAACGGGTGTCGCGGTTCCTTCGACCATGGCGGGTGCGTCCTTCTCCGCCCGAGATGATGACGGGCACTGGCCGAAACTGTCAGCTTTGAGGACGGGTGAGCCGGTCCCGTCGAAGGTTCCTGTGCAGGTCGCGAGCCTGTTCGTGGGGCGGTCGACGGATGGCCTCGCCCGAACCACCTACAACTAGGTAGGTCTCTCGTGCCAGACAAAGTGGGTCGCAAAACCTTTGCCGTGGAGCGGGCCAACCGTGAGGATTGAACCCAACACCGCGGAACGAGCCGCGGGAGTGCCTCCATGGTCGATCCGAACACGAACGGTGATGAACCGCGCTTGGTGTTGACGGGTGGAGGATCCGGCGCGCGTGTCGTCCTCGCCGAGGCCGACGCGCCCGGATCCTTGCACTACCTGCTCGAGGCCGAGGGCTTCTCCGTCGTGGGCTGCGCCGGCGACGAGAAAGAACTCGGGCGCGTGCTCGGACAAGACCTGCGTCCCGACGTGATCGTGCTCGATGCGGACATCGTGGCGACGTCGAGCTTGGTGGCGCGCCAGCTGGCGCCCGACGCACACGTGATCGCGATCTGGCCGGACGATGTGCAGCCGCCGCCGGGTGGCGAGAGGGTCAGCCCGCGCATGGTCTATGAGGAATTGGGACCGGCGATCCGCCGTCACATGGACCGGCGGAACGTGCCGGTTCCCGTGATCGCGTTGCCGGCGGAGGAGCCGGCGCTGGCGTCGGTTGCGACCGTCGCGGGTGGTGTTGGTCTGTTCGGGCGTGCCGCGTCGCGCGTCTCGGTCCTGAGTGCGACGTTGATCACGGCGATCATGCTGACGATGGGTGTGTCGTTCGCGTTGGGCGGATTCAGCGCGAGCCCGTCGGGCGGGCCACCACGGATCGGTGCGCCGGATGCGCCCGACGTCGGCGTCGCCGGGAGTAGCGGCGATCCCTCGACCGGTCGGGTTCCAACCGGCATCGGCAGCCGCCCATCGGCGAATCATCCCTCGAAGGGCGGATCGCACGGAAGCGATCACAACCACGCGAGCGGCAGCTTGGGTGATGTGGTGACGACGGGCACCGGTGGCGACACCACCGGCGGGGGCACGACCGGCGGAGGCACGACCGGCGATCAGAGCGGTGGCCAGAGCGATCAAGGCACTGGCCAGGGCGATCAGGGTGGCGGACAGGGAGACCAGGGCGGTGGCCCGGGTGACCACGGCGGCGGTCAAGGCGGCGGTCAAGGCGGCGGTCAAGGCGGCGGTCAAGGCGGCGGTCAAGGCGGCGGTCAAGGCGGCGGTCAAGGCGGCGGTCAGGGCGGCGGTCAAGGCGGCGGTCAAGGCGGCGGTCAAGGCGGCGGCAGCGGCCAACACGGTGGTGGCGGTGGGCAAGGCGACCAGGGCGACGACGACCAGGGCGACGACGACCAAGGCGGAAGCCAGGGCGACCAAGATGGCGATGAGCAGGGCCAGAACGACCAAGGGCAGAACTCGCATGGCGACCAGAACTCGCATGGCGACCACAACTCGCAGGGCGACCACAACTCGCAGGGCGACCACAACTCGCAGGGCGACCACAACTCGCAGGGCGACCACAACTCGCAGGGCGACCACAGCGACAGCCAAGGCGACTAGATCCCCGTCGCGCGGTCGTCGATCCAGCCGGCTTCGGAGGGGTTCTCGGGGTGTTCCAGATATCGGAACTGAGTTCCACTATTTGGAACACCCTCGAGAGCCCGTCCGGGCCGCGTCCTTCGAGCCGGACCCGCCGTTTCCTCCCGCGTCGCGGCGGGTACCCCACGAGCATGACCTTCGTGATCGCTGAACCCTGCATCGACGTCAAGGACCGGGCATGCGTGGACGAGTGCCCGGTTGACTGCATCTACGAGGGCGGGCGCATGCTCTACATCCAGCCCGACGAGTGCATCGACTGCGCGGCATGCGAACCCGTCTGCCCTGTCGACGCCATCTTCGCCGAGGACGAGGTGCCCGCCGAGTGGAAGCCGTTCCAGGCGGTTAATGCCGAGTGGTTCGAGCAGACCGGCCTCGGATCGCCGGGCGGTGCGGCGCAGGTCGGCCCGCGGACCGACGATCACCCAACGGTCGCCGGATTCGAAGCCGCCTGAACCGCACCTTCTAGTAGGCGTCCGCTCGACCGAGCCATCGCACGGGGTGAAGCACGACCGTGACGGTCGCAGCGTACGCCTCGTCATCCGCCGACGGCGACTCGCGCTGGTAGCGGCGATCGAGCGTATCCAGGTCCGCCTGGGCGACCCCTTCTTCGATCTCGACAGGTCCTTCCGCGGTGACGTACCGCCGCTCGCCCTTGACGGTCGCCATGACACAGAGCGTGCCTCGGCCCGAGTGTCGCGTGTTCCGCACCTTCACCGATCCGTCCTCGGCGATGAATCTGAAGCGCTCGCCGATGAAGAGGTAATGAACCGGCACCGAGTGCACCGACCCATCCAGGGCAACGGTCGAGAAGACCGCGGGCAGCGCCAGGTCGAGGAGCTCGCGGCGCTCTGCGTCGTCCAGCGGGTGATCGATCGAGGCGTTAGGCTCCGCGATCTCGCTCATCCGCCGAGTGTAGGGCGGGCATCAGGTCGCGCGCGTTTCGACCAGCCGTCTCGACAACAGTGACGCGACCCGACTACGTTGCATGCGTGGCTTCCCCAACCACGCTGACGCCGCCGCCTGAGCTGGATCAGCGTCTGCTGGAACGTCCGCGCCACCACTGGCGCGGTTGGTTGATCGCGCTGGCCGTCGGTCTGAGCGTGATACTCCTCGCCGGGCTGGCACTCAACTTCTTGGGGATGCTCCCGTGGCGCGGGCCGCTGTCAACCGGTGATGCGCATCGCAACGCCGTGAGCACGACGTTCGAGGCCGAGGCGGGGAGCAAGGTTGCCTACCCGTTCCTGTTCCTGTCGAACGGGTCGCGGATCGGGGTCACGCTGGACTCCGTCCAACCGGTCGATGCGACGCCGGGCGTGCACATCACGGACGCCTGGCTGTTCGTCGACACGCCACGCTGCCACCGGCTCGCCCCCAACTTCCCGAACGACGTGCCGCAGGAATGCCGCACGCCGATGGCGAGCTACCCGCTGCCCGGCCACCAGTACGGCGACGCGGGCACGCGGGTGGTCGTCGTGCTCGACTCGATGCAGCCGGGCACCTATCGCGTGAGCGGGTTCGACGTGCACTACCACGTCGGCCCGATCCACTACACGACGACGTTCGCCGACGGTTACGTGATCCAGGCGACGCCGCCGCAGTCGACGAAGCACTCGCACCAGCAGGGCGGTGCCGGCGGCTAGGTCGTCACCGGCGTATAGGGCATCGACGCGATCGCCTTGGGCACGTGGGCGCCGACCGCGCGCATGACCTCGATCGCGGCACGCTGGCCGGACTCCACGCCGCCGTTCAAGAAACCCTGCGAGTAGGTCGACGTGTGTTCGCCCGCGAAGTGCACGCGCTCGAACGGGATCGCGTTATAGCCCCAGTACTTCGTCATCTGCCCCGGCGTGAACGCGGCGTAGGACCCACGCGTCCACGGATCGCCCGTCCAGTAGTCGAGCCACGCCTTCCCGTTGAACGCCGCCTTCGTTCCTGGGACGACGTCTTGGATATGACCGAGGACCGTGTCCGTAAGCGCTTGTGGCGCAACTCCATGGGGCGCTTCGTTCGCGAACACCGCGCTGCCGGACCCGCCTGCGTACACCGTGATGAGGCCCGAGCGGCCCGGCTCATCCGTAGAGCTTTCCCACGTCTCGAAGTTGGGGTCCGTGTGCTCCATCCCGCCGCTCCACGCGGTGCCGTCGACGGTGAACATCCACGGCCGCTTCGTGTATTGCAACAGCAGCTTGACGTCGGTGCCCATCCCGAGTTCATCGATCGCGGTGGTTCGATACGGGTCGAAGCCGGCTCCGGTCAGATCCACAGCACGAAGCGTCGTCCACGGAGTGGTGAGTACCACGAAATCGGCAACCACCGGTTGGGATGAATCGGTGAACCTGAGCTCATAGGAGCCGTCCGAGCGACGAGCCATCGACTGGAGCGCGGAGTCCAGATGCAGCGCCCCCTGCGGCAGGAAGATCGCCAACCGGTGTGGCACCTGATCGTTGCCACCGCGGACGTGCCAACGTTCGTCCCCGCCAGGGGAGGGGATGACGAAGTAGTCGATCCAGTTCAGCGCGGAGAGTTGTGGCATGTCGAGGCCGTACCACCCAGCCATCGACTCGTTCAGGAATCCCTTCAGGTCATCAGGAACACCGGGCACGTTGTCGTCGAGCCATGCGTCCATCGTCTGCGCATCCATCTCGACCGCCGCGGGTGTCGCTGTGCCGTAGGAGTACGCGGCGTCGGATGCTCGGCCAGCGTCGAACACGCCAACCGCGTGGGCCGTTGCGGTGACGGCCTTCGAGATCCGATCGAGATGGTCCTTCACGACGGCGTGATCCATGACCTTGCCGCCGACCCAGTCGGGCCAGACAGAGCCCGCCGGCCAGCCCTTCCACAGATCGTCCATCGAAAGACCGAGCTCTTGTACGAGTCCACGGAGATGCACGTGCCGGGTATCGATGAACTCGCCGCCGTGCTCCGCGGTCTGCCCATCGGCGAATCCGCGTGCGGTCCAGCATCGGCCGCCCACCCCGTCGCGCGCCTCGTGGACCTCCACGTGGATACCCGCCTGAGCAAGGCGATAGGCGGCTGTCATGCCGGCGAGCCCGGCACCGACGACGACGACACGCGCATCGTGCGGGGTGAGTAGGCCCGGCGCTGCGATCTGCTCGGCCGAGGTCGCAGACGTGGACCGAGTACAGGCGGCGAGGATCGCCGCGATCCCGGCGAGCCCGCCGACCTTCAGTACGTCTCGCCGCGAGTAGCGGTGACGCAGCTCACTCTCGAAGACGTCGTCGAACAACGGTCGGTCGATGGACGGGTCGAGGTCGCGTTGGACGTATGTGCGCATCGCGCGGGCGAGCGGGGGGAGACGTCCCATCGCGGGTCATCGTAGTGCCCATCGCCGCAGCGGTGTTCGTGGCCCGCGACGCTGCTTAGCAGGCCGGCGCGCCGGCTCCGCAGAGCGCCTCGTCCGCTTCTTGGTCGACCAGCGCCACCAGCGCGCTGCGGTCGATCGTCGTGAGGCCGCCGTTCGGGGTGAACGCCGGCACACCAAGCTGGTTACCTTCGGGTTCGCCGGTGACGGTGATGCAGCCGCCGTCGATGGGGATCTGCTTGTCTCCGGTCACCGGCGCGGGGCAGGTCGCCGTCAACGTCACGATGATCGGCGTGGTGGTCCCGTCGCCGACGCCGACCTGGAACCACGCCTTGTCGTTCACCACCTGGGCGACGGGGGTGTTCCAGCCGACCGGCAGCGTCGTCACGCAGGGAATCTTCGTGGCGCTCGGCACCGCCTGCGCGAAGGTGATCATCGTCCGCTCGGCGTCGCAGTTGGCGGGCAGGACGGCGCCGCGCGTCGGGAAGAACAGCGGGATCGCGAACGACAGCGAGAGCGACACAACCGTGATCGCCGCCACGATCAGGAAGACCCGCCGGAAGCTCCAGCGCTGGATCGCGATCGGCTTCCGCTCAGGCGCGAGCTCCCGGAAGCGCGCAAGTAGGTCCCGGCCGTCCTGTTTCATCGATTGGCGGAGCTGGGTCGGGCTGGCGACGCCACGCGTGGCGGCGAACGCCTCGGACAGGTCGTCGGGCGTGAAGTACTCCAGCGCCTTCTCGTACACGCGGTCGGCATCGCTGCGGAGCGCGAGCACCAGCATCATGTTCCCGAGGTCGACCGCCTGGCGCCACGCCGACGGGCGCACCTGCACGAAGAAGACGTCGATCAGCTTCAGGTGGCCGTCTTGCACCATCAGGTTGGCGGGCTTGATGTCGCGGTGCGCGAGCCCGATATCCCACATGTCGCGGATCAGTTGGAGCCCTTCGTCGATGATCGTGTCGTCGACCTCGGCATCGCCGATCTCGAGCGCGTCCTCGAAGAACTCCATCGCGATCATGTACTCGCGCTCGGGCGTGATCTCGACGATGCCCAGCGCGTTGGGCGTTTGGAACCCGTACTCGCCGAGCAGACGCAGCGTGTAGTCCTCGTACTCGACGAACCGCCGGACGGTCGAGAACGGCGTCTCGTCCTCAAGACGCCCGTAGAGCATGGTCCGGCCGAGCTTGTACCAGCGGTCAGCGCGCACGTGGCTCTTCGCGTAGAGCTTCGCGAACAGCGCGACATGCCCACCGCTCTCGTCGGTCGCGGTGATCCGCAGCGGCGTCGATCCGCCCGACGCCTCCAGGCCGACCGGCTTGATGTTCGTGACGGTGAGGCCAAGCTGTTCCTTCATCGCCGTCGTGATCGCCTCGCCGCGAGGCCCGGTCACGTCCAGATGCGCCGACTTGCCACGCTTGCCGTACTGGATGGGGAAGACCTCGTTGGGCGCGAACATCCGGAACGCGGCGACGAGGATCGAGACGCTGATCATCGCGCCGAAGAGGTCGTCGGTGGCGTGGTCTACGCCGAGGTAGATGCGTCCGAGGCTGGAGACGACGAGCCCGGCGGCGAGGATCCACTTCGCGTAGTAGCGCGGCCGCCCCTGCACCACGAGCATGTAGATCGCGCTGGTGCCGACCGCGGCGAGCCCGGCGATCGGCATCGAGGGCGACGAGAACCCTTCCCAGCCGGCGATCGGGACGACGCCGAACGGACGCGGCCTCGACGCGAGGAGGTAGAACCCGCCCGCCGCGAGCTCGACCGTGGCGATGCCGATCAGACAGATGATCACCTGACGCCAGCGGCGGAACCACATCGTCGCGAGGATCACGCCGGCGGCGAGGATGGCGACGCCGCCGGTCGACGCGATTGTGTTGACGAACCGCGTGGTGCCGTCGAGCCACCCCATACGCAGGTCGACGACGACATCGGTGATGAACCCGTCGACCCAGTGCAGGGCGCTGAGCGAGGAATGGAGCCACAAGCTCGCGAGCCCGACCACGACGAACGTGACGAGCAGCCACAACCACCCGGTGAACCCGATCGACTTGGGAAGCGGCGGGGGCGCTCCCGTCGGCCGTCGATAGGCGTGGAAGCCGAGCCTGCTGTGTTCCCGCTGTTCCACCGGACCCTCCTTCCGGTGATCCTTGCACGATCGATCAGACGGGTGCGACCGGGTCGGCCTCCACCTCAGAACCCTTGCCCGCGAGGTGCAAGATCTCGCTGATCAACGCCGTGGCGCCCAGCGCGATGCCTGCTCCGAGCAACACGCCGGCAACGGTATCCGAGAACCAGTGCGCATTGAGGTAGACGCGGGACAGGGCCATCACGAAGGCCGCCGCCCCCGCGAGGAGCTCGTACTTCCGCCGCTCTGGCCCCGCGTGCATCAAGGCCAGCACGAGCGCCACGGCGATCGAGGCCGTCGCGACGGCGTGCCCCGACGGGAATGAGTATCCGCTGATCGGCACGATCGGGAGCGGCGGACGCGTCCGCTTGAAGAAGTCTTTTGCGACCTGGAGCGCGATCTCGGCGGCAGCCCAGGTCAGCACCCACGCGGCGAAGTAGCGCCACCGGCGGCGGAACGCGAGGTAGAGCGCGACGATGATCCGCAGCGGGATCGTGACCACGCCGCTGCCGAGGAAGTTGAGCACCTTGCAGAAGTTCGTGACGAACGAGTACCGGTGGTTCTGCACCCAATCGTAGACATGCCCGTCGAACTTCCCGATCCACGCCCACGTCGTGGTCGTGCCGGGCAGCCCGGGGTGCTTGCCGACGGCGATGAAGATCAAGACCATCGCGGCGAGCAATAGGAAGGAGTAGGCCAACGCCCGCCGGTGGTTGGTCAGTGGGTCGAGTCGCTCCGTGGGCGCCGTCGGCATCGGTGGATGCTCTCAGACCTGGGCGGTCGCCGCTTCGGCGGTGGTCGCGGTTTCCTCCTCGGGAACCCCGAGGAGCAGGTTGGTGAGACCGCCGAGCATGAGCCCGAGGCCGAAGCCACCGAGCACGTCGAGGGGCGCGTGCGCGCCCAAGTAGACCCGCGCGAAGATCACGAGCGCGACGACGAGCCACGGCGCGTACCGCCAGCGCCCGTTGAGGTACGGCTCCGACACCATCGCGAGTCCGACCAGCAGCACGACGTGGCCCGAGACGAACGACAGGCCGGCGGTGGCGGTGTCGCCGCGGACGATGGCATCGGGGATCGTGATGCCGGGTCGTTCCCGTTGGACGAATCTCCAAACCATGCGCTCGCTGAAGAGCTTTGCCGCGGTGATGATCACGGCGGCCAGGGCCAGGCGCCACCGGCGGAAGATGGCCGCGACGACGGCGACCACCGGGCCGATCGCGAGGATCCCAAGCAGCTGTGCCTTGGTCATCACGGGTGAGAGCCCGTTGGGCAGGCCGTTGATGGCGTGGAAGACGCGGGCCTCGACCGAGCCCACGGTGCCGTTGCGCGCGAAGAGCATGCAGACCGCGAGGATCACGCCGCCGACGATGGCCGCCGCGATGTCATCCCTGCGCCGCACGTAGTGCCGTGGTACTGCCGCCACGGCCTCAACCCTAGTCCGGTGGGGTGCCGGCTGCTGCTCCTACGCCTTCGACGCCTTCCAGGTCCCAGCCGTGCCTGCGCCGAGGCCGTACGTGCCCGACATCTGGGCGCCGCTGATGGTGCCCTTGTAGTCGACCGAGCACTGGCCCTGCACCGAGCCGAACTGGATCGAATTGCCGGTCACCTTGCCGGTGACCTTCGCGCCGTTCAGGCACGAGACGGCGATCGAGAGCGTGCCGTCCAGCGACGCCCCCGTCTGGGTGAACGTCACCGAGAAGTCGCCGGAGCCCCCACCGTTGGGCGAGTACGACCCATTCCACTTGCCGTCGACGGTCGACGAAGAGACGGGGCTCCCGGTCGACGTGACGGAGGACGACGACGGCGCCGACGACGGCGATCCGGTTCCTCCCACCGGTGGAGACGTGGTGGTGCTTGATGAGCTCGAACACGCGGCCAGGAGCACGCCGCACACGATGATCGCTCCACTGATCCGCACCTTCGCCGAACGCCCCATCCCCAGCTCCCTCCGTCCGTTCCGTCGATGCTGATACGGGAGGCGCATTTGCGCAATGGGCTCGGGCGGTCCCGGTGTCGGGCGCGTGGCAGACTGGCGCGATGGACGCCCTGACGAAGCAGGCGCCGGGCCCGGGGCTGGCCCTCACGCAGGTACCCGAGCCAGAGATCGGCATCAACGACGTGCTGATCCGAATGGACCGGACCGGGATCTGCGGCACTGACCTGCACATATTCGACTGGAACGAGTGGGCGCAGAGTGCCGTCACGCCGCCGCTCGTGATCGGCCACGAGTTCGTCGGCGAGGTCGTTTCGGTCGGCTCGAACGTGAGCGACTTCCATCCCGGCGAGCTGGTGAGTGGGGAGGGACACCTCGTCTGCGGCCGTTGCAGGAATTGCCTCGCGGGCCGGCGCCACTTGTGCGCCAATACGTCAAGCGTCGGGGTGGATCGGCCCGGCGCGTTCGCCGAGCTGATCGCGCTGCCGATGACCAACGTCTGGCACCACGACCCCGCGATCGACCGCGATGTGGCTGCGATCTTCGATCCGTTCGGCAACGCCGTGCACTCGACGCTGACCTTTCCGGTGCTCGGCGAGGACGTCCTGATCACCGGCGCGGGGCCGATCGGGCTGATGGCATGCGCGGTCGCGCAGCACGCCGGCGCGCGGTACGTGGTGGTCACCGACGTGAACCCGTTCCGGCTTGAGCTCGCCAAACGGCTGGGCGCGACGCTCGCCGTCGACGTTCGTTCGGCCGGCGTCGCCGACATCCAGCGGGAGCTCGACATGAAGGAAGGGTTCGACGTCGGGCTGGAGATGAGCGGCAACCCCGACGCGCTGCACGACATGATCGCGAACATGTGCCACGGCGGGAAGATCGCTTTGCTCGGGCTCCCCGACGCCGAGTTCGCGATCGACTGGAACGCGGTGATCCATGAGCAGCTGACCATCACGGGCGTGTACGGCCGGGAGATGTACGAGACCTGGTACATGATGACCGTGATGCTGCAGGGCGGCCTCGACGTCTCGCCGGTGATCACGCACCGGTTCCACTACACGGCCTACGAGGAGGCGTTCGAGGCGATGCGCTCGGGCACTGCCGGCAAGGTGCTCCTCTATTGGCGGGAGGAACCGTGATCGGCGACCTTCGTGGTGAGCTCGTCGGAGAGCTTGATGCGATCCGCGAAGCAGGCACGTTCAAGTCCGAGCGTGCGATCACGTCGGCGCAGGGACCGCATGTCGCGATCGAAGGCCACGACGGCCAGGTCATCAACCTGTGCGCGAACGATTACCTCGGGCTCGCCAACCACCAGTCGGTGGTCGAGGCCGCGCACGAGGCGCTCGACCGGTGGGGGTTCGGCGTCGCGTCGGTGCGATTCATCTGCGGCACGCTGGAGCTGCACAAGCAGCTCGAGGAGGCGCTGACCGCGTTCTTGGGAACCGAGGAAACGATCCTGTACCCGTCCTGCTTCGACGCGAATGGAGGACTGTTCGAGACACTGCTCACCGACGAGGACGCGGTGATCTCCGACACGCTGAACCACGCGAGCATCATCGACGGCATCCGGCTGTGCAAGGCCAAGCGTCTCCGCTACGCGAACAACGACATGCACGAGCTCGAGCTCCGGCTGAAGGAGGCCGAGGGCTCGCGGCGCATCGTGATCGCCACTGACGGCGTGTTCTCGATGGACGGGTACATCGCCGATCTGCCCGCGATCTGCGGCCTGGCCGAGCGCTTCGGCGCGATGGTGATGGTCGACGATTCGCACGCGGTCGGCGTGCTCGGTGCGCATGGACGAGGCTCGCACGAGCATCACGGTGTGACCGAGCGGATCGACATCGTCACGGGCACCCTGGGCAAGGCGCTCGGCGGTGGGGGCGGCGGCTACACGAGCGGCCGGCGCGAGATCGTGCAGCTGCTGCGGCAACGGTCGCGGCCCTACCTGTTCTCCAACAGCATCACGCCGGTCGTGGCGGCAGGGTCGCTGCGCTCGCTCGAGCTGCTCACCGCATCGACCCAGCTTGTCGACCGGTTGCGGTCGAACACCGAGCTCTTCCGTTCGCTGATGGCCGAGACGCCGCTAGAGGTGCTGCCGGGCGAGGGCCCGATCGTTCCCGTGATGATCGGCGACGAGCAGCGCCTGGCTCCGATCACCACGGCCGCGTTCGACGAGGGCCTTCACGTGGTCGGCTTCTCGTATCCGGTCGTGCCGCTCGGCACGGCCAGGATCCGCACGCAGGTCTCCGCCGCGCACACCGAGGACGATCTGCGGTTCGCTGCCCACGTGTTCAACCGCGTGGCCGGAGGCGGAGCTCCCGCGTAGGGCGCTCCGCCTCCGAACGACTCAGAAGTCAGTTCGGGCCTCCATCAGCTGCTCGTCGTGACCCTTGCGGCCGTATGCGAACGTGTCGTTGCGCAGGTCGGTCCAGAACGACCGAACGGTCGTCCCGGAGGACGCGATCTCGGTGTGTCGCCGATGAACGTGGTCGGGTACGGGAAGTTCGGGAAGATCTGCCCGCCCGTGAACCACCGGTTGTCCTTGGTCGGGTCTGACATCGCGCACGACACGTTCTGCGTGGCCAGCCGCTCGCGGTCTGCAGCGAACAACGAGTAGGCGAACGTGTGGTTCGCCGGATCCAACGACCTGTCGTTCATCCCGACCGCCAGGCGGCCGTCGGACAGGAACGTCACCGACGGGAACCACTGGTCGTTGAGCGGGTTCGCCCCCACGACCTGCGGCGAGGACCACACCGCCAACCCATCCCCCGTGCAGGGGGTTTCAGGGCGACGGATGGATCCGATGTGTGCTACGCCGCATCGTCATCGGGATCGATCGCACCGAGCGTCGCGACGGAGCGGGTTGTCGTGAGGCCGCGGGTCGCGACCCACACGATCGCGATCGCGACGGTCAGTCCGACGGCGGAGCCGACGAATAGTTGCGACGGGCCGACGTGTTGGTAGACGTACCCGCCGATCACGCTGCCGATGATCGGCGCGAGTGCGGCGGTGCACATCTGTGCGAGCGTCTGCCCGGTGTTCCTGAGGCGGTCCGGCACCAGCGTTCCGGTCATGACGACGACGCTGACATACACGAGGCCGAACCCGACACCGACGCCGATGCGGATCGCCGTCACCGCTGCAGGCGCCGACGCGACCGACCAGCCAAGGGAGGCCAGGACGTACACCGCGCCGCCGGCGGCGAAGAGTCGTCGCGTCCCGAACCGGTTGATGAGCGACCCGCTCGATCGCATGAAGGGGATCTCGAGGAAAGCG
The DNA here is from genome assembly GCA_963792215.1 of uncultured Actinomycetes bacterium. Taxonomy (GTDB): domain Bacteria; phylum Actinomycetota; class UBA4738; order UBA4738; family HRBIN12; genus AC-51. The sequence goes on from CAWBVL010000008.1 coordinate 354,451, forward strand.
GAGACCCCGGCGGCGACGCCGACGAGGAACGGGCCGCCGCCACCGGATTCGATCCGCAGCGGCACGAAATCCCATGCGGCGTGCTGGGCGGCGCCGAACAGCAGCAAGCCGAGCAGGTAGAGCGGGAGTCGAGGCACATGCGCGAGCGCGTCGCCGAACGAACCGAGTCGCGAGGTCGTCTCATGTGGTGTTGGTCGTTCCTTCGGGAATCGGCCGACGTAGACCGCACATGCGCCCAGGCCGAGCGCGTAGACGGGGATCATCCACTCGAGCCCGCTCCACTGGAACAGGGCACCGAGCGCGATCGCGCCGACGCCCCAGCCGACGCTCGCCCACAGTCGGTACGCGCCGTACGTGTGCAGGCGTTCGGGGCCGAGCAGCTCGACGGCGAGCGCGTCGGTGAGCGGCGTCACCGCCGACGTCGATGCCGACAGGAGCGCGACCGCCGCCATGACCGTGGCGAGCACGGACCCCGTCACCGCGAGGATCAGCGTGGACAGCGTCGCCGCGATCAGCGCCCACTGGAGCGCGCGCGTTGTCCCAACGCGACGGTCGGCGGCGTGGCTCCAGAACGGCGCCGCGGCGATCGACGCCAACGCGCTCGCACCGAGCACCAGGCCGATCTCGGTGGGGGAGAACCCGCGGCCGTTCAGCCACAAGACGAAGAACGGGATGAACCCGGACGCGACGAACCACCCCAGCGCGTACAGGCGACGAAGACGCAGGTCGACGAGGGCGGCGGCGTCGGGCGCAGGTTCCATCCCGCCGAATCGTAGGCGCGCCGCGTCGTAGGCGCGCCGCGGAACCTACGCGGAGACGCCGACCTTCGGGTTGATCTCGTAGATCGCGACCTCGCGGCTGACGCCCTTGAGCGCGACCTTCGGCAACGCCGTCGCCTCGACGATGTCGCTCACCGCTTCGAGCGTGGGCTCCGTCACCAGGATCTGCCCGGCGGTCGCGTGATCCGACAGGCGCGAGGCGACATTCACCTCGTTCCCGAGCACCGTGTAGTCGCTGCGCGCCTCCGATCCGATGTCGCCGACCGTGACCCATCCGCTCGTGATGCCGACACCGACCTGGAAAGCCTCGTGGTAGCGCGTCGCCCATTCGTCTTGCATCGTCCGCATCCGCTCGCGCATCTCGAACGCCATGCGCACGGCGCGCGCGGCGTGGTCGTCCTGCCACACCGGGTCACCGAAGAACACCATCACCGCGTCACCGACGTACTTGTCGAGCGTGCCCCCGTGGCGGAACACGATGTCGGTCATCTCCGACAGGTAGGCGTTGAGCTGCGCGACCAGCTCGTCGGGCTCCATCCGCTCCGACGCGGTCGTGAAGCCGCGCACATCGGAGAAGAACGTCGTGAGGTACTTCCGGCGGGAGCCGAGGTCGAGGTCGCCGTCACCTTCAACGATCGACGCTGCGAGCTGCGGCGAGAGGTATCGCTTGAGCCTCGACATCCGTTCGAGCTCGGCGACCTTCGTGTCGACCGTCTCCTGCAGACTGGTGTTGAGCGTCTCGAGGTCGCGGTAGGCGCCCGCGAGCCGGCCTGCGGTGAGGTTGAGGTTGGTCGCGAGTGAGCCGAACTCGTCACGGTTGGGCACGCTCACCCGCACCGCGAAGTCACCGCTGGCGATCCGTGCGAGCGCGTTGTCGACCTGGCGCACCGGCCGGATCAACGACCACGACAAGATCGCGCCGAGGGCGAGCGCGACGAGCAGGCTGAGTCCGGAGATCGCCGCGACCACCCCTGTGAGGATCCGCCGGTTGGTCGCGAACGACGCCGTCTCGGCGGCGAACTGCGCCTGGGACTGCGCGATCAGCTCGTTCAGCTGCGCCTCGAGCACGTGCGATTGCGTGTGCTCCTTGTCGATGTGCACCTTGATCGCCTGCTGGATCTGGCCGTCGTCGTAGAGCTGCGTAACCTCGTCGCTGTCGGTCCGGTACACCGCGTTCGCGCTCTGGATCTGATCGAAGAACTCGGGCTGCGCAGGGATCGCGTACGTCCGGATATCGGCCAGGTCGGCGTCGAACTCGTCCTTCGCGGCGTAGATCTTGTCGGTCCACGACGGGTCGTTCGTCAGCAGCGCCATCGCGCGGTAGTGGCTCTGCGCCGTGACCTCGTAGATCATCTCCCGCGCCTGGCTGACCTGGTCGCTGAGCGCGGTGAGCCGCACGACCTGTCCGTCGATCTGCTCGAGGACCACGATGCAGACGACACCCATCGAGAGCAGCAGTAACGCGATCAACAGGAAGCCGGCGAGCAGCTTGCGATGCACCGTGGTCTTGACGCGCGCCACGGCGTCGATGAACGGCCCGAGGAACCGCGGCACCGGACCGAGATCCTCCGGATCCGGCGTCGCGAGCTCGCGATCGGCGGTGGTCGACATGTGGGCCCCCTCCCAACGGGTCGACTGCGCGGAGCCGCTCAATCTAGTGGTGCGCGCTCGCCTGCGCCACCGGGGTCCGATGCCGACGCCGAACATGCCGACGCCCCCGCACCGATCGGCGCGAGGGCGTCGGGTCACCCGTTTCAGCTGGAAGGCCGGGTGCCTGCCCGGGCGAGGTACCCAGGGCGTCGAACAGGAAACGCGGCGCTCATCCGAGCAGCGACTTGCCCATCTCTTTGCGGTAGCGCTCGTTGAAGTCGTAGAGGAACCGGTCCTGCCGGGGATACACCCCGGTTGTGAACGCACGCGACCCGACGCCGGTCTGCGCGCGCCGGCAGACCTCCCAGTCCTGCTTCGAGATCAGATCCCAGAGCTCGACGACCGGCTCCGGCTTGAACGCGGCCGGATCCGCGATCGTCTCGGGCCGGAACAGGTACTCGGACACGACGGTCGTGTGTTTCGGACCCTTCGGGAAGCCGATGTAGTACATGACGCAGTCCGGGTGCAGGTTGATCATCAGGTTCGGGAACTGGTACGCCCCGTAATACATGGAGTAATCCTCGGGCTGGAGGTCGGGGAACTTCGGCAGCACCGACTCGCCGGTCTGCGTGAAGCTCGTCGCGCCCTCGCGCATCCAGTTGCCGTCGTCGCGCGTGACCTCGTCCCAGACCTCGCCGAACCGGAACAGCGGCACGACCTGCACGAGCTCGGGGTGCACGGTAGGGCAGTGGAGGCACTCGTTGTAGTTCTCGACGACGATCTTCCAGTTGGCCTCGACCTCGTAGACGATCCGCACGCCGATGCGCAGCTCGTCCAGCTTGAACCGGTCGAACATCGACAGCGACTCGGCGCCCTCGTTCATCTGCTCGAGCAGCGGCCGCGGCGTGTCGCGCGTCAGGTTCACGAAGATGAAGCCGCCGAACGTCTCGACCGGGAACCCGTGTAGCGGGTAGTCGCGCCGCTCGAACCGCTCGTTCTCCTTGACGTTGGGCGTGCCGATCAGCGAGCCGTCGAGCCCGTAGACCCAGCCGTGATACGGGCAGGTGAAGGCCTTCCGCACATGGCCGTTGGCAGGCTCGTCGTCCAGGAACTTCGTGCCGCGGTGACTGCAGACGTTGTAGAAGCCGTGGAGAGCGCCGCCCTCGTCGCGCGCGATGAAGACCGATTCACCGGTCAGGTCGCGCACGATGTAGTCGCCGGGGTTCGGCAGCTCTTCCTCTCGGCCGATGCAGACCCAGTCGCCCCACCAGATCCGTTCGCGTTCCTCGTCGTACACGCCGTGGCTCGTGTACTCGGCACCGGACAGGGTCGGGCGCGGTTGCCAATCCTGCTCGTCGTAGCGGAGTGCGGTTTGGCTGACCATCGGTGTGGCTCCTTGCGGGTCGGTCGACCCGTTCAGGATAGCGATGCGACCCGCCGCGCGGTGAACCCGTCAGACCCGCAACGCGGGGAACCGCGGGCGGAGGCCCTCGGCCTGAACCTGGTACAGCGCTTCGGCCTTCGCCAGCCCGGCCAAGCGGTAGTCGCCGAGGCTTCGGAACGTCACGCCGGGCGGGGGACCCCCGTCGACGGCGTGCGACGACACGACGATCTGACCGCCGTGCGCGACCGAGCAGATGCGCGCGACCGTGTGCACCGAGATGCCGACGTATCCGGTGTCGGTGAGCGTCGGCCGCCCGCCGTGGATCCCCGCGCGCACGAGCACCTCGACGCCCGCGGGCCACGCCCACCCGCGCAGCTCGGCGAACAGGTCGATCGCCGCCTGCACGGCCGCGTCGGGCCGTTCGAACACCGCGAAGAACTCGTCGCCGTGGCTGTCGACCGGATGCCCGCCGGCGCCGGCCACCGCCTTCTTGGTGCACGCGCGCACGTCACGCAGGAGCCCCGCGTAGTCGTCGCCGAGCTGGCGGAGCAGCGCCGTCGAGCCCTCGATATCGGTGAGCAGGAAGGTGACAGAGCCGGTCGGTAGGGCCGGGGCGCGCGAACCGGACGAGCCGAGCTGCCGGTTGATGAACCCGACCGGCATGATGCCGAACCGCTTGGCCGCGTGCAGCAGCCGCTGCCGGGCCCGGTCGCGCGCCGCGTCGTCCTGCCACGCGACCCGATCGAAGCGCGCGAGCGCGTTGCGCACGTGCGCTTCGTCGTTGATCGGCAGGCGTCGCACGCCGTTGGCATCGATGTAGGCGAACGCTCGATCGGGGAGCTCCGCCCGTTCGCGGGCGCTGAGCTTGGCCATCGGCCGACGATACCCCGCGGGGCGGACACTGCCCGGCCGTGGGTGGCGCCTCGATCGGCGATCGTGATCCGTGGCGAGACAGCGCCGAGCTCGACCATCTCGAAGACCTTTCGGACCTGCTCGGTCGGCTTCATCAGGATGTGCGAGCCATCGCGCATGGCGTCGGCGGTGCGCAGCAGCGACAACAGGCCGGAGCTGTCGATGAAGGTCAGCCCGCTGAGGTCGAGCGTGAGGTCGCCCGGCTCTGCCGTCAACGCCGCCGTCTCCTCGAGAGCGCGTCGGTGTCGGCCATGTCGAGCTCGCTATGGAGCACGAGCACCCGTGTTCCCTCCCGTTGCTGGATCCTGAGCGCCGGCTCGGGGGGTCGGACGCGGTGGCCACGCTAGGCCCGGCCGTCCGAACCCGCCAAGGCCGGCGCCTCGGCAGCTGCCTCGACCTTCCGGTGTAGGACGATCCGGGTTCCGGGATCCAGCCGCTCGATCTCGACGTCGTCCATCAACGTCCGCATCAATGGCAGGCCGCGTCCACGCGTGGGGTCGGGGTGCCCCGTGCGCCAGTTACCGTGGTCGAGGATCGAGATCCGCAGCGCACCGTCGACCATGTCACCCGCAACCTCGACCGGCCCGTTGGCATCGTGGTAGCCGTGCTCGATCGCGTTGGCCGCGGCCTCGTTCACGGCGAGGACGACCGCATCGGCGTCATCCGCTGAACACCTGCGGAGGTCGAGCCACGCGTGCAACCGGTGCCGCATCGGGCGGAGGCCCTCGGGCGAATCGTCGAGCCGCATCGCGAACGGGATCGGATCGCCCGTCCGGAGCACGAGGAGCGCGGCGTCGTCCGTGCGCTCCCGGTCGCCGAGGACGGCGCCGATCACCGTGTCGACCATGACCGGCGGCTCGAGCTCGCTCGAGGTTTCGATCGCGGCGCGCAATCGGTCGATCCCCCGGTGGAACGCTTCGTCGCGCCGCTCGGTCAGCCCGTCGGTGTACAGGACGAGCGTCGAGTCGGGCGGCAGGACGAGCGACGCCTCGGCGCGCGGGCCGTCGTACCCGGCGGCCAGCAGCGGCGACCGGCCATCTTCCAGCACGATCGCGCGTCCGGCGATGCACGCGACCGGCGGCGGGTGTCCCGCGCACGCGTACTCGAAGACCCCGGTCATCACGTCGTACTCCCCATAGGCGACCGTCGCGAGCTCGGTGCGCGGGGTCCGGGTTGCGAACCGGTTCAACGCTTCCAAGGTCGCGGCCGGCCCGCGCATCTCAAGCGCGATCCCGCGCAAGGCGCTCCGCAGCTGCCCCATCGCCGCCGCGGCCCGAAGCCCGCGCCCGACGACGTCGCCGATCGACACGCCGAGGCGTCCGTTCGGCAGCTCGATCGCGTCGTACCAATCGCCGCCGACCTCGAGGTACTGCGTGCCGGCGGAGTACCACGACGTGACGCGGGCGCCGTTCCAGGAGGCCGTCGGCTTCTCCGGCAGGAGGCTCTCTTGGAGGATCCGGGAGATCTCCCGCTCGCGACGGTGCACGCGCGCCCGGGCGATCGCTTGCGCGGCCTCGGAGGCGATGGCGGCGAGCAGATCGATCTGTTCGAGGTCGAAGGCCTGGGGCGTCGCGAAGCGCACGATCAACGCGCCGAGCGTCGCGCCCCCGGCGAGCAAGGGGAGCTCCGCCACCGCCTCACCGAGCTCGTCCGCGAGGTCCGGATACCGGTCGCGGACCCCCTCGCTCGTGCGTGCGAGCGAGGGCCGGCCGGTGACGATCGCCGCGTGACCCGGCGCCCGCTCGTCCGGCCCGATCGCCTCGAGCACGGCGGCCGGGAACCCCGCAGCCCCGATCACCTCCGCGGTCGCCTCTGGGCCCTCGTCCAGGAGCACCACCGCGGCGCCATCGGCGGCAAGGACCTGCATCGCGGTCGAGGTCAGGCTCTCGCCGATCCCGGCGGGATCCGTGCTCCCGGCGAGCTCGGCGATCAGGTGCTGGATCTGCTCGGTCCGGCGGCTCCGTGCCATCTCTCGCTCGTAGAGCTGCGAGCGCTCGACGGCGACGGCGGCCTGGTGTCCGATCGTGCGTGCGAGACGCCGCTCGGGCCGGTCCAGGACGTTCTCGTCCGAGAACACCAGCGTCATCACGCCGAGGACACGGTCCTCGAGGCTGAACGGGATCGCGATCGTCGACCGCGCGATGCCCTCGAACATGGCGGCGCCGAACGCGTAACGCTGCTTCCACTCCCGGTATGTGGGGAGCCAGTTGACCGTGCCGCTCGCGAACGAGGCGCACATCGCCATGTCGGCGTCGACCGGCACGATGTCGAGCCGGTCCCCGACCGCCGAGCGGAAGTTCCCCTCGGCCGCGATCAAGCGCAGCACGGCCCCCTCGGCGACGTAGGCGGCCCCGCCGAACGCGCGGAGCGCCTCTATCGACGCCTCGAGCGCGCTCGCGGCAACCTCCTCGACCGGGAGCGCCTGGCTGATCGCGTCGGAGACGGTCTGCAGCCGGGACAAGCGCGACAGGGTTCGCTCCAGTTGGTGGCGCGTGCGGCGTTCGGTCTCCAAGAGGTTCGCCCGATAGATCGCGGCTCCGACGCGCTCGGCGAACGCCTCCAAGGTGTCCTGGACGAGTGGGTTCGGCGGCACGCCCGTGCACCCGAGCCCGAGCACACCGAGCACGGCACTCCCGCTGATCAGTGGCAACACGCCGACCGACCCGATCCCGATGGACGCCAGGTCGGCCGCGAGCTCCGGGTCTCCGGTCCGCAGGTCGTCGCCCGTCCGCCACTGGCCGCGCCGGCTCTCCACGGCATGGTCGACGACGGCGATCGCGTCGACCGGCACGGTGCCCCAGCGCTCAAGCAGCGACGGCGGAACGCCGATCTGCTGCGCGACGCTCAGATGCCGGCTCTCGGGATCGACCAGGAGCACGGCGGCGATCTCTGCATCGGCGAGCTCGAGCGCGAACGACACCGCGGGCTCGACCACCTCGCCGATCGTCGTCGCCTCGCCGATCGACAGGGTGGCTTCCTGCAGCACGGACGCTCGATCGGTGGCCATCCGCGCCTCGTGATACAGGGTCGCGCGCTGCAGCGCCTGTCCGCACTGCCCCGCGATCCCCTCGAGGAGCCGGAGGGCCTCGGTATCGAACCGCGCCTCGGTCGCGCTGCTCGCGATCAAGACGCCGGTCACCGCACCGGACGCGCCGACGGGCACGAAGGCGCGCGCGACGAACGGCATCGCAGCGACCAGGTCGACGAGGCCGGGGTACGCGTCGACCAGCTCCGCGCCGGTGTCGAACACGAGGCTCCGTCCGGCGGCAAGGACGTCGGCGACCGGAGAGGCCGACCGGTCCAGCGACGTCGGCAGTATCGGCCGCAGGTCCGACGGGTAGGCGTCGGTGTCCGCGTAGGTCAGCACGGAGGATGCCTGATCGACGAGCGCGAGGAGGCACGCATCGACGCCGACCGCCGCGCATGCCGACCGCGTGGTGACGAGCTGCACCTCTTCGACCGTCATCGCCGCCCCAAGATCCGCGGTCACTTCTTGGAGCGCGCGGGTCTGCTCGTCGGAGCGCCGCGCCGCGTCGAACAGCCGCGCGCGCTCGAGGGCCTGTGCGATCCGGTCGGCGACGGCGTGACAATACGCGCGGCGGTCGGGGTCGAAGGACTGCGGCTCGGTGTAGGCCGCATAGAGGACCCCGAGGACCTCGTCCCCACTGCGGAGCGGCAGCACCGCACGCGCCTCATAGTCCAGGAGCCGGCCGCGCAGGTGCGGCATGGCCGCGAGCAGTTCCTCCGTCGACCCGTAGAACGCGCTGGTGCGATCGCGGGCGGCCTGCGCGATCGGGCCGTCGTCGTCGTCGATCGTCACCGACCGCCAGGCGATGCGCTTGGTCTCGAAGCCGCTCAGCCGGGTGATCTCGATCGTGCGGCCCTCGGGCTGGACCAAGCCGAGCGCGCCGAACCGCGTCGCGAGGGCGTCGAGCGCCTCGACGAAGACGGCGTCCGCGACATCGTCCACCGAGGTGGACGAGCTGAGCGCTTGCGTGACGCGATCTAGCCGCTCGGCGCGCGCGCGACGGCCGCGCTCCGCCGAGATGTCGGTGCCGACGACGATCACGCCCTCGATCGCGTCGTCGGCGCCGCGGAGCGGGCGCTTGGTGGTCAGGAACGTCGCGTCGCCGCGCTCGTCCTCGGCGCCCACGTCGTTGCCGCCGAGCACCGCGCGGTCCTGGTCGTCGCGCTGCGCCCAGTCAGCGACCCCGAGGTCACGGTCGGTTCGGCCGATCGCGTCTCCGGGATCGACGCCGAGCAGCGCGCTCATCGCGTCGTTCGCGATCAGGTACCGGCCCGCGCGGTCCTTCACGCCGAGCGCGGCGCCCATGCCGTCGGCGACGGCGGCGAGCAAGGCGTCGCTCGCGCGGACGAGCGCCTCGGCCTTCCGCTGGGCGGTGACCTCCAGCGCGGCGCCGAGGAACTGCCCCGATCCCGGGTCCGACTCGAGCGGGTAGCCCTGATCGTTGACCGTCGCATAGCTCCCGTCGGCGCGGCGCAGGCGGTACTCCGCGGCGTAGCGTTCGTTGCGGCGCATCGCGAGGCGGCAATCAGCGAACGCCTGCGCGTCGTCGGGGTGGACGCTTCGGTTCCAGCCCTCGCCCCATGCCTCGGCGGCGGGACGTCCGGTGATCCGCGTCCAGGCGCTGCTTACATAGGTGCAGCCGGCCGCCGGATCCCACAGCCACACGATCGCCGGCGCGCTGTCCAAGACGTCGGCGAGCCGCTCGGAGGGGAACGCTTCAGATGGGGTGGCGCCGTTGCTCATGGGTGCTCCGGCATCGTGACCTGCCCCATCCTCTCGCGCCGCCTGCGCGGAGCCAACCCGTACCCGCCGTCCTGCCTCGCATCCATCGAAGCGTCACGAACGCCGGGTAGCCTCAACCCGTGCCGCTGTCGCTCGAGGACTACGCGCTGATCGGAGACACCCACACCGCTGCCCTCGTCGGCCGCGACGGGTCGATCGACTGGCTGTGCCTCCCTCGGTTCGATTCCGGCGCGTGTTTCGCGGCGTTGCTGGGCGACCCATCGCACGGCCGCTGGGTGATCGCGCCGACCGAACAGTTCCGGACCCGCCGTCGGTACCGGCCCGACACGCTGGTGCTCGACACGGAGCACGAGACCGCGAGCGGCGCCGTGCGCGTGACCGACTTCATGACCCCACGCCGTGCGCAGGCGCGGGTGGTGCGGATCATCGAGGGCTTGCGCGGCGTGGTGCCGATGCGCAGCGAACTCCTCCTCCGCTTCGACTACGGCCTCGCGATCCCGTGGCTCCGCGAGGTCCCGCAGGGCGTGCGCGCGGTCGCCGGCCCCGACGCCGTACATCTGCGTACCGAGGCGCCGATCGACGTCACGACCGGCACGATGGCCTCCGATCTCACGATCCGCGCCGGCCAGCGGGTGTCGTTCGTGCTGACGTGGCACCGGTCCTACGAGCCGGTGCCGGCCAAGATCGATCCGCAGGACGCGCTGCGCAACACCCTCCGATATTGGACCCGATGGTCCTCGCGCTGCGAGTACCGGGGGGAGTGGCGCGACCCGGTGATGCGGTCGTTGATCACGCTGAAGGCGCTCACGCACCGCCCGACCGGCGGGATCGTCGCCGCGCCGACCACGTCGTTGCCCGAAGAGATCGGCGGCGCGCGGAACTGGGACTATCGGTTCTGCTGGCTCAGGGACGCCACGTTCACCCTCTACAGCCTGCTGATGGCCGGCTACGCCGACGAGGCGGAGGCGTGGCGCGAGTGGCTGCTCCGCGCCGTCGCCGGCGACCCGCGCGACCTTCGGATCATGTACGGGATCCGCGGCGAGCGCCGGATCCCCGAGATCGCGGTGGAATGGCTCCCAGGGTACGAGGGCTCGCTGCCGGTGCGGGTCGGCAACGACGCATCGCGTCAGTTCCAGCTCGACGTCTACGGCGAGGTCCTCGATCTGTTGCACCAGGCCTCGCGCGAGGGACTCCCGCACGAGTCCGCCGCGTGGGAGATGGAGCTGCGGATCATGGACGTGCTCGAGTCGAACTGGCGCGAGCCCGACGAGGGCATCTGGGAGGTGCGCGGCGGGCGCCAGCAGTTCGTCCACTCGAAGGTCATGGCGTGGGTCGGTGTCGACCGCGCCGTGCGCTCGGTCGAGCTGTTCGGGTTCGACGGGCCGGTGGACCGGTGGCGAGCGCTCCGCGACGAGATCCATGACGAGATCTGCAGCGAGGGGTTCGACGACGAGCTCGGCGCGTTCACACAGGTGTACGGGTCGAGGACGCTCGACGCGTCGCTGTTGATGATGCCGTTGATCGGGTTCCTGCCCGCCAACGACGATCGTGTGGTCGGCACCGTGAAGGCGATCCAGGAGCGGTTGATCGTCGACGGGTTCGTGCGGCGCTACGACACGTCGACGCACATCGACGGATTGCCGGGAAGCGAGGGCGCGTTCATCCCGTGCACGTGCTGGCTCGCCGACTGCCTGGCCCTGCAAGGGCGCGAGGACGAGGCGCGCGAGCTGTTCGAGCTCGTGCTCGACGTCCGCAACGACGTCGGCCTCTTGTCGGAGGAGTACGACCCGGTGCGCCGGCGGATGGTGGGCAACTTCCCGCAGGCGTTCTCGCACGTGTCGGTGATCGGAACCGCAAGGAACCTCTCGCGCGGCGAGGTCGGGCCTGCCGAGCGCCGGCGCCGTCCGATCGGCGCGGGCTTACGCGCGCGCACCGGACGCGGGCGCTGATGCGCCTCGAGGCGGTCTCGGCGCACCTCGCCGAGGCGGCGATCCTGCTCGACTTCGACGGCACGCTCGCACCGATCGTCGACGACCCCGCGACCGCGCGGCCGCTGCCCGACGCCGCGCCGGTGCTGATCGATCTGTGCCGACGTGCCGGCGCGGTCGCGGTGATCACTGGCCGGCCCGAAGCCTTCATCCGTGCCGTGCTTGACGTCCCGCAGCTCGAGGTGGTCGGTCTCTACGGGCTCTCGGCGATGCGGCCGCTCGGCGACGACGTGCGCGCCGCGCTGCAGGACATCATCGACACAGAGCCCGGCGCCGAACTCGAAGACAAGGGCGTGAGCATCGCGGTGCACACCCGTCGCGCGCCCGACCCCGACGACACGCTCGCGCGCGTCCGCGAACCCGTGCGCGCGCTCGCGGCCGCCCACGGCCTCACGGCGTTCGAGGGCAAGCTCGTGATCGAGGTGTCGCATCCGGGAGCTCGCAAAGGCGGTGCGGTGCAGCAACTCTTGGACCGGTTGCATCCTCGCGCGGCGCTCTACGCCGGGGACGATCTGCAGGATCTCGAGGCGTTCGACGCGTTGGAGCGGTCCGGCGTCGACGCGTGTCGCGTCGCTGTCGTCGGGTCAGGTACGCCCGATCGCCTCGTCGAGGTCGCCGATGTTGAAGTGGACGGCCCCCTCGGTCTCCTCGAGCTCCTCCGCACGATGTGACTCGATCCCGCGCAGCACGTCGAGGTCTCGCAGCTGCGCCGTCAGCCAGCGCACCGGGTTGCGCGCGAGCACCGCGCGCGTGAGCCCGCGCGCGCGACGCACGCGTTCCTCGCGCGGCATCTCGAGCCCGGCGGCGATCGCGTCGGCGGTCTCGGCGACGTCGAACGGATTCACCGCCAGCGCGTGGCGCCCGAGCCGCGCGAACGCCCCCGCGTTCTGCGACAACACCAGCGAGCCCTGCTGCCGGTTGACGAGGGGCCCCTCCATCGCGACGAGGTTCATCCCATCGAAGATCGGGTTCACGAGCAGCGTGTCGTAGATCCCGTAGGCCGCGACCGCGCGCTGGTAGCTCTCGTCGGTGCGCATCTCGATCGGTTGCCAGCCCGCGCCGCCGAACTTCGCGTTGATCATGTCGACCATCTCGCGCACGCGCTCCGCGTAGATCTGGTACTCGGGGATCTCGGTGCGCGACGCCGGCAGCAACGAGAGGAACCGCACCTTGCCGTGCCAGTCGGGACGGTCGTGCAGGAACGTCTCGAACGCCTGGAAGCCGCGCACGATGTTCTTCGACAGCTCGAGCCGGTCGACGCGCACCAGCAGCGACGCGTCCTCCTTCCACGCGAGGAGGTCCTTGCGGATGTCCTTGACCTCTTTGCTGCGCGAGGTCGCGCGCAACGGCTCCGGGTCCAACGAGACCGGGTAGGTGCGCACGAGCACGGTGCGGCCATCGATCTCGACCCGGCGGCGGCGCACGTCGACGTGCGCGTCGTGCAACGCGTCGCGCGCGCACAGCAGGAAGTTTTCGGCCCAGCGTTCCGCCTGGAAGCCCAGGACGTCGGCGCCGAGCATGCCGCGGAGCAACTCGTCGCGCATCGGGTGTGGCATCACACCGAGGAACGACTGTCCGGCGAACGGCGTGTGGGTGAAGTGCGCGATCCGCGCGTTGGGCTGCAGCTGCCGCAGGAACGCGGGGACGAGCGACAGGTGATAGTCCTGGACGAGGTAGACGGGGTCGCGGTCGCCGTGGTCGTTCAGCGCGCCGGCGACCATCCGATTGACCTCCCGGTAGTCGTCCCAGATCTCGCGCGTCTCGGCGTCCCACGACGGCAGATACGACAGATCGAAGAGGTGGTGATGCAGCTGCCAGAGCACCCGGTTCGAGATGCCGTTGTAGTAGCCGGCGAACCGCTCGGGCAAGACGTCGACGAACCCGGCGTGGCCGGCGGGCTCGACCTCGGTCGTGGCGCGAGTGGCCGCGATCTCGCGGTCACCGTCGGTCATCGCGCACGCGAGCCAGGTGGCGTCGGACTCGAACAAGACGCCGGCGATCGCCGTGACGAGGCCGCCCGAGCCGCGTTCGGCGACGAGCGCTCCGTCGTCGTCGCGACCGAAGGAGACCGGACCTCGGTTTGATGCCACGACGAGCGGGGACTCGAACGCCGCGGCCTGTGGTTGCGGCATAGCGGTGTCCATAGTAGTCAACGGTCGCTGGAAGGGGCTTCCCCGTTACGCAGCCGTGATCGCCGACGCGTCCCTCCGCTCGCCTTATCCCGTTGCCTCACCGAGGCGTCGGCTCACGCTCACGCGAGGGCCAGTCCGGCGCAGGCGTCGGAGCGATATGCCACGAAGAGATCGCGTCGGCGACGTGGTCGCGATGGGGTGCGTCGCGGACGGCGTTTTCGCGTGCGTGCTCAGTCGTCGGTTGCGTCCTGGACGCTTTCCTTGAGCTTCGAACCCGCGTCCTTCACATGTCCGACCGCCTTGCGAGCGTCGCCCTTTACCTGATCCTTGCGGCCCTCGCGCTCGAGGTCCTCGTTGTCCGTGATCTTCCCGGCCGCTTCCTTCGCCGTGCCCTTGGCGTGCTCCGCACTGCCCTTCGCTTTGTCGGTGCTGCTGCTGTCACCCACGGTCGTACCTCCTCGTGCCTCGTGACGAAACCGATGGTCGAGTCGTTCCCTCGTACACCGGGCTCAAACCTCGGGTGACGCGGGCGAGGCGTGGGCTCCCTATGGCGGGCTGACGGTCGAGCGCAGCGCGGCGAGCGTCTGGCTCAGGATGCGCGACACGTGCATCTGCGAGATGCCGATCTCGGCGGCGATCTCGGACTGGGTGCGGTTCTCGAAGAACCGCAGGTACAGGATCCGCCGCTCCCGAGCCGGCAGCTCACGGATCGCCGGCGCGACGTCGGCCCACCCTGTCGCCAGCTCGAACCGCTCGTCGATCTCACCGAGCGTCTCCGACGGCGCCTGCGCATCCTCGTCCGCCTTCCCGTCGAGGGACGCGGCGGTGAACGCTTGCGCAGCATCGACAGCCTCGATCACGTCGGACTCGGACTCGCCGATCGCCTCGGCGATCTCGGCGAACGACGGCGAACGGCCGAGCGTCTGCGCCAGGTCGGGGAGCGCCCTGTTCACGACGAGCGCGATCTCCTGCAGGCGCCGCGGCACGCGCACCGACCAGGCCTTGTCGCGCAGATGCCGCTTCAGCTCGCCGACGATCGTCGCCGCGGCGAACGTCGAGAACTGCACGCCGCGCTCCGGGTCGAAGCGGTCGGTCGCATGCAGGAGGCCCACCTCAGCGACCTGCACGAGGTCCTCGAGCGCCTCGCCGCGTCCGGCGTAGCGGCGCGCCAGGTACAGCACGAGCGGATGGCACTCGCGTGCGATCACTTCCTTGAGCTCGGCCCCGGGCAGCCGGCCGGCGAACGCTGCGGCGATCCGCTCGTCGCGCTCGCGCCGGTTCGTCGCGGTGTCGGTCTCGGCGGTCATGGCGCCACGAATCCGAAGCGCAGCCCGATACACGGTCCGTCGTCGGTCATCGACTCGGTCGCGGCGTCGGCGAGCGTGTCGATGACGACCCACGAGAACGCGTCGATGTTCGGCCCGATGGGCCAGCGGCCGATCTCGGCGGCGGGCAACGTCAGGTCGACGCGGACGCCGCCATCTTCCACCGCGATGTCTTCGCGGATCGTGCCCATCGCGCCGGCCGCTTGGATCAAGCGTCCGGCGGCCTCGGACACGGCAAGCCGCAGATCGTCCACGCGGTCGAAGCCCATCGGCGTGCGTCCCGCCACGACGCCGGCGACCGACCGCAAGACATCGATCGCGTTCGGACTCGCGGGAACGGTCACCGACACGGGGCCGAAGGTCGGTGTACCCATCACTCCTATACTAGCCACGACGCGCTCCGGCCTTGGACGACGATCCGTCTGCGGCGCGCGAGATCGGACACCGCGCATGGCGACGATGACGATGACCCCAACCACCTACGATGCCTGGGGGCTGCTCACCGTCGACGGTGAGCTCGACCTGTCGACGAGCCCCGAGCTTCGCGACGCACTCGTCGCGCTCGGCGCCGACCACCAGCGCATCGCGATAGACCTGCGCGCCGTCACGTTCATGGACTCGACCGCGCTCGGCGTGATCGTGGCGGCGATGAAGCGCGCTCGCGAGCGCGGCGGCGAGCTCGCGCTGGTCGGCCCAAGCGGCTCGCCGCGCAAGGTCTTGTCGATCACGGCGCTCGATCAGATCGTCCCGATCGTCGAGGACCCGGCGGGTCTCGCCGGGGTCGCCTGAGTGGTCCCTGCCGAGCAGGACCCCTACGAGCTGTCGGTTCCTGCGGACGCGTCCGGGCTGTCGACCGTCCGCGTGTTCCTGCGTGCGATCGCGCGTTCGCTCGATGCCACGCCCGAGCGGAGCGACGATCTCGAGCTCGTCGTGTCTGAGGTGTGCGCGGCGCTGGTCGAAGGCGGAAGCACGACGCTCGAGATCGAGGTGCGACCCGACGGGACCGACTTCGGGGTCGAGGTGCTGGCCGACGCCACTCCGTCCTCGCCTGAGGACAACGGGATCCGGGGCGACCTGCTCGGAACGCTCGCGGCAGATCTGACCTGGCTCGACCATGGCGCGCGGTTCACCCTGTCCGTCGTTTCCGATGACGACGCCGCTCAGGCGCGATAGATCGTCACCGACTCCGGTGGGGCGAGCTCGGCGAGCGCGACCTCGACGACGTACGCCGGCGCCCGCACGATCAGCCGGCGCCCGCTCGCGCGAAGACGTTCGGCCATGGCCGCGAGCGCACGCACCCCGGAGCCGTCCATGAACTCGACGTCCCGGAGGTCGATCTCGAGGTTCGGTGCGCCGCTGGCGATCCCGGAGGCGAGCGCCCGTTCGAACCAACCGTCATCGGAGGCCCGGACCGTGCCCACCGGGTGGAGCCCCGAGGGGCCGGCGGCAGGGGGAGCGGTGACCATCGCGGCCCGGTCGTACCCCGATCGTTCTGGGCTACCCGCGTTTCCGGTCCTCCTACCCGGGTAGACGGCGAACATGTCACACACGATCAGAAGCACGATCCCCCAGCCGGGGCCCGCGCCCGATCCCGAGCCCGGCCCACAGCCCGAACCGGGCTCGCCGCCGCCTGGGCCGGGGCCGATCCCCATCCCGCCACCCCTCTAGGCGGCGCGGCGCCGAGCGCGGTCTCCGGCGAGCAGCGCGAGTACGGCGGCCTCGACGGTCTGCCGTGCCGCTTCGCCCCAGCGCCCCGGCGCGACGTCGTCGGGCAGCGTCGTGAGGTCGCCGGCGATCGTCGATCCGTCCCGGAAGCGGTCGACCACCCGCGGGTCGATGTATGAGCTTCGGCACACCGCCGGCGTGTTGCCCAGCACCGACGCCACGCCCCGCACAACCGCGGCGATGTCGCGGTCGACGGCACGCGATGACCGCGAATGATCGTCCTCGATCCCCGCCAGTCCCACCGCGGCGAGCACGGTGGCGTGCCACGTGCGGAAGTCCTTCGCGCTCGACTCGACGCCGACGCCCTCTCGGATGTACGCGTTCACGTCTGCCGCGTGGATCGGCACGAACCGTCCATCGTGCGCGAAGACGAAGAGCCGGCGCCCGCCGCCCTCGCGTCGATGGAGCGCGCGGATCACGCGGACCGCATCCGGATCGCGCACGTCGTGGGTTCGCTCCAAGCCGCCTTTGCCTCGGTAGTCGAAGACCGCCCGCGAACGGCCGACGGTGACGTGGTCGCGCCGGATCGTCGTCAAGCCGAACGAGCCGTTCTCGCGCGCATAGGAATCCGATCCGATGCGGAACGTGGTCGCGTCTAGGAGCCGGACCGTGCACGCGAGCACGCGTTCACGTGGCATCCCGCGGCCGGCGATGTCATGGGACACCTGGGCGCGGAGACCGGGAAGGCCCTGCGCGAAGGCCTCGATGCGGTGGAACTTCGTGGCCGAGCGGCGCTCGCTCCACCGGTCGTGGTAGCGGTACTGCGTCCGCCCCGCCGCGTCGACGCCGGTCGCCTGGATGTGGCCGTCGGGGTCGGGGCAGATCCACACGTCGGTCCATGCGGGGGGATCGCCAGGCCCTCGATACGAGCGCGCGTCTCGTCGTCGATGGGTACGCCTCGTGCATCGACGTAGCTGAACCCGCGACCCTGGACCTTGCGGTGGATGCCCGGGCCGTGGGGCCGGCTGCGATGCAGCCGGCTCACGGCCCGAGCTCGGTTCGACGCGAGACGGTGGGGCCCGGCGGCTCCGCCGCCGGGCCCCGCCACCACCGTTCGTCAGGTGCGGGTGTAGTGCGCATCATCCTCATCGACGGTGCTCGTGGGGACGGAGGTCTCGCCGTCTACGCGGACGATGCGCTCCGGATCGCGCGTCACGGCGCCCCCGATCGCCCCACCGATCCCCGCGGCGATGAACCCGCCGAGGATCGTCCAGAACGTGCCCCACAGGGCATTGAAGACCGCTTGGTCGGTCGTCGTCGCGGTTGTCTGGACATCGCGCGTCAGCTGCCCGAGGCTGAACACGTTCAAGATCGCGGGGACCCCGACCGACAGCGTGACGAGCAGAAGCAACGCCCAGATCGTCGCGCCGTGCAGGAAGCCGGTGCCCGCGCCGCGGACGCCCGACAGGTATCCGGCGAGCAGGCCCGCCAGGAACAGGCAGACCACCGCCGACACCCCGATGAACCACTCGATGTTGCGGCTGATCATGTCGACGCTCGACGCGCGCGCCAGCGCGAGCCATAGGCTCGTGAGCAACGCGAGCGTTGCGAGTCCGAGCAGCGTGCCGGCGAACACGGCGCTCCACCGGATCAACGTCCGGCCCGCGCCCTCATCGTTCTCGACCGATGTCGTGGAGGCGTGTCGTGCGACCGTCATGGTCCGACCCACCCCTCGTGCTCCGTTACACGCTGTTCGCCGGTCGGCGTCGTGCTGACCTCTTCCCGTTCCGTGGTGGATCGACGGCTTCCCATCACGACCAGGATCAGCCCGATCAGGATCGCGACGACGCCGACGAGCAGCAAGATGCCGCCGGCGGTGAAGACGTCGAACCCCGTGGGCTGGGCTTGGACCGCATAGCGCATCACGGCGCCAACGACCGCCAGCACGACACCGAGTCCGATCAATCCAGAACCCGTGCCTCTACCCATGGTCCGTTCCTCCTTCCGCGACCGAGCCCTGTCGGCCGCGCCGATGCGCGGGTCCATCCGCGCTGCAGATGAGTTGCCCCACTGTTCTGCGGCTCAAACGCAGACCTTGGGCTGAAGCGCCTTCCGCCGTTCGGATGAGGGCTCGTTTCGGACGTGGGAGCGACGGGTACCGCCCCATACGGTCGGCGACCGCCGGCCCAAGACCGTTTCGACCCGAGGGGGAGAGCAGCGATGGACCTCATGGACCGAGCCAACGACCGCCGCCGGATGTACATGCGCGACCGGATCGAGCACAAACTCGACGACGCGCTCCGCGACAACGTGCGGCTGGAGCAAACCAACGAGCTGTTGAAGCAGGAACTGGATCGCGACGACCGCGAGCGCGACCACATGTGGAGCGCGATGGAGACCAAGATGCGCGGTCGCCGTCGCTCCGGGTTGTTCCGCCGGACCCTGTTCCTAGGGGCGAGCGTCGGTGCGGCGTATGTCGTCGGCGCGAAGGCCGGCCGCGGCCGCTACGAGGAGATCGTCTCCTGGTGGGATCGCATGCGCGGCCGCGCCAGCATGATGCAGGACGACATGCAGCGCTCGGTGTCGGAGAAGGCGAGCGACATGACCGACCAGCTCGCTGGCAAGATCCAGCAGGGCGCGTCGAAGACCAGTGACGCCATCGAGCGCGGCGCCTCCAAGACCAGCGACGCGGTCGAAGAAAGCGGCCAGAAGGCGGCCGACACGATGCGGTCAACGCCGACCTCCTCGATGCCGACCTCCTCGTCGTCGAGCTCGCGTTCGTCGGGTTCGTCGGGTTCGAGCTCGTCCAAGGGGTAAGGGTGAGCGCCCCCCGGGATCGGGCGCACTCGAACCGGCGCGCTACGGCGCGTTCACGGTCTGGCAGCTGCGTTCGGTCGAAGGGGGATCTGCCGGGTTGGAGGGCGCGCGGTCATCCATCGACCCTTGGCGGACGGTGCCTGGTACACGCGGCCCCGACCCGGCTCGACGTGGAGGTGCTCGCGAACGGCGAGCACCTGATCGCGATCGGACGCGATCTGCGCCCCGGCGACGAGGACGGCGACACGCCGATGACGCGGCTCCTGATCGACCGCACGGGCGTCGTTCGGAGCCAGCTCTGGCCCGGCGACGGCGACCTCGGCAGCGTCGTACTGCTGCCGGGCGGTGAGGCGGGGGTCCTGCGGAGCTGGGCGACCGATCCGGATCGCTCCAGCTGGACCTGGTCGTTGGAGCTTCGGGGGCGGGCGTCCTAAGCAGCGGCGGCCGGGAGGAGGCGGGGATGGGGGCGATGCACGCCGCGGTGCACGACCTGGAACAAGCGCGTCATCAACAAGACGTGTTCCTTGACGTGCTCGACCGCACGATGTCGGCGGTTCGGGGCACGGCTGAGCCGGTCGCGCTGATCGGCGAGTTGGCGTCCGCCGCGTTCGGCCGCGACCGGGGTACTCGCGACATCGACCTGTTCATGCGGCCTGCCTCCGCGCCGATCGTGCTCGACGCGCTCGAAGCGACGGGTTTCGACGTCGAGGTGATCGACGACCATTGGCTGTACAAAGCCCGCATGCTCGGGATCGACGTCGACGTGATCTTCCGCGCGACGCGCGACATCCTGTTCGACGACGAGATGGCGGCGCGGCTGAGCGAGGTGCCGATCTACGGCCGGTCGCTTCCGGTGGTCGCCGCTGAAGACCTCCTCGTGATGAAAGCGCTCGCGGCCGGTGAAGACACCGCGCGCTACTGGTACGACGCGATCGCGATCCTCGCGCGCCACGATCTGGACTGGGACTACCTGATGATGCGGGCGCGCCAGAACGGCGCGCGCCGGATCTGCAGCCTCTTGTTGTTCGCCACCTCGGTCGACGTCCTCGTCCCGCGTCGAGCGATCGACGGCCTGTACGAGCTGATCCGGGGCGGGTCCGATGTCGACTGAGGCCGATCCGTTCCTCGCAGAGCATATCCACGAGGCGCTGAGCCGTGACGAGCGCGTGAACGCGCCGGAGTTGCGCGTCTTCGTCGAGCACGGGTTCGTCCACGTGGACGGCGTTGTCGCGACGGAGGACCGCAAGCACGCGATCGGTGCGATCGTCGCCGAGCGGTGGGGCGAGCTGACGCTCGATGACCGCACGACGGTCGCCGACTTCCCTCCCGACGGGCGGATCGAGGTGGTCTGATGCTTCGTCTCGCGGCCGCGGGGGATCTCCACGTCGGCGCGGACTCCGTCGGGCAGCTGCGCGACGGCTTCGCAGCGCTGGCAGATGAAGCCGACGTATTGCTGCTCGCCGGCGACCTGACCAAACGCGGCCAGCTCGCCGAGGCAGACGTGCTGACCGGCGAGCTCAGCGATCTCCCGGTCCCGATCGTCGCCGTCCTCGGCAACCACGATCACGAGTCCGATCAGCAACGCGCCCTGAGCCAGCGGCTGCTCGACGTCGGCGTCCGCGTGCTCGAAGGCTCCGCGACCATCCTGGAGATCGACGGCGTCCGGCTCGGGATCGCCGGCGGTAAAGGGTTCGCCGGTGGGTTCGCCGGCGCTTGCGCGACGGCGTTCGGCGAGCGCGAGATGAAGGTCTTCGCGAACGCCTCGATGCTCACTGCCGCGGCGATGGAGTCGGCGGTGAGCTCGCTCGACACCGACGTCCGCGTCCTGCTCACCCATTACGCCCCGATCCGGGGAACGCTGCACGGCGAGTCCCCGGAGCTCTATCCGCTGCTCGGTAGCTACCTGTTCGCCGAGCTCGCCGACCGATGCGCGGTTGACCTGCTGGTGCACGGCCACGCGCACGGCGGCACGGAGAAGGGGGCGACGCCCAGCGGCATCCCCGTCCGCAACGTCGCCCAGCCGGTGCTCCGCAGGCCCTACGCGATCTACGGCGTGGAGCCCGGACGACACGCCGCGAACGCACGAGGCGATCGACGGGCAGACGCGCCCGTCGGGTGAGCAGGACAGCATCGCCACAGAGATCGCCACAGAGACAGAGATCTCGGAGTTCAACAACGCCGGTCCCGAAGCCTTCGTTCGGTTCGCCGACGCGGTGTCGAGGCTTACCGGCTCGTCGATCGCGACGCTGAAGCTCGACGAGCTGATCGCCGTGACGAGCGGCGCGAGCGACCGCGCGATCGGGATGGAGCGGTCCAAGGAGGCCGAGATCGACGCGATGCGTCGCGAGCTCGAGGAGCAGGTCGCCATCGCAACCGACGAGGATCCGTAGGCCCGCGGCGGCGTTTAGCCCCCGGAACGTCGGGTACCTCGCAGGCCATGAGCAGACTCGTGCGACATGTGATGGCGGCCGAGCCGAAGGTTGCGACAGAGCAAATGACCGCGGTCGAGGGCGCGCGCCTCATGGCGTCGTACGACTTCGGGATGGTCCCGGTCGTCGGTACGGACCAGCGGCTCGTCGGTGTCGTGACCGACCGCGATCTCGTGGTCCGGGTCCTTGCGAAGGGCCTCGACCCCAACGATGTGGATCTCGCCTCGGTCGCCACCACCAAGAACATCGCCACGATCGGCCCCGACGAGACGCTTCGTGAGGCCGAGGAACTGATGGCCGAACACCGCGTCAAGCGCTTGCCCGTGATGAAGGGCGACGCGCTCGTCGGCGTGGTGGCGCTCGGAGACGTCGCGGTCACTGCCGGCTCTCCTCGCAACGTCGGCGAAACCGTGGCCGAGATCTCCCGCTCGCCCGCGACCGAAGAGGTGCGCGGCGTACGGGAGCCTGCGACCGGCACCCCGGCGCAGGTCGCGCGGGACGTCCAAGCGGACAAGTAAAGGAGAGATCCCGATGGAACTGCTTGCAGCTCTTTCCGGCGGCGCAGCGACGCTGCTGTGGATCATCGCCGCGATCCTCGTGATCGCCGGCATCGTCTGGATCATCCGAGGCGGCATCCTCGCCGGCATCGTGTTGATCATCATCGGCTGCCTGGTCGGTCCCGGCGGCGTGAGCATCTTCCACTAGCCATGCCGATCGAACACAACCAAGGACTGCGCGCGACGCAGCCGGGGGGGAGCGTCGCGCGGAGGCCTGCGCGCGTTCAGGTCCAGCGGGTCTGCCGCGCCGAGGACTGCGACACGGTGCTGTCGACCTACAACGCGTCGGGAACCTGCTGGCTCCACACCAAGCCGCGCCCGCAGCCGTCGTACGCGCGGACGCCCCGCGTCTCGGAGCTCGACCCACCGCGTCAAGTGGTGAGCGACGAAGAGCTGATCGCGCTGGTCAAAGAGGCCAGCTGACGAGGGATCTGCGTTGCGCGGCAACGAGCGCGACGCGACTATGGAGGGACCATATGGATCCCGACCTGTGGACGTACAACGAGAGCCTAGACCACCCGAAGACGCTCGATGAATTCGACGTCGTCGCGCTCGACGGCGACATCGGCAAGATCGACGAGGCCACGTATGACGTGGGAGCGTCCTACATCGGGGTCGACACCGGGCCGTGGATCTTCGGCCGCAAGGTCGTCATCCCGGCCAAGGCGATCGCACGCCTCGACATCCCGAACGAGCAGGTCTTCCTGCGTCTGACGAAGGACCAGATCAAGGACTCGCCCGAGTTCGACGCGTCTGCTGATGCCGACGCGAGGCGGGAGATGATCGGCGCCTACTACGGCCCGATCTTCTGAGATGACCGCGATGGCCGCAGGACTCTTGCTGATCCGCCTGGTGATCGGTTTGCTGTTCATGGCGCACGGCCTTCAGAAGCTGCTGGGGTGGTTCGGCGGCTCGGGACTGGCCGGCACCGCGTCCATGTTCGACCGCGGCGGTCTCGGCCCCGGTCGTATCACGGCCCCGCTGGGTGGCGCGGCCGAGTTCGGCGGCGGACTGTTGCTCGCCCTCGGACTGTTGACGCCGCTCGGCGCCATCGCCGTCATGGTGATGATGGCCGGCGCCGTCATCGCCGTCCACGGCAGGAACGGACTGTGGAACGCGAGGGGCGGGTTCGAGTTCAACCTGGTGCTCGCCGCGGTCGCCCTCGCACTCACATCGACCGGACCGGGCCGCTGGTCGCTGGACCACCTCGCGGGTCTTCGGCTGTTCGGCGCGTGGTGGGCGCTGATCGCGATCGTCGTGACGCTGGTCGCGGGCGTTGTCGAGATGGCGTTGATCCGCGCACATCGGGTGGAAGAACCACGCACAGCACAGCGGATGCCAAGAACGCAGGACCGCGACCGCGACGTCGCGTGACCGTCGCCGGGAGGGGGGCTTGATGCAATCAGCGAGCGTCGCGGATCGCGTCGATCAACTCCCACTTCCCCATCTGCGAGCGGCCGGGGATCTTGAGCTTCTTCGCTTCGGCGTAGAGCTGCGTCCGGTTGCGGTCCTCGAGGGCGCGCCCGGCCTTCCCGCCCCGGGAACGGCCCTTCGCCGCCTGCCGCCCGAGATCGCTGCGCGTGCTCTTGGGCAGCTTCGCGATCGTGCGCTGCTTCCTAGCCGCTCCCTGCGCCTTCTTGATGTTGCGCTTCGCGGCGGCCGTCTGCTTCTTCGTCGCCATGGCGTCATGCACCTCCCGTCGCTGCGGCCCGCGCAGGCCGCGATCGCGTGGAACGTTCCCGCGCCGCCGTCGGCGCAAACCTGCATCACGCGTAGCGCGGAACGGAGCGCCCAATGACGCTGCCGCCCGTGCTCGCGGACTTCGCGGACCGCTGGAAGCGAGACCGCACGGCGCTCGCCGCCGCCGGCGTGACGTATCACTGGTTCCTCGCGGTGTTCCCCCTGCTGTTCGCGGTCGTGGCGACGATCACGCTCATCGGCAACGCGATCAGCCAGGACGTGATCAACACGACGATCGACCAGGTGGCACCGGCAGGGGCGGACTTGTTCCTCAAACAACTCATGGCGAATGCGCAGACGTCGACGAGCCCCCAGGGCGTGCTCTCGATCGTCTTGGCCGTGGTCGTGGCCTTGATCAGCACGTCCTCGGGGATGGCCGCCCTCTTGCAGGGGATGGAGGTCGCGGCCGAGGCGCCGCCGCGGCCGTTCCTGCCTCGCCGCGCGCTCGCGTTCGTGCTCGTGCTCGCGACGCTCGCGCTTGCCGCGGCCGGTGTCGCCCTCGGGATCTTGGCGGGCAACCTCATCGGAACCGCGTGGCTCGTGAGCGCGATCCACACGGTGCTCGTCGTGGTTGTGGTGGCCGCAGTCATCGCCGCGATCTGGGCCGCGCGGCCGACGGGCACCGGTCCGCGACGCCTGTGGACCGTCGGATCGGTCATCACCACGGTGGCGATCGTCGGTTCGTCGTGGGCGATCGCGGTGTTCCAAAGGGGGTTCGGCGGTTCGTTCGCCAGGACCTACGGCACGCTCGCGCAGCTGGTCGTGTTGCTCATCTGGTTCTTCGTGGTCGCGCTCGCCGTCCTCGTCGGCGCCGAGATCGACGCGGTCCGCGCGCATCGTTCAGGAAGCACCAGCGTGGGTATGGATGTATCACACGGGAAGGAGAGACAGATGAACGACGAGGAGACACCGAACAGCTATCGATGCGATGTGTGCGGACGAACGTTCGACACACAGGAGCAGCTGCGCCAGCACTGGGACGAGGAACACGCCGACATGCCGGCGGTCGACTCAGGCCCGCTGCGCTGACGGGTCAGCCGTCGTCGTCGCGGCCGAGCGGATCTGACACATGGCGGAGCGGGCGCTCTTCGCTCGTGAGCTCCGGCACGTCGCGGAGGGGTTCGTCGACCTGACCGGGCTCGTTGCCGGGGTCCGGCGACTCGAGACCCGAGAGTAGGCCCCAGAAGGCGCCCAGCCCGCCGATGCCGATCGCGCCGGCGAGGGCAGACGCGGCGATCGCACCCGGCCGCGAGAAGACGATCGCGCCGATGGTCAGACCGAGGACGATGCCGATCGTGGCGCCGACGCCCGCTCCGATGACCAGGTTGCGTTGGAGCCGCGACCAGGTGTGGTCTTCATCCATCTTCTTCCCCGGCATGACGCCGCCTTCCGTGTCCTGATGCCGTGGCCGTATCCACGGCTCGACCAGGCGAAACACAGGGAATCACGGAGGCTAGGACGCGCTCGAGGCGGCGCTGTCGGCCTGATCGGCGCCGGGGACGAGGCGGCGCATGAGCGAGCGGAGCCACCCGACGCGGCTCACCGTCTTGTCCGCCTTCAGTGCCGCATCGTCGAGCGCTTTGGCCACGACGGGGTCGCGATTCTCTTGGGCCGCAACGTCGATGGCCTCGACGGTCTCCTCGGCGGCCGCGGATGCGGCCTCGGCGACGGTGTGTTCGGGACGCTCTTCAGGCTCCACGTGCGCATGGTACCCGGGAGTGTCATCCGCAACGCGCGGCAGGAGCGGCCGACGTTCGGCCCGATGTGTACGGTGGTCCTCCCCACCACGCGACGGGGAGAGCCCAACGCATCCATGACCCGCACCGAATCCGTGTTCCTACCGCCGAAGGCGAGCCGCCTGTGGTTCGGCATCGCGATCGCCATCGCGGGGCCGTTGGTCGTCACGCCGCTCGTGCGCACCGGTTCGCTCTCGTTGATCCCGGGCATCCCCTACGTGCTCGCGATCGTCGTGGCGGCGTTGGTCGGGCGCTTGGCGGCAGGTTGCATCGCGATCGTCACCTCGACGGTGCTGTTGGACCGGTTCGTGATCTCGCCGTCCTCGGGCACCGGCGCTCGGACCGAACAGGACCTGTGGGCCGTCGTCGTCTTCGTCGTGGTCGCGCTGGTGGTCGCCGAGCTGCTGGCGCGGCTCGAGCACACGATCCGGCGTGAGGAGCGCGAGCGCGATCGGCTCCGGTTGCTCGCCCACGCCGGCGATGCGCTCGCGGAGTCGCTGGACGTGGAGGAGACGTTGCGGCGTCGGCGACGTGATCGTGCCGGCGCTCGCGGACTGGTTCGCGGTCAGCTGCTCGAGGACGGTGTCCGCGAACGCTGGTGTGTCCACCCGGACCCCGCCAAGGTCGAGTTGGCGCGCGAGCTCCAGCGCGATTCCCGACGGACCCGACGCGCTCACCGGGGCCCCCGCGGTGATCCGGACCGGGACCTCCGAGCTCACCGAGACGATCCCCGACGAGATGCTGCGCGCGCTGGTCGAGGACCCCGAGCTGCTGGAGACGATGCGGGCGCTGCATCTGCATTGCGCGATGGTGGTCCCGCTCACCGCCCGCGGGCGGACGATCGGCGCGATCTCCTTGATCGGCGCGGAGATCGCACGAGCGCTACACCACGACGGATCTGCAGCTCGCCGAGGAGATCGCCGACCGTGCGGCGCTCGCGATCGACACCGCCCGGCTTTCGCCGATGAGACGGAGGCGCGTGCCGCGGCGCTCGAGGAGCTGCGCGCCGGAACGAGGTGCTTGAAGGACGTGACCGCCGCGTTCGGCCGCGCCACGACGACCGCCGAGGTGCTCGCCGCGATGCTCGAGCAGGGCATCCGTGCGGCCGGGGTCGCCGCGGCGACCGTCGGCATCGTGGATGACGATCGGCATGTGAGCCTGCGCAGGGCTTCAGCGGATACCAACCCGACGACAGCCCTATTGGCACGAGTTCGAACTGTCCGACCAGGTGCCCATGTCGGAGGCGATCAGCGAGCGCCGCCCGATCGTCGTCTCGACGACGGCCGATCGCGACCGCAGATACCCGAGCCTCGTCGGTACCGGCGAGCAGCGCGACCACGCGCTCGTGTGCGTGCCGCTGCTGCTCGGTGGCGACGTCCTCGGCGCATTCTCGGCCTCGTATCCGCCGGAGACGGACTTCGGTCGCGGAGGACCTCCGTTGCTCGGCTCGATCGGCGAGCAGTGCGCCCAGGCGATCGACCGTGCGCGCGCTCGCGAGCGCGCGACCAAGGTGCGGCTCCGGTTCGACGCGATCGCGACGGCCTCTCAGACGCTCGCGCTCACGCTGGACCACGACGAGACGGCGCGCGCGGCGGTGCGTCTCGGCGTGCAGCATCTCGGCGCCCACGCGACGTTGTTCGCGCTCGAGCGCACCGGGCTCGAGCTGGTCGCGCGCGAGGACGCGCGCGCGGCCGAGCGCGGTTCCGCGTGGCGCGAGGACGACCCGCGGATCGGCGAGCTTGCGCGCGCCGCGGCCGAGGCGACCAAGCAGGACACGCCTGTCGTCCTTCCCGATGTTGGGTTCGCGCTCCCGCTCACGATCGCCGGCACCACGTCGGGGGCGCTTGCGATCGGCGCGCCGTGGATCGACCCAGATGACGAGGACGACCTCGGGTTCGCGCGAGAGGTGACGCGGCGGGTCGCGCGCGCGATGGAGAACGCGCGGCTGTACCGCGAGCGCGATCGAGCGGCGGTGACGCTGCAGGCCAGTCTGTTGCCGCCCGAGCTGCCGGACGTGCCGGGGATCGACGTCGCGTCGCTGTTCCTGCCCGCGATCGCCGGCTACGCGGTGGGCGGCGACTTCTACGACGTGTTCGAGCTCGACGACGGCCGGTGGGTGGCGCTCGTCGGGGATGTCTGCGGGAAGGGATTGGAGGCCGCGGCTCTCACCGGGCTGGCCCGGCACACGTTGCGCGCGGTCGCGAACGTGGACCGGCCGAGCGAGGCGCTCGCCCAGCTCAACCGGGCGCTGCTTCGCGAACAGATCGACGGCCGGTTCTGCACGGTCGCGGTCGCAGTATTCGATCCGCCCGAGGACGACGGAACCCGAGTCACCGTGGCGATCGGCGGCCACCCGCGGCCGCAGCACGTGCGTCGTACCGGCGAGTCCTCTGCCGTCGGGCGGCACGGCACCTTACTGGGGGTCGCGGAGAAGGTCGACCTGCACGACGACGAGCTGACGCTGACGAAGGGCGAGGCCCTCGTGCTGTTCACCGACGGGATCGTCGGCAAGCGCGACGCGGGCGAGGGGTCGATCGCCCTGCGGAGCGCGTTGCGGCTTGGGCCGCCGTCGTCGGCGGGGGAGCTTCGGGACCGGATCGAGCGGTACGTCCGCGACGAGGTCGGCGGCGATCAGATGGACGACGTCGCGCTGCTGGTTCTGATGGCCCGCTGAGCTACGACGCGCACTTCAACAGCCGCACGGTGGTCCCGGCGTGGGCATCGGTCCCGCGGTGCAGCGAGAAGTCGTCGACCATCGCGGCCATCAGGTACATCCCGCGGTGCGAGCCGGCGTCGCCGTCCACGACGGGCAGGCTCATCAGGTAGACCCCGTCGTCTTCCACCGTGATCTCGACGCACGGCCTGTCCACGGCGACGGTGACGCGGATCTCGTGGGACCCGCTGTGCCGGATCGCGTTCGCGCACGCCTCGGTGACGGCGAGCACCAGGTCGTGGATCGAGGGCTGCTCGAGGTACGGCGCCGTCGCCGCTGCGACGAACCGCCGGACGTCCGCGAGCAGGGAGTCGCTTTCGGCCGGATAGGTCTTGGTGCCGCCGGACGCGGCGATATCAGGCATCGCCCGTGTCCTCGACCACGATCCCGAGGTCGGGCAGCCCGGCCACGGTGAAGACGCGCGCGATGTGTGGCGAGGCGCCACGGAGGTGCAGGACGCCGCGATCGCGGATCGCGCGCTCGAGGCGCACGAACAACCGGATCCCGCTGCTGTCGATGAACGTGAGGTCCGAGACATCGAGCGTCACATCGCCCGGCGCCTCGAACAGCGGCGAGAGCGCGACGTTCGCCTTGTCGTAGACGAGCAGATCGAGCTCGCCCGTCAGGCGGGCACCGTCGAGGTCGTCGGAGAGCTCGACCCGGAGGGCGTCATCAGCCACCCGTGCACATTACGGGCGACCACCGAGTAGGGACAAGCACCAGCGTGCGTTCGTGTCTGCCGGGGTACGGCTCTGGGTGTGGAGGCATGGATCGGCACGAGCGGGTGGACCTACGGGCATTGGCGCGACCGGGTCTATCCGCACGGGCTCCCGCAGCGCGAGTGGTTGCCTTGGTACGCGGCGCGATTTCCGACGGTGGAGCTCAACGCCTCGTTCTACCGGCTCCCGACGCCTGGGATGGTCGACCGGTGGCGGACCGTCACGCCGCCTGGGTTCCGGTTCGCCGTGAAGCTCAGCCGGTACATCACGCACATCCGGCGGCTCCGCGATGTGGACGAGGAGCTTTCGCGGTTCCTCGAGATCGTCCGCTGCCTCGGCGAGCGGTTCGGGCCCCTGCTCGTGCAGCTGCCCCCGACCCTCCCGCGAGACGACGCCGCGCTTGACTCGTTCCTGCGGATCGTCCCTCCGGCCATCCCGGTGGCTGTCGAGTTCCGGCATCCATCGTGGGTGCAGCCGGCGGTCGCCGAGCGCCTACGCGACGCGGGAGCCGCGTGGGTGCTCGCCGATCGCCCGCATGCGCGGGTCCCGCTGACCGTCACCGCGGACTGGTCGTACGTGCGGTTCCACCAGGGGGCGGACGGCTCGCCGTGGTACCCGCGGGCCAAGCTCGTCCGGTGGGCGGACCGGCTCGCGCAGCTGGACATCCGCACGCTCTACGTCTATTTCAACAACGATCCCGACGGTGCTGCCTTCGTGAACGCCGACACGTTCACGAAGCTTCTCGGGGACCGCGAGGTGCTCGTCCGGCGCGCTCGAGCCGATACGGCGGATGTTTCCGCCGGTGCGGCGCTGGGGACCTCTCCGGGATGACGGCGCGCGAGGCAACCCGGTGTCCGGTGTGCGGGATGGGCACCCTGGCGGACATCACGTACGACGCCGGCGAGCACGTCGGCCCGGATCCGGAGCAACAGCCCGAGAACCGGCAGCTCGACGTCTACACCTGCGGCCACCGCGTACTCGGGGCGCCGCTCGAGGCGGCCGACGACCGGCTCGACGTCGAGCGCCGCACCTCTGAAGAGACGACGACGCCACCACCGGAGCCGGATTGATGGCCGGGGGGAACGCGGCGCTCGCCGACTTACGACGTGCGGCGGCGGGTTGCACGGAATGCGATCTGTACCGGGAAGGGACGCAGACCGTGTTCGGAGAAGGGCCCGCCGCCGCCCGCATCCTGTTCGTCGGCGAGCAGCCGGGGGACCGCGAGGATCGAGAGGGCCATCCGTTCGTCGGCCCGGCCGGCCGCATCTTCGACCGCGCGCTCGAGCGCGCGTCGATCGACCGGGCCGACGTCTACGTCACGAACGCGGTGAAGCACTTCCACAACGAGCCGCGCGGCAAGAAGCGGATCCATCGCAAACCGAATCTCTCCCACGTGCGTGCGTGCGAGCACTGGCTGCGGTCGGAGCTCGCGGTCGTGCAGCCGGAGATCGTGGTTGCGCTCGGCGCCACGGCCGTGCAGGCCCTCTTGCCGCGCGACGTGCGCGTCACGGCGGACCGCGGGCACATCCTGCCGAGCGGGCTCGGGTTCCCCGTCCTGGTCACCGTGCACCCGTCGTCCATCCTGCGCACGGCAGACGAGGAGCGCGCCGCGGCGATGCGGGCGTTCGTCCGTGATCTGTCGATCCTCACGCCGCCGGTCGGTGCGGCCGCGGGCGCAAGGACCTGAACTCGAACCAGACCCGGGTCGGGTGATCGGTGTGGCCCCAGCGTGAGACCGTTCCATCGACGATGCGAAGGCCCATCGATCGTTCCGTGCCCGACGGCTCCGTGCTCATCCCGCGCCCGTCGTCGGTCACCGCACCGGTGATGCCGCCGGGGAACGACGCGACATGCACCGAGACGACATCGGGCTCCGCGAGCCCGCTGTGCGTGACGCTGTTGGTCACCAGCTCCGAGACGACCAGATCGACCGCGTCAGCGAGCTCTGACGGCACGACCCCGGACGCATGCAACCACCGCCGCGCCGAGCGCGGCGCGTCGGCGGACAGCGGGAACGTGTGTTGTGCCTCGTCCATATGCGTCATCAGCGGAGGCTCACCCCATCGAGGGCTTTCCCGCTCGGCGTGCAGGCAAACCGCCGCGAACCCGTTCGAGATGCGGCGCGTAGAACCATACAGAGGGGGTACGGACACGAACAGGGTGACGAAGATGAAGCGAGTGTTCCTCGAACGGCCGAAGGCGCGCCACGTGCGACCGCCGGATCCCCTCCCGATCGATCCGCGCGACCCCGACGTCGTGCGGGCGAAGAGCCACATGTACGCCGAGCCCGCGAAGCGTTCCCGCCGCGCGGGCTGACAGATCTCCTCAGACCTCGTCGAGCAGGAACCCTTCGATCGGCGCCGCGTCCCACGCATCGAAGTCGTCGTGTTCGGTCGCTGCGGTGAGCGCGGGACGTGCGGCCTCGAGCGCGTTGGCGCTCTCCCACACCGCGAGCCCGATCAACGCGTCGCTCCGCCGGTCCTTCAGGGTGTGCACCTCGAGCGAACCGTCCTGGGTTCGCGCGGCGTCGGCGAACCGGTGCATCGAATCGATGACGTCCTGCTCGTGCTCGGGCTTCGGCCGGTGGATCGAGACGTGGTACAGCATCGGGTCCCCTCAGGACGCGGAACAGGGAACCCTACGGTGCGCCGAGCAGCGCGCGCTCGTCGGCGAGCGCGATGACCAACTGGCCGCGCGCGTTCGGATGCAGCGGCGCGGGATCGGTCGGCCCCTGCACGTACGACGACGGCGTGCAGAGCTCGTGTCCCGCGAAGTCGGGCTGAACCGTCTGATAGCCGAACGTCTGGGCGCCGTTGGCGAGCACATCGTTCAACGCCTGGAGGTCGCCGAGCAGGCTGTTCACCTTGTCCGCGGTGAGCCCGATCGACGAGAGGCAATCCTGGTTCGGGTCGAACGGCACGTAGTACTGGTTGATCAAGATCGCCGGATCCCCGGGCAACGCGCCGAGCTGCGAGAGCAGCCCAAGGTAGTCGCTGGTGAACGTGGCGAGCCGGCGCTGGAAGTACGCGGTGACCGCGCGGTTGTCGCAGCTGTCTGCGGCGACGCAGAGCTTGATCAGCGTGTTCCACTGGAGGTCGTTGGCCCCGACCGACACGATCACCGCCTGGGCGTTCGGCGCGCGCTTCGCGACGCTGAGCTGCGGCGGGAGGGTCATCCCTCCCTCGGACTGGGGGCCGATGATGCCGTCGGGGATCGTCGCACCGCTGCACGCGAGGTTGTCGACGTTCCATTCGTTCACGCGAGCGAGCACCCGGGCGAACGCCATCGAGCTTCGCTCGCACGCGGCGTCCGACGCGGTGGGGTGGCCGAGCGGCGGGCCGCCGAGCCCGGCGGCGGTGGAATCGCCGAGCACGATCGCCTGCACACCCGCCAGCGCCGGGCCGGGCTGGACCGCCACCGGCGCCATCTGGTCCTGCCCGATCAACGCGTCGAGGCTCCGCACCTCGCGCAGGATCCCCGGCGCCGTGAAGGCGGTCACGCCGATGAACGCGAGGTTCACGAGCTCCACGAATAACACGCCGCCGAGGATCACCGCGACGGTCTTCTTGCCGTGGTAGCGGCGCCAGCCGGCGATCGCACCGAGCAGCACCACCGCCGCGAGCGCGACGAGCACGATCTCGGTCACGAAGTACCAGCGCCAGCCGCGGGCGAGCGCCGATCCGAGGGAATCCGCGACGGACGCGTGCGGCCCGGGGGAGAAGAGCCCGGTGACCTGTTCGTTCAGGCTGATATCGGTGAGCGTCAGCTGCGGGCGGACCGGCCCGTAGAAGTCGACCTGCGTCGGGATCACCTGCCCGAACAGCACCGCCTGGCCCGGTCCCTTGAGGTGCCACGTCGGGGGCGCGGTCCCCACCGACACGGTTTGGCCGAGCGCGTGGACCGTGCGCTCGGGCGCCACGCGCAGCCCGAAGGCGATCGAGGCGGCCGTGACGGTCAGCAACACGCCGATCGAAGCCAGCACGCGGAGGGCCCGGCGCCCGCGGGGTCGCGTGGGCGTGGGCCGCTCGGTCCGGACGGGAGTGGTTGTAGAGGTGGACGTGGACATTGGTATCGGCACCTCGTGCGGGGCTTGTAGTCACCTTACGTGCGGTCTCGAAAAGAGCCCGGTTGGCGCATGTCGGATGTTCGGGGGGTTCGTTCGTCTCAAGGGTGGTTCGTGTGGGACGGACCGCCGACGGACGGCCAACGGACAGAAGGAGGCACCGATGTTCCACTCCTCGATCACGATCGACGCGTCGCCCGAGGCGGTCTTCGACGAGCTCGCCCACGTGGAGCGGCACCCGGCCTGGGCCAATCCGAAGGCCGACATGACGATGGAGCAGGTGGGCGGCGACGGCCCCGGTCTGGACGCGAGGTACCGCTCGACCGGGATCTTCACGAAGTCGCGGGTCTCGGCCGACCTCACGATCACGGCGTATCAGCCGTCGACCGCGTTCTCCATCCGGCTGATCCAGCACCAGGAAGGGAAGAAAGACGCCTGGTACCAGCACGTCTACACGCTCACGCCGCAGGGCTCGGGGACGCTCGTGGAGAAGGAGACCGACGGGAGCATCGGTCCGGTGGTCCGCGCGCTCGCCGGTCCTGCGATCAAGAAAGACGCGATGACCTCGCTCACGAACCTGAAGCACCTGGTCGAGTCCGGCTGAGTACCCTGCGGGTCGTGATCGACCTGCGGATCGATGGATCTGCATTACGCGCGGAACGGCTCGCGCGCCTGCAGGCGGCGATGGACGCGCACGGCCTCGAGGCGTGCCTGTTGTTCAGCGAGCCGAACGTCCGGTACGCGACCGGCGCGATCACGATGCCGATCTGGTCGATGAGCACGTTCACGCGGTGCGCGGTCGTGCCGGCCGAGGGCGCGCCGATCCTGTTCGAACATCCGAACTCGATGCATCGTATCGAGGGCGTCGATGTGCGGCCGATGCACGCGTGGGAGTTCTACGACGACGCGATGTCGCACGCGGACCGGTTCGCGGGAGAGGCTGTGGCCGCGTTGGGTGAGCTCGGCGTCGGCGGGGGAGCGGTGGCGGTGGACCGGCTCGGCACGCCGGGGTTCCTCGCACTGCAGCGCGCGGGGCTGAAGCTCGTCGACTCGTCACCCGCGACGCAGGAAGCGCGCGAGGTGAAGACGCCGCAGGAGATCGCGCTCTTCCGGCTGAACGGACCGCTGGTGGTCGACGCGCTCGGAGAGTTCGAGGCGGCGCTTGCGCCCGGTGTGACCGAGCGGGAGCTGTTCGCCATCTACGCGGGCGGTGTGCTTGCTCGCGGCGCCGAGTACCTCGCGACGAACACCGTGTGCTCCGGGCCGAACACGAACCCGTGGCGTGCCGAGGCGACCGACCGGGTGCTGGCGTCTGGGGATCTGGTCTACATCGACACCGACACCGTCGGTCTCGGCGGGTGCTTCTTCTGTGTGTCGCGGACATTCGTCTGCGGCGACATGGCGCCGACGCCGGCGCAGCGTGCGACCTACGACGCCGCGTTGGAGTGGGTGCAGGGTATGACCTCGCTCGTTCGCCCGGGGGTGACGTGCGGGGAGCTCGCTGCTGCGGCGCCCATCGTGCCCGACCGGTACCTGGCGAAGCGCTACGAGGTCATGGTCCACAGCGTCGGACTGGAAGAAGAGAGCCCCAGCGTCTGCCATCCCCAGGATGTGCAGAGCAACCCGGACCGTGTGGTCCAACCGGGGATGGTGCTCGTCGTCGAGACCTATATGGGAGAGGTCGGGGGCGACCATGGCGTGAAGCTGGGCGACGTGGTACTGGTGACCGACGAGGGCGCGGAGGTGCTCGCCCCGTATCCCTACGCGCGCAGCTTCGAACCCGCCGGGTCGTAGGGGATCTCGGGCAACACGCGCGCGGCTCGCGCGATCCCGACCACGTACAGCGTGAGGTCGTCACCCGCGTCGAGCACATCCGAGTCGACGTACGCGAGCGCGAGGCTCAGTCCGACGTGGTGCCCGTACGCGCCCGACGTCACAAGCCCGACCAACCGGTCGCCGACCCACACGCCGTCGTCCTGCGCGGCGTCGGCCTTGTCCGCGTCAACCGCCAGGAGCACAAGCCGCTTCGGGGCCCCCGCGTCGCGATCGCGCAGCGCCGCATCCCGCCCGACGAAGTTGCCCTTGTCGAACGCGACGAACCGCTCCAGGCCCGCCTCTAGCGGCGTGTTCTCCTGCCGGAGTTCTGCCGACCAGATCCCGTAGCCCTTCTCCAAGCGGAGCGAGTCGACCGCGCGGTCGCCGATCGGGCGCAGGCCCGCGCTCGCCCCAGCGTCCTGCAGCTCCGACCACAACGTGCGATGGGCGTCGCGGTGTACAACGATCTCGTACCCGAGCTCGCCGGTCAGCGAGATCCGTCCGACGACGGCGCGTGCGCTTCCGACTTCCATCTCGCGCACCCCGAGGAAGGGGAAGGCTTCGGTCGCGAGATCCTCCCGGGTCAGCTTGGCGACGATCTCGCGCGCGGACGGCCCTGACACCGAGAACCCCATATGGTCTTCGGTGATGTTCTCGATGGTCACGCCGCCGCCCGGCGCATGCTGGTGGAACCACCGCATGTGCCAGGGCTGCAGGTAGTAGGAACCGGTCAGCCAGAACCGGTCGTCATCGATGCGCGCGACGGTGAGGTCGCCCATCAAACGCCCGGCCGGATTGAGCATGGGCGTGAGTCGGATCCGGCCAACCGACGGGATGCGGCCGGCCACCAGGTGGTCGAGCCAACCCCCGGCCCCTTGTCCGCGCACCTCGTACCGCGCGTACTGCGCGATCTCGTATGCACCCGCGGCGTCGCGCACCGCGGCGACCTCGTCCGCGACGATCGGTTCGGCGTTCGACCGGTCGAGCGTCTCGTTCTCCGCGAAGCCGGCGCTCGGCGCGAAGTACAACGGCACCTCGAGTCCGAAGTTCACGGTGAACCACGCGTTCGCTGCACGGAAGTCCTCATAGCACGGCGTCATCTTCAGAGGTCGCCCGGCGGGGAGCTCTTCGTTCGGGAACGCCATCACGAACCGCCGCGCGTAGAACTGCGAGGTCGTCGCACGCAGATAGGAGTCCTCGCTCGCGAAGTCCCCGAACCGCGCGACGTCCATCCCGAACGCGTCCACGCCGGGGTCTCCGTCGACGACCCAGTTCGCGAGCGCGAGCCCAACGCCGGCGCCTTGCGAGAAGCCGGCCATGATCCCGCACGCCGCCCAGTAGCCGGGGATGCCGTCGACCGGACCGACCAGCGGGTTGCCGTCCGGCGTGAAGGTGAACGCGCCGTTCACCCATCGCTTGATCCCGGTCTCCTGCAGCACGGGGAACCGGCGGAAGCCGATCGAGAGCTCGGGCATGATCCGGTCGAGCTCTTCGGGGAACAGCGTCCGGCCGAAGTCCCAGGGCGCGCCGTCGACCTCCCAGTGGCGGGGGTTCTGCTCGTACACGCCGAGCAAAACGCCATTGCCCTCACGTTGCAGATAGGTGAAGCCCTCAAGGTCGGTCACCGCCGCCATCAACCCGTCGATCGCCGCGACCTCGGGAACATCGTCGGTCACCAGGTAGTGGTGCGGTATCGGCACGAGCGGGTGGTCGACCCCGACCATCCGGCCGATCCGTCGAGCCCACAGGCCGCCGGCGTTGATCACGTGCTCGCACTCGACCGGACCCTGCTCGGTCTCGACGCGCCAGGCACCGGAGGGCAGTCGCTCGAGCCCGAGCACGCGGTTGTGCTCGACGAGGTCGGCGCCGCGCTTCCGCGAGGCGACGGCGTACGCGCGCGTGGCACCGTTCGGGTCGAGGTTCCCCTCGTCCGGATCGAAGAGCGCGCCGTAGATCCCTTCTGGGTCGATGATCGGGACCATCTCGGCGGCTTGCTCGGCCGAGACGATGTACGCGTCGTCGTGACCCTGCGCGTAGAGCCACGCGAGCTCCTGTTGTAGCCATTCCCAACGCTCGGGGGAGCCGGCGAGCTCCAGCCCGCCGGACATCTTGAGGCCGACGTCGACGCCGCTCTCTTCCTGGATCTTGGGGTACATCGAGATCGTGTAGAGCTGCAGCGCGGCGACGCGGGTGTCGGCGTTGATGGCGTGGAAGCCGCCGGCTGCGTGCCAGGTCGAGCCTGCGGTGAGCTCTTCCCGTTCGAGCAGCAGGGTGTCGGTCTTCCCGCGGAGCGCCAGGTGATACAGGACGGCGCAGCCCACGATGCCGCCGCCGATCACGACGATCTCGTACCGATCTTTCACGCGGGAACCGCCTTCGAGCAGGGAGAACGGGCGCGACGGAGTGTATGCGAGCCCGTCTGCGGCCCGGGTGACCCTGGGTCGGTTCTGGATCGCGGCTTGGTCTCGTTCCGCGACTTCTGGAAGGATGCGCGCGATGGGGTGCTTGCTGATCTTGATGACCGGCCTCGCGCCCAGGCTGGCGGCGGTCCTCTATTGGATCTGGCGGCCCGGGCTCTGGGACCGTGCGTTCAGCGGCTCGTGGCTCTGGCCGGTCCTCGGCATCCTGTTCCTGCCGGTCACGACCATCGTATGGGTGCTCGTCGCCACGAACGGCGTGTCGGGGTTCGACTTCCTCTGGCTCGGCCTGGCGGTCTTCATCGACATCGGGGCCAACGGGCGGAACGCGGCCAAGCGCGACTGGAGCTCGAGCTAGCGTCGGTCCGGGTTCGTCGGTCCAGCGCCGATCGATCATGATTGGCCCATGGATCTCAACCGCCTCACGGTACGGGCGCGGGGCGCCCTGGAAGGCGCCCACCAGCAGGCGGTCGCGCGCAACCACCAGCAGATCGAGCCGGTCCACGTGCTCTTCGCGCTGCTCGGCGATCCGGAGGGCATCGTCTACCCGGTGCTCCACGCGCTCGGCGTGCAGCCGAAGACGATGCGTGACCACGTCGACGCCGACGCTCGACCGCATCCCGAAGGTGTACGCGCAGGGCGGTCGAGCCGCGGTTCTCGCCGGTCGCCGACGCGGATGCTCGACCGCCGCCGGCACCGAGGCCGAGTCGCTGACCGACGAGTACATCTCGACCGAGCACCTGCTGCTCGCGATCGCGGCCGGCGGCGACGATCCGGCCTCGCGCATCCTGCAGGAGGCCGGCCTCACGCGCGACACCTGTGCTGCCGGCGCTCGCCGAGGTCCGCGGGCAGCCAGCGCGTCACCGACCAGAACCCCGAGGAGAAGTACCAGGCGTCTGGAGCAGTACGGCCGCGACCTCACCGAGCAACCGCGCGCGCGGCAAGCTCGACCCGGTGATCGGCCGCGACGAGGAGATCCGCCGCGTCGATCCAGGTCCTGTCCCGACGCACGAAGAACAACCCGGTCCTGATCGGCGAGCCCGGCGTCGGCAAGACCGCGATCGTCGAGGGTCTCGCGCAGCGGATCGTCGACGGCGACGTGCCCGAGTCGCTGAGGAACAAGCGGGTGATCGCGCTCGACCTCGGCGCCGATGATCGCCGGCTCGAAGTACCGCGGCGAGTTCGAGGAGCGCCTGAAGGCGGTGCTCAAGGAGATCGCCGACAGCGAGGGCGAGATCATCACGTTCATCGACGAGCTGCACACGATCGTCGGCGCCGGCGCGGCCGAGGGCGCGATGGACGCCGGCAACATGCTCAAGCCGATGCTCGCGCGCGGCGAGCTCCGCGCGATCGGCGCGACCACGCTCGACGAGTACCGCCAGCACATCGAGAAGGACCCGGCGCTCGAGCGGCGGTTCCAGCCGGTGCTGGTCGAGGAGCCGAGCGTCGAGGACACGATCGCGATCCTGCGCGGGCTGAAGGAGCGGTACGAGGTGCATCACGGCGTGCGGATCCAGGACCCGGCGCTGGTTGCGGCCGCCGTCCTGTCCGACCGCTACGTCACCGGCCGGTTCCTGCCCGACAAGGCGATCGACCTGATCGACGAGTCCGCGTCGCGGCTGCGGATCGAGATCGACTCGATGCCGATCGAGATCGACGAGGTCGACGCGGCGGATCCAGCAGCTCGAGATCGAGCGGCGGCGCTCCAGAAGGAGACCGACGCCGCGTCGAAGGAGCGGCTCGCGCGCATCTGGAGGAGGAGCTCGCCGACCTGCGAGGAGCACGCGACGGCATGACCGCGCACTGGCAGCAGGAGAAGGAGCGGATCGACCGCGATCCGCGAGCTGAAGGCGCAGATCGAAGAGGTCGCGAGCCGAGGCCGACCGCGCCGAGCGCGACGGCGACCTCGAGCGCGCCGCCGAGCTCCGGTACGGCACGGCTGGTCGACCTCGAGAAGCAGCTGGAGATCGAGAACGCGCGGCTCGAGGAGCTCCAGCCGACCGCAAGATGCTGAAGGAAGAGGTCACCGAGGAGGACGTCGCCGAGGTCGTCGGCACGTGGACCGGCATCCCGGTCTCGCGGCTGATGGAGGGCGAGATGCAGAAGCTCGTCCACCTGGAGGACGCGCTGCACGAGCGGGTCGTCGACCAGGTCGAGGCCGTCGAGGCGGTGGCGAACGCGATCCGCCGGTCGCGCGCCGGCCTGTCCGACCCGAACCGGCCCGATCGGCTCGTTCCTGTTCCTCGGGCCGACCGGCGTCGGCAAGACCGAGCTCGCGCGAGCGCTCGCCGACTACCTGTTCGACGACGAGCGCGCGATCGTGCGCGTCGACATGAGCGAGTACCAGGAGCGGCACACGGTCTCGCGGCTGGTCGGCGCGCCGCCCGGCTACGTCGGCTACGAGGAGGGCGGGCAGCTCACGGAGGCGGTCCGCCGCCGCCCGTACAGCGTCGTGCTGCTCGACGAGATGGAGAAGGCGCACACCGACGTGTTCAACATCCTGCTGCAGCTGCTCGACGACGGCCGGCTCACCGACGGTCAGGGCCGCACGGTCGACTTCCGGAACACGATCGTGATCATGACGTCGAACCTCGGGTCCAGCGGTGTTCGCCGACCCGTCGCTCGATCGCGAGAAGCAGAAAGGCGGCGGTGCTCGACGAGGTGCGCGCGTACGTTCCGGCCGGAGTTCGTGAACCGGATCGACGAGATCGTCGTGTTCGATCCGCTCGGCCGCGACGAGATCCGGCGCGATCGTGGACATCCAGCTCGAGCGCTTGCGCAACGACGGCTCGCGGAGCGCGAGCTCACCCTCGACGCTCACCGACGCGGCGCGCGAGTACCTCGCGAACAAGGGCTACGACCCGGCGTTCGGCGCCCGGCCGCTGAAGCGCGCTGCATCCAGCGCGAGATCCAGGACCCGCTCGCCCTCGAGCTTCTGTCGGGCCGACATCCACGACGGCTCGACGGTCACCGTCGACCTTGCCGACGGCAAGCTCACGTTCGCTGCGGCACCCTAGCTGTTACGGGAACTCGACCACACCGTTGTACGACGTGATCAGCTGACCGTCCCAGGTCTCGGCGATCGAGGACTTCGCGAGCCGACGAACGGTATGCGCGATCGGATCGCCGTTCGGCTTCCACGAGCGGCCGCCGCACCGGAACACCTTCCCGTCCCACGAGAGGCTGCGACACGGCGCGCCCCAGTCCGAGACCGTCCAACGGACGTACTCATCCTCGGGTTGCTTGGGCGTCACGATGAACAGGTGATGGGAGGGCGCGTTCCCGGGCTTCGCCTCGATGGAGAGTTGCACGACGCTTCCGGGCGGG
This sequence comes from uncultured Actinomycetes bacterium, assembly GCA_963792215.1. Taxonomy (GTDB): domain Bacteria; phylum Actinomycetota; class UBA4738; order UBA4738; family HRBIN12; genus AC-51. The sequence continues at coordinate 395,330 of CAWBVL010000008.1, forward strand.
AATCGGTCCGGCGTCCCGATGCGCCAGGCCGGCGTGTTCGGTTGCGCCGGGAAGCGCGCGACCGCCGTTCCGACGGACGGCGGCGCGGGAGCGGGATCGATGCTGATCGAGGTCGCGAGGGCGTTGGCCTCCTGCGAGTCGTCAGCGGTCGTATGCGGACCGTATCCGGCCCCGATCTCGAAATGGACACCTTGGGCGCGGAACCCCGACCAGTTCGGCGTTTCGCTGTCGGGTGTTCCGAGCGCTGGCGCCGGAGGATAGTTCCAGTCATCAGACAGGGCGGTCATATACGGGTTCGCCATGGTCGGGGAGACGTACACGAGGACCCCACCGTCCGGCAGATTCGTGAATGTGTCGTGTGAGGTGATCGGCTGGTCGTCGAGAACCGACGCCGGCCCGTTCGCGAAGAACGCGGTCTGCGCGAACGATGAGGCAAGGTCGGGCACCTCGCTTCCCGCGACCAGCTGCAGTTGCTGCCAGCCCGGCGGGACGGTGAGCGAGTAGCCGATGACGTCGTTGCGATAGGTCGATGTGTGGTTCGGGGCGATGACGTACCCCACGGCGAGCACCGAGATCGTCACGAGCAGCGCGATGCCGCCCACGAGTGCTGGTCGTCGGGGAGCCCCTCTCATCGAGGAAGGTTTCGTCTTCCGATACCGCCGAGTTCAGTCCGCGCTGCCGTCCTCGTCGAGGAACGCCCGGACCTTTGCGGACGTGACCAGGTCGCCCTTTCGCTCGTAGATCGTGAGCGCATCCCGTCCCTTCTCGACCGCTTCCGCCTCTTCGCCCGCGTCCCGTAACGCGCGCGCGAGCGAGAACATCGCCATGCCTCGGGTGAAGACCCAGTTCTCGTCGATGTCGTCCACGAGCGCGCGCAAGATGGGGACGGCCTCGTCCGGGCGACCCTGCGCCAGCAGGACCTCTGCCTGACAGAAGGACGAGCGGCTGATCCAGTCGTTCGACCCCTCGAGCCGTTTCGCCGTCGCTTCTGCCTCATCGACCTTGCCTTGATCCAGCAGTGCGAACGTCAAGAGCCTGAGTTCCTCGAAGAGCCAGTTTCCCCCTGCGTCGATCCGCTCCAGACCCTCGATCCCTTCGCGAGCCATCGCCTCCGCCTTGGCCGGGTCGCCGCCGATCAGTTCCGCGCTCGTTGGGCCGATGGTCCCGCTCGCATAGAGCCACAGCAAGAGTCGAAGCTCGCGGAACGTGTCTCTCGCACGCTCGTACGCCCGGCGCGACTCGTCCATGCGGCCGTCCATCGCGAGGACCGGTGCTTCGGCACAGACGATGATCGCCGCGTCCATCACACGGTCTCCGGCGGTCCGCCGCTTGTAGTCGGCGACGATCTCGAGGCCTTCGCGGACCGGCGTCGGCCCGCCGTGCAGGAGGCCGGAAAGCATCTGGATGTTCTCGTTCACACCCCGCGTGTCGCCCGCACGCTCGCCGAACGACAGGGCGCGCTCCGTGTAGATCTTCTGCTCGTACCACGTGTTCGCCCAGATCCCGAGGATGCTCCAAAGGCGCTGCTGCGCGAAGTCGTCGTCGTTGGCCTCGGCTTGGGGCATCAGCTGCTCCGCGATCTCGACCGAACGCCGTGCCGCATCGACGCGCCCGGCCCAGACCTCCGATTCGAACCGGAAGAGCAACGCGTCGGCCACGACACCCGGCTCGTGTTGCTCCGTGCCGCGTTCGATCGCCTCGTCGAAGATCTGTTCGCCGGCCTCGAGTTGGCCGATCTCGACCGTGGCGCCCGCGAGGTTGGGCAGCAGCGCAAGCCGAGCGGGGTCGTCGACGGGGAACAGCTCGGCCGCGGTGCCGTACAGGCTCGCGGCGGCGGGCATGTCGCCTCGCGCGAAGGCACGTCCGGCGCCGGCGGCGAACCGCGGTGCGGCTTGCGCCCGAAGGGCCGCGACCCGATCGAGGTCCCCGCCGGCGTCGGCGAGCGCGGTCGCTGCTCGCATCAGGTGCTCACCGACAAGCTCGTCGTACGCCGTCGAGTCTCCCAGCCGCTGGGCGACCGCTTCGTGGAGCTCCGCCCGTCGGAGTTTAGGCAGCATCTCGTAGGCCGCCTGCAGGATCAGGACATGCCGGAACCGGAACACTTCACCTTCGGGCGTCCGTTCAGGCCGGACGAGATCCTTGCGCACGAGTTCGCGAAGCGCGGCGTCGGTCCGCGAGACATCCTCGTGGAGCAACTCCGACACGCCTGCCGGGTCGAACGTGCGACCGATCACGGACCCGATGCCGAGCACCGCGCGTTGGTCGGGCGGGAGCCGATCCAGCCGAGCGGCGAGCAGCGCGTGCACGGTCGTGGGCAACACGACACCGCCGAGATCGCCGACCAGCGACCAGACGTCACCGTCGCGCGTCAGGAGACCCTCGTCGATCAGCATGGCGAGCAGCTGCTCGACGAAGAGGGGATTTCCCTCTGCCGCGGCTGCGATCCGCTGCTTCGCTTCTTCGTCGAGGGTCGGGTGGTTGATCAGGTTCTCGATCAGGCGATCGACGTCGGCCCTGGCGAGCGGCCGGAGCGACAGGGTCATCGCACCCGGGCGGCCGCCCCAGCCTTCGCGCCGCTCATAGATGTCGGGACGCGCGGTGCACACAACCAAGAGGGGGGAGTCGCGCATCCAGTCCACTAGTTGGTCCAGCAGGTCGAGGAGCGTGGGCTCCGCCCAGTGCACGTCTTCGACCACCAGGACGGTCGGGCGATCTGCGGCGAGTTCCTCCAGGAGCCGGCGCACCGACCAGAACGCTTCGCCCTCGGCGAGCGCCGCGTTCCCGACACCGAGGATGTCCGCGAGGCCCGCGGCGATCCGGCCCCCGTCACTCGTGCCGGAGACGAGCGTCCGCAGTGCCTCCCGTGCCTCGTCGGGGGTCGCATCATCGGCGATCTTCGCTTCGGCTCGGACCGCTTCCGCGATCGGCCAATACGTGATGCCTTCGCCGAAGGAAAGGCATCTGCCGATCAGCACGCGTGCGTCGTTGTCGAGCCTGCGCACGAACTCGTCGGTGAGTCTGGTCTTGCCGATGCCCGCCTCGCCCGCAACCGTGACGAGCCGGCATGCCCGCTCGTCATGCACCTGGTCGAACGCGCGGTTCAGGTCCGCAAGCTCGACGTCGCGGCCGACGAGCTCGGAATCCAGATGTCGCGCAACCCCGCGAACACCGCGTTCGATGCGGGTCACCTTGAAGGCTCCCTCGTCGATCGCCGACACTTCTACCGCGTCTCGAACCAACGTCAGCGTGGCGCTGTCGATCACGATCCCCGCTGCGCCTGCGGTGGCGGCGAGTCGTCGGGCTTGTCGCGCGATGTCCGACGAAAGCTCGTCGGTCCCGGCCGACACGATCTCCCCCGTGTGGATACCGACGCCGAGGTGGACGTCGAAGCCATCGACGCCTGGCGGAGTTGCCACGAGCTCGTCAGCCGCGGTGATCGCGCGCACCGCATCGTCCTCATGCACCTGTGGATGTCCGAACACCGCCACGATGTCCGCGCCGTCGAGCGCAAGCAGGGTCGCGCCTCGCGCGGCGAGGGTCGCGCGCACGGTCTCGGCGACCCTCGGAACGGTGGCAGCGATCGCCTCCGGATCGGGCGTCGAACCGTCCGCGCGGTTGATCGACACATCGACCGCCACGATGCTCGCGATCTTGCGCGTGGGTTCGCCGACGGCCGGCGGTTCTGGTGGCGGCCCGGAGGGTCTTACAGCACCCGGCGCAAGGTCGAGCGACGGGTCCGACGCGAGGATCGCGCTGGCGAGCTCGACAAGCCGAGCCCCAGGGTCGAGGCCGTACTCCTCACCCAGGAGGGCGCGCCCTGAGTGGAAGACCTCGATGGCTTCGGGCTGACGACCGCTCCGGTACAACGAGAGCATCAGGTCGGCTCGGAGGCGCTCGCGTGCGGGATGCTCGTCGACGAGCGCTCGCAGTTCGGCGACCAGCTCGCTGTGCCGCCCGAGCGCGAGGTCGGCGTCAAGCCGGTCCTCGATGGTGGCGAGGCGCAGCTCCTGCAGCCGCTCGATCTCGCCACGAGCGAAATCGTCGTAGGTGAAGTCGGCCAGAGGGGCACCGCGCCACACGCTGAGCGCCTCGGCAAGCAGCTCCGACGCTCGTTCTGCGTCGTCCTCGTCCAGCGCGGCGCGCCCGGGCCCGCGGAGGTTTTCGAAACGATGCAGGTCGATCTCAGTTTCCGGCACCTCGAGCGTGTAGCCGGGGTCCCGGTGCGCGACGGTCGTCGACCTGTCGGACGAGCCCCCGAGGGCCTTGCGGAGCTCCGAGACGTAGACCTGGACGCTGTGGTCGGCCGTCTTCGGCGGTTCGTCGCCCCACAGGGCCTCGACCAGCTCGTCGACGGCCACGATCTGCCCGCGTCGCAGGATGAGCATGGCGAGAAGCGCCCGAGGCTTCCGCCCGCCGAGCGAGATCTGCCGATCGCCCTCGACGACCTCGAGGGGTCCGAGGATCCTGAACTCCATCCGCTCTCCCTGGAACTGTTCGGACGCTAGCACGCGTGATCGCGGGACCAGTTGCCGCGTTCCTTTGAGCGTTCCTTGAGCGGTCCCGAGGGGCCGTTGAGGGCACGAGCGCACTCTGCGGTGGTCGGGCGCAGGGAGCGCCCCAGATGGAAGGAGCCGAGATGGACACCACACAGGTCGCGCAGGTGCCGGGAAGCAACGTCTCGCCCTCGCGCCGTTGGTTGCTCGCCCTGTTCGCCGCGCTGGCAGTCGCAGGCGGGATCGCGGTCGGTCGCGCCACCGCCGCGGAGCCCGCGACGACGACGACACCGGCTTTCACCGCCATGTCGGTCGCGCCGGGGCACACGCAGCCGGCGACGATGATCTACCGGATCGCGATGCGGCCTACACCCCGCCGCGGGGGGTGACAGAATCGGCACATAGGATCAGTGTCGGCGGGGAGAAGCGAGCCCCGCCGGCACTTCTTCGTGCGGTGTGCCATCCGTTTCTGAACTGCTCGGTGAGTCGGCCCGTAGAACACGCTCGAACGCTCATCCGGGGCGTTCATCGAGATCAGGGAGGACATCGATGGCATCGTTCCCAGGGATCCAGCACGTGGCGATCACGGTCCGCGACCTGTCGGTCAGCGTGCCGTGGTACGAGGCGCTGCTCGACGCGAAGCCGGCGCTCGACGAGGACACCGAGCCGGGCTTCCACCACACCGTGTATCTGGTCGGTGACGAGGGACAGCTCTTCGGGCTGCACCAGCACACCACGCCGGCGCCGGCGGGCGACTTCAGCGAGTTCCGGGTCGGGCTCGACCACATCTCGTTCGGGGTGCGCCGATCGCGGCGAGCTCGAGAAGTGGGCGAGTCGGCTCGACGAGCTGGGCATCGACCACGGTGAGATCGAGGACGCGAGCTACGGCTCAGACCTGAGCTTCCGCGACCCGGACGGGGTCGCGCTCGAGTTCTTCTGCGCCCCTGCGGCCTGAGCAGCCTCGAAGAGCGCCACCCAATCGAAGACGTCGAGGTCCGTCGGACGTGAGCTCGGCGTGAGCCCGCGGTCATGCAGGCAGGCTGCGACCACGCGGTCACGGATCGCGTCAGGGACGGAACGCGACACCGGGAGGTTCGCCTTGCGGAACGATCGAGCGAGCAGCGCTCGGTAGGCCGGTCGCTGATCCACACGGAGGAGCGGTCGCGCGCGCGAGCGGATCGCGAGGAACCCGGCGTCGACCGACGGTCGTGGGTCGAACGCCGAGGCCGGCAGGTGCCTGAGCAGGTCGAACGTCCACCACGGCTGCCAGCCGAGCGAAACGAGGTTGGTCGGACGCGGCGACGCCCGCTTGCGCGCGACGTTCCACTCGACGATGACGTCGACGGCGGTGAGCTCGAGCTCCGCGTTGTCGAGCAACTGGCGCAGGATGGGCGTCGTCACGCCGAACGGCAGGTTGCCGACAACGCGGAACGGCGCTGAGGGGAGTGCGACCTGAAGCGCGTCGCCGATCACGACCTCGACGTTCGTGGTCGAGGCGAACCGAGCGCGAAGCTCCACGGCGAACCGGTCGTCGATCTCGAGGGCAACGACGTGTACAGCACTGCGAGCGAGCGGCGCCGTCAGCCTGCCGAGCCCAGAACCGATCTCGAGCACGAGCTCGTCGGGATGGATGCCGGCCTGGCCGACGAGCTCCGAAGCGATCGCGTCGCTACGAAGGAGATGCTGTCCGCGAGCAGGATCCCTGCTCGCGCGCCGGCGCGCGTCTGGCGCGCGCACGGACCCTCACCGTGATGATGCTCATGCGATCCCTCCTGATGGCCGACCCGACCCTACACGCTCGCGATCCGGGGGTGATCCGGTCGTTCCCGTGCTGCGAACCGGCTCTCGATGGCGGCGGTCGCTGCGGTGGAGGGATTCGATCTCGACCGGTATCTGCGTGCCTCGAAGCGCGTGGACCTGTCGAGCGTGGAATGGGACCTGATCCATAAGACGCTGTTGCCCGAGGATCACGCTCGATGCCTGACCTACATGATGGACATCGAGACCCACACGGCGGTGTTCCTCCGCGATCTGCTCGCGACCCGCGCTGCGTTCGACCCCGACGTCACCGCGTTCCTCTCGTGCTGGGCTTACGAAGAGGTGTGGCACGGTGAAGCGTTCAGCCGTTTCCTCGGTGAGGCGGGATACAAGCTCGGGCCCGAGCATGAGGTGGTGCGTGCCGAGGACGCGTATCCGACGCGGCAGGCGCGGACCGGATCGATCCGGCGGGCGATCGGGCGTAAGGGCTATGCGTCGCACGTCGTCACGCTGGCGGGATCGGCGTTGTTCAAGGACTTCGTCGCGATCCACATGACCTGGGGTGCTGCGAACGAGCTCACCACGCTGTCCGCGTACCATCGGTTGATCGCGAAGACCGAGCATCCGCAGCTGGTCCAGATGCTGCAGGCGATCATCAAGGATGAACGCCGGCATTTCGCCTTCTACCGGACGCAGGCGAGGCTGCGCCTCCAGACCGGGACCGCGCGCCGGATCACCCGGTGGTCGATGGAGCATCTGTGGGCGCCCGTCGGCACTGGGGTGCGCCCGCAGTCCGAAACGGACCACGTGGCGACCTATCTGTTCGGCGATGCCGACGGTCGGGGCATCCTCGAAGACATGCAGGCCACGATGGCTGAGCTCCCCGGTTTGGAAGGAACCACCTTCTTCTTCGACGCGGTCGAGGCCGCCAAGGCACGTTCTCGCTCAGCCCTCATCGAGGTCTGACGGATATCTCCGGGTCGACTCAGACTGATCTGTCGGATCGGCGCCCGACCCTTCGTCTCACTTGGCGGATGGTCCGGAACAGGCCGGGCCACGCGAAGGGAGGCACGGATGGCCAAGTACCTCTTGCTGTACGCCGGGGGCGGCATGCCCGAGAGCGACGCCGAGCGTGAGGCGGTCATGAAGGCCTGGGACGGCTGGTTCGCCCAGATCGGCAAGGGTGTCGTCGACGGCGGCAACCCGACCTCGGCCTCGAACAAGGTTTCGGCCGACGGCTCGATCAAGGCCGGCGCGGGCGACGTGACCGGCTACTCGATCATCGAGGCCGACTCGTTGGACGCGGCAACGGACCTCGCGAAGGGCTGCCCGGTCCTGCAGGGCGGCGCCTCGGTCTCCGTCTACGAGACGTTCGAGGCGATGTAGCGCGAGCGGTGCGTCCGCGGGCGACTCAGCTCGCGGACGCGCCCAACCGCGCCGCAACACGGTCGGCGACGACGTTCGAGTCCTCGCCGGCGCCCCACAGGGTCGAGGACTTCCGCTTCCGCAGGAAGTGCACGCCCATGAAGAACAGTCCGCCCACGGCCGCGCTCTCGCCGTCGGTCTGGATCGGGAACCCCGTCTCGTCGAACGCGTCGGTCCACGGCATCCACGCGGTGTAGTTCGGCCGGAAGCCCCCGGTGCACAGGACGGATGTGAACCGGTCCACCGGGATACTCGTCGCCGGATCGCACACGAATGGCTCGAGCGCGGGGAGCTCCACATCGAGCCCCCGGTCGGCGATCAGCTTCCCGATCGCGCCCATCATCACCTGGAACCGTTCGTCGCCCCACGCGACGCTCGCTGCGAGATCGTCGGTGAACCGGATCTCGCCATGCTCCGCTCCTTCGAAGTGGCCGACCAGCTCGACGCCTTGCGCCTGGAGCGTCCGGTAGCCGAGATCGTGACCACCGTCGTGGCCGGTGGCGATCGGGTTCGCGCCCAGTCGCGCGGGCGGACCGCCGGCCATCTCCAGCGTCTGCTCATGGAAGCCGATCTCTGCGAGCCACCACAGCGAGTCGTGCCCGCCGAACCGGCGAACCACCGTGGGTGACTTTCCGCACGCGAGCACGACGTCACGGCCGGCTTCTCGGAGCTCTTCCGCCAGCTGCGCACCCGTCTGGCCGCTGCCGATGATGAGCACGCCGCCGTCGGGGAGTTCCGCGGGCGATCGGTAGGCATCGACCGTGCGAACCTCGAGCGCGTCGGCGAGCGACATCAGCCGAGCCGGGGCGTACGGGCGCTGGAACGCGCCGGTCGCGGCGATCATCACCTTCGTCGCGACCTGTCCCTCCGACGTTTGGAGCAGGAAGCCGTCGTCCTGCTTCGCCACGCTCGTCACCTCGACACCGGTGCGCACCGGCGCGTTCTCGGCGTAGCGCTCAAGGAAGGCGACGATCTCGTCTCGCGGCAGGAACCCTTCGGGATCGTCGCCGTCATACCCCTGGTCGGTGAGGTCCGTGAGGAAGTTCGGCGTGACCAGACAGAAGCTCTCCCACCGGGCACGCCAGCTCGCGGCGACCTGGTCGCGCTCGAGTACCTGGTGCTCGATCCCGCGGTTGGTGAGCGCTCGGCTTGCGGAGAGTCCTGCGTGTCCCGCTCCGATGATCACTGCATCGGTCGATCGCATCGCTCAGCTCCTCACTCGGTGTCCATCCGGATCGAACAGCGTCGTCGGCGCCACGTGGCCGTGGAGGGTCCGATCGAAGTAGCGAACGTCCACCTCGGTCCCGGCCGCGAGCTCACGAGGGAGCCACGCGAAGGCGATGCTCCGCTCGACCGTCGGTCCCCAGCCCGCGCTCGTGACGAACCCAACCGACTCGCCGTCGACCTCGACCGGTTCTGAGCCCATCGCGACCTGGTCGTCGTCGAGGGCGATCGTTCGCAGGGTGCGCGCCGCAGGCGGGCGCGCGGCGAGCGCTCCGGCGCCGATGAAGTCCTGATCGGTGGTTCGCACCGTGAAGCCGAGTCCGGCCTCCTCCGGCCCGTCGCCGCGCGTCATGTCGGTGCCCCAGGCGCGGTAGCCCTTCTCCAGCCTGAGCGTTCCCAGCGCCGCACGGCCGGCCGCGACGAGCCCGTGCGCGGTTCCGGCGTTCCACAGGGCGTCCCAGAGCGCCGCGGCATCGGGCGCGTCGCAGGCTAGCTCCCAGCCAAGCTCGCCTGCGTACGAGATGCGGACGGCCTCGACGTCGATGGTCGCGATGCGGATCGTCGCAGCCGACAGGTACGGGAACGCCTTGTTCGAAAGGTCCGCGTCGGCGATCGGCTGCAGGATGTCGCGCGCGGAGGGTCCCCACAGCGCGAGGTTCGCCCGTGCGTCGGTGACGGGGGTGATCTCGACGTCGGCGTTCGTATGCCTGCGCAGCCACGCGAGGTCACGCGGCGAGTTCCCTGCGAGCACGAACCGCTCGTCGTCGAAGCGGGTGACCGTCACGTCGGACACGATCCCGCCGTGCTCGTCGAGCATGACGGAATAGGTGACGGCGCCTGCCGGTCGGTCGACGCGTCCGGCGACGACACGACGCATGAAGTCTTCCGCGCCGGCGCCGCGTATCTCGATGCGCGTGAGCGGCGTCATATCGAACACTCCGGCGCGGTCCCGCACCGCTCGGTGTTCAGCCACGGCGATCGGGGACCAGTGGCGCGACGACCACGGGTCGCGCTTCGGCACGCCGTTGACCAGCCGCGCGTTGGCCTCGTACCACTGCGGTCGCTCCCACGTCGCGACGTCGACGAACGCGGCATCGAGCGCTCGCTGCCGGTCTACGACCGGACTGAAGCGCACGCCCCGAGCCGAGGCGTGCGCATCGAGGGGATGGTGCGCCAGGTAGACGTCCGTGTACTGGTCGGACGAGCGAGCCTCGAAGAACGACGGCTCCAGTTCCGGCTCGTCGAACCGGCCGAGATCCGCCGGCGTCACGTCGATCGCGGGGTCGCGCTCGCACAACAGGTCCGCAACGATCTGCGCCACGCCGACCGAGTGCGTGACCCAGACCGACTCCGCGACCCAGAAGCCGTGCAGATCTGGGTGCTCGCCGATCAGCGGGTAGCCGTCGGGCGTGAACCCGAACACCCCGTTGAACCGGCGCTCGAACCTGGCGCCGCGAAGCGCAGGCATGAACACGCACGTCAGCTCCCACGCTTCGGCGAAGTCTTCCGGCGTGAATCCGAACGCGAGGCTCTGATCTTCGTTCCTCGCGTGCACGTCGAGAGCGTTCGAAGGAACCGGCAGCACACGATGGTGGAACGAGCCGACACCGACCCGGTCCCCGTGGTCGCGGTAGTAGATGCCGATGTCGTGGTGCCGGATGATCGGCCGCGTCGCCTCGTGGCCGGCGCCGTCGGCCAGCTCGGCGATCGGCGACGTCACCGCGTACTGGTGCTCGGTGGGCAACATCGGCAGCGTGAGCCCGACGGTCTCTGCGATCGCGGGTCCCCAGACGCCGGCGCAGCAGACCACCACGTCGGCGTCGATCACATCGCCGGTCGTCGTGCGCACCGCACGGACGGCGCCGCGGTCGGTGATGATCTCGGAGACCGCCGTCTCGCCGACGAAGCGCGCGCCGCCTTCGGCGGCGCGCCCCGCCTGTGCCTCCACGGCTCGCAGCGCAGCTGCGAGCCCTTCACCCTCGGTGGTGTAGGCGCCCAGCAGGCCGTCGCGTTCGATCGTCGGCCACATGGCGATCGCCTCGTCGGGTCCGACCATCCGGCCGCGCCAGCTGAACGCGCGCGCGGCGCCCCACCGGCGCCACAGCTCGGCGAGGCGTTCCTCGGTGTAGGCGACCTCGAGCGTGCCGACCGGCAACAGCGCCGGGCCGCCCGCGGTCACCAGCGACGCGTACTTGCGCACGGTCGCGTCCGCGGTTTCGGTCATGAACCGCGACATGCTGGTTCGGCTGATCAACCCAGGCGCATGCGACGATGACCCACCGGTCGCGAACAGCGGTCCCTTGTCGACCACCGTGACGTCGGGCTGACCGCGCAGGACCAGCTCGTCGGCGAGCGCCGCGCCAACCACGCCGGCGCCGATGATCACGATCCGCCGTTGCGCCATCCGGTCAGTCCTCCGCGGGTTCCAGGATGGCACGCGCGATCGCACGGGCTTCGTCCAACCGCTCGCGGTCCACGAACAGGTTCGCGTCGCGTTCCAGGAAGGTGAGGAATCCGCTGCTCGGCGACTTCACCCACCAGACGATCCCGGCCGCTTCGAGTTGCTCGCCGATCTCTTCGGCGTGCTCCGGCGTGCATGCGCAGAGATGGACGGTCTTGACCCCGGCCGGGACATCCCAGATGCGCCGCACCTCTGGACCCTATCCCGCGGCCACACCAACGGGGCCGCGGGAAGTGTTACGCCTTGATCCGCTCCCGCCTCGGGTCGTACATAGGGTCAAGAGATAAAGACACGGGGTAGCGCCGCCCGACGATGTCGGCCTCCCACGACCCGCTCAGCAGGAACTCGTCGGTGACGTCCTCCTCGAGCTCGATCATCGCGAGCCCGACTGAACCGCCGAGCGTGTGGCCGTATGCGCCGTTGCGCACCTCGCCGACGTGCTCGCCGTCGCGGTAGAGTTGTTCGTCGCCGTAGAGCAACGGCTCCGGATCGCCGACCAACACCTGCACCATCCGCGCGGTGCGCACGCCCGAGTCCCGCTCCTTGACCATGGCCTCCTTGCCGATGAACCCGCTCGGCTTGTCCCAGGCGATGGTGAAGTCGACCCCGGCTTCGAGCAGCGTGTCGCCGTTATCGATGTCGATGGCGTAGTCGCGGTACGCCTTCTCCAACCGGAGCGAGTTCAGTGCGAGCAGCCCGGCGTGCGTGATGCCCAGGTCGCGGCCGGCCTCGAGCAGCGAGTCGTACACCGCCACCGCCTGGTCGCTCGGCACGTGCAGCTCCCAGCCGAGCTCGCCCAGGTAGGTCACGCGGATCGCGTACGCGAGGCCCATCCCGACCTCGATCTCCCTGGCGCGCATGTACGGGAACGCCTCGTTCGAGAGGTCGGCGGTGGTCAGGCGCGACAGCAGCTCGCGAGACTTCGGGCCCTGCACCGTCAGCAGCATCCGCGAGCTGGTCATGTCGGTGACGAACGCGATCTCGCCCTCTGCGCGTTGGCGCTCGAGCCACCCGATCATCCGCCGATGGATCACGTCGGCGCCGATCACCAGGAACGTGTCCTCGGCGGTGCGCGTGACCGTGAGGTCGGTCCAGATCTTGCCGTTCGGCGTGCACCAATGCGTGTACGTGATCTTGCCGACCGGCACATCGAGCTCGCTCACGCTCACCCGGTTCAGCAACGCGAGCGCGTCGGGACCCTGAACCCTCAGCGTCGCCATGAACGACATGTCCATGATGCCGACGGCCTCGCGTACCGCGCGGTGTTCGGCCGCGGACGCGTCGAACGACTGATCACGGAGCCACCCCTGCGGACGCTTGTGCGAGACGCCGGGCGGCGCGAACCATTCGGGCACCTCGTAGCCGGTCAGCACGATGAAGTCGGCGCCGGCGTCGTCGAGGCGGTCATGGATCGGCGAACGCCGGGCGCCGCGTGCGGTCCACGGCCGGTACGACGGGAACGCGGCATCCCCGAACAGCGAGCCGAGCAGCTCGACGGTCTTCTCTTCGCGGAACGCGCGCGTCCCCATGAACGGCATCAGCCGGTCGGGCGAGATCCCGGTGACTTCGAGCGGCGGCTCGCCGTCGACGATCCACTGCGCGATCAACGACCCCGCGCCGCCGGACAGCAAGATGCCGAGCGAGTTGAGCCCGCACGCGGCGAAGAACCCACGGAGCTCGGGCACCTCGCCGAGGAGCGGCCCGTTGTCGAACGTGAAGCTCTCCGGTCCGCAGAAGAATTGCCGGATGCCGGCGTCGTGCAGCGACGGGAACCGGTCCATCGCGTCGGACAGGAAGCCGGCCATCCGGTCCCAGTCGGGCGGCAGCACCGCGAACCCGAGATCCTGCGGGATCAGGTCGAGCGACCACGGTGCGGCCTTCGGCTCGAACAGACCGACCAGCACGCCGCCGCCTTCTTCGCGGTAGTAGCCGTAGCGGTCCGGGTCTTCGACGACCGGCAGGTCGGGGTGCGCCCACTCGACTTCGTCGGTCAATAAGTAGTAGTGCTCGGCTGCCTGCAACGGGAGCGAGACACCGGCGAGCTCGCCGAGCTGGCGTCCCCACATCCCGGCGGCGACGACGGCGGTCTCGGTCTCGATCGTGCCGTGGTCGGTCTCGACCCCCGTCACGGCGCCGTTCGCGGTGGTGAACCCCGTGACGGTCACGCCCTCGACGATCTTGGCACCCGCGGCGCGCGCGCCCTTCGCGTAGGCCTGCGCGACGTCGGCGGGGTTGGCCCGGCCTTCGTCGGGGACCCAGGCAGCAGCGAGGATGTCGTCGACCTTTGCCGACGGCCAGTGGGTCTGTACCTCTTCAGGACCGACCATCTCGACTGGGATCCCGTGCCCCTTCGCGAAGATCACCTCACGGGTGACGGTTTCGAGGCGTTGGGGAGTGCACGCGAGGTGCAGGTGGCCGATCGTCCGGAACCCGGTGTCCTGGCCGGTCTCCTCGGTCAGCTTCGGTAGGAGCTCCGTCGTGTAGCGCGACATCCACTGGAAGGTTTCCGTCGGCATGCCGGCGCTGGTGATCAGGCCCGCGGCGTGCCAGGTCGTGCCGGCGGTGAGCTCCTTGCGCTCGAGGAGCACGACGTCAGTCACGCCGAGCTTGGTCAGGTGATATGCGGTGCTGGTGCCGATCGCGCCGCCGCCGATCACTACGACCTGGGCGCGGGCGGGGAGTGCGATGTCGGACACGGTGCCTCCTGTGCGGCGCTCCGGACGGAGCGTCGGCACAGACTAGCGGGCGCTGTCTGTGCGGAGATAGCGCCTTCGAGAGGTCCGGTTAGGTCGAACCGGTGAACAGAATGAGGGGCGCGCTTGGACCGGAACGCAACGGCGCGACGGGCCGGTGGTGCCTGGCCCGTCGCGCCGATGACGTTCAGCCGGTGCAACCGTGCGCCGCGAGGATCGCGGGATCGGCGAAGGCCGCGGTGCCCATGATCCCGAGGCTGCCGGCGACGACCGCCAGGACGAGGATGGTTCGCTTCATCCGCTTCCTCCTCGTCTCCGTCACGCGATCGCGCGTGCCCGGTGGTCTTCCCGGCCGAGCAAGGTGGTCGCCCGGACGGCGACCCAGACGCCGGACAGGCCCACGAGTCCGTACACCACCCGCGAGGCGGCATCGGTCTGTCCGAAGTCCATGCCGAAGATCTTCGCGACGAGGTCGAACTCGGCGAGCGCCACGAGGCCCCAGTTCAGGGCGCCGACGATCACGAGGATCAACGCCGCGGTGTCGAGCTTCCGCATCTTCTTCCTCCCTTCCTGTAGAGGTTCTGTCTAGGTAACGGTACGAGCCAGCGCCGGCTTCTGTCAAGGGTTTGTGTAGGAATCTGCCGAAGGATGGTCTAAGGTTCTGGGTGTGCAGACGACGGCGCGGGTTCGGATCGGTGAGTTGGCTCGAAGAACCGGCGTGTCCGCGGAGCTGCTGCGAGCCTGGGAACAGCGGTACGGGCTCCTGCGGCCGGAGCGTTCTTCGGGTGGATTCCGCCTCTACAGCGCGGCGGATGAGGCCCGCGTCCGTCGGATGACCGCGCTCATCGCCTCGGGTGTGTCGGCGTCAGAGGCGGCCGCACGTGCGACCAGGGACGAGCCCATCACGCAGGAGGGCGCCGCGACCGACGAGCTGGCGCGCGAGCTCCGAGGGGCGCTCGACCGCTTCGATGCTGAGGGCGCGCATGAGGCGCTCGACCGACTGCTCGCCACCGTCTCCGTTGAGATCGCTATCACCGAGGTGCTCGTCCCGCTGCTGCACGAGCTCGGAGATCGCTGGGAGACGGGCGCGGCGACCGTCGGGCAGGAACATTTCGCATCGAACCTGGTTCGAGGCCGGATGCTGGGGATCGCTCGCGGGTGGGCGAACGGCGCCGGCCCCACGTTCGTTCTGGCGTGTCCGCCGGGAGAGGAGCACGATCTCGGCTTGATGATGTTCGGGATCGCCCTCGCCCGTCGCGGCGCTCGGGTGGTCTTCCTCGGCGCCGACACGCCCGTCACGACGATCGCCGAAACGGTCCGCGACGTCGAGCCCGAGGGCGTCGTCATCGCCGTGGCGCGATCGGTGCCGCTCGCCGCCGCGGCGACCGAGCTGGCGGCGCTGGCCCGCGACGTTCCCGTCTACGTCGGCGGTCCCGGTGTCGATGAGGACGCGGTCCGGGGGTCGGGCGGACGTCTGCTCGAGGGCGACCCCGTGGCCGCTGCTCGAGCGTTGACCGGTTAGGACCAGCGGCCGCGACGCTTCGGCGCCACCTCGGCGTCGGCCTCGCGGCGCTCGGCCATCAATGCGCGGAGTTCCGCCTCGATCGACGTCGTTCGAAGGGGGATATTCGCGAGCCGCTGCCGCAAGGTGGTGTTGTCGAACGGGGTAAATCCCGGTGTGGCGCCCTCGATGCCAGCCATGTCCTCGGTCCTCTCCATAAGGGAGGCCCATCGTGCGCCTCGGCACGGGGGCCGCACATCGGTCCCACGGCTCTTCCCCGGGACCGTCCGGCCGCGTCTGCTGCGCCCTAGGTCTATCGCACGCCATCGGCCGAGGCGCTTACCTTGGATCGGGTGCACGGCGGCGCTCCATGCGCACGCCGTGCCACGTTTCGCCCTCGTGCTGACCGTCGAACCGCTCCACCACGACCAGGCCGACCTTCTCGCCGACGCGGACCGAAGGCGCGTTCGCCGCGTCCGCATAGGCACGGGCGATATCCGCGTCGAGGGTTCCGAACGCGTACTCGACGAGCGCAGCGACCGCTTCGGTCGCGTAGCCCTTGCCCTGTGCGGCCGGCGCCATCGTGTACCCGACCATGACCACGCCGGGCTCGTCCTCGGCGACGCGGAGGCCGACGTCACCCACCAGCTGGTCGTCCACGATGGTCTCGACGGTGAACTGAACCCAGCCACCGGTCCCTCCGGGGACGCGCCGGAGCATCTCCTCGATCTCCTGGCGGACGTGATCCGGGTCGGTGCGATCCCAACCCTGGTGCTCGTGAACCTCGGGGTCGCTGCGGTACGCGGAGATCTGCTCGGCGTCGCGGGGCTCGGACCGGCGCAGGCGCAAGCGCGACGTGCGGAGTTCCTCGAACCCGGGGTCGGCGCGCATCCGCGCCAGCGTACCCAGCGCGGCGGTTGCGGCGTCCCCTAGCGGGTGATGGTGAAGTGGTCTCGCTCCATGCGCGACAGCTGCCAGATGGCGCCACGGATCTCGTCGTCGTCGGGGTGGTCGGCGAGCCAGGTGCGGGCGGCGGCCATCACGGAAGAGATCTGGTTCAGGGAGGAGGCTTCGGAAACCTGCGCGAGGAGTTCTGAACGATCCATACATAGATACCTACGCCGCCCGGAGGGCCGTAACCCGGGTTGCACCCCGTCGTCACGCCACCTTCACAGGGCCGCAACATCGGGCCAGCGGACGTACCATCGGCGCATGGCGATCGCGACCGGCGCGCAGGCTCCACCGGTGGACGGCGCGTCGCAAGACGGTCCCCACGTCCTGGTCTTCTTCAAGGTCACGTGTGGCACGACCCAGCTAGCCACCCCCGCGATCGAGCGGCTCGCCCAGGCGTTCCCCGGCCGGGTGGTCGGCGTTGGCCAGGATCCGCAGCAGGCGCTCGACGCGTTCTCCACTGAGTACGGCCTGACGCTGCCGTTCGTGCCCGACCTCGACCCCTACGAGGCGTCGGATGCGTACGGGATCGTGTCCGCGCCGACCGCGGTAGCCGTAGGTGGCGACGGCGCGATCCTCGACGTCGCCGAGTCATGGGACCGCGACGCGTGGAACCGCCTCGCGGCCGGGTTCGCCGACGAGGTCGGGGTTGCTGCGTCGACGGTGTCCGACCCGGACGACGGCCTTCCCGACTTCAAACCGGGCTGAACCACGCGGAACGTCCGCTAGGTCCTAGCGGACATGCGGGCCCCCGGCGGGCGCGATAGGTTCCCGGAATCGAGCGTGAAGGGGTTGCGTTGACCGACGGCAAGACGATCGCCTTCTTCCCGGAACCGGGCGCCTGGGGTCCGACCAACAACTGCGTCGCGATCGCCAACGTCTTGAAGGAACGCGGCCACCGGATCGTGTTCGTGATCGATGAGTCGTTCACCGGCGTCCTGGAGAAGAAGGGCTTCGAGGAGCGCCTGATGCGGATGGCGCCGCCCGAGGAGAACGCCGACCCCGACGCCGATCCGTGGGCGGAGTTCATCCGCGTGACGGCGCCCGAGTTCCGCAAGCCCACGATCGAGCAGATCGAGACGGTGACGAAGCCGATCTGGGAGGCGTTGGTCGCGGGGGAGCAGTACAGCCACGAGACCGTGATGGGGATCTGGGACGACATCCACCCCGATGTCGTGGTCACCGACAACGTGACCGGCTACCCGGCGATCGAGCTCGCGGGCTGCCCGTGGGTGCGGTTCGTGTCGGCCAACCCGCTCGAGATACGCGACCTGTTGTTGCCGCCGGTGCTCAGCGGTCTGCCGGTCGACGACCGGAGCCAGTGGGACGCGTTCCGCTTGGAATACCACCAACAGCATGCGGAACTGCTGACCCAGCACAACGACTTCCGCGCATCGGTCGGCGTGGCGCCGTGCCCGCTCGACGAGTTCAACACGCACTCGCGGTGGCTCAACCTCTATCTGTTCCCGGAGGCCGCGGACTACAAGCGCATCGACCCGCTCGGCCCAACATGGCACCGGTTGCAGTCGACGGTGCGCACGGGTGAGGCGCCCTTCGACGTCGCGACGCAGATGCCCGGCTCCGGCAAGGTCGTCTACCTGTCGCTCGGCTCGCTCGGGTGCATGGACGTCGGGCTGATGCAGCGCCTGATCGACGCGATGGCGACGACCGAGCACCGCACGATCGTGTCGATGGGTCCGCTCAAGGACCAGATGACGCTTGGGCCGAACATGTATGGCGACGAGTTCCTGCCGCAGCCGTCGATCCTGCCGCAGTGCGACCTGCTGATCACGCATGGCGGCAACAACACGACGTGTGAGGGGTTCCACTTCGGATTGCCGATGATCGGGCTGCCGCTGTTCTGGGACCAGTACGACAACGCGCAGCGGCTCGACGAGACCGGGTTCGGCGTCCGGCTGCACACGTACGACTGGGAGCCCGCCCAGTTGACCGGCGCGGTCGACCGGCTGCTCGCGGATGAAGGGCTCGCCGCGCGGATGAAGGACATCTCCGCGACGGTGCAGGCCGATCCCGGCCACGTCCGCGGTGCCGAGCTGATCCAACGGCTCGCCCTCACCGGCGAACCGGTCACGCGATAGGAGGGATCGCGGCCGTGGAGTGCTGGGTGCTGCTGCACGTCGCCACCGCGTTCTGTTCGTCGCTGGCTTGGCCGGCCGGCGTGCGGTGGTACGAGCGCGGGGAGTGGTCGCCGTGATCATCGTGCCGATGGTGACGAAGCCCTTCTAGATGCGCACAGCCGCGCGTGCGCCGCTTCGCGTGCCGAAGACGTGGCTCGCCGAAGGACATTCGAGGTTCGGCCCGTTCATCACCCGCGAGACATACCGGCTCGCGTGTGCCGCCCGCGAACCTCGGCACGTCCGTCGGCGCGGTCGGCTTCTTCGTCGGCGCGGTGTTGCTGTTCCCGAGGTGCGCACGGCTTCGGAGGACGTTTAGGCCGTCGCGAGCTCCTTCTCGAGCGGCGAACGGAACCGGGGCGTGACGCGGGCCCCATCGAACCACGCCGTCAGGCGGTCTCGTTCGGTGTTGAGCATCTTCTTCGTCTCGGCGTCGATGCGTTCGAGGAGGCGATAGACCACGTCGCCGTTCTCGCGCTGGCTCCAGCCGCCGACCACGCGGCCGTTGACCCAGACCGTCGGTCCCGCGTTGTTGTTGCGATCGAACAGCTCCGGTCCGTGGGAACCGATATACCAATGTCGTTCCTTCCATCCCATCGTGGTCGCGTCGAGGCCGGGGAGGAATGCGACCCAGTGGGCGCGCGACCGAACGGGAGCGAGATCGTCGGCGAGGACGAACCCGGTGTCGCCGCCGTCCAGGGCGACCTCTTCGACGTCGAGGGCCTCGAGCGCGGCGTTGGTTTGCCGAACCGTCCAGGACGTCCACCAGCGGATGTCGGCCATCGTGCCGGGGCCGAAGGCGGTGAGCCATGCGCGAAGGAGCGCAGCGCTCGCCGCGGCGGTAGGGATCCTGGGCAAGGGTGCGCCGAGCCACGTGTCGGTCGGGACCCATCGGTATTGCCCGCTGACCCAGGTCCCGCGCGGACGGCCGCGGACGATCGTGCCCTCGGCGGCCAGCAGGAACACCACGCGGGTCGTGATGCCGCCCTCGGCCGTCCACGCGCCCGATCCGTACCGGATCTTCGTGTTGAGCACGGGTACCAGCTTGCTCAGTTCGGCGCCGGCCAGCTCCCCGTGCTCGTGCAACGCCGCCATCGTGTCGCGGATCGCGGCCTTGAGCCAGGCCTCGCCGTCGCGAGCGACCCTCTGCTCCTCGAGCAACCTGACGATCCGTCGGCGCTCGGCTGCCGCGATCGCCTTGGTGCATGCGGCGTCGATGTCCGCCGCCAGCTCTGGGGTCGT
Organism: uncultured Actinomycetes bacterium; assembly: GCA_963792215.1. Lineage (GTDB taxonomy): Bacteria > Actinomycetota > UBA4738 > UBA4738 > HRBIN12 > AC-51. The sequence continues at coordinate 415,213 of CAWBVL010000008.1, forward strand.
GACGAACAACGTCCCACGCATCCCGAGCATCCGAACGAGCGAGCGCCGTTCGTAGAGGGCGTCCTCGAGGCCGCCGCGGGTGGAGCGGGGAAGGCGCGCCCGCGCCGACAGGAACACCGAGGTCGGGTCACTCGAATGAAGCCCGACCAAGGCGGCCGCCGCTTCCTCCACGGTCGGAGCCGGCTTCGCGAGGAAGTGCCGAACCCCGAGGCGGGCTCGGCGCTCCGCGACCCCGATCGTGCGCATCGCAGGACCGTACCGGCCGGCGGGGACAATTGCCGCCGTAGGCTGCGCGGCGGCGATGGACGAACTCTGCGACCGGCCGGCGATCGAGCTCGAGGCCATGCTCCGCCTTCGGGAGGTCTCTGCTCGGGAGGTGCTGGACGCGCACCTTGAGCGGATCGATCGCTGGAACCCGGTGGTGAACGCCATCGTGACGCGAACGACCGAGGTGGCGCTCCGGCGAGCCGTCGAGCTGGACGAGTCGCTCGCCCGCGGCGATGAGCCCGGTCGGCTGCACGGCCTCCCGATCGCACACAAAGACCTGGTCGACACAGCAGGGATCCGAACGACCTACGGTTCGCCGATCTTCGCCGACAACGTGCCGGAAGGTGACGAGCCGTTCGGTCATCCGTCTCCGCGAGGCGGGCTCGGTCCTGGTCGGCAAGACGAACATGCCGGAGTTCGGCGCCGGCTCGCACACGTTCAACCCGGTGTTCGGCGCGACGCGGAACCCCTACGACGTCTCGCGGAGCGCCGGCGGGTCGTCGGGCGGCGCGGCCGCGGCCGCTCGCCACCGGCATGGTGCCGATCGCCGACGGCAGCGACCTCGGCGGTTCGCTCCGCAATCCCGCGAGCTTCTGCAACGTCGTGGGCTTCCGGCCGACGCTGATCGACGAGGATCCGCTCGATCTATCGACCGATGGTCCGATGGCGCGGACGGTTCCGGACGTCGCTCTGTTGTGGTCGGCGATGTCGGGCGAACCACCACTCGCGACCGACGGCGACGTGCCGTGGGCTTCGCGTTGCGTGGGCGCCCACATGTGGCGGCACCATCCCGGTCGAGCCCTCGGTTGTCCGGCGCCGTCGACGCGGCTCGTCCCGCGTTCGAAGCGCTCGGCTGCGCGACCGTCGACGCGTATCCCGACCTCTGCGGTGCACGGGAAGCGTTCTTCACGCTGCGAGCCCGTTCCTATGCGGCCGACCTTGCGGAGCTCCTCGACGAGCATCGCGATCAGGTCAAGGCGACAGTCGTGTGGAACATCGAGCAGGGTCTCGCGCTCGATGAAGCGGATGTCGCGCGCGCGGTTGAGCGGGTGCATGCCGTCCGTGACACCGCGGCGCGATTCTTCGCGGATGAAGCCGACTACCTGGTCCAGCCCGTCTCACAGGTGCCACCGTTCCCGATCGAACTCGAGTACCCGACCGAAGTGGCCGGCCAGCAGATGACCACCTACCTCGACTGGATGGAGTCCTGTTGGTCGATCACGGTGCTCGGCGGCCCGGCGATCTCGGTTCCGTGTGGCTTCACCGACGACGGGCTGCCGATCGGCCTCCAGATCGTCGGTCGCCGAGGCGACGACGCCGGCGTCCTGCGCCTTGCACGCGCCTTCGAGGAAGCGACCCGCGTCGGCGAGATCCGTCCGGCTATGGATCCGGGACGAGACCCACGTCGCCCAGCAGGGTGATCGCGACCTCGCCGGGCTCGTCGTTGATATCCCATCGCTCGAAGAACGTCTGCGCACCTTCCAGGCTGTCCCAGTTCGCCAACGCGTAGAACGCCGAGCCGTCCTTCGCGTACCAAGCCCGGTGGAACCGGCAGCCGAGCTCACGCGCGCTCGCGCGCATGTCGTCGGTGATCCACGTCAGCCGCTTCTCGTAGAGGTCTTGCGCCGTCTGCCCGTCGGGCGTCGGACACGGAGCCATGAACAGGACCCACATCGGGGCCTCCTTCACTATCGTCGGCAGCATGACGGCGACGGGCCCGCTGCGCATCAGCCGCACGGTGTTGATCCCGGAAGGGGAGCTGCACTGGCGGTTCTCGCACGCCTCTGGGCCCGGCGGTCAGGGCGTCAACACGTCGGACTCGCGGGTCGAGCTCAGCTTCGATGTTGCTCGCTCCCCTTCGCTCGGCCCGACGCATCGCGCGCGAGCCCTCGAACGTCTTGGGAAGCGGCTCTCCGACGGCGTCCTCACCGTGCGCGCGTCCGCGCAGCGCTCTCAATCGCAGAACAGGGAAGCGGCGCGGGAGCGGCTCGCGACGGTGCTCGCGAAGGCGATCGCACCGCCCGCGCCGAAGCGCCGGCCGACGAAGCCGACCAAAGCAGCGACCGAACGGCGGCTCGCCGACAAACGACGCCGCGCGCAGACGAAGCGACTCCGTCGCCCCGACGACGAGTGAGGCGTCAGTCGATCCGCGTGGGTGGCGGCGGAGGCAGCGCCTCCTGCGACTGCACTGCCTCCCGATGCGGGAGCCGAACTTCGATCGAGGCCCCCGCATCCGTGTCGAGGACGCGAACACTGCCGCCGTGTGACTCCACGATCGCGGCGACGATCGCGAGCCCGAGCCCGGCGCCGCCCGTCGTTCGCGCCCGTGCCGGATCCCCGCGGTAGAAGCGCTCGAAGGCCTTGACCGAAACCTCCGCGTCCATGCCCGGCCCCTCGTCGGCGACCGTGAGGACCGCGCCGCCGTCTTCGTCGCCCCGGAGCATCACATGCGTCGGCGTCCCGGCGGGCGTGTGGACGCGCGCGTTCTCGAGCAGGTTATCGACCACTTGTCGAAGGCGTCCGGCGTCTCCGATGGTCGTCGCAGGGCCCTCGAGATCGGCATCGAGCATGCGCTCCCGATCGATCGCTCGCGCCGCATCGACCGCGTCGGTCACGACGGAGACGAGGTCGACCGGCTTCTGCTCCAGCGGCCTGCCTTGGTCGAGTCGCGCCAGCAGCAAAAGATCGTCGACGAGCACGCCCATCCGCTCGGCCTCAGCCTCGATGCGAGACATCGAGCGCGCGAGGTCATCCGGCCGTGTGCTCGCCCCTCGGCGGAACAGCTCCGCGTACCCGCGGATCGACGTGATCGGTGTGCGCAGCTCGTGCGAGGCGTCGCCGACGAACCGCCGGAGCCGTTCTTCAGAGGCACGGCGTTCATCGAACGCGGCCTCGATCTGCGCGAGCATCGCGTTCAACGACGTGCCGAGTTTTCCGATCTCGGTCGCATCGTCGGCCGGCTGGACTCGGCGCGAGAGGTCGCCGGCCGCGATCGCGCCGGCCGTCGCACCCATGGTCTCGAGCGGCCGCAGGCCGACCTTCACGAGCCACAATGCCAACGCGCCAGCCGTGAGCGCAACGCCAAGCGTGACCAGCAACTCGATGGCGAGGAGCCGCCCCAGCGTTTCGCGCATCTCGGTCAGCGGCACCGCGATCACCAGGGTGCCGGCGTTCGCTTGCGGTCCGATCGCCTCGACACGGAAGTGCGTGGCCCCGTCTTGCGAACTGGCGAAGAAGGTCGTGGTGCCGGTGCCGCCGGTTGCCGAACCGGGCAGTCCGGCCGGCAGCACGGGGATCGGCGGGCCCTCGTGCTCCTGGGGCCCCGACTGGTACTCGAAGGAATGCTCGCGTGCCACGTGGCCGGACACGTCGAGCACCGCCGCGTAGCTGCCCGTCGGCGGACCATAGCCCGCCCCGGGCGGCGGCCCGTCGGGCATCGGGAACCCGCCCGGCTGACCGAAGTACTGCAGCGCGGACTGTCCGACCTGTGCCAACTGCTCGTCGACACGCTCCAAGAGCGACGACGACAGCGCGCGGTAGGTGACGACGTTGGCGATCAGGAGGCCGAGCGTGACCAGCCCGACCGTGACGATCAGGAGCCGCGCGCGCAGCGACATGTCACGACGCTTTCGGCGGGCGCAACACGTAACCGACACCGCGCACGGTGTGAAGCAGCCGCGGCTCGCCGAGCTTGCGCCGCAGGTACGACACGTACGTCTCGACGATCGAGGCGTCGCCGCCGAAGTCGTAGTGCCAGACGTGGTCGAGGATCTGTTCCTTCGACAGCACGCGGCGCGGGTTCAACAAGAAGTAGCGGAGCAGCGCGAACTCAGTCGGCGTGAACTCGATCGGCGTGCCGCCGCGGAACACCTCGTGCGCGGTCTCGTCCATCTCGAGGTCATCGAGCACGAGGCGCTCCTGTTCGTTGCTGCCTTGCGTCCGGCGCAGGATCGCCCTGATCCGCGCGACGAGCTCCTCGAGACTGAACGGCTTGGTGACGTAGTCGTCGGCGCCGACGCGGAGGCCGCGGACCTTGTCCTCGGTCGCGTCGCGCGCGGTCAGGAACAGCACCGGCACGCGCAGGCCGCGATCGATCAGCTTGCGCTGGACCTCGAACCCGTCGAGGTCGGGGAGCATCACGTCGAGCACCAAGAGATCCGGACGGAAAGCCTCGACGGCCTCGAGCGCCGCGCGCCCGTCGCCGGCGGTCGACGTCTCGAAGCCCTCGTAGCGAAGGGTGGTCGAGACGAGGTCGGCGATCGCCGGCTCGTCATCGACGACCAGGACGCGGGCGACGGCGGAACCGGGCGCGGGCGCGCCCGGTTCGGCTGCCGTCGTGGTTCCGGTCATGCTCACCCCTGGTCCTCGGCGGGCGGCTCGGGAAGGGTCGCGGCGGGGATCGGCGGCCCGCTCAGATCGGCGCTTCGCTCGAGGAAATCGCTTCGGTCGAGCTCACCGCGAGCGTAACGGACCCGGAGCTCTTCCGATGCCTGGTCGCGGGGCTGGGGACCGGCCGCCGGCAGCGCGCCCGCCTTGGCGAAGGCGCCTTGCGACGACAGCCGTAGCACGCCCCACACCAGAACCCCGATGAAGATCGCGAACAACAGGAGGGGCAGCAGATGGAACCCGCTCTGCCACCAGGTGTCGTGATGCACGTAGGGACCCCAGACCGGCATGCCCTGGGGCCCTTGGCCCGGGGGGAACGGCGCGTTCGGTTCATCGTGACCTCCTCGACCGGGCCCCTCCCGGCCGTGTCGAGCAAGTCGAGCATTCGAACCTGGGAACCGGCTGTGAGCCGGCAGGGTTGCGCCCCAGCGTCGGCGGGCGGTCACGGCTCGGTTTGGCGGCGTCGCCGCCGGTGTGCCACGATGCGCGGGCTACGAAGGAAGCCCCGTGGTGACCGGACGGTCTGTTCGCCGTCCGGGCGAGCCCGTCCGTACGGGCCGTAGGGAAGCCGGTGCAAATCCGGCACGGTCGCGCCACTGTGACCGGGGAGCGAACCCGACACGACCACTGGGATCCGTGCGTCGCGCAGCCTCGGCTCGCGGCGGCGATCCTGGGAAGGCCGGGGGAGCGTCGATCCGGGAGTCAGGAAACCTGCCGTGGGGCTCTGATCCGACGACCGCGCGTTCGGTCGGGAAGGGGTCCAGATGCACCGGTTCCGCTCCCCGAGGGGGTTGGTTCTCCTCGTCTCGTCGCTCGCCGCGTTCGGTGTCGCGTGCGCGTCGACGTCGTCTGTGTCTGCCGGCGGTTCAACGCCGTCAGGCACCGCCGCGTACCCGATGACGATCAACGCGGCCAACGGCAAGGTCACCCTCGATGCGATGCCGACGCGGATCGTGTCGATGTCGCCGACCGCGACCGAGATGTTGTTCGCGATCGGCGCCGGCGATCAGGTGGTCGCAGCCGACAGCTACTCGGACTACCCCTCCGACGCGCCGACGACGAAGCTCTCGGCCTACGAGCCGAACGTCGAGGCGATCGCGAACTACCAGCCCGACCTGGTCATCTACGCGACCGATCCCGGCGACCTGCAGTCCTCGCTCGACAAGCTGAAGATCCCCGCGCTGTCCGAACCGGCCGCCTCAACGCTGGACGATGTCTACGCGCAGATGGAGCAGCTCGGCCAGGTGAGCGGCCATGCCGACGAAGCCGCGGCACAGGTGAACTCGCTGAGACAGAAGATCCAAAGCGTCATCGATGAGGTCGGCGACACCGGGAAGGGCATGACCTACTACTACGAACTTGACGACACCTATTACTCGGCGACATCGGACACGTTCATCGGGGCAGTGCTCAGCCAGCTCGGACTGAAGAACATCGCGGACCAGGCGAAGGGCGCGAGCTCCGGGTATCCGCAGCTGTCGGCCGAGTACATCGTGCAAGCCAACCCCGACCTGATCCTTCTCGCCGACACGAAGTGCTGCGGGCAGACCGCCGAGAAGGTCGCGAACCGGCCGGGCTGGTCGGATCTTTCGGCCGTGAAGAACGGTGGCGTGGTCGAGCTCGACGACGACGTGGCGTCGCGGTGGGGACCGAGGATCACCGACCTGCTGCAGCAGGTCGGTGACGCGGTGGTCGCACAGTCGCAGGGATCTGGATGAAACACGCCTCGCGCCTCGAGGGGACCCACCTGGTTGGTGGGCCCGCACGGCCTTCGGCCGCGCGGGCCCACCGCCGCGCCGTTCGGTGGACGGTGATCGCCGTGGTGACCCTCTTCGTCGCGGTGGTGATCGGGCTGTTCGCCGGCGCTGTGCGTATCTCGCCCGTCGGCATCGTCGAGTGGATGTTCGGCGGCGGCTCGCTGACCGAGCAACAGAAGGCGATCGTTGCGGAGCTGCGACTCCCCCGCGTCGTGCTCGCGGGCCTGGTCGGCGCTGCGCTGTCCGTTTCAGGCTGCGCGTATCAGGCCGCGTTCCGCAATCCGCTGGCCGACCCGTACCTGTTGGGCTCGGCCGCGGGCGCCGGACTCGGCGCGACGATCGTGATCGTGCTGGGTGTCGCCGATGTGCCGCTCGCGCTGCCCGCCGCGGCGTTCCTCGGCGCGCTCGGCGGTGTTGGGCTCGCGTACGCGATGGCGTCCACGCGCGCGGCGGGACGCACGTCGACCTCGCTGCTGCTCGGCGGCGTCGCGGTGGCGTCGTTCCTGACCGCGTTGCAGACCTACGTGCAGCAGCGGAACACCGACGATCTCCGGGCGGTGTACGCCTTCATCCTCGGTCGGCTCGGGACGAGTGGGTGGCACGAGGTGTGGCTCGCGCTGCCATGGGTGGCGTTTGCGTGCGCGGTGCTGCTGATGTCGCGACGCGTTCTGGAGGTGCTGTCGCTCGGCGACCTCGAAGCCGCGAGTCTTGGTGCGCACGTGGCGCGCGACCGCGCGATCGTCGTGATCGCCGCGTCGCTGGCGACCGCCGCCGCCGTTGCCGTGGCCGGACTGATCGGGTTCGTCGGGCTGATCGTGCCGCACGCGGTTCGGATGGCAACGGGCGCGAGCAACCGGTTGGTGGTCGGGCTGTCGATCCTGTTCGGCGCCGCGTTCCTGATCCTCTGTGACGTGCTCGCGCGCACGGTGGTCGCCCCCGGTGAGCTGCCGATCGGCGTCATCACGGCCTTGATCGGCGCGCCGTTCTTCGCGCTCGTGTTGCGCCGGTCGGGAGGCGCTCGATGATCGACGCGCGCGAGGTTCGGGTATCGCGCGGTCGACGCGAGGTCGTCCACGGCGTGTCGCTACACATCGACGCCGGCTCGTGGGTGTCCGTCGTCGGACCGAACGGCGCCGGGAAGTCGTCGTTCCTGCTCGCGCTCGCCGGGCTTCTTCCCTCGCAGGGCGAGATCACGCTCGACGGCCGGTCACTCCGCGAGCGTTCGTCGCGCGAGCGGGCGCGCATGATCGCGCTCGTGCCGCAACAGCCGGTCATCCCGGATGCGCTGACAGTGGCGGAGTACGTGCTGCTCGGCCGGACGCCGCACCTCTCGTTGTTCGGGACCGAAGCAGGCCGTGACCACGTGCTCGCCGACACCGTGCTCGCGAAGGTCGACCTCGCGTGGGCGTCGGACCGACTCGTGCCGACGATGTCAGGCGGTGAGTTCCACCGAGCGGTCGTCGGACGGGCGCTCGCGCAGGAGGCTCGCGTGCTGCTGCTCGACGAGCCAACCAGCGGTCTCGACCTCGGGCACCAGGTGCAGGTGCTGGAGCTGGTCGACTCCCTCCGCCGCAGCGACGGCATCACGGTCGTGTCGGCGATGCACGACCTGACGCTCGCGGCGCGCTACTCAGATCGAGTGGCGCTGCTCGTCGAGGGCGAGTTGGTCGCGCAGGGAGACCCGTCGACCGTTCTCCAGGCCGATGTGCTCGAACGACATTACGGCGTGCCGGTGAACGTCTTGCGAGGGCCGGGAGGCGAGCTGATCGTCGTTCCTGCCGCCCCAGAGGGGGCACGCGCGTGAGTGCCGAGCCGCCCGTTGAAGGTCCTGCCCGCGCCGAACGCCGCGCGCCCTCGCTCGTCGTGCTGCATACCGGCGACGGCAAGGGGAAGACCACGGCGGCGATGGGGATCGCGATGCGCGCGGCCGGTCACGGCGAGCGTGTCGCGGTCGTTCAGTTCATGAAGTCGGGACAGTGGAAGTCGGGGGAGCGGTTGGCGGCCGAGCGGCTGGGCGTCGACTGGTCGGTCATCGGCGACGGATTCACGTGGGACAGCGAGGACCTGGAGCACGCGGCCGACATCGCACGTGAGGCGTGGGCTGAGGCGTCGGTGCGGATCTCGGAGGGCGCACATGATGTCGTCGTGCTCGACGAGGTCACGTACCCGCTGACCTGGGGCTGGGTGCCGACGGCCGACGTGGTGGCCGCGATCCGTTCCCGTCCGTCGCACGTTTCCGTCGTGCTGACCGGACGCGATGCTCCCGCCGAACTTCTCGAACTCGCCGACACGGTCAGCGAGTCGACCAACGTGAAGCACGCGTTCGACGAGGGCATCGCGGCGATGAAAGGGATCGACTACTGATGGCGATGACGCTGCTCCTGGGGGGCGCCGCGAGCGGCAAGTCGCGGTCGGCCGCGACGCTTGCCGCGCGAACCGGGCGCCCGGTGACCGTGATCGCGACCGCCGAGGCGCTGGACGACGAGATGGCCGCACGGATCGCGCGGCATCGGCGCGAGCGATCCGAGGGGTGGTCCGTGATCGAAGAGCCCCTCGATCTGATCGGCGCGATCGACCGGGCGCGCGGCGCGACAGTCGTCGACTGTCTCACGCTGTGGGTCTCGAACCTGCTCGGCGATGACCTCGGCGAGGAGGAGATCGCCGAGCGAGCGGCCGCCGCGGCGAAGGCGTGCGCGGCACGTTCCGAGCCGACGATCGTGATCTCGAACGAGGTCGGGTCCGGGATCGTCCCGATGAACCCGCTCGCCCGGCAGTACCGCGACGTGCTCGGCCGCGTGAACGCAACGTTCGCGGACGAAGCCGATGTCGTTGCCCTGGTGGTCGCCGGTCGAGCCGTGCGATTGTCAACTACGTTGACCGATCTGGAGGAACCGTGAGTGTGCTCTCTTCCTTGCTGACCGACCTCCCCGAGCCGGACGTCGCTGCGCGCGATGCTGTCGCTGCCCGGGCCGCGACCGTCCTTCGCCCGACCGGCGCACTTGCGCGGCTCGACGAGGTGGCCGCGTGGCTTGCGGCTTGGCAGCGGACCGAGCATCCCGCCGTCGAGACGCCGCACGCGGTCGTGTTCGCGGCGGATCACGGCGTCGCCGCTGCGGCAGGCGTCAGCGCGTACCCGACCGAGGTCACCGTCGCGATGCTCGACGCGCTGGAGAAGGGCGCGGCGACGGCAGCGGCGATGACGAAGGCGCTCGATATGCCGCTCGACGTGGTCGACGTCGGCGTCGGTCGGCCGACCGGCGATCTCCGTCTCGAGCCCGCGATGGAGGAGGCTCGGTTCGACGAAGCAGTGCAAGCAGGGGTCGATGCGGTCGCGCGTGCTGCCGGGGCCGACCTGTTGGTGTTCGGCGAGATGGGGATCGGGAACACGACCGCTGCGGCGGCCGTCGCCGCAACGCTGTATGACGAGCCTGCCTCCGACTGGTGCGGGCGCGGGACCGGTCTTGACGATGACGGCGTCGCCCGCAAGATCGATGCCGTAGATACATGCCGCACCCGAGTCCGGGCGATCACCGGCGATCCGATCGAGATCCTTCGCCACGCTGGTGGGGCCGAGCTCGCCGCGATCGCGGGTGGCGTGGCAGAGGCGCGTCGGCGGTCTATCCCGGTGCTGCTGGATGGTTATGTGGTGACGGCTGCGGTGGCGCCGCTTGCTGCCGCACGACCCGGTGCGCTTGATCACGTACTCGCCGGTCACCGGAGCGCCGAGCCGGGCCACCGGCGTCTGCTCGAGCGGCTGAACCTGTGGCCGTTGATCGAGCTCGATCTGCGGCTGGGGGAGGGCAGCGGCGCGCTGGTCGCCGTTCCCATCGTGAAGCTCGCCGCCGTGTCCGTCGTCGACGTCGCAACCTTCCAGGAGTGGGGCCTGGCGTGAGCGTGGAGCCGGGGCGGCGCGCCCGCGGCTTCGTCGCAGGTGTCTCGTTCCTCACGCGCATCCCGGTCGGCGCCGACATCGGCGAACACGACATCGCTGCATCGGTCGCGTGGTTCCCGGTGGTCGGCGCGGTGGTCGGGGCGCTGAGCGGTGCCATCTACCTGGTGGCGTGCAAAGCGTGGCCGCCGTTGGTCGCGTCGCTCCTGGCGATCGGATCGAGCATCGCGATCACCGGCGCGTTCCACGAGGACGGTCTCGGCGACACCGCCGATGCGTTCGGCGCCGCGTCTACCGGCCGTGATCCCCAGCCCGCGCTGAAGGATCCACGGATGGGCACGTTCGGCGTCGTGGCGCTGGTACTCGTGATCGGGCTACGCGTGGCATCGGTCGCATCGCTCGCACCCCGCGCTGGCGCCCTTGCCTTGATCGCGGCTCATTCATTGGCTCGCGGGGTGAGCGCGGCAACGGTAGTCAGCGCGCCGAGCGTGGGGAGCGGGCTCGGGTCGAGCTACGCGGCGCTCGCGCCGAAGTGGCGTGGAGTTGTCGCCGTCGGTATCGCCGCCATCATCGCGACCATCTGCATCGGCATCGCCGGCCCTGTCGCGCTCGCCATCGCGATCCTTGCGGCGTGGCTCCAAGCGCGCTGGGCCGAACGAACGCTCGGCGGCGTCAGCGGCGACGTGCTCGGCACGATCGAACAGACCGGGGAGCTCATCACCTTGCTCGTCGCCGTCGCGTTCGCGGCTCACGTCGCGAACTTCCCGCTCGTCTAGCGCGGCGAGCGTGTGTCGCTCAGGTCGCGAGCCCAGGGCGGATCGCGAGCACGACGCCCTCACGCGCGCGAACGCGAGCGGACGACGACGCGAACTCGTTCGACAACCCGAGCGATGAGCCGGGCAGGAGTTCTCCATCATCGAGCGCCCAGCGAAGCCCTTCCGTGGTGACGCCGCGCGCAGGACCGCCGACCGCATAGAGACTCACCAACTCGCCGACCTCGCCCTCGATCGAGCGTTCGCCCCGAACGACCCAGATGCGCGCATCGCCGAGCACAGCTTCGATCTCAACGTCGGTCCATCGATCCGACGCGAGCAAGAAGGCGTTCCCCAGCAGGTGGTCGAGCCTGCCGCCGTCGCCGCCGACCACCACGATCCGACGCGCGTCGGCGGCGACGGCGGCAGCCACAGCGAGCTCGAGGTCGGATGCATCCTTGTCGACCGGATAGCGCTCGACCCGCGGCGCTCGCGCGACGGCTTCCGGGGGCGCGGAGTCGAGATCGCCGACGAGCAGATCGACATGCAGGCCGAGTCGCTCGGCCTCGAGGATCCCGCCGTCGGCGGCGATCACGAGCGGATCGTCCGGGACGTCGGGCAGCGCAGCTCGCGCGGGACCTCCCGCACAGACGACGATCGCGGTCCGGGCCATCGCTCCCTCCGCCAGCATTACCTGGGTCAGGTTCGCGGGTCGCCGGCACGGTAGCCGGCCTCTCAGCCCGGTTGCCCGAGCTCCCCGGTGGTGCCCGTCGAGTATAGGTGGGCGGGTTCTGAGCGGGTTGCCTACAGGTTCGAGGCGAAGATGATGCCTAGCACGGTGTGGCGAGCACTCGGGTGAGCGAGGAGACGCGGCTCGCGTCGGTCTACCGGCAGGACGCACCGGCGATCTGGCGAGCACTGCTCGCGTTCACCGGCGACCCGGCGGTCGCGGAGGACGCGATGTCCGAGGCCTTCGCGCAGGCGCTCGCCCGGGGCGACGAGCTGCGCGAGCCGGCCCGATGGGTGTGGCGGGTCGCGTTCCGCGTCGCGGCGGGGGAGTTGAAGCGGCGGCGGACGTTCGAACCGTTGGACATCGAGATGGGCTACGAGCAGCCCGACCCGATCCAGCACGTGATCGCGGCCCTCGGACAGCTCTCGCCGAACCAGCGTCTGGCGGTGGTGCTGCACGATTACGCCGACCGGCCGGTCGCCGAGGTGGCCGCGACGATCGGCGCGAGCCGAGCCACGGTCCACGTGCACCTGAGCAAAGGCAGGCGGCGGCTCCGCGAGCTGCTGGAGGAAGACGACGATGCGTGACTTGAAAGATCTGCTGAAGCCGCTGGGAGACCGACCGATGCCCGACCGCTGGGATTCGATCCAGCATCGGTCCATCGGACCGGTACAAGAGGAGCCGCACCGCTCGCGTCTGGGCGCCGGGATCGCCGCAGCAGCCGTCGCGATCCTCGCGATCGCCGTGATCGCGTGGCTGTCGCCGCTCGGCGGCATCGGTGAGGAGGCTGCGGGACCGACAGGCGAGCCGCCTCCTTCGTGGCTCGTCGATCAGGCCTACCAAGTCGCATACACGAACGGCGACATCGCTCCCGATAAGGCCGAGTGGGTCCTGACGGACGCGAACACGATCGCGCCGGCGGTCGGGCTGCAGAGCGGCGATCCGAACGTCCAGGAGTACCTGGTCGTGCTCCACGGTCACTTCACTGCTTGGGACGCACCCGTTCCGCCGGGCGCTTCAGCGCCGACGGGCTCGACACTCGTGCAAGCGTTCGATGCCAACACGCAGGCTCCGTTGGACTTCGGCGTGGGGAACGATGCGGTCACGGTGTCCGGGCTGACGCCCTTCGATCTTCCGGACCCGTCACAGATCTTCATCTCGCCTGAGGGATGGACGATGCCCTTGCCGCCAGGGTGGCGCGCTCGGGGCACGACGGTGCCTGAGCCGCGCGGCCCCGCGCAGGGAACGTTGATCACCAACAGCGCAGCGGCGTCCTCGACGCCCTCCGGAATGGAGACCGCTGTCGCGGCCGCCAACTTCCCTGCGGCGGGCGTGGCGATGGTGATCTCCGACCTCCCGCCCGACGGCCAGACGCAGCCCGTCGTCCCGCCACTGCATTGGTCGGACGTCACGCAGGTCTCGAACGATCAAGGATCGACCGCGTGGCACGTTTCGCTCGAAGGGCCACGGCAGATCTTCTCGATGGAGGTTCGCGTCGGTGACCAAGCATCGCCTCGAGACACCGAGGCCTTGCACGACATGATCGCGGCGCTCGCGTTCGGCGATCATGCCGGCACGCTTCCGAGCCCAAGCGGTGCACCCGGCTTGCCGACCCAAAGCTCGGTTGTCGACGACCGGTTCGTCTCCGTCGTCCAGCTCGACGCTGGCGCGTTCTCGGTGCAACCCGCGCCGGTCGGCACGGTGCCCGTCGTTTCGAAGGCCGACGCCGAGAAGCTGTTGTTCGCGAGCCCGTCGTTCCAGGGCATGTCTGCCGGCGTGATCGGCTTCGGTCTGGTCACGTCGCAGGTCAGCCAGCACGGGGTGCCCACCTACCAGGCTGACCCGGCGTGGATCGCGTTCGGCTGGGGTGGCGCCACGAACTGTCCGGCCGAAACCGTGCCGCCCTCGCCGGCGGATCTGCCGAGCGGCGGCTACGTGGCGGTCGCCATGATCGAGGGAGCGGGCGGCGGCGACCTCTCCTACGAGGCGCGGTCTGATACATGCGGCACCCTGACCGGGCCAACCGTTCGTCCCGCGACCCACATCGAGTCGGTGCCCTGGACTCCGAACGGCCAGGTGACCGGCGGGAACCTGCAGATCTCCTACACGCCGCCCGCGTGCGCCGGGTCCGCGACGTACAGCGCAGCGGGGCAGGGCGACACGGTCACGTTGACCGTCGAGGTCGAGATGCCCAACACGCCGAGCTCATGCGCGAGCCCGGCGCCGATCACGGACGTCGTTACGCTCAACGACGGCGCACAGACAGTTGCGACCGTGAACCACGCCCCGACGGGACTCGTTCGACAGGCGCAGTTCTAGCTACATGTCGGTGGACGGGGTCGTGTATTCCGTCCACCGGTTGTAGTGGGCGACCTCCCACATCCGCGTGGTCGCCGCCTGGAACGCGGCCGCGAGCACCGCGATCACGATGACGAGCACCGCCCAGCCGAACCCCGCGTCGGTCACGACTTTGACCGGGTGATCGGCGAGCTGCGCCGGCATCAGTTGGTTGAACAACACGAGCAACGTGCCGACGACGCCCGCGGCGCCGAGCAGGCTCGTGCCGATAACCACCACCCATTTCTGGATGTTCAACATCATCGTGAGGACGGCGAACACGACTCCCGCGGCGATCCCCAGGATCCACACCAGCGGCCCGAGATCGACGCCGATCAAGCCGAAGAACCCGACCACGATCCCGTACCCGAGATAGCCCCCGATCAGCGCCACCGCCACGAACCAGAACAGGTACGACAGCAGCGCGAAGAGCAATCCGAGGAAGAACGCCACGATCCAGCTGAACGCGGTCGACAGGAATCCGTCGCCGAACAGTGCCTGCACGCCCTGCGCCCCGATCGCGAGCCCAAAGAAGAAGCCCCAGATCGGCAGGATGATCCAGAACAGCCGCGTGCCGAAGAACGCGACGATCGCGCTCAAAAAGAGCAGGAACGACGCGGCGACGATCGCAGCGAACGTGCCGTCGGTGTTCATCGGGTCCTCCGATCGTGGGCTGGTTCGACCGGGGTATCGTTGCATCGAAGCCGGGCGACCGCCAGCAGCTCGCCCTATCGGATCGATGCGGCCGCGAGCGTGCGCACGATCTCGTCCTCGATCGCGATTGCGGTCGACTCGGGGAGATCGTGGGTGAGGACCGAGAACGCGACGAGGGTGCCCGCCTGCGTGCGCACGAAGCCCGACAGCGTCGACGCCGGCCGGATGAAGAGCGTCCCCGTCTTCGCGCGGACGGGCACGCCCCCGAGACGGGAGCTGAGGGTTCCTTCACCGCCGGCGGGGAGCGATCGGTAGAGCGCCTGGAACCACGACGCGTGATGGGCGCCGAGGAGGAGGGTCACCATCCCGTTCGCGGAGGTGCGGTCCTGATCGGAGAGTCCGCTGCCGTCGCGGACCGCCGAGCGTGGGGACCCGTCGGCCTCGGCCCACCGTTGGATCACGCGTGCGCCGGCGGCCGTCGAGCCTTCGGAGCCCCTGGCGGCGCCGAGCGCCTTGTCCGCGAGCTCGGCATAGAGGTTGTCGGACTCGTGGTTCTGTTCCACGAGGAGCTGGGCCATCGGCGCGGAGGCGACCGCGGCGAGGGCGTGGAGACCGGTCGGCTTGCGTCCGACGGCCGTCGCGCCGTCGACCTCGATGCCCGCCGCTCGGAGCGCGGTAGTGAACGCAGCGGCGGCCTCGGGCTCGGGTGAGCTGTCGCCACCGGCGAGGCGCAGCGCCGTCGGTCGCGTGACGAACTCGCGCGAGATCTTCGGCAACCAGCCGGGGGCCCACCACCCACGATCGAACGCGCTCGTGTCTCCGCGAACGCGGCCGGTGACCCGCCTGAGGCCGGCCGTGCGCAGCCGTTGTGCCAGCGCAGCGAGGTCGGTCGGGCTGAGCGTCGGATCGCCGCTCCCGATCAACCAAAGGTCGCCGTGGAGGACCCCGGCCCGGGGTCGTTCATGCGCCGCGGCCGACGTCCGATACCGGAACGATGGACCTAACAGGTCGAGGGCGGCCATCGAGGTGAGCAGCTTCTCGTTGGATGCGAGTACCCGTGGTTCGTCGCCGAGGTGCGAGTACACGATCCGGTCGTCGAGTCCGACGGCGACCGACACGTCTCGGGCGCCGATCGTCGCGTCGATGGTGTCGGCCCACGGTGCATGGATCGGATCGACCGCGACTTGGAACGAGGGAGCGGGCGTTGCACTCGGGCCGACCGTTGCGCGTGCCGACGAGGTCGAGGTGACCGGCGACGGCGAGACCGACGGTGTACCTGCCACGTCCTGCGACACCTGGGTGCAACCGGCTGCACAGAGCGCAAGCGCGACCGCTGCGAACATCCCGCGGCGCAGAGATCGGACAGGTAGCCTCCTCACGTGCTTCCCATCCTGATCACCTTCCTCATCATCATGATCGTCATCTCGGTCGTGTATCTCGTTGGCTCCCAGCCATCGAAGCGGTCGAGCAAGCCCGGCAAGTCGTCCGCGCGGTCACCGGCATCACGCTCCAGACCGGCGAAAGGCCGCTCCGGGTTCCGCGAGACCCCGGGATGGTTGCGGAAGCTTCCGCTCGTGCTCGTGATCCTCGCCGTCGTGTCGCTCGTGGTGGCGTTGGCACAGTTCCGGGTCGCGAAGAACAAGGCCACGCCGACGATCGCGTTGGTGATCGACGCGTCGAACTCGATGGACGCGACCGACGTGCAGCCCAACCGGTTGTCGGCCGCGGAGTCCGCTGCGCAGGCGTTCCTTCAGCAGCTGCCGCCGGACTTCGCCGTGTCCCTGGTGTCGTTCTCGGACCAGCCGAAGGTGCTGGTGAAGCCGACCACCGACCACACGCAGGTGGCGGACGCGCTCGGCACGCTTCCGCGTGGGCAGGGCACGGTGATCGGGGACGGCTTGGCGACCGCGTTGCAAGACATCGAGCAGTCCCAAGCTGGGTCGCAGGCGGGTCCCGCGGCGATCGTCTTGCTGTCCGACGGCAACGACACGGGAAGCAAGACCGCCCCGATGGACGCCGCGGCCCAGGCGGCCGATCGGCATGTGCCTGTCTACACGGTGATCCTCGGTGCGCAGAAGCAAGGAGGCGGTGGTGCGAACGCCGACCTGCTCAACCAGATCGCGACGTCGACCGGCGCGGTTTCCGCGACCGCACAGACCTCAAGCGAGCTCTCGAACGTCTACGAGGAACTCGGCTCGCAGCTGTCGTCCCAGCTGAAGGTCAGCAGCTCGGCCCAACTGTTCCTATTCATCGCGATCGCGCTTGCGGTCGCCGCGGCCGTGATCCTGTTGATCACGACGCAGCGCCGGACCTAGTCGTCTGGTTCGGGCTCCGTCACGTCGGCCACCGTCGCGTTCGTCGCCTTGAGCAGGTCGGCTGTCGCAACATGCAGGTTCACGCCGTGCGCGCCGCCGCCGATCGCGATCGGGTCGCCGGCCGCGCCGACCGCCGCGTCGGCGATCACCGGCCATGGATGGCTCGAACCGAACGGTGTGATGGCGCCGCGCTCGTAGCCCGTCGCTTCGAACGCTTCGTCCTTGTCGGGAAGCGAGATCCGTCGGATCCCGAGGTGCGCACGGAGCTTCGCCCAATCGATCCGGCGCCCGCCCGGCACCAGGACGAAGACGTAGTCGTCGGCGCCTCGCCGCACGACGATCGTGCGGAGCAGCTGGCCGAGCGCGATGCCTTGGAACCCGGCGCTCTCTTCGGCGCTCCGAGCACGCTGCGTTCGCATCACCTCGAACGGGATGCCCGCCTCGCGGGCGGCGGCGATGCCCGGTGTGTCGGGACCGTCGCTCACGTAGCGCCTCGCACGGTGATCTCGGCGTCGACGTCGACACCGGTGCGAAGCGTGTCGAGGACGACGCAGTATCGTTCGGCGCTTCGGAGCAGCCGTTGCGCGCGTTCGCCTCGCTCGTCATCGGCGATCGTGACGTTCGTCCGGCACCGGATCGCGCGGATCCCGATCGGGAACTCGCGGCCCATCGCGAGCGTGCCACGCGCGTCCCAGTCGGCTTCGACGTCGATGTCGAGCGCCGTGATCTCGATGCCCATATTGGCCGCGACCATCCGCAGTGTGACCTCTTGGCACGCGGCGAGCGCGCCCAGCAAGAGATCGCCACTGCAGGGGACGTCGTGGTCGCCGCCGACCGCCGGATGCGCGCCGCTTCGCCAGGTCACCTCGGGAAGTCGGCCGGGTTCGATCTCGACGTGGAGCGGATCGGAGAGGTCGGCGTGTCCGCCGTGCACGACCAAGTGCTGGATCGCGGTCGCCGGATCGTTCGTGTACTGCTCGCGCAGCGGCGCCTGGCGTTCCCGGATGTCCACGGTTCGGAGCTCCCTCTCTCGATGGTCAACCGTTCCGACCGGGGACGCGAAGGACCCCCGGACGGGGCGGCACGCGACCACGATAGGTCACGCGCACGCGTCCGAGGGTCCCGGTGCGCCAGAGCCGTTAGTGACCGGCGCTGGTCACGCCGACGCACGCGATGTCGTACTGCGACACGGCGTGGTCGTTCCCGCTCACCAGCGAGTGCGTGTTCGGGCTGCCCGCGTACTGGGTTCCGGCATGGACGAACCCGGGCGTGTTGAATCCGGGTGGCATGCTTGTCGCCCCCGCAGAGCCGCAGGACGCGCTGGGCTGCCCTGCCGAAGCCGTGCCGATGGGCACGATGAACGCGGCAGCGGTGATCACCGCGCCGATGATCGCCTTCTTGAGCATGGCGACCTCCCTTCCCTTTCCGTTCGCTGGGCCCTACGGGCGCGTCCGGTGAGCGGTTCGTCCGTGCGCGCTAGGCTGCCTGCGACGTTGGTTCTGCTGCATGAGGAGGGCACTGTGACGACCGCTGGACCTCGCGAGGTGCACGCGCCGCGCGGCACCGAGCTCAGCTGTAAGGGCTGGCAGCAGGAAGCCGCGCTTCGGATGCTGATGAACAACCTCGACCCCGAGGTGGCGGAGCGCCCCGACGACCTCGTTGTGTACGGGGGAACCGGTCGCGCGGCCAGGTCGTGGGAGGCGTTCGACGCGATCGTGCGCGAGTTGCGGCGGCTCGAAGGCGACGAGACGCTCCTGATCCAGTCGGGGAAGCCGGTCGGGGTGGTGCAGACACACGAGTGGGCGCCGCGCGTGTTGATCGCGAACAGCAACCTCGTCCCCGAGTGGGCGACGTGGGAGGAGTTCCGCCGGCTCGAGGCGCTCGGCCTGACGATGTACGGCCAGATGACCGCGGGCTCGTGGATCTACATCGGCACACAGGGGATCCTGCAGGGCACGTACGAAACGTTCGCGGCGATCGGCGCCAAGCGCGGCGGCACGCTCGCGGGCACGATCTCGCTGACCGCTGGGCTCGGCGGGATGGGCGGCGCACAGCCGCTCGCCGTCACGATGAACGACGGCGTGGTCCTGTGCGTCGAGGTCGACCCCACGCGGATCGAGCGGCGGGTGAAGACGCGGTACTTGGACGTCATGGTCGATGACGTCGATGAAGCGCTTCGGATGGCGGTCGACGCGCGCGACCGGCGCGAGCCGTTGTCGATCGGCGTGGTCGGCAATGCCGCCGACGTCGTGCCGGCGCTGGCCGCCGCGGGCGCGCCGATCGACATCGTGACCGATCAGACCAGCGCGCACGATCCGCTGAGCTACATCCCGCAGGGGTTGTCGCTCGAGGAAGCGGCCGACCTGCGGTCGTCTGACCCCGCGGAGTACACGAAGCGCGCGCAAGCGTCGATGGCAGCGCACTGCGCCGGGATGGTCGCCTTCCTCGAGGCGGGCGCGGAGGTGTTCGATTACGGGAACAACCTGCGTGCCGAGGCGGAGCACGGTGGGTTCGAGCGGGCGTTCGCGTATCCGGGGTTCATCCCGGCGTACATCCGGCCGCTGTTCTGCGAGGGGAAGGGCCCGTTCCGGTGGGCGGCGCTGTCGGGTGATCCCGCCGACATCGCGGCGACCGACCGGGCCGTGCTCGAAGAGTTCCCCGAGGACGAAGCGCTCGCGCGGTGGATCCGGATGGCCGGCGAGCGCGTCGCGTACCAGGGTCTGCCCGCGCGGATCTGCTGGCTCGGGTACGGGGAGCGGCACCGACTCGGCATGCGGTTCAACGACATGGTCGCGCGCGGTGAGCTGCGGGCACCGATCGTGATCGGGCGTGACCATCTGGACGCGGGAAGCGTGGCATCGCCGTATCGCGAGACCGAGTCGATGGCCGACGGCTCGGACGCGATCGCCGACTGGCCGTTGCTCAATGCGCTCGTCAACACCGCGAGCGGTGCGTCGTGGGTGAGCATCCATCACGGCGGCGGCGTCGGGATCGGCCGTTCGATCCATGCGGGTCAGGTGGTGGTCGTTGACGGCACCGAGATCGCCGGCCGCAAGGCCGAGCGCGTGCTGACCAACGACCCCGGCATGGGCGTTTTGCGGCACGTCGACGCGGGCTACGACCGCGCGAAGGATGTCGCGAACGAGCGCGGCGTGCGGATCCCGATGGCGGACGCGTAGTGCTCGTCGAGCATATCGGCGAGCTCGTCACGAACGATCCTGCGCAGGAGGGAGCGCTCGGGGTCATCCATGACGCCGCGGTCGCGATCGACGGGGATCGGATCGCGTGGGTCGGGGAGCAGGGCGCTATGCCCGAAGGCGTCGACGGTCCGCGGATCGACGCAGCGGGCGCGGCGGGGCTGCCGGGCTTCGTCGACAGCCACACGCACATGGTGTTCGCGGGCGATCGGACCGCCGAGTTCGATGCGCGGATGCGGGGCGAGCGCTACGCGGCCGGTGGGATCCAGACGACGGTCGCGGCGACGCGTGCAGCGACTGACGACGAACTGCGGGCGAACGCCCAACGGCTGCGCAACGAGGCACTTCGTACAGGCACCACGCACGTCGAGGTCAAGTCTGGGTACGGACTCGATGTCGACGACGAGGCTCGCCTCCTCACCATCGCCGGTGAGCTGACCGACGACGTGACGTTCCTCGGGGCACACGTCGTGGCCCCTGAATACGCGGGCAAGGCCGACGACTACGTCGATCTCGTCCGTGGCCCCATGCTCGACGCGTGCGCACCGCTGGCCCGCTGGGCCGATGTCTTCTGCGAGGAGGGCGCCTTCGACGAGGACCAGTCGCGCGCGATCCTCACCGCAGCGAAAGACAAGGGCCTCGGCCTCCGGATCCACGCCAACCAGCTGGAGCCCGGTCCCGGCGCGAGACTCGCCGCCCAGCTCAGCGCGGCCAGCGCCGACCACCTCACCCACCTCGGACCGGGCGACGCCCAGGCGCTTGCCGACGCAGGTGTCGTCGCAACCCTCGTGCCGGTTGCGGACCTGTCGACGCGCTCGCCGTGGCCGGATGCCCGAGAACTCCTCGACGCCGGCGCGACCGTCGCGCTTGCGACCGACTGCAATCCCGGGACGAGCTTCACCACCAACATGCCGGTGGTGATCGCGCTCGCGGTCACCGCGATGCGGATGACGCCGGCAGAGGCCGTCTGGTCGGCCACCGCCGGTTCCGCGCGCGCCCTCCAACGCGCCGACGTGGGGACCCTGCAGCAGGGCGCGCGCGCCGACCTCGTGGTCCTCGACGCGCCGAGTCACGTGCACCTCGCGTACCGGCCCGGCGTGCCGCTCGTGCGCACTGTGATCGCGGCCGGCACCATCGTGCGCGGCTGACGCCGGGCTATCCTTCGCACCAGCGACCGACCAGGAGGCCACGTGTCCACGCAGATGCTGAACGACCGCACGTTCGATGCGGGCAACGTCGCCAAGGTGCCCGCATCGACCAAGACGATGAGCTACGGCGGCGTCGTGTCGAAGACGCTGGTACTGCTCGTCTTCACGGTGATCGCCGCGTCGTGGGGGTGGCACAACGCGCTGCAGTGGTTCTCGCCGACCTCAGGTCTGCTCTTCTTCGCGGGATACATCCTGTTGATGATGCTCACGTTCGCTGCCGTCGCGAACCCGGGCGCCGCGGCGCTGGCCGGCATCGTCTACGCGCTGTTGATGGGGAGCTGGATGGGCGCGATCAGCCGGGTCTACGAGTCGTACTACGAGGGCATCGTCGGCCAAGCGGTGTTCACGTCGCTCTGCGTGTTCCTCGCATGTCTGTTGCTGTACGGGTCGGGGATCGTGAAAGTGACGAACAAGTTCGCGGCGATGGTGATCGGCGCGACGGTGGGGCTCGTGTTCCTGTACTTCGTCGCGTGGATCCTGTCGATCTTCAACGTGAACCTCGTCTTCTGGTCCCAGCCGACATCGCTCGGGATCGGCCTGGCGATCGCCATCGCGCTCGTCGCAGCCCTCACGCTCTTCCTCGACTTCGCCGTGATCCACCGCGGCGTGGAGGCCGGCGCCCCGAAGGGGTTCGAGTGGTACTGCGCCTACGGGGTCCAGTCGACGCTGGTCTGGCTCTACGTCGAGATCCTGCGCGTCATCGCGCTGTTGCGCGGCAGTTGATCTGAGCCGCTTCAACCGCCCTGCCGGAACGGTCGATAGACGTGCATGTCCGTTCGGGGGACCCAACGACGCCTGCTCGCACTCTGCCTGGCGGCGTCGGCGGTGGTCACGGGGGTCGCGTCCTCGCATGCGACCACGGCCGATCGGCTCGACCGCGCCCGGGCGCGGTTGCAAGCCTTGAGCGGCGAGATCGCCGCCCAGAGCAAGGCCGTCCAGGACGCCCAGTCGGCCGCAACCGACGCCGAGACGAGCGCCGCGGAAGCGGATCAAGCGCTCGTCCCCTTGATCGTGCACCGGGTCGAAGTTGCGCAGCGCGTGTCCGAGGTGCAGGCGGAGCTCGCGTCCGCGCAGCAGCGGTTCAACGACGCAGTGGTTCAGGCGTTCATCGCGGCGCCGGGCGTGCAGCCGGGCGCCGATACGTTCGCGGCCGTGCTCGACGCGAATTCGTTCGAAGATCTGCAGGACCAGCTCGCGTTCGGCGAGGCCGCGGCCAACGTACGGGCGAAGGCGATCCAGGACGTCACCGCGCTCGACCAGCGGCTCACCGCGCAGGGGTCGACGCTCGACGCTTTGATCACCGCTGCGCAGGACGTTCGCGCGCGGCGTGACGCCGCGTTGCAGGAGCAGCAGGCGGCCCTCGTCCGTGAACAGCAGGCGATGGACGCGTTGAACCAAGCACGGACCGAGATCGTCGCGTTGATCGACAAACTCCGCGCCAAGCTCGCCCCGAAGGACGTGCAGGAGGTCGCGCAGGCGTTCCAGGGCGACCACAACATCTCGTACGGCTCGTGGGCCGACGCGTTCCTCCAGGTGCTGGGCGCGCCGCGGTGTCACGCGAACGTCGTCGTGACGATCGCGTGGCAGGCGCAGGAGGGCACGCAGGCCGACTGGAACCCGCTTGCCACCACGCACCTGATGGACGGCTCGACGGACTTCAACTCGGTCGGCGTGCAGAACTACCGCACCCTCGCGCAAGGCCTCGAGGCGACGAAGGAGACGATCGAGACCGGCTGGCAGCAGTACGGGTACGGCGCCGTGATCCGCTCGATGCGCGACTGCGCCGATCCGCTGGACACCGCGCGAGCGATCGCTGCGTCCTCGTGGTGCTCGGGCTGCGCCGGCGGCCAGTACGTGATCGGGATCGTGCCGGCGGTCGAGGCCTCGTTCGAGACCTACTACGACCTGTAAGACCCCCTCCGACCTGCGGCTTCAGTGTTTGGCTGGCCGTGCCGATGGCGCTTGGAGACAACGGAGGCGACCCAGATGCAGACCGACCAGGAACGCCGCTGCGCCGCGTGCGGCGCCGACAACAAGCAGGGCGCGAGCTTCTGCTGGCGTTGCTACGCCCCGTTCGAGTCCGCGGTGACGGCGCGAGCGGTCGCAGCGGCATCGATCGCCGTCGGTCCCCGAACCGCCCCAGCGATGCCGGCGGCGCCGCAGCCCGGGGCGCCGATCGCGACACCCACGAAGAAGCGCTCGGGGCCTCGCGTCGTGCAGATCGTGCTCGGCCTGGTGGTCGCGCTCATCGTCGGCGGCGTCGTGCAGCAGATGCTGAGCCCGACGTACCACGTGCCCGATTCGATCGCAGGTGAGCCGCGTCTCAACAACGCCGTGAGCGCGAAATTCGAGCAGACGATGACGCAGACGGGACAGCAGAACGACATCCCGCTCGAGTCCGCCGTGTATGGAACCGCGACCCCCGACCTGTTCTTCATGCTCGCCAACGGCCGTGCCGAGGAGAACGCCGACGAGCTCTTCTCAGAGTTCCTCAGCGGCGCAGAGTCCGCAGGCGTGAAGGTCGATCAGTCCGCGACGGTCACGGGCACGCACGACGGCGCGGAGTATCGCTGCGTACCGATGTCGACACAGGGGCTCCAGGCGGTCGCGTGTGTCTGGCGTGAAGACCACAGCGTGGGGATGACGCTCGACACCTCACCCGACGGGGACATCACGTCGGCGGTCATCGCCGCGTACGACGCGACGCACGCGTAGCTCAGTCGGCGAGCTCGGCGCGCATCGCCATCATCCGCCGGTACAGCGGGTCCTGCGTCAAGGTCGCCGTGGGCATGTCCATGCGAGCGACGAACCCGACGTCATCGAGGAATGACGCTTGCCTGCGCGCGCCCTCGAGCACGCGCGCGAGGGCGTGCGCCTCGCCGCTGATGGTCGGGTCGTCATCCCGCTCGAGCTCGGCGAGCCGGCGCTGGACGTGCTCGACCGTCTGCTTCACGGCCCGGTTCTCGTAGATGTCGGCGGTCAGCGACCGGCGCTCGTCGAGGGTGTAGACGGGACGGCCTTGCTCGTCGAGGTTGCCGGGCTTGCGCATCGAGCGGATCAGCTCGCGCGGCTCCGGGTGGCGCACCAGTTCCTCCTTGGACCAGTGCGGCTCGGTGGTCAGCTCGCGGCGGTGTCCGGTCTGCAGCAACGGCAGCACCGTGGCCATGCCGGCGTCGGTCGCGCTGCCGTAGACGATCCGGCGGAGCATCGCGAGCTCGCCGCGGACGACGCGGCTCGTGCCCGGCTCAGAAGAAGGTGACGAATCCATGCGTGTTGAGTTCCGCACGCATCGACCGCGCCTTCGCGTTGGACAGCGGGTAGCGGTCGTCGGTGAGCGCGATGAACGCGTCGATCGCGGGCGCGGCGTCGGCGTCGCCACGGAGGCGCGGGAGCACCTTCTGGATCAGCTGCTCGTCGAGCGCCGGCGTCGGGTCGGTCCCGATCTCGGTCGCGGCGACGACGTAGGCGTTGATCTCGTCGAGCACACGGAACCCGAACGGCGCGACCTCGACCAGCGCGTCCCAAACCTGCAGGATGACGTCCCGCCAGGGGTAGTCGGCCATGTGCGCCGCGACCATGTCGCGCGGTAGCGGGAGCTCGAGGATCTGCGCGCGGTCGTAGACCTTGTCGGCGAACCCGTGCGTGGTTTCGTCGATGTTGACCGTGCCGCTGAACTTCAGGTTCGGCGTGAGCTCCACCGTGTGCCCCGGCGCGAGGTCCAGCCGCGCGATGCCCTCGCGTGTCCGCACCTCCATCGCCGACAGGAACCGGCTGAAGTAGTGCTCGACGCGGGCGAGGTTCATCTCGTCCAGGATCACGTGGAACTCGCGCGCCACGCGGCCGGCCTGGTTGCTCGCGTTCCATTCACGCGCCGAGTCGGCGACGAACTCGCTGAACGGCGTGTGGTGGTAGAAGCCGTCGAGGGGGGAGAGGTAGCCGAGCAGGTCTTCGTTGGACGACCAGCTGGGGTCGACCGCGACAAGCTTCTGCCGGGCGCCGATCACGTTCGCGTAGGCCTGCGCCAGCCAGGTCTTGCCGGTCCCGCTCGGTCCGCAGAGGATCACGAACCCGCGGGTCGACGTCGCCAGGTGGTAGCGGCGGATGACGTCGTCGGCGATCCGGAAGGTCGGATTGTCGATGTGGAACCGCTCAACGAGCTCCTCGAAGGCGGCACCCGCTTCGGGGTGCACGGTTCCCAGGTTTGGGCTGGTCATCGCCATTTCAGGCAGCATCCAGCGTGCGCAGACCGGGCTGTTGCATCCCGCGAGGGTACCCGGCTCGGCCGATGGCCGCCATCCCTCGGCCGGGGTTTCGGTATCGGTCGGAGGACCGAGGTCACTCGGCCTGGGCGCTCTCGAGCGCGGCGAACAGCCGCTGGATCGGTCCCTTCAGGCCGAGGTCGGCGGCGTCCTCGATCAGGCTGGGATCGCGTTCGCCGGCCCACAAGCTGAGCGGCGCCTCGCCGTTGATCGGGACGAGCCGCCGCATGTCCTCGAGGTACCCGCGGGACTCGATGAGCTTGGCTCGCACGCCGGGCTTGATGAGCATCGTGCCCCCCTCCGCCGCTTCGAGCATCGCGTCGATCGAGGGGAACTCCTGGACGAGCGCTCGCGCGGTCTTCTCGCCGACGCCACGGACGCCGGGCAGGCCGTCGGACGGGTCGCCGCGGAGGATCGCGAACTCGCCGTATCGGTCCGCCGGGACGCCGTACTTGGCGAGGACGCCGGCCTCGTCGTAGACGCCGAGCTCAGAGACGCCACGCAACGTGAACAGGAGTGTGACGACCGGGTCGCGCACCAGCTGGATCAGGTCACGATCGCCGCTGACGATCTCGATCTTGTCGTCGTCGGCGGCCTCGAGGCAGAAGGCCCCGATCGCGTCCTCGGCCTCCCAGTTCTCGGTCTGGGCCTGGAGCATCCCGGTGCGGTCGAGGATCTCGCGCAGCATCGCGAACTGGATCGTCAGGTCCGCGGGCTCTTCCGGCCGCTCGGCCTTGTAGCCCGCATAGATCTCGACGCGGGCAGTGGGGCGCCAGTCGTGGTCGTAGACGTGCACGACCTCGTCCGGATGCCTATCGACGACGAGCTTCGTGACCATGTCGAGGTAGCCGTGCAGGGCGCTGACCGATGTCCCGTCCTTCGCGAACACGCCCGGCTCCCGCATCGCGAAGTAGGACCGGTAGAACATGCTCGAAACGTCCAGAAGCAGCCTGTGGGTCATGCGGGCGTCACGCTACCTCCACACAACGCTTAGCCGTCGGTCGGCCACGGAAGCTCGAGCGCGTCGAGCATGTTGTCGAGGTCGCCGGGTGAGTGTCCGCAGACCGTGAAGTAGCGGGCGAGTTCGCTCCGGTGCTGCGTCCCGTGACTCACGATGTGCGCGATCACGATCCACCTGGGGCGCTTGAAGTCATCGGCCGTGCCCCACGGTTCCGCGAGCGCTGCGTCGTCGAGCGATTCCACGAACCTGCGCAAGCGCATGTCCTCTTCGAGCGAGAACGCGTGGATCTGATTCAGGTCGTCGAGGTCGTACCCGTGGTCCCAGACGTAGGTGTCGCCGACGTCATGGCCCAGGCAGAACTCCCGCCAGCTCCAATCGACATCGACCAGGTGGCGGATCACGTCGAACGCGCTTCCCAGGTCGAGGACGCCGTCCTTCCGTAACTCGTCGTCCGAGAGCGCGGCGGCCGTTGTCAGGATCTTGTCGTTCACCCAGGCGTGGTAGCGAACGAATGCGAGGAGCGATTCGCCATCCATGGCTATGCGATCACATGGTCGACGGGCGTTCCGGACGCGAGCGTGCGCGATACCGTGCACAGGTCGTTCGCGACCTTCGATCGCGAGCGCTCTACCTTGCGTTCGTCCGCGCCTTCGTGCACGTGATAGGTGACGCGCATCCATCGCATACGGTGATCCTCCTTATCGCCGTCGACTTCCAGCTGGAGCGGTTCGACCGGATCGCGTTGCTTGCGCATCAAGATCGCGAAGTCGACCGCGCTGCACGCGCCGAGCGCCGCGAGCAGCAACTCGAGCGGCGAGAGGCCGCGCTGGCCGTCGAGGTCAACCAGCAGCTCGGTGCCGTGCTTGTTCGTCACGGTCACGGTGTCATCGGGGTTCACGGTCATGCGGAGGTGTCGGTTCCCTTTCATGCGGCCCAGCGTATATCCGACCCCTGGTATAGGGTTCGGCGATGCCGCCCGAGACCGCCGTCGAACTCGGATTGATGATCGGCGTGCCGCCGTTCCCCGCCGAGGGACAGGTGGATCTCTCGAACTGGGAGTACCCGCCCTACAACCGCTGGGGGTTCCAGCACGTCCGCGAGCTTGTCCCGACGGCGAACATCTCGCGCGGGCCGGGCAAGCCCTGGGCGTTGAACCGCGCGGAGCGTGATCTCGACGGCCTGACGCTTTCCATCGGGGGCAGCCGGTCGATCGATTTCCCGGCGTTCCTGGACGAGACGTACACCGATGGGATCCTCGTGCTGCATGGCGGCAAGGTCGTGCTCGAGCGCTACCTGAACGGGATGCGGCCCGAGACGACGCACCTGTTGATGTCGGTGTCGAAGTCGGTGACGTCGTCGGCGTGCGGATCGCTCGTTGCCGACGGCGTGCTGTCTCCGGCCGACCTCGTCACGCGTCACATCCCCGAGCTGGCCGGCACCTCGTGGGACGGCTGCACGGTCCGGCACCTGCTCGATATGCGAGCGGGAACGAAGTTCAACGAGGACTACGACGATCCGACGGCCGAGGTGCGGGTCTACGAGCAGATCTACCTCTGGGCCCCGAGGGTCGACCTCACGCTACCGGCCGACATCACGGCGTACTTCCCGCTGCTGCAGAATCAGTCTGACCACGGCGGCGTCTTCGACTACCGCTCGGTCCTGACCGACATGCTCGCCTGGGTGATGGAGCGCGCGAGCGGTATCCGGCTGCCCGAGTTGATCTCGCGGTACGTATGGCAGCCGATGGGCGCGGAGTTCGACGCCGAGATCACGGTGGACGGTCACGGCAACGCGATGGCCGACGGCGGCGTGTGCACGACGCTCCGCGATCTCGCGCGGTTCGGTCAGGTGCTGCTGAACGGCGGTCGCCGTGGGACCACCACGGTGGTCCCACTCGCATGGCTCAAAGACACGCTCACGCCCGATCCCGATAGCCGCACAGCGTTCGAGGCGTCGGAAGATCAGAAGGGCCTCCCCGAGACTGCCTACTACCGCAACCAGTTCTGGGTGATCGATCCCAAGGCGCGCATCTTCCAGTGCAGTGGCATCAATGGGCAGACGGTCTTCGTGCACGGTCCGACGAAGACGGTCATCGCGAAGTTCTCCACGTGGCCGGTCGCGTGGGACGCGCCGTACGCCGGGATGACCCGGCTCGGGCTGACGTCCCTGGCTGAGCAGGTCGCGACGCGCTAGCCGAGCAGCGCGTCGCCCAGCGCGAGCGCTCCCGACAGCACCAGCAGGATCAGGACCGCGTTCCGGAACGGGCCCGCGTGCACGCGCGGCGCGAGGCGGTCACCGATCAGCGCGCCGATCAATGCCGCCGGCGCGCCGACAACGAACGCGACACCGACGTCGTGGACCACCAAACCGCGGGACCAGAAGAGCGCGAGGGCGATCGAGCCCTGGAAGGCGAAGCAGGCCTGCAGCGTCGCTCGGAAAGGTCGCGGTTCCAGCCCGACCGCCTGGAAGGCGATCACGACCGGCGGCCCGTTCGTGCCCACGCTGGTCGAGAGCGTCCCCGATACGAACCCCGCGGCGAGCTCGGTCCTTCGTCCCTTCGGCAGCATCAGGCCGCGCCAGAGCCAGGCGGTCATCACGAGGATGGTGACCCCGATCGTGGCAGTAAGCACCTGGTCGTCGGTGTGCGTGAGGACGAGCAGACCGATCGGCATCCCGAGCAGGGCGGCCATCGACGTGGTTGCCGCGTCCCGCCAAAGATGTCGTGACGCCAGCGGATGGCGTTCCAGATCACGAGCGGCACGCCGACCGAGCTCATCGCGACCACCGCGACTTTCGGCCCGAGGAGCAGCGCGAGTCCAGGAACTCCGATCAACGCGAACCCGAAGCCGGTGATGGATTGCGAGACCGCGGCGAACCCGAGGATCAGCGCGATCGCGACCAGGACGAACGGGGTCACGACACGAACGGGTCCGGCATCGTCCGCGCAACCTCGATCGCGAGATCGAGCAGGACCTCCGCGGCGACGATGTTGGACTCGGCGCCCGAGTTGTCGGACACGCGCGTCCCGTCGATGCCGTCGGCAACGCGGCCGCGTTCCCGGTCGTACACGTGCGAGCCGGCGGTGTTCCTCCCGTCGAACCACGCGCGGCCGTCGGCGGCCAGGCGTGCCCATCGGTCGTCGTTGGTCGCCGCAGCCAGTCGGTCGAGCGACCAGACGGCAGCGGCGACGTCGTAGGGCGACGTCGACTCGCGCCCGCCGAACGCAGATGTCACGGCGGGAACGATCACGATCTCGGCGCTCGCGATCGCCGCATCGAGGTAGTCGGGGCGCCCGAGCTTCCCCGCCGCCTCGGCGAGCGCGCCTTCTTGGACGTGCGCCCAGAGATGCGGCACGCCTACCTCGAGCTCGGCGTTCTTGAGGATGTCGCCGTCGCGGCAGGCCAGCAGCTCGTCCGCCCACTTCTCCGCAGGGAACGGATCTGTCCCGTCACCGGAGAGCGCCGCGAGGTGAAGCGCACGGATGTCCGGCGGCGCCACCTCGGCTGCCGCCGCCGCGAGCCCGTTCTGATACGCCACGCGCGCTGCTTCGTCGCCGAACACGCGCGCGGCCTGCTGCGTTCCGAGGATGCCGCGAGCCAGCCAGAAGTTCTGACCGGGCCGTGAGGTGATGCCGTCACGGTTCTTGTCGCCATCCCAGTCGTGGATGAAATTCAGCCACGTTCCGTCGGGCTCCTGCATCCAGACGACGAAGTCGAGCACGCCGCGGGCCCATCGTTCGACCCAGTCGAGCTTCGTCCGCTCCCACACCTCGGACAGGACGATCAGCAGGCGGGCGGTGTCGTCGACGCACGCGACGCCCTCGAAGCCGGATTCTTCGGCGTGCACGACGCCATCGGGGTGCTCGTAGATCGTGACCGCGAGGGCGTTCGGTCCGGCGGCCGGGACCGGCCTCGTGAGGCGCCAGAGCTGTCGCAGCACCGGTCAGATGGGGGTGAGGGTCGACAGCACGTCGTCGATCGCCAGGTCCGCCGCGCACACACACTCGTCGGCCGCGCCGTAGAAGACGCGGATCCGGCCGCCGCCGAGATCTATGTGCCCGCTGGGGAAGACCACGTCCTGCAAGAACCCGTCGTGCTCGTAGTCCGCCTCGGCTGTCAGGATCGGCCGCGCGGTGCGGGCGAGCACCTTGGTCGGGTCGTCGGCATCCAGGAGCATCGCGCCCATGCCGTAGCGGTTCATCCGGTCGGCGCCGTGATACAGCTCGAGCCAGCCGCCCTCGGTCCGGATGGGGACGAGCGACGCGCCGATCCGCATCTCGTCCCACATCCCGTGACGCGGTTCCGCGACCGGCCGGTGCCCGCCCCAATGCGTGAGGTCGTCGCTCTCGGCGAGCCATATCCCGAGCACGCGCCCGAACGATCCGGGCATCGGACGCGTGAACGCGAGGTATCGCCCGTTCACCTTCTCGGGGAACAGCACGACATCCTTCTGGTCGGGTTGCAGCATCGTGCCGTGCCGCTCGAACGTACGGAAGTCGGTCGTCGACATCCGTGCGGTCGTGATGCCGAGCCGGCTGACCGCCACATAGGTGATGTGGAACAACCCGTCGATCTCGGTGATCCGCGGGTCCTCGATCCCGTACGCCTCGATCGGCTCGGCGGCCTCGATGAGCTCGGGCGGTTCGAACGTGAAGTGCTCGCCGTCGGTGCTGCGCGCGACACGGAAGTGCGAGATGTGCGACAGGTAGTCGGTGAACTCGACCTGGCCGGGCGCGAACCCGCCCTGCGTGTTGCGGTAGCGGATCGTGCGCGGGTCCGAGAGGTCGAGTCCGGGCAGGTCGCGCGGCACGTATCCGAGGACCACTCCCGGTGGGTCGCCGTCGTAATCGAAGTACGCCATGCCGATCAGGTGCTCTGCGGTGAGACCGTGCGGCAACGGAGTCAGGCGCGGCCGCGGACCGGAGAGGTCGAGCATCTGGGCGCCGCCGTCGAGCTCCACGTCGCGCCGCGGCCGCTCGACCACGCGCACGAGCAGGATCGTCTCGTCGCCCAGCTTCGCCACGCCGGGGTTGATCGTGCCGATCACCTCGAACCCCGGCTGCGACGGCTCCAGATCCTTGGGTTCGATCAGCGGGTTCGAGGCGACGCGCGTCGCGATATGGAGCGGCTTCTCCGAGCGCTTGCGTGTGGGCGCGACCGGGTACTCGTCGACCAACTCCTGCATCGCGCCGAGGAACCGGGCGCCGGTCTTCGGCCACGTCGCCTCGTTCGCGTAGGCGTACGCCTTCTTCTCGAGGCGCGCCTTGAGCTTCGGGTCGTCGAGGATCGCATTCACGGCCTCGGCGATGCCCTCCGCTGATCGGAAGTCGACGAGCATGCCCCGATCCTTCGCGAGCGCTTCGGTGGCATGCAGGTACGGCGTCGACACGACCGCTTTGCCGGCCCCGAGGGCGTAGGAGAGCGTGCCGCTCGTGATCTGGTTGGGGTCGAGGTAAGGCGTGACGTACACGTCGGTCGCGAGCAGGTAGTCGATGATGTCTTTCTGGTCCAGGTACTGGTTCACGAAGAGCACGTGATCGCCAAGGTCGAGCCCATCGACGAGCTCCTGAAGCCGATTCCGGTATTCCTCGCCGCGTAGCTTCAACAACTCCGGATGCGTCTGGCCGGCGATCAGATAGAGCGCCTCGGGGTGGCGCGCGGCGATCGCCGGCATCGCCTCGATCGCGTATTCGAGGCCCTTGCCGGGACCGACCAAGCCGAAGGTCGAGATGATCGTGTGGTGGTCGAGGCCGAGCTTGGCTTTCAGACGGCGGCGGCCCTTCGGTTCGATGTGCGGCATCCCGTGCGGGATCACGAACGGTGCCTCGGTGATGCCGTAGTCGCGCTCGAGGATGTCGACCGCGGTCTCGGCCATCACGGTCAAGCGATGGGCCGATTCGGCGATCGACCGGACCGCGTCGCGGATGGCCGGTGACGGGTCGGGCAGCACCGTGTGCATATTCACGAGCGCCGGCTTCTTGAGCTCCTCGAGCAACGGCGTCAGGTGGTCCTCGTATGTGCCCTCGATCCACTGGTCGCCGACGAAGCCCCCGCCCTTCCACAGGCCGTAGAGGCCGAACTCGTGCTGGACGCACACGATGTCGGCGGTCGAGCGGTCGATCGCGTGAGCCGCGGCGCGGTAGGGCATCGCGCTGCCCTGGCGGATGCGCCAGCGGACCGCGCTGCCGTAGGCGCGGACGGAGTTCCGCTCGTCGATCGCCGCGACGCGGGACTGCGTGCGCGGGTCGGCCTCCCGGATGGCGCCGATCAGGTCGTCGGTGAAGGTGGCGATGCCGCAGCGCCGGGGGGGATAGGTGGAAACGAACGCGATCCGCATGCCGACCTAGCGTACCCCGCGCGTCACCCGCGGTTCTGGCTAGGCTCGCGTGCATGACAACGCCCGGACCGTTGGCGCTGGTGGGCGGCGACGAACTGCACCCAGGGAACGAGGAGCAGGACCGTGTCCTGGTCGCGGCGGCCGGCGACGGCCCCGCGTATGTCGTGGCCACCGCCGCGGGCCGGCAGCGTCCGGAGATCGCCGTCCGACACGCGGTGGATTGGTTCGGGTCGCTCGGCCTGTCGATCGAAGAGCTGCCAGCGACCAAGCGCTCGCATGCGACCTCGGCGGAAAACGCGGAGCGGGCACGTGCGGGCCGCTTCTTCTATCTGGTCGGTGGGGACCCCGGACTGGTCCCAAAGACGCTCGCGGGTTCGCCGGTGTGGGATGCGATCGTCATGGCTTGGCGCGACGGCGCGGCGCTCGCAGGGTCTTCCGCCGGCGCGATGGCGATGGGCGAGTGGACGCTGGTCCGCGACCGCATGCCGGGCGACGACCGTCGTCGGTACCTTCCGGCTCTCGGGCTCGTGCCGGGCGTGGCCGTGCTTCCTCACTTCGAGACCTTCGGACATCGATGGGTCGAGAGCGCCGAGGCGGCCTCGCCTCGAGACGGCGTCGTGCTGCTCGGCATCGACGAGCGGAGCGCCGCGGTCTGGCAGAACGGCGAATGGCGCGCCTACGGTCCGGGCGCGGTGACGATGATCGCCGACGCGACCCAGCGATTCGCATCGGGCTCGATCGTCGACGGCCTGCCGCGTCCCGGCTGACCCGGCGCTGGATACTGGCCGACGTGGCAACCGTCTACGACATCACGTGCGAGCAGCTCCGCGAGCGCCTCACGGCGTGGGGCGAACCCGCGTTCCGTACGAAGCAGGTGTGGTCGCAGCTGTGGAGGCGGGGGGCGACGTACGAGCAGATGTCCGATATCTCGCCGGCGCTGCGTGATCGGCTGGCAGAGGAACTGCCGCTCGGCGTCGAGGTCTTGACGGAACGCACGGCTGACCGCGGCGCGACCCGTAAGGCGCTGCTCAAGCTGGGCGGCCAGCATGTCGTCGAGGCCGTGTTGATGGGCTACCCAGACCGCGTGACGGTTTGCATCTCGTCGCAGGCCGGCTGCGCGATGGGCTGTACGTTCTGCGCCACCGGGCAGATGGGTTTGCAGAACAACCTGACGGCGGGTGAGATCAGCGCACAGGCCGTGTGGGCGCGCCGCGAAGCGGCGCGCCTCCCCGCGCACACACCACAACGGCTGACGAACATCGTGTTCATGGGGATGGGGGAGCCGTTCGCGAACCAACGACACCTGTTCGCGTCACTGGCGCAGCTCACCGACCCCGGGACGTTCGGGCTCGGCGCGAGGCACATCACGGTGTCGACGGTCGGGATCGTCCCCGGCATCGAACGGCTCGCCGAACGTGCGCCGCAGGTCGGGCTGGCGGTCAGCTTCCACGCCGCGAGCGACGAGCTTCGCGATCATCTCGTGCCACCGAACACCAGGTATCCGCTCCACACGCTCGAGCGCGCGATCGCCGACTGGCGCCTGCGAACCCGGCGCCGGCCCTCGATCGAGTGGGCGCTGATCGACCACGTCAACGACACGACCGAGCAAGCGGAGCTGCTCGCCCCGATCGCGCGCCGGCTCGGCGCGCACGTCAACCTGATCCCGCTCAACCCGACGCCGGGCTACCCGGTGCTCGGATCGCCGCCGAGGCGGATCCGGACGTTCGTCGACGCGCTGGAGCGTCTCCACGTCAACGTCACGGTTCGTGACACGCGGGGTCGTTCGATCGATGCGGCCTGCGGGCAGCTCGCGCTCGCGAACGCCTAGTGCTTCTTCTGCTGCTTCGCCTTGAGCTCCGTCACGCGCGTCTTCACGATCCTCTTGACGAGCCCGACGGGCAGCCGTTCGTCGTAGCGGAACTGGATCGTGCCCTTCCCCGTAACGCGCTCACCGAGCTCGGCCCCGTGCTGCTCCACCACCGCGCCGCTCATCGGGAACAAGCTGTAGTGGTCCTTGAAGGCTGCGTAACAGACGAGGCCCGTCCCGCCGAGCAGGAACGCGGGCATCGAGTAGCTGATCCCCTCGGTGGCATCTGGTACCGCCGAAGCGATCACCTCGCGGAGCCTGTCGAGCGCGGCGCGCTGCTCGGCGTTCTGCCAGGAGAGGTACTGCTTCACGCTCGTCGGCTTCTGCATCAGTCCTCGATCGGAGGCGGCTCGGACTTCCGCCGGTCCATGTACGCGATCAGCTCGGCGTCGACGTTCGCGTCGATCCCCGGGTCCTCGTAGGTCTCGAGCAGTTGCTTCCACCGGCGGTTCGCGCGCGCCGCGGTCTCCTCGCCGCCGGCGGCCGACCATGTCGTGAAGTCCTGCGTGATGAACAGCGGTGAGATGTACTGCCACTCGCGGAAGTGGTCCATCGTGTGTTGGGCGGCGAGCCACAGCCCGCCGGGGCCGAGCTCCTTCAGCGCGTCGAACGCGAACTCCTCCTCGCTGAACCCGATCCCTTCCTGCTGGACCTGGAGCTGTTCGAGCAGCTCGACATCGAGCGCGAACTTCTCGAGCGAGGCGGTCAGGCCGCCCTCGAGCCACCCGGCGGCGTGGAGCACCACGTCGGTGCCGGCGAGCATCGTCGCCCACAACATGAACGAAGACTCGGCGGCGGCTTGTGCGTCGACAGCGTTGGACGAGCACAACCCGCCGCCACCGCGGAACGGGAGGCCGTAGCGCCTCGCGAGCTGCGCGCCGGCGAAGACGCCGAAGATCGACTCCGGGGTCCCCAGCGCCGGCGCGCCCGAGCGCATGTCGGTCGCCTGGAAGAACGAGCCGTACAGACACGGCGCGCCCGGACGGATCGTCTGCGCGATGGCAACGCCGCTCAACGCCTCTGCAACCTGCTGCGCCAACCCGCCGGCGACGCTCACCGCCGCGGTCGCGCCACCCAGCAGGAACGGCGTCACGACGGTCGCTTGGTTCGACTCCGCCCACGCGATCATCGCGTCGACCATCCGGAAGTCCCAGATCAGCGGGCTGACCGAGTTCACGACGCCCATCAGCGCGGTGCGGTCACCGAGGTCGCCGCCGTGCACGATCCGGGCCATCTCGATCCCGTCGCGCGCTTTCGGTCCACTCGTTCCGTACGTCGTGTACGGCAGGTCCGACCAGCGGAGCGTCGAGTACTCCATGTCGAGGTGCCGCGTGTTCACGTCCATCTTGGTGGGCTCGCATGCGCCGGTCTGCGCACAGTTCAGCGGCGCCGAGGCCTGGGTGAGCTTGATGAACGTGTCGTGCCCCTCGAGCGTCCCCGCGCGCCGCCCATCGTCGAGGTCACTGAGGAACGGCGGGCCCCCGACGCCCATCCACAACGTGGTCCCGCCGCCGACCTCGACGGTGTTCTCGGGGTTCCGCGCGTGCAGCGTGAACGTGTGCGGGGCCTTCGCGAGCTGCTCCATCACGAAGCCGCGGTCGAAGTAGACCCGGTCCCCGTCGACCTTCTGCCCGGCTTCCTCCAGGAGCTTCCGCGCATCCTGATGCAAGACGTCGAGGCCGATCTCCTCGCAGATCCGCATCGCGTACTCGTGAACCTGTTCTTCCTGCTCCTCGCTGATCGGACGCGGTGCGTGTTCAGGCGTGTACAGCATCGGCGTTCCCCTCATCCCTTGGCTCAGTGGTTCCTACGATCAGCGGGGTCAGCAGCTCATCCAGCGGTTCGATCCCCAGGTCGTGGATCTCGAGCGGCTTCTCCATGTACTCGGCGATCTCGCGTGCCTTGGCCTCGCGCGCCTCGTCCGGGTGCTGCCGAACGAACAGCACGCGCGTGAGGTTGCCGAAGTACGTCTCCTTCAGCCAGGGGAAGCGGTCGAGCCCGAGGCCTTTGATCACGGCGCGGTCCCAGTTCATCACGAGCCAGTCGGTGAGGAAGTAGATGCCGTAGTCCTCGTCGAACCGCTTGAACAGGTCGCCCGCGTACCACTGGAAGCAGTGCACGCCGGCGGGTCTGACCGCCGGGTAGCGCTCGAGCACCTTGTCGAGGCGACCGCCGGTGCCGCAGTCGCCGTAGACGACGATCACGCGGTCGTAGTCGGGAAGGAGCTTCTGGATCTTCTCCTCGACGGCCGGGCCTATCTCGACCGGCGTCATGTGGAGCTCGCTCGTGATGCCGTGCACGTCGGCGTCCCAGCCGTGCCGGTCCACCAGCGTCGCCGTGTCCTTGGCGACGGCGCCGCACGCGATCAGGGCGATGCGCGCGCCGGTGCGGGTCACCCCGTGGCCTCCCTGACGAGTTCCTCCGCGTCGAGGTCGGGCAGCGTGTCCAGTGGTGGCAAACCGAGGTTCCCGATGAACCGGTCGTTGAAGTCCTCGACGCCGGAGAGCTCGATGTACTCGACGAACTTCGGGATCTCCCAGGCAACCTCGCGCTCGCGGAACGACATCAGCGCCATCTTCGCGCCCTCGCTCGCGGTGTTGCCGACCGCCTTGATCTTGTCGACGGTCACGGCCGGCACGAGGCCGATCACCTGCGCGCTCCGCGGGTTGATGTAGGAGCCGAACGAGCCGGCGAGCATGACCTCGTCGAGATCTTCGGCCTTCAGGGCGAGCGCCCGCATCGCGGTTTCGATGCCGGTCGAGATCGCGCCCTTCGCGAACTGCAGTGCGCGGACGTCGGATTGGGTCAGGATGATCTCTCCGGCGAGCTGGAACGCGCGCACCTCGTCGCGCATCACGATGTGGCCGGCGAGCGGGTGGCCGGCGGCCTCGGCGTCCTCGCGGGTCATCATCTTGCCGCCGTCGTCGAGCAGGCCGGCCAGCCGCAGCTGCGCGACGATGTCGATCAGGCCTGAACCGCAGATCCCCTTCGGCTCCACGTCGCCGCCGATCACCTGGAGCTCGACGTCGCCGTTGGTGAGCACGACGCCTTCGATCGCGCCCTCGGTCGCGCGCATCCCGTACAGGATCTCGCCGCCCTCGAACGCGGGACCTGCCGGCGCGGCCGTCGCGACCGAGCGCTCGGCGTTGCCGCACGCGATCTCGCCGTTCGTGCCGACGTCGACGAGCAGGCGCGTCTGCGGGTCGCGGACCAGGCCGGTCGCCACGATGTCGGCGACGATGTCCGCTCCAACGTAGGCGCCGATCGACGGATAGATCGCGACCCACCCGAGTGGGTGGATCTGCATGCCGAGCTGGTCGGCGCGCACGTCCTGCGCTTCGGTGAAGGTCGCGACGTAGGGCGCGAGTGCGATCGACTCGGGGTTCACGCCGAGCAGCAGCGACATCATCGTGGCGTTACCCGCGACCACCGCCTCGTAGATCTCCTCGGGCTTGACGTCCGCTTCCTCCTGGACGTGCGTGAGCAGCTCGTTCACCGTTTCGATCGCGGCGGCCTTGAGCTGGTCGATGTTCTCCTGCCCGTGCATCGCCTTGGCCATCCGCGCGATCACGTCGGCGCCGTAGGACGCCTGATGGTTGATCGTGCTGGCGACCGCGACGGTCGAGCCGTTCCGCAGGTCGATCAGCGTGCAGACGCACGTCGTCGTGCCGATGTCGAAGCTCGCGCCGAACATCCGCTCGCGGGCATCGCCCTCCTCGCAGTCGACGAGGTACTCGCCGACCAGCGTCGCGGTCACGTTCGACCCGTTCCGGAACGCCTCCGCGACCTTGGGCAGCACCTCCCAGTCGTGGTTGGGCGTGTAGCCCGCTTCCTCCACAGCGTCCAGGACGCGGCGGAGGTGCGAGCGGTGGTCCTCGAGCGACGGAGGCGGCAGCTCCAGGTAGAGCTTGACCACGTTGGGCTCGAGCAGGACGAACCTGCCCACGCCCATCGTCGCGGCCTTCGGCATCTTCATGAGCCGCGGCACGTCGACCGTCATCGGGCCGTTGATCGGACACTGGCATGACAGGCGCCACCCGTCGTCGAGCTTGTCGGCGAGGTGGCGGTAGTCGGCGAGCGAAAGCTCGGCTTCACCCTGGAGGACTTGAACGCCGCACTTGCCGCACGTGCCGCGTCCGCCGCACGTCGACTCGATCGGCAAACCGGCCCAGTGCGCGGCGTTGAACAGCGTGGTCCCGGCGGGCACGCGAGCGGTCTTGCCGCTCGGGAGGTACGTGACCTCGATCTTGCCGCCGGACCCGGTGCTGCTCATCAGGCGTTCGCCGCCTCCAGCTTCGCCGCCTCCAGCTCCGCACGGTGGTCTTTGATCCATTCGGACCCGAAGTCATCGTGGCCGAGCAGGAGGTCGGCCGCGAGGATCGCCTTCTTCACAGGACGGTGCAGCGGATTCGTGATGGCGGTGTTCATGCCGTTCGCGATCATGATGGTGAGGAACGAGGCGTCCATCTCGTGACGACCGGGCATGCCGAACGAGATGTTCGAAGCGCCACAGGACAGGTTGACGCCGAGCTCGCTGCGGATCCGCGCGATCGTTCGCACCATCGCGGTGCCCGCATCCGGCGCGGCGCCGATCGGCATCGCGAGCGGGTCGATGATCACGTTCTCGCGTGGGATGCCGTGCTTCTCGGCGTTCGCGACGACCTTGGCCGCGCAGGCGAAGCGCACGTCCGGATCCATCGAGATGCCATCCTCATCGTTGGCCATGCCGATCACCGCCGCGCCGTACTCGGCAACGAGCGGCAGCAACCGATCCATCGAGTGTTGCTCGGCAGTGACGGAGTTGATCAGGACCTTGCCGCCGGCGAGCGGCACGGCCGCCTCGAGCGCCTCGGGGGTCGAGGAATCGATGCAGATCGGCGCGTCGACCAGGTCGTTCACGATCTTCACCATCTCGGAGAGCATCGCGACCTCGTCGAAGCCGGGGATCCCGGCGTTCATGTCGAGCACGCGCGCGCCCGCGGCGACCTGCGCGAGGGCGTCGGAACGGACGGTGTCGTAGTTGCCGTGCTTGAGTTCTTCGGCGAGCTTCTTGCGGCCCGTCGGGTTGATCCGCTCGCCGATGATCACGAACGGATGCGCGTCGCCGATCACCACGTCGTGACCGGCGTGCGAGCGCAGGACGGTTTCGGCTACTTCTGCGGGCACGGGCTTGCTCCTGCTGTCGGTGGTCGCTTCACCTTGCCAGAGTCCTCGGCACGTACGGCAACGAGGCTGACTCGCGGTCAATCACCGGGTCAGCGACGGGTCGCGTTCGAGGATAGAGCCGCAGGAAGCCGGGGGGAACGGGCTCTGCAGTGCCCCATGTGACTTTCGGTCAGCCAGGCGGTCAGCCGAGCGGTCAGCGCGGATGGACGAGGCTCACCGGGCCGAGGGCGCCTCGGGGGCGGTCCGCGTCCTCGTCGGAGCCGGGCACGATCGAGTGCGTCTCCGGCAGCTCGATGTGCTTGGGCATCGCGGGGCCGGCCTCGAACCTGTCGCCGAAGCGCGGCTCGGGCGTCTCTTCGTCCAGCGGCGTGCCGCGGTGCAGGCGGCGGATCAGGTCGGCCGCGATCCACACGCAGACCGCGATCGCGACGGGGTGCCCGAACGGCAGCCGGACCGACCGGATCAGCTCCGGCAGGTGCGAGTTCTCGGTGACGAGCTCGGTCACGGTGAACGCCAGGCAGAGCAGGATCAGCGTCCTACGCGCGACACGCGGGAGCGCCCACGCGACCGGCAGCACCCACACGAGGTACCAGGCGCCGAGCATCGGCGCCAGCAGGATCGTCGCGATCAGCGCCCAGCCCCACGCGGCAGCCAACGCTTGCGGCTGACGCGCCGCGGGATCGGTCCAGATCCGCCGCGCGATCAGGAACACGACGACGATGGACGCCCCGAACAACAGCACGTGCGCCGCGATCATCGCCGGCGTCTCGAACACCGGCCCACCGATCGTCTTGCCCGCCCATGTGAGCGCGGTGACGATCAGCTGCCCCGGCGCTTTCCCGGAGTCGTGCCCCGACAGCTCGAACATCCCGAGCGTCGGGTTCGACGACTGCAGGAACGGCGCAGCGAGCACGAGCCAGACGCCACCGACCACCACCGCGTACTTCGCGAGCACACGCGCGCGTCGTTCCGGATCGGCGTTGGCCGCGATCGCGACGATCAACAAGATCAGCGGGACGACGGCGCTCGCTTTCACGGACATCCCGAGCCCGAGGCACAGCGCGGCCGCCAGGTCACGCTTCGCGTACACGCACGCGATCGCGCACGCGACGAAGAACGCGACCAGCATGTCGTTGTGGCCGCCGCCAACCACGTGGAACACGACGATCGGGTTCAAGCCGATCACGGCGACCGCGAACACCGCGCGCTCGGGCCGCACCTTCTTGACCAGCCGCCACACCACGAACAGCGTGCCGAGGCTGGCCATCGCGGCGAGGATCTGGAACCCGCGGATCTGGCTGCTGACGCTCCGAAGGACGCCCGTGGTCACGACCGAGACCCACGTGAACAGCGGGCCGTACACCGAGGGCGTGCCGCGCCAGCCCGGCCAGGTGAGGTTGAACAGCGCGTTTCTCGGGAACGCGCTCGGCGTCGTGACGTACGGGTTCGCCCCGTAGGAGTTCCAGATGCGCCCGTAGTACGCGTAGCTGTAGACGTCGCGCGAGAACAGCAGCGGGAGCGTCAGCACGACGATGTGGAAGACGATCGCCATCAGCACGACCATCCGGACCGACACGCGCTGATGCCAGGCTTCGCGCAGGATCAAGATGAAGCCGACCGCCGCGGCGACGACCGCGATCAGGCCGACGAGCATCAAGCCCGCGTCGTCGAGTCGTTGGAGTTGCAGAAGGTTCGCGATCCAGCGGAGCGGGCCTTCGGCTTGCACGCCGTCGGGCAGGATCGGGTAGTA
This sequence comes from uncultured Actinomycetes bacterium, assembly GCA_963792215.1. Lineage (GTDB taxonomy): Bacteria > Actinomycetota > UBA4738 > UBA4738 > HRBIN12 > AC-51. Next base: position 457,044 of record CAWBVL010000008.1, read on the forward strand.
GGGCGAGTTGGGCGTCGCCGAGACGATCGCGACCAGCAGCATGCCGACGACGGAGGCAGCCGTCGCCCGAACCGCGCTTGGGGGCAACGCTGACCGCGTGGTCGTACGCATGGGTCACTCGAGCGTACCTGAGGCGCTTCGAGCGAGGTAGGGGGGGGCCGCGCTCGGTGAGCGGCGTAACCGTATCTCCATGGTCCGGCCCTCCCCGCCCGTCTACCGTATCGCCGGGTCGTCTTCACCCGCAACACCGCCGAACACACCCCGTATCCTGCAGCGATGGGCTTCTTGGAGCTGACCGACGTCGCCTATCGCCTGCCCGGCGGATGGACCTTGTTCGAGGGGGTCACCTTCCGGGTGCCCGAGGGCGCTCATTCGGCCCTGGTGGGCGCCAACGGGATCGGCAAGACGACGCTGCTCCGGCTGATCGCCGGCGAGGAACAGGCGAGTTCGGGGTCGATCCGGGTGGACGGGCGCGTCGGCCTCATGCGGCAGTTCATCGGGTCGGCCGAGCAGCCGACGACGGTCCGGGCGTTCCTGCTCGCGTACAGCGATCCCGCCGTGCGCGAAGCCGCCACGCGGCTGGAACGCGCCGAGGAGCGCCTGGCCGCCGACCCGGACGAGCGCGCCCAACTCGCATACGCGGAGGCGCTCGAGGCGTGGGAAACGGCCGGCGGCTATCGGGCCGAGGTCCTGTGGGATCGGTGTGCCGCCGAGGCGTTCGGCGGCGGCTATCCCGAGTCCGCGACCCGGCCGATCGAGACGTTGTCCGGCGGCGAGCGCAAGCGATTGGCGCTCGAGATCGTGTTGCGGTCGCCGTTCGACGTGGTGGTGCTCGACGAGCCAGACAATACGCTCGACATCGCCGGTAAGGAGTGGCTCGAATCGCAGATCGGTGAGGACCCGCGAACGATGTTGTTCGTCTCGCACGACCGGACGGTGCTCGAGCGCACGGCGACCCAGGTGGTGACCCTCGAAGGACGGGCGACGTGGACGCACCCCGGCGGGTTCGCGACGTACGCCGACGCCCGCGACGCCCGCGTGGAGCGACTGGACGAGGAGCATCGCCGCTACGACGAGGAGCGCCAGCGTCTGACCGACATGGTCAAGGAGATGAAGCGCAAGGCCGCGTACAACGACGGGTGGGCGTCGAAGGCGCGCTCGGCCGAGCATCGGCTGGAGCGGTTCGTCGAGCGTGAGCAGCCGCCTAAGAAGGCGGAGGTCCAGAACGTGAAGATGCGCGTCGACGGCGGACGGACCGGCAAGGTGGCATTCCGCGCGCGCGGGCTTGCGATCGCCGGCATCGTCGCCGCCTTCGACTCGGAGGTCCGTTTCGGCGAGCGGATCGGCGTGATCGGGCCCAACGGCAGCGGCAAGTCCCATTTCTTGCGGCTGCTCGCGGGCGAGCCGATCGCGCACGAAGGCGAGTGGATGCTCGGCGCGCGCGTCGAGCCGGCGTTGTTCGCGCAGCTGCACGAGCGCCCCGACATCGGCGATCGCCCGATCCTCGAGGTCTTGTTGAAGCGCGGCCTGGAGCGGTCGCGGGCGCACTCGTCACTCCGCCGCTACGAGCTCGACCGCGCCGCGCAGAACCCGTTCGAGCTGTTGTCGGGCGGCCAGCAGGCGCGGTTCCAGATCCTGCTGATGGAGCTCGACTCGCCGACGATGCTGCTGCTCGACGAACCGACGGACAACCTCGACGTTGCCTCGGCCGACGCGCTCGAGGCGGCGCTCGACCGGTATGAGGGCACGGTGCTCGCGGTCACGCACGATCGGTGGTTCATGCGGATCCTCGACCGGTTCCTGTTCTTCGATGAAGACGGCTCGGTGCAGGAGCTGCTCGCCTCGCCGTACGACCTGGTGGTGCGGTGAGCGACGCGGTCGCGATGGCCGGCGCCGAGGTCCGGATCGGCGGCCGGCGGATCGCAGGGCCGCTCGACCTGGTGATCGGCGCGGGCGAGCGGTGGGTGCTGCTCGGACCGAACGGCGGCGGGAAGACGACCGCGCTGACCTTGATGGGGGCGCGGCGGCAGCCCTCGGCGGGCACGGTCCACGTGCTTGGGGAACGACTGGGACGGACCGACGTCCGCCGGCTCCGTCCGCGGATCGGACATGTCTCGCATCGCGTCGCCGACGCACTGCGCGGCGATGCGACCGTCCTCGACACGCTGCTCACCGGGCGCGACGCGACCTTGGTGACGTGGTGGCAGCGGTTCGACGACGACGACGTCGAGCGTGCGCATCGGCTGCTGGCGTCGATCGGGTGCGATGAGCTCTCGGCGCGGCCGCTCGAGACGTGCTCGCTCGGAGAGCGCCAGCGTGTGCTGATCGCTCGGGCCTTGTTCGGCGAGCACGAACTCTTGTTGTTCGACGAGCCGGCCGCCGGGCTCGACCTGCCCGCACGCGAGCGGCTGCTGACCGCGATGACGGCGGTGACCGAGACGACGACGGTGCTGGCCACGCACCATCTCGAGGAGATCCCTCTCTCAACCACGCACGCCGCGTTGCTCCGGGACGGTCGTGTGGTCGCGGCCGGTCCGATCGGAGAGGTCTTGGTGGCTGCGCGGCTCTCAGCGTGTTTCGCGATGCCGATCGTGGTCGATCGAGATGGTGGGCGGTGGCGCGCCCGCGCAGCGAGCTAGTCGGCGGGCGCGTCCGGGAGGGGCAGCGAGCGCTGCTTGGCGTCTTCTTTCGCGCGCTTGCGCGCGTACCGCATCGGCTTGGAGACGAGATAGATCGCGATCGCGAGCAGCAGCGGGAACAGGGTGACGAGCCCGACCAGCATCACGAGCAGGCTTGTCGCGCTGGCGTCGTCGTGCGGGGAGCCGACCCACTTCACGATCGCGTAGACCGTGATCCCGCTCCAGAGCATGACCGCGATCACGGCCGCCCAGATGGTGAACGCGAACGTCGAGACCGCGCCGATCGCGATGGCGACCCCGGAGTTCTCTCGCATGCGGGTCAGCCTAGCGCGCCCGGCGTCGCTGAGAACATGAGCGCATGACCGAAGACCGTCTCCACCGCCGCGGAGTGAGCGCCGTGTGGCTCGCGACGTTCATCTGGGCGTGGGGACCGGTATTGGTCAAGTGGAGCGACCTGTCCGGCCCGACGTTCGCGATGTGCCGGCTCTGGGTCGGGGTCTGCGTCTCGGCGATCGCGCTGCTCGTCACGAAGCGCAGGATCAGCTGGACCGCGTTCCGCGCGTGCGCCGTCGGGGGCGTCCTGTTCGCCGCCGACATCGGCCTCGGGTTCACCGCCATCCGGGCGACGACGGTGGCCGACGTCGCGCTGATCGGCGCGCTGGCGCCGGTCGCGATCGTCTTGGTCTCGGCGTACCGGCTGCACGAGCGGGTGAGCCTGCGGTCGTGGCTACTCGTCGGCGCGTCGTTCATCGGGGTCGTGATCGTCGCCGTGGCGTCGGCCGGCGCGCCGAGCTGGACGCTCCGCGGCGATCTGCTCGCCGTGCTCGGCATCGGTACCTGGTCGACGTACTGGTTCTTCTCGCGACACGTGCGCGAGCGGTTCGACCCGATCGTCTACTTCGGCTGCGTGATGCTCGCCGGCGCGTTGACGATGACGCCGTTCGCGTTGCTCGTCGACGGCGTGCCGTCGGGGCTGGCGGGTCGCGACCTCTTCGCGGTGGTCACCGTCGCGATCTTCCCCGGGTTCGTCGGGCACACGCTGGTGATCTGGTCGCACAAGCACGTGGCGTCGTGGCTCTCCGCGCTGATCACGCAGGTCTCGCCGGTGATGACGGCGGTGCTCGCGTGGACCGTGCTCGGCGAGGCGATCCCACCGGTCGCGGCGCTCGGCGGCGCGATCACGGTCGGCGCGACGATGGCCGTGATCGCGCTCGACGCCGGCGAAGCCGACGAACAACACCTGGAAGAGGCGGCCGAGAAAGTCAGCTAGCCGGCGGCCGGCGCGCCGCGCGCACGATGATCCACGCGCCGGCGCCCAGCACGGCGATCGCGATCGCGAGCAGCACGAAGCCGAGCGGCCCGAGGATCGGCAGCGTGACCGAACCGGTCGCCGTCACGTCCAGCGTCCGGTGCGGCGGCGTCGCCATCACGACCAGCGTCCACTCACCCGGCTGCGCGGTCCACGAGATCGACGGCGCCTTGCCGGTCGCGGTGATCGTCCAGAAGGGCTGCGTCTCCGGCGCAGCGGGCTGGGCGTTCCCGGTGACGGGCGACGTGCTCGCGGCGCCGGGCTGATCGATCTGCTCGATCACGTCGATCGGCACGTCGCGCAGGTACGCGTCCACGTCCTCGGAGGGTCCGATCCCAAGGAACATCGGACGGTCGCCCTGTTGGAGCGAGACGTCCAGGCGGACGTGTTGCCCGTCGGGCAGGCTCGGCACGTCGACCTGCGGGAGCGTGATCGCGTACCCGCTGCCGATCAGCCGCGTCGGCGCGAGCCCGACCGAACCGTCGGCGCCGACCAGCGAGACGAGCGCCACGCCGCCGACCGTCGCGAACAGCCCGAGCACCACCAGGGCCACGCCGATCCCGATCCGTAGACGCCGTCGCACGGTGCACATCCTCGCAGCCGGTCCTTTGCGCCGGAGGTGCGTGGGACGAAGATGGCGGCGTGGCGAGCTCGCTGGACGCGATGGTCGAGGCGACCCCCGCCGACCGCGACCGGGTCGTCGATCTCCTGCGCGCCGCGAGCATCTGCGCGGTGGTGGTGGGGCACTGGTCGATCGCGATCGTCTGGTGGGACCACGGCGTGCTCCGCGTCACGAGCGCGATCGGCGTGACGTCGTGGCTGTGGCTGGCGACCTGGGTGCTTCAGGTGATGCCGATATTCTTCTTCGTCGGCGGGTTCTCGAACCTCGTGTCGTTCGACGCGGCACAGCGTCGCGGCGAGTCGACCGGCGCATTCATCCGCAGCAGGCTCGATCGGTTGCTGCGCCCCTCGCTCGTGTTCTTCGTCGTGTGGACGTCGATCGAGCTCACGATGCACCTGCTGAACGTGGGTGCGCCGACCGGGCCGCACCTGTGGGGGAGCACGACGCTGCTCCGTGGGTTCAACCCCCCAGGCGCGACCCTTCCCTTCGGACCCCTGTGGTTCCTGGCGGTGTACCTGGTCGTGGTCGCGCTCGCGCCGTGGTTGATCGGGCTGCACCGGAGGTTCCGGTGGTGGGTGCCCGCGGTGATGGTTGTTGGAGCGATCGCCGCGGACTGGCTCGGGTTCATCGGCGGGTTCCACCTCATGCGCTGGTGGAACGTCGCGTTCGTCCTGTTGCTGCCGCACCAGCTGGGGTTCTTCTACGCGGACGGCACGTTCGTGCGGATGTCCAAGGCGGTGTGGTGGGCGATGATCGCGATCGGTCTCGGCCTGCTCGTGATGCTCACGACGGCGCCGTTCTGGTCGCTGTTCGGCGACGCGCGATCCACCTGGTTCCCGGGTATCGGCTATTACCCGAAGAGTCTGCTCGGGACCGACGTCGAGCGCGTTTCGAACGCGTACCCGCCGACGGTGTGCTTCATGCTCGGCGGGATCTGGACGATCGGCGCGGTGATGCTCCTGCGACCTGCGCTCCAACGGTGGCTGCAGGGCCGCCGGCCGTGGAAGGCGACGATCGCGGTGAACGGCGTGATCATGACGTTGTTCCTGTGGCACATGACCGCGTTCCTCTGCGCGATCCTCGTGCTCTGGCCGCTCCGGTTGGCGCGCGAGCACGACAGCACGGCGGCGTGGTGGCTCCAACGGCCGCTGATCATCGGGGTGTCGGCGGCGTTCCTCGTGGGCCTGATCGCGATCTTCGGGAGGTTCGAACGGCCGCGTCCGCGCACGCGCTGACCCGCCTCGACCGACCGACTCGGCTTCCGGTGGTGGTGTTACCGTCGTTCAACCGTGCGACGACGCGAGCAAGAACGCGGCACAACCAAGGAAGGGTGGCAGGCGCTTGCCTTGGCGGCCGCGGGGCTCGTCGCGATGGCGATCGTCGGTGCCGCGCCGGGCTCGCCGTACCAACCGTTGCTCACGCCCAACGGGCAGCCGACCGGTCCGCTGACCGCGATCGCGGAGCATCTCGGCCTGTCGAGCATCCCGGGCGACCCGATCCTGCTCGTGGCCGTCGTCGTGTCGACGTTCGCGGTGGTCGGCTTCCTCGTGCTGCTGCGCGCGGCGTTCCGCGGCCGCGTGGGGCTCGCGCCCGTCGCGCTGCTGGTGATCGGGGCGCACGCGTTGTTGCTCGAGCTGCCGTTGCTGTACTCGCGCGACGTCTACTCCTACGCGTACTACGGGCGGATCGCCGGCGTGTACGGCGGGAACCCGTACGTGCAGACGCCCCTTGACTATCCGACGGACGCGTTGTGGCGCTTCGTCGGGCCGATCTGGGTGAACACGCGTGCGGTATACGGGCCGGCGTGGTCGGCGCTGTCGGCCGGCCTGTCGAACTGGTTCGCGGCGCGGCCATCCTCACAGGTCGAGGCGTACCGGATGCTCGCCCTGCTCGCGAGCCTCGCGACCTGCGCGCTGATCGTGTGGACGGTGCGCCGCTTGTGGCCCGAGCGCACCGCGTTCGCGCTGGTCGCGTTTGGCGCCAACCCGGTGGTCGTCTACTACTCGGTCGCGAGCGGCCACAACGACGTACTCGTCGCGCTCACGATCGCCGCCGCCTTCGCCTGTGTCGTGAGCCATCGGGAGATGCCGGCGGTCGCGCTCCTTACGGTGGGCGCGCTGATCAAGGCGACCGCAGGCCTGCCGCTGATCCTTCTGCTGGTGTGGTGCATCGCGCGGCGCCCGCCGGAGCAGCGCTGGCGCCCCGCGATCACGCACGTCGGACTCGCCGTCGCGATCGCGCTCGCCTTCTCGCTGCCGTTCTTCCAGTTGCAGGACCCGACGCTCGGCATGCTCGACCTCGCGGGCCACTCCGGCTGGCTGGCGCCGGCCGCGGTCGGCTCGCACGTGGTCGACATCCTCACGTTCCACACCCTCGGCTGGGTGGTGCGTGTCGTGATCGGGATCGTGCTGCTGGTCTGGATCTGGCGGTTGTCCGTCGCGGTCTGGCGACGAACGACGGGCACCGACGTTGCCGGCGCCCCGGTCATGAGCCCGCGCGAGCAAGCCGCGACGTGGGGCTGGGTGCTGATGCTGCTGATGTTGCTCGGCCCGGTCTTGATGCCGTGGTACGTGACCTGGGCGCTCCCGCTCGCGTGGGTGCTGCCGCGCGCCGCGCGGACGACGCTGCTCGCCGTGAGCGCGATCCTCGGCGTCACGCTGTGGTCGACCGAAGCGATGCGCTACCCGGGCGCGTTCCGGCTGGACGTCTTCGTCGGGAACTGGATCGCCGTGCCGATCATCGTCGGCCTGCTGATCTGGCTGCTGCGCGACCTGCGCTCACGCATCGAGGGCGGGGGCCTTCTCGAGGACGAGGTCGGGTCGACGATGCCGGCGCTGTTCGAGCAGCCGGCGGGTGAGCAGCGCGTAGCCGAGACCGCCACTCAGGGCGCAGGCTAGGACCGACCAGCCCGGCGAGCCCAGCGGCGCACCGAGACGTTCGAGCACGAACGCGGTGAGCGCGAGCAGCGGCGCCGCGAACGCGGGCGCGGCCGCGACGCCCGACACGAGATCGCCGAGGGCGAACCACGACCATCCGAAGCCGAGGACGAGCAGCAAGAAGAAGGTGCGCCACGTGCCGGCGAGGATCTTCCGCGGCTCGACCGGCGCGAGTTCGTTCGGCAGCGGCGCGAGCGCCGTGGGCGACCCTTCGCTGCTCGCGACGTTCGGATCCCACAGCGTGAGGCCGGGCGCCGAGAGTTCCGTCGGATCGCGGATCTCCTCGCCGATCACGAACGTGAGGTGCGGGCCGGGCGGGATCTGTGCGAACGACGTTGACGACGCGGCGTCGTAGGTGGAGTCGCCGATCACGCTCGCGTGACCGGCGGCGAGGTCGTTCGCCGATCCGAGGAAGACGTGCACGTCGTTGACGCGATCGGGCGGCACGGTCGCGCGCGCGACGTTCGCGGTGTGGGTCAGCAGGAACAGCGCCTCGTCGAGGTCGTGCGAATCGGCGACGTAGACGAGCGGCGTTCCAGGCGGGGACCGATCGACGGCGATCCGCGCCGCGAGGTTCATGTGCGTGGCTTCGTCGGGGGACATGTACGGGAAGCTGTCTCGCCAATCGCGCACCGCCGGCGCGACGATCAACCCCACAAGCACGAGCCCGACCGGCCAGGCCAGCCACCAGCGGCCGAGCTTCTCGCCGAGCAGCACCAAGCCGAACGCCGCGAGCAGCGGCAGGCAGAACGCGAACATCAGTACCCGGTCGGGCGGGTACCAGCCGGTGGCCGCGCCAAGCCCGAGGCCGACGGCGCTGACGATCGCCCACGAGACCAGGAACCGGCGCGCGAACCCGTGGGCACGGAACACGCCCGCGATCGCGAGCGCCGTCGTCATGAACGGCGAATACCGGCGCCAGTTCTGCAGGTATCTGTCCAGGTAGGAGCGGCGGAGCGTCTCGAGCAGCCCGGCGTGCCGCAGGAACGCGTCGCCGGAGGTCTCGCCGGTCACACGCGGCGGCCCGATCTGCGCGGCGAGAAGGCCACCGCCGAAGATCGCCAGCGCGCCGCCGAGCGCGGTGGCTACGCGGCCGGCGTCGCTCCGCCAGCCGAACCCGCCCTCATGCAGCATCGCCCAGAGCCCGGTGACGCCGAGCACGATCGTGCCGACGACGAAGAACCCGGGGTGGGTGAGCGCGCCGCCGCCCAGCACGAGCGCGGCCACGAACGCACCGCGGCGCGTGCGGCATGCGAGCGCGGCGGCAGCGGCGAGGAAGGCGGCGGCGAACACGAGGTTCGAGACGTAGCCGCCGCCGAGGAACGTCGCCCACGCGCCGGCGAGCACACCGGCGGCGAGCCAGCCGCCGCGCGTCACGATCGTGCCGCGACCGCGCACGAGCGCGGCCGCCGCGAGGCCGATCGTCGGGCCGAGCGCGTACTGCAGACCGGCGAGCGCCCCGACCACGCCCTGTCCGAGCACGCCTTGCAGGGTGCCGATCAGCGCCGGTGCGCCCGGTCGTTCGCTCGCCATCGAGATCCCGCCGTACTCGGCCACGCGCGTCCACCACAGATAGACGGGGACGTCCGGACCGACGGGGAACGGGTAGTGATGCCGAAGCGTCGGCCACAGGAACACGCGGATCAGCAGCGCGCCGAGGACGCCGATCAGCACGAGGTCGATGCCCGTGCGGACGCTGCGTGATCGCGCGCGTTGCCGGGCGATCGTCGTGGTGGCCACGGTCGGCGACCGTACCACCCGTCCCATGACGGTCTGTCGGCGGGCTTCCGCACACCCGTTGGTACCATCGCGCCCATGCTCGATCGCGACCTCGTATCTGAGGTGCTCACCGCCGCGCGGCGCAAAGGCGGCGACGTCGCGGAGGTGTTCGTCGAGGAGCGGTCCTCCACCGCGATCCGGCTCGACGACGGCCGCGTCGAGGAACTCACGACCGGCCTCGATCGTGGCGCCGGCGTGCGCGTCTTCCAAGGAACGACCTACGGATACGCGTACGCGAACCGGCTCGATCGCGACTCGCTGCTCGAGGCCGCGGCCGCCGCGAGCGCGGCGCTCACGGGCGACACCCCGGGTGCGGTCGTCGACCTCACCGACCGAACCGGCCCCGGCACGAACCGAGCCGAGCGCGCGGCGAGCGGGGTCGACGCCGCGACCAAGGTCGGCTGGCTGCGCACGGTCGATGAGGCTGCGCGCGCGGTGAGTCCGGAGGTCGTACAGGTCACGGGCATCTACTTCGACTCGATGCAGCGCCGGCTGATCGCGACGAGCGACGGCCGGTGGGTGCAGGAAGACCGCCCGCGGATCCGGCTGGTCGCGCAGGTCGTCGCCAAGCGCGGCGATGTGATCCAGACCGGCTGGCAAGGCCCGGCGGCGTGCGCTGGCGTCGAGTTCCTCGACGCGCATCCACCCGAGGAGACCGGCAGGCGCGGCGCCGAGCGGGCGGTCGCGATGCTCGATTCGATCCCCGCGCCGGCGGGCGAGATGGCGGTCGTCGTCGCGAACGGCTGCGGCGGCGTGTTGTTCCACGAGGCGGTTGGCCATCCGCTCGAGGCCGACGCCGTCGACAAGGAAGCGTCCGTGTACCGCGGCCTGATCGGCGAACGGTGCTCGAGTGAGCTGATCAACGGCGTCGACGACGCGACGATCCCCAACGGCTGGGGCTCCTACGACTTCGACGACGAGGGCACGCCCGCCGAACGAACGGTGTTATTCACCGACGGGGTGCTGCAGAGCTTCCTCCAGGACCGGATGCGCGCGGCGCGGATGGGCACGGCGACAACTGGCAACGCGCGGCGCGAGTCGTACGCGCATCCGCCGATCGTGCGGATGACGAACACGAACATCCTATCGGGGGAGACCGACCCCGAGGCGATCGTGCGCGACACCGCTGCGGGCATCTACGTCACCGGGCTCGGGGGCGGGCAGACCAACCCGGCGAGCGGCGACTTCGTGTTCGGCGTCTCGGAGGGCTACCTGATCGAGAACGGCGAGGTGACGACCCCGGTGCGAGGCGCCAACCTGATCGGCCGCGCGATCGACGTGATGAGCTCCGTCGACGCGGTCGGCTCGGACTTCGAGACCTGGGAGGGCGTCTGCGGCAAGGACGGACAGGGCGCCCCGGTCGGCAGCGGCTCGCCGACCCTTCGTATCGGGAAGATCACCGTGGGCGGCACGGGTGTCTGAGCTCCGCGACCTCGTGCAGGCCGCGCTCGGCGCGGCGACGGACGGCGAGCAGGTCGAGGCCTACGCCGAGGAAGAGCGCCGGACCGAGGTGAGCGCCCACCGCGGCGAGGTCGAAGGGATGACCTTCGCCGAGTCACGCGGGGTCGGCGTGCGCGTGATCCGCGACGAGCGGCTCGGCTACGCGTGGGCCGCGGATCCGACCGAGGACGAGGTGCGCGCCGCCGTCGCGACCGCACGAGCCAACGCGGCGCTCGCCGAGCCCGACGCCTCCAACGTGTTGCCCGAAGCGGCCGCGGTCGAGCCGATGCCCGAGCTCTTCCGCGCGGAGAGCGCGTCGATCGCCGCCGACGACAAGGTGCGGATGGCGCTCGACCTTGAGCGCTACACGGTGTCGCGCGACCCGCGCGTGACCAAGGTCGACCTCGCGCAGGTGGGGGATGAGGTCTCGCGGGTCGCGATCGCGTCAACCACCGGCGTCGACCAGTCCTACGAGCGGACGGACGCGTGGGTCGTCGCGGTCACCTTGGCGGTCGAGGGCGACGAGACCCAGGTCGGGTTCTCCTTCACGATCGCGCGGGGGCTCGACCTCCTGGCGTGGGAGCCGATCGCCGACGAGGCGGTCGATCGCGCGGTGCAGATGCTCGGCGCCGCCAAGCCGGAGACCGCGAAGGTGCCGGTGATCCTCGATCCCTTCGCGGCGTCGAGCTTCCTCGGCGTCCTCGCCGGTGCACTGAACGCCGACGACGTGTTGAAGGGCCGCTCGTTGTTCGCGGACATGCTGGGCCAGGAGGTGGGCTCGCCGACGTTCACCCTGATCGACGACGGCCGGCGCGCCGACGGACCGGGCGCGTGCCCGTTCGACGGCGAGGGCGTGCCGAGCGGGCGGACCGAGTTGTTCACCGGCGGTGTGCTCAACGGGTTCCTGCACTCGACCTATACGGCGCGCCGCGCCGGAGAGGGCCAGCGCTCGACCGGTAACGCGAAGCGCGGCGGGTACAAGAACGCGCCGGGCGTCGGCACGTCGAACTTCTTCGTTGAGGCGGGGGAGCGCTCGTTCGACGCGTTGCGCACCGACGCTGGCGGCGGCGTGCTGATCATGGACGTGAGCGGCGTGCACTCGGGCGCGAACCCGATCAGCGGCGAGTTCAGCGTCGGTGCGACCGGCCGGCGGATCGACGCGGACGGGTCCCTCGGGGAGCCGCTCCGCGAGATGACCATCGCGTCGACGCTGCCCGAGATGTTGCAGGGCGTGCGTGCGGTCGGCAGCGACCTCCGATTCTTCTCCAGCGTGGGCACACCGTCGATCTTGATCGGCGAGATGACCCTCGCCGGCGTCTAGATGGCCGAGGCGCGGATCGCGCTCGCCGGCGTCGAGGCCCTCCCCCGCATCGAGCCGCTTACCCGCTCGTTGCACGAGCACCACCGCGCGGTCGATCCGGCGATCCCGGGCGTTCCGTTGCGCGACACCGACGGATGGTGGGCGGTGCGGCGCGAGCGCTACCGCGCGTGGCTCGGCGGGCCCGACACATTCCTGTTGATCGCGGACGACGACGGCGCGGCCGTGGGTTATGCCCTGGTGACCTTCCACGATCGCGACGACTCGAACCAGACCGGCGACTGCTTCGCGGAGCTGCAGTCGCTGGTCGTCGCGCCGGATCGGCGAGGCGGTGGCCTCGGCACGGCGCTCCTACACGAGGTCTACCGGGAGGTCCGGCGCCGCGGCGCCGAGGAGATGGTGATCGGTGTCTTCCCGACCAACGAGGCGGCGATGCGGCTCTACCGGCGCGAGGGGTTCGAGCCGTGGGTCGTGCTCACGCTGGGCAAGGTTCCCGATCCCGACGCTAGGTGATGGTCAGGTCGATCTGATGCAGGCCCGTCGCCCCGCTCGGGAACGGCGGCGCGACCGCTGTCGTCTGGACGGCTCGGTCTCCGTCGGTCGCACGAACGGTGATCGTGTGCGTGCCGGGGGGCGCTTGCCAGTCGTAGCGCCACTGCCGCCACGTGTCGATGGTGTCCTCAGCGCCGAGCGTTGCCGCGGACCACGGACCGTCGTCGATCTGGATATCGACCGCGGAGATCCCGCGGTGCTGCGCCCACGCGATACCGGCGACCGTCACCGGTCCGGCGGGCACCGACGCGCCGCGCTTCGGCACATCGATCCGTGACTCGGTCTTGACCAGCACACGCTCGGCCCAGCCGCGCTCAACCCAATAGGCCGAGTACGCCTCGTACGTCGTCGCCTCGATGTCGGTGATCCACTTGCACGCCGACTCGTAGCCGTAGAGTCCGGGGATCACCATCCGGACCGGGAACCCGTGCTGCAGCGGCAAAGGCTCCCCGTTCATCGCGACCACCAGCATCGCGTCACGTCCATCGAGCGCGACCGACGCGGGCGTTCCGGTCGTGAACCCGTCGGTCGAGCGCGACACGAGTTGGGTCACGCCGGGCTGGATGCCCGCCTCCTGGAGCAGGGGCGCAAGCAGCGTGCCCGTCCACCGCGCGTTGCCGATGTAATGGCCGCCGACCTCGTTCGACACGCAGCAGAGCGTCACGTCTCGCTCGATCAACGGCCGCGAGATCAGCTGGTCGAAGTCAAGGGTCATCGGCGTGTCGACCATCCCGTGCACGGTCAGCGTCCAGCCGTCGGTCTGCACGGCCGGCACGAACAGCGCGGTGTCCACCCGATAGAACGCGTCGTTCGGCGTGATGAACGGGATCGCGCCGGGCACATCGAGATCGGCGCCCGCAGGCGCCGGCTTGCCGGTGTCGGCGATCGACGGCAACCGAACCGCCGACCGTGACGCCGAGGCTTCGGACCGTCGGACGAGGTATTCGCCGACGAACCCGGGCGCGAGCGCGAGCCCCGCGACGACAACGCCGCCGAACAGGAAGCGCCGTCGGTCGAGCCCCAGTGGCACGGCGGGCTCGGCGTCGGCCTCGGTCCGCTCGATGATCGGGGGCAGCCCCGCGCGGCCCCGCAACCACACATAGGCCCAGAGTGCGGCCGCCGTCCCGGCGACAGACGGAATGACCGCGAGGAGTCCGTTCGCCGGGCGCGTCACCGCGGCGAGCGCGCCGATCGTGCCGAGCACGATGAGCCCGATCACGCCTACACGCGGGCGGTGCAGGGACACGATGCCCAGCACGATCGCCGCGATCGTGAGCACGATCCCGATGCCGAACAGCAGCGCGGTCTTGTCGTCGGTGCCGAACGTGTCGATCGCGAAGCGCTTCAACCACTCGGGCGAGGCGTCGACGGCCGCGGCCCCGACCGCGAGCACCGGCGCCGTGCCCGTGCCGATCAGGCCTGCGGCAAGGGTCGCCGTCCCGATGGCGACCGCGCCAGACAGGACGCCGATCGCTGCGCCGACCGGCCAGCGGACGGTCGTCGGGTCGCCCTGTGCCGATCCCATACGCCTCCTGTGTTCCCGGGTCCCTCAGGCATTACGGCGCGGGCGGCGCGAGGTTTCGATCGGTTCAGATGGTGGCCGAGCGCGTCCCGGTTGCGATCAAGAGGAACACGAGCGCCGCGACGGCGAGCCGATAGAGCATGAAGACCAGGAAGTCGTGGGTGCGCAGGTACCGGAGCAGGAACCAGATCACGAGGAACCCGCTCACGGCTGCCGCCAGGAACCCCGCGAGGAACTGCACTCCGTACCCCTGGAACCCGTGCTGCATCAGGTCGAGTCCCTTCGCGCCGCCGGCTCCCGCGATGATCGGCAGCGCGAGCAGGAACGAGAAGCGCGCCGCAGCCTCGCGGTTGAGGCCCACCAGGCGGCCCGCGGTGATCGTCACGCCGGACCGTGACACCCCGGGCTGCAACGCGAGTGCCTGCGCGACCCCGACGAACAGACCGGTGCGCATCCCCACGGAGTCGAGGTCGCGGCCCTGGCGCGCGAGCTTATCGACGACGTACAGGACGACGCCGAACACCGCGAGCATCACCGCGATCAACCAGGGTTGTCCAAGCTTGTCATCGATCACCGACTCGAGCGCGACACCGGCGATGATGCCCGGGATCGTGCCGATCACGAGCCCCCACGCCAGGCGTTCGTCCGGCGTGCGGATTCGCGCGCGCGCCGATCGACGCGAAGAACGCCTTGATATAGACCCAGAGGTCACGCCGGAAGTAGATGACCGCGCCGACGAACGTGCCCATATGCAGGGCGACGTCGAACGTCTTGTTCAGCGCCGGGTCGTCGACGATCTGCCACCCGAACATCCACGGAACCAGGATCAGGTGGCCGCTGCTCGAGATCGGCGCGAACTCCGTGATGCCCTGGACGAGGCCGAGGATGATGGCCTGGAGGATGGTCATTGCGCGGGAGTCTATCCCGGTGGCGCGATGGACCCAACGGGAACCGACGGGCTCGGAGATGCGATGTCGGGCGCTCGCGCTGCGAGGCCGAGTCTGCCCGCCGCAGCCGCCTGCAGGAGCTGGCGCGCGGTCTCGGGATCCACGTCGAGCGTGACCGGAACGGCCGCCGTCTCGCCGGCCGACGCGTCGGGCTCGCCGATCACGAGGATCCGAAGGTCCTCGCCAACCAGCGTCGTGTACGGGCGCGCGCCCGCGAACGTCGCGTACGCGTCGACCCGATCGGCCGGCGAGACGCCGTCCGGCACCGATGCGAACCCCACCGTGACGGCCACGTGGCCCGGCTCGACTGCCACCGCGAAGTAGCTCGTTCCGAGCCGCGCATCGACCAGGACCTCCCCGGCGAGCACCACGCTTGCTGACACCTTGCCGATCACCGCCGCGGTCGTCGTTGCCGCCTCGGGCGGCAGATACACGGTCGGGAGCTGCGCGGTCTGGACGTCCGTCGGGCCGATCACCACGCCCGCCGCGAGGTCGTGCGCGGCGACCACGGCGTCGACCGCCGGTCCGACCGCACCCTGCGCTTGCTCGGCGCGCGCGACCTCGCCTCGTACCGCTATGAACGACACCAGAGCGAGCACGCCGGCCAACCCGAACAGGACCTTCGACGACATGGGCAGCGTGCGTCCGAACCCCGGCAAGCGCATGCGAGGACGCTACGTAGCGCACGAACGCCCGGCCGTGCGTCAGGTCACATCAGTCGACCGGTCGGATGTGATCCTTCCGCTTTTCGAGCGGCATGGTCTTCAGCCGGAACTCCTCGAGCTCCCGGCGACCCACGATCGAGGCGACGGCCTCCTGGACCCGGTCGCCGAGCTGCTCCGCGTCCTCCTCGGTGATGAACGAGAGCTCGATCCGGACGAGCTGGCGCGCCATCAGCTGCTCCCCGCGAGCGCCAGCCCGCACGTGCAGCCGCGCGCCGTCGGCACACCGGGGATCGTGGCGAACAGGAGGTTCCGCAGCGCCTCGATGTTCTCGCCGAACACCTTGAGCACCTCGTGGTGCGACACGGGTGCGATGTCGTCGACGCCAACGTCGTAGTCAGTGACGAGCGCGACGTTCGCGAAGCAGAGCTCGGCTTCGCGCGCCAGCGTCACCTCGGGGAACTGCGTCATCCCGATCACGTCGCCGCCGATCTGGGTGAACATCTTCGACTCCGCGCGGGTCGAGAACCGCGGACCCTCGATCACCACCATCGTCCCGCCGTCGCTGTGGTCGATGCCGAGGTCGGCGGCGGACTTGAGCAGCGAGGCGCGGAGCTCCGGGCAGTACGGATCTGCGAATGACACATGCGTCGTGACCGGGCCGTCGAAGAACGTGTACGCGCGCGACTTCGTGAAGTCGATCGCCTGGTCGGAGACCACGAAGGTCTTCGGCGCGATGTCGCGGCGCAGCGACCCCGCGGCGCTCGGTCCGAACAGGCGCGTGACGCCGAGCTCCTTCATCGCCCAGACGTTCGCGCGGTACGGCACGAGGTGCGGCGGGAACTCATGGTCCCTCCCGTGCCGCGGCAGGAACGCGACCCGCCGCTCGCCGATCGTGCCGATCGTGAAGGGCGCGCTCGGCGCCCCGTAGGGCGTGTCGACGGTCACCTCCTCGGGATCCTCCAGGAAGGCGTAGAAGCCCGACCCCCCGAACACCCCGATCTCGGCGCTGCTCACGAAGACCCCTCCTTCTTCGTCGTGGTGGACGACGACGAGGACGTATCGCTCGTCGACTCCTTGGTGGTGTCGGCGTCCTTCGATGCCGCCTTGCTGTCGTCCTTCTTGCTGTCACCGCCGGCCGGCTTCGACTTCTTGCCGTGGTCGGTGGCGTAGAACCCAGATCCTTGAACGAGATCGCGGGCGGGGCGAACACCTTTCGGAGCTCCTCCAGTCCGCACACCGGGCAGTGCGTCAACGGGTCGTCGCTCATCTTCTGGACGATGTCGAACGAGTGCCCGCAGTTGCGGCATCGGTACTCGTAGGTGGGCATGGCGGCGCCAAGTGTAGTTGCGCTCCATCGATAGACTCGGCCGCCATGACCATCCGCACCGCGGTGATCCCGGCGGCCGGCCTCGGCACCCGCTTCTTGCCTGCGACGAAGGCACAACCGAAGGGTTTGCTGCCCATCGTCGACACGCCGGCGATCCAGTTGGTGGTCGAAGAAGCGCTCGCGGCGGGGGTCGAGGACGTGATCGTCGTGCTCGGCCCGGGGCAGGATGCGCTGCAGGCGCACTTCGCTCGCGATGCCGCCCTCGAGGAAGAGCTGGAGGCGCGGGGCAAGACCGACGCGCTCGCGGCGGTCCGGCGAGCCACCCGCCCCGAGGTTCGGTTCGTCGTCCAGGAGGAGGCGCTCGGGCTCGGCCATGCCGTGTCGGTGGCGGCGCCGCTCCTGGGTGACGCCCCGTTCGCGGTCCTGCTCGGCGACGACCTGATCGACCCGAAGGTGCCGCTGTTGTCGTCGATGCTCGCTGCGGCGGAGCGCACGGGCGGGTCGGTGGTCGCCGCGATGCACGTCGGACCGCGCGAGATCGCGATGTACGGCTGCATCACGCCCGGCGAGACCGACGGCGAGCTCGTCCGCGTGGCCTCGATCGTCGAGAAGCCCGACCCCGACGAGGCGCCGTCGGACCTCGCGGTGATCGGGCGGTACGTGTTCACCCCGGGCATCGTCGGCGCCTTGGCGACGACGACCCGGGGTGCGGGCGGCGAGATCCAGCTGACCGACGCGATCGGCGCGCTGGCACGGACCGAACCGGTCTTCGCCTATCCGTTCGACCGGGGCCGGTACGACGCCGGCAACCCGCTCGACGCGCTGGAGGCGCAGGTCGCGTTCGCGCTCGAGCGCGACGACCTCGGTCCGCCGCTGCGGGCCCGGCTCAGCGCGTTGCTCGCGGAGAACTGAGCCGGTGCTGCGCCGTCCCTGGCGGGGCTGGGAGGACCTCGCGCCGATGCAGGATCTCCTCGCGCGCGCGTTGCGCGACACGCCGGAGCTCGCCTTCTTCCATCCCGGCGATCTCGCGTGGTGGGTCGGGTGGCCGTTGCAAACACCCGACGACCTCGCGGCGCGGATATCGATCGTCGAACAGGACGGTGCGATCGTCGGTTGGCACTACGCGGATCGTGAAGACGTCAACGAGTGGGTCGATCCTGCGGGGCCCGACCCCGACGCGGTGTGGCGCGAGCTCGACGCCGCGCTCCACGCTCGACGCGACCTCTCGCGCTCGATCCGCGGGGACGACGACGCCGGCGACGCGCGGCTGCGTGCGGCCGGATATCAACCGGTGGACGAGTACATGATCGGGTTCTCGATCGACCTCGCCGGCCTCGAGCTCGGCGCGCACGACGACCGCGTGCGACCGGTCGCCCTCGGTGACAACCTCACGCAGCGCGCATCGGTCACGCGGGCCGCCTTCCGCAACGAACGGCTGTCGTTCGATCGATACGTCGAGGAGTACGAGTGGTTCACGCGGTCGCCGGCGTATCCGCTCGGATGGGATCTCGTTGCCTGGGCCGGCCCCGATCGCGCCGCGGCGTGCACGATCGCCTGGCCCGACCGCATCAGCGGCGTCGGCAACTTCGAGCCCGTCGCCGCACACCCCGACTTCCACCGGCACGGCTACGCGACGGCGGTGATGCGCGAGGGCATCCGGCGCCTCCGTGACGCCGGCATGCATCGCGCGGTCGTGTTCACGCGGATGGACAACGATCCCGGGATCGCCCTGTACCGGTCGGTCGGATTCCGAGACGACAACATCCAGCGTTGGTACCGCAGGTCATGACGCGACCTGCGGATACACTGCTCGCATGGCGCGTGCCGTGCACGATCACGACTCGGCCGAGGGGCTCGTCCCGCTCGAGCGGGCTCGCGAGACCGTTCTGTCCCAGATCCATCCGCTGCCGCCGATCGAGCTACCGCTGACCGACGCCTACGGCTGCGTCGCGGCGACCGACATCAAGTCCACCGTCGACCTGCCGGAGTTCGCATCGAGCGGCATGGACGGATTCGCGGTGCGCGCCGCGGACGTCGCGAACGCGTCGTCGGCGTTGCCGTCCGAGCTCAAGGTGGTCGGCCGCGCGATGATCGGCCACCGGCCGGATGCCACCGTCGGCATGGGCGAGGCCGTCGCTATCGCGACCGGCGCGCCGATCCCGAGCGGCGCCGACGCCGTCGTCCCGATCGAGAACGCCGAGACCACCGAGGACGGCGACCTCGTCAGGCTCCTGGAGTCGGTGCCGGCGGGCCGCCACGTGCGGCCGCAAGGCGAAGACGTCCCGGCTGGAACCGTGCTCGTCCCGGCGGGCAAGCGCCTCGGCGCGCCGGAGATCGGTCTGCTCGCGAACGCCGGCGTTCCACATCCGCTCGTCCACCCGCGTCCCCGAGTGATCGTCTTCTCGACCGGCGACGAGCTCGTGCCGCCGACCCAGACGCCGTCGTTCGGACAGGTACGCGACGCGAACGCGTACACCCTGTTCGGCGCGCTGCGCGAGGTCGGCGCGATCCCCGTGCTCGCGGGCATCGTGCACGACGACCCCGAGGCGCTGAAGGAAGCCGTGTTCAGTTACGAGATCCAAGCCGACGCGTTCGTCTCGTCGGGCGGCGTCAGCGTCGGCGAGCGCGACGTCGTGAAGGCGGCGTTCTTCAAGCACGGCGACATCGCGTTCTCCAAGGTCGCGATGCAGCCCGGCATGCCGCAGGGATTCGGATTCATCGAGGGCAAGCCGTTCTTCGGGCTGCCGGGGAACCCCGTCAGCGTGTTCGTGAGCTTCGAGATGTTCGTCCGCCCGGCGATGCTGAAGATGATGGGGCGCGGGCAGCTCGGGAGGCCCGAGGTCGCGGCGGTGCTGACGCATGACGTCAGCGGGCCGCGCGACAAGACCGTGTTCGCACGTGTCGAGCTGGTCCGTGACAGCGACGGGTGGCGGGCGACCCCGACGGGGGGCCGCGGCTCGAACCTGATCTCGACGATCGCGCGCGCCAACGGGCTCGCGATCCTGCCGCCGGGGATCGGAACGGCGTCGGCGGGCGAGCGCGTGTCGGTCCTGCTGTTCCGCGCGACGGAGGATTAGTGACGGCCTCGCAAGCGGGCGCCGACGGCGTTACGCGCATCGTCGAGGTCGGCGCGAAACCCGAGACGGCGCGAGAGGCGACCGCGGAAGGCTGGCTCCTCACCACTGCTGATGCCGTTGGCGAGCTCGTCGCCGGCACGAAGAAGGGCTCGCCGATCGAGACGGCGAAGATCGCCGCGATCGGCGGCGTGAAGCGCACGCCCGACCTGCTGCCGCACTGCCATCCGATCCGCGTGACGGGCGTCGACGTCACCGTCGAACCCTTCGGCGACGGAAGGATCCACGTCGTGGTCACGGTGCGCGCGATCGACCGCACCGGCGTCGAGATGGAGGCGCTCACCGGGGTTGCGGCTGCGGCGCTCTCGCTCTACGACACCGCCAAGGCCTTCGACCGGCGCGCGCGGATCGAGGGCATCCGCCTGTTGGCGAAGTCCGGCGGCAAGAGCGGCGATTTCGTTGCCGACCAGCCCTAGCCGGCCTTGGAAGACCCTTTCCACAGGACTTCCACATGCTGGGGAAAATCACATCGATGTGCTTCTCGGGCACCACATGTGGTGCTACGGTCCCGGTCCAGCCTAGATGTTGTGTCGCATCCGGGGATCGGCGGACAGGAGGCTGGCCCATGCAGTGGTTGCTGCTCGGGGTCTTGGTCATCATATGGGCGGCGTTCCTCATACCGATCGGACGGAGGCGGTCCGACAACCGGAGCGTCGAAGACTTCGAACGCAGGATGGAGCTCTTGGCGAACGCAGAGGTACACGGCACGACCGGCCGTTGGATCGTCACCCCCCGCAAAGGTGTTCGCTTCCTCGGGCCTCGTGAACGGCGACAGGCACGAGCGCGTGCGCGTCGGCGGCGCGTCTTCGTCTTCCTGTTGGAAGCGATCGGCCTCACGCTGCTGATCGGTGTCGTGCCGCCTCTTCGCGTCGCGTGGTACGTGAGCGCTGCGCTCGGCGGTCTCCTCCTGTTGTACGTGTGGGCGCTGCTCGTGATCAAGGCCCGCGCGGCCGCGGCGCCGCCTCGCGTCGTCGCTGCGCCGCAACGGATCGTCGAGCCTCGGCCGACGATCGAACCCGACCAGCACGTCGCCGTGTTCGCGGCCGCCGGTTCCTGACGGCCGCCCCGAACCCCTCTGCTACGCTGGCCGATCCCGGGGGTGTAGCTCAGTCCGGTAGAGCACTGCGTTCGCAACGCAGGGGTCAGGGGTTCAAGTCCCCTCACCTCCACCGTCATCGACCGGCAACATCGCGTTTCCGCATCATTGCCACGCATCGGCTTGAGGGGCATCCGTGGACCAACGTGTGAGTGTCATCACCCTCGGCGTCGCGGATCTCGACCGCGCGCGCGCGTTCTACGAAGCGCTCGGTTGGACCAGCCCGTCGGTGCCCGAGGACGGCGTGGTCTTCTTCCAATGCGGCGGGATGGTCGTGGCCCTCTGGAGCCGAGCGTCATTGGCGGAGGATTCCGTCGTCGAGGATCCCGGCGGCTGGGGCGGCGTCGCCTTGGCCTACAACGTGGGTTCCCACGAGGAGGTCCACGCCGCGCTCGAAGAGGCACGCCGGGCCGGCGCCACCGTCGGTAGGGCGGGGGCGGCAACATTCTGGGGCGGCTACTCCGGGGTATTCATCGATCCCGACGGGCACCCATGGGAGGTTGCGCACAACCCGTTCTGGACCATCGGTCGGGATGGGGGCGTCACGATGTAGCGCGGGCTAGGCCCTGCGGTCGTTGCATCGGGGTCCCGGGCAGGGGACCATCTTGGCCTCGTTCGGCAACCTGGAAGGGGCTCGGTCATGGGCGACGGCAAGATCAGCTACGCCGGGATCGGCGCGGCGGTCGCAGGCGTCATCGGCATCCTCGGCATCTACTCCCATTGGTGGGAGTCGGACTTCTACACCTTCAACGGCACCGCCGATATCTCGGGCCAGCTCGCGCTCGGCATGGCGATCGGCCTGTTCGCGATGGGCGCGGCCTACGTCTTGATCTCCGACCCGCAGATCCGGCGGGTCACCGGCGCGCTCGCGACGCTGTTCGCCGTCGTGCTCACGCTTTCGTGCGTGTGGGGGCTGCTGCGCACCGACAACATCGCTCCGACCGCCAGCGCGTCGATGGGTCTGTTCGTCTCGGCCCTCGGTGGTGTGCTCGGGGTCGCGGCCGGACTCCTCGTGATGCGCGACAGTGCGCAGAGCGAAGCCGCCGAGGAGATGCCGTCGGCTTCGGACGCTCCGATGGCGACGGAGGC
The DNA here is from genome assembly GCA_963792215.1 of uncultured Actinomycetes bacterium. Classification (GTDB taxonomy): domain Bacteria; phylum Actinomycetota; class UBA4738; order UBA4738; family HRBIN12; genus AC-51. The sequence continues at coordinate 479,419 of CAWBVL010000008.1, forward strand.
GGACACAACAGCGGACACCACCTGAGGGCAGATCTTCCCGTCCGACATCCGTGGTTCGCCGCCGAGGACGCCGGCGGCGGGACCTCGCGCCTCTGGGAGCCGTACGTCGACGAGATGTTGACGTCCAACGTCTGGCACGTGCCCGGGGCCGACGTCGACCTGATCGTCGATACGGCCAACGGCGTCGGCCCGTTGCTCCCGCATGTTGAGCCCCTGACCGCGGGCAAACCGGTGATCGCGTTCGCGACGCACGGACACTTCGACCATGTGGGTGGATTGCACGAGTTCGCCGATCGCCGTGTGCATGCCGCTGATGCGGACATGACGCGCGCTCCTTTCGGGATGCGTTTGCTGCGCGAGGACTTCCCCGAGGGCACCGAGCAGATGTACGCGTACTACGACGTCCCGATGCCCGACGTGGCCGTCCGTGCGGTCCCCGCACCCGGGTTCGACGTTGCCGCATGGGTCACGCCTGGTGCGGAGCCGACCATGCTCCTTGTCGAGGGCGACACGATCGATCTCGGCATGCGAGCGTTCACGGTGCTGCACACGCCGGGACACACGGCGGGGTCGGCGTGCCTGTTCGACGAGCACGACGGCACGCTGTTCAGCGGCGACGCGGTCTACGTCGACGCCGCGTTGGATTGGGAGGACGGCGCGTCGATGGCGGCGTCGCTCCGCCGACTCGCCGGCCTCGACGCGCGGGTCGTGCATGCGGGGCATGAACGATCCTTCGACGGAGCGGAGCTCAGGGCGACGGCTGAGGAATGGGTTGCGCGGCTCGGCGCCTGACGGCGCCGAGCCGCGCGCCCGCATCGTGGAGGCTTCGCCTCGGGAGCCTCAAGACCCATCCCCGGTCATCCGCGTGAAGCGGTGGGACCGAGGCGATCTCCGGCCGTTGCGGGCTGGAGACACCCTTTCGGGTGGTGGCAGCCTCGGGCTGGAGAGGAGAGCCGCGACTACCACGTTCCAGGTATCGGCCGCGGCGCCGCGAACCTTCAGTCACGTCTGAAGATCCGTTGCGCTCCGACCGCGTCGGTATCCTGCGCCGCATGACCGAACGCATCGCATTGCTTCCCGATCGCATCATCGACACCGACGCCGGCTCCGTCGTCACCGACCGCGCCGTGCTCGTCGAGGACGACCGCATCGCCGACGTCGTCGCGACAGCCGACGTTCCCGACGGGCCACGCCGTATCGATCTGGCCGGCCACACGCTGCTGCCGGGCTTGCTGGACATGCACGCCCATCTCGCCGGCGAGGAAGAGCACGGCCAGGGATACGCGGCGCTCGTCATGCGCAACGGCGCCCAGGAAGCGATCGCCGGCGTGCGGAACGCGCGGCTGATCCTCGAGGCGGGCTTCACCACGGTTCGCGACGTCGGGTCGTTCCGCGCGTTCACCGACGTCGCGATCCGCGAAGGCATCGAAGCGGGCTGGTTCCCCGGGCCGCGGATGCTCTGCGCGGGCGCCTACGTCACGTGTCCGGGCGGCGGTGGCGACATCACCGGCCTGGCCGTCGACATGGACGGGATCGTGCCGGCGGAGCTGCGGTTCGGCGTGACCAGCGGCGTCGACCAGATGCGCGCCAACGTCCGGCGGATCATCGCCCGCGGCGCCGACCTCATCAAGATCATCGCGACGGGCGCGGTGCTGACGCGCGGCACCAACCCCGGCGCCCCCGAGTTCACCGAGGACGAGCTCCGCGCCGCGGTCGAGGAGTGCGACCTGGTCGGCGCGCACGTCGCGGCGCACGCGCACGGACCCGAGGGCATCATGCGGGCCTCGCGCGCCGGTGTGCGCTCGGTCGAGCACGCGTCGCTCATCGACGACGAGGCCCTCGCGCTCGTGGTCGAGAACGGCACCTATCTCGTGGTCGACATCTCCGACGGCGAGCACATGGAGGAAGAGGGCCCGAAGCTCGGCTACACCGATGAGGTGATGCGGAAGGTCCGGTGGACGAACGAGGTCAGCCGCTCGATGTTCGGCAAGGCCGTGGCCGCCGGCGCGAAGATCGCGAACGGGTCCGACACCGGCATCGCGCCGTTCGGCACGGAGGCGAAGAACCTGACGTGCTACGTCCGGTTCGGGATGACGCCGATGCAGGCGATCCGGTCTGCCACCTCGGTCGCCGCGGGGATGATCCGGTGGCAGGACCGTGTCGGGTCGCTCCGTACCGGGCTCTTCGCCGACGCGATCGCGGTCCCCGGCGATCCGACCGACGACATCACGTTGCTCGAGGCCGTGCCCTTCGTGATGAAGGGCGGCGAGGTGGTCAAGGACGTCCGGTAAGGGTGGGGGCCGGCGAAGCCGGCCCCCGGGGTCCCGCAGTGGCGCGGGAAACCTACGGGTTCCAGCCCGTGTCGGGCGCCCGATCCACGGTCCCGTGGAGACGACCTGCGACGCGCCAATGGATCGTCTTGGTCGTCTTCAGATCCTCCGAAGGCAGCCCGCACACGACCGACGTCTTGGTCGCGTCGACGTGGACGTATGCCTTGTACGGGCGGTGCGGGTTCGTGGACTTCACCAAGCAGAAGAGCGGCGCCGAGGGCACCGCGTTCGGGTCGCCGAACATGGACACGACGTAGTCGGCGCCGCCGTCGCCGTACGAGTCGATCTGCCAGTAGAAGGAACCCTTGCCGTTCGACAGGTCGAACGCGCTGTACGTCGAGACCTTGATGCGGTCGCGGAAGACGCCCGGCTTGACCCTCACCGTGCGGATCGACGACGTGGCGATGTCGAGGCCCTTCGGGGTGTCCTTCGGATCACCGGCGCCGGCCGCGAACGCGCTGTGCGCGCCGAGCAGCAGCGCCGCCGTGATCACCGTGCTCGCGATGCGTCGCATGATGTGTCTTCCTCTCTCCGAACCGGAGCCACGGTGCCTCGGTTCGCAGGAGGGGTCAACCCGGACCTTCGGTCCCGCGGGGACCGTTGGTCGATCACGTGATCAGACGCCGGCGGGTTCGGCCGTCCATCGTTCAGCCCAGGCCTGGAGCTCGTTCAGCACGTCCGCGAGCTCGCGCCCGCGCGGCGTCAGCCCGTAGGAGACCTTGACCGGCGTCGACGGCTCGACGCACCGTTCGATGATCGCGGCTGCCTCGAGGGCCTTCAATCGCTCGGACAGCGACGCGTCGGAGATCTTCGGCACGGCGTGCTTCAACTCCGAGTAGCGCTGGGGCCCGGGACGGAGGGCATGCACGATGAGCGGCATCCACTTCTGTGCGATCAGCTCCGCGGCTTCTTGGAAGTGGTGGCAGATCGCCTGGTCGTGGTGGGGGGTCATCGTTCTCATACGGTAGGGAACGCTCGGGAGGCGGTCAAGATTCCTGAGCAACTCTGGAATACAGAGTAACTGGGAGAGGTTGAGCGGGATATCGGCCGCCCGCGGTGGGGGGCCAGAGACCAGGAGGGAGCATCATGAGCGACGTGACCACCGCTCGAAGCATCAACGGGATCGAGCTGCCGCCCGCCGGGGCGTACAGCTTCGACAAGGCCCACACGACCGTCGGGTTCGTGGCCCGGCACATGCTGTCGAAGGTCCACGGCCGGTTCACCGACTTCGACGGTCAGGTGAAGATCGGCGAGAGGGCCGAGGACTCGTCCGTCACCGTCGAGATGAAGGCCGATTCGATCAGCACGGACAACGAGGGTCGCGACCAGCACCTGCGCAGCGACGACTTCCTCGACGTCGAGGCCTTCCCCACGCTGTCGTTCACGTCGACGGCGTTCCGTCCCCGCGAGGGCAACGCGTTCGAGCTCGACGGCGACCTGACCGTCAAGGGCGAGACGCACCCGATCACGCTCAAGGGCGAGTTCCTCGGATGGGGCCCGGGGATGCGGGGCGGCACCCTCGCCTCGTTCAGCTCGTCGGCGACGATCGACCGCGAGGACTGGGACCTGACGTGGAACGTCGCGGTGGAGACCGGGGGCTGGCTCGTCGGCAAGAAGGTCGACATCGTGATCGACGCCGACCTCGTACTCGAGGACTGACGCCTACAGATCCGTTCCGAAGGGCCGGCGCGCCGGGTGCGCGCCGGCCCTTCTGTACGCTCGGGCCATGCGCGCGGCGATCTGTCAGCTGAACGCCGGCGATGACGACGTCGAGACCAACGTCGCGAACGCCGAGCGGTTGCTCGGCGAAGCCGCGGACGGGGGCGCCGATCTCGCGGTGCTGCCCGAGCTGTTCGCGTACTACGGCTCGCAACGGCGGATGCGCGAGTTGGCCGAGCCGCTCGGCGGCCCGATCACCACGCGGATCGCAGCCGTCGCGCGCGATCGATCGATGTGGGTGCTCGGTGGCTCCGTCTGTGAGTCGGCCGACGGCCGCGTCTACAACACGTCGTTCCTGTTCGACCGTGATGGCGAGATGCTCGCGCGCTACCGCAAGATCCACCTGTACGACGCCGAGTTGCTCGGTCAGCGACCGATCCGCGAGTCGGCGTTGTTCGCCGCGGGCGACGAGGTCGTGACGCGTGACGTCGATGGGCTTCGGCTCGGCATGTCGATCTGTTATGACCTCCGGTTCCCCGAGCTGTATCGCGGGCTGATGACGTCGGGCGCGATGATGCTCGCAGTCCCGTCGGCGTTCCAGGCGGTGACCGGCGCCGCGCATTGGGAGACGCTCCTGCGGGCCCGGGCGATCGAGGAACAGAGCTACGTGCTCGCCGCCGCGCAATGGGGCCCTTGGGGGCCGCCCGAGGCAGGGCACCGCACATACGGCAACGCGATGATCGTCGATCCGTGGGGCGTGGTCGTGTCGCGTGCTCCCGACGAGGGGGATGGCGTGTGGTTCGCAGAGGTCGACCACGACGAGGTGCGCGCCGTGCGGACGCGTCTGCCTGCACTGTCGCACCGTAGGCTCGGCAACGCGTGCTGATTCAGGGCAGGTCCTCCGGCGTGTCGACGTCCGGCGGCGCCGGCCGGTCGACGTGCACCTCGTGCACCCACTCGGGATGCGACGCCATCAGCACGCGTGCGCCCGCGTCGCCGTGCAGGTGGCCCGCCTCGGCGTAGATCTCGCGCGACAGGAGCGCGGGCCCGGGGCCGTCGGTGAAGACGAGCCGCACGATCTGCGCGCGCGTCTCGTGGAAGCCGCGGATCAGTTCGCCGACGTCGTCGTCGGTGACGCCGGGTTGATCGGCCAGCAAGATCACGGCTGCTTCGCTCGCATCGTCCACCGCGTGCAAGGCGGCGGCCAGGGAGGTGGCTTGTCCGTCTCGATGGTCTGGGTTCTCGACGACGAGCACGCCGTCGGGGATCGCCGCTCGCACCGCGTTCGCGTTATGGCCGACCACCACGATCAGTTCGCCGACCTCGGCTCCCTCGAGCGCGTCGATCGCGTGCCGAACGAGCGGCTTCCCGTCGACCTCCGCCAGCTGCTTCGTGCCGTCGAACCGCGAGCCGGTGCCGGCGGCAAGCACGATCCCGGAGATCATCGGCGGAGCCTACGCGCGTCAGCGCGCTTCGGTGCCGGGGCGTGGCCGGTCGTGGATCGGGCCCGGCCGTTCCTTGAGGAAGCCGCCGTCGCGACCGTGCCGCACCGCGACGATCTCGGCGACGATCGCGTGCGCGATCTCGTCCGGTCCCTCGGCGCCGAGGTCGAGTCCGGCCGGGCCGTGGATCCGCGCGCGCTGCTCGTCGGTGATCTCGACGCCTTCTTCAGCAAGGTCCATAAGGATGCGCTGCGTGCGGGCGGCGGGGCCGAGCATGGCGATGTAGCCGACGTCGGTCCGCAGCAGTTCTCGCAGGTAGTCGCGGTCGCGCAGATAGTTGTGAGACATCACGACCGCGAAGGTTCGTTCGTCCAGCGGCGCCGCGGTGTCGATCGCCGACGGTTCCTCGACCCGAACGAACGCGTGCGCTTGGGGATACCGATCTTCGGTGAGGAATGCGGGCCGGTCGTCGACCACGACCGCGTGCCACCCGATCGCCGCTGCGGTGCGCACGAGCGGGATCGCGTCGTGGCCCGCCCCGCACAACACGAGCCGAAGCGGCGGCTCGAGCACCTCGACGAACGAGCGGATGGAGCCGGCGAACGTGCGCATCTCGGAACGGCCGGTCGCGAGGAGCTCCTTGGCGGCGACCGTCGCCTCGGCGTCGACGTCGGTGTCGCCGAGCGAGCCGTCGACCGAGCCGTCCGGCCGCACGACCAGCCGCGCCCCGGGCTCGACCCCGGCGAGGTCGGACTCCACCGCCGTGACGACACAGATCGAGCGCTCCTGGTCGAGCGCCTCGCGGAGCGCGTGCGTGACGGCGACGGCGCGCTCCGCAGGTTCGATGAAGACCTCGATCGCGCCGTTGCATCCGAGCCCGAGACCCCAGACCTCGTCGTCGTCGGCCGTCAGGTCCCACCCGGCGAGGCGCGCGCGGCCTTCGTCCATCACCACGCGCGCCATGTCGGCGACGTCGCCCTCGAGGCAGCCGCCGCTCAGGTTGCCGATCGGCGCCCCCTCTTCGGGGACGAGCAGCCGGGCGCCGGGACGCCGGTACGTGGATCCACGGACGGCGACGATCGTGGCGAGCGCCATGCGCTGGCCCCGGGCTCCGAGGCTGTCGATCGCCTCCAGGACGTCGGTGATCTCGCTCACCCCCCGATGGTAGCCCTGCGCGGGCGTCCGGTCGGCGCCTCAGTCCGGCCGCTCCGGGGCCGATACCTGCAGGTATGGACGATTCTTTCTCGCTCGGGCAGCCTGCGAAGCGCCGCGCCAGGCCGGTCAAGGCCAAGTACGCCGCTCCGCGAGTGAAGCGAGCACCCGCCGGCGGGTTCGAGCGGACCCGCTACATCCTCGGCGGCATCGGGCTGGTCGTGGCTGCCTTCCTCGTGTGGGGGTTCATGCATTTCATGTCGAGCGCGGGTGGCCAGGCGGCCAGCGGGGAGGCATCCGAGATCGCCGCCGCTCAAGACATCCAGGCGCAAACGACCGGGGCGCAGGCGGTCCAATCGGTGGAAGGCCTCGCGGTGACCGGGTCGTTCGCGCAGATCACCCCCCAGGCGCTGAAGCAGTACGAGCCGACCTACAGCTACACCGCCGGTCCGTCGACCGGCCCGAACAGCGTCAGTGTGGCGAGCACGGCGAGCGATGTCGGCATCGCGGTGCTGTCGCCGTCCGGGCAGTGCCTATACGCGCACGTCACGGCGTCCGGGGTCAGATATGGCACGGGTACGACCTGCACCGGAGTGGTCGCCATCAAGGCCGCCACGGGGCCCGCTTGGCCCAACCCAGCCTGAGCTACACCCGAGCCGGGGCCCGTCCGATACCTGCGGCGGGATGGATGACGCCTTCCGCATGGTCGCCGCGCGTATGCCGCGGACCCGACGCCTCACCCCGTTCGCCGCGCGTGCAGTCGCGCTGCTCGTGGTGATGGGGCTGCTGATCGCCGCCTTCGCGATGTTCGTCGTCTCGGAGCAACGGGCGGCAGACGCCCGCCGCGCGCAGATCGCGGCGACGCAGCGTGCGGAGGCGGAAGCCGAAGCGCAGGTGGCCGCGGCCCAGATCAGCGCGAGCGATCCGGGCACGGCCGACTCCGCCACCGTCGGGAACATGCTCGACGCGAATGCGCAGGCGGCCGCAACCGCTGCGCTCGATGCCGCACGCCAGATCGCGGCGAGTGGGCCGATCGCCGACGCTGCGCCGAACGCGTTGACGGCGATCGAGCCCACGCTCCTCTACATCGAAGGCCCGTCGACCGGTCCGTCGGTGGTCAGCGTGTACGCCGGGGCGGCCGGGTGGGCCGCGGCGGTCCGCGGCGCGAAGGCCACCTGCTACTGGGTCGCCGTGACAGCCGACGGTGGCACGCGGTACGGCACGGGCTCGGCGTGCACCGGCATGGCGGCGCTGGCCGCCGACCGCCCCGCCTGGTAGCCGGGCCGCAGTCGCGACGCCCGTATTACGCTCGGCCTTCGTTCGAACGGAGGCGAGGTTCTCTGACGCAGGTATCGGTCACGGTCAACGGCACGGCGCACACCGATGATGTCGAGCCGCGCACGCTACTCGTCTACTACCTCCGCGATCACCTCGGGCTCACCGGGACCAACGTCGGGTGCGACACCTCCTCGTGCGGCGCGTGCACCGTCCACGTCGACGGCGAGTCGGTGAAGTCGTGCACGATGCTGGCGGCCCAGGCCGACGGGCGGGCCGTGACCACGATCGAGGGGATGGCGCGAGACGGCGAGCTGCATCCGCTCCAGGACGCGTTCCACCGGAACCACGGCCTGCAGTGCGGGTTCTGTACGCCGGGCATGATCATGGCCGCCGCGAGCTACCTCAACGAGAACCCCGATCCGACGGAAGAAGAGGTCCGCGAGTCACTCGAGGGGAACCTCTGCCGCTGCACCGGCTACCACAACATCGTTGCGTCGATCTTGGACGCTGCGCGAGGTGACGCGTGATCCCGGCGCCGTTCGAGTACGTGCGCGTCGGGTCCGTTGACGAAGCGGTCGCGGCGCTCGAGTCCGATGCAGAGGCGAAACTTCTCGCGGGCGGGCACTCGCTGCTGCCGGCGATGCGGTTGCGTGTCGCGCGGCCGTCGACGCTGATCGACATCGGCCGGATCGAGGGACTCTCCGCGATCCGGGAGGACGGGGAAGAGCTCGTGATCGGCCCGCTCGCGCGGCACCACGATGTCGCGAACAGCGAGCTGCTCCAGCGGTGGTGCCCGATCATGGCGTTCGCGGCCGCGCAGATCGGGGATCCGCAGGTGCGTCATGTCGGCACGATCGGCGGCTCGGTTGCGCACGGCGATCCCGCGGGCGACATGCCCGCGGTGCTGCTCGCGCTCGACGCGACCTTGATCGCGACATGCGCCGGCGGCCAGACCAGAACCATCGGCGCGACGTCGTTCTTCACGGGGCTGTTCGAGACGGCGCTCGAACCCACCGACGTGCTGACCGAGATCCGCGTGCCCAAGGCCACCGACGGATGGAGCTTCCTCAAGTTCAACCGTCGAGCGCAGGATTGGGCGCTCGTCGGCGTGTCGGCGGTTCGCGGCGCCGGCGGCATGCGGATCGCGCTGACGAATATGGGCCTCACCCCGCTTCGCGCGCCCGGCGTCGAAGAGTCGCTCGCCGACGGCGCAGACCTCGGTACGGCGTCGGCTCGAGCCGATGAAGGCACCGCGCCGCCCGACGACGCCTTCGCGTCTTCCATGTATCGCCGCGCGCTCGTGAAGGTGCTGATGCAGCGCGCGCTCGAAGAAGCAACGGCGTGATGCGCAGGGCGGCGCGCTACCGCTGCTAGGGTCGCGTGATGCTGCTCCTCCGCGGGCTGTCGCTGCTCGCCCAGAGCGACACCGAGCCGACACCGTTCACGGTGGACTGGCTCCAGCTCCACAAGTGGGATCTCGGCGTCACGCTCGTCGTCGCGATCGTGCTGACGATCCTCGGCCGGCGGTGGTCGCGCCACCACCGCAAGCGCGCACGGGGCGGCGGCGACGATGCCGAAGGACGCCGGCGGCGCCGCGTCGCCACGGTGATCGGCCTGTTGTCGGGCATCGTGATCGTCATCGCATGGTTCGTGTTCCTGCTCACCTTGCTGAAGGACCTCGGCGTCGACATCACGCCGATCATCGCGTCGGCGGGCATCGTCGGGATCGCGCTCGGGTTCGGCGCGCAATCGATCGTGCGCGACTCGTTGAGCGGGCTGTTCATCTTCATCGAGGGGCAGTACGACGTCGGCGACACCGTCGATCTCACGACCTCGGCCGGCACCGTCTCGGGGACCATCGAGACGCTCAGCCTGCGCACGACGTCGGTCCGGCAGTACGACGGCACGCTGTCGACGGTGCCCAACGGGCTGATCGAAGTCACGAACAACCGCACGCGGGGATGGGGACGCGCTGTTGTCGATGTACCCGTCGCCCTTGACGAAGACCCCGAGCACGTCCGGTCGGTGCTCGAGGAGCTGGTCGACGAGGTTGCGTCACAGCCGCCGTTCGAGGCGTGGCTCCGCAAGCCGCCGCAGGTGCTCGGCGTCACGCAACTCACGAACGTCGCCCAGGTGATGCGGGTGGCCGTCGAGACCGAGCCCAGCCACCGCGTCGACGTGGAGCGGTTGCTTCGCGCGAAGATCGTCGCCAGGATGGCCGAACGCGGCATCAAGGCGCCGCCGGTCGCTCCGGGCATGTCGCGGCCGCCGGAGTAGCCGCGCGCCGAGGCACCTGCCTGCCGGTAGGCTGCCCGGATGCACCCGATCCCCGGAAGCGTCGACGAGCTGATGGCCGCGCTGGGCGACCACGCCTACCTTGCCGACCGCGGGTTGTCGACGGCGATCTACCTGTCGTTGTCGCTCGGCAAGCCGCTGCTGCTCGAGGGCGAGGCCGGGGTCGGCAAGACCGAGGTGGCGAAGGTGCTGTCCGAGCTGCTGGATCGCGAGCTGATCCGGCTGCAGTGCTACGAGGGGATCGACGCCTCCCAGGCGCTCTACGAGTGGAACTACTCGCGGCAGCTGATCGCGGTGCGCGCGATGGACGCGAACGAGGCGGACACCGACGTCCAGGACCTGTTCGGACCGGACTTCCTGGTCGAACGGCCGTTGCTGTCGGCGATCCGCCGGGGTGACCGGGCCGTGCTGCTGGTCGACGAGCTCGACCGCGCCGACGACGAGTTCGAGGCGTTCCTGCTCGAGATCTTGTCCGAGTTCGCGGTGACGATCCCGGAGGTCGGACGTGTCGCCGCCGAGACGCCGCCGGCCGTGATCGTGACCTCCAACCGAACGCGGGAGCTGCACGACGCGCTGAAGCGGCGCTGCCTGTACCACTGGATCGATCACCCGGATCTGGACCGCGAGGTCGCGATCGTCCGTGCCCGTGCGCCGCAGGTGGGCGAGGCGTTGGCGCGCGATGTCGCGGGCGCGGTCGAGCGCCTGCGCGCCCTCGAACTGGCGAAGGTACCCGGCGTCGCGGAGACGATCGACTGGGCGAACGCGCTCGCGTTCCTCGGGGCGGAGCGGCTCGACGCCGCGCTCGCGGCCGACACGCTCGGCGCCGTCATCAAGGATCACGAGGACCAGGCGCTCGTCGCGCCAAGCCTGGCCGAGGTGGTCGGGGAGGATGGCTGAGGGACCGCTCCCGCCGCTCGTCGAGCTCGGGCGTGACCTGCGCGCCGAGGGGCTGCCCGTCGGCACCGGGCGGATCCTCACGTTCGTCCGCGGCGTCGCCGCGATCGGGCTGACGGACCGGACCTCGCTGTACTGGACCGCGCGCTCCACGATGGTCGCGAGTCGCGCCGACCTGGACACCTTCGACGCGACGTTCGACGCCTGGTTCCGGTCGCTCCGGCTCGACGAAGGGGACAAGCTCTCGTTCGAGTTCGATCTGCCGCCCGACCCCGAGGCGCTCGAGCCCGGCGACAACGCGCTTGCCGACGTTGAGGGCATGGGCGCCGCCGCCACCTGGCATCACGCCGAGGAGGACGATGAACTGGAGGAGGGCGACGACTCGGCGCTGCGGCTGGTCGCCTCGGCGGTCGAGATCCTCCGGTCGAAGTCCTTCGCGTACCTGAATGAAGAAGAGCGTCAGCGTGTCGCGAAGCTGATCCGCGAGTTGCGCGTGCACGTTCCGATCGAACGGACGCGGCGGATGCGCTCGTCGAACAAGGGCTCGGTGCTCGATGTCCGTCGGACCCTCCGGCGATCGCTGCGCACACAGGGCGAGCCGTTCGACCGCGCGTGGCGATCGCGCCGGACGCGCACGCGACCGCTCGTGCTGATCCTCGATGTCTCCGGCTCGATGGCGCCGTACTCTCGGGCGTTGCTCCAGTTCGGCTACGCGGCGATGGCGGCGGGCCGCCGGGTCGAGGTCTTCTGCTTCGGCACGCGGCTCACGCGGGTGACCCGCGTGCTCCGCACGAAGGACCCCGATCGCGCGATGCACGAGATCGGGCGGATCGTGGCGGACTGGGAGGGCGGTACGCGGATCGGCGAGTCGCTCAAGAGCCTGCTCGACGGCTGGAGCCAGCGCGCGGCGCTTCGCGGCGCGGTGGTCGTGCTGTGTTCGGACGGGCTCGAGCGGGGCGATCCCGAGCTGCTTCGGGCCCAGATGGCGCGGCTCCGCCGGCTCGCCTACCGGGTGGTCTGGGCGAACCCGCTCAAGGGCTCCCCGCGGTACGAGCCGCTGGCCCGGGGGATGGCTGCCGCCCTGCCGAGCGTGGACGTGTTCCTATCGGGGCACAACCTCGAGAGCCTCGAGGCCCTGGCCGCGGCCCTGGCTCCCTAGCTGGCCGCGGCGGTACGCTGGGCCGATGCCGGTGGATGACACCCTCGCGCTCGACGAGCTGACCGACGACGGCGCACCTGCCCCACGCGGCCGTGGCCGGAGCGCATGGATCGTGTTCGCGGCGCTCGGGTTCGCCTGCGTCTTCGTCGTGGTCGAGATCTTCGCGAACCTCGGCATCAAGGACTCGATCGGGCACGCCGAGCAGACGCTGACCATCGCGCAAGCTGCAGCGGGCCGCGTGTCGACGGCCGACGGCGACCTCAACGGAGCCGACCACACCCGGATGGATGCCGTCGAGCCGTCGCTGCAGTGGATCGCGGGCAGCGACCAGGCGACCGGGCTCAACGAGGTCAGCGTGGCGACGTCGAACGGCGACTGGGGAGCGGCGGTCGAAGCCAGACCCGGCGCCTGCTTCTACCTGCATCTGACCGGCGACGGCGGAACGTTCTACGGCGTCGGCACCTCGTGCACGGGTCAGGAAGCGCTGCAGGCCACCGACCCTCGCTGGTAGTCGCAGACGGGGTAGCCCGTCTTACCGACATTCAAGTATCGGCCATGTTTCTGCCGACACCTCACCCATGCGTACGACACGGGTGTGGCGGAACCGGGGGGTTGCGGCACTGGCGGCGGCGAGTCTGCTGGCGGGTCTCGGCATGCAGGGCGCCCAGGCGGCCGGCCGGACCGTGACGAGGAAGACGCTCGCGCCGGGCGTCGTGTACGAAACGATCACCGACACCTCCTATCCGGTGCGCGAGTACGTCCTGCTGTACGACGGCAGCGCGGCGACGGCGACGATCGACCAGGTGCTGTCGGCGCCGCAGATCGGCTCCTTCCAGAAGACGAGCGTGATGTCGGCGAACGCGGGCGCGATCGCGGGGGTCAACGGCGACCTGAACGACTGGCCGGCGCGTCCGACGCACCAGTATGTGAGCGACGGGATGCCGATCCAGACCAAGACGCCGCCGGGCGTGTCGCTCGGGTTCCGGCAGGACAAGAAGGGCGCGACGATCAACCGGGAAGCCCTGAAGATCTCCGCAACCAACTTGGCCGCGAAGACCACGTTCGCGGTCTCCAGCTGGAACGAGGGCCTGCCGACCACCGATCAGGTCGTCGGATACAGCTGGTACGGCGGCAGGTACGAGAAGCCGCAGGCCAACGAGTGCAGCGCGCAGCTCAGTGCGCCCGGCCAGGTCCGTTGGAACACCGGCAAGGACGGGACCGGTCGCGACTACACCGTTGCCGCCGTGAGATGTAGCAGCTCATCGGCGATGGCCGTGAGCTCGACGAACACCGTGGTGCTGAGCTCGAAGCTTGTGGGAAAGGGCGCGACGTGGATCAAGTCGCTCAAGGTCGGCTCCACCGTGCACGTCGGCTGGTCCGACGGCACGCCGGACGCCGTCGACATGGTGAGCGGCAGCGCAGACATCCTCCAGAACGGGGTGATCCAGTACGCCGCGAACTGCAACGACGACCTCTGCCTGAAGAACCCGCGCACCGCCGTGGGCATCACCGCGACGGGCGCCATCATCATCATGGTCGTGGACGGCCGTTCCTCCGGGTCGAACGGGCTCACGCTGTATCAGCTCGGCAAGGAGATGAAGGCGCTCGGCGCGGTCAACGCGGTGAACCTTGACGGCGGCGGCTCGGCGACGATGTGGATCAAGGGGATGGGCGTGGTGAACCATCCGACGGACTCCACGGGCGAGCGCCCGGTGTCCAACGCCATCGTGATCTTGCCCAAGGTGAACCCGAGCGAGCCGATCCCCGCGGCGCCGAAGGTCTAGGCGCGGCCTCCGAGCGCCCGGTCGAGCAACTCGATCGGGTGGACGACCTCGATCCGTGCGCCGCCGAGGTGCTGCGCGAGCTGGACCGAGCATCCGGGGTTGGCGGACGCGACCACCGTGGCCCCGGTGGCGATGATCGCCGCGGCCTTCTGCTCGCCGAGTGGCTGTGCGAGCGCGGGCTGCGTCGCTGCGTAGATCCCGGCGGCGCCGCAGCATCGGTCGCCGTCGGCGATCTCGACGACCATCAGGTCGGGGATCTGCTCGAGGAGCCGTCGGGGGGCGTCGTGGATGTGCTGCGCGCGCAGCGCGTGACACGCGTCGTGGTACGCGACCACGATCGGCAACGGCTGGAACGTGACGTCGGCGACGCCCTGCTCGCCGAGGAACGCCATGAGGTCGACGACGGGGAGTCCGGTGCCGGGACGGAGTTCGTCGTACGTGCGCATGTGCGCGCTGCAGCCCGCAGCGTTGACCACGACGACGTCCGCCGATCGGAACGCGTGGCGAGCGCGCCCGGCCAGGCGCCGCGCGACGCTGAGCCGGCCGTTGTGCGCGGCCAAGGCGCCACAGCACGCCTGGCCTCGCGGCACCGTCACGCGCCAGCCGGCGCGGGTGAGGACACGGATCGTCGCCTCGTTGACCTGGTGGAACCATCGGTCCTGCACGCAGCCGGAGAGCAGGGCGACCGTGCCGCGCACCGCGACGCCGGCGGGTGGATCGCTGACGCGTGGAAGCGTCGCGAACGGGCGGGCACGGGTCGGCACCATCGCACGGACGCGGCGCGGCAGCATCGGCCGTACCACCGGCTGCACGAGCGTCGCGGCGCGGATCAGCGTGGGGTGCGGCAGCACCCAATGGAACCCGAGCCAATGCAGCAGGCGCGCGCGTTTCGTCCGGGTCGGCTCGACCTGCTCGCGCGCCGCCTCCATCATCCGGCCGAACGGCACGTGGGACGGGCACACGTCCTCACACGCCCGGCAGACCAGGCATCGGTCCATGAAGGTGGCGAACGACGCGCCGATCTCACCGCCGTCGGTCACGGCGCGCATCGCGGCGATCCGGCCGCGCGGGGAGGCCGACTCGTCGCCGGTCAGCCGGTAGGTCGGGCAGTGCGGCAGGCACAGGCCGCACGCGACGCACGCGGAAAGGTCGTCCACCGCGGGCGCGTCGCGGTCATCGCGCCACCCGGTCTCGACCGACCCGGTGGCGCGCACGAACCGCGCTCCCTCAGGCAGGTCGGTTCCGATGGGGAGGCGGTCGGTCGCCATACCGCGGATGCTACGGCGCTTCGTCGCGCAACCGGTTTTCTCGTGGTAGAACCTCGTGGCCCGAAGGGGAGAGGGACCGATGGACGAGTTGCCGCCGCCACCGAGCGAGCCGCAGGGCCTGCCGGCTTCGCCCGTCGCTTCCCCGTCGGTGCCCACCCCTGGACCTGTGTCGTCGTCGCGCCGCCGGTTGCCGATCATCCTGATCATCGTCGGCGCGTTGATCCTGGTGCTCGGTGGTGTCGGGGCGGTAATCGCGTCGACCGGCGGTTCCTCAACCGCGTCCTCGAGTCCATCTGCGGCGGCGGCCAGCCCGACGACGGCGCCACCGAGCACACCGACGAACCTGCAAGCCGCCGCGGGCGCCTTCCAGGTGAAGCTCAGGTGGCATCCTGGAACCGAAGGAGCGCCGGTCACGCGGTACGACATCCGTCGCAACGGCGACCTCGTCGCCCAAGCGAAAGCGTCGGCCTCGTCGTACACCGACACGACCGCCGTGCCGGGCGCTCGGTACAAGTACACGGTGACCGCGGTCGGGGCCGACCAACAGCGGGCCGTCGCGAGCGTCGATGTCACGACGAAGAAGGCGCCGCCGGGGACCGCCGCGCTCGCCGGCACCTTCAACGTGCACCTGCACAACACGTCGCACTCGGGGTTCTCGTCGTTCGGCAACCCGGACTTCAACAACGGCTGGCGGTTCCAGCCGCAGTGCAAGGACCCGCCCTGCAACACGCAGCTGCGCAACATCCAAACCAAGAAGATGACCGTGATGCTGAAGCAGGATGGGGGGTCCTATACGGGCTCGACAACCATCGCAGGGCTGGTCACCTGTCAGGGGCACGACGTGACGACGTCGCTCACGGTCACGATCCACGCGACGCAGGCCGGCGCGGTCCGCGACACCTGGCAGATCACGAAGTTCGCCGGGACGATGTCGCAGTCCGCGAGCGCGCAGCTCGGCTGCACGTCCTCGAGCGCGAGCTTCACCGTCACCGGCACGTCGCTGAAGCACTGAGCGCGGCTACGCTGCGGGGCATGGATCTCGCCTCACGCCTTCGGGCCTCGCGGGCCGCTTCGTCGTTCACCGAGTCGGTGATCCGCGAGATGACGCGGCTGGCTCAGGTCCACGACGCGATCAACCTCGGGCAGGGATTCCCCGATTTCCCCGCGCCCGCCGAGGTGAAGGAGGCCGCCGCGCGCGCGATCGCCGAGGACCACAACCAGTACCCCATCACCTGGGGGGTCCCGGCGTTCCGCCACGCGATCGCATCGGTCTACGCGCGCGACTACGCGATGCGGGTCGATCCGGAAACGGAGATCTGTGTGACGTGCGGCGCGACCGAGGCGATGTCCTCGGCGTTCCTCGGGCTGCTCGACCCCGGCGACGAGGTCGTGGTCTTCGAGCCCTTCTACGAGAGCTACGGTCCCGATGCGATCTTGTCCGGCGCGCGGCTGCGGTTCGTGACGCTCCGGCCGCCGGAGTGGTCGTTCGATCCGGATGAGCTGGCCGCCGCGTTCGGGCCTGGCACGCGGGCGATCGTGGTGGGATCACCGCACAACCCGACCGGGAAGGTCTTCTCGCGCGAGGAGCTTGGACAGATCGCCGAGCTGTGCGTTCGGAACGACGCGATCGCCATCACCGACGAGATCTACGAGCACATCACCTACGACGGCGCACGGCATATCCCGATCGCGACGATGCCCGGGATGGCCGAGCGCACCGTCACGATCAGCGCGTTGTCCAAGACGTACGCGGTGACCGGTTGGCGCGTGGGCTGGGCGATCGCCGCGCCCCCGCTGATGGCGGGCATCCGCGCGACGCACGACTTCTTGACCGTTGCGGCCGCGACGCCGTTGCAGCTCGCAGGGGTGGCAGCGCTGGCGTTGCCGCGCTCGTACTACGCGCGGACGCGCACCGAGTATCTGGAGCGGCGTGACGTGATGATCAGGGTGCTACGCGAGGCGGGGTTCGCGGCCGATCCACCGACCGGCGCCTACTACGTGATGGCGGACGTCTCTTCGCTTGGGTTCGACGACGACACGGCCGCGGCACGCTATCTGGTTGAGCACGTGGGTGTCGCTGCGGTTCCGGGATCGTCGTTCTTCTCCGAGCCTGCGCTCGGCGCGCACCTGTTGCGGTTCGCGTTCCCGAAGAAGATCGACACGCTCGAAGAGGCCGGTCGGCGGTTGGCGTCGGCGACAGATAGGGGTTCGGTCGCCGGCGGCTAGGCGGACCACGCGCGGCCGGCCGCGAGAACGCCGGCTGGGTCGAAGGCCGCCTTGAGCCGTTCGCCGAGCGCGACGGTCACCGGATCCGCAGGGCCGAGACCGCCGGAGCCGCGGACGACGGGCGCGATGCCGCCGAGCGACGCGACGCGCTCGCGGAGTTGCGTCAGTTGCGTTCCGTCGTCGCAGGGCATCCAGGCGTAGCCAACCCCGAGCAACGCGCGGAACCGGTCCTGGCCGTCGACACAGTCGGGCAGTTTCGAGGGCACCACGGCGGCTTGGGCCACGATCGCCGCGTCGGGGAACGCCGGCTCGAGCCAGGCCGATGGATCGGCGTCGGCCATCACCGCGACTTCGTTCGCGAGCCGTGCTTGCTCGGCCACCTCTTCAGGCCACCCTTCGAGTCGGAGGAGGACGCGCTCGTGCTCTGCGATGACGGCTGCTGGAAGCGGCACCGCGTCGAGCAGGCGCGCCGCCAGCTCGATCCCGCCTTCACGCGTGACGAGCGTTCGCGCGGCCTTCGGCAGGGGCCGAACCTTCAGGGCGACCTGCACGATCACGCCGAGCGAGCCGTGGGACCCGGTCAGCAATCGATGCAGGTCGTAGCCGGTGACGTTCTTGACGGTGCGGGCGCCGCTGCGGATCCGCCGCCCGTCGCCGGTGACGAACGCCATCTCGACGACGGTGTCGCGCAGGCATCCGACGCGGAGCTGACGGGGGAGGGCCACGTCGGCAGCGATCACGCCGCCGATGGTGGCGTCGTCGGGTTCGTCCACCGGCCACTCCTGACCGCCATCGGTGAGGAGACGTCGGAGATCCCCGAGCCGCATCCCGGACTCGACGACGCAGAGCATCTCCGCCGGGTCGTGGGCGATCACGCGATCGAGCCCGGTCGTCCAGAGCTCGGCGTCGGCCTTCCTTCCGTCTCCCATATGTTGGCGACCGCCGACCACGAGCACGCCCGAACCCGCGGTGGTCGCGGCGCGCATCGCCTCGACGACGCCGGCCTCATCCGACGGATGGATCAGATCCACGTGCCCTCCGGGAGTGCACCGGCGCGCGCCAACGCTGCGGCCGCGAAATCGCCACACCGCGCGCCCGCCGGCAATACCTTCTGCGGGTTCATGCGTCCGTCGGGGTCGAACGCCGCGCGCACGCACGCCTGCGCGTCGAGATCCTCGGCGCTGAAGACGAGCGGCATGAAGTCGCGCTTCTCCAAACCGATCCCGTGCTCGCCCGAGAGCGCGCCGCCGGCGTCGACGCAGAGGCGCACCACTTCGTCCGCGGCGGCGAGCACGCGTTCGAGGGTGCCGGGCACCGACAGGTCGAAGGAGAAGAGCGGATGGAGGTTGCCGTCGCCGGCATGGAAGACGTTGGTGACGATCAGGTCGTGGCGCTTCGCGATCGCGTACACGCCGACGAGTACGTCGGTCAGCTTCGTCCGCGGCACCACGCAGTCGTGGAGGTGGTAGTGGGGTGCGATCTGCGCGATCGCACCGAACGCCGACTTGCGTCCCTTCCATAGAAGGGCGCGCTCTGCGTCGTCGGCGGCTATGCGCACCGTCCCGACCGCGTGCGCGCGCGCGGCGGCCTCGACCTCGCGCGCTTGCGCATCGACCGCGGCGTCGAGCCCATCGAGCTCCACCAAGAGCACGGCGGCAGCGTCCGTCGGGTACCCGGCGTGCGCGAATGCTTCGACGGCCCGAACGATCCCCTGGTCCATCATCTCGAGCGCCGCCGGGACAACGCCGCGGGCGACGATCGACGACACGGTCGCGGCGCAATCCTCGACTCGCGCGAAGTCCAGCAGCATGGTGCGGATGGCGGGGGTGATCGGCGTCAGCCGAACGCACGCCGCGGTGACGACGCCGAGCGTTCCTTCCGATCCGACCAGGAGCCCACGCAGGTCGTAGCCGGTGGCGGCCGGCCCCTCCGAGCCGATCCGCGCACGGGTTCCGTCGGGCAGCACGACGTCGAGCGCGAGGACGTGCGCGGAGGTCACGCCGTACGCGAGGCAGTGAGGCCCACCGGCGTTCGTGTTCACGTTGCCGCCGATCGAGCTCACCTGCTGCGAGGACGGGTCGGGCGCGTAGGTGAACCCGGTCGGCGCGAGGTGGTTCGCGAGATCGAGGTTGAAGACGCCGGGCTCGACCCATGCGAGGCGGTCCTCGGGCCGAACCTCGAGGATGCGGCGCATCTTCGTCGTGACGACGACGAGCGCGTCGTCCAACGGCGTCGCGCCGCCCGCGAGCCCCGTGCCGCTGCCGCGCGGGACGACCGGCAGGGCGTGGTCACGTGCGATCCGCATGCAGGCGGCGACCTCGTCCGCGCTCGTTGGGAACACGAGGAGTCCGGCGGAGCCCTCGACCAGCGAGGCATCGCGCGCGTAGAGGCGCCGTTCGAGCTGGTCATCGACGACCGCGCCCGGACCGAGCGCGGCCTCGAGATCTCGCCGAGCGGCGTCAAGGTCCGTCACGCGGGACAGGCTACGCCCGGTCAGCGCCGGACCATCGCTACGAAGGTCGTCGAGCCGTCTCGTTCCGACGCACGCGCGTTGTACCGGTATCGGGCCGGATGATTCCAGCCGGCGAGGTCCGCCGGACGCCCCGTCGGGTGGGCGACGAGATACCGGACGAGCGCACCCTTCAGCGACTTGTTGTCGTGTGAGACCGCCACGAGCGAGTCGTCTGCCTGCCGGTCGAGGAACCGAACGACGAACTGTTCGCGATCGTCCGGGGGCGCCCATGCGGCATCGTGTTCTTTCGCCAGGAGGTTCCAGATCGGGCGGCCGTGCGCGAGCTCCACCAGCGCGTCGGTCAGTGGCTCGCGCCACCAGCTCGAAAGCTTGCCGAGCTTCGGCAGCGCGGCGCTCATCTTCAGCCGGTAGGCGGGGACCGGATCGGCTGGCATCACGGCGCCCCAGAGACCCGAGACGATCACGACGCTGTTCGCGAGGCGCGTGCGTTGCGTTCGGGTGAGCGATCCGTGGTCGAGCGCGTCGTACAGGACCCCGGTGTATCGCTCGATGGCCGGCAGCGTGGGGCTCTTCATCACGTGGCGGTCTGCAGCGCTCGCCTCGGCGAGCGTCGGGCCCGAGACGCCGAGGAGCTTCGCGCGCTCGGCCTCCGTCCCGCGCATAGCCGAGCCCAACGCGGCGATCACCTTGCGTCGCCGGTCGTCGAGGTCGATCGCCATGGCACCCGGTTTCCACGGGTCGCCACTGCCGCCCAAGGCCTTCCCTTCGGACGGAGGAAGAAGGATCAGAGGGAGCGCCGCCGCCATCGACGACGAGGGCTCAGGCGACGCGGCCGGGGGAGCCGTCGGCGGCTTCGAAGGGCAGACCCGCCGCTTCCCAGGCCTCCATGCCGCCCTCGACGTTGTGCGCGTCGAACCCACGCGCCTGCAGCATCATCGTCGCGAGCTCGCTGCGGTTGCCCGTCCGGCAGATCACCGCGACCGGCTTGTCCTTGTCGAGGTCGCCGCCGGCGCCCGACATGATCGCGTTGACCGGGATGTGCACCGCGCCGTCGACCCGGCCCGCCTCCCATTCGTAGGGCTCGCGCACATCCACGAGTTGGATCTCGGGCAGCCGATCGTGCACGTCTCGGACGTTGGAAAGGTCGCTCATCAGGGAGGTGATGCTAGCAGCGGGTCGCTTCAGCTCGGTGCCGCGAGGGCGGCCTCGAACACCGCCAGCGACCGCGCGTCCAACAGGACGAAGCGCACCTCGCGCACCGACGTTTCGGCGGCCCGAACGGCTTCGACCGCGACGGGAGCAGCCTCTTCGACCGGGTAGCCGAATGCGCCGGTCGAGATCGCGGGGAACGCCACGGTCGCCGCCTCCAGCTCATCAGCAACGCGGAGGCTGGAGGTGTGGCAGGCGGCCAAGAGCTCAGCGTCGCTCTCCCGGCCCGAGTAGATCGGCCCCACGGTATGGATCACCCAGCGCGCCGGAAGGGCGCCGCCCGGCGTGGCGACCGAGTCCCCGACGGCGAGGCCGTCCGGATGGGTGGTCGCACGCAACCGGCGACACGCCTCGATGATCGCGTCGCCACCGCGCCGGTGGATGGCACCGTCGACGCCACCGCCGCCGAGCAGGGAGCGATTCGCCGCGTTCACCACCGCGTCGACCTCCTGCGCGGTGATGTCGCCCTGGACGAGCGTCACAGAGGGCATGCAGGCATCGTAGCCCGAGGGCCATGACGTAAGGTTCTCGGGTGGCGGAGGACCTCGACCTCCTGGTGCTCGGCGACACGAACCCGGACCTCGTGTTGCACGGCGGCGACGTGGTGCCTGCGTTCGGTCAAGCCGAGCATCTCGTGGACGACGCGAGCCTGACGATCGGTGGTTCGGGCGCGATCCTCGCATGCGGCGCGGCCAAGCTCGGGCTCCGCGTCGCGATCTCGGCCGTGGTTGGCGACGACCTCTTCGGCGGGTTCGTGCGTGACGGGCTCGACGGCAACGGCGTCGACGTCTCGGGCATCCATGTGGATCCCGACACGCCGACCGGCGTTACCGTGGTGCTGTCCGGTCCCGACGACCGCGCGATCTTGACGATGCCGGGCACGATCGCGGGGCTCTCGATGGACCGGATCGAGCCCGGGCTGCTCGAGCGCGCGCGGCACATCCACGTGAGCTCGTACTTCTTGCAGTCCGCGTTGACGCCGTCGTTGTCCGATGTGTTCTTCGGTGTCCGTGGGCGCGGCGGGACGACGTCGGTCGATCCGAACTGGGATCCGAGCGAGCGATGGGACGGCGGCCTGCTCGATCTGCTGGCGGTCACCGACATCTTCCTGCCGAACGCGATAGAGGCGACGCGGGTCGCGCACACGTCGGACCTCGACGCCGCGGCGCGCTCGCTCGCCGAACGCGCCGGCGTGGTCGCGATCAAGAACGGCGACCGCGGCGCCATCGCGCGGAGCGAGGGCGTGACGCACCGCGTCGAACCGGTCCGCATCTCGCTCGTGGACTCGACCGGCGCCGGCGACTCCTTCGACGCGGGGTTCCTCGCGGCGTGGCTGGACGGCGCGCCGGTCGATCGCGCGCTCGCACTCGCAAACGTCTGCGGCGCGCTCTCGACGCGCGCGGTGGGCGGGACGAGCACCCAGGCGACGATGGACGAAGCTGTCGCCTTGCTCGAAGGGACCCCGGCGTGATCGTCTCCCTGGCCGCGAACCCGTCCATCGACAAGCTCTTCGAGATCGACCGGCTGGTGAAGGGCGACATCCACCGGCCGCAAGGCTTCGTGCAGGTCGCCGGTGGCAAAGGCCTGAACGTCGCGCGGGCCGCCCAGGCGCTCGGCGCCGATGTGACGGCCGCCGCCTTGCTCCGCGGCCACGCCGGCCGGTGGCTCGAGGAGCAGCTCGCCGCCGAAGGGGTGCGCGGCGCCTACGTCTGGACCCACGGCGAGAACCGGTCGTCGCTGTCGGTCGCCGACCGCGAGACCGGGAGCCTGACCGAGTTCTACGAGCACGGAGCCCACGCGCCCGAGGCGGCGTGGACCGAGCTCGTCCAGGTCGTCTCCGAGGCGTGGACGCCCGGTGGATGGCTCACGATCAGCGGCTCGCTGCCGCGCGGCGCGCCGGACGACGGCTACCGGGACCTGGTCGCGGAGGCGCGAGCGGGGACCGTGCACGTCGCCGTCGACGCTGAGGGCGAACGGCTGCGGCTCGCCCTGGACGCGCACCCGAACGTCGTCAAGGTCAATCAGGCAGAGGCGCGGGAGCTGCTCGGTGTTCCAACCGCGCGGCGCGAGGAGGCGCTCACCGCCGCATCGAAGCTCCGCGACCTCGCCGGGGGCGACGGCCATGCCGGGCTCGTGACACGAGGCGCCGAGGGCGTGGTCCTCGCGGCGCCGGACGGCACGCTGTTCGAGGGCATGCTGTACGTCCGCGGCCGCTATCCCGTCGGCAGCGGCGACGCGTTCCTCGCAGGGCTCGTCACCGGTCTCGACCGCGGCGACGGATGGGACCAGGCGCTCTGCCTGGCGCTCGGCGCAGCGACCGCCAACGCCGAGATCGCCGGGGCTGGGAAGCTCGACCCCGCGCGCGCCGTGGCGCTCGCGGAACAAGCCGAAGTCCGGATCGTCTGAACGAAGGAGAACCCGTGCCCGTCGGTGAGAAAGCGCTCAGCAACGAACAGCTCCTGGAGATGATGGGGCTGATCAAGGGTTCGGACACGGTCGAGCTCAAGGTGACGATCCCAGCGACCGGTGTTCGCGCCGCGGTCGCGTCGCTCGGCATGGACCCGCTCGACGCGCAGGTGCGGGCGGTCGTGTTCTTCGACACGCCGGAGCTCACGCTGAACGACGCCGGCGTGATCGTTCGCGCGCGACGGATCCAGGGTAAGCGCGACGACACGGTGATCAAGCTGCGACCCATCGTCCCTGCGGATCTGCCGGAGGAGATGCGGCAGTCTCCGGCCCTCGGCGTCGAGGTCGACGCGACACCGGAGGGGTTCGTCTGCTCGGCCTCGATGAAAGGTCTGCTCGGGACCGCCGAGGTGCGCGAGGCGATGCTCGGCGACCGTCCCATCCGCAAGCTCTTCAGCAAGGAGCAGCGGGCGTTCTACGACGCGCATGTGCCGGCGGGCATCGGCATCGACGACCTGTCGATCCTCGGGCCGGTGTTCGTGCTCAAGCTGAAGCAGCAGCCCGAGGGCTTCCCGCGCAAGATCGTCGGTGAGATGTGGCTCTATCCCGACGGCACGCGGATCGTCGAGCTCTCGATGAAGTGCATGCCCGGAGAGGCCTTCCAGGTCGCGGCCGAGGCGCGGGCGTTCTTCCACGAGCGTGGCATCGACACGACCGCGCCGCAGCAGATGAAGACCAAGACCGCCCTCGAGTTCTTCTCGAAGGAGCTCGCGAACCAGGCTTGAACGTGCGAGGGCGGGGCCGCATCGAGCCCCGCCCCGGCACGAACCGGTCAGTGCTCGGCGGCCATCATCGCCTCGAGGTTCTTCCCGATCACCGACATCGTCTCGGCCAGCCCGTCTGTGGGGCTGAACTCGATCGTCTCGGTGCCCGCCGTGAAGAGCGGGAGATGACCCGGACGCGCGTAGTACGAGTCGCCGGCCTTCGCCGTCTCGGACGTGCCGTCGCTGTAGCGGTACATGAGCTCGCCGCTGACCACCGTGCCCCAGTGGGGGCACTGGCAGTGATCGCCGGGGAGTCCGACGAACAGCGGCGCAGGATCCTGGTCACTCGTGAACATCTCGTACGCGACCGTGTAGCCGCCGAGATCCTCTGAGCGGCCCTCGTACCCCTGGACCGCCATGACCTCGCTTGCCGTCTCCTTCGAGACCGTCGCCATCTCGCACCTCCTGTGCGCTCGGGAACGGTGCGACGGTAGGTCCGGGAGCGGTCGCGGCACATCGGTGCCGGCACGCAACCTGGGCACGTAGGCCTAGACGAGCGCGTGCTCGTGGGCGTACGCGGTCGCGACGGCGCGGGCGTTGCGACCTGTGGCGCCGAGCTTCGCGTAGATGTTCGAGACGTGTCGCTCCACCGTGCGGATCGACAGGACGAGCCGCGCAGCGATGTCTTCGTTGGATTTGCCGGCCGCCATCATGCGGAGGATCTCCCGCTCGCGTGTGCTCAGCCCTGCGGGGTCATCCACGGCGGGCTCGCCATCGATCGCCGGGATCCAGGGAGGCCGGACCGCGCCGAGGGTGACGAGGGTCGCCTGCGCAGCTCGGTCTTGCTCGCGCGCGCGGTCGATGCGGCCCGACGCGTGCAGAGCGGCGGCCAGCAGCGCCTGCGCGATGGCGGTGTCGTAGGGCGCGCCGGCGCTGCCGAAGCGATCGACGGCGTCCTCGAGCGCGGTCCGTGCCCGTTCGAGCTCGCCCGACGCCACGCTCGCGGCGCCGTCGGCGAGCGCGGCCGACCCACGGACGGCCGCCGTGCCGAGATGCTCGCCGATCTCGATGAGCGCGGTCGCCGCGGCGCGGGCCGCCGCCGGTGCGCCGGCCGCAGCGTGCGCGCGAGCCAGCAGCTCGAGGCCCGCCGCGCGGCGCGCCCGCTCGTCGGGTTCGAGCATCCGTAGATACCGGTCGGCATCGTCGATCGCATCGACTGCGTCGCCGCGGGCGAGTGCGAGTTCCCCGCGCCCGAGGGTGGCGAGCGGCTCGGCCTGCGCACGGAACGGGTCGCGCTCGAGCTCGATGTACAGCGTCGACGCCTCGTCGAGCCGGCCCTGTCGGCGGCGGAGGTCCGCGAGCCGGACGAGCCCATCGGCGGCGATCGCGGGGCGCGTCTGCCGGAGGCGCCCCGTCGCCTCTTGGAGCGACGTCTCGGCCTCCGGCCACGCGCCGCGTGACAACAGGACCCCTGCGTAAAGCGTGCGGCACTGCTGACCCATCGCGTCGTCGCCGACGCGCGCGCAGTACGCCGCCATCGCGTCGCACCACTGTCCGGCGCGGTCGACGTCGCGGACGCGCTCGCACGCGTTGATCACGAAGCAATAGATCGTCGAGGCGAAGATCGGTTCGGTCACGTCGCCGGCCGTCACGGCGGCGCTCGCCTCGTCGAGCATCCGCATGCCGTCTGCCACCTCGCCGAGCGTGACGGAGGCCAGGCCCTCGAGGGCGAGCATCGTCATCTCGGGTCCGGTCTCGCCGCCGTCATGCATCACTCGCCGCGCCTCGCGGATCGAGGGGAGCGCCGCCGCCGGCTGCGAGTCGCGCAGCAGCGTCATGTAGCCCTCCAGCCCAACCGCCAGCGCGTGGGTCGCGACGGCGTTCGGGTTGTCCTCCGTCAGGCTCTTCGCCCGCGCGAGCCAGCCGCGCACGACCGCCAGCTGTCCGCGGAAGTCGTGCACCGCCATCGCGGTGAAGGCCGCGACCCGCGCGGCCGCGACGTCGTCGCCGGCCTCGCGATAGAGCGCGTATGCGCGCTCGTACGCGTCGATCGCACCGTCGTCGTCGAGCCACGCCGTCGCTTCGGCGAGACCTTCGTACGCGTCCGCGCGGTCGCCATCAGCGAGCGCGTCCGAGAACGCATGGGCGGCCTCGGTCCACGACCGTCGGGAGAGCGCGTCGCGCCCGCGGGCAAGGGCTGCCTCGGCGGCATCCATCGGCGGACCGTATCGAACCTTGTGGAGCTGGGCCAGCTAGACCGCGTCGCCGCTCGCCGCGTCGAACAGGTGGACCGTGGCCGGGTCGACGCGCAGGTGCAGGCTGGTGCCCTCCGACGGGCGCATGTCGGGCTCGAGCCGGACGGTGATCGCCGCGCGGTCACTCATCTCGGCGAGCAGCGTCGCCTCCTCGGGCTCGATCTGCACGCCGGCGTCACGCGCCGACACCGTCCCGTGCACCAGCACCTCGTCGCCGAGCGGTTCCACCACGCCGACGTGGACTTCGAACCCCGGACCGGGGTCGTCGGAGCCGACCGGACGCAGGCCCTCGGGTCGGATGCCGACGACGACGTCGCCGTCGGGCACCCGGTCGCGCGGGAACGTCAGGTCACCGGCTTCGATCAGCCCGCCCGACGACGATCCGCGGAGGAGGTTCATCGGCGGCGACCCGATGAACCCGGCGACGAATACGTTCGCCGGCCGGTCGTAGACGTCCTGCGGCGCACCGAGCTGCTGCAGGCGCCCGGCCGAGAGCACCGCGATCCGGTCTCCGAGGGTCATCGCCTCCACCTGGTCATGCGTCACGTAGATCGTCGTGATCCCGAGACGCTGATGCAGCTTCTTCAGCTCTGCGCGCATCTGGACGCGGAGCTTCGCGTCGAGGTTCGACAGCGGTTCATCGAGCAGGAAGACCCGCGGCTCGCGAACCAGCGCACGTCCCATGGCGACGCGCTGCCGTTGGCCGCCGGAGAGCTGGCCCGGCCGGCGCTTCATCAGCTGCTCCAGACCGAGCAGCTCGGACATGGAGTGCACCTTCTTTTCGAGCTCGTCCTTCGGGGTCCTGCGCTGCCGCAGTGCGAACCCCAGGTTCTTCTCGACGGTCATGTGTGGGTAGAGCGCGTAGTTCTGGAACACCATCGCGATGTCGCGGTCCTTCGGCGGGATGTCGTTGATGACCTCGCCGCCGACGACGATCTTGCCCGAGCTGATCTTCTCGAGCCCCGCGACCATGCGGAGCGCCGTCGACTTCCCGCAACCCGATGGGCCGACCAGGATCAGGAACTCGCCGGCGCCGACCTCCAGCGACAGGTCGTCGACCGCGACCATCGGTCCGGGGAAGACCTTGGTGACGTTCTCGAAGACGACGTCGGTCACGCGCTCATCCCTTCAGCTCAGCCTTTCAGGCCTTGCGTCGCGATGCCGCGCACGAAGTAGCGCTGCGCGGCGATGAACAGGATCAGCATCGGCATCATGCTCATAACGTTCCCCGCCATCAGCAGGTTCGTGTCGTTCACGTGCGAGCTTTGGAAACTCATCAACCCGAGCTGCACGGTGAAGACCTTCTCGTTATAGATCGTCACGAGCGGCCAGAGGAAGTCGTTCCACGTCCACAGGAACTGGATCACCGCGAGCGTGGCGAGGGCCGGCAGCGACAACGGCAGTACGATCCGGAACAGCACCGACAGGCGCGACGCGCCGTCGATCCGTGCGGCCTCCTCGAGCTCGATCGGCAGCGTCCGGAAGAACTGGGTCAACAGGAAGATCCCGAACACGTTGGCAAGGTTCGGCACGATCAACGCGCCGAGCGTGTTGATCAGGTGCATCTGCTTCACGATCAGGAACGTCGGGATGATCACGACCTGGACCGGGATCATCAGCGTCGCGAGCAGGAAGAAGTAGGCCACGCTCTTGCCGAAGAACCGGATCCGGGCGAACCCGTAGGCCGCGAGCGAGCAGAACAGCAGGTTTGAGGCCACGACCGCGACCGTCACGATGGTCGTGTTGATGAACCAGGTTCCGAACGGTACAGACGACCACGCACGCGGGTAGTTCGACCATTGGAACGTGCCGGGCCACAGGATCGGGGGGAAGTGCTGGGTCTGCGCGAGCGTCTCGAGCGATGTCATCACGACCCACAACAGCGGCACGAGCATGATGATCGCGACCGGCATCAGCAAGAGATGCCACGGGCTGAACGGCAGCCATCCCGCGCGGGGCCGCTCGACCATGCCGGTCTCGCCCATCAGGCCCGCGGTGTCGCTTGCGGCGACGATCGCGCCCGTTGCTCGGACGTCGGGTTTCAGGCTCATGACGAGTAATGCACCACCCGGTTGCCGAGCCAGAACTGCACCAAGGTCAAGATGAGGATCACGACGAACAAGACGTATGCGAGCGCCGCCGCGTATCCCGCGGCGCTGAACCCGTACGAGCTCGTGAAGGCCAGCCTGTAGATGTAGAAGACGGGCACGCTGGTGCGCCCAAGCGGTCCTCCCTTCGTGATGAAGAACACCTCGTCGAACAGTTGCACCGCGCTGATCGTCGACCAGACCACGAGCAGCAGCGTCGCGGGCCCGAGCAACGGCAATGTGACGTTCCGGAAGATCGTCCAGTGCGAGGCGCCGTCGACCGATGCGGCCTCGACGAGCTCATGCGGTACGCCTTGGAGCGCGGCGAGGTAGATGATCGCGTCGAACCCGAGCCATCCCCATACGGTCATGATCACCAGCGAAGGCATCGCCCCGGACGGGGAATCGAACCACCCGAACGGTCCGAGGCCGACCCCGCCGAGCGCCCAGTTCGCGATCCCGAAGTTCGCGTCGAACACCCACATGAACATGACGCCCGTCGCGATCGTCGAGACCGCCACTGGGATGAACACCGCCAACCGGTAGAAGCGGATGAGCCGGATCTTCTGGTTCATCGCGATCGCGAGGAAGAGCGCGATGATGATCGACGTCGGGACGAAGAGGCACGTGTAGTACACGGCGTTGACCGCCGCCTGCCGAGCTGCGGGGTCGCTCGCGATCTCGGAGTAGTTGTCGAACCCGACGAACGGACGGTTGGGCGAAAGCAGGCTCGCCTTCTGCATGGACAGGATGAAGCCCCAGATGATCGGGAAGATGCTGAAGAGCGCGACGAGGAACACCGCGGGCAGGACGAACAGCCATCCGGCCAGGTGGTCGGACGTCAGGACGCGCCGGGCGAAGCCCGGCGCGTCCCGCTGCGGCCGTGCCGCGACCGTCGCCATCTAGCCCCCTGCGAGCACCTGGTTCACCTGGTTCGCGGCGTCGTCCAGCGACGACTTCGGATCGCCTTGGCCGAGCATCACCTTCACGATCGCCTCGCCCATGATCCTGCTGATCTGGTCGTAGCTCGTGATCACCGGTCTCGCCTTGGTGACGTTGGCCAGGTTCTGCGCGAACAGTCCCTCACCGGGGAACTTATTGTCGAACTGACTGATGAACCCTGGCTCCTTGATGACCGATTCCCGCAGCGGCAGGTGCCCGCTCTCCATCGAGTCCGCCTTGATCTGCTCGGCGGCCATGAGCCACTGCATGAACTGCCAGGCTGCCTCACCGTGTCCGTTGTTGTCGAAGAGCACCCACATGTCAGGACCGGCGATCGTCGCGTGGGATCCGCCGGGGAACGACGGCATGATCTGCACACCGTAGTTGATGTCGGGAACGCTCGAGAGGTCCCATGGGCCGGTCACCAGCATGCCGATGTTCCCCGCGTTGAACAGCTGCTCGATCTTGCCGGTGTTCTGCTGGTCGAGGTAGACCGACTTGTCGGTCACGGCCATCTGCTGCAACGCCGTGAGCGCCGTGACGCCGGCGTCGGAGTTGAACGCAGCCTGGGTGTTGTCGGCGTTCAGGATGTCGCCGCCCGCTTCCCAGAGCATCGCGTCGTAGTGCCAGACGGTGTCCTCGCTGCCGTCCACCGGGAACGCCCAGCCGTACTGCTGCTTCGACGGATCGGTCAGCGCCTGCGCAGCCGCGCGGAAGTCGTCCCAGGTCCAGTTCGCCGTCGGCGGCTTGATGCCCGCCTGCTGGAACAGGTCCTTGTTGTAGACGATGGCGAGGTTGTCGATCAGCGCCGGGATCCCGTAGACGTGCCCGTCGACGGTCGCGGCATCGCGCGCGCCCGGGATGAAGTCGTTCCAGTTGAAGCTCGGGTCCTGCACCTTGTCGGTGAGATCCATGACGCCCGGCGCCGTCGCGATCTGCGGCATCGACGTCCCGTACTGGTACGTGATGTCGGGCTGCTCGCCGGCGTTCAGGGCGACGGTGAGCTTCTCCAACGCGTGGTCGTTCGTCCCGATGTAGTCGAGGTTCACCTGGACCCCGGTGTTCATGGCGTTGTACTGGTTCACCAGGTCCGTGAGCGACTTGGCCTCGTAATTGGTCTGGCCCTGGTTATCGATCACCTTTCCGTAGCCGTGCCACATCGTGAGCTCGATCGGGGCGCCCGAGCTGCCCGCCGATCCGCTCGTCGAGCCCGTATCCGACGATCCCGACGTGCACGCGACCGCAACGAGTCCGATCGCAGCCAAGGCCGCGACCACCAGCGTCCGTGTCCTCTTGCGGCTCCTCATGATGTCCCCTCCTGTTGAAGCACCACCGACCGGGTCAGATGGCGCGGATGATCGGGATCGAGCCCGCGTGCCTCCGCGAGCGCAACCGCCGTCCTGTGGATGAGTACGAGTTCTGCCATGGGGTCGAGTTCACCGATACGCACGGTTGCCCCGGTTGCGGCCACGTCGTCGGCCACCCCGGGGTCGGGGGAGCCGAGGATCCAGACCAAGCTGGAAGGCCCGGCCACGCTGATCGGGCCGTGCCGGTACTCCATCGCCGGGTAGCTCTCGGTGTGGGCTTGTGCCGACTCGCGGAGCTTGAGTGCGGCCTCGTGGGCCACGCCGACGCTCCACCCGGCGCCGAGGAAGACGAAGTGATCGAACCCCGCGGGGTCGTGGGGGAGCGGCATCGTGACCGCGCGCTCGCCGTCGGCGATCGCGGGCTCAAGGTCTTCCCCGAGGTGCGCGCGGAGCAGCGCGAGCGTGCTGGTCGCGAACCGCGTCTGGACGACCGACCGTTCGTCGGCGAAGTCCAGCGTGATCAGGTGGCCGGCGAGCGCGGCAGCGGGCGAATCGGGCACCGCAGTGATGACCGTGGTGAACGTCGCCTCCGCCTGCATGCGTTCGATCGCACGGAGGGCCTCCGTGGTCGTGCCGCTGCGAGTGATCACGATCGTCCGGTCGATCGGGCGCTCGATCGGCAGCTCGGTGGGCGTGTAGGCATCCGTGACGCCGAGCGCCCAGTGGAGCTCTGCCCGGCGCGCCGCATAAGCCTGCGCGACGAACCAGCTCGTGCCGCATCCGAGCGCGACGACCCGTTCACCGGCGTAGGGGAGCGCAAGCACCGACTCGGCCGCCAGCGTCTTCGCCTCGCGCCAACACGCCGGCTGGGAGGCGATCTCCTCCGAGGTCAGGCTCATCTTTGCCGAGGCTATTGCTCGATAATGTTCGGAGTCAAGCCGAAACGTGCATGAACGCGCAGGGCGGGTGTATCGTCCGCGACGTGCAACAGGCCGAACGGCTCTCGGCGATCCTCGCGGACCTGTCGGCGGACGGCAGCGTCGAAGTGGCCGACCTCGCCTCTCGGCTCGACGTCTCGGCGGCGACGATCCGCCGCGATCTCGAGCTCCTCGAGGAGCAGCGGCTGCTCGCGCGCACCCATGGCGGCGCGGTGACCATGGGCGTGCTCTATGAACTGCCGCTCCGCTACAAGGGCGCGAGGCATCACGACGAGAAGCGAAAGATCGCGCAGGCCGCGGCCACGTTGGTCACCGACGGCATGTCGCTCGGTTTGACCGGCGGCACGACGTGCACGGAAGTGGCGCGGGAGCTCGTCGATCGCGAGCGGCTCACCGTCGTGACGAACGCGCTCAACATCGCGAGCGAGCTCGCGGTCCGTCCGAACCTCAAGCTGGTGGTTACCGGTGGGACCGCGCGCCCTGAGTCCTATGAGCTCGTCGGTCCGCTCGCCGAGGCGTCGCTCGCCGGGCTGCATCTGGACCTGGTCGTGATCGGCGTGGACGGGATCGACGCCGAGGCCGGCTGCACCACGCACCATGAGGTCGAAGCGCACACCGACCTCGCGTTGATCGAGCGCGCGCATCGGGTTGTGGTCGTCGCGGACTCGTCGAAGATCGGCGGCGTCGCGTTCGCGCGGATCTGCCCGGTCTCGCGGATCGACACGCTGATCACCGACCGGTCCGCCAACGTTCGGTCGCTCCGGGCGCTCCGCGAGGCCGGCGTCACCGTCGAGACGGTCTGATGCGCGATCTGCCGCTGCGCGACTACCGGCCGCGCCAGATGGTGCGCCGGGAGTTAACGAAGCTCGACCCACGTCCGCCGGCGCCGCTGATCGACGCGCACAACCACCTCGGCCGCTGGCTCACCGGCACGTGGTCGGTACCCGACGTCGGTGAGCTGGTCGCGCTGATGGACGAACTCGGCGTCAAGACCATCGTGAATCTCGACGGGATGTGGGGCGACGAGCTCGATGCGAACCTCGACCGCTACGACCGCTCGTATCCGGGGCGATTCGCGACGTTCGCACAGTGGGATCGGGCGCTGTTCGCGCGGGACGGCTGGAAGGAGCTCGGCACGCTGATCGCCGACGCCTTCGATCGCGGCGCGCGCGGCCTGAAGGTCTGGAAGGACCTGGGGCTGCATCTGCGTGACGCGAGCGGCGAGCTGGTGATGCCCGACGACACCAGACTCGATCCAGTGTGGGACGCGATCGCCGCCGCCGGGCGTCCGGTGACGATCCACGTCGGCGATCCCGCGGCCTTCTTCGAACCGTTGGACGAGCGCAACGAGCGCGTCGAGGAGTTGCTCGAGAACCCGGACTGGTGGTTCGGCGACCGCGATCGGTTCCCGACGTTCGACCGGGTCCTCGAGTCGCTCGAGTCGCTGATCGCGCGTCGGAGCGACGTCACGTGGGTCGGCGCGCACGTGTTGTGCGCCGCCGAGGACCTCGCCTGGGTCGACCGGATCCTGACGACGTATCCGAACGCCCACGCCGACGTCGCTGCGCGGATCGCGGAACTCGGCCGGATCCCTCGGGCGACGCGTGACCTGCTCGAACGACACCCCGACCGATTCGTCTTTGGGACCGATGCCTTTCCACCCGACGCTGCGACCTACGCGGTGCACCGGCGGTTCTTCGAAACCGCGGATGAGGCGTTCCCGTATGACGCCGACCCGGAGGAGTTGCCGAGCCAAGGGCGGTGGACGATCAGC
This sequence comes from uncultured Actinomycetes bacterium, assembly GCA_963792215.1. GTDB lineage: Bacteria > Actinomycetota > UBA4738 > UBA4738 > HRBIN12 > AC-51. The sequence continues at coordinate 513,061 of CAWBVL010000008.1, forward strand.
GGGCTGTCGCTCTCGGGTGATGCGCTCACGGGCCTCTACAGCGCGAATGCGCGGCGGGTGATCGGGAGCGACACGTGATCGTCGTCCGGCCCCTTGATCGTTCCGATCTCGACGCCGTGAGCGAAAGCCTCTCGCCACGGTCGCCCGAGCAGTTCCAGCGTCGGATGGAGGAACAGGAACGTGGCGGCGCTGTGTGGTTCATCGCATGGCTCGACGGAGTCCCGATCGGATTCGTCGGCGTGAGCATGCGCAACGATCACGATGTCGACGCGATGCTCGAAGCGCGCGGCTACGCGTTGGTCGAGTACCTCTTCGTGGATGAGTCATATCGGAGGCGGGGAGCGGCGCGGGCTTTGATGGAGGCGCTCGAGCGTCTGGCTCGTTCGAACGGCCTGCCCGGCGTGATCCTCGACACGGGTGTCGGCGATGACTTCGCGGCGGCCCGAGGGCTCTACGCCGCGCTGGGGTACGTCGACCAAGGCGGCGTGTACCTGGGCGGATGGAGCGATCCCGATCGTCCTGGCGTCAACTTGGTGGACGCGCTCACGATCTGGATCAAGACGTTCTGATCACTCGGTGATCGTCGGCTCTTCGCCGCTCGATCCGTCCTCGGGGGATTCGACGATGCGCGGCCGAAGACGCCGTGGGGTGATGTCCGCCGCGGGCGGCATCGTCCAACCGCGCCAGATCGCCATCGATCGAACCAAGAACACCAGCGCGATCGCCGCGATCTCGGCCGTGAGCTTCTGGACATGCACGCCTCGGACCAGAACCACGTACACGACCGACGCCAGGGCGGCAGCCGACGCGAACGGCGCGCCGCGCTGGAACGCCTCCGGCGGCACCTCGCCGGTGAACAGGTCCCGCAGCAGGCTTCCCCCGATCCCGGTGATGACGCCGAGCAGGATGGCCGCGGCGATCGGGAGCCCGGCGGACAGCGTCTTCTGGGTGCCGATCACCGCGAACAATCCGAGCGAGAGCGACTCGAGCCCGGACAGCGGCCAGCGCAGCCGCTGCACGGCCGATGCGAAGAACGCTCCGACCGCGGCCGCCGCGATCACCGCGACGAGATACGCGGGATCTTCGAGCGCCGCGGGGACCGTCGACAACAAGATGTCGCGGATCATCCCACCGCCGAGCCCGGCGACGATGGCGATCGCGATGATCCCGACGAGATCGAGGCCGCGCCGTGCCGCGAACAACGCGCCGGTGAGCGCGCCGGCGACGACGGCCGACAGCTCGATCCAGAGCGGCGGGTTGATGATGACGTCGGCGAGCACCGGTCCGTCCTCCCTAGTGGCTGAGCGCCGCCTTCGTTTCGATCACGGCAACGCCGATCACGAACACGATCGCCGCCTCGACGAACGCGCGCGTCCACCCTGCGCCCGCGGTCCGCGCGAGCGCGAGCGCGATCACCGAGGTGCCGAGGACCACGCCCCAGCGTGAGAAGACGAGTGCCGTGGGCGTCTCGAAGACGAGGAACGGCACGCTGAGGACGAACGCGACGCCGACCGCCGCCCCGATCTCTCGGAGGCCCTCCGCGGCGTCGTTCTTGTGGAACGCGCCTCGCGCGATGGCGGCGGTGATCGTCTGCGCGTACCAGTGGGCGAGCGCGAGGCCAACCGCCGTGCCCCAGAGCGCCCCAACGAGCACAACCTTCGGATCGTCGGACGATGCGGCCGCGAGTTCGGCGGCCAGGGTGACCGAGACGTAGAAGGCGACGACCACCACCTCTCGTGCGCGGTTGCGCACGGACAGGTCGGGTAAGGCCGCCGTCATCGGCCCTGAGCCTAGCCCCTCGGGTCGTCCGATCCGCGGTGGTAGACGCGTTCATCGCGCGGTGTGCCACGCCAGGCCTCGATCTCGTCGAACACGCCGGCGCCCGGATCGATCCGGTCGAACACGAACCCGGCGCGCTCGGCCGTCCGCGCTGACGCGACGTTGTCGATGTCGCAGCGAAGCTCGATCCGCTCGAAGCCGAGCCGATCCAAACCCGCGTCGGCGAGCAGCCGGACGGCTCTGCTCGCGTATCCGCGCCGTCTTTGGGTTGGAACGATGGCGTAGGAGATATCGCCGACGCCGTTGCCTTCCGGCCGCAGCTCTGCCATCCCGATCGCCGCGCCGTCGACCGTGAGCCGCATCGCGAAGCTGAGTTCCTCGCCCGTCGTCCAAGCAGCGCGCCAGCGTTCCGCGACCTCCTCCCCATGGCGCAGCCGCGCAGCGGGATCGGGATCGACAGGCGGCTGGTCGAACCACAGTCGGAGCTCCTCATCGAGGTTGAAGTCTCCGATCGCAGCCCCGTCCGCATGCGTGAAGGGCGTGAGCCAGACGACCCCATCGGTCAACGTCGGCTGCTCGATCATGTCGTGATCGCGAGCTCGGAACGGCGCGCCGCTGCGACGACGTCGTCGGGACCGAAGAGCTTGGCGAATCCCGTCAGCGCGTCGGCGCGGGTCTCCCCGAGGCTAACGTCGAAGACGCGTCGACGGAGATCCGCGACCTCCTGGAGCACCCAGTCGAACCGGTAGTAGGCGATCAACACCGGGTCGGCACGCACCTCGCCGTAGCCCTCGAAGAAGTCTTCGCCCGATGGGTCGATGTCGGCGGTCTCACCCGAGACGAACATGAGATCGCGTTCGCGCGGCGCGAGCAGCGCTTCATCCCAATCGATGATGCGTAGGTCCCCTGACTGCTCGATCAACACGTTCCACGCATGGAAGTCGGCATGGCAGGGGACGAGCTGTGCGCCCGATCGGGCTCCATACACCGCCAGCTCACGAGCACGCGTGAGGGCGTAGGCGATCTCGGATCGGTGAGCGTCCCAGGCAGCGAGCAGGGTGGCGGCTATCTCGTCCGGCGCCTCCAGGTGGATCGTCTGGTTGGCGCCCTCGATGTACGCCTCGTCTCGCACGACGAACCGCTCTCGCGGGAGCAGCGTCTTGAGGGCATCGTCCGGCGGCGTCTCATGGAGCGCACGGAGGAAGCGGCCGAGCTCTTCTCGTTGCGCGGGCGTCAGCCCGATCTCGCCCGCTGCGACGCCGTCGATGAACGGGAACAGTGCGAACGTGTACGGCTTCCCTCGGTCGACGGCCGAACCGTCGCGCGTGGAGATCGCCGGCACGAGGTGCTCGATGCCCCGGGCTGCGAGCAAGCGCGGGAGCTCGATCGCCGTCGGCCCGACGTGGCGGAGCACCTTGAGGAACCGCTGCACACCGCCGCCATCGAGGCGGAACGACCAGGACGACCCCTGCGGAAGGAAGGTTGCGTCATGAACGTCAAGGGCGTACCGATCGCGCACCCTGGCGACGATCGCGTCGGTCCTTAGGTCGGGCGGCGGCTCGATCATCGCCGGGCGTCAGCCGCGGCGTATCGGCTCAGGGATCAGGTCGCCATGCGCCTCGATCAGCTCGTCAACCATGTTGACTATCTGATCGGTGCTGAGCGTCGCCGCCGTGTTCGGGTCAAGGAGGGCAGCGTGATAGACGTGCTCACGTGACTCCTCGACCACCGCCCGGACCGTGAGCTCAACCGGGTTGAGGAACGTGCGGTTCAAGCCCAGGCACTGCGGCGGGATGGGCCCGACCCGATGCGGCTGGACCGCGCCGTCGGCCACCGTCACCGGCACCTCCACGCACGCGTCGGTCGGTAAGCCGTCGATCAGCGCGTCGTTGCGCACGTTCCCGTAGAGCGTCGCGGGTGTCCCCGTCTCAAGTGCGAAGATGTACTGCGACGCGAGCTCGTCGTTCCGCTCGAGCTCGATCTCGGCACCTGCGTCGAGCTGCGCCTTCAGCGCCGCCCATTCCTCGAGGTTCTCGTCGCTACGCCGGATGTACTCGTCGATCTCGCTGCGGAAGTGCTCGACCTGATCGGGCAGGTGCAGCACCCACGGCACGTATTCGCTCGAGTGCTCGGAGCTCTCGGTGGGGAAGTAGCCGAACCGCCGGAAGATCTCGACGCGGACGCGCCGGCCGAGTCCATCCGGATCCGCGTCGACGGCCGCGCGGATGCGCGGGTACAGGTCCTCCCCGGTGTTCTTGTCGCGGAACACGTAGACGAAGCACTGATGGTTGAACCCGGCGGTGAGGAACTCGACCTGTTCCTCGGGGACGCCGGCGAGCTCCGCAAGGAAGCTGTGTGTGTCGCGCACGCTGTGGCAGACCCCGATCGTGCTGGCGGCCGGCCACGACGACCCGGCCCAGATGCCCCAGGGCACCATCGCCATCGGGTTCGTGTAGTTGAGCAAGAGACCCTCGGGGCAGAGTTCGGCCATCTCGTTGCCCATCTCGATCATCACCGGGATCGTGCGGAGCCCGCGCATGATGCCGCCGATGCCGATCGTGTCCGCGATCGTCTGACGGAGGCCGTAGCGCGCCGGGATCTGGAAGTCACGAAGGGTCGCGTCGTAGCCGCCGACCTGGATCTCGTTGACCAGGTAGTCCGCGCCGTCGAAGGCCTCGCGCCGGTCGGCATGCGCCTGGACCTTGTAGCCGGCGCCGAGCCGGTCGACCACCTGGTTCGCCGCGCGCTCGGCATAGGCGAGCCGTTCCTCGTCGATGTCGTGGAGTGCGAGCTCGAGGCTGCCGTGCAGCTCGGGCGCGCTGCACAGGTCGGTCAGGATGTTCCGGGTGAACTCGACGCTGCCCGCGCCGATGATCACGACCTTCGCCATACCACGGAGTGTGCCAGTGAGCCGCGCCGGTCGTCGAACCGGAACGCGCAGCCCGGTGTGCGTTCGTATCCGGCCGCGGTTCCCGCGCGCCGATAGCATCCCGAGCGATGGCGACCTTCCTGCTCGCGTTCGACCACCGGCGATCGCTCATGACGAGCTTCTTCGAGGCCGGCGACGAGCCCGAGCGCGGAGAGGTCGCGACGGCCCGCGAGATCAAGACGGTGATCGCCGACGGGCTCCTCGCGGCGATCCGGCGGTCCCGGGTCGACCGACGGGACGCGGGCGGTTTGGTCGACGCGATGTACGGCGGGATCGCGATCGACCGGCTGCGGACCTCGGGCGTCCGGTTCGCCGTGCCCGTTGAGGCGAGCGGCAAGCGAGAGCTCGAGTTCGAGCATCCGGACTGGCGGCAGCGGCTCGAGGCGATCAAGCCGACCTGGGCGAAGGTGCTGGTGCGCTACAACCCGTCGGGCGACGCGGCGATGAACGGGCGGCAGCGCGACCTGCTGCTTGCGTTGCAGACCGCCAGCCACGAGATCCGCGTGGGGTTCCTGTTCGAGCTGCTGGTCCCGCCGGAGCCGGCCCAGCGCTCGGACGAGTACGACACGGCGACCCGCCCGGGCCTTGTCGTCGAGGCGATCGACGAGCTGCGCAGCGCCGGCGTCCAACCCGACCTATGGAAGACCGAGGGGTTCGAGCGCCGGGAGGATTGCGTGACGGTCGCCGAGCACGCGGGCGCGCCCTGCGTCGTGCTCGGCCGCGGCGCCGACACCGACGCGGTGGAGCGATGGCTCCGCGCCGGCGCCGGCGTCTTCGACGGCTTCGCGATCGGGCGCTCGATCTGGTGGGACGCGGCGCGCGCCTACGTCGCCGGGTCGGCCGACCGGGACGCAACCGTGACCGCCATCGCGGAGCGATACGGGCACTTCGTCGACGTGTTTCACGCGGGCGCCTGACCCTCGACCCGCTGTTAGCGTGGTCGGATGCGAAGACCGCGGGTGTCCGATGCCGCCCAGATCCAGGGGTTGTTCCTGTGCTTCGGATTGGCCATCGCGGCGTTCTTCCCGTTCCTCGCGCTGTACCTCGAGCGCTATCACGGCCTCGATGCGTCGCGGATCGGCGTCGTGATTGCATGTTGCGCAGCGGCGCGTATGGTCGCGAACCCGTTCTGGGGACACACGGCCGACACACGGTGGGGACGGCTCAACGTCCTGCAGATCTGTCTCGCCGGCTCGGCCGTCGCGGCGCTCTTCTTGAATGTCCACTGGGCCTTCGCCGGGATCGTGCTAGCAGCGGCGATCCACTCTGCCTTCTTCGTCGGACCCGGCCCGAACATCGACGCACTCGCGCTCGCGCATCTCGGTGAAGAGCGGATGTCCGAGTACGGGCGGATCCGCGGATGGGAGAGCCTGACGTATGCGGCTGCCTGCCTGGTCTTCGGGTTGATCCTCGAGCGGTATGGCATGGGCTGGGCGATGCCGCTGTTCGCGATCTCGGCGCTGCTCGTCCTGGTCTGGTCGACGACCGTGGAACGAGACCGCCCGACGAAGCTGGAGGATCACGGGCGCCTCGGCTCGGTCGGCGCGGTGTTCCGTGAGGCGCCGCGGTTCTGGGGCTACCTATCAGCAGCGCTGCTCGTGTGGATCGGGTTCAACGCCGCATGGAACTTCCTGGCGCTGCGGATCGCCGACAACGGCGGCGGCGCGTTGCTGATCGGCCTCGGCACCGCGCTCGGCGGGGTGATCGAGGTGCCGACGATGCGGAGCTCGTCGCGGCTGCAGCGGCGCCTCGGCCTGCGACGCGTCTACATGCTGGGCTGCGCCGTGTACGCGCTCGGCTTCCTGTTATGGGGGTCGGTGTCGAACCCGACCGTGCTATCCGTGCTCACGATGCTCGAGGGCGTCGGCTTCAGTCTGTTGTTCACAACGGGGGTCGTGATCATCGGCCGCCTGTTGCCGTCGAACCTGTACTCGACGGGGAACGCGGTCTCGGCGATGGTCGGGTTCGGCATCGCGCCGATCATCGGCGCCGGCATCGGCGGGTTCATCTATCAACACCTCGGCGCGCCGGTGCTGTATGGGTCGGCGTCGGCGCTTGCCTTGAGCGCCGCGGTCGTCGCGTGGTTCGCGCTGAACACACCCGCGCTGCGTGAATCGCGGCCGACGACTGACGACGACGCGGTGCCGGTGACGCTCCCCGACACCGGACCCACCGTATGAATCAGAACGTGGATCCTCGCGCGCGCATCTCGAAGGTCTTTCCCGAGCTGGACGCGCGCGATGTCCGACCGATCGGCACCGGCTGGACCGTTGACACGTACGAGGTCGACGACGGATGGATCGTGCAGTTCCCGCGGAACGACCGCGCGGCCGAGCGCCTGCGCGCGCAGATCGCGACGCTGCCCGAGCTCGCTGCCGAACTTCCGGCGCTCGTGCCGGAGCCGACATACGTCGACGCGGACGGCCCCGCGATCGCGTATCGAAAGATCGACGGCGTGCCGCTCGACGAGGCGCCCGACGGGCTGTGGCCCGAGCGGCTGGGCAGGTTCCTGTACGACCTGCACCTGATGCCGCCGGAGTACGTCGGATCACGCGGCTGCACGGCGTCGGAGGTCCGCAACGCGTTGCGCTCGGAGCTGGATAGGTTCGGTGACCGCGTGTTGCCGTTGCTCGACGCGGAGGAGTCGGCACACATCGGCTCTTGCTTCACGGCGTTCATCGACGACGACGACCTATGGCGGTTCGCGCCGTGCCTCACACACCGTGACCTCGGTCCGGAACACGTCCTCGTGTCGACGAGTGGTGACCTCGCCGGCGTGCTCGACTGGGAAGAGCTCGGTGTCGACGACCCCGTCGCGGACTTCGCGTGGCTGCTCCATGAGATGCCCGAGGCGGGCGAACGTGCCCTGTCGGCCTACGGCGGAGCGCCCGATCCCGCCTTCCGGACGCGCGGCGCGGTGCGCTACGCCCTGATGCCGTTCCACGAGGTTCTCCACGGTTTGGATACCGGACAGGAGGAGTACGTGGCCGGCGGAGTTGAGGGCGTTCGGCGGCGAGCCCGCTGGCTGGAGACTTGAGGTTGGCGACCTGCAGGTTTGCGGTTAGCGGCAACCGACCGGACCATGTGGACATCAGCGCACGAGGAGGCCCCGCATGGTCACTGCGTACATCCTGATCCAGACCGAGGTCGGCAAAGCGTCGCAGGTCACCGACCAGGTTCGCGCGATCGAAGGCGTGATGGTCGTCGACCCGGTGACGGGGCCCTACGACATCGTCGCGCGCGCCGAGGCCGCCGACCTCGACCTGCTCGCGAAGGGCACCGTGATGCCCATGCAGGACCTCGACGGGATCACGCGAACGCTGACGTGTCCCGTGTTGCAACTCTGATCTGGCCGAGCTAGTCGTCGACGCGCACCGGGAACGGCAACGCCACCGGATCGACGAACGGCGGGTTCCCGGCTTTATCGAACCGATCCATCCGGAAGTCTTCGACGCGCTCGACCACGCGTGTGCGCCTCGCGAGTGCGAGATCCGTCGCGATACGCGACACCGCCGGGCCCCACATCATCCCGTGTCCGCAGACGCTCGCGATCGTGACGCCATCGACGACTGTGCCGTCACGCTGTACCAGCGGACCCGTGATCGGCAGGTGGTCCGGCGTGTACTCGATCGTCGCCGACCACGCCTTCTTGATGCCGAGATCTTTGGTTGCCGGCACGAGGGTCGCGAGCCGTCGCTGCATCCTCCGCAGGTAGGCCCAGTCGATCGCGCGGCCCGGGCCCGGTTCTTCGTCCGGGTTCGACATGCCCCAGAGGAACCCGCCTTCCTCGGGCCGCCAGTAGATGCCCGCGCCCATGTCGAAGGCCATCGCGGTCATGTCGGCGTGGAGCGCCGGTGACGGCTCGGTGACGACGACCATGTGGCGCGCGTACCCGACCCAAGCGCGCGCCCCGGCTGCGCTCGCGACCGACTGCATCGCGGGCCCGCCGGTCAGGATCACGGTGCCCGTCGAGATGGTGCCGTCGGATGTCTCGACGCCCGTGACGACACGATGTCCACGGCGGCCGGCCTTCGTGCGCAAGCTGAGGTAAGTCACGCCTTCACGCAGTTCGACCTTGCGCTTCTGCATCGCGAGCCCGTATGCGCGCACGTTGCGAGGTGGATCCACCCAACCGTCCGTTGCCACGTAGGAGCCGCCGCGGAACCGTCCGCCGGTCATCGCGGGGATCAATCGGCGCACCTCGTCCGCGTTAGCCCACCGCACGTCGAGGCCGACCTCGCGTTGCATCTCGATCCGTTCGCGCGCGGCGCGTTCTTCGGCTGCCGTCGTCGCCATGATCACGTAGCCGCGGCCGACGAACCCCGAGTCGGTGTCGTAGCGCGCGCGCTGCCCTTGGTAGAAGTCGATCGACCACCGCCCGAGCCGCACGGTGTCCGGCGTGCCGCCCTGTGCGCGGACCATCCCCGCCGCGCGGCTCGATGCGCCCGATCCGGCGATCTCTCGTTCGAGCACGATGACCCGTTTCGCGCCCGCCTCGCGCGCGAACACCGACGCCCAGCCGCCGATCGTTCCGGCGCCGACCACCACGACATCGGCACGTTCGCTCGCCATCGGCTGCGAACCCTACCGCGCACCCGGGCGAACCGATATCCGATGGCGGCTACGCTTCGATCGATGACACAGGCGCCGACGCGGCCGGACGCGCGCATGATCCGTGGCGAGATCCTCGTGGTGCTGTCGCTGTCGCTCCTCGCGAGCGCCGCCTACGCGATCGTCTCGCTGTTCCAGGCGCCGCTGAAGGGCGTCACGGTCTCCGCGGCCGACCAGAATCCGTTGTTCGCCAACCAGCTCCTGGGGTTCGTGTTCGGGCTCGCGCCGGTCGCCCTGGTGATCCACCTGTTGCACCGAGACGGCGAGGGTGTCGGAGCGATCGGGCTCTCCTGGGACGACGGTCCGCGTGATATCGCGCGCGGGATCGCGTTGTTCGCGGTGGTCGGCACGGTCGGGCTCGGTATCTATTACGCGGCGGTCAACCTCGGCGTGAACCGGTTCGTCGTGCCCGCGCCGCCGCCCCATCATTGGTGGACGTGGCTCGCGGTCGTGATGACCGCCGCCGGCGCCGCGCTGCTCGAGGAGATCGTGGTGCTCGCGTACCTCATAACGCGGCTGAGGCAGCTCGCGTGGTCACCGCTCGCGATCATCGCCACGTCTTCACTTCTACGCGGGTCCTACCATCTGTATCAAGGGTGGGGCGGGTTCCTCGGGAACCTGTTGATGGGCGCGTTGTTCGCCGTGCTCTTCCTGAAGTGGCGTCGCGCGTGGCCGTTCGTGGTGTGTCATTTCTTGCTCGACGCGAGCGCTGCCGCGGGATGGTTGTTGTTCCACGGGCATCCGCCCGGACTGTGACCTACTGGGCGTCGCGCGCGATCACACGGTCCCAGCGCTTCGTGAAGCGCTCCGCGCCGTCTTCGTACGCGGTGAGCTCGATCGCCACCGTGTAGGCCTCGGCGGTGGAGTCGACGCGCACGCGCGCATGGGTGCGGACCGTCGCCTCGGGGAACGCGAGCTCGAACTCGCACTCGCCGTCAGAGAACGCCACTCCTGGGTCGGTCGTCGACGCGCCGACGGTGCCTTCGTATCGGTCGCGGTAGGCGCGGGCGTCTCCTTGATCCGTGTCCGAGCTGCCGTAGCCGGTGCGCGCGATGTGCATCCCGTCGCGCGGCTCATCCACCTCCCAGAGCCACCAGCCGTCTTCCGTGCTCTCGGTGCTGTGTTGGGTCCCCGTCAACACCCGAACGGCCGGCGGATCGGCGATCGGCGGTCCGTCGAGGACCGGCAGCTCGAGCGCGGCTGATGGTCGGTCGATCGTCAGCGTCGCCGCGTACGGAGGCGGCCACGCGTTGGGCCAGTCGGCGCCGGCGAGGTCGAGGCGGATCTGGTGGCCTGCCTCGAACGTCCACGCGATCGCCTCGAGCTCCAGGTCGATCTCGAGGCGCTCGCCCGGGGCGACCGGCGACTCCCGGTGTGCGATGTTGATCATCCCGCGCACGACGAGCGACGACTCGCCGCTGGGGAACACGTCGGTGATCTTCGCCGAGAGATAGGCGATCGGCCGGTCCGACGTGAGCGTCAACCACAGCCGCGGATGGCCGAACACCTCGAGCTCTTCGTCGAGCGGCGCCCACGTGTATGTCAACGAGCGCTCCTCGTCCGGGCGCTGATCCGCGGACTGGCCCCACGGCAGTCCGCCGGCGCACGAGATCCACGCGGTCGCGCCGACGTCGCCCGCCACCGTCAGCGCATCGGACGGTCCCTCGCCCGCCAGCCCGCCCGGTACCGCGTCGCGGAGCGCGAGGTCGTGCGCGATCAATCGCTTGGGCGGCCACGTCGGCTCGGCGCGCCATTCGCCCCGAACCTCACCGCGCAGCGGATCCGGCAGCGTCGAACGCTGCTGGTACACGACGACGGGCGGCTCGCGGTCGATCCCGTTGTCCTCGCCCTTCAGCCAGTGGTCGAACCACCGCAGGATCTCTGCCGTGCCGTCGATGTTCGGTCCGGGGCGGCACGTCTCCGGCGAGCCGTGCGACCACGGGCCGATCAGGAGGCGCACCGGCGCCTGCATCCGTTCGAACGAGCGCAGCGCGATGTTCGTATAGCCGTCGGCCCAGCCGCCGATGATCATCGTCGCGGCCGTGATCGACGCGATGTCCTCCCGCGCCGAGCCGTACTTCCAGTAGTCGTCGCGCCGCTGGTGCGCGAGCCACGTGAGGAGCCACGGCTCCGTGCGCTCAAGGCGGTGTTGCCACTCGTCGCGCCACTCGTCGCCCCATAGGCGGGGCACCGGGGGAAGCGCGTTCATCGCGACCATATACGTCGGGTAATCGACGAGGTCGACGTGCTTCAACGCGCCGCCGTAGTAGTGGACGTCATCGTTGTACCGGTCGTCCGACGCGAAGATCGGGACGATCGCCTTCAGCGCCGGCGGGTTCTCGAGCGCCGCCTGCAACGAGTTGAACCCTCCGTAGCTGGTCCCGAACATCCCGACGTCGCCGGTGGACCAGTCCTGTGTCGCGAGCCAGTCGATCACCTCGACGAGGTCGCGTCGTTCCTCGGCGGAGTACTCGTCGGTCGTGATCCCGCCGGAGGAACCGGTGCCCCGGATGTCGAGCCGCACCGAGACATAGCCGTGATCTGCGAGATCCCCGTAATGCCCGTCGTACCCCGCGATCGCGTCGTCCTTGCGATAGGGAAGCGCCTCCATGATCACGGGCCACGGCCCCTCGCCCGTCTCGGGAAGGAACAGGGTCGCCGACAGCGAGATGCCGTCGCTCATCCGGATGCGGACACGGTCGCTTCGAGCCATGTTGTCGGCGAAGCCTAGCGGCTCAGATCCACCGTCGGAACCACACGATGGTGCGCAGATGCAGGTCGGTGATGCGACCGGCGGTCAGGATCGGCCAGAACAGCCAGAACACGACGACGACCGCGATCACGTAGGCGACGACGAAGGGGCGGTAGACGCGCGCCGTCGAGATCGCCGCCTCGCCGGTCTCGGGGTTGACGGCGACGGCACCGGTGTCGTGCTCGCGCACCACGATCTTCGCGTCGGACAGATCGCGACACGCCCACGTCACGGCGAGCACCATGAACGGCACCAAGGGCAGCACGTAGAAGAAGAACGTCGGCCGCGACTGCACGAACCACGGTACGTATTGGCCGAGGAGCGCGACGATGATGAACCCGCCCCGCCAGTCGCGCGTCCGGCGCCATGCGAGCAGCACGTACGGGACAGCGACGACGCTCGCCCAGAAGATGAACGGGTTCCCGATCGCGAGGATCTGCTCGGTGCTCGTCCCGATGTTCTTCACGTAGAAGCTGATCGGCCGAAGGAGCAGGAGCCATCCGCCCGGATGCGCGTAGTAGGGATGGGTCGGTGTCTGCAGGCCGGTCTTCGGATCGACCGCCGTCCACTGGATCCCGTTGTGATGGAAGTCCCACGTCGCCCCCATGTTCGCGACCCAGTCGTGCCAGCTCCACGCGAAGTGGTGGAACCAGGGGAGCCACGTGATCATGTAGATCACGATCGGGGTGAGCAGCAGCGCGAGCACGATGCCGAAGGACTCGCGCGAGAAGGCGCGGCCGAAGGCGCGGAGCCACGAGCGGTTGCGATGCCGCCGGGTCGTCTCCCACATGTACGCGAGCACGACGACCGCGAGCAACGCGAAGACGCCCGACCACTTGACGGCGCTCGCGGCGCCGAGCGCGGCCCCGGCGGCGAACCGCCACGGGCGCCAGATCGGCGACGGGGCAGGGGTCGGCGACGGTGCGTCGGCGGCCGCGGCCGGCTCGTCGGGTGTGTCCGCCGTCTCGAGCGCGACGCCCGCGCCGGGCGGTGGATCGGGGTCCTCCGGTTCGACGGGCGCGGCGACCTTCTCGGCCGCGGTCTGGCGCGCGTCGATCCATCTTCGGTCCAACAGGAACAGAACGAACGCGAGCACGACCCAGAACTCCACGTGGATGTCGAGCAAGCCGACGCGAGACATCACCACGTTCAGGTTCTCGACGGCCATCAACAGCCCGGCCACCGCGGTCCACAGCGCGGAGCCGAACAGCAGCTGCGCCATCACGGCGGTGAGCGTCACGACGAGCGTGCCGGCGACGACGGACGAGATCCGCCAGCCCAACGGGCGCATCCCGAAGAGCTTGATGCCCATCGCGATCTCCCACTTGCCGAGCGGGGGATGGACCCACGAGCCGACGTCCCACTTCGTCGTGCGCCAGTACTTCTCGTCGCTCGAGTCGACGTTGCAGGTCTGGTTGGACCAGCCAACAAGGATGCACGCGGCCTTGGGGTAATAGACCTCGTCGAAGACATAGTCCGGCGGGTTGCTGACGTGCACGATCCGGAGCCAGCCCGCGAGGATGGTGACGGCAACGATCGCCACGACCGGACGGTTGAGTCGCGACAACGCAGGCACGCGACCAGGGTACCCGTGGCCGTCGGCCATCTCGGCCGTGTCTGCGCTCAGGCGAGCGTCCGGCGGATCAGCTCGGCGGCGTCGCGGAGCTCGTCTTCGGGAAGCGGCGGGTAGTCGGCGCTCGACACCAAGACCGCGCCGTTGGGGAGCTGCGTCTCGACCGCTTCGCCCTTCAGCATCCGGTCGCTGAGGGCGTCGCCCTGCCGGTGGGGCGCCAGCATGAAGTGCAGATGCGGGATGCCCGACCCGAACACGTAGACGTAGACCTGCTCGGCGCCGGTCGCGTCGCGGATCGCCGCCGAGCACCGGCCGAGCACGTCGCCCAGGGTCGCCGCCTCGTCGCCGTCGAGCGCCGTGATGGCCGTGATGTGCCGGCGAGGCTCCAGATAGGAGAACCCGAGCACCTCGGAGGACAGGCTCGTCGTGAGCCGCCACCGCGCGTCGCTCCAGACCTCGGCGCGGTGCAGCTCGGGGTCGCCGTCGGTGCCTCGGCACGCGGGACAGTCGGGATAGCGGATCATCGCGGGCGGTCGGCCTTCCGCCGGACGAACTGCAGACCCTGGAACACCTCGGTGATCGACCCCGACTTGTTGTCGACGAGCCCCGTCGCGAGCCCGGTCCGATGGACGAGGTCGAAGTCGAGGTCGGTGTCGGTCTTCGCCGCGCGCTTTGGCCACGCGATCCACAAGCGGCCCGCGGGCGCGATCGCCTTGGCGAGCGGCTCGATGCGTCTGCGCAGCGTGCTCGCGCGCAGGAAGAAGGCGAGGATCACGTCGAGATCGCGGCCGGTGCGGGTGAGGAACGAGACGCCGTCGGGGAGCGGCGCGAGCGCCGTCAGCTCGCGGTCCAGCGCGTCGGGCGCATCCAGGAGACGGACGCGCGCTCCTTCCGCGATGCCGAGCTTCTTCCACAGGGGCGTGGAGGAGTAGTCCTTGTGATCCGCGCGGGCCATGCGGCCCTCACGATAGCGGGGCCTCTCGGGACGTGCGACCATCGATGCATGGCCGGTGTGCTGCACGTGGTTGCGACCCCGATCGGGAACCTGGGCGATCTGAGCGAGCGTGCCCGCGAGACGCTCGCGTCGGTCGATCTCGTCGTCGCCGAGGACACGCGTCGGACGGGCAAGCTCCTCGCGTCGCTCGGCATCGACGCCCGCATGCGCTCGATGTTCGAGGGGAACGAGCGGCGCCGGGCCGTCGAGGTGCTCGAGGAACTGCGGGACGGCCGGACCGTCGCGCTCGTGTCCGACGGGGGAACGCCGCTCGTGTCGGATCCCGGCTATCGGTTGGTCCGGGCCTGCATCGACGAGGGGATCGACGTGCGGGCGGTCCCGGGGCCGTCCGCCGCGATCGCCGCGCTCGTCGTGAGCGGGCTCCCGACCGACCGCTTCGTGTTCGAGGGGTTCCTGCCTCGGACCGCGGGGGACCGGCGGGCGCGCATCGCCGCGATCGCCGATGAGCCGCGCACCGTCGTCGTCTACGAGTCGCCGCGGCGGCTCGCGACCTTGCTCGACGAGCTCGGGGCGATCGACCCGGATCGGGGCGTCGCCGTCTGCCGCGAGCTGACGAAGCTCCACGAGGAGGTGCGGCGCGGGTCGGTCGCCGAGGTGCGCGCAGCGATGGGCGACGCGGCGATCAAGGGCGAGGTCGTCGTCGTGCTCGCCGGCCGACGGGCCGGCGAGCCGGTGGACGTCGAGGCCGCCGTGGCGGAAGCCCGCGACCTGGTGGCAGATGGCGCGCGCAAGCGTGAGGCGGCGCACCGGGTCGCCGAGCGGACGGGCGTGCCGGCCAACGCGATCTATCGGGCCCTCGTCCCGGAGGTGGCGGGATGAGCGGTGGCCCGGTGCAACCGCCTCGTCCCGATGGCCTCCCGTTGCGACCCGACGTCGCGCGGCCCGCGATCCCGCCGCGCACCGATCACCTGCATCGTCGCCGGCGCTCCGATCCGACGCTCGTCGGCGTGCTCGCGATCTTCCTCGCCGGGGCGATCGCGGTTGCGGCGATCGCGATCATCGAGCCGGTTCCCGCACTCGCCCCGGGCGGTCCGTCGAGCGCGCCGGGCGGCGCGGGGCAGCCGGGCATCGCCGACACCGTGCCGACAGGCCCCGACGGCCCGTACGCCTTCCTCGCCGCGACCTATGTCGACGGCCGGCGCGAGCCGGTCCGATGGAACCCGTGCCAGCCGATCGAGTACCAGGTCAACGAGGAGCACGGGCCGCCGGAGACCGGCGACGCGATCACGGGAGCACTGGACCTCGCGAGCAACGTGTCGGGGATCACGTTCCAGTACGACGGAACGTCCAACCGCGGGATCGCCGCGATGCGCCACGGGCGGTACTTCACCGACGCCCTGCACGCGGTGTACCGGCCGGTGCTGATCACCGTCGTGTCGCATGCGACGTTCCTGCATTTCCATGTTCCGCGGCGCGTGCTGGCGTTCACCCATCCGGAGCAGGGCACGCAGTCCTCCGACGACGAATGGGTCTCCGGCTACATCGTGGTCGACGGCGGCATCCGCTACGCGAACAGCGGCCGGTGGTCCATGGAGCTGGTGATAGCCCACGAGGTCGGGCACCTGCTCGGCCTGGCTCACGTGAACGACCCGAACGAGCTGATGTTCAGCACACAGGTCGCCAATGGCGTCATCCCGGCCCCGATCGACGGCTACGGGCCCGGCGACGACGCGGGCTTCGAGCTGCTCGGGGCCGACCAGGGCTGCCTCCCGCACATCCGCGTCGCGCCGTAGATCCGGCCGATCCGGGGCCTGCCGGTACGATGTGCGCCACCATGGGCCGCGACGTCTTCTACATCACGACGCCGATCTTCTACGCGAACGACGTGCCGCACATCGGGCACGCCTACACGGCGGTCGGCGCGGACTTCATCGCGCGCTACCACCGGCTCCGCGGCGAGGAGGTCTTCCACCTCACCGGCACCGACGAGCATGGGCTCAAGGTGCAACGGGCGGCCGAGGCCAACGGAGTCACCGCGAAGGAGTGGGTCGACCAGATCGAGCCGAAGTGGCGCGAGGTGTGGGCCGGGCTCGACATCGCCTACGACGACTACATCCGCACAACCGAGCCCCGGCACCACGACGCGGTGGTCAAGATCCTCCTGGCGGTCAAGGACAACGGGCGCGACGACATCTACCTCGGTCACTACGAGGGCCTGTACTGCGTCCACTGCGAGGCCTACTACAACGAGTCCGACCTCCTCGAGGGAAACCTCTGCCCGATCCATGAGCGGCCGGTTGAGCTCGTTCGTGAGGACAACTACTTCTTCCGGCTGTCGGCGTACGCGGACCGCTTGCTCGCGCACTACGAGGCGCACCCCGAGGCGGTCGAGCCGGCGACGCGCCGCAACGAGGTGCTGTCGTTGATCCGCGGGGGTCTGCAGGATTTCTCGATCAGCCGCACGACGTTCGACTGGGGCGTGCCGTTGCCCTGGGACGAAACCCACGTGACGTACGTCTGGTTCGACGCATTGACGAACTACGTCACCGCCGCGGGCTTCGCGAACGATCCGGAGCGGTTCGCGCGGACGTGGCCGGCGAACATCCACTCGATCGGCAAGGACATCCTTCGCTTCCATGCGGTGTATTGGCCGGCGATGTTGATGGCCGCCGGCATCGAGCCCGCGACGCAGGTGTGGGCGCACGGCTACCTCACGGTCGGCGGCAAGAAGATGTCGAAGACCAACCTCACGGGGATCCACCCGTTCGATCTGATCGACCACTTCGGCGTCGACTCCTATCGGTACTTCTTCATGCGGCAGATCGTGTGGGGGGCCGACGGCGACTTCTCGTGGGAGGCGATGGTCGAGCGCCACAACGCCGATCTCGCCAATGGCCTCGGAAACCTCGCCAGCCGGGTGCTCGCGATGCTCGCGAGCAACTACGACGGCGTCGTCCCGGACCCCAGTCCGGGGACCGAGGCGGATCTGCCCGACGTGATCGGCGAGGCCGCCAAGCGGTACGACGACCACATGATCCAGGTCGAGCTCCAGAAGGCGGTGAGTGCGGCGTGGTCCATCGTCGACCGCGCGAACGGCTATCTGGTGGAGAAGGAGCCGTGGAAGCTCGCGAAGGATCCCGCGAACGCCGACGAGCTCGCCGGTGTGCTGTACGCGAGCGCCGAGACGCTCCGCATCGTCGCCGTCTTGATCCAGCCGTTGATGCCGGCCGCCGCCCTGCGGCTGTGGGAGCAGCTCGGTCTGCCCGGCGCGGTCGCCGATCAACGGCTTCCGCACGCGGTGGTGTGGGGCGGACTGCCGGTGGGTACCGCCACGCACAAGGGTGACGCGCTCTTCCCCCGCCTCGACGCGGGGGAATGAGCGATCGCCGGGAAACCCGGCCCGTCGACCGGCGGATGAGGCTTCCCAACTTCGTGTTTCACGTGAAGCTCACCCTGTTCACCCGAACTTGAGACCGGGTAAGGTCCGCGCCAGATGCGCGCCTCGAACCCTGAACTCCCGGTGCAGTCCACGGCGGTCGACACCCACTGCCACCTGTTCCTGATGGACCAGGAACCTGCAGTGGCGGTCGAGGCCGCGAAGGCTGCTCGGGTCGAACGCATGATCTGTGTGGGCGTGGACGTTCCAACGAGCGAGCGCTCGATCCAGATCGCCACGGAACTCGAGGGTGTGCGGGCCACGGCCGGGGTTCACCCCCACGACGCAGACGGATTCGACGACTCCGCCGCCGCCCGGGTCGAAACCCTCTTGAAGGACCCCGCCGTGGTGGGGGTCGGGGAGTGCGGGCTCGACTGGTTCCGGATGCAGAGCGAGCGCGACGCTCAGCTTCGGACGCTCGCGGCACATGTCGAGCTCGCGCGCGACTGTGGAAAACCGATGATCGTTCACGTGCGCGACGCTTGGGACGACGCGCTTCGAGTCCTGCATGAGGGTTCCGCCGAGCGCGTGGTGATCCACTGCTTCACGGGTGACGCCGACATCGCGCGCGAGTGCGAACGACGCGGCTATTGGCTCTCGTTCGCCGGCAACGTGACGTATCCGAAGAACGCGCACATGCGCGAAGCGGCCGCAGCGGTGTCGCTCGATCGTGTGTTGGTCGAGACCGACAGTCCGTTCCTCGCCCCGCAGAAGCTTCGCGGCACCGACAACGCGCCGCAGAACGTCGTGCTCACGCTCGCAGAGCTCGCAACCGTTCGCAACGAACCGCTTGAACTGCTCGCGGATGCGACGGTTTCGAACGCCGAAGCGGTGTTTTCCGGTCTCTGAGGGCCGGAACGAGCCCTCTGCCCTCAAGGTTGCAGTCAGGGTTGAGGGTTCGATAGGGTGGCTCTCCAAGCGACCGGAGGCCACGTTCCGGCCGGGCTCCTTCCCACCCAGCCGCTTCCCCCGAAGGCCCTCCCCGTACGTACGGAGGCAGGGTGGTACGACCGACACGCGTCAGGCGGCTGCGACGCCGTCGCGCGCTCAAGGCTGCGATCGTCGCGGCCGGCGTCGCGATGTCGGTGATGGTCGTCTCCGGCGCATGGGCGAAAGACGTGACCCTCGTGATCGACGGGCGCTCGCACTCCGTGCGCACGCGATCGACGAGCGTCGAGGACCTGTTGTCCGATCAAGGCGTGCCGCTGTCGATCGGGTTGCAGGTCGAACCGCCGCCGGCGACCACTCTCGCCGACGGCATGACCGTCTATGTGAGTCCGCCGCCGGGTGTGCCGGCGAGCGGGTTCTCGGCGTCGGTCACCTCCACAGGTGTGGGGGTCTGGGTGGTGGAGCGACCGGGGACGGGTTCGTTCGGGAAGGCGAACTCCGGATCCCGGGAGGCTTCAACCTCTGCGGCAGCCGTCGGGCCTTCGGGCGTGACCGTGCGGGCCGTCGTGACGGGGAAGGTGCACGACGTCTCGACCAACGCGGAAACGACCGGGGCGCTCCTTACGGCCATGGGGATCCAACCCGACGCTGACGACCGCGTCGTCCCGCCACCCAGTACCCCCCTCCACGACGGCATGACGGTCCGGTACGACCAAGTGTCGACCGCCACGCACGTGATGACGCTGCCGATCCAGATGCCGGTCGATACGCAGTACACGTCATCCCTCACGCCGGGGCACGTGATGGTGCTGACCCACGGCTCGACGGGGGTCGAGCGCGCGGCCGTCGCGGTGAAGACCGTCAACGGGCGGGTCGTCTCGCGGCGGGTCGTGTCTCGGAGCGTGCTGGATCCGCCGGTGCCCGAGGTCCGCTTGTCGGCGCCGTACTCGATGACCGACGGGACCCTCCAAGAGCCCGGTACCGGCGCCACCACCGAGACCGGCGAGGCGTCGTGGTACGACCCGCCGTGGAGCGGTCTGACCGCCGCCAATCCCTGGCTGCCCTTCGGCACCCACGTCACCGTGACGGACCTCGACACCGGGCGCTCCGTTACGGTGGTGATCGATGATCGAGGACCGTTCGGACCGGGGCGGATCATCGACCTCTCGCCCGAGGCCTTCGCCGCGCTCCAGCCGCTCGGTCACGGCGTCCTCCACGTCTCGCTCTCCTGGTAGCCCGTCGCCGCGGGCGCTGCTCGAGGCTTACGGCGTCGAGCCCTCGAAGGCGCTCGGACAGCACTTCCTGATCGACCCCAACCTGGCCGCGGCGGTCGCCGCCGACGTCGGGGTCGGCGGCGGCGATGCCGTCGTCGAGATCGGCGCGGGCCTCGGCGCGCTGACGACCGCGCTCGCGGAGCGCGGCGTCGAGCGGGTGCTGGCGATCGAGTTCGACCGCGCGCTCGTACCGGCGTTGCGATCGGTCGCCGAGCCGTATCCGGCGGTCGAGGTGCTCGAAGCGGACGCCACGAAGATCGATTGGTCCGGGGTGCTCGGCGACGGCTCGTGGACCGCGTGCGGGAACCTTCCCTACAACGTCGGCACGGCGATCGTGCTGTCGCTGTTGGAACACGCGCCGATGGTGCGAACGCTCGTCGTGATGGTGCAGCGCGAAGTTGCCGACCGGTTGATCGCGACGTCCTCGGCCCGGCAAGGGTACGGGCCGACGAGCCTGCGCGTCGCGTACCACGCCGAGGCGACGGTCGTGCGGCCTGTGCCGGCATCGGTGTTCTGGCCGC
The DNA here is from genome assembly GCA_963792215.1 of uncultured Actinomycetes bacterium. Lineage (GTDB taxonomy): Bacteria > Actinomycetota > UBA4738 > UBA4738 > HRBIN12 > AC-51. The sequence goes on from CAWBVL010000008.1 coordinate 533,779, forward strand.
GCCCATCGGTCGCGTCGGCGATCGTTCGGATGGAACGGCGCTCGCACCCCGCCGTCGCCGCCGATGAGGAGGCGCTGTGGCGCCTCGTGGACGAAGCGTTCGGGCAACGGCGCAAGACGATGCGCGCCGCATTGCGACGCCTCGGAGCGGATGACCCCGATGCGGTGCTCGCCGAGGCCGGCGTGGACCCGTCGGCTCGACCCGAGGAGCTCGACCTGGCCGTCTTCGGGCAGATCGCGGAGGCGCTGTCCGAGTGAGCGTCACACAGCGGGCGCACGCCAAGCTCAACGTCTTCCTGCGCGTGCTCGGCGCGCGAGATGACGGCTACCACGACATCGAGACGGTGATCCTCCCGCTCGAGCTCCACGACGTGGTGACGGCCGAGCACGCCGATGGCTTCGCGGTGAAGGTGGAGGGCCCGCGCGCTCGGGAGCTCGCCCGGGCGGGGGGCGAGGCGCTCGTCGAACGGGCCGCGAGGGCGTGGGCCCACGAGACGGGGCGCGAGGCGCCCGGCGCGATGATCACCGTCGACAAGCGCATCCCGGTCGCGGCCGGGCTCGGTGGCGGCAGCGCCGACGCGGCGGCGACGATCCGCGCCCTCGACGACCTCCACGGGACGGGCCTTCCGACCGAGACCCTGCTCGGCATCGCCGCGGCCGTCGGCTCGGACGTCCCTGCGCTCCTCCTGGGTGGACCGGTCTACGCCGACGGCCGCGGCGACCGCGTCACGCCGGTGCACGCGCAGACCACGCATTGGGTCGTCTTGCCGGCGTCGTTCGCGGTGCGCACACCCGACGCGTACGGCTGGTGGGACGCGCGCGCCGAGACCGGTCCCGACGCCGGCGCTGTGATCGCCGCGATCGAAGCCGGCAACGACGAGACGCTCGGCCCCGCGATGTTCAACGACCTGCAGTTCGCCGTCGCGGCCCGACATCCGGAGGTGTCCGACACGATCGCCGCCTTGCTCGATGCAGGCGCGCTCGGCGCCGTGATGTCCGGGAGCGGCCCGACGGTCGTCGCGCTCGCACGCCATATCGCGCACGCCGACCAGATCGCAGACGCCGTGCCCGGCGGGTTCGTGACCTCGGGGCCTCCACGTACGATGGGGCCGCCCTCCGGGGTCGTCTAATGGCAAGACACGGGCCTTTGGAGCCTGGAATGGAGGTTCGATCCCTCCCCCCGGAACGGATCTTCCTCGTCAGATCGCTGCGATCGTGCGGCGCTGCGAACGGACCTGTTCGCAACCGTCCGTCCCCGCGTATGCCACCCGAACGACGGTCTCGCGCTTGATCCGGACCGTGAAGCTGTAGCGGCCCGTCGCGGATGTCATATCGGAGCGGTTCGGAAGGCCGGTCGGCCGAAGCACGAGAAGCGTGACGCGCTGCGACGCGATGCAGTCGGGATCGATCGACAGAAGATGACCGGTGATATCGGCGCGCGATCCCGTGCGCGCGGCGCTTGGCGCCGAGATCGTCACCCGCCGGCCGAGCTGCCCGTACCCGCTCGCACCCCAGCAGTCGGTGTCGCCTGCGGCGGTGATCGCGCACGTGTGGTAGCTGCCCGCCGATACCGCGACGTACGGTCCGGGCTGGTCCGTGGCCTGACCGAAGTTGTTCCATCCCCAGCAGTCGACGGAACCGTCGGTCCGCAGCGCACAGTTGTGGTGGTCGCCCGCAGAGACCTGCGTGAATGGTCCGGGCTGGTCCTTCGCTTGTCCTCGGTCGTGGATGCCCCAGCAGTCGGCGGCGCCGCTCGTGGTCAAGGCGCAGTTGTGCCCGTCGCCGGCAGAGACCTGCACGTACGGGCCGGGGTGATCCTCTGCGAGGCCCGCATCGTTCCGGCCCCAACAATCCGCAACACCGACAGGCGTCAGCCCGCAGTTGTGCGAGCCGCTGATCGTCAACTCGGTGAACGGTCCCGGTTGATCCATCGCTTGCCCGGAGTCGTTCCGGCCCCAGCAGTCGGCGGCACCGGCCGCCGTCAGCGCGCAGGTGTGCTTCCAGCCCGCGACTACCTCTGTATAAGGACCCGCGTGATCGACGGCCTCGCCGTCCGCGTTCGAACCCCAGCAGTCGGCTGCACCGGCCGCCGTCAGCGCGCAGGTGTGCATGCCACCGGCCGACACCTGCGAGTACGGACCCGGTTGATCCGCGGACTGGCTCGCGTCGTTGCGTCCCCAGCAGTCGGCCGCACCGGCGGGCGTCAAGGCGCACGTGTGGTCGACTCCCGCCGAGATCGAACTGAAGTCGGCGGCCGCGAGGGTGGTGGTCGCGGGGAGCCCGCACGCCAACAGCGCCGCGAGCGCCGACACGCAGAACCAGCGACGAACGGCGGCGTGTCGCATCACGTGAGGGTAGCCAGGTTGCGGACCCGGCACCGACAGGCGAGAGTGCAGGTCCGGGCACGCAGGGGGCGAGGGGCATGAAGCTCGAGGAGCTGACACCGGAGGATCGCGAACGCTGGGAGCGGTACATCACGACCGGCCTGCACGCGTTCCTGTTCGTCGACCACGTCGCGGGTGACGGCACGCTACGCGACGCCGTCGACGCGCTGATGGGGATGATCCCCGGCGATGATCCGGAGTCGCCCGACTATCTGCCACCGAGCGATCACACCGTCGTCCTGTCGGCCACCGAGACGGTGGGGCCGTACAAGGCATGGGTGCATCTCTGGACGCCGGCGCGTCGCCTCGACCTCTTGCAGGACTTCATCGCAGGAACCTTGTGGGAGCTCGGGCTCCGATGCGACTACGCCGTCCAAGGAACCGCGTACACCGGGCCCACCGGTCAGGTCTATGCGCTCAAGATCAAGCGATGCGATGTGGTGGGGTTCGTCCGCGTCTGGCAGAGCGCCGACGCTGATCGCGGAGCCTTCGACATCATGGCGAGTCTGTCCGAGCTCGACGGGTTCCAAGGAGCGGCGACCGTGTTCGGCAGCTTCGATGTGTTGCTCGTGATCGAGGGCGACGAGATCGACGACGTGGCCAAGGTCATCATGGGCGGTCTCCAACGGATCCCTGGGATCGCGCGGACCGAGACGGCGTTCGCCGACTACCGTCGTTACGACGGCGCGTCGTAGCCCGCGTTCGCTCGCTGCCGCACCGCCCGAGCCCGTCGAGCCCCGACGAGGCTGCCCTTCCGGACGCAGAGATCGATCGCCGCATCAGCGGCCTGGATCGCGTCACCAGGACGGTCGGGCAACAGCACGTCCGCGAGATCCACGAGCGTGTCGCTCTGCAGGGCGAGGAAGTCTGTCGACGACGCGAGGCGCACGGCTTCACGCGCGAACGCCCCCGCTCGCGGGCGATCGCCCTGGACCGCGACGGTCTTCGCCATCGCGCGATTCCACCCGATCTGCTGCTCGAGGGCGAAGGACGGCGCGTCCTTGACGATGCTCGGGATCAACGCGGACGCCTCGGCGTCGCGACCGAGGTCGAACAAGATCAGGGCCAGGTCGCCGGCAAGGAGCGCTGCATCGGACTCGCCACGCTGTTCGAACGATCGGTACGCCGTCCGCATCGACCGCTCCGCCGCATCGACGTCGCCATCCCACCAATCGATCAGCCCGGTTACGTTGGCCGCCTCGGCCGACCAACGCGGTTGCGACAACTCTTCGAACACGTCCGAGGAGGCGCCCGCTCGCTCACGAGCGTCCTCGGAGCGGTCGAGCATCGCGAGCACGAGCGCCGCCCGTAGCTCGATGGCGGCGCGCACCATCGGTTCGTTCGCGAAGTCCTCGAGCAACGTCTCGAGCCTGTCGAGCGCAACAGCACATGGTGTCGACCCCACGAACAGCGCCTGGGCGACGATGTCCGCGCTGCTTGCGGCGGCGGGCGACGCCGGGTCGCCGAGCTTGAGCCCTCTCTCGCCCGCATCGAGCATCGCGATGCTGTCCCCGGTCACGAGACGGTGCATGATGCCCAACGCCTCGAGCCCTGCTGCGAGATGTTCGGCGTTGTCCGTGCGCTCGAACTCGTTGAGCGCGTCTTCGACGACACGCTGGAGGCCGATCCCGGACGTGGACCCAGGGTCGGTGACGAGCTGCCACGTGTATCGGTCCATCCGAGCGCGAGCGTCGAGGGCGGGGTCATGGGTCCGGTGCGCGCTCTCGACCATCTCGTCGTAGACGGACTCGGCGCGGTCCTGTTCGCCCGCTTGGAACAAGCTGTCGGCCAGGTAGGGCAGCATCGCCAGGCGATCGGGGTCGTCGCGGGGCAGCAACGTCGCAGCCTTTCCGAGGAGCTTGACGCTGGCAGAGATATCGCCGCGAGCGACCGCTCGCCGCCCGGCCGCCGCGGCGTGGGTCCCGGCGCGGATCGCGAGGCGCTCCTCGGCTTCACCGATCGGTCCGAGCTCTGCCCTGTACCGGTAGGCCTGCTCGAGGTGGTAGGCCACGATCTCCTCGTAGGGGTCGATGCGGAGGCCCCCACGCTCCTCGAGCCATGACGCATAGCGGGCGTGGAGGTCTGCGCGTGTGGATTTGCGGATCCCGTCGTAGGCAACGTCGCGGAGCAGCATGTGCGGGAAGCTGTACGCGTCGTCTCCCGTCGTGTGTCTCCCGCGGATCAGATCCTTGGTTACTGCCGACGCGAGCAGGCGCTGGACGCCGCCTGTGCTTCCTGCCGGTGAGATCGCCTCGACCTCGGCACCGAGGAAGTCTCTGCCGATGACCGACGCGCGCTCGACGACGTCGCGCTCCGCGGGCTCCAGCCGGTCGAGTCTCGCCGACAAGAGTGCGGTGATCGATGGGGGTGTGGCGAGATCGGAAAGGTCGCTCGCCGCGACCCACCGGTCTCCATCGCGGACCAGAGCCCCGGTTTCGGTGAGGTGCCGCACGATCTCCTCGACGAACAGCGGATAGGCGGCGGCGGCGTCCGCGATCCGTTCTCGCACCGCCGGCTCGAGTTCGGCGGGCCCGAGCAGGTTGCCGATCATGGCGTCGGAATCGGCGGCAGCCAGGGGTTCGAGCAGGATCGTCGTGGCGTTGAACGCGCCCGCACCCCAGGCAGCCCTGACGTCGAGCAGTTCCTGTCGCGCCATGCAGATGAGCATCACCGACGCGTCGCGGGATCGATCGGCGACGTGCTCGATCAGGTCGAGCAACGTGGGCTCCGCCCAGTGGACGTCGTCGAACACGAGGACGAGGGGGCGCGGCCGTGCCAGCGCCTCGAAGAACCGACGGATCGCCCAGAAGATCTCGTCCGGCGACGGGGTTCCCGGCGCAAGCCCCAGGGCCTGCCCGACGCGCCTCGCCACCACGTCGTCGCGTTCGATCCCGATGACGAGCTCTCGGATCTTCGCGAGGGCCGTCTCGGGATCGTCCTCGTCGGTCATCCCGGCAGCTCGACGCACCATCTCGGAGATCGGGTAGAACGTGATGCCGTCCCCGTACGGCAGACATCTGCCGGCCAAGATCTTCGCGCCGGCGCCGCGTCCACGGACGAACTCCTCGACCACCCGCGACTTCCCGATGCCCGGCGGCCCCAAGATGGTGAAGAGCTGGCATCGATGTCCCGTGACGACGCGGTTGAGCGCCTGGCTCAACAGCGCACCCTCGGCGTCGCGATCGACCATCGGCGGATCGAACCGGCGGGCATGTCCGAGCGCGCCGGGCACCACGCCTAACAACCGGAAGGCGCCGATCGGCTCCGCGAATCCCTTGAGCCTGACCGGAGCCATCTCTTCCGCGGCGACCGCGTCCTGCACCAGCCGGTACGTGTCGGCGCCGAGCACGATCTCGCCCGGTTCCGCCACCTGCTCGAGTCGCGCCGCCAGGTTCACTGGACCACCCGTGATCGAGATCGCCTCCGCCTCGGGATCACCCGTCACGACCTCGCCGGTGTGCACGCCGATCCTCGTCTGGAGCGTCACGCCACCGTCACGCTGCAGCTCCTTGCTCAGCTCGCCCGCTGCGTCACGGATCGCAACGGCGGCGCGCGCCGCCCGCAATGGGTCGTCCTCGTGCACGCGCGGCAGGCCGAACACCGCGAGCACAGCGTCGCCCACGAACTTCTCCACGCGTCCGCCGTGCGCGGTGACGATCGTCGTGAGCAGTGCGAAGTAGCGGTCGAGGATCGACCGCATCGACTCGGGATCGAGTGTGGTGACCATCTCCGTCGAGCCGACGAGGTCGCAGAACAGGACCGTCACGACCCGGCGGGCCCCGGACGACGGATGGGCGGGGAGCGGTGACCCGCAGGCGAGACAGAACCGAGCATGCTCGGGGTTGCGCTCGCCACAGTTCGTACAGACCACCATCTGTGCGTGAGCCTAGGACCCTGACTCCCAGCGAGCGAGCCCAGCGCTTGCGGGCACCGCCTTCGCGTGCTCAGCGATAAGCTCGACCAGAGTCCGAAAGGGGAGGGAACATGGCGTCCGTATCGTTGGATCCGTACCTGAACTTCCGCGACAACACGCGCGAGGCGATGGAGTTCTATCACCAGGTGTTCGGGGGCAAGCTCGACATGAACACCTTCAAGGAGTTCGGCGCGTCGCAGGATCCGTCCGAGGACGACCTAATCATGCACTCGCAGCTCGAGGCCGACGAGATCACGTTCATGGCGGCCGACACGCCGAGCCATATGGAGTACGCGCCGGGTTCAAACTTCAGCATGTCGCTCAGCGGCGAGGACGAGGCGCGGCTCAGCGGCTACTTCAACAAGCTCGCCGACGGTGGCACGGTGCTCCAGCCGCTCGAGAAGGCGCAGTGGGGCGACACGTTCGGCATGTTGATCGATCCCTTCGGCATCCGGTGGCTCGTGAACGTCTCGCAGCCGCACGAGCACGAGTAGGACGGCGGGATGATCGAGCCGCTGCCCGATCTTCCCGACGGCGTCCTGGGCTTCCGGTTCTCCGGGCACATCACGAAGGAGGACTACGACCAGATCCTCGCACCGGCCTTGATGCAACGGATCACCGACGGCGCGAAGATCCGGCTCGCGATCGTGATCGGCGACGACTTCGACAAGTTCGAGGCGAGCGCGATGTGGGAGGACATGAAGTTCGGCTTCGGCTCGGGCGTCACGCACCCCTCGCTCTGGGAACGAACGGCGCTCATCTCCGACCACGAGTGGGTCGAGCACGCGATGAGCCTGTTCGGCTGGATGATGCCGGGCGACGCGCGCGACTACCCCTTGTCGAAGCTCGACGATGCGATCGCCTGGCTCGGAGCCTGACCACGACCCCGATCGACACCGCCAGGCTGCGACTCGATCCCATCACCGTCGACGACGCCGCCGAGCTGTTCGCGGTCCTCGACGACCCCGGGCTGCACAACTTCACCGGCGGTTCGCCGATGACCCGCGACGCGCTGGCGAAGTGGATCGAGTTCGTCGCGCCCGGCCACTCGCCGGACGGTGCCGAGATCTGGAAGAACTGGGTCGTCAGGGTGCGCGACGACGGACGAGCCATCGGCACCGTGCAGGCGACGATCGTCGGTGACGAGGCCACGCTCGCCTGGACGATCAGCAGCGAGTGGCAGGGGCACGGCTATGCGAAGGAGGCGGCGGCCGCCGTCCGACTGTGGGTCGCCACCTCCGGGGTCGTCTGGTTCCGCGCCGAGATCCATCCCGAGCACCAGGGCTCCGCGGCGGTCGCGCGATCGATCGACCTGGCGCCCACCACCGAGATCGTCGACGGCGAAGTCATCTGGCGCGGCCTGCCGCCGACCGCCTGACCTCGCAGGTCCGGCGACGTTGCCGCCCTCCCTGCTGGCTGCGACCATGGTGCCCCCGACTGGGAAACGAGCGCGTTGGCCACGACGAAGACCACACGCACGGATACGTTGACCGCGGTGATCCTGGCCGCCGGCAAGGGCAAGCGGCTGAAGTCCGCCCGCCCCAAGGTGCTGCACCCGATCTGCGGGAAGCCCGCTTTGTGGCACGTGGTCCAGGCGGCGCTCGGCGCCAAGCCCTCGAAGATCGTGATCGTCGTAGGCCACGGCGCCGACGACGTCCGTGAGGCCGTCGCCACGTGGGGTATCACTCCCAAGCCCGTGTTCGTCGAACAGGAGACCCAGCTCGGCACCGGTCACGCGGTCGCCGCCGCGGAGAAGGCGGTCGGACGCAGCGCCGACGTGCTCGTGCTCGGCGGTGACTACGACCCGATCACCACCGATGACGTCAAGGAGCTCGTCAGGACGCACCGGCGCACGAAGAGCGCGGCGACGATGGCCACCGCCGAGGTCGACGATCCAGGCGGCTACGGGCGTGTGATCCGCGACGGCGACCGGCTCGTCGAGATCGTCGAACACGTCGACGCGACGCCGGCACAACGCGCGATCGGCGAGGTGTGGCTGGTGGCGACGGTCTTCCGCCGGGAGGATCTCTTCCGGACGCTGCCGGCCGTCGGCAACGACAACCGCCAACGGGAGTACTACCTGAACAGCGTGTTCCCGATCCTGCTCGAGAAGGGGGAGTCTGTCGCGGCGGTCACGGTCGACACCGGCGGCGTGATGGGGCTCAACTCCCGCAACGGCCTCGCGGCGGTGACCCGCGTGGTGCGCGAGCGGATCAACGCGATGCACATGGCTAACGGCGTCACGCTGCTCGACCCCGACACCACGTACATCGATGTCGGCGTCACGATCGGCGCCGAGACCACGATCTTGCCGAACACGACGATCCAGGGTGAGACGCGCATCGGCAAGGACTGCCGCATCGGCCCGACCGTGCAGATCGGCGACACGACGGTCGGCAACGGCGCGACGATCCGGTTCGCCGTGGTGGAAGGGGCGACGCTCAAGCGGAACGTGACCGTCGGGCCGTTCGCGCGGATCCGTCCGGGAACGACGCTTGCCGACAACGTCATCATCGGCTCCTACGTCGAGGTGAAGAACAGCGACATCGCCACCGACGCGAAGGTGCCACACCTGTCCTATGTCGGCGACGCGAGCGTCGGCAAGCGGACGAACATCGGCGCGGCGAACGTCACCGCGAACTGGGATGGCTACGACAAGCACCACACCGAGATCGGCGCCGATGTGCGCACCGGCTCCGATACCATCATGGTGGCGCCGGTCACGATCGGTGACGGCGCGATGACGGGGGCGGGGTCGGTGATCAGCAAGGACGTGCCGGCGGGCTCGCTCGCCGTCGAACGCACCGAACAGCGCAACATCACCGGGTACCGCAAGCGCAAGGACGCGGAGCACCGCGCCAAAGGTAAGGACCGACGCAAGGGGGGGTAGCCGTGGAGATCATCACCAAGAAGCGGATGATGCTGTACTCCGGCACCATTCACCCGACGCTCGCCCACGAGATCGCCGACAACCTCGGCATCCCGGTGAGCCAGGGCGAGCTCCGCCGGTTCGCCTCCGGCGAGATCTATTTCCGAGCCGACGAATCGGTGCGAGGCGCCGACGTGTTCGTGGTGCAGTCGCACTTCGAACCGATCAACGAAGCGCTGATGGAGCAGGTCATCATCATCGACGCGATGAAGCGTGCGAGCGCCAAGCGCATCACCGCCGTCGTGCCGTACTACGGCTACTCCCGGCAGGACAAGAAGACGCTGTCGCGCGAGCCGATCAGCGCGAAGCTGATCGCCGACATGCTGTCGGTCGCCGGCGCCGACCGGATCGTGTCGGTCGACCTGCACTCCGGCCAGATCCAGGGCTATTTCAACGGACCGTTCGACCACCTGACGGCCTTGCCGCTGCTCTCGACTTACCTGAAGGACGAGCTCGGGCTCTCCGGCAACGACCTCGTCGTGGTCGCCCCCGACGCCGGCCGGATCAAGACGTCGGAGAAGCTCCGCGAGTACCTGCACGCCGACCTGGCGTACATCTACAAGCGGCGCTCACGCCACGAGGCGCACAAGATCTCCGAGATGCGCCTCGTGTACGAGGAGGACATCTCCGGACGGCCGTGCGTGATGGTCGACGACATGATCGACACCGCCGGTACGCTCGTGCAGGGTGTGAACGTGCTCGCGAGCATGGGCGCCGGCCCGATCTTCGCGGGCGCGACGCACGCGATCTTCTCGGGCAAGGCGCGTCAGACCCTCGAGGAGGCGCCGATCGAGCAGGTGATCGTCACGAACACGGTCCCGATCCCCGAGGAAAAGCAGTTCTCGAAGCTGCGCGTGCTGTCGATCGCGCCGCTCGTGGCATCTGCCCTCCGTGCGGTGTTTGAGGAATCGAGCGTGAGCGAGATCTTCGGCGGCGCCAACCAGGTCTAGAGGGTCGGCCCCGCGAACCTCTGACCAAGGCGTCCCTAGGCGTCCGAGGCGGGCTTCCGGTACCATCGGCGGGTTCCCCCACCGAGGCGAGGTTCAACGACCCATGGAAACCGTCCTGAAGGCCACCGCGCGCGACGGCCGCGGCAAAGGCGCCGCCCGCCGGCTCCGCGCGGAGGGGCTCGTGCCCGGGGTGCTCTACGGCCACGGCCTGGAGCCGGTCTCGATATCGATGTCGAGCCAGGACCTGCTCCACTTCTTCCACGCGACGCACGGCGCCGCGACGGTCGTCGACCTCGACGTAGACGGCAAGAAGCACCTCGCGATCCCGCGTGAGATCCAGCGCGACCACCTGCACGGGCGGTACGTGCATATCGACTTCCTCGAGGTGCGCCGCGACGAGAAGGTCAAGATGTCCGTCGACATCCACGAGACCGGCGAGGCTCCCGGCGTCAAGACCGGCGGCGTGATCGAGCACCACTTGCGCGAGGTCGAGATCGAGTGTCTCCCGGGCGACGTGCCCGAGCAGATCACGGCGGACGTGAGCTCGCTGGAGCTCGGCGACATGCTCCGGCTCGGCGACATCACCCCGCCCGACGGCGTGACGTTCCTCACCGATCCGAACACGCCCGTGATCTCCGTGATCACGCCGGCCGCGCTCCGTACCGAGGCCGACCTGCTGCTTCCCGGCGAAGAGGCTGCCCCAGAGGCTGCCGAGGCTGCCGAGGCCCCGTCGGAGGAAGGCGCGCCGGAGGGCGGCGAGGCGCCCACCGAGCCCGAGCCCGAACCCGAGGGCTAACCGCCCTCGATGGCCTGGCTCATCGCGGGCCTGGGCAATCCCGGCGAGGAGTACGCCCGCACCCGGCACAACGCCGGCCGGCTCGCGCTCGACGATCTTGCGCAGCGTCACGGTGCACGACTGCGAAAGGTCCGCTTCCAAGCGGCGGAGGCCGACGACGTGCGGATCGGTGGCGAGACCGTGTGGCTGGCGGGCTCGACCCGCTTCATGAATGAGTCGGGTCCAACGTACGCGAGCCTGGCCCGCAAGCACGGTATCGAGCCCGATCACGTGATCGCGGTACACGACGAGATCGAGATCCCGCCCGACGAGCTGATGGTGAAGCTCGGTGGTGGGAGCGCCGGCCACAACGGCATCCGTTCGCTCGCGCAGGCGCTCGGGAGCCAAGACTTCTATCGCGTGCGGATCGGGGTGGGGCGGCCGCCCGGCCGGCAAGACCCGGCCGATTTCGCGCTGCAGCGGGTCGCGACGAGCGCGTGGGACGACTTCGCGGTGAGCATCGCCCGAGCGGCCGACGCCGTGGAATGCCTGCTCACCGAGGGTCTCGAGTCTGCGCAGCAACGGTTCAACCGCCGCGCGGGTCGTTCGTAGCAACGCCCCTTCTGTCTCTCTGTTGGTCCTACTCAGCATCCGGTATCGGCCCATCGGGGTTCTCGACCGTCGCCCGATGTGGGGACAGAGCGCGAGGGCCGACACTTCTCGAGAACTCACCAAGGAGGTGATCGGATGCGAGCGAAACTTGGACGGTGGAAGCACTTGATGTTCACCGCCGCCACGCTGGCAACGCTGGCGCTCGCTGGTGGTGCGAAGTTCCGGCCGAACTAGGCCCGCGACGTTTGAGAGGAGCAACGATGCTTCGCAAGATCATGTACTCCCTCGGCGCGTTGGCCGTCCTGGCCATGGCCGTGGGTGCGGGCTTCCGCCCGAACTAGGGATCAACGATCCACAGATGAGACCCTCGGGATCGTCGGCTCACCCCGACGCTCCCGAGGGTCTCGTTGCGCCTGCGGGGGAGTCGCTATGACCCGCGAGCGGTAGACCGAAAGACCTACTCGATCTTCGGAGGTGGCCTACAGGAGTTCCGTTACGAAGACCGATGTCGCGGCCCCAGCGGTACGCGAAACTCCGGGGACGTTACGAGGAGGTGTTGTGGATGCGAGCGAAGTGGAACAGCGTGAAGCACCTGCTGTTCGCGGCGGCTGCGCTGGCGACGCTGGCACTCGCAGCCGGCGCGAAGTACCGCCCGAACTAGGGCCCGAACCACCACGCTGGAGAGGAGAAATCGTGCTTCGCAAGATCGTGTACTCCCTCGGTGCGCTTGCGGTTCTCGCCCTTGCGGTGGGCGCCGGATTCCGCCCGAACTAAGCAGCTCGAGCAGCAACAGCGAGGCCCCCAGATGGTTCGACAGCCGTCGAGCCGCTTGGGGGCCTCGTCGGTTGCAGTGGAACTTCAGTTGGCTGGTTCGATTCCGATAGGACGCTCATGAGACTCATGGCGATCTGCATGGCCATCATCGTGGCCATCGGGTTCCTACTGGGTGGCCGACTGCGCAACGTGTCCGACCTCAGGATCGACTGGGCCTGGCTGGCCCTCGTCGGCCTGGCATTGCAGTTCGTAACCGGGCCCGGGTCGACCGTGCCGCTCGTGTGTCTGTACCTATCGTTCGCGTTCTTGATCGTGTTCACGATCAAGAACATCCGGGTATTCGGATTCCCGGTGATCTTGGCCGGGGTGCTCTGCAACCTCCTCGTGATCGGGATCAACGGCGGGATGCCGGTCTCCAAGCACGCCCTTCGCGCTTCCGACCAAGGCCAGTTCCTGGGGGAGCTCGAGAACAACCCGTACCCGAAGCATCACCTTGCGACCGACGACGACCTCTTGCGGTTCCTAGGAGACGCAATCCCACTGCCGTCGCCGATCGAACAGGCGATCAGCGTGGGCGACATCCTCACGTACGGTGGCGTCGGCATGGTGATCGTCGGCGCGATGCGCAGGCCTCGGGAGATCGAGCCCGTCGCGAACCAAGAGGTGGCGCATGCCGGCGGATGACCTGACCGACGTCGATCTCGTCCCCGGGGAGGTCGCCGATCAGGAGACGATGCCGCCACGCACACGGGCGGTGAAGATCTACGAGATCGCGGTTTCGGTTCCCGTCATCGTGATCATCGCGTGGTCGCTCTTCCTGGATCCGAGCGTGCTCCAAAGCAGTCCGCATCCGTGGCAGATCTTCGTCTGGATCATCGCGATCGCGGCGGTCGACCTCATGCCGGTGCCGACGGCGATGTCGAGCGTCGCGTTCAGTCTCTCGTTCCCGATCGAGCTGTCGGTGGCGATGTTGTTCCCCGTGCCCGTTGCGGGGCTGATCGCGCTGCTCGGAACCTCCGACAACCGCGAGTTCCGCGGCGAGCTGCCGTTCTTCAAGGGACTGTTCATCCGGACACAGGTCGCAGCAGCAGCCCTGTGCGAGAGCATCGTCTTTCACCGCTTGTATCCGGACTGGGCGCAGTTGGGAGTGTCCGATTACAGGGCGGTCGTTTGGAGGGTCGCACTCGCCGTCGTCTGCGCGTCCGTGGTGGGGTATCTCATCAACATCTTCTTCGTCGCGGTCTACAACTACTTCTGGCTGGGCGAGAGCCCGATGAAATTCGTCCGAGAAGTCCACGCGGGCGTGTTCGGGGAATTCCTCATCGCGTACATGGGCCTCGCGCTCTTCAGCGTGCTCGTGATCACGGGCTATTCACGCTACGGGATCTTCTCGGTCGCCATCTTCTTGGCGCCGTTGCTGTTCGCCAGGCAGATGTTCCAACGAACGCACTCGTTGCAACAGGCGACCGACGAGCTCGCGGTCAGACAAGCCGAGAACGAACATCAGGCCCTGCATGACTCCTTGACCGGCATGCCCAACCGGATGTTCTTCCACCAGCGTTTGTTGGAAGAGATCGAGCACGCGCGTGCATCAGGCGGTCGGATGGCCGTGATGTTGATGGACCTGGATCACTTCAAGGAGATCAACGACACGCTCGGCCACCACTTCGGCGACATGCTGCTGCAGGAGATCGGCCCGCGGCTGTCGAGCGTGCTTCGCGACAACGACCTGATGGCTCGACTCGGTGGAGACGAATTCGGGATGGTGTTGCCCGACCTGCCGAGCGAAGAGGTGGCGCTCCGCATCGCCGACCGCGTGCTCGAGGAGCTGGAGCAGCCGGTCGCGGTCGAAGGCCTCGCGTTGGACGTCTCCGGCTCGGTCGGCATCGCGATGTTCCCGATGCACGCGGAGGATGCCGAGACGTTGCTGCGCCGCGCAGACGTCGCGATGTACGTCGCGAAGGAGAACGGCGGCGGCTACGAGGTCTACCAAGACTCGTTCGACCGGCACAACCCCCAGCGGCTGACGCTGATCGGGCAGGTCCGGCCCGCGCTCGAGAGCGGTGAGTTCGTCATGTACTACCAGCCGAAGGTTCGGTTGATGGACGGACGCGTCGCCGGCGCCGAGGCACTGATCCGTTGGGAGCACCCGACGCTCGGGCTCGTCCCGCCCGACGAGTTCATCCCGCTCGTCGAGAAGACCGTGCTGCTCCGGCCGCTCACCCACTACGTGGCGGAGTCCGTGCTGAAGCAGTGGAAGGAATGGGCGGGGATGGGCATCCGGATCCCGATCGCGATCAACGTGTCGCCTCGGTCCCTGCTCGACTCGGACTTCCCCGATTCCGTCGGACAGCTGCTCCAGGAGGCCCAGGTCCCGCCTGCGTTCTTGCGGATCGAGCTCACCGAGGGGTACTTGATGGGTGACTCCGGCCGCTCGATCGCCGTCCTCGACGCGTTGTCCAACATCGGTGTCGGTCTGTCCATCGACGACTTCGGCACCGGGTACTCGTCGCTGTCGTACCTGAAGCGGCTCCCGATCGAGGAGATCAAGGTTGACCGCTCCTTCGTGATGCAGATGCACGTCGACGCCAACGACTTCATGATCGTGCGCGCCACGGTCGACCTCGGCCGGAACCTCGGTCTCCGCGTGGTCGCCGAGGGGGTCGAGGACCTCGCGACGTTCGACAGGCTCGCCGACTTCGGCTGCGACGAGGCGCAGGGGTATTACATCTCCAAGCCGCTGTCGGCGGTCGAATTCACGCGCTGGCTGTCGGTGCGGAACCTCGATCGCGAGTCGGCGGAGGTAGCCGAGCCTGAGGACCGGCGCGCGTCGAACCGCGGCCTGCACGCGATCTAGCGTTCGCGGTTCGCTTCTTTCCGAGCTCCCCGTAGACTGACCCCCGCATGCCCCTGCCGTTCGCGGTTGGGGCTTTCGGTGCTGTTCGGAAGGGTTGGATGTCGCTCGGATCGCTCGTCGAGACGCTGATCGGTTCGGAACCGTTCGAGCGGCTGCTGGTGTCCAGCGAGCGACCGCTCGTCGCGCAGGCCGAGACCGGCGAGGCGTTCGTCGTGGCCGGGCTCGCGACCGCCCTGGAGCTGCCCGTGCTGGCGGTGACGCCCGGTCCTCACGAGGCCGAGGCGCTCGTCGCGGACGTCCAGGCGTTCCTGCCGGGCGGCGCGGTGCTCCTACCCGCGTGGGAGGCGTTCCCCTACGAGCTGCTCTCTCCGACACCGGAGATCGCCGCGCGGCGCGCGGCAGCCGTTCGCCGGCTGCGGACCGCATCTGGCCCGCTGGTGCTAGTGGCGCCGGCCGTGGCGGCCCTCCAGGGGATCGCGCCGAGCACGGGAACCGCCGCGCCGCTCGAGGTCGCGACCGGCGATGAGGCGGCGCCGGACACGCTCGCCGACCGCTTGGTCGTGCTCGGCTACGAACGGGCCGACGTCGTCCAGCGGCGTGGTGAGTTCGCCGTCCGGGGCGGGGTCCTCGACGTCTTCGCCGCCGACGCCCGCAGGCCGGTTCGGCTCGAGTTCTGGGGCGATGAGATCGAGTCGATCCGGGTGTTCGTTCCGTCGACGCAGCTGTCGAGCGAGCGCGTCGACCGCGCAACGGTCGACGCCGCCCGGGAGCTCGTACTCGATGACGATCTCCGCGAGCGGGCTCGTGACGCCGCCGGCAAGGCCAGGGATGAGCGGATCGCCGACCTTCTGGCGCGGATCGGCGATGGCGCGCTTCCCGATGGGATGGAATCCGCGGCGGCGTTCCTGTGGGATGAGACGCCGACCCCGGCCGAACTGTTGCCCGACGGGTCGTGGGTTGTCGTCACCGAGGCCCGCCGCACGCTGGGGCGGCTGCGCCAGACGCACGACGACGCCGAAGCGCTCGCGACCGCCCTCGCGTGGCCCGGGCCGCACGTGGTGCGCCCGGCCGAGGATGCACTCGGCCGGGGACCGCATCTCCATCTGTCGGCGTTCACCGAAGGACAGGACCTGTCGCTGCGTGGCTGGGGCGCCGCGGCGGGCGATCCCGGCGCGCTGGCCGGGCAGGCGCGTGACCTCGTGGCGCTCGGCTATCGCGTCGTCGTCGCGGCGCACGGCCACGGCTCGCTCGAGCGCGCACGCGAGGTGCTCGGCGATGTCGACGTCGAGACCGTCGAGGCGCCGCTCGTCGCGGGGTTCGTCTTCGGGCCGGGCAAGATCGCCGTGCTCACCGAGGAGGACCTGTTCGGCGCACGCCGGTTCACGCGCGAGGCGCCGCGCTTCGCTGCGCGGCGCAGCGACAACGTCGCCGACGAGCTCGAGCCGGGCGAGTTCGCGGTGCACCGGATCCACGGCGTCGGCCGGTACCAAGGCATCGTGCACCGCGAGCTCGCGGGCTCCGAGCGCGATTACCTCGTGATCGAGTACGCGAAGGGCGACAAGCTCTACGTGCCCTCCGACGCCGTCGGGATGGTCGCGCGTTACATCGGGGGCGACGTGCCGCGCGTGCATCGGATGGGCGGTTCGGACTGGGCCCGCGCGACCGCGAAGGTCAAGCGCGCCGTCCGCGACATGGCCGGCGAGCTTGTCCGTCTCTACACGGTGCGGATGTCAGTGCCGGGCCACGCGTTCGGCCCCGACACGCCGTGGCAGCGCGAGCTGGAGGACGCGTTCCCGTTCGTGGAGACACCCGATCAGCTCCGCGTGATCGACGACATCAAGCACGACATGGAGAAGCCGATCCCGATGGACCGATTGCTGTGTGGCGACGTCGGGTTCGGCAAGACCGAGGTCGCGGTGCGGGCAGCGTGCAAGGCTGTGATGGAGGGCAAGCAGGTCGCGGTGCTCGTGCCGACGACCCTGCTGGCCGAACAGCACCTGCTCACGTTCCGCGAGCGGTTCGCGCCGTTCCCCGTTCGCGTCGAGATGCTGTCGCGGTTCGTCGATCCGGCCGCGCAAGACGCGATCCTTGCCGATCTCGACGCTGGGAAGGTCGACATCGTCGTCGGCACGCATCGGCTGCTTGGCCGCGACGTGACGTTCGCCGATCTGGGACTGCTTGTCGTCGACGAGGAGCAACGGTTCGGCGTGTCGCACAAGGAGCGGCTGAAGTCACTGCGTGCGCAGGTGGATGTGCTCACCATGACGGCGACGCCGATCCCACGGACGCTCGAGATGGCGCTCACCGGCATCCGGCAGATGAGCACGATCGACACGCCGCCCGAGGACCGGCAGCCCGTGCGGACGTTCGTCGGCTCGTTCGACGAAGACCTCGCGGTCGGGGCCGTGCGCCGCGAACTGCTCCGCGAAGGGCAGATCTTCTGGGTCCACAACCGTGTCGCGACGATCGACCGGCAAGCCGGGCGGCTGGAGCAGCTGCTCCCCGATGCGCGCATCGTCGTCGCGCACGGGCAGATGGACGAGGACCTGCTCGAGCGCCAGATGCTTCGGTTCTGGCAACGGGATGCCGACGTGCTCGTGTGCACGACGATCATCGAGTCGGGCCTGGACGTGCCGAATGCGAACACGCTCGTCGTCGATCGGGCGGACATGCTCGGGCTCGCCCAGCTGTACCAACTGCGGGGACGGGTCGGCCGCGCAGCCGAGCGCGCCTTCGCGTACTTCTTCTTCCCTGAGCACCGCGAGATGACCGAGGAGGCCCACTTGCGCCTCGCGACGATCTCGAAGCATCAGGCGCTCGGGTCCGGATTCAAGATCGCGCTCCGCGACCTGGAGATCCGCGGCGCCGGAAACCTGCTCGGCGCCGAGCAGAGCGGCCACATCGCCTCGGTCGGATTCGATGCGTACGCGCGGATCCTGCAGGAATCGGTGCAGGAGCTGCAGGGCACGCCGGTCGAGCAGGAGCAGGACCTGCGGATCGATCTGCCGGTGAAGGCGTTCGTCCCGCCGGGCTGGCTCGCGCAGGAGTCCCTGCGTCTCGAGCTGTACCGACGGATCGGGATGGCGCGCGACCACGAGCAGCTCGCGATGATCCGCGACGAGACGCTCGACCGGTTCGGCGCGCTGCCCGATCCGGTCGGGGTGTTGTTCGCGATCGGGTCATTGCGGCTGACCGCGCAACGCTTGGATGTGGAGGAGATCGCGACCTACCGCGACCAGGTTCGGATCCGGCCGGTGACGCTGTCCGATGTCGTCGAGATCGGCCTGTCCGCGGTGATCCCCGGAGCGTCGTTCGTCGAAGCGACACGAACTCTCAATCTCAAGCCGGATCGCGTGTTCGGCGTCGACCTCGTGCGATGGGTGGAGAGCAGGCTGCGGCAGGCGGTGGGCGAGCCGGCGGAGCCGGGGCTCGGGCCGGTCGATCCCGAAGCGGTGGCCGCCTCGTAGACTGATTCGATGCATCCCTCTCGCCGTTCCGTGCTGCCCATCATCCTGTCCGCCGTCGTTGCCATCGCGCTCGCCGCCTGTTCCGCGGCAACGGCTCGTCCGCCGGCCGCAACCGTCGCAGGCTCCTCGATCTCGACCGACGACCTCGCTCGTACCGCCGGCGTGTTCAACACGGTCGCCGGGCTCCAGCAACAGCCATGCGGACAGACCGACGGCGCCACCGACACCCAAGAGGCTGCGTGCAACCGCTTCTCGCTGGGCGCGATGATCCTGTTCCGGCTGGCCGACCAGTACGCGGCCGACAACGGGATCACCGTCGACGACGCGAAGGTAACGAAGGCGTTCGACACGTTCCAGAAGAACGTGGGCGCCGACACGCTCAACGGGCAGCTCACCTCGAACGGCGTGACGTTGGACGATGTGCGGGGGCTCGTGCGACTCTCGCTGGTCCAGCAGCAGGTGGCAGATGCGCTCGCACAGGCGCAGTTCACCGACGCGCAGCTGCAGCAGCAGTACCAGCAGTCGATCGGCGACTACACGATGCTGCACGTCGATCACATCCTGGTCGACTCCAAGGCGAAGGCCGAGGAGGTGTACAAGCAGGTGACCGCGCCCGGCTCCACGCTGCAGGATTTCCAGGCCCTCGCGAAGAAGGTGTCGACCGACCCGAGCGCGAAGCAGAACGGCGGTGAGCTGACGCTGCCGGCGAGCCAGCTCGCGAGCGAGTTCTCCGACGCGGCGCTGAAGCTCAAGCCGGGCGAGATCTCCAAGCCGGTGCACACCCAGTACGGGTGGCACGTGATCTACATGATCGACAAGTCGGTCACGCCGTTCGCGCAAGCCCGCGACAAGATCCTGTCGCAGGCATCGACCAAGGCCTTCCAGGACTGGGTCCAGAGCCAGACTGGCGAGATCCAGGTCGACCCGAGCTTCGGCAGGTTCAACCCGACGACGTTGCAGGTCGAGCGGATCTCGAGCACC
The DNA here is from genome assembly GCA_963792215.1 of uncultured Actinomycetes bacterium. Taxonomy (GTDB): domain Bacteria; phylum Actinomycetota; class UBA4738; order UBA4738; family HRBIN12; genus AC-51. Next base: position 553,420 of record CAWBVL010000008.1, read on the forward strand.
GACCCGAGCGCGACGCAGCCGCCGCCGAGCGGGGCGGTCAACGGAGCGCCGGCCACGCCGTGACCTCCGACGCGGCCGTCGGCGGGCCGGTGCCGTCCTCGCGGGGCGGCGAAGGGCTCCTCGACCTGGTCCGTGTGCAGGCGCGGCTCCGCGCGCCCGACGGGTGTCCGTGGGATCGGGAGCAGGATCATCGGACGCTCGCGCGCCACCTCTTAGAGGAGACGCACGAGCTGCTGGAGGCGATCGACGCCGACGACGATCCCGCGATCCGGGGCGAGCTCGGCGATCTGCTGCTCCAGGTCACCTTCCACGCGCAGATCGCGGCCGACGACGGCCGGTGGGACATCGACAACGTGGCGGACTCGCTGGTCGCGAAGCTCGTCCACCGGCACCCGCACGTGTTCGGCGATGTCGACGTGGCGGGTTCTGAGGAGGTCCTCGTCAACTGGGAGAAGCTGAAGGCGGAGGAGACCGGCGGCCGTAAGGCGGTCGACGAAGACATCCCGGCGACGCTCCCCGCGCTCGCTCGGGCCGCGAAGGTCCAGCGGCGCGCGGCGGGGTGGGGGTTCACGTGGCGGAGCCGCGAACGTGCGCTCGCGAAGCTTCGCGAGGAGGTCGGCGAGCTCCAGGACGCGGCGGATGATCCCGCGCACGCGGAGGACGAGCTCGGCGACGTGCTCCTCGCGGTCGTCGCCGTCGCCCGCCAGCTGGGGCTCGACGCCGAGTCGGCGTTGCGCCGGGCGACGACGCGGTTGGCCGACCGGGCGGAGCAGACGCTCGCGCTCGCGACCGAGCGGGGACTCGACCCGGAAGCCCTCAGCGAAGAGGAGCTGCTGGCGCTGTACGAGGAAGCCAAGGCGGCAGCGGCTACGCCGGACGGCGTTCGAGGCAGGTAAGAGCCACGCGCTCCACGTCGGGCGGGAAGCGTCGGGTACCATCGGCCGGCGATGAGCATGATCGCGTCTGTTTCCGCACGCCAGATCCTGGATTCCCGTGGCAACCCCACGGTCGAAGTTGACGTGTGGCTCGACGACGGCGCGATGGGGCGCGCGGCGGTGCCGAGCGGCGCTTCGACCGGCGAGCACGAGGCGCTCGAGCTCCGGGACGCGGATCCGACGCGCTACGGCGGCAAGGGCGTCACGCGCGCCCTCGCCAACGTCGACGGCCCGATCGCCGACGCGATCGCAGGCATGGATGCATTCGATCAGCGCGGCGTCGACCGCGCGATGCTCGACCTCGACGGCACCCCGACGAAGGCCGCCCTCGGCGCGAACGCGATCCTCGGGGTGTCGCTCGCGGTCGCGCGCGCGGCTGCCGACAGCTCCGGCCAGCCGCTCTACCGCTACCTCGGTGGCCCGAACGCGCACGTGTTGCCGGTGCCGATGATGAACGTTCTGAACGGCGGGATGCACGCCGACAACGAGCTCGAGCTCCAGGAGTTCATGCTCGTGCCGGTCGGTGCGGCCTCGCTTGCAGAGGCGGTGCGGTGGGGCGCCGAGTGCTTCCACGCGCTACACGGCCTGCTCCGCGATAAGGGGCTCGCGACCGGCGTCGGCGACGAGGGCGGGTTCGCGCCGGCCATCTCGACGGGGGCCGAGGCCTGCGAGCTCCTGCTGCAGGCGGTGGAGCGCGCCGGCCTCGAGCCCGGCGACGAGGTCGCGATCGCGCTGGATCCCGCCGCGAGCGAGCTCTCCCGCGACGGGGACTACCGCCTCGAAGGCGAAACCCGCTCGAGCGACGACATGATCGCCTACTGGACCGCGTTGCTCGACCGGTTCCCGATCATCTCGATCGAAGATGCCCTGGCCGAAGACGACTGGGACGGCTGGGCGGCGATCACCCGCGAGCTCGGCGGCCGGATGCAGCTGGTCGGCGACGACCTGTTCGTGACGAACACGGAGCGGCTCGAGCGCGGCATCCGCGACCGCGCCGCCAACGCGATCTTGATCAAGGTCAACCAGATCGGGTCGCTCACCGAGACGCTCGACGCCGTGTCGCTCGCGCAGGGTGCGAGCTTCGGGGTCGTGATCAGCCACCGCAGCGGCGAGACCGAGGACGCGACCATCGCAGACCTCGCCGTCGCGACGAACGCCGGACAGCTGAAGGCCGGCGCGCCGAGTCGCGGCGAGCGCACGGCGAAGTACAACCAGCTGCTCCGCATCGAGCAGGAGCTGGGCGAGAACGCGCGCTTCGCCGGCGGCTCGTTGATCCGCGGCCGATCACCGGGAGGTGGCGGCGCGCGATGAGCGCACGGACCACGGCGACTTCCCCCGCCGAGGCCCGGGGGAAGAACACCGAACGATCGCGGATGGCGCGGATCACTCCGCGCGCGTCGATCCTCGGCTTCGTCGTGTTCGTGGCAGCGATCTTCGCGGTCGCGCCCGCACGGGCGTACCTCGAACAACGTTCCCAACGTAGCCAGCTCGCGAACCAGGTGTCGCAGCTTGAGCAGCAGAACGCCGCCCTGCAGCAGCAGCTCAATAAGCTGCAGGATCCGGCCGAACTCGAGCGCCTCGCGCGGGAATGCCTCGGGATGGTCGATCCGGGCCAGATCGCGTTCGTGCCCGTGCCGCACGGCCGCGCGCCGACACCGCCGAACTGCGACTAGCGGCGTTCGTTCGGCGGGTCGAAGCGAAGGTCGATCGCGTCGCACATGCGCTCGTAGCCGATCCGCTGGTACATCGCGTTCGATATCGCGTTCGCGAGATCGGTGTGGAGGTAGCACGCACGACACCCATGTTCGAGCGCGACGTCGCTCACGCGCGCGACGAGGGCGGTCGCGTACCCGTGTCCGCGCTCGGCCGGTGGCGTGTAGACGGGACCGATGCGGGCCCCGTCGGGCGGCGCCGGCGATGAGCCGGTCATCGAGACGGCTCGACCGTCGACTTCCCAGAGCCAGTAGCCGCCTTCCTCGATCGCCGATCGGGCTCGGCGCTCGCGCGACTCGAGATCCCCGGTGAACTCCGGGACCGCTTCGGCGATGAACGCCTCGTGCCACTCCATGACGAGGTCGAGGTCGGCGTGGGTGGCGACCCGCTCCTTGCCATCGGCGTCGCCTCGGTCTCGGACCTCGGTCAGCTCGTAGATCCCCTGGCGGGTGATGGTGTGCGTACCCCCGCCGGCGAGTGCGATCCACGCGGCCGCGAAGGCATCGGCCTCGGAGAGACCGCCGACGACGCCGGGGAGCGGCACGCCCGCGTCGATGATCGCGGCGGCCAGCGGCGCCAGGGCGGCATCGTCTAACGGCTCGGCAAGCGCGAGGTTGTAGGGCGGCGTCTGCATCGCGGCGGCCACCACGCGGCCGTCGTCTCGCACCGCCCACAGGTGATAGCCCTGATAGGTGTCAGGCCGACGGCGCAGGACCTCGAGCAGACCGTTGATCAGGTTGTGGCGGGCCGGCGCTCGGTCGAGCAGCGGCCCCACGAGGTCGCGGTACTCGGCGACCCCCTCGACCCGGCTGACCTCCATCTTCGGATGCTACGAGACGGCGCCCACGCATTGACGGCGGGCCAGCCTCTCCCGCATGCTGGGCGCCTCGCTCGGGGCCAGCCCGAGCCACGCGAACAGGGGGACCACCAGATCGCTATCGAGGTCGGCGCCACGGTCACCGCGACCGTCGTGCGCATCGAGAACTACGGCGCGTTCCTGCAGCTCGAGGACGGACGGATGGGCCTGGTCCACATCTCCGAGATCGACCGGAACTACGTCAAAGACGTCCGCGAGCATCTGCGCGAAGGGGACAGCGTCGAGGTCAAGGTCACCTCGATCAAGGACGACGGCAAGATCGACCTGTCGATCAAGGCCCTCCAGGACCCCGCCCCGCGGCAATCCCGCCGGGGCACGGACCAAGAGTTCGAGCAGAAGCTCAAGAAGTTCATGCGCCAGAGCGAGGAGCGCCAGGTCGACTTCCGGCGCGCCACCGAGCACAAGCGCAAGTAGCCGGTCCGATGCCGCGCGAACACCGCGCGTCCGACGTCGAGGCCGTGCGGGAGCAGCTCGGACGCGCGCCAACCACCGGGTTCCAGGTGATCGTGCGCTGCTCGGCGGGGCATCCGCTGGTGATCCGCAACGAACCGCTCGACGAACGCGGCGAGCCGTTCCCGACGACCTTCTGGCTGACGTGTCCCGACGCGGTCAAGGCCGTCTCACGCCTGGAGGCCGGCGGCGAGATCGGCCGGTTGAACGAGCGGTACGACGACGATCCGGGATTCCGTGCGGCGGTCGAGCGCGCACATGCGGAGGCTGCGGAGGAGCGCGCACGCCTGCTGCCCGAAGCACGTGCGTGGGGTGGCGTCGGCGGCACGCGCCGAGGGATCAAGTGCTTGCACGCGCACTACGCCAACGCTCTGGCCGGTGGCGACGACGCCGTGGGGGCGGCCGTCGCCGCCGAGGTCGAGCCGATCCACGCCGACGAGCAGCTCGGTGAACGGATCGCGGTGGTGGACCAAGGCACGCATTCATGCCGGTTGCTGGTCGTGGAGCGCACCGCCGGCGGCGAGCTCATCGAGCTCGCGCACGACATGGTGATCACGGCGCTCGGCGCCGGCGTCGACGCGACCGGGGCGCTCGATCCGGCGGCGGTCGTGCGCAACGAACAGGTGCTGGCGCGCTTCGTGCGTCGCGCGCATGCGCTCGGCGTGCCGACCGTCCAGGTGACGGCGACGAGCGCGGTGCGTGATGCGTCGAACCCAGAGGTGTACGTCGCGTCGGTCCTGCGCCATGTCGACACCGAGCCGCGCGTGATCGACGGCGCCGAGGAGGCACGGTTGTCGTTCCTCGGTGGCACATACGGACTCGCAGGCAATGACGGTCCGTTCCTCCTGCTCGATATCGGCGGCGGGTCGACGGAGTTCGTCGTCGGGCGCGAGCCCGGGCGCGCTGAGCAGCGCGTCAGTACCCAGATGGGGTCGGTGCGGATGACGGAACGCGCGATCACGACGGATCCACCGGAGCCCGGCGAACTCGACCACCTGCAGCGCCTGATCACGGAGCGGCTCGACGAGGCGGAGGTCGCCGTTCCCGAGATCCATACCGCCCGAACGTTCGTCGCCGTCTCGGGCACGGCGACCACCTTCCAGGCGATCGCGCTCGGGCTCGACCGTGACGATCCCGACCGCATCCATCGGACGTGGCTCGGCATCGACGCCGCCCACCGGGTGCTCGACGACCTCTGCCGGATGACGACGGCCGAGCGGTCCGCGATGCCGGTGATGGCGCCGGGCCGCGGCGGCGTGATCGTGGCCGGGGGAGCGATCTTGGTGGGCACGATGCGGCGCTTCGGGATAGAGCGCGCCCTGGTCTCGGAGACGGACATCCTGTGGGGGCTCGCCTATGACGCCCTCGGGGTCCGGTAGCCTGTGGCGCCATGCCCAGCAGGTCCCGTCAACGCCACCTCGCGAAGGGCGCCGAACGCCGGCGTCTGGAGCGGGAGCATGCCGCCCGCCGCCGGACGATCGCGCTCAGCGTCGGCGGAGCGATCGCCGGGATCCTCATCATCGCGCTCGGCGTCGCACTCCTGAACCGCAACGACTCGAGCACGACGGCCGGCACCAGCACCACGCCCTCGGCATCGGCGACGCCCACGCCCACGTCGAACAAGCCGCCGAAGCAGACCGGCACCGTGACGGCGCAGGCGAAGCCGGCAAGCACCGTGGCGTGCGGGGCGAGCGTGCCCGCCGACGCGTCGACGCCCAAGCCGCAGTTCGACCACGCGCCGTCTCCGAGCGACGTCTTGGACAAGAACACCGAGTACACGGCGATCCTGCACACCTCATGCGGCGACGTGACGATCGCGCTCGACGCGACGGCCGCGCCGCAGACCGTGGCGAGCTTCGTATTCCTGGCCGAGCAGAAGTTCTTCGATGGGACGTTCTTCCATCGGGTCGTGGATTCGATCGACGTAGTGCAGGGCGGTGACCCGACCGGCACCGGCAGCGGCGGGCCGGGATACTCGATCCCCGACGAGCTCACGGGCGGCGAGCACTACGCGACGGGCACCGTCGCGATGGCCAATGCCGGCCCGAACACCGGCGGGAGCCAGTTCTTCCTGATCACCGGGCCCGGTGGCGCGAACCTGGACAGTAACCCCAACTACACGATCTTCGGGCACATCACCGACGGCTTGGATGTGGCGAAGCAGATCAACGGCTTCATGCCGAAGAGCGGAGACGGTGAGCCGACCCAGGCGGTCTACATCGATTCGGTCACGATCGAGAAGCACAAGACGCCGAGCCCGACGCCGTCGCCGAGCGGCTGATCGGGTCAGAGCCGCTCGACGTGCGGCTCGTCGATCCCGACGGTCGCCCCGCGCGCGTCGAACACCAGCGGGGCCCCCGCCACGATCGCGTGCACGTCGATCTGCGGGTGCGCGGTCAACACGAGCACCGCGTCCGTATCGGCGAGCGTCGCCGGATCGGCGGCCACGGAACGGAGCTCGCGTCCGCCGATCGTGATCGTGTCGACGTAGGGGTCGTGGAATCGAACGTCGGCGCCCTTGGCGGCGAGGCGCTCGAGCACGTCGATCGCGGGTGAGCCACGCAGGTCGTCGACGCCTGCCTTGAAGGCCACGCCGATGCCGAGCACGCGCGAGCCGTTCACCGCCTTGCCGCGATCGTTCAGCATCTCTGCGACGCGCGTCGCGACGTACTCGGGCATCCGGTTGTTGACCTCGTTCGCGTGCTCGATGAACCCGACGCGGTAGCCGAGCTGTTGGCCGGCGCGCCACGAGAGATAGGTGGGGTCGATCGCGATGCAATGCCCGCCGACGCCGGGTCCGGGCCAGAACGGCTGGTAGCCGAACGGTTTGGTCGCGGCCGCGTGCAGCGCCTCCCAGATGTCGACGCCGAGGTCCTTCGCCATCACGGCAAGCTCGTTGACCAACGCGATGTTGACCTGGCGGTACGTGTTCTCGATGAGCTTCGCCATCTCGGCGTCACGGGGCGAGGACGTGACCGCCACCGAGCCGACGATCGGCGCGTAGAACGACACCGCCAGGTCGCGGGAGCGATCCGTCAGGCCGCTCACGATCTTGGGCGTCGTCGCCAGCTGGTGGCCGATGCTCCCCGGGTCGATCCGTTCGGGCGAATACGCGAGCGCGAAGTCGGCGCCCGCCGAGAGCCCGGACGTCTCGAGGATCGGGCGGAGGAACTCCTCGGTCGTGCCGGGCCAGGTCGTGGACTCGAGGATCACCAGCATGCCGGGCCGCAGGTGCGCGGCGACGGTCTCGGCCGCGGCGCCGACCATCGACAGGTCGGGCGCGCCGTCGGCGAGGGGAGTCGGGAGGCAGAGCACGACGACATCGGCCCGATCGAGCGCCGCCGCGTCGCCAGTGAACGTCGTGCGATCGAGCGCCGCTATCTCGGAGGCTGGCACGTCGACGATGTAGGAGCGGCCCGCGTGGAGGCCGTCGATCTTCGACGCGTCGGCGTCCAGGCCGAGCGTCTCGAATCCCGCCTGACGGACCGCGACCAGCAGCGGCAGCCCGACGTAGCCGAGCCCGATCACAGCGACGACCGCGGTTCGGTCGCGGATCGAGGCGGCGAGCCGCTCCAGCGGGTCGGTGTCGAGGAGGTCCATGCGAGCGGTGGGTCAGGGTACCGCCGGCTCGTGCGCCGGCGCAACGGGCGTGGCCAGCCACGCGTCGATCCCGAGGCGGAGCGCAGCCTTGCGCTCGTCCTCAGCGAAGCTCACGTCGACGGCCGTCCGGGCGAGTTCTGCAAGATCGGTGTCGCTGAGCTGCCATGCGTCACGCGCAGCCGTGTAGACGTCGGTGAGCCAGGCGCCGAACATCGTCGGGTCGTCGCTATTGAGCGTGACTGGGATGCCGGCATCACGCAGGGCAAGGAGCGGCACATCCTCGATCCGCTCGTAGACGCCGGTCGCGACGTTGGAGACCGGACAGATCTCGAGGGGGATCTGGCGCGCGGCAAGGTCTGCGACGAGATCTGGGTCCTCGATCGAGCGCACGCCGTGACCGATCCGGTCCGGCCGCAGGTGCTCGATCGTGGCGCGGACGTTCGCGGGGCCGGCCCACTCGCCGGCGTGCGGCACGCTCCGCAGTCCGGCTCGCGCGGCCTTTCGGAACATCCACGCGAACTGCTCGACGCCGGTGCGTTCGCTGCCGGCGCAGTTCAGCGCGACGACGCCGCGACCGGCGTATCGGAGCGCCACCTCGAGCGTGCGTTGCGCGTCGTCCAGCCCGTTGTCGCGAACGATGTCGGGGGACAGGCGCACGCGAACGCCCGTCTCCCGCTCGCCGGAGGCCAGCCCGTCGAGCACGGCCTCGATCGGCCCGTGCCAGTCCCCGTTCAGCCGGCGGGCGTGGTTCCCCGGACTGAAGACCACCTCGGCGTAGGACACCCCCTGCGCCGCGAGCTCCACGCACAGCTCGACCGCAAGGCGGCGGAAGTCGTCCACCGTCGCGAACAACTGGCAGAGCTCGAGGTAGTTGTCGATGAAGTCGAGCCCGCCGCCGAACGCCCACCCGTCGGTGCCCATCCCGTGGGGGAGCGCGGCGCCGTCGCGATCGGCGAACTCCCGCAGGGTCTCGGGCCGGGCGCTTCCCTCGAGATGGAGGTGCAGCTCCACCTTGGGGAGGGAACGCAGGTCTCGCATCCGTCGATGGTAGTCCGCTCCGTCATGAGCGTTCCTCGGTACGCTCGCGCCGATGCGCCCGCGCTACACCTACGGCGACTCGGAGCTCGCGGGAGATCGGCTCGAGCTGGTTGCTCGCTTGTTCGAGCCCACCAGCGCGGCCTTCCTCCGCGCGGCTGTTGCCGAGCCACCACCCCTGGCGCTAGACCTTGGCTGTGGGCCGGGGCTGACCACCGCCCTGATCCATCGAACCACCGGCGCGGGTCAGACCGTCGGCCTCGACCGCTCGCACGTATTCGCTCGGCGAGCACGCGTGTCTGCGGACCTCGGGTTCGTCGTGGCGGACGTCGTCGATGCCGACCTGCCATGCCGATCGGCGGCGCTGATCTACGCGCGCCTCCTCGTCGCGCACCTCCCAGATCCGTCGGCCACGATCGGACGCTGGGCAACCAGCCTCCTGCCGTATGGCCGTGTCCTCGTCGACGATCTCGAATCGATCGAGGCCGACGGCGTGTTCCGCTCCTACCTCGACGACGTGGCGCTCGCAGTCATCCGCGCCCACGGCGGGACGTTGTTCGTCGGGCCTGCGCTGCACGCCGCCGTCGATCCGCCCGGGCTCGCACGCGTCCGCGACGATGTCGCGTCGGTGGCGCCCTCTCCCGCCGAGACCGCCCAGGTCTTCGCGATGAACCTCGCCGTCCTCACGGAGAACCGTGAGGTGCGTCCTCGCCCCGATCTCGCGAACGAGCTCGCTGCGATCGCAGCCGGAGCGCGCAGCTGCGGTCCGGTGCGCTGGCGGTTCCGACAGATCGCCTGGGAGCGGACCGACTAGGCTCGCGCCGTGCAGGCCAACCTGATCGGCGGCGAGTGGGTCGACGGCGCGACGACGGTCGTCGACCGGAGCCCGTCTGACCTGTCCGACGTGGTGGGGGAGTTCGCCGTCGCCGACGATGCGCAGGTCGACGCCGCGATCGCCGCCGCTGCGGAGGCCGCGCCCGGCTGGGGGGCGGCGACCCCGATGGAGCGCAGCACCGTGCTCGAGGCCGCCGGGCTGGAGCTCGCCGCGCGCGCCGACGAGCTCGGCGAGCAGCTCGCCCGCGAGGAAGGCAAGCCCCGGGCCGAGGCGGTCGGCGAGGTCACCCGCGCGTCGCAGATCTTCCGCTTCTTCGCCGGCGAGGCGCTGCGCATCGCCGGCGAGCACCAGCGGAGCGTTCGCCCGGGCGTCGACGTCGATGTGTTGCGCGAGCCGCTCGGCGTGGTCGGCATCATCACGCCGTGGAACTTCCCGATCGCGATCCCGGCGTGGAAGGTCGCGCCCGCGCTGGCATACGGCTGCACCGTCGTGGTCAAGCCCGCCGAGCTGGTGCCGGCCAGCGCGTGGTCGATGGTCGATGCGATCGCGCGCGCGGGCGCGCCGCCCGGCGTGTGCAACCTCGTGATCGGTCCGGGGAGCGTGGTGGGCGAGCGGCTCGTGCACGACCCGCGCGTTCGCGGGGTGAGCTTCACTGGGTCGCAGGCCGTAGGTGCGCGCGTGGCCTCGGGGCTCGCTGCGCGGTTCGGCCGGTCGCAGCTCGAGATGGGTGGCAAGAACCCGCTCGTCGTCCTCGACGACGCTGACCTCGACGTGGCGGTCGACTGTGCCGTCCAAGGGGCGTTCTTCCAGACCGGCCAGCGGTGCACCGCGAGCAGCAGGCTGATCGTCACGGCGGGGATCCACGACCGGTTCGTCGAGGCGACGATCGAGCGGATGCGCGCGCTGCAGGTGGGCAACGCGCTCGCGGCCGACACCCAAATCGGCCCGGTCGTGTCGTCCGATCAGCTCCAGCAAGACCTCGACTACCTCGAGATCGGGGACAAGGAAGGCGCGGACCTCGCGTTCGGCGGCGCGCAGCTGGAACGCGACACCGAGGGCTACTACCTGGAGCCGGCGCTCCTGGTCGGCACGACCAACGACATGCGGATCAACCGCGAGGAGATCTTCGGGCCGATCGCGTCCGTCGTGAAAGCCGGCGATCCCGAGCACGCACTCGCGTTGGCGAACGACACCGAATTCGGGCTCTCCGCGGGCGTCTGCACGACATCCCTCAAGCACGCGGCGATGTTCCGCGACGGTCTCCAGGCGGGGATCGTGGCCATCAATCTGCCCACGGCCGGCGTCGACCATCACGTGCCATTCGGTGGGACGAAGCGTTCTTCGAGCGGCCCCCGCGAGCAAGGGCGGTACGCGGTCGAGTTCTACACGACCGTCAAGACCACCTACACGAAGCCGTAGGGTCCTGGGGCGTTGACCCATCGCGCGCCGCGCGGGTAGCGTCCCCGAGTCGTGACGCCTGACGTGCTCGCACCCGTCTTCTTCCTGGCGGCCGGCTTGCTGGTCCTCGCCGGCGCCACGAAGATCCTTCGTCCCGACCCCACCGCGCAGGCGTTGCTCGACGCGGGGCTTCCCGGCACGCTGGGTGCCGCACGCGGCGTGGGTGTCGTTGAAGTCGTCGTCGGGGCGTTGGCGTGCCTCGCCCCGGCGACAGGCGGCGCGATCGCGCTGGGCGCGTTGTACCTGACCTTCGCCGGCTACCTCGGGTTCCTGCTCGTCGCGCGGCCCGACGCCGGGTCGTGCGGGTGTGCCGGGGCGACGCCTGTCCCCCCGAGCCTGCTCCATCTGGTCCTCGATCTCGTGGCGGGGGCCGCGGGGTTCGCCTATGCGACCACGAGCGCGCCGGCGCTGACCGCATGGATCGCGACCCTCGGCTGGGCGGCTGTGCCCGCCGTGTTCGGGCTGGTGGTCGCGGGGTGGTTGGTCACGGTCGCGGTGACCGTCGCGCCAGCCGCGTTCCGTGCGTGGGCGCCGGGCGAGCACGATCACGAGCACACGCCGCACGGGCACGACCACGGATCGACGGATCGCGAGCTGGCCGATGCGGGGATCGCGCCGGGTCACGCCAGCTTATGGCCGAGCACGAAACCGGAGGACGTATGAGCGCCGTCCTCGATGCGGCCATCCGCACCGTGCAACCGCGACGGCCGCGCACGCGCCGCCGGTCGGCGCGGGTGGCCGAGGTCGCGAGCGCGATGGTCGCAGCGCCGATCCGCTACGCGATCCGTCCCGTCACCGCGAACGACGTGGTCCGCCGAACCTGCGGGAGCTGCCCCGGTGGGAGCCGGTGCTGCGGGTCGTACACCGCTTTGTGCTGCACGCTGCCGGGTGGCGACAACTTCGGCTGTCCGCCGAACACGTTCATCGGTGGCTGGTGGCAGTGCAACTACGGCGGTACCGATCTGTGCGGCACGACGAACATGCGCTACTACCTCGACTGTTCGATCGATCCGGGGCACTCGTGTCCTGGCGGCTGCCACTGCGGGGACAACAACTGCTCCAATTTCAAGACATGCTGTGTGGTGTTCCGCTACGGGAACTGCAACACGGATATCGGTGCGATCACACCGATCCAATGCCGGCTCGTCACCTGTGTGATCCCGTGCCGGATCGATTGCCTCGACTGCAGCTGCTCCGCGGCGGTGGACCAGACGACGTGCTCGCATAACGCGGGGTGTCTGTGAGTACCGGGGTCCTTACCTCGCTGGTGATCGTCGAGACGATCATCCTGGCGTTGCTGGCCCTGGTCGTGGTGTCGTTGTTGCGCAGCCACGCGGAGGTGCTTCGCCGGCTGTCGGAGCCCGACGACGACCACGACCACGTGCACGAGGCGTCGCAGCGCCCGCTGCCGTCTCCCGACCTCCCGGCGCCCAAGCGGATCGCCTCGCGCGCGCACGACGTGGCGGGACCCACGCTCGACGGCGATCAGGTCGTCGTGTCGGCCGCGTCCGGAACGAACACGTTGTTCGCGTTCCTATCGACCGGGTGTCTCACGTGCCAGGGGTTCTGGGACGGGTTGCAGCCGGCCGCGCGCGAACCGCTGCCGGGCGATACGCGGGTCGTTGTGGTCGTGAAGGATCCGGCGTTCGAGTCGCCGTCCCGCCTCGCGCAGCTCGCCCCGCCCGATGTTCCCGTGATCCAGTCGTCCGCGGCGTGGGAGGACTTCGGGGTGCAGATGTCGCCGTACTTCTGTTTCGTCGATGGCCGCACCGGCGAGCTCCGGTCGGAGGGCGCCGCGATGACGTGGCATCAGGTGTCCTCCTTGCTGACCGACGCGATGTTCGACGAGGCGCGCGCGCGGGAGCTCGGGTGAACGGGGTCGCGGTGCTCGGCGTCGCGGTGGCCATCGTCGCGGGCCTCCGATCGACCTGGTCGCCCTGAGGCGTGTCGATGCTGGGAAGCATCACTCCGCTCGGTGAGCGGGGACGCGGATCGCGGTGGGGGGTCACGGTGTCTGCCTACCTGATCGGTTCTGCTGCAGGCGGGGCGGCGCTCGGTGCCGCGCTCGGGTGGATCGGTACGCCGCTCGACGCCTCGTCGAATGCACGGCTCGCGGTCCTCGGAGTGGCGATCGCGATCGGGATCGCGTTCGAGCTCGGCCTTGCTGGCCTCCGGCTCCCGACGACACATCGCCAGGTTGACGAGACCTGGCGGGCGTCCTACCGCGGGTGGGTGTGGGGCGTCACGTTCGGGACGCAGCTCGCGCTCGGCGTGATCACCGTCGTGACCACGGCCTTCGTGTACGTGACGTGGCTCGCTGCGTTCCTCGGCGGGTCGGCCGCGGTGGGCGGCCTGGTCGGGCTCGCCTTCGGGCTCGCGCGTGCGCTTCCGATCCTGAGCGTGGCGCACGTGCGCACGAGCGGGCAGCTGCTCGGCGTTGACAGAACCCTGCAACGGCTCGCGTCGCCGGCGCGGCGCTTGACCGTCGCCGCCGGCGCATCGATCGCCGGGCTCGCGCTGCTCGGAGCGGCCCGGTGACCTCAACGCTGAGCGGCCACGGCCTGGCGCTCACCGTCCACGACGGGTGGGAGGCGCGCATCTGGATGCCCGATCTCCCGTCTCCGGCCGAGAACCATCCCGTCGTCCGGCTCGCGAACTTCGCGCTCCCGCTCACGAAGAACACCTATGCGGAAGACGTGGCCGATGGTCTGCGCGGCGGTGAGGTCGTCGCGTCGCTCGCGGAGTTCTCGCCCACGCTGGCCGGTCGAGGGCTCTACGCGTCTCGCGGCGTTCCGGACCTCGACCCCGGCGACCTCGATGCACGTGCGGTGCAACGGCAGGGGCCGGGAAGAGCCGGCGTGCAGCGGTTCTTCTCGGAGCACGGCCGCGCGTTCAGCCTCTACGTGGTCGCGCGCCGCGGACCGGGCCTCGAACGCGCGATACACGAGCTCACCGTGCAGCTCCGAGGTCTCATCGTGGCGGCTCGATGAGTCTGCTCGGATGGGTGGTCGTCGCCCTACTGTTCGCGCTCGTGCTGTGGCTCGGGTTCGCGCTGATCGCGCTGGTCCGCACCCAAGCCGGGTTGCGCGCGCGCATCGAGGACCTCGAAGCCGCGATCGCTCCCATCCGGCTGGAGGGCGGACTGCCTATCGGCCGAACCGCGCCCGGCTGGCAGATCACCACGAGCGAAGGCGGATCGCTCGCGGCGGCCTCCCTCGCCGGCACTCGCCACATCCTCCTGTTCGCGGACACGTCGTGCGGCGCCTGCGATGAGGTCGTCCCCGCGGCGGTCGATGCCGCGGCGAACGGCCTGTTGCCTCCCGTGGTCGTGATCGTCCGGGAGGACGGCGCGCCGATGCCCTCGTCGTGGGAGGGGCCGCGGACCGGTGTCGAACACGGCGACGAGGTCAGCGAGGCGTTCCGCGTTGAGGTGAGCCCGCACCTCTTCGTGATCGACGAAGGAGGCGCCATCGTGGCGCAGGGCGGCGCGGGGACGTTGTCCGATGTCGAATCGCTGGTCCGCGAAGCCCGAGGCCTCCAGGTGCTGCCGGAGACAGACGATGGCTGAACCGGTCACGCGACGCGGGTTCGTGACGCGCGCATCGGGCGTCGCGCTGACCGGCCTCGGCCTGGCCGCCGGGCTCGGCCGCGATCGCGCGTCGGCGCACGTGCGGCCGTCGCCGTGCCGCGTCAGATGCGAGCCGATCAGCAAGACGGGGTGTGTGTGTGGCGGAAACCTCTACCGGTGTTCCGGCTGCGGCGGCACGTTCCACGCATGCATCCACCGGTCGCGGTTCGGGTGGTTCTGCCTCCGGCGCGCGTGTTGATACCTATTGGGACGAGCGCATCCAGACGTCGTACCGGCTGAACGACCGCTGGTACCGGTCGTACGACACCCGCCGGGTCGAACCGGTGACTGCGAGCGACGGCTCGTCGTTCACGCGGTACGGCGGATGGGAGCCGGCATCGGTGAGCCGGAGCGGCGTGTCCCAGGTCGTCCCGTTGTCGGGGCTGTGCTCATAGAGGACATCGATCCGCGCGCCTTTGGCGAGTGGCCGGCAGGGTTTGGCACCGGGGTTCTGCCTGCAGCCCGCGATCGCGATCACGATCTGCGACGTGCCGAGGGGCAAGACGGCGGGGCCGTAGCCGTCCAGGTAGCCCACTCCACCGACGATCGCTTTCCAGGTGAAGACGGTTGTCGCCGCTGACAGGGTGGACCCGTCGTAAACCTGGAGATCCACGCCTGTGCGGGTCGAGTACGCGATCGCGACCCGCGGGTCTCCGGCACGGGCGGCGCCCGCGACCGCGGGGTAGTGCTGTCCATCGTTCGGGCTCGGACCTGTGAGGCCGACGGGCGTCGCCGTCGAGAGATCGTCGCCGCCGGTGTTCGATGTCGCCGCCTCCTGTGAGCCGTCGTTCGACGAGAACCACGCGACCGCGACGTTGTGGGCGCTCACGCCGATGTCAGGGAGCGCCCGGAACCCTTCGCCGGTCGGCGAACGCGACGTCGTGGTGCCGATCGTCGCGGTGGACCAGTGATGTCCGCGGTCGTCGCTCGTCGCCAAGCGGATGGAGCCGGAGTCGGCCTGTGTCCAGACCGCGAACATGCGCCCGCCGCCGACCGCGACCCGCGGGTAGTCGACCCTGCCGGTGTGCGAGGAGACGCGGAGCGGCTTGTGCCACGTCCGGCCCTGGTCGAGGCTCACCCGGATCCAAAGGACCCGCGGCGCCGACGGGCGGTAGTGCAGATAGCTACGCTGGGTGACATAGGTGGCGATCACGGTGGTGCCATGCGCCGCGATCGATGGCCGTTCCGCCTGGACCGATGAAGGACTGATCCGGATCGGTTTGCCCCAGTGGCCGGCCTGCGACGACGCAGGCGACCGCCGAACGAACACGCCCATGCGCGGCCCGTTGTCGTCGGCACACCGTCCGGACGGCGGCGGGCAATCCGACGCGAAGATCGTGAGCAGTTGATGCGTCGTCGCCGCGAGCGATTCGCCCGGGTTCCACGCGTATGGCGATGAGATCCTGCGCGTGCGGCCGAAACTCGTCGCGGCGGTCGCGTGGGTCGCGAGCGCAAGGACGGCGGCGACCGCGATCACGACGGCGGTTGCCCTGCCACGCATGCGGGGCATCCTAGCCGGGGTAGCATCCCCGCAGGCCCGGGTGCCGGAACCGGTAGACGGAGGCGGCTTAAACCCGCCGGCTCCTTCGGGGGCGTGTGGGTTCGAGTCCCACCCCGGGCACCGAGGTGAAGCAGCCTTTGCGCTCGTGAGCGGTTCGCAATACCGCTAGCCTGGATCGTCTGCCGGAACATGTGCTAACGGATCGCTAACCGAGAATGTTGTCGGCGACGTTCTGGGCACTCTCTCGTGCCATGTCCAGGGGGAAATGTTGATACAGGTCGCCTTTGATGACCACAACGTATCGAGGTCGCTAGTCGTGAGGTCTTGGAGTAAGGTTCGCCGGTCGGCCTAGAATCTTCCCTCTCTCTCCTAAGACCCTCTCATGCCGGACACCTCCACGACGGCGACGCTTTCCCCTTACCTCCCGCGACTGCTGTTGCAGTGGCTCGTTGAAGAGCCTGACCGATCCGCCAGGGAGCTCGACGGATCAGTGGCATTCGTAGACATCTCGGGCTTCACCAAGATGTCCGAGCGCCTCGCACGCGGCGGAAGGATCGGCGCGGAGGAGGTCACGGGAGTGATCGGCTCGATCTTCGATCGTTTGCTCTCCGTGGCGTACACAGAGGGCGGAAGTCTGCTGAAGTTCGGGGGCGACGCGCTCCTTCTCTTCTTCAACGAAGACGGACATGCGCTCCGCGCGGTCAGGGCCGCGGCAAGGATGCGTCGCGAACTCCGTCACCTCGGCGCGCTCCAGACGTCCGCCGGGCCTGTACGCCTCAGGATGTCGGTGGGCATCCACAGCGGTCGGTTCCAGTTCTTCCTCGTTGGCGATTCGCATCGCGAGTTGATCATCTCGGGGCCCGGCGCGACCGAGACGGTGCTGATGGAAGCCACTGCAACGGCGTCGGAGATCCTCATGAGCCCCTCGACCGCACGTTCGCTACCCCCGAACGTGGTCGGAGCATCCAGGGAGGTGGGCTTCCTCCTTGGCAAGGACCCCACCGTCGAAGTCGAACACGGCCCGCAGCGGCGTGTCGACGTGTCGGACATCGATCTGTCGGTAGCCGTTCCTCGCGCGATACGGTCGCACCTACGCGAAGGCCTCGTCGAGCCCGAGCACAGGAGGGTGTCCGTCGCGTTCGTGCACTACGGCGGGATGGACCGGCTGGTCTCAGAGGAGGGATTGGGCTCGGCCGCGCTCGCTCTGGAGAGATTGGTGTGCGACGTGCAACAGGTCGCGGATCGCAACGGAGTGACGTTCCTCGGTTCCGATGTCGATCGTGACGGCGGGAAGCTCATCCTCGTCGCGGGCGCTCCGGCGACCACGGGCGATGATGCGGAGCGGATGCTCCTCACCCTGCATCAACTCGGTCGGTTCCCGCACCGGTTAGACGTTCGGGTCGGGGCGAATCTGGGCAACGTGTTCGCCGGGAGCATCGGCCCCCACTACCGGCGTACGTACACAATCATGGGCGATGCCGTCAATCTCGCGGCGAGGCTGATGAGCAAGGCAGGCGTCGGTGAGATCATCGCGACCAGGGACATCCTCGATGCGTCGGACGCGTGTTTCGACGTCGCGCCGCTGCCACCGTTCTCCGTGAAGGGGAAGGCTAAACCGATCCACGCCTTCTCCATCGGATCTGTCCAGCGAACGCGACGGAGGTCCAGGAACGGGCAGCTCCCACTCGTCGGCCGCGAACGCGAGCTCGATGCCATCGCTGACTCGTTCCAGATGCTCGGGAGCGGGCGTGGCCAGCTCCTCGAGATCGTCGGCCCGGCGGGCATCGGGAAGAGTCGGATGCTCAGCGAGGTCCGGCAGCGAGCGGGCTCGATCGAGGTCCTCGACGCCGCGTGCGAGCTCTACGGAGCGTCGGTGCCGTACACCATCTTCCGAGATCTCCTCCGCGGGTCCGTGGGAGTGCCTTCGGACGCCGACGACACCACGACGATGCAGGCGCTCACAACGGAGGTCCGTTCGCGGACGCCCGAGCTCGAACCGTGGCTACCGCTTATCGCGGAGGCCGCAGGGATGGACCTTCCCCCGACACAGCAGGTGCGAGAGCTCGACGAGTCATTCCGCAAGGACCAACTCGAACGCGTGGTTGGAGCGTTCCTCGCGCACGTCCTGCCGACCCGCGCGCTGATCGTAGTGGAGGACGTCCACTGGATGGACGAGCTCTCCGCCGGACTGCTCGCGCGCCTCGTCACCGAGCAGTTACCCACCCGAGAGTGGCTCATCTGCATCACTAGACGGGATGTCGCGTCTGGGTTCATCGCCCCCACACGTGATGCGGTGCGCACGCTGACCCTGGCCCCTCTCGACGTCGCAGCGGCTCGCTCGCTTGTTGAGTCGGCCACCGAGGACATGCCGCTCTTGCCTCGGGCGATCGAAGCACTGGCAGAGCGCTCCGGCGGCAATCCCCTGTTCCTGCAGGAGCTCGTTCGGGTCTCAAGAGACGGCGGGGTGGACGCCCTGCCTGACTCCATCGAGAGCGTCGTCACCGCGGAGATCGATCGGCTCAGCCCTGCGGATAGGACCGTCCTTCGAACGGCCGCCGTCCTCGGCGCGGTCTTCGACGAGGACCTTCTGGCGCAGTTGCTCGACGAGGAGAGCCTTCCGCCCGATCCGCTGCGCTGGGAGCGGCTCGCCGATCTGATCGTTCGGCAAGAGGGCGGCACGTGGCGGTTCCGGCACGCGCTGATGCGCGACGCGGCGTACGAAGGGCTTCCGTTCCGGCGGCGTCGTGACCTCCACGCCCGCGCCGGCGCGCTGATCGAACGGACGGCCGACGAGAGCTCCGACGTCGCCGAACTGCTGTCGTTGCACTACCACTACGCTCATCGGTTCCGCGATGCCTGGCGTCACTCGGGCATCGCCGGCGACCGCGCGCGCGAGCGCTTCTCCAACGCCCAGGCCGTGGAGTTCTACGATCGCGCGCTGGATGCAGCTTCGCGCCTCGATCCCGCCGAGCGACCGAGAACCGCGGCGACCCGGGAAGCGCTCGGCGACGTGCTGTTCCGAATGGGCGATTTCCGGCGGGCATCCAGCGTGTACCGCGACGCTCGGCGCGCCATCGAAGACGACCCCCTCGCGACCGCGAGGGTCTTGATGAAGCAGGCGAAGATCCCAGAGCGGCTCGGACGCTACTCAGACGCCCTCCGCTGGCTCCGACGCGGCTGGACCGTACTGGAAGGCATGGAAGAGATCGGTGTGCTTCGTCAGCGCTCTCAGTTGTCGGTCTTCTACGCGTCCATCCGGGTTGCCCAAGGACGCGCTCGGGATGCGCAGTCGTGGTGCATACGGGCGATCGAGGAGGCCGAAGCTTCGGGCGACCGTGAGGCGCTCGCTCACGCCGATTACATCCTCGACTGGGCGTTCGTGCTCGAGGGTCGCGCGACCGACTACGAGCATTCCGCGAAAGCGCTCGAGATATACCGCGAGTCGCGAGATGTGGCCGGACAAGCGGTGGTCTTGAACAATCTCGGCGCCTTCAAGTACTTCGATGGGGACTGGGACGAGGCGGTGACGCTGTACGAGGAGGGGCGGGATGCTCGCGAGCGCACGGGCGACCCGGTGAACGCCGCGTACGGCACGTGCAACATCGGCGAGATCCGCTCGGACCAGGGCCGATTGAAGGAGGCCGAACCGCTCCTGCGCGATGCCTGGCGCGTGTGGCGCGCTGCGGGCGATCGAGCAGGGGCGGCCTTCGCCGAGAGTTTGCTCGGCCGCCTGGCGAGCCGAGACGGTCGTGCCCACGAGGCCATGGAGATGTTCGCGCGGGCACGAGCCGCATTCGTCCAGGTTGGAAGCCAGGCCGACAGGCTCGATGTGGACGCGCGAGTCGCCGAATGCTTCGTGTTCCGCGGACTACCCGACGAGGCGATGGAGCACGCCTACCGCGCCCTCGCCGACGTCGAGCGGCTCGACGGTGTGAGCGTTCAGACGCCGCTGCTGCAACGCATCCGTGGCGATGCGCTGATGCAGCTGGTGAGATGGGAGGAAGCGGCCGAGGCCTTCGAGATCAGCCTCGCTGTCGCTGAGGCGCGTCAGGCGCCATACGACGTCGCGTTGACGCTACGCTCGATGGCGCAGCTCGCGTCTGCTCAAGGCGGGGACGCACTCGAGGTCGAGCGGAAGAGCGACGATCTCCTGCGCTCGCTCGGTGTCGTCGCCGTCCCCGAAGTCCTCGTCGGCGGACCGACGGCTCCTTCCGCAGGATCCCGCGCGCTTCGCTACGGTCGAGTACCGAGCCTCGGGTCGAGATCGGCGCTACGGACCTGAACGATGAGATCGCCGTCGTCGCGGGCGAACTTGACGACGCACGGGGTGGCCGCGATGGAGCAGCTTTCGAGCTGCGTCGGAGCCTCGCCTTTCGTCGCGTCGTAGTAGACGGTGAACTGGGATGGTTCGCTCGCCGAGGCGGCGCCAGAGCTCGTCGTCTGGACGACGCTCCTGTCATAGGTCAGCGTGATCGTGTAGGAGGGGCCGCCCAGGCTTCCGTTTTGGAGCGAGTTCACGAGGACCTGTCCGGCTAAGCATGAGCCTCCGCAGAAGCCGTTATCCGGTTCCTCCTGCAGCGTTCCGATCCCGGTGGTGCCCGGGGGGAAGGATTGCCTGGTGACGAAAGGATCGGCCGCGGTCGCTTTCGTGCCCGTCTTCATCGTGAGGTGGTTGCCTCCGATGATCTTCGCGTTCTGACCTGCCGACGGCGTCGCCGTGACCGTCTGAGACGGCGGGCTTTCGCCACAGTCGTTGTTCGCGGTGACGTAGAACGAGTACTCCTGTCCGTTCGTGAGGTTCTTGACTCTTGTCTGCAGCTGGGTCGTCTGCTGCGTGCCCGTGCCGTCCACGTACACCCGATAGAAGTCGACGCCGCCGCCATCGAAGTCCGGCTGATCCCAGAACAGCACGACGCTCTGGTCACCTGCGGCAACCATGAGGTTCGCAGGAGGTGAGGGAGTGGTGAACGCGCTCGCGGTCGCCGCCGTGAGCCGGGCCCCGCCATCGCAGCTCGCCGAGGCGACCTGCGCGCCGCCCACGTTCAAAGCAGTTACAGCCAAGATCGAAGAAAGAAGGATCGTCGTCCGCTTCATGGGCCCTCCCCTAGGAATGCACCGAGCCTAGTCTGGGCACCCCAGCAACGTCTAGCCCACCCGTGCAAGGGCTGGGATCCTCCGATCCACCACTTTCTCGCGCCCGGCCCCGCGGGCACGCGATCAGCTGGCCAGTGCGATGGCGAGCGCGACGGGCAGGGCGTACATGTCGTCGTTGTCGGGACGCAGCGGCTCGTCCAGTCTGAACAGCCGGTCGGTGACGATTCGATAGATCAGGGCTCGAACCAGGTACTGCGGGAAGTCTGGATCGGCGTCGAATGCACGTGTGAGCGTCTCGTCCGCTCCTTGCCATACGAGGGCATCGGCGACGACGATCGCGGACGCGAACCTCGGAGGCCGGTAGTACGGCGATAGATCGAGGATCGCCGGCGGTAAGAGATCATCGAACAGCACGTTGCCAGTCAGGTCGCCATGGATCAGCTGCGACGCTGCGTCGACCGGCCTGAGGACCTCACGGAGCCGATCCAGATGCTTCGTCGGAGGCATGTCCGACGCGGAGAGCTCGCCCCACGCCACGCGATCACCGATCGACCAGGGATCCGTCCGATCTCCGAGGAACGACGGCGCGGGCTCGGTGCCGATCGCGTCGTGGAAGACGTCGCCGACGGCGACGATGTCCAACCATCGGGCGGTCTCGTGGCGTCCAGGCAGGTATGTCATCGCGTACCATCCGTCGATGGCGAGTTCGCCGCCGCGCGCCCGTATCAACCGCGGTAGCCGGAATCCATCGCGATCTTGGAGACGCTCCAGGAGCGCCGCCTGCCAGGCGAGCTGTTGGTCCGAGCTGTCGACCGGCTTCAGGACGACATCGCCGACGCGCCACGTCCCGTGCACTCCGTCCGAGAGCCGCTCGGGCTGCCCCTCCGTTCCGAACGCGGACACAACGTCGACGCTCGGACGCTCGGGCCGTGCTTCGGGCATCGTGCGTGCGGCCGGCCGGCGCCGGCTACCAGCCGATCTCGTAAGCCCACGTGCCGGTTCCAACCGCGGGATTCACCGGGATCGTCAGGACGACCCCACCGACCGGCGCCTTCAGTTCCTCTACGACGTCGCCGAACGGATCGATGATCCGAGCAAGCACGTCGCCCGCTGCGACCTCAACGCCGGCCGCCACGCCGTCGATGAACAAGCCGCCGTGATCGGGCGTCACGATCTTGAAGCCATGGATCATCCGCGGGTCGGGCGTCTCCGCGACCGGCTCTTGCACGGTGCCGAGGAGACGCAAGACGTTCCACACGCCATCGGTTGCGCGTTCGACAGTCGCGTCCGAGGGCGGCAGTCCGCCACCGGCCTCGATCAAGATCGCCGGCACGCCCGCACGCGAGAGCCGGACATACAACGCACCGTCGAGCAGGCCGGGATCCGTGTCCGGGTCACCCATCCGGTGCTCGTACAGGAACGGCGATCCGTACGCGCGGCCCATCGCCGTTCCCGTTTCGTCGCCTTGGACGGCGAGCGTCCAGTCCACCGTGTCCGAGGGCACTCCCGCACTGTGCAGGTCGATGAACGAGCCACCGCGTTCCGAGATCAGGTCGAAGTAGCGATCGTCCATCTGCTGCTCGAGGTACGTCGGCGCCAGCGGGTGCTCGCGACTCAGGACGCCGAACCCGGGCACGTTGCCGATCGGCATCACGACCACGGTGCCCGAGATGTCCGCAGGGTCGAGCCGTCGCTGGAGCGCCATCGCCACCAGCGTCGCGTGGACCTCGTCGCCGTCGCGGGTGGCCATGATCCACACCGTCGGCCCGGGTGCCGCGCCTCGGATCACCGTCGCGGGCACGTCGATCGCAGACCCGCCGGGCAGCTCGCCGACACGCACGGTCGCCTTGCCGCGTGACGGACCATCGGCATGAAGGAGATCGTCGAGCCGGCTGGCGTCCATGACCCGGCGACGATACCCGAGTCGCCTCGGGCTCCGTCGTTCTCGTCCGCGTCGCCGTAGCATCGGCTCGGTGGATCGCCGGTCCTTCCTCCGCTCGGCCGCCCGTTGGTCGGTCGCTCTACCGGGCGTGTCGGCTCTCGCCGCCGCGTGCACCGCTGCGTCCGGCGAGTCCACGAGCGCGACGCCTGCTGCGAGCCTGACAACCGCGGCTGCCCGAACCAACGGGACCGCGTGGAATCGGCTGGCCGCGAGCCTCGACGGCGACCTGATCCGGCCCGGATCCCCGAAGTATCCGACCGCCCGGCTCGCGTACGACCCGTTGTTCGACGACATCCGGCCCCGCGCCATCGTGCAGGTTGCGTCAACCCGCGACGTCGCCCGTACCATCGCGTTCGCGCGCGACCACGGGTTCCGGTTCGCCGCCAAGTCCGGCGGGCACAGCTACGCCGGCTATTCGCTGAACAACGGCATCGTGGTCGACGTCGGCAAGCTCGATAAGGTCACCGCCGACACGGCCGCCAAACGAGCCACGGTCGGATCGGGAGCGTCGCTGATGCAGGTGGCGAACGCCCTCGCGCCCGACGGTCTCGTCGTGCCCGGCGGCACATGCGCGACCGTCGGCATCGCGGGGCTCACGATGGGTGGCGGCCAGGGCGTCACGGGCCGCCGGTTCGGGCTGACGTGCGACTCCCTCGAGGGGGCGACCGTCGTGATCGCCGACGGTACGGTCGTGCACTGCGACGCCAACCGGCACGAAGACCTGTTCTGGGCCCTCCGAGGTGGCGGCGGTGGCAACTTCGGCGTCGTGACCTCGTTCACCTTCGCGGCGCACCCGCTCACGCACCTCACGATCTGCTCGCTGTCGTGGCACTGGTCGGCGGCCGCCCATGTGATCCGCGCGTGGTCGGACTGGGCCCCGTCCGCACCGCATGAGCTCTGGACGAGCCTTCGCTTCCGTTACATCCCGGGTTCGGGTCCGCAGGTCTCCATGATCGGCACCTGGTCTGGTTCGCCATCCGGCCTTGCGCCGGCCTTGAGCCACCTAACGTCGTCGGTGCCTCCGGTCTCGAAGTCAACGTCGACGCTTCCCTATCTCGACGTCGCCAAGCTTTACGCCGGCTGCGCGGGCCAAACCGCCGCCGAATGCTCGCTGCAGATCCACGGCGGCACGCTGCCGCGCCAGGCATCGCTGGCGAAGTCCGACTTCTTCGACCATCGGATCTCGGCGGCCGACGTCGACGCGATGCTCGGCCGTATCGAGGCGCGGTCGGCGCCGGCCCTCAAGGGCAGCTCGGGCGGCGTGATCTTCGACTCCTGGGGCGGTCAGATCGCACAGCTCGGCGACCACGCCACCGCGTTCCCTCATCGCCAGGCCCGGTTCCTGGCGCAGGAGTTCGTCACGTTCTCGAGCGTGCCCGATGACGCGACGCTCAGCGCGAACCGCACGTGGCTCACGAGCCTGTGGCGGTCCCTCCGCAGCTCAGCGAGCGGCGCGGCCTATGTGAACTACATCGACCCCGACCTCAATGGGTGGAAGCAGGCGTACTACGGCGCCAACCTCGACCGGCTGGTCAAGGTCAAGCGCCGCTACGACCCGCACGACGTGTTCCGGTTCGCCCAAAGCGTCCCGGTGACGCCCTAACTCAACGGCAGGGCGTCCACGGCGTGTCGAACAGATCGAAGGTCTTCGTGATCGCGTTGCGGTTCTCCGCATTGGCCTGTGGGCAGAACTTCGCGAGCGACAACTTGTACTCCACCTGGAACACGGTCTTGCCCGCGTTGACGAAGTACGTCGTGTAGTTGCCGCACTCGTTGTACTGCTGGCACTGCTCGTTGATCGCGTAGTCGAAGTAGGACGCCAGGTTTGGCACCTGCTCGACGTCGTTCTTCATCGCGACCGTCAGGCCGTACTGGTGCGCGAGGTTCGCGAGCGACGCGTTGTACACGAGCTGGTCGTTCGCGGTCAACGGGAACCCCGTCCTGTTCGAGTAGCCGTCGACGTTGTCCCACTCGACGCCGTCGAACCCGGCCTGCTTACACTTCTGCACGCGGGCCTGCATGATCGGCAACAGGATCGAGGTCTGGCGGATGTCGAGCCACTTCTCACCCGGCCAGCCGTTCTTGCTGCCCTGAACCGACGCGGGGAACTGGTTCGCGTCGACCCGCCAGTTCTCCCAGGTGCCCGCGTCGACGTAGCAGATCGCCTTCGCGCCCGCCGCGTGGATCGCGTTGACGGCCGTCGTGTTCAGCGTCGTGTTGTTCCCCGAGATCGCCTGGTCGGTGTACAGGTCGATGTCGAAGACGGACGGCTTCACGGCGGCGCCGCCGGTGTAAGGCGCGGCCGAGATACCGACGTTGATCCCGCCGGTCGATGCGTACGCCGACAGGCCCTGCAGCTGGTACTGCCAGCGCGCGTTGAGCGCTGGGTGCCAGCAGGCGCCTTGGCTCGTTTGGCACGCAAGCGGCGCGGGCACGGTGGCGGCGCTGGCCGGTCCGGGGAGCGTGAGCAACGCCGCAACCACACCGACCGCGGCGACGAGGTACATGGCACGAGCCCGCATCGTGAGCCTCCCTCTCTCTTGCTCGGCCGCTCGGGGAGCCGAGACGGACCGATGATGCCTCGTGGGTGCCCGTCCGCGCCATCCCGGAACACACACGGCCCTGCGCGTCGTTGGATGAAGGAGCCCGAGGGGAACCATCTGCCCTGGTTGCGGGGCGAGCCCGCGAGCAGCCATGTGAGCGGGTCGGGGGCCCCGATCACAAGCGTGGGGTTGCGCGCCCGGTCGTTCTTCGAAAGTCTGTAATCATCCTTACATGGAATGCACAGCCAGTGAGACCCGTTTGACTGTGTATCAGAACCCGAAAGGGGTGCGACCGAGATGATTGAACTCCACACAGAAACCCTTCCGCTGCTTCCGCTTACGACTGGCGTCGTCCTTCCGGGGATGGTTGTGACCCTCACGATCGAGTCGCCTGACGCGGCCGCCGCCCTCGACGCGGCGGCCCGCGGAGAGCTGATCGTGGTTCCTCGGATAGAGGGGCGCTACGCACGGGTCGGCACCGTCGCCAAGATCGAGGAGGTCGGCAAGGTCCGCGGCGGCGCGGACGCCGCCGTGATCCGGGGCATGCACCGAGGGGTCGTCGGCGTGGGCGTGCCAGGCACCGGCTCGGCGACCTGGGTGCAGATCGACCCGGTGGACGAGCCAGAGCCCAGTCCGCGGGCGCGCGAGCTCGCACGGGAGTACCGAGCCACGCTGGAGACCATCGTCGAGGCGCGCGGCGTGCCGCAGATCGCGGAGTTCCTCCGCGGGATCGACGCACCGGACCAGATCGCAGACATGGCCGGCTACTCGCCCGACCTCAGCTTCGAGCGCAAGGTCGAGATCCTCGAGACCGTCGATGTCGAGCAGCGCCTCGAGAAGGTGCTCGCCTGGGCGAAAGACACGCTCGCCGAGGTCGAGGTCAAGGAGCGCATCCGCGACGAGGTGTCGGAGAACCTCGAGAAGCGGCAGCGCGAGGTCATCTTGCGCGAGCAGATGGCCGCGATCCGTAAGGAGCTCGGAGACGACGACGGCGACGATGTCATCGCCGACCTTCGCGCCAAGATCGAGGCCGCCGGGATGCCGGACGAGGTTCGCGAGCAGGCGGAGCGTGAGCTCGGCCGGCTGGAGCGCACCTCGGACCAGTCGCCCGAGTACGGCTGGATCCGGACGTACCTCGACTGGCTGACCGAGGTGCCGTGGAACGTTCGCACCGACGACAACCTCGAGATCGCCCAGGCGCGCGCGGTGCTGGACACCGATCACGAGGGTCTCGACGACGTGAAGGATCGCATCCTCGAGTACCTCGCCGTCCGGAAGCTCCGTAAGGAGCGTGGTCTGGCTGAGGCAACCGGCCGCGGCTCCGGCGCGATCCTCACGCTGGTCGGACCGCCCGGTGTGGGCAAGACGTCGCTCGGCGAGTCGGTCGCGCGTGCGCTTGGCCGCCGGTTCGTGCGGGTCTCGCTCGGCGGGATCCACGACGAGGCCGAGATCCGCGGACACCGGCGCACCTATGTCGGCGCGCTTCCGGGCCGGATCGTGCGTTCCCTGAAGGACGCCGGCACGAAGAACCCGGTGATGATGCTCGACGAGATCGACAAGGTTGGTGCGGATTGGCGGGGCGACCCCTCGAGCGCGCTGCTCGAGGTGCTCGATCCGGCGCAGAACCACACGTTCCGCGATCACTACCTCGACGTGGACCTCGATCTGTCCGAGGTGCTGTTCATCGCGACAGCGAACGTGGCCGAGACGATCCCCGCGCCGTTGCTCGACCGGATGGAGGTCATCCGGATCGACGGCTACACCGAGGACGAAAAGGTTGCGATCGCGCGCCACCACCTGTTGCCGCGACAGCTCGAACGGAACGGTCTGCGCGCCGACGAGGTGACGATCGCCGATGAGGGCTTGCGCGTGGTCGTCGCCGACTACACGCGGGAGGCGGGCGTGCGCAACCTGGAGCGCGAGCTCGGGAAGCTGCTCCGCAAGGCGGCGACCGTGATCGCATCGGCCGGCGCGTCCGGCGGGCACGAGACGCCGATCGTCGTCGAGGCGGACGACGTTCGCAGCTATCTCGGCCGGCCTCGGTTCTTCTTCGAGGTCGCGGAGCGCACCGCCGTGGCAGGCGTCGCGACGGGCCTCGCGGTCACCGGCACCGGCGGCGATGTCCTCTTCATCGAGGCGACCCGCGAGGAGGGTGAGGCGGCCGATGGCTTCACGCTCACCGGCCAGCTCGGCGACGTGATGAAGGAATCCGCGCAGATCGCGCTGTCGTACGTGCGTTCGCACGCGGCCGAGCTCGGTGTCCCGAGCGAGCGCGCACACGGGCGGTTCCACCTGCACGTGCCCGCGGGCGCGGTGCCGAAGGACGGCCCGAGCGCCGGCATCACGATGACGACGGCGCTGGTGTCGCTGCTCACCGATCAGCCGGTGCGGGCGAGCGTGGGGATGACCGGCGAGGTGACGTTGCAAGGCCGCGTGCTGCCGATCGGCGGGCTCAAGCAGAAGGTCCTTGCGGCCCACCGTGCGGGCCTCACCGAAGTGATCATGCCCAAGCGGAACGAGGGCGACCTCGACGACGTGCCCGAGCAGGTACGCGAGCAGATGACCTTCCACCCGGTCGAGGACGTCCGCGACGTCTTGGCGGTGGCGCTCCGCGCCGAGGAGCCCGCCGCCGTGACGTCCGCGGCGTGAGCGACCGTCGAGCCGGGTAGGGCAGGGCCATGCGGGTCGTCGTGTTGGGCACCACCGGCCGAACCGGGCGCATCGTCGCGGACCTCGCGCTCCAGCGCGACATGGACGTCGTGGCGTTGGTGCGTCACGAGCTTGAGTCGCCGCTCGATCCCAGGATCGCGGTGGCCGTCCTCGACCTGCGCGATCAAGACGCGATCGCCCCGGAGCTCGCCGGCGCCGACGCGGTTGTCTCGGCGATCGGCCCCGTGACCGGCGTGACCGTCACGGAGGTGTCGGAGGCGACCCAGGCGGTCGTCGACGCGATGATCCGTGCCGGCGTGCGTCGGATCGTGGCGGCGGCGAACGGCAAGGTCTTGACCACCGACGAGGTCAAGGGCGAATACGCCAACGTCGCGGCGGAACACCGGCGTGACGCGGCGATCCTGGCGGCGAGCGGGCTCGACTGGACGGTGCTCGCGGCGCCATTCCTCACCGACGATCCGGCCACGGGCGACATCGCGACGGTTGTCGACGCCAAACCACCGGCGCGGTCGCTCACCCGGGGCGACTTCGCGGCCGCGCTCCTTGACGCGCTCGGGCACGAGGAGTGGGTCGGCCACATCGTCGGCGTCGCGAACGCATGAGCGCCAACGAGCATCACGCTGCGGGCGAAGGGCTCCTGGGCCGCTGCACGGCCGCCGTCGCTGAGGCGGGGGTCGCGGTCTGGAACGAGAACGTCAGGTTCAGCGTCGCACCGACCGTGAGCGGCTGCGGAAGCTGCGACAGCTCGATGCGTGCGCCGCGCGGCCCGAACAGCACGACCTTCTGAGACGGAAGCGCGATCGACGTCGCCGGCTTCGTGGCGCCGGGCTCGAACAACGTCGCGGTCCCGCCGCAGCTGCACGAGACCGAGACGAGCGCGTCGTTGGCGTCCGAGGCGTTGTGGAGGTTCGCGACGACCTGTGCGACGCCGCCGCTCGACGGCGCTTCGACGCTCGCCCCGAAGATGTGGACGTACGACCCGTCGGCGATCGCCGACGACGTGGGACTGGTGGAACCGCCGCAGGAGGCCGCGGTGAGCGTCAGGGCGATGGCGGCACCGAGCCATAGCTTCATCGGGCGGTGCTCGCTCGCGGCACGACGGTCGTTTGGATCACCTCTTCGCACGGTGCGGAACGCGCTCCATCGATGACATCCAAGAGCATCTGCGCCGCACGCCGGCCGATCTCAGGGTAGTTCCACTCGAGCGTCGTGACGGGAGGTTCCGTCGTCGTGATGCGGCCCGCGTCCCGCGTGGTGGCGAGCAGGATGTCGCCGGGCACGCGGATCCCCCGGTCTTTGAGCTGTTCGAGCGCCTGGACGCCCGCGAGCTCGATCGGGACGAACAGTGCGTCGGGGCGGGGCCGGCGCGCCAAGATGCGGTCGAGCCCCGCTTCGTACGCGCCGTCGGGATCGGCGATCAGGTCGGCTTCGTCCAGCACCTCGAGCGCGGACGGCCGTCCGGCCGAGGCGGACCATCGCCGATAGGCCTCGACGCAGTCGCGGGCGAACCCGTTGATCGGAGGCGGGGCGAGCATCGCGACCGTGTCGCCGCCGGCCTCGACCAGATGATCGAGCATCCGACTCACGCCGCCGAGGTCGTCGGAGCGCACCACCGCGTCGCGCTCGCCGCCCGCCGGATCGGCAGAGACGGTGACGAATGGGAGCCCGCGACGCCGGAGATCGGGCAGCGCCTGCTCGCCGGTCACCGGCTCGATCACGATCACGCCGTCCAGCGGCACGCGGTCCCAGACGAACCAGTCCGCCGCCGGCGGCGACACGACGAGGGCGTTGTCACGCCCGACGGCGACGCCGGTCGCCGCGGCGATCAGCTCGGAGAAGAACGCGAACTCGTTGAACTCCATCTTCAGCCCGGCGGGCAGCGACGGCATCGCGGCGATCAGCCCAGTGCGACCCGACACGAGCGAGCGCGCGGCGGGGTTCGGGCGGTAGCCGAGCCGGTCGGCGACCTCGCGAACGCGCTCGCGCGTCTCGGGGTTCAGCCGCCCCTTGCCGTTGAGCGCGTGGGAGACCGTCGTGACCGACACGCCCGCCTCGCGGGCGACGTCGCGGATGCTGACCCGGCCGACCATCCGGGGGATGCTAGCGCCGGGTTGCGCGAGAAGACCAGGACCGGTCCGAAGAGGCTAGGCAGCGACCTCGATGCCGAGGAGCGCCTGGGCCCGGCTGACGGCCTCCGGCGCGTCGGGCGCGAACCCGTCCGCGCCGATCTCGTCGGCCCATTCCTGGGTGACCGGTGCGCCGCCGACCATCACCTTGATCGACTCGAACAGGCCTTCCTTCTTGAGAGCCTCGATCACGACCTTCTGCTGAGGGACGGTCGTGGTGAGCAGCGCCGACATCCCGAGGATGTCCGGCGACGTTTCACGGACCGCGGTGAGGATCTTGTCTAGCGGGGTGTCCTTGCCGAGGTCGGTGACCTCGAACCCGGCGGTCTTCAGCATCGCGCCGACCATGTTCTTGCCGAGGTCGTGCAGGTCGCCCTTCACCGTGCAGAGGATCACGCGACCGGCCACGATCTTCTCGCCGCCCGAGGCGAGCAGGGCCGGCTCGACCATCTCGTTGCACATCTTGAACAGCGTCGCCGACGCCACGACCTCCGGGAGGAACACCTCGCCGCGGGTCCACATCGCTCCGAGGGTGAACATCGCGGTCGCCATGGCGTCCTGCAGGATCACCACCGGATCGATGTTCTCGTCCAAGAGCGCCTGGGTCGCCTCGAGGCCCTCTTCCTTCTTCGCGCCGATCAGGGCCTGGCGGAGCTTCTCCATCTGCTCTTCGGACATCTCGCGTTCCTCTCGGTCCGTGTGGGCCCCCCGGAGGTATCGGTCGAGGTCCCAGTTTGAATCGCCGTTCAATATAGACCTTCGCAGGTCAAGGGGGTAGTCGCCTGCTCAGGCGGCCTCGACGTGCTCCTTCTCGAACCGCTCCACGATGCTCCGTATCTCCTCCGCGGCACCGGCGGGCAGGGGATAGGCGGTGTGGGTCTCCAAGATCTCCTTGGCCTGGGCGATAGCCTTCTCCTTGGGCTCCGGGCGTCCGTTCGCCTCCCAGTCCTCCCAGTTGTTTCGGTGGAAGACCTTCGACATCCAGACCTCGCGCATGTGGGTGAGCGTGTGCTCCTGGTCGAGGAAGTGGCCGCCCGGCTTGACCGCGTCGATCACGTCGACCGCGAGCGATTCCGCGTCCCAGCTGCGGATCCCCTCGGACGTTGAGCAGATCAGGTCCCAGAGCTCGGCGTCGAGCACGAGCTGCGCCGCGCTGAACACGCGCGCGGCGTAGAGGAGGCCCGCCCCGCTGGCCATGTCCGCTCCGCTGATCCAGCTTGCGAATCCGGACAGGCCGTTCTCTGCGCCGCCCTGCCAGTCGCTCGTCTTGGCGCCGGTCGCGAATGTTCCGACCATCGACTTCAGGCCATAGGCGCGCGCGAGCTGTGCGTTGGCCATCTGGAACACGAGATCCTCGGGCCCGCCGCAGTTGGCCGCGCCGGACCAGAGATCCATCGTCGTGACCGCGCTCGCGTAGAACGTGCGCGCGCCGGGCGCAAGCAGCTGATGTGCGATCACGCCGCCGACCACCTCGGCGTTGTTGACGACCATCGTGCCGGCGCGCGTGATCGGCGCGGTGGCGCCGAGGATCGGCATCACCATGAAGCCGCTCGGGACGTCGGCCTTCGCGAACTCGACCGCGGCCGCGAGCGGTCCGCCGTCGTAGACGAGGGGCGAGACGCTGCACTGGAAGGCCGAGAGGATCGGCTGATCGCGGAGCGCCTGCTCGCCGCCGACCGCGGCGGCAGCCATCTCGGCGCTCGCCGCGGCCTGCTCCGGCGTCACCGCCGTCATCATCACGATGTGCTTGCCGGTGTTGTTGAGGTTCGCCTCTAGGTTGTGCAGTGGCTCGGAGGGAACGGGCATCTCGCGGCTGACCGCCGGCTGCCACACGTAGCCGATCTGCGGCAGGGCGTCGCCGATCAGCGTGCCGGCGGCGACGTCTTCCTTGCGAGAGGCGCGGCGAAGGTCGGTGTCGAGGTCGACGACCTCGGCGGCGTTGCCGTCCACGCCGAGATAGCCGCGTGTGCCGTCGAGGATCAGGTCGAGGCCGGGCTCGCGTGAACGCAGCGGCAGGTCGTGGGGCACGGTCTCGAGCGCACCTTCTTGGACATCCTTGGGGAAGCGCGCTCGCTCGTCCTCGGTGTCGATCTCAGCGCCCGCGGCGGCGAGCTGCTTGAGGAGACGTTCGGACCGCACCTGGATGCCGGTGCGCCAGAGCACCTCGGCGGTCGCGTTCTTGATGGCGGCGACGGCTTCCTCGGGAAGGATGTCGACCGGCTTCTCGCGGTGGTGGACGTAGCGGATCTCGCGCTCGGACATGCTCGCTCCTGCAGGTCGTGTGGATGGCGCGCGACGCGCGGCCGAGTTGCACGGTGCCATGCCGGACCGACCTGGGGAACGGTTCGCCGTGACCTCCGGTCACGGAAAGGGCTGCAGGTGGTGCTCCGTACACTCGCGCCCGTGATCGCGGACCTGCGAGCGGGGATCGAGGCGGCCGGGGCCGGGCTCTGGGCCGCGCCGCATCTGAACGGCGCCGCGCCGTCGGACGCCGCGTTCGTCGACGTGATGCCGCTTGCGACGGGCGCCCTTGCGGTCTGGCAGGCGGGCGACGAACTGCTGGTGGCGCCGGTGATCGAGGATGGGGACGGCGTTCGCCGCGCCGAGGCGGGCGACGGAGTGTTCGCGGCCCTGGCGTCTGCGATCGGCGGGGCACCCGATGACGTGATCGAGCGAACGGTCGGCGTTGATCAGACCGACGAGTCCGTGATCGTCGGCGACGCCGTGGTGGTCAAGCTGCTCCGCCGCACTCGCCGGGGTGCGCAACCGGGTCATGACCTCCCGGCGCACCTCGCCGCGGTCGGGTTCACCGAGACACCGACGCCGATGGGGGCGTTCGTATGGGACGACGCACTGCTCGCAAGTGGCGCCGTCTACCTCCCCGCCGCCGAGGACGGATGGCGTTGGTACGTGGGGTTCGTCGAGGCGGCCGCGCTCGGAGAGCGTCCGTGGGACGACGCCGCCGCGGTGACGTCAGCGATCGGAGCGCTCGTTGCTCGCTTCCAGCGTGCCCTCGCAACGCCGTCGGCCGTGCTTCCGACGCCGCGCGCGACGGCGAACGACGAGGTGATCGCCGGTTGGCGAGCGGCGGCGATCGCCACGTTCGACGAGGCGCTCGCGCTGACCGACGGCGACGTGCACGATCGGCTGCGGGCGCGGGAGGATCGCGCACGCGCCGTCATCGACGACTTCAGCCGCTTCGATGAGACACCGGCCACGCGGATCCACGGCGACCTGCATGTCGGACAGATCCTTCGGGTCCCAGACGGCCGGATGTTCGTGAGCGATCTGGACGGCGATCCGGTCGCGCCGGTGGAGGGACGCACGGCGTTGGGGTCGCCCGCCCGCGACGTTGCCTCGATGGCGTGCGCCCTCGACCACGCCGGCCGCGTGGTGGTGCGCCGGCATCCAGAGACAAGGGACACGATCGAATCGTGGATCCCGCGGGCGCGCGCCGCCTTCCTGACGGCACATCGGGAGGCGCTCGGCCCAGACGAGTCGCTGTTCGATGCGAGGTTGCTGCATCCGTTCGCCGTCGCGCAGGAAGCGCATGAGTTCGTGTACGCCGGACGGTTCCAGCCCGGGTGGATGGGCGTGCCGGACGCCGCGTTGCCCGCGGTGCTGGCGTGGACGGACCTGCCGTGACCTGGACACCGGACCCGGACGCGTTCATCCGCGATCTCGAAGCGAAGCCGGCGGCGCTCCGCGACCTCGCGTCTTCGCTTGACGGGGACCTGTGGCGCGGGGTGGATCAGGCCGACCGCCTCGTCTTCATCGGGATGGGTTCGTCCCGGTTCGCCGCGTTGCCGATCGCCTCGATGCTTCGAGCAGGCGGGCGTGACGTGATCGTTGAACGAGCATCTACGGCGGCCGCGATCCCCACCGGCCCCGGGACGCTCGTGGTCGCGGTCTCGGCGAGCGGATCGACGCGGGAGACCGTCGAGGCGCTGGCCCGTCATCGATCGGGAGGCTCCACGACGGTCGCGATCACGAACGGGTACGGGTCGGCGCTCGAGTCCACTGCGCACCACCACATCGCGTTGCATGCAGGCGACGAAGCGGGGGGAGTCGCGAGTCGCACGTTCCAGCACACGATCGGCGTGCTGCTCGCACTGCTCGATCCGGCGCGCGCGGCCTCGGCGGTTCGCCGCGCCGCCGACGCGACCGAGGACCTTCTCGACCGTCGATCGACGTGGCTGCCGGAGGCGGTAGAGACGATCGGCGAGGGATCGGTCTTCACGATCGCGCCCGAGGAACGGATCAGCTCCGCCGAGCAGGGCGCGCTGATGTTCCGCGAAGGGCCACGGCTGCGGGCCGATGCCTGCGAGACGGGCGATTGGCTCCATGTCGACGTCTACCTCACGAAGCCGCTCGACTACCGCGCGGTGCTGTTCACGGGATCGCGGTTCGACGCCGACGTCGCTCGGTGGATCGGCGAGCGAGGCGGGCGCGTCGTCCGCGTCGGGCCGAGCGGCATCCGGTACGCGGGCGACGACGACCGGGACGTGGTGCTCCTCACCGAGACGCTTGTTCCCGAGTTGGTCGCCGCCGACGTCTGGCGCCGACAGGCGTAGGCTCGGCACATGGCCGATGCCGTTCCGAGCAAGGAGGACGCGATCCGTCTCGCACGCGAGGACCGCGCTCGCACGAACGAGCTGCTCGCCACGATCGATCCGTCGGCGTTCGGAACCACCGGTCTCGGCGGCGGCACGTGGTCGCCGAAGGACCTGGTCGGGCACCTCGAGACCTGGGAGGAGAACGCCCTCGCCGCGCTCGACGCCTGGGATCGTGGTGAGCGCGCCCCGATCGTTGCAGACCTCCAGTCGCTCGGCACCGACGAGTTCAACCGGCGCGCGGTCGAGCGCAAGGCGTCGATGAGCGAGGACGAGACTCGAACATCCGCTGCCGCGACGCACGAGCAGATGCTGGAAGCATTCGCCGCGCTCAGCGACGAGCGGTGGTCATCGAAGCCGATCGAGAGCGACGATGCGACCGTGGGCACGCGCCTGGGGTCGACGCTCGGCGGCGAGCTCGGGCTGTTCCGCCACGACCCCGATCACTGGCCCGATCTCGAGGCGTTCGCGGTCGAGCATCCGGCCTGAGCGACCAACACCGCGCTATCCGCCGACCGGCACCATCCGGTGGAACTCGAAGTGGTTCCCGTCGGGGACGATCCACGTACCGCCCCACTCGAACCCGTCCCGCGCGAGGATCCGAACCATCCGCGGATCTTGGTGTGGCGTTTGGCCGCGCACGTTGCCGCCGACGTTCATGTCGAAGGCGATGCCCCAGCTGTGGTACGAGAGCATGTTCGCGTCGCTCCACCCGATGAAGCGCGGCACGAAGCACCCCTGATAGGAGCGCACGGCGTCGGCGGGCGCGCGCCGCTGCACCTGGCGCATCGCGGCGGTGAGCTGTGGCACGATCTGCCGGTTGCAGGTGACGCGGCCGAGCAGCGGGACGCGCGTGGTCTCGATGTGCGCGGCGGTCCACGCCGGATCGATCTGCAGCGTCCCGGGACGTCGACCGGGGCGAGCCGCGAACTCGCCGAACAGGCTCTTCACGATCACCGGCGGCAGCACGGCGTCGCCGGCGCGGAAGAACGGCGTGTCGCCGGGCGCGCGCACCTGCACGGCGCGGTCGATCCCGAGGCTGGTCGGCAGCATCGGCGCGATGCGCGCGCGGAACGCGTCGGGCGCCATGCGGCGGCCGCGCGACGGTTGGACGAGCATGTAGCGATCGTGGGTGACGCCGATCCGCGCGCCGACACGATCGGACACCACGAGTTCCGCCGCGCCAACGAGCTGGTCGGGCAGGACTGCGGCGACACGCAGCATCGTGCCGCCCACATCCATCACGCTGCCGGGACCGAGCCCTCGGAGCGCGGCCGAGGTCGCGCCGAGGATCGCGCCGCCGTCGCTCAGGGCCGCAACGTCGGGCCGGTCCGCCGGCGTGACGAACGCGGCGAACGTCGCGGGATCGACGGCCGCGGTGTCGATCGGGATCCGGTAGCCGGCCGGCGGATGATCGACGAGCTGGCCGCCCGCGTTCCAAGACCGGCGGAGCCACGTGTCGTCCTCCGCGACGACCGTCGTTGCGGCGATCTTCGGCAGGGTGCTCACGGCGGACGCGAAGCCGCGCGGCAGCCCGCGCGGCACCCACACCAGGAAGGTCGACGGCGTCTCGGGTGTCGTGGCCGGCGCGGCCAGTGCTCGGGCTGGGCCGGGCGATGGTGCGCGACCGGATCGCTGCAGGGCCATGGTGAGCCCGGCGCCCGCGACGACGCCGATAACCGCGGCGACGATGATCACGAGCACACGGCGCATCAGGGGTGGCCCTCGAGCACCGACGAGGCGATCGCCACGAGCTGCCCCAGGTCGAGATCGCCTTGCACCGACCACGACCGTCCGCCGTCCGTCCAGGTGAGCTCCGACGCGCTCGGCGAATACCGTCCGATCGTCGAGCCGATCGAGACGCGCTGCGGATCCGGCGCCGAGTCGGCGGCCGCGTCCTGGATCGTTCCTAGATGCAGCAGCACGGGCGGACCGACCGCGTCGCTATCCGGTTGGCGGAACGTCACGGTCATCCCGACGTCCGTGCCTTGCTCGGTCGAGCGCGTGGCGCTCGCCGGCAGATACCCGGTTGGCAGCGCGATCGTCGTCGTCTCCAGCCCCATCTCGCGCAAGGCGGCGGTCGGATCGGTGCGCGTGAGCGTCAGGTCTCCGGCGTGGGCCACGCTCCATCGCGCGGGCATCGGCGCGCCCCGCACGTCCAGCGTCGATGCGATCGAGAAGAGGTCGTCGCGCGACAGGTTCGATTCGACGAACAGGTCCGTGGTCGGTGTGTGGATCGACAGGCGTCGGCCGAGGCCCTCACCGGCGGGCTCGTACAACGCCGGTCCGATGTGGGGGAGCGTCACCCGCTCGGCGTCCAACGCGATCGCACCGAACGGACCCGGTCCCGACCACCGCGGATCCTCGGCGACGCGGAGGTAGTCAAGGCCGTCGGCGTACAGCAGGACCGACGTCGGGGCCGCAGGCCCCGACGGCGGGGCGATCGCCGCGACCAGGCTGAGCGGCGCCGGCTCCGCCGGCGCCGCAGGCGTGTACCCGAAGACGGTTCCCACGTCCGCGGGCGGGACGACCTTCCGGCCTTGGATCCGGAACACCGCCGGATCAGGCGGCGTGTCCGCGACCGACCCCAACGAGACGTCGAGGATCTGCGTGTCTGGGGACTCGTGCGGGAGCCCGAACCGCATCTCCCAGTCCCGGCGCGCGGGATCGGTCGACGGCGTGATCTCCGAACGCACCGGATACCAGCCCGTCGTGTCGAGCCACACGGTCACGACGTCGTCGGGGAAGAACGGGCGCCAGGTTCCTCCCAGCTGCAGGAACGGGAACAGCGGGCCCGCGCGGGAGAACGGCATCTGCACGCGCACGGTGTCGTGTCCGTCGACGTTCTCTTCGCCGAGCACCTGCACGCCGTCCACCGAGCCGAGCGTCGCGAGCGGGACGACGAGGTCGGCGGGGACGGGAGCCGCCGCCGAGTAGCGAGCCTTCGTGATCGTCGTCGTGGATGAGCAGTCGACGGGCTGGAGCGTACCGATGCATCCGGTCGGGCCCGAGAGGTACGTCGCCGGCATGTTCTCGACGTAGGTGAGGTTCGTCGGCGTCCACGCGTTCGAGGGATAGACGGTGTCGTCGTGCACATCGAGACGGAACCGTTGCGGCGCGAGGAAGGCGACGTCCATCGACAGCGTCCGCTCCGGCACATCGGGCGCGAGTCCGTGTTCGGTGATCGTGTACGAACCTTGGAACGCCTCGACCGACGGCGCGGCACCGCGCACGCCGAGTTCGATCTCGCTCGCCCACGCGGTCCGTGGATGCGCGTGCCATGGCCCGCCGACAACCAGGCTCCCCACCAGGAGCCCGGCGATCGCTGCCGCGACCGCCGGCATCAGCGCCCGCGGTCGGATCGGCCGCCGCGGTCGCATGCCCCGGCGCGCGGGTCGTGCCGACCCGCGCGCCACCGCCGCCATGATCCGGTCGGTCAGGTCCGGGACATCTTCGGCCGCGCGGACCCGGACCGCGGTCCGCACCTGCACCGAGCGGCGTTCGAACGCCTGCGCAGTTGGCGCACGTCGCCAGGTGCGCCTCGACCGCGCGCCGCTCCGCCGACGACAAGTGGGCGCCGTCCATCGCGGCCGACATGAGCGGCTGCACCCGGCGGCAGTTCACCGCGCCTCCTCGTCATCGACCGCGATCGCGGCGCAGAGCGCGCGGCGTGCGCGGAACATCCGGCTCTTCACGGTTCCGACCGCGACGCCCAGTACGTCGGCGGCCTCCTGATAACTCAGCCCGAAGACCTCGACGAGCAGGAAGGCGTCGCGATGCTCGGCGGACACGGCGGCGAGCGCGGCGTCGATCTCGGCGCGGACGAGGCGTCGGGCGTGCCGCGTGTTCGCGTGCGTCGTGGTCGACGACGGGATAGCCGCGCTTGCGCAGCGCATCGATCGAGCAGTTCCGCGCGATGCGGAAGAGCCACGAGCAGAACCGCGGCCGCCGCGGTACCCGTCGATGAACCGGAAGGCGCGCAGGAACGTCTCCTGCGTGACGTCCTCGGCGAGCCGTGCGGTCACGCGTGAGATGCCGGCGAACCGGAAGACCTCGGCCTGGTAGAGCGGACGAGCTCCTCGAAAGCACGGAGGTCGCCGGCCCGCGCCTGCTGCACCGTCCGTGGATCCGGGTCGCGCATCGGGGTGACCCCTCGCCTCCTTGGTCGCGACAGCGTAGCCGCGGTTCCTGCCGCCGAGCCTTCCCCAACGGACCGCCCACCCGGCTCGAAGGTTCCCTGGTGGAAGGTGGAACTTCGGTCACCCCCCTGGGGTCGGTCGGAACACGGCCGAGGGGCCTGTGCGAGAGGGAGGTGGCGCCATGCGTCTGCGTCAGGTGGTCGTGAGCGCGGTGATGACGGTTGCGGCGTTCGCGCTGGTCGCAGCTGCTCCGATGGCGGCGGAGGCCAGTGGCGGTGGCGGGTGCGGCCGGGCCGTCTCCGACGCGCGCGGCTCCACGATCCGGATCCACAACTTCTGCTTCCTCCCGACGATCCTGCGGATCCGGCCCGGCCAGACCGTGGTGTTCGCGAACCACGACGGGTTCGCCCACGTGGTGCTCGGCGCGAACGGTGTGTGGGGTTCGTTCTCCCAGCTCCGCCGGCACCATGACGTGCGCTATCGGTTCACTCGGCCGGGCGTCTACCCGTACGCGTGCACGTTCCACCCCGGGATGGTCGGCGCGGTCGTCGTGGGTGGCGGCGCGGGCCACGGCGAGGCGGTCTCGACGGTGACGGCCGCGGGTCCGGTCGTGCCGCTCGGCCCGGGTGCGACCGCACGCGTCGCGTCGGCAGGCGTCACCGCCACGGTGCCGGCAGCGGCGGCCGCACCGATGTCGACCTCCGGCTGGATGCCTCCGTGGGAGTTCGCCGCGCTCGCCGCCTTCGCCGTCGGCGTGGCGGTGTTCGTCGCGCTGGAGCGCCGTCGTGCAGGACGCGCCGTGTGAGCGGCGAGCGTCCGTAGCATCGGCCGGGTGAGCGCGCGATCAGGAGCCGTCGGCCGTCGGATCGTCGCCGTGGGGCTCGTCGCGGCTGCGGCGTGCACCACGGGCGGCGGTCAGCCCGCACCGCCGGTGTCCGAAGCGCCCGACGTCCTCCAGGTGTCGCTGCAGCGGGTCGCGACCGTCGAGCAGCCGCTCGCGATCGCGATCCGCAAGGGTGATCCGTCGCTGTACGTCGCGGAGAAGACCGGGCGCGTGGTCGCCATCCGGAACGGCCACGTCATGGCGCGGCCGGTGCTGGATCTCTCTCGGGCGGTGTCACTCGGCGGCGAGCAAGGACTCCTCGGTCTCGCGTTCTCGCCGAACGGTCGATACCTCTACGTCAACTACACCGACGTCAACGGAGACACGCGGATCGTCGTCTATGCGATGCGCGGCGATCACGCCGTCGTCAGGTCGCGCCGCCAAGTCCTGTTCGTCGACCAGCCCTACGACAACCACAACGGCGGCGACCTCGTGTTCGGTCCCGACGGCGACCTCTACATCGGCCTCGGCGACGGCGGCAGCGGCGGCGATCCGCAGGGCAACGGCCAGAACCTCGGGACGCTGCTCGGGCAAGATGCTTCGCATCGACTGCCGACCCCCACCGGTGCGAAGCCCTACGCGGTCCCGCGCGACAACCCGTTCGTCGGCGAGCCGGGCGCGCGGCCCGAGATCTGGGCCTACGGCCTGCGGAACCCGTGGCGCTATTCGTTCGATCCGGCGACGGGCGACCTGTGGATCGCCGACGTCGGGCAGAGCGCATGGGAGGAGATCGACCGGGTGCCGGCGCGGCTCGAACGGCGGTGAGAACTTCGGCTGGAACCTGTTGGAGGGAACGCATCGCTACGCGGGTGCGGCGCCGGCCGGAGCCGTGCCGCCGGTTTACGAGTATGCCCACACGGGTGGGGCCTGCGTGGTGATCGGCGGCGATGTCTACCGCGGTTCTTCGATCCCGGCGCTCGTGGGCGATTACGTCTTCGCGGACTTCTGTCTCGGGACGCTGCAGGCGCTCCGCGTCCAGCCCGACGGCTCTGTCGAACACGTCGACCTCGGGACGTCGCTGCCCAACGTGAGCTCGTTCGGCACGGATGCGAACGGCGAGCTGTACGTGACGTCGCTCGACGGCGGCGTCTATCGCGTCACGCGTGGATGACGACCGGCGTGCCGAGCCGCAGCAAGGGCTCGAAGCCCTGGAGCGCCCATCCGCTCACACGGACGCATCCCGCAGACGCGCTCGTGCCGATCGACCACGGCTCGTTCGTCCCGTGGATCGCGAGCTGGTTGCCGCCACTCCACCCGGCGGGCAGATGCGGCTGGATCCCGCTGATCCCGAACGCGAACGAGCCGA
The DNA here is from genome assembly GCA_963792215.1 of uncultured Actinomycetes bacterium. Classification (GTDB taxonomy): domain Bacteria; phylum Actinomycetota; class UBA4738; order UBA4738; family HRBIN12; genus AC-51. The sequence continues at coordinate 594,768 of CAWBVL010000008.1, forward strand.
GTGCGCTGCCCGCCGGGAACGGCACGCGGTCGGTCACGACGTAGTGGCCCGGCGGGGTGGGTGAGCTGGCCGCGCCGATCGCCGCCGGCACCGAGTACAGGAGCTTGTCGCGCTTGTACACGCGCACGCGGTGTTCAGAGAGATCGACGTCCACATGCAGGAAGGTCTGGTCGCGCGCGAGACTCGCGAGCCGGATCCACCCATCGCGCCGGGGCCAGACGTACGGAAGCTCGACGCGTCCCCATGTGCCGGCCGCGTTCATCGCGTCCACGCGGAGCACGATCGGCACGCCGTAGTACTTCGACGCGGCGGCCACCGTGCCGACGGCCGGAGACGACAACGAGGGATCGCGGCGCGCCACCAGGCCGCCGGACGGGATGTGGACCAACACGCTGGCGCGGGTCCAGGGGCTCGCCTTCGGCGGGCTCGCCGGAGCCTTGGTGTGGCGTTCGCCGTGCGCGCCGCGTACCCGCGTGACGATCTTCGGTGAACGAACTGCGTGGTTAGCATCGGCGTGCGTGTGGGCCGAGGTGGCGACGACCACGCTGGGCACGGGGACGGGGGAGGCGAGCGCGGTGCCGGCCATCGTCGCCGCGAGCGGCATCGTGACACCCAGCGCCGCCGCGAGTGTCACCGACACCCACGACGTGCGCACCGCGGACCGCACCCCCTGCAGCATGACCGGTGCATCGGCGTCGTCCGCCGTCACCCTGAGGGTGGTTCCGCGGCTGTGGTCGGGGGATGCCCGAACGCACTACGCTCGACCGATCACCCGGCGACCCCCGATCGCCGGGCTCGAGGCGAACCTCCAGGAGGACGATCCAGCGATGACCGACACGATGCACGCGACCGCCGAGGCCCTGGTAGCCCCCGGTAAGGGGATCCTCGCCGCGGACGAGTCGACCGGCACGATCAAGAAGCGCTTCGACTCGATCGGCGTGGAGAGCACCGAGGACACCCGCCGCGCCTACCGGCAGATGCTGTTCACGACGCCAGATCTCGGCGAGCACATCAGTGGCGTGATCCTGTTCGACGAGACGATCCGGCAGTCGACGACAGACGGTGTTCCGTTCGTGAAGGTGCTCGAGGCCGCCGGTTCGATCCCCGGTATCAAGGTGGACACCGGCGCGAAGCCGCTGGCGCTGTTCCCAGGGGAGACCGTCACAGAAGGATTGGACGGGCTGCGCGAGCGTCTCGCCGAGTACCGCGAGCTCGGCGCGCGCTTCGCGAAGTGGCGCGCGACCATCATCATCGGCGAGGGCACGCCGACCAACTTCGCGATCGACGCCAACGCGCACGCGATGGCGCGCTACGCGGCGCTGTGTCAAGAGGCCGACATCGTGCCGATCGTCGAGCCCGAGATCCTGATGGACGGCGACCATTCGATCGACGCCTGCGAAGAGGCAACCGGCCGCACGCTCGACGCGCTCTACAAGCAGATGGTGGCGCACCGACTCGATCTGCCCGGCACGCTGCTCAAGGTCAACATGATCGTTCCCGGCAAGGGGAACGCCGTCCAGGACGACGACGAGGCGATCGCCGCGGCGACGATCCGCTGCCTGTCCGAGAACGTCCCGGCGTCCGTGCCCGGGATCGTGTTCCTCTCGGGTGGGATGAGCGACGAGCAGGCGACCAGCCGCCTCGACGCGATGAACCGGATGCTCGCGGCGGGGGAGGGCGCGCCCTGGGCGCTCTCGTTCTCCTATGGACGGGCCTTGCAGGCGCCGGCCCTCACTGCGTGGGGCGGCGATCCTCAGAACGTTGCGGCGGGGCAGCGAGCGCTCGCGCATCGCGCGACGATGAACGGTCGCGCCCGCGACGGCGCCTACGATCCGGCGATGGAATCGGCGGCGTAGGGCGTCGCACCGTCACGGTGAGGTAGCCCGCGATCAGCAGGAACATGACTGCCTGGGCGAGGTAGATCGTCCGGAAGCTGACCACTGAGATCAAGACGGCGCCCGCGGCGATCGACGCCGCGTACGGCACCGTGAACACCGCTTCGACCGCGCTCATCACGCGTCCCTGCATCGAGACGTCCGTACGCCGCTGGATCAAGGTGACGAAGGCGACGTTGTAGAACGACACGGCGATGCCGATGGCGACCGCCGAGATGAGCACGACCGGCAGCACGGCCCACGCAAGGATGCCCACGCCAACCGCGAGCGCCACCAGCGCCCACGCGATGGTGGGGAACGTGCCGATCTTGCGCATCGACGTGCCGACGACCACGCCGCCGATCACCGCGCCGACGCCCTGCGCCGTCGAGAGGACCCCGAGGAACTCGGGCTGACGATGCAGGCCTTGGTCGATCAGCGCGAAGATCGCGACCTCCATGACCCCGGCGGCGAGCGTCACGAACGCCGTTGCGATGGTCAGGCGCCGAAGGTCGACGGTGTGCGCGATGTGCTGCACGCCCGCGCGGAGCTCAGGCCAGAAGCCGTGCTCGCCCTCGCGCTCGATCGCCGGCGCGTGGACCGCCAACAGGAACAGCGCCGACACGACGAAGGTCGCGGCATCGAGCAGGGCGACCGACCGTCCGCCGAAGGCGGAGAACAGGGCGGCGCCGGCAAGGGGAGCGAGCAGCCGCATGCCCTGGGCCGTGGATTGGAGCAGCCCGTTCGCGTCGCCGAGGTCGTCTTCGTTGAGCATGCTGACCAGCAGCCCTGCTCGCGCGGCCTCGTACACCACCGTCGCGAGCCCGATCAGGAACGACACGAGGTAGATCAGCCAGATGTCGCTCGCGTCGTGCACGAACAGCAACGGCACGAGGGCGGCCGCCGCGGCGAGGTCGGTGATGATCATGATCCGCTTGCGCGGGAACCGGTCGACGAACACGCCCAGCGCGGGCCCGACCAGGCTCGGCAGGACGAACGGCAAGATCGCGAGCCCCGCCTTCGCGTTCGAACCGGTTAGCACCTTCACCCAGATGGCGAGCGCCAGGAACATCGCGTAGTCGCCGAAGGCGGACAGCGTCTGACCGGCGAGCAGGAAGCGGTAGGAGCGATCGCGGAGGAGCGCGCGCATCAGCGGTTCCCCGCGCGATCGATCGAGATGTCGCCCGCAACCGTGCTCAGCGTGAGCTCGAGTTCGGGCGATGACTCGCCACCATCGGCGTCGCTCTCCAGACCACTGCGCACGTCTCCGCTCGTGGAGGAAACGTCGAGCCACACGCCGAGCCCGCCGCGGACGCCGACCTCGACGTCCCCGGAGACCGCGCGGACGTTCACCGAGCCCGGGCCGACCTGCTGCAACGTGACGTCGCCCGAGCCGACCGTGATGATCGTCGAGCCGTCGAGCCTGCCGATCCGGATGTCCCCCGATGCACTCCGGACGGTCGCGCCCGCGCCCACGGTGCCGACGTCGATGTCGCCGCTCGCGCCCTTGAAGCCGAGGTGGCCGCCGACCGACCGACCTTCGATGTCGCCGCTCGCGCATGTCAGGTTGACGTCGCCGCTGACGTCTTCGAACCGCAGGTCACCCGACCCGGTCTTGAACGACAACGCCTCAAGGGTGCCGTTCGCATCGAGATCGGCCGCGCCGCTCGAGCCCTCGATGGTCGTTGCGGGCGGCACCACGAGATGGATCTCGACCCCGCGTCCGATCGCGAACCACTTCTTCGTGGTCCGGTACTCGATCGTGAGGCGGTGACCGCCTCCAGCCGCTGGCTCGCACCGCACCGTCGGTGGCGTCTCCGACTCGTAGCCGTCGATCTCCACGCTGGTGGTGGCGGTGTCGCGGACCTCCACGTCGATCTCGCCGGCACCAACATGCACCGCGACCTCGAGGCCATCTGGGGTGTCGTAGACCTGTCGCATCGTTCCCTCCGTATTCAGCTGCGGACGTAGCCGGAGATCCGGTTGCCTGCGCCTCGCCTGCGGGCGTCGCCGCCTCGGTTGAGTGCCGACCGGGCCGCTTGGACGAGCCACGCGTTGACCGACTGAGCGGCGGCGTCCGCCGCCGCCTCGATCGCGCCCTTCAGGGCGTCCGGCATACGCACCGTCAACCGGGCCGTGCCGCCGTCGTCGTCTTCCTGCGCCCGGGGCTCCGGAACGGCCTCCGGGGGTCCGACGAAGACGATCGAGGCGTCCCGACCGGAAACGCGAAGCTCGGTGTGCCCGGTGGGGAGCTGCTCGGTCAGCTCGAGCGCCGCGTCGCCGAGGACGTCGAGGAGTCGGAGCTGGAGCGTCGCCTCGATCGGGCGAGCCATCCGCTCGAGCGCGGATGCGAGCGCTTCGTCCGACGCGATGAGCGATTCCAGGTCTCCGCGGATCGCCTCGAGGTGCGGGGTGAGTTCCATATGTCCCTTCCTCCGTTCATGTGCGCTGCCATCGGGACGAGTCCTGCCATCGTGACCGCCGCCTTCCCCTCTGTCATTTCGACGCCGCCACGACGCCGATAACGACGTCATAATGACGTCATGACCGACGTCTGTCAACTCCGGCCCGAAAACGTTGCGTGGGTTAGGGTTCGAAGATGCGGATCTGCACGATCGGCGGAACCAGGTTCTCCGGGCGGGCGTTCACTGGGATGGCGCTCGCGGAGGGCCATCAGGTCACGGTGTTCCACCGGGGCGGCGGCGAGGAGGTCTGGCCGGAGGCGGAGCACGTCCACGGCGACCGAGACACCGACCTCGGGGCCTTGGACGGTCGCTCGTTCGACGCGGTCGTGGACTTCTGCGCGTTCGTTCCGCGCCACGTCACCGACGGGCTGCGGGTTGCGGGCACCGGCCGCTACGTCTTCATCTCGTCGGTCTCGGCCCACCTCGAGTCGGCTCGGGCCGGCGCCAAGGAGGAGGACGACGTCTACGGTCCACCGTTCCCCGACACCGAGAACGTGACATGGGAGACGTACGGCCCGCTGAAGGTGGCGAGCGAATACGCCGTGCGCGAGGCGGTCGGCGATGCCGGCACGATCGTCCGGCCGCACTTCATCGTGGGCCCGTACGACGCGAGCGACCGGTTCACCTACTGGGTTCGCCGCGCCGCCGACGGTCGACGGATGCTCGCCCCGGCTCCGTCCGAGCAGCCGCTCCAGTGGATCGACGCGCGCGACCTCGCCGCGTTCACGCTGCGGGTCTGCACCGCCGACATCCCGGGCACGTTCAACATCGCGACGCCGCCGCGCCGTCATTCGCTCGGCGAGCTGCTCGACACATCGGCGGCCGCCGGCAACGTGCCGCTCGACGTCGCCTGGTGCGACGACGCGTTCATACAGGAGCACAAGCTGGTCGTGACGGAGGAGAGTGACCCGTTCCCGTTGGTGACGCCGGACGAGCCGAACGCCCATCTGTTCGACACATCGCGTGCGGTGGCCGCCGGACTCACCTTCCGTCCCTTGGCGGAGACGGTGACCGACACCCTGGCATGGGACCGCGCGCGCGGCGTGGACGAGCTGAAGGCGGGCCTGTCCCACGAGCGCGAACGCGAGCTGCTCGAGACCCTCGACGCCGGCTCCTGACCCCCGGTTCACGGCGGCGTTCACATCTCGCCGCCCGGCTCCGATAGGTTGACCGGAGCCGATCTCGATCAGGGAGCCTCGATGCAACGCACGACCGCCCCACTTGACCTCGCGAGCGTCGAACGCGTGCTGCAGCCGTACGACCACGCGCGCACCTTGCCGGCCGATGCGTACCGCGCCCCCGAGGTGTTCGCGTGGGAGCAGCGCCATCTGTTCGAGGGGTCCTGGATGTGCATCGGGCGCGCCGCCGATCTCGATCTCGACACGCCCGGCTCGCAGGCGGCCGTCCCCGTGGGCGCGCAGAGCTTCCTGCTCGTCCGTGGCGACGACGGCGCGCTCCGCGCGTTCCACAACGTGTGCCGCCATCGCGGCCACGAACTCGTAGCCGTCGGCGAGCGGCGCACGCAGCGGGGGATCCGGTGCCCGTACCACGCGTGGGTCTACGGGCTCGAAGGCGATCTCCGCGCGACGCCGCGATTCAACATGGATTCCCTCGACAAGAACGAGTTCCCACTCGTCGAGGCGCGCCTTGCCGAATGGCACGGGTGGCTGTTCCTCAACGCGAGCGGCGACGCTCCCGATCTCATGACCCAGCTCGGGAACCTCGACATCGTCGTCGACGGGTACCGCCCCGAAGACCTGCGCCTCGGCGCCTCGCATAGCTACGAGCTCGAGGCCAACTGGAAGATCGCGATCGAGAACTACTGCGAGTGCTACCACTGCTCGGAGATCCACCCTGAGTTGTGCAAGGTCACACCGCCGGATTCCGACGTCGCATACCCGGAGCGCTCGACCGGCGTCTGGATCGGCGGCCCGATGGAGCTGCTGGATCACGCGGTGACGATGTCGCTCACGGGTGAGTCGGCCGGCGCGATGATCCCCGGGCTGCCGGAAGAGAGGCAACGGCTGGTCGGCTATTCGGTCGTGTACCCCAACCTGTTGATCAGCCCGCACCCCGACTACGTGATGACCCACCGGCTGGTCCCGCTCTCGCCGTCGCGCACCTGGGTGGAATGCGCGTGGTACTTCCCCGAGGAGGCCTTCGGTGTAGCCGGGTTCAGCCCCGACTACGCCGCCGAGTTCTGGGACATCACCAACCGCGAGGACTGGGCGGCGTGCGAGTCGATCCAGCGCAACGTGACCTCGGACGGTTACCGGCCCGGGCCGTTCTCGTACTGGGAGGTCGACGTCTTCCGCTCACAGGCGATCGTCGCCCGCGCGTACCTCGAGGGGCGCCTCTCCCCGCCGGAGCACCACTTCGTCGACGGGGTCGGTCGCGGATTGACCGGATTCTGACGTCCGGCCGCTAGGATGCGGCCGACGTGCGCCGCCCTCACCTCCTGATCTGTGCCGCAGCGGTCCTGCTCGCCGCCTGCACGTCCTCGACCACCGCGAGCACGACCACGCCGCCCGCCACCTCGGCGCCTGCCCCGACGAGTTCGCCACAGTCGTCGACGGCCCCGCCGATCGGCGGCACGATCATCCAGAAGACCGTTGCGACCGGTCTCGACCACCCCGCGACGTTCGTCTTCGACAAGACCGGCGCGATCTATTACGGCGAGCGCCTCACCGGCGAGATCCGCCGGATCGACCCGAAGACGGGGAAGAACACTTCTGTCTTCACCGTCCCCGACGTGATCGGGAGCCTGACCAACGAGCAGGGACTGGTCGGGCTCACGGTGCCACCAACGTTCCCGCAGCAGCCGTGGCTGTACGCCTATGCCACGCGGAAGGTGGGGGGCGTCGCCGAGGACCAGATCCTGCAGATCAAGATGAACGGCATCAAGGGCGCGGGGATGCAGCTCGTCTTGAACGTGCAGAAAGCGGGGATCCGCCACAACGGTGGCCGCCTGTTGTTCGGTCCCGACGGGATGCTTTACGTGGTCATCGGCGAGACGGAGCAGTCACAGCTCGCGCAGGACCTGTCGGTGAACAGCGGCAAGGTGCTCCGGATGACGTCGACCGGCGGCGTGCCCAAGGACAACCCGTTCAAGGGGTCGCTCGTCTATTCCTTTGGGCACCGCAACAGCTTCGGGCTCGCGTTCGACCCGAAGACCGGGAACCTCTGGGAGACGGAGAACGGTCCGGAATGCAACGACGAGCTCAACCGGATCATCCCGGGCAGGAACTACGGCTGGGGCCCATCGGAGAACTGCACGGGCACGGCGCCGCAGGACACGAACAACTCCGGGCAGCGGCCGGTGCTGCCGCAGCTCTGGTACGCACAGACGATCGGCCCGACGGGGATCGCGTTCTGCAACGATTGCCATCTCGGTTCGGCCCGTGAAGGCGACATCTTCTTCGGCGCGTTCAACACTGGCGACATCCACGAGGTCTCGCTGAACCCGTCTCGGACGACGGCGATCCGCGACTCGACGCCGTTCAACCACGGCAACCTCGTGCTGTCGATCGAGCCCGGGCCGGATGGGTCGCTCTACTTCAGCGACGGCGTCGGGATCTTCAAGCTCGCCTTGAAGAAGAAGAGCTAGATCTCGGCGCTCAGCTGTCGGTACGCGGCGAGCCACAGCGCTTCGCTGGCTGCGGTGAGCTCCATGAGACGAGACCCGCGGCCAAGGTCCGCCTCGGCGAGCATCAGGTTCGAGAGTCGTTCGGGAACGGCGCCTGTCTCCACGAATGCCCCTGGCGTGAGCTCGGTAGCCGGCATCTGCAGCCCGGTTGCGGTTGCGACGCGTTCGCCTGTGTCGGCGGCGAGGAGGTGATCGCACAAGAGGTGCGCGAGCACGGGGTTGGGTCCCGACATCGGGATCACGAGCAGGTCGTTCGCGACGCTGGCCGGGACGTCGCCTTCCGCGGGCCAGTCGAACGAAAGCCTGGTTGCGGCGGCCGGATCCGCCGTCACTACGGCGGCGATCGCTGAGGATCGCGCCTGATGAAGCCACGCTTCGCCGGCTAGGAGGTCCTCCCCCTCCTGATGGTCGAACTCGCCGTTCGTGGCGTGCGACTCGCTTGGCGACGGCAACCGATGCGGACGTCACCGCGTCTGCGTCTGCATCGTTCATATCGGTGGCGCCATCGCGGTAGAGGCCGAGCGATCACGTCCCGCGGGTCGTCGAGCAGATGCGTGTGATCCACCGGCGCTCCGTTCAGAAGAAGTCCCATGGATTCGCCATGGAACCGATGCCCTCGCGGATGTGGTGGTTGCGCCAGGCGATGCCGGTCGTCCAGACGGAGAAAGCACGCTGTAGTGCGACCCGACGTCGTAGAAGGGGCTCTGGAGCGCCTCCCAGGTTGCCTGGACGAGGTTCGGGATGCGATCCAGATCGAGGGGCCGGACGAGCCCTCCCGCGATCGCGCGTGCGAGCGCGACGACATCGAAGCCGACGACAAGGTCGACGGGGGATCGTCCATCAGCCCCCGACACCCCGCCGGTTCCAGCGTGGGCCGGGTTCGCTCTCGTGACGTCGGACGATGTCGTGCCAACACACGCCGCCGCAGGGATGGAAGGACCATTCCGGCGGTCGCGGCTCGCCCGAGGAGCTGTCCTCGTGACCGAAGGGGCGGATCTGTGGGGCTCGACTGTTGGTCCACGATCCTCCATCTCTCCGGCTGGGTGCCCGAAAGGATGCGCATGTCGGTGCCCTTCCGCAATGGGTGGCGTTGCGCGCGTCGGCCGGCCGGAGTAGCTCGTGGCTAGGCGGCCGCCATCGGAGCGTCGCCGCGCCTCCGCGCCGACCGGCGGTACACGACCCACGCGATGACGATCAAGATCGTCGAGGCCATGAGCATGAGCGTTCCGATGGCGTTCATCGCAGGCGTTGGTGACGTGCGGGCGGCGCCGTAGATGGTGATCGACACGGTCTGGGTTGCGGCATCCTGCGAGAGTTGATTGACGATCACGAAGTCGTCCAGCGCGAACGCGAAGATGATGGCCGCGCTCGCGAAGATCGAGGGCCATAGCAGCGGGAGCGTCACGCGCCACAGCGTTCCGAGCGGCGACGCGCCCAGGTCCATCGCCGCCTCTTCGACCGAGCGTCCGAGTGAGAGCAGCCGCGCGCGCACGATCACGACGGGATAAGCGAGCGCCAAGACCGTGAGACCGATCACCTGCGACGTCGTCGAGAGGCCGAGCGACGTGAACACGCTCGTCATCAGCAGGAACAGTGCCACGGCGAGGATCAGCTCGGGCGTGACGAACGAGAACATCATCAGGAAGTTCTGTGTCCCAGAGGTCCGGCCTCGCCAGTGGTGCAGCGCGAGCGCGAACGCAACCGCCGGCGGTACGGCGAACAGGGCGGTGAGCGCCGCGAGCGTGAGCGTGTGCCAGATCGCGTGTTGGAGCTGCGCGTTGTGTAGGACCGAGCCGTCGGGGTCCCACAGGTACCAACGGAGGGAGAACCCCTCCCATTGCGTGATCGACCGTCCCTTGTTGAACGAGAACAGCACGGCCTCGGCGACGGGCACCATGGTCCACACGACGTAGCCGATCGCGACCACCCAGAGGAACCTCGTCTCTGCCCACGGGTTCGACAACCACTCGCGGAACGACGCGCGAGGCTTGGCGACCTGAAGCGAACTCATGCGCCGAGCTCCGTCGTCGCCCGGTTCGTGCTGCGCAGGTAGTACAGGATCGGCGGGATGAGGAGCACCAGCAGCACAAGGATCAGGGCTGCACCTCGCGACACGAAGATCGGCTCGGTCAACGCGTCAACGATGGCGTTCCCGATCATCCGGGTGTTCGGGGTGCCGGCCAGCAACTGCTGGGTGAAATAGTCCCCAAACATGGGCAGGATGCAGAGCACGAAGCCGGCGAGGATCGCTTGCCGCGACGCTGGGAGGGTCACGCGGAAGAACGTCCGCGTCGGGCTCGCACCCAGGTCCCGCCCCGCCTCGAGGTGGGACTCGGGGATCCGATCGAGCGTCGCGTAGAGCGGCAGCACCATGAAGGGGACATAGCCGTAGACCAGGCCGAGGATCACCGTCACAGGCTTGCCGGACAGCCATGGGTAGGGCGCGCTCAGGATGCCAAGGCGCCCGAGCGTGCGGTTCACATAGCCGTCGACCTGTAGGAGCGAGATCCACGCAAGCATCCGCAACATGTACGAGACCCAGAACGGGGCGAAGAAGAGCGCGACGAAGAGACCTCTCATGCGGCCGGCGCGTCGCGCGAGGAAGTACGCGAACGGGTACCCGATCACGAAGCAGAGCACGGTGCTCGCGGCGACGAACTCGAACGTGTGGATGAACGGGCCGTAGTACAGCCCGTCGGAATGGACGATGTTGGAGAACGTGAACCGCAGGATCGCCGGGTTCCACGTCGCGGGGTTCCACGCCGGTACCGGCTGGCGGAGGATCGGGTCGACCGATCCGAAGGTCACCGCGAGAACGACGTAGAACGGGAACGCGAAGAAGACGAGCAGGAACAGCCCGGCGGGCGCTGACAGGGCCTGCCAGAACCCGTGTGGTGACCAGGCTTCTCGTTCGCTCCGGCCAGCCCTCGTGGATCGGCGGCGCCGTTCCTTGGGGGCGACCGTCGCGCTAGACACCCGCTTGCAGCTCGCTGAACGCTTGTTTCCAGAGGGCGTCGGCGTCGGGCGGCAGCTCGAGCTCGCGCGAGCCCTTCTGGAAGTCGTCCTCGGCCACGATGATCGTGTCCAGACCCGGCGGGACGATGCCGCTTTGCACCATCGATTGCTGTGTCATGCTCTTCACGGGCATCTGATAGCCGGTCGTGTTCGTGAAGTTCGCGAGCGATTGCTTCGCGTCGAATACCCAGTCGGCGAGCAGATGCGCTAGGACCGGGTTCTTCCCGCTCTTCAGGACGACGGTGCAGTCGTTGTCGACGTTGGCCGGGTGCCCGTCGTGCCCGGGCCAATAGAAAGAGAACACGTTGGGGTCGGCGTTCGAGGGGAGGAATACGACTGTGTCGCTCGCGTTCCCCGACCACGACTGATGCAGCCACACGGTGCCGTCGAGGATGTCGCCGGCCTGGTATTCGAGGTGGTCGTACTTCACGCCCCCGGCGGCCTGCGCGATCTGGGCGATCTCGTCTTTGGCCTTGGTGATGGTTGCGGGGTCGGTCACGTTCACATCGGTCATGCCGTCGTGGAACATCGCGAGCGACAAGACGTCCTGCGGGTTGCCGAGCAGGTGCGTCTTTCCTTTCGGAGGGTTGTTCCAGAAGACGTCGTACGGGTTCGACATGGAAGACGGGTCGATGCTGAGGTGATCGTTGCGCCAGAAGATCCCCGTGTACCAAACGCTATACGGCAGTGTGTAGTTCGCGTTCACGTCGTAGAACGGACTCTGGAACTGGCTCCAGACGTTGTTCTGGAAGTTCGTCAGGTAGTCGTGGTTCAACGGGCGGATCTGCCCCGCTGCGATGGACCGGCCTACCGCCCACACGTTCATGCCGAACAGCACGTCGAAATCGGCGGACGGCAGCGCCATCTTGGCCAGGAGCTTGTCCATGTCCGTCGCTTCGGTGACTTGGACGTCACAGTTATACTTCTTCTTGAACGCATCGACGACATCGTCGCCGAGGTAGTACGGCCAACGAAGCACCTTGAGCGTCGCGTTCTGCTCGGGCTGCTGATTGCTTGGGATCACGTCGTCCTGATTGACGTTCCAGGTCACCGGCGCCTCCGGCCGAGCTAGCGGATACGGTGCACCCGAGATCCCCCCGGTTCCGTACGCGCTCGCGCCACCCGCCGAGCCATTTGTGCCCCCCTGCACGCTCGACTCCGCCCCGCTCCCGCACGCCGCCAAGATCGCGGACAACGTGGGTAGCGCGATACCGGCAGCGGCCGCGCGCTGCAGGAACGCTCGGCGGCTGTACAAGGGATGTTCCTCGGGACGCTGCGACACCATCGAGGGGTCCTCCTTCGTATTGGGGGCGGGCGACCTTCGGCTGGTTCGTACACCGGGCCGGTCCGGTACGCAAACCCTGGGGTGGCCCGCGGTCATCAATAGACTGCTGGCCATGCCGACCCGCGAGGACATCCGCAACGTCGCCATCGTCGCCCACGTCGATCACGGCAAGACGACGCTGGTCGACGCGATGCTCTGGCAGTCCGGTGCCTTCCGGTCCAACCAGGAAGTGGCCGAGCGGGTGATGGACTCGATGGACCTCGAGCGCGAGAAAGGCATCACGATCCTCGCAAAGAACACGGCGGTGCGCCACGACGGCGTGAAGATCAACATCGTCGACACGCCCGGCCACGCGGACTTCGGGGGTGAGGTCGAACGAGCCCTCACGATGGTCGACGGCGTGCTGTTGCTCGTCGATGCGTCCGAGGGACCGTTGCCGCAGACCCGGTTCGTGCTCCGGAAGGCCCTCGAGGCCCGTCTGCCGGTCGTGTTAGTAGTAAACAAGGTTGACCGTTCTGATGCCCGGCCCGCCGAGGTGGTCCATGAGGTCGAGGAGCTCTTCCTCGACCTGGACGCGGATGAGCATCAGATCGACTTCCCGATCCTGTTCGCGAACGCCCGCGAGGGCCACTGCGGTCAGACGCCCGATGCGCTCGAGCCGACGCTGCAGCCGCTGTTCGACGCGCTCCTGGCGCAGATCCCGGCGCCGACGTACGACGAGGCGATGCCGCTGCAGGCGCTCGTGACCAACCTCGACGCGTCGCCGTACATCGGCCGGCTCGCGCTGTGCCGTGTGCGGAACGGAACCCTTCGGCGCGGCCAGCAGGTGGCGTGGTGCCGGACCGATGGCTCGGTCGAGCGCGGTCAAGATCGTCGAGCTCACCGTCACGGAGGCGCTTGATCGGGTCGAGGCAGAAGCGGCCGGACCGGGCGAGATCTGTGCCGTGGCCGGCATCGCCGACGTGACGATCGGGGAGACCCTCGCCGATCCCGACGATCCCAGGCCGCTGCCGGTCGTCCGCGTGGACGAGCCGTCGCTGTCGATGACGATCGGCATCAACACCTCGCCGCTGGCGGGGCAGGACGGGTCCAAGGTGACCGCGCGCCTCCTGCGCTCACGCCTCGATCAAGAGGTGATCGGCAACGTGTCGATCCGGGTCCTCGACACCGAACGCCCCGAGACGTGGGAGGTCCAGGGGCGAGGCGAGCTTCAGCTCGCGATCCTCGTCGAGGTGATGCGCCGCGAGGGCTTTGAATTGACGGTCGGCAAGCCGCAGGTGGTGACGCGAACGATCGACGGCAAGTTGCACGAGCCGACCGAACGCGTCGCGATCGACGTGCCCGAGGACTACCTGGGCGTGGTGTCGCAGCTGCTCGCGCTTCGCAAGGGCCGGATGGAGCAGGTGGTGAACCACGGTACGGGCTGGATCCGGATGGAGTACGTGGTGCCCGCGCGCGGCCTGATCGGTTTCCGCACCGAGTTCCTCACCGAGACGCGCGGGACCGGCCAGCTTCACCATGTGTTCGAGGGGTACGAGCCGTGGCAGGGAGAGCTCCGCACGCGCCCGTCAGGGTCGCTCGTAGCTGACCGTCGCGGCCTGACGACCCAGTTCGCGCTGTTGAACCTCCAGGAACGCGGCGTCCTGTTCAACGGCCCCGGCGAGGAGGTCTACGAGGGCATGATCGTCGGTGAGAACGCGCGCGCCGACGACATGGACGTCAACCCGACGAAGGAGAAGAAACTCTCGAACGTTCGGCAATCAACCGCTGAGGAGCTCGTGCGCCTGATCCCGCCGACCCGGCTCTCGCTCGAGCAGGCGCTGGAGTTCATCCGGACGGACGAGTGCGTCGAGGTCACGCCGGCAAACGTCCGGCTCCGCAAGACGGTGTTGACGCAGCAGGAACGCGTGCGCGCCGCCCGCCGCGGCCGCCCGCCCGCGGACGGCTGAGGTCAGTTCCCTTCCAGCAGATCTCGCAAGGGAAGCGCGACCTGTCCGGCATCCACAACGGGAGCGGGTCGTCGGCATCGGCGCCCGCGAGCTGGCGCTGGACGGGGGTGAGTCCGGCCTCCATCGCGGGTGGGAGCCGCAGATCGTCTCGCGGTCGCACCCATCGAAAGGTATACGCGAGAAAGAGCACCTTGCGGGTGACCGACCGATCGATTGGGGCTCCGCCGCCAGATCGTTCGGGTGGAACAAGGTCCGGTAGTAGAAGCAAGACCCGGGCGCGAGCGGCGCCCACCGGAACAGATCGGGCTTCCTGTAGCCCCTGAGGAACCCGATCCTGATCCCGAGGAACGACCCCAGCAGCACGAAGTTCGAGAAGTACGAGAGCTAGACGACGTAGGAGCCGGCCCAACGGATCAGAACCAGCTCGGTCATAAGCGTCAGGCAGCTGGCAGCAACCAGCTGGACCCGGTCCGAGCGCATCCGCGGGATAGTAGGGATTCGCTGCACGGGTGTCAGGAAGCCGACCCGGGGCCCGACCCTGCCTCCTTCGCGGCACGCAGCACCGTGTCGCCGATCTCGGCGGGGTTACGTACCACGGCGTGGCCGAGGCGCTCGATCGCGTCCAGCTTGACCGTCGCTGTGTCAGAGTCGCCGGCGATCACCGCACCGGCGTGTCCCATGCGGCGGCCGCGCGGCGCCGAGACGCCGGCGATGAAGCACACCAGCGGCTTCGTCATGTACTGCGATGCCCAGGCGCCCGCCTCGACCTCCTGCTGACCGCCGATCTCGCCGATCATCACGACCACGTCGGTGTCGTCGTCGTTCTCGAAGGCTTGCAGGACCGCCTTGAAGTCGGTGCCGTTGACGGGGTCGCCGCCGATGCCGACGCACGTCGACTGCCCGAGTCCCAGCCCGGTCATCTGGCTGACGGCCTCGTAGTTCAGCGTTCCCGAGCGCGAGACGACGCCCACGCGACCGGGCGCGTAGATGTTGCTCGGCATGATCCCGACCTTGCACTCGCCGGGCGTGTTGATCCCGGGGGAATTGGGGCCGATGATCGTCGTCGAGCGGCCGGCGAGATAGCGCTTCGTGCGCACCATGTCCTGCACCGGCACGCCGTCGGCGATGATCACCGCGATCTGGATCCCGGCGTCGACCGCCTCGAGCAGCGAGTCGGTCGCGATCGCCGGCGGGACGAAGATGCCGCTCACGGTCGCGCCGGTTTCTTCCACAGCCTCGGCCACCGAGTTGAAGACCGGCAGGCCGAGGTGGGTCGTGCCGCCCTTGCCGGGTGTGACCCCACCGACCACCTTCGTGCCGAACGCGATCGACTCCTCGGCGTGGAAGGTCGCGTGCTGCCCGGTGAACCCCTGGATGATGACCTTGGAGTCCTTGTCGACGAACACGCTCATGCCGCCACCTCCGACACCGCTGCGACGGCCTTGGCGGCCGCGTCGTCGAGGTCGGCGGCCTGGATCACCGACAGCTCGCTCTCGGTAAGGATCCTGCGGCCCTCCTCGACGTTGGTGCCGGCCAAACGAACGATCACCGGCACGTCGATCTTGAGGTCTTTCGCGGCCTGGACGACGCCCTGCGCGATCCAGTCGCAGCGGTTGATCCCCGCGAAGATGTTCACGAGGATCGCGCGCACGTTCGGGTCGGTGAGCACGATCCGGAACGCGTTCGCGATCTTCTCCGGGCTCGCGCCGCCGCCGACGTCCAGGAAGTTGGCGGGGCGGCCGCCGTGGTGGGCGATAGCGTCCATCGTGCCCATCGCCAGCCCGGCGCCGTTCACGATGCAGCCGACGTTTCCGTCGAGCGCGACGTAATTGAGGCCGTGGCCCGAGGCGTCGACCTCCTTCGGGTCCTCCTCGTCGAAGTCGCGGAGCTCGGCGACGGCCGACTGGCGGTAGAGCGCGTTGTCGTCGAACTGCATCTTGCAGTCGAGCGCGACGAGGTCGCCGTCCTCCGTCACGATGAACGGGTTGATCTCCAACAGCAGGCAGTCCTTGTCGCGGAAGAGCCGGTAGATCCTCTTCAGGAGCCGCGTGAACGATGCCGCGCGGTTCGCGAGGCCGATCGCGTTCGCGACCTTCCGGCATTGGAAGTCCAGCAGCCCGACGCCGGGGTCGACGTACTCGGTGTGGATCGCGTCGGGGCGCTCGGTGGCGACCTGCTCGATGTCGACGCCGCCCTCCGCCGAGGCGATCACGACGATCTTCTGCGAGGTGCGGTCGATGATGATGCCGAGGTAGAACTCGCGGTCGATGCGGCTCGCGCGCTCGATCAGCACCCGCTGGACCCGCTTGCCGGTGTCGCCGGTCTGCGCGGTCACGAGCGTCGAACCGATCATCTGGTCGGCGAGATCGGTGACCTTGCCGACCGAGTTGGCGAGTTTGACACCGCCGCCCTTGCCGCGGCCGCCGGCGTGGATCTGTGCCTTCACGACCCAGCGGCTGCCGCCGAGCTCCTCTGCGACGCGCGCCGCGGCGCGGTCGCTGTAGACGACCTCGCCCGGCGGCACCGGGATGCCGTAGCTCTTCAGGAGTTCCTTCGCTTGGTACTCGTGGATGTTCATCGTGTCCTCCGCGGGCCAGCCGGCGGGCCGCCTTGTCGGTGCGAACGTGTCAGCGCGCTCGCATCTGCTCCACTTTGGTCATCAGGTTCTGGGCCATGCGGATCGACGCCGCGTCGATCAGGCGGCCGTCGAGCGATACCGCCCCTTTGCCCTCCTTCGCGGCCTCATCCATCGCCTGAAGGATCCGCTCGGCGCGCCGGACCTCCCCGTCGGCGGGGGTGAAGACCTCGTTGGCGAGCGCGACCTGGGAGGGGTGGATCGCCCACTTGCCCTCGCAGCCGAGCGCGGCGGCGCGACGCGCCGCCGCGCGGTAGCCGTCCGCATCGTTGTAGTCCCCGAACGGGCCGTCGATGGGACGCAGGCCTTCCGCGCGACAGGCGGCGACAATCCGCGAGATCCCGGAATGCCATTGGTCGCCCCAGTGGGTCTCGCGTGCGCCGGCCTCATCCGGGTCGGTGAGCACCGCGTAATCCGGGTTCGCCCCGCCGATCTTCGTCGTGCGCGCTTGGACGCTCGCCGCGTAGTCGGCGACCCCGAACACCATCGCTTCCAGCCGGTCGGGCCGCGCGCGCGAGATCGCCTCGACGTTGGCCATGCCCTTCGCGGTCTCGATCAGGATGTGGATCCCGATCCGGCCCGCGGGCAAGCCGTTCCGCTGCTCGATCTGGTCGAGCAGCGTCGCCACGAACTCGACGTCACTCGGCGCACCGACCTTCGGGACGAGCACGGTGTCGAGTACCTCGCCGCGCGTCTCAACGACGTCCACGACGTCTCGGTAGCACCAGTGCGTGTCGAGGCCGTTGATCCGCACGCTCACGGCGGTGCTCGACCAGTCGTGCGCGCCGAGCGCGTCGATCACGTTGGCGCGCGCCTGCTCCTTGTCGTCGGGCGCCACCGCGTCCTCGAGATCGAGGAACACCAGGTCTGCGCCGAGGATCGGCGCCTTCTCCATCGCGCGGATGTTGGTGCCGGGCACCGCGAGTTCGCTGCGGTGCAGCCGTGCCTTGTCAGTCCACCTATCCATCGGGGAAAGCCTCCAGCCGCAGGGGGGTCGGTGGCATCGTGCCGGGCGGCCTAGACGCGCCGCGCGGGCTTCGACGCCGTGGACAACCGCGCTAGCGCGGCACGACGGCGTCGAACGCCGCGAGCACTCGGTCGGCGGTCTCGCGGTTCGCGTTCACGCCCATCAGCCCGACCCGCCAGATCGGCGGGGCCGTCGGTCCGAGCCCGCCACCGACCTCGAGGTCGAACTCCCGCAGGAAGCGCCCCTGGACCTCCTTGCCGTCGATCCCCTCGGGCACCTTGATCGCGGTGAGCTCCACGAGCTGGTGGTCGGGGTCTGCGAGCAGCTCGAAGCCGCGCGACGTGATCTCCTGCTGGAAGTAGCGACCGGCATCCGCGTGGCGAGCCCAACGGTTCTCCAAGCCCTCGTTCAGCGCCAGACGGATGCCGGTGTACAGCGCGTAGTACTGCAGGATCGGCATCGTGTGGTGGTACGCGATCGGCCGGTCGATCCAGTACTTCGCCAACTCTTCGATGTCGTAGTAGTAGGGAACGGGCGTCTTGTGTTCCTTCACCTGCTCCATGGCGCGCTCGCTCAGCGCGATCGGCGCGATCCCCGGCGGGCAGCCGAGCGCCTTCTGCGAGCACGAGTAGCCGTAGTCGATGCCCCACGCCTCGGCCTCGACCTGCTGGCCGCCCAGCGAGGTGACGCAGTCCACGTAGAGCAGCGCGTCGGAGTTCGCGGCCTTCATCGCCTTCGAGAGCTCCTCGAGCGGGAACTCGACGCCGGTCGACGTCTCGGCGTGCACGATCGTGACGACCTTCGTGTCCGGGTTCGCGGCGAGGGTGGACATGATCTCGTCGACGCTCACAGCCTGGCCGAGGTCGGCGGACAACTCGACGAGGTCGGCGCCGATGCGATGCGCGAAGTCGTTCAGCCGCGAGCCGAAGAAGCCCCACTTCGTGCTGATGACCTTGTCGCCCGGCTCGACGAGGTTGAGGAACCCTGCCTCCATCGCGGAGTTCCCAGAGGCTCGATAGACAGATCGCGAGGCCCTGGCCTTGGCGCCACAACGCGCGGAGGCCTTCGACGAGGTCGAGCAGGATGTCCCAGAAGTCGGGGTCGAGGTGCCCGTTCATCGGCAATTGCATCGCCGCGAGCACGTCCGGGTGGACGTTCGACGGGCCGGGCCCGCACAACAGGCGGTCGCCGGGTTCGAGGGCCGGGAGCGAAGTCACCAGGTCAGCCATGGCTCTTCCTTTCCATCGTGTCCCGGTCGGTCTGCCGTCCGGGACGAAGGGCGGGAGCATAGGGCACGGGTTGCGTCCGGCGGTAGCCGGGTTCCTGAACGTCGGTCAGCGACATACGTGCGGAACCGCAGGTCAGCCGGTGTTCTGCAGGCCGGCCGCGACCCCCGCGATCGTCGCTTGCACCAACCGCGTCGCCTTTGGGTCGTCGAGGAACCGAAGCTGAAGGTAGGACAGCGCGTCGACGTACGGGGCGCGGAGATGGACAGCGCTGCGGAGCGAGCCGTGCGCGCCGAGCAGACGCTCCTCGCCGGTGATCGCGAGGATCAGTCCGCTCGGTTCGGTCCCATTCAGCGAAGATGACGTCCGCCTGCTCGGGTTGGTCGGCGCGCGCGAGGTAGCGGGCGGCCAATGCGCGGTCCGCCTTCGCGAGCGACACCGATGCGTTCTCCAGCAGGACGGCGAAGAACGGCCAGGTGCGATGCATCCCGCGGAGGTGGTTGAGCCCGCCACGGGTCGTCGCGACGGTCTCGAGACCGGTGCCGAGTCCGAACCACCCGGGGAGGTTGACGCGCGCCTGAGCCCACGAGAACACCCACGGGATCGCGCGGAGCGCATCGAGGTCCTCGACGTTGCTCGTACGCGAGACGGGACGCGAGGCGATCGGCATCGACGAGATCTGCTTGATCGGCGTCGCCCTGGTGACGCATCGCGCGAAGCCCGGCGCGCCGACGAGGGTCCGCCACGCCCGCTCGCTCGCTGTGCGCATCGTCTCGATCTCGGTCGCGAAGTCGTCGCTCGGGTCCGGCGCGTCCGTGCCGGGCGCGCCCGCGACCGCGCGGGCGAGCTGCTCGAGGTGGTGCCACGCGATGTCCGGGTCGCCGTGCCGTGCGAACGCGACCTCGCCCTGCTCGGTGACCTTGAACCGGCCGTCGACGGTTCCGGGGGGCTGCGCGCGGATCGCGCGCGCGGTCGGGCCGCCGCCGCGTCCGAGCGCGCCGCCACGGCCATGGAAGATCGTGAGTTCGATGTCGCGTTCGCGCGCCCATGCTGCGATCTCGCACTGCGCCTCGTAGAGCGTGAGGCTCGCGGCGAGCACGCCGGCTTCCTTCGAGGAGTCGGAGTAGCCGAGCATCACCTCGAGGCGTCTGCCATTGCGCCGAAGCCGCATCTTCACGGCGGCGAGGTCCACGACGTCGCCGAGGATCTCGGTCGCGTGCGCAAGCTCGGCGCCCGACTCGAACAGCAGACACGTCGAGATGTCGGGGGAGCGCGGGGTCGGCGCGGCGGGCGAGCGTGTATGCGGCGTCCACGTCGCCCGCGCTTCGTGTGAAGCTGATCACGAGCCGGTGGCAAGCCGCCGCGCCCAGCTCGCCCTGGATCTGTGCGATCGCGCGGAACATGGCGTCGACCTCCGGGTCGGGGTCGTCGACCGCGGCGCGGAGGATCGACGAGTGCTGGCGGACCTCGAGGGACGCCAGGTGGAATCCGAACGCGCGGGCTTGTTCGGCAAGGTCCGCGAGCTCGCCATCGGCCAAGATCGCGGCCCCTCCCTCATGCAACGACCCGCGAAGGGTGTCGAGTTCGCGCTCGAACGCGTCCGCCGATCCGAATGCCACCGCGGCGCCCGCTCGTGTGGCCGCGAGCCGCTCGGCGATCAGCACGAGCTTGCGCCGATGCGGCGCGTCGGCCAGCGTGCGAGCGAGTTCCTTCGCTCGGTCCGGGAAGTCCTGAACATCACGTGCGAGCGACCGGCGCAGCGCGGCCGACGGTGGAACCTCCGTTTCCGATGCGGAGAGCGAGCGGGCGATCCGGCGCGCCGCGGTCTCGTAGCCGCGCAAGACGTGGTCGCGCGCGATCGCCGCCGCGCCGAGCGTCACTTCGGCGGTAACGGCAGGGTTCCCGTCGCGATCGCCGCCGACCCAGGTTCCCCATCGCAGCGTCGTTCCCGCGCCGGTGGCGCGCACGACCTTCGGCAGCGTCGTGAAGATCGTGCGGTCGAACAGCGCCATCGTCGCCCGAACCTCATCGAGCGGCACCGGCGGGCGTTGCCGGACCGGGTCGGTGAGCCACAGGCTCGCGATCTCCTCGCGCAAGCGGCGCTCGGTGTCCGCCTGCACGCGGCCGCCCCTGCGCGGGTCATCGAGCGTGTCGAGCAGGTCGCCGATCCGCCACAGATGCTCGACGACCGCGCGCCGCTTCGCCTCGGTCGGGTGCGCGGTGAGCACTTCGGTCACCTGGACCGGGCGCGTCAGGGGCGGCAGCGGCGCCCGTCCGCGGTCCCGGAGTTCACGGACGCGCTGGCGCTCTTCGGCGAGATTGACCAGCTGGAAGAACGCCGTGAACGCACGCGCGACGCGGGCACCGTCCTCGCGGGAGATCCCGGCGATCACGCGATCTACCGCTGCGGCGCGCGACGGCGTTGGGCGCTCGTGGAGCCGCAAAACCGCGCGCCGCAGCGCTTCCACCGTTGTGAAGAGCTCGTTCCCACCGTGGGCGCGGATGGCGTCGCCGAGCAGCGTGGTGAGCAGGCGGACGTCGCGACGAAGGGTCTCGGGCACAGGCCGCTCCCGGCGGCCCGTCGCGTCGGCCGCGCGGGATGTCACGGCCGACTATCCCTTGAACGCGTCCGGATTCAGCAACGTCGGCGGCCGCGTGCCGTCGATCGCTGCGAACACGTTATCGACCGCAAGGTTGCCCATCGCGTTGCGGGTGTCGACGGTCGCGCTGCCGAGATGCGGGATCACCACAGCGTTCTCGAGGTTGAGCAGCCGTGGATCGACGGCGGGCTCCTTCTCGAACACATCCAGCCCCGCGGCGAAGATCTCGTCATTCTCGAGCGCGTCGGCGAGCGCCTCTTCGTCGACGACGGGTCCGCGAGATGTGTTCACCAACACCGCGGTCGGCTTCATCCGCTTGAACTGCTCGTGGCTGAAGAGGTGGCGCGTCTCCTCGGTGAGGTTCGTGTGGATCGAGATCACGTCGGCGCGCTCGAGCAGCTCGTCGAGCTCGACCCGCGTCGCGCCGGTCTCAGCCTCGACCTCGGCCGGCAGCTGCACTGCGTCGCTGTAGATCACGGTCATCCCGAAGCCCGCGGCGCGGCGCGCGACCGCCTGGCCGATCCGCCCGAACCCGACCACGCCGATCGTCTTATGGTGGACGTCTTGGCCGAGCATCATCAGCGGCCCCCAGATCCACTGCGTGCCTTCGCGCAGGAACCGCTCGCCCTCGCCGACGCGACGGGTCGCAGCGAGGATCAGCGCGAACGCGGTGTCGGCGGTGGTCTCGGTCAAGACATCGGGGGTGTTCGTGGCGAGCACGCCGGCCGCCGTGCAGTCGGGAACGTTCACGTTGTCGAAGCCGACCGCGTGGTTCGCGACGATCTTGAGCTGGCCGCCGGAGGCGGCGAGCAGCTCGGCGTCGACCTTCTCGGTGAGCATCGTGATCAGGGCGTCGCGACCCTTGACCACCTCGAGCAGCTCGTCGCGCGGGATGCCGAACTCGTTCTCGTGAACGGTGACGTCGCAGCGCTCGCGCAGGCGCGCTAGCGGGGCGTCCATGATCGGGCGGGTCACCAGCACGTTCGGTCGGCTCATCGGTCGCTCCTCGTCTCAGGCGGTTCGAGACCGGGAGCTTGCCACGGCGCTCGCGTGCGCGGGTAGTCGGCCGTCACGCCCGTCGGTCATGCGACGATGCCCGAATGACGTGGACCCTCGAGACCGAGCGACTCCACCTGCGCCCGATGGAGCTCGACGACCTCGACGCGTTCGCGGCCGTCGTCGGCGATCCGTACGCGATGCGGTTCTACCCGAGGCCGTTCGACCGCTCGATGGCCCGGTTGTGGATCGAACGCACGCAGGAGCGGTACGAACGCGACGGCTTTGGACTGCTCTCGGTGATCGAGCGTGCCACGGGCGAGATGATCGGCGACTGCGGCCCGGCGGTACAGCAGACAGGCCACGGAGCGTTCGTCGAGCTCGGATGGCACATCCGGCTCGACCGCCAGGGCAACGGGTTCGCGACCGAGGCTGGCCGCGCATGTCGCGATCGGGCGTGGGTCGCGCTGGAGGTCGACCGGCTGATCAGCATCATCCGGCCCGAGAACGTGCCGAGCTGGTCGGTCGCGCGCGCGCTCGGGTTCCGTCCGTGGCGCGGCGACGTGCGCGTCGGGATGGCGCACGTCCTGTGGTCGATGGATCGGCCGGTCAGTAGCTGATATCGATCCGCTCGATCACGACGTCGTCGACAGGCCGGTCGTCCCGCCCTACCGCCACCTTGCCGATGGCCTCGACGACGTCGTAGCCGTCAGTCACCTGACCGAAGATCGTGTGCTTACCGTTCAACCACGGCGTCTCGGCGGTCGTGACGAAGAACTGCGAGCCGTTCGTTCCGGGCCCGGCATTCGCCATCGCCAGCCGCCCGACCTGGTTGAACGTCGGCCCGTCCGGCGGACACTCGTCCTCGAAGGTGTAGCCGGGTCCGCCTCGCCCCGTGCCCGTGGGGTCGCCTCCCTGGATCATGAAGTCGTCGATCACCCGGTGGAAGACCGTGCCGGCGTAGAGGGCCTCGTCCTTCGTAGCCCCATCGCGCGGGTCCGTCCAGGTCTTTTCGCCGGACGCGAGGCCGACGAAGTTCGCGACGGTCTTCGGCGCATGCTCGGGCATCAGTGTTGCGGTGAAGGATCCCTTGTTCGTCACGATCGTGGCGGTCGTCATCGTCCTCGCTCCTTGGGCTTGGGTCGTTCGAGCCTAGCTCGCTTCCCGGCCCCCGACAGGTTTGCGCGTAGAGTCGCGGCACCCCGACGAGTTCGGAGTTCCGATGAGTGCCACGGCGACGGCATCGCATGTGCCGACGCAGGACGAGCGCTTCCATGTGCGCTTCCTGTGGGCGGTCACACTCCTGAGCGGTGCGGTGCTGTGGCTGCGACCGATCGCATCGAGCTTCTGGGAAGACGAGCTCGTCACGTGGTGGGTCATCGACGGCTCGTTCCGCGAGATGTTGCATCGCTCCTACGCATTCCAGGGGCAAACCGCGCTCTACTACCCGGTCGCATGGCTCGTGCGGCAGATCGGCGACAAGGAATGGGTGCTGCGCCTTCCGTCACTGATCGCGATTGTGATCGCGGCGTTCCTCCTCTTCCGACTCGCGACGCGGCTCCTCGATCGAGAATTCGGGCAGACTCGCGGTGCTGGTGTTCGTCTTGTGGCCCGATATCGCGTTCGAAGCAACGAACGCACGTCCGTATGCGATCGCGATGCTCGTCACGGTCGCGTCCGTGTTCGCCTTGGTCACGTGGCTGGATCGCGGGTCGCGCGGCGCCATGGTGGTGTGGATCGTGGTGACGGCGCTGCTGGCGTACGCACACATCGTGTTCGTGCTGGCGTTGCCAGCCGAGCTCGTGTATGCCGATCGCACGGCGACGGGATGGCTCGACCCGAGTATCGACGACCGCGTTCGTCGCGCGATCGCCACCGTTGCGGTGCTCGATCTGGGCCTCGTGCCGCAGGTGCTGGCATCTTCGGTCGTCGAGCCTTGCTCGTCCTGCCGACCTCGCTGTCGTTCGATTGGTTCGCGAGTCTCATCGTTCCCGCGTTCTTCGTGAGCGCGCGGTGATCGCAGGCGATCATCGCGCTGCGCCACCGCGTCCATCTCGTTGAGGCACCGCGCGGTCGACCGATCGAGCGGTCGCACTGGTCCTGTCGTGGCTGTTCATCCCGCTCGTCGTTCTTGGCGTGCTCGCGCTCACAACGTCGGTTCGTCTGCTCGAGGTCGCGGTACACGTTGCAGGCCGCGCCGGCCGCGGTGCTCCTCGTCGCCTTGGGCGTGCGGTCGCTGCAACCGGACGGAGCTCGTCGGATCTTCGCAGCGATCCTGGCGGTGTCCGCCGTCTGGGCGAACCGCAGGGGTGCTGAAAGCGGGGGAGGACTGGCGATGGGCCGCAGCGACCGCCCGTGCCGCGAGCGATCCTGCAAGCGTGACGCTCCTTCATCCGGGCTTGGTGGAATCAGGCCAGCTCGACTGGTTCTCCAACCCTGAGGAGAGGAGCTATCTGCTGACCCCAACCTCGTACTACGACTTCCCCGGACCCGTAGAGCCCGTGCCGTACGTCGCGGCGCCCGACACGGAGGCGTTCCTGGCCCGCGAGCTCGAGGGACTGCCGCCGACGGTCGACCGCATCGTCTTCGTGGCGCGGTTCGCAGGCGCGGGGTTCCCGACGTACCTGGAAGGGTGGGCGGAGGCGAGCGGGTGGTCCCTCGGCCAGATCGAGCACCGCGGATCCATGGTGGTCATGACACTCGATCGTTCTGTCCCGGAGCGCATAACCCGCGCACAGATCAGCGCGCTATCTCCGAGGAGTCCGGCGGGAAGCCGTGGATCCGTGATCTTGGATGCGCGTTCGAGCGCAGCCGCACCTGGCTGGTTCCCCGCGCGCTTGGCGATATAGGACAGCTGCATCGACCGAGGCATCAGCTGCCACCGCACCATCTCGAACCCGGCGCGCCGCAACATCAGGGCGAGCTGTACGGGTCCCGGATAGTGCAGGTGAGCGCGCGTGAACCACGGCCACCGCCTCGAAGACACGCGTGCGTGCATCCCCGACGTGTTGATGGTCGAGATCACGAGCAAGCCGTCCGAGGCGAGCATCGGGCGGAGCCGCCGGAGCGCGCCGACGGGATCGACGAGGTGCTCGAGCACATCGAGCAGCACCAGCGCGTCCGTGGAGTCCTTCCGTATCCGGAGCGTCTCGATCGCTCCTTGGCGGAGTGACACACCGAATCGCCGGGTCCCCTCGGCGACGGCCCATGCGGACGGCTCGACGCCCGTCGCGTTCCAGCCCTGGTCCGCGGCCTCAGCCAGGAACAGACCGACGTGCGCACCGACCTCGAACAATCGCGAGTCCGACCGATGGAAGCGATCCATCTGGTCGAGGACCCAGTTGAAGTGCTCCCGGCGGGACGCTTCCTGCTCGAGGTACGCCTCGTCCTCGACCGCTTCGTACATGGCTCGCAGTGCGTCGCCCTCGAGCGTTGGAACCTGGGACAAGAGGTGGCACCGGGCGCATCTCGTGATCCCGTCGTGTGCCCCGAGCGCATCGGACGTACAGCGGAACTCATCGGCGGTCGGATCACCGCTCGCGGTCGCGCGGAACCGCAGGCGCAGGTCCGTGCTCCCACACGCGGCGCACGCGGGTGGCGGCCGCTCGTCGACGGTGATCGCGCCCGCGGCGGCCGTCCAACCGGGGACATACCGGTGTCCACGTCGGCCTCGAAGGAGCGCCGCGCTCGCGGCGTACCGCGTCCCATCAGCGACGTACCGAAGCGACCGACCGACCGAGATCGACGACGACTCTTTGGTGTAGCGGGTCGGGATCGGGACCTCGACGACTCGCATCCCGGTCGTCACGGCATCGATCAGCAGCCGCGCGTCGAACGAGAAGCCATCCGGATAGCCACGGAACGGCAGGGTCAGCAACGCGCGACGCGTGTAGGCGCGCATGCCGCTGTGCATGTCGGTGAAGCGCGTCCCGAGCAGGACGTTCTGCGTCACCGTCGTGATGCGATTCCCGACATATCGATACAGCGGCATACCACCGGCCAACGGATCGCCCATCCCGGCGAAGCGAGATCCGAACGTCATGTCGGCCTCGCCCGCGAGGATCGGCGCGATCAAGAGCGGCACCGCCTTCGGTTCGTACTGATAGTCGGGGTGAAGCAGCACGACGATGTCCGCATCGGCCTCGAGCGCGAGCGTGTAGCACGTCTTCTGGTTCCCGCCGTACCCGCGGTTGTCCGGATGAACGTGGACATGCAGTCCCAGCTCGCGGGCAACCTCTGCGGTCGCATCGGTGCTCGCGTCGTCCACCAGGATCATCTCGTCGGCGACCCCGTCAGGGATCGCCTCGACCGTCCGTTGGAGGGTCGTCTCGGCGTGGAACGCCGGCATCGTGATCACGACCTTGGGCATCGCGCACACCGTATCGAGGTCACCGTCATGCCGCCTGAGCGGCCGGACGTCGCCACGCATCCACGACCCCGCTCGTCACGGGTGTCGGGTCACGCAGCCACGCGGCCAAACACCGCACGAGGAGCGCCGCGCGCACCACGATGACCACCGCCAACACCGCGTACGTGGCTCCTCGTCCCGACTGCAGATGTCCGAAGTAGCTGTACCGCGTGAGTACCTCCAAGATCTCCGCGAGCTGATACGCGAAGAACGTCGCGAACGGAACGCGCGTCAACGCGAACCAGGGCAGCAGCCACAACGAGTATTGAGGCGACCACACCTTCCCCAGCAAGAGCACGGCGATCAGCAGGGGGAACAGCAATACCCACCGCGGCAGGTCGGGCTGCCGGCGGACCGCGGTTCGCCAGATCCACCACGCGAGCGCCACGGTCGTGACCGGCGCAGCGATCTTCACGAAGGTGTCGGGCACACAAGCGTGCAGCGCGCACGGAACCCCCCAGATGGAGTCGTAGTCCGCGGGCCGCGACGCGTTCAGGCGGAAGAACGTTGCCCATGACGCGAACCGTGCGACCGCGAACGGGAGGTTGAGGACGACGGTCGTTCCGATGGTCCACGCGGTCAGCGTGCGAACCCCCTCGCCGTTGCGCGTCCGACGATCCTCCGCTCCGAACGGCAGGAGCGCGAGCAGCGGGTACAGCTTCGCGGCGGCGCCGATGCCGAGCGCGATCCCGGCGCTTCGTCGGCGATCCGCCAGATACGCCACGGTCGCGGTGGTCGTCACCGCGACCGCGATGAGGTCGAGGTTGGTCGTACCCGATACCAGCAGGACGGGCGCGGCGGCGAACAGGATGGTGCGGGCGCCGAGCCGCTCGAGGCACCACGTCGTCCAGAGCGCACATGCGAGCAGGATCAATGCCGTCCATCCGAAGAACCATCTGATCGCATCCGCCCCTGACGGCACGAGCCATGCCGCGAGCCGAAGGGTGTACATGGGGACCACCGGGTACTCGTCGCAGGGCGCGGCCGATGGCGCGCACGCTGTCAGGAAGGGCAGCCGCCCGCCTTCCAGCTGCTCAGACCGGTACAAGGCGGGGATGTCGGTGTAGCACTGGACCACGCCCGCGTGCTGCGAGTCGAGCCACGAGGTGCTCGCGCACGGCACCTTCTGGAGCGCACCCACGGTCACCATCGAGCCGGTGATGACGAGCATCGCGACGAGATGCCGCAGCGGGTCGCGCACATCCGCATCCTATGTGCACGCCGAACGGCGTCGTACGCTCCTGGGCGATGTCGACGCGACCGGCTCGGGAACCCGGCCGGCGCTGGCCGTCGATCGACGATGCGTGGGTCGCGGTCGGCCTGCTGGTGCCGGTCATCGTTACGTTCCTGACGCGCACGATGGCGATCGACCTCGCCTATCAGATCCGGGCCGGCCAGGACATGCTCTCGTCGCATTCCGTCGCTCGGATCGACACATTCACGTTCACCCAGGCGGGTCAGCCATGGCTGAACCAGCAGTGGGGTGCGCAGGTCCTCCTCGGGCTGACGGAACAGGTCGGAGGATGGACCGCTGTCCTGCTGCTTCGAGGGCTGTTGGTGTTCGGGGTGGTGTTGTTCCTGTACCTCGCGTGCCGCGAGATGGGCGCGTCGCGACGCGCCGCCGCGCTGCTCACGATCGCCGGGTGGCTCACGGGCATCGAGATCGTCGACCAGCTCCGTCCGCAGCAGTTCGCGTTCGTGTTATTCGCGTTGTGCGTGTGGCTCCTGGCGCGCCGGACCGCGCATCCGCGCGGCCTGTGGCTGATCCCGGTTGCCGTGATCCCGTGGGCGAGCCTGCACGGCAGCTTTCCGCTCGTGTTCGTCCTGTTGCTGTTCGCCTGGCTGGAAGACCGACGCACGTCTCCCACGCTCGGAATGACGGAAGCGCTGGTGGCCGCCGCGAGCCTCGCCGCGAGCCTGATCGGACCGTTCGGGCTGCAGGTCTGGAGCTACGTCTGGGATCTGTCGACGCACCCGGTTGTGTCGCATCAAGTCGCCGAATGGGGACCGCCCTCGATCCATACGTGGACCGGCCGATTCTTCTTCCTCACGATGTTCGCGATCGCGGCGTACCTCGCGCGCCGCAGGCCGCCCGCCGGCTGGATCCCCTTGCTCGAACTCGGGGCGTTCGCGTTCCTCGGGCTGCTCGCGATCCGAGGTGTCATCTGGTGGGGTCTCTACGCGCCCGTCGTTGTGGCCGGGCTGCTGCAAGAGTCCGAGCGGCGAGGCACCGAGTCCGACCGCTCCCCGATCAATGCGATCGTGATCGGCAGCCTGGTCCTCCTGACGCTCGGCGCCGCCACGACCCACCTGGGAACCGATCCTGTGACGGGCGGGCCGGACGGCCTCAGTTACGCGCCCACGGACCTCATCGATTCGGCTGCCGCGAGCGTCCCGGCGGGGTCGCGCGCGTACGTCGATGAGCTCTACGCCTCGTGGGGCGAATATCGAGCGCCGGGCCTTCCGGTCGCCGTGGATCCTCGGATCGAGATCTTCCCCAAGGCGACGTGGGACGACTATCTGTCAGTGTCGGCCGGAAAGGCTGGGTGGCAAGCGATCCTGGACCGATGGGGAGTCAAGGTGCTCGTGCTCGATCCGGACCAATCGAGCGGGCTGCTGTCCGTGATCGGCGACGACCCGGGGTGGCGAGAGGTGCTGCACACCGATCACGGATCGGTGTATGTGCGCGCGTGAAGCGCCGATGATGACCAGCATGGGGATGGACCCGCTCTCGCAGCTGCGCGCTCGGCGCAACCCGGACGGTGGCGTGGGCTCGGTCGCCGGCGGGGGATCGGAGCCGGAGGCGACGGCGCTCGTCGCGCTCGCGCTCGACGACGACGGGGCACGCACGTGGCTGGCCGACCAGGTCGACGAGGCCGGCCGCGTGTGTTTGGTGGCGGGCGCCGCAGCATCCGACCGAACCGCCCTCGCTGCATTGGCGATGCATCCCGGCACTGAGCGAGAGGCGGCACTCGATCACGTCGTCGCGACCGTCGCCAACGACATCGACCCGAACGCGTCGCCTCGCGGGTGGCCGTGGACGCTCGGCGCCTACGGCTGGGTCGAGCCGACCGCCTGGGGCATGCTCGCGCTCCGAACGGTCCGCCCGGCCGCGACGGCCCGGATCGACGACGGGCTGGAGATGCTCCGGCAACGTGAGTGCGCCGGCGGCGGCTGGAACTTCGGCACGCGAACGGTCAATGGGGTCGACCTGCAGCCGTACGTGCAGACCACGTCCGTCGCGCTGTTGGGGATCAACGGGCTCGATCCGGCAGCCGTCGCGCGGGGAACCCGTGTCCTGGGGAGTCGGTGGCGAGTCGAGGCGAGCGGGTTGCTCTCGCTCGCAACGGCGACCGTCGCGTTGCAGGTGCTCGGCGACCCGGCGGTGCCTGCGGCCCGTGCCGCCGTCGCCTCGCATCGTTCCCTGACAGACCCAGAGGCGGACACCGCGTCGCTTGCATGGGCTGTGCTCGCGCTTCGCGACCGCCCGTTGGAGGTCTTCACGCCATGACGGCGGAGGAGCATGTGCAGACGCCTCCCGACCTCGCGATGTCGCGCCGGCGATTCCTCGCGCGCTCGGCCGGGACCGTCGCGGCCTTCGGCGTGGCGGCGGCCGTCGGCGTCGAGCTCCGGGGGCGCGAACGCCCGGAGCCCTGGGACCACAGCGTGTTCGCGCCGCCGGGAACCGCACAGGTCGCGGTCCTCCGCGCGTCGTCGTATGACGGAGATCTCGAGGGCGTCGTCCTCGACGGGCTCCGGTCGATCGGGGCAGACGTCAAGGGCGCTCGCGTCCTGCTGAAGCCGAACATGGTCGAGTACGACCCCGGCGCCGTCATCAACACCGACCCTCGGCTGGTCGCGGCGTCGGTCGCGGCCCTGCGGCGCCTCGGCGCCGCCGACGTGGTTGTGGCGGAAGGCCCCGGCCACCGTCGTGACACTGGCTACGTGGTCGAGGCGTCGGGGCTCGCGGGCTATCTGCGCGACGCCGGCGCCTCGTTCGTCGATCTCAACGTCGCGCGCGCCGGAGAGGTCCCACTGTCGGCGGCGTACACCCAACTCGGCACCCTGTGGTTGCCGACGGCGATCACGTCGGCCGACCTCGTCGTGTCGATGCCGAAGGTCAAAACCCACCACTGGGCGGGTGTCACGCTTTCCTTGAAGAACTGCTTCGGGTGCTTGCCCGGGCGCATGTACGGCTGGCCGAAGAACATCCTGCATTGGCAGGGCATCGACGCGTCGATCCTCGACATCGCCGCGACGGTGCGGCCCGACCTCGTGATCGCGGACGGCATCGTCGGCATGCAAGGCGACGGCCCGATCTCTGGGACGCCCGCGCCGCTCGGGGCGGTGGTCGTCGCCGACGACCCCGTGGCGGCCGACGTCACGATCGCCCGGATGATCGGCTTCGACCCAGAGAAGCTTCCGTATCTGATGGAGGCCGGAAGGTTCCTCGGGCAAGCCGACCCCGCGAAGATCCATGCGGTCGCGGAGGACCCCTCGGCCGTCACGATGGCGTTCGCGCCAGCGCCTGGATTCGACGACCTTCCGTCGAGCTGACCTAGAAGATCGGTCGCCAGGACATGAAGAGCACCGCGTGCCATGCGAGCAACGCCGTCGATACCCCGACCCACGTGACGTACACCCAACGACGACGGCACCACTCGGCGATCCCCCAGAACGCGGGGAAGATCACGATGACGAACCGGGACATCGACACGAGATCTCGTCCGAGATAGGGATACGCGAGCGGGATCAGCAGGCTCAGGCCCGCATACACCAGGTAGCTGGGCGCAGCGGTCCGCCGCACCGCGACCACGCCTCCGATCGCCGCGGCCGTCAACGCGAAGTCCGAGATCCAATATCCGCCGTCGGATTGGTTGAGGCCTCCAACGGCCTGCGAGAGCCCGCGGCCAAGGGTCGAGAGTGGGAACGCGAGCGTGCGGTTCCACGCGCTCTGCGCCGAGAAGGGAGCCATCGGATCGCCGGTATGCAGCCACCACCAGCCGACATACAGCGCCGGTCCCACCGCGATCACGCAGGCCCACGCGAACCGCCGCGTCCTGGTCGCCGGATCGCCGCGCGTCCACGCCTCGACGAGGAATGCAGGGATCAACACCACCCCGATCAACCGCGTGAGCGCCGCCGCGGCGCCCGAAACCGCGCCGGCGGGCCATCGGTCGCGGCGGACGGCGACGAACGCGAGCAACGTCAACAACAGGAAGAGCGATTCGCTATACGGCGCGAGGAAGAAGAAGGCGGTCGGGAAGCAGGCGAGCACCACGACCGTCCGGCGGGCGAGCTCGTCCGATCGCTCGCGCTCGGTCAACCGGTACAACACGATCAGCGCCCCGAGGTACGCGAGGTTCGAGATGATCGTCGCGGCGCTCAGCGTGTCGACGCCTGGCAGCCACGCGACGATGCTGATCGCGACCGGATACAGGGGGAAGAACGCCGCAGAATGCGGAGCCGCGTCGTATCCCTCGTCCGCCAGGAAGGTGAACCACCGGGCGTCCAACCGATCGAGGCCGTCCCACATGTTGTGGATCCCGCTGGTGGCCGGACTCACGTTCGGCGGCTCGTGCGGCAGAGCTCCCTGGGTCAAGGAGCCCACGGTGAGGCCGAGCAAGCTGATCCCGACACGGCTGATCACGAAGACGACGGCGCAGTACACGATCGCCCGCCGCAGCCCGGGCCTCGATGAGCGCGCCGACACCGCAGGCTCTGCGCTCAGAACAACCAACCCCAATTCATGAACACGCCGGCAAGGGCGAGCTGGCCTACAGCCATCACCGCGATCCCAATCGTGAGCCGCGTTCGGGTGTGAAGGACTCCCACCCAGACCCAGGCAACGGGGAAGAGCACGCACGCCAGCCGTGGGACGGACAAGAAGGGTCGAGGGGCCCACGCGAACGAGAGCGGGATGAGCAGCGTCGACCACACATACGCAACGTACGCACCGGGGATCCGGCGCACGGCGAGGACCGCCGACACGATGAAGCAAGTGGTGAGCGCGCCGTCGACGAGCAGGTCGGGCCGCACGCCGCGGACCGCGGCCAACACTGCGAATGTGAGTCCTCGGACGACCGTGAAGGGCGCGAAGGTCGTCCCTCGTCCCCAGTACGTCTGCGCGTGCACGGGTGCCAGCGCATCGCCTCGTGCGACTCCCCACCACGCCAGGTAGCACAGGATCCCGACGACGGGCGCAGCAACCGCTGCGATCCGCGCGCGACGCGACGCCTGCGACGCGCTCCGTGTGATCCACCACACCGCCGGCGTGAGGGCGACCGCCATCGGCCGTGTGAGGCCCGCGAGCACTCCTGCCGATGCGGCGAGACTCCACCGTTCGCTCTTCGCCAGGAGGAAGACGAGCAGCGTCGCCAGCAGGAATAGAGATTCGCTGTAGGGCGCGAGGAAGAAGAACGATGTCGGCATCGCGGCGAAGAATGCGACGGACCAACGCGCCTCGCGGTCGCCGAGCTCGAGGGTGGTGAGTCGGAAGAGCACGATGAGGCTGCAGAGA
This sequence comes from uncultured Actinomycetes bacterium, assembly GCA_963792215.1. Classification (GTDB taxonomy): domain Bacteria; phylum Actinomycetota; class UBA4738; order UBA4738; family HRBIN12; genus AC-51. Next base: position 628,354 of record CAWBVL010000008.1, read on the forward strand.
TAGGCGACGTTCGAAGCGATCGTCGCCGCCGTCGGAGTCGATGTCCCGGTGACCGCTGCGGTCGCCGCGGTCGCCGCGGGGAACGCCGGGAAGAACGCTGCTCGCACGCCCTCGCTGTTCCCATAGCCGTCCGCGGCGATCCATGCGAACCACGCCTCGTCCCATCGCTGCATCCCGTCCAGGGCGTTGTGCCATCCGGATGTCGCGGCCACGGTGAACGAAGCTGGAGGTGACACACCTGTGATGGCAGACGCGTCAGGCGGGTGGGCACCAACCGCTGCGACCGCTACCAGTGAGACGGCGACGCGCGCAACGCAGAACACGACGAGACAGAAGAGCGCCGCACGCCATCCGCTCGCGACGTCCGCATCGTCCGCCGTATCGATCGTTCCCGCGATGTCGGTCACCGGCACACGTGTACCACGGGCACTGCGTGCCTCCTACGAGGGAAGCTGCTGGGCCAAGATCTCTGGATCGCTCGTCGGCATCTGGCATGCGAAGCGCTCACACACGTAGGCCGTCGGTGCGCCCGCACGGATCAGCCGTCCGTTCAGAAGCGGCACCCGCGCCGCCGTCCCCTCGTCGTCGTCCGGGTCACCCAGCGCCACGACGGCGTTCGGCAGGTACCGATCGGCGAACACCACATCCGTCAAGGCGCGCATCTGTGCGGCCGTCGGGTCACCGACGATCGCGATCTCCAGCGGGGGGCTGTGCAGCATGTCGGCCACGCACAGCGCATGTCCGAAGGCGGTCGGGTGTGTTGCCGCCGACGCCAGGATCGGTCCAACGGTGTTGCGAGCCGCGTCTTCGAGCACGTCCTCGCCCGTGTATCTCGCGATCCGAACGAGCACATCGGCGGCCGCCGATGTGCCACTCGGCGTCGCCGTGTCGATGACGTCCATAGGGCGTGTGATCAACGTCTCACCGTCGTCCGGTGTGAGGAAGAACCCGCCGGCCGGATCACCGAATCGCTGCTGGATGGTGTCGACGAGCGCTCCAGCTCGTTCGAACCAAACGGCATCCCCGGTCGTCTCGTACAGACTGAGCAGTCCAAGCGCCAGCAGCGCGTGGTCGTCGAGGAACGCCCGGCCACCTGCCGAGCCGCGCCACGCGCGAAGGAGCCGACCGTGATCGTCGCGCATCGAAGTCCAGACGAACGTCGCGCACGCCGTGGCGGCGTCGATAAGCGGCGCCATCCCGAACGCGCGTCCCGCGATCGCCAAGGCACCGATCGCGAGGCCGTTCCATCCCGCGATGACCTTGTCGTCGATGGCTGGCTGCGGCCGCTGACGCCGTCGTTCCTGGAGCGCAACTCGAGCGTCGTCGATGGCGGCCGCGAGGGTCCCGCCGTCGGTGCCATATCGTGCGGCGACCTGCTCGACGTCGTCGGGGAACCACAGGACGTTCGTCCCGTCCCAGTTCCCTTCCGGCCGCGCGCCGAACGCATCCGCGACCTCCGTACCGACGAGGTCGACGAGCTCATCCCATGGCCAGACATACGTGGCTCCTTCGACGCCCTCGGTATCCGCGTCCTGCGAGCTCGCGAACCCACCTTCCGGCCGGCGCAAGACGTCGAGGAGATACTTCGCGGTGCGGATCGCGACCTCGCGGTAGCGCGGCGTTCGCGTGACGAGCCAGGCGTTCGTATACAGCTGCAACAAGAGCGCGTTGTCCGACAGCATCTTCTCGAAGTGCGGCACGTGCCACTGGGCGTCGGTGCTGTAGCGCGCGAACCCGCCGCCGACCTGATCGTGCATCCCACCGGCAGCCATGCGATCGAGCGTGACCGTTGCGAGTTCGAGGGCACTCTCCCGGCCATGCAGGTGCTGCCGGAGCAGCCACGTGAGCACCATCGGCTGCGGGAACTTCGGCGCAGCGCCGAATCCTCCCCACGTGCGATCCGCCGACCGCTCCAAAAGAGCGAAGGCGCGTTCGGCGATCATGTCGTCCGCGACGACCGCGCCCGGCCCGATCGCTGCGACGCGCGAGAGGGCGTCAGTGATCCGTGCGCTCTGTTCCTCGGCGTCGCCGCGGCGGGACGTCCAGACGTCGGCGATGCCCTCGAGCACCTGTCGGAACGAGGGCATCCCGTGGCGCGGGGTGTCCGGAAAATACGTCCCGGCATAGAACGGGCGGCCGTCGGGCGTGCAGAAGACCGACATCGGCCAGCCACCGCTGCCCGTCATCGCCTGGACCGCGTCCATGTAGATGGAGTCGACGTCGGGTCGTTCTTCGCGGTCGACCTTGATCGCGACGAAATGCTCGTTGAGGAACATCGCTGTCTCTGGATCCTCGAACGATTCGCGCTCCATCACGTGGCACCAATGGCACGCGGCATAGCCGACCGAAAGGAACACCGGCACGTCTCGGGTCCGGGCGGCCTCGAACGCCTCGTCGCCCCAGGGGTACCAGTCGACGGGGTTCCCGGCGTGTTGCAACAGATATGGGCTCGTGGTGTTCGCGAGCCGGTTCACGGCATGCCCCTCACCCGTCGAGTGTCTCGCTTCAGGTGAACCGGCGCCGATGCCGATGCATCGCATTGGGGATGGACGCCGACGTACGAGTGCTCGTGATGGAGCGGGGCCTTGGGCTCACGCATGACCTGACCTACGCGTGCCGCCACGCGGGCGTGTCTGTGCTCGGGCCCGTCCGGGACGTCGCCGAGGCGCAAGCCGCGGCCGCTGAGGTTCCGGTCGACGTCCTGGTGGTGGATCTCAACGGACCGTCCGTTCACGTCGTGCGGGACGCGGCTGCGGCGCTCGGGGGCGTTCGCATCCTCGCCGTGAGCGAGGAGCTTGACCCCGAGGTCGGCGCCTCGGTGATCGCCGCCGGCGCTGCAGGGCTGATGGCACGGTCGGTCGACCAGCGGAGGGTTCCCGAACTCTTGCGGCGTGCCGCCGCGGGCGAGTTGATCCTGCCCGCGACCCATCTCGCGGCCTTGGTGGACCTGGTTCGCGTCTCACGACTCGATCCCAACGACGGCGCTCGGCTCGACGCGTTGACCCGCCGCGAACGCGAGGTGCTCGCGCTGCTCGCCGACGGACACACGACGCAGGAAGTCTCCGACGCCTTGTCGATCAGCGTGATGACCGTGCAGAGCCACGTGAAGAACCTGCTGGCGAAGCTCGGCGTGCACTCGAAGGTCGAGGCGATCCGGTTCGCCTGGCGGTCGGGCGCCCTGACGATGCCCGCGTCGGCCTAGCTCAACGCCGACTCTCACTCGGCTAGCCTCCTGCTGTGGACGGCCCCACGACCGACCTGTTCGTCTTCGAGACCGATCCGGTGGTGGAAGGTGTGATCCGGCTCGCGGCGGCGGCCGCCGAGGGCGTCGGCGACGTCACCGTCGTGACGACCGTCGACGTCGGGACGTGGTCGGCGCCGCACCCGTCGATCGTCGTCCTCGATCTCGCGGGGGGCTCGGATCTCTCGGCGGTCGCTGCGATCGTCGATCGTGCGCCGCTTGCCCGCGTCGTCGTGTTGTCCGATCGTGACGACGGCTCGCTGGTGCTCGAAGCGCTCCGGCGAGGCGTGTACGGGTTCGTTCGCAAGCCTGACGGATTGCATGAGCTGGCGGAGACCCTCACGCAGATCGCCGCGGGTGAACGCGTCGTGCCTGCCGATCTCGAGCGCTCTGCCGTCGACGAACTCCGCCGGTTCGCACGGCAGGCGCACGCGGCCTCGGCGGTGGAGACTCCGATCACGGCTCGTGAGCGAGAGATCCTGGAGCTCGCCGCGGAAGGGTTCACCACGCATCAGATCGGTCGCCGTCTCGGCATCTCGCCTCGGACGGTCGAGGCGCACATCGCGAAGCTCTATCGGAAGCTCGGCGTGAAGACCCGACTGCAGGCGGTCGCTCGCGCGGCGACGCTCGGCCTGATCGACCTCGACAACTAGCGGCTCAGCACCGGCCTGATCGCGACCGATAGAGGAAGAGCCGGCCCGCAGCGCGTTCCTATCGTCTGCACCGCAGCGGTCCGAGAACCTCGATGAGCCAGCGCCGAGCAGCCACCTCCGTCCCTCGACCGCCACGCCGTCTCGGCGTGGTGGTCGTCGACCCGCTCGGGGTCGTCCGTGCGGGGATCGGCATGCTCGTCGCGAACGCGGACAGCACAGAGCTCCTGGCCGAGGCGGCGACGGCCGACGAAGCCCTTCGCGCGATCGCCCGCGTCAGGCGCTCGCGTGTCGTCGTCCTGGTGGGGCTCGGGCTCGAGGAGCCGCACGACGCGTCGTGGTTGACGCGAGAGATCCGCGAGCGCTATCCCTTCCACGCCGTCTTGGCGGTCGGAGCCAACGCCGATCCCACCACGATCAGCCGGGCGCTGTTCGTCGGCGCCGACGGATACGTCGACAAGCGGGTCGAGCCGGATGAGTTCTTCGCGTCGATCGCGAGCGCCGGCGAGCGCGAGATGGTGCTCGCCGGTCCGACGTCCGGCGCCGTCGGGCAGATCGCCGACGGGATCCACCGCCGGCGCGAGCTCGACGCGATGCTGACGCAACGCGAGCGGGAAGTCCTCGCGATCGCCGCGGAAGGACTGACCGCACGCGAGATCGCAGCGCGGCTCGGTGTGCGCGAGCGCACGGTGACGACGCATCTCGGGCGTATCTACGGAAAGCTCGGCGTCGGCAACAGGCTCGCGGCTGTCCGGATGGCCGCGCGCTCCGGTTTGGTGAGCGTCGGCACGCCCGAGTGATCTCAGGCGCGCACGAACAGCGCGCCGTCGTCGTCGCTGTAGACCTCGTGCCACCTGGGATCGGCGCGAAGCATCGGCAGCAGGTTCCAGTCGGCCGAGGCAACGATCGCCTGGACGTCATATCGGTCGAGTGCGTCCTTCCAGCCCGCCCCGGAGAACGCGACCTGCCCGTAGTCGCGCCACACATCGTCCGGCACGATCTCGATCCGTGAGTCGACGAAGACGGGGAGGTTCGGGAGCGCGAACTCGAACCACGATCCCCACGGCTGATAGACGAGGGTGCGGGTCCCCGGCGCGAGGTGATCGGCTGCGGCCTGCGTCAGGCCCGGGGGCGCGGCCGTGAGGAAGTGGTCGTACGATTCTCCACGCCACCACGGGGCGAGCACGACCAGCGCGGCGACGAGTGTCCCGACGATCACGTAGGCCGGCAGCCGCGCGGTCGGGATCTCCGGCTTGCTCGCTGGTTCCGCCGCCGCCTCAGCCAACGACGCGGCGACGACCACCGGCGCGACCATCGCCCACCAGACGATCGCGCGCTGCGCCGACAGGGCAAGCAGCAAGAAGATGCCCAGGGTCAGGAGCTTGGTCCACGGCGTCGGTCGCCCACGGCGGGCGAGGTACGCGATTATCGCGAGCGCGGACCCGATCGCGAGCCACCCCGGGACCGTCGAGAGGGTGAGCGGCGCCCACTCCGTGATGGTGGTGCGGATCACCGGGTCGGTCGACACGTTGTAGACGTAGAACCACACGCCCGGGCCGAACGGGGTGACGATCGTGGCGACGGCCGTGCAAGCGGCGATCAGCAGGGTTCGTCGCGCCGACGGGTCATCGCGTCGACGGTCCTCCAGCCAGGCGAGGCCCACCACCATCGGGAACAGCACGAAGCTCCCATGGATGTTCGCGCACAGGCACGCGAGTAGTGGGGCGAGCCACAGGCGCCCAGGGTGGGCCCGTCGGCTCGCAGTGATCCAAAGCAAGATGGCGAAGAGCGGAACGGCGAGGAGCTGCGGCCGCATCCCCAGCGCCGGCGTGGCCACGACGAAACCCCCGAGCGCGAGCAGTGAAGCGGTCCGAGGCCGCGCGCCGGTCTCGCGGGCTGCGAGGTACACGAGCCACGTGCTGACGCCGACCAAGATCGCTTGTGCGGCAAGGAGAAGTGGCCAGCTGCCCCCCCGATATAACGACGCGAATATCCCCTGTGCGAGCCACTGCTGATCGAGCCACGCCGTGCCTGGGAAGGTGAATGTCCAGGTGTCAACGCGAGGGATGTTGCCGTGCAGTACATCCTCGCCGGCGCGGATGTGATAGGCGAGGTCGATCGCACCCATCTTGGAGAGCACGGAAACGACCGCAGGGACGAGCAGCGTCAAGCTGGCCCAGGCGGTGTCGATCGGGTCGCGTTGAACGGCGGAATCCGCCGAGGAGGGTTCCACGGCGGCAGGCTAGCCGGTACCATCCTGCGCGCTGGGAGGTTGTAGCCGCGAATACGTACGTAGCTCTACGTAGACACCATGCGTGAGTTTCGGGATTCCGTGACCGTTCGGCTCCTTCTACTCTCCCGGTGGGCGAGTTACATTTCGCCACCGAACCTGTCGATAGGTTCGGAGCAGTGGCTCGGAGGAAGGAGGTGACAGGATGTTCCTTCGTCTCTACACGGGTGTTAGCACCTGGTGGAACGACCTGAAGGGGCGTGCTGCCGAGGAAGGTGGCGCGACCGCAGTGGAGTACGCACTGATGGTTGCGTTGATCGCTGTGGTGATCATCGCCGCGGTGGCCTTCATCGGTCGGTCCGCATCCAGCCAGTTCAACTCGGTCGGCTCAGCCGTCAACAACCCGAGTTAACGGGCAAAGCATCAGAGCGATCGGCCCGCCGGTCGCTCACTTCCCCGGGGAGGGCCGAGGGAGTGAGGGACCGGCGGACGAGAGGTAGGACCGGTGATGAACATCAAAGCGCGGGCCCGCGGTGAAGAGGGCGCCGCAGCCGTCGAGTTCGCCCTGATCGTGGGCGTGCTCGCGATGCTCATCTTCGGCATGCTCCAGTTCGGCCTCGCGTTCTTCCAGCTCCAGAACCTGCGAGCCGCGACACGGGAAGGCGCCCGCGTCGGCGCCGTCGGCGCGCCGGTCGATGACGGGACGGCGAACAGCATCACTGCTCACGTGCAGGCCGCCTCCGGCATCAGCACCTCGTTCGGCAGCTCGCTCTTCGTGAAGTCGGTCAAGGGTGGTACCCAGACGACCGTCACGGGTTCGACGAAACCCTGCGCCGATGTGAACGGAGTGACGCCGGATTCGGTGATCACCGGCATCGATCTGACGAGTCCTTCGTTGCCGACGGGACTACAGAACATCTTCACGGTCGACATCCCGTTGCTGCCGACCATCGACCTGCGTCGCTCGCAGGTCGAGGGTGAATTCCGATGCGAAAGCTGATCTTTCGACGGCTGCACGGTGACCAGAGCGGCGTCACGATGGTCATCGTTGCGCTGTGCCTGATCGCCCTGATGGGCATGATCGTCCTGGTGGTCGACGTCGGCGGCTTACTGTGGAACCGGCGAGCGATGGTGAACGCGTCCGATGCGGCGGCGCTGTCTGCGGCGAAGTCGTGTGTGCTGCCCGCGTCGATGGACCCCCAGACCCCGGAGCAAGCGGCCGACGCCTTGGCTGCGGACAACTCCTCGGGCGCGGACGTATCCAACCCGAACAACATCATCCAGAGCAGCGGCTGTGACAGCGCGGACACGGGGTACGTGACCGTGCGATACGGCGCGAACCAGCAGCTCTTCTTCGCGGGGATCTTCGGCAAGGGACAGGGCCACGTCACCACGCAGGCGACCGCGATCTGGGGCCCTGCCGGCGCGGCCAACCCCATGCCGATCGTGATCTATCAGAACTCGTTCCAGACCTGCCAGTTCGACCAGATCGACCCGAACAAGACGTGCTACGTGTGGGAAGACAACACCAACACGAGCCCTGGGAGCGCGTTCGGTTTGCTCGATCTTCGCACCGACAACCCGTCGAAGTACGGCTGGAACTCCAACGCCGGCGCCGGGTGCACGAATCCTGGGAGCCTGATCGATCAGTGGATCACTCAGTATCCGGACAACTCGGTCGGGGATCTCCCATTGAACTATCCGAACCCGACGTACGTGTGTCGCGTGAGCGGGATGGCGCAGAGCGTGTGGGCCGACTTCGCCAATCTAAAGGGCCAGACGCTCTACTTCCCGATCAACCGTTGCGACACCGTTCTTGCCCGGGAATCCCGGCGGGCAGCTCCTGAAGAACTCAACGAACGAGGCGACGTGCGCAACGACGCCCGGCCAGTACGACATCATCGGGTTCTTCGCGGCGAAGCTGATCAACGTGTACCGCCCGAACCAGGTATCCGCTGGCTCTGGGCCCTGCACTACGGCTCGGACCTTCCCTGGACCGAACAACCCGTTCACCGTGTATTCGATGTTCGAGGCGAACCAAACCACCCCCTGCCCGGCCGAGCCCCCCGACACCATCACGAACGTGGTGGTCGACAAGGTGAACAAGAAGGATCCGGGTCCCGCCCCTGTCCTCGGTACGGACTACACCGTGGATTATTCGAACCCGGCCGACCCTTCGATTACGTGGATAACCGCTGGCCCGGCGAACGAGAATCAGACCTACAACGTGTCGTTCGGCTGGGCGACGGGTGGGAAGTGTGGGGTTCCTCCGGGCAACAACTCCGCCCACTGCGTCATCCTGCAACCGGTGCAGGTGCAGATCGGCGGGAGCCATCCTGGCGGCGGCATCGGAAACGTGCGCGCCTTCAAACTGTGTGATCCAGAGCATCGCGGGCTCATGCGCCCCGGTGAACGTGCCGATTCCATGAGTATCCGTCGGCATACCGCCGGCGGCCGAAGAGTCTTATAGGTTACGCGGGAAGGAGACTGGCGGATGAGGTCGCGAGGTCTGGTAGTTGCTATCGCCGTGGTCTTGGCGGTCTTGGCGGCCGTCGGAGTCATCGTCTACACGAGCAGCGTTCGTGAGAACGCGACCAGCGAGAACACGACCCAGCTGGTCACGTCGAATCAGGACATCGCCGCGAACACGCCGCTCGACCCGCTGATCGCGTCGGGTGTCTTCAAGCTGACGGCGATCCCGAACGACGCCGTCGTTCCCAACGCGGTCACCGAGCACCGACCAGCTCCAGGGGTCGTCACGTCCGCGCCGATCTACCAGAACGAGCAGATCCCGCTGGACCGTCTGTCCGAGCGGCCAGGGCTCGAACAACCTCGGGATCAGCCCCGGGCAACATCGGGCTCGGGCTTGACGTCGCTGGCGCGGCCGCCGTGAACGGGTACGTCCAGCAGGGCAGCCATGTCGACTTGTATGCAACCTTCAAGTCAGGGAACCTACGTCAGCAAGCAGAGCCTGAAGTTCTTCCTGTCGGGCTCGCAGATCGCGAAGCTCCAGAGCGGCTCGGCCAGCTCGAACCCGAACCTGCATCCTGATGCCGACCGATTACACGTTCGCCCTGGTTCCGTCGGTCAAGATCCTCGCGGTCACGAATCCGCCGGCCGACACCAGCGGCAAGCCGAGCTCGGGAACCTCGAACTTCGTCCTCGACCTGGCGCCCACGGACGCGACCAACGTGGTGTTCGCGCTCGGACCACGCGACTCTGTACCTGGGCCTGCTGCCGCCCGGAGAACGACAAGGGCTACTCGCAGCCGGGCACGATCGGGGTGCCGTTCGCGAAGGTCATCGGGGTGAACAACGGGTGACCGAAGCGAGCGTCGTCGCCGTCGGGACGCCGCAATCGTTCCGCCAACAGATCGCTCGATCGCTCGAGCTCGAGGCGGACGAGGTCGGCTGGGTGCAGTCGGCCACGGCCGCCGAGGAGATGTTGATCAACGCCTACGCGCCGGTCGACGTCCTCGTGCTGTCGCCGGAAGTGAAGGAGCCGGACGCGCTGGGCCTCGCCGAGTTCGTCGGGCGCACCTCGCCGGGCACGGCGATCGTGCTGGTGCGCGACCACACGTGGAACGGGTTGCTGCCCGCCGCGATGCGCGCGGGCATCCGCGACGTCGTCGACATGACCCAGGGCACCGACGAGCTCCGCGAGGCGGTGGAGCGAGCCGTCGTCGTGGGCCGGGAACCTCCGGTCTGCGGCCAACGTCGGCGCAAGTCGACGGCGGGCAGGGTCCGTCGCGGGCACATCATCTCGGTGTTCTCGTCCAAGGGCGGGTCGGGCAAGACGTTCCTCACGACCAACCTGGCGACGGCGATCGCGCAGGTCACCGGGCGAGGACATGGCCGTGGTCGACCTGGACGTCGACATGGGCGACGTGTTCACCTACTTCGGTCGCGAGCCGTCCGCCTCGATCACCGATCTGATGGCGCTCGGCGAGGGGGGCGACGGCGACAAGATCCGCAGCGTCGGGGTCGAGGTGGCCCCGCACACGTGGGCGTTCGGCGCACCGCCTGACCCGGCTGCCGAGGCGCCGGCCGGCGAGGCGATCGGCAAGTTCCTCCGATCGATCCGGAGCGAGTTCGACTACGTGGTGGTCGATGCGTCGGTCGACTACTCGGACTCCGCGCTGGTGTGCTTCGACCTGTCGGACATGATCTGCCTGGTCACCGGTCTCGACGTCGTCGGCGTCAAGCACCTGTCGAAGGCGCTCGACACGCTCCTGACGATCGGGCTGCCGCGCGAGCGGTTCCGCGTCGTGCTGAACCGCGCCGACTCTAAGGTCGGGCTCGACGCGTCCGACGTGGAGCGGGTCATGAAGATCCAGGTCGACGCGATGATCCCGTCGAGCCGGCTCGTGCCGACCTCGTTGAACAAGGGCCGGCCGGTCGTGCTCGACGAGCCCGGCTCCGAGGTGGCGCGTCGATCACGCAGCCTGGCCGTTCGGTTCTCGGGCGCGGACGTCGCCCGAATGAACGGCGAAGCGTTCGCGATGGCAGCCGCCGACTCGAAGAAGCGCCTGTTCGGCCGGAAGAAGACGTAAACCCCCGAAGGAGGCCATCCCCATGTCGCTCGCAGACCGTTTGGCGAAAGCCCAACAGAGGGACCGGATCTCCGAGGTTCGCGGTCGCGTGCAGGAGCACCTCGTCGAGTCGCTCGGACCGCGTCTGTACGACGCGACGATGTCCGACACCGAGCTCGAGGGTCTGGTCCACCAGCGCCTTCGGGAGCTCCTCGACGAGGAGGAGGGTCCGCTTTCCGCGCAGGAGAAGTTGCTGATCGTCCGTCAGATCGGCGACAGCGTCCTCGGCCTCGGCCCGTTCGAGCCGTTCGTGCGCGACCCGGAAGTCACCGAGATCATGGTCAACAACTGGGACACGATCTACGTCGAGCGTGCCGGCAAGCTCTACTGGACCGGCACGAAGTTCCACGACGACCAGCAGCTCCGCCGCACGATCGACAAGATCGTCGGGAAGGTCGGCCGTCGCGTCGACGAGTCGAGCCCCTATGTCGACGCCCGACTGCCCGACGGCTCCCGTGTGAACGCGGTGATCCCCCCGCTCGCGATCGACGGGCCCGCGCTGACGATCCGCAAGTTCTCCGCCGACCCGTACCAGGCCGACGACCTGATCGAGTTCGGCACGATGACGTCGCCGGTCGCGAAGTTCCTCGAGGCGTGCGTTCGCGGCCGCATCAACATCATGGTCGCGGGCGGGACCGGCGCCGGGAAGACGACCACGCTCAACGTGGTGTCGTCGTTCATCCCGGATGACGAGCGCATCCTCACGATCGAGGACGCCGCCGAGCTGAAGCTGCAACAGCCGCACGTGGTGCGGCTGGAGTCTCGGCCGCCAAACATCGAGGGCAAGGGCCAGGTCTCGATCCGCGACCTCGTCCGGAACTCGTTGCGTATGCGGCCCGACCGCATCGTCGTCGGGGAGGTCCGTGGCGGGGAGGCGCTCGACATGCTCCAAGCCATGAACACCGGTCACGACGGCTCGATCTCGACGATCCACTGCAACAGTCCGCGCGACGCGCTATCCGGCTCGAGACGATCACGATGATGGCCGGTATGGAGCTGTCGAACAAAGCCATCCGCGAGCAGATCGCGTCGGCGCTGCAGCTGATCGTCTACCAACAGCGCCTGAAGGACGGGACACGACGCTTCACGCACGTCACCGAGGTCGCGGGCATGGAGGGCGAGGTCATCACGCTGCAGGACATCTTCCTGTTCGACTTCTCCGCGGGGGTGGACGAGGAGGGCGGTTCCGTGGCCGCTTGAAGTCGACCGGCCTGCGGCCGAAGTTCCTCGACAAGCTTGCCGAGCGGGGCGTGTACGTGGAGCCGGAGCTGTTCGCGCTGGAGCCGAAGGGAGCCTGATGCTCGCACTCAGCATCGAGCCGGCGCAGATCCTGATCGGGATCGGCGTCGGCATCGTGGCGTTCCTTGCTGGCGTGGTTCCTGCTGGGAACCGCCGCGCGCCAGAAGCAGGACCGCGACCGTGCGACGCGCATGCGCGCCGTCATCCAGCCTGGTCAGCAAGCCGGTCGCCGCGACGACGCCGCAGACCGGCGGCTGGATCCCCGACAACGTCTCGAAGTTCGGGACGCGGTTCGCGGAGTCTCGCGGGTTCAGCGAGCGGCTCGACGCCGAGCTCGAGGCCGCCGGTGTCTCGCTACGTTCGGGCGAGTTCGTCGTGGCGTCCGCGGTGGCTGCCTGGTCTTCGGCGTGCTCGGCGCGGCGCTCCTGCGCAACTGGATCCTGGCACTCGTGTTGGCTGGCGTTGGCGGCGCATTCCCGACGGTGTTGCTGCGCTCAGCCCTGTCCAAGCGAGCCGACCAGCTCCGCGAGCAGCTGCCCGACGTGTTGACGATCATGGCGTCGTCGCTCCGCGCCGGGCACAGCTTCCTGCAGTCGCTCGACACCGTCGCCAAGGAGATCGCACACCCGGCGGCCGCCGAGTTCCAGCGGGTCGTCGCGGAGGTCAGGCTGGGCCGTCCTGCCGAGGACGCGCTCGAGAGCCTGGCGGAGCGTGTCGGTAGTCCCGACTTCAAGTGGGCGGTGCTCGCGGTGAACATCCAGCGAGAGGTCGGCGGAAACCTCGCCGAGATCCTCGACACCGTCGCGGACACGCTGCGCGAGCGCGCGATGCTGCGCCGGCAGATCAAGGTGCTCACCGCCGAGGGTCGGCTCTCTGCCTGGGTGTTGGGACTGCTGCCGTTCGGGATCGCGCTCTACATGTTCGCGGTGAACCCGGAGCTACATCGGCCTGCTGTTCGACAGCACGTACGGCATCATCATGTTGGTCGTCGCCGGGTGCCTGCTCGTCGCGGGCATCCTCTGGATGAAGAAGATCGTGAATATCGATGTCTGAGATCTGGCTGATCCTTTCGGTTCTATCCCTTGCCTGTCGATCATCTTGGTCGGCGTCTACATCGACCAGTCCCGCGCGGAGAAGCAGCGCGCGGTTCGGATGTTGGAAACCCAGGTGGTCGGCCCGAGCGGTGTGGCGGCACCGTCCCCCAACCTCCGCGAGGAGGCACTGAAGGAGAACTTCGGCGAGCGGATCGTCGTGCCTGTGGTGGCGGGCGCGGGCAAATTCGCGCGGCGCGTGACGCCGCTCGACGCCCGTGACCGGATCGAGCGGAAGCTGTTGCTTGCCGGCAGCCCTGTCGGGCTGGGACGCCGAACGCGTCTTGGCCTTCAAGATCATCGGCGCCGTGAGTGGCTTCGTCCTTTCGATCGTGATGTTGCAGCTCATCTCGCTGTCGTCCTTCTTGCAGATCATCGTGACCGCGTTGCTCACGTTCGTCGGGTTCATCGCGCCGGACTCGGTCCTGAACGGCCGCGTCGAGGACCGGAAGAAGGAGATCCTGCGCACGCTGTCCGACACGCTCGACCTGCTGACGATCAGCGTCGAGGCCGGTCTCTCGTTGAACGCCGCGATCGCGATGGTCGTTCGAAACGTGCCGGGCGTGCTGTCGTCGGAGTTCGCCCGGATGCTCCAGGAGATCCAGCTGGGTGTCCCGCGCTCCGACGCGTTCCGCCACCTGTCGGAGCGGACCGACGTCGATGAGTTGAACGCGTTCGCGCTCGCCATGGTGCAGGCCGACGTCTTCGGTGTCTCGATCGCGAGCGTCCTGCGGACCCAGGCGGCGCAACTTCGGATCAAGCGCCGTCAGGCGATCGAGGCCAAGGCGGCGCAGACGCCTGTCAAGATCGTCTTCCCGCTGATCATCTGCGTGCTGCCCTCGCTGTTCGTCGTCATCGTCGGCCCGGGCGCGATCCAGATCTTCCAGAGCTTTTCGAACCTCCAGTAGCGAGTTCCTACGCCTCAGGCATAGATCCAGGTCCCATGGGTAGGCCAACACGGCTGCTGTGTCGCTCTGTGTTCCTTGCGGTGCAGGGGCGCCATTCGCGAGATTAGGCCATTCGCCAACTTGCGCGGCCTAGCTCCAAGGGCCTACGATGTACGCCTCAGGAGGAAGGAACCTCAGATGATGCGACGAATCACCGCCGTTATGACGCTAACGCTTGCCTCGCTGGTTCTGTCAGCCGGCGCGGCGATGGCCGACTCGACCTACCCGCCGACGGTGGTCAAGGGCGCCAATGGGAGCAAGGGCGGAGGCGGAAGCACGGCCTTCACAGGTTCAGCCCAGCTTCCAGTCGCGATGCTCATGGCTACTGTGCTCGTCGTGGCCGGCTTGGCAGCCCTTTCTGTCGTGTTCGTGGCGCGTCGACGGGCGGCCACGCGGTTCGCGAGCTAGCCGGAGCTCATTCTAAGGACTGACGATCCATCAGCCCGTGCATGGCTTGGGCCGATAACCCTGAGAAGCGTGCCCCTCGCGTGGTCAGCAGGGGCTTCCCCGAGCCTTCGTGTCCGTGCATAGGCGTTGTCCCCGTGCATCGAGGGGGTCGAGATCCGGGTGTCGAACCCTCGGTGATCGACTTCGCCGCTGTGAGCCGTGCTGGTCTAGCCGGGCGCGAGGCGCGATACGTCGCGCACCAAGCGAAGCGGCAAGGGTGCCTGGAACCGCACCCCTAGGGTTGTCGTGCTGGAGGGTGACCCTCGCCACACCGCTGTCCCACCGTCAACCGCCATAGGCGTGCTCGTCCAGACGATGCGTGTGCCCGAGGGAGCATGGATGGTGACCGATACAGCCGTTGGGCGGATCGTGGGCTGTCCCAGCAGGGTGAGCTCATACGAGCCGCCGCTCGAGTTTCCATCCCATACGTCGGAGGACCGCCACACGAGCGACAGCGTCCCGGTCGATCCCGCTGGGATGGTTGTGTAATCCTGCAGCCAAGGCACCCCGTTCTCCGAGCCCAACCCCACCTGTATCGGCTTGCCGTCGCGGATAGCCGACTCGAGGGTGCAAGGCTCGTGGCACCACACCGACGTGATCGGGATCTGGTCTCCGGCTTTGGCACTGGGCACGGATGGTCCGATCACGTAGCGCGGTTCCCCTGATGTCGGCGCATCGTTCGTGATCGCCACGGTGGCGGCGCCGATCGCTTCCCCTGTTCCACCGAGCTGGACGTCGTAGTCAACCTGACGCGTTGCGTAGTAGTCGATCTTGCTTGCCGATCCGTTGTTGACGGTCACGCCCATGATGTCGCCCGACTGTTGAGCAAGGGCGCCGTCAACCCCTAGGGTCGAGAGCCCCTCCTCGAACGTGGGACTCGTGCTGTAGATGCGGAGACGGCTGTCTGCAACGGCGCTCGAGATCGCTCGCAGTCGCGCCATGCCTTGCCCGTCCATCTGGAGGAACCGAGCGAAGACCGTAGCCGCGGTTGTGCCGAGGACGTCTTTACGCTGGGTCGCCCCGGGCAGGTCCGTGTACGCGCGGTTCGTCGTGACGTCGACGACGTTTCGGGCCGTGATCGTGCCTACGCCTGGCGCACGGATCGGCCCCGTTACTTCGAGGAAGGAGCGAAGAGCGAACGGATCGACCACGAAGACGCCGTCCAACTGCTCGCCCTCGCCGAGTGCGTAGTTCGCAAGGGCTGCGCGTGCCGCCGAAGGCATATCCGGCGTCATGCTCATGTTCTTCCACGAGCCGGCACCGCCGAATCGGTCATAGTTCCGTGCGTAGTCGGCGCTCGGGTCGGGCACTCGTCCCGCGGGGAATTCCCGCAGCGTCCGCGATGGCCGCGCCTCGGAGACGCGCGCGCGGCCGTCGTCGAGGGTCATGATCGAGTACGCACCCCAGAGGCCGCCGGTTCCGCGCAGCTCGGCCGGGTTCTGTGCGAGGACGAGATAGTGTTCGGGCCTGCGCGCCCCACCGAACGTGGGCGCGCCCTGCAGGAGCGTGCCCAGGCCGTCGAGCTCATCCGCGAGGCGACTGGCCTCTGCTTCGGCGTCCCAACGTGCCTGGGCGATCACCGACGGCATGAATGACGCGGGCGTGTCCGCCAATGTCGCCGCGGCTGACGCTGTCTGGTCGTGTGCCGCCTCCACCGCGCTGGCGAAGGTGGAGTACCGGCCGAGCGGCACCACCCCCTTTTGCGGTGCGAGGGATGCGATGCCGTCAGGCATCGAGCGAAGCGCGTCGACCAGCGTCAGCCCCGCTGCGGATAGGGATCGGCCGGCGTCGGCCATCGCGGCGGCCGTGTCGGCACTGTTTCCCGCGAAGGGGATCAACCGAGCGATCGAGCCGATCGGGCCATGGAGTTCGCTAGCGGCTCCTCCGAAGGAGTCCGAAGCCTGGCTGAGCGAGATGCGAGCCTTGTCCAGGTCGCCAGCGAATGCCTCGCGCTTCGCGGCCTGCAGCGCGTCACGCCCGTCCGCCAGCCCTGACCGTGCGCCGAGCAAGGCGATCGCCTCGATGGCAACGACAACCAGGAGTGCCAGGACACAGCCGAACGCGGCCCAGCGGAGACGGTGACGGCCGGCGCCCACCGCTAGATCGCGCAGCGCTTCGCGCGCAGTCGGCTCACGCTGCTGCCATCCCGCTCGACTCGCCCGCGACTGGCATGGGCGGATAGGCAACGGGTCTCGATGCACGGCTGGTCATCGTCCTGTGAGGCTACCCACCAGGCGCTCTGCCCGCATCCGGCGTCGGGGGACGGCCCCCGCACGTCCTGCGCCTTAGGGCGGCCGGCGTCCGGGCGGAGCGAACGCCGCTGCTAGGCTCTGCCGGCCATGAAGGTCGCCTACCAGGGAGAACCCGGCGCCTACAGCGAGCGGGCGGTCCAGGCGACGTTCCCCGACGCGGATCCGATGCCCTGCGAGACGGTGCGCCTCGTCTTCTCTCGGGTCACCAGCGGGGAGGCTCCGTTCGGGGTCGTGCCGATGGAGAACTCCCAGGCGGGCTCGGTCAACGAGACCTACGATCTGTTGCAGCACACCAGTTTGCTGCGGATCGTCGGCGAGGTCGTGGTGCGCGTCGACCACGCGTTGCTGGGGGTGCCGGGGGCTCGGCTGGAGGACATCCGACGGGCGAGGTCGCACTGGCAGGCCCTGGCACAATGTGAGGAATTCTTGGCTTCGATGCGGATCGAGCCCGTCCCGGTGCACGACACGGCCGGCGCGGCCCGGCAGATCGCGGCCGCGGCCGACCCCGTGGAGGCCGCGATCGCCAGCGTCGCAGCGGCTGAGAACTTCGGGCTGAAGGTGCTCGCGGAGCGGATCCAGACCGAGAAGGAGAACTTCACGAAGTTCGCCGTGCTGGGCACCGAGGATCCGGGGCTTGGCGCGGCGGACAAGACCTCCTTGGTCTGGGCGGTCCTGGACGAGCCCGGGTCGCTGCTCGGATCGCTCGAGCCGTTCGCCAAGCGAGGGATCAACCTGCACAAGCTGGAGTCGCGGCCGCGGCGCGGCAAACCGTTCGAGTACCTGATGTACGTGGACGTGATGGCGGGGATGGATGACCCGGCCCTGGAGGATGCGCTGCATGAGGTGGAGCGGCACACCTCGATGGTGCGCGTCCTCGGGACGTACCGGTCCGCGGCCGATCCGGTCTGACGCAACGTCACTGTTCCGCGACACCCCCGGGCTACGATGCGGCGCATGGAACCCGCCGCCCGTGACCACATCTCGGTATGGGCGGCGGGAGCGCTCGCGCTGATCGGGCTGGGCAGCCTGGTAGCGGTGGCCGGTGCATCCGCGCCCGCACTGCCGGCGCTCGCGGCGACGTCGCCCGGCCAGCCGCCGGATCAGAACGTCGCGGGCATCACGACGTTCCGCGGCGACGCGAGTCGAACCTGGTACGGGCAAGGTCCCGTTCCTACCGACCCCGTGGAGCGCTGGGTCTATCCGAGCGACGGAACAAAGATGTGCTCGATGTCCGCGGAGGGCGGCGCGGGCTCGCAGATCAAGCAGTGGTGCGGCACCGGGTGGACCGGCCAGCCCAACGTCGTGCCGTTGAAGGACGGGACGATGGAGATCCGCGAGGGCGCCTACGACGGCCACTATCACTTCCTCGATGCGGGAACCGGGCAGCCGCTGATGCCCGACCTCGTGACGCAGGATCTCGCGAAGGGCTCGGCGACCACCGACCCCGACGGGTACCCGCTGTATTACGCCGGCTCGCGCGACAACCATTTCCGTGTGGTGGCGATGGACCGCTCGACGCCGACGGTGCTGTGGGAGATCGACGCCCACGACACCTCGCTCGCGCCGCATCCGATGTGGAACGACGACTGGGACGGCGCCGCGCTCATGGTCAACGACGTGTTGATCGAGGGCGGGGAGAACGGCTATCTCTACATCGTCCCGATGCACCGTGGCTACGATTCCCGGGGGCTCGTCACGGTCTCGCCGGGCCAGCCGATCGTCGTGCCGGGCTTCGACCAGCAGCTGCTCGACGCGGTCGCGCAGCCCGGTGGGATCAACGCCGATGGGCTCGACACCCGCTACGACGTTTCGATCGAGAGCTCCGTCGCGTATCGCGACGGCATCGTCTACGTCGCGAACTCCGGCGGCCTCATCACCGGCTGGGACATCTCCGACGTCTTCAAGGGCGGCGACACCGTGAACCAGGTGTTCCGGTTCTGGACGGGGGACGACACCGATGCCTCCGTGACGATCGACGACGGCGGGTATCTCTACGTCGCGAGCGAGTACCAACGGTTCGACTCGCAGTCCCAGCACCTCGGGCAACTGATGAAGCTCGACCCACGCAACCCGGCAGATCCTGTGGTGTGGTCGATCTCGGCGACCGAGATCGGGTTCGAGGGCGCCGGCGGCAGTTGGTCGACGCCGGCGATCTACGGCGACACCGTGTATGAGACGACGGCCGCGGGTCGCGTGCTCGCGATCGATCGCGCGACGGGCACGATCATGTGGGAGCGTCAGATCGGGTCACCCGCGATCGGGTCGCCGGTGGTCGTCGACGGCACGCTGTTGCAGGGGGATTGCTCCGGTCATCTCTACGCGTGGGACGTGTCTGATCCGAACGCGCAACCGTCGCTCGAGTGGAACATGAACCTCGGGGACTGCATCGAGTCGACGCCGGCGGTGTGGCACGGCTGGCTCTACGTGGGCACCCGCGCCGGCTACCATCTACGGCATCGCGGATGCCGACACCCCGCCGCCGACGGCGACCGGCTAGGTCAGCGCCCGATGAAGCGCGCGAACTGCTGCTGCAGCTCGGCCGTGCGCATCGAGATGATGACGGCTGAGATCGCGAGCAGGCCCGCGAGACTCGTGACGAGCGCCACCGTCCGCGAGACCCGCGGACCGAACCCGTCGAGCGCGGCGTAGCCGGCGATCAGACCCGCGACGAGGCCGCCGACGTGCGCCTGCCAGGAGATGCCGGGGATCGTGAACGTGAAGACCATGTTCAGCACGATCAGCATCAGCATCTGCCGCATGCGATTCGCGTAGAACGCGAGATGTCGTCGCCGGTAGTTGTAGGCGAGGAACGCGCCGAACAGCCCGAAGATCGCGCCGGACGCGCCGGCGCTGACCTGCAGCGTGAAGCCGCCCTGCACCGCGACGATCGGCGGGGTCAGCCAGTACGCGATCGACGACGCGAACCATCCGGTGACGAGGAACAGCGCGAGGTACCGGATCCGTCCGAGCTCGGCCTCGACGACGTTGCCGATGATGAACAGCGCGTACATGTTCAACGCGAGGTGGATGATCCCGAAGTGCAGGAACGCGTTCGTGATGAGGCGCCAGTACTGGCCCCCCGCGACGCGGAACGGATCCAGCGCGCCCTGCTGGATCAGCACCTTCTCGGTGGCGCCCGAGATCACGGAACCGGCCCCCGACATCGCGACGCCGATGATGTATACGACGACACAGATCGCGATCAGGACGTTCGTGACGCTGAGCCCCGCCGCCGAAGACCCAACCCGCCGTCCGGGCTCATGCACCTCCTGGCGTGACCCTCGAGCGCAATCGGGGCATTGGTAGCCCACCGCAGCCGGGCGCATGCAGTCCGGGCAGATGGGGTCGCCGCAGCGCACGCAGCGGAGTCCCGTCTGCACGTCGGGGTGACGCTTGCAGGCGACAGGCCCCTCGGTCGAGGGCGGCGGGGGAGGCAACGACGGATCCACGGCGCCCATGCTACGGAGCGCCGGGAGGTTCGTGTGCGTGGGCGTGCGGATCGACGTGCACCGTCACGTCGGCCAGGCGCGGAACCTCGTGCAGCAAGGCCTCGCGAGCCGCCTCGGCGATCCGGTGGCCGGCGTCGACAGTCAGGCTGCCATCGACGACCACGGTGAGGTCGGCCAGCAGCCGGTGGCCGCTCCAGCGGGCGCGCGCGTCCTCGACGTGCGCGACACCGTCTACCGCGCCAGCGACCGCCTCGATCAGCGCCAGCGTCGACTCGTCGGTCCCGTCGAGCGCTCGGTGCAGGACGGCGCGGGCGGCGGCCACCATCGTGAATCCGATCGGGATCGTGATCGCGAGCGCGACGATCGCGTCGGCCCGCTCGAACCCTGCGAGCACGCCCAGCGTCGCGATCACGACGCCGAGAGACGTCAGACCGTCCGTACGCGCATGCAGCCCGTCGGCCACGAGCGCCGCCGAGCCGATCCGGCGACCGACGCGGATCCGGTACTGCGCGACGATCTCGTTCCCGGCGAGACCGAAGAAACCCGCGGCGAGTACCCATCCCGCCGCGTGGAGCGGTTGCGGGTGCACCAGGCGATCGATCGCCTCGAGGACCGCCGCGAGCGCCGAGGTCGCGATCAACCCGACGATGATGAGCCCGGCGACGTCCTCGGCGCGGTGATAGCCGTACGGATACCGGCGCGTGGGCTGCTCGTCGCGCCAGCCGGAAAGCGATCAGCAGCGGGATCGCGGTCAGTGCGTCGGTTGCGTTGTGGATCGTGTCGGCGAGCAGCGCGACCGAGCCTGAGGCCGCGACGACCGCGAGCTGCACCGCGGCGGTCGCCGCGAGGATGCCCAACGAGATCCACGTCGCACGGGAGCCGTCGCGCGTCGCCATCGTGGCCGCGTCGGCGGGCCCGAAGTGTTCGTGATCATGGGAGCCGTGGTGATCGTCCGAGCTCACCGAGCGACCCGGGCGAGCTCGGCTTGGACCTCATGCACGTCGAACAGGGGGCTCCATCGGTCGACGATCTTCCCGTCGGGTCCGATCAGGAACAGCCAGGGTTCGGTGAGGTTGCCGTTGCGCAGGAGCCACTGGCTCGCAGCGGTGTTGATCTGATGCTTCGCGTAGTCCTTGTAGATCTCGACATGGATGTAGGCGGCGTTCTTCGGTCCCGTCTTCGCGATCTGCTCGAGCGCGTCGGTCGACGGACCGCAGAACTCGCTCTGGCAATACACCGGCGTGGAGAACAGCGCGAGGATCGGCTCGTGTTTGGCGAGTGCGCCGGAGATCGTGTCCTGATGGAGTTCCGGGTCGGGGATCTTGGCGCCGTCTTGCGCGCGGGAGTCGATCGACTCGGAGTTCACGTTCTTGTCGGCCATCGTCAGGTTCGTGGTGTCGAGCGCTTTCTGGCCGGGCGCCGGCAACGCCGGCTTGTCGGAGACGCCGAACTGCGTCGTCAGGTTCTGAGGCGGGCCCCCGACCGTGAACGACATCGACGCCGTCCATACGCCTGCGGACGGGAAGGTGACGTGCTCGAGCTGGTACACGCCACGCGCCTGCGATGGGGACGTCAGCGTCGGGGTCGACGCGACGGCGGTGCCCGGGCGCCGGTACGTAGTGGGCGGTGCCCTGGATCGGCTCGCCGCCGTCGGCCGGCGTGAGAGCGCAGCGGGACCGTGCCGCCGGTCAGGAGCTGCGACGCCGTTGGCCGTCGAGCAGAAGACCCCGACCTGGATGCGTTGGGGGGTGCCGGCGTAGAGGTCGCTGGTGCCAACCTCCATCGCGTAGGAGCGTGCCCGATACGGGCGTGTCCGCCGTGGACGAGGTCGTTATTGGTGCACGCGACCGCCGCGACGAACGCCAGGGCCACGACGAGGACGGGCAGACGGCGCACGACCCATGTTCTCGTATGAGGCGTCCCTGCGTCCGGGAACCTCAGATCGCGCCTTCGAACCGCAGCAACGTCGCGCGGCGGTCCTCGGAGCCGCCGTAGGACCCCAGACCCGGTCCCGATGGAACCACCCGGTGGCACGGCACGAACAGCTCGATCGGGCTGCTGGGCCAGCGCCGAGCCGGCCGCGCGGGCCGCGCCCGGCCGGCCCGCCTTGCCGGCGACGTCGCCGTAGGTCCACATCTCGCCGAACGGGATCGTCCGTGTGACCTCAAGGACCGCGCGGGCGAGCGGCGTCCCCACAAGCCGGAGGTCGGCAGGCGTGCGACATCGGTGCACGCCTGCCGCCGAAGTAGGCGCTCGAGGTCGCGGGTGGCGGCGCGAAGCGCCGGCCGGCGCGCGCACCACCACGTCGAGCCGTCGCGCGAGCCGTCCGAGCGAGCTCGCTCGACGTCCTCACCGGTGGTGGCGACGACACCGTCGGGCGACACCACGACGGTGAACGGTCCGAACGGCGTCGGCACCGTCGTGTGGCGAAGCGATCAGATCGGCGGCCATGGGAATGGCCGGACGCCCGGCTCCGGCTCGGGAAACCGGCCGTCGGCAAGCAGCCGATCGATGCGCTCGGCTGTGGTCGCGACTTCATCGGGCGCGAGCAGGGCGCCGAGCGTCGTCGGCCACGCTCGCCTCCGTCATCGAGACCGCGGCGCACGCGCGCGAGGTCCGTCCGCCGCGTCGTCCGGCAGCGGCTCGTCGACGAACGTCCAGATCACCGTCCGCAACTTGGGTTCGACCGCGAAGCAGACCCCGTGGTCGATCAGCCAGATCTCCCCGTCCTCGTCGAGCAGGCAGTGGCCGCCCTTGCGATCGGCGTTGTTCACCGCCAGGTCGAACATCGCGACGCGCCGGAAGGTGTCGGCGTGATCCGACCTCCAGCGTGAAGAAGTGGTGCCGCCGGATCGAAGGTGATGAACAGCTGCATCGACCCCGGGCCGAACGGCCCGTCGCGCAGCACGGTGGGCGGGACGCGCGGCCAGCCGAGCGCGCGCGCCACCTCGAACGCTGCGACCTCGCGCACGGTGCAGCGTGCCGTCGGGGAAGTCCCACAGCGGCGCTCTCGCCGCGCATCGGCTTGTAGACCGCGAGCACGCTTTCCTCAGCCGCGAGCGCATCGCACGAGGAGCGCGGCGTTGGACGAGTCGGGAAGCGCGCCGAGCACCTCGATCTCGCCGGTCGCGAGCGCGGCGGGGACGCTCAGGCCCGCGGCGTTCGATGCCCGTTCGTGGCCGGACACGCGTGCCCCTCGGGGTCCATCGGGTTCCCGCAGAACTGGCAGCGAGGCCGGCCGCGCGCGACGACCTCGTGCCGTGCCGCGCGAGCGCGAGCATCTGCTCCCGGCTCGCCCACAGCGTGATCGACTCGGGCTCCTCGGGCAGCGATCGATCGCTCGTCCTCATCGTCCTCATCGACCTCGGGGACGAACTCGTCGATCTCCAGCAGGAACCGGTCCTGTTCGTCGTCGTAGCCGATCGACAGCCGCCCGACGCGCCACCGCGGGTCGAAGGGTTCCTCGAGCGCACAGCTCTTCGGGCTCGACGTCGTCGGGGATGGGCACCTGGGTCGCGAGCTCGAGCACCGAGCGCGCGAGGAGTTCCACCTGTTCCTTCTCGACGATGACCGTGACCAGCTGCGAGCCCGCGCGCGCCTGGAGATAGAAGGTGCGCATCCCCGGTTCGCCGATCGCGTCGGCGGTGATGCGGTCGACCGCGCCAAGGTCCATGCGGCCTATCCTCGCACCTTCGCGTTCCGGCGCTGGTCGGAGGTCTTGCTCGCCTCCCACGGAGCGGTGTGCTCCGCGCGGAAGCGCTCGAGGCCGCCGGTGTCGTTGACGAGGAGCACGTGCGGGCGGGCGCCGCCGAGGAGCACGACCGATACCGCAGCCGTGTCGATCACGATCCGCTGGAAGTCGTCCAGCGGCGTCGCCAGGTAGTGAGCGAGCGCGATCCGGGCGATGTCGCCATGGGTGGCGACGACGATCGAGCCCTTGCGATGGCGTTCGCGAGCCGGTCGATCGCGGTCGACGACGCGCGCCTGCGCGTCCATGAACGCCTCGCCGCCCGGGAACACGAAGTCGCTGGGCGTCTGCTGGACGGTGCGCCACGCCTTCGTCCGGCGGAGCTGCGCCAGCGTGCGGCCGGTCCACGCGCCCGCCTCCATCTCGAGGAACGCATCGTCGGGGCGAAGCGCCAGCCGCCGCGCCGCCGCGAGCGGTTCGACCGTCTGCACGCACCGCTCGAGCGGGCTCGAGTAGATCGCCGACAGGCGGATGCCCTCGAACCGCGCGATGAGCGCTTCGGCCTGCGCCCGGCCGCGGTCGTCGAGGTCGATGCCGGGGGTGCGCCCGTACAGCAAGCGCCCGGTCTGGCCGGTCAGCCCGTGGCGGACGAGGAACACGAGGCCCATCGGCCCAGCCTACGGAGCTACCGGCGCGGTCGGCAGCCGGACCTCGAAGACGGTGCCCTGGCCGAGCTCGCTCTCGACGGTCACCTCCCCGCCGTGGTTCTCGGTGACGTGGCGCACGATCGACAGGCCGAGTCCCGTGCCGCCCGTCTCGCGCGAGCGCGCACGGTCCACCCGGTAGAACCGCTCGAAGATGCGTGGGAGCTCGCGTTGCGGGATCCCGATGCCGGTGTCGGCGACACGCACGGTCGACGGTGCCGGCCTCCGCGCGCACCGAGACGTCGACCGACCCGCCGTCGCCGGTGTAGCGCACGGCGTTGTCGATCAGGTTCCGCACCATCAGCGACAGATCGCGGGCAGAGCCGCGGACCGCGGGCACGCGCGTCGCGTCGACCGAGATCGAGACGCCGCGCAGTCCGGCCGCGTCGCCCATCCGCTCCACCTCGTCGGCCGCGACCGTGTCGAGCCGGACCTGGTCGTCCATCTCGCTGCCCGGTCTCGAGCCGGGACAGATCCAGGAGGTCGGCGACGATCCGCGACATCCGGACGGCTTCGCGCTCGAGCTGCTCGGTGAACCGCCGCGCGGCGGGCGGGTCGTCGATCGCGCCGTCGCGAAGCGTCTCGGCCGCGGCCCGGATCGACGCGACCGGGGTCTTGAGCTCGTGGGAGGCGTTGGCGACGAAGTCGCGGCGCGTTGCCGTCAGGCGGCGGGCCTGGGTCACGTCACGGATCACCAACAGGTCGCCCCCGTCGGCACCGACCGGCAGGGCTGTCGCTCGTAGCCAGCGACTGGGGGAGCCGACCTCGACCTCTGTTCGCGAGACGTTCGCGGAGCCTTGGCGGACTCGACGCCCGCTGCAAGCCGAGCGGGTGCAGGTCGATCGCGCGCTCGGGCGCGAGCCCCCAGCAAGTCGCCAACGCGGGGTTCGCGTAGAGCGCGCTCGCCGGAGGCATCGAGCAGGAGGACTCCCTCCTCCATCGCGTCGAAGATCAGGTCCTGGGCGCGCTCGCGCTGAGTCGCCTTCCCGTTCGGCCTCCCGAAGGTCCAACGTCGCCTGTTCGAGTCCGCGTTGCGCGTCTGCCTGACTCGCGTGCGCGGGTTCGCCGGCCGACCCACCGCGATGGCACCAATGGCCGCCGAGAACGAAGCCATCAGCAAACTGACGCATGGGCGCGGCCATCGGCGGCGTGAAGTGGAGGCGGTGCCGTTCATCTCGCGTTCAGACGAGGCGCGTCGTGGCCCGGCGTTCACCCACCGTTCACCTCACCGCCGACGCATATCCATATTCCCTGCCTACGTTCACGTTCGACAGACCACCTCGGTCCAGCGGATCGGGGAACAGGGCTCGTAGGCAACGCGATGAGGAAGGACCTGCGCATGAGGATCCACCGGCTCGCACGACCCGCGGTGATCGCCGCGGCGGCCGTCACGCTCGTGGCGGCGGCATGCAGCAACACCTCGAGCACGACCACCACAAGCGGCGACCACGACCGGCGGCTTCCAGGGCACCGCCCTGAACGGTGCCGGCTCGACCTTCGCGCAGCCGCTCTACCAGCTGTGGTCGCAGTCCTTCCTGCAGAAGGAGCCCGGCGCGCAGATCAACTACCAGGCGATCGGGTCCGGCGGCGGCATCGAGCAGTTCACGTCGCAGACCGTCGACTTCGGCGCGACCGACGTGCCGCTGCAGAGCGACGAGATCTCGAACCTGCCGAACCAGAACTACATCGAGTTCCCGACCGCGCTCGGCGCCGTCGTCTTCGCCTACAACGTGCAGGGCGTCGACAGCGGCCTCAAGCTCGACGGCAAGACGATCGCCGACATCTTCCTCGGCAACATCACCAAGTGGAACGACCCGGCGATCGCGAGCCAGAACTCCGGCGTGAACCTCCCAGACGAGCCCATCCAGACCGTGCACCGGTCCGACGAGTCCGGAACCACCGCGGTGTGGACCGGTTGGCTCTCGGCGGAGAGCCCCGAGTGGTCGTCCAAGGTCGGCGCGGACAAGGCCGTGCAGTGGCCGGTCGGAACCGGTGCGTCCGGCAACGACGGCGTCGCAGCGGCGATCTCGCAGACCGAAGGCGGCGCGGGCTACCTCTCGTACGACTTCGCGAAGACCGCCGGCCTTGGGATCGCCGACATCAAGGCGCCCGACGGCTCGTTACGTCGCGCCGTCGATCGAATCGATCAGCAAGGCCGGCGGCGGCCTGAAGTTCCCGATCCAGAGCGACACGACCATCATCAACTCCTCCGCAAAGGGCGCGTACCCGGTGGCCAGCACGACCTACGTGCTGATCTACACCGACCAGACGGACCAGGCGAAGGCGCAGACGCTCGTCGACTTCTGGACGTGGGCGCTCACCGACGGGCAGAGCCAGACCGAGCAGATCAACTACTCGCCGCTTCCGAGTGCCTTCGCGAAGGACGCGCTGAAGGAGCTCGCGAAGATCAACGTGAACGGCACGCCCGTCTCGCCCACCAGTTCGACGGGATAACCGAAACCGATGGCGACGATCGACGCGCCGCCCGAGGCTGCACCTGCGACGCCGCTGACGCGGCGTCGCAGGTTCGGCGACCGGGCCTTCCGGTGGACGACCTTGGTGGTCAGCGTCGCGCTGGTCGTCATGTTGCGCTGCTCCTGTGGGTGCTCGCCGATGGCGGCTGGCGCGCGATCCGTGAGTTCGGGCTGCACTTCATCATCGGCCGTGACTTGGAACCCGGTAGCGGGGCGCGAGACGTACGGCGCGCTCCCGTTCATCTTCGGGACCGCGGTCACATCGTTGATCGCGATGGTGCTCGCGATGCCCATCGGCGTCGGCGTCGCCCTGTTCCTGAACGAGTCCGGCTCTGCCTGGATCAAGAACCCGCTGGCCGTGCTCGTCGATCTGCTCGCCGCGATCCCCAGTGTCGTCTACGGGATCTGGGGGCTGTTCGTGCTCGTGCCGTTGTTGGATCACACGGTGCAGCCTTGGATGTCCGCGTCGATCGGGAAGGTGCCGATCATCGGCGGTCTCTTCAGATTCAACGGGCCCGGCGGCGACATCTTCACCGCGGGCGTGATCCTCGCGATCATGATCTTGCCGATCGTGACGGCGGTGACGCGCGAGGTGGTGAGCGTCGTCTCGACCGAGACGCGCGAGGGCGCGATGGCGCTCGGGGCCACGCGCTACGAGACGATCCGGTTGGGGGTGCTGCCGACCGCGCGTCCCGGCATCATCGGCGCCGGGATGCTCGGCCTCGGGCGGGCGCTCGGGGAGACGATCGCCGTGGCGTTGGTGATCGGGAACAGCACGAGGATCACCGCGTCGCTGTTCAACCCGGGTACACGATCCCGGCCGTGATCGCGAACGAGTTCCGCGAAGCTACGAGCGCAGGCGTGCACCGCTCCGCGTTGTTGTTCCTCGCGCTGCTCCTCGTGCTGATCGCGCTCGGGATGGCGACCGTCTCGCGGCTGCTGGTCCGGCGCACCACTCGGTTGATGGGCGGCGACATCGCGGCGCAGGAAGAGGCCGCAACGAGCACGCTGGGGATGGCATGAGCGCGGCCATCCCGGCGATCGAGGTCCCGCCGGACCATCTCGTCGCAACGACGAACGAAGGACCGGATCTTCTCGATCGCGCTGTGGGCGAGCGTGGTGATCGCGCTGATCCCGCTTCTGCTGATCGTCTACCGCGTCGTGCGACTCGGCGTCGCGGCCGTGTCCGTGAGCCTGTTCGCCCACACCGCCCTGCCCGCGAACATGCCGGGCGGCGGGATGAAGCAGGCGTTCCTCGGTACCGCGATGATCGTCGGGATCGCGATCGCGATCTCGGTGCCGCTCGGCGTCCTGACCGGCATCTACCTTTCCGAATACGGCTCGGGGCGGATCGCCAGCGTCGTCCGCTTCACGGCCGAGATCTTGCTGTCGATCCCGTCGATCGTCGCGGGCGCCTTCATCTGGGCCTTGGTCGTGGTCGCACTGGGGAGCTTCTCCGGGTTCGCGGCGGGGGTCGCGTCTGACCGTCATCATGTGGCCGATCATGGCGCGGGCGACCGAGGAGGTGCTTCGGCTGGTGCCGACGGAACTTCGCGAAGGCGGCCTCGCGCTCGGATATCCGCGCTGGCGCGTGATCATGCGCGTGGTCTTGCCGACGGCCGGGGCCGGCGTCTTGACGGCGATC
This sequence comes from uncultured Actinomycetes bacterium, assembly GCA_963792215.1. Classification (GTDB taxonomy): domain Bacteria; phylum Actinomycetota; class UBA4738; order UBA4738; family HRBIN12; genus AC-51. The sequence goes on from CAWBVL010000008.1 coordinate 657,002, forward strand.
ATGCTGGCGGTCGCCCGTGGCCTGGGCGAGACCGCGCCCGTGCTGCTCACCGCGCTCGGCAACGACTTCGTCAATACGAACCCGTTGAAGCCGACCGACGCGGTTCCGTTGCGTGTGTATAACTACGTTCAGTCCGCATATCCCGCATGGCGTGCCCTCGCGTGGGGCGGCGCGTTGATGCTCCTCCTGGGGGTGTTGGTCCTATCGGTGACCGCCCGGATGCTCTCGATCCGGCAACAGCGACGGATGAGGTGAGCGCGATCGACGTCTCAAGCCTCAGCGCGTGGTTCGGATCCAACCAGGTCCTGCACGACATCAACCTGGGGATCGAGCGCAGCGCCGCGACCGCCATCATCGGCCCGTCGGGGTGCGGGAAGTCGACACTGATCCGGTGCCTCAACCGCATGCACGAAGAGGTGCGGGGCGCCCGGGTCGAGGGCAAGGTGCTGTTCGACGGCGAGGACATCTACGACGCCGCGCGTCGACCCGGTCGTGATCCGCCGCCGGATCGGCATGGTCTTCCAGAAGCCGAACCCGTTCCCGACGATGAGCATCATGGAGAACGCCGTCGCGGGGCTGAAGCTCCTCGGCAGGCTGCCCAAGGCCGAGCTCCAGGCGCGCGGCGAGAAAGCGCTCCGCGACGCGGGACTCTGGGACGAGGTCAAGGACCGCCTCGGCGATCCCGGCGGACGCTTGTCCGGCGGGCAGCAGCAGCGCCTGTGCATCGCGCGCGCGCTCGCGGTCGAGCCCGAAGTGTTGCTGATGGACGAGCCCGCCTCGGCCCTCGATCCGTCCTCGACGTTGCGCATCGAGGAGCTCGTCGACCGAGCTGAAGGATCGCTACACCGTCGTGATCGTGACGCACAACATGCAGCAGGCGGCGCGGGTGGCCGACTGGACGCTGTTCATGCTCTACGGCGAGGTGGTCGAGTTCGGTCCGACCAGCCGCATCTTCACGACGCCGGAGGATCAACGGACCGAGGACTACGTGACAGGGCGGTTCGGCTGATGCCAGACACGCGGCGAGGGTTCCACGACGAGCTCGAGGCGTTGCAGCGCGAGATCCTCGAGATGGGCGAGCTCGCCGGCGACGCGGTGCAGCACGCCGTCCATGCGGTCGTCTTCCGCGACTCGAACGAGGCGCAGGCCGTGATCGACGCTGACGACGAGATCGATGGGCGCTACCTCGACATCGACCAGCGCACGTTGCAGACACTCGCGCTCCAGACTCCGGTCGCCGCGGACCTGCGTCTGGTGTCCGCCATCATCCACGTGAACCTGCACCTCGAGCGGACAGGGGACCAGGCCGTCAACATCGCGAAGCTGCACCTGCTGACCGAGGACCTGCCAGGCAGCGACGCGATGCGCGGCCAGATCCGCGAGATGGGTGACCTGGTGGTCCGGATGCAGCGGACCGCGATGGAGGCGTTCGACCGCCGTGACCTCGACCTCAGCTTGCAGCTACCGAAGATGGACGACCCGGTCGACCGGCTGAACCGCGCGAGTCACCTCGAGGCGCTGAAGCTCGCGGACGATCCATCCGCGCTGGACTGGGGCTTGCATATGAACCTCGTTTCGCGGGCATTGGAGCGTGTCGGCGACCAAGCGGTCGACATCGCCGAGCAGGTGGGCTTTCTCATCACCGGCGAGTTCCGCGAGTTCACCGATGCGTCCCATGAGGTCGAGCTGCCGTGAGCCAAGCCGCGGGCAGGATCTTGCTGGTCGAAGACGAAGAGGCGCTTGCAGAGTCCATCCGATACTCGCTTGACCGCGAGGGATACGCGGTCACCGTCGCACAGGACGGTCGTCGCGCGATCGAACGGTTCCACGACTCGGAGCCAGAGCTCGTGATCTTGGACCTGATGTTGCCAGAGCTGCCCGGGCTCGACGTCGTGCGGATGATCCGGCAGGAGTCGACGGTCCCGATCATCATCGTCACCGCGAAGGACTCGGAGGCCGACAAGGTCACGGGGCTCGAGCTCGGTGCCGACGACTACGTGACGAAGCCGTTCTCCGTGCGCGAACTCGTTTCGCGGGTGCGCGCACACCTGCGCCGTGCACGTCTGGCCAATCCGGCGGACTCGAAGGACGACGTGCTGGTCGGCGGTCCCGTCCAGATGGACGTCGATCGGCATGAGGTGCGCGTCGACGGCTCGGCCGTCTCGTTCCCTCCGAAGGAGTTCGAGCTGCTGGAGACGTTCCTGCGCGCTCCTGGCCGTCTGCTGACACGCGAGCTGTTGATCCAGCGGATCTGGGGCGACGACTACGTCGGCGACACGAAAACGCTCGACGTCCACGTGAAGCGGGTGCGCCAGAAGATCGAGCGCGATCCGCACGAGCCCGAGCACCTGCTTACCGTTCGCGGGCTCGGGTACAAGTTCGTCGGCTGACCCGGCGTTCCCGCGAACTGACGTGCGCCTGCTGCTCGGTATAGGTTGCCCTGAGCCGATGGATCCCCAGCCGGAAGCAATCAGATGAGCGGCCGCACCACGAAGCCGCTGCCCGTACCCGAGGCGATCGAGGGTTCGTTCGTGCCCTCCGTCGAGGCCCTTCGCACCCTCCAACGCATCGACGTGCCCGATCCGGCGGCGGTGCACCGCGCTCGCACGTCGGTCCGGCGGCTGCGGTCGAACGTGCGCGTCCTGGACGGGCACGTCGAGGTGGTGCCCTCGCTCCGGGCGGAGCTCGCCTGGATCGGCGAGTGCCTCGGCACCGTCCGCGACATCGACGTGCTGACGACGCGGGTCGCCGCGGCGGTCGACGGTGTGCCGGAGGCGTTGCAGACCGGGGGGACGGCGGTGCTCGCAACCCTCGCCGAAGAACGTGGCGGGGCCGACGAGCATCTGCGCGCCGCGGTGTCGTCGTCGCGGTTCGGCGACCTGGTGGACGAGCTCGACCTGCTGGTGAAGGAGGCGTCGTCTGCGACCGATGCGCTCGACGCGCGCGACGTGATGCGTCCGCCGTGGCGTGAGATCCGTGACGCGGTGCGAGGGCTCGAGGACCCGCCGTCGGACGAGCAGCTCCACGATCTGCGGATCGAGGCGAAACGGACGCGCTACGCGGCCGAGCTCTTCTCCTCGGTCTCGGGCAAACGCGGCGAGCGGTTCGTCCGGCGGGCGATCGCGATGCAGGACGCGCTGGGCGCGCAACACGACGCCGTCCGCGCGTGCGCGTGGTTCCTCGGCCACGGCGGTGAGGACACCGGCCTGGCACGTGCCTGCGGCTGGTTCGCGGCGGAGGCCGCCGCCGAGCGCGATGTGTCGCGCGCCACGTGGCGACCGGCGTGGAAGTCCCTGCGCGACCCGAAGGCCCGGTTCTGGTGAGTCCCGCCCGCGTCGAGGAGGCCCCGATCCGGTGCGCCGTCCTCGACCTCGGCAGCACGTCGTTCCAACTGCTGGTCACCGACGCGGAGGCCGACGGGACGCTCACCCACGTCTTGCGCGATCGCGTGATCTTGAACCTCGGCGCCGACGTCGCGGCGACCGGCCGGGTCCCCGACGAGCTGCTCGACCGGGCGCTCGAGATCGTCGCTCGGTTCCGAGACGTGGCGGAACGGTCGGGCGCCGAGCGCCTCTTGCCGGTCGCGACCGCCGCGTTCCGCGATGCCGCCAACCTGCCGTGGATCTCGAAGGCCCTCCGCGGCGCGCTCGGGGTTCCCATCGAGGTCCTGGCCGGAGACGAGGAGGCGCTGTGCACGGTCACGGGTGTCCGAGCGAGCGTGGCGCTCCCACCGAGGCCGTGGCTTGCCTTCGACCTCGGCGGCGGAAGCCTGGAGATCGCACTCGTCGACGAGGGAAGGATCCAGTGGACCGACTCGTTCCCGCTCGGCGCTGCCCGGCTGTGGAGCACGATGGTCGCCGGCGACCCGATGACCCGGTCGGAGCGCCGTGAGCTGAAGGCGCTCGTCTCCGAACTGCTGATGCCGGCCGTCGAGGCGAGCGGCGCGCCGCCGGACCTGCCGTGCGTCATCGCCGGCGGCACCGCGGGGGCCGTGTGCCGGCTGCTCGCCGCTCGCCGGTGGTCTGAGCCGCCGACCTCGCTCAACCAGTTCCGCGTGACGTCCTCGGCGCTCGCCGATGTGTCCCGGATGCTCGGCACGTCGACATCGGAAGAGCGGCTCGCCCTGCCCGGCATCGACGAACGGCGCGCCGACCTGCTGCCTGCCGGCGCCGTCGTGTTGACCGCCGCGCTCGGCGCGTTCGGCGCCACCGCAGCGATCCACAGTGAGTGGGGGCTTCGCGAAGGGGTCGTCTTGCGCGCTCTCGGCGCGCCCATCCCGGCCGATCCGGTCGCGCTCAGGCACGCGGCGGTCGACCGGCTCGCCAGCCGATGGCACCTGGACGACCGCCACTCCGCGACGGTCCGCGGGCACGCCGAGACGCTCTTCGACGAGACCCAGCCCATCCACGACCTCGGCGCGGTGGAGCGCGAGCTGCTCGGCGCCGCGGCGCGCCTGCACGACGTCGGCACGCGGATCTCCGTCGACAAACACCACAAGCACGGCGCGTACATCGTCGAGCACGCGGGCCTGCGCGGGTTCTCGCCCGATGAGGTCGCGCTGCTCGCCTGTCTGGTCCGATTCCAGCGGGGATCGGCGCCGCGCGCGAGCTATCCGCCGTACGCGGCGCTGCTGTCCTCCGAACGAGAGGCCTGTCGCGTGCTGGTCGGACTGCTCCGGGTCGCCCACGCGTTGGCGCGCGGCGGCTCGGACGACGTCACGTCGATCCGTGTCGATACCACCGGCGACGAGCTCGTGGTTCGGATCGAGGGCGGCAACCCGGTGCACGCGGTCGCAGACGCGAACGAGCAGGCCACGCTGCTCGCGCGAACCCTCGGCTCGCCGATCCGCCTCGCGTACGCGGAGGCCGGCAAGCCCTCGTAGCCGCCCGCGCCCTCGGCTGAGCCGGCCAGATACTGGGGTACGCTCGCCCCGATGATCACGGTCCGTGTCTTCCGGGACGGCGTCGCCGACAAGGGAACGATCGAGCCGTCGCAGATCGCGGAGTGCCTCGCGAAGGACGACGCGTTCGTCTGGTTCGACGCATCCGAGCCGTCCGCGGACGACATCGCCGCGCTCGGTGAGGCGTTCAACCTCCATCCCTTGACGCTCGAGGACATCGGGCACCGGCGGCAGCGGCCGCGCGTCGAGCTTTTCGAGCACTACGCCTTCATCACGCTCAGGCCGCTCACGCTGAAGAAGAAGCTGGTCGAGCATGAGGTGCACGTGGTGGTGGGCACCCGCTTCATGGGGACGCTTCGCTACGGGCCCGATCCGTTCCCGATCGACGACGTCGTCAAGCGCTGGGAGCGCCAGCCGGAGCTGTTGAAGTCCGCCCCCGGCGCGTTCGCGGTCTACGTGCTCTTCGACGAGGTCGTCGACGGCTACCTCACGATCGTCGAGAACCTCGAGGACCGGGCCGACGACCTCGAAGACCTGGTCTTCGCCGACGATCCGTCGATCGACGGACCGCAGATCCAGGAGCGGATCTTCCTGGTCAAGCGCGAGGTGGTGAAGCTCCGGCGGTTCGCCTCGCCGATGCGCCAGGGGCTCGACCTGCTGCAAGAGCAGCCGGACTTCGTCCAGCCGCTCATGTCGCCGTACTTCCGCGACGTGACCGAGCATGCGATCCGCGTCTCGGAGCTCGCCGACAATATCCGTGACGTGCTCACCTCGCTGCTCGAACTCCGGGTGGCACAGGTCGCGAACCACCTCAACGTGGTGATGAAGAAGCTCACCGCGTGGGCGGGGATCTTGTTGGTGCCGACGTTGATCGCCGGGATCTACGGGATGAACTTCCGCAACATGCCGGAGCTCGGCTGGCGCTACGGCTATGCGGGCGCCTTGATCGTGATGGGCGGCTCGGCGTTCGCGCTGTACATCATGTTCAAGAAGAAGGACTGGCTGTAGCGGTGTGTCGTGCGGTCACGGTGATCTGCGTTGCGCCCGATCGGGAACAACTGGTGGCGTTGAAACAGGCGGTGGTCGCCGCCGAGTGGGAACTGACACCCGGCGCCACGGACCTTCGAAGCGCGCTGGACCAGATCGACGTCGAACGACCGCACGCGATGGTCGTCGTCGGGCCGTTCGAGGAGCTCGTGGCGATGGTCGCCGAGCGGTTCCCGGGCATGCGGATCGTCGCGGATCACGAGATGCCGGGGGCGACGGCGGTCGCACAGATGTCGGACGCCCGGGAGGCGCTGCGGATGCAGCGCCGCCCGGGCGGTCCGGTGGGGTAGTCGAGTCTCAGCCGCCCCAGGGCTGCCACCCGACGCGCCGCACCATCCGCATCGTCACGAAGATGTTGGCTCGGGCGTTGAAGGCAGACCATTCGTTGAACCCGTATTCGCGGGCGCGGGTCGGCCAGTATCGGCACAGGTGCTGGTAGATGCCTTTGGCGCAGCTCCAGCTGTTGTAGGCACGCGGGTGGAAGCGGGACTCACGGAACGCGATCGTCTCCGCCTTGTCGACGCTCACACCGAAGTGCCGCGCCGCGCAGCGGATGAGTCCCTTCACGTGCCTGGTGTCCCTTCGCCAGTTGATGTCGCAGACCTTGGCGGGGACCTTGGTGATCGTTCCCGTCGCCGCGATGCTCTGCGAGGCCGGGAACACGGTCATGATCGCGGTCACGATCAGCGTCGCGATCAGCACGCGACGGAGCCGGATCGCTGTCGTCATATGGTTCACCCCCACGGCGGACGGAGCCGGCTGCTGCGTCCAGGGGCCTCGCTGCGGCGAACCGTTCGCCGTGGCGGGACCTCTTCCGCGGTCGGTCGCGGGTGGTGCATCACCTCCTGGTGCGTCGTCCAACGTGTGACCGAACCGCCCGATCGGAGCCGCCCCGGCCACCCAGCACGGCACGCAGGCGTGCGCCACCCACCCTGGGAAGGCGGGAAGGCACGAGACGTGCCGGGAAGGGGGTCGGACGGGGAGGCGTCCGTCGGAAGGTGGACCAACCCTACCCAGGGCCTCCGACATCGCCAATCGTCTCGTGACCTCGGGTCACGTCTACGGATGCGACCATGGCAACATGTCGGGAACCGGTGGTCGTGTGCTGCTCGCGGCGCCGCGCGGCTACTGCGCGGGCGTCGAACGAGCGGTCGAAGCCGTCGAGCGCGCGCTGGCTAAACACGGCGCGCCCGTCTACGTGCGCAAGCAGATCGTGCACAACCTGCACGTGGTGCGCGACCTGGAAGCCGAGGGCGCGATCTTCGTCGATGACGTCGATGAGGTGCCCGAAGGCGCGGTGACGGTCCTCTCGGCGCACGGCTCGCCGCCTCGCGTCTTCGACGAAGCCCGGACTCGCGGACTCGATCTGATCGACGCAACGTGTCCGTTGGTGACGAAGGTCCACGTCGAGGCCCGGCGCTTCGCGGATACCGAGCGGACGATCGTGCTGATCGGGCACGCCGGCCACGAAGAGGTCGAGGGCACGAGCGGCCAGGCGCCGGAGCGAACCGTGCTGGTGCAGGACCTGGAGGACGCCCGATCGGTCGAGCTTCCCGACGGTCCGCTGGCCTATCTCACCCAGACCACGCTCTCGGTCGACGAGACCAGCGAGATCGTCCGTGTTCTTCAAGCGCGGTACCCGCGTCTCGAGGGACCCCCGCGCGAGGACATCTGTTACGCGACCCAGAACCGGCAGGACGCCGTGAAGGAACTCGTTCCGCGTGTGGACGTGCTGCTCGTGATCGGCTCGAAGAACTCCTCGAACTCGAACCGGCTGGCCGAGGTCGCGCGCGAGCGCGGGAAGCCGGGCTACCTCGTTGACGACGAGACCGAGGTCGACGCTGCGTGGCTCGACGGTGCGTCGGTCGTGGGGCTCACAAGTGGTGCGAGCGCGCCCGAGCACCTGATCGAGCGGATGCTGGCGTGGCTCGCGGTGCGAGGATTCGATGAGGTCGAGCAGGTGTCGGTCGCTGAAGAAGGCGTCCGGTTCAGCCTGCCGGCGGGTGTCCGTCCCGCGCGCGCCTAGTCGCGTTTCGAGCCCGCGTAGATCGTCAGCGCGCCGTCGATCATCTTCCGAACGTTGGTCAGTCCCGCGCCATAGAAGAACGACGCCATCTCATCTGAGCGGTAGAGCCGGATGTGACCCGGTTCCATCCGCTTGAGGAAGACATCGGCGACACGCACGGTCCAGACATCGGCGCACGGGTCGCCGATGACAAGCCGGCCGCCCGAGACGAGCACGCGCGCCATCTCGCGCAGGGCCTCCGCGGGGTTCGGATAATGATGGAACGAGTTCGTGCAGAGGGCGGCCGTGAACGACGCATCCGCGAACGGCAGCGCCTCCGCATCGGCCTGCATGAACGTCACGATGTCGCTGCCGCCGGCGAGTTGCTTGGCCTCTCGCAGCATCTCGGCTGAGAGATCGATCCCGACGACCGATCGAGAGAGCGCGGCGGCCTTGCGCGATGCTGCGCCGGTGCCACAACCAACATCGAGCAAGCGATCGTTGTCGGTCAGCTCGAGCGCGTCGAACGACCCGTGCTGCACCGGGTCTCGCCACCGCGCGGTGAAACCGCCCTCGTAGGCGCCGGCGCGCCGGTCGAACCACCGCCCGGCGGCTCGCTTCTCCTCCAGCATGGTTCCGATGGTACGAGCGGTTCCGCGGGGTCAGTCGTCTTCTGGCTCGGGCTGTTCGCCGCAGAGCTCGATCAACTCGTCCTCCCCCTCGTCCGGGCCGACCGAGATCAACCGATCGCCGGCGAGCAGTGTGAACACGCCGCGTGGCCGGTAGACCCACCGCGTGCCGCGCTGGATCGCGAGCACGAACATCCCCGTCTCGGTCTCGAACCGGAGCTCGCGCAGCGACTTCCCGTCGGCGGGGGAGCCGGGCTGCACGATCGTCTCCGCGCTCGTCTCCTCGGTCTCCTCCAGCGCCATCTGCACGACGGGGTGGAGCGGCTCGCCCTGCTCGACGTACCAGGTCATGTCGCGCGCGGCGTCGCAGATCGACTCCGATGCCGACGCCAGCCGGATCAGTCCGCGAAGTTCGTCGACATCTCGTGCCTCGGGCGCGGCGCGGAGCACCCAGCTCTCGAGCTCGTCTTCCAACTGGTCGGAGTGCCCTCGAGCACACCGACCTCTGTGGCGAGCGAGCGGTTGTTGAACAGGATCGAGGAGTAGGCGAGCCCGACCGCCGCCTCGGCTGAGATCCTTCATCTCGACCAAGATGTCGACCGCGCGGTCGAGCTCCGACAACGCCGGCGCGTCGGTGTCGGGGGATTCGGGCACGTCGGGGCGCCCGCCGAACTTCCGCACGAGGTTCACGCCTTCCTCCGGGCCGCGGATCGAGCAGGACGTCGCCGGGGTCGACGATGTCGTCGGGACCCGGGATCGAATTCCCAGACGGTTCCCGAGCGGATCGCCATCACCCACATGCCGGTCTCGGTGGGCAAGTGAGAGCGCACGAGCGTCTGGCCGGAGGCCAGGGCCTCATCGCGCACGCGGACGCGAGCGGTCATCTCGTCGGCATGGTGCAGGTCGGGTCGCAGAGCGTCGGGGATGCCCAACCGGGCCGCGATCACACGCGCGACATCGGATGCCGCCGCGCCGATCCGCTGGATCGCGTCGGCGATCCACAGCACCCCGGCCATGCCCTCCGCGTCCTCGGGGCTGCGCGCCGCCAGCATCGCCATCATGCGCAGGCGCCGCAGGTGCCCGGCGGAGCGCTCGTCCAGCCGCATGACCTCCTCGGCGAGCTTCTCCTCGTTGAAGAACACGGCCGCGTATGCCAGGTCGACCATCAACTCCGAGGCGTCTTTCAGCTCGACGAGGAGGGCTTTGACGGTATCTGGCGGTCGATCATCCATGTGGCAGCACTCCCGATGATGTCATGACGAGCAGGAGGACCGCCACGCCAGCGAGGTCCATCACGCTGGTGATGATCGGCACACCCTGATTGTCGGGGTCGATTCCGAAGCGGTAGGTGACGATGGCGAGGTAGTAGCCCGCGATGATGGTGACCGGCGTGACGAGGACACCGGCCAGCAGCGTGCCGCCGATCAGCGCCGCCGCGGAGGGGGCGTTCGGTCAGCCCCGTCACGTCCCGAGCGCCCAGCCGAGCAGCCGATGAGCAGGAACATCGACGACGCGACTGCGCCACGACGATGGTTGCGTCGACGATCGCCGGCGTCTCGGGCCGCCCGCGCGGCGTGATCACACCCAGCTGCATCTTCGAGGAGATCCGTGAGGAGAAGATCCCGCCGAGCGCGCCTGCCTGCGAGACGAACGGCGGGATCACCGCGAACAGGGCGGGGACGGCGGTGAGGCGCAGTGCTTGGCCTGCTGCAGCTCCCCGCCATCACGTCCAGGATGCGGCGTCAACAGGATCGTCGCCGTCATCTCCCAGATGATCCGCCGGAGACCGGTCGTCGATGCGGTAGGGCGGATCGCGATACAGACCAGGGCGACTCCGCGGGACGCCAGCCGGCGATCGCGGTGATCGAGCCATGTCCGAGCAAGAGCGAGGCGAGAAACAGGCTCGGCAACGTGGTCACGTCGCCGAGCGCCGTGACCATCGGCGTGGAGACCGAGTCGAGGTCCCAGCCCAGGCGGGTCGACGCCGCCGACAGAGCCACGGTGATCACCAGGATCAAGCCCGAACCGATCGCACCGCCGAGAACCGAGATGATCAACAACTGGCTCAATCGGGATCGACGGCTGACCCGAGATCGCGGCCACGACTCGCGCCAGGATCGCGATCCACAGTGACGGAGGAGAACGTGGTGAGCACGGCGACGACCACGTTGCGGCGGAGCACACCGCCGGGCCGCAGGTCGATCGTCAGCAGACCGGCGGCGTTGGCGGTGCCCAGGCGCGCGCCGATCGCGCCGAAGATCGTGCCGCGCATCCCGACGGCGGCAGGGATCAGGACGTAGAGGCCCGGGAAGTCGTGAGGGTGTGGGTGAGGTGCGCGAGGGTCAGGCCGGCGACGAAGCCGGCGGCCGTGCTGAGGACGAGCGCGACCAGGCCCTGGCGGAGCGTCCGGGTCTCGGACCGCCAGTAGCCGAAGAGCCGCTTGGCGCGGCGTGCGAGGGCGCGACGAGGCGCCATCGGCACTCCTTCATGGTCTGTCCTTTCGGCGTCGAGAGCGCTGGCACGGGCCGGAGGGCCCTCGGGCAGTATGGCCCGACAGGCGGTGCGGGGCAACCCTCCGATGGGGACTACGCCACCCAGTCGCTGCGTGACGTACAACCAGAACGCGAGTCCCGCCTCCGGACCGTAGCGGCGGAAGCGCGTTGGATCTGGGCGTCGGTGGGTTGGCGCCGCGCCCCCGAGAGCCGCGCGTACGTCGGGCGGGTCCAGGAGTCCAGGATCAGCTTCGAGTTCCGGCCGAGGGTCATCATCACGTGGGCGGCGGCGTACGGCCCGATGCCCGGCAGCGCGAGCAGCGTCGCCTCGACCTCGGCGTCGGGTCGTTCCTCGCGGGTGGCCTTGCCGAGGGCCTCCAGATCGAGTCGCCGGTCGCCATGGATCGCGGCCAGCCGGACGAAGCTCGGCGCGCGATAGCCCGGAGCGCACCACATCGCGGTAGAAGCGCTCGTCCTGCTCGGCCATGGCCTCGGCGTGGGGAAGGCGCGTGCAGCGGCTCTCGCGAACCCGGCGGGAGCTCGACCGAGCGACGTGACGAGCGCGCGACCATCGCCAGCGTCAGTCCCCACGAGCAGTTGGTCGTGCACAAGCGTCTTGACGACGTCCTCCCAGACCGTGGGGGAGCGGAGCATCCGCCGGCGCCGGTCGTCGTCCATGCGAGGTCGGGGTCCTCGGCGGCGATCGCGTAGAACGCGGAGAGATCGTGATCGAGATGCAGGACGCGCGCCACGGTCGTCGCGATCGACGCGCGCGCGTCGCCGAGCAGGGGCGGGACCGGCGACCTCACGATCGCGCATAGCGCTCGAGCGCCCTGCGAGACCGAGACGCGACGGGGTTTGCCGCGCGGCATCCGCAGCGTGAGCGACAGCGTGCGTGTCTGCTCGTCGAGGCTCGTCGGGGGCAAGATCGTGGAAGCCATGGGAGACGAACGTGCGCCACAGGTCGACGGGTTCGCCGCGCGGTCCGCGCAGGCGCAGCTTGAGCCGATCGTCGCTCACGCCTTGGCGCGTTCCCGCTCGCGGTAGGCGCGCACCTTCGCGCGGTTCCCGCACTCGGCCATCACGCACCACTTGCCGGAGCGGTTCTTCGATCGGTCGTAGAAGACGGAGCGACACGTCGGGTCGCCGCACTCCTTGAACCGGGACCACGAGCCGTCGAGCTCGGCCAGGAACGCGATCGCGAGGACTGGCCGACCGCGCCCCGCACGCCGTCAGCGCGGGGGACGAGCCCTTCGGCGCCGAAGCGGGGCGCGAGGCCAACGTCGGCCGCGGCAGCGTCCAGCGTCGCGATGGTCGCCGGGTCCGGCTCGGCGCCCATGTTCTCGAAGACGCGGGCGCGGAGCGCTTCCAAGACGTCGGCCGACCAGGCGAGGTCCTTGTCGGACGCGTCCGCGCTCGGATCCAGTAGCCCTTGGTCCCGGAGCCACCACGCGATCGTTGCGCCGGTCGGCGGGAGGGAGTCCTCGGTGACGGGCACGTGGTCGTGCAGGGACATGAACCCCCGCACCATCTCGAGCTCGCCGGGCGCGGGCGGGGTGTTGTCGAACTCGGTGTTCGGCTCCGCGTCCCGATGATCCTCCATGGCTGGGAGGATACGCCCTGAAACCGGAAACTTCCACTTGACCGGTTACAGGTGAACCGATAATCTCTGTGTAACCGGTTACGTGACATCCGATGGTTACGGAGCGGAAGGAAGGAACGGAGGGAGCGGATATGCACCCGATCCTGTCGAAGGAGTTCATCCGGGCGTTCGAGCACCACACGCAGGAGCGTGTGGGCAAGCCCCGCGTTCCCCGCGCCGCCAGCCGCAAGCGCTGGTTCCGGCGCACACGATGAGCGGGTATCGAACCCTGCGGGACCGACTCCGGGCGGCGCTTACTGCGCCGATCCCCGGGGTCGAGCGCGCTCCTGACACCGCCCAGCGCGTGCGAGACCGCTGGCTGTTGCACGGGCCGCGGTGGCACTGACCGGCGCTAGCATCGGAGGGTGCTGACCTTCACCGATCGAGCCGCGACGCGCTCGACGTCCTTCCACGCCGCGGCCGTGCGATGGACCCCGGCCGTGCGGCTGCGTCTGGTGCGCGCCGGCGCCGAACTGCGACCCGAGCTCGCCGAGGCGGCCGCCGAGGCGACGAGACGCTCGGCGTGGGGACGGTCACCGTCTTCGTGCCGGCCGGGGTCGACGGTGTCGTCGACGCGGGCGAGCACAACGTGCTGACGTCGATCACCCGAAGGGGCTGACGGATGGACACGACCGAAGCACGTGCGGCTTATCCGAGCGACTCGCGAGCCTCGACGGCGAACTGGCCGAACTCACCGCCGTGCCCCGGGACCCGATGTCGGCCGTGTCGTTCGGCAAGCGCGTCGGCGACGGCACCACCGAGGCGGTCGATCGACTGACGAAAGTCGGCACGGCCGAGCAGCTCCCGGCCATGCGGACCGACGTCGTGCGCGCGCTCGGGAAGCTCGAGGAGGGAACGTACGGGTTGTGCGATCGGTGCGGCGCGCTGATCCCGGAGGAACGCCTCGAGGCGAGGCCGTGGTCGGTGTTGTGCGTACGGTGCGCCTCGCAGCGCGTGACGACGTAGACGCGATGTGGCGGCGGGCGGCGTACGCGTGGTCGTATCGATTGGGAAGACGCCGTGGGACACGGGCGTCACGCCGCCGGAAGTGGTGGAGCTGCTCGAGGGCCTGAACGCGCGCCGGCGGCGGGCGCTCGACCTTGGCTGCGGCACCGGCACGAACGTGGCGTACCTTGCCGGCGCGGCTGGGGGCCGACCGGCGTCGAGGCTCCGCCCGCCGCGCTCTCGATGGCGCGGGCGAACATCGGCGGCTCACCGGTCGGATGCGCGCTGTTCGCGGGTGACGTGACACGTCTCGAGCAGCTGCCCGTCGATGGGCCGTACGATCTCGTGCTCGATATCGGGTGCTTCCATTCGATCGGGTCGGGCCGGCGTGACCCGTACGCGTGCGGCGTGGCGGCCAGGACGACGCCGGAGGGCGGCCGCCTGTTCGTCTTCGCGTTCGCGCGACGCCGCCGCACGCTCGGCGTGACCCCGGCGAGATGCGCGACCGGTTCTCGCCGTGGTTCGAGCCCGTCGGTCGGATCGCCGGCACCCACCGCCGGGCGCGGCGTGGTACCGCTTGCGCCGCGTCGGGCTCTCGACTAGACCGCGCCCTCGCGACCGGCGCCGACCCGGTAGGCCGGCAGCTCCGGGTAGACGCGCGCGGTGACGAACGCGCCGATGATGCACGCGACGCCGCCGGTGATGACGCTGAACGGGTCGCGCCGAAGGCGCCGGCGACGAGCCCCGCCTCGACGTCGCCGAGCTTCGGGCCGCCGGTGACGACGATGAAGAACACGGCGACGAGACGACCCCGGAGATGGTCGGGGACCGTGACCTGCAGGATCGTCGAGCGGAAGATCGCGCTCACGACGTCGGCGGCGCCCGCGACCGCGAGGAAGACCAGCGCGGGGAACAGGTTGGCGCCCGACAAGACCGAACCCGGCGATGGCGGCACCCCACGCCACCACCGCCCACACGACGGCTCGCCCTGCCGGTGCAGCGTCGTGAGCGGCCCGGACACAAGCGTCAACACCAACGCGCCCGCCGCGGGCGCGGCGAACAGGAGCCCCACCGCCTCGGGGCCGCGATGCAGCTGCTGGACCGCGATCACCGGGAACAGCGCCTGCCGGGCTGCCGAAGATCATCGCCACGAGGTCGATGACGAACGTCGACTGCAGCAGGCGATGGTCTTGAGATAGCGCAGACCCTCCGAGACCGCGGCCATGCCACTGCGTCTGGACGGTCTCTCCGCCGAGCGGCATCGGCGCGAGCAACGAGGCCACGACGAACGAGAAGACGTACGAGGCGAGGTCCACGCCGTACGCGCACGCGACGCCGGACAGCGCGATCAGCGAGCCCGGCGAGCGCCGGCCCGACGATCGAGGAGACCTGCCAACCGGCCTGGTTGAACGCCGACGCCGCGGGGATCTCCTCCTCCGACAAGAGCCGCGGGATAGCGGCCTGCCGCGCAGGTCCATGGATCGCCGCGAGGAACCACGTCCCGAGGTTCGCGGCGTGCAGCAACCACAGCGGTGGATGGCCCGAAAGCGCACCGAAGAAGAGGACGCCGCGACACCGATCGCCGCTAGCTGCGTCCAGATCAGCGTCGTGCGGCGGTCGTAGCGATCGATGAACGCCGAACCCACGAACACGCCGGCGAGGCTGCCCGACCAGTCCGGAGAGGCCGAGCAAGCCGACCGCGGTCGGCGAGCCGGTCAAGGCATAGACCTGGACGTACAGGCCGACGCGCGAGAACTGCGATCCCATCGCTGAGACGACGGCGCCCGACCACAGCAGCCGGAACTGGTGGGTTCGCAGCGGCCGGACGTCGATCGCGAGCCGTCGCAGCCACCGCATCGCGGCAGCCTACCGACGCCGGGGAACCGACCCGGTTGTTACGCGACCGCCGAGGCGACCGCGTTCTCGAGCACGTCGAGCCCATCGGCCAAGAGCGCCTCGTCGATGTTGATCGGCGGCAGGAGCCGCACGACGTTGCCGTAGGTCCCCGCCGTGATCACGAGCACGCCCTGCGCGAGGGCCGCCGACGTGATCGCGCCCATCCGGGCGGCATCCAGCGGCTCCTTCGTCGCCGGGTCGGCGACCAACTCCATCGCACACATCGACCCGCGACCGCGCACGTCGCCGATCTCGGGGAACCGTTCCTGCATCGAACGGAACCGCGCCATGATCGTCTCGCCGGTCTGGACCGACCGGTCGAGCAGGTGCTCGCGCTCGATCTTGTCGAGGACCGCCAACGCCGCCGCGGCGGCGATCGGGTTGCCGCCGTAGGTGCCGCCGAGCCCGCCGACGTGGACGCTGTCCATCAGGTCGGCGCGTCCGGTGATCGCGCTGATCGGCAGCCCGCCGCCGAGCGACTTCGCGCTCAGCACCATGTCCGGCTGCACGCCTTCGTCGACGATCGTGAACCACCTCCCGGCGCGGCCCATGCCCGACTGGATCTCGTCGGCGATGAACACGATGCCGTTGGCCGCGCAGTAGTCGGCGATCCCCTTGACGAACCCGGGCGCCGGCACGATGAAGCCGCCTTCTCCTTGGATCGGCTCCATGATCACAGCGGCGATGTTGTCCTCGCCGATGTGCTTGTGCATCTCGTCCAGGGCGTACTCGAGCGCCTCTTCGGCACACCGATCGGGCCCGCTCGGCCAGCGGTACGCGTAGGCGAACGGCAGGCGGTAGACCTCGGGTGCGAACGGACCCATGCCCTGCTTGTACGGCATCACCTTCGCGGTGAGTGACATCCCGAGGAGCGTGCGTCCGTGGAACGCGTGGTCGAACGCGACGACCGCGGAACGGCCGGTCGCCTTGCGCGCGATCTTCACCGCGTTCTCGACCGCCTCAGCGCCGGCGTTGGCGAACATCGTCTTCGCCGCGCCGTCGATCGGCGCGAGCGCGTTCAACCGCTCCGCGAGCTCGATGTACGGCTCGTTCGCCGTGACGTGGAAGCAGGTGTGCGTGTCGAGCTCCGCCTGCCGCTGTACGGCCTCGACGACCTCGGGGGCGGCATGGCCGATGTTCAACACGGAGATGCCGGTCGCGAAGTCGA
Organism: uncultured Actinomycetes bacterium; assembly: GCA_963792215.1. Classification (GTDB taxonomy): domain Bacteria; phylum Actinomycetota; class UBA4738; order UBA4738; family HRBIN12; genus AC-51. The sequence continues at coordinate 673,726 of CAWBVL010000008.1, forward strand.
TCAAGCGATTCCCGTCGACGTCTTCGATGATCGCGCCCGACGCGCGGGCGGTGACGACCGGGTGGAGGTTCGCGACCCCGGCGGGGACGGCGGTCGCTCGCCGGGCGAACCACTCCGTGCTCTTGGGGCCGGGGACCTCGGTGATGAGCTTGCGTTCCTGTGGGATGTCCATGCGCCGCCAGTGTGATGGGTTCCCGAGTTGTCCGTCAGGCGCACGCCTGGCCCGTTGTTCGGGATCGATTTGTACCGGTTGTCGAATCGGCGGGTCTCGGACGACCCCGCGGAGGTTCTCGATGCGCCGTTCCGTACAATCGATCCATGGCCCTGACGGTCCACGACATCGTCTCGATCCCCGGGATGCCCCTCAAGCTGCTCGCGGGGGAGGAGGGCGCGAACCGGCCGGTCCGCTGGGTCCACAGCTCCGAATTGGAAGACCCGACCGCCTGGCTCAAGGGCGGCGAGCTGATCCTCACCACCGGCATGGGGGTGGGCGACACGGTGACGAAGCAGCGGGCGTACATCCGCCGGTTGGTCGACGCGGGCGTGGCGGGTCTGGGGTTCGGTCTCGGCTTCGGGCACGACAAGACGCCACGGGCGCTCGTCACGGAGGCGGGCAAGCACGGGTTCCCGCTCTTCGAGGTGCCCTACCCGGTGCCGTTCATCGCGATCACGGAAGCGGTGTTCACGCGGGTCGTCGCCGAGCAGTACGACACCCTGCAGCGCGCGGTCGACGCCGAGCACGTGCTGACGCGCGCAGTGCTCGAGGGCGGGGGCGTCGAGGGGGTTGCGAGGTCGCTCGCCGGGGTGGTCAAGGGTTGGGCCCTTGTGCTCGATCTGCACGGCATGCCGCTCGCCGCCACGGACCCGGAAGCGGAAGCGCGCCGCGAGCGCATCTTGGACGAAGTGCGGACGTCACGGCCCGAGGCCGCCACGTTCTCGCTCACGATGCTCGACGAGGGCCATCACGTGTGGGTCCAGCCGGTCGGCGCGCAAGGCCGGATCGAGGCGTTCCTCGCGGTCGGCACGCCCGAACAGCCGACGCAGCTCGACCGGATCGTCGCCGGCCATGCGCTCAGCTTGTTCGCGATCGAGCTCGCGAAGTCGCGTGCGGTCGCGGAGGCCGAGCGCAGGCTCCAGGGTGACTTCTTCGATGAGCTGGTGCGTGGCGAGCTGGCGCCGGCGGACGCCTCGCGCGGCCTCGCGCGGTTCGGGTTCGCCCGCGACGCGACGGTGTTCGCCGTCGCCATCGAGCCGGTTGACGCGGCGATCGGGTCCGAGGCGCTCGCGCTCGCCGCGACCGACCACTGTTCGCGGCGCGAGGGTGGCTTCGTCGATCTCCGCGGGCGCCGACGGGATCTCGATGCTGCTGCCCTCGACGGCCGCGTCCGAGCTCCCAGAGCTCGTGAAGGGCATCGGACAGCGCGTCGACACCGAGCTGCGCGCAGGCGCGGGCGGACCGGTCGACGTCGCGTCGGTCGGACGCTCGCTGCGGGAGGCGCGCTACGCGCTCCAGGTCTGCCGCCTCGAAGGTTGGCAGTTCGCGGGCTTCGAACAACTCGGCACCTATCGGCTGCTGCTCAGCATGACCGAGCCCGACGCGCTGCGAGCCTTCGCCGATGCGCTCCTCGCGCCGCTCGATGCGTACGACGCGGACCACGGCGGCGAACTCCTGGCGAGCCTCCAGGCGTTCCTGCAACACAACGCACGGTGGGAGACGGCGGCGTCACAGCTGTACGTACATCGCCACACGCTTCGCTATCGCATGCGCAAGGTCGAAGAGCTGACGGGTCGCGACCTCACCAACTCGTTCGACCGGATGGAGTTCTGGCTGGCGCTGCGCGCGCGCGATCTCCTCGCCGCCTCGCCCGACTAGTAGGGCGACCGTCAGCCGGCGGGCACCGGCTCCGGCGAGCCCACCACGTGGATCACGCGGATCCCCGTGCGCTGTTCGATCTTGTGCGGCAAGTCGATCTTCAACCACCGCGACGGCCCCTTCGGCAACGTCGACACGACGATTGCGTCGTACGTCGCACCGCCGTCCAGCGCGTCCTCGACCGCGAGCATCGGGTTGGCGTCGCCGACCTCGGACGTGATTTCGGCGTCAAGGGATGCGAGCCGTTCGAGCCCGTGGTCGAGCCGACGTTTGGCAGCCTGACGCGCCTCCGCCTCGGTCCAGGCGTGTCCGTGGGGCGGCTCGGCCGGCACCACGATGTGGAAGGAACACGGCCCGTGGGCGACGAGCCGGTCCAGCGTCGCGCGGAGCTGGGGCCCGGCGAGCGTACGGTGGGCCACGACGAGGTAACGATGCATCTCGGCACCTCCTGGTTCGTTCTTCGACCGTACGCCCGAGGCCGCGTTCGCGCCACCCTTTGTCCAGGACGTCCAACGGCCAGGGCCTCGCGAGGCCGAGCGGCGAGTGGTCCGTTCCTGCGGGAACGCGGGATACTGGCGGTTCGAGCTGCTCCGATCCGTACAGCGCGTGATCGACGAGCTACCGGCCGAGCCGAGGAGCCAGGAGGAGACCATGGCGGACAGTCACCAGATGTTCATCGGCGGCGAGTGGGTCAACTCGTCCGACGGGGGAACCCGCGACATCATCAGCCCCCACACCGGCGCCGTGATGGCGACGGTCCAAGAGGGCACGGCCGAGGACACGGATCGCGCGGTGGCCGCCGCCAAGAAGGCCTTCGAGGAGACCTGGTTCGACTCGACACCCAAGGATCGCCAGCTGGCGCTCCTGAAGCTCGCCAACGCGATCGAGTCCCACGCCGATGAGTTCGTGAAGATCGAGTCGGAGAACGCGGGCAAGCCCGCCGAGGTCACGATGAGCGAGGAGATCCCGCCGATCGTCGACAACGTGCGGTTCTTCGCCGGCGCCGCGCGCACGCAGCAGGGGATCTCCTCCGGCGAATACATGGCGGGCTTCACGTCGATCGTCCGTCGCGAGCCGATCGGCGTCGCCGGCCTGATCGCGCCATGGAACTACCCGCTGATGATGGCGATCTGGAAGATCGGTCCGGCGCTGGCGTCGGGCAACACCGTCGTCCTGAAGCCGAGCGAGCTGACGCCGCTCACCGCGCTGAAGCTCGCCGAGTACGCGGCGGACATCTTCCCGCCCGGCGTGTTCAACGTGATCACCGGTGACGGCATCCCGGTCGGCGACACGATCGTACGCCACCCCGACGTCGGCATCGTCTCGCTCACCGGCGACACCGCGACGGGCAAGTTGATCGCGGCCAACTCCGCCGAGTCGCTGAAACGCGTGCACCTCGAGCTCGGCGGCAAAGCACCGGTCGTGGTCTTCGACGACGCCGACCTCGACGCCGTCACGGAGTGGGTCTCGATCGCCGGCTACTTCAACGCCGGGCAGGACTGCACCGCGGCCACGCGCGTGCTCGCCGGCCCCAAGATGTACGACAAGCTGCTCGGCTCGCTCGTCCCGGCCGTCGAGGACATCAAGGTCGGTGGCGCGTTCGAGCAGGACGTCGCGGTCGGCTCGGTGATCTCCAAGGAGCAGTTGGAGCGCGTCGAGGGATTCGTCGAGCGCGCGCAGGAGGCGGGCGCGGAGGTGCTCACCGGCGGCAAGGCGATGGGTGGCGACGGCTTCTACTACACGCCCACCGTCGTCGCGAACCCCGACCAATCCTCGGAGATCGTGCAGCGCGAGGTCTTCGGCCCCGTCGTGACCGTGCAGCGGTTCAGCGACGAAGACCAGGCGCTCGCGTGGGCCAACGGCGTCGACTACGGGCTCGCGTCGAGCGTATGGACACGCGACGTCGGCCGCGCGATGCGGATGGCGCGCAGGCTCCAGTACGGGTGCGTCTGGGTGAACACCCACATCCCGCTCACGCCCGAGATGCCCCACGGTGGGTACAAGCAGTCCGGGCACGGGAAAGACATGAGCGTGTACTCGCTCGAGGATTACACGAACATCAAGCACGTCATGGTGTCGCTCGACTGAGCGGGTCCGGGTACCGAGCGGTGCGGGCGGTCCGGCGACGGGCCGCCCGTGTCGCGACACGAGAAGCGACAACGAGAAGCCAAAGGAAAAGGTGGTGACCGAACGATGGCTGTCCGTCCATATCTGGTGAACGGCGACTGGCGAACCGGCGACGGGACCTTCGAGGTGAAGAACCCGTTCGACGATTCGCTCGTCGCCGAGATCGCGGTGCCGACCGCCGACGATGTCGAGGAGGCGGTCGCGGCCGCCGCGGAGGCGTTCGCGGAATCACGTCATCTGTCGGTCGCCGCGCGCTCGACCGCGCTCGACCACATCTCACACCGGCTCGCGGAGACGCTCGACGAGAACGCCGAGCTGATCGCAGCCGAGGGCGGCAAGCCGCTCAAGTGGGCCCGAGTAGAAGCTGCACGTGCGGTCTCGACCTTCCGCTGGGCGTCCGAGACGCTCCGCCACGGGGAGGACGAGGTGATGCGTCTGGACACGGAGGAGGCGTTCGGCTCGCGTCTCGGGATCATCCGCCAGTTCCCGATCGGGCCGGTGCTCGGCATCACGCCGTTCAACTTCCCGCTGAACCTGGTCGCGCACAAGGTCGCGCCGGCGCTGGCGGTGGGCGCGCCGATCGTCGTGAAACCCGCCAGCACCACCCCGATCGGATCGCTCCGTCTCGCGGAGTTCTTCGCAGAGACCGACCTGCCCAAGGGCATGTACCAGGTGCTGCCCGTGCGGTCGAAGGTGGCCGACGGCATGGCCCGCGACGACCGGTTCCGCAAGATCAGCTTCACCGGCTCCGCCGAGATCGGGTGGTACCTCAAGGGCCTCGACCCGAAGAAGAAGGTCACCCTCGAGCTCGGCGGCAACGCCGGCGTGATCGTGCACAGCGACGCCGACCTCGATCTCGCCGCACAGCGGATCGCGTTCGGCGCGTACTACCAAGCGGGGCAGAGCTGCATCAGTGTGCAGCGCGTGCTCGTCGCCTCCGAGGTGTACGAGGAGTTCTCGAAGCTGCTCACCAAGCAGGTCGAACAGCTCATCACCGGCGACCCGATGGACCCGAACACCGACGTCGGTCCGGTGATCGACCGCGGCGAGGTCGACCGCATCGCGGGATGGGTCGCGGAGGCCGAGAAGCAGGGCGCGGAGATCCTCACCGGCGGCAAGGCCGACGGCCCGTTCTTCCAGCCGACGCTGATCAGCCAGACGACGCCGCAGATGAAGGTGCGCTGCGAGGAGGTCTTCGGTCCTGTCGCGACGATCACGCCGTATCAGACCTTCGATGAGGCCCTGGCCGAGGTGAACGACTCGAAGTACGGGCTGCAGGCCGGGGTTTTCACGAACGACTTGAACCGGGCGTTCGAGGCGCATCGGACGCTCGAGGTCGGCGGCGTCATCATCAACGACGTGAGCGCGTTCCGTGCGGACCAGATGCCGTACGGCGGGTCGAAGGACTCCGGCTTTGGGCGGGAGGGCTTGAAGTGGGCGATGGCCGAGATGACCGAGCCCCGCATCATGGTCCTGTCGCACGTCCCGCTCTAGCGCGCGCGTCGTCTCGCCGCGGCCGGGAGTAGCCTCGGTCCATGACGCCCGAGAGCACCTGGGTCTACGCCATCCTGCCGTTCATCACGATGGCGTTGCTCACGGCCGGATTCGTGATCGCCTACCGGCGACGGTCGATGTCTCGGAAGGCGGCGCTGGCCGCGAACCCGCCGCGGCGGCTCGCGCCGCCGCGGCCCTGGTGGTCGAGCCCATGGTTGTGGCTCGGCGTCGGCGTCGTGTCGATCCTGCTCGCCGTGTTCGTGTGGCCGTGGCTGTTCGGATTCACGTTCGTCGCGATCCCGTTCGTGTGGATCGGTCGCCCGCGCGAGGAGCCAGTCGATCCTCGATCGAACGGCCACACGCATCGCGACGCGGGCTCGTTCATGCCGGAGTGAGCACGCCCTCCACGAACGCGCCGACGATCGCGGCCGCCTCGCGTTCCCTGCGCCAGAAGTAGTGATCGGTCCCGGTCACGATCCGCGCGGTCGCGGTGGGGAACGCGGTCGCGTACGCCTCGACCTCGCCCGAGGGAGCGAACTCGTCGTGTTCGCCGGCGAGCAGCAGCACTGGGCGCCGCAGCGCACGGAGATCGGTCACGTCCGGCAGCGGCGGAAGCGACAGATCGTTCGGCACCAGCGGCAGCCCGATGAGCGCCAGCGCGGCGACCCGTGGGTCATCGATCGCCGCGCGCACGGCGACGTTGGCCCCGAACGACCAGCCGACGAGCGCCGTCGGGAGCTCCGGCGCCACCCGCTCGCGCACGGTCCGGATCGCGGCGGCGACATCGCGAAGCTCGTCACGGCCGCCGCCGTAGGTGCCGCCCGAACCCATCACGCCGCGGAAGTTGAACGCAAGGACGGCGAGATGGCGGGTCGCCGCGAGGTCGTTGCGGATCGCCCACAGCAATGGATGGTCCTTAGATCCGCCGTGCCGCGGATGTGGGTGGCAGAGCACGGCGGTGCCGAGCGCATCGCCCTCGGGCATCCGAAGCTCACCCTCGAGGCGAGCGGCGTCGTCGGTGGTGAAGGTCACGGGCTCCATCGCTCTGCCACCATCGGAGCATGCCCGAGCCGGTGCGCCAACCCCTGGGTGTCGCGCTCCGCGACGCTTACCCGTGGCCGGACCTGGCCGGCCTCGCCCGAACGGCCGAGGACGCCGGCTTCGACGCGCTGTTCCTCCCGGAGGTCGGCGCGCGGGACACACTGGCGACGCTTGCAGCGCTCGCGGGGGAGACGTCCCGGATCCGGCTGGGGACCGGCGTCGTGCCCCTCCCGTCCCGCGCGCCGGGCCTCCTGGCGATCGCGGCTGCGACCGTGCAGGAGCGATCGGGCGGCCGGCTGATCCTCGGGCTCGGCACGGGACCGTCGGGACCCGGCGCGCTCGACCGCCTCCGCTGACACCGTGGCCGCTCTCCGCACCGCGTACGCCGGCGGCGGGGGATCGGTCGGTGGCGCTCACGTCCGGTCACCCCTGCCCCTCCTGGCGTCGCCCGAGATCTGGATCGCAGCGCTCGGCCCGCGGGCGACGCGGCTGGCCGGCGAGGTCGCCGACGGCGTCCTGCTCAATTGGTGTCCGCCGGAGCGCGTCGCGACCGCGGTGACGCAGGTGGCGGACGGTGCAAGCGCCGCGGGGCGAGATGCAGCCGACGTGACGATCGCGGTGTACGTACGTGCGGCCCTGGCGCCCGGCAGTCACGACGGCGCGCGGGCCGCCGCCACCGAGTACGGCTCCTATCCCGCCTACGCGCGGCAGTTCGCGGCCATGGGGCTCGACGCCACCGATCCGGATGCCGTGATGGACGGCGTCATGCTGACCGATCCCGCGTCGGCCAGGGACCGGCTCGCCGCATACCGGGCGGCGGGCGCGGACCTCCCCGTCGTCTACCCGGTCCTGCCTCCCGGTGGCCCGTCCGCGGATGCCGCGAGAACCACGCTGGAGGCGGTTGCGCCCTCCTGACTGGCGTTCGGTGGCGGGGGCGGATGCCTGCGCTACCATCCCTGGGACTCCACCCCGGCATCCGAAAGGGACCCGATGACCTACACGATCTGCGAGCCCTGCATCGACGTGAAGGACCGCGCCTGCGTCGACGAGTGCCCGGTCGACTGCATCTACGAGGGCGGCCGCATGCTCTACATCCAGCCCGACGAGTGCGTCGACTGCGGAGCCTGCGAGCCGGCGTGTCCGGTCACCGCGATCTTCTACGAGGACGACGTTCCCGCCGAATGGAAGCAGTTCACCCCGGTGAACGCCGAGTTCTTCAACGATTCCGTCTCGGGGATCGGCTCGCCGGGCGGTGCCGCGCAGGTGGGCGCCGTGGCCGCCGACCATCCGACGGTCGCGGGCTGGGAAGCGATCTAGCCGCTCACTCGCCGGCCGAGGCCTGCTCGACCGACACCGCGATCGCCGCCGTCTCGGGCGGCTCGAACGGCAGTACCACGCGGAACGACGCCCCGCCGCCCTCTCGGTCCTCGACCCACGCCCGGCCGCCGTGCAGCTCGGCGAACCGTCGCACGAGCGTGAGCCCGACGCCGACGCCGGGAGAGTGCCGCGGCGCGTCGGGCCCCTGCTGGAACGGCTCGAAGATCGTCTCGCGGAGTTCCTCGGGCGACGCCCGGCGCCGTCGTCCTCGACCGCGAGCAGCGCCCCCTCCTCGGTCGCCGTCACCGAGACCCAGATCGTCGCGGCCGCGGGCGTGTGCCGGACCGTGTTGGCGAGCAGGTTCTCGACGATCCGCTCGACCTTCGACGCCGTCGGCGCGGACCATCACGGGCCGGATATCGGTGCGCAGGCGGGCGTCGGGGATCAGCTCGGATTCGGACAAGCACGCGACGCACGACCGACCCGACGTCGGTCGGCTGCAGGTTCGGCGCCACGATCCCGCGTGCGAGCCGGTCGAGATCGAGTAGGTTCGTGACGAGGCGGTCCAGGCGGCGGGCGTTCCCGGCGATCCGCCGCGCGAGGTCCTTCGCGTCGTCTTCTTCCAGGTGGACGTCGCCTCGCTCGAGCGTGATCGCGAGCCCGAGGATCGCCGCGAGCGGCGTGCGCAGGTCGTGCGACACGGCCTGGAGGAACGTGTTCTTCATGTCGTCGAGGGCGCGGAGGCGGCGGGTGGCCTCGCGCTCGACCTCCAGGGCTCGCGCGAGCTGATCCTCCGCCTGCTTGCGTTCGGTGATGTCGAGGATGAACCCCTGCCAGTAGGGGGCCTTGCCTGCGACCCGGACGAGCGAGCACGTGTCCTGGACCCACACGATCCGGCCGTCCTTGCTGATCATCCGGTACTCCAGCGAGAAGTGCTCGTCGACGTTGCGGTTGCTCGCGATGTCGGCGGCAAGCACGCGCTCCCGGTCGTCGGGGTGGATCGTCTTGGTCCACAAGGTCGGGTCCTCGAGCATCTCCGTGTCCGAGTAGCCGAACATCGCACCCTGCTGCGGCGAGATGTATGTGGTCCGTGAGACATCCGGATCGTCCGGGTCGAACTCCTGCTGGTAGAACACCGCGGGCCCCCGCTCGACGATCAGCCGGAACCGTTCCTCGGCGTCGCGCAACTGTGCCTCCGCGGCGCGCCGCTCGGTGATGTCGATGATGAACCCCTGCCACCAGCCGCCGCCGACGTCGGCGACGAACGTCGCCTCGTCGTGCATCCAGCGGTACGAGCCGTCGGCGTGCTGGAACCGGTACTCGGCGCCGAACGGCTGCTTCGTCGCGTTCGCATGCGTGTTGGCGGCGAGCACGTCGGGCGCGTCTTCCGGGTGGATGTGCGCAGCCCAGAAATCGACCTCGGATGTGATCCATTCTTCCTGCGTGTAGCCCAGCAGCTCCTGGACCTGCGGGCTCACGTACACCAAGCCCGCGACCGGCCCGTCCGGAGGCTCGCGGTAGACGATCGCCGGCAGGTGCTCGACCGTGGCGCTTTGGACGAGCTCGCTCGCGCGGAGCTGCTCCTCGGCTTCCTTGCGCGCGGTGATGTCGAACAGCAGCCCCTGCCACGCGCCCTCGTCTCCGGCGCCGGACTGCAGGAAGACCGCTTCCTCTTGCAGCCACACATACGCACCGTCGGCGCGGCGGAAGCGGTACTCGATGGAGTAGGGCTGGTGGGTCCGCCCCGACTCGGCATCCAGGGCCAGCACCCGCTCCCGGTCGTCCGGGTGCAGGCGGTCGACCCAGAAGTCGTCGGATCCACGTCCATTCTCCGGCCGTGTAGCCCGAGCATCCGTTCGACCTGTGGACTGATGAAGAACCTCGCGGGGTCCTCGTCGTCGCGACTCGCGATAGACGATGGCCGGGATGTGGTCGATCAAGGCCTCGAGCCGCTCCGCGCCAGCCGAAACTCCTGCTCGGCCTCGCGGCGCTCGGTGATGTCGACCATCACGCCCTGCCACGACACCGGGGTGCCGTCGATGCTGCGGATCAGCTGCGCCTCGTCGTGGAACCACACGAGGCGGCCGTCGGCCGCTCCATCCGGTACTCACCGCGGTAGGTGTCGCCGCTCTCGCCGGCTCGCGCGTCGCCCTCGACGACCGCCATGTCCTCGGGCACGGTCATGCTCGCCCAGAACCCGGGCTCGGACCATCGCTCCGTGGGGTACCCGAGGATCTGTCTCGATCTGGGGGCTCACGTAGAACATCGACGTCGAGTCGCTGAAGGCGCCGTCCTCGGCCGGCAGCTCCTGATAGGTGATCACCGGCGTGTGTTCCACGATCTGGCGGATAGCGCTCCTCGGCCACGCGGATGCGCTCGGCCGCCTCGACGCGCTCGCGTGACGTCGTCAGGAGACCCCTGCCAATACGCGGTCGGCCCTCGTCGTCGCGGACAGTTGCGCCTCCTCGTGGACCCAGACCGTCGGCCGTCGCCCGCGGTCATCCGGTAGTCCATCGAGAAGGGCTCGCCCGCGCTGTTGACGCGTCGTCCTCGGCCTCGAGCAGCGCCCGCGTCCTCGGGGTGAACGAGCCTCGGCCAGTGGGCGGTGTCCCCGACAGGATCGCCTCGGGCGGGACGTGGAACAGGCGCTCGAAGCTGCGGGCTGAGGTAGTCGATCGCGAGCCCGTTGGCGCCCCCGGTGTCGAGTCGACTCGGTGTAGATCGTGGCCGGCATCTGTTCGACCAGCACGCGGAACCGCTCCTCGGCCGCGCGGAGCCGTTCTTCCGCTTCGTGCCGCATCGACACATCCACAGGAACCCCTGGAAGAAGAGAGCTCGCCGCTGTCGTTGAACACGGGTCTCGACGTGTCCTGCACCCAGACCCAGTGCCCGTCCGCGTGGCGCATCCGGTACTCCTGCGTGCTCTCCCAGACGTTCGTGACGCTGAGGTGCCCGTTTCGGTCAGGCGCGCGTAATCGTCGGGGTGCATCAGCTCGAACCAGAACCTGTTGTCCTGCAGGAACCGCTCGGGCGGATAGCCCAGCACGGTCTCGACCTGCGGGCTCACGAACGGCATCATGGCGTTGATGTCCTCGCCCTCGACCGGTTCGTCGATATAGGTCACGGCCGGGAGCGCCTCGACCATGGTGCGGTACCGGTGCTCGGCCTCGGCTCGCGCCGCCTCGGCCTCCTTGCGCGCCGGAGATCTCGACGAGGAACCCCTGGAAGTACGTGCTCACCTCGCCGTCGGGCGCCTGCAGCGGCGTCGAGGTGTCGTGCACCCAGACCCAGCGCCCGTCGGCGTGGCGCATCCGGTACTCCTCGTCGAACGGCGTCCCGGTCGCGCCGGCGATGCGCGCGGCGGCGTCGACGCGTTCCTGGTCGTCGGGGTGCACCAGGTCGAACCAGGCTCGGGATCGTCGAGGAACATCTTCGCGGGATAGCCCGAGGAGCGACTCGATCTGCGGGACTGAGGAACGACATCCGGACGCCGTCGGGCGTCGACACGTCGACGTAGGTCACGGCCGGGATCCGTTCGACGACACCGCGATAGCGGGTCTCAGCATCGCGCAGGCGTTCCTCTTGGCGTTGGCGTGTGATCGCAGCGCCGAGCATCGCCGCCGCGGTTCGCACGCCGTCGAGGTCGGTCAGCACCCACGCGCGCGGGCCGTCGCAATCCTCGAACCCGATGCAGCCCCACCAGCCGCCCTCGACGGTGATCGGGTAGTAGGCCGAGGGACCGGATCCCCTGCGCCGTGAAGTCCTCCTGCTCCGCGAGCGGGAAGGTATCGATGTCGCCGACGATCGGTTGGCCCGCGGACATCGCGTCGACCCATCGTTCGAACCGGGGGAGCCACGGCGACGCTCCGAAGCGTGGGGTGGTCGCGCCATCGAGGGCACGCCCGGAGCGCACCACTCGGCCTCGGCGCTGACCAGGGGCGCCCGGATCGTCGGGATCGGCGCGCAGGATCGGTCGAGCGCGACACGCCGGCGGCGATGCCGAACCGGGCGAGGACCTCATCGATCGTGTCGTGCCAATCCGCGGCCAGTAATAGCCGCTCGGCGGCGAACGTGACCGCCTCGAGGACGGCGTCGCGGCGCAGCGGCGCGGGTCGTGTGCGTCTGCGCCGGCTCAGCCATCGATAGTGCTCCCCGATCCCATCTGTGCAGCGTTCGGCGTCCCCCGGCGGGGGACCTGCTCCCCACGATTATCGGCGCAGGCCACACGCGGTGAAGTCCCGAGGCCGGGGGGTCGTCCTGGCCCGGCCTGGCTAGGCCGAACGAGGGTTCAGGCGCCGGTCAGGCCCGGCGTCGAGCCCGCCGTCGGCGAGCTCCTCGTGCCCCGGCCAGCGCTCGACGCGAACTTGATCGCCAGCTTGAACATCAGCGCGACCGCGTCCGGGTCGGCATCCGCGGCACGCTTCGGACTCCAACAGCCCGGCCGCCGTCGCTTCGTCCCAGATCTCGCGTCCGCGCTCGGTCCGCACGATCGACAGCGTCCAGCCGTCGCCCTGGCCCAGCCCGCCGAACGAGATGTCGGCGTGCTCCGCGGCGAAGTCGGGGCAATGCAGGCAGCCGGGCCGGGTGAACCGATGGCTCTGCTTCAGCGGGTAGACGATCTCGTCGCCGGTGTCGGTGTAGAAGAGCAGCTTGCCCTTGATGTTCACGCGCGCGAGGTGGTCGAGGTCGAGGCCGAGCTCCTCCTGGGCGATCTCGACCATGAGCCCGTCGTAGGTGAACGACTTCGAGCACAGGAGTCCGAACGTCCACGCGATCTTCTTGCGCCACTTGTTCACGCGCCGCGCCTGCATCGCGCCGGTGATCGACGTCTGACAGCCCATGCCCGACGAGGGCGACCTTGGACAGCCCGAGCTCGGCGGCTTTGAGCAACGCAAGCGGGTTCGCGCTGTAGGTGTAGCGGCTGCCGGCCGCGGCCAGGACGCCCTCGCGGTCGGTGACGATCGCGGGCTCGCAGTCCCACTGCCGCTCACTCGAGAGCACCGAGGTCGCGGCGCCATCGATCCGCCCCGTCTCGAGGCCCCAGATCAGCAGCGCGCTCACTACGCCGCCGTCTTGCCCGGCCATCAACGCTGCGGGCGCCGTCGCGCGGGCCAGGTAGATCTCCTGGTACGGGCCGATCACCTCTTCGGGCGCGCGGGTGCGTCCGAACAGCGTCTCGTCGATCTCGGACTCCCACTCGCGGAACCGCGGGCAGGCGAGCGTGCAGAGCGAGCAGCCGTTGTCGCCGTGCGTGCAGTGGTCGGGCGCGCCCTCTTCGAGCTGCACGGGGTAGTTGTCCTCATAGCCCAAGACGTGGAAGGGACACGCGACGATGCACGCGCTGCAGCCGGTGCACAGGCCCGACGTGACCACCTCGTGGTAGCAGGTCGCGCCATTGCGTGGTGTCGGCCTTGGGCATGGCCGGCAGGATACCGCCCCGTGTCGCTGGGTGTCCGTCAGATCGCGAAGGAGTCGCCGCAGGCGCACTCGTGCATGGCCCGCGGATTGTTCACCTTGAGACCGCCACCCAGCAACGACGGGGTCGAACTCGAGCGTGGAGCCCTCGACGATCGGCGCGCTGCGGGGGTCGACCAGCACCCGAACGCCGTCGACGCCCGCGATCACGTGGTCGTCGGCGGCCGCCGCCTCGTCGAACCCGAGCTCGTAGGAGAACCCGGAGCACCCGCCGGCGACTACGCGGAGACGCAGGATCGGCTCGGCGTGGCCCTCCTTCGCGGCGAGCTGCGCGATCTTGCGCGCGGCGGCGTCGGTCACGGTCAGCGGGGCGGTGGCTGTGCTCATCGCATCCAGGATAGCCCGTGCCGGGCCGGATGCCGGTGTGGCCCGGCCTAGCCGCCGAGGAACGAGGCGAAGATCCGCGCGTAGGTCCGGGCGCCGGTGACGAGGTCGTCGACGCCGATCGATTCGTTCGCGGTGTGGGCCACGCTGAGGTCGACCCGGGCCGAAGATCACGGTGGGGATCGCCGCGTCGTTGATGATAGAAGCGGGCGTCCGTGATCCCGGTGAACCCAACATCGGGCGGGGACGTGCCCGGTTTCGTCGACGGTCGCGCGCGGATCGCCTCGGCGATCGGCGTGTCGGCGCGGCGCCTCGGCGGCCAGGTCCACTCCCGGATCTCGGTCCGCAGGTCGAATCCCGGGTCGTCGGCCCGGCGAGGTCCTCGGCGAGCGTCCGGAACGGGGCCAGCACCGCTCCGGGTCGGCCTCGCCGGGGATCGTGCGCCGGTCGATGTCGACGACGCAGCGGTCGGGCACCACGTTGGGCGCGCTGCCGCCGCTCGATCAGCGCGGCGTTGACGGTGGGCGCGTCCGCACAGCGGGTGACTCGATGTCGGGCAGCGACCTCGGGCAGCCGCAGCAGGTAGCGCGCCATCGAGGTGATCGCGTTGACGCCGCGGTGGGGCTGGGACCCGTGCGCCGCCGCGCCGTACGCGTGGCGCGTGACCCATGCGCCGCCGCGCTCGGCGAGCCCGATCTGCGAGGTCGCTGGGCTCGCCGACGATCGCGGCATCCTGCGTGAGGAGGCCGCGATCGCCACAGCACCTGCGTGCCGTGGATGCCCGCGAGTTCTTCGTCGGCGCCAGGTGGAACGTGACGAGCCCCGCGAGCTCGATCTCCGCGCGGACGACCGCGGCCGCGCCGACGAGCGCGGCCGCCACCGGGCCCTTCATGTCGCACGCGCCGCGCCCGATCAGGCGCCCGTCGACGACCTCGCCGGCGAACGGATCCGACCGTCCAGGTGTCGAGCGAGCCCGCCGGCACGGTGTCGAGGTGCCCGTTCCAGGCGAGCGTCGGGCCGGCGCCGTCGCCGATCGTCGCGACGACGCTCGGGCGGCCGGCGTCGCCCCGCACGGTCTCGGGGCCGGCGCCGAGCTGCGAGCAGCACGCCGTCGCCACCTCGGCCGCGGCATCCTCCGTGGTGCCGGGGTTCTCCGACCGCGCGGCCGGAGCAGCGACCGGGCGACCGCGAGGACCTCGTCGGCGTCGACCGCGCGGCTGCGGCCGCGCATGTTCGGTCCATCGGCATCGAGCCGGACGCTACCCGAAACCGCCGACGCGCGCGGCGGCCCTTCGTACGATGGAACCGATGCCCGACCTCGCCGACGCGCTTGCCCCGGATCTTGATGCCGCGCCATCGCCGCATCCGGAGCCCGGCGATCGGCTCGCCGCGGTGCTGGCGCTCGTCGTCGGCAACGACGACCCGGCGCTGGTGTTCACCGAGCGGGCCGGCGATGCTGTCGCGGCATGCCGGGCGAGATGTCGTTCCCCGGCGGCTTGGCAGAGCCCGGTGACGAGGATCTGCGCGCGACCGCGCTGCGCGAGACGCGCGAGGAGCTCGGCATCGATGCCGGCGGCCGGTGGCCGTGCTCGGCGCGATGCCGCCGATCCACACGTTCGTGAGCGGCGATCCTCGTGACGCCGTTCGTCGCGGCGCTGCCGTCCATGCCCGAGCTCATGGTGAGTGCCAGCGAGATCGCGCGGGTGGTGACGTCCCGCTGCGCGTGCTCGCCGCGGTCGAGGAGCAACGCGAGGTGCGCGCGGCGGGCGGCGGCACTGGCGCGGCTGGTGGTACGTCAGCGACCGACACGACGGTCTGGGGCGCGACGGGCGCGATGGTGCACGAGCTCCTCGGTGATCCTGCAAGGAGGCGGCGTGGCCGATCGACGTGAGCCCGGAGGACCGCGAGCTGCGAGCGCTGCTGGGCGAGGTGCACACGATCGCGGTGGTCGGGCTGTCGTCGCAGTCCGGGCCGGCCCGTCGTACGAGGTGGCGACGCTACCTCCAGCGAGCACGGGTACCGGATCGTGCCGGTGAACCCGAACGAGACGGAGGTGCTGGGCGAGCCGGCGTACGCGTCGCTCCGCGACATCCCGCGCGACCTCGCCATCGACGTCGTCGACGTGTTTCGCCGCGCGGACGACACGCCCGAGGTCGCGCGCGATGCGGTCGCGATCGGCGCGAAGGTGCTGTGGCTGCAGGAAGACATCGTGAGCGAGGAGGCCGCCGCGATCGCGTCCGACGGCGGGACTCGAGGTCATCATGGGCGTGTGCATCAAGCATGTCCGCGAGCAGTGCTGGCGAACGACTGAGAGGGAGACCGTCGACATGAACAGAGTGGGAGTACTTCGTGGCGCCGCTGCTCGAGCACAACCCGGGCGAGATCCTCAACACGTTCGGTGAGGACGGGTGGGAGCTCGTCGTCCGTCGTCGCACAGCCCACACCTCAGGGCGGCACGTCGACCGTCGCGTACTTCAAGCGCGCGATCGGAGAGCGATGAGTGCTCCGGATCGATCACGTCGTCTACGCGGTCCGAGATCTCGATACGGCCGCGGCGCGGTTCGACGAGATGTTCGGGCTCGCATGCGGCGCCCGGCGGGGTCCACCCACGGTGGGGAACCGGCGAATCGGATCATCTCCCTCGGCAACGCGCGGTACCTCGAGCTGATCGCGATCGTCGATCCGATCGGTCGCGGCGAACACGGTGCTTGGCCGAGCGATCGCGGATCGTGATCGCCGAGGGTCGATCGCTGGTTCGCGCTGTGCCTGCGCGACGACGAGATCGAGGCGACCGCCGAGCGGCTCGATCTGACGCTAGAACCCGGCTCGCGCACGTTGCCGGACGGGCGGGTAGTGGCTTGGCGCGGCGCGGGCATCGACGATCCGCTGCGGTCATCGGACCTGCCCTTCTTCATCGAGTGGACCGGCGAACCGGAGACACATCCGGGCGCGAACGCACGGCGCCCATCGGTCGGGCGCCAGCGACATCGCGTGGGTCGAGGTCGCCGGCGACGCGGACCGGTTCGCCGAGTGGACCGGCGATGCGCGGCTCCCGGTGCGGTTCGCCGATGGTGAGCCCGGCGTCGTCGCGGTCGGCCTGACCACGCCCGACGGCGAGCTGATGATCCGCTAACCGAACGCCTGGTCGAGGTCCGCGATCAGGTCGTCGGGGTCCTCGAGGCCTACCGAGAGGCGGACGAGCTCGGCCGGAACCTCAAGTCTGACCCGGCCACGCTCGCATGCGTCATCGGCCCCGGCAGCTCGATCAACGACTCAACCCCGCCGAGCGATTCCGCGAGGAGGAACAGTCGCGTGCCGCGAGCGATCCGCGCCGCTTCCTCCGCGCTCTCGACGAGGAACGACACCATCCCGCCGAACGCCGCCATCTGGCCAGCGGCGATCCTCGTGCCCCGGATGATCCGGCAGGCCCGGGTAGTACACCTGGTTGACCATCGCGTGGCCGATAAGGAACGCGGCGATCGCGGCGGCGTTCTCGCTGTGGCGACGCATCCGCACGCCGAGGGTTCGGAGGCCGCGGAGCGCGAGGAACGCGTCCATCGGGCCCGGCACGGCACCGACCGCGTTCACCAGGAACCCGACCGCCTCGATCGAGATCGGGGTCGCTGGTGATGACGGCGCCGCCGATCAGATCCGAATGGCCGCCGATGTACTTCGTCACGCTGTGTACGACGACGTCGGCGCCCAGCCGCAGCGGCTGCTGCAGCGCGGGCGAGGCGAACGTGTTGTCGACGACGACCTTGGCGCCGGACGCGTGCGCAAGCGCCGCGGCCGACTCGATGTCGACGACCTTGAGCAGCGGGTTCGATGGGGTTTCCACCCACACGAATCGCGTCTCGGGGCGCATCGCGTCGGCCAGCGCGTCGGCGTCGGCCAGGTCGCACGTCGAGAGCTCGAGGCCCCAGGGGCCGAGCACCTTCGTGAACAGGCGGTACGTGCCGCCGTACACGTCGTCGGCGAGCACCACGTGGTCGCCGGGGCGAAGCGTCAGCAGGAGCGTGGTCTCGGCGGCCATCCCGCTCGCGAACGCGAAGCATCGGTCGCCGCCCTCGAGCGAGGCCATCGCTCGCTCGAACGCGTCCCGCGTTGGGTTGCCCGACCGGCCGTAATCCCAGACCTTCGGATCGGCGATGTCGGATTGGGCGAACGTCGAGTTCTGGTAGATCGGCACCGAGACGGCGCCGAATGCGCTGTCGGGATCTTGCCCGACGTGGATCGCGCGGGTGTCCCGGTGGTCCTGTGTCACATCCAGCCTCGCCGTTCGAGCTCCGCCCGCGCACGGTCGCCGTCGGCGACCGCGCGCTCCAACTGCACCATCAGCCGCCGGTCGTGGCCCGGCCGGAACTCCCGGCCCAACCGCACCTGTTCGCCGCAGCCACACGCGCAGAAGGCGATCAGCGGCTCGGTCGTCACGGCCCGCGTCTGCACGCACCGACGGTACCCGGCCGCGGGGACGACGCGTGCGGGGAGCACGATCCGGCCCTCGCCCGGCGCGCCGGGCGCGAACGGGTCGCCGAGCTCCAGGCCGATCAGCCCCGTGAGGGCGCAGAGCGCCGCGTCGACGCGGTCCAGCGTCGCGAGCTGCGCCGTCGGAACGTGGTGATTGCGCAGGATCGCCGCGCGCCACGCGCGCTTGGCCGACGGCGTCTGCCGCGCGGGTGCGAGACATCCCGCGAGCACCGTCGCCGACGCGTGCGGGAAGACCTCGACCGCGGCTCCTCGGATCGAGCCCGACCGGTACAGCGGGAACCCCGCCCGGTCCGCAGCGCGGAACGCCGCGACCGCGTTGCGCATCCAGTCGTAGAACGGGTTCGTTTCGCCGGCGGCCTTGTCGGGGGTGTAGTACGCCTGGATCCCGAGGAGCTTGAGCTCGCGCTCGGCGAGGCGCGACCGGTCGCCGGCGGTGGCCCATCCCGGCGGTCCGTCGACGCACACCACGTCGGGCCGGTACGTCTCGATCATCTCGCGCAGCCGCCGGACGAGGACCTGTGACCCGACGGCCACGACCTGCCGGTCGTCGTCGAGCACGACCACGTCGAGGTTCTTACGCTGCTCCCCGCCGACGTCGACCCCGAGGGACCGCACGCTCAGGTGGCCGGAGGTTGCCGGTGATGCGCCAGGAAGTCCAAGAGGTCGCTGCGCGTGAGGACACCGATGACCACGCCGCCTGCGCTGACGAGCACCGCGGGCGCGCGTTCCAGCTCGGCGAAGGCGTCGTCGACGCTCGCGTAGCGTTCGACGGTCGGGATGGGCGGCGCCATCACCTCGGCGACGTCGGCCTGCAGCGCGTCGGGATCGCGGAACACGCGCTCGAGGAGCTCTCGGTCGCGGATCGACCCGACGAACTGCGCGACGTCGGTCGAGTGGTCGCGCACAACGGGCGCCTGCGAGATGCCGTGCTCCTGCAGCAGGTCGACCGCCTGGCGGACCTTGTCGTGCGCGCTCACGGTGATCAGCTGCGGCAGCGGTCCTGCCTTCGCGGCGAGCACGCGATCGACCGAGATCGTCTCGGGTCCCTCGAGGAAGCCGTACTGGCGCATCCAGCCGTCGCTGTAGATCTTCGATAGGTACTGGCGGCCGGTGTCCGGCAGCAGCACGACGATCGTCGTGTCGGCGTCGAAGTCGCGCGCGACGGTGAGCGCCGCCGCGACGGCCGAGCCCGCGGAGCCGCCGACGAGGATCCCCTCCTGCCGGGTCACGGCCCGAGCCATCAAGAACGCGTCCTTGTCGGGCACGCGCACCCACCGGTCGACGACGCTCGGATCGAAGGTGTCGGGGAAGAAGTCCTCGCCGATGCCCTCGGTGAGATACGGCCGCGGGTCGTCGCCGGTGTACACGCTGCCCTCGGTGTCTGCACCGACGATCGCGATGTCGGGCTTCATCCGTTTGAGGTACCGGCCAACGCCGGTGATCGTCCCGCCGGTGCCGACGCCGGCGACGAACACGTCGATCTGCCCCTCGGTCTGCTCCCAGATCTCGGGGCCGGTGACCGCCTCATGCGTCTCGGGATTCACCTGGTTGAAGTACTGGTTCGGTTGGAACGCGCCGGGGATCTCGCGCGCGAGCCGGTCCGCGACGGAGTAATAGGACTCCGGGGACTCGCGGGCCACGGCCGTCGGCGTGATCACGACCTCGGCGCCGTAGGCACGCAGGAGCGCGATCTTCTCGGCGCTCATCTTGTCGGGCATCACGAAGATGCACCGGTAGCCGCGGATCGCCGCGGCGATCGCCAGACCGTGGCCGGTGTTGCCGGAGGTGGGTTCGACGATCGTCCCGCCCGGGCCGAGCAACCCGCGGCGCTCGGCGTCCTCGATCATGCGGATCCCGATCCGGTCCTTCACGCGAGCCGCCGGGGTTCAGCATCTCGAGCTTCGCGAGGATCGTCGGCTCGAGCCCGCGCGTGACGGTGTGCAGCCGGACCAGCGGCGTATCGCCCATCGCGTCCAGGAAGGTTTCCAACACCTGCATCCCTCGTGCCCCTCTCGCGGTCGCCGTGCCGGCTCATCGTGCCACGCGCGGCCGCGAAGGGTCCGAGCCTGCGCGGTCGAGCCGAGGAAGGACGGTAAGCTCGCGGGCGGTCCCGGCCGATGACCTTGTGCAGATGACCCTGTGCACGGGACATCCGTCGGTGAGGTCGGCAGGACCGGTTCGGTCCGAGCGGGGATAGGGGTGCGGTGAGCGACGTCGAGCAGGGCGCCGAGGCCAGCGGCGAGAAGCTGCTGGTCGTCGACGACGATCCATTCATCGCGCGACTGCTCGAGATCGAGCTCGCGGCCGCCGGCTATCAGGTGCGCGTGGCCAACGACGGGCAGCAGGCGATGGACCAGGTAGGCCAGGAGCCGCCGGACCTCGTGATCACCGACGTGATGATGCCCCACGTCGACGGGTTCGAGCTCACGCGCTCGCTCCGCCAGGACCCGCGCACCGCGACGATCTCCGTGATCATCCTGACCGCCCGCGGCCTCTCGGCCGACAAGCTCGAGGGCTTCGCGATCGGCGCGGACGACTACATCGTCAAGCCGTTCGATACGCCCGAGCTGCTCGCGCGCGTGCGCGGCGTGCTGCGCCGCAAGCGCGAGATGAAGGACGAGTCGCCCCTCACCGGGCTCCCCGGCAACAACCGGGTGCAAGGAGGAGATCGAGGGCCGCGTCGCATCGGGCGGGGAGTTCGCCCTCCTGCTCGTGGACATCGACCGCTTCAAGGCCTTCAACGACCACTACGGCTTCCCGCGGGGCGACAAGGTGATCCAGGAGCTCGCGACGATGATGCAGGACGTGACCGAGCAGACGGGCGGCGAGGACGCGTTCGTCGGGCACCTCGGCGGCGATGACTTCGTCGTCGTGGTCGGCTCCTCGGCCGCGGCCCTGGTGGCCGACACGATCGTGCAGCGCTTCGACGCGTCGGTCCCGGGCTACTACGACGACGAGGATCTCGCGCGCGGATGGATCGAGGTCCTCAACCGGCGTGGCGAGCCGCAGCGATTCGAGCCGATCTCGCTGTCGATCGGCGTGGCGAGCACCCAACGGAGAACGTTCGCGCACTTCGCCGAGGTGATGGCGATCGCCTCGGAGATGAAGAACTTCACGAAGACGACGCCCGGGTCGTCCTGGGCGATCGACCGCCGCGGAACCTAAAGCGCGGCGGGTTCGGCCAGGTGATAGCCCTGGCCGAAGCGGACCCCGAGCTCGCGGAGCGTGTCCAGCTCGGCGGCCGTCTCGATGCCCTCGGCGATGATCGTCATCGCCATCTCATCGGCGAACGAGATCAGGGCGGAGGCGAGCGCGCGACGGCCGCGGTCGAGGTCGATCGAGCGCACCAGGCTGATGTCGACCTTCACGATGTCGGGCGCGAGCCCGAGCGTGTGGCGCAGGCTCGCATAGCCCGCGCCGGCATCATCGATCGCGATCCGGACGCCGAGCGCGCGGAGGGGACGGAGCGAGTCGGCGAGCTCGTCGTAATCGTCGACGGGCTCGTGCTCGGTGATCTCGACGATGAGGCGGCCGGCGTTGCCGCTCAGCAGGTCGATCAGCTCGGGACTCCGCACCGTGCGATGCGAGGCGTTGAGCGACAGGTAGGCCGTCGCCGGCAGGCGGGGGAGCAGTGCGATCGCCCGTTCCATCGTCGCGAGCTCCAGCTGCGTGCCGAGCTCGAGCGCGGCGGCTTCGGCGAACCACTCGTTCGGCGGCCGCGGCGGAAGCGAGCGGAACCGCGCGAGGGCCTCATAGCCCACGACCTCCCGGGTGGTGAGATCGACGATCGGCTGGACGTGGATCGCGAGCCCTTCGCCGGCGACGAACCGCTGGATCTCGGCGGCGCGGCTCCGGATCCGCTGCAGCTCGATCTCCTCGCGTCGCAGCTGTGAGGACAGCTCCAGGACGATGTCGTCCACGACGTCGGCGGACACGCTCGCACGACCGTTCGCAACCCGGTGGATCGAGTCGACGATCTCGTCGCCCGCCGTGCCCTTGACCAGGTAGCCCACCGCGCCGGCTCGGAGCATCTCGAGCACCGTCGCGCGGTCCTCGAAGGCCGAAAGCGCGATCACGCGCGTGCGTGGAGAACTACGAACGATCTCCCGTGCGGCCCGGGGGCCACCACCTGCCGGCATGCTGACGTCGACGAGCGCGACGTCGGGCTGTTCCCGCTGGGCGAGGGAGACCGCTTCCTCGGCGTCGGCCGCTGCACCGACGAGCGCGAGGGACGGTTCCTGCGCGAGCAGCGTCGAGAGGGCATCGCGCAGCGCGGGTTCGTCGTCGGCAAGGAGGACGCGCACATGCGCGTTGCGGCCCAGGGGAAGGGGGGCGCTCACGGGGGTGACGCTAGCATCCCGGCGGGCTGCGCAACAGCACATCGGAGGGCAAGCGCGTGCGGCAGATCGTGGCGATGGGTGGAGGCGGCTGGATGATGGACGACCCCGCCCTGGACCGGTTCGTCCTGGGCTTGACCGACGCCCGGCGGCCGCGGATCTGCTTCGTGCCGACGGCATCCGGTGACCACCCGAACGCGGAGCGGTTCCATGAAGCGTTCCCAGCGACAGGGTTCGACGCGAGCATCCTGCGGCTGTTCGACCGGGAGGTCGCCGATATCGAGGCGTTCCTCGGCGGAGCAGGACGTCGTCTACGTCGGCGGCGGGAACACCGTGAGCCTGCTCGCGGTGTGGCGCGCACACGGGGTGGACCGGGCACTGCGGGACGCGTACGACGGCGGCGTCGTGTTGGCGGGGATGAGCGCGGGCGCGAACTGCTGGTTCGAGGCGTGCACCACCGACTCGTTCCAGCTCGGCCGCGCCGATCCGCTGGCCGACGGGCTTGGGTTCGTGCCGGGGTCGTTCACGCCGCACTACGACAGCGAGCCGGCGCGCCGGCCGGCGGTGCTCGAGCTGGTCGCGTCCGGCGCGTTGCCGCCGGGGTTCGCGTGCGATGACTACGCGGCGGTCCATCTGGTCGACGGCGCGCTGCGGGAGGCGCTCGCGATCACGGCCCGAGGCTCGGGCGCTCCGCGTGGAACCGGTCGACGGCGCGACCCTCGAGGGTTCGCTGGACGTCGCGCGGACGGTCGGATGACCGCGAACACTCGGCCTGGGCGAACCGGGTAGCCTTCGACGTCGATGACCCAGCCCGTCGCGCTCGGGGAACCGCTCAGCGCTCGACGACGTCGAGCGGGTGGCGCTCGGCGATCAGGTCGCCCTCGGCGACGGCCCGCGCGGCCGCATCCGGGCTTCGCGCGACGTGATCGAGCGCGCCGTCGCCGACGGCGCGACGATGTACGGCGTCACGACCGGGTTCGGCGCGCTCGCCGACACGCGGATCGACCCGTCCCAAGCCGCGACATTGCAGCGCGGGATCGTCACGTCGCACGCGACCGCGGTCGGTCCCGACCTCTCGCGCGCCGAGGCCCGCGCGATGCTCGCGCTGCGCGCCCATGTGCTTGCGCTCGGCTACTCCGGCGTGCGCGTCGAGGTGGTCGAGCGGATGGTCGAGATGCTGAACCGCGACCTGATCCCGGCGGTGCCCGAGCAGGGGTCGCTCGGCGCGTCGGGTGACCTCGCGCCGCTCGCGTGCCTCGCGCTGCCGCTGCTCGGCCTCGGCCGGATGCTGACCGGCGACGGTGCGGAACCGGCGGCCGGCGCGCTGGCGCGCGCCGGCCTCGAGCCGCTCGAGCTCGGCGCGAAGGAAGGGCTTGCGCTCGTCAACGGCACGCAGGGCATGCTCGCGGTCGGGATCATGGCGCTCGCGCGCGCGGACGCGGTTGCTCCGCACCGCCGACGTCGTCGCGGCGATGACGATCGAGGCGTCGCTCGGAACCGACGCCGCGTTCGACGAACGTCTCCACGCGCTCCGGCCGCATCCCGGCCAGGCGGCGTCGGCGGCGAACCTCCGCCGGCTGCTGCAGGACTCCGCCGATCCGCGAATCCCACCGCGACTCGCCGCATCTCGTGCAGGACGCATATTCCTTGCGCTGCACGCCACAAGTGCACGGTGCGTCGCGCGACACCGCGGCGCACGTCGGCGGCCGTGCTCGCGATCGAGGCGAACGCCGTCTCGGACAACCCGATCGTGCTGGGACGACGGCGACGTCCGCAGCGGCGGCAACTTCCACGGGATGCCGGTCGCGGTCGCGCTGGACGCACTGGCGCTGTCGCTCGTCTCGCTCGCATCGATCAGCGACCGTCGCCTGTACCGCTTGCTCGACGCGACGCGGTCCAACGGGTTGCCGCCGTTCCTCGTGCCGGAGAGCGGGCTCAACAGCGGCTTCATGCTCGTCCAATACACGGCGGCGTCGCTGGTGTCGGAGTGCAAGTCGCTCGCGCACCCGGCGTCGGTGGACTCGATCCCGTCGAGCGCCGGCCAGGAGGATCACGTCAGCATGGGGATGACCGCCGCGCGGCACGCCCGCGCCGTCGTCGACAACGCGGAGATCGTGCGTCGCGCTCGAGGCGCTCGGCGCCGCGCAGGCGCTCGACCTGCGCGCGCCGCTGGAGGCCGGTCCCGCGACGCGGGCGGTGCACGACGCGATCCGCGCGCGCGTGCCGTTCGTCGAGCACGACCGCGAGCTCGGCCCAGACATCGCCGCCGCGGTCGAGCTGGTGCGCAGCGGTGCGCTCATCGCGGCCGCCGGCCCGCTCGCATGAGGGTCGCGCGCTCGATCGATCTGCCGTGCGGGGCCGACGAGGCGTGGGCGGTCCTCACCGATTGGGAGCGCCAGGCCGACTGGATGCTCGACGCCGACGCCGATCGAGGTGACGTCCGAACCTCGCGAGGGGAATCGGGGTGACGCTCGACGTCCGCACGCGGCTGTTCCAGGTGCCCGCGTTCACCGAGACGATCGAGGTGGTCGCGTGGGAGCCCCCGACGGAACTCGTGATCGCGCACGGTCCGCCCGATCCGCGGGCGTGGGAGCTGGGCGCTGCAGGACCAGCGAGCGACGGGACGCGGTTCACCTGGACCGAGGAGGTCGAGCTCGCGGCGTCCGCGCTCGGGAGGATCGTCGTCCGCGTGCTATGCGCCGGTGCTCGGCGTGCTGCTGCGCCGATCGCTGCGACGGCCTCCGCGGTTCGATCATCGCCCGCGGGCCGGTGCGCGGCTAGCTCGGCGGCGGCGCGAGGACGAGCAGCACGACCGACGGCTCCGCGGACGCGTTGCGAAGCGTGAGTTCGTCGCCCGCAGGCACGGTGACCGACGCCCATTGCCTCATCCGCGCGCGGTCCGGCCGATCTGCGCCGCCACCTCGCCCGACAGCACCACGACGAGGCCCTCCGAGGTCGGCGTCCGCATCGGCCCGATCCCCTGCGCCTCCTGCAGGCAGATCACCTGCGAGAAGAGCTGCTCGGTCTCGTGCAGCACCTCGGTGCGGGCGGCTTCCTCATCGAAGTAGATGAGGTCGGTCACGTATGCGCGGCTTCATGCCGCCCCAGGGTACCGAGCGGCGTTCGTGGTCGCCGGTCGCCACTAGACTGCCCGCGACCGCGGCCGGGACGTAGGCCGTGACCCGTGGCCCGCGAGGAGGGGATCCGTGACCAGGTTCCGCACGTCGACCGAATCGGCCCGGGAGGTCGCCGCCGACCTCCTGATCGTGCCCGGCGTTCACCGACGGTGAACCCGGTCCCGGACTTGAAAGAGGTCGGGCTGGCCGACGCGTACGCGGCGGCGCGCTCGCCGGGAAGAAGGGCGAGGACCTGCTCGTGACGCGTCGCGACGGCGACCGGTTCACGGCCGGGAACGTCTTGATCGTCGGTGCGGGCACGAAGGACGAGCTCGACCTCACCGCGATGCGGCGCGACCCTCGGACGCGCGGCGAGCGTCGACGCGCCGGTTCCCGACGGTGGCGACCACCTTCGCGCGCGCCTTCGGCGCGCGCGAGGCCGCCGACGCCGTGCAAGCCGCCGTCGAAGCGATCGATCTCGGTCGGTACCGGTTCGACCGATACAAGTCGTCGTCGGACGAGACGGCGCTCAAGCGAGTGCACCGTGCTGGTGCCGCGCCGCGCTGGGACGCGAAGGCCGCGAAAGCCGGCGCGCGGGCGGGCGCGATCGTCGTCGGAGTCGGTCCGGTGGGCTCGCGATCTGGTGAACACCCCCGCCGGAGACATCCCGCCGGCCGAGATCGCCCGCGAGGCGCAGAAGATGGCCAAAGAGGTCGGGCTCACCTGCAAGGTCTGGAGCGAGAACCAGCTGACGCAGGGGGGGTTCGGCGGCATCCTCGGCGTCGGCAAGGGCTCGGTGAACCCGCCGCGGATGATCGAGCTCCGCTACACCGGCGCCGGCAAGCGCACGCCGATCGCGCTCACCGGCAAGGGCATCGTCGTTCGACTCGGGCGGGCTCTCGCTCAAGGATCCGGCTGGGATGGAGACGATGAAGTGCGACATGGGCGGCGCCGCGTCGATCCTCGCGACGATGCGCGTCGCTCGCCCTGCTGAAGCCCAAGGTCAACGTGATCGCGGCGATCCCGTCGCTCGGAGAACATGCCGAGCGGCTCGGCGCAGAAGCCCGGCGACGTGATCCACCATCGCGGCGGCAAGACGAGCGAGGTGCTCAACACCGACGCCGAGGGCCGCCTGGTCCTGGCCGACGCGCTCGCGTATCTCGTCGAGCAGGAGCCGAGTTGCGTGATCGACACCGCGACGCTCACCGG
This sequence comes from uncultured Actinomycetes bacterium, assembly GCA_963792215.1. Classification (GTDB taxonomy): domain Bacteria; phylum Actinomycetota; class UBA4738; order UBA4738; family HRBIN12; genus AC-51. Next base: position 700,527 of record CAWBVL010000008.1, read on the forward strand.
CGCGTGCATGGTCGCGCTCGGGACCGACATCATCGGCGCGTTCGGCAACGACGACGCGCTCGCGCAGGAGCTCGTCGCGGCCGGCACCGAGGTGGGCGAGCCGATCTGGCAGATGCCGCTGTGGCGCGACTACAGGAGCTGATCGACTCGAAGGTCGCCGACGTGAAGAACATCGGCAAGCGCTACGGCGGCGCGATCACCGCGGCGTTGTTCCTGGCGGAGTTCGTCGGCGACACGCCGTGGGTGCATCTCGACATCGCCGGTCCGGCGTTCCTCGACGTCCGCGCACGATCTCGGGCCGGCGGGCGCGACCGGCGTGCCGGTGCGCGCGCTCGTGCGGTTCGTGCTCGACCGCGCCGCCGCCTGATGGCCGAGGAGCCGGTCGTCCGCACGGGCCCGGTCCTCGCGGTGTTCGCGCACCCCGACGACATGGAGATCTGCGCGGGCGGCATGCTCGCGAGATGGGCGGCGGAGGGTCGCGAGGTGCACCTCCTGGTGCTGACGAACGGCGACCGCGGGTCGAGCGATCCGACACTTGTCGCGCGCGGCGCTCGCGCGCACACGCCTGGCCGAGACGGAGTCCGCGGCGTCGTATCCTCGGGCTGCGGTCCGCGCGCGTTCTGTCGGCGCACGACGGCGAGCTCCAGAACACGACGGCGGTGCGCGAAGCGGTCGTCCGGCGTGTGCGCGAGGTCAAGGCAGAGACCGTCGTGTCGTGCGACCCGACCGCGGTGTTCTTCGAGAACCGGTACTACAACCACTCCGACCATCGGATGGCGGGCTGGGTCGCGCTGGACTCGGTGTTCCCCGGCAGCGGCAACCCGCACTTCTTCAGCGAGCACCTCGGCGAGGGGCTCGGCGTGCAGGAGGTGTTCGACGTGTGGCTCGGCTGGACGCACGAGCCCAACCGGATCGAGCCGTTCGACGCAGCGAGCTTCCGCAAGAAGGTCGACGGGCTCGGGCTGCACGCGTCGCAGATCACCGAGGGGATCGCGTACTGGGACGATGCGCTCTGGCAAGGACGCGCGTGAGGCCGGTGCGAAGGTCAACGCCGAGTTCGCAGAGGAGTTCCGGGTCCTCGACCTGAGCTGACGGGGTTACTCCTTGGTGCCGATCGCGAGCAGCACGTCGCGCCGGTCGTGCAGCGGATCGGGGAAGCGATCGGCGAACGTCGCGCGCACCCGTTCCAGGAACGCCGCCCACGTCGTTCTCGCCGAGCATCTCGCGCACGAACCGCCCGGTCGCCCATACGGTCAGGCCGTCGACGTACTCGTCACGGCCGTAACGCCACTCGTATCGCTTGGGCTCCGTGCGGATGTGCCGCAACCCCGCGTCGAGCAGGACCTCCTCGACCGCGGCCCGGCGCGTGAAGCGCTCGTGGTTCGGGATCGCCTTGTCCAGGGTCGGCTGCGAGCAGATCGTCGGGCACGACCGTCGACACGAGCTCGAGCCACGTGTCGGTGAACGCGTCGCGGCCGTCGGTCCAGGTGGTGAAGCCGATCACGCCGCCCGGCCGCGTCACGCGCATGATGTCGAACAGCGCCGTCTCGACCTTGGCGAAGTGCGCCAGCACGAAGTTGCCGAGCACGACGTCGAACCGGCCGTCGGTGAACGGCAGGTCGATCGCCTGCGCGGCGAGGAACTCGATGTCCGGGCCGGGCCGACCGCGCGACGTCGAGCATCCCCTCGGAGGGGTCGACGCCGACCGCCGTGGCGCCCATCGCCCCGGCGCGACCTGCGCGACGACGCCGGTGCCGGTGCCGACGTCGAGGACCGCGACCCGGCCGTGACGCCGGCGAGCGCGGCGAGGTCTCGCGCCGGCTCGGCGAAGCGCGGCGCGTGCACCCTCTCGTACGTCGCGGCGGTGCGGTCGTAGGAACGCCAGTCGTCCATCTCCGGCACAGGGTACCGGCGAAGGCGAGATGTGCTGTGCCCGATACCCTGATGGGCCATGTCGAGAGGGCGCCCGTGACCGGCTTCGCCGGCGTGTTCGCGCTCATCTTGGCCGAAACCGTCGCCGGCTCCTCGGTCGCTCACCTGGGCCAGCCCCGCTCTGGAACGAGACGAAGCGGTCGTTCTTCTCGATCTGGTCGGTGATCATGGTGCTGCTGTTCGCCTGGCCGGCGTGGCTCGTCGGCGCGGACGGCGGCGCTTCCCGGCGACGCCGACGCGACCCGTGCGACGCGCCTCGCGCTGGCAACGGCGGTCGTGCTGTCAGCTCGCGACGATCCTGCTGCTGGCGCGGCTGAAGGCGGCCGGACGGGTCGTGGCGATCGTCGCGACCGTGCTGTCGGTCGCCACGCTCGTCGCGATTGCGACGACCGGGCGGCAATCGTTCGCGATCTGTGTGTTCCAGCTGCTGGCGGGCGCGGCGTTCCTCGGAGCGGCCGTACAGCGCGTTGTTCCTTGGGCACTGGTACCTGACCGACCGGAAGCTGACGCGCACGCCGATCAACCGGTTCACCGTGGCGCTCATCGTCGCCACGGTCGTCGGAGGGCGTCGCGATCGCGACCGGGGGCTTCTCCGGGTCGGCGTCCTCGCAGGCGTTCAACCCGTTGCTCACCTCGGGCGGGCTGGCGCCCTGGATCGCGATCGGGATGACCGACGGCGACGCTGTTGATCGCCGTCATGGCGCGAGCGGCGCTGAAAGGGGAGCGTGCGGCCGCGGTGCAGTCGGCGACGGGCTTCTTCTACCTGTCGCTGGTGACCGCGTTCACCGCCGAGGTCGCGGTGAAGACGCGGTTCTTCCCCGGCTAGGCGGCCAGGTATGCAACTGGAGCGTGCGCCATATGCTGTAGACCTGGGCAGACGCTCGGGCTCCCGCCCGGCGCCTCGCGAGCGGAGGTCAGATGAGCTTCCTATCGACCGCGGTGCAAGACGTCTTGGACCGAGGGCAGTTCTGCGCGGTCGCGACGATGACGCCGCGCGGGTCCGCACTGCACGCCGCTCGTCTACGTGGGCAGCGGCGCCCGGGTGTGGCTCACGACCTCGCGCCGGTCGGTGAAGGCGAACGCCTGGCGGCGCGATCCGACGATGGCCGGCCTCGTTCGGGACGGCGAGCTCGCGGTGACCTTCACGGGGACGGTCCGGACCTACGACGCGCTGGACCGTCGGACCTGGGGCGCGGCCGTCGCCGGGCGCGACGTCGATCGCCCGCGCGACCGCCGCGTTCAGCGCGAAGAACGCGCGGTTCTTCGCCGGCTACGCGGTCGACGCGCAGCAGGTGCCCTTCGCATGGACGCCGCCCGGTCGCGTGTTCGTCGGCGTCGATCGTCGAGCGCACGGCCTTGGTCGATCGCGCACGGTGTGCAGGAGGGCCGCGGCCGCTGGGGCGGCACCGCGGGCGTCGCAGCAGACGTTCCGCAGCACCAAGGGCGGCGACCCGTTCGCCGAGGTACCACGCGATGTCGCCGAGCGCCTTGGGCGGGACCGGGGAGGGTGCGCTCGCGATCGCCGGCGAGCGCGGACCCGTCGTGCTGCCCGTGCGCTGGCGCGCCGACGAGAGCTCGTTGTACGCCGCGCTGCCGGCGGACATCCTCGCGCTGGCGGGCGCAGGCGCGGACGCCGACGTGGCGCTCACCGTCGACGCGCCGTCGATCTGGCGGGCGCGCGACATGGTCGGCGCGATGTTCCAGGGCACCGCGAGCTTCGCGGTCGACGGCGCCGTGGGCTCGGGCGCGAGCTCGCTGCGATCGCTTGCCTCGTCGATCGCGCCGGGTGCGACGGCGCTCGCGCGGGTCACACCCACCCGCGTGGTGTGGTGGCAGGGCTGGACCGAGCGGCAGCGCCGAGCCGCGCATGACGTCGGTCGAGTACTCGGTCGAGGTCGACGCGCCGCCCGAAGACGTCTGGGCGGTGACCAGCGATCCGCGCGGGCTCCCCGCATGGGAGCGACTGATCGAGTCCGTCGCCGCGCCGGTCGGCGGCCTCGGGCCCGGCGTGCGGTTCACGGTCACGATGTCGTTCGCTGGCGTGCGCGCCACCGTGCCGTGCGTGGTGCGCGAGTGGGAGCCGCCGTGGCGCTCCGTCGTGGGCCTGGACGGGCTGCTCGTTGCGACCGTGGCGACATCGGTGGCGAGCCTCCCGTTCGATCGGAGCGTCCTGCGCCACGAGGTGCAGTACGTGTTCAAGGGACCGCTCGGGTCGTTCGCGGCGGCGAGCCTCCGCGCGATCGGCGGAGCCGAATATGCCCTCCGTCGTGGCACCGACGCGCAGCTTCGGGCGATCGCGGCGAACCGTCGGCCCGCCAAGGCGCCGAAGCGCCGCTCCTCCAAAGACTGACGACGTCGCCCTCCGATACCGCATCATGGGCGGCCATGGGTATCGGCCGATGGCTCTGGGGCGCAGGACTCTTCGTCGGTGCGTGCGCCATCGGATCTGCCGCGCTCAACCGTCCCGAGGTGGCGGAGGCCGACCAGGACCTCTTCGACGCCATCAACGCCGGCCACGGCCCGGACGCCGATCGCGTCTTCGTGACGGTCACGGAACTCGGCTCGCTCTACGCGTCGGGAGCGGCTGCGGCGTCCTTGTTCGTCGCGGGTCGGCCGGGGCAGGACCGCCGCGCGCGCGTTCACCGCGACCTGCGGCACCTGGCTGCTGCTCCAAGGGATGAAGAAGGTCGTCGACCGTCCGCGTCCACTCGACGCGAATCCCGACGGAACGCGGCAGCTCGATCGCGCGACCGAACGGCATGTCGTGGCCGTCGTCGCATCCCGCGGTGCTGACGACGTTCACGCGTGTCGCGGCGCAGGACCTCGAGGTCGGGCTCGCGGGCCGCGGCGCGCTCTCGGCGCTCGACGCGACGGTCGCGACCTCGCGCGTCTATCTGGGCGTCCACTACCCGAGCGACGTCCTCAGCGGGCTGCTCATCGGCCGCGCGGTCGCCCGCCTGTGGCCCCGCGCGCGCCGGTCGTAACACGGGCCGCTGCTAGGCTCGCGCCCGATGTCCGCCGCCGCCTTCCTCGCCAGCATCGGGTGGCCCGTGATCGACCGGTTCCGCATCGGCTCGACGTTCGCGATCTCGCCGCATGGGTCTGTTCATCGCGATCGGGTTCATGATCGGCGCCTGGCTGTTCGGGCGCGATCGCGGCCGGCCGCGGGGTCGACGATCGCGCGATCAACTCCGTCGTCCTGTGGTCGCTGATCGGCGCCATCGTCGGCGCGCGGTTCTTCTACGTGCTCGCGCATTGGTCGGAGTTCTCGCCGAAGCCGATCGAGACGATCTACATCTGGAAGGGCGGGATCTCGCTGCTCGGCGGGATCGCCGGCGCCACGATCGCGAACGCGATCAACATCCGCCGGTTCGGGCTGCGGTTCTTCCAGGTGGCCGACGCGCTCGTCGCTCCGCTGGCCCTCGGGATCGCGATCGGTCGGATCGGCGACCTGATCATCGGCGATCACCTCGGCAAGCCCACCTCGTGGCTGCTCGCATGGACCTATCACGGCGGCACGCTTGGCGCCGCCGTGGACTGCCAGGTCGGCGCGTTGTCGTGCACCGGCCGACCTGCAGAACGGCACGTACAAGGAGTTCCTCACGAATACCGGCGCGACGCTGCAGCAGGTGACCGTCGTCAACGGCGTCCAGACCAGAAGTTGGGCGCGGTCGTCGAGCAGGGCGTGGGCGTCCATCAGACCGCGATGTACGACATGATCCTCGCCTGGATCTTGTTCGCGATCCTGTGGTGGTTCATCAAGCAGCCGCGGCGTGAAGGGATCGCGACGCTGCTGTTCGCCGGCTATTACGGGTGCTGCCGGCTCCTCGAGGACTTCCTGCGGATCGACAAGCGGTTCGGCCCGCTGACCGGTTCGCAATGGACGGCGCTCGGCGTGGTGATCCTCGTCGTGATCATCTGGGTGATCTGGGCGATCACGAAGCGGCCCGGGCCGACGACCCCACCGCGGCCGAGGATCCGACGAAGGCGCACGAAGCGGCCGAACCGCAACCGACGCCGACCGCTTGAGGGCGGCGCTCAGCGCGCCATCACAGGTGAGCGGCTTGCCGATCTTCGTCTTCGCGGCCTTGCGCACCGCGTCGGCAGACTCGCGGAGCGCGACGGCGGCCGGCGACGACGGCTCGCTCACCACGATCGGCATGCCGGTGTCGCTCCCGACCCGCATCGCGGGCTGCAGCGGGACCTGTGCGAGCAGCGGCACGCCGATCGTGTCGGCGACCAGCTGGCCGCCGCCCTCGCCGAACAACAGCTCGCGCTCGCCGCAGTGCGGGCAGACGAACCACGACATGTTCTCGATCACGCCGATCGGACGGAGGTTCGTGCGCTCGGCCATCTTCCCGGCGCGCTGGGCGACCGTGTGCGCCGCTTCCTGCGGTGTGGTCACGACGACCATCGACGCGCCCGGGATGAACGAGGCGAGCGAGATGCTCACGTCGCCGGTGCCCGGCGGCAGGTCGCAGAGCAGGAAGTCGAGGTCGCCCCAGTACACGTCGCCGAGGAACTGCTCGATCGCCTTGTGGAGCATCGGACCGCGCCAGATCACCGGCGTGTCCTCCGGCACGAAGAACCCCATCGAGATGACCTTCACCCCGTGGGCCTCCAGCGGCAGGATCATGTCGTTGAACCCCACCGGCTTGCCTTCGGCGCCCAAGCATCCGCGGGACGCTGAACCCCCAGACGTCGGCGTCGAGCACGCCGACCTTGTAGCCGTCGGCCGCCAGCGAGGCGGCGAGGTTCACCGTCACGGAGGACTTCCCGACGCCGCCCTTGCCCGAGGCGATCGCGATGATCGATGTGCTCGGCGAGAAGGAGATCTTGCGTCGGACCCTGCGCGCTCGGGCCCGCGGAGCTGTGCCGACCAGCGCCTCGCGCTGCTCGGGCGACATCGGCGTCAAGGCTCACCTCGACGCGCTCGACACCCATCAGCGGCTGCACCGCAGCGGTGACGTCCTGCGTGATCCGGTCGCGGAGCGGGCAGCCCTCGATCGTGAGCAGGACGTCGACCCGGACGTTGCCGCCCTCGACTGCGATGCCCTGGAGCATGCCGATGTCCTCGATCGGCTTGCCGATCTCGGGGTCGAGCACCTCGCGGAGCGCCTGCGGACCTCTGCCTCGCTGGCCATGGGCCCAGTCTACGGGGCACTCCGCTTCCCTTCCGCCGGGGGCGCTCCAGCCGAGGCCGGGACTGAAGTCGTCCGCCGAACCCGCCGATGGGGAACCGGTGCGGCCTCCCACCTGGGCGGACGCCGCGGACGAGGGGAGCACGGGCAAGCACCATGGACGAAACGATCGTGCCGGAGTTCAACTCCTGGCTCGAAGAACTGGTGTGCCGGCAACGGATCCGACCTCCATGTGAAGGTCGGGTCCCCGCCGATGATGCGGCTGGCCTACGGCCTGGTCCGGCTGGACCGTGACCCGCTGAGCCCGATCGAGACGCAGGCGATCGCGGACGGCGTGGTCCCGCGAGGACCGCAAGGCGATGTTCAAGGAACGAGGCGAGGTCGACTTCGCCTACTCGGTCGCCAACGTCGGCCGGTTCCGGGCGAACGTCTTCCGCCAGCGCGGCTCGGTCTCGATGGTGCTCCGGAAGCTGCGGTTCGGCGGGCCGTCGTTCGATGAGATCGGGCTGCCCGACGTCGTGCGGACCCTCGCTGAACGAGCATCGCGGGTCTGATCCTCGTCACGGGGCCGACCGGTTCGGGCAAGACGACGACGCTCGCGGCGATGATCGGCTATCTCAACGCGACCAAGCCGGTGCACATCGTGACGGTCGAAGACCCGATCGAGGTCCTGCACAAGGACGAGCTGGCGTCGATCAATCAGCGCGAGGTGGGGCAGGACACGCCCGACTTCCTATCGGCGCTCCGCGCGGCGCTCCGCCAGGACCCGGACGTGATCTTGATCGGCGAGATGCGCGACACCGAGACGGTGCGCGCTGCGCTTCAGGCCGCCGAAACCGGACACCTCGTGATGTCTACCCTGCACACGCAGGATGCCACCGAGACGGTGAACCGCGTGATCGACTTCTTCCCGCCGCATCAGCAGAAGCAGATCCGGCTGTCGCTCGCCGGCACCCTGCGCGGGATCATCTGCCAGCGGCTCGTGCCGTCCGTCGACGGCGGCCGCATCCCCGCGCTCGAGATCCTGGTGAACACCGGCCGCGTGGCCGAGCGGATCGCCGACGAAGAGAAGACCTCCGAGATCGAAGAGGTCGTCGCCGAGGGCGGCTACTACGGGATGATGACCTTCGACCAGGCGCTGCTGGCAGCTGATCCAGGAGGGACGCGTCTCGGTCGAGGACGCCATGCAGGCGGTCTCGAGCGAGCACGACTTCGAGCTGGCGTTGCAGCAGGCGGGCATCCCGATCCCGGCACGAACGACGGGCGCCGTCGACGGCAGCCCGAGCCAGAGCCAGACGCGGACACGACGGCGCCCGCGGGCGTCGCCGATATGCTCGGCGGCGCGCCCACGGGCGTCGAGGTCAGTTCCTAGCTGTCGTCCTTGCCGTTGGTCGCGGTCTCGGCGATCGCGGTCACGGCGCCCGACCAGTCCGGCGAGCTCCATCGGCACGACGACCTTCGAGGACGGCGACCGGCACCGACCTGACTTCAGCGCGTCGAGGTACTGGAGCTGCATCGTCCGGACGTCGGCGTTGCTCGCCGACTCGTTGATCTTCGTCAGCGCGAGCGCGAACCCTTCGGCACGAAGGATCGCGGCCTGCCGCTCGCCCTCCGCGGTGAAGATCGCCGCTTGCTTCGCGCCCTCAGCGTTGAGGATGGCCGCCTCCTTGTTGCCTTCCGCGACGGTGATCGCCGCCTGACTTGGCGCCCTCCGCCTCGGTGACGACCGCTCGCCGCGTGCGCTCGGCGGACATCTGGCGCGTCATCGCTTCCTGCACCAACGGCGGCGGGATGATCTCGCGGATCTCGACGTTCGTCACCTTGACGCCCCACCGCTCAGTGACCTCGTCAAGCTTCACGCGCAGCATCGTGTTGATCTCGTCGCGCTTGGCCAGCACGTCGTCCAAGCGAGATGTCACCAACGACTGCGCGCAGCGTGGTCGCCGCGATGTTCGTGGCCGCGCCGGCGAAGTTCGACACCTGGATCACCGACATCGCCGGCTCGAAGACCTTGTAGTACATGATGAAGTCGATCGAGATCGCCGCGTTGTCCTTCGTGATCGAGTCTTGCCGCGGGATCTCGAGGAAGAACTCCCGCAGGTCGACCACCGTCCCCCTGTCGACGAACGGGATCAGAGACGACGAGACCCGGACCCTTCGTCGCCAACAGCCGTCCCAGTCGGAACACGACGATGCGCTGGTACTCGGGGATGATCCGGATCGCCTTGAACCAGAACGAGGATCACGAAGATGACGGCCAGCCCCACGATGATGAGCGCGATGCTCATGCAGGGTTACCTCCTTCCGAGACCGGCGCCCGCTGCCCGGCCGGTGCGTGCTCGTCGGTGATCGCCTCGACGGTGAGCACGAGCCCGTCGATGGACAACACGTGGACTGGGTTTCCCTCGCGGATGCGCTCGCCCGCGGTGACCGCCTGCCATTCCTCGGCCGAGACCCGCACCAGGCCGCCGTTGGGGCCGATCGAGTTCAGGGCCACGCCGTCGGCTCCGACGATCGGGCGCAGCTGCGCCGGCGGTACGTGCCGGATCGCCAGCGCTTTCACCACCACGAGGCCGAAGAACAGCGCGGCGAAGACCGCGACGCCGATCAGGACGGCCGGGGAGACCTCGACACCGCCCGCTCGGTCGTACAGGAACCAGCCGCCGAGCAGCAATGCGACGATCGCGATGCCGCCCCATACGCCGAAGCCCGGCGCCTTCAGCTCGACGATGAACGCGATCACCGACAACACCAGCAGCGCGATGCCGATGATCCGCACGGGCAGGACCCCGAACGACACGAACGCGAGGATCAGCAGGATCGTGCCGATCGTGCCCGAGAAGATGTGGCCGGGGATGATCAGCTCGAGGATCACGAGCCCGAGGCCGAGCCAGAAGAAGATGAACGCGAGGTTCGGATCGAGCAGCGTGTGCAGGAAACCGAAGAACCCGCCGAGCGGTTCCTCGTCGATCGTCGCGCCCGCGGTGTGCAACGTGACGGTGGAGCCGTTGGCGAGCGTGACGTCGGTGCCGTCGAGCTGCGCGAGCAGATCGTCCTGGCTCGCGGCGATCAGGTCGATCACGTTCTGCGTCGAGCGCCTCCTCGGCGGTGATGCTCGTCGCCGGCGGTCACGAAGGTCTCGGCCACATCGGCGTTGCGACCGTAGGTCTGTGCGAGCTTGCGCATGCTCGCGGCGGCGTCGTTCGTCACCTTGTCGGAGAGGTCGCCGCCGGACAGGCCGATCGGGGTCGACGCACCCACGTTCGTCCCGGGCGCCATCGCCGCAACGGGAGATGACATCAAGACGAACGCGCCCGCCGAGGCGGCGCGAGCGCCGCTCGGAGCCACGTAGCCGATCACCGGCACGGCGCTGTTGAGGATGGCCTCGTCGATCTCGTCCATCGACGATCCGAGGCCGCCCGGGGTGTCGATCGTCAGCAGGACGGCGGCGTCCTGATCGTCGTTCGCCCGCTGGATCACCGAGACGATGTGATCGGCGATGATCGGGTCGACGACGCCGTTCAGGTCGACGGATGCGATCACGGGTTGACCCGGACTGTGCGTGGGCCTGGCCCGCGAGCCCGGTCAGCATCAGGGCGGCCGCGATCGCGGCCGTCGCCCCCACTCTCCACCTGCGCTGCATCTCGTTCGCCTCCTGCCTGCTGGTTCGCCGAATGGCCGGCAGGGTTCGCGCCTCGTGGCGGTTCGGTTGCGAGCCTACGCTGTTGTTGTTGCGGGAGCGGAAGGTGGCCAACCGACGGTGGCCATCGGCGGCGAACCATGCGACCATCGCGATGTCGGCGCGATATCGGCGCGAACGGCTCCGGCAAGCCTGCCCGGACGCCGGTGCGTATCACCGGAAGGACCTGGAGTGCAGGGACGTGACGACGGACCGCTCCTCCCTCGGGAGGAAGCGCAACTCATGGAAGGACTTCTCGCCGGTGACGACGCTGCGATCCGTGCGCTCTACGCGCGGTTCTCCCGACCCGTCTACACGATGGGGCTCCGGCTGCTGGGCTCTCGCGAGGCCGCCGAAGAGCTGACCCAGGACGTCTTCGTGACCGCGTGGCGCAAGGCCGCACGGTTCGACCCGCACCGCGGCCGGCTGTCGACGTGGCTGATGACGATCGCCCACAACCAGGCGATCGACCGGCTGCGCCGCGAGACCGGGGTGACCCGGCCGAAGCTGGTGCTCGTCGACGAGGTGCCGGAATCCTCGCAATCGGTCGACGAGGACCTCTTGCTGGAGCGGGATGCCGCCCTGCGCGCGATCGCCTCTTTGTCCGATGCCGAACGCCGGCTGGTGATGCGTACGTACTTCAGAGGTATGACGGCGCGTGAGATCTCCGAGGACGACGGCATCCCGTTGGGGACCGTCAAGACCCGTCTGCGCTCGGCGCTGATCAAGGTTCGCCTGGCGAACCAGCAGAAGGAGCTGCCGTGAACTGCGCCACGGTTCGCGACGTCCTGCCGGAGTTCGCGCTCGGGGTCGCGCCGGGCGAAGACGCCACGGCCGTCGAGCTCCACGTCGAGACCTGCGCCGCGTGCCGGAAGGAGGCGGTCGACCTCCAGCGGGCGGCGGCCACGTTCGGCTACGCGCTTGGCGGGCGACGGCGCGCCGCCCGAGGACCCTCGAGCAGATCGTCGTCGGACGCCTGTACGGAGGTCGCGCGGCCGCCGCAGCACCCGCACGGTCCCGTGGCCGCCGCACCGGGATCCTGCTGCTCGTCGCCGCGGTGCTCGTCGCGAGCGTCGGGATCGGGTCGGTGTTCGCGGGTCGTGAGGAGCGGTTGCGGCTGCAGCAGGAACGAACCGCGTTGGCGAGGCGGTCGCATTGCACAAGTTCGCCGCGCGACGGCGAGCGATCGCTGGACGCGAACACGAAGGTGCTGACCGGACGTGCTGACGCCCGATTCCGGCGAACGGGAGCGGATCGGCCGTGACGATCATCACCAAGGACGCCGACGATCAGATGCTCGTGATCGTCAACGACCTCGTCGGGCCGGCGCCTGCCGTTGGACGTGTCGATCAGTGACACGAAGGGGCACACCATCGACATCGGGAAGATCCACGGGCCTGGACACAGCCGGCGGCGCGACGATCGTGCGTGGAAGGTCCCGAGGTCGCTCGAACGGGTTCGTTGACGTGACCATCCGCGACGCGCGCGGCAAGGACGGTACTTCGCGGGACGCTCCAGGTGCAGACCGCGGTCGCGTCGCCCACGCCGTAGCCCTCGGCTGCGTATCCTGCCCCGATGCGCATCGGACTCGCCGTCCCGCAGTACGGGTTCTCGCTGCCGGTCCGGAGAGATCCGGGCCGCGGATGCGATCGAGTGGGCGCACGCGCGCAGAGGCGCTCGGGTTCGACAGCGTGTGGCTCTCGGACCACTTCTTCTACTCGTTCGCCCGATATGGAGCGGGCGGATGAGCCGATCGCCGCGCTCGAGCCCGAGACCACGCTCGCGGCGATCGCCGCGACCACCTCGCGGGTTCGCCTGGGCATCCTCGTCGAGTGCGCGACGTTCCGGCACCCGGCCCTCGTCGCGAAGGCGGCCTCGACGACCGATCAGCTGTCGGGCGGGCCGTGTGGATGTCGGGCTCGGCGCCGGCTGGTTCGAGCAGGAGTTCGACGCGTTCGGGTATCCGTTCGGCACGGTCGGGGAGCGGTTCGACGCGCTCGAGGATGCGCTCGCGATCACATCCGGTCTGTTCGGCGGCGTGGACCCGCTGACCCACGAGGGGCGGGTGTGGTCGCTGCACGACGGCAGGCTCACGCCGCCGCCGGTCCAACGGCCGATCCCGATCTGGGCCGGCGGGAAGGGAGGGCCGCGGCTGCTCCGCGCGGCGGCTCGGTGGGCGCGGGGTGGAACATGGTGTGGCGGATGGCGACCGAACGCGTACGCGGATCAGGTGGGCGCCGTCCGCGACGCGTGCGCAGCGGCCGCCCGCGATCCAGCCACGTTCGGTCTCTCGCTCGGGTTGTACGGGATCGATCGGGCGGAGCGAGGCGGACGCCGAGGCCACCTTCGAACGTGCACGCGCGAGGTTCCCCGGCGACGCGATGCGTGACGAGACGTGGTCCACGTGGCGCACCGACACGCTGAGCGGCTCGCTCGAGCAGGTTCGCGAGCGCGCCGACGCGTTCGCCGCGCTCGGCGTGACCGATCTCGTCGTGTCGCCGTGGGCGCTTCCGTTCACGATCGCCGAGCCCGAGCAGGTCGACCTGTTCGCTGAAGCGCTCGTCGGGCGATGACGCCCGGGGATGCCGTGCTCGCGGTACTGGAGGAGGCCGACGAGCCGCTGCACTGGACCGTGATCCAGGACCGCGCGCTACGCGCCGGCTACCTCGATCCGTTCGAGACGCCCGACGTTCGCGGCGCGGTGCTGGCCGCCGTGCGTGCCCTCGTCGCCGACGGCCGCGCCGTGAAGACGGCGACCGGCGTCTACGCGCTCGCCGGCTAGGGCCGGTACTCGATCGCGGAGAACCGCTCGAGTTTCTCGAAGCGATGGTCGGACTTCACCGATCGGATCGTGCCGGATCGTGCGCGCATCACCGTCGAGTACGTCGTCGCGCCGTCGGGCCAGTACTCAACGCCCTCGAGCAGATAGCCGTCGGTGATGCCGGTAGCGGCGAAGAACACGTCATCGCCGGCCACGAGATCGTCGGTGCTGAGGACGCGCTCGAGGTCGTAGCCCTCCTCGACGAGAGCTTGCCGTTCGTCCTCGTTCCGCGGAAAGAGCTTGCCCTGGATCGAGCCCCCCAGGCACTTCATCGCGGCGGCCGCGATCACACCCTCGGGCGTCCCGCCGATCCCGAGCAGCAGGTCGACCTCGGTGCGTGGCAGGGCCGCGACGATCGCGCCCGCGACATCACCGTCCGTGATCAGCAAGACCCGGGCGCCGGCCTCGCGGATCTCCGCGATCAGGCTGTCGTGCCGTGGCCGCGCGAGCACCGTGACCGAGACCTCCTCGGGCCGTTTGCCCTTGGCCTTCGCGACCTGCCGGATGTTCTCGGCAACCGGCGCCTCGATGTCGATCACCCCTGCGGCCTCGGGCCCGGCGGCGATCTTGTCCATGTACAGCGCCGACCCGGGGAAGAACATCGCGCCGCGCGGTGCGAGCGCGATCACCGACAGCGCGTTCGGCTGGCCCACGCTCGTCAGCGTCGTGCCGTCGATCGGGTCCACCGCCACGTCGGTCTGCGGGCCGCCGCCCGACCCGACCTGTTCGCCGTTGAACAACATCGGCGCGTCGTCCTTCTCGCCCTCGCCGATCACCACGACACCGTCCATCGACACCGAGTCGATCATCAACCGCATCGCGTCGACGGCGGCGCCGTCGGCCGCGTTCTTGTCGCCGCGTCCGACCCACCTGCCCGCGGCAAGCGCCGCGGCCTCGGTGACGCGGACGAGTTCCATCGCCAGGTTCCGGTCTGGTCGTTCCTTCGTTCGCTCGCTCATCGAAGCACCTCCAGGATTTCTCGGGCGTCGGCGCCGTCGAACAGCACGCGGTGGATCGCGGCATGGTACGGCAGGTCCAGGTTGAGCTCATCGGCCAAACGGGCCACCTCGCGGGTCGAGTCGACGCCCTCGACCGTCAGCCCCCGCGCCTCGAGATCGCGGAGCGTTGTGTCGGGCGCTTCACCGGCGCCGACGAGCTCACCGTAGAGGCGGTTGCGGCCGCCGAGCGACGTGACGAGTTGGTCGCCGATCCCGGCGAGGCCGAACGCCGTCTCGGCGCGGCCGCCGCTCGCGCCGACGAGGTCCACGATCTCGTGCGCCGCCTTGGTGAACAGCGCGGCCTTGGCGTTCTTGAAGTCCTCGCCGGTGGGCTTGCCGAGCCCGTCGAGCATGCCGAGTCCGATCGCCGCGACGTTCTTCATCATCGCGCAGAGCTCGACGCCGATCACATCGTCGGTGTAGGTGAGCTGGTAGGACTGTGCGTCGAACAGCCCCCCCGCGCGCTGGGCGATCTCGAGGGTTGCGGCCGCCCAGACGCCCGCGGTGGGCAGGCCTTGGGCGAGCTCGGTGGCGAGGCACGGACCGCCGACGCTCACGATCGAGGTCTGGGTGAGCTCTGCTGCGTAGACCTGCGACATCCGCAGGCCGGTGCGCGGCTCGAGGCCCTTCGCGACGCTCACGGCGACCGTCGCATCGCCGACGTGTGGCGCGATCTCTCGCGCGAGAGATCGGGCGCCGTGGGAGTTCGCACCCAAGATCACGATCTCCGCGCCTGCCGCCGCATCGTCCAGGCTCTCGGGGCCGAAGATCCGAACGTCGGCGGGAAGATGCTCCGGGAGCGACGGGTGCTTCCGCTCGGCACGGAGCTGCTCGAGGGCTCGATCGTCGTGGGCTGATCCCCACAGGGTGACGTCGTGGCCTCGGCGAGCGGCATGCATCGCAACGGCGGTGCCCATCGCGCCGGCGCCGAAGACTGCTGTTCTGGTCACTGCCGCACGATAATCGGGCGATGGAGCGCCGGCACATCGTGTTGCTCGCGGTCGCGGTCACCGCCGTTTCGACGTCAGCCGTCCTGATCCGGGCAGCGGACAACCTGGGCGTCCCGGCGCTGGCGATCGCGTTCTACCGGTGTGCGCTCGCGAGCGTCGTGCTGCTGCCCCTGCTGTGGTTCGGCCACCGGGAGGAGCTCCGTTCGCTGTCGCGCACCTCGCGGTGGTTGGTGGTCGGGTCCGGGCTCGCCCTGGGGTGCCATTTCGCCGCGTGGGTCTCGTCGCTGTCCTACACGTCGATCGCCGCGAGCTCGGTGCTGGTCCAGACGATGCCGATCTGGGTCGCGCTGGCGGGACCGCTGATCGGCGAGCACACCTCGCGGCGCGGGTGGGTCGGGATCGTGATCGCGATGGTCGGGACCGTCGTGATCGCCGCCGCGTCGAGCGGCGGTGCGCTGAGCAACCCGCTGCTCGGAGATGTGCTCGCGATCGCCGGCGCGATCTTCGCGGCCATCTACGTGCTGATCGGCAGGAAGGTGCGCCAGGAGCTGTCGCTGGTCGGCTACGCCGGCTCGGTCTACGCGGTCGCCGCCGCTGGCGCTCGGCGTCGCCATGCTCGTGTCGGGCACCCCGTTCGTCGGCTTCCCGGCCGAGGCGTGGGTGTTGTTCGCGGCGATGACCGCAGGCCCGCAGTTCCTCGGGCACACGGTGTTCAACCATCTGCTCGGTGAGGTGAAGGCGTCGGTCGTGTCGGTGGCGCTGCTCGCCGAACCCGTCGGTGCGACGCTGCTCGGCTTGCTGATCTATCACGAGCGGCCCGGACCGCAGGTCATCGTCGGCGCGAGCGTCGTGCTCGCCGGCGTCGCGGTGACCGTGCTTGCAGAGTCGAGCACGCGACCAGAGGTGCTCGCGAGCGGCGAAGGGTAGGGTGCGCGCACGATGCCCGACGAGCGGCCCGGTCACGCTGGACGAGTGGGAGACGGCGGCGCGCGCGATCTTGCCGCCCGGCCTCTTCCACTACATCGCGGGCGGCGCCGGTGCGCGAGCGCACGCTCGCGGGCAACGACGCGGCCTTCGACCGGTGGACGATCTGGCCGTCGATGCTTCGGCGCTCGGGCGACCCGGATCCGTCGACCTCCGTGCTCGGCACGCCGTTCGCGTTCCCGGTTGGGATCGCGCCGTGGGCGTTCCAGCGGCAGGTCCACGCCGACGGCGAGCCGGGGACCGCACGCGCCGCGGCGGCGCTGGGCGTGCCGATGTGCGTGTCGTCGACGGTCCTCGACGGGCTCGAGGCGGTCGCAGCGAGCGAGGCGGCGCTCTGGTGGCAGCTCTACATCTGGCGAGACCGCGACGCGACGGCCGACCTGTTGCGACGCGCCGAGGATGCCGGCTTCCGCGCCCTGGTGTGGACGGTCGACGTGCCGGCGCTCGGCCGCCGGCACCGCGACACGCGCACCGGCTTCGCGCTTCCGGTCGGACCCGCCGGCTACGCCGCAGGAGTTCGAGCCGAACCTCTCGTGGGACGACCTCGCTTGGATCCGCGCGCAGGCGCCGTCGCTGCCCGTCATCGTGAAGGGGATCCTTCGCGGCGATGACGCCGGGCGGGCGATCGACGCATGGCGCCGACGCGATCGTCGTGTCGAACCACGGCGGCCGCCAGTTGGATCGGGCGCCGGCCTCGCTCGACGCGCTGCCCGGTGTGGTGGACGCGGCCCAAGGGCGCGTGCCGGTGCTGGTCGACGGCGGGATCCGAGACGGCGCCGACGTGCTCATCGCGCTGGCGCTCGGCGCGTCGGTCGGTCCTGGTGGGGCGCCCGACGGCCTGGGGGCTCGCGGTGGGTGGTCAGGCGGGGGTCGAGGAGGTCCTGACATTCCTGCGGGACGGGTTCCTCAGCGCGATGGCGAACGCCGGTTGCCGGGCGGTCGGCGACATCACGCGGGATCTCGTTCGTCCGGCGTGACGCCGGCTCAGACCGTCTGCGACCCTGCTGACCATGGCCGGGATCGATCTGCACACCCACTCCGTCCGCTCGGACGGGACCAATACCGTCGACGGAGAACGTCGCGCTCGCGTGTCGAACGGGGCCTGGCGGGCATCGCGGTCACCGATCACGACACGACGGCCGGGCTCGACGAAGGCCGATGAAGCGGCGGCAGGGACCGACCTGCGGATCGTGCCGGGGATCGAGTTCTCGGCGGAATACGACGGACGCGTCGCTGCATGTCCTGGCCTACTGGGTCGATCCCACCGATCCGGACCTCGTCGCGGAGCTTCGCCGGCTGACCGACACGCGGTTCCGACGCGGCGAGCTGATGGTCGAGAAGCTGCAGGCGCTCGGCTACGACATCTCGTTCGACCGTGTACACGAGATCGCCGGCGACGACCTCGTGGCGAGGCCGCACATCGCGCAGGCGATGGTCGAGGCGGGCATCGTTCCCACCGAGAAGGACGCGTTCGATCGGTTCATCTCCGACGGTGGGATCGCCTACGTGCCTAAGCACGCGCTCGCGCCGATGGATGCGTTGGCGTTGATCCGCGGCGCCGGCGGCGTGTGCGTGCTCGCGCACCCCGCGATGTGGAAGGGCAACGGCTCGGTGCCGGATGAACTGATCGAAGAGATGACCGAAGGCGGGATGGGCGGCCTCGAGGTCGATCATCCGGACCACGATCCCGATCAACGGGCGCACTACCGCGCGCTCGCGGGGCGGCTCGACCTGGTGCCGACGGGTGCGTCAGATTGCCACGGCGCACGCTACGACTACCGGCTCGGCGCGGAGACGACGCCGGTCGAGCTCGTCGACGAACTGCGGTCGCGCGCGCCGGCCTGATGCGGCGCGTCGCGATCGAGGACCCGAATGATCCGAGGCTCTCGCCGTTCCTCGACCTCCGGGACACGCGGATGCGTGCGGCGCGCGAACCGACCGAAGGGTTCTTCCTCGCGGAGGGTGTGCTGACGATCCGCCGTGCGCAGGCGGCTGGCTACGAGATCCGCACGGTGCTGGCGACCGAGCGACTACTGGCCGGCCTCGGCGACCTTGACGTGACCGCGTATGTCGTGAGCGACGCCGTGCTCGAGGCGACGACCGGGTTCCCCGTGCATCGCGGCGCGCTCGCGTGCTTCTCGCGCCGGCCCCTGCCCGAAGCCACGGAGGTGCTCGCCGAGGCGCGGCGCATCGTCGTCCTGGAGGACCTTGTCGACACGACCAACGTCGGTGCGATCTTCCGCGTCGCGGCGGCGCTCGGCTGGGACGCGGCGGTGTTGTCGACTCGCTGTGGCGACCCGCTCTACCGTCGCGCCGTTCGTACGTCCATGGGCGCGGTCTTCGCCGTTCCATGGACGCGGGTCTCACACGAGGAGGGCATCCAGGTGCTGCACGACGAGGGGTTCACGGTGATCGCGCTCACGCCCTCGGGGTCGACCGACATCGCCGCGGTCGCGGCACCCGAGCGCCGAGCGCTGCTCGTCGGAAGCGAAGGTCCGGGCGTCTCGCGCAGCTGGCTGGAGGCCGCCGATCTCACCGTCCGCATCCCGATGCACGCCGAGATCGACTCGCTGAACGTCGCGACGGCGGCCGCGATCGGGTTGTACGCGCTCGCCTGAGGCCCCCGAGGTCGGCCGCTACTATCCCGGCGTGCCCGGGGCGATCGATCACGTCTTCCTCGACATCGGTGGCGTGCTCTACGACGACCGGGTGTACGCGGAGGCGTGGCGCCGGGCACTCCGCGAGGCCGGCGGGACGTTCACCGACGCAGCGTTCGAAGACGAGTACGCCGCGTGCCGTGCGTCACAGGATCGCTCGTTCCGTGTGCAACTGGCGACGGCGTTCCTCGGCCCCGACGCGGACGTGCGCGCGTTGGAGGCGCGAGCGGCTCGCTACTGGCGATACCCACCGTCGGCCCTGCACGGCGACGTCGTCCCGACCCTGACGAACCTTCGCGACGCCGGCTATCGCCTGGGTGTGATCGCGAATCAGCCGTCACAGGTCCGCGCCGCGATGGAGCGCGACGATCTCGTGCCGTTCTTCGAGGTGTGGGGGGTGTCGGACGACCTCGGCCTCCACAAGCCGGACCCGGCGCTGTTCCGCCGAACACTCGAACTCGCCGGCGTCGAGGGTGACCGGACCGTGATGGTGGGGGACCGGCTCGACTACGACGTGCGCCCGGCGCGCGCGGCCGGCATGCATACCGTGTGGCTGCTGCGCGGTGAGGCGCCAGACGACCCGACCCCGGCGCAGCTCGCGGAACCGGACGTCGTGATCGAGGAGCTGCAGCAGCTGCCGGACGTGCTCGACGAGCTCAGCTGAGCTGGCGCTGCTTCTGGAGCTCGCTCGCCGCTTTGAGCGCTGTTTGCGAGCGAGCGATGTCCGGCATCTCGTGGCCGCCGGCGAGCTCCTCGGCCGCCCACTTGGTCAGGTCGCGGATCGACACGATGCCGACGACGCGATCCTTGTCGACCACCGGTAGGTGCCGGATGTTGAGCGACACCATCTGCTCGGCGGCCTCCGCGATGTCGGCCTTCGGGGTGATCGTCTCGAGGTGGCGGCGGGTCATGCCGTGTGCGACCTCGACGGAGTGCGGGTCGCCGCCGGCCGCGATGAGGTTCACGATGTCGCGCTCGGTCACGATGCCGGCGAGTGCGCCGTCCTTGTCCAAGACGACGACCGAGGAGATCCCGTTCGCGCGCATCTGCTTGGCTACGTCGGCGAACGTGTCGCCCGCTTCTGCGGTCTTCACGTCGCCTCGCATGATGTCGCCGACCTGCATCGGAACCTCCTCAGGCATCGCGCTCCGTGGGACGGAAGCGTACCGCAGGCCCGTCGGCGGGCGCGTGGGCGCATCCGCCCGTGGGTAGCATGATGCGCCATCCGCCTGAAGGAGTCCGACATGTCGATCGAACGCGCCGCCGACCACCCGACCTTCGAGCTCGGTGGGAACGCGATCACGTCGCTCGCTGCGCCTGCACGCGGTTCGGACGAATCGGCGCTGTTCAAGATCGATCTGCCGGCCGGTGGATCCCTGCCCCGCCCACCATCACGACCATTTCGACGTGTTCACCGTGACGGCCGGGTCGGCGACGATGCACATCGGCGAGGAGGAGAGCCAGGTCATGACCGGCGACGCCGTCGTCGTCCCGCCCGAGACGGTGCACTGGCTCACCGCGGGGCGCGACGGCGCCACGATCGTGGTGACGATGCTCGCGCACACGAAGCTCTTCCGCGAAGACGACGGCAGCGTCGTGGTGCCGCCGTGGGTCGGCTAGCGACCGAGCTCAAGGCTCCGTCGAACCTCGAGTGACGCGTTCGATCAGCTCGGCGCCGCGGCCGATCGCCGTGAGTTCGTCGGGTGTGAGCGAGGCCAGGCTCGTCGCGAGCGTCTCCACGCGTTGCGCCCGGCCGCGGGTGAGGATCCGTTTCCCCGCAGGTGTGGCCTCGACCAGCACGCCGCGCGCGTCCGCAGGGTCGCGGCGCCGCCGGACGAACCCGTCGCGCTCGAGTCCGTCGACCAGGCGCGTCATCGTTGGCGCGGCCACGCCTTCCGCCGTCGCGAGCGCGCCGATCGGGAGCGGGCCCGTGTAGACGACGACCGAGAGCGCTGAGAGCCGGGGAGGGGAGACGCCGAGGAGGTCGTCCTCGATGCGCAGGCGACGCAAGAGGTGCAGGGCCGCCGAGTGGAGCCGATCGGCGACGTCCTGCACCTCTCGCGTTGGGGAAGTCCGTCTTGACGCGGTCATGCGGGTGCGTCTCGGTTCGGTTCTAAATTTGCTTAGCCTAAGCAAATACAGAATCTAGTGAGAGGATGGCCCGATGGCAAGCACCTCCGGACGATCTCTTCGGTCTGATCGACGCCGGCGACGCCGACGGGGTGCGCGCGCTGCTGGCCGAGCAGCCGTGGCTCGCGGCCGAGCGTGACGACGAGGGCGTCTCGCCGCTGCTCCGCGCGCGCTACCGGATGGACAAAGGGATGGTCGATGCGGTGCGCGCCGCACGTCGACCGGCTGAACGTGTTCGAGGCCGCGGCGTTCGGCGATCTCGACCGGTTGACGGAGCTTCTCGCGGAAGACCCCGAGCTCGTCGGCGTGATGAGCGGCGACGGCTTCACGCCGTTGCACCTCGCGGCGTTCTTCGGGCAGGCGGACGCCGTCCGGCTGCTGCTCGCGCGCGGCGCGGCGGTCGATCGCAACGGAACCGGATGGATGACTGGGACGCCGCTGCATGCGGCCGCGTCCGGATCGGGCACGCGAGCGTCGTGCGCATGCTGCTCGACGCCGGAGCCGATCCCAACAATCGGCAGCGGCACGGCTACACGCCGCTGCACTCTGCGGCGGCCAACGGCGACCTCGAGAGCGTCGAACTGTTGCTCGATGCCGGCGCGGATCCTGCAGCGACGAACGATGACGGCGAAACACCAGCTCATGCTGGCCGAGCGCGAGGACGACCTCGTGATCGTTGAGCGTCTTCGCGACGCGGCCGGCTGAGCGGTCAGCTCGGGAAGCGGAACTCCTGCTGTGCCGAATCGCACGGGTTGCCGCGGCCGAACCAGATCTTCCCGTCGGTGACGTCGGCGACCGACCAGAACGCGGTCACCGTCGTTCGGTCCTGCGGCTTCGTGCCGGCACAGCGAATCGGGGGCGTTCTCATGGTCCTGCAGGAACCCGCGGAGCGTGTCCATCGTGATGGTTCCCGGCAGGCGTGCTCGCCAACAGCTCCGCCGCGCGGCTGTAGCGGGTCGCGGACAGTTCCGCGTATCCGGGGTCACCCTCGTAGGCGAGCATCGAACCGCAGACGTAGTGGTTGGTGTGCACGAGGTGGCCGGCATCGTCGGCGCCGGTGACCTCGG
This sequence comes from uncultured Actinomycetes bacterium, assembly GCA_963792215.1. GTDB lineage: Bacteria > Actinomycetota > UBA4738 > UBA4738 > HRBIN12 > AC-51. The sequence continues at coordinate 722,886 of CAWBVL010000008.1, forward strand.
CCGCGGTGGCGGAGCCCTCGACGTTCGAGACGGCTCCCGATGCGTCGACCAGGACGTTGTTGTACGAGGAGGCGCGCGCCGGATGAAGTGCCATCTGCGTCATGCCCTCCAACGTCGGTTCGCGGAGCATCGCCCGCACCTGGATCTCCCGTGGGATCCCGATGCGCTCGTCGTTCGGGCTCAGCTCGTTGCCGGTGAGGTTGAGGCCTCGGTCGTTCCATCCGACGCTGAGCCAGATCCCGTTGCCGATCGACAGGATCGTCGGGTCGTCACCACAGGTGCGCTCGATCGCGACCAGGTCGTGCTGATACGTGCGCGACATGTCGTTGTTGTGCGCGGTCAGCGTGTGTCCGTCGGCGGTGGCGGGCGCGACGGCGACCATGTCGCTGCACCGGCCGTCGATCGCCGCGCCGGCTTCGCCGGCGACGCGCGGTTCGTACCAGATCTCCTCGATGCAGCAGGCCCACAGCGCGCGCGGGTCGACCCCGACCGCTTCCGCGCAGCCGTCGAGCTCCTCGAACACCCACGGCATGATCGGCCGCGTGGCGTGCGCGTACCGATCGGCGAGCGTGAGCTGGTCCTCGAGCGAGCGACCGGCGGGGATCTCCCAGGTCGTGGGGTCGCACTCGCGCTCGATCGTGGAGGCGCACGCGTCGCCGATCGCGGCGCCGACCTCCGCGTAGGAGCCGGCCACGGTGATGAGGGGGATCGTGTGTTCGCTCATGTGCGGATGGTACGGGGACGGGAGGGCGCCGTCGCGCTACCCGGGAGGCGTCGGCGAGCGCACCATCAGCCACGAGGGGATCCGTTGCCCGTCGCGGGTGTCCGTGTCGTAGACCTCGCGCACCTTCCGGAAGCCCGCCTTCTCGTATGCGCGTTGCGCGCGGAGGTTCGTGGACTCGGTCGTCAGCGCCACGGCCGTCGCGCCATGGTCGCGCTCGAGGTACTCGCAGATGAGCGAGACCGAGCGCGTGCCGATCCCGTGGCTGATCAGGTCGGGTTCGCCGATGAAGATGTCGACCCCGAAGGTGTCCTGGTCTGCGCCGACCTCCAACGCCTCGGCCTCCTCGGGCCACCCGAGCCACCGGTAGAACTGGAGGTAACCGATCGGCGTGCCGTCGAGCTCGATGATGCAGGAGGTCGTCGGGTCTTCGGCGCGGGTGAGAGGCCCGTAGTGGTCTCGAACCGTCGCGAGATCGGGCGCCGGGTTGTCCGGCTCCCACCACTCGTGCACATGCGGCTGGGCTCGCCAGCCGACGAGCAGGCCGTAGTCGGCATCGTCATCTCGCATCGTTCGTAGGGCGACGTCGCCGTCGGTCGCGAGCACGGGCATGGCCACAGCGTGTCAGAGCGGGTGGCTACGGTCGAGCCATGGCTTGCGTGAGAGGAGCTCACGGATGAACGCGGACGTCTGGATCGCGGTGTTGATCGCGGGCTTCGGGGGTGCCGTCGCCGGAGCCGCGTTGGCGGCGCGACGCCGTGGGGAACCCGGGCACGACGTGCGCGCCGCGCTCGACGTCCAGGCCGCCGAGCTCCGGCGGCTGGCCGACGCGGCTGCGCAGCGCGAGCTCACCGCCGAGCAGCTCCGTCAGGGCCTCGACGGCGCGCGCCGTGCGCTCGAAGAGTTGAGGGTCCGCGATCAGGAACGGCGCGCGACCGACGCCGAACAGCGTGAGGTCGTGCGTCGTCTCGCGACGGTGCTCGCGGGCGGCGCATCCAAGGGTCGGTCGGGCGAACACGTGCTGCGAGAGCACCTCGCGCATCTGCCCCCCGGCATGCTGACGTCCGACGTGCGGGTCAACGGCAAGGTGGTCGAGTTCGGCCTCGTGCTCCCAGATGGCCGGCGTTTGCCGATCGACTCCAAATGGACCGCGCTCGCCGAGCTCGAGGCGCTCGAGGCCGCCGACGACCCGGTTCGTCGCGACGAGTGCGCCCGGGCGGTCGAGCGGGCGGTCGTCGCCCGCACGAAGGAGGTCGCGCAGTACCTCGATCCGAGCGTGACAGCGCCGGTCGCGATCGCGGCGGTCCCCGACGCCGTCTACGGCGTGTTGAAGCGGGCGCACGCCGACGCGTTCGCGCACGGCGTCGTCGTCGTGCCGTACGGCAGCGCTCTGCCGATCGTGCTGTTCCTGTACGAGCTGGTTCGGCGCTACGGCGACGGTTCCGACGCGCAAGCGAGCCTCGCCGAGATCGGACGGGCGCTCGACGCGATGGATGCGATCGTCGAGAACCGGTTCGCCAAGGCCGCCACGATGCTGACGAACGGAGCGGACGAGTTCCGCACGCACCTCGGCAAGGCGCGCGGATCGATCGCGCGTGCACAGGTTGCCGACGACGACCAGCCGCTCACCGTGGTCCGGTGAGGTCAAGCTCCGACGGCTCGTTCGCCGATACTGGCTGAGTGAGGAACCGGCTGGCGTCGTTGTCCCTGCTCTGTGTACTGGTGCTCTCTGTAGCGTGGCTGCCTGCGCACGCCGGTGAGCGGACGTCGGCGCGAACCACCGTTCCAGCCGGCGTCGCCGTGCCGATCGCCTGCGCCGGGTGCTGGCATCCCGGGCGGAAGATCTCGTGGCAATGGCAGCTCAGTAGCCCGCCCAAGGCGTCGGCGCTCCTCAGCGTTCAGATGTACGACGTGGACGGGTTCGAGACGACCAAGACGCTCGTGCACAAGATGCACGCGAAGGGGATCAAGGCGGTCTGCTATCTGAGCGCCGGTTCGTGGGAGAAGTGGCGCCCAGACGCCAAGAAGTTCCCGGCGTCGGTGCTCGGCAAGTCCAACGGCTGGCCGGGGGAGCGATGGCTCGACATCCGCAAGCTCTCCGTGCTCGCGCCGATCATGCGTGCGCGCGTCCGGATGTGCGCACGCAAGGGGTTCGACGCCGTCGAGTGGGACAACGTCGACGGGTATGAGAACGCCACCGGCTTCCCCCTCACAGGAGCCGAGCAACTCCGCTACAACGTCTTCCTTGCGAACGCGGCGCACCGTCGGGGCATGTCCGTCTTATTGAAGAACGATCTCGACCAGATCCCGAAGCTGTTGCGCTACTTCGACGGCGCACTGAACGAGCAGTGCTTCCAGTACCACGAGTGCACGGCGCTCGGTCGATTCGTGCGGGCGGGCAAGCCGGTGTTCAACGTGGAGTACAAGCTCGCAGCGTCGGCGTTCTGCCCGAAGGCGAACGCCCGCAACTTCAACTCCTTGAAGAAGCGGCTGTCGCTGGACGCGTGGCGCGTGCCCTGCCGGGGCGCCTAACGCGCCCAGTACTCGCCGAGCGTCGGGTTCGAGCGGTCCTTCGCTGAGAGCGCAAGCCGCTCATCCGTGATCGGCCACGGCGCCGCCAGATCGGGGTCATCCCACGCGACGGCCGGGTATGTCTCGTCCGCCGACCAATGCCGGTCCACCAGATACGCGTAGACCGCGACGTCGGACAGCGCCTGGAACCCATTGCCGAGCCCGGCTCCGACGAATAAGGCCTTGCCGCGATCGAGTTCGCCGGTCCACACCCTGCCGGCCGTCGCAGAGTCGGCACGGATGTCGGCGATCGCGGCGAAGACCCGCCCGGAGGCGACATGCACGAGCTTGTTCCACGGCTCGGCGTGGAACCCGCGAAGCGTGCCCCCCGACGACTCGGAGATGTTCCATTGGACGGGCGAGAACGGTGGGACGCCGGCGGCATGGAGCGCCTCGTCGTGGAACACCTCTCGGAACGAACCGCCCGGCCGGTCGGCGTCGGGGCGCACCTCCAGCTCGATGAGGAACAGCCCCGCAAGGGGTCCGGGCGTCACGACCATCGGCACGCGGTCAGCCTACCCAGACCGAGGGGTGACATCTCTATCCACGCTCTTGCATACTTACGCACCTAGTGGATGGATCGATCTCGGTAGCCGTGCTGGGAGCCTCCGGATTCTCCGGGGGAGAGCTCATCCGGCTGCTGCATGACCATCCACGGTTCGAGGTGACCTTCGCGGGGGCCAAGGGGTCGGTGGGGACGACCGTCGGCGCGTCCCGCCCGCATCTCGCTGGCCTGCCTGCCGGAGATCTGGTGCTTGCGGACATGGATCCGGATGCGATCGCCGCCTCGGCCGACCTGGTGTTCTCGGCGCTCCCGAACGGCATGAGCGCTGGCTTGGCGCCGGCGATCATGGACTCGGGCGCCGCGGTGATCGACCTAGCGGGCGACTTCAGATTGCCGGCGGCTTCGTACCCCTCGTGGTACGGGTTCGAGCACCCGGCGCCCGCGTGGCTCGACGAAGCCGTATACGGGCTGCCCGAGCTGTTCCGCGGTCGTGTGCCGGGCGCGAAGCTCGTCGCGAACCCCGGCTGCTTCGCAACGGCCGCGATCATGTCGTGTGCGCCGATCCTCGCGGCAGGGCTCGCAGAGCCGGGCTCCGTGCGGGTCGACGGCAAGACCGGGGTCTCGGGCGCCGGCCGCGCGGCGTTGGAATCGACGTCGTTCGGTGCGACGGAGGATTCCATCCGGCCGTATCGCTTCCCGACGCACCAGCACACGCCGGAGATCGAGCTCGGGATCGAGCTGGCGACGGGCTTGTCGGTGCGGGCGTTGTTCGTGCCGCACCTCGTGCCCGCGGTCCGTGGCGTTGTCACGACGTCGTACCTGTCTGTCGCGTCCGGCGCGTCGACGGAGACGCTGACCGAATGCCTGGCGGCCGCGTATGCCGGCGAGCCGTTCGTGCGGGTGCTCCCGCCCGGCGCGATGGTCGATGCGAAGCGCACGCGCGGGACCAATGTGATCGAGCTGCAGGCCGTCGCCGACCCGCGTACCGGGACGGCGGTGGTTGTCGGCGCGGTCGACAACCTGGTGAAAGGCGCGGCCGGCCAAGCGATCCAGAACGCCAACCTCTTGATCGGGATCGACGAAGCGACCGCCTTGCCGACGACGGCGGTGTATCCGTGAGCACGGGCGTCACGTATCCGCGCGGGTTCGTGGCGGCGGGGATCGCCGCCGGGCTGAAGCCGAGCGGTGCGCCGGACCTCGCTCTGTTGGTCGGCGCTGTGGGCACGACGGCGGCCGGTCTGTTCACCACGAACGCCGCGGTTGCGGCGCCTGTCGTCCTGTCGCGCAAACACCTCGCGGCGGGAGGCGGACGCGGCGTCCTCGTGAACAGCGGGCAGGCGAACGCGGCGACCGGGACGCAGGGCGACGACGACGCGTTCGCGGCGGTGGCCGCGGCTGCGCAGGCGCTCGACGTGGAGGTCTCGGAGCTGTCTCGCTTGTTCCACCGGTGTGATCGGCGAGCCGGTGCACATGGACGCACTGCTCGGCGCGCTGCCGCGACTCGTCACAGGCTCGGCGTCAGAGGGAGGCGCGGCGTTCGCGCGGGCGATCATGACGACCGACACGGTGCCGAAGGAAGCGACCGCGGAGGCCGGTGACGTACGCGTCGGCGGTGCGGCGAAGGGCGTCGGGATGCTCGCGCCGAGTCTCGCGACGATGCTTGCGTTCGTCGACGACCGATCCGAGGGTCGCCGAGCCGGATCTCGACGTGCTGGCGCGTGAGCGCCTGGCGCCGGCGTTCGAGGCGGTCACCGTCGATGGGTGCACCAGTACGAACGACACCGTCTTGCTGTTCGCGAGCGGGGCGGCGGGCGGACCGCCATGCGTGCCCGGCGAGGCAGGGCTGGGGTTCACTGGCCGACGCCGTCGCCGAGGTGGGCGAGACGGCTCGCCGCCCGGTTGATCCAGGACGGCGAGGGCGTGAGCCACGTGCTGATCGTCGACGTTGCCGGCGCGCCCGCCGACGGAGGACGCGCGCCGTCTCGCGCGCGCGGTCGCTGAATCGCCGCTAGTGAAGACGGCGGCGTTCGGGGAGGACCCGAACCCCGGCCGGATCGTCCAGGCTCTCGGCGCTTGCGGCGTCGTGTATGACCCGGCGACGGTCGACGTCTGGATCGGCGAGGGCGAAGGTCGTCGATGCGGGAGTGATCCCACCGGCGTTCTTCGCGACCGACGATCTGCCCTCGGCCGCGGCGCACGGCGATGGCCGGGCCCGAGGTGTCGTTGCGTATCTCGGTCGGGGAAGGTCCCGGCACGGCGCGCGTGCTCTGCGGGGACTGTCCTACGGCTACGTCCGGATCAATGGGGAGTACACGACATGACAAGCGCCGACCTTCCGCCGCAGATCCGCGAGCGCACCGTCGCGAAGGCGCGCACCCTGCTCGAAGCGCTGCCGTTCATGCGCGAGCACGGCGGACGCGTGATCGTGATCAAGTACGGCGGCGCAGCGATGGAGACCACGGGTCTCGCCTCGACGTTCGCCGAAGACGTGATGCTGCTGCAGTCCGTCGGCATCAAGCCCGTGATCGTGCACGGCGGTGGCCCGGCGGTCACGCAGCTGTCGGCGCGGCTCGGTATCGAGACGACGTTCATCGACGGGCTGCGCGTCACCGACGCCGAGACGCTCGACGTGGCGACGATGGTGCTGGCCGGCAAGCTCAACACCGATGTGGTCTCCTCGCTCGTCGCGGGAGGAGTGAGCGCCGTCGGTCTATCCGGCGTCGACGGTCGGCCTGCTGCTCGCGCGGAAACAAGAGGGGCCGGACCTCGGCTTCGTCGGCGAGGTCGTCCAGGTACATGCGGAGGTATTGGCGACGCTGCTCGAGCGCTCGTTCCTTCCGGTGGTCGCGTCCATCGCCGTGGACGAGAACGGGCAGGCGTACAACGTGAACGCCGACGTGGTTGCGGCCGAGCTCGCGCTGGAACTCGACGCCGAGAAGCTGGTCTACGTGAGCGACGTGCCCGGGCTGATCGGGCCGACCGGCGACCTGTTGTCGGAGTTGTCGTCGAAACAAGCGAGCGACCTGTTGGCCGAGCCCGGCGTGATCGACGGCGGCATGATCCCCAAGGTGCAGAGCGCGGTGCGCGCGCTCGACGCTGGCGTCGGCCGCGTTCACCTGGTCGACGGGCGGGTGGAGCACGCGGTCGTGCTCGAGCTGTTCACGCCCGAGGGCATCGGGACGATGATCACCCCCGACATCGGGCGGATCACACCATGAGCCGGGGGCCGGTTGATGCCGACCTACGCGCGACTGCCCGTGACGCTGGTGCGCGGCGCGGGATGCCGCGTCTGGGCGGACGACGGAACGCCGTACCTCGATCTGCTCGGTGGCCTCGGCGCACTGAGCCTCGGGCACGCGCACCCACGCTGGGTCGCCGCGGTCACGGACGCGGCGGCGACGATCGGTTTGACGACGAATCTCGTGACCACGAAGCCACAGGCGAAACTGGCGGACCGGCTGGCGGCGATCACGCACGTCGATGACGCGACCGTGTTCTTGTGCAACTCGGGCGCCGAGGCGAACGAAGCGCTGTTGAAGCTCGTCCGCAAGCGCGGGCTCGCCTCCGGGCGGCCGGTGGTGGTCGCGATGGAGGGATCGTTCCACGGACGGACGATCGCGACGCTCGCCGCGACGGGACAGCCGGCGAAACGCGAACCGTTCGAGCCGCTGGTCGACTGGTTCCGCTTCGTCCCGCCCGGCGACCTCGGGGCGCTCGACGCGGCGCTCGCCCCCGGCGATGTCGTCGCCGTCTTGCTCGAGCCGATCCTCGGCGAGGGCGGCGTCGTGTCGTTGGAGGGCGAGTATCTGCGGGCGGTGCGCGAGCGGTGCGACACAACCGGGGCGCTGTTCGCGGCGGACGAGGTGCAGACGGGATCCGGCAGGACGGGTCGCTGGCTCGCGCTCGAGGCGGCGGGTGTTCGGCCCGATGTGGTCACGCTCGCCAAGGCGCTCGGCGGCGGCCTGCCGATCGGCGCAGTCGTCGCGCGGGCGAACCTCGCCTTCGGCCCGGGTGAACATGGGTCGACGTTCGGCGGCGGCCCGATCCCGTGCGCCGCCGCGCTGGCGGTGCTCGACGCGATCGCGGCCGACGACTTGCTCACGAACGTCATGGCTATGGGCGCACTGCTCCGCGATGAGGTTGCGCGGCTCGCGCCCGACGGGGCGGTGGCGGAGGTGCGCGGCGACGGGCTCTTGTGCGGGTTCCGGCTGCCGGCTCCGACGGCAGCCGTGGTCGTGCAGGCGTTGCTCGCTCGCGGCGTGCTCGCCTCGACCGCGGGCCCCGACGTCGTCCGGTGCACGCCGCCGTTCACGATCGGTCCCGACGAGATCGACGAGGGAGCGAAGGCGCTCGCGGCCGCGCTCGAGGACGTCTCGTGAGCACGACGACAGGCACCCGTGCTCGCCGGCGCCAGGCGATCGTCGAGCTCATCTCCGGTGAGCGGCTGGGTTCGCAGGAAGAGATCCGGTCGCGGCTCGCACAGCTCGGGCATCAGGCGACGCAGTCGACGATCAGCCGCGATCTCGAGGAGCTCGGGCTCGCGCGCGTGCACGACGCCGAAGGCGTGCGATACGTCATGCCGGAGGCGGGCGGCACGCCGTCGTCGACCCGCCTGCGACGGCTCCTCGCGGAGTTCGCGGTGGCGTTCGTTCGCACCGACGTCGGTCTGATCGTGCGGACCCCTCCCGGCGCGGCCAACGTCTTGGCCGAAGGGATCGACCGTGCGGGACTTCCCGAGGTCGCCGGGACGATCGCGGGCGACAACACGATCTTGGTCATCGGGCGCGAGGGCATCGGCGCGACGGCGATCGACACCACCCTGATCGACATCATGGAGGCGAACGATGGTTGAGAAAGCGGTCCTCGCGTACAGCGGGGGACTGGATACGTCCGTGACGATCCGCTGGCTCGCGGAACGCGGGTTCGAGGTGCACGCGGTGGCGGTCGACGTCGGCCAGCACGAAGACTTCGCCCAGATCGTCGAGCGCGGGCACCGCGCTGGCGCGGCGAGCGTGCGCGTCGCCGATGCGGTCGACCGGTTCGCCGCCGAGTACCTGGCGCCCGCGATCCGCGCCAATGGGATGTACGAGGGCAAGTACCCGATGGTCTCCGGACTGGCCCGCCCTTGCATCGCCGAGGAAGTGATCGCGGTCGCCCGCGAGGTCGGTGCATCGACCGTGGCGCATGGCTGCACCGGGAAGGGCAACGATCAGGTGCGCTTCGAGGTCTCGTTCGCGGTGCTCGCGCCCGATCTCGACGTGCTGGCGCCGATCCGCGACGACACGATCCCGCGTGAGAAGGCGATCGCGCTCGCCGGGGAGTGGGACATCCCGGTCACGAACGTCGTGACCGTCTATTCGATCGACGAGAACCTCTGGGGCCGGACAGCCGAATGCGGCCCGCTCGAGGACCCGTGGGTCGCGCCGGCGGAGGACGCGTTCGACCGGACGGCTGCGCTCGCCGACCGCCCGACCGAGCCAACGGAGATCGTCGTCACGTTCCATCAGGGCGTGCCGCTCGCCCTCGACGGCGAGACGGCGACCCTGCCGGAGATCATCCGGGCGCTCGACGCGCTCGGCGGTCGCTACGGGTACGGACGCGTCGACATGATCGAGAATCGGCGGGTCGGCATCAAGAGTCGCGAGATCTACGAGGTGCCCGGCGCCCTGTCGATCATCACGGCGCACCGGGCGTTGGAGGATATGACGCTCGAGCGCGATCTCGCGCACCACAAGCCGGGGATCGAAGCGCGGTGGGCGGAACTGGTGTACGACGGGCAGTGGTTCTCGCCGCTTCGGTCGGCGCTGGACGCCTACATCGAGGCGACGCAGGACGCGGTGTCGGGCGATGTGCGGCTCCGGTACGAGCCGGGTTCGTGCTCCGTGGTCGGACGGCGGAGCGAGCACTCGCTGTACGACCTGTCTCTCGCGACCTACGGATCCGCGGATGCCTTCGACCAATCCGACTCGCGCGGCTACGTCACGCTCTATGGCTTGCCGCTGAAGGTCTGGTCCGCGAAGCAGCGGTCAGGCGAGATGAGCGATCAGCCGCTGTGGGGTGGTCGGTTCTCGAAACCGCCCGCTCCGGAGGCGCAGGCGCTCGGGTACTCGCTCGACGTGGATCGGGTGCTCGTCACCGAAGACGTGCGCGCTGGAACGGCGCACGTCGAAGCATTACGCGACGCCGGCTTGGTGACCGACGACGAGGCCGAACAGCTGACTATGGTGTTGGCGCAGGTCCGCGACGCGATCCTCACGGGGTCGTTCGCCTTCGTCTCTGCGGACGAGGACATCCATTCGGCGGTCGAGCGGGGCGTCACCGATCTGCTGGGCGAAGTCGGGGCGAAGCTGCACGCCGGCCGGTCGCGGAACGACCTCGTGGCGACCGACGTTCGGCTGCATCTCCTGGCGCTTGCCGCCGCAGCTGCCGCCGGCGTGCGTGACGTCGCGCGAGCGCTCGTCGCGCGTGCCCGCGAACACGTCGACGACCCGATGCCGGGTTCCACGCACGTTCGTCCGGCGCAGCCGATCACCATCGGGCACCACCTCTGCGCGCATGCGTGGGCACTCTCGCGCGACCTCGAGCGGTTCGCCGACTGGCGCCGCCGCTCTTCCGTGTCACCGCTCGGCGCGGGTGCGCTCGCGGCCTCGACCTTTGGGCTCGACCCGCTCGCGACCGCCGCGCGGCTCGGGTTCGACCGAGCCTTCGAAAATTCGTTGGACGCCGTGAGTGATCGGGACGTCCTGCAGGAAGCCGTCGCCGTCGCGTCGATCTGCGCGACGCACCTCTCGCGCCTCGCCGCCGACCTGCTGCGCTGGACCGACCCCGCGCTCGGATGGGCCGAGCTGGACGAGGCCTATTCGACCGGGTCGAGCATGATGCCGCAGAAGCGCAACCCCGACACGGCGGAGTTGGCGCGCGGGAAGGCCGCGCGGATCGCGGGCGACTACGTCACGCTCGCCTCCATGTTGCAGGGCCTCCCGCTCGGGTACCAGCGTGATCTCCAAGAGGACAAGGGGCCGACGTTCGACGCGCTCGAGACCGTCGCGTTGACCGCTCGCGCTCTCAGCGGCGCGGTCGCGACGCTCCGGATCGACATCGCGGCGATGCGCGACGCCTGCGCGGACCCTGGCCTCTATGCGACCGATGTCGCGGAGGCGTTGGTGAAGCAAGGCGTTCCCTTCCGCGAGGCCCACCGCAAGACGGGAGCGCTGTTGAAGACGCTCGCCGACAGCGGCCGGACACTTGCCGACCTCGACGACGTCGGTTGGAAGGAATTCGGGGTGCCGGACGGCGCGGGGCTGCTCGATCCGGATCGATCGATCGCCGCCCGAACCGCGCCCGGTGGTCCGTCGCGCGGGTCGGTCGAGGCGCAGCTCGCAGCGCTCGACGCGCTGCTCGTGTCCTGACAACGGCGAAGGCCGCCGGCGAAGCCGGCGGCCTTCGGTGGAGCTGTGCACGCGATGTCGGCGTTAGCCGACGAGTCGCACGTTCGCGGCCTGCGGGCCCTTCTGCCCGTCGGTCACGTCGAACTCCACGGCTTGCCCTTCCTCAAGGTTGCGGTAGCCCTCACCCGTGATCGCTGAATAGTGCACGAACACGTCCGGACCACCATCTTGAAGGATGAAGCCGAAGCCCTTCTCAGGGCTGAACCACTTCACGGTTCCTGTCGCCACTGGCGATTCCCTCCTTCCTCGGCCCGGCCGGGCGTGGTGCAGATGCGGTGCCCGCCGGCCTCCCGGCGTCGGAACGCCGGTGAGGGAACTGCTTCCAGTGCGGTACTACTGCGATGCTGAACCCTCGCGGGAAACGATACCCGAACGCAAGGCATCGTTCCATCCGGGCTAGGCTGGCGACGTGGAAGGTTCATTCGCGACCGCCCTGGTCCTGATGGCCCACCCCGACGACGGCGATTTCATGTGCGGCGGAACGGTCGCGGCCTGGACCCGAGCCGGGACCGAAGTCCATTACGTGATCATCACGGACGGCTCGGCGGGCTCGAACGAGCCGGGCAAGACGCGGGAGGAGATCGCGCCTGTCCGCGAGCGCGAGCAACGCGCCGCGTGTGACGTCCTGGGGGTCAAGAGCGTCACCTTTTTGGGCGAGGTCGACGGCATGCTCGAGGTGAACCTCGACACCCGACGGAAGGTCTGCCGCGAGGTCCGGCGTCTGCGGCCAGAGGTGATCGTCGCGCCCGACCCCTCGCGCCTGTGGTACGGCAGCGAATACGTGAACCACTGGGACCACAAGCAGGCCGGCCTGCTCGCGCTCACGGTCGTGATGCCCGATGCGCCGACCCGCCCGATGTTTCCCGAGCTGGAGGACGAGGGCATCGAGCCGTTCGAGGTGCCGAACCTCTGGCTCGCGACCGCCGAGGCCGACGTCTACATCGACATCACCGACACGATCGACACCAAGATCGAGGCGCTCGCGGCCCACGTGTCTCAAGGCGCCGCCGAGGCTGGCCCGCGCATCCGCGAACGCGCCGAAGCGGTTGCGGCGCTGTCGGATGCGGGGTATCGCTACGCGGAGGGGTTCAAGGCCCTCCGGTTCGTAGACGACGAAGAAGAGGCATCCGCTGGATGAGCGGGGGTGAAGCCATGGACGAATCCTTCCCTGTTCCCGAAGAGCCGTTCGACCTCACCGAGGAAGAGCGCGCCGACATCGAGGCCGACCTGTCGGACCTCGCGCAGATGCACGCGATCTTCTCGGTGCAGGGCGTGAAGGGGGTGGTGATCGCCTGCCAGGAATGCCGCCAGAACCACTTCTACGAGTGGGCGCTGTTGACGGACAACCTGCAGCACATGCTCGACACCGGCGAGCCCCGGATGCACGAACCCGCGTGGGACATCGACGAGACCGAGTACATCCAGTGGGACTACGGAAAGGGATTCGTCGACGCGCTCGTCGACAACGGGATCGAGCCCGGGCGGCAGGTCGGCCTGACCGCGTGCCCCTACTGCGAGACGCCGTTCGACGCGGCGTTCCGGTACTGCCCGTCGTGCGGGAAGCAGCTGGCGGTCATCCGGCTGTTCAACGAGCTCCTGGACCGAGGGGTCGAGGAGCGCGAGGCCCGCACGATGCTGGTCCGCGCCGGGTTCGAGCCCTTCTAGCCGGCTCTAGCCGCCCGGGCCCGTCGCCGGTATCCTCCGCGCGATGAGCACGATCACCACGCTGAACTGGCTGCTGTTCCTGCACATCGCCTCGGTGCTCGCGCTGCTCGGCACGCACGGCGCCTCGATGGCGGTGCTGTACGGGATCCGCAAGGAGCGCGATCGCGCCCGGATCATGGCCATGGTTCAGCTCTCGGGCCGCACGACGGTTCCGATGTACATCTCGATCCTGTTGATCGTGGTGTTCGGCACGCTGCTGGCATTCAAGTTCCACATGTGGGGTGAGAAGTGGTTGTGGGTGTCGATCGTGATCTTGATCGCGACGATCGCGCTGATGAACGTGACCGCGAAGCCGTACTTCCGCAAGGTCAAGGAGGCGTGTCAACTCCGGCCCTCCGGCGTGCCGCGGATCTCCGACGAGGAGCTCGGCGACGTGCTGACCTCGCCGATGGCCCATGTCATCAGTTTGATCGGCGTGGTCGGGTTGCTGTCGATCCTCTACCTGATGATCTTCAAGCCGTTCTAGCGGCTCACGCTAGGCGGGCGGCAGCGGGCGCGCGGCCGGACCGTTCACGACCTCGCCCATCTGGTTGAAGCGTGACCCGTGGCAGGGGCAGTCGAAGGTTTTCTCGGCTGGGTTCCAGCCGATCGTACAGCCGAGGTGCGTGCATCGCGCCGAGAACAGGTGTTGCTCGCCCTTCTTGTCGACGAACACCGCGAGCTTCTCGCCCCGCTTCTCGATCACGCCGCCCTCGCCGGGCGCGAGCTCGGAGGCGATCTGGGCCACCGTCCGGCAGAGCAGCACGTCCCGGTCGGCGCCTTCGACCACCGTCTGCGGGACCGAGCCGAGCAGCAGCCCCTTCGCGCCTTGCAGGCCCTTGTTCCCGACGACCACCAGGTCGGCGTCGACGTCTTCCGCGGTGCGGAGGATGAGGTCGCCTGGCTCGCCCTGGAGGAGCTGAACGTCGGTTTCGATCCCGCGCCCGTAGACCTCCATCGTGTCATCCATCACGAGCTTGCCGGTCGAGGGATGGCCGATGAAGACGAGGGTGACCGACGCGAGGAGCTCGCGGGCGAGGTCGAACCCCTTCCGCGCAGCCCGGTCGGCCGTGGCGGACCCGTCGCTCGCGATCACGATCCGCCCGTACGGCGCGTGCGGGTCACGCTGCCGAGCCGGCGCGACGAGCAGCAGGTCGCACGGCGCGTGGTGCGCGAGCCAGCGCGCGAGCTCCGAGATCGGCTGGCCGTCGCCGCGAGCGATCGAGATCAGACCGGCGTCGAGCTCGTCGGCGGCCGCGACGAGCGCGTCGCCTGCCCGGCCGACCACCGCTTCCGACGACAGCTTCGAGGCACGCATGCCGGCGGCCTCCGCCGCCTCCAGCGCGCCCGACAGGATCTCCTGTGCCTGATCGGGCGAGGTCGATCCCGTGATCGCGGTGAGCTTTGCCGAGACGGCGCGCGCGATCGTCGCGGTCGTCTCACCCGCCCGCGATGCTGCGGGCGAGCCGTCGGTGCCGAGCACGATCCGTCCCCACATGGACCCGGGAGGTTAGCCGGACGCGGGCGTCTCCAGCACGCAATCTTCGGGGACCTTGTCCGGGCGCATCCGCAGGAACACCGGCGCCCGCATCTTCTTCGTGCTCTTCGTCATCTCGAGGTAGGTGACCTCGCACACGGCCGTGGGCTCCACGAAGACCGCTCCCTTCGCGCTTCCGGAGCTCGGGGACGGCGGGCTCTTCACGTCGCAGCCCGTCCAGCTGTTCGAGCACGCTCGACAGGAGCCCGTCGGTGAAGCCCGAGCCGACCTGGCCGACCCACTGCAGGTCGCCGTCGACGTAGGCGCCGACCAGCAACGCGCCGAACGTCTCGCCGCGCCCGCCCTGGCCGGGCGTGAAGCCGAGCACCACGCAGTCTTGCGTGAGCCGCACCTTGATCTTGCGCCACGCGTCGGTCCGTCGGCCGGGCACGTACGGCGAGCCGATCCGCTTAGCGACGATACCCTCGAGCTGCTGCGCCTTCGCCGCCTCGAACAGCAGTGTGCCGTCACCGGCGATGTGGGTCGTCATCCGCAGGCGCTGGTCCTCCTCCACGATGTAGCTGAGGAGTTCGCGGCGCTGCTCGAGCGGCAGCCCTGTCACATCGCGGCCGTCGAGCCAGAGCAGATCGAAGACCACGAGAGAGACGGGGATCCGTGTCTTCGCACGCTCGATCTCGCGCGGGTTCGAGAGGTTCATCCGCTGCTGCAGGACCTCGAACGAGTTCTTCCCGTCGGCGTCGACCGCGACGATCTCGCCGTCGATCACCGCGTTCACCTCATCGATCAACTCGTGGATCATGTGCAGCTCGGGATACGTGTCGGTCACGATGCGGCCGGTTCGCGAGCGCAGGACCGTCTCACCCGTCGAGAGCTGGGCGAGGCACCGGATCCCGTCGAGCTTCGGCTCGAACCACCAGCGGTCGTCGTCGAAGGCCTGGTAGCCGCCCTCCGCGAGCATCGGCTTGAACGACGGCGGGGAGGCGATCAGCGGCGCCGTCTGCGCGCTCGCCAGGAACGCGAGCCAGTCGGTCCGGGTCTTGACGAAGTGGAATTCCAGCTCGGGGTAGCGGCGTCCGTGCAGCACGAAGGACACCTTGGTGTCGGTCCATTCGACCGGCTCGTACCAGCCGTCGTCGAAGATGCGAACCTCGCCGGCGCCGTAGTGGCCCTCAGGGATCGTGCCCTCGAACTTCCCGTATTCCAGTGGGTGCACCTCGGTCTGCACGGCTAGGCGCTTGTCGCCCTTGGATGTCGGCAGGCCTTTCGGCACCGCCCACGAGGGCAACCCACCGTCGTGCTCGAGCCGCACGTCGTAGTGCAGGCGCGTCGCGCGGTGCTTGTGGATCACGAACGAGTTGCCGGCTCCGACCTCCTCGCCGGGCGCCGGTTCCGTCGTGCCCTCTGCCCCGAACTCGCGCCGGCGGACGTACTCGAACAGCGCGGGGTCCTTCGAGGCGAGCGCGATCTCATCGGAGGTCTTCGCCGAGACCGACGGCGACGCCGTGCGCGGCAGCGGACCGCTCGGGTCGTCCGCGGGTTCGACGCCGAGCGCCTCCATCGCGGGCGCGAGATCGTTGTACGGGCCCTCGCGTACCGGCGCCCACCGGTCGCCGACCGCCGCGAAGCGCTCCCACACGTTGTCGATGCGGAAGTCCTGCGGCGCGAACCCTCCGGCCTCGACCTCGTCCCACGTGAGGGGCGTCGACACCGGTGCGCGCGCTTCCGGCCGGAGCGAGTACGCGGCGGCGATGTTCGCGCCCTGCCGGTTCATGTTGTGGTCGATGAAGATCTTGCCCGTGCGGTCGGCGATGCGCCACGCCATCGTCACGCGGTCGGGGTCGGCGCGCCCGATCATCCGGCCGCACGCGCCGACGAATGCCCGCACCTCGCCGTACGTCCAGCGGCCAGCCTCGATCGGCACGTAGATCTGCAGTCCGGTCGCGCCGCTCGTCTTCGGGTAACCGGTCAGACCGAGCTGGTCGAGCACCACCTTCACGTGGCGCGCGACCGTCAGCACGTCCTCGTAGGTGTAGGGAGGGAACGGATCGAGATCGAAGAAGAGGTAGTCGGGGTGCTCCGTGTCGCCGCAGCGCGAGTGCAACGGGTGCATCTCGATCGCGCCGAGGTTCGCGACGAACAGCAGCGTCGACAGGTCGTCGACCGTGAGGTAATCGATCCGCCCTTCCTTGGCGTCTTCGGACAGCACCGTGCAGCGGTGCACCCACTCGGGCGTGTGCGACGGCGCAGTCTTCTCATAGAAGGAATCCCCGTCGATGCCGTTGGGCATCCGCTTCATCGTGAGGGGCCGGCGCTCGAGGTGGGGCAGCAGCAGGTGCGCGATATTGAAGTAGTACGCGAGGAGGTCGCCCTTCGTGTAGCCCTCATCCGGCCAGAAGACCTTCGTCAAGTTGGACAGCCTGAGCTCGCGATCGGGGAGGGTGAGCCACCAGACCTCCGTGGTCTCCCGGCGGATCGGGAGTTCCTCGGGGAAGGCAACCGTGACCGCTTCCGTCGAGGTCCGGCTCTTGCGCTTCGGCATGCCGTCGATGGTAGAGACTGCGAGGAACCCACGGAGCACGGAGACGAGATGGACGAACGATCGAACGACATGGACGCCTGGCTCGGCACCCTCGCGACGACCCTCGGGGTCGACCCGCTCGCCGACGACCAGGTGATGGAGCTGCTCGGGGTCGCTCGCGACGTCGCCCACGGCGTGGAGCGGCGGGCGACGCCGCTCGCGACGTTCTTGCTCGGCGCGGCGACCCAGCGGCGGATCGGGCACGGCGCCACCGGGTCAGACGCCTTCTCCGACGCGCTGACCGAGCTGCAGACGACCCTGCCGCCCCCTGTCCCGCCCACCGACTAGGGCCGCCCGCTACGTCGGGGGCGAGCGGTAGGATGACCGTTCGCGCAGGCAGATGACCTGCGGCGCCGGGGGAGACGATCATGCCGCGAGCCATGTGGAAGGGGGCCATCTCCTTCGGCCTCGTGACGATCCCGGTCGCCGTGTACCCGGCGACCGAGGAGAAGACGCTGCGGTTCAACCAGCTCCACGACGAGGACAGCGGGCGGATCCGCTACAAGCGCGTGTGCGAGAAGGACGGCGAGGAGGTCACCTTCGAGCACATCGTGAAGGGGTACGAGTACGAGAAGGACCGGTACGTGGTCCTCACCGACGAGGACTTCGACGCCGTGCCGGTCGAATCCAGCCGCGCGATCGACATCGTGCAGTTCGTCGAGCTCGACGAGATCGACCCGATCCTGTTCAAGAAGACCTACTACCTCGTGCCCGAGGAGACCGGCGCCAAGGCGTACGCGCTGCTCCGCGAGGCGATGAGCGAGGACGACCGGGTCGGCATCGCGAAGGTCAGCTTCCGCGACAAGGAGCACCTCGCCGCGCTCCGGTTCAAGGACGACGTGTTCGTCCTCGAGACGATGTTCTGGCCCGACGAGATCCGCGCAGGCCGACTTCGGCGGCGTCGACGTCGGCACCGAAGGTGCGCGACCAGGAGGTCGACGATGGCGCGCCAGCTGATCGAGAACCTCACGGGCGAGTGGGACCCCGAGGAGTTCAGCGACGAGTACCGCGAGGCGCTGCTGGAGATCGTCGAGGCGAAGCTCAACGGCGAGGAGATCGAGGTCGTCGAGCCCGAGCAGGCCGCGAAGGTGGTCGACCTGATGGAGGCGCTGAAGGCGAGCGTCGCCGCCGCGAAGAAGGGCGACGACGAGAAGCCTGCCGCGAAGAAGTCGGCGGCCAAGAAGAAGTCGGCCGCCGAAGAAGCCCGCGGCGAAGAAGCCGGCCGCGCGCAAGAAAGCGGTCGGTGAGTAGCGCCGTCCAGGCGCTTCCGCTTCCAGCCGGCTACACGCAGTGGACGCACCGGTGAGGCTCCCGGAAGGGTTCCACGTACGCGACGTCGATCGGGACGCCGACCTCCCACGCGTGGTCGAGCTTCTGCGTACGTGCGACCTCCACGACTCGGGTGTCACCGACGCGTCGGAGGCGTGGCTCTACGACGATTGGCGGTCCTCGAGCATCAAGGGTGCGATGGTCGCCGAGACCGATGACGGCGATGTCGTCGGGTATCTCTCGGTCGAATCGCTCGATCCGGCCTCGATGGTCACGATGTATTTCCCGCTTGCGCCGTCGATCCGTCCAACGTCACGTGAACCGTGGACGGCGTTCTGCGCCGACCGCGTGGAAGATCTCGCCGGCCCGAAGGCCACGCGCTACGCGGTCGTCGCCGCCGAGGAAGGAGCCGGCCCGGCGCTTGAAACGACGGGTTATTCCTTCGCCCGAGTCTTCTGGCACATGGAGCGCTCCGTCGATGAAACCTATCGTGCGAACGCCCTGCCCGACGGCGTCACGATCCGCGCGTATGACGAGAGCGCGGACGACCGCATGGTCTGGCGATTGGTCGAGGATTCGTTCGAGGAGCACTACGGGCAAGAGCCGCAGTCCTGGGAGTCGTGGAAGGAGGACATGCTCGGCGCCTCGACATGGGACCCCGGGCTCGTGTGGATCGCGGAGCTCGAGGGCGAACCGGTTGGCGTCGTGATCTGCCAGGACATCGACGGCGTCGGATGGATCGGCGATCTCGGCGTCCTGAAGGCGGCGCGCGGCCGCGGCGTCGGACGCGCGTTGCTCGAGTACGGGTTCGCGATCCTCTCGGCGCGAGGGCGCACGCTCGTGCGGCTCAACGTCGACAGCGACAACGAGACGGGCGCCGCCGGCCTCTACGAACGCGCCGGCATGCACGTCTTGCGGGCGTTCCACTGCTACGAGCGGCCCGGACCGGGGGAGTAAGCTCCGGCGCGATGAAGCTCGTCACCGCCGTCGTGAAGCCACACCGGATCGAGGAAGTGAAGGACGCCTTGCGCGGCATCGGCGTCAGTGGGCTCACGACGAGCGATGTGGAGGGGTTCGGCCGCCAGCGCGGCCACACCGAGGTGTACCGCGGCGCGGAGTATCAGGTCGACTTCGTGCCGAAGGTTCGGATCGAGGTCGTCGTGGATAACGATGACGTCGATGGCGTTGTCGACGCGATCACGAAGGCCGCCCGGACGGGCAAGATCGGCGACGGCAAGCTCTGGGTCACCGACGTCGATCGTGTGGTGCGGATCCGGACCGGCGAGATGGGGCCCGACGCCCTCTAGGGCGATGGCGGACGCGGCCGCGCTGCGCACGCGGTTCGACGCGCTCGCGCGGGCGTATCCGCCCGGGCAGCACGGTCGGTGGGCCGCGAGGGAACGCTCCGATGCGCTCGACGCCTGGTTCGTCGCTGCCATCGATCGCGCGCCGGAAGGCGTCGCCTTGGTCGCCCTCGGAGGGTACGGCCGTCGGTTGCAACTCCCCGGCTCCGACATCGACGTGCTGCTGGTTCACGACGGGGTTGATGCTGCGGTTCTGACCGAGCTCGGGAGCGGCTCTGGTACCCGCTATGGGATCAAGGTTGGACGGTGACGCCGTTGGTGCGCACGCCGGCAGAGTGTGTGGAGGCCGGGCGCGATCGGCTCGATTCGTGCACCGCGATGCTCGATGC
This sequence comes from uncultured Actinomycetes bacterium, assembly GCA_963792215.1. GTDB lineage: Bacteria > Actinomycetota > UBA4738 > UBA4738 > HRBIN12 > AC-51. Next base: position 742,873 of record CAWBVL010000008.1, read on the forward strand.
GCGGATGATCGCTGGGTCGACGGACCTTTGGGCGAACGCGATGGATGCCGTCGTCGTGCCGACTTCGGCTGATCCCGCGGCGTTCGCGCGGGCGATCGTGGACGATCGCGTCCTGCGTGGCGGGCGGTCGGGTTCCTGCGCGTCGGATCTGCTCTCCCGATCTCAAAGAGGGTCTCGGCGGGCTGCGTGACGTCGCGGTCCTCGGCTGGCTGGCGCGCGTCCTGGGCGAGCCGCTCGACTCCGCGGCGGTCGTGCGACACGCCGACCTTGCCGCGATCGACGAGGCGGAAGAGTTCCTCGTGCGCGCGCGCAGCGCCGTGCAGCTCGAGACGGGCAAGCGGGTCGACCGGCTCTTCGCCGATCTGCAGCCGGAGGTGGCGACAACCATGGGGTTCGAGGACGAGCCCAACCTCGCGGCGATCGACGGCCTGATGCGCCAGGTGTTCGCGCATGCGCGCACGGTCGACGCGGTGGTTCGCGACGCGCTCGCGCGGATCGTTGAGGAACCCAGCACGACCCCGCAGCCCCCGCTCGCGGGCCCGGCCGATGTCCTCGACGCGCTGGCGGATGCCGGCGGCACGATCCCGCCGAGCCTCATGGACGCCGTCGCTGCAACGCCGGTTCCGGATCCCGTCGTCTGGGACGAACGAACCCGCGATGTGTTCCTCGCGCTGCTTCGGCGCGGCGAGTCGGGCATGGCCGCTCTCGACGTTCTTGACCGGGTCGGCGTGCTCGACTGCTTCATCTCCGGATGGCCCGAGGTCCGAAGCCGTCCGCAGCGCGACCCGTACCACCGGTTCACCGTCGATGGTCACTTGCTCCGCACCATGGCCGGCGTCGACGCGCTGCTCGACGGTCCCGGCCTCGATCCACTCGCCGCAGAGTTGGTGCCCTTCATCACCGACCCTCGGGCGGTGGCCCTCGGTGCGTTGTTGCACGACATCGGCAAGGTCGGCCGCGGCGAGCATGTGCTTGTCGGCGCCGAGGTGGCGCGCGCGCAGGTCCGCACGATGGGGCTCGACGATCAGAGGGCCGACCTAGTCTCGTTCATGGTCGCGGAGCACCTGCTGTTGCCGGACACCGCCACACGCCGCGACCTGACCGACGAGAACCTGATCCTCGACGTCGCCGCGACCGTGGGCACGCTCGAACGTCTCGCGGCGCTGTACCTCCTGGCCGTCGCCGACGCCGCCGCGACCGGACCTGCGGCCTGGACACCCTGGCGCCAGGCGCTGGTCCGTGAGCTCGTCACGCAAGGTTCGGCACGTTCTCGAACGCGGCACCATGGGGGAGGAGCTCGCGGCGAGTCTGACCGAACGAACCGGCGCCGTTCGCGCTTTGCTCACCGGTGAGCCGGACAGCGACGTGGACGACTTCGTGCTGCGGATGCCGCGCGGGTACTTCCTCTCGATCGAACCAGAACGCGCGGCCGCGCACTTCCGCACGATCGCGCCCTTCCTCACCTCCGATGAGGTGCGGACGGCATCGGCGTCGGGGAGCCGGCCGGGCACGTACGAGCTTCTCGTCGTCACCAACGACCGGCCCGCGATCCTGGCAGCCGTCGCCGGGGCGCTCGCCGTCGGCGGGATCTCGATCCTGTCTGCACAGGTCTTCACGACGAGCGACCACGTGGCGGTCGACCTGTTCGACGTCGAGGGCGTGTTCGAGGCAGAGATCACCGAGGCGCGCTGGCGCGGGTTCCGGCAGACGCTCCGTCGCGTGATCGAGGGCGCGATCTCGATCGACGGCAAGGTTGAGGAGATGCGGCGCCACTATCCGCCGCCATCGGCACGTACGCCCGTGACCGTCCGCGTCGACGACGACGCCTCGGACTTCTCCACGGTGCTGGAGATCGGCGCCCCCGACCGGATGGGTCTGCTCTACGACATCACCGACGTCTTGTCGCGCGCGGGGATCGACGTCCACCTGGCGAAGGTCGCGACGTTCGATGGGCGTGTGGTCGACGCGTTCTACGTGCGCGACGAGCTCGGGCGGAAACTCGCCGACCCCGAGCGGCTCGCGGCGTTGGACGCAGCGCTTCAGGAACGGCTCGCGTAGCGCCATGGCACGGATCTTGATCGTGGGCGGCGGATACATCGGGATGTACGCCGCGCGCCGTCTCGAACGGCAGCTCGACGCGTCGGCGCATCAACTCACCCTCGTCAACCCCGAGAACTTCATGTTGTACCAGCCGTTCCTTCCGGAAGTCGCGAGCGGTCTGATCGATCCGCGGGCGGTCGTCGTGCCGCTGCGCCGCGTGTTGCGCCGGACCGAGCTGGTTGTTGGCGAGGTCGAGCAGATCGATCTCGGCGCGAAACAGGCGTCCGTGCGTCTGTCCGGCGGCGGTCCACGCGAGCTCGTCTACGACGTCCTGATATTCGGCGCCGGCTCCTGGTCGCGGACGCTGGCGATCCCAGGGCTGGCCGAGCACGGAGTCGGGTTCAAGAAGCTCCCCGAGGCCATCTGGCTCCGGAACCGCGTCGTGTCGCAGCTGGACAAAGCGGCAGAGACCGCCGACGTTGAAGCCCGTCGTGCGGCACTCACCTTCGTGTTCGTCGGCGCCGGGTTCGCCGGGATCGAGGCCCTCGGGGAGCTTGAGGATCTCGCGCGGGTTGCCACGCGCACGATCCCGTCGATCGATCGGTCGGACCAGCGGTGGGTGATGGTCGAGGCCGGACCGCGGATCCTGCCCGAGCTCGAAGCCGACCTCGCCACCTACGCCGCGGACCGTCTGCGCGAACGTGGCATCGAGATCCGGACGTCGACCCGGCTCGACCGGATCGCGGATGGGGTGGTGCATCTGTCCGATGGCGATGCCTTCGCCGCCGAGACGCTGGTCTGGACCGCCGGCGTCCGCGCGGCGCCGCTCGCGGCGTCATCCGGGTTCCCTGTCGACGACCAGCACCGCGTCAAGGTCGACCGCGCGCTTCGCGTTGAGGGGATCGACGGCGTGTGGGCCGCGGGTGACGTCGCGGCCGTTCCCGACGAACATGCCGGCCGAGGGATCTCACCGCCGACGGCGCAACACGCGCTTCGGCAGGCGAAGGTGCTCGCCGACAACGTGGCGGCGTCGCTCGAGGGCCGCGCGCTCCGACCCTTCACGTACAAGAACAAGGGCATGCTGTGCTCGCTCGGTCACTACCGAGGCGTGGCGAACCCGCTCGGCATCAAGATCCGCGGGTTCCCGGCGTGGTTCCTGCACCGGACGTACCACCTGTTCTACATGCCGACGTTCGCGCGCAAGGCGCGGATCGCGCTCGACTGGACCGTCGCGCTGCTGTTCCCACGCGACATCGCGCAGCTGGGCTCGCTCGAACACCCGCGCGAGGCGTTCCGCCGCGCGGCCGGTGGTGACTAGCGCCGCCGCCTAGGCGTGCACCCGGATCATGAGCCCGTCGGACACGGAGCTCCCGACGCCGTCGATGCGTCCCTGCGCATCGATGGCGATGTCGAACAGGTACCCGGAGACCGCACTGAGGTCGGCCTGCCCGAGGTTCCCGAACGTCCCGTCGAGGTTCCCCCTCTGCGTCAAGCGCAGCACGAACGGAGTGCTGCCGCTGCCGCTCCCTCCCGCGAGCAAGATCGTGCCGCCGGCCAGCATGAGGTCTTGCACGTCGAGGTCGGGTCCGAGACCGGTCTTGAGTCCGTCGCCACCGCCGAACGAGCCGTCGACCCCGCCGTTCGGCCGCAACTGCGCGACCGCGGCAAGGTACGAGGGGCTGCTGTACCGGTAGAGGCCGAGCACGATGGTGCCGTCAGAACGAACGCCGAGGCCGAGCGGATAGTCGTCGGCGCCCTTCAGGAAGTTGAGGACGGCCATCCCGTTGCCGCTGAAGGAGCGATCGAGTGCACCATTGGGCTTGAGCTCCGCGACCGCCGAGTTCCACTCGGTGCCCGCCTTGTTCTGCAGCCATCCCGCGAGCACGACGGTCGCGTCGTGCAGGAGCCGGACCTTCCAGGCGCCTTCGTCGTATCGCGCGAAGTCGACCTTGGCGAGTCCGTCGCCGCTGAACGTCTTGTCGAGGGCCCCGTTCGGCCGGAGGCGTGCGACCTCGAAGAAGCCCTTCTGGGGAGAGACACCGCTGTCGTAGCCCTCGCCCGCGACGACGATCTTGCCGTCGTGCTGGACGGCGAGGTCATATGCGGCAGAGTTATCGATCCCTGCGAAGCGGTAGACCGCGAGGCCGTCACCGGAGAAGCTCGTGTCCGGCTTGCCGTTGGGTCGGCGCACGACCACGATCGTTCGGTAGTGCCCGTCGGCACCATCGGCGCCGCCAACCGCCACGAGCCGACCGTTGGGCAGGAACCGGCACGCTTCGAGGAAGCTGTTGCCGTGGCCCAGGATGTCCTGGCGCCACATCCCGTCGCCACTGAAGTTCTTGTCGAGCCCGCCGCCGGCGGTGAACGCGGTCAGCGTTGCTTGCTGGTTGCTCGCGCCGCAGGCGGTTGGCGCGTTCCCATGGATCGCGACGCCGTACAGGGTGTCGCTCGCTCCCGCGTAGTCGACGGTCTTGACCCCGTCGCCGCTGAAGGTCTTGTCGAGATCACCGGGTCCAGCGAACGCCGCAGTCGTGACTGCCGCGAGCGCGAGACAGAGCCCCGTGACGAGCAACGCGCGGAACGAACGAAGCATCTGAAGCGCCCCCCTCTGGCCGGATCGGTATCGATACGACTGTAGTCGGCCCAGAGCGGCGCCGGCGGAGATCCGCCACAGCGTGCACATGAGCCTTTCGGCCGAGATCATCGCGCGTCGGTTAGGTCGAAAGGCCTAGCCATCCGGACGATGCGGACCCGCCCTGGGGCGGCGGAGGATACCGGCTACATCGGACGTTGGGGGGCGATGGGGCCCCCCGTTCGGGCGACTTCCCCCGTCCTTCCAACGCTGGGGTTCGTCTCCCGTCGCTCTTGGGAGAGGACAGGTACTCGCCATCAAGGGTTCAGCGTGGGACTCGGAACCGGCCGTTGCGCCCGTCACGCCGATCGCACCCGTCGATCGGGTCCCGGATGAGGAGCGCCGCGATGCGCTTCGCTTGGGCGACCTCCTTCTCGAAAGCGAACTCGTCACGGCGAGCCGGCTCGAAGAGGCCTTGCTCCAGCAGTCCGCGTCGGGTAAGCGGCTGGGCGAGCTGTTGGTCGAACTCGGGGCGATCGACGACTTCGACCTCGCCCGTGTGTTGTCTGGGCGACTCGGGGTTCCGCTTGCGGACCTCCGTCGAGACGCGCCCGCAGACGACGCGATCGCGCTGATCCCGGAATCGCTGGCACGCTCGCACGTCGCGATCCCGGTGAGCAAGACCGACACCGGCTTGCGGATCGCGATGTCCGACCCGCAAGACGACATCGCCACGAAGGAGCTTGCCGACGCCGCCAAGATGCCGGTGGTGCGGATGATCGCGCCGCCGTCCGACATCCGGCGCGCGATCGACAAGTCGTATCGAGCGCTGGCCGGCGTCGGCCGACATGTCGACGCATTCCTTGCGGCAGAGGCGATCACCGCCAAGGCGGTTGAGGAGTCGGACGCATCGGCGGAAGCACCCGTCGTCCAGGTCGTGAATCTCATCGTGCAGCAAGGCGCACGCGACCGCGCGTCGGACATCCACATCGAGCCACAGGAGTCCCGCGTCCGTATCCGCTACCGGATCGATGGCGCCCTGCACGACGTCTTGGCTCTGCCGCCCAACATGGGCCCGTCCGTGATCAGCCGCATCAAGGTGCTCGCCGGCATGGACATCGTCGAGCGACGCAAGCCGCAGGACGGTCAACTGGCGATCGACGTCGACGGCCGTCCACTCGACATCCGCGTCGCCACCACCACGACGATCTGGGGCGAGAAGTGCGTGATGCGGTTGCTCGACAAGAACCGCTCTCTTCTGCGGCTCGACGACCTCGGGATGCCGGAGGACACGCACAACCGGTTCTCGAGGCTGATCCGGTCCCCGTTCGGGATGGTGATCTGCGCCGGCCCGACGGGAAGCGGCAAGACCACGACGCTGTACGCGGCGCTCACCGAGATCAACAACAGCGAAGCCAACATCATGACGGTCGAGGACCCGGTCGAATACGTCCTGCCCTCGATCAACCAGATCCAGATCCAGGACCAAGCGGGCGTGACGTTCGCGGGCGGGTTGCGCGGGATCCTGCGACAGGACCCCGACATCATCCTCGTCGGCGAGATGCGCGACGTGGAGACCGCGCGCATCGGGATCCAGTCGGCGCTCACCGGGCACCTCGTTCTGACATCGCTCCACGGAACCGACTCGGCAGGCGCGCTCGAACGCTTCTTGGACCTCGGCATCGAGCCGTTCCTCGTGGCGTCGTCTGTGGTCGGGGTTGTCGGGCAACGGCTCGTACGGCGGATCTGTCGCTCGTGCTCGGTGATGTACCGGCCGAGCGACGAAGAGGTCGAGTTCTATCTGCGACTCGGCGGCCCGCCGAAGGAGGAGTTCCTGCGCGGCGAGGGCTGCAACTTCTGTTTCCAGACGGGCTTCGAGGACCGGATCGGCGTGTACGAGTTGCTGGTCGTCACTGAGCCGATGCGGCAGCTGATCGCCCGCAAGGCCCGTCACGACGAGATCCAAGAGCTCGCGATCGCTGAGGGGATGCGAACGCTACGCGACGCCGGGATCCAGCTCGTGGCGAACGACGTCACCACGATCCCTGAAGTGCTCCGGCACATCTACGCGAGCTGAGGACGCTATGGGCAGATTCCGATACCAAGCGACGACCGAGGCCGGGAAGAAGGTCAGCGGAACGACGACGGCGACGTCGATCAAGACCGCGATGTCGAGCCTCGTCGAGCAGGGCTACGACGTCGCGACCTTGCGCGCGAAGCGGAACGTCCTGCAGTTCGAGATCACTCGCAAGAAGCTCAAGCAGGACGTGCTGATGCACTTCTCGCGTCAGCTGTCGGCCTTCGTCCGCGCAGGCATCCCGCTGATCGAGTCGCTCGACGTCATCGAAGAGGAGACCGAGGACAAGGTGCTCCGGGACGTTTTGATCGGCGTGCGCGATTCGCTCGTCACTGGGGAGTCCTTCTCGGATGCGTTACGGCCGTACGAAAGTCTGTTCCCCAAGTTCTATCGTCGACATGGTTCGGGCGGCGGAGCTGACCGGGAGCCTCGACGAGGTGCTGGCCGAGCTTGCCGGCTACATCAAGCGAGACCTCGAGACGCGCAACAAGATCAAGAGCGCGCTGGTCTATCCATCGATCGTGCTGGTGATGGCGATCGGCACGGTGATCATCCTGTCGACGTTCGTTCTGCCGAAGTTCAAGACGTTCTTCTCAGGATTCAACGCGACGCTTCCACTTCCTACGCGGATGTTGATCTCCTTCACGACCTTCGTTACCTCGTACTGGCCCTTCATCATCCTCGGGCTTGTTCTGCTCGTCGTGATCCCGATGGCAGCTGTTCGCACACCGCGGGGCCGACGATGGAAAGACAAACTGATCTTGCGCCTCCCGGTGATCGGGCAGGTCGTATTGTTCGCGATCATCGAGCGCTTCTGTCGTCTTCTCGCAACGATGATGCGTTCGGGAGTTCCGCTCCCCGAAGCGATGACTGTCCTTGGGGACTCGACCAAGAACGTCATCTTCAAGAACGGCCTCGACAACGTGCACAGCGCCATGATGCGAGGCGAAGGTCTCGCGCAACCGATGGCCGAGACGAAGCTCTTCCCAGGTGCCGTTATCCAGATGGTGAAGGTCGGCGAGAACACCGGCACGCTGAACGAGCAACTGACCGTCGGCTCCGACTTCTACGGCGAAGAGCTGGAATTCAAGATCCAGCGACTCACATCCCTGTTCGAACCCGCGGTGATCCTCTTCATGGGGTGCGCGGTCGGCTTCGTCGCCATCGCGATGATCTCCGCGATGTACGGCATCTATCGGCAGGTGCAGTTCTGATGAACGGCTCGGGGCTGCACGCGGGTGACGAAGGGAGGGATGTCAAACGCCTATGCCTTCGTCAGCCGTAGACATCGCAACGTTGTCAATAGAGAGGAGGGAAACATGCGACGCATGATCGAGCGAGCTCGCGAGGAGGGTGGATTCACCCTCATCGAGCTCATGATCGTGATCGTGATCCTCGGCATCCTCGCCGGGATCGTGCTGTTCGCCGTGGGCGGTATCACCGACCGCGGGACGACGGCCGCCTGCAAGACGGACGTCAGCACGATCCAGACGGGTGTCGAGGCGTACTACGCGAAGAACGGGTCGTACCCGGCACACCTTGTGCCGACCCTGACGAACCCCGCGGCGCAAAACCAGTTCCTGAAGTGGGACGCGGGCTTCACAGGGACGACGGACGAGACTGGTCCCCCAGCGGCGACCAGTGACGTCCACGCCGGAACCGGGTACACCGTCACGTACTACCCGGCAGCAGTGACCGGCCACGCAGCTGGTGATGTTGCCGGAGTGCTTACCGCCGGCGGCAACTGCTAGTCGACGATCGCATGGAGGAGCCCGGCCGCCTAAGGCGGCCGGGCTCTTTCATGCTCGTCGGGCCAGCTGCCAGCGGGCCCTTTGACCCGGGACGGTGCGAAACCCGAGATGCTCGGGCGTCAGGTCCTGCATCGCGCCTACCGCCAACGCTAGACGGTCGGTTCTGCTACTCCCGGGGAGGTCAGAGGATCTGCAGAAGCCTTCTAGGGAAGGCTACGCCGAGTTGATGAGGATCAGTTCTGTCGCGTGATCAGGCGGACGCCTGGAGACCCGCCGCGACCGGCTTAGCAACTTCCTTCGGATACATGCTCCGGCCGAGCGCCTCTTCATACGTGATGACGCCTCGCGTGACCAGGTCCGACAGCGCCATCTCGAGCGTGCGCATCCCCTCGTTTTGGCCGGTGAGGAGAACGTTGCGGAGCTGATTGCTCTTCCCGTCTCGGATCAAGCTCCGCGTCGCGTGGTTGGCGACGAGCACTTCGAAGGCCGCGATCTGGCCGCCGTCGATCTTCGGTAGGAGTTGCTGGTAGACGATGCCCGTCAGGGAGTTTGCCAGCTGTACGCGGATCTGTGCCTGCCTCCCGGTAGGGAAGACGTCGACCAGTCGGTCGACCGCCTGGCTCGTGTCGTTGGTGTGCAGCGTTCCGAGCACGAGGTGCCCCGTTTCCGCCATCGTGAGGGTGGTTTGGATCGTGTCGAGGTCTCGCATCTCGCCGACCAGCAGGACGTCGGGGTCGGCACGCAGGGCGGCCCGGATGCCACGGACGAACGAGCTCGTATCGAGTCCAACCTCGCGCTGTTCGATCGCCGCCATGTTGTGCTTGTGCACGTACTCGATCGGGTCCTCGATCGTGATGATGTGGCACGCGCGGTTCTGGTTGATCCGATCGACGATCGACGCGAGCGTCGTCGACTTGCCGGCGCCGGTCGGGCCGGTCGCGATCACGAGACCGCGTGGGACACGCACCCACTTCTCGATGACTTCTGGAAGGCCCAGTTCTTCGAATGACGGTATGCGGAAAGGGATCAGCCGCAGTGACAGACCCATCGCGCCGCGCTGGACGAAGGCGTTCGCTCGGAACCTCGCTCGCTCTTCCCATCCGAACGAGAAGTCGGCGTCCTTCTCGCGAAGGAATTCCTCGGAAGACTCAATGGGTAGCAGCGACATCACGATCCGCTCGGTGTCGTCGCTCGTGAGCGGTGCGGCGCCCTCCGCGGGACGCATCGAGGCCATCGACGCGAAGCATCGGCGGCAGGTCGACCGTGAAGAGCAGGTCGGTGCCCTTCGCCTCCCAGAGCTGCCAGAGGAAGGGCTCGATCTCGGTCGGGGTGATCTCAGCCATCGCGCGATTGTCGCAAGGGGGCCGAACGGCAAACTACGGCCGAACGGCTACCAACCTCAGCATGCGCCTCCATGTCCGCAATAGACCCACGACTGCACCTCGGCGGTCGGCTGTGCCCAGTGGTCGTGGAAACGCACCGTCGCCTGCACGACCGGCGCCGCGGTGCCGGCCACGAAGGTCGTGAAGGTGACTGTGCGATCGGGGTCGAGGAAGTCCTGCGACCACGTGCACACGACGTTGGCGACGGTCGCGTCGGTGGTGGTCGCCGTCGTCGTGAGCATGATCGTGGAGCCGACCGTGGTCGGGTTCGTCGTCACACAGCGTGGATCGCCGTACGCACCGAGGCCGACGTTCTTCAACGCGACGTGGATCGCGGCGTCGGTGGCGCCGTCCGCTGCGTAGACCGTCGATCGCTGTTGGCGGAGCTGACGCGAGGACAGGACGCCCGAACTCGCAAGGGACAACAACACGCCGATCACCAAGCCGAAGAACATCAGGAACGCGAGCGCGAGGATGAGCGCTTGGCCTTTCTGATCGCGAACGTTCATCAGATCGCCCGCTTCATGATCTGAACCGTCTCAGAGGCTTGGCCATCCGACGAGGTGGCGACGATGGTGATCCGCTGCAGGCCCTTGTCCACGCCGGCAGGGCAGGCCGACACGATGTGTGACGAGAGGGTGTAGGTCCCTGTCGCGGTCGGCGCGACACCGTCCCAGTACTCGACGCGAGTGACCGTCGCCGAGTATCCCGTCGGCATCGCGAGCCCGTTCAACGAGTACATCTGTGGCCCGTTACAGCTCGTCCGGTACGGATTGTGTGAGACGTCCTTCACCCACTCCGCTGCCGAGCGAACTACGGCGTCCGTGGTGGCCTGCGTCCGGTGCACGGCCGAGACGCGGATCGTGGTCATCAGCCCGCTGAGGATCGCGACGAAGGTGACGCTAACGAGCACGATCGACACAAGGAGCTCTGCGAGCGAGAAGCCATCCTCGCTGTGCACGTGGGGGGGAAGGCGCACGGTTCGTTCCTCAGCCGATCGTCACGCTCGACGACACCTTTATGTTCTGCGCAACGATGGATTTGGCCGTGAGGGACGCACTGCCCGTCGCGAGGGTGACCTGGCTGGCTTGCGGCACGTAGACGACGCCACCGAGCACGTTGGTCGTGCCGCTCCCCGAGTTGCCCGCGAACTTGAGGGCGTTCGTATCCGACCGTGCCTGGAACATGACGATGCCCTTGTACAGCCCGGCCGTCGGCGCGGGGAGGTTCACGCCTGAGTTCCCGGCGAACGTGACCGAGCCTCCTGCGATGTAGATCATCACGCCGCCGGCACAGGGCGCGGCACACGTGAGCACGGCGTTCCCGGTGATGGACATCCCCTGTTGGAAGAAATAGATGCCGGGCTGGAGCGACGTGTTCGAGGTCCGCGAGAACGTGCTCGCATAGACGCCCGGAGAACACACTCCGGCGCCGTTGCAGCTCCCGGTGCCGAGCGTCGTTGGGTCCGGAGCGGGAAGCGAGCGGAGCGGGTCCGGGATACTCGTCGCGTAGCTGGTCCAAGGCTGCTGTCCCACCCACGCACACGCCGCACACGACACCGTGTTGTGGTTGCAACCCGAGCACGACCCTGGACTCCAGATCCTGAAGTCCCCGCCATTGGTGACCGAGATCTGATTGCCCCCGCTCTTCTTGCCGGTGAGCCGGACTGCGTTCGAGAGTTGGGAGTTGACGTAGAGCGGCCCCTTGATGGTGAGTAGCCCTTGCGCGTTCAGATCCAAGGTGTCGAGCGCGACTCCATGGACAGCGGCAGTGTCCGTCCCGGACGCGTTCGAGACCGATATCCCAACGGTGAGGTGGGCATATGCAGACGTCGGGATCAGGTTCGCCTCGGCCTGCGTCAGGCTCCAGTCGAAGCTGTTGGCTGTGGGGAAGTTGCTGTTGATCGGTCCGAACTGAGCGGAGGTCACGAGCGGGGTGGTGTTGTTGCCGTCGTAGAGCGACAGCGTCATCCGAACGTTGCTTCCGTTGATCTTGCTGGCGCGCAGTTCAACGACGGGAAGCACGCCGGTGTCCGGAGGGTCGACGCTCGAGAGCGCGATGCGAGCAACAGTCTTCTTCCCCGGAGCGTTCTGTATGTACGTCGCGTCGTCAGCGTCGCGAAGCTTGTCCCACAATGTTGGCGGCGAGGCAGGCATAGAAGTCCAATCGGTCGCGGCGACGTCGGATATCGGCAACGCGGTCTTCGTCGTGTCCACGATGCAGGCGTTCGTCGTGCCGGGGTCCGGACAGGTGCCCTGGACCCAGAGCGGACTGGCGGCTCCGGTGGACATCAACACGGTGTCGCCCGGAAGCGGGCTGCCTCCGGTCGTCACGGACGAGGGGTTGTAGCTGCGGCGCGAACCGAAGAGCGTGTAGGCGCAGTCGAGCGTACAGTCGCTCGGCTTGGTGAATCTCATCGTGACCGACATCGGGATGGGCGGTGTCGACGAGTCGTACGCGACCGTGACGACGGGCGCCGCGGTGCCAGCGAAATGCGCGACCACGATCGGCGCGCCGCCGTTGAACGTGCGCGTGACCCGGGTCTCGCCGTTCGCGGTGCCGCACTTGTAGACGGCGGTCGGGTGCGCCGTCGACGCGTAGGTGAACGTGACGAGCGTGGTGAACGCCCCGGAGCAGTTCGTGGCCGCATTGTTCACGTTGATGCTCGACGCGCTTTGCACGTCGTTAGCCACGTACGAGGACGTGATGAGCACATCCTGGCTCTCGTGCAACCGTTGTTCCGTGGATCCGGTGGTCTTCAGGCTGACGATCAATGCCCCGCCGATGGCAACGATCAGCAATGACATGATGACCATCCCGATCATCAATTCGGGAAGGGTGAACCCATCCTCTTCCCGCATCCGCGCTGGCCAGAGCATGTGCAATGGTCGTCGTGTGGCGTAAGAGGTGTCAAGGAAACACCCCATCGTTCGGCGTAGGTCGAAAGTTGGTGAATGTGGATACCGACGGACGGTCGCGAGGCCGTCGATCGCGCCCGCGGCTGCGGTCTTACGGAGGCGACACCGAGTAGTTCAGGAACGCGAAGCCACCGACAATCTCGGCACTGGTGATTCTCAGCCGTCGTGAGGTGATCCGACGGGGGAGCAGCGGTGCGCCGGCACCGAGCATGACGGGCGCCACGTGGAGCTGGATCTCGTCGAGAAGGCCTTCATCGGCGAACCTGCCGACGAGCTCGCCACCGCCGACCAGCCAGATGTTCTTGCCGCCGGCGACCGCCGTCATCTCCTCATGGATCGGTCGCACGTCGCCCTGGACGAACCGGATGTCGGCGTTCGGGATCGCGGGCAGTTCGCGATGCGCGACCACCCAGCACGGGATGTCCCCGTAGTAGTCGTGCCACTTCTCGGGGTTCTCGAGCAGCTTGTCATGCTCCAGCGCCCACTCGTAGGTCGTCGCTCCCATCAGCATCGCGCCGACCGCGCCGATGAAGGCGTCCCACTGGCTCTCGTCGTGGTCCTGGTGCGCCTGGAACAGCCAGTCCAAAGAGTTGTCTTCGTCCGCGATGAAGCCGTCGATGCTCGTCGCAGTGAAGTACTGGGTCTTCCCGGCGGTCCTCGCATCGGGCGTGAGCTCCGGCGTCGCGACCTCCACCGGTGTCGGCTCGACCTCGGCGGCCGGCTCGATCTCAGGGATCTCGAGCAGAGCCTCCAACCGCTTGGCCATCTTCGGCGAGGCGCCCTCGTCCTCGTGTTTGAAGTAACAGAAGATCGTCGCGCCGCCGTCGAGCGCGGGCTGGATCCGTCCCGCCCACTCACGGAGCTCGTCATCCGAGTACTCGGTCTTGCGCAACCGCAGATAGCCGACCGGTTCCCACGACAGGTCCTCCGGCTTCGGGTCCTTCTCGTCTGTCTCGGCGACGCACCAGCCGACGCCGGCGTCCAGCAACCGCTCGCGCGCGGCAGCCCACGAGTCATGGCGGAACTCCATCGCGTACGACGGCCCGCCGGCGGGCAGCACAGACAAGAACCCATCCAGCAACGCCGCGTCGTACTTCAGCGACGGCGGGCACTGGAACAGCACGCATCCGAACCGATCGCCGAGAAGCTTCCCTCTCGCGACGAAGTCGCGGACGTCCTCGCCGACGTCCTCGAGCTTCTTCCAGTGCGTGATCCGCTGGTTGGCTTTCAGCGTGAACACGAAGCCGGGCGCCGCCTTCGATTTCCACTTCTCGACGGTCTTCTCGGTCGGGAACCGGCGGAACGTGTAGTTGATCTCCACCGACGACAGCTGCGTCGAGTAGTAGTCGAGCATGTCGTCCTTCTTGAGATCTTCTGGATAGAAGACGCCCTTGCGCCACTCGTCGTAGGCGAACCCCGAGGTGCCCAGATAGAAGTGACCGCTCACGCTGGCATCATGGCAGGAGATGAGCGAAGGGTTCCGGCTCGAGACCCCCAAGGGCGAGGTCAGTGCGGCGTGGCACGACGGCGGCAAGCGCGCAGCTGCGCTGGTCGTCGCGCACGGCGCGGGCGCCGGCATGGATCACCCGTTCATGAAGGAGTTCTGTGAGGAACTGGCCGCGGCCGGCGTCTCAGCCCTGCGGTTCAACTTCCCGTACCTCGAGGCCGGGCGGAAGAGTCCGGGTTCGCCGAAGGACGCGACCGCCGCGGTGGTCGCTGCCGTCGATGCGGCCACCACCCGCACCGACGGCCGGCCGGTGTTCGCCGGCGGCAAGAGCTACGGCGGCCGGATGGCCTCGATGGCCGCCGCCGAAGGCATGCCGGCCGCCGGCCTCGTGTTCCTCGGCTACCCGCTCCACGCGCCGGGCCGGTCCGACCAGCCCCGCGACGAGCATCTCTACGGCCTCAAGATCCCGATGCTTTTCCTGCAGGGGACGAAGGATCCGTTCGCCGATCCGGACGTGCTCGCCGGCGTCCTCCGCAAGCTCGGCAAGCGCGCGACCTACGTGCCCTTCGAGGACGCCGGCCATTCGTTCGAGCGGTCGCGGAAGGACAAGCCTGCGCGACAACGCCGCGCAGCTCGTTCCCTACGTCGTCGAGTTCGTGAAGGCGAACGGCTGATGCCACGGAAGAACAAGCGGGCGCCGCTCGAATACCTTCCGTCGCCCGCGCCGGTCGGCGGGCCGCGGGCGCCGACCTGGGCGATCGTCGACGGCTACGAGGTCCGTGAGGTTGCGAGCGATAAGGAGTACCGCTGCCCGGGGTGCGACCACCTCGTGCGGCCGGGCCTCCGGCATCTCGTGGTCGTGCCGAACGGCGCCGCCGACGACCGTCGACATTGGCACACCGAGTGCTGGCGCAAGGAGCTCCGCCGGCAGGGGATCCTGCGGGCCTGACCGCGTCCCGGCCCCGTCGGCGGCCGGGTGTAGGGTCGCGACGATGACCGAGCAGACCGCCCCGGAGCCACTCTGTCTGCCCGTCGACGCGTCGAAGCGGCTGCCGTGTGACGTCTGTGGACATCCCATGGAGCCCGAGCACGCCCACTACAAGTGTCCGAACTGCCGCTATATCCTCCCGTGTTGCGGATGGTAGGGCCGGATCCCTTGGGAACCGATCCGCGTCGCTGAGCGTCAGCGTTGAGGAAGAGGCGCACCCATGCGCCGCCCGATGACCGGGGGGGACCCGTGAACAGAAGCATCCGCGCCCTGCTGACCGTCCTTGCATCGCTCTCCTTCGTCGGCGCATCGATCGCCGCCGTCCCCGCCCAGGCGGCACCGAAGGGACCGCGACTGCGCCTATTCAGCCCGACGTCGAGCATCACCGAGACGCGATACGGGGCGAAGCAGAAGATCCTCGTCAACAGCGGATTGTGGGTGTCGGCGAGCGGTTCCACGTTCGAGGTGATCGCGCATCGCGATTCCTACACCACGCCCATCGTGGCGACCCAGGTGATCGATCCGGAGACCTCGCCCACCGATGTCGTGCTGCCGGCCCGCGTCCTCGCCCCGCGATGGACAGGGCTTCGCCGCTTCTTCGACGTCACGGTCACCAACGCGAAGGGTGATGTCGTCGACCAAGGGCCCGTCCGGTTCTGTCCCGATAGCTGGAACGTGCAGCGTGCGGACGCGAGCGGGCCGATGGACTCGACGTTCCCACAGGGGTGCTACGCGAACCCGTTCACGACGGGCGTGGTGTGGGGGATCGACCAAGGCTGGGCGGTCGGCGCGCTCGATATGTCGCGCATCCGGTTCGCTGGTCCGGACGGGACCTACACGGTCGAGGTCCACATCGCGCAGCTCTATCGGCGGCTGTTCGCGATCGCGCCGGCCGACGCGTCTGCCACCTTCGATCTCGTCGTGTCGACGTCGCACCAGTCGGGCTGCCCCCCGTTCTGCCCGCCCGCCACCGCCGCCGCAGGCACCGGCAGGACGAACGCGGCCCTCCCGATACGCACGCACCCGCGCCCCAGCACGGTCCCGGATCTCGTGGCGCTGCCTGCGTGGGGGATCTCCACCGACGCGCACGCGCGGGGGGGGCGAGACTTCCTCGACTTCGGTGCGACCGTGTGGGATGCGGGTCCCGCACCGATGGTGGTGGAGGGGTTCCGTCGCACCGGGACGAACGTGATGGACGCCTGGCAGACCTTCTACCGCGGGGGCACGCCGGTCGCTCGAGCGCCCGTCGGCACGCTCGTCTACGACGCGGATCCCGGACACGAGCACTGGCACTTCGAACAGTTCGCCGCGTATCGGCTCCTGGGCGCCGACAAGCACCAGATCGTCCGCAGCCAGAAGACGGGGTTCTGCCTTGCGCCTACCGACGCGATCGACCTGACCGTCCCCGGCGCCATCTGGAACCCGGGAACCCTCGGCCTGTTCTCAGCGTGCGGTGACGCTTCGGCGATCTGGACCAGGGAGACGCTCCCGACGGGTTGGGGGGACACCTACTTCCAGTCGTTGCCGGGGCAGTCGTTCAACATCAGCAACCTGCCGAACGGGACGTACTTCATCCAGGTGCAGGCCGATCCCACCGGACAGATCTACGAGCGCTCCAGCGCCAACGACTCACAGTTGCGCAAGGTGATCCTCGGCGGCGTCCCCGGCGCGCGCACCGTGACGGTGCCGCCGTGGCACGGCATCAACACGGGGTAGGGCGGTCGGCGGCCTTGTGCCCCTGAGCGACGCCGTCATACCCTCCGCTTCGTGGCGGACACGGTACGGGCGCGGCTGTGGCGATCCGGCGGGCGGTGGTACGCGCGCGTGCTCGACGCACCGATGTACGTCGAGGTGACCGGCACGTCGCGGATCGGATGCCTGGACGAGCTGCGGAAGGCGATCGGCGACGACGTCGTGCTGACGGTCGAGGTCGTTCCCGAGCTCGTCGGTGTCTCGGAGGCGGCCGACATCATGGGCTGGGACAAGCGGCGCGTGATCACCTACATCGACCGAGGGCACTTCCCCGAGCCGATCACGGCGCTCGCGGGCGGCCGGATCTGGCTGCGCGAAGAGGTCGAGGCATACGCGGAGGACTGGCGCGCCCGGCATCCGGATACGGTCGCGCGGTGACCGAGCGCCGCGTCTACCTGATCCGTCACGGCAAGGCGGATCACCGCTCGAGCGTGCACACGCCGACGCCGCGCGGCGTCACGGCCGACCCGCCCCTCGACGCCACCGGCCGCAAGCAAGCGCTCGCGCTCACCCGGCGGCTGCGGATGATGCCCGAGCCCGCGGCGATCTACTGCTCCACGCTGACCCGCGCACGCGAGACCATCGCGCCGTACCTCGAGGCGACCGGCCGCACCTCGACCTATCTCGACGATCTTGCCGAGTGGCACGCCGGCGATTGGGAGCTGAAGGAGTTCGAGGAGCTGCTCGCCGAACATCCGGAGATGCCCGAGCGTGTGCTGTTCCAGAACCCCGTCTTCGTGCTCGCGCCGAACTCCGAGCCTGTGGATGCGTTCAGGAAGCGGGTGGTCGACACCGTCGAGGGCGTGCTCGCGGCGCATCCGGACGGCGACGTGTGGGTCGTGTGTCACGGGGGCGTGATCAACGCCTACATCGGGAACCTCCTCGGCGTGGAGGATCAGGAGATGTTCTTCCTCCCGCCGAACACGAGCATCAACACGGTGAAGGTCGACGGCGACCGCCGCACGATGTGGTTCCTGGGCGACGACACCCACTACACCTCGCCCGAGCTGTTCCCGGAACAGCGGTAGGCTGGCCGCTTCCATCGAGGGAGGGCGACATCGTGAGCATCCCGTTCCTGTCCGACGAGTGGGCGAGCGCGGTCATGGAGGCCGTGAACGCGGGCGACGACTTCGCTCAGGCTGCCGGCACCCAGTCGGCGCGGATCCAACAGGTGATCACCCGAGACGGCGCCGACCCCGCGCACTACTGGACGATCGTGCACGACGGCAAGATCGAGCTCGGCACCGGCGACATCGACAACGTCGACGCGACGATCTCACAGAGTTACCCGACGGCGGTTGCGCTCGCCAAGCGCGAGATCAACCCGGTGACCGCGTTCATGATGGGCAAGATCAAGGTCGACGGGAACATGGGGATGCTGATGGGGCTCGCGGGCGCACTCGGCAAGCTCGCCGATGCGATGGGAACGCTCGACGTCGCCTACTGAGGCGGCGACGTCACGCTGTACGTACCGCTGGCCCGGGCCAGATCCGTTCCTCGCTCGTCGGTGATCGCCGCCTCGGCGTAGGCGATCTCGCGGCCGATCCGGACTGCACGGCCGTTCGCCGTCACCCTGCCCGTGCGGACCGCTCGGAGGTAGTGGACGCCTAGCTCGATTGTGACGTGACGCCTTCCGGGCTCGAGGGCGCTCCGGACGCTCAGCCCCATGGCAGCATCGGCGAGCGTTGCGAGGACCCCGCCGTGCGCGAACCCTTGCAGGTTGGCGTGGTGCTCCTCGAGGTCCAGTGTGAGGGTCACCGAACCCGGCTCCGCGGCCGCGACGCGCATCCCGGTCCACCGGTAGAAGGGTGAATCCGCGACCAAGGCGGCGAGGTCGTCGCTCGCGTCCGGCATCGCGCGAGTGTCCCACAGGCACCTTCGGAGCCCGCGCTACGATGGATGACAGGGACACACATGAGACACGGACACGAAGCGTTGGCTCGGATCGCCCTGGCGGAAGACGCGCCGGACGGCGACATCACCTCGCGCGCGACGATCCCAGCGGGAACGTCGTGCGAGGCCGAGGTCGTGGTCAAGCAGGACGGCGTGCTCGCCGGTCTCGAGGCGGCTATCGCCGTGTTCGAGGTGGCGGCCGCCGAGGACGCCACCACCGTCGAGATCGACCGGAAGGCCGGCGACGGCGACCGGGTTCGGGTTGGGGATCGGGCGGCGCTGATCCGGGGCGACGCGCGGACGGTGCTTCGCGCGGAACGGCCGGCGCTCAACCTGTTGGGGCATCTGTCCGGGATCGCGACGCTCACCCGCGCGTACGTCGATGAAGCCACTCCGGCGGCGATCCTGTGCACGCGGAAGACGCTGCCCGGACTTCGCGCCGTCGAGCGCGAGGCCGTCGCGGCGGGGGGCGGAACGCTCCATCGCGCAAGCCTGTCGGACGCCATCTTGATCAAGGACACGCACGTGCGGATCGCCGGGAGCGTGACCGAGGCGGTCCGCCGGGCGCGCGCCGACGGCCGGCCGATCGAAGTGGAGGTCGAGACGCTCGAGCAGCTCGACGAAGCGCTCGCCGCCGATGCCGAGCGGATCCTGCTCGACAACCCGACGCCCGAGCGCGTGCGGCAGGCGATCGCCATGGTCGGCGATCCGGAACGGCTCGAGATCTCGGGCGGCGTCGATCTCGACAACGTGCGCGCGTTCGTCGACGCGGGCGCGCGCGTTCTCTCCGTCGGCCGGCTCACGCACTCCGCGCCGGCCCTCGATATCTCCTTGGAAGTGGTCGGGCTCGATGCCTGAGACCCATCCGACGATGACGTTCGACGACTGGGCGGCGGAGGTCCGTCGGCTCGCGGACGAACGCGGCGCGGTGGTCCTCGCGCACAACTATCAGGTGCCATGGATCCAGGACGTCGCGCACCACGTCGGCGACTCGCTCGCGCTCTCACGGATCGCCGCCGACACCGATGCGTCGACGATCGTGTTCTGCGGGGTCCACTTCATGGCCGAGACCGCGAAGCTCCTGTCGCCGGAGAAGACCGTGTTGCTCCCGAGCCTCGAGGCCGGGTGTTCGCTCGCCGCCTCGATCGATGCCGACCAGTTGCGGGCCTGGAAGGCCGAGCACCCCGGCGCAACCGTGGTCGCGTACGTGAACACGAGCGCCGAGGTGAAGGCCGAGTCGGATATCTGCTGCACGTCCTCCAACGCGGCCGACGTTGTGGCGTCGATCCCCGAGGATCAGGAGATCCTGTTCCTGCCCGACCAGTTCCTCGGGGCGCACGTCGAGCGGCAGACCGGCCGCAAGATGCACATCTGGATGGGGGAGTGCCACGTGCACGCCGGGATCCAGCCCGGCGACCTCAAGGCGAAGCTCGCGGCCGAGCCCGACGCGGAGCTTCTCGTCCACCCGGAGTGCGGGTGCACGACGAACGTGATGTGGCTCCTGGGGGAGGGCGAGCTTCCCGCCGATCGCACGAAGGTGCTGTCGACCGGCGGGATGGTGAGCGAGGCGGAGGCGTCGCCACACCACCGGTTCCTCGTCGCGACGGAGACGGGGATCCTGCACCAGCTGCGCCGTGCTCGGCCCGACAAAGAGTTCGTGCCGATCGACCGCAAGGCCGAGTGCAAGTACATGAAGATGATCACGCCCGAGAACCTGCTCACCTCGCTTCGGGACGGCGTGTTCGAGATCGACGTGCCACCGGACATCGCGGAGCGGGCGCGAGCGGCGGTCGAGCGCATGATCGCGATCGGCCCGACCGCGGGCCGCACGGTGCCGGCCGGCCCGGTGTTCAGCGAGTGAGCGCACGCACCGTCGTGATCGGCGCGGGCGCCGCAGGCCTGTGGTGCGCGCTACACGCGTCCGAACGCGGCGCGGTCACCGTGATCGCGCCCGGCGCAGCTGAGCTCACAGCGACCGCATGGGCACAGGGCGGCGTCGCTGCCGTCGCGGCCGACGACGACTCCCCAGAGCAGCACGCGTCCGACACGCTCGCCGCGGGCGCCGGACTCTGTGACCGGGCCGCGGTCGACGTGCTCGTCCGCGAGGCGCCGGAAGCGGTGGCCGAGCTGCGCGCGATGGGGATGCGCTTCGACGAGAGCGACTCCGCGTTGGAGGGCGGTCATTCGCGCCGGCGCGTCCATCACGCGGGCGGCGACCGCTCCGGCCGCGCGTTACACCGGTTCCTCGAGGAGTCGGTTGAGCGGCATACCGGGATCGTGCGCGTCGACGCGCGCGCCGTGGCGATCGAGACGCGGGGCGACGGCGTCGCCACCGGCGTGCGGATCGAAGGCGGCGCGCTCGTCACCGCCGACCGCGTCGTGCTCGCGACCGGCGGCGCCTGCGGCATCTTCGGTCGCCGGACCGGTCCCGACACCTCGGTCGGCGAGGGGATGGCGCTCGGCTGGCACGCCGGCGCCGCGCTCGCCGACCTCGAGTTCGTGCAGTTCCATCCGACTGCGCTCGACGTGCCGGGCCGGCCGGCGCGCCTGCTGACCGAGGCGCTGCGCGGAGAAGGCGCGGTGCTCCGCGACGCCTCCGGCGAGCGGTTCATGGAGCGGTTCCATCCGCTCGGCGACCTCGCGCCGCGCGACGTCGTCGCGCGCGCCGTGCTCCTGGTTCGCGAGGAGACCGGCGCGCCGGTCTATCTGGACGCCACCGCGGTCCCCAACGTGGCGCAGCGGTTCCCGACCGCCGACGAGCAGTGCCGCGAGGTTGGGCTCGACATCGCGACCGAGCCGGTCCCTGTCGCGCCGGCCGCGCACTACTGCATGGGCGGTGTGCTCACCGACCTGTGGGGGCGCACAAGCGTGCCGGCCCTGTTCGCCGCGGGCGAGGTCGCGAGCACCGGCGTCCACGGGGCGAACCGCCTGGCATCGAACTCCCTGGCCGAGGCGCTCGTCTTCGGGCGGCGCGCCGCGATCGCCGACGACGGGGTGCTGCACACACCACAGCCACAGGACGCCGTCGACGCGCCGCCCGGCGGCGCGATGGCGCTGGCCGCGATCCGGGAGCGCGCCGATCGCTTCCTCGGGGTGCGGCGCGACGGACCCGAGCTCGACAAGCTCGCTGTCGAGCTGGCCTCCGCGGCCGACCCCGGTGGCGGGCGCGCGGCGACGCTCGTCGCGTGGCTGATGGCCGAGGCGGCGTTCCGGCGGACCGAGAGCCGCGGCGGCCACTTCCGGGTGGACCACCCGGCCTCTGACCCCGCCTGGGCTGTACGGCAGGTGGTGGACCATCGGGGCTGGTCAACGCTTGCCACCCCTGCACCCGTCTGACACCATTGCCGTGATGCAGCAGACCATCGGTTCGTGGTTCTTCTACGTCGGGTTCGCCCCGGCGTAGTCGCCAGCCGCACCGAGCAGCCAGCGACCCCGGGCCGAACCGCCCGGGGTTTCGACTTCTCGGGCTGTGCGACCCGGCCGAACGTGGAGGTTCGACCACATGGTCATCGTGATGGAGCACAGCGCCACCGACGGCGATATCGACGCCGTCGCCGAACGCGTGCGCGCGAACGGTGGGGAAGCGTTCGTCTCGCGGGGCACGGTGCACACGATCATCGGGCTCGTCGGCGACACCGAGCGGTTCAAGTCGATCGACTGGCGGCAGATGGCCGGCGTCGATCACGTCATCCAGATCGGCAAGCCCTACAAGATGGTGGCTCGCGATCTTCACCCCGAGACCACCGTCGTCAAGATCGGCACGGTCCCGATCGGCCGGGATTCGTTCACGATCATCGCCGGTCCATGCGCCGTCGAGAACGAGGAGCAGACGATGACCGCGGTCAAGGCCGCGAAAGACGCCGGCGCGACGGTGATGCGCGGCGACGTCTACAAGCCGCGCACATCGCCGTACTCGTTCCAGGGGCTCGGCGAGCAGGGGATCGAGATCCTGCAGGAGGCGCGCCGCCGGTACGGCCTGCCGTTCGTCGTCGAGGTCGTCGACGTCTCGCAGGTCGCGCACGTCGCCGACGTCGCCGACTGCATCCGGATCGGGACGCGCAACGCGCAGAACTTCGAGCTGCTGAAAGAGGTCGGCCTCACCAACAAGCCGGTGATGTTGAAGCGCGGGCTCGCGATGACGATCGAGGAGTGGCTGCAAGCCGCCGAGTACGTCGCGCAGCGCGGGAACTCCGAGGTGATCTTGTGCGAGCGCGGGATCCGGACGTTCGAGCCCTCGACGCGGAACACCCTCGACCTCGGCGGCATGGCCGTCGCGCAGCAGGAGTCGCACCTGCCGGTGATGGTCGACCCGTCGCACGCCGTGGGGAAGCGATCGCTGGTCGCGCCGATGGCGTGCGCCGCGATCGCGGCCGGCGCCGACGCCGTGATGGTCGACATCCATCCGCGGCCCGAGGATGCGCTCGTCGACGGCGCGCAAGCGCTCGTGCCGGAAGAGGTCGTCGCGCTCGGGAAACAGCTGCAGGCGATCGCCGACGCGCTCGGCCGCCCGGTGAACCGCTAGTCGGTCGGGGCGTTCAGCGTCAGCTCGAGGATGTCGCAGCTGCCGCGCCAGCGCTTGATCGCGTCGGCGGGCGGGCCGTTGCGCGAGCGGCGCCGGTCGACGAGCGTCGATGCAGCGGCCTCCCACTCCGCGCCGTCGAGCACGCGACCTGCGGCGGTGAGCTCGTCGAGCGAGGTGTCACGGAGCTTCCGCCGGGTGATCACCACGAACTCTTGCGCGGTGCCTGCGCCGGGGATCGTCTGTTCGTCCGGTCCCGGTTCCTTCTGCGAGAGCACGTAGACCTTGCCGTTCTTGTAGGCGAACCACGCGGGGACCGTCTTGCGCCGGCCGTTGACGTCGGCGCCGACCCAGATCACGTCGGACTTCTTCAGGCCTTCCTCGACGCCCTTGTCGAGTGCGGGGGGTTCCGCCTGCACGTACACCGGGAGTTCGATCTCGCCGAGCACCTGGTCGTCGATCACGAACGAGGCCACGTACATGCCGGTCTCGTCGAAGACGGCGTGTCCGACGCGGTCGACCTCGGTGGTCAGGTCGAACATGCCGGCCATCCGCCGGTACTCCGGGCCCCACCGGAAGATCATCCGGCCCGACGGTCCGAACAGGCGGACCTCTTCCTGCACGATCCCGACCGGGACCTTCCAGGCACGGAACATCACGAACGGAAGCGCGGGGCCGGGTTGGCCGGTCAGATAGATGCCGTCGGGCGAGACGTTGCCCTGGGATTCCCAGACGCGGGCGTCGACGACGGCGGCGGCGACCAGCTCACCCGCGATCAGCTCCGGCATGGCGCGAAGGATACCGGACGACCCCGCTCAGACCGTACGGGCGAGCCATAACCGAGGCTCCTCGAGCTCGGCGAGTCCGGGCATCGCCTCGGCGTCGGTCCACATCCGCGTGAGCGTCGCCTCCTCGGTCAGTTCGACGACGGTGTCGCAGAACCGGCGGCCGAGCTCCACATGCTCGCGGCCGACGTCGGCGCCGAGCAGCCGTGCGAACAATGGGTCGAGCTCCTCGTCGTCGCGGTGGCGGCGCATCGCCTCTTCGATCTGCGGGTACATGCCGAGCAGGCGCGCGCCGATCGTCGTCGCGACGTGATCGCCGTGCCCTTCGACCGCGCCCACCAATGCTCGGATCCGGTCGAGCTTGAGCCGTTGCTCGTCGTCGAGCACCACACCGAACATCGCCTCGTCTTCGCCGCCGAACGCGGCCTGCAACGACTCGGGGTCGCCCGGTGCGAGCGATGCGAACCGCTGTTGGATCGCATCGACGTCGATCGTCATCGTCGACAGGAAGTCGTCGACGATGCCCGCGGCGTACGCAGGCAGCCACGGCCGCTCAGATTGCAGCCGGTGCGCGACCTGGTGCAACGCGACGAACGTCCGGAACTCGCGCGGGTCGAGCGACCAATCGGATTCGACGCGCTCGATGTTGGTCAGCACGAACCCGATCGGCCCCGTCGCAGCGTGCGGGATCCCCACGTCGTGATCGCCCAGCACGCGCGCCGCGAGGAATCCGAAGACCTGGCCGATCTGCGTGGCCTGCAGCAGCGGGCCGAGCTGGCGGATCAGATCCTGCGGCGAACCCAGTCCGAGGGCCGCAAGCGGGTTGTCGGCGGCGTCGTCCGCGCTCGGCAGTTGGTCGACCATCGCACGGCCCAGCGCGTCCTGGAGCCGGGTCGCGGCGGACTCGACGAGCGGCTGATACGCATCGATCGCCCCTGCGATCCAATCGGCCCGGCGCGAGAGCCCGACGCGCAGGAGATCGTTCGCCGGCTCGAGGCCGGTCAGGTCGACGACCTGGAGCTCGGCGACGCGGAGCGCGTCCTCGAGACCGGCTCGCGCCGCTTCGGCCGGCTCGGGGTCGCTGCCGGATTCCGCAGCGCCCGCCACGGCGAGCTGCCGGGCGAGCTCCCACTGCACCGGCCCCGACGAGCTGCTCATGACCCGCTGGAGCTCGCGGAACAGCGGTGCGTCGCGGAGCGACTCCGGATCCATCCCGAACGGGAACTGCGGGGTCGACATGGGGCCAGCCTACGACCTGCCTCGCGAACGACCGGCGGCCGACCCGCGGGCGACCGCTACGATGGGTGGTGTGACCCGAGGTCGCACGCTCGTGCGGATCGCGCCCGCCCCACCGTCGGTGGACGAGGCGCTCGCCGCGGTCGCCGATCGCGCCGCGGGCGGCACGTGTGTGTTCGTCGGCACGGTGCGCGACCACTCGGCCGCCGGCGACGACGTCACGGAGCTCACCTACGAGGCGTGGGACGAGGTCGCGTCCGAGCGGCTCGAAGAGATCGCGGCACAGATCCACGTTCGATGGACCGTGTGCGTGGTCGCGCTGCTGCACGCGACGGGGACGCTCGCGGTCGGCCAGACAAGCGTCGTGGTCGCCGTGTCGGCGCCGCATCGAGCCGAGGCGTTCGAGGCCGCGCGGTTCGGCATCGAGGAGCTGAAGCGCGATGTCCCGATCTGGAAGAAGGAAGCGCTGACGACCGGCGACGCCGACTGGGTCATGGGGGCGTAGCGATGGCGCGCGACCTCGCCATCGACCTCGGCACGTCGAGCGTCCTGGTCTACCGGCTCGGCGACGGCATCGTGTTCGACGACGCGACGGTGGTCGCGCTCGACGCGGTGAGCAACCGAGTTGTCGCGGTCGGCGAGGAAGCCTGGCGGATCATCGGCAGCGGCTCGGGGGACGTCGTCGGTGTGCGCCCGCTCCGCGACGGCACCTTCACCGAGTTCGAGATCACACAGCGGTTGCTCGAGGTCGTGATGCGGCGTGCGGCGCCCGGGCGCTACCCGAAGCCGCGAGTGCTGATCACCATCGCGTCGGACAGCTCGTCGGTGGAACGGCGCGCCCTCGAAGAGGCCGTCGAGATCAGCGGCGCCAAGCAGGTCACGCTCGTCGAGGAACCGCTCGCGGCCGCGATCGGCGCGGGACTGCCGATCCAGGAGCCGATCGGCAGCCTGATCGTCGACATCGGGGGCGCGCGGTCCGAGATGGCCGTCGTGTCGATGGGCGGCATCGTCTCGGGCCAGACGGTCGGCGTCGGCGGCTTCGACCTGGACGTCGCGATCCACGATCACGTGCGCGACACGTATGGCGTGGCGATCGGTGAGCGCGCCGCCGACGAGGTGAAGCGCGCGGTCGGCTCGGCGTTCCCGATGGGCAGCGGCAAGGCGGCGCTCGTCATCGGGCGCGAGCTCTCGTCGGGCAACACGGTCGAGGTCCGGCTCGACGAGGTCGAGGTGCGCCAGGCGATGGCCGAGCCGATCAACCGCATCGTCGTGGCGGCGCGCCGCACGCTCGCCGAGGCCCCGCCCGAGCTCACCCACGACGTGCTCGAGACCGGCATGTTCCTGATGGGAGGCGGCGCGCTGCTCACCGGCCTCGACCTCTTGTTGTCGCAGGAGTGCGAGGTGCCGGTGCACGTGGCCGAGTCCCCGCGCGAAACGGTCGTGCGCGGCGCAGGGCACATGCTTGAGCACCTCGAGCGCTACCGCACGTCGTTCCAGCTCGAGCGATCCGGGCGGCGATGACCTTCTCGATCGTGGCGTTCGACGGGGAGACGGGCGACCTCGGCGTCGCCGTCGCGTCGAAGTTCCCGTGCGTCGGCGCGGTGGTGCCGTGGGCGAAGGCCGGCGTCGGCGCGGTCGCGACGCAGTCGTGGGCGAACACCGACTTCGGGCCCGACGGCTTGCGCTTGATGGCCGGTGGCCTGCCCGCCGATGCCGCGCTCCACGCCGTCCTCGAGCCCGACGGCGACCGCGAGGAGCGGCAGGTCGGGTTCGTCGACGTGTACGGCGGGGCCGCATCGTTCACCGGCGCCAATTGCATGGACTGGGCCGGGGGCCGCACGGGCGACGCCTTCGCCGTACAGGGGAACATCCTGGCCGGTGGCGATGTCGTGGAGTCGCTCGCCGCGACGTTCATGCGTACCGAGGGCGATCTCTGCGACCGGCTGCTGGCCGCGCTGCTCGCCGGCGACGCAGCCGGTGGGGACCGACGCGGCAAGCAGTCCGCCGCGATGCTCGTCGTCCGGGAGGGTGGCGGGTACGAGGGCCGCAACGACCGATACATCGACCTCCGGGTCGACGACCATCCGGACGCACCGGCGGAGCTGGCGCGGCTCTTCACCGTCTGGGACACCACCATGCTGATCCGGACCGACGAGCCGCTGGAGGGCACCCCCGAGCTGATCGGCGAGCTCCAGCGGCGCCTCGCCGCCGTCGGCGTGTTCGACAGCGACAAGACCGGCTCGCTCGATGACGCGACGGTCGCCGCATTGAGCGAGTGGGCGGGCCGCTACAACCTGGAGGGCCGCCTGCGCGACGATGGCATGGTGAGCAGCCATCTCGTCGCGGAGCTCCGGGACATCACGCCGGACGTCACGTGAGTCAGCCGCCGAACACGGCCTTGAGACCGGCATACGCCAAGTAACAGACCAAGGCGATCAAGCCGGCTGCGGCAAGCACCGCGACGATCAGTCCGAACGCGCCGATCAATCGCGTCTGTGCGGTCGGCGCCGTCGGAAGTATGCGTGTCTGGCCCTGCTGGGGCGGCGGTCCGCCCGCCGCCTCGCTCGGCCGCGGCCGCCCCTGATACAGGGTGAACGCCGCGACGGCGCCGCCCGCGGCGGCCGCAAGTGTGATCACCGTGACGTAGGGCATGCCGTGCCGAGCCTAGCGTCGGGTTCGGCCGTGACCTGCAGCGGCGCAGGCATCTGCCACAGCATCCGCATGGGTCGCCCGTAGCATCTGAGCGTGGAAACGCGCTCGACACGTTCGAGATG
Source organism: uncultured Actinomycetes bacterium (assembly GCA_963792215.1). Classification (GTDB taxonomy): domain Bacteria; phylum Actinomycetota; class UBA4738; order UBA4738; family HRBIN12; genus AC-51. Next base: position 771,007 of record CAWBVL010000008.1, read on the forward strand.
GCTTCGGATCGGCCTGGGCATCGGCCTGCTCGTCCTGCTTGTCGCGGCGATCGCCTGGCCCTTGCCGTATTACTCGGAGGGACCCGGGCCCGCGCAAGATGTGGTGCCCCGCATCATCTATCAGGGTATGCCGCGATACGAGCCGACGGGTCAGCTCGATCTCACGACGGTTCGCTACGAGCAGCTGACAGGCCTGACGTGGCTCAAGGCACAGCTCGACAACACGCTCACGGTCGTCCCCGCGACCACGGTCTATCCGCCCGACGTGCCCGTGGCCGTCACCCAGCAGCGCGGCGTCTCGCAGATGGACCAGAGCGAGATCGCCGCGACCGCGGTCGCGCTCCGTGCGGTGCACAAGTACCCCAAACAGCACGGCGACGGCGCGTTGATCGAAGACGTCGTCCCGAGCTGCCCCGCCGACGGGAAGCTCTATCCGGGCGACATCATCACGTCGGTCGACGGCACGCCCGTGCACACCGCGAGCCAGGCCTCGAAGGTGTTCGACAAGATCCCCGACAACCAGCCACTGCACTTCGACCTGAACGTCGACGGCAACACCGTGCACGAGACCTTCACGCGGGCGCCGTGCGGCCCGAAGAACGAGAAGCTCGTCGGCATCTCGATGATCGACGCCTTCCCGACGGACGTGACGTACACGAGCGACGAGATCGGCGGCCCGTCGGCAGGGCTGATGTGGGCGCTCGGCCTGTACGAGCTGCTCACGCCCGAGGACATCACCGCGGGGCGGACGATCGCCGGGACCGGTGAGATCACACCAGACGGCACCGTCTATCCGATCGGCGGCATCCAGGACAAGGTGGTCGCGGCGCAGCGGGCCGGTGCCACGATCTTCCTCGCGCCGAAGGGCAACATGGGCGAACTCCAGGGAGTCGACACCGGCGACATGCAGGTGATCCCGGTGGCCTCGTTCGACGAGGCCCTGCAGGCTTTGCAGCAGAACGGATCGGCGAGCTGAAGTAGGCTGACGGACGCGCATGTCGACGATCTCGCTCCCACGCCGCCGCCGATGGCTCTCCGTGGTGATCGTCGGCGTGCTCGTCGCGATCTTCTTGTTCACGGCGCTGGCCGGCTTCGTGGTCGAGGTGCTCTGGTTCAACGAGATCGGCCAGTCGGCGGTCTTCTGGCACACGCTGTGGACGAAGATCTGGCTCGGCGTCGTCTTCGGGTTGCTGTTCTTCGCGCTTCTCTACATCAACCTGGTCATCGCACGGCGCATCCGCCCAGAGGAGACCGTCGTGCCGAACCCGCTCGATCCGCTCGAGCGCGTGCGCGACGCGACCGAGCCGTACCTCCGCTGGCTGCTGCCGCTCGGCGCCGGCGTCCTGGCGTTCCTCGTCGGCCTGTCGGTCAGCGGGAACTGGCAGGTGTACCTGTTGTGGCGCAACGCGGCCGGTGTCTCCTTCGGAACGCCCGAGCCGCTCTTCCATCGCGACCCGGCCTTCTACATCTTCTCGTTGCCGTGGCTGCGGTTCCTGCAGGGCTGGTTCTTCTCGTCGCTGATCGGCGTGACGCTGCTGGTCGCGATCGGCCACATCCTGTGGGGCGGGATCCGCCCGCAGGCGCCGGCGTTCGCCGACAAGGTGACGCCCGCGGCGCGCGCGCACCTGTCGGTGCTGCTCGGTCTTGTGATGCTGGTCAAGGCGTGGGGCTACTGGCTCGGCCGGTTCGATCTTCTGACGTCGCAGCGCGGTGTGGTCGAAGGCGCGAGTTACACCGAGGTCAAAGCGCAGCTGCCCGCGCTCAACTTCCTCACGCTCGTCGCGATCATCTGCGCGGTCTTGTTCTTCATGAACATCCGCACGAAGCAGTGGAGCCTGCCGATCGTCGCCGTCGCGTTGCTCGCGATCGTCTCGGTGCTGCTAGGCACCGCGTACCCGGCGTTCATCCAGCAGTTCAAGGTGAAGCCCAACGAGCAACCGCTCGAGCAGCCCTATATCGCGGACAACATCACCGCGACCAGGAACGCGTTCGGGTTGAGTCAGATCGAGCAGCAGTCCAAGGAGACTGGGGCCTTGCCGCTGTCCGCGTCGCAGCTGAAGGACAACCGTCCCACGGTGTCCAACATCCGCCTCTGGCGACCGTCCACCTTGCAGAAGAACTTCGCCGCGTTCCAGCAGATCAGGCAGTACTACAACTTCAACGACGTCGACGTGGATCGCTATCCGCTCGGACCCGGCGGGAGCGAGCGCGTGATCATGGTGTCGGCGCGTGAGATGAACCAGGCGGGTCTCCCGCCGCCCGCGCAGACCTGGCAGAACACGCACCTGACGTACACGCACGGGTTCGGTGCCGTCGCGTCCCAGGTGAACACCGCGACGGTGCAGGGCCAGCCCGTCCTGACTCTCAAGAACCTCCCGGCCACAGGAGACCCGGCGATGAGTGACCAGGGGCAGCGGATCTACTACGGCGAGGAGGACCAGGGGAACTTCGTGGTCGCCGGCGCCCAGGGCGAGTTGGACTACGAAGGGGCGGGGTCAAGCCAGCTGTATCAGGGCAGCGGGGGGATCCCGATCGACAACATCTTCCGGCGGGCGCTCTTCGCGTGGAACTTCCGCGACATCAACCTCTTGTTGTCGAGCCAGATCACCGACTCGAGCCGGCTCATGATCTACCGCAACATCGAACAACGGGCCGCGAAAGCCGTGCCGTTCCTGCGCTTCGACAGTGATCCGTACTTCGCGATCGTCGACGGTCAGCCCGAATGGATCCTCGATGCGTACACGACGACCGACGAGTACCCGTACTCGCAATCCGTGAGTGGCACGGCCGCGACCGACGGTTTGCTCGGGGGAACCTTCAACTACATCCAGAACTCGGTGAAGGTCGTGATCGACGCGTACACCGGCTCGGTCACGTACTACGCGAACACGAGTGAGCCGATACTCCATGTGTGGTCGAACGCCTTCCCGGACTTGTTCAAGCCGATCTCCGAGGCGCCCCCGGATCTCGTCGCACACTTCCGCTATCCAGAGAACCTGTTCCAGGTGCAGTCGTACCAATTCGCGAACTACCATGTGATCGAACCCGACGCGTTCTACCAGCGCCGGGACTTCTGGCAGGTGTCGCCGGACCCGACGCTCGCTCCCGACTCGAACGGCACGCCGCCGCCGATGCGCCCGTACTACCAACTGATCCGGCTCCCGGGTGACAACACCGAAGCGTTCCAGCTCGTGATCCCGTTCGTGCCCGCCGGTCGGCCCAACATGGTCGGGTGGATGGCGGCGGACTCGGATCCGACCGCCTACGGCCACATCACGATGTTCCGGTTCCCCGAGGGCAGTACGACCAGCATCGAGGGGCCGCCCCAGGTCTTCGCGCGGATCAATAACGACCCCACGTTCTCGTCGTTCCGAACGCTGGTGGGACAGCAGGGGTCGCAGTTGTCGTTCGGCGATTTCCTCGTCATCCCCGTCGACAACTCGTTCCTGTACGTCTTGCCGGTGTACGTGACGGCCAGCGATGCAACGCCGGCGATCCCGGAGCTCAAGCGCGTGGTGGTGGTGAACGGCAGCCAGGGGACTGTCTCGCTAGGAACGAGTCTGCCCGAGGCGCTCGGGATCGCGACGAGCGGCGTGTCGGGCGGACCGAACGGCGGCCCGAATGGGAACGGCGGTCAGCCGACCGGCAACGTCGATCAGCAGATCCAGGACCTGCTCAACTCGGCGCTCGTGCACTTCCAGAAGGCCGACGCGGCGCTGAAGGCCGGCGACCTCGCGACGTATCAGTCCGAGCTCGAGCAAGCGCAGGCGCTTGTGCAGCAGGCGCAACAGCTCGCCGCCTTGACGAACAACGGAACGGGTTCCGCTTCGACGACCTCACCGACGCCGACGCCAAGTGCGAGCGCGTCACCCTCGGCGACCGCATCACCCACCGCAACTCCCTAGTCGGTCGGTCGCTGATCGGATTGTGGGATAGGAGATAGGGCACGGCGAAACGCCGCCCCTCGAATGCGGCATGCTTCGACGGAGGAAACAGCACAGACACCAAGTCAGCGATCGGAGGAACTCGAGTGAGCGAGGCAGCGACTCCAGCAGTGGCCGCGGGGAACCAGGTGTCCACGACGCGAATCGTCGGCGCCGCCGCGGTCGCCTTAGCCGCGTCGGTGGTCGTTCAGAACGCGGTGTTTTTTGTGGGCCCTGAAGCGCCCACCTACGCCACGCCTCTTGGTGAGGTCCTCGCCTACCACGCCCAGAACCGGGGCGTCGTGGCCGTCTCCGTGGGTCTGGAGGCCGTGAAGCTGCCGCTGCTCCTGTTGTTCGTCACGGGACTGCACGGGCTCGTGCAGCGCCGTGGCGGCGCAGGGGCGGACTGGTCGCGGCTGGCGGTGGCAGCCGGAGCGACACTCGCGGCGGTAGAAGCCCTCGTCATGACCACGCACATCGCGGTCGTGCTCGCCGCGGATGGCCTGGCCGAGCCGACCCCCGCCTTCGAGCTGGCCTGGCAGCTCCATGCCGCGGCCTTCGCGCTGGCGCTGCCCGCGCTCGGGGCGACGTTCATCGGTGCGGCGTTGGCCACCCACGCCAGCGGTTTGACGCGGCCGTGGCAGCGGCTGCTAGGCGTGGCGGGCGGCAGCTTGCTCATCTTGGCGGGGGCCGGAAACCTCGCCATCGCGGATGGCTCGCCACTGCTGTTCGTCGGGCTTCTGGGCTTAGCTGCGTGGCTCGTCTGGCTCGTTGCCACCGGCCTACGGCTCATCCGTGGACAGGGCTGACCTCGAAGGCGAGGACCCGTCGAACCAAGCCTTGAGGCCGGTGACTGTTTCTGTAGCCGTAGCCGTAGAGCTCCAGGGTCCCCAGAGCTTGAGCCGCTCGAGCCGGCGATCGAGCACCACGTCGCGAGCGACGCCGAGGCTCGCGCCGAGATCACGCTGCGGTGAGAGGGCACCCACGCGCGCCCCCGACGCGAGACTCGGCGACGCTTGCGCGTCCCGGCACGATTAGCGCACCGCTTCGCTGAAGTTGCTCCATGACCTCCTGGCAGGTCACTCGCTGGTCACCAGGCATCGAATGGCTCCATCGGCCTTCTAGCTGCTCAGAGGACTGTTGGTCAGCTTGCCGGAAGGCCCGACCTTACGGGAAATGACGCCTCGATCGGCGAGGCGGCGCGCCGCCTGATTGACGTGCTGTCGTATCACGCCAAGCCGAGCGGCGATTTCATCATCGTCGCCAGGCCCGAGGTCTCTAATCGTGCGTAGAACGCGCTCGTCCATGGTGTCTCTGTCCGCCCCTGGTTGTTCTGCTTCACTCGGCCCTGCTCCCTGAATCTGATCCAGCGCCTCCACCTCGCTGTCCCAATGGAGTTCGTTGTCCCAGTCCTCTAGGCCGGTGACGATATTGTCAAGTAGAACCCTGACCGCGTTCGAATCCCGGGACACCACGACACCCCGCGTGCCTGCTGGAATAGTTCCGATCGGGAACAGTTCCACGTCTTCGCGCAGTCGTACGCCTGCTGTGCCCTCGTAAAGCATTGGGACTTCGATGTGAAAGAACGGATGGAGTACTTCCATTTCGATGAGCGGCCAGCGATCCCAGACGAGTTTCAGTGGGATGAACGAGAACATCCGCTCAGGCCTTCCGCCCACAGACGCGATGGCCGCTTGGAGAGCTGGCTGCTCATTCTCTGGAACAGCGTGAAACTGGATTCGGAGTCCGGCCGCGGCCACGCCGGTACCGGGCGACGGTTGAAGAACGACCGTTCGACCATCGGGCGCCCGCAGCTTCAACGACGCGTCTTGAACGCCTCTTCAAGAGCGGACGTGATGGCTGGGGGCGGCGTTTCGCCGTGCCCTATCTCCTATCCCGCTGATCGGATTGTCGCCGGGAGAGATGCCCGCTAGCCTCCTGCTGCGGGGTGGAGCAGTCCGGTAGCTCGCTGGGCTCATAACCCAGAGGTCGTAGGTTCAAATCCTACCCCCGCGACGAAGAGGTCCTGCTCGAATCATCCGGCCCCGGAGGGAGACGATCCCACCGGGGCCGATGTGCAGGATCTACCAAGTCACCGACCGATAATCGGACATGGTCTCTCCAGCCATGCCGCCACCGCCGCCGGGTGTTCCGTACGCCCGCACGAACACCAAAGCCATGTGGTCGCTCGCTTTAGGCATGGTTGGATTCGTCTGCTTCCTCGCCGCGATCCCAGCGCTGATCTTGGGATACCGAGCGAAGAGGGAGATCCGCTCATCCGGGCAGTACGGCTCTGACCTGGCCACCGTGGGCATCGTGCTCGGATGGGTGGAGGTCGCCCTTGCCGTCGCCTTCATCTCGTGGTCGATCCTCCACGGCTAGGCCGCAAGACGGAACGCTACTTCCCGATGTGAGCTGGGGGCCGGCCCTTCTGGCGCTGAGGCCGAGCATCGAGCTTCGCTGGACCCGGCCGGCCATCCCGCGTAGCATCACGCCAGTCGAGGGAGGGTCGACGTGGCGATCAGCGATGTAGTGGAGCATCTCGGAGCCGTTCCGATCTTCGATGGCTGCTCCAAAAAGGACCTGCAGACGGTCGCGCGTCAGGTGCGCGAGATATCCCACGACGCCGGGTACGTGGTCGCGACGGAAGGCGACCCGGGCGCCGGTCTGTTCGTGATCGCCGAGGGCGAGGCCGACGTCACCATCGGCGGCAGGAAGGTCAACCACCTCAAGAGCGGCGACTTCTTCGGTGAGATGGCGCTGCTCGACGGCGGCCCACGTACCGCCACCGTCACCTCCACCACGCCGATCATCCTCTACGCCCTCACCGAGTGGGTCTTCCGCGGCCTCCTGGTTGAGCACCCCACCATCGCGATGCGCACGCTCGAGACGATGGCGGCCCGCCTGCGTGGGGCGACCAAGGTCGCGACCGCCTGACCGACGGCGCTGTGCCGCGGATGTCCAAGCCGACCACCGCGCCGATGCAACGTTGTTCCCGCGACTGGAGACAATGAACGCATGACCCGGTCAGATGAAGGTCGCGGAGAGCCGCGGGCGCCGGACGAGGTCCGTCGACTCGCCGAGCAGCGCGCCGACGCCCGAGCCGCGAAGGACTTCGCCGCCGCCGACGCCCTTCGTGATCAGATCGCCGAGCTTGGGTGGATCGTCACCGACGCACCCGGCGGCTTCGACCTCGAACCTCTCGAGGCCGACCAGCTCGCCGCCGGCGCGATCGCGCCATCCGAGGTCGAGTCGGTGCTTGACCGAGAGCCGACGTTCGACGTCGCCATCCACTGGGTGTGCGAAGGATGGCCGGCCGACATCGACCGCGCCATCGCCGCGTTCTCGGCCAACGCGGGCTCGCGACGGTTGCAGTTCGTCGTCGCGGACGTGACCGGCGTCGCGGCCGATCGCTGGGCCGATCGTGACGACGTCGAGGTCGTGTGGCTGCGCGACGACACGGGCTGGGCCGCCGCTCGCAACGCGGGACTCTCGCGGTCGCTTGCGCCGATCGTGATCGTGGCCGACGCCTCGATCGAGCCGACCGGCGACGTCTTCTCGCCGATCGAGACCGCGCTCAAGGATCCGGCGGCCGGTGTGGTCGGGCCGTTCGGCATCATGACCGAAGATCTCCGCGAGTTCGAGGAAGCCCCGGACGACGGCCCGTGTGACGCGGTCGAGGGCTACCTGATGGCGTTCCGCCGCGAGGTGCTCACCGACGTCGGCGGGTTCGACGAGAAGTTCAAGTGGTACCGCACGGCCGACATCGATTGGTCCTTCAAGGTGAAGGACGCCGGGCTGGGGTGCAGCGTGGTCTCGCTGCCGGTGGCCAAGCACGAGCACCGCGCCTGGGCGGCCGCCTCCGACAAACAACGCACGTCATGGTCCAAGCGGAACTTCTACCGGTTCCTCGATCGGTATCGCGACCGGTGGGACCTCGTGCTCTCCGGCGAACCCGACCACCATGATCACGACCATGACCACGAGCACCATCACGAACGACCGGTGACGATGCCGGAAGGTCGTTAGACGAGAACCGGTCAGTCCGCCGGCATGGGCGGCGCCGGCGGCATGTACGGCGTCGGCGCGGGCGAGCGCTGCGGCGCGGGCTCGGGCGTCGCGGCGGCCGCGGCTTCATCGGCGGCGCGCTGGTCGAGCGCCCGGCGGGCCTCTTCGGGCGTTGGGATCGGCCGCTCGCCCTTCACGTAGGCGACCAGGTCGTCGCCCTCGATCGTCTCGATCGAGATCAGCAGCGCCGACAGTTGGTTCAGCAGGTCGCGCTTCTCGGTGAGGATCGCGGACGCGCGCTCGTGTGCCTCCTCGAGTAGCCGGCGGACCTCGTCGTCGATCAGCTCGGCGGTCTTCTGGGACACCTGCGGACCGCCGGCGAACGGGTTCTGCTGCCGCTCCTCGTCGCCGAGTGAGATCGGGCCGACGTCGTCGCTCATCCCGAGCATCGTGACCATCGCGCGCGCCGTGTCGGTCGCCTTCTCAAGGTCGTTGTGGGCGCCGGTCGACACCACGCCGTCGTAATAGATCTCCTCGGCCGAACGCCCGCCCATCGCGAACGCCATCGAGTCCTTGAGCTCGGGCTCCGTGCGCATGAAGCGGTCCTCGGTCGGGCGCACCCACGTGACACCCAACGCGGCCGTGCCGCGCGGCACGATCGTGACGCGGTGCAGCGGGTCGATGTCGTCGCAGCTGACGGCGACGAGCGCGTGGCCCATCTCGTGGACCGCCGTGCGCTCCTTCTCCTTCTGGGAGAGCACCCGCGATTTGCGCTCGAGGCCGAGTGACGCGCGGTCGATGGCCTCATCGAGCTCGAGCTCGGTGACCGCGTTCTTCTCCCGGCGGGCTGCGAGCAGCGCGGCCTCGTTCACCACGTTCTCGAGGTCGGCGCCGGTGAAACCCGGTGTGCGCGCCGCGACCGTATTCAGCTCGACCCGCGGGTCGAGCGCGACCCCGCGAGCGTGCACCCGCAAGATCTCCTCGCGACCCCTCAGGTCGGGCCGGTCCACGACCACCTGTCGGTCGAACCGGCCCGGCCGGATCAAGGCCGGGTCGAGCACATCGGGGCGGTTCGTGGCGGCCATGATGATGACGCCCTTGGAGGCGTCGAAGCCGTCCATCTCGACCAGGAGCTGGTTCAGGGTCTGCTCGCGCTCATCGTGCGCGCCGAACCCGGCTCCCATCGCGCCGGAGCGACCCTTGCCGATGGTGTCGATCTCGTCGAGGAAGACCAGCGCCGGTGCCTTCTCCTTGGCCTGCTGGAACAGTTCGCGAACGCGGGCTGCCCCGAGCCCGACGAACATCTCGACGAACTCAGAGCCGCTCATGAAGAAGAACGGCACGTTCGCCTCGCCGGCGACGGCACGGGCGAGCAGCGTCTTGCCGCAGCCCGGAGGCCCGAGGAGCAGCACGCCCTTGGGGATGCGCCCGCCCAGCCGCTGGTACTTCTTCGGGTTGCGTAGGAACTCGACGATCTCGTGAAGTTCTTCTTTCGCCTCGTCGACACCGGCGACGTCGGAGAAGGTGGTCTTCATCTCCTTGCGGTCGTAGATCTTGACCTTGTTCTTGCCCATGTTGAGCGGGTTCGCGCCGCTCGCGCCCACCCGTCGGAACAGGAACCAGTACGCGAGCCCCATCAGCAAGACGAGCGGCAAGACGCTGTAGAGGAGTCCGAGCCACGGGTTCGGCGTGACGAACTCGTAGGTGACGTTGTGGTCGCTAGCCACGCGTGTAAGCCTTGGTCGATCGTGACGTTCGCGGCGAGCTTCGATCGTAAAGGCCTTCGACGAGCCGTCGTCCTGGATGATCGCACCCGACACCGACGTGTCGGAGATCTTCACCGTGGTGTTCGAGTCGATCTTGTTGTTATCGACCGCCTCTTGGAACTGGCTGTACGGGATCTCGTTGCTGCCCGCGATCGAGGAGAACTGATTGAAGGCGAGCAGGGCCGTGATCGCGAGGGCGATCACGATCCACGGGGTCATGCGGGGACGCGGGGGCGTCCCACCTGGGCCGTTGGGACGCCGGCCGTTTCCGGGGGTGTTGTCGGGCATCTGGCCTCCATCTTCGCATCCGATGGTGCGAATGACAGACGATGTGGGACTCAGGTTCGTTGCGATGTCGTCCCGATAGGCTTGTCGGATGGCCCAGCCCGCAGCTGAACCGGACGATCGGCGTCTTCGCGAGCGATTCGAGCGCGACGTGCTGCCGCTGCTCCCGAGCCTGTACGGGGCGGCGATGCGGATGACCCGCAACCGGTCCGACGCGGAGGATCTGGTCCAGGAGACCTACCTGCGGGCCTATCGGGGCTTCGCCGGGTTCAAGGAGGGCACCAACCTGAAGGCCTGGCTTTACCGGATCCTGACGAACAGCTACATCAACACGTACCGCAAGAAGCAGCGCGAGCCCCAGATCGTGGATGGTCCCGAGGACGTCGACGAGTGGTACCTGTACGACCGGCTGGGCGGCCGGAGCGTCGAGGATTCGGCCGAGACCACCGTGCTCGACACGATCCCGGATCAAGCCGTGAAGGACGCCGTCGAGTCCCTGCCCGAGCGCTTCCGCTTGCCCGTCCTGCTGGCCGACGTGGAGGGCTTCTCGTACAAGGAGATCGCCGAGATCATGGACACGCCGATCGGCACCGTGATGAGCCGGCTCCATCGGGGAAGGAAAGCGCTCGAGAAGGCGTTGTGGGAGACGGCCAAGGAGCGAGGATTCGTCGATGCGTGAGCGTGAGTGTGGACCCGACTGTACCGAGACCCTCCTCGAGGTCGAGGCCTACCTCGACGGCGAGGTGGATCCCGATCTCGCGGCGCGTATCACCGACCACCTATCCGGCTGCTCCCCGTGCTTGGACCGCGCAGAGTTCCGCAAGCATCTGAAGGAGATCGTCGCGACGCGGTGCATCGAGAAGGACGTGCCCGAGGCGCTCCGCGACCGGATCCGCGCGATCATCGCCGAGCCGTAACGCCCGCGCGCCTGCGTGTGACGGTGCGTGTGAGCACGGATGACGTCCGGCCCGACCTGGGGCATGCTTTCCACCACGCGATCGCATGGGGGGTTCGATGCAGGACACGGCAGCGCTCGGCACGATCCTCGGGGTGTGGGCGCACCCGGATGACGACATCTTCTGTTCCGCCGGCCTGATGGCCACGGCCGTGCGCAACGGTCAGCGCGTGGTCGACGTCACGGCGACGCGCGGCGAGGGCGGCTCGATGGACGAGGAGCGGTGGCCGCCCGAGTCGATGGGCGACGTCCGCACGAAGGAGCTCTTGCGCTCGCTCGAGATCCTCGGCGTGATGGAGCATCGCTTCCTCGACGGCCCGGTCGACGTCGACATGCAGGCGCACCTCGACGAGGCCGGGGCCGAGCAGGTGCGCGCGATCGTGCAGGAGATCGACCCGGACACGATCCTCACCTTCGGCCCCGATGGGATGACCGGACACCAGGGGCACAAGGATGTGTCGCGGTGGACGACCGACGCGTTCCGCGAGCTCGCGAAGCCTGGCGCCCGCCTGTTCTACGCGACGCAGACGCCGGCGTTCGTCGAGGAGGTCGTGCCGTCGCTCGAGCAGTTCGACATCTTCTTGCCGGGCACGCCGCCGGTGACGCAACCAGCCGACCTCGGCATCGACTTCTCGTGCGACGACGAGGCGTTGGAGCTGAAGATCACCTCGCTCGAGGCACATGAGAGCCAGATGGAGGGGCTCCTCGAGGTGTTCGGCGAGGACGGCCTTCGGCGGTTCCTGCGCGACGAGGCGTACCGCGAGGGGCCGGAGGGCGGCCGATGAGCGCGGTCTCGAAGCAGACGGCCGAGATCATGCGGGTGCTCGGCCCGTTCGGCGAGTTCGGGACCGACGATGAGCTGTGGGAGGCGATGCGCCGTCCCGAGGCGTGCGACTTCATGTTCGGGAACCCGCACGACGTAGCGCCGAGCGCGTACGTCGACGCGCTCGTCCGCGCCGCACAGCCCACGGGCAAGGATCACTACGCGTACACGATGGACCTGCCCGAAGCGGTGGCGTCGATCGGCGAGGACCTCCGCCGGCGCTTCCCCGTCGCGTTCCGCGACGAGGACATCCACCTCACGAACGGGAACTTCGTCGGGCTCGCGATCGCGCTGCGGACGCTCGTCGACGCCGGCGACGAGGTGATCTTCGTGTCGCCGCCGTGGTTCTTCTACGAGACCTTGATCGTCGCCGCCGGCGCGACGCCGGTGCGGGTGCTCGCCGACCGCGAGCACGACTTCGATCTCGATCTGGCCTCGATCGAAGCCGCGATCACGCCGCGGACGCGCGCGATCATCGTGAACTCGCCGCACAACCCGTCCGGCAGGATCTACGCGCCCGAGCAGCTCACTGCGCTGGCGACGATCTTGGATGAGGGTTCCGCGCGGTCAGGACATCGGATCTACCTGCTGTCCGACGAGGCGTACAACCGGATCGTGTTCACGCCCCACGCCTTCACCACGCCGGTGGCGTACTACCCGCACTCCTTCCTCTTGTACACGTACGCGAAGACGCTGCTGTCGCCGGGCTCGCGGCTCGGATACATCGCGGTCGGTCCGGACGCGGAGGGCGGTGACGAGTTGCGGGCCGCACTGCAGATCGGGCAGATCACGCTCGGCTGGGCCTACCCGGTCTCGATCCTGCAGCACGCGATCCCGGATCTGAACACGATGAGTCCTGACATCCCGACGTTGCAGCGGCGGCGGGACACGCTGGTATCGACGCTCCGCGAGCAGGGCTACGAGGTGGTGGAGCCGCAGGGCACCTTCTACGTGCTCGTGCGCTCGCCGCTCGAGGACGACCGTCGATTCGCGGAGGTCTTGCGGACCCACGACGTTTTCGTCCTGCCCGGCGCGATGTTCGAGATGCCCGGGTGGTTCCGGCTGTCGGTGACCGCCAACGACGACATGGTCGAGCGGTCGCTGCCGGGGTTCGCGAAGGCGATCGCGGAGGTGACGTCATGAGCGCATACGCGTTCCTCGGGGCGGGGGAGTTCGAGGATTGGCACAGTGATCTCGATCGGTCGCTCCTCGAGAACCGCTCCGGACCTGTCTTGGTGTTCGCGACCGCGTCGGCCCCGGAAGGCGACAAGGTGTATCAGAGCTGGGTCGACAAGGGTCTCGCGCACTTCGCGGCCGCGGGGATCGACGCCGTTGCGCCGTCGTTGCGCACCTGGCAGGACGCGCACGACCCGGCGATCGTGGCCCAGGTGGACGAAGCCGCGATGGTGTTCTTCTCCGGCGGGAACCCCGCCTATCTCGCGAAGGTGCTCGTCGGCTCGCCGGTCTGGGAACGGATCCGCGGTCGGATCGCCGATGGATCGCTCGCGTACAGCGGCTGCAGCGCCGGCGTGGCATGCCTGAGCGATCCGACCTTCGACTCCGATAGCGAAGACTCGGACACGGTCTGGGCGCCCGGCCTCGGGTACTTCCCGGCGATCTTGTTCGCGCCGCACTGGGACATCGTCGAGACGTGGATCCCCGGCGCGCACGCGTTCATCACGGCGGCCACGCCCGTCGGCGGCATGCTTATCGCGATCGACGAGCAGACGGCCATCGTCGGCGATGGCTCGCAGTGGTCGGCGCACGGCGTGGGCGGCGTGTACGTGCACCACGAGGGGAACTGGGTCGCGGAATACCGCGCGGGCGACCGGTGGGAACTCCCCATGCTCATCGGCGGTGCCGCCCCGGCCGCCGGGTAGCATCGGCGGCATGTCCGACGCGGCGCCCGAGGCCCTGACGCGCGCCGACCCGATCGGTCTCCGCGCGCCCGAGGTGATCCGCATCCTCGGCGAGACGTATCCCGACGCGACGATCGCGCTGCACT